>NZ_JABUQZ010000001.1:0-2400000 GCF_013342145.1 Haloterrigena gelatinilytica | reverse complement strand
CAGGTTCGTCCAGCTGGCTGACCGAGTTAGCACGGTCGTCCAGACAGCTCGTAAAGGGTTCGTACTGCGGATACTCGTCGATACTTGCTTGCTTCGTCTCACCTTCTACTTTGACTGCTACCTCCAGATCGCCACGATAAATCGCGGGCCAGAACCATTCGATTGCCATCTCCGTGATCTGGTCCGCTAACTCTTCGTTGTCCAGTCGCTCTTCCGCTGTAGGTACCCGGAAGTCCACAACTTGGATGCTCGTTCCTGGTCCGTCCGGACGACCCAACTGGAGGCCATCCGCTATCGCTTCAGCTTCTTCTCCCCAGATGGACTCCGGCCTTGCACCCTCCTCATTGCCGTTCAGACCACCGTACCAACCGTGCCCTTGGTACACCGTATCGCCGTCCTCCGACTTGTGCGTCGGCAAGCGCGTCCGACCGATCAATCGGGGGGACTTGTCTTTCGGGTCGGGTTCGCTCAACGTTGAGTTGAACATGACGAGTGACAGGCCCGAGTACAGCCAGAGGACAGCCTTCCCCAGACCGTAACTCCCGCCGGCAGTATCCCCTGATTTACTGCTGAACAGGACGTCGCGGACCAGAGCGGTAAAGTTTGATTCGTCGGCGTTCTCCTCACCGAGTAGACCCTCTGTGTTTTCGTCCTCGATGGTCAGAATACGGATCTTCTCGTCGTCTTTTATGCGCTTGATCGCCTCAGCGATGTGCTTGCCGCTCTCCGTATCTGTCGCTAAATTAGCGTGTTCGGACCACGTCTCGATATCAAGTGCTCTAAGGTACTCTATTGCCTCGTCACCCTGTAAGGATTCCAACTTGAACGTGACCCGTGCTGGTTGATCGTTGTCCAACCGTGCGTCATTCGAGTTCTGCAATACCTCCCGAACGAACGTCTTCAGCCCCGGTTCACCGTGCGACATCGCGTACTTTGCGACGTCGTCACCGTACCGAGCATCAGTTGGTCGAGACGTGGTGAATCCCCACTGACCGCTCATCACGACACCCCACTGGCACTAGCGGGTGTGACCCCAGATATGTCGGAAAAGTGTGTGCTACGATTCATAATTGCCACAACTCTCCCCTTCCGACATAAATATGTGCGGTACGTCGCCGGTGTAGTCCCCCGATTGGGGTCAGAACTGTGCCTTCGGGGGAGTGCCAGTGGCCAGGTAGTGTGCGCCGACGAGATCGTAGCGGGTTTCTCTGAGTTCACGCGACCGACGTTGTGTGTCAGAGCTTAGCCCGTCAAGGGTGACGACAGAGAAACGCATCTCGTCTCCATACTCGTTCTGCAGTTTGAACAGCCGACTTGATATCGATCCGGTCGTACCCACTTCTTGGACCGTTTGATCCCACCATTCCCCCGTTTGATCCTCCCGCCACAGTCGAAACGCATGTACTCCACTACTGTTGATCCCGTCTCGCTCAGAGAGCGGACGGCTCTCGGTCCAGTTGAGACCCACCCATTGTGGGGCGGTCACATCACGCCAGGGCTGCCACGACGGTACGGTGTATGAGGACCGTTCTGCGATGTCCCTTAACTCATGATGTAACTCGCCGTCGGAGTCGCTTACGTGCACAGCAGGCTCTCGGTTCAGTTGGACCATAGGTGTCCAGCCAATTTCTCGCCGACAGACCGCCACCAGAGTCGCCTCTATGGCGCGGCGATGTCTTTGATTCGACGATATTGGAGGTGTAGTAACAGAGACCTCCATCTTACCCCCCGCGATCTCAGTAATTTGCTGGAGAGGATGGGCAGCACCGTGTTTGTCACTAGTCTGTTGATTTGATTCATTTACTCCGGCTGACAGACCTAACCCTACGCGCTGTCGAACGCCTCCCTCGGATCCCGACTCCCCAATGTACATCAATCCCGGGAGTTCTGAGTGTCGAACTCGGTAGAGGCCTGGGCGGCGTGGCAGTTCTTTACGGAGCGTTTTCCAGTCTTGAAGGTCGAACCATCTAGACCAATTAAGCCCCATCCACGTTGAGGCCTGGGGCTCCGGTTCAAGGCGAGTGAGTGGTCCGGGGACGTTGAGAGTTCGTATCTCTGCCGCGCTCTGCCGCGTAGCCTGGTCAACGGTGGCGAGCTCCGACTGAACGATCGACTCGGGGACCGAGAGTATTCGGGCGATTGCATCACTACCTGGGACGTACTGTGAGAGGATCCAAGACGTCGCCTGTCGATTCGTCAGTCTGGTCTTGGCCACCACCGCTACGATATCGTCAATAGCGTCTACGGGAAACTCCGAGCAGGAGACGACGAACCCGCCGCCACCTCTCACTTCTCTGTCTTTAATCACTTCTCGGACTTGCCAGTCGTGAGCGGCCGCTACGGCTTCTCGGCCATCTTCTGTGAGTCCGATTCGGCTGGCCACAGTGTCCCAACATCCGTCCGCCTCGGCTAGTACGTACAACAGCCCATCGTCACTTCTACCGACAGGAAGAGGATCAAAACCCGTGAAGAGGGTTTCAACGTTAATCACGGACGTGTTTCGCACTTCTCGCAGGGCTCTGGCGAGTGAATGGGACTCTACGTGATACTGAGTAGCGACGGCTTCAATGATGTCGCGGGAGATGGGCACACCGACGAACGGGTCCCCGACGTACGACGAGTTTGACTCTCGATCCAGATATACGTGACACTTGTTCTCGCCCATCAGACTGTACCTCTTACCGAAACCTGCGATCCACTTGTCCGTATCGGATACCTGTTTTGTGTCACATCAGAACTCGTCTAACTGACGGTTGTCCTCACTTTTGCGCTTGATGTCCATTCGCTCATTGTAGTCGGAGTAGTCCACTCGCCCCTCCGAGATTCCTTGTTCGTCCTCGTACACCATCAACCACACCCGAACCAGGTAGTAAATGAATGGCGCGGGAATCGCGTTCTTCGCTATGTGACTCTTCGGATACGACCTTGGTGAGTAGTTTTTGACCGCTGCCCACCACTCTCTGGACCGTTCGGAGAAGAAGAACGACGAGGTCTCAGCTTTCTCAGACGATCCATCTGTAGTCAAGAACCGTTTCTCACGGGGTGGCTGTGGAACCTTGAACGAAGTCTCGAACGCGCGTTCGTATTCGATCGGCATACCAAACATCCGCCCGTTCAACACAACGGGATCGTTAAGGGGTGCGCGCGGAACGTTTTCGATGACGTAGTGATCACAGTACTTCTCGGCGAGTATCCGTGCACTCGGGATCATGTTCTCGTGCTCATCGGGATCCCCCGAGATACTCGTCGTCGCGGCCCACCGTGAGCAGACCGGGTGGAACAGCCCGAGATCGAACGTAGTGCCGTCCTCTATCGGTAGGTCCCACTCTTTTTCTTCAATGTGGGCGTCTGCCTTGATCGGCGCACTTTCGTTCGTGTCCTTGGGGTCAATTCCGACACGAATTACGTTGCCAAAGTCGCTGAGTACCTCTGATTCCGTTCCGTAGTCTGCGAAACAGTGGAGGATAAGTGGCTCTTCGCGTGTGGTCTCTCCATCTGATGTCACGCAGAACCACCCATAACTGGTTCAGCTCGCTGGAAGCCACTAAGAGAATATCTGGTAGGGCAGACCCGTGTAGCGTTCACGTAGATTGTCACTGCTATGCGCTTAGACATTGACCCAATTTAAAGCCTCCATCTGAAAACGGTACTAAAGTATAGTCCAACTCACCGGTTCTGTCGGAAACCCTACACGGTGGGAAGTTCCAGTGGTCGTGCTGGATACATAACGCGATTTGGTCATACGACAGCATCCCAAGAACAACTGCCGGCGATCTCGTAGCGCTATGCACTCCTTCTCGATTTTTGGAAGTAGACACAATACTCGTTGGCGAAACACTGCTCACACAACGGTTCAGTCTGACAGACCAGCGCACCGAAATCAAGCAGGGCGAGGTTGTACGCACGGGCGTCATCAGGCACCAGTCTCTGCGTGAAAGCCAACTGATCCGCTTCTGTTTCGGGCCATGCATCTCGAAATACTCGACTGTACACCCTCTCGACGTTCCTGTCAAGTACCGGCAATCGGTCACCACGAGCAAAGCACAACGTGGCGTTCGCCACGTACCGGCCCACTCGCGGAAGTTCCATCAGCGATTCCGGCTCGGTGGGGAGGTGGTCGTACGTTGAGGCGATCTGCTTCAGCGCCTCTGCGCGCATGTTTTGGAATCCGAGGGGCTCAATAACTTCGACGAGTTCGTGCTCACTGGCCTCCGCTAGCTCTTCCAGCGTGGGGAACCGTTCCAGGAACCTCGGATAGACCCCTGCAACGTTGTCAGCCGGTGTCTGAGTCAGGAAGAACTCCGCTATGAATACCTCGTACAGTGTTCGATCCGGTTCCCGCCACGGGTATTCGCGGCGGTTCTCCTTCCCCCATTCAAGCAGGTTTGTCCGAAATCGGTGCTCCATCTCAGACGACATCAGTTCTCACTCAATCGTCGGCGACGGTGGACTCAACAGACGGCGCTGCCGCGCCGACGTGCGAGAGGATCGCCTTTCCCATGTACTCACCGAGCTTCGGGGGGACTGCATTACCGATCATTCGGCCCAGGTTTGACACGCCGACGTCCTCCCACTCGTCGTAGAAGTCGTAGTCCTCCGGGAATGTCTGAAGCAATGCTCCCTCGAGGAGTGAGAGTGCCCGATTCTGATCTGTATCGTAGTGTCCGAAGCGACCACTCCCGTAATTGTAGAACTGCGTCGTGATCGTCGGAGAGGGTTCGTCGGGTCGCATCCGGCTGTAGGGTGCCTTGTACGACCGTCCACTTGCCTTCCGGTGGCAGTCTGCAAGGAGGTGATCAAGGCCCGCCTCTTCCCAGAGAGTCCAATCTCCACCGGGCTCCATGTTATCGATACGTTCCAGGTTCTTTTTCGAGAGAGAACGTGCTCTATGCACGTCGTTCACGTCACTAACTTCTCCAGCTTCAATTGGTGGCAAGTGATCGATCGTGTTCTTGACCGTTGGATAGTCGTCCTCGTTCTGAATCGGGGGGTCGGGCAGAGAGAGGGAGCCACGCTTGGACGCCATGACAACCCACCGCTTCCGCTTCTGTGGGATTCCGTATTCGGGACAATAGACGTTCTTGTTATCGTCGCTGTTGACCTGATAACCTTGGGATTCAAGGCTCTCGATGAACGCGTCGTAGACGCCATCCTCCTGTTTCACTTGGAGTACGTTTTCGGTGACGACTACGTCCGGTTCAACGTACTCTACGATCCGTGACACCTCGTTTAGCAGCCCCCATTTTTGATGGTCCTCGTGGCCCTCTCCCTTCGAATGTCCCATCGTAGAGTATGGTTGACAAGGTGCGCATGCTGCGAGGACCTTTAGGTCTGCATCCCACGGATACATCTGTGCGATTGGTTCGGGATCCTGTGCCAACGCGGGGATGTCCGCTCGTACGTATTCGCCGTTTATGTTCTGTTCGTACGGGTGCTCACAGTCTCGGTCATGATCAATCCCTGCAACGACCGAGATGCCGGCTTGCTGGAGGCCATAACTGAGTCCGCCGGCCCCGCAGAACAGATCCACTGCGGCTACCTTCATAACCCTCTTTCTTGCGTATCGTCACATAAGCGTTCGGCAACGACACCAACCCGACTACATCCTACCGCGTGAAGAGTGACAGCACCCGATTAGAACCTCTGCTTGTTCCGACTGACCGGACTCCATCAACTCGTAACAGTAATACTAACTAGGTGGTCTTAGTTCCGTACGGACATACCGGTTTCTCACATGGATCAGGAGCAGATACAAATCAACGAAGCGGTCGAATGGTTCTTCTTCAGTGGTGGACCAGGAGCGCCACGCTACGGTGACGATCCGACCAAACACGCCGTTGACCATGACTCCGAGGCGTTCGTCCGTGAGGTCCTCCAAAACGCGAACGATCAGGGCCTCCCGAATGGCGATCCAGTTGAAGTGACGTTCCGTTTCGTCACGCTCACGGGTGACGAGAAAGAGGAGTTCCTTGACGGACTCGGCTGGGACGATAGACTCGGTGAACGGATGCGAGCGGTCGCAGACACACATAATGGCCATCGCTACGAACGGGTCGTCGAACGAGTCAACGACCCTGATGCCGAACTCCGCCTCCTCGTCGTTGAAGACAGAAACACGACCGGCTTGACCGGAAGCTGGGACGAAGACTCGAACTACGCCGCGCTAGTCCGCGACGAACTCTACAGCAGCAAGCAAGACGACACCGCCGGCGGCTCGTACGGCCTCGGTAAGTCCGTACTCTGGACGTTCTCGGGTGCTTCGACGGTCGTCTTCAACTCGCACCTCACACATAGTGTGCGTGAGGACGATTCTCCGCGACTCATCGCCCGCTCTAAATTCCCAACACACCAACTCCCGGAGGACGATACGACGTACCAAGGTGCGGGGTGGCTTTGCCAGCCTATTGAGACGGACGACGGCCCTCGCCCAGAGTCCTTCTGGGGGGAGCACGCGTCGCGGCTCGCAGAACAACTGCACGTAGAACGGCCCGCTGTCAGCGGAACGAGCGCTATGGTCGTTGAGTTTCAGGATCCGACGCGGGACGAGCGACCAGAGGTTGAAGACCTCGCACAGGAATTCGTTGACGCTTCGGTCAAGTACTTCTGGCCAGCGATCTATCGGGGAGACCTCGAAATCACGGTCGAAACGCCAGACGAGACACTGACGGCCGATGTAGAGAGCGTCCCGGCGATCCGACCGTTCGTCGAGGCATATGATGAGAGAACTACGGATGCTCAGACGCTGGTAGACCCCGGAGACGTTGCTGGACTTGATATTCCCGTTAAGCTCCCGCCTCGTGCCGATGGAACTGAGACTCCCGACGGCTCAGTCCGATTATCGGCACGTCTCGCATCCCCCGCAGACAACGATGCGTACCTGAATAATGTCGCGCTCTTCCGGGGAGCAGGGATGGTGGTCAAGTACTACGACCAGAGCCGTGTCGCCTATGGTGACCGAAACTTCTTCGGCGTGTTAGCCGCTGGTGAAGCACGGCCGGAAGGGACTCCGTCGAAGAGTGACCGGGAAATCGACCGGTTCCTTCGGTTCGCCGAACCACCAGAACACGACGAGTGGGAGTCCACCGAGAATCTCCGTGAGCAGTATCAACGTGGCTTTCGGATGGCACTTGACGATATGTTCGGAACGCTGCGCGACGGCCTCCGTCACTTGATCTCGAAGGGCAGCAACGGCGACTCCCTCTCCGACAACGTTCTGAATCGATTCCCGATCCACGGAAGTGGGAATCCACGATCCACGACGTCGCCCGCCGACCCTGCCTTTGAGATCGACAGCTCGTCGCGCTTCAATGGCGACGCATGGACGATATCTGGTCGAATTAAAGTACTCTCAGAGGAGTTCGATGGATGGAGTGCCGACATCTCACTCACCGGTATTGGTGAGGACGGATCCCGTTACGACGACATTCCCATTGACTACGTCGAGATCGAACAATCCGGCGTGACCGTGTCGTACGACGATGGATGCGCTCACCTTGTCGCCGACGAACACGTCAATGAAGTCTCGTTCTCTGGTCGTTCTCATTCTGATGAAGCCGCTGACTTAGTACACGGTGATGTCGGCGCGACACAACTAGAGATACTCGCAGAGTTACAGACACCAGAGGAGGATCAAGCGTGACCAGGCACTCGCAGCGACACCGTACTACGACACTTCCGTTCAGTTATCGGGATAAGGGAATAGACTTCGAACTGGACTCGTTCACCGTTGACGACGGGAATCAAACAGCACTTGAACTGAACCCAGCACAGACAGAGATCAACCTCGCGTCGGCAGTGTCGTCATCCGACAGTAGTGATGATCCGGATTGGGAAACCATCACTCTCTACGGGAAACTACGCCTGCCTGAGGAGACGGTTCAAGCGGTCTTTCCGCAGGACGAACGGGCACAGCCTCCGGCCAAGCTCTATGTAGCCATTCGCTGTCACGAAACGATCTACCGTGACCGGGTCATCATTTCTGAAGCTCCTACGACGCCCGGTGAATACAACGTCACGCTAGAAGTTCCGAAGAGCACTGTCCGAGGGACTGTCGAACTACGTCCGTATCTCGTTCGCACAGAATCTCATTCGGGAGAAGGATCAAGCGATTATGCCGAGCAAAAGAACTTCCGCGTCGCTAGTGGGACGCTGTACTACGTCGTCGTTGACCGCCCAGACGACGAAGAGCGAGCCGCCATTGATGGTGAGCGAGTACGTTTCTCACAAAACGCTCACCTCCCAGATGGGAACAAGCTATACTACCTCGACTTCCGGAACGAGAGTCGTCCTAAATTGTGGATCAACTCCGACCATCCCCGTATTGCCGAGGTCCTCCAGAGTAGAGGATCTGTCGGGGCCGAGGCTCGGATGCGTGACGTGATACTCGACCAGGTGAGCTACGGTGTGTGGGTGCAACTGCTTGTTCGGGCTGGGAGTGCCGTAGACGCAGAGGGTGACGTTGAACACGAGTGGCAGGAGATGGTACTTCAGACGTTTGCTCGTAACCTCTACGATACCAGCGACGTGTCGGAGGCAACTTACCGTCTTAGCGACGATCTCTCTGACCCACAGACCCTACCTCACGTGATACAACGGATCGATAGCGAACTTCAGGAGTACATAAACCCCCGAGAGCAACTGATCCATCTCATGGAGGAAGGCCTCCAGATCTAACGTGACCGAGACAGAATTACACCGATTGACCGAAGACGGACGTCGCCTCGTTGGTGAATCATTCATGAAGGGTGAGGTGACGCTCACTGACGAACAACTGAACGAGTACGTGGAGCCCATGCCGGGTCGTCCGACAGCCGACCTGGACAGGATCGATTCGGCAGTAAAGCAAGTGCTTGAGGAGTACCCGGAGTACGACACAGCTATAGACGGCGCACTCGCTGAAGAGATTCACCGTGGTCTCGACATCACGAGACGAACCGCCGGCGATCCAGGCCTCTGGCACTGGCTGGCAGTCGTGCGGTATCCCGATCTGGTCCGGCACCGTTGGGAGTATCGCTCCGAGGAGGCGATGAGAGAGAAGTTCCTTGGTGCGGGCTCCGACTTGTACTCAAACGCCATCCACCGTCTCTGGTGGATCGCGGAACTCACTTCGCGTGGCGACGATTATTCGACGACTGACGCGGTCTTTGCCAACCAGACGATGGTCAACAAGGTGTTTGACCGCTGGTTCGCGCGCTACCAACCCGCCGTTCGAGCCATGTGTGACGAACTCGCAGACGAACCGTCACGTGTCATAGACGAGACGACACGGCGATTCAATCACGCACTGACGAACGTGCAGCTTGAAGGACTATCAGAGAATGAGGCACGAGAGATGATTAGACAAATTGTTGCTGAGTCTCAGTAAGGACCTCTCACTTAGCCTCGATAGTAAGAAAATCTTCTATCGAGAGAATCTGTAACGCTGAGTCTGTGTCGTAGCGACTCACTATCTGGTCGTTGATTCGCTCCGGTACGGACTTGTTTTCTGAGCCCAAGAAATCCGCAAAGGAGTCGGGAAGACCATCACCGCACTCATCCGTTTCACCACCTTCTACAGCATTTCCTGCATCCTCGTCGTTTCCCAAGAGGTCTTCAGTATCTTCGGTGAGGAATGTACCCGAGCCGCCGTTTCGGCTCCACGCCGCTGCATCACAGAGAACTCGGATATCGTCCTCGTTCTCGACCACACCGCGTAGCAGGCTAACCAGCTGAGCGTCAACTCCATCAAGGGCCAGGATAGTGAGGGCTCCGTCGGTTTCGAAGAGTTCGTCTCTCGCCTTCTCCAGCCGGTTAATCAGCTCGTTTAATCGACGAACCACTTCAACATCGTCCATATCGGTGAGGTCGGAGTATAGGTCGATGACGTACCGAACGTCGTTCTTCTGGTGCAGGTCAGTGGGCTCGTACTCGTTCAGATCGTCCGTCGCAGCAAACTCTAGGAGCTCTCGGTGGATGTCTTGGTGTCGATCAGCTACCGAGACGAACTCGCGTTTGATGCGCTCGCTGGCTACTTTGTCGAAAGTGGTGTCTTCGAAGAGCTTTCTTGCATCTGCCTCCCCTTCGACAGCGTAAGCGAACAACACGCAGGTATCAGTGAATACGTCCTCTACGTCTCCTGCAGGTGCAATTTCACTCATCTTGACGCATCGTCTGGAGCGCGACCGCTTGACCGATAGTTTCCACGTCGTCGTCGTGTTCCGGGTACTGATCTGAAGTCGGAACTAGGCCAGCATCCACACACGATTGACCAACACTGTCGATGTGTTTCTGTAGGTTGTCCTCCACAGAGAAGTGCTTCTGGGCAGACCACTTCCGCAAGGTCGGGGCGTTCGGGCCCTTCGCAGTCTCTTTCGACATCAAAAGGGCGGGATACTCCCAGATCCACTCGTTGTAGACCTGCTTCAGTTCTTCCAGCACGGCCACCTGTGACTCCGTGACTTCTGAAGCACGCGTCTGACTGAGGACGAGAAACGCGTCCTCTACTAGATTCGTAAACTCTCGAACTTCGTCGAGAGTCTGACTCAGGAAGTCGATACCTACCAAGCCGAGGTGCATTCGAGCTGCAGCACGCCCGACGTTCTCGTACTGTTCTGTTCCGAACACCGGAGAAGGCTGATCTGCTGATGATTCCCGTTGAGCTGTCTGAACCCCCTCTATGGCGGAATCAAGGTGCTGTCGGAGTGCCACGTTCCCCAGGTACAAGTCCCGATACTCCTCTGGTGCATGTGACTCGTAGAATGCCGCGAGGAAGTCCAGGTCGCTCGCGTACCACCAGTCCTGGTCTAACCCGGGTGTGAAGTCACTCCGTCGGTAGAAATCGACGATGTCGTCGAAAGCCGCCGTGAATATCCCCGACTCGCGTGCGTCCGGTGTGGCCATCTGCGTGCTCGCTGGACCAACCGTTCCCGACTTCGGAGCTGCTGGCATTACGGCCCCGAACTTGTACCAGCTATACGTGACCGGGAACGCCTTGTCGTCACCGGTGAAGTGCTCAACCGCGAGGTACGTGTACTTCTGTCGCTTGATCCGAGTCCCGTACCCCCAGTTTAGGTCGGAGTGCTCTCTCACTGCCTGTTTCAGGGCAGTCTCGACTTTTTCGAGAACGTTAGACTCGTCCGGTGGAGTGTCCGGATGCATTACCGTGTTACCTCGGGAATGGGCGTTTGAGTGTTCGACACGAAGTACGTGAGAGTAAGTGTACTAACACCAATTTGCTACTCACATAAGTATCTTTCTGGCTCTGCTGAAACCCTCAGCAACTGGTTTAAAGCGCGTTCTGAATACAGAGTGTGTGCTCAGTATGACAAATTTCCCGACTACTCCCCTGGGGGCCACCACTCCAAACGCTCGTTGCGCTGCCGGAAGTAGTCACTTGGTGGTGCATCCTTCGGGAATACCACTGTCTGCGTATCATGCAGTGTGCGATTGAGGAATGCCCCTAAGTCAGAGAGTCCAGGTCGCACAATCACGTCGTGAGACTCCGTGATGGTAAACAACCCCAGATCGAAGGCACGATGATGGGTGTAGCATAGGAGCAGCCCATTTTTCGGATCTCCTCGCAACTCCTCAAACTCGCTCCAGGGCAAGATATGGCCGGCTTGAAGCAACCCCGGTGTGGAAACGTCACAGAGAAGGCAAGAGTCCTGATATTGCTCCCGGACTGCTGCTCGGAAATCGCACTGTCCATGTCGACGGGAGCCTTCAGTTGATGAAACGCCTGTTTCGATATCGCGTTCCTCAGTGCCAGTATCACCGTCTGTGGGTTCTTCTCCTGTGCGAAGTCGTTGACGGGCACGTTCCGCTTCGTACGCTAACTCATCTTCATTACCGTAGTAATCCTCCCAAATCTCACGACAGCCTTGGCTGATGTTGCTAAGTCCCTGGGTGCTCCTAGGGTCAAGGTATCGGTAGTTCCCTAACCGAAAGACAACCGAATCTGGTGATCGATTTATTAGATCAGCAACCTCCTGAACGGTCGCGTCACTCGTATCTTCAACAATCTCAGGATGATTGAGATACAAGTCCAGCACTATCAAATGTTCGTCCCGTGTCCAGATGGCACCACTCATGCGAGAGAAGAGTGCTTGTTATTTCATAAATCATTCTCTGGGAAAGTCCTGGATCGCGCCGATATTTACTGTATTCGGGCCCTGTATGCAGAAAGACCCAATATTGTAATAAAATTGAATTTTCAGCAGAGCCTTTCCACCAGCACAGGAAATGTTCTTATTATTGATAGACCCCCAGTGGCTTACTTGATTGGTCGGCGGAGTCGTCCCATTTTGTCAAGTTCGATGAACGCCTCTGGAATAGTTTCAATCCCCGGACGGTCCGGCGTTCCTTCGTCAGGTTCGTAGAGCGTGGGCTTGTTTAGACGATTCTTGATTGCCGTGTCGAGTCGTTCAAAGACTTCATCTGCTCTATCTGGAACTTCGCCAAACCGCTCAAACTGGAAGCCTGGGTAGGTGCGTTTCTCCCCATTGACATTCTCTAATTCAAAAAACCGAATTGCTCGTGGGGACGCATACCCGACTACGACAACCTCTCTATTCCTCATGTGAATGGCTCCGTAGGCACCACCGGCCGAAATACGCCGAAGTGTGTTCTTTGTTCTGGTCTCGGCTGCGTCATCGCTTTCGTCGGGGTCTAAATTCGTTCCCATCCCGAAATCCACGACACCGATACCGTTCTGAGTAAGTTCACGGCAGGTGGACTGTGGCAGGTCGGGGTTATTACGGTGGAGTACGATTGTTGCACCTTCGTCGGAGAACGATTTTATAATGTTTTGGTCAGACACGACAGTAACTTTGTCAATACTGTGTATTTAGAGTTTACTTTTCATCTGTATGAGACAACCCCACTACCGCTAGTGATACTTCAAAATCCGCGCTATGTATTCAGCACGACTACTGAAACTTATCGCCTCCTGAGAATTTCAACAAAGAAAACGAAGCCATAGATAGCCGGTAAAATCCGAACACGAGCAGTATCCCGGACTATATCGGCAGATCAACTGGGTACGAGTACTCGAACACTTCGTCAAATACCGTCGCAGCGTCCTCAACGATGTCACCTTCGACGACGACGCCGAACTCGAAGTTAGTCGAGAGACTCGTATCGGTCAGATTCGCGCTTCCGACGTAGCAGACCCTGCAGTCTACGATCACGATCTTCGCGTGAGTCGCAAACGCTTGGGATCCCTGGCTCTCGTCCCATCGATAGAGGTCTCTCACTTCGAAGTTATCGCGGTTGTCCTCGTCTATCAAGTCCCACATCTTGTTGAGCGTCGTTCGTGTATCGCCTTCCTCGTCTGCGGTCTCTCGGGTCAGTAGTTGTGTTTCGACACCACGTCGAGGGAGACTCGCAAGGTCGGATACGAGTTCGAGTGATGGATCGAAGTACGGGTTGGCGATCCGTACCGACGAATCGGCGTTGAACACCTGGTTGCGGATCGTAGAGGCGATGTCGGGGATTGACCGGACTCGGGCAGAGGTCGGTTCGAATCCTCCCGGAAGTGTGGCCACGAACTCGACGACCTCGTCCTTGCCTGTCTGAGGGGAACGGCCGTCTGATGCAATCACCGCGGCTTGCTGGGTTAGTACTCGGTCTACTTCGAGAGGATCAACCTCAAAAGTGTAGGCCCAAAAACCCCGCTCGTCGGTCGCCGATTGAGTTGCTGCTCCGTTCTTCTGAAGACAGGTAAAGAGGGCAGCTGCTTCTCGGGTGGTCAGCGGTGTTTCTAACCCCCGATCCACGTCTGCCCGAGTTACGTCGCTGTGGTTGAGGGCCGAGATGGTGTCTCGGATAGCGACGACACGGTCAAGGTCGTCGAACTGGCGGACTACCGCGAAGTTCGTACAAATCGCGTCGTGGTCGTCGGTCACACGTACCCTGACTCCCAGAACGCGGGTATTCGACCTCTGTCGCCGCCGACTAGATATCGGCGGTCGAGGTTCCCGTTGGCGCTCTCGCAAGCGACTTCACTCATGTGAAGGCACGCGTGGCAGGCACCGTCCTCGTGTTCACACACGGGGTCGTAGACGCACTGCTGGACATCCGCGATTGTCTCGTCCACCCAAGGGTGAATCCTCGTTTTGAACAGTGTGTGCATCCCACCTAGGGAGAAGTGTTCAGTGCTGCTCGCGTATAGGAAGATCGCCGGAACGCTCGGCATCACGTACTCCGAGATGCTGTTGCTGTCGAGACCACACTGTCCGCTCGCCGTCCGCATCAACGCGTGGCTCATTGAGTGAAGGAGTGTGTACACTTCCCGTGTGAGATCGTCTTCGATGGGCGAGTAGTGGTCCCGGAGTTCGTTGGTGTCCACGTTCTCCAAGAACCACTCCTTGAGGTCACTCTCATCGTCTGTATCGGGGCGCTCGACACCACGTAGTGCGCCCTTCTCGTCCAGCCACTCGATGATCGCGGATCGGTCCACTTGGAGGACGATGGCCTCAGAGGGAGTTTGGTCAACGTACACGGGGGTGCTGTCCTCACCCCGGGGATGGGGGAAGGGCTGTAGGTCCGTCCGCGACCGTTCGGGGCGGTCGCGTGTGAATCCGAACGTGTAGTTCAGCAGGGGGAGATTGTCCACGACCCACGCCGACGCAATGTTCACTTTCTGGAGTTTTTCCGGGTATACCTCTGCCTCCGGGTTCGATTCGAGGAAGTCTTCCTGCTCCAATAGACCGTCTAGGGACAGAGGAGTGGGTTGCCGTTCCATCCCATCCGTAGCGTCTAGATTCCCTTCGTATCCCTGAGTCGAGCGAAGGTAGGTGAAAAGTTCGTGAGAGAGTGTCGAGTACGCCTGATCTACGTCACTATCGCCGCCTCGCTGGGAGGGGAGCTTGACACGTTCGCGGTTCTCTTCAACGACCTCTTCTCGCGTCGAACCCTTTATCGTGTCTTCCGCGACATCGAAGACGTCTTCGATATCCACACCGCTTTCAATCATCTTTTCAACCTGTTCTGCGCCCACTTCCTCCTTCAGATCCTCTATCTGCTTCTCCCGGCGTTTCGCGTCGCGTTCGTCCGTCGTCATCCGGCCGAGTTCTTCGTAAGTCTTCCCCTCCTCTTCGACGACATCGTCGAGGTCACCGAGGTGGGCAGCCATCAGTATGCGGGCCCAGCTCTCTCCGTATTCGATGTCGTCGCTGTATCGTTGGTCGATTGGGAGATTGACGAGGACGTCGCCTTGGGAGTAGTAGACGGAGTTGCTCGCTATCGGACGGAAGTAGACTCGTTCCTTGTGGCACTTGGTACAACGCTTCGACATGTTCCCACAGAAGTCGCCACACTCACCACAGTAGAAGTGCCACGAGAGGGGGTCGTTGATGTTCTGCTTGTTGAGGTAGATGTGGTCGTATCCGTGATCCGGATTGCTGCAGGGTTGCGGGTTGATCGACATCATGTTCCCGCAGTCGTGCACAAGAACGAAGGCGAGTTGGCGGAGTTCATCGCTACACTCGGGGCACTCCCCGTTGGTGTAGACGAAGTGACTGGGCTCTTTCTTACTCACGACCCGGTGGCAACTCCGGTTCTGACAGTACATGGTCAGCGGGTAGAGCGATCCGACGACGCGGTTCGGTCGGCGGAAATCCACGTCGTCCACCGTGAGGTCTACCCAGGGGTCCTCGTCGTCGTTCCGGAAGCTGGATGCGTGAGTGGCGATCTGTTCTGCGACGTAGTTCGCGTCAAGCGAGCTGATCTTGTTGGTCTCCCAACGTGACACTTTCATCGACAGTCCCCGCCGTCCATAGTCGAAGAGCGACTCGGGACCGAATCGATACATCACCTGCGCCAGACCGCGTTTCATCTCTGAATCTGCCATCTTTACTACCTCCTGTCGAACATATTCAGCACCTGTGCGGTACCCGTATCGACGTCAATCGGGAGCTGCTCGTCAATGTCCCGTAGACTCCGCATCGGTCCTCGGTCGTCCTCACTACGCTTGATCATGTTCCCGATCCATCCTTGGTAGCCGTCCTTCGGGTGGCCGGACATGCACCGTTCCCAGATATCTTCGAACTCCCGCTCAACTTTCTGCTCGTAGAGATCAACCGTCCGATCCTCCGCCCACTCGGGGCGCTGGTCGGACGTGACACAGTAGGACCGTTTCACGAATTCGAGGAGCTCGTCCTTGTCGAGATCGCCCGCACGCTGCGCCTCTCGGAACGAATCGTAGAGGTATACGCGCCCAGCGGAGGATTCGAGTTGCTCGTCGTAGTACTGGAGGAGCGTCGCAGCGAAGATACCCGGCATCGTACAGTTCACCGCGAACTCGGCCCAGCGTTCCAGCGGGGTTGCTTCGACGAGGAGGTCCTGGAAGTCGTGGTACCGGTCGAACCGCGTGTAGTGGGAGCGGTCGCGGACGTGGACCGGGTTGAACAGATTGAAGACGGTACCGGTGACCTGGCGACCAACACGGGAGTACGCCTGGATGTACTCCGCCGTCTGTCGTGGCATCCCGAAGAATGAGATGAAGTTCAGCGTGTCCACGTCAACGCCGTGGGATATCATGCTCGTCGCGTTCACTATATCCACTGGATCCTCGGGGTCGTCCGATTCGAGACGGTCCAACACGTCACGAACGACATCGAAACCGGTCTCACCGCTCATCACTACGGAGTTCAGCGCGTCGCGCTCTTCGTCCCGCGTCTCCAGCCACGGGTTGATCATGGAGGGGACGGCACGCTGTAGACGGTCGCTGTCCACCTTCTGGATGTTGTACGCGATCTGCGTATCGTAGTACTCCAAGATGTCCAAGATAGCGTTCCGTCTCTCTAAATCGTCGTCGGGAAGACCGAGGCCAACGACCTCCCCGTACGGTGTCGTGCGGTGGTGTTCCCGTTCTAATGCCGCCGAGAGTTCGTCTGGGTTCCGCTGGTAGTGCTGGATAACGTCAGCGTACTCGCGGAGAACCTCGACCAACGCGTACGTCCGCGATACGTTGTGCGGGACCGAACCGACGATGCGACGACCGAGTCGGTGGGGATCCTCGTACGCGTAGAACGACTGTTTGAGGAGCGGACCTGGAGAGGGATAGGTGTTCACGTCCCTCCAGTAGAGGGCGTGAACCTGGTTCTCGGCACCCTTGATCGTCGCCGTCGCGGTGACGTTCTTGATGTCCCAGCCGTCACCGACCCGGTTGGCCCACTCCTGGAGGAACGTCTCGTAGTGGGAGTCGAACGCGCCGAACTCCTCACGGAGGAGGTGGAGTTCGTCCTGAATCAGGATAGACGGCGGGTCCACTGGGTCAACGTCCTCAACGTCTTCGTCGCAGCTGTACCGTGAGTACCCTCGGTTCGCCACCAAGCATCGGTTCTCTCCCGAGAACCCGTGCTTCGGACAGCGTTTCTTCAACCGCCCGAAGAGGGTGCGGAAACGGCGTTGCATCCCGACTACCGCGATCTTGTCAATCGTGCTCACCACGAAGGTCGGAGCGTACCGATAGACCTCTCGGTCTGTCACGTAGATTGGGAGCTCCTCTTCGTCGCAGTCGTCGTTCGTGCAGATGTGGAGGAGGCGCATCCGGTCGTAGTCGCCATCCAGTTTGACGGCATCCTCACCACAGAACGGACACGTCGTCACGATCTTCCACTTCTCGGCGTATCGACTGTTTTCCTCTTTCACCAGACTGATGTTGTCAGTGAGATTTCCGTCCTCGTCCGTTTCCATCAGTTGGTTCGGAGTGTTCCCGCTCCCGACGAAGTACCCGAGGCTGAACTCGTCGGTGTCTGGGCACTCACGACGGCGAATCAGTTCCGCTTGCGCGAAGACGTCTGCGATGCGCTGGAGTTGTTGGAGAGAGAGCAACCGGAGGGGAAACTTCGTGAGCGCCGTCGTCCCGTGAGCCTTTCCCCTGAGTCGATCTCGGAACGCGGTGAAGACGACGAGGCCGAGGTATGCCTCGGTCTTCCCACCACCGGTTGGGAAATAGATTACGTCAACCTCGTCCAAACAGTGGTCTTCAGCGTCGATATCTTCGGTTTGGGCCACGACGTCCGGGATGGCCATAACGATGTAGATGATCTGGAAGAGGTACCACTCCTCGTACTTCTCCCCCATCTGATCGAACGTCTGGTTCATGAACTTGAATGCCGCTCGACTGTGGCCCACGTCATCCCGGATGAGCTTCCGGCCTTGGTCGAAGCGCCGTCGTTCCTTCTCGAACGCCGCCAGGTTTTCGTCGAACTTCTCGCGTGCTTCGTCGCTCCGGTCGGTCAGGACTTCGGAGCGCATTGACACGTATTGTTCCCGGGCTTCTTCCATCTCTCGAGAGATGCGGTCCAAGTGCGTCTCGATAGTCCCCCACGCGAAGTCGCTGAACGGGGCTGAGAGTGTCTCTCGGCTACGGTACTTCCGCTGCTCGTGAATCGGAACGGTCACCGTCTCTATCGTGGTGGGATCGGTTCGTTCGACGCTACAGTTGCGTCCGAGACCATCCATCTCGGGGTCGTAGTGGTACTCGTTCTTGATCTCGTCGGAGACGAACGGCTCAATCGGAGTCTCCTCGACAGAAACTTCGGAGTTGACGTCGAAGAAGAAAGCCCGCCATTCCTCGCCTTTAGGGTTAAGCGCATCGGGGTACTCAACACCGTGTTTGTTCACGAAGGAGACGGAGACGATGATGTCGTCCTCGTCGTATTGAGCTGTAAGTGATATCTCGAAATCCCACACTGGCGTCGGCGTGTCTCCACTGAATCGTTGTTCTAAGAACGTCTCGAAGGTTTCCTCGTCTTCTAGAGCAGCTTCCGGAATCTTGTCCTCGTTACGACTGTCTACCTCTTCTGGCGGGTCCGGCTCCCGGTACCGGCGCTCATCTTGCCGGTAGGTCTCCATCGCATCCGTCAGCGCATCGTCGGCCGTGAGTGGGGGTAGCTCGCCGTCGGACTTTGCGGCTCGCTTTAGGTCGCCTGCAGTAACTGTGAGAGGGCCAGCTTCAATCTGAACTCGTTCGTACACTGGTCTGAGTTCCTCTAGTGACGCGTCGTCTCCTGCATACTCCCCGGATTCTTCGTCCTCGGAATCTCCTGCCTCGGACTCTTCGTCCTCCTCAGGCGGTGTGAGCGCATCATCTTCAGCAATCTCCGGATCGAATCCGACGGGCCCACCGAACTCCTGTTGCTCCTCGTAGGTCGGTAGACGGCGATAGTAGACCTTCGCAGTAGGATTGATCGTCACCGTCTCGTCGTCCGGAACTGACGCTGGGAGCTTGAACTGGAGCCCCATAGTGAAGGGCGCGACTCGTGTAGCGATGTTCCCGAACGCGTCGTCGGACTCTTGGGCTTCGCGGTACTGGTACTGGCTCGCTAGTGCGCCCGCGAAGAACTGGTCCTTCGGATTAACGTCGTAGACGGTCTGACCGTAGTCGCCTCGTCCCGTGATACGTTCGACGAGTCGTTCCAGTAGAACGTTGTTGACAGCTTGGTGCTGCTGATACTCCTTGTCGTCTTCGTCTATCTCGTACGCGTCGTCCGGTGGTCGAACGTAACCACGGGAGTCGGATTGTGGTGGAATTTCACGCGGCCCAAGGCCCATATGCTCTCGTCATAGCAAAGTATCATAAGTTTAGGGAAGGAGTCCGGTCCGGGATGACTAATCTATCTGGGGAGTAGGTTACTCAGTCCACTCGTTCCAGTCGCCGTATAACAGCCTGGGACTAGAGGAGCGCAGCAGCAGAAACCAGATGGTACAGTTCACTCAGACAAGGTCTTAACTAACCAGAGACTATACGAAGTGGTCAGAGCCCACGTAATCGTCCTATCTGTGAACTCTTGGCCTCAACACCCTCCTCTATCGATTGGACGTTGAGTCGGAAGAGGTACTTCCCGATCTCGAAGTCGCTGAGTCGGATGTCCGGACTCTCCGACAGCATTACGTCGTCTAGTGTTCCGTCGGCGGCAGATCGAAGTGCTGTCTGTCTGAGTGCTTTCTTCAGACGACTGTATATCGTCTCCATCTCCTGTACGGCGTTCCACACCTGGCTGAAGTTCTCTTTGACACTGTCGAGATCGTACGCATCGGCGATAGCCCAGAAGCTCTTCTTTGACCGTGTTCGGTGGACTTCCATCTCGTACCACCGCTCGTAGGTGCCGCGGTTCTTGTTGAGACCCTGTTGCTCCATCTTCTTAACGAAGTCGTCAAGGTCGTCGCCGGTCTTCTCCAAGGCGGCTTCAAGATTGACTTTCCACAGGTTCGCGTAGTAGTACAGTCCGACATCTCCGCGTTCACGAATCAACGCGTATAATTGGTCACGCATCTCGTTGGTGTCTTCCAGGTGGACGACGACATCGTGTTCCTTGAGGCGTGAGGCGTTCTTCTGGAACAGTTTGTCGTGGCCTTCGCGCACGGTGCACACTTCAGTGTCCTTGCGAAGATACATGGACAGGCCGTCGTCAAAGTGGATGTCGAGACAGTCGGTCTCGGTTCGTCCACCAGAGGTGGTCGTCTGTTGTGTGGTGGACGTCTCATACTCGGTAGGGCCGAAGTCTTCGCTGTCCTCGTAATCTGTCTCGTACCCTCGCACGATTTCACCCAGGTCTTCTCCTTCGGCCTCATCTACGGAGATGTCCTCACCGAGATCGCTCGTACTGGGCTCCTCATACTCGGGGAGGTCAATGTTCACACGTTCGACGTCCGCAGGTTCGTCCGTAGCGATACGGGTCAGGTTGTCGATCACGTTCCAGAACGTCGTGTCCGCAATCGACTCAAAGGAATCCTCCAAGGCGTCCACCTGTGAGTGGAGGAGACCCATTTCGATGGGATACGCCATGACGATAACGTCTGTTGCGACGTCGGTGCGGAGGAGATCACGGTCGCCCCACCTGAGTGCGCCGTATAGGACGATGTGGTCCGTCGGGTCTGCCGAGCGAATACTGTGAGTATCGTGTATCGAGAGGTCGTCACCCAGGTCACGGTAGAGAGCAGCGTGCTCAGACTGGAGGAACGTCTTGAGTGCCTGCTGTTGACTCTCTGTTGCCGTGACGACGGAAATCGAGTCCCCTCTGTCAAGTGCACCGTAGAGCAGGTTGTCAACTAGCACGCCCTGTTTCTTGTCGCTCGCAGGCACATCGTCCCAAAGTTCCTCCAACTCTTCGAGAGCCGAGACTACATCCCGGAATGTGCCGGTTGCGGGATTAGCCTCGGGATCGGATGCGATGCGGTCCGCGAATCGATCAAGTTGCGCAAGCCGGCTTGATATCGTCGTCCGCCGGGCATGAAAGTCCGCCACGTCAAGGGGGGTCAAGAGTTCGCGGAAACTCCCCAGAGTGTACCGCACGAGCTGCTGGCCTCGCTTAAGGATGTTGGCGTCCAGCTCTCGTGCTAAATACTCGAACCTCGCTCGACGGTCGTTTGCCCGTTTTAGGGCTGTGAGGAGTTCCCCGTCACCGCACGTATGGACGTCGATAGAGAGCCCCGAAACGCGGTTCTGCTCCCGCCTAGCGACGACCTGCGCACAGTGGGTTGTCGGACTCACTTCCTCGTCGGCACCTATCCATTCATGCCCACTATCCCGATCACTCTCGACTACGGCAGACAACAACCGAGGTGGCCACGTCCAGAGGAACGCTCGTCCATGTAGTTTCTCCACAAGGTCTGACGTCGGATTGCTCGTGAAGTAGACTATCGCGGGCACGTCGTTTCGCTGTTTCCATTTCCATAACCGGAGGAGGCGTTCTTCGTCGTACTTCACAGAGTCGTCGTAGATCACACATCGAACCCGGTCTCCGACATCGTCTGAAGGAATACGCGTGCTCGTGTACGAGAAGAGAAACCGCGCAGGCTTGTCGGGGTGGTTCAGGTTCTTCGTTACTGTCGCTAGGGATCCGTCTTTCGTCACGTTAGCTATCGGGGTCTCCTCACGTGCGTAGCGAGACTTGTCGTGTGGCGGCCGCATCGACATCGGAGCAAGCTGCCGGAACCGTTCGCGGAATTCCGTGTTAGAGCTGAGCAGGAAGACCGCGTTGCGGCCATCTACCTTGGGTCCGAAGAGTGCTTCAAGGGCGTGGAGGTGCAGAAATTCGGCTCTGTCGGACGGCGTCACAATGACGAGGTCCTGGCCACGCTCTACCATTGCGTTGAGGAGGCCTGCGTGTACTCTCGTCGTGGCGGGGAAGTGGGCTAGTCGCTCTTCATCAGCGAGATTGCCGGACAAGATGAACGGCGACTTAACCGCTGGTGTGTCGAAGAGTTCGCTGAGCGGCATAACTCTGACAAAACGAGTAGGGCTGGAAATAATTTACTAAATGTTACACGATTCAACCGCACCCATTGGATGAAGCTATTGAGAATTCTCAAAATACAAGATCATATCAAGTATCTGTTGGTAAAGTATGTCTACGAGGAGCCTGAATCTCCCTTAACACATTACTATATCGACAGGAACTATGGGTAAGACAAATTCGGCACGGACGGGTGTCAGTGGACTTAACCAATGGACAACTGGTGAACGTATGTGGGCAGTCATACCGGTTATCAGCCACGGTAGCCACAATCCGATCTATCACTTCCGAAGAGACGAAATCATGATTGAACGCATCTTTAATGCGATCATAGAGGCTGGCCGTCAGATTGTCGGCGGTATACGGCCGGACCAGAAGAGTCCGATACCCGAGCCAGAGCCGGACATGAATTGCGGTCTATATTTCTGGTTCCTTTGAATATTTATTTACCAGCACGGGCATGGAAGTAGTTGGGTCGCACGGCTGAAGTATTTCCTCACATCGTTATTTAGAGTCTCCCTGGCAGACTACATCCTGTAGTTCTTCATAGAGTTCTGGATGGTGTTCTCGTAGTACTTCTACGTCTTTAGAAAGTTCATCTTGGATACGGCTTCTGACACGTGAAATCGCTTGATACCGCTTGTTTTCATCGGCCTCCTCTGTATTCGAGATCTGCTTTCTATCAGTCTTTGTCAGTAATGCTCGGGTCCGCGCCATCTTGTCCTTGCTTCCGTCGCCCATTGCAAATATACCCACCATTTGCAAATGTACAAACTTTGCGAATAGGCAAACATATGCGAATATGCAAACCAATAAGTCGGTGAGGGTTCAAGAACTGAGTGAGAACCCGTCTCTCGAAGAAATCCCGGCGGGTAGGGCCGCCGAGGCGGGTTCTCAGCAATAGCACCAAAGAACCCATGAAAGAATTAACTGCAGAGGATGAAGAAGTTGCTGATAGGCTAACTGAATATATACCACAAATAGAACATATTTCTCTCGGGGAAGGGGCCGCGACATGTTTGGTGTGCGGCTCTTCTCTTCCTGAAGGAGATGCGGTTGTTGTGTACGTGTTTCGGCCTTCTGACGATATTATGTTCCAGGTCGGATACATCCTATGGGATGGTAATCGAGATGAGTATCCGTCAGAGTATACCTTAGGCGTGCGCGAATTGCTTGTCAAGGGCCGTGTCGGGTGGTGTTCTGATGGGGCGACGCAATCGTCGTGGCCAGTTTTGCTTGCTCCAGAGGTACTGGGGGTGAGCGAGGCGGCGACGAAGTCGCTTCGGAAGTGCCCGTCTGCAGACGATCAAGGAGAATCAGACTTGATGAGTGCGGAGAGCGAGGTGGGTCAATGACGTCGAGTGACGAGCCTACGCTAGATGTGTCGCACTTGGATGTTGACCTGGATCTCCCGCGATCGGTTGAGGAGATGCTATTTCCGGATCTATACGTTGGTCTCGAAATCAATCTGTTGTCCCCTGGGGATGGCATCGTGACGGATAGACATCATGCGTCGTCGGATCGGTATGAGGCGGATGATCCGATGAATCAGATTGAGGGCCAGATTTCGCCGTTCACGTTGAGCGGTTGGCTACGTCACGGGTGCGAACAGGTACTCCAAGCTGCTGGTGCGACGGCGTGCCATCCGGGGGAGGCGAACGCGGATTACATGCGTGCGAACGTGTACGAGCGCGATCTCGACTCGGGATACCATGAGAAAGGTACCTGTCTTGACGATCACGATGACGGGTGCGTGGTGTACAACGTGTTCGGCGGGTTCGGTGACCAGCCGGGCAAACTGCTTCGCCGCCCGATGTCGTTTTCGCCGATTCGGCGGAACGTGGATGTCCTTGACGGTGAGGCGGAGGCGCATTACCGACAAGTGTCGAATCAAGTCCGGTCGCGGAATGATGAGGATGGTGGGAAGCCGCTTCGGCAGGCGGATCGTGATGTGCTGGGGAATGTTGAGGGGACGTGGAAGCTGACGCTCCGTGAGGTGAAGCCGGAGTTCGTCGGGCTGCTGCTTGAAGCAGTGTCGTTCCTTGACGCACACAGTGACGAGTTCGCGTTCCAGATCGGGGGTGCTAGAAACTTTGGCGCTGGGATCGCAGATGCCTGGCTGATCAACCCGTTGTACACCGAGCGGGAGGTGCGTCGCGTGTTTAACAGGGCGCAGGCGACGACGTCGGCGATGGAGGAGAAGGATGAGGTGTGGGCGTCGGAGTGCCGACCGGCGTTTGTGCGGGCGTTGCAGGCGCGTGTGGCGGCGCGTGATGAAGACGTGTCGATACCGGATGAGTCGGAGTCGATAGTGGGAGGTGAGTCGGCGTGACGGATCGCGGTGATGACGAGCCCGAGGACACGCGTGACGGGCTCGACGAGTTGCAGCCGCCGGCGACGGAGTTGCGGGCGGCTACTGAATCGGAGGCGCAAGATGCTGAAGATGAGGACGCGGTGGCTGGTGAAATAGAATCTGATTCGACTGGGTTAGACGAGTTGCAACCGCCGGCGTCGGAGTTGCGGTCGGCAGTGGAACAGGATGCGACTGCCGATGACGATGAGGGTGATCGGGATGAGTGACGTGTCTGTGTCGAGTGATTCCGTGAAGTCGGATGTGGAGCCGATGGTGGCGGTGTACCGGCATGATGTGCATAAGGCGCGATCGCGGTCGCACGAGCATGCGGAGCACGAGCTTCATGGCGTGCGGGTGAACGAACCGGTGCCACATGGTGCGGACGCGGACGCAGCGTTGCTAAGCCGGCCGCGCGGTGAGCCTGAGCAAACGGTGGACGCACACGAGTCCTGGTATCGCTTGTCGCTGCTGACTGGACAGGTAGTGTCGACGACCGAGGCAGTGGATGATGTCAATGCTGCGTTGCGTGAACTGGTCGAGTGTGAGGACGCAGAGACGTTGCATGCGGCGTGGGTGGAGTCGTCGGTGCCGGCGTTGTTCAGTGAGTCGCCATACTACCCGTACACGTCGTTGAAGTTCCATACGTTGCTTGCGGCGGCGTTGCTCGATAATTACCGGTCAGGGTTTGAGTTCGATGAGTTGTTCCTCGCGGTGACGCCGCGTGACGCTGCGCGGGAGATCGTGCCGCACCAGACGGTGTTAGCGACGCCTGGGTTCGCGCTTCATGTGACTGGGGAGCCGGACGGGCGACCGGCGGCGCAGCTTGGTGACGTGCCGGCGCGGTCGTTTGCTGATACGTGGGCTCGGCTTCCGGAATTACCGTTCGATGTAGATGCGTCGCGTCTGTGGCGCGTGTTGGATGCGCAGCTTCGTCGAGTGCGGTCGTGGTCGGTGGCGCTGCAGTACGTAGAGGAGTTCGTCGCAGCGTTTGAGCCCGAGTCGAACTCACAGCGTAGGCGTGGCGCTGCTGAGTCGAGAGGTGGTCGTCGTGAGTAAGTGTCTCGTCGACGTGCCGAGCTACGCCGGTACGACTGAGCTGCTTGAAGAACGCCGGGAGAGTTGGTGTGCTGGTCGTGGCACTGGAAACGGGGTGTGGTTAGTCTCACGGTATGAGCGGCCCGACCCTGACTGCCAATTGCCTGGGTTCTGGTTCAAGAACCTGTGTCGCGGCGATGGCACTGGAAACGGGGTGTGGGGGTCGCCTTGGCTGCGGGCGAGGTCCCGATCATGGTGGTGGTGTGCGTGACGCGATTGCAGCAGGTGCTGTTCAAGTTGGACGGGCAGTACTTGGGACACCCGTATTTCGTGACTGGGAATGCGTTGTTCAATGCGATCGCACGCCGTGTGGATGAGCAGGTCGCTCGCGCGTTGAACGTGAGTCACGGCGTTTTCCTGCCGGGCGAGTACGGTGAGTACCCGCTGGCGGCGTCGCAGGATGGGTACGCGGGGAAACTCGGGCAGTCGCTTCCTGAGGTGGAGGCGTACGAGGATTTGTTCGTGTTTCGTGACCCGGCGCACCGCTGGTTGCTTGACTCACGTCCGCGAGATGCGCATAACACGCATCCGTTGCAGGTACACGGGGATCGCGTGGCGTTTGATTCGACGTGCTGGTTCGGTCGCCCGAAGAAGATGCGGGATCACCGACGGTCTGTGTCGTGGTACCTGCATTGCTACGTGCACGCCCAGCCTGGCGACGATGACGTGCTCCCAGTGTCTACGGACGTCCTCAACGGCGTGCAGGTTGGGGGAGCGAGGAACTACGAATTTGGGAAGTTGTCGGTTGCGGAGACGCAGGTCGTGGACGTGGAGGCACTGGATTTCTCGCGGTTGGAAGCGGCTCAACGCAGTGACGAGTCGTGCTGGATTGAGTTGGTGACACCGTTCGTGCTGGAGACGGAGCATCCGTGTGGGGATGCCCAGTCGATTCCGTGGTGGTGGGGTGTCGATAAGTCTGAGTTGCGGTGCCGGGAGACACGGTTTGTTGACGGGGACGAGACGTACGCTGTGACGACGGTTGATCACGGGCAACTCGTTCCGTATACGGGGCCGAACCCGGTTCGAACAGCGGTGAACGGCGTATACCGTGTCGGGACGCACTCGCGGTTCGGGTTCGGTGAGCTTCGCGTGTGGCCGCCGGGAGCTGATCGCGTTCCGGAACGCGTTGTGGACAGGGAAGGTGATGCGGCGTGACGTTGGAGCAGGTAGTGGTCGACATTGAGACGTCGGGGTTCAGCGTAGATGATGTGGTGACGACGGTCGGGTTCGCGGTGCCGCTCGGGGTGCGTGTGTTCGTCCAGACGAACGGGCAGGAAGCACCGGGCGTGGAGGCTGCGGTGGGGGATCGTGTCGAGTCGCACGTGAAGGTGACTAGGCACGAGTCGGAACGAGAGTTGTTCGAAGCGGTGAGCGGGTTTGTCGAGGTGCGGTTCCGTGATGAGGACGTGTTGCTGGTCGCGTATAACGGGGAGCGGTGGAAAGGCGGGTTCGACGTCCCGTTTCTCCGGACGCAGTACGCACACCACGATATCGACTGGCCGTTCACGGACGTGCCGTACGCCGACGTGATGCCGCTCGTCACGAACCGGTTCAATACGACCGTCAGTGACGAGGATGAGCCGCGAGGCGACCTGGCGGGCGTGTACGAAGCGTTGTGCGACGGGAGGTACGGTGATATGGATCCGTTCGCGGAGAGTAGTGAGGCGGTGACAGCGTACGAGAATGAACGGTTCGCGGAACTCGTGGTGCATAACGTCGCGGACATGTTGCGGACGCGATCGCTCGGCCGGCTTGCGGAACGGTACTGCAGTAAGTCCGATTTCAACGTGAAGTCGCTGACGCCGACGACGGAGGGCTGACGGTATTCGAGTGTACGAGTCACGCGGAGTCAGGACGGTCCGTGCTTGCAGATTGAAGCGATATCCCAGGTAGAATCGCGGTGACGCATCGAGATTCGACGAATCAGCGGTTCCACGACCAACGAATGACAGACTCGGAGTCACGATCTCACGACGACGCGAGTACCGAATCGACGAAGAAGAACGAACACTGTGAGTGTCACGAGACGGTGGATCCGGAGACACGCGAGGACGTGCTGGCGGAGTACAAGCACCGCTGCCAGTCATGCGGGCGGTGCGGGCCTGCAGAAGGCGGGTTAGCGACGCTGCACGTGCATCACATCGAGCGTGATCCGGACGGGATGGACGAACACGACATGGAGAACCTCACCCTGCTGTGCCGGGCGTGTCACAGTTGGCTGCATCAACAATCAACGCCGGCTGACTCACCGGTCGAGATCACGGACGAAGATCGAAGCGTTTTGCTGCCGCAGGACATCGAGATCCTGCGGTTCCTCGCGGCGAACGGGCCGCTTCGAACCGGGGACATCGCGTCCGGGTTGACGTTGGAGTTGTCCGTGTCGGCAGTCCGTGAGCGATTGTGGGTGCTGATGGGGCTTGACAACCGCGTCGAATCGCGTGACCAGCAAATCGTTGATAAAGACGTCGAGACCGGAGAGTGGGGGTTGACCGAGCAAATCGAGAACTCGGCGCGTGGCCACATCCCCGACGATCAACAGCTGTTGCTGCAACGCATGGAAGACGAGCAAGTCAGGCAAGCACTGGAACGCGGCTGTGATCGGAGTGCTGTGACGGACGTTCTCGGTATCTCGCGCCGCACAACGTTCAACAAGATCAAGCGAGCATACGCGTACGACTTCCCGCTAGACGCGTTCAGCCGCGGTGGCCGACCGTCAGAAGAACCAGGACCGAACCAGAACGAAACTGTAGATGAGTCACCGACGGATGAGAGTGATGAACAGCAACGGCTCAATGCAGTTGCTGAAGGAGAGGATGAATCACTGGGCCGGACTGAAACGTGGGGGGCACCCGAGTCAGAGTCTACGGTGCAGTCCACCGATGTGAACGAGCAGCGTACAGACCGAGTAGCAAGTGATGGCAGTGGCAGTAACGAGCTACGAGAGCATCTCCAGCAAGCAATCGATGCGTTACAGGAGGTGGATGAAGCGCTGTAGGAGAATCAAGTGGACTGTGGACAAACCCACCGGTAGTAGAAAACCGAATCCACCGCAGGAACTGGTCGTCCGGGTTTCGATAACTCCCCGTATCCCGGATCGTTGCCCGACGCGAAACGCGTGATTCATGCCAGCGCTCTATTCCGACTAACACTCAACAAATGGCTATGCCTTGTTCGCTGAGCTTGCCTGTCACAGGCGTTGATGCACGGGAATCCTGGCTCGTCCCGCACACCACCTTGTCGTGTGCTGTGTGAGTGTCGGGCGTCGTCTGCCATACTGTGTCTTCCAATGAGTTACTGGGCAAGTGTGCTTCCATTCGGTCGTGACTCGTCACCGACGAACCGTTCAGCGGTGGCGATTGAAAGCGCAGCGTTGGCGAACGCGAGGTTCCGCCGCGTTGTCTGCCACTCCTGGAGTGTCTCGGGGTCGAGATCGTCGTGGGTTGCGGCCGCCTCGGACAGGGTTTGATTCGTTCGTTCGACGAGTAGTTCCTCTGGTGATTCGACGCCGTATTCGGCCTGGAAGTCGCTAATGTGCTCTCTCATTTCCGAGACGCGGGTGATCAACTCCTCTGTCGAGACGTGCTCTCGGATGTCTGCCGCCTGCTCGACAACGAGCGACTCCGGTGAACGTCGGTAGGTCGTACCCCCGTTCTCGCCGGTATCGGTTGTGACGAATCCTTCATCTGCGAGAGTGTTGAGGTGTTTTCGTGCCGTCTTCGGCGACGTGCGTGCAGTGTCGGCGACAGCGTCTGTGGAAACTGGGGTGTGGACGCGACTGATGACGTCGCGGATGCGCTCGTAAGGGGTAGTCTCATCTTCCCATTCCGCGCCGACTGCCTCGTTGACATCGTCAAACTCGTCGGGGCCAGTGGAACCAGTCATATGCTCACTTCGTATTGAGGGAACATAGATCTCTGGCAGAGAACTATATTCCTTCGAGCTGCGTAGAATGATCCTGTCACAATTCGTAGCTGCGCATCACGGACCGAGCGCAAGTTACGAATCACCGAAAGAATACCGAGGACCACATCCCACTCGCCTCCTAGACGCGCGATTTCCACGAAGCCGTGATGGGCGGTTGCTTTATCGCTATTGTCAAGGAGTTGCTTTCCTTGTGAAGATGACCTTTAGCTGAACGAGATTCACTCACCATCCATCGATTACAAACGATTCATCGAAGCCGGTTCCACCATTACTCCGATAGCAGCTCCAATCTTCGATTCTACCGAATCTGCCGTTATTGGTGCTGATGACGAGGTTCTCCAGGTCTTAGATTCGCGGTGTGACGTTAGGTAGTTCGTGGCCAGCGAGGGTTTTTGTTTATGAGTTCCCTTTAACGGGGTTAGACCGATGGCTAAGACACCGAAAGAGCCCCCGTATTCGACTGACTTCCCGTCCGAAATGCGCCGACCGGTGTTCGGAGACAACAAGTTTCAGCTTCCGGCGCGCCTCGTGCGTGAAGTCGGGTTTAAGAGTTCCCGATTGGATCCCGTTCAGAGTGCGAAAGTTGCATGGTACTACCATGAGGAACATGAGAAGGCAGTACTCGCAAACAGCACAATAGACAGACCGTTGCTGGATTTGGTCGGAGCCTCCGCGCTCTCCGGAGTCAGTAACGAGGACCTGGAATCAGGCGATGTAAGCGGCGCACGGGTGACTATTATTACTGATCTTCCTGAATCGCTCTACGAGAGACTCATTACGAATAGCCTCGTACTGAAGCCCTTGTACGCCGCTAAGTACGCTGAATTGAACGGAACGTGCGTGTCCGTCTACCCTGGGGGTGAGTATGATCAGGGATCACTGCCAAATGTGGATCAGAAGCGAAACCCAACTAATGAGGATGAAGCAATTTCACATGAGGCTTCGAATGTCATTGGTGCTTATGATATGCATGCCAATTCTATCTAACATGGGTGGCTAGATAACGATAGCCGGCTCAGCCATTCGGATAGATTGTTTTCGTGTTTCTGTCGCGGCATAATAGGATTCCCCTCACCCTTGAACTGTCGTAATATCTAGCATACTGTGTGATGATATGACTAGTTTGGAAAACGCATGACTGCGGCGAGTTACGCATCCTGAATTACACACAGATGTTTTGAGACGCTTCTGGGATCGAGTGACGGAACGGGGATTAGGCTATTGGGTAAGGAATGGGCGTGACATAGCTTTCAACACGGTGGTGTGCAATTATGACGGGATAATTATAGTATCCTTTAGCAGTGCTAAGAGAGTCGTTGAATGATTTGGGCTAGTGTGAGATGAGGCCGTTACCGTCCTGGACTTCTCGTGAAGTCCTGCTGGCAATACAAATTTTCATTGCGGACAAATCCTCCTCACATACATATTTGTATTCTGATAGGAATTATGTTCCCGCTCCTGCTATGGGGAGATATGACGAACAGTTCAGAAGACAACTCAGACGATCCAGAAGGGTATCGAAACTGGAGCCATGATCTCGCAGCCCTTCAGGAAATCGGGGAGGAACTCCTCGAAGAATGGAGAACAGAAATCCCGCAATCACCACGGGACTACCCAGCGGTGCGGTGGTTGACCGATAACGGCTACTCGCACCTTCGGTGGGTTCTTCGTGAGAAGCACAATATGGGAACGCCCGAGTTCTTCATTCTACTCACCTCCGCAGGCGGATCGGAAGAGTACGAATGGAGCATCGACGACGTCGCCACCATCGAGCGAGCTAAAGCATACCTCGATGATCGCGTCGAATGTCGAGGTTGGAGGCCCTCTACGAAACGTACACAACGTGCACGCCTCAACGAGGTTCTCCGCCGATTCAGTAACGAATACGGTGATGATAGGATCCTCGCCATAGCAAACGACCCCGAACTCAAAACCGAAGTCTACGACTCGTTCAAAGAGGTCGTCAAAAGTCTCCGACGTGAGCTTACATCGCACGATTCAGCCTATCACTACGTACGTGCTGCACATCGATTCTTCGAGTGGCTTGGTCGATCCGGTCGTATCGCCTACGATCCGATGGAGGACCTCGAAGACGACTTCCGGTGGGACTGGCACTCCGACTCGACACCTCTAGCACCCGAGCAGGTTCGACGACTATGGATCGCTGCTGAGACAGATGAAGAGCGAATGCTAGTGATCGGATACTGCATCTGGGGCGTTCGTACAAAGGAACTGCCCGCGGTACACGTAGATCAAATCAACCTCGATGTGGACGATTCGTACATCGAGTTTGAGGAACCTGAGCGAAAGAACGGTCAGGGGCAAGTCGCGCTCATGTTCGGCCTCGATGCACTCGCTAGTCTGATCGAGAAACACACTCAGCGGCCAAACTGGAATGGGCATCTCTTTCCGAGTGACGTAGAAGGCCGGTCGTTCTTGAGCCCCAAGCAGATGCGGCAGCGTTTCAAAGACCTGTGCCGGAAGGCGGACGTGACTGTCGGCGGTGACGTGGGGACTCCAAAGCACGGTCGGGCGTTCTACTACAACATCCTGGCGGAAGCTGAGACTGATCTGTTGGACACCGCTGGTGAGATAGCCGAGGAACAGGGCAGTAGCGACGCGGCAGCAGTCCGGGACTTCTACCTCACAGCAGAACAGCGGCGACAATACCGGCGCGTCTTCTTCCGGAAACGAATCCGTCAGATCCTGCCAGACGACGCCTGCACAGACTACCAACCCGACTTCGACAGCTCACTTGACGACTTCGAGTGAGACAAACTCATCACAAAACTGATCACACTAACCAATGACCGACCACCTCGATGACGTAGAGTTCCTCAAACAACACCTCTCGGGTGATCCGCCAGAGGAATTACTCGAACAAATCGCGTCCACCGTCGTGGACCACATGGCGGACTCCTTTCCCGAACTCTCGCTGAAGTCCCGCTCGATGGAGGCAGTCTTGAGTGAGTTCCGGGAAAAGAAACTAGAGGAGGTCAATTCGACAGGGCAGTACAAGCGGAAACTGAACTATCTCCAGACGTACCTCGAAGATGAAGCGTGCGTTGAGACAACCGAGGACCTCACAAGCGAGGACGTAGAGCGATACGACAAATGGCGGAAGTACGAGTCTCTGTCTCGGGACGAACCGTTATCGGACACGACGCTCAGAGACGATATGTATCTGTTCCGTGAGTTCATCCGCTATTTGATCGAACATCGTATGGCTCCGGTTCGCTTCGAGAAGTGCGTTGAAATCCCAGAAATAGACTATGACGGAGGAGAGGGTGTTGACGAGAAGAAACTCGACCCAGAAATAGCAAAAGCAGCTCTAGATCACCTTCGGAAATACGAGTACGCCGATATAGAACACGTCTCGATGGAGTTGATGTGCCATTCAGGTCCGCGGAAAGGCGGGTTGATCGGCCGTGATGTACCTCACTTCGACTACGATGAGCGGGTTCTTCACTACGAGAGCCAAGAGACGACTCCGCTCAAAAATGACGAAGGCAGTAAACGGGAAATCACTCTCTATGACGATGTTCCAGAGATCATTCAGGACTATCTCAATGACCAGCGACCGCCAGTAATTGACGAGGAGGGAAGGGAACCATTGCTCACGAAAGGCGACGGTAGAATGAGTCCGTCAACGTTACAGAAAATCGCTTACAAGTGGACTCGCCCGTGTGCAGTCGGATTAGACTGTCCACACGACCGAGATCCAGAAGACTGCGAAGCAGCCCAGAAAAACAACTCCGCCTACAAATGTCCTAGCAGTCGAGCCCCCCATCACATCCGAACAGGGTATATCACAGACCAAAAGAACAGAGGAGTCTCTGCAGGCGGAATCGACCAGCGCTGTGATGTCTCCCCACGTGTCCAGAAACTACACTACGACCTTCCTGACGACGCAGAAGAACGCGAACGCTACGAAGACGAGTTCCGGAACGCCGCTGACGATCCCAACTCTGGGTTCAATCACGAGTAATCACGGATCCTTCGTCAACACTGAAACGCCGTGGATGAAGAAATCAGGTAGATTTGAGTATTCTGATGATCATACTTCGTTGGTAAATGACTAAGGGTGTGGGATTTTTCGCCATTAGTATGACTCAACTCGGGCCTTGGGCCCCTTCTGATATTCCAGACCCCAGTCAGCCATTCACTCTGTTCGGCACGTTTCTTTTTCTCGTACTTTTGACTGCGCTTATCCTATGGTACTTCAAATTCTTTCTCCCTCCTTGGAACTCCATCCGGTTGAGAGCCACCATCGGTAATCTACTCAGCACGGGCCGGATTTCATTTCGGAAAAGAGGAACGCGTGCCTATCTTTCGATATTCGGAAAAAATGGACTTCTGACAGGCCCTGTTTTTACTCTTCTTATTCTTGGCATATCCATCTGGTTATTGCCAGAGACAAATCTTGGGAAGGATGTTCCAGGTCAGTTATTGAGTCTTCAAGTGGGGTTGACTGGTGCAGGAACTATTGTAATCGTCTTTCTAATTGAACGAATTGCGTCTCGTGACCTCGGAACGAACATCCTCAATTTGTTCTTGGCACGAAGTAAAGTTGTTCCATTTGTTGGGTTTCTCCTTTCTGCTATTGGAGCGAATGCGACGATTGTCCATATCGTAGACGCTTCACGACCTGTAGAAACCACGGGGGTTATTTTGCTGTCTGCTGGATCACTAGTGGCCATTGGAGGATTCTATTGGCTGACTATCTCGTTGTTACTTGGGTATCCGTTTCGTGAACTATTGGAGTCAAGGTTGCAGCTACAGGTCAGACAAAGAATCCATAGAGAACGACTTCGTGCAGCGGCAGATGAACTCGTTATGTCGCTCCCTGGGATTGGAGTTGGTCAGTTCACGGGATCACGAAGGTTTCTGGACAGCACTAAACGAGTTACTGGAGCAAATATGAAGGATGGGGAATCAGATGGTTATTTATCAGATATAAATTATAAAAATATTAGGTCTATTACAATCCAAGACGGGGGTGAGAATGGTGGACAAGTAGAAGCCCAGATCTCGGCCCAGATCGGAGATAGAATCAAGCCGAATACCACTTTAGTACAGATTGATAACAGAAATGGAACGTCCATTGACTCAGTCAAGCTCTCTAAGACATTCAAGGTGTCAAAAGATCCAGTCTGGAGAACTAATGACGAAGAGTTTGCAAATTCCCGAAGCCAACTTCAACAATTAGCTTTCGAAGCAATCCAAGAAGGGAACGAACCCCGGTTTAAATCAATCTGTGAAATATACGAAGAACTTGTGAAAACATATTACGAGGATGTCAGTAGTGAAGGGGACTGGAATTGGTCATTAAGTACAGATCCTATTGGTCCTCTTTATAACGATCTACAGGAGATTCATGACCAAACAATTGAATTAGGAAAACATGACTTTCGAATAGTTGTTATTGATACAATTGCGGCGACCGGTTATCGGTGGAAGGAAGCTCGTCTGTATTCTCCTGTGAGTAATGCACTAACACGATTGCGTTCTTGTTACGTTCGCTCACCTAGCGAGATCCCTCATTTGGAGTATCCTCTCTTATCCTTCCGCCAAATATTACTTGGGATGGACGTTACTAGCGCAGATTCGCTAACAGAGTTCAAACATCTTTATCAGTATAATCAGAAGTCACTTGAAGAACTAGAATGGATTCTAAAGAATTCGCTGGAAAAAGATACATCATTAGGATTCAAGCGTTCTTGGAATCTGACTAAGGAATATTATTCTTCTGAGAGAGAGTCTGCTATCAGGAGTGAAGTCAACCGGATCAGGAGCGGTGAAGATTCAGAGCAGGAGAAGTCCTCACCCAGTTCTCGAATCAGTGTTCTAGAGGCTATCCAAGAACGATTCCTACAAGCGATTATCGATAGGCAACGGTTGCTGTTTACTGCAGCATCTGCTCTTTTCCACTATTATACAGAAGGCAGTCTCTCAGAGGACACATTCAATGATATAAGAGATAATGCCGTACTGGAATATTTTGATTCAGTTGAGGTTGTAGTGGAAGGTTATAACGCGATCTTTTCTGGGTCAAATGACCCGCTCAAATTAGAGCGGTGGGGAGATATGTTTGGTCCCGATGACTTTGGCGGTGCGAAAGCAGTTCAAATGACAGTGGGTGACTGGATTTTAGATGGATACTGCTTGCTCCTATTGGCCAATTTCGAAGAAGACTGGTTAAATGACAGTGAGAACTTACCTTCTGAAAATCCTATTCCAGCAGAAGATCCGATCATCCAGCGTGAGGAGGAGATCATAAATCGGTTAGAAGAAATTCCCGATCAATATGACCTGGATGAGCTGTTTGAGGGGATGGATAATGTGAACGAACGAATATTTCTGGCATGTGCGTTTCATGAAATGGCTGCAGAACAGGCTAAAGACGAGGAAAGACAACGTATCGCCGATTCAAACCTAGATCAGCAGAATGTGGATACATATAAATCCCAATTCAGGAATGGGTTCGGAAATCGAATATCTCTTCGGAAAGCATGTATCGAAGCAGGAATCATTGAGGGGGCTAGCTCTATCGGAAAACCTTCAAAAATACGAAGAATCCAGTGGAAGAACATTCTTTCAAAGAGACCATTCGTTGACGGATTCGGCCAGGTTCAGCAAGATAATACCGCACGGGATGGGGCACATTTCGCTGAACAAGTCCGTACACCCTTAGTTTCAGCTCTCCAACCTACCTTTGATGAAGTTGACCTTGAAAGTGTTGAAGAAGTTCTAACCGAAATTGAATATCAAATCAGAAATAACGATGATATTATAGCAATTGTTCTCGGTGATTTCGATATCGAAGGTGAGCTTTGGAAACGAGACACATTTGAAGGAGTCAGGGATGGTGCAATTGGGCACTTACTTGACATACCAGTATACAGCGATTCATACAAGGAATTTGATGCTGCAATCATATTCTCAGCAGAAACTGCTACACTCCAAGAACAATATGAGGACAATGATGAAATACCGATTATTCATGTCCAGGAGGTTGATCCAGCCACAGTCGCAAATCAAGCGAGTTTGAATCCTGAGCAAAGCGTTCTGATAGAGGTAGATTACAAATATAAACCAGAAGCAGAAGTTCAAAATGGAATATTCTATCATCTACAGCCATCTGAGAACGCAGAATAGTATCATAACTTGAAGACCGATATTCGATTTCGTCGTACAGATAATAATGCTGGACGATTTTGCTGCTAGCGCCTATAACTTAGATATTATCTAAATATTCCCTCCGCTGTTCCATCTTCTCGCGCTCTGTGCGCCGGTCGTAGTGCTGTTCAATAACTCGCTGGCTGACGTTCGCTCGGTCGCTGACGACCTTGTCCGGCATATCGCTATTCAGACTGTGCGTGATGCTTCCCCGGCGAATTGCGTGTGGACTCACGCTCGACGGACACTGGTAGGCCTTGTTTCGCTTGACTGCCGAACACTCTCCGAGGCCGCGGTCGTGCGGACACTCCGTGCTGTAGACACAGGGGCGCGTCCAGCGGTAGACGTAGGCCCGCAGCGTCGTCTTGTTCGTTCGTCCCTCCCGCGAGGCCAGCAACGGTTCCCGGCCGTATTCGTCAGTCACTGATGGTCGCTTAGTTTCGAGCCAGTCGTCGAGAAGCTCGCAAACTTGGTCCGACAGGGCGACCATCCGCTCGCCATCACCCTGATTCTTGATCGGCGTGCCGGTCTCTGGCCGGTGTCGAACCTTGATGTACTGTTCGTCGGGGTTGTAGTCATCGACATCAAGGGCGTGAACGCCACCGACGCGCATCATCGTATGCCACATCAGCGTGATAGCTACGTGCTGGATGCTCGCATACTCGTACTTCTCCAGGTGAGCGAGCACCTTCGAGGCACTGTCGCTGTCCAGCATCACGTCACGGGAATTCTCATCGGGAGTGATCGATGGAGACAGAACCTTCTCGCTCAGGTCCTGTTCTACGCCGTCGATTGACTCTAGCCATCGAATGAACACGCGGAGCGTGTCCATCTGGGTCTTCTCACTGACCTTGTTCAGGTCGCCGTCCTCTCGTCGCCAGAGCCGGTATCTGTGCAGCTGACGGCCACTGAGCGTGTTGAGGTTCTCAATCTCCTCGACCTCGTTGCACCAGCGGACGAAGTGGCCGAGCCGGTACTTGTGGCCCTTGAGCGAGGCTTCCGAGAGTTCGTTTTCCTTATCTGCGAGATACAGTTCGAGCGCGGTTTCAGCGTCGATTGGTTCGAGACTCATGGTTGGTGTTCTCCACTTAAGCGAATCCCACGAGTCCCGGATACTGCCCATCTCGAACCTACCGCTACAACGCCGGAATCGGCCAAAAGTAAGGATTGTCACGCCGCGTGACCAAGGCCTGCAGCGCCCATACATTTGCGGTACAATAATCGCCCGACAGCGCGGCGATTATCGGTCGAACGGGCCGGTTCGTTGCGTTCGTTCGATGCCGACCAAGCGAGTTGGTATCACGGGGATCCGCGTACATCCAAACCGGTCCGTAGAGAGAAAATCGATCGCCGATTGGCGGCCGATCATCGCTGGAGATTACCCCCACCCAAACCCTGTCAGAAGTTCTGTGCTGCATCTCTCATGGGGCCCTCGGTTATTTCGTCTCATCGGTACTGCACTGACCGTAACGTACTGCGTGCATATCTCCCGAGCGCTGGCTCCAAACGGTGGGAGTACGAGGGCGGATTATCCACGTGCAGATGAAGACTACATTTAACCGTACCACTCAACTACCGGTTGCCAATGAGTCAGCCGGGCGAACGCAGTGACCGACCGGGGACGCCGGGTTTCGAAAGCGGCCTCGAGGCATTGCGTCAGAGTCCTGCGTTTCGCGGCCCGGTCGAATCCCTCGATGGTCACGACCACGCCAACGACCATTTCGCACTCATCTATAAGAGCCGAGACGAGCAGTTCGCGGCCGCCATTCCGTTTATCCGCCACGGGCTCGAGCGGGGCGAGCGATGCCTGTACATCGCGGATGACAACTCGAAAGCGGAAGTACTGGAAGCGATGCGGGCCCGCGGAATTGACGTGGACGATGCCCTCGACTCGGGTGCGCTCTCCGTCCACACGGAGGCGGACACGTACCGCAGGACCGGCACGTTCAATCGGGATGCGATACTGGAGTTCTGGGAGGACTCCCTAACGGAGGCGACAGACGAGGACGGCTACACGGGAATCAGGGCAGCCGCCGAGATGACGTGGGCGCTGGATGAGGATACGAGCCCCGATCGACTGGTCGAGTACGAAGCGGCCCTCAACTCTCTGTTCCAGAACGAGGACTACACCGTCATGTGTCAGTATAATCGCGAGCGGTTCCCGCCCGAGGTGCTCGAAGACGTCATCGAGACCCACCCGCACCTCATCCACGACAACGTGGTCTCTCACAACGTCTACTACACTCCGCCCGAGGAGTTCTTCGGCCCCGAGCAGCCAGCCGACAAAGTTGATCGGATGCTGGGGACGCTGCGCGAGCAGACCGAGGCGAAGACGGAACTCCAGCGATCGAAAGAACACTTCAAGCAGGTCTTCGAGAGCAGCCGCGACGCGATCCTCATCGTTGACCCCGACGCGGACGAAATCCTCGACGCAAATCCGGCCGCATCCGAGATGCTCGGATACGCGCGAGACGAGTTGCTGTCGCGCGGCCCCTCCGACTTGTATCCCGACGAACTCGACGGATTCGGTACGTTCGTTGACGAGGTGTTCGAAGAGGGTATCGGTTGGACAGACGAACTCACCTGCCGCAGCAGGGATCAGGGTCGGATTCCGACTGAGATCTCGGCGGCCCAAATCGAGGTCGACGACCGCCCGGTCGTGCTCGCGGCGATCCGCGATATCACCGAGCGCAAGGAACACGAGCAGGCCCAACAGAGATTGTACGAGATCGTGGCCGATTCCGACAGGCCGTTCGACGACAAACTCCGAGCGGTACTCGAGCTCGGCTGCGAGCGGTTCGGCCTCGAATACGGCGGGATCGCCCGCATCGATCCGGCGGCCGATCTGTTCGAGGTGGAGACCGTACGCGGGGACCACGACCACCTCGTTCCGGGCGAGCAGTATCCGCTCTCCGAAACCTACTGCCGATTGGTGGCGGATAACGGAGAAACCGCCGCCGTCACTGACCCCGTAAGCGAGGGGTTCGAGGGGAAGCTGTGCTACGAGCGCTTCGGCGTCCAAACATACCTCGGAACCCAACTCGAAGTCGATGGTGACGACGATCGGACGTTCTTCTTCGTCTCGAACGAGTCACGGAAGGAGGAGTTCTCAGAGGCCGAACGCACGTTCCACCACCTGATGGGGCAGTGGATGGAGTACGAACTCGAACGCAGGCAGGCCGCGGAGGCGCTGCGCGAACAAACCCACACCCTCGAAACGATCAACCAGGTGGGCAACTCATTGGCCGCCGAACTCGACCTCGAGAATCTGGTGCAGGAGGTTACGGACGCCGGTACGGAAATAACCGGCGCGGAGTTCGGTGCCTTCTTCTATAACGTCGTCGATGATCAGGGCGAATCCTACACGCTCTATACCCTCTCAGGAGTTCCTGATGAGGAATTCGAAGATTTCCCGATGCCGCGCAATACGGAGGTCTTCGGCCCGACCTTTCACGGCGAGGGGGTCGTCCGTTCGGACGACATCACCGAAGATCCGCGCTACGGTAACAACGCGCCCTACGATGGGATGCCCGACGGCCATCTGCCCGTCTGCAGTTACCTGGCGGTTCCCGTAATTTCGAACTCCGGTGAAGTACACGGCGGCCTTTTCTTCGGCCATTCGGAGCCGGGGGTCTTCACCGAGAAGGACGAAAACATCATCACGGGGATTGCTTCTCAAGCGTCCGTCGCCATCGATAACGCTCGTCTGTATGAAACGGCGCGCGAAAGCGAGGAGCGATTCCGAGCGTTGGTCTCCGTGAGTTCGGAAGCCGTGTTTCGCATGAGCTCCGATTGGAACGAAATGCACCACCTCGAAGCCCGGGGCTTCCTCGCCGACACGAACGAACCGACCAGCGACTGGCTTGACAAATACATTCACCCGGACGACCAGGAGCGCGTCATGGAGGCCGTCAACGAAGCCGTCCGGACCGAGAGCACGTTCGAGCTCGAACACCGGGTGGAGCAGGTCGATGGCAGTCTGGGCTGGTCATTCACGCGTGCGGTACCGATGCTGAACGAGGACGGTGACATCGACGAATGGATTGGTATGGCGAGCGACATCACCGAGCGCAAGCATCGCCAGCAGGAACTCGAACAAACTAACGCGCAACTGGAACGCTCGAACGCCGAATTGAAGCGGTTCGCCTACGCCGCCTCCCACGACCTCCAGGAGCCGTTACGGATGGTGTCGAGTTACGTCCAACTGCTCGAACAGCGATACGCCGACGATCTCGATGCCGACGCACGGGAGTACATCGAGTTCGCCGTCGATGGTGCCGACCGGATGCGCGAGATGATCGATGCGTTGCTGCAGTATTCACGGCTCAACACGAGTGACGAAGAATTCGAACCCGTGGACTGTAATGACGTGCTCGCCCAGGCGACGGATAATCTTCAAATCGCCATCGAAGAGACCAGCGCCGAGATCACCTCGGATTCACTGCCCACGGTCATGGGCGACGAGCAGCAACTGGTGCAGCTGTTCCAAAATCTGCTCGATAACGCTATTACGTACGCTGGTGACGAGTCGCCGCGTATTCACGTCACCGCCGAGAAGCAAACCGATGAATGGGTGCTGTCGGTCCGGGATAACGGAATCGGGATCGATTCGGAAAATGCTGAAGAGATCTTTGAGGTGTTCAACCGCCTCCACACCACTGACGAGTATGCCGGCACTGGTATTGGCCTCGCACTCTGCCAACGGATCGTCGATATTCACGATGGCCGCATTTGGGTCGAGTCGGAACCCGGTGAGGGGTCGACGTTCTCATTCGCAGTTCCCGAGAAGAAAGCGAGCAAATCCGCATAGGTAGTGGTTCGTAGATGAGTGAGGGAATCGATATTCTGCTGGCCGAGGATAACCCGGGCGATGTTCGTTTCATGTACTTAGCAGATGGTCGGTGAATTCGTGACCGATACGCGCTACTTAAGTCAACAAGACGCTACGAGCTCGTGACCCCTCCATCAATTACGCCGATTTTCAAATCCTCGAAAAACAACTACCTCATGCCTGAAATGTTAATTCGTTCTACACTCGAGCTGGAGCCTGCAGCGCCCACTTCTCTGCGACGGTGTCGAGTACCGCACTGCATTCGACGGGATCCGTTTCCGCGACGGGTCGTCCTCTCTCCTTCACCGACAGGAGGAAGCGAGAACGTTTTGATCGGCCCAGTCGATAACGGTCCTATGCGGCGATCACAGTGGACTCGAACAGTTGCGATCCGAAGGCGCGACCGGTTCGCACACCCGACTCCAGCGAGCCCATGAGCCGATACCGGCGAACGTTTCTCGCGACCGCCGGAGCGGTCGCAATCGGCGGCTGTGCCGTCCCCGAAGGCGATCCGGCCGTCACCGACGACCGCGATTCCGCCGCCGATCGCGACGGCGGGCGCGGCGAAACGACGATCGGCTTCGCCGGCGATACGATGCTCGGGCGTGAGCTCAACCGGCAGTACGGGCGGTCCGACGTCGACCCGGCGACGATCTGGGGCGATCTCCGGCCCCGGCTCGAGTCCCTCGACGGCGTCTGTTGTAATCTCGAGTGCTGTCTGTCGACGCGCGGCGAACCGGCCCCCGGACGGACGCATCACTTTCGCGGCGACCCGGAGTGGGCGGTTCCCGCGCTGAGTGCGGGGAACGTTCGGTTCGCATCGCTGGCGAACAATCACGCGATGGATTTCGGGCCGGTGTCACTGACCGACACGATAGACGCGCTCACCGAGGCGGGAATCGACGTCGCGGGTGCCGGCGAGACGCCGTCGGCGGCCCGCGCGCCGGCCACGTTTGCCGTCGGCGACGTCGACGTCGCCGTCGTCTCGTTCGCCGACCGATACGCGGGCTACGCTGCGACCGACGACCGGGCGGGAATCGCCCACATCGCTCCGGATCCGTCGGCCTCCGAAACCCGGCGGGTCGTCGGCGACGCGATCGAGCGCGCGAAGGTGACCGATCCAGATCTCCTCGTCGCCTCCGTTCACTTCGGGCCGAACTGGGTCGAGCGTCCCAGCGGACGGCTCGTCGCGTTCGGTCACTGGCTCGTCGATCGGGGCGTCGACCTCGTTCACGGTCACAGCGCCCACGTCGTCCAGGGAATCGAACGATACGGCGACGGCGTCGTGCTCCACGACACCGGCGATTTCGTCAACGATTTCGGGGTCAAGGGCGGCCTCCGGAACGACAGCAGCTACCTCTTCGAAGCGACGCTCGAGGACGGAGATCTCCGCGAGATACGGCTCGTTCCGATCGAGATCGACGACGGCGTCTCCCGCGCCGGTGAGGACGCGGCGGCGTGGCTCAGGGAGACGATGCGCGATCGGTCCGCGCCGTTCGAGACGACGTACGAACGGGACGGAGACGGGCTCGCGGTCTCGCTGTGACCGACCGCGCTCGCTTCGGACCGCGCCGTCGCGTCCGCGCTATCAGGCGCGGAGAGGTCGCGTGTGGCGGCCGACGGGACAAATTCTGCAGCGCCATATTCCTGTCGCGAGCGAATCCGTGGGCGACGGTACCACAATACTCGCCGAACGGTGCGGCGATTATCGGTCGGACGACGATCTTCTCTGATTTCGATCGACGGGTGAGCGGGGGAGTGGCTGCCTCCGGGAGTCGCGTCTAACCAACCTCGCGGCGATCCAGCGAATCGACCGCTAAGTGACAGGGACGCTGCGTGAGCTCGGACTCCCGTGTCCGTCGCGCGTCGGACCGGCCAGGAAAACACTCAGCGACACCGCCATCGTTCTCGGTAGCCTCGGCTGAACCGCCGACGATCGGGACGAGGGGCCGTCACGGTTTGGCCTCGAGCACGATGTTGAACGGCGTCTCAGCCGCTCGACGGACCCGCGTGAACCCGCCCGCAGTGATCACGTCCCGGAGGCGCGCTTCGCCGGCCTGAGCACCCAGGACCGGGTCGCCGCCCTGGTCGAGCGAGTTCGGGACGCAGGCCAGCGTCGAGGCGCAGTAGAACGCCCTGCTCACCGGGTTCAGGTTCTCCTCGAGCCGATCGTTGGCGAACGGCTCGACCAACAGCCACGCTCCATCGTCGACGAGCGTCTCCCGGACGTGTGACGCCACGCCGACCGGATCACCCATGTCGTGATACGCGTCGAACATCATCACGAGGTCGTAATCGGCACCGGTGAACTCTTTCGCGGTCGCTACCTCGAAGGAGATACGGTCTGCCACACCGGCGTCTTCGGCACGCTCGCGGGCGACCTCGATCGAGCGATCGTGGTAATCGACGCCGACGAACGCCGAATCGGGGTAGGCCTCGGCCGTGATGATCGTCGATGCACCGTGACCGCAGCCGACGTCGGCTACGCGCGCACCGTCCCTGAGCCTCGCGCTCATTCCATCGAGCGCGGGAATCCACTCGTCGACGAGATTCGTCTCGTAGCTGGGCCGATAGAAGCGTTCGGTTCCGTGACACACGTCCGCGTCGTGCTCGTGCCAGCCCACGCCCTCGCCGGTTCGGAAGGCGGCTTCGATCTCCGAGAGGTGCTTCTGGTAGCCCATCAGCCCTTGGTACCCGCCAGCGAGGAAGGCGGGGCTGTCTTCATCGGCCAGTAGCGCCGCTTGCTCGGGAGTGAGACCGTAGCGGCCCGTCTCGGGATCGTAGGTGACGTATCCGCCGGCCGCTCCCGCATTGAGCCACTCGGTGACGTACGGTTCCACGGTGTCGGTTCGCTCGGCCAACTCGGCAGGCGAGACCGGTCCGCCGTCGGCCAACGCCTCGTAGAGCCCGAGCCTGTCGCCGATGACGATCAGCGGCGCGTAGTAGGCCGCTCCGAGTTCGTTGACGGCCATTCCGACGATTTCGTCTAATCGTTCTTCGTCGATCGGCTCGTCGTCGATGCGCTGGGATGCCATACCTGAACTCTGGGCCGCAGCCCTATTGGCCTCATTCACGGAGACGGCGTTCGAGGCGTGAAGTGGCGTCTCAGGACGTGAGAGTGATTTCGCGTCGTGTGCGGGATAGAGCTACTACTCATGCCACCGTACACTGAGCTAGTGACTGACATGGACGCTCCCGAAGACGACCACCTCACGTTTACTCCGCCGGCATCGCCGATCGTGGAGGCGGTCATGCAGAACGCGCGGAACCAGCAGTATCTCGGCAAGCGCCTCGACGCGGCGGGCACCCGCGCAGACCCGGACCATCTCGGCGATATCGTCCGTCACGGTCCGGTTCTCGAAGCGCTCCGAGCGGAGCCCCTGGATCGCCGCGAGATCGAGGATCGACTCGACGTTTCGCGGGCGACGAGCCACCGCTTGACGAAGTGGCTCGACGAACACGGGTTCGTCGAGAAGGTCGATAGCCGATTCCAGTTGACGGGGCGTGGCGAGGCGGTCACCGACGAAGTGCTCCGGTTCGAAGCGAACGTGAGCACCGTCCACCGGATGGGTCCGCTGTTGGACGCGATCTGTCCGCATCACGCGGAGTTCGCCATCGAACCGATGATCGATTCGACCGTGACGGTCGCCGAACCGACCGTCCCGGACCGACCTGCCGAGCGGTTGATCTCGCTCGTCGGCGAGTCGGAGACGTTCCGGGGGTTCAACACGACGCATCTGGCGCCGCTGATGATCGGCGAGTTCTACCAGCGAGTGTTCGACGGCACCGAAGCCGAACTCATTTACCCACCGGACATCGCCGAGAGGCTGCGTGAAACGTATCCGACCCGCGTGACCGAGGCGGTCGATCGCGGACGATTGACCCTCCGCACTCGCGAGAAACTTCCGTACGGACTCGCGCTCTTCGACGAACGCGTCGGACTCGGCGGATACGACGACGACACGGGGCTGATGCAGGTGTTCGTCGACACGGACTCGCCCATGGCCCGCGAGTGGGCCGAACGGGTCTACGCGTCGATTAAGGCGGACTCTACGCGACTCGACGGGCGGATAGAGCAGTGACATCCCGCTCGCGAGAGCGGACGGATACCAGTGCACTCTATCACGCATCTTCCTCTCAACCCCCAAATTCGGACGTCCTACGCCCGAAAGATCGATTCGCTCGTCCGTCGAACTAGAGCCTGTCGCGCTCCTCGTCAAAGCGAGCGGCGGCCGTCGGACTCTCCGCCAATACATAAACACGAACCCGCGTTAACGACGGCTTGACGAGCCCCACCGTGCAGACGCACGCCCCGAACATTTACCCGCTAATCCGGTACCCGGCGGTGATGGTCCGAACCGACGCTAACAGAAACCGCTGGTTGATCGCGCTCTCGGCGATCGCGATCCACCTCTCCATCGGATCGATTTACGCGTACAGCGTCTATCAGAACCCGCTCCGCGACGAGCTAGGGTGGGCGATATCCGACGTCTCGCTGGCCTTTACCGTCGCGATCGTCTTCCTCGCGCTCTCGGCGGCGTTTCTCGGGGGGTTCGTCGAAAACCACGGCCCGCGGACCTCGGGACTGATCGCCGCCGGAACGTTCGGCCTCGGAATCATCGGCGCCGGCGTGAGCGTCCAACTCGAGAGCTACGCCGCGTTCGTCCTGACGTTCGGCGTGATCAGCGGGATCGGGATCGGACTCGGATACATCACGCCGATTTCGACGCTCGTCCAGTGGTTCCCCGACCGCCGGGGGATGGCCACCGGGATGGCGGTGATGGGCTTCGGCGCCGGCGCGCTCGTGACCGGTCCGGTCGCGAACTACGTCATGGAGACCACCAGTATTCCCGTCACCTTCTACGGACTCGGCGTGGCCTACTTCCTCCTGATGGCCGCCGGCGCGAGCTATCTGAAGAAGCCGCCGGTCGACTGGGTTCCGGACGGAATCGACGAAAGCGAGATCGACACTGCCGACAACGAGAAGGGCGTCTCCGTCAACACCGACCTCGCGGAACTCACCGGCAGCGAGGCCCTGCGGACGCCGCGGTTCTACCTCGTGTGGCTGGTCATGTTCATCAACATCTCGGCCGGGATCATGCTGCTGTCGGTCGCGTCGCCGATGACGCAGGTCATCGCGCAGGTCGACGCGGCGACCGCGGCCTCGGTCGTCGGCCTCATCGGCATCTTCAACGGCGGCGGCCGGATCTTCTGGGCGACCGCCTCCGACTACATCGGCCGGACGAGCACGTACGGCGTGTTCTTCGGCCTCCAGATCGCCGCGTTCCTGCTGATGCCCCAGATCACCCACATCTGGCTGTTCGCGGGACTGCTGTTCCTCATCATCAGCGCGTACGGCGGCGGGTTCGCCTGTCTGCCGGCGTATCTGGGCGACCTGTTCGGGACGAAGGAACTCAGCGCGATCCACGGCTACACTCTGACGGCGTGGGGAGCCGCGGGCGTCGCGGGCCCGATGCTCATCTCCGAGATCGTCGAACGGACCGGTAGCTACGTCATGGCCTTCTACATCATCACCGCCGCGCTGGTCGTCGGGCTGACCGCCGTGGGCGTCCTGTACTACCGGATCGAGGACGTCCGGGAGTCATCTCCCAGGGCCGACCCGCAGGCGACCTGATCGCCTCGAGTCGCGTCGGCGCAACTACTCCAGCGCCTTCGCCCCGAGGCCGTACGAACGCTCGCGTCGACGCGCGACCGCACTACTGCGGAACCTGTCGGCTCCCACTGCAGGACCTGTCGATTCCGGTGACAGTGAGAAACGCTATCCGTGCCGTCCGCAAACGGTAGGGTATGTTCGGCGATCGAACGCCGTCGGAAGCGACCGAAACGGAACGCGAAAGCGGGCGACGCGTCGGGGCAGTGGCGCTGTTGCTCGTCGCGATACTCGGCGCCCTCGCGGTAGCGCTCGGAGCGCGCCGCAGGGAGCGAGCGACGCTGGAACCCCCGTTCTGATCCGACACCACGTACGGATTCCCGGACTGATCGGTGCCAGCCAGTCGCGCGACTGACACGCCGGAGATCCGCTCGTCCCCGTTCAGGGTGTGCTTTTTCGTATCCCGGCGTCGGAGACGGGGCCAATGGATGAACGGACCGAGTCGACGGACGAAGCGGCCATCGTTCGCGTCGCCGGCGGGTCGGAGAGCGAACGACGAAAACAGCGCGCGCTGGACGAGATTCGTTCGGCGGCCGAGGAAACCCGCGTCCTCGAGACCGGACCGACCGGCGTTCGGGAGCTAGAGCCGCTGGTTCTCCTCACCGACGGCGGTCAGACGGTCTTCTATTCCGCGCCGGTCGTCGGCCGACTCGAATCGCTCGTCGAGACGCTCGAGCGCGGCGAACTGCCGACCGACGACCCCGTGACGGTCGTCGACCACGAGCCGGAGCCGGCGTCGCTTCCGACGCCCGAGGACGGGCCGCTGGCGGTGGGTCGGCGCCGCGTCCTCGGCCGCTGCGGCTGGGTCGATCCCGCGTCGGTACCCGACGAGTCGGCGGCCGAACTGGCCGGCGACGACCCCGACGAAGCGCTCTCGCGGGTCCGCGACGTGGGGTTGCTCGGCCGCGGTCGCGGCGACTGGAGCGTCGACGATCCCGTCGTCGAGGAGTGGGAACTAGCCCGCGAGGCGGCCGCGGAGGGGTCTGACGAGTCCGACTCCGAGGCCGACGACCCGGTCGTCGTCGTCAACGCCAACGAGAGCGACGACCGCAACGCGACCGATCGGACGCTGCTCGAGGCCGCGCCGGGCGAGGTGCTCGACGGGGCCCTCGCCGTCGCCGAACTGGTCGGCGCCGACGACGTCGTCGTCTACTGCAACGAGAACGACGACCGAGCCCGCGAGCGCGTCCACGAGGCCGCCCGAAACGCCGAGGAGCGGTTCGCCGAACAACTCGATCGAGAGAGTGGGCCAGAGGTCGTCGTCGGGCCGGATCGGTTCATCGCCGGCGAGCCGACGATGGCCCTCGAGGCCATGGAGGGCAACGACCGCCTCGAGGCGCGCCTCCGGCCGCCGTCGCCGGCCGAACACGGGCTCTACGGGCGACCGACCGTCGTCCACACCCCGCGGACGATGGCGCAGGTCCGCCGCGCGATGCTCCACCCCGAGGAGTTCGACGCGGACGACGCCGATCCCGGCACTCGGCTGGTCACCGTCACGGGCGACGTCGACGCGGCGGCGACCCTGGAGCTCCCGACCGGTGGGAACCTGGCCGACGCTCGAGAGGCCGTCTCCCTCGAGGGGCAGTTCAAGATGGCCTGCGTCGGCGGCCAGTTCGGCGGGCTCACGCGGTCGCTCTCGCAGTCACCGTCGGCGCCCGCCCTCGCCGGCGCCGGGCTCGGAACTGAGGGCGTGGTCGAACTATTAAACGAGGACAACTGCGTGCTCGCGACGGCCGGGCGGCGAGCGAACTTCGCGATGGAGTCGAACTGCGGGCGCTGTGTCACCTGCCGCGAGGGAACCCAGGAACTCACGAACATGCTTCGAGATATCTACGACGGTCACTACCAAGACGCGAAGATACGCGAATTGACCCGCGTGATGGGCGAAACGAGCATCTGCCACTTCGGCCGCACGGCGATTCGACCGGCCGTCACGGGGATGCGCGAGTTCGAGCGCGAGGTGGCCGCTCACACCGAGGGCCGCTGTCCCAGCGGCGAGTGTGAGGGCGCGATGACCCAGACCGCCGGACGCCAGACGGGGGGGAACCGATGAGCAGCGAGGACCCGGCGAGCCACGTCGACGACGCGGAAACCGAACGGCGACCGACCGCCGTCGAGAAGCTCCCTTCGGTGCCGAACGTCGCCGATCCGCGGCCGAGTACGCCGCTCACGGAGCAGTTCGAGACCGGGACCGCTAACGACCCGGACGTTCGCTCCGGAGACGGCGAGGACGGAATGACCCACCTCACGGTCGACGGGACGCCCGTCTCGGTCCCGCCGGGCTCGACGATCATCGACGCGATCGAGTCCGTCGAGCCGGCCGACGAGCTGGCCGCGCTCTGTTACTACGACCGCGACACCGAACAGGCCGACGCGATCGGGCCGCGCGGCGAGTGTCGGACCTGCACCGTCCACACGGAAGAACACGGACTCGTGACGTCCTGCTCGCACCCCGTCGAGGAGGGGATGACGGTCCGAACCGACGAGGACGACGCGGCCGAGGCCCGCGAGGTCAACCTCGACCTGCAGCTCTCCGACCACAACCTCCGCTGTACGACCTGCGGCCAGAACGGCCGCTGCGAACTGCAGGACACCTCCATCGAGCAGGGCGTCGAGGAGCCACGGTGGGGCGTCTTCGAGGACCGGGACCAGTACGAACCGCTCGACGACACCTCGCCGGCCATCCAGATCGACCGCAACAAGTGCATCCTCTGTAACCGCTGCGTCGAGGCCTGCAACGACGTGCAGGTCGAGGGCGTCCTCCGAATGGAGGGCAACGGTCAGGACACCCGCATCGCCTTCCAGAACGGCGAGGAGACCTTCGACGAGTCCACCTGCGTCTCCTGTGGCCACTGCGCGACCGTCTGTCCGACCGGCGCGCTGGTCGAGCAGGGGCTGACCGACGCCGCGACGATTCCGCTGCCCGGCTTCACGCAGGAGAACTCCATCGGGAAGGTCTTAGAGAGCCCGAAGGCCGAAACGGCCGACCAGACGGAGGCGCCGAACCGCGACCTCCCCTACGACGTCGAGGGCCGAGCGAAGCCCGAGGAGGAGCTCTCCGGCGTCGCCCGCTTCATGTCGATCGCGAGATCGCGCGCCGGGGACTCGAAGCGGCAGATGAGCCACACCTTGAAGGAGGTCGGCGACCGCGCTCTCGAGGAGTTCGAACACGTCTCCGAGGAGATCGCCAGTCAGGCAATGCCGGCCGGCCAGCTGTTCAACGTCGCGACGACCATCGGCGACGCGCGCCTCTCGCGGATCGAGAAGGCCGAGACCACCTGCAACTACTGCGCCGTCGGCTGCCGCTTCGAACTCTACGGCAAGGACGGCGAGGTGCTCGGCGTCCGGCCCGCCGACCCGGACTCGGCGCCGGCGAACGACTTCTCGACCTGCGTGAAGGGGAAGTTCGGCTACGACTACGTCGACGCCGACGACCGCCTCGAGAAACCCCTCGTTCGAAAGGAGGACGCACCGGACGGCCCGGTCGGCCGCGAGGGCTTCCGCGAGGCGTCCTGGAAGGAAGCCCTCGAGCGCGTCTACCGGGGGCTCTCGGAGATCCGCGACGAACACGGCAGCGAGAGCCTCTCGGTCATCTCCTCGTCGAAGACGACCAACGAGGAGAACTTCCTGAACCAGAAGTTCGCCCGGCAGGTCCTGGGGACGCCCCACGTCGACAACTGCGCGCGGCTCTGTCACTCCTCGACGGTGGCGGCCCTCCAGCAGACGGTCGGCTACGGCGCCATGACCAACCGGATCAACGAGGACATCGGCGAGACGGACTGTTACCTCATCACCGGCTCGAACACGACCGAGTCCCACCCCGTCCTCGCGACGCGGATCAAACAGAACGTCCGCGACGGAGCGGATCTCATCGTCATCGATCCCCGGGAGATGGGGCTGGCCGAGCACGCCGACCAGTACATCCGGACCACCCCCGGCGAGGACGTGGCCTGGATGAACGGGATGATCCGGTACATCATCGAGAACGACCTCCACGACGAGGAGTTCATCGAGGAGCGGACAAAACACTTCGACGAGTTAAAGGAGAAGGTCGAGCCGTTCACGCCCGAGCAGGTCGAGGAGCTGACGGCCGTCCCCGCCGAGGAACTGAAGAAGGCCGCCGAGACGATCGCCACCGCCGACACCTGCATCTTCGGCTGGGCGATGGGGTTGACCCAGCACACGACCGGGACGCGCAACGTCCTGGCCATCGCCGACCTCGCGCTGGTGACGGGCAACCTCGGCAAGCCCCGCGCCGGGCTCTCGGCGTTCCGCGGGCAGAACAACGTCCAGGGCGGCGGGGGCGACATGGGGCCGGCCCCGCACACGCTCCCGGGGTATCAGGACCTCGGCGACGAGGAGGTCCTCCGGAAGTTCGAGGACGAGTGGGGCGAGCGCCCGCCGAACGACGTCGGGCTCCGCCTCCCCGAGCAGTTCCACGCCGTCAACGACGGCGACCTCCGGGGCATGTTCATCATGGGCGAAAACCCCGTCCTCTCGGAGCCGGACCTCGACAACGCCGAGCAGGCGCTGACGAAGCTCGACTTCCTCGCCGTCCAGGACATCTTCCTGACCGAGTCGGCCGAGTACGCCGACGTGGTGCTCCCGGCCGCCTCCGCCGCCGAGAAGGACGGGACGTTCACGAACACCGAGCGGCGCATCCAGCGGGTCCGGCCCGCCGTCGACTCGCCGGGGAAGGCGAAACCGGATCAGGAGATCCTCATCCAGCTCGCCCGGCGGTTCGGCTACGACTGGGAGTACGACTCGGCGGCCGACGTGATGGACGAGATCAATTCCCTCGTTCCCATCTACGGCGGCGTCACTTACGAGCGACTCGAGGAGGAGACCAAGGGAATCCAGTGGCCCTGCTTCGACGAGGACGATCCCGGCACCCCCTACCTCTACGAGGACGAGTTCAACTTCGAGGACGGGAAGGCCCGCTTCGTCCCCGCCGACTACGCCAAGCCACCGGACATGCCCGACGAGGAGTATCCGATCACGCTCTCCTCGGGGCGGGTCCTCTACCACTGGCACACCGGCACGATGACCCGCCGGGTCGGGACGCTGATGAACCACGTCCCCGAGAGCTTCGTGACGATCCACCCAGAGATGGCCGACGAGTTGGGCATCGACGACCAGGAGTACGTCCGCGTCCAGTCCCGGCAGGGCGAGATCGTCGTGAAGGCCAACGTCGAGGACACCTCCGATCCCGGCGTCGTCTTCATCCCGATGCACTTCCCGCAGGGAGCGATCAACGAGCTCACCCAGCACGAGCTCGACCCGACGTCGTTCATCCCGCAGTACAAGGTGACGAGCGTCCGGATCACGCCGCTCGACGTTCCCCCCGAGGAGGCGGCCAACGTCGTCTCACCGACGCCCGGCCAACTCGAGGGCCAGGACGGCGACCCCGGGGAGGTCGGCGGTCGGCAGGCAGACGACTGAGCCGCCCGTTTGGAACGGTTCGGTCTCTCAGCCGGGACCGACAGTCGTTCGTAGTCGTCGGTGCGCGGAACCGCTCGAGCGCCGCGACCGCCACGATCGACGCGCTATCGGCTCGTCGTCGTTTCGGACGCGAAAATCAGTTGTTGTCGGGTATCGACGAGCGACGATCGAGCGCGGCCGTCGATACCCGAATCCGTCACGGCGCCGCCGTTCGCTTCAGTCCGACGGCGGAGCCGCCGTCGGCGCGGCGTCTTCCGACGGAGCGATCCGGCGGAAGTCGCCGTCACCGCAGGTGCACTCCTCCGAGACACCGATCGGTCTGATCGTGCCGTCCGGCTGTTGTTCGGAGACGAACACCGATTCACAGGAGCGACACACTGCAACGATCCTCGTCCCGGATTCTGACCTGCTCATTAAGTACGAAAACGAGCCGATGGGGCATCACCATTGCTCCAAGTTATTTTGGCTCGTTTCGACATCGAAGACGAGAGACGACCGAAACCAGGGCCAGGGCGACCTCTCGAGGGAGGATTGGAAAATCAGCTGTTTGGGAGGACGGCGGATCGACTTCGGCCGGCTGTTCGAGAGCTGTCGTCCCCGTCGCTGCTGATCAGAGGGGTCACTACTGGTGACTGGTGTCGCCATCGGGGTCTCGAACGAGCGCCAGCGTCGGGCCACGCGGCGCCGTCGTTCCGCGGCGATTCCGTGGGACGAACGAGTCGAACGCGAGAACGGCTCAGGAGCCGGGTTGTTCGTCGATGACCACGACCGCCTCGCCGTCGATCACCGTCGTTCCGTCGGCGTTCTCGACGGTCGTGTGCAGGCGGTAGCGGGTGTCGCCCAGTTCCTCGACGATCTCGCAGGCGGCGGTGACGGTCTCGCCGACCTCGACGGGCGCCTGGAACTCGAGGTCCTGCGAGAGGTAGATCGTCAGCCCGGGGAACCGGGCCAGGGCGGCGCTGATCGTTCCGGCGACGAGCGTGCCGTGGGCGATCCGGCCGCCGAACTGCGTCCGGGAGGCGAACTCGTCAGCGAGGTGCAGGCGGTTCGTGTCGCCCGAGACCTGCGCGAACGCGGAGACGTCGGTCTCCTCGATCGGCTTCGTGAATCGGACGTAGTCGCCGACGCCGAGCTCGTCGTAGCTGTCGGTCGAACGCTCCATGATCCACGCCTCGTCGCTGTACGCGACTTCGACGACCGGCGTCTCGACGGTCTCTGGCTCGCCGTCCGCCGTCGGGCCCTCGGCGCCCGACGACGTGGTCAGACCCATCGCGGCGAGGACGGCGTGGTTCGCTTCCACGTAGCTGTTGACGACGTGTTTCGAAACGCTCGACCAGTGCTGGTTCGGCGTCATCGTGCTGTCGGTGGCGTCGGAGTCCGGACAGTTACTGCTCATAGGTTCTCGAGTGTGTGTGGGTCCAGTCGGCGTCTCGGCTCGGCCCGGGCCGTTTTTCGGACGGCTAACTCTTTGTAGCATCGCCAAAACACGTTGGTAGTGTCGGGTGCACTGTAATCGGGTGCTGACAGTCGCGGGCCGAGTCGGGTCCGCGGCCGACCGCCGACCTCGCAGCCGGGTGCGGGTCCCGCGGGTGGTCCCCTTCGGCTCGCACATCGGAGGGAGTTTTCGTCCCCGTGCGGATGGAAAAACTTAGGACTGTGCTGTGAAGTGACTGATGACATGAAACCCCGTCGAGCCGCGGTCGTTCTCGCTGTGCTCGTGGTCGTTCTCACGAGCGGCTGCGTCGCCGTCGCACCGCCCACGAACGAGCCCGAGCCGGAGTCTCTCTTCGAGTCGGCGTTCGTCCACAGCGACGACCTCGAGGACGTCTCCGGCGAAGTCACGGTGACGGTCAACGGCAGCAACGGCACGAGTACCGAGACGCTTCGCGTCGCCGAACGGCCGTACGTCGACTACCGGGACGAGGTACTCGAGTCGACGTCCCCCGGCCGAGTGGGCGACCAGTACGTCTCGAACGCGTCGACGACGTGGTGGTACTATCCCCAGTCGGGGATGGCACAGCGGTTCGAACCGGACGAGCCCTTCGACAACGACGCGGTGCGGGCCGACCGCGCCGAGCAGGCCGCCGAGTACAGCCAGTGGTACGACCTCGAGTACGAGGGAACCGAGGAGATCGCCGACCGCGAGGCCCACGTGCTCGACGTCGAGGCGAAGGAGGAAGCCGTCGAGCGCGGCATCTCGGTGCTCGTCGGCGATACAGAGTACGTCTACGCGGTCGAGACGGTCGAGGCACCCGACGATCTCACCATCGTCGAACAGCAGCTCTGGATCGACGCCGAGTACGACTACCCGCTGAAGGAACGGCTGGTCTACGAGGGACCGAACGGCGAGCGCCACGAGCTGATCCACGAGTTCGAGACGGTCTCGTTCAACGAGGGGCTCGACGACGAGACGTTCGCGTTCGAGCCGCCCGAAGACGCCGTCGTCCAGGAACTCCCGTCGGAGTAGCGTCCGTTCGAGCCGGTTCCAGACCGCCGACCGCGGCCTATTCGGCCGGCTGGCCGATGTGTCGCCCTTCCTCGAGTTGGAATTCGCCCTCGAGCGTGCGGACCGGGTAGGGGATGTCGATCCCTTCCTCGTCGAAGCGCCGTTTGACCGCGGTGACGTACTCGCCGCGCGTTCGGACGAAGTCGGCTCGAGACGGGTTCGCGATCCAGAACCGCGACTGGAGGCCGACGTCGGAGTCGCCGAGCTCCGTCAGTCGGACGGAGGGCGCGGGGTCGTCCATGATGTCGGGGTGGCGCTCGGCCTCGTCGACGATGATCTCGGTCGCCCGCTCGATGTCGTCGTCGTAGCCGATCCCGAAGACGAACTTCAGTCGGAGTTTGTCGGCGTCGACCGGATTCTTGAGTACCTCGTCGGTGAGCGCCGAGTTCGGCACCGTGAGCAACTCGTTGTCGAACGTCCGGACGCGGGTCACGCGGAGGCTGATGTCCTCGACGACGCCGGCGTAGTCGCCGTTGTCCCACTCGATCCAGTCGCCGATCCGGAACGGCTTGTCGGTGTAGATGAACACGCCCGCGACGAAGTTCGAGATCACGTTCTGCATGGCGAGACCGATCGCCAGCGCCCCGGCCGCCGCGATGCCGGCCATCGACACGAGGAAGTTCCCGAAGCCGGCGAAGCCGAAGGCGACGGCGATGCCGAAAAAGAGCACGCCGAACCGCGACAACATCAACAGCGGGTTCTTGGCGTGTTCGTCGAGGCCCCGTCTGTCGAGCGCCCGTCGGATCAGCGGCAGGACGACCGTCCGACCGACGAACCAGATGGCGACGACGGCGACCGCGAACCGGAGCACGCTCGCGGCGCTCGCGGCCAGCGCGCCGTCGGCGATTCCCGCCTCCTCGAGCGTGCGACCGATCGGACCCAACCCGTTCGCCTGTGCGAGAACGCGGGCGGGATCGGCCGCGGGGCTCATCGATAGAAGACGGCGGTGTGTCCGCGCGTCTCGATCAGTTCGGCGTCGACGCGGTCGGCGAGATCGGCCGCCTTCTCCTCGGTCGAACCGCCGGCCCGCGCCGCGCGGAGGAGTTTGACCTTCACGAGATCGCGGTCGTCGAGCTGGTCGTCGAGTTCGTCGACGACCGCGTCGATACCGCTCTTGCCGACCCAGACGGTGACGTCGAGGTCGTGTGCCTGCTGTTTGAGGGCTTGCGTATCCATAACCACCGTTACCCGTCCGAGCCGTTTGAATCTTCTCGAATCGGACTGCCACGGAAGACGGACACTCTCGAGGCCCCGACCGGGCCCCGCGCGTCGGCGTTTCGAACCCTACTGATCGTCGTACGGATACCGCGTGTGGGCCCCGCAGTCGCAGGTGATCACGACGTGGCCGTCCTGCAGTCGAACGCGGGCGTTTCGGCCGGGCCGGAGGTACGCGTCGCAGCGGTCGCAGGTGAAGCGTCGAAACGTCCGCGGCAGCGTGAGCCGGTTTCGTTCCGCCACGCGGCGCGCGAGGCGAACGTAGTAGCGGGCCCGGTCGTGCTCGTCGTCGGCAGCCGCCGCTCGAGCCAGGTCGTGCAGGCGCTCGATCCGTTCGGCGGCGACGTCCATACCCACCCTTTCGGCGGTTCGCCTATTGATGTTGTGTTCTCGCAGTCGACGATCGAGTCAGTCGCCGGCGAACGCGGTCCCGGAAGCGTCGGGAGCCGGCCCGTCCGTCCGTTCCGCCCTGCGTCATCAATTGCCATACAACGCGTCGTTCAGCCGGAAATACGGCCGATTGGAAAAGTTTTTGACTGTGCCCCATAGCCGATTGTAGTACGCAATATTGTTATATATCAACAGCAAAGAGGTGTAATAGACTGAATGAATTGTAACCCAACCGATCCTGTTGATGGCGTCGATCGACGCTCCGTCCTGGCTGCGGGCGCAGCCGGGCTCTCGCTCTCTCTGAGCGGCTGCGTCGATACGGTCAGACGCGTCGTCGACCAGGACGGTACCGACCAATTGTCGCTCTCCATCGTGACGGTCCCCGCGGACGCCGACCGAGAAAGCATCCGGATCGCCTATCACCTCGAGTCCCACCTCGAGTCGATCGGCGTGGACGTGACCCTCAAGGTGCGCTCTCGTACCGACTTTCTCAAGGCGGTGCTGATCGACCACGACTTCGATATCTACGTCGGTCAGCATCCCGCCGATTACGATCCGGACTTCCTCTACGAAGCCCTCCACTCCACGTACGCCAACGAGGCCGGCTGGCAGAACCCCTTCGGGTTCGACAGCATGGCCTTCGACACCCTCCTGGAGGACCAACGCCGGGCCGACGGTGAGCAACGGAAGCAACGCTTAGCCAACGTACTCCGCGGCGTCGCGGACGAGAAACCGTTCGATCCGATCTGTCGCCCCGAGGAGATCCGGGTCGCCAACACCACCCGCTTCGACGGCTGGGGCCAGGGCCATCTCGCGACGCGACGCGGCTATCTCGGCCTCGAGCCGGACGCCGGCGTCGACCGGCTGAACGCGCTCGTGACCGACGCCCGGCCGTCGGTCAACGTCAATCCGATCTCGGCGACGGTCCGGGAGCGGGGGACGGTCGTCGACCTGCTGTACGACTCGCTCGGCACCGTCGTCGACGGCGAGGTCCTGCCGTGGCTCGCCGACTCCTGGGAGTGGGTCACGGGGTCCGAGACGAACGAGGCTGACGCCGAGGAGACTACCGGGCCGACCCGACCGACGACGACCGCGCGAGTTTCGCTCCGCGAGGACTGTCGGTTCCACGACGGCGAACCGGTTACCGCCGCGGACGTCGAGTTCACCTATCAGTTCTTCCAGGATACCGTGCTCGGCCGCGCGTCGCCGTCGCCGCCGCCCCGCTATCGCGGCCACGCGAGCGCGATCGACGATATCGAGATCGAGGACGCGTACACGCTGCGGATCACCGCCGCCGCCGGCACGGACGTCTGCGAGCGCGCCTTCACCGTCCCGATCCTCCCGAAACACGTCTGGCAATCGGAGCTCGAGGACCGGCTCGGCGACCCCCAGGAGTTTTCGGCGCCGCAAGGATCGTGGAGTCTGGTCACCAGCGACTCGATCGATCCGACCGGGAGCGGCCCCTACCAGTATAAGAACAACTCCGAACGGGACCACCTCACGCTCGAGCGGTTCGACGATCACTTCACGCTGCGCGAGGACGTCGAGGGCGACCACCTCCTCGCGCCGCTCGTCGACGAGCTCCGATTTACCGTCGATCCCGGCAGCCCGTCTTCCATCTCGCGGGTCGCCAGCGGCAACGCCGACGTCACCTCGTCGATGCTCGCCGCGTACTCGCTCAGCGACATTCCCGAGAACGACCCCGACGTCGAACGGCTCGAGTCGCCCTCGTGGACGTTCTACCACATCGGGTTCAACGCGCGGGCGCCGCCGTGTAGCAACCTCCACTTCCGACGCGCGGTCTGTCGGCTGATCGACAAGGAGTGGATCGCGAGCGAAGTCTTCGGCGGTCACGCGGAGCCGCTCGCGACGCCGGTGACCGAGGAGTGGACGCCCGACGACCTCGCGTGGGACGGCGCGGACCCCGAGACGCCGTTCGCCGGCACCGACGGGACGCTCAACGTCAACGCGGCGCGCAACGCGTTTCAGGCGGCCGGCTACTACACCGACGACGAGAATCGACTCCAGGGGCGATACTGATGTTAGCCGAGGTACTGACGCAAGTGGCGATCGTCATCGGATTCGTGCTCCCGATTGCGGCCGGCGTATTCATCGGCCGCGAGCGCCTGTCGCGGACGGTCTCGGAGTTTCGACCGCGGCTTCGGACGTCCGCGCCGACCCTCCTCGTTCTCGGCACCGTACTGATGCTCAACCGGTATATGCGCCAAAATGAGCCGAACGTCGGGTTCTACATGACCGAGACGATCCGCTCGATCGAGGGCGAGTTCGTCCTGATCTTCCAGGACATCGCCACGCCGTTGCTGACGGATTACTTCACGGCGAGCTACATCTACGGCTACACGTTCCTGCTGCTCTTTCCGCCGGTGGCGTACTTCGCGCTCTCGGATACCACGATGTTCCGCCGTCTGCTGACGGCCTACTCGTTGAACTACGCGCTCGGCGTCGTCCTGTACGTGCTGGTCATCGCGTACGGACCGCGAAACATCCTCCCCGAGTTCGTCGCCGAGACGATGCTGTACGACAACAATCCGGAGTACCAGTACCTCACCGGGGAGGTCAACCGCAACACCAACGTCTTCCCGTCGCTGCACACCTCGCTGTCCGCGACGGTCGGCATCTTCGCCTACTACACGCGCGAGGAGTATCCGAAGTGGTTCCCCGTCGCCGTCCTCATCGCGATCAGCGTCATCATCTCGACGATGTACCTGGCGATCCACTGGGGGACGGACGTCTTCTTCGGATTGATTCTCGCGAGCGTCTGCGTCACCCTCTCCAATATGCTCGTCGGCCGCTGGTCGCTGGACGACCTCCTCGATCGGCTGGACGACGACTCGCTCGACGCCGTCCGCGACCGGTTGGGGCGCTGATTTTGTGGACTGCCGTCGGCCGGTACTCGTTCTAATTTGTCGACGAACAGGGCCGGATCGATCGGACGCGTGGTAGCCGTGCTATCGGAGTCAAAAACGCCCGTTGAACCGACCGTCTGTGCCTCGAGGGACTGTTCTGAAACCGGTGAGACGACCGACGACGGAGCCCCGGACGCGAGCGGACGCGTCGCTGGCCGGTGCGTGACGGATCGATCGGCGCCGGCGCCGATCGGCGGCAGAAACGACGTCGTTCAGTTGTCGTTGTAGTCGACAGTCGACAGTCGACAGTCGGCTCAGTTGTCCTCGAGCGCGTCGGCGATCCGCTTGAGTGCGCGAGTCTGGTCGCGCATCTCGTCGCGGAGCTGACGGACTTCGCGGACGAGTTCCTCGTTGCCGACGCTTTCCTCCTCGCGACCGCCGGGGCCGCCGGGACCGCCGCCCATGCCGCCCGGGCCGCCGCCCATCATTCCGCCCATCATCTGCGCGAAGGGGTTGCCGCCGCCGCCCATACCGCCGGGGCCGCCGCCGCCGCCGAACGGGCTCTCGGGGGCCTCGCCCTCACCCTCGCCCTCTTCGGCGCGTTTCTCGCGGATCTCCTCGACTCGCTCCCGGAAGGACTTCTCCTCGCCCTCGTCGCCGTTGGCGTCGGATTCGTTTTCGTCGGACATACCCTCGGATTCAGGACCGCCGCGGAAAAGGATTGCCATGTTTTCGACTTCGCCTGTATCCGACCGAACAACGGCGTTCGGCTGGTGCGTGCACAAGAGGGAACCGTTGCAGCGTGGTACGGTCCCTATGTCCTCGGACGACGCCACCGCTGAACGGGATCCGATCGTCAGCGAAGGACGGTACGCGGTCGTCGCCGCCGCCGACACCGAGTCGGCCGACTACTGGTTCGTCACCGACGACAGCGACCACGCCGTTCCGCTCGAAGACGCGACGCTCCACGACGCCGCGACCGTCCTCTCGCGGGTTCGAAACATGCGGACCGATCCCGAGGGCACGGGGACGGAAACGGCGTCGGGCGACGGCACGGAACTGACCTGCCACGACTGCGGCGAGACGTGGACCTACACCGGGTCGGACGAGCACGCGGCCTGTCCGAACTGCGGGACGGAGGTACCGGTGGAAGGGATCGGTCCCTGACCACGAGTATCAAGGCCGAACGCTTGTAGCGGGTGTGGCCCAACGGACCGTCGTGAGTTCGAAACCGCTGGACGGAATCGCGGTCGTCGACGCCGCCACCGTCGGTGACCGACCGTGACGCCGGAGTTGACCAGACGCGAGGCGGTAGCCGGCATCGGAGGCGCGGTCGCCGTCGGGAGCGCGGCCGGCCCCGCGAGCGCGTCTGATTCTCCCGCCGACGCGGTCGTCGACCTCGAGCGCGACGGCGACGCCGACTATCCGCGCTGTCTCTACAAACCCGACAGCGACGACGAGTGGAATCCCGTGTTGCCGATCAATATCCACGCGCAGGACTCGAGCGACGGGGCGGCGCTGTCGACGGTCGAAGACGGTTTTACCGGATTCGGGAACCTCGAGTGGACGCGGGTCTTCCCCGACGCGACCGCACGGGCGTGGGACGGCGAGCGGGGGGAACTCGTCCGGCCGGACCACTCGTTTCGGCGGCCGCGACTGGGCGACGCGTGGAATCACGTCCACATCTGGGCGGTCGACGAGGATCGGGTCGCGATCCACGCCCATCTGGACGTCGTCGACGTCACCGCCTCGCACTTCCACCGCGGCGACCGGTACGGCGACGCGGCCGCGGAAGCCGCCGCTCACCTCGCCGGCGAGGGCTGGGAGACGGAGACCCCCTACAGCATCGAGTACGGCGTCGAGGACGACCGACTCGAGCGCTGGGGCGACACCGGCGACGTGAAACTGATCTACTAGAGAGAGCGTCCTCGACTCTTCTTCAGCGAGCTACTGATCGGCGTGCAGTGGCGCGCGCTGTGCCGCGGTGAACATGCGAGGCGCGAGGGAACCGAGCGCCTCGAGAAACGAGCGGGGACCGAAGTGACCCGCGAGTAACTGGTGAACCGCGGTACAAACGCGTGCGAGGGATGAGTGAGGGAACGAAGTGACCGAACGAATCGGCTGGGGAGGGAGTGGCAACTCCTCGTTGCCACGAGCAGCGGTAATCTCGAGAACAGTCTTCTTCACGAAACGCTCGAGAAAGTCACCAAGAGACTGCTCGAGTGGAGCCAACCAGACCGACTAGCCGAACGAACCGAGCGAGGACTGCAGGTTCCGGTTCGTTTCGCCGACGGTCACGTCGTAGCCGACCAGATCCCGCATATCGACGGCGTAGGTCGTCCCGCCGGTCTCGAGCACCAGCAGTCGCCCCTTCACGCCGACGACGGTTCCCGACGCGATGGTCTCGGGCACCGGCTGGGCCTCGAGACCCAGCCCGTAGTCGAAGTCGAACCGGTCGATGACGTCGAACTCGGCCAGCACGTCGTCCCACGCGCTTTCGTCGACCGTCGCGGCCAGCGAGGCCACCTTCGTCGGCGTCCGGACGCGGTCGACCAGCCACTCGGCGATCTCGGCCTCGAGTTCGCGGGCGATCCGGCCGTTCGAGACGGTGTGAACGTGGGCCGCGCGGTCGGCGCCCTGCTCGCGCAAGCGGGTCTCGAGGCGACGGGACTTGGTGACGCCGACCTTGAACGTGTCCGGTGCGAAGGCGGCGATATAGACGGCGTGCTCCTCGTAGCAGTCCATCTCGTCTTTCAGACAGGTGCCCGTACAGCGGGCGCAGACCCACGTGCTCGTGTGGAACTCGCAGTAGGGGGCCGACGGCCGGTCGCAGGCGACGTGGTCGCCGTCCTCGTCGATCGTTCCGGCGCAGTGGCGCTCGCCGAGCGCGTAGGCGAGGTCGGCGCCGGCCTCGAGCGGCCGCCCCTCGACCGCGTCGCCGTCGCTGACCAGCAGCATCGATCCGCGGCCGCTCGGTTCGTAGCCGACCAGTTGCACGCCCGCGGGTTCGGGCCGGGCGCAAATAGGCGTAGCGCTCCCGGCCTCGAGCGAATCCCGTTCGCGCTCGTCGCCGAGCGGATCTGTCATTAATCTATCTCGAAGTCGCCCGGTCGCGACCGCAGCCGGTGTCGCTCTATACGGGTTCGTGGGACACGACCTGACTACGTACGGGTACGGCACTGACCCCTCTCGTTCGAACCACACATACGATAATTTATACGAAATATATAGGCTATTACCGTCATTCGATGCGGACTCTACCGCAGTCATGACTGACACACACGCTGATATGAGGGCCGAAACGGCGACGGACAACCGACGGACGTTTCTGCAGACGATCGGGCTGGCGGCGACCGCGACCGGACTGGTGGGAACCGCGGCGGGGGAATCGGATTCGGACGAGTCGACGATCGACGGAAGCGACGCGGACCTCGTATCGATCTCGCACGGCGTCGCGGTCGGCGACGTCACCGCCACGACGGCGGTCGTCTGGGCGCGAGCGGCCGACGAGGCGACGATCCACGTCGCCTACAGCCCCGATCAGTCGTTCGACCGCGTCGGATACGAGCGGACGACCGTCGGCGCCGAGACCGACACCACGGGCCAACTCCGACTCGAGGGACTCGAGTCGAACACGCGCTACCGGTACCACGTCTGGGCGACGGCGTCGGAGACCGCCTACCGGCCGCTGAACGGTCGAACGGACGGACCGAAGGGACGCGGCCCCGGAGGGTCGAAAGAGAAAGGGAAAGGGAAAGGAAAAGGAAAAGGGAACGACGACCATCTCGGCAAGGGCCGCGGGCCGGAGAAGCGACCGAACGAGGACGGTCGCGGCAACGACGATCGAATCGCCGACGCGATCCCCGACGCGGTCGAAAGCGGGACGTTCGTCACAGCGCCGGCGCCCGACGACGAGGCGGCCGTCTCCTTCGCCTGGAGCGGCGACACGTGGGGCTACGGCGACGACCCCGTCGAACCGCCGTTCCCGGGGCTGCGGACGATCGCCGAGCGCGACCCGGACTTCTTCCTCTACCACGGCGACACGATCTACGCCGACGCGCTGACGCCGGCCGGCAAGGTCACCGAGGACACTCCGATCGACGAGGCCCTCGAGATCTACCGTGGGAAGTACAAGGAGATGCGCGATCCGCCGGCCGAGGTCGCCGAGCGGACCAATTTGCTGGAACTGCTCGAGACCACGTCGGTGTACACCGTCTGGGACGACCACGAGGTCATCAACAACTTCGCGGGGCCGATCGAGCCGCTGATGCCCGAGGGGCGACGGGCATTCCGCGAGTACTGGCCGTTGGACCGCGACGACGACGCCGACCCCGGCGAATCGAACCGGTTCTACGACTCCTTCCGCTGGGGGAAACACGTCGAACTGTTCCTGCTCGACACGCGCCAGTACCGCGATCCGAACGTCGATCTGGACTCGAAGACGCTGCTCGGCCGGGAGCAACTCGAGTGGCTGAAGGGCGCGCTCGCCGACTCCGACGCGACGTGGAAACTGCTGGCCTCGCCGGCCCCGCTGGGCTACCCCTCCGACTCGTGGGCGACCGAGGCGGACCGGACCGGCTACGAGGCCGAACTGCTCGAGGTCGTCGAACACGTCCAGACGGAGCCGGTTTCGAACCTGGTCGTCGTCGCGGGCGACGTCCACAAGTCGGTCGTGAGCGCGTACGACCCGGACGACGACGGCGAGTTCGAGTTCTTCGAGGCCGTCGCCGGGCCGCTTGGCGCACCCGCGGGCGAGCCCGACGACCTCTACCCCGCCCTCAACCCGACGGAGTTCTTCGCGAAGGGCGAGTACCGGAACTTCGCCACCGTCGACGTCGCCGAGTCGGGCGAGACGCTCACGATCGGCATCTACGACGAGCACGGGACCGAGCAGTTCACGAAGACGGTCAGCACGTCCGATATCGACGCCGCGGCCGATCCCGAGAACCCGGACCGCATCGAGAGCACCTTCGACGAGGACGCCGAGGGCTGGCTCGTCTCCCAGAACGGCGGGAGCAACCGGCCGGTCTACCACGGGACCGGCGGCAACCCCGGCGGCCACATCGGCGACGCGGAGAACGAGGGCGGCGTCGCCTGGTACTATCAGGCGCCGTTCGAGTACCTCGGTGACCGCGAGGCGTTCTACGGTGGGACCCTCTCGTTCGATCTCCGGCAGGAGCCGACCGATCAGCAGTTCGACGCCGAGCCCGTCGAGGGCGGCGACGTGCTGTTGCAAAGCGGCGACCGCAAACTCGTCTACGAGTTCCGCGGCGCCGACGACAACCCCGGCGAGGAGTGGACCTCCTACGAGGTGGCGCTCTCGGCCGACGAGACCTGGATCGATCTGACGAGCCGGGAGCCACTCGCCACCGAGGAACGGTTCCGCGAGGTCCTCGCCGACCTCGAGGTGCTTCGCATCCGCGGCGAGTACCGCTCCGGCGACGACACCAGCTATCTCGACAACGTCGTCCTGACGAAGTAGGGAACTCGGCCGGCCTCGAGTCGGCCGATCAGCCGCGTTCCGAGCGAAGAGCTATCCCGTTCACCCGCGAACCCACGTCCATGACGCTCGAGGGGACGCTCGAGGCGGACGTATCGACGGCCGACGGCGAGTCGCGACCGGAATCGGTCGCGTTCGCGTTCACCGTGACCAACGCCGGCGCCGAGCCCGTCGAACTGCAGTTCTCGGACATGTGTAAGGCGGAGTTCGTCGTCCGCGACGGCGACCGGGAGGTCTGGCGCTTCACCGAGGGGCGGATGTTCGCCCAGATGCTCAGCCGGGAGGCGCTCCCACCCGGGGCGTCGTCGACCTACGAGGGCGAGTGGGAGCGACCGCGGCCGGGCGCGTACACCGCGTCCGCCGAGTTGCGCGCGCAGGAGGCGTCCTGCGAGGCCCACACGTCGCTCACCGTTCCGGAGTGATCGACCGCGCCCTCGAAATCGGTTCTTCTTTCTGAAATCAGTTTTCCCAACTATGCAACTCTCGTTCGCGTTTCGGAGTAGAACTGTTGGGCTTCTCCATAGGGTATAAATTGGCTCCGTCCGAACGGTCGCCCATGCAAGCGCTGGTCATCGCGGCGCACGGCTCGCACCTGAATCCCGACGCCTCGGACCCCACCTACGCCCACGCGGACACCGTCCGCGAGACGGGGGCGTTCGACGAGGTCCGCGAGGCCTTCTGGAAGGAGGAACCGCACTTCCGCGAGGTGATCCGTACCCTCGAGTCCGACGAGGTGTTCGTCGTCCCCCTCTTCATCAGCGAGGGCTACTTCACCGAGCAGGTCATCCCCCGCGAACTCCGCCTGGAGGAGTGGGACCCCGAGAAGTGGGACTCCGACGGCACGAGCGCCTCGCAGGTCACCCTCGAGGCCGAGGACGTCGGCAAGACGATCCACTACTGCGGTCCGGTCGGGACCCACGACGCGATGACGGACGTGATCGTCCAGCGCGCCGAGTCCGTCACGGAGGACCCCGACGTCGGCGACGGGGTCGGGCTGGCGGTCGTCGGCCACGGCACCGAGCGCAACGAGAACTCCGCGAAGGCCATCGAGTATCACACCGAGCGCATCCGCGAGACGGACCGGTTCGACGAGGCCAAGGCGCTGTTCATGGACGAGGAACCCGAGGTCGACGACGTCACCGACTACTTCGAGAGCGAGGACATCGTCGTCGTGCCGCTGTTCATCGCCGACGGCTACCACACGCAGGAGGACATCCCCGAGGACATGGGGCTGACCGAGGACTACCGGCTGGGCTGGGACGTCCCCAGCGATGTCGACGGCCACCGGATCTGGTACGCCGGCGCCGTCGGCACCGAGGGGCTGATGGCCGACGTCATCCTGGAGCGCGCGGCCGACGCCGGCGCCGATATCGGCGACGCGGTCGAGTCCGTCCGCGAGGCGGTCAGCCTCGAGACCGGCGCCGATCCCGAACCGAGCGCGGAGCCGGGTGACTGAGCGTGACGGCGCCACCAGCCAGCGTCGCGGCGCTGCTCGAGGCCGTCGACGACGACGGCGCGGTCGCCGTCGACGGCCTCCGGGTCGGGCGCGCCGCGGACGGCTACGCGCTCGAGACCCCCGACGAGGAGTGGACCGGCCTCGCGGCCGACGACCTCGCGGACGCCCTCGAGCCGCTTTCCGACTACGTCACGAACTGGCGCTACTGGGAGCGGTCCGTCGGCGGCGAGGGAACCGCCCGCCGGGCGTTCCTCCGGTGGTGTGAACGCGCGCCGCTCGAGCTCGAGGAAGCCGGCGACGAGGAGACCGCCGCCCATCCGTCGGTCGACGACCCCCTGTCCGTCCCCGAGCGCTACGACGCGCTTCGGGACGGCCTCGACCGCGAGTGGGGCCAGCTGTGTCTCACCGCGCGGCTCGTCGACGACGCCGACGACGACCCCGCCGGCGAGCGCGTCTACGACCTCTGGCACGTCGACGACGCCGACGGCGACCTCGCCGACCTCGAGGTGTACGACGATCCGCGCGACGCCCGCGAGATCGCGACCTACGACGAGGACGGCCGTTACCGGCCGCTGAAGACGGCGCCGACGCTCCCCTCTGGATGGGCCTTCACCGGTCTCTCCGGCGAGGAACTCGTCGAGACCGTCGAGTTCTTCTACCCCGCGACGGTCGCCAACTGGCACCGCGAACTGCGAGGGACGCTCGACGTCGACCACTGGACCGAGACCGCCGAGCGCCAGACCGGCATCTACGACGTCTTAGACGAGCTGCCCCGCGAGGGCGTCGAGTGGATGGCCGAGGCCTGCTGCGTCGACTCGCAGTGCCTGCGCCGGCGCGAGTGGGAGTTCGACGAGGACGACGCGCTCGACGTCGACGGCGGCGACGGTCCCTTCCCCTGCCGGGAGCCGTGTTCGCTGGTCGTCGCCGCCGCTCGCAAGTGGACCATCCTCGAGTCCGAGCAGGAACGCACCTACGAACTCGAGTTGACCGCCAGCGAGTACAACCAGCTCGCGGAGCTGATCGACGCCGTCGCCGAGGGCCGAACGGACGAGATCCGCGAGGCAGACGTCAACGACGGCGCGAACCGCTACCGGGCGCGCTATCTGCGAGCCAAGCGGTTCGACGAAGAGGGGAACCTCGAGGCCAGACGAATCGACGACCGAGACTGATCGCAGGTACGCGGTACTCGGGTCCCGGCCGTCGCGTCATCGCCTAACGAACTAACAGGAACAGCGCCGCGGCGACGCCGGCGACGACGATGACGACGCCGGCGGTGGCGACGGGGCCGCCGATCGACGCCGCGGTCAGCGTCCCGATCGCAGCCATGACGAGGCCGAGGACGGCGATCGCGAGCGTCCCCGGATCGAGCCCGCTCGAGGAGAGAAGCCGGTCGAGACCCGTCGGCGACGGGCCCGAGTCCGAGCGTCTGGGTTCAGCGAACGACTCGTCCACGTCGACCCCGTCCGGCACGGGATCGACGGTGACGGGAACGACGACGGATTCGGCGCCGTAGCCGGTCAGCACCTCGAGCGCGCCGTCGATCGGCTCGTCGATCGCCTCCGCGGAGACGCGGACGGGAACGACCGTCTCGCCGTCGCCCTCGACGTAGTAGTTCGGCGTCTCGAGCGCGGCGATTCGCTCGAGATCACCGTCCAGCCGGCAGTGGACGTGCGCGGGGGCGCCGTGGCTCTCCAGGCGCAGGTCGAAGGAACCGCGGGTCTCGACGCTGTCGACGCTCGGTTCGAGCGAGTCGGACGAGCCGCGGTTGACGTGGACGGTGACCTCGGTTGACACGAGTAACGTTCCCCGGTTAGGCCGGCGTCTCTTCGCGCATGTCCGGCGGCAGCAGGTTCGGAATGCTGTCTTCGATCGGGTAGCGCTCGCCGCACTCGGTACAGACGAGGTCTCCACCGATGATTTCGTCCGTATCGTCGCGGTCGGCGTCCTCGAGTTCCAGCTCGTGTTTGTCCAGCGGACAACAGAGGATCTCCAGCAACGACTCTTGCATAGTACGAACGGTGGCCGCATCCAGCAAAAGGTTTCGGGAACGCGGGCGCGATCCGGCGGTCGGGTCCCCGAATCGCCGCGTTACTCGTAGGGGTTCTCGACGACGACGGTCTCCTCGCGACCGGGGCCGACGCCGACGGCGTAGATGGGGACGTCGAGTTCGTCGCTGATGAACTCGAGGTAGGTGCGGGCGTTCTCGGGGATGGCGTCGTACCCCTCGTCGGCGACCTCGCTCCAGTCGACCTCGGGCCAGCCCTCGAAGCTCCGGAGGTTCGCCTCGCACCGGCCCCACTCCTCGGTCGTCGAGGGGATCGTTCGGACCTCCTCGCCGTCGAGTTCGTAGGTGTAGCCCACCTGTACCTCGTCGAGCCCCGCGAGCACGTCGATGTGGTTGACCGCGAGACCGGTGAAGCCGTTCGCGCGGGTGGCGTGGCGAAGCATCGGCAGGTCGAGCCAGCCGACCCGGCGGGGACGGCCGGTGACGGTACCGTACTCGCCGCCCTCGTCGCGGATGTACGTCGCGAGGTCCTCGTTTCGCCCCTCGGTCTCCTCGTCGTAGCCGGGCGTGTCACCGACGACGCCGCCGAGCTCGGTCGGAAGCGGACCGCTCCCGACGCGCGTGAGGTAGGCCTTGACGATCCCGATGATCTCCCCGTCGCCGACGACGCCGGGGCCGAGCCCCGTCCCCGTCGCGGCGCCGCCCGCCGTCGGGTTCGACGACGTGACGTACGGGTAGTTGCCGTGGTCGATGTCGATGAGCGTCCCCTGTGCGCCCTCGAACATGACGTTCTGTCCGTCGGCGATGGCGTCCGAGAGGAACGCGCCGGCGTTGACGGTCATGTTCTCCTCCTCGAGGCGCTCGCCGAACTCGCGGAACTCCTCGAAGAGCGCGTCCACGTCGAACGCGTCGGGGTCGTCGAGGTCGTCGACGTCGATGTCGTAGACCTCCTCGACGAGCGCGCGCTTCTGCGGGACGACGTACTCGAGTCGCTCGCGGAGGACGTCGGGGTCCAGCAGGTCCCCGATGCGAACGCCGCGGCGCCCGGCCTTGTCTTCGTAGGTCGGCCCGATGCCGCGACCGGTCGTCCCGACCTCCTGGTCGGATTCGCTCTTCACGTCCTCCTCGATGCCGTCGAGGACGCGGTGGAAGGGCAGGATGGCGTGGGCGCGCTCCGCGATCCGGACGTCCGGATCGAGTCCCTTCTCTCGAAGCGTGTTCAGTTCGTCGAACAGCGTTCGCAGATTGACGACGCAGCCGTTACCGAGGACGCCGACCTTGCCCCGGACGGCGCCCGACGGGACGAGCGATAGCTTGTACTCCTCACCGCCGTGAACGACGGTGTGGCCTGCGTTGTCGCCGCCCTGATACCGGGCGACGACGTCAGCGGGGTCGCCGTAGACGTCGACGACTCCGCCCTTGCCTTCGTCGCCGAGTTGCGACCCGACGATAGTGACGGTCATAACAGCGGCGGGTTCTTGCCGTGCCGATAAACAGATTACGGTATGGACGGGCCCCCGGAACGGGCTGTACACCGGCGCGAGTAGGGCCGCGAGACGACCCGGGTTCGAACGATACGCTCTTATCGGTGGCCCCGAGACCACACCTCGTGGTCGGTCGCGTCCGGTCGACGGACCCGAATTCGATTTCGAATTCGGACGCGTTGCGAACAGTCATTAACGATTTCGGGGTTTCGAGCGCGGATCATCCACCGGAACCCGAAGCGTTAACTACTGACAGGAACGATCGTTCAGTTGAGAGTGGCCTGACAGTCGCCGAGAGTAACTTTTAAAAGGTCCAAAGACAAGTTAACAAATGCCATGATAGACCGACTTGAGAAGGAAGTTGATATGCTGGAACGACATCTTCAGGTCCTGAAGATGGTCATCGAGAACGAGCCGATCGGGATCGTGAAGATGTCCAACGAGACGGGCTACCCACACCACAAGGTCCGCTACTCCCTGCGCGTCCTCGAGGAGGAGAACCTCATCGAGCCCTCCAGCCAGGGTGCGATCAAGACCGAGCGAACCGCGGAATTCGTCGACGAGCTCGACGACAAGCTCGACGACATCATGGACAAGCTCGACGGCATGAAGATCGAAGACGTCGCCGAAATCGAAGGCTAGTCTCTCTCCCCACGCTCTCGATACGCGCCGCCCGAACGGTTCGAGTCGCTTCGGGGCTCGGGGAAGCGTTTTGCCGCGCGAGCCGCCCGTCCGAACGCCACGGTACGCCGACCGCGACGGACCGACCGGACCGGTCGGCCACCTCCGGTTTTCGCACAGCCACGCATCGGTAGCAGTCGCGACGCTATTCGGCAGTAAACTGCGAGAGAGTCGTCAATACACGCCCGACAACGAGTGAAAACGGCGTTCTGAAACGGTGAACGGTGCCGGCGGCCCGCCTACAACTCGGGGACGTTCATGTGGAACCCTTCGGAGCGGGACTCGACCAGACAGAGGTGATAGCCCGTCTTCCGGGAGAGGTTGACGTAACTCATCTTCGAGCCGCGGCTCAACAGTCCGCCGCTGGTCGCCTGCTCGGCCACCTCGAGCGCGCCGGGCTCGAAGTAACTCGAAGTGACGACGACCGCCGCCGCCAGGTCCGGATAGTTGGCCTTGACCGCCGAGGCGGCCTCCTCCATCTCCTCGAGCATCCCCTGCGTCGCGGGCTCGCGCGAGTCGTTCAGGTTCGCGACCAGCAGCGGATTCCCCATTTTGTCGAAGGCGACGACGTCGAAGCGGACCTGATCGGGCACGTCCTCGGTCTCGTCGTCCTGCAGCGAGATCGTCGCGTCCAGTTCGGCCCGGTCGATCTGCGGAATCGCGTCGTAGAGATCGCCCAGCCCGTCGGCGTTACCGGTGTCGCGGATCTCGAAGAGGACCGTGCTGGTGAGCCAGTCGACGAACCGGTGTTCCATCGTCCCGGCGAGGAACTCCTCGTAGGGCCGGCCGTCGACGGCCACGTCGGCCGCGTCGAACCCGGTGTGGTGCTCGAGTCGCAGGTTCGCGGCGACGTCCGAACGATCGCTCTCGCCGCCGTGGGCCGACTCGAGGGTCGGCTGGCTCTTCGAGGCGTACCGCACGAAGAGGTTCGTGTCGGCCAGCGCCCGGTCGGCCGAGAGCTGCGTGCTCGCGGCCGGCGTCGCGCCGGCGCCGGCGTCGGCCTCGCGGGCCCGCTCCAGTTCGGTCTCGAGTTCCTCGATCCGGGACCGAAGGCGGTCGATCGTCGAGGAGAGCTCCTCGTTTTCCGACCGTAACTGATCGCGTTCGGCTTCGAGTTCCTCGGCCGCGGCGACGAGTTCGTCGCGTCGCTCCTCGAGCGTCTCGACGCGCTCCTCGAGTTCGGCCACGCGGTCGTCCGCGCCGTCGCTCGCCTCAGCAGCCGCCGGGCCGGCGTCGGCGCCGGACCCGCCGCTGGAGGCGTCGGCCCGCTCCGCTTCCTGCGGCCGACGCTGCCGGGCGGCGTTGGTCTCCTGTGACCGCCGACTCGACTGCTGTCGCGTCGCCTCCCCGGCCGTCCGGCGGCGCTGTCCGTTCCGATCCGTCTCGGCCTCGCGGCGCGCGCGGCTCCGCTGGCTCGTCTCGGAGCGACCGGCCGCCCGACTCGAGTCGTCGGACTGGCTGTTGTCCGGATCGATCGACGGAATACTGCGCGTCTCGCGCCACTGCGCTTCCTGATCGAACCGTTCGTCGGTCTCCTCGGTGTCCTCGGCGTCCGGCTCCGGAGCCGCCGTCACCGCCGCACCCGCTGACTCCGGCTCCGACGTTGGGGCTGCGGTCGGGTCCGGTTCGGACGTCGCGGCGTCCGTCGGATTCGACTCCGGAACGGCGCCCGCCGTCGCCCCGGCGTCGGCCGCTCCGGCGTCCTCGTCCGACGGCGAGTCCGCGACGTCGTCTTCGGTCCAGGAGATGTCGTTTTGCTCGAGTTGCTCTGCGGCGGCTTCGACCTCGGCGAGGTCCGGACTGGTGTCGGCGGTAGACCCCGTCTCGGAGTCGGGCTCGGCATTGGCATCGGCGTCGGCGTCGGACGCCGAACGGGCTCGAGCGTCGTCTTCGACGGCCTCGGTCCGAACTTCGGTAGCCGTCTCCGCCGGCTGGGTTCGATCGTCCACCGACGGTCGGTCGCGTTCGTCGACCGGTTCGTCCGCGACGCTTCCGTCCGCGGGCTCCGCGGCCGATCGATCGTCGACGGCACCGACCGGCTCGGCCGCGTCGGCCGACTCCGCGTCGGTGATCCCGCCCGAGGCCGGTTCCGAGTCGAGCGGATCCGCGTCGGTCGCGGTGATCCCTGACGGCTCGGTCGACGGGTCGCTGTCGGGCGCGTCCGCCGCGGCGTCGTCGGTCGTCGCGTCGCCGATCGTGACGTCCTCGAGCGGCGCGCTCGCGGCACCGTCGGCCCCGGTCTCGGCTGGGTCGGGCTCGGGCTCCGAGCCGGCGATATCGATCGAGCCGAGGGCCGACTCGGTCGGGTCGGCGCTCGGTTCGGCCCGCGCGTCGGCGGCGTCGGCGTCCGGTCCCGTCGCGGGACTCGAGTCGCCGGCGCTTCCCCCGGTCGCGTCGGTCGCGCTCGAGTCCGGTCCCGTTCCCGGAACGTCGGTGACCTCGATCTCGACGTCGCGAACCTCGTAGATCCCGACCTCGTCGGCGGCCCGCTCGAACGCCTCGTCGCCGGTGAGGAGGCGGTCGGCGTTCCCGATGTAGGCGGCGGCCATCCGGCGACCGCCGTAGTAGACGGCGTAGTAATCGCCGCTGAGGACGTTCTCGCTCAGTTCGACGTAGCCCGTAAACGAGCCGCTCTGGAGGGTCCCGTCGACCTCCCGGAGCGGCGTTTCGTTAGTGTAATACTTCGCTCGCGTCTCGCCGCCGTGCTCTTCCATCGTACAGAGCAGCGGGAGCGCGGGATCTGGTGCCTCGTAGCGGGTTCCCGACGCGGCCTCGAAGTCCTCGATGGCGCCATCGACGACCCCGACGATGCGGCCGTTTAACATGAACAGCCACGTGCCGGCGGCGGAGACGGCTCCGGAGAAGTCGGCGTCAGCGAGATCGGAGAGACCGTCGTAACCGCCGCTGAACGGGCGGGAATCCCATTGTTCGACGCGCTCTTGCGTGCGCGGTTCCATACCCCAACAAGCGGGAACCGCACCAAATACGTTTCGCCTAGATACAGTCTGCTTTTAGATACTGTCTCCGTTACTTCGAGGAAGTCGCTGCCGATCGCGGTGGACTTCCGTCAGATCTTCGACTCGGCGTCCTCGGCGAGTTCCTTCATCCGCTTGCCGATCCGCCCCGCGCTCGAGAACTCGTCCTCGCTCATGCCCTTCGCCAAGGCGTTGCCGAGCACGAAGACGGCGTGTTTGTGCTCGCTTTTCGATTTGTGGACGTGGGAGGGATCGACGTCCAGCTGGCGGTACGGCTCGAACAGTTCCTCATCGACGTCCTCCCGCTGGGCGAAGTACTCCATGATGACGACGAGTTCTTCGTGTAGCTCGAGGAGTTCGTCTTTATGCATGGTCGCGTATACGAAGGGTTCGGGCTTAAGCGTTGTGTGCGAGACAGGTACAATACCCGAACGGAGCGCTCAGTCCGCCGATTTCTCCCGATTGGAGGAATCCCGTCGATACCGCTCCGCGGCCAGCGCGAACACCCAGCTCCCGAAGGCGACGGCCGCGACGAATTCGGGGACGGCGAACCACGCCGACGGCTCCCCGGCGCCGGCGCGGCTCGCGAGCCACCCGAGCCAACAGAGCGGATGGACGATGCCGAGCCAGACGGAGACGAGACCGAGTCGGGCGTCGCCGGCGAGCACGAGTCCGCTTCCGTACACCCACTGCGCGAACGGCGCGAGCCCGAAGAACAGCAGGGCGACCGGCGTGTGGAATTCGGCGTCGAGGTAGAACGCGTCGTGGCCGAGAAAGAAGACGCCGATACCGACCAGGGCGGCCGTCGCCGCCCACAGCAGGGCGGCGCCGAGACGCTCGAGGCCGTTCCGTGCCGCCAGCCAGAGCCGCCAGCCGAAGGGGACGCCGAGCAGGCCGCCGAGGATCAGCCCGCCGTTGAACAGCGGAAAGGTCCGGGTTTCGTAGCGCCCCATCTCCGAGAGCGCTCGAACGCGCCAGGAGAACGTCTCCGGGGCGGCCACCAGCGTCGCGAGCGCGATCGCGCCGAGGGCGACGAGGGGGGCGGCGAGCCCGCACGCCGTCGCGGCGCGTCGCCTGGAGAGCGCGTCCATGCGTTCGAAATTACGCGAAGCCGACATCAAACTGTCCCCCGTCGGAGAACGAGAGGGGAGCGACGAATTCGACGGTGACGGCGGAACTCAGTCCGCGGGGAACCAGGCGAGGTCGTGGTCGGCGGTGACGCGGACGGCGACGCGCTCGCCGACGTCGATCCGGTCGGCGTGGTTGTGCATACACTCGAGGGTCTCGCCCGACTCGAGTTCGACGCGGTAGAGCGCGGTCGGCCCGAGATACCGCCGGTAAACGACGCGACCGTCGGCCGCTCCGTCGTCGGCCGGCGCGGCCGTCACGTCGTCGGGACGGACGAGCAGATCGACGGTTGCACCGTCGTGCCGGTCGGTCAGGTCAGTAACGGCGTCGCGGCGGACGCGACCGACGGCGGTGTCGACGCCGTCGGCGCGGACCTCGCCCGCGAGGAAGCTGGCGTGGCCGAGGAAGCCGGCGACGAAGCGGGATTCGGGCTGCTGGAAGACTTTCTGGGGCCGATCGATCTGTTCGATATCGCCGTCGTTCATCACGGCGACGCGGTCGGAGATCGACAGCGCCTCCTCCTGATCGTGGGTCACGGAGACCGCGGTGACGCCGGTCTCCGCGATGATCCGGCGGACCTCCTCGCGCATCTCCACGCGGAGGTCGGCGTCCAGATTCGAGAACGGCTCGTCGAGCAACAGCAGCTCCGGTTCGGGCGCCAGCGCGCGGGCCAGCGCGATCCGCTGTCGCTGGCCGCCGGAGAGTTCGTCCGGATAGGCGCCGCCCTGGGCCTCGAGGCCGACGAGGTCGAGTAGTTCGTCGACGCGCGCGTCGCGTTCCCGCTCGTCCCGGTCCCGGAGGCCGAAAGCGACGTTCTCGCGGGCGGTCAGATGGGGGAACAGCGCGAACTCCTGGAAGACGACGCCGACGTCGCGTTCTTCCGGCGGAACGAACCGATCGGCTCCCGCGACGCGCTCGCCCTGGAGGGCGATCCGGCCGGCGTCGGGTCGCTCGAGGCCGGCGACGAGACGGAGCGTCGTCGTCTTGCCACAGCCCGACGGACCCAGCAGCGTCAGGATCTCGCCCTCGCGGACCGACAGCGAGAGGTCCGAGATGACCGTCTCGGCGCCGTAGCGCTTGGCGACGCTCTCGAGTTCGAGCACCGTATCGCCGGTCGCGGGATCCGGTCGTCGGTCGCCGGTCGCCGTCGTGTGTAGTTGTCCGTTCGCCATCGATCGATCCGCCGGCATCCGCCGGCGTCTGTTCGATTGGGCGTCGATAACACGCATATAGCTGCCGGTCAGTTCCGAGCGACTGGGAGTTCCGACGGCCAGAATTAGAGTTCGACGCCGCTGGGGATCAGGCTGTGTTGGCGAAGCAGGTTGCCTTCGTCGTCGTAGACGAGAAAGGTCCGTTTGTCGTAGGTGACGAAGCTATCGCCGTCGAGCGTGATTTCGACCTCGTATCGGCCGTCGTCTTCGGTCGCGTCCTCCCCGTAGCCCCGGGCCGCCTGGATGAACTGGAGGACGTCGTCGGCGTCCTCGTTGAGTTCGAGAATGAACTCGCCGGTGACCCGGTTGGTCACGCTGACGACGCCCGCGGTGTCGGTATCCAGCGGTTCCTGTAGTCGGAGTGCGACGTCGGTCTCCGCCGCCTCGAGAACGTCGCCGTCGGGGCCGGTAAGGCGCTCGCGAAGCATCGTCTCCGGGCCGGTAAAGTCGATCGATACCGAGGGTTTGCTCGGTTCGCCGTCGGTTTCGACCCAGTCGATATTGCTGACGTTTAATGTGAAATGCTCGCGCCTCATTCCGTACCCCTCGCTTCGCACTCACACCGTATCAACGTAACGCACGACCGGTTACCGATTCGACCGATCGATTCCCCGACGTCGGCGGGGCGCGCGCCGCCGACTCGCTCGAGCGCCGATCGAACGGCCGTCTCACTTATGCCCCTCGCCGCGCGACATGCCACGAGAACGACCCCGCTCGCGAGCCGCGTCGACGCCGCGGTCTCCGTCTGTACGCTCGCGAGCCGACTTCATCATGTCCGACCAGCGCGATACCGACCCGGCCGATTCGATCGCAGCCGACGGGAGCGACGGCGACGGCGTCGGTGGCCGCCTCGAGTCGACGCTCGCGAGCGCCCGCCGAACGCTCCGTCGACTCCGCGAGACGCTGCAGGGCTCGGAGGTGCGGGTGCCGAATTACGATCCGTCGGCGCACGGCCCGCTGGTGACGTTCGACGGGATCGACGGCCTCGAGGAGGTCGACCGTTACTGGGCCGACGCGCCGTTTTCGTTCGTCACGATCGGCCGCGACCGGTCCGCGAACGAGTACCGCTACCGCGCCGTCGAGCCGACGCTGCGGGACGACGAGGCACGCCTGCTCGAGACGCTGTTCGAGGACGTCCGCGATCCCTTGCTTTATCGCGAGGACGATCGAGGCGACGCCGCGGAGCCGCGGGCCGCGAGCCGCGGGGACGGGATCGAGGCGCTCCTGCGCGAGACGATCCGCGAGTACTTAGAGCGCTACGGCGCGGACGTCGACGCGGCGACGTTCTACCGGCTCTTCTACTACGTCCACCGGAACTTCCGGGGCTACGGGCGACTCGAGCCGATCATGCACGATCCCCACGTCGAGGACGTCTCGTGTGACGGCTACGACCTCCCGATCTTCGTCTACCACGACGAGTACACCGACGTCGAGACGAACGTCTCCTTCGGCGCGGACGAACTCGACGGCTTCGTCGTGCGCCTCGCCCAGCACTCGGGGCGACACATCTCCATCGGCGACCCGATGGTCGAGACGACGCTGCCCGACGGCTCGCGCGCGGAACTGGCGCTTGGCCGGGAGGTGACCCCGCGCGGTTCGGCCTTCACCGTCCGGAAGTACGCCGACGAGCCGTTCACGCCGATCGATCTGCTCGAGTACGGCACCTTCAGCGTCGAGCAACTGGCCTACCTCTGGCTGGCGATCGAACACGACAAGAGCCTCATCTTCGCCGGCGGGACGGCCTCGGGGAAGACGACGAGCATGAACGCCGTCTCGATGTTCATCCCCCCGCGCGCGAAGGTGGTGACGATCGAGGACACCCGCGAACTCCAGCTCTCCCACGACAACTGGCTCTCCTCGGTCACCCGCGAGCGCGTCCACGAGGGGAACGACGTCACGATGTACGACCTCCTGCGGTCGGCGCTGCGCCACCGCCCGGAGTACATCGTCGTCGGCGAGGTCCGCGGCGAGGAGGCGATCACCCTCTTTCAGGCGATGAACACCGGCCACACAACTTACTCGACGATGCACGCCGACTCGGTCCAGACGGCGATCAATCGCCTCGAGAACGAGCCGATCGACGTCCCCCGCCCGATGGTCGGCAGCCTCGACATCCTCTCGGTCCAGACGCTGACCCGCCTCGAGGACGGCCGCGTCCGCCGGAACAAGGTCCTGGCCGAAATCGACGGGGTCGACCAGCGGACGGGCGAACTCGACTACTCGACGGCCTACACCTGGGAGGGCGACACCGACACGTTCCGGTCGTCGGGCAGCGCCGTTCTCGAGGAGATCCGGGACGACCGCGGCTGGAGCCAGCGCGAGCTGCTCGCCGAACTCGAGCGCCGCGAACGCTTCCTCGAGTACCTGCAGGCGAACGGGATCACCGACTACCGGCGCTTTACCGCGCTGGTCAACGAGTACTACGCCGATCGAGAGGACGTGCTCGAGCGGATCGACGCGGCGGATTCCGATGCCGACGGCGACTCGGCGTCAGATGCTGAACTCGGGTTCGGATCCGACGCTGAAACCGAGACCGAGACCGAGACCGGGATCGGACGGACCGGCATCGACCGACAGCTCGAGAGCGACGGGTCCTGACAGCCATGTCGGTATCTACCTTCCTGCCGCTCGCGCTCGCCGCGCTCTGCTGTGTGCCCGTCCTCGCGGCCAGATACCACGACGGCGTCGACCGGCGGCTGACGCGGGCCGCGATCGGGCTCTTCGGCGGGTACGTCGACGAGTTCCGCGACGAACATCCCGACAGGCAGGCGGCGCTGCGAGCCGCCCACGCGCCGGTGACCTACCGCGAGTACGGCGCGATGACGGTCTGCTACGCCGGCCTCTTCGCGGTCCTCGGCTCGGTGCTCGGCATCTACGTCATCTGGGGCCTGTTGCTCGTGCTCTCGGTCGATCCCGAGACGCTCCGGGCGGCGTTGCCGAGCGCCCTCGCGTTCCTCGCGAACCTCGGTGGCGTGCCCTCGCTGTCGCTCGTCGAACTGTTCGGCCTGTTGCTCGCCTCCTGTCTCACGCTCGGCGCGGTCGCCGGCGGCGGCGCGTACTGGCTCCGCTGGTGGTACCCGCGCTACGTCGCCGACGAGCGCGCCCGCCGGATCGAGACGGCGCTGCCCTCGACCGTCGCCTTCCTCTACGCCCTCTCGCGCAGCGGGATGGCGTTTCCGAAGGCGATCCGCATCGTCGCCGCTCACGAGGCGACCTACGGCGAGGCCGCCGCGGAGTTCGACGTCGCGGTCCGCAACATGGACACCTTCGGCGTCGACGCGGTCACCGCCCTCCAGACGATGGGTCGGCGCTCGCCGAGTCCCCAGTTCCGCGAGTTCAGCGAGAACCTGGTCAGCGTCCTCCAGAGCGGCCACAGCCTCTCTGATTTCCTCGAGCGCCAGTATCGCGACTACCAGGAGGAAGCCGAGTCCCAGCAGGAACGGACCCTCGGACTGCTCTCGACGCTCGCCGAAGCCTACGTGACGGTGCTGGTCGCGGGCCCGCTCTTTCTCATCACGATCCTCGTCGTCATCGGGATCGCCGTCGGCGACACGCTCGAGCCGCTGCGGGCGTTGATCTACCTCATCCTACCTGTCGGCAACCTCGCGTTCGTGATCTACCTGAGCGTCGTCACCGATAAACTGACGCCCGGCGCGGCGGCGAGCGACGCGGGCGAGGCTCCGTCGCCGGACCTCCCGGCAGACATCGCGCGTGAGGCGCGGCCCGACGGCGGGGCCGTCGATAGCGGCGCCGTCGGTGCCGACGCCCGTCCGAACGTCGAACGGCTCCGGTACTACCGGCGGCTCCGCGGCCTGCGCGAGCGATTCGGGGATCCGATTCGGACGCTGCTCGAGCGCCCGGCGCTGTCGCTCGCGCTTACCGTCCCGATCGCCCTCGCGGGCGTGCTGTGGCGGTTCCCGGCGGCGCTCGAGGGCGGGTTCGACGTCGCGGCGATCGACGACGCGATCGCGGTGGGGCTGCTGGTCGTCCTGACCGGCTTCGCGATCTGTTACGAGGGTCATCGCCGCCGGATCGACGCGGTCGAGGCGGCCGTCCCGGACCTGCTCGACCGACTCGCGAGCGTCAACGAGGCCGGCACGTCGCTGGTCTCGGCGGTCGACCACGTCCGCGGCTCGGAGTTGGGACCGCTCGGCGCCGAACTCGACCGCGTCTGGGCGGACGTCCAGTGGGGCGCCGACCTCCAGACCGCGTTCGCCAGACTCGAGCGGCGGCTGCGGACCCGGACGACCGCCCGCGTCGTGACCCTGCTCACCGAGGCGATGAACGCGAGCGGGAACCTCGCGACGGTCCTTCGGATCGCCGCCCGGCAGGCCGCGGCCGACCGGCGACTCGAGCGCGAGCGCAAACAGGCGATGGTCGAGTACACCATCGTCGTCTACGTCTCGTATCTGGTCTTCCTGTTCATCATCGCGGTGCTCGCGGCGTCTCTGCTGCCGAACCTGCCCGCGGCGGGAGCCGATACCGCGACCGCCACCGGACCCACCGCGGTCGACGGACTCGGCGGCTTCTCGGACTCCGACCGGGCGACCTACGACACGCTGTTCTACCACGCGACGCTCGTTCAGGGGCTGCTCTCGGGGCTGATCGCCGGCCAGTTGAGCACGGGCGATATCCGCGGCGGCGCGAAACACGCCGCCGTCATGGTCGGCCTCTCGATCCTCCTCTTCGCCGTCGTGGTCTGACAGTCCGGCGAGACGGACGGCTTGCCGACCTCGCGGGAGCCTCGCTCCCGCTCAACGGCAGTCGCTTCGGATCCATCCGCGGTGGCCAGACCAGCCACCCGGCACGGGCGGGACTGAAAGGGGCGATCCGCTGGCGCCGGCGCCAGCGGATCGGGGCTTTCGGTGGGACTGAAAGGGGCAGACACGCTCGATCCTGAACGGTCGAGCGTGTCTGGGCTTTCGCGTTGCGAACGGTTTTTGCGCGTTCCCCGACGAACACCGACGATGGCCGAGGAGCAGGAGTCCGACCTCGAGGACGACGCCGACGCACAGCGACGGGCCGCCGTCCGCGACACCTACGACCGCATCGCCGACCACTTCGCGTCCACGCGAGAGTACGCCTGGCCCGAAGTCGAGTCGTTCGTCGAGGACGCGGCCGGCGGCCTCGAGACCGACGGGAACGAGTCCGCGGTCGGTCTCGACCTCGGCTGTGGCAACTGTCGGCACGCCGAACTGCTGGCCGATCACTGCGGGACCGTCGTCGGCCTCGACGCCAGCCGGGGCCTCCTCGAGACCGGGCGCGAGCGCGCCCTCGAGCGCGGGTTCGAGGTCGCGCTCTGCCAGGGCGACGCCGGACGGCTGCCGCTGGCCGACGACAGCGTCGACGTCGCGGTCTACGTCGCGACGCTGCATCACCTGCCGACCCGACGCGCTCGACGCGACAGCCTCGACGAACTCGCGCGAGTCCTCGCGCCGGGGGGCCGCGCCCTCGTCAGCGCGTGGTCGACCGCCCACGATCGCTTCGACGCCGACGAGGGATTCGACACCGCCGTCGAGTGGACCCTCCCCGGCGGCGAGACCGTCGATCGCTTCTACCACATCTACGCGCCCGACGAGTTCGAGACCGCCCTCGAGGCCAGCGCGCTCGAGGTCGTCGACTGGGAACTCTCGAGCGGCAACTGTTACGCGACGGTGACCGTAGCAGGCGGCGAACAGCAGTAACCCGAACACGATCGGCCAAGAGCGGCCGGTTTGGCCGTCTGTCGTTCGTTTATGACCGGCGGATAAACTGTCTCCGGCGACGTTCCGGCGAGACAACTAGTAGTTATCGCCGCTCGAGAGCGGTTGGAGACGCCATCTCGAGAAATCGGTTCTAATCGTCTTTCGTCTCCGTATGCGTCAAATTTCCACCTCTCTGTCACTCATTTTCCAGTCAATAAAGAGAACGAAACTGTAACACGACTCCTAACGCCGTGAATGAGCGACGGGTTTTATGGCATCCTCGTTACCAGCCCCGAACGCGCTATGACGCGACTCACGCGACGCTCGACGCTGCAGCTCGCAGGCGCATCGCTTGTCGCAGCCACCCTCCCCGCAACCGCGTCCGCATCCGAAGACGGCTGGACGGCCGTCGAGACTCCCATCGATAGTACCCTCCACGACGTCGCGTCCACGGCGACGAACGCCCACGCGGCCGCCGAGGGCGGCACCGTCCTCGAGCGGACCGACGCCGGCTGGGAGGTCGTCCTGCAGGGCGGTCCGACCGGCAACGGGAACGACCTCTACGGGGTCGACGTGACGGATGACGGCGAGCGACTCTGGATCGTCGGCGCCAGCGGCGCGATCGGCGAGTACGACGTCGGTACAGGCGACCTCGTCGATCGGTCCGCGCCGAACGATTACACGGCCAACTTCAACGACGTCGCCGTCACTGGACCAGTGGGCGACGCGGACGTCTACGTCGCCGACGACTCCGGTTCGATCCATTACAGCTTCCAGAACGGCGAGGAGGGCACCTGGGAGTACGTCGTCCCCGGCAGCGGCGCCGGTCTCAAGGCGATCGAATTCTTCGGCGACCGCGCGGGCCACGCCATCGATACCAACGGCCGCGTCTACGCCACCGACGACGGCGTCACGTGGAACGCGATCGGCATCGAGGACGCCGACTCCACGTTCTACGGCCTCGACAGCGACGCCGCCGACGACGTCACCGTCAGCGGCGGTAACGCCTCGATCTTCGAGTACGACGGTTCGCAATGGGTTCCCGAGAGCCTCGGCGACGCCGACCTCTTCGACGTCGAGACCGACGGCGACGAGGGGTACACCGTCGGCTCCGGCGGTGTCATCTTCGAACTCGACGGCGGCGAGTGGACGCTGAACCAGACGCCCGTCGGCGAGAACCTGACCGCCGTCGCCGACGGTCCCGTCGCCATTGCCGTCGGCTCCGCTGGCACCGTCCTCGAGCGATAATCCGATCCGTTCGCCTCCGCTCCGCCGCTCCCGGCTCCAGTTCCGCTAGCGGCCCTCCTCACGCGCTCACACCGCCCCGTCGGTAACTCGCTCGAATGACTGTCCTCGTCTCCCAGAGTGTTGCATGATAGCCACAGTATCGTTCTCTCATTGGAAAGTTAATTCACGACTATTGTTAGTCATGTTGCTTGATTTTGATAAAGCTCGGATTTAGCGGAATTAGGGCCTCTCGGAGGCAATCTGCCATAGAATATAAGTCATGTGGACTGAATTTGCAGACGATAACGACTGTCATATGAATTTACCAGAGCGAATATTCTCAGTCGGGGGTGCAGGAAAGCAGATCGCGTTGGAACTACTCGAATCGGAGTGGGTCCTTCGCGAGATTCTGCAGCCGCGACCGAATCCGCAGTCCGTGCGCGTAACGATCCTCGATACGGCCGAAGAAGAGGAGAACTCGGATCGGGAGCGAATCGCCGAGATCCGCGAACGGGTCGCGACGCTGAAATCGGAGCTCCGGGAGACCGGAACCGGTCGTCCCGGCGACGTCTCGATCGAGTACAAGATGATCACCCGGAACATCCAGCTCAACGACCAGAATGATCTGATCGGTGAGACCGCGGTTCCGCGGATCGCGGCCGGGAACGGGATGGACGAAAACGACTGGTGGGTCGAGGAACAGCACATCAACGAGAACCTCGACTTCGCGACCGGCGTCGTCCGGAAGCGAGGGCTCGGGAAGGCCATGTACTACAAGGCCTACGCCGAGGACGACGAGCTGTCGACCTACATCGACCTCCCGGACAAGGGGAAGGTCGCCGTTCTCGCCGGACTCGGCGGCGGCACCGGTTCCGGGATCGTCATCGATCTGGCGCGCCACCTCCAGAAGAAACAGCGAACCGCGGAGATCACGCTGTTCGGCATCCTCCCGAACCACACCGAGGGGATCCGAGAGAACGCCAACGCCTTCGCCGCCCTCTCGGAACTCGAGTACCTCAACCTGATCGACGAACCCGCGTTCAAGGATCGCGTCCTCCTGCCGATCGATCCGACGGGCTTCGACGGCAAGGGCGGGAACAAGATCCAGAACGGCCAGCTGTTACAGGAGTTCGACGAAGCGATCGTCTACCTGATCGCCGCCTACTACAATACCGTCGGCACCGAGGACCCGTTCGCGGACTCGCCGACGTACGCGCCGTTCACGATCGGGATCCCCCAGATCCTCCGGTACAACGTCGAAGCGATCAACGAGGGACGGACCGCCCTTCGCGAGATCCTCTCGGCCAAGGAGGAAGCCGTGCAGGCCGAACGCGACATCTACACGCAGATCGAACGGTTCCTCGACAACCACTACGACGGCCCCAGCGGCGAGGGCCTCCGGGACCTCGACCGCGCGGACCTGAACGAGCGGTTCGACGAACTCCGTTCGCTGCTCGACTTCGAACTGTTCAACGAACTCGAGTACGAGTCGGTCTCGATCTTCTCGGAGATCATCTCGGACGCCGAAAAGGAGAGCGAGGACATCTCCGAGCGGATCGACATCATCTCGGGGTCGCTCCGCGCCGTCGACACCGCCGGCCAGCAGGCCGGGCGGTTCGTCGACAACATCGACGAGAACCTCGCTGAAGCGCTCGAAGCGGACCTGAAGGCGATCGTCCAGCGACACCGACTGCTCGTCCAGAAGCAGTCGATCGACGACAGCCGCGTCAGGGACGCCGTCGAGTACCTCATCAACAACGACGACGGCAGCGGCAACCCCGGCGTGAAACTCAACCGCCTCGAGACGCAGCTCTCCGATATCTCCGACCAGCGAGCCCGACTCGAGGACGAACTCGAGGAGACCGTCGAGGAACTCGAGCGACTCGAGGAGGAGCAGGCCGAGGAGATCGACCGAAAGGTTCGCGACTGGGAACGCGACGTGACCCAGACGCTCGAGCAGTACCAGGCGGTCGACGTCGAGGCCGTCCGCAGCGAGCTCTCGGCGCTGACGCGCGAACTCGAGCAGTTCGTCTCGGAGACCGTCAACGCTCGAAACGACACCGACGTCGATCAGGTCTCGACCCAGGAGATCACCCAGCGACTCGACGGTATCGAGACCGAACTCGACCGCGTCGGGATCGACTTTCACGAACAGCGCAGCGACATCGAAACGTCGATAGCGGCCCTCAAGGAGACGCGGAAGGCGGCCCTGACGATGAACACCGAGGCGGGGACCATCGAAAAGCTCACGCCGTGGTCCGGAAAGACCGAGCAGGCGAAGGAGGAGGCCCACCGCAACTTCCGCGTCCAGAAGAACAAGCTCGACGAGCGAGGCGTGTTCAGCGTCGGTCCGCCGGGTTCCTCGTTCAGCGCGGAGGTCGAGTACGACGACGGCGCGCTCCTCGACGAACTGCAGGCGCGAACGCGCGAACTCGAGGACGAGATCGTCGACGAACTCGCCCACCGACTCGAGTCGTTCGGCGCGGACCGCCGCCGCGAGATCGAATCGGAACTCGATCACGGCGCCGACTTCGGTCGCCTCCGAGAGATCGCTCGCGAGGCGTTCAAAGCCGAAATCGGCGGCACCGACGACGTCAGGGAGCGCAAGGCGGACCTCGAGGACGAACTCGAGGAACTCGAGCAGGGGTACGAGACCTACGAGGCGACGGTCGACCTCTTCGAGGAACTCAACCAACGCCGCGAGGCGTACGCGAACCGTCTCGCCGAGTTCAACCGGAAGCGCAACGAGTACGACGCGGAAACGTCGACCCGCTCGGTCGCGACCGAGCGCGACGAGTCGGTGTACGTCAAGAACATCAAGCCGAACGACGTCTTCCGGGCGACCGGCGACGAGGGGATCGGCGACAGCGACCTGTTCAACAGCCGCGAGGAGAACCAGCGGGTCCACAGCTCCCTCGAGGATCTCGTCGAGAACGTCTTCAACGAACAGTACTCCGGGATCAAGAAGCGGAGCTTCAGCAAGGGCCGACAGCGGTACAACGATATCAAGGTCCGCGTCGGCGTGTTGAGCCAGGCGGTCCAGCAGATCGATCCGGACGCCCTCGACTTCGAGAACCAGTTCAACAGCGCGTTCGATCTCGGCGCGAGCGGCAACCGCGTCGAGAACCCGTACACGACCTGGCAGCACGACATCGGCGACAGCTGGGACATCGGCGTGAGCGCGTTCATCGACGGCATCTTCCTCGACAACCTGCGGAAGATGGTTCAGGCCGACGGCTACCGCTCCGGCTACGAGAAGCGCTGGTCCGAACTGGGCGACGACATCCTCATCCACCACAACCACGGGCTCGAGGAGGGCTACTACGTCCGACGGAACGAGATGCTCAACATGGAGAGCGACGACGACGTCGGCTTCTACCTCCAGGACGAACCCGACATCGTCCAGGGGCTGTTAGACGAGTACGTCGACGTCGTGTCCGTGACTGGTGAGGAGGACGGCGACGACGGCGCCGATACCGATACCGACGAACGGGCGACGGCGGACGATCAGACCTACGAGTTCAGCGGTGGGGTGCAATGATCACCACCGCGGTCACCGCGCTCAACCGACACCGGGAGAAGGTCTCGCTGGTCGGCTACTTCGTCGTCATGCTCGGGCTGACGCTCCCGCTGGCGACGATGCTGGGGTCGGCCTACGAGGACGGGAAGCTCACGCGGTCGCTGATCGATCTCCACCTCCTCGTCGACGCGATCGATCTCGAGGGGGTGAGCGTCTTCCTCCTGGGGATCTTCATCGGGTTACTGATCCTGTTGACGATCGATCCGAAGAAGCGCTGGCAGGGGTATCTCCTCTGGATCGGCCTGGTCATTTCGTTGCTCGGCCTCTGGACGATCGGACTGTTCATTCCGAACATCGAATTCACATCGATGACGAACCTCGGCTGGCTCGCGGTCGGCACCCTGCTCGGACTCGTTCTCGGCGGCGGTCGGAAGCTGCTTCGGACCCAGACCGCGCAGGCCCTCGAGTTCCGCAGCGCCGCGAAGGGGATCTATCTGATCGTCGCCCTGCTCATCGTCAGCGCGTTGATCGAAACGCACCTCGTGTATCCGACGATCTTCGAAATCACGGCCGACGGCGTCTCGATCGTCTCTTCCGAGACGTCGGGCGTCTCGGTCGAGACCGACGGGCTCGCCCGGAACGCGGTGCTGAGCGGGATCTTCATCCTCACGGTCAGACGGTTCATCCAGTACGACTCCGAGGAGGACTTCTTCGTTCTCGGTCCGCGCGGCTCCGGGAAGAGCCTCTTCCTCATCGGCGCGTACCTCGAGGCCCTGAACCGCGGCCGGAACGACGAAGCGACCAAGCAGACGCCGCTGCAGCCGAGCCAGGAACTCATGAAGATGGTCGAAAACCTCGACCAGCGATCCGAGGGCTGGCTCATCGAGGCGACGGGTCGCGGCGAGATCAAGGACCTCGCGTTCCAGTACGTTCACGGTTCGACGTTCCCGAAGAACGTGAAGGTCTCGAGCATCGACTACGCGGGCGAGTACCTGAGCCGACTCCCCGACGCGCTGTCCGGCGCCGTCACTGAAGACGACGCCGACAACACGCTGTTACGGCTCTCGGACGGCGTCGAAGACGCGGACACGCTGATCCTGCTGGTCGACCTCGAACGGTACGCCAACGGCGAGTCGCTCGACATCTCGGAGTACTTCAGCATTCTCCAGGCGGCCGACGATAAGGGCATCTTCGTCGTGGCGACGAAGGCCGACGTCTTCATCGAGGACTTCCAGAAGGAACAGGGGATCGAACCCCACCTCGCGTTCGACGAGTTCAAGGACTTCGTCAATCAGCGGCTCCGCCAGAGCGAACAGATCGACAGCCTCATTCGGCAGACCGCCGGCGCCGAGATTCACCCCGTCTACTATCAGACGACGGAGAACGAGAACGGCGATCGCGTTCCGATGCGCGACGAGACCGGCTCGGTCATGACGATCGGATTCGACCGCCTGCTCAACGAACTCGGACGGTGAAACACATGTCAGAACTAACGATATACGATTCACACGGAAACCCCTACGGAGACGGCGGGAGAGGGCGTTCGAACGACCGGATCGAGGAGTTCTTCTTCGGCGGCGTCAAGCTGTACCTCGACGCCGGCTCCCGGACGGAACTGGTCGTCTTCTTCCGCGCTCGAGAATCGAACGTCGGTCGCGCCGAACAGTTCTACGCCGTGTACACCACGCGAAACACGCGCAACCTGTTCGAGAACTTCCGGTCGGAGCTCCGCCAGCGGGTCGAGACCGAGTACGGAATGTCGATCGAGACGTCGTCCGACGACGTCCGGGTGTACGAGTCGCTCGGCGGTCGGAACGACTCCGTTCCCGGCTCGGAGTTCGACCACTCCGTCGTCTCGAACCTGCTGCAGTCGGGGAAACGGCTGCGGTTCGGCGTGTCGTCCGCGAGCGGTGCACTGGCCCTCTGCTCGAAGTACCTTCAGGGACCGGCAAACCGGGTCGCGATCGCGGACAACACATCGATCGACGCCATCGAGAGCTGCGATCTGGCGGTCGAAGTCGGAACCCATCGAGGCCTCGAGCCGCTGGGTGAGACGGGCCGCCTGATGGACGAGCAGCGCCGGAGCATGGAGGGCCAGTTGATCAACGAGAAGGTCGCGACGATCAAACAGGAGGTCGACGACCTCCGGACGAAGACCAGCAAGAGCGACGAACAGATCCGAAACCGGCTCAAACGGCAGATATCGATCTTCGAGACGCCTCCGCCGCCGTCCAGTACCGGCGGTCGGTTCGACGCGCTACCGAACCTGAGCCGTCCCCAGAAGCTCGCCGGGGGCGCGGTCGTTCTCGTAATTCTGATCGCGCTCGTTTCGGTCGTGGCGTCAGGTCTGTTGGGAGTCGGACCGGTCGCGGACACGCTCGTCTTCGGTGACGACGAATCGGAGGCCACTCTCGAGAGCGTTACCGTGGCGGGAGACGAGATAGCGAACTTCGACGAGCAACAGAACGTCACGCTCTCCGAGGGCGAATTGCGCGTCGCCGGCGAGACGAATCGGGACGCGGTACAGATTATATTTATTCCCGACGACGGCAGCGGGAATGCGACCAGCGAGCCCGACATCGGAGACGACGGCTCGTTCGACGCAACGCTGACCGAGGTCGAGCCCGGCAGCGGCGAACTGCTCGTCAAAGTCGGAACGGACGACGGCGAGTTCGAGTCGAAAACCAGCAAGTCGGTACGGCTCAACGTCGAGAGCGAGACGGACGCTCCGACTCTCGAGCTCGAGTCGATCGGCGACGAGTCGTTCGACGACCTCGAAGCGGCTGAAAATGCAGCGGTGACGCTGTCGGGCGACGAACTGGCTATCGAAGGGTCGACGAATCAAGAGACCGTCGAGGTCTCGTTCGAGCCCGTGGACGGCGGTAACCAAACCAACGGCTCGATTGCCGTCGAGAACGGCTCGTTCGCCGGCACGCTGTCCGGACTCGAGCCCGGCAGCGGTGACCTCCGCGTCGAAGCGGGCTCGGACGACGGCGAGTTCGAATCGGAAATCAACGAGTCGGTGACGGTCGAACTCGAGCCCGAACCGACTCTCGAGACCGATTCGGTCGGCGACGAGTCGTTCGACGAGCTCCAAGCGGCTGAAAACGCGACGGTGACGTTGTCGGGCGGCGAGTTGACGATTGAGGGGACGACGAATCAGGAGGCCGTTAAGGTCTCGTTCGAGTCCGAGACTGGGGACGACCACACTCCCGACCCGATCGACGTCGAAGACGGCTCGTTCACCGTCACGCTGTCCGATCTCGAACCCGGCAGCGGCGAACTCCACGTCAAAGCGGGGTCGGACGACGGCGAGTTCGAGTCGGCAATCGACGAGTCGGTGACGGTCGAACTCGAGCCCGAACCGACCCTCGAGGACGTTACGGTCGGCGACAAACGGTTCGACGAACTCGGGGAAGACGAGAACGTCACGGTCACGGACGGCGAGTTGACCATCGAGGGATCGACGAATCAGGAGACCGTCGAGGTCTCGTTCGAACCCGAGGACGGGAGCGAGACTGTCCGCAACACGACGGATGTCGGCGACGGCTCGTTCACCGTCACGCTCTCCGGACTCGAGTCCGGCAGCGGTGAACTCCTCGTCAAGACCGGACTCGACGACGAAACTGACGAGGCCGAAGTGGAACGTCGCGCGGCGATTCGGCTCGAGTCGAACGGCTCGAACTAATCGAGTACCGACGGCGGCTATTTTTTCACGCGGAATTAGATGAAGTCAGAAGGCTCGATTCGTGTCAGACTCACTCACGCCGACGCGAGGAAAAAGGAAGAGTCATAAATCCCGGGCGAAAACAGAGGACTGCGCGCGGATGGTCTAGTGGTAGGACCTGAGCCTTCCAAGCTCATGGCCCGGGTTCAAATCCCGGTCCGCGCATCCTCGTTCTCCGCGTCGGTACGCCGGTTCGAGCGAAGATTATCTTAGTGCAGTAAGCCAGCGACCCACGAACAGGGTTCACGCGAAACTGATCGAGACGTAGTTCGTTGCTTCCGGGTTTCCTCACGTAGACAGGACACGGTCCATCGATCTATGAGTGAAGAAACCGAAAACATCGTCCTCGTACCCGAACCGTCAGCGAAATACCTCAACCCTCGACAGCGCGTCTCCTACCGAGACCACCGGAGCAAGCTCGTCGACTGGATGCTCTCCGAGGGAAAAGATCCGAAGCGATCGATCGGCTACGCCCACTCGACGACTCGTCAACGAGCATACCGGCTCGACACGCTTTACCGAAAAACGTGGCAGGCAGAGAACCGATACACGGAGAACATCACCCCTACGCACGCGAATGCATGGATACAGGAACTAGCGGAGACGGATTACTCCCAAAGCTACAGACACTGCTGTCAGAAAGCGGCACAGACGTTGTTCAAGTGGAAACGACACGAGTTCGGCAGCGCAGTCGAATGGGAGCCGAACCTATCGTTTGCATCGCGATCGCTACACAACCCGCGCGATTTCCTCACGCGTGACGAACGGGAGCGCGTCCGAGAGGCCGCGCTCGAATATAGAGGTATTCCCGACTACGACGCCGTCACGCCGGACGAGCGCGAGCGCTGGCGGCGGTACCTCGCACAGCGATTGGGCAAGTCGAAGGACGACGTAACAGTAGACGACTGGGAAGCCGCGAACAGCTGGAAGATACCGTCGCTACTGTGGACGACACTGGACGTCGGGCTGCGTCCGATCGAAGTGCGGTGAGCGACGACGTCGTGGATAGACGCGTCGAACAGCGTGGTACGGATTCCGAAGGAGGATTCGGCGAAGAACACGGAACACTGGCGGTGTAGCTTGTCGGAGCGAACGGTGATGGCAGTCGAGCGGTGGCTCGAAGAACGGAGCTGCCGGGAGAAATACGAGGACACCGAACAACTCTGGCTCACCAGATTCGAAAATCCGTATTCGACCGGATCACTGAACCGAATGTTTCGAGAGATCTGTGCAGAGGCCGGAATCGCGGTGGAGGACCGCGACTTGACGTGGTACTCGATGCGCCACAGCGTCGGGACGTACATGGCGAAGGAATTGACGGTGAAGGCAGCCGCAGCGCAGTTGCGCTATCGATCGATCAAATCTACGCTGCGGTACGATCGAGTGCCGATCGAGGAACGAAAGGCGGCACTCGAGCGGATGGGCTGATCGACCCTTCGGCCGCCGTTACGCTACTGCGTCGACCACGCGTTTGCATACCGCTCGCTGAATACCCTCGGTGATCACAATCGTGTATGGCCAACGATGAGACGACCGGCCTCGATAATCCCGAGATCCTCTGCGATACGATCGCCGAACTGATCGACGCGCTCGAGGACGGGGACCTGCTCACCGAGGACAGAGCGTCCGAACTGCGGTCCGAGGTCTATCAATCGATCGATCTGGGAGAGTACCCGTCAGAAGAAGCTGGCGAGTAGCTCGACCGGTCCAGCCCGTTGCGAACGAGTCAGTCATCAGTATCTTCGCCGCGGGTCAGCGAACGACCGTGACCGGTACCGGAGCGCGACGCGTAACCGCTTCGGCGACGCTTCCCAACAGAACGCGACTCGTCCCGGTCCGCCCGTGCGTTCCGATGACGATGTGATCGATGTCGTGCCCATCCGCGAATTCGACGATAGAGCGGGCGGGCGATCCGACCATCCGTTCCGTATCGACGATTCCGTTCACCCTCTCGGCTCGGTCTTCGGCGTCCGAGAGTATCTGATCCGTGGTATCTTCCTGTTGCTCCCGAAGCGCGTCGTAGGTCGCCGGGACAGTCGCTTCCATCGTGGCAGCACCGTGGAAGTCGGCGGGATCGATCACGTATAAACACGATGTCATCACCAGATGTCCAGCAGCCGCTGTCGACTATCCAGTGTGATGTGTGGCGGTCTGCCGTCCGATCCGGCGGCCAGCAGACGGTGTCCTTTCTCCTCCTCGAGAGACTCACGATCCCCCTTCTCGGCTGCGACGACCATCTCGAGCAGTTTTCCTCGATCTGTGAGTTGAGTACCGACGATACGGCCGAGATCGTCCATCATCGACCGGCCGGCGGTCTCTCGTGTCCCAGCTGCCGCCTCGCGCCGTACAACACCTCCTATCCCCTGATACGGGTTCGGGACGGAGCCATCGTCCCGATAGCGTGTCCGGAACACCAGTCAGAGATCGTCCAGCGGTTCCAGACCGGACTCCGGACCCAGCAACAGCTGACGTCCGACTTCGTTACCCACATAGATTCGTAACAGAGAGAGCGCGTGAGCGACCGAAAGCAGCGGTGTACCTGACGGTACATAGCATAGATTACGCTCCGACTCATCGATATGACTTATCCGAGAAACGGGAATCCGATAATCGACTCTTAGTCACGAGAACAGTTTGATCACTTCTCAGTCCACGTTTCGTTACTCATCACCTCACACCGTCCTGATTCGGCACGACTGGCCGTCTAGCTGTGCTGCATTCGCTAATTTCGGACGTCGGTATCATCGTTCGTCGTCGGAACTGTACGGAGCTGTCCTCGAAGGTATCGCTCGCCGCGTTGGGTCATTCGATACTTCCCCCGTTCGACCTTCTCGACGAGCCCGTGTTCGTCCAGTTCGATCAGCCGGCGGTTCACTTCCTTCCGACTGAATCCGGTGTTGCAGGCGACGATCGACGGAGTCAGTATCAGATCGGCGCTGTGAAACGTACTCAAGATATCGTCGTCCATCGGCGTCATCCAGTCGGCTGGCTGGCGAATCCGGGCCGGTTCGCTCAGCAACACCTGTGCCCACTCAGCCGTCCGTATGTCGTTTGCTACGGGATCGTAGAGGCCGAAGACGACCAAGAGGGCAGCGGCCCCGTGGAGCCAGTGAACGAGCGACGGTGCGAACAGTTCAGCGGTTGGTCCGCCGATCACAGCGAGAACTAACCCGCCGACAGTAACGAGTACGAATTGACGGTACGCCGTCACCGAGGCCTCGAGGGAGAGGAAGTAGAGGAGTTCGAGGGCGACCACGACTCCGATCAGTAGATTGTACTCGACGAAGGGGGTCAGTCCTTCCACGATATCTCACCGACTGGCCGATTCTGTCGAAGTTGGTGGTGGCGGAGTATTAGCAGGCCGAGGAATATCGCGACGATCGTGTTCGCCGCGCTACGGAGGACGTGGAGGATCAACAGATCTGGTCCGGTGATGAGAAGCATCGTGTGATACACCGTCAACGCGACCATCACGAGAGAAAGGAGAGCGATCGCCGTCCCGAAGGGGGAGTTCCGGAAGAGACCCCAAGACAAGAGCGCGAACACCCCTGCTCCGGTGCTGGCAATGATCGCGAAGGGGACCTCGAGGAGGTGGATGATAGAGTGTTCCACAGCGCGACCGACAGTTCCAGTCTTCGTTAAACTGTGGCATGGTATTTCACTGGTTCGAGGAGGAGAAACGACCCGAGGTCATTTACGAGGTGAAAGGAGGAGGACCTCGGCTACCCGCTGACGAAACCGTTTCTCTGCCCGATGGGATGGTAATGATTCGTGAAGCCGGCCTCACCGATTGGCCGTACCGAGCTCTCCGCTGCGTGTTTCGCCCCTCACCATTCGGTCGGTTCATCGTGGGGTGTGGATAACAAAACTGATCGCCGCCGACCGGTCGATCGCAATGGCACTGACCCAGATCGACCACGTCAGCGAAAGCGAGGAGATGCAAGAGTGTATCGACAGCTGCTTCGAATGCGCACAAGCCTGTGAGTGGTGTGCCGACGAATGCGCCGGCGAGGGCGAGGGGATGGCCGAGTGTCTGCGGCTCTGCCGGGACGTCGCCGACCTGGCGACCATGCATGCACGGTTCATGGTCCGCAATTCCGGCTACAGCTCGGACCTCGCCGCGATCACCGCCGACGCCTGCGAGGAGTGCGCCGACGAGTGCGAGCAACACGACGCCGAGCACTGTCAGGTCTGTGCGGACGTCCTCCGCGACTGTGCGGAGACCTGCCGAAACATGGCGTCGGCCTGAGAGTGCCGTTCACTCGGTTCGCGGCTCCGAGCGCAACTCGCTCCCGATCCAGACCACCACGAGCGCCGAATCATGGACGTAACGACGAAATTGACGGTCGGCGGCAACGGCGTGCTCGGCTGCTGGTTGATCGCGGCACCGTTCGTCCTCGGCACGTCAGCGGCCGGTCGCTGGAACGACGTCATCGTCGGCACTGCGGTCGTCCTCGTCGCCGGCTACAATTACGTCAGGGCAGCCAGCCGGCGACCTATAACCGCGACTGGCGCAGGTCTCGTCGCGGTCCTCGGACTCTGGCTCGTCGTCGCGCCGTTCGTACTCGGTCTGGAGGAGTTGGCGCTGTGGAACGACGTCGTCTCGGGCACGCTCGTGGCGAGTTTCGGGAGCTACAACGCGTACGTCGCTGGCAGCGCGCCGGCCCTTCGAGCGACTGCCCAATAGGAAAGACGATCGGTGACGAGAGATGAACGGGTTATCGACGATCGGCGCTCGGTCCGTGCGCATCGTAGCGGCGATCCGACCTTCACAGTAATCATGCAGTACAAACCCCTCGAGGAGTACGGTGCGATCGGTGACGGGAACACGGTCGCGTTAGTCGGTCGCGACGGGTCGATCGACTGGTGTTCGTTCCCGCACGTGGAGTCGCCGAGCGTCTTCGCCGCGATACTCGATGCCGACCGCGGCGGCCACTTCGCCGTGCGGCCGACGCAGTCGTTCGAATCCGTCCAGCAGTATCGAGATCGAACCAACGTCCTCGAGACGACGTTTCGGACCGCCGGCGGCAGCGCGACGGTGACGGATTTCATGCCCGTCGCCGAGGCGACCGAATCCGTGACGGACGACCGATCACCGACCGTCTATCGGAAACTGGGCTGCGAGGACGGTTCGCTCGAACTCGCGGTCGCGTTCGAACCGCGATTCGACTACGCGCGGGACGTACCCGATGTCGAACTGACGAACGAAGGTGTCGTTGCGGGCGACGACGACAAGCGAGTGATCGTGTCCAGCGACGTTCCACTCGAGCCGTCGGCCGACGGCCATGCCGCTGACGCGACGGTGACGCTCGAGGCCGGCGAGACGCGCTGGCTGGTGCTGAGCTACGGCGAGGCGGTCCCACACGAGCCGTCGTGCCATCAGAAGACGCTCGCCGATACCGTCGAGTACTGGCGGGAGTGGACGCACGACTGTGACGGGACCGACTGCCCCGTCGGCGGCCCGTGGCACGACCTCGCGGTCCGGTCGTCGCTCGTCCTCAAACTCCTCCTCCACCGGGAGAGCGGTGCGGTGTGTGCGGCCCCGACGACGTCGCTGCCCGAGGACCTCGGTGGCGTCCGCAACTGGGACTATCGATTCAACTGGATCCGCGACGCGGCCTTCACGGTCCGGGTGCTGTCCGAACTCGGTCATCTCGAGGAAGCCCGCTCGTACTTCGAACTCTGTCTCGACCACTGTCGCGGCCACGATCCCGAATCGGTGCCGCCGGTTTACGGCCTCCACGGCGAAGCGGTCTCCGACGAAACGGTCCTCGATCACTTGAGCGGGTACGAGGGATCGGCCCCCGTTCGTATCGGCAACGCGGCCAAAAACCAACATCAGCTTGACGTCTACGGTGAACTGATCCTCACAATCTACGAGAGTATCCGCTACGGCGAACCGATGACGTACGACGATTGGTCGGTGATGCGGGACCTCATCGACTACGTCTGCGAGGGGTGGGACGAGCCCGACGCCGGCATCTGGGAGGTTCGATCGGACTACGAACAGTTCGTCTACTCGAAGGTGATGTGCTGGACGGCCCTCGATCGGGGGATCGAACTCGCCGAAACGGCTGACGACCTTTCGGCGCCGATCGCGCGCTGGAGGACGTGCCGCGACGACGTTCGCCGGGCGATCCTCGAGCGGGGATACAGCGAGGAAGCGGACAGTTTCGTGCGATCGTTCGGCGACGAGGAGGTGCTCGACGCGTCGAATCTCCTCGTCCCGATCGTCGGATTCCTCCCGCCCGACGACGCTCGCGTCCAGGGGACGATCGACGCGACGATCGAGCGCCTGACCACTGACGACGGACTCGTCCGGCGCTACGAGGGTGACGACGGACTCCCCGGCGAAGCGAGTCCCTTCGTCGTCTGCTCGTTCTGGCTCGTGAGTGCACTGGCGCTCTCGGGACGGATCGACGAGGCGAGAGCGCGTTTCGAGGCGATCCTCGACCACGCCAGTCCGCTCGGATTGCTGGCGGAAGGGATCGATCCGGATTCCGGTGAACAGCGCGGGAACACCCCGCAGGCGTACAGTCACATCGGACTGCTCAACAGCGCGCTCTACCTCGCCGCCGCCGACTCGAGTGGCGAGTCGATAGCGCCCGAACGCAACGAGTCGCTCCTGGACGACGGCTCGACCGGGGCGATCGCCCGCCGGCCGAACGACCGCGAGTGAGAGGCGAACATATCAATGACCGACGACAGACACGACGATTCGAACGGAGAACCGGACGCCACGACGACCGACGCTCGAGAGCGCCGCTCGAGTGTCGACGGTGGCGGTGAAAACGACGGGGATCGCGACCGGGATACCGATACCGGCGAGGAACGCGGCGGAACCGGGGGTGAGGATCACGACGGAGACGACGGTGGCTCGATGCGGCCGGGAGACATGATGCTCGCTCACCCGACGAAGGAGGTGTGGGTCCAGTACGCCGTCATCTCGCTGGGCGTCTGGCTCCTCGCGAGCGTCCCGGCGCTGAGCTACGAGAGCGCGCTGATGACGTGGAGTACCGTCGCTACCGGACTCGTGCTTATCGCGCTCGCGGGACTGACGATCTACCGGGAGAGCGGCTACGCCAACTACGCTAACGGCTTCGTCGGCCTCTGGCTGGTGTTCTCGCCGATCGCATTCGCGGCGCCGACGGCCGCGGCGTACGCCAACAACACGCTCGTCGGTGTCATGGTGATCACGTTCACGGTCCTCATCGTGATGCGCTCGGAGATGGATGGCCCGACCGTCCCACCTGGCTGGTCGTACAACCCCTCGACGGGCGCACAGCGCGCCCCGCTGATCGCGCTCGGAATCTTCGGTTTCTTCGCCTCGTGGTACATGGCCGCCTTTCAGTTGGGCTACATCGAGAGCGTCTGGGATCCGCTGTACAATCCCGGAACCAGGGGGGTCCTCACGTCCCGAGTATCGAAGGCGTTCCCGGTCTCCGACGCCGGCCTCGGCGCAGTGGCCTACTCGGTCGAGGCCCTGATGGGATTCATGGGCGATCGCCGGCGCTGGCGGACGATGCCGTGGATGGTCGCCTTCTTCGGCGTCGTCGTGATCCCGCTGGGCTTCGTGCAGGTGCTGCTGGTCATCATGCAGCCGATCATGGTCGGGACGTGGTGTACCCTCTGTCTCCTCTCGGCCTTCGGCATGCTGTGGATGATCTCGCTGACGGTCGACGAGGTGGTCGCGATGGGCCAGTACGTCGTCCGACTGATGCGCCGAGGCGACAGCCTCTGGACCGCCTTCTGGATGGGCGGCACGATTCCCGAGGACGAGGCCGGTGTCGACGAACGCGAAACGCGGCCGATCGGCGACTCTCCGATCGGCGAACCGTTCTGGGGCGTCTCGGTCCCGTGGACGCTGCTCGGTGCGATGGCGCTCGGCGTCTGGCTCATGCTCTCGCCGACCCTCTTCGGGACGACGGGGCTCATGGCCGACAGCAGCCACTTGGTCGGTTCGTTGGTCGTCTCCTTTACCGTGATCGCGACGGGCGAACCAGCTCGCGCCGTTCGGTTCTGCAATATTCCGCTCGCCGTCTGGATCGTCGTCGCTCCGTGGCTGTTCAGTGGCGTCCCGACGGTCGCCGCGATTAACGCCGTCATAGCCGGCGCGCTCATCCTGATCCTCAGCGTCCCGCGAGGGCCGATTACGGATCGGTACGGCGGCTGGGAACGGTATGCCTCCTCCGAGACGGTCGATCGATTGAATCCCCTCAGTAGCTAACCATGTCCGAAACTACCGACTCCGAAGTCGTCGTCGTCACAGGTGCATCAGCCGGCGTCGGGCGAGCCACCGCTCGTACGTTCGCCGAACGCGGCGCGAAGGTCGGCCTGGTCGCGCGGGGCGAGGACGGCCTCGAGGGCGCACGCGAGGCGGTCGAGCGGGCCGGTGGCGAAGCAGTCACCGTCCCGACGGACGTCGCTGATCCCGACGCGGTCGAGGCCGCAGCCGAAACCGTCGAGGACGCGTTCGGACCGATCGACGTCTGGGTGAACAACGCGATGGTGTCGGTGTTCTCGCCCGCTGCGGAGATGACCGCCGCCGACTACCGTCGCGTCACCGAGGTCACGTATCTGGGGTACGTCTACGGGACGCAGACCGCGCTCGATCGAATGCGGGACCGCGACGAGGGGACGATCGTGCAAGTCGGCTCCGCGCTGGCGTATCGAGGGATTCCACTCCAGTCGGCCTACTGTGGTGCGAAACACGCGATCCAGGGCTATACCGAATCCGTGCGAACGGAACTGCTCCACGACGACTCCGACGTCCAGCTATCGATGGTACAGATGCCCGCGATGAATACTCCGCAGTTCGAGTGGACGAAAACCCGACTCCCGAGAAAACCGCAGCCGGTACCACCGATCTATCAGCCCGAGGTCGCCGCTCGAGCGATCGTCTGGGCGGTCGACCACGACAGGGACGAGCTGTGGGTCGGCCGATCGACGGTGAAAGCGATCCTCGGGAACCGTTTGATCCCGCGGCGGCTCGACAACCTTCTCGCTAGCGGCGGCTACGACTCCCAGCAGACCGACGAGCCGGTCGATCCCGACCGCGAGCACAACCTGTACGAGCCGGTGTCCGGCGACTTCGGCGCTCACGGGCCGTTCGACGACCGGGCGCGCGGTCGAAGCTACCTGCTTCAGGCGTCGATGCATCGACGAGCGCTCGCCCTGATCACCGGCCTCGTGGCCGCGATCGCGAGCGCCGTTCTCGGTCGGCGCATCATATCGACCGATTCCAACTGAGGTCGTGAGTGCTAAATCAGGACCGTCGGAACAATCGCGGTCCGTCTGATTGCCGGGCTCTTGTTGATCCTCGCGAACGCGTTCTTCGTCGCCATCGAGTTCGCGCTGACGCGCGCTCGGCAGTTCACCGAGGAAGAGTTCGTCGCCGACAACCCCAAACTCGAGCGCGCGTGGGAGATGACCGACAACCTCGAACTCTATCTGACCACGTGTCAAGTCGGCATTACGGCTTCGAGCATCGCGGTCGGGATCGTCGCCGAACCCGCGCTCGCGGCCATTTTCGAGCCCCTCTTCGCGAACACGGCGCTGGCCTCGATCGGAAGCGGCGCGATCCTCGCCTTCCTCATCATCAACCTGGTCCATCTGACTCATGGAGAGCAGACGCCGACGTACCTCGGCGTCGAACGGTCGCGAGTGGTCTGTCGGTACGGAGCGGCACCGTTGTACTGGTTCCATTGGCTGATCTCGCCGGTCATCACGCTCGGCGACGGGATCGCGAAACTGACGCTCAAACTCTTCGGGATCGAGATGACCGGCGCGTGGCTCGAGACCGAAGAGGACGTCATCGAGTCCCGTGCGGACCTTCGGAACCGACTCGGCTCGATCCTCGAAGAGGGCGACCTTTCCGAGGAACGCCGCGACGAGGTGATGAACGCCTTCCAGATCGGCGAGAAGCCGATCCGTGAGGTAATGTCGATCCCGACGAAATCGTCGCGCTATCGGCCGAGGACGACGCCGAGGAAAACCTCCGAAAGATGGAAAAGCGACCGCAGACGCGGTTTCCACTGGTGGGAGACGAACTAACCGACTTTCGGGGGATTCTTTATACGCCGATCCTCGTCAGGCACCGTGAGGAACTGGCCGACAGCGCTGTCGACTTCGGCGAACTGGCAGCGCCGCCGATGACGCTCTCTCCCGACGCGGACGTGAGCGACGCAGTCGACCAGTTTCAGGCGGAAAATCAGGAACTCGCGCTGGTGATCGAAGACAGCGAGGAACGAAGTTCCTCGAGCGGTCGGACGCAGTCCGACGACGGAGAGGTCGTCGGGCTCGTTACCGTAACCGATCTCCTCGAGGCAGTAATGGGTGATATCGAGGATCCGCTCGATCAGGGGCAACTCGAGGCGGCAGACCGCTGATCGATCGTTGGGAAAATGCTGTCAGCCGGACCGATACCAAGCCCTTGCACACAGTCAGGTTTTACCTATAAGGATGGTATCGACGATCGTGTACGACGATATTCTAGTGCCGACGGACGGGAGCGAATCGAGTATGGCGGCGGTCGATCAGGCCACCGCGATAGCAGAGGGTAGAGCGACGACAGTGCACTTTCTCCACGTGATAGACGTGGGAACAGAGATGTCTGCAGGCGCGTCCGGGAGCATCGCACCGCAGCTCACGGAGACGCTCGAAGAGGAAGCCGAATCCGCTCTCGACGACGCCGCGAACCGGGCTGAGGAGGCAGGGATCAGCTACGATCGAAACACTCGTGAGGGAAGTCCGCACGAGGTGATCGAGGCGTACGTCGCCGAACGCGATATCGACCTCGTTGTCATGGGGGCGAGCGGTCGGTCCGGGTTGAAAGAACGGCTACTCGGCAGTACGTCCGACCGGGTCATCCGAACGGTAGATACGTCTGTACTATTGGCGCGACCTTGAACGTGTCTGTCGGAGCACATTCACCACCGCTCCCGTCGGACTACTGGGGAAGTAACGCGAAGCGACTTCCGAGGATTACCCGGGCTCGGTACGATCCTGACACGGAGTTTTAGGATTCGTCGGCTACTTCATCGTAACTCACCGAGTGACTGTCCATGTCGTGTCTCCCGATGATCTATCGCAATCGCTCACGTACCGTATCAGGTGTCGTGTCCTCGAGTTCGTCGCTAGTCGAGGGCGTCATAGAACGCATCTTACAGTGTTGATTTCTTCCCATTCTTCAGCGAACACGCTGATAAATAGGTCTGCGAACTGATCACTCAATTTCTAATTGTCCGCTCTCACCGTCTCCCCCACTGTCGCTCTCGTCCCATTCGAGTTCGAACTCGATACTCAATTCACCGGGGCCGTCCGTCGGCCCTTCGCGTTCGGCTTTGACCTCGAAGGTTGGGCGGGCTGGCGGTTCCATCGTCACGGATTCGGAACCCGATTTTAGTGTGACCGCATCACCTTGTTCGAGCTTCTCAGCAACACTGTGAAGATACGATGCGATTTCTTCTCGGGTCTGGCTGCTCTCTGATTTGAACAGAACTTCTTCGGGCATACAGAGTAACAATGCACCGCCTGTGCCGATAAGTGAATTCCCTTTACTGAACGCTGGAGTGGTTCTGCTCCCGTCCTCTCCGGTAGTGAGCGATCTCGGATCGATCCTACCCAAGTAGGGGCTACGTCAAAGTCGATAGTCAGTTGAGCGGCTGCTATGAACGGTGCACAGAAAGCAACCAGAATTGTCGCTGTCTGTACCGACTGTAATTCACCCTATGCAGCTCGGCGCTGGTCAGACGGAGAAATCCGGTTGATCGGGACGGGCGCAGACTGTCCCTGTGGCGGGACCGAGTTTCGATCGATCAGGTGAGCAGTTCAGGGCAAGCCGGCACCGAGGTGGCTATCGATCTATCCAAAATATGCCAAAGTCACCTGCTGAATAGAGGGGTACGTTGAGCGCTCCAATCTCAATTATTCGATTCGGTTTTCATCGATCCATCCGTGTTCGTAGCGATGGTTACTGACTGAGTTCTGTTTGGAAGATTTCCGTAACGAATCCGCCGTTCTCGAATTTGGTAGCGCAGCGATCGCACAATTGGAGCGTCTCTGCCGAGCCGGTCGTGTATGTTACTCGTACATCGCGTGCTTGATCGCTTTCGCATTCTTGGCATTCGATCATGCTTGCATCAGCCAGATTGACGAGTGGTCGTTCATCCCACTCTCTTTCACGTCTGCTATCGTCCCTATTGAACTGTCGATGCGAACTGTCTTCCCCTCTCTTCCGCCATGGTTCCGGCTCCCCCTGTGAGATGTGTTGGCAAAGAGCATCACAAGTGTTGCCTTCACTATTGCTTCCAGAAGAGTTGGCTACGCGGTGGTGTGTTGAAGCACGTCCGAAGTCGCTGGATCGAGACTTGACCTTCGAGATCGAAGCAATTTCCGCACCCGTAGTGTTTTTGGCTTCGACCTCGAAGGCCGTTACTGACACAGAGATGCCACCACAAGCCCGAGATATCTACTGAGCGATGGTCGTTATCGCCGATATTACCGTTCCAGCGGACACGTTCCCCTTAGGTCGCGTCTTGGATGACTACCCAGCCGTCGAAATCGAACTCGAACGGATCGTCCCACTCCGGGAAGCCATCGTGCCGCTGTTCTGGATCGCCGGTGCTGAATCGGGAGTAATCGAGACGAGCCTGCTGGAGCACTCCAAGACCGAAACGGTTGAGATTCTCACCACTAAGGACGACAAGACGCTCTTCGAGGTTCACTGGAGTTCGGACATCAACGGGCTTATCCAGGCGCTCATCGACACCCAGGCGAAGATCCTCGAAGCAAGCGGGACCGCCGAGACATGGGACTTCCGACTGCGGTTCCCGTCTCATGAGCAGCTCTCCTCATTCAACATGGCTCTCACTGACGAGGGCATTCCCATCACACTCCGGCACATCTACAACCCTTCGATGCCCGAAGGAGAGTCGCCACTGTCGTCCGAACAGCGCGAGACGCTGCGGTTAGCGTACCGTGAAGGCTACTTCGAGATACCACGGCGAACGACGCAGACCCGACTCGCTGATGACATAGGGATCAGCGACAGTGCGCTCTCTCAACGTATCCGTCGGGGAGTCAATATCCTCATCGAACAATCGCTGTTCGCGGACGATCAGCCAGAGACATAGCAGAAAGTCCCGTCTCGGGAGGTCGGATAAGAGGAGTCTACGCCCCGGTATGTGAGTCTCCTCTATTCAGCACCGTCGTCAGCTGTTCCCTCTATGAGAGTATTCAACACACGAGAGCGCCACCTACTGGGTGTAGTGTTCGAAAAATGGAGTCACTCACTCGTCGCTGTGAGGCGAGAGCTGAAACTCGGTCTTAGTTGCGGACGACGTTGGTCGCACGCGGGCCCTTGGGGGCCTGTTCGATGTCGAAATCGACGTCCTGTCCTTCTTCGAGATCCGGGCCGCCAACGCCCTCCATGTGGAAGAAAACGTCCTCGTCCGCGTCCTCAGTCGAAATGAAACCGTAGCCGCCAGTGTCGTTGAAGAAATCAACCTTACCGTTTGCCATTGCTTCTAAAGGGATGGTAAGGGGACGGATAAGGGTCCCGAGGGAGACAGTACCACGATCGCACCACTTCCAGTCAGCGGAAGCAGAGGCCGACCCGGGATGTCATCAGTGCTCCACTTGCGCCGAGACGCACCTCGTACTGATTCAGGGATATGCCGATCAGGGCACCCGGGAACAGCGGCGTCATGAATACGGTTAGATCAGTCGTAGCCCTTTCCCGCAGGAAGCCGATGGTACGTAAGAGAATGACGGCGACGAACAATACACGTCTTTGGGGTCAATCTTCTTTCGTCCAGCCATGGTAGCTACACTATGGCTAATGAAGAGGACTCCTCCCTGGCAGAGTCGGATCTAGACGTGGAGAACGACGAGCCGTTTGAGATCGACACCATCGATGAAGGCGTCCTATTTGCGCTTCAACGCGATGCCCGTAATGCGACGATCACCGAAATCTCGGAGGAAGTGGACGTCTCACCCAGTACCGTCCGCAACCGGATCGATAACATGGAGGACGCAGGCGTTATCGAAGGCTACGAACCCAAACTCAACTACGAAAAAGCCGGCTTTCCCCTCCGGCTCTTTTTCGTCTGTACGAGTGATCCGGAGGAGCGATCGAGCGTCAGCAGAAATGTTCTCTCCGTAACCGGTGTCGTTCAGGTCACCGAAATGATCACCAACGAACACAATCTCTATATCGAAACGGTTTCGACATCCACGACTGACCTCATCCGACTCACGAAAGAATTGAACGAGTACGGACTCACCATCCACAGTTCCGAAATAATCACCGCAAGCTATAGTCAACCCTGGGGGCACTTCCAGCCCGACGAAACACACTAACGAACATCACACCCCGCAACCGAAAATTACAAAATTGATGGGTGAGAGTGCAAAATTCACAATTCATAGGTTGATATGTGAGTTACACTTATCCGTGACTGCGTATTTTAGGGAATAAGGGTCGAATTTCAATGCCCAGCAAAACACACGCGGAGAGATGTGACCGCTTGCTCCAGTTACTGTGTCATCACCACAGACGACAGACACTCCGGTTCCTTGAGAGGCAACCGAATAATACAGCAACTATCGACGAATTGCTGGCTCATCTGGATTCGTTACAGGACGGAGCGTCCGTGTCCAGCGAACTACATCACGTTCACCTGCCGAAATTGGATGAGTCCACGCTGATCGAGTGGGATTCGCGGAGTGAAACGATTCGATACTATCCTAACCCCCTGTGTGAGGAACTCCTACACACGCTAAGCAGTCACAATGTTCAATCGTCTAGCGTATAACTGTGCCCGCTGTGGGGATGTTATATGCTCCACCTTCCCGAAAGGACTCCTCAACCATCTCTAATTGCCATTATCGGTTAAAGTGACTGAACAAGGGATAACTACTGTTCCCAAAATATTTGGTGTGTTGCTTCTTCCCTACGCTGACCGGCATTTGTGTAACTTTGCTGAACGGTATGTTCTTCACCTATGCTGAACGGCAACCAGATATGCGAACGAACTCTTAAGGTATCTCGTCGAAACACCGATTCCGCTACAGAACGTCTACTAACACGGTATGCCGATCGATAACGAAACCTTTCAGCGAGGACGGAAAGAACAGAACATCGAGGAGGAGGTACGAGAATTCTTAGCCAGTCACGAGCAGCAGGCATTCTCCGTCCCGGAAATCGCGGCCGAGATTTGCGAGCCCACTCTCTCGACGACGGAGGAAAGCGAATCGGAGACATTGAGCGAGTACCAACTCGATATAATCGCAGTGAAAGTGTCTCTCATCGATCTTTACCGCCGGGGCGCGATCGAGACTCGCGTGATCGACGACGGTAAGGGTACTCGAAAGTACTACCAAGCAATTAGATAGCCAGACCGATATAGACGTGCTCATCCGATACTAAGTGATTCACCTGACTGAATGACAACTACGTATGCGAACTGATCGGTATTCCATTTATTCCGCATTTCATCTCAAGGATGAAAGAATAGATAGGAGAAACGCACCTAGTATGTTCGAGGGGTTGCCTACCGGTCTGCCGTCTCTACCGGAGTTCACGAAAGCTCAGTTTCGGTCGGCTCGTAGACTTGAATCCAGCCATCGCTCCTGACTTTGACGAGATACTCCGTGTAGCGAAATTCGGTAGTTCCCGTTCCCTGTCGAGACACGGCCCCGCCGTTGAAGCCGAAGAACGCGTCTTCGATACCGGCCACATCGACGGCCTCGTACAATGGCGGGGATTTCACCTCGCTCGGGGAGACGTCCTCGGCTTCTGCGATGACGAATACGATCGCTGTCGTGAGATCACCGTCGCGGTCGGGTTCGTAGAGTCGTTGCGTGATCTGTCGCCAGCGGGTGTCTCCGCTGAGGACCGGGTCGTCTTCGCTACCGGGTCTGCCGTTATTGCTCTTCGTCATCCATGTCACCACGTGCGTGTGTTTCTTGATTGCTGTCGAGACTCGCACCCATTCCTCGGAGTGCAGTCAGGACTTGCTTAGCGTTTCGGGCGGCGGTAATGGTCTCAGTCGCATCGTCGAAGGCGATGACGTTCTCGTCGACTAATTTGGGAACGTGAGCGTGATAGAGCGAGACGTACACTCGTTCTCGTTGGAGTTCAGTGACCGCGTGTTCGGGCGTATCGGTCTCCCACGCGGCGATTTTCGCCGCCAGATCGGTCAGTGACCACTCCGTGTCCTCGAGAAGCGTGTAGCAGAGGTAACGACGCCGAGGATGGCCCAGCGCCTCGTAGACGTGATCTAATTCCAGTATCGCTTCGGGGAGGTGTCGTTCCTCAGTCGATGAGCTACTCGAACTCGCATCGACCTCGTCGTCCCACTCGCTATCGTCAACCATATCATGCGTGATATCCCCTGGCAGGGTATTAAACCTCATTCACATAACAATCGGGTAATTTTCACTAGTTAAGACCACGTGATCTATCATTGGTCGGGAGTTTTGGGGAGTGAGCTATACTCGCCGGCGTTGACCACTAAGTGTAGTGAGGATTCTTTGCCTGTTTCGAGTACAAGTGCCATTGAAAGTGTCTCTCGAAGTAATGCGATTCCGGCCCCAGTCCTCTGTGGTGGCTATTTACCGCCGGAACGAGACAATTCGGCTGATGGCTACCGAGGCCACCTTTACGGTCCCGTCCGATCAGTTCCCCTTGGGAACGGTCTTCGAACAGTTGCCGGACGTGACCGTCGAACTGGAACGAATAATCCCGGCACAGGACGTCGTCATACCGTACTTCTGGGTGCGAGGAACTGTGGTCGACGACATCGAGGACGCGTTTACCGGCCACCCCGGCGTGGACGACATTCGCCTCGTCGATTCGGTCGCAGACGAGTACCTGTTACGCGTCGAGTGGGCGCTCGAGTATTCCGGCGTGCTCAGTACGCTGGTAGAGACCGAGATCCCGCTGATCAAAGCGATCGGCACGAACCGACGATGGACGTTCGAGGTACGCGGCGACGCTCGAAGCGATCTCGCGGCCTTTCAGCAACGCTGTCGAGACCAGGAGATCCCGATCACGCCCACGGAGATCCACGCACTCACGCCGGTCGAGACGGCCACTGAGGAAGCGCTCACCGACACGCAGCAAGAGGCGCTGGTGCTCGCCTACCAGCGCGGGTACTTCGAATCCCCGCGCGAGGTGACGATGGAAGAGCTCGGCGACGAACTCGGCATCTCCCAGCAGGCCGTCGCGTCTCGTCTCCGGCGCGGAATCAAGCACATCCTCGGGAGTACGCTTTCCGAGACTGAACAGCTAACCGATAGGCGCTGAAAAAGGGTTTTGTATAGCCCCAAGTCACACTCACGTCGCTGGCCGTCGACAGCAGACATACGATGTCCGACGGGGAGATCGAACGAACAGTCGCTGAATGCCTCTCCTGTGGGTCCGCCTATGCAGCTCGAAGATGGAGCGACGGAACGATCCAACCGATTGGGAGAGAGGGGTGTCAATGTGGATCAACCCAGTTTCGAGTTATGGAAGAGACGGGTACTGCCGCTCTCCGAGAGGAGGAACTCAAATGATCAGGAGTGCTATTTCGGATCGATCCGAACTCGTTCCCGTCGTAGTCGAAAATCTGCGAAAAGCCGATGAGTGTATCCTTTTTCCGGGAGATGCGACGGAAGATGAACTCCAAGGGAAATGGATTCGCGCGAAGGAGGGGGCGTATGTTCACTCAGAAGACGCTCAGTAGTTCGCCTGTACTGAGTGGCAACTACGTATGCAGAGTCGGCATAGAGATGCAGTGGAATCGGGTGGTCAAATTGAGGCGATTGATAACACGGTGTAACGTAGCACGGGATTATCCGTCTCAGGTGCTATGTTGAGGTACGGAGCCATCGACTGCACACTATGCATTCGTGCCCCGATTATGAAGGGGCGTTTGAGCCGGGATACCGGACGAACAGGCAGTCTCCTCGTTCTCCTCGCGTGGCCGTCACGCGGGACGCATCACACAGCACGCGTATTCCACAACAGCCACCACCCACCGATGCCCGAGTTCGATCGCGAGTTCCACGCAGATGAATGGTCGCAGACAATCGTCGACTACCTAGCGGACGCGGACAACGGAACTGCATCGCTCGACGACCTCGTCGAACACATCATCGAGCAAGAGACGCACGCAGTCGCACCTGACAGAGAAGCAGTCTCCTACGAGGTAGTACACGTATGTCTCCCGACGCTAGCCGAGAATGGAGTCGTCGAGTTCAACGAACTAACCGAGACGATCGAATACCGAACACCATCAGCGCGATAATACTGTCTATCCGCTTCTCGGTGGGTCCTTCGCAGTTCGCGTGAAACGATGACTAGCCACTGCTGCATACACGCTCTGTATTTACCGAATCTGACGATGAGGTAGCGAGGGTATGCGAACCGTTCTATGACACCATCCGTCGGTCGGAAAATCAGGCTCAGCGATCACGCACTCTGCCTCCGCGTTCGGGTAATCGTTCGGATCGATCACTGAGGCCTCCCCCGCAGCGGCGAGAGATCGCGACCGGCTGAAAACGGCGGTAGACCGGATGGTACGTGTTATGGATGTAAGCCCTGAAGCTCACGACACCGGCCTTTATAATATCCTAGATAGTATTACGAACTGAGGAAGCCTGGAACGCTAACGTGGGAGAATAGACAGAGACAGGGTGCTGTCGAAGTCGGTGTTGAATCTGTGTCGTTCTACGTCGAATTGAACCCTGTTTGACGGGTGAAATCACACGGATTGTGATAGAAGCCTTCCAAGCTCATGGCCCGGGTTCAAATCCCGGTCCGCGCACTTTTCGACGAACAGACGTGAGGAGTACATGTATAAGAGGGATTTGAAGCGCGCGAGTCGCAGTGTCCGAGCGCAGTGAGGACAATCGTCTCGCAGTCGGATTCAAATCCCGGTCCGCGCATTTCTACTGCGAGTGGCTTCACGAACTGCAGAGACCGTACCAAGGTTACTGACTCAAGAGTCTTGTTGGTGTTATGCCACTATTCTAGAGGAGGAGAGAAAAGCCGGGTCTGTAGTAAAATTATTTTTATAATGTTGGTTATGGCTGGAAAAACCACCTAAAAGAAACCGTATGTTGGCAGATTAGCTAAAATAGCCACCCTTTCGTAATCCGCCCCTCTCTTCGCGCCAATACGCGACATAATGGTTCGTTAATCGACGAAACCAGGGACAGGATTTTATAACTGTGAGAACAGAACTGGGTGAATACTAGCAGTATATACAGCAACTATGCTATTCGGACAGAATTCTCCTAGGGTCGAATGGGGAGGTGAGTGCATCGTATTGCTTCTTGAGGAGAATCAATTCCATTTCGACATTGGAATTATTAAACCATAACGGTCTGTATTCGCGCTATTTGCTGGTGGGATGCTTCCGAATATTACGACGGCTGTCGAATAAATGTGTTGCCAGTGTTTGGATTGTCTGAGATATCGAATGTTTGTTAATCACCAGTACCTATCGTCTATAGTATGTGAATAACGACGCCATTTCCAGTTTTTCGTGCCGAAGTCCGACTTCATATCGATGCAGCGATGTCTGGAGATATGTATCCCACTGACGAGAACGCTGCTGGTCTGAATTACGACTCTTGAGTGATTCACGTGAAAATTGTTCTGCATTTCTGGGCGCATCCGTCGAGTAGAGCCGTATAGGCCGATTTGTCTATCTCGGGCAGATGGCAGTATCCACTCATAATACTGAACGTTTAGTCACTGCTTTGCTCGAGTGCAACGCGGGTAGAGAGATCTCGCCAATGGACTAGGGATCGAATTTGTGCCAGTTGTAGATATTTATTTGGAACAATATGTGTATTTCCAATATTGTGTTACAAAGAGATAGGCAAGAGGAACGGATCAAATGCTGCCTGCGCAAGCTGATACAGTGTCCATCCTCATCTGCAAAATTCAAACCGGACGGACACCGTAGTCCTCACAGCGTTCACAGTGAGAGCGATCGGTTCGCGTCGATCGCTCTCGGCGAGTCCAACGGCACGAACGGCGCGGCCTCGTCGATCAGGTATCTCCAGCGAGTGCGAAGACGGAACCAGTGCCCTCGCGTTCGCTTCCGGGTAGTTGAAGTGTCCTTTCGGGCTGCTCCTCCGCAGTCGACCGGAGAATATGCAGGTCGAAGACGGTCGGGATACCCTTCCGGCAGCCCCCGAACAGTCGTCTCGAGGCCGGTCCGCTCGACTCGATCGACGCGCGTTCCGTGGTCGGTCAGTTATTCGCGACGATATCACGTCAGTCCTCGAGCGGCGGAGGCTACTAATCCAGTCGTTCCGTGGGAGTAGTGCTCTCCGAGGACGAGTCGTACGTGGAATCGCCGGCACCGTTCCGAATCGAGGTCAGATCGATGCCTTTTCTCCTCGCGTCGAATTTCGAAAGTCCGTAGACGACTCCGACGAGTAAGACCATACCCGCCGGCAGCAGAGCTACCGGACTGGTTTCAAAGAACCCGTACGTCAAGTAGAACAGAATCGAGATAATTGCGACGGTCACGGCATAGTAGCTCTGCGTGCGAACGTGTGCGATGAGATCAGTCCCGGTAAACGTCGATGAGAGAACGGTAGTGTCGGAAATCGGGGACGTGTGATCGCCGAAGATCGCGCCGGAAAACACTGCCCCGACGACCACGGACGTGGAGCCGAACCCGCCGGTGAGTTCGAACGCGACCGGGATGGCGGTCGGAGTCAGGAGTCCCATGGTCGCCCAAGACGACCCCATCGTAAAGGAGATTACCGCTGCGACTAAAAAGACGAGAGCCGGGAAGACACCGGGCGAAAGGATGTTTTCGACCAAACTAGCGACGTAGTTCCCGGTCCCGAGTGCGTTGGCGACGGTTCCGATCGTCCACGCTAATACGAGGATCGTCACTGCGGTCAACATGAGCTCGAATCCCTCGAGGATCGCGTCGATACTCTCGTCGAGATCACAGAGATCATACGCGAGTCCGATCGCTATCGCCGTCATCACCATCGCGAACGACCCCCACATGAGGGCGGTCGTCCACGCACCGTCAGCCGCAATCGTGACCACCTCTCGGACGAAGGTCGTGATTTCGAGAGCGAATAGCGGCTCGAGTACGGGCTGTCCATCGTACCCGGTCCACAACGCGCCCCCGACGGTGACGGCGAGTAACATCGAGATCGGGAGGAGGAAGGTCCGGAGCATCGGCCGGGTGGCGTTCGGTTCGCTGAGGCTTTCGTCCATATCTTGCAAGGGGTCGGCATCGGGGGCATTCACCGCGCCGGTCGTCTGGGCTCGGTGTTCGGCGTCGAGCATCTCCCCGTAGTCTCGCTGCGTCGTAACGATAATACCGACCATAACGATGGAGAGGATGGCGTATGCGTTATAGGGGATCGAATGAAGGTAGACGCTGAACACGTCCGGCGCCTGAGCGGCGCCCTCCGATTCGATGTTGCTGAACCCCTCGTTGATCATCGATAGCTGGAACGCGACCCAGCTCGAAATCCCGATCGTCGCGACGGGCGCCGTCGTCGAGTCGACGATATAAGACAGTTTCTCGCGAGGGATCCGAAGCCGATCCGATGCTTCGCGCATCGTACTCCCGACGATCGCCATGCTCGCGTAATCGAAGAAGATTCCCAGTCCGAGAATCCACGTCATCAGTCCGATTTTCCGTCGAGACTCGAGTCGCTCGACGGCCCAGTTCCGGACGGCGATAGCGCCGCCGAGTCGCCAGATGAGGGCGACACCCGAACCGAGGAGAAGCGTGAACACCAGTATCTGAGCGTGGAAGCCGTCGTCGGCGATGATCGCCTCGATCAGCCAATCGAACGACTGGGCGATCCCGAAACTACCGGTATAAATGATTCCGCCCGCCCAGATGCCGACGAATAGCGAGGGGATGACGCGTTTCGTTGCGATTGCTAGCACGATCGCCAGCAATGGCGGTCCTATCGATAATATCCCGAACTCGGACATGGATGGTATGTTACTCCAAACCGTGATAAATCCTTTGATAAGCATGAAGATAAGTACACCTGAGAGGTGTCGAGACGGGGTTTGAAATATACAAACGAAATCGGACGATAGTTACAATAGTATGGTTGTAAATATTTGCTTCGACGACCGCTACGGGTTCGTGAGACTCGGTACTCGTTTTCGAATATCGACGCGACCGCTCGCTTACCCCTCCCCGTACGATGGAGCAGTATTCATTCCGGCTCTCGCTGTAGGCATCGTGGCGGCGTCATCTCGTCAGAATCGGTCGGCTGGGCTTCTGAATAGCACCGGTATCAGTCTATGATATATCCGAATTCGGTTCCCATCGCGTTTCCCGACGCTACGCTCGAGACGAGTTCGAGTCGCGCTCCGCTCGGCGACCGAATCTCCGAGAAGGGACCACAGAGCGAAACTCGAGCGCCGCAGCAGCGTTCCGTCCGCGGTCGGAATCGAGTTACTTCACGCGGACGACACCGGACCAGCGACTTCGTCGACGACGTCGTCGATGATGTCGACGCAGATGTCGATTTCGCGCTCTCGGACGTCGAGCGGCGGGAGCAGACGCAGCGTCTTCGTTCCACAGCCGAGGGTCAGTAGCCCGTGTCGGAGCGCCGTTTCCATCGCTTCGTCGCGGTGATCCGCCGTATCGAACTCGACGGCGATCATCAGTCCGAGTCCGCGAACGTCGGTCAGAATGGACGTTTGCTCGGCCAGTTCGCGAAGTCGATCTCGGAAGTACGTTCCCAGCTCCGTCGCGTTGTCCAGTAGGTTCTCCTCTTCGATGACCGACAGCGTCAGGGCCCCTTGCATCGATGCGAGAATATCGCCGGCCCCCCACGTCGAGGAGAGTCGGGCTTCCTCGTCGGGGAATATGTCCGACCTGGAGATCGTCGCACCGACTCGGAGCGCCTTCGCGCTCGTGATCACGTCCGGTTCGATGTCGAAGTGGTCGACGGCCCACATCTCGCCGGTGCGACCGATCCCCGACTGGATCTCGTCGACGACGATCGGGATATCGTGTGTCGAGCAGATGTCGTCCAGCTCCGACATAAACGAGGCGGACGGCACGTTGTAGCCTCCCTCCCCCTGAATGGGCTCGAGAATGAGAAATCCGACCTCTTCCGAAGGAATGTGCCCCGGATCCCCGAGTTTCGCCCGGAGCCGGTCGAGTCCGTGCTCGGAGTATTCGACGTCGTGGACCCCGCTTATCTCGGGGAACTTCCGTCGGTAGACCGATTTCGAGCGGTTCAGAGAGAGCGCGCCGAGCGTGCGCCCGTGGAACGCGTCGTCGAACGTGATGGCGTACTTCGGCGTCTCACAGTCGTCGTAGCAAATCTTCATCGCGTTTTCGACCGCTTCGGCGCCCGAGTTCGACAGGAACACGGTGTCCATGTCGTACTGACTGCTGATCTCGGTTAGCCTGTCCATGAGGTGTGCGGGGCCGGGTAACGAGGACTCCTCGGGCGTTCCACCCGTACTGACGTAGAAGTCCTGTCCGGCGATCTTCATCGGGTCGACGAGATCGAACTCCCGTAACCGCTCCGTGAGAGTCGGGTGATTGTATCCGAGCGGCGCCGCGGCCACGTGACTCGTAAAGTCCATGAGGACGTTTCCGTCCGCGTCGGTACAGAACGGCCCCGTGGCGTCTTCGGTTACGTCCCAGACGAAGTCGTAGACGTACGTACTGGGTGCCGCCGTGTTCTGGTGAAACTCGACCCATCGTTTGCTCTTCGAACCCGGAAACGAAGCTACTCGGGGGACTGTGTTCTCACGGTCCATGTCACGTACCACCGACGCGGGCCACATAAAATATCCGAATCGTTTATGAGATCACCGATCGGCTCGGGACGGGCGGTATACGATCCGCGGTATCAGATAATACGATTCCCGAACGCGCTCGCGACGAGATCCGTCGCCGCCTCGGCCGTCGTGTTCTCGTCGTCGAGAAGCGGGTTGACCTCCACGACGTCCATCGATCGCAACACGTCATCGGCGGCGTCGCGTTCGGCGAGTCGCTCGAGCGCGAGATGTGCTTCCCGCTCGGTCGCTCCCCCGGGGACGGGCGTCCCGACGCCGGGAGCCGCGCGCGGGTCCAGCCAATCGAGATCCAGACTCACGTGAACGCCATCGGTGCCGCTGGCTGCAATATCGATGGCCTCGTCGACGATCTCCGAGATGCCGCGATCGTCGATATCGGCCATCGTATAGGCGGTGACGTCGGCTCGGCGCAACGCATCGCGCTCTCGCTCGTCGAGGCTCCGCAGTCCGACGAGGACCGTGTTTTCTTCGGGGATCGACGGGGCGATCGACCAGTCCGCGTCGGCGAAATCCCGATGCCCGTGTGCGGCCGCGAGGGGCATCCCGTGGAAGTTTCCGCTGGGCGAGGTCGTGGGCGTGTTGTAATCGCCGTGGGCGTCGAACCAGATGACGCCGGATTTCGCGTTCCGAGCGGTGCCGCGCAAGGTGCCGATCGCGATCGAGTGATCGCCGCCGAGAACGAGCGGCCTGGCGCCCTGTTGAAGCGTCTCCGCCACTCGATCGGCGATAGCCGCGGTCGTCGACTGAATGGCATCGACCGGTTCGGTCCCGGCCTCGGACACGGACACGTCACCGACGTCGGTAACGGAAACGCCGGCCTCGGAGAGCGCGTCTTCGAGCCCGGCGTGTCTGATGGCGGCCGGGCCGAGGTCGGCCCCCCGACGGTTGCCACCGATATCGATCGGCGCACCGATGACTGCGACGTCCGACGAGACCGCTGAGTCTCGCAAATCGGATTCGAGTTGCATCGTCGTCATGGCCAGAGTCCCCTAGCAGTTAAAGCTTCACCGATTCGTGACAGTGCGACGATGTAGGCGGCGGTTCGCCAGCGGACGTCTCGCTCCGCTACGGTCGCACGAACGGTGTTCCACGCGTCGATCATCTCGGAATCGAGTTCGGACTGGACCTCGTCAAGGGACCACTGCCGACGATTGATGTCCTGGAGCCACTCGAAGTAGCTGACGGTGACGCCGCCCGCGTTGGCGAGCACGTCGGGAATCACGGGAACGTTCCGTTTCTCGAAGATCTCGTCCGCGGCCGGCGTCGTCGGTCCGTTAGCGCCTTCGACGACGATCTCGGCGCGGACGTCGTCGGCGTTGTCAGCCGTCAAGACGTCACCGACGGCAGCGGGGATCAGAAGGTCGACGTCGAGCGTGAGCAGTTCTTCGTTGGAAATGCGCTGCGGTGCGTCGTACTCGGAGACGCCCCGCGGGTTCTCGTCGTGCGACGGGACGTCGGACGTATCCAACCCGGTCGGGTCGTAGATACCGCCGGTAACGTCGCTGACGGCGACGACGTTCGCACCCCATTCGTCGAGCCGGCGCGCCGCGTTCGCCCCGACTGATCCGTATCCCTGGATCGCAACGGTGGTCTCTTCGACCGGAAGATCGTAGTAATCGAGCGTCTCTCGAGCGACGACGGCGACGCCGCGACCCGGTGCCGCTTCCCGACCGGGACTCCCGCCGATAACGGTCGGTTTGCCGGTGACGACCCCGGGAACCGTCTCTCCCTGCTGCATCGAATAGGCGTCCATGAACCACGCCATCGTCTGGTCGTCGGTTCCCAGATCGGGCGCGGGAACGTCTTTCGTCGGTCCGACGAAATCCCGAAGCTCTTCGGCGAATCGACGTGTCAACCGCTCTCTCTCGTCCTCGCTGAGCGTCTGCGGATCGACGACGACGCCGCCTTTCGCCCCGCCGAACGGGAGGTCCATCACTGCACACTTCCACGTCATCAGCATCGCGAGTGCAGTCGACTCCTCGGTCGAAACGTCCGGATGGTAGCGAAGACCGCCCTTGAAGGGACCGCGGATCTCGAAGTGTTGGACGCGACAGCCCGTGAACACCGCTACCTCACCGCTGTCTCGGCGGACGGGTATCGACACCTCGATAGTCTTCGACGGGTGACTGAGCTGTTCGACCATGTCCGGCGAGAGGTCGAGAGCGGAGACGGCTCGTTCGAGGTGTTGGTGAACGGTCTCGAGCATCGATCTCTCTTCGGTCGCCGGTTCGGTATCTACCGTCGGAGTTACGTGACTCATGGATTCAATCACTCGGCTGCCGCATCGCCGTCTGCCACGGACGGTTTTGGCATCGCTGGTTCGCTCGCAGCTCTACACCGCAGACTGGACAATGGGACTGGTGTCTCATCTGATCGCGTTTCTCAGCAGTACGTCATTATTAATAAATATTGGTGAACAGTACCGAGGGCGTAGTCCTTTGCATATATCAAAGTTCACTCTCGCGATGGGTCGGAGCCAGGTTAGTTGTTCACCGCGCCTATCGGCGAACTTCCGCATTATTCACGGTTGAGACCGTCGTATCCGATTCGACTTCGTTCCCATATATCAAAACGTCGCGCCGGACAGGAGGCTGCCGACAGCGACGCTGAGACGACACGGATACGAGGGAGTGCCCGTCCGACGCGCGTAAGGATTACAGCAGTATGTTCGTAATTGAAGCCGTATCACGAATCGAGCTGCCGGTTACTTACCGCTATCGGTGGCGTTGCTTAGCGTGGTCGAGTAATCGCGACCGAACACTCGCGCGTCTATTTGGAATTATCAAATAGGTAGACGAGATTCATACGGTTCGATCGAACGTCATCGTTTCCAGATTCACTTCGATGAGGTTCGCCGTTTCCATGACGAGTTCGGGGATTTCGGACTCGAATCGGTCGCCTTTCAACCTGCTCGTCGGTGCAGTGAGGCTGACGGCACCGACGACCGACTCGTCGCTATCGATGATGGGAGCGCCGACCGCCCGGAGTCCGCGAATCTCTTCCTCATCGTTTATCGCGTACCCGCACTTCTTGACCTCCTCGAGTTCGTCCCACAGCTGATCGCGGTCGACGATAGTGTTCTTCGTCTGGCGTTCGAGACCTTGTCTATCGATTATGTTTTCGATCCGCCCCTCGGGCAGATGGGCGAGCATCGCCTTCCCGGACGCGCTATCGTGGAGGTACTGAGGCGTCTCCCGCATTTTATGGTGGTAATCGGTGCCGACTGCCTGTTGGCCTCGGCGTTCGTATATCGCTACCTCTCTCCCCTCGTCTTCGATAACGAGATGAACGTATTCGCCCGACGATTCCGCGAGTTTGTCGACTTCCTGTTGTCCGGCAGTATAGATATCGGTCGTGTTCCGGACGTATTCTCCCATCGTAATAAACCGGTATCCGAGCTGATAGACGTTATCGTTCCGCACGAGGAGGCGGCAATCAACGAGCGTGCTCAGATACGTGTGAATAGTGCCTCGCGAGAGATCGACGTGGCTCTCGATCTCTTGTAGCGATGCACCGTCCAGTTCTTGAACTACCTCGATAATCTCGCAGCCCCGCTGTAGAGACTTGATACGGCGCGGTTCCGCGTTCGACGAGTCGGTCATATTCTCTCCTATGCATCCGTGTTTAAAGTGATTTGTATTTTCCCTGGCTATAAACGAAGTCGGTTCTGTAATTGAGCCAAAATTACGGCGTTCATCGGGAGATGATCGTGATATCCTAAAGTCGTCGCCCGAGTAGAAACGCGACCGTCATCTACCGTCGAGACGGGTCCCGGTGTTCCCGGCTTCGGGAAGCGGATAACGGCCCGACTAGCGAACGCGTCTCGCAGCTCCAATACAGCCTCTTCGGTGAAGATCTCACGACGCCGAGCGGTTCGCCGGGCGGACGGCCCCGTCGTCCTCGGATCGTAGTGAGTGACGCGGGAGGGTACGGAGTTCGGGTTTGTACTGATCTACGGCGAATATCGACCGACTTGGGGAGGTCGATGCTGCCTGCTCGTCGAGGGATCGACACATCTCGTTTCCGCGAGGGAACCACTGACCTCGAGACGAGAACGAGAAAGACGGGAGAGTTAACATCATCTATCTCATATACATCCACACATATACCAGAATTCGAACTATTTTAGCCCTATGTAATCAGTGAGTACAGGAGGATCCCTAAACCGCCCCACCACGCACTAATAATGGGTTTTACACACTTACTGGAGTACAATATCCGTGCTACACTGGATCGTATTCTGAGTCAAGAATCAGGAGCCGATAGCGGAGAAATACGTCTCAGAAGCGTTCTAAATGCCGAAACCGATATCACCCCACTTCTAGACAGCATACATACACATATATTATCTTAACAAGTATGGAATATGGTAGTAATTCTGATCCAATAGCCAAACTTGAATTTCGAGCTGTGCAGTTTTGCTGCGATAGCGCTCGAGATGCAGTGCTCTAACGGCAGCCGCCGCGATCAGTCGATCGTCTCCGTATCGACGGTCGGATCGGCGCCCTCGGCGGACTCGTCGACCGCCGCGTCGTCCTCGAGCGCGTTCCGATCCCGTGCCGACCAGTCTCGAACGCTCGGATTGGTTCCCACGGCGTTACTACCCGCCGGTCGTATTCGAACGACCGTTCACCGGAAGCGAACCAGTTCGAAAATTCGAATGAGTATTCCGTCGGGTGTCAAGGTCTTTGGTATCGTGTGGCAAACGTCGGCGTATGAGTACCGATGCTCCGGCAACGACGCCTAACTACCGCGACCTCCCGGACGAGGAGTTCGAGGACCGTATCACCGACCTGTGGGAGCGGTACGCCGACTGCGATCTCTGCGCCTACGAGTGCGCCGTCGATCGGACCGACGGTCAGGAGGGAACGTGCCGGGTCGACGACACCGCGTACGTCTCGACGCACTTCCCTCATTTCGGCGAGGAGGACTGTCTGAAGGGTCGCAACGGGAGCGGAACGATCTTCCTCGCGAACTGTAACATGAAGTGCGTCTTCTGCCAGAACTTCGAGACCAGCCACGAGGCGGCGGGCGATCCCGCGACGGCCGAGGAAATCGCCGAGATGGCCCTCGAGCTCGAGTCTCGCGGCTGTCACAACGTCAATTTCGTCTCGCCGACCCACCACTCGCCGCATCTCGTCGAAGCCGTCAAGATCGCGAAAGAGCGGGGGCTGGACCTGCCGATCGTCTGGAACTGCGGCGGCTACGAGCGCGCGGAGATCCTCGAGCGACTCGAGGGGATCGTCGACATCTACATGCCCGACGTGAAGTGGTCGGACGACGCGGCCGCGGCGAAATACTCGAAGGCGCCGAACTACTGGGCGAACGTCACCGAGTCGCTACGGGAGATGCACCGACAGGTCGGCGATCTGGAACTCGACGACACCGGCCTCGCGACGGGCGGGCTGCTCGTTCGTCACCTCGTGATGCCCAACCACGTCGAAAACGCCGAGCGCGTGCTGGAGTTCATCGCCGAGGAGGTCTCCCCGGCAACGTTCGTCGATATCATGGCTCAGTACCGCCCTCACTACAAGGCCGACGGAGAGGAGTTCTACGAGGAGATCGGCCGGTCGATCACCGGAGACGAGTACGAGGCCGTGATCGACCACGCCCGCGACGTCGGCCTCGAGCGACTCTACCTCGACCGATCGATGCTCGAGAACCGGCCCGGACTCCTCGCTCGCCTGGCTCGGCGCTGACTGCTCGCGATCGACTCGGTGACGTCGACGAAGCCCTCGAGAACCAGGCGTCTCCGGCGACGACCGGAGAACTGGTCGACGCCCACGGCGACCGCGAGGTCGAGACGCAGTGGTGGATTCGGCGGGGCTGCGGCCGTCCGAGTCCTTGCGAATCCGTGCACTGTCCCTACCCGCTTTCCGATCGACCCGTCGCCTATGAGCGAGTCCGCGACCAGATATTCGGCGGGCGACGCGGTAGCGACTCCCGACGGCCGCGGCGTCGTGGCGGCCGTCCTGACCGACGACGTCGAGTTCCCGCAGGGCGGCGGCGAGGACGACTACGCGGCCGTCGAGGCCGGCGACGACCGGCCGGCGTACGTCGTCGGCCTCGAGCGGGTCGGCTCGGCCGTCTACCGCGCCTCGAGTCTGGAGACCAGCGATCTCGAGGACGACGACGCCACGGAATCGACCGACGGCGACGCGGTGACCGACGTCGTCGACGAGGACGTCAACGGATTGGACGACCTGCCGGAGGGCTGGGACCGGGACAGCGTCCTCGAGTACTGGTCGTCGATCGGCGGCTCCTGGGAGGAGTGCGCCGAGGACCTGACCGACGAGTTCGACGCGGAGCGAGCGAAACAGCTCTGCTCGGCGATGAAAGACGAAGTCCTGCGGACCCGGCGGTGACGAAATCGATTCTAGACGCGCTCCGTCCCCTGTCTTCCCTCTCTCGTTCCCTCGTCGTCTCCCTGCCGTCCCTCGTTGTCTCTCTATCGTCTCGCCTCGAGCCATCCACCGACGGGCTCGACCCCTCAGTCCACGCTGTCCCGAAGCGCGTCCTCTAGCTCCGCGACGAGGGTTGCGTCGTCGGTCCAGTACCCTTCGAACGTCCCGTCCGCTCGTTCCCGGGCGATCAGGCCGCCGGTCCGGAGTTCGTCGCCGCCGCCGTCGAAAGCGAGTACCCAGAACGTCCCGATCTCCGGGCCGGCGTCGGCGTGGATCGTCACGCCGGGGATCGACGGCCGATCCCACTCGTCGGCGACGTAGGCGTGGACGTCCAGCGTCGACTCGCCGGCGAGGCGAACGTACACCGGTGCCATCGCCTCGAGGGCGGCCGCTCGCTGGAAGCTGACCCGCAGGGTGCCGCTGCCGACGCGCCAGGCGCGGGTCTCGATCTCGCGGCTGATCGCGAGCAGCTGTCGTCGATCGAGCGCCTGCCAGACCGTCGCCTCGAAGACCTCGATCACGCGGCGATAAGCGCCGTCGTCCGTCTCGGCCCAGGGGGCGACGATCGGCGGCTCGAGAAACTCCCGAGCGGCCGCGAGTCCGATCGCGGCGACGAACTCGCCGTCTTCGCCGCTCGCGGGTTCATCGCTCGTTTTCTCGGCGCCTTCGCGGACGACGAGAAACCCCTCTTCGGCCGCGGCCCCAGCCGGCAGCGAGCGGTAGTCGACGGTGTCGACTCCCGTCTCCGTCTCGATCCGGTCGGCGATCGCGGGGCGGGGCTGGGGTGCGTAGACGGTAACCGTTCGCGCGGGCGCCTCGAGTCGGTCGAAGTAGTCCGAGAGCGTCATTGGTGGCGTTCGAGCGGCAGCGTCGTGCGTCCTCGCGCCTCGATTCCGAGTTGCCCCCTCACGGATCGGCCTCCGCCGCGCAGGCTCGCGCCGCCAGCTCTCGGATCGGCTCGGGACAGGACGCGAGGGAGACCCGACCGGTTTCCTCGTCGTGGGTCACGATGTCGGCGTCGACCAGCTTCGGGATGTGGACCTGCCGCAACCGCAGATACCGCTGGTTCCGACACCGAGGCTCGATGACCCGACTGTCGCCCGCGTGGCTCCAGGCGGTGACCACGTCGGCGAGCTCCGACAGCGACGCCGTCTCGTGCTCGAGCAGAAAGTAGAGGACGAGTCGACGATCCCGCTCGCGAAGCGCCAGAAAGGCGTCGTCGAGCAGATCCGGACTCGCGGTCGGCTCGGCCGGCGACTGTTCGGGATCCATGCTCGTGAATGCTACTCGGGATTGCCATGTTATCTCTTTCCCCTGTTTGTATCGGTAATATCTGCCGCACACAATCCGTGTGTAATGAACGCGGACTCGGGCGACGAAGAGTCGAACGCAGTACCATCGAACGGTGCCCCGAGTCGTCGGCTGGGATCGAAGAAGCGGGTTAGTCGCCGAGGCGACGGTCGGTCGAGACCCCCCGCAGGTCGACGGCTGCGGCGAAGACGAGTCCGAGAACGGTCCCGAACACGAGGTGTCCCAGGAGGCTCTCGATGCCGACTATCGGGAACTCGCCGGCGCCGCCGGTCCCCGTCGCCCCGGTCCAGACGGGCAGGACGAGCACCGGGAGGATCGCCCAGACCGTCAGCCCGAAGACGAAGCCGGCGCCGACGAGTCGGAGGGCGATGCCGGCGCCGGACAGCGCCTCGGTTTCGGCGTTCGTCCGGAGGACCCCGAAGACGCGATCGCGGGTGACGAGGAGGCCGAACGCGAGTCCGAGGACGACGCCGTGTGCGAGGTGAATCAGCCAGCCGACGAGGCCGGCCGCCTCGAGGCCGTAGATAGCCGGGATCGTTCCCTCGAGGATTCCGGGATCGAACAGCCACAGCAGGAGTCCGAACGCGGCGGCGCCGACCGCGCCGCCGAGGGCGCCGCCGACGAGCCAGCCGATGCTGCCGCTCAGCCCGGCCGTCGCGATCGTATTCGTGTTTGACTCGGCACTCATATCCGGGCTAGGCGGATCGACGGCAAAAGGGTTCGACTGGCAACGCCACCGTGCTCCGCGCCGCGCGTTCGCCGGGGACGCTCGAGGACCGCTTTCTGACCGTTCTCGAGAGGCCGTATCCCATCGTTGGTGCGGGCAACCCGGTGACGGACGCCGTCGGTCGCGGCCAGAACGCCGATTCGGGGCGCAGTCGCCGGAACCTTAGTGGTCGGCGCTCGAACTGGCGGACGTGGAGTACGACCTCCTGGGCTGGCCGCCCGACGGCCCCACGCTCCGACTCGACTACGAGCGGTTCAGCTACGCCGGCAAGTTCGTCATGACTAACACGGGGAAGGCGGTGGCCCGAACCGACGAGGACGAGATCGTCGCCGCCGTCGCGTTCAACGAGGACCGCACCGACGCGTCGACGCTGTGGCTGCGCTACGTGACCGTCGCCCGCGATCGGCGCGGCGAGGGGATCGGTCCCGAACTGCTCGCCCGCGTCCGCGACCGCGCCCTCGAGCGGGGTTACGACCGGCTCCGGATCGCCGTCAACAACCCCTTCGCCTACGAGGCGCTCTACCGGACGGGCTTCGCCTACACCGGCGAGACGACCGGGATCGCCGAACTGGTCCTCGAGCATCCGGCGCCGGTCGACGACGAGGGCGATTTCGACGGCGAACCGGACGCGAAAGCGCGCTATCAGGCCGGCCTCGAGGAGTTCCGCGAACGGGATCTCTCCGACGCTGAAGCGGAATTTCTCGAGTCTCGAGAGGGGAGCGAACCGCCGACGCTCGAGTCGTAATGCGGCGGACGCAGCGGTTCGCCGGCGGGTGGCGCCGCGGTGGGCGGCGTGCGACGCGGTCCGTCGTTCACTCGCGAACCGCGGGGAGCGTAAACGAGAACGTCGAGCCCTCACCGGGTTCGGAGTCGACCCAGATGTCGCCGCCGTGGCGCTCGACGATCCGCTGACAGAGCGCCAGTCCGATGCCGGTCCCGTCGTACTCCTCGCGGCTGTGGAGCCGATCGAAAACGGTGAACACGCGGTCCTGATCGTCCGGATCGATCCCGATCCCGTCGTCTTCGACCGAGATCACCCACTCCCGTCCGCGGCGGGTCGCGTCGATCCGAACGCGCGGCGGGGTGTCGTCGCTGTACTGGATCGCGTTCTCGAGCAAGTTCTGCAGGACCTGCCGTAACTGGCTGGCGTCGCCCGACACGCGGGGGAGTCCGTCGGTCGCGATCGTCGCGTCGGTCTCCTCGATCTGGATCTGCAAGTCCTCGCGTACGTCCTCGAGCAGGGCGTTCAGGTCGACGGGTTCGAACGGGTCGCCCTGCGTTTCGACGCGGGAGTACTCGAGCAGGCCGTCGATCATCTCGCGCATGCGGTCGGCGCCGTCGACCGCGAAGTCGAGGAACTCCTCGCCGTCCTCGTCGAACGCGTCGCCGTAGCGGTTCTCGAGCAACTGGAGGTAGCTGGTGACCATCCGCAGGGGCTCCTGGAGGTCGTGGGAGGCGGCGTACGCGAACTGCTCCAGGCGCTCGTTGGACTCCTCGAGGGCCCGTTCCCGCTGGGTTCGCTCGAGTTCGTACGCGATCCACTGGGACATGAGGTGGAGGAACGTCCGCTCGGCCTGCGTGAACTCCCGGTCGCGGGCGTCCGTCGAGACGAAGAAGAACGTCCGATCGGGCTCGTTCTCGAGTTCGATCCGCGTGCCGAGGTACGTCTCGACGCCGAACTCCTCGTAGGCGATGCTGTCGCCGAACCCGGCCCGCTCGGGATCGGTGATGTCGGCGACCGTCTCGTCGTCGACCGTGGCCCGGCAGTACGTCTCCGACAGCGGCGCCTCCGCGCCGGGCCGTAGCTGCTCGTGATCGCCGTGTATCGCTTGCACCGTAAACGAGTCGGACGCCGGATCGATCTTCGCCAGTCCGCCCATCTCGAGGTCGAACCGTTCGCAGCCCAGTTCGAACAGATCTCCCAGCTTCGCCTCGAAGGATCGACCGGGATCGGCGGCGATCCGACTCAGCGTCTGCTGGTGGTGTTCCCGCTGTTCGCGCTCGAGTTCGTAGCTGATCCACTGGCCCAGTAACTCGATGAACGTCCGCTCGGTCTCGGAGAACGGCCGATCGCGGGGGTCCGTACTCCCGAACCAGAACGTCCCGTACGGCGTCGATCCGTTCGTCACCCGCGTTCCGAGGTAGCTCGTCAGTCCGAACTCCCGGTGGATCGCGTCGTCCTGCCAGTCGGTGCCGTGGACGTCCGTCATCGCGACGGGGTCGTCGGCTTCGATCGTCCGCCGACAGAAGCATCCGTACCCCGGATCGGACCACAGCTCGTCGTCGTCGTCGACGCCGAGGCCGATCCCCTTCTCCAGACGGAACTCGCCGCCCCGCGCCGGGAGGTGGTTCAGCCCGCCCATCTCGAGGCCGAACCACTCCCGACCCAGTTCGAGCAGCTCCTCGAGCTTCTCGTCGAAGTCGCGGTCGGGGTCGGCCGTGATCCGGTAGCTCTCCTGGAGGAACGCCTCCCGCTGCCGGCGCTGGAGTTCGTACTTCACCCATTGCCCGAGCAACCGCTGGAAGGTCCGTTCGTCGTCCGAGAACTCGCCGTCGTGGGGCTCCTCGGAGACGAAGAAGAACGTTCGGTCGACGTCCCCCTCGACTTCGATGTACGTCCCGAGGTACGTCTTCATGTCGAGCTCCCGGTAGACGTAGAGGTCGTCGTAGCCGGCCTCGACGGGATCGTCCACGCTTCCGACGGTGCCGCATCCGGCGACCGTGGCGCAGTAGGTCTCGGACAGGGGAAGCTCGAGCCCGGGTTCGAAGCCGTCGTACGTATCGCTCACGTACTCGACCTCGAACCGGTCGTCGTCGGAATCGACCTTGGCCATCGCCCCGAGTTCGAGGCCGAACTGCTCACAGCCCAGTTCGAACAGCGCCTGTAGCTTCTCCTCGAAGTCGAGGTTCGGATCGGACGTGATCTGGGAGCTCTCCCGGAGGAACCGCTCGCGGCGCTGTCGCTCGAGTTCGTACTCCACTAACTGCCCCATCAGATCGAGGAACGTCCGTTCGGCGTCCGTGTACGGCGCCTCCCGGGTCGTCTCGGAGCCGAAACATAACGTCCCGTACGTCTCGCCGCCGACGTGGATCGTCGTCCCGAAGTAGGCGTCCAGTCCGAACCGCTCGTAGGCGGGGTCGTCGGTCCAGCCCGCCTCGGCCGCGTCCCGCACGGCGATGCGTCCGGGCGACGCGAGGAGCTTCTCGCAGTACGTCTCGGAGAGCGAATCGGTGACTCCCGGACGGATGTTCTCGTGTGCGCCGACCGCGTCCACGATCTCGAACGTGTTCTCGTCGAGGGTCTCCGTGAAGTAGCCGATCTCGAGGCCGAGTCGCTCGCGGCCCAGTTCCAGCAGTCCCGCGATCTTCTCGTCGAAGGACGCGTGCGGCGTGGCGATGATCTCGTACAGTTCCCGCTGGTAGCGCTCGTGGGTCTCGATCGTCGTCCGCGCGTCGGTCCGATCGACCAGCGTCGCCAGCTTCCGGTCGAGTTCCTGCGACGGCCGATCGGGACCGAAGTACTCCTCGGGGGGCGTGTAGTAGAAGTTCTGACAGACGGTGGTGTCGTCGTGGACGAGAAACGGATGGGTCTTGAGGACGTCGTGGAGAATCTCCGCGGGGAATCGGTCGCGGTTGTACTGACAGAGGACGGCGTAGTCGTCGTCGTTGTAGAGCGGGTTGAGCAGCTCCTCGTACTCGCAGAGGTCGTCGAACCCCGTGTCGTCGGCCTCGAGCGCCCACGTCATTTCCGCGGCGGCTCTGAGCCCCGTGAACTCGTCGTCGGTCGCGTCGGCGAGCGTCTCCTCCCAGAACGAAAGCATCGCATCGCGATCGAACTCGCCGGTCCGTCGATAGGTCTCCGCTTCCGTGTGTACCGACAGCGCCCCCGACTCGAGCGCCGCGTCGACGTCGACGCCGCGGGATCGCATCGCCGCGAGCACCTCGTCGACGGTGTTGTCGTCGGCGACGTAGACGCACCGCTCGCCGCGCTCGAGTCCCTCTTCGATGAACGGGACGGCCGCGTCGAACTGCTCGGCGCGGTCCTCGTAAATGAGCGCGAAGTGATCGGTGTGTTCGTGGTCCTCGTTCGGGTCGATTGGACCGCGGATATCGAACGTCGACCGCGAGGAGTCGAACCTGCCCTCGAAATCAGATGACGGCCGCTGGATGGTGTGGTCTGATAGATGTTTACTCATGGATTACCCCCTGAGCATCCGGTCTGATAATCGGAATCCCCCGGCTTCGGGACCGGATGTCGTCGAGATCCGAATTCGGTATGTCGACCGAAGAGATGAGGGCGAGAGTGAAAAGATTATCGCGGACCGCGATCGATTCGCGACGAGGGGACGCGGCCGCGATCCCCACAGCGCGACGCGGTAGTCCGAAGCGCCGCGATCGGACCGACGCCCGCCGGTCGGAACCGAACGGCGGGTCGCTCGGAAGCCAATGATACAAATCCCAGTCCTCCCAAGGGATCGGTAATGGGAAACGCAGCACTCCGCGACATCGCCGTCATCGAGGAGCTCCCCTTCTCCGAGATCGAGGGCGTCGTCGCCGTCGACGCTCACAACTGGCTCTACCGCTATCTGACGACGACGGTCAAGTGGACGGACAGCGACGTGTACACGACGTCCGACGGCACCGAGGTCGCCAACCTCGTCGGCATCGTCCAGGGGCTGCCCAAGTTCTTCGAGAACGACATCACGCCGGTGATGGTCTTCGACGGCGGCCCCTCCGAGCTCAAGGAAGACGAGATCGAGTCCCGCCGCGACCAGCGTCGCACCTACGAGGAGCAACTCGAGGTCGCCCGCGAGGAGGGCGATCAGGTCGCCGTCGCGCAACTCGAGTCCCGAACCCAGCGGCTGACGCCGACGATCCAGGAGACCAGCCGCGAACTGCTCCGACGGCTCGACGTGCCGATCGTCGAGGCGCCCGCGGAGGGGGAGGCTCAGGCGGCCCACATGGTTCGCCGCGGCGACGCCGACTACGTGGGGTCGGAGGACTACGACGCCCTGCTGTTCGGCTCCCCGCTCACGCTGCGCCAACTGACGAGCAAGGGCGATCCCGAACTGATGGATCTCGAGGCGACCCTCGAGCACCACGACCTCACCCTAGAACAGCTAATCGACGCGGCGATCCTCATCGGGACGGACTTCAACGAGGGCGTCTCGGGGATCGGCCCGAAGACCGCTATCAAAGCCATCACCGAGCACGGCGACCTCTGGAGCGTCCTCGAAGAGCGAGGCGCCCACATCGAGTACGGCGATCGGGTCAGACAGCTGTTCCGCGACCCCGACGTGACCGACGACTACGAGTTCGACACCGACCTCGATCCGGACCTCGAGGCCGCCCGCGAGTTCGTCTGCGAGGAGTGGCGCGTCGCGGAAGACGAGGTCGAGCGCGGCTTCGAGCGCATCGAGGAGAGCGTCACGCAGACGGGGTTGGATCGCTGGACCTGACGCCGACCGATCCCTCACCCGTATCGTGGTATGCTCCGGATAATAAATGCCGACGCCGGGCTACGACGAAACGGGTGATACCCCATGTCACGACAGCCCGATGGCGACCGATCCCGAGGTGGCGATCGATCGACGCGACCGGGTGAGACCGCACCCCCACCAGGGCGATGGCTGCTGTCGACCGTCCTGCAGACCGTCGTCGCCGTCGTCGGTCTCGCCGTCGTCCTGTACGCGCTGAGTCGAGCGTTCGGCATCGACCTCCTCGGCATGACCGCCGCCGCGCTCGCGACCCAGACCGGCCAGTGGATCGCGATCGCCGTGGTCGCGCTCATCGCCATGAGCGCGGCGATGCGAGCGGTCCGCTCCGTTCGAGCGCCGTGACGTGTCGCGGGACGAATCGCTCGTCGCGTTCGTCCCCTGACCCCCGATTGCTCCCGTTTCGCCGACCGATCGGCGTCGCTTCACTCGAGGTTCCGTTTCGGGAGCGTGATGTAGAACGTCGACCCCGCGCCGGGTTCGGACTCGACGCGGATATCGCCGCCGTGATTGTCGGCGATCTCCTGGCACAGCGAGAGGCCGATCCCGGTGCCCGGATACTCGTCGTCGTGGTGGAGGCGCTTGAACACCTCGAAGATGCGATCGGTCTTCTCCGGATCGATGCCGATTCCGTTGTCGGCGACCGCGAACTCCCAGCGGTCGTCCCGGTCCGCGGCGCTCACCTCGACCCGGGGGACCGCGCTCTCGTTGTACTTGATCCCGTTCGAAACGAGGTTGCTGAACAGTTGCTCGAGTTGGTCGCCGTCGGCGCGGACCGTCGGCAGCGAGTCGACGAGGATCTCGACGTCGTTCTCCGCGATCCGTAGCTGCAGGTCGTCCTGGACGCGATCCAACACTTCGGTACAGTCGACCGGCTCGAACTCGCCGTCGGCGTGTTCGACCCGCGAGAAGGCCAGCAGATCGTCGATCATCTCGCGCATGCGGTCGGCGCCGTCGACCGCGAAGTCGATGAACTCCCGGGCCTCGCCGTCGAGGTCGTCCTTGTACCGGTTCTCGAGCAGTTGCAGGTAGCTCGAGACCATCCGCAGGGGCTCCTGGAGGTCGTGGGAGGCGGCGTAGGCGAACTGCTTGAGCCGATCGTTGGACTGTTGGAGCCGATCGACCGTCTCCTCTAAGTCCCGTTCGTACTGCCGGCGGTCGAGTTCGTACTTCACCCACTGTCCCATCAGGTGGTGTAACGTGCGTTCGGCCTCCGAGAACTCCTCGCGGGGCTCGGTCGAGACGAACCAGAAGGTCCGGTCGGGGCTCCCCTCGATCTCGAGGTGGGTGCCGAGATACGCCCGGACGCCGAAGCGCTCGTAGCACAGTTTGCCGTCGAATCCCGTCTCGACGGGATCGGTGATCGTACGGGTTCCCTCCTCGTCGATTGGCGCCTCGCAGTACGTCTGGGAGAGGGGGTACGGCTCGCCCGGCGTGAGGTACTCGTGATCGCCGTTCGTGGTCTCGACCTCGAACCGATCGGCCGCCGGGTCGACCATCGCGACCCCGCCCAGTTCCATGTCGAACCGCTCACAGCCCAGGTCCAGGACCGCCTGGAGCTGCTGGTCGAACGATCGGTCCGGATCGGCGGTGATCTCGTACAGTTCCCGCTGGGTTCGCTCGTCCCGCCGGCGCTCGAGTTCGGTGCTGACCCACTGGCTGATGAGGTCGATGAACGTGTACTCCGTCTCGGAGAACGGCCCCTCTCGGGGCGTTTCCGATCCGAAACACAGCGTTCCGTACTGTTCGCCGTCGACCTCCAGCGTCGTCCCGAGGAAGGCGTCGAGCCCGTACGTGTCGTAGGCGGGATCGCCCTCCCAGCCCGCGTCGGCGGCGTCGTGGACGCCCAGCGATTCGCCCGCGTCGACGACCTTCTTGCAGTACGTTCCCGACAGCGAACCACCGCCGCCCGTCCGGATCCGGTCGTGGGAGCCGACCGCCTCGACGATCTCGAAGCGATCGGTCTCGGCCTCGACGGCGGTGAAGTAGCCGACGTCGCAGCCGAACCACTCGCGGCCGTGCTCGAGCAGTCGCTCGATCTTCTCCGCGAAGGCGAGGTCGGGATCCGACGTGATCTCGTAGCTCGTGCGGAGAAACTCCTCGCGCCGGCGGCGCTCGAGTTCGGTGCTGATCCACTGGCCCATCAACTCGAGGAACGTCCGCTCGGCGTCGGTAAACGGCCGGTCGCGCGGCTCCGTATCGTAGAACCAGAACGTGCCGTAGGGTTCGGTGCCGGCGGTGACGCGGATGCCGAAGTAGGTCGCGAAACCGAACTCCTCGAAGACGGGGTCGTCGTCCCAGCCGGCGGCGACGACGTCGGGAACGGCGGTCGGCTCGTCCCAGTCGATGGCCTTCCGGCAGAAGTTCCCGTCGGTGGGCTGGATCGGTAACTCCCCCTCGAGGTCGCCCATGTCGGGGCCGACCGTCACTTCCGCCCGGAAGTTGTCGTCCCAGGTCGGGAGGTGAGCCAGCGCGCCGCCCCTGAGGTCGAACCGCTCGCAGCCCAGTTCCAGCAGTCGCTCGACCCGTTCTTCGAAGGAGAGATCGGCGTCGGCCGTCGTCTCGTAGAGTTCGCGGAGGTAGGTCCGGTGCTCGCGGACCGCCGTCTTCGCGTCGGTGCGCTCGTGTACGGTCCGGATCATCCGGTCGACCGTCGCCGCCGGCTTCTCGCCGTCGAAGAACGTCTCGGGGGGCGTGTAGTAGAAATTCTCCGAAACCGTCCCGCCGGAGACGAGATAGGGGTGCGTCTTGATGACGTCTTCGAGGACGGGCGCGGGGAACCGCTCGCGGTCGTACTGACAGAGAAGGGTACAGTTCTCGCCGCGGAGACGGTCGTTCATCCGCGCTTCCAGCGCCACGAACTCGTCGGCGTCCTCGATCGCTCGCAACAGCCACGTCTCCTCGGCGGTCACCCGCGCCCCCTCGAAATCGACGGTCGACTCCGCGACGAACGTCTCGAGCAGCTCCAGCGACGCCTCGAGATCGAACGAGCCGTCCCGCAGATAGGCGTCTTCGGCGTCGGAGAGCACCAGCGCGTCGGATTCCAGCGCCTCGTCGACGTCGACGCCGGCGTCGCGAAGCGCGTCGCAGATCTCGTCCCGGCCGGTCTCGTCGGCGAGGTACAGACACCGCTCGCCGTCCTCGAGTCCACGCCGGACGAACGGAATCACGGCGTCGAACTGCTCGTCGCGGCTCTCGTAGAGCAGCGCGAGGTGGTCGTGCGAGCGGGTGCGACCGTCAGTCGACCCGACCGGCCCGCGAAACGCGGACCCCTGATCCGGCGCCTCGAGTCTCGGTTCCCGATCCGAAGCGCGTCGCCGGTCGGTTCGTTCGACCTCGTCGCTCATCGCTCCCCTCTACTCGGCCGACGACTAAAAGGTCTGGACCGCCGAGCGGATCCCGCCGACGGCCGACGATCACCCGTTTCGCTTGCCGGTAGCACCCAGTTGCGGTAACACGGTCGCCGGGCGCAGGACCGAAGGCTCGAGAGCGCCTCGGCTCGAGCGATGCGAGCCTACGAAGTCCAGACCGCCACGAGCGATTACGAGGGAGTCGTGCAGGTCGACCGCGAGCGCCCCGAACCGGGCGCCGACGAGGCGCTCGTCCGCCTCCGGGCGGCCTCGCTCAACTACCGCGATCTGGCGATCGCGAACGCCGACCTCGCCTATCCGGGCGCCTCGCTTCCGGTCGTCCCGCTTTCCGACGGCGCCGGCGAGGTCGTCGCGGTCGGTGACGACGTCGATCGCCTCGCCGAGGGCGACCGCGTCGCGACGCCCTTCGCGCCCGACTGGATCGCGGGGGAGGGCACGCGCGAGAAGATGGCCCGAACCACCGGCGGCAACGTCGACGGCGCGCTCGCCGAGTACGCCGTCTTCCCGGCCGAGAGCCTCGCCGTCCTGCCCGACCACCTCTCTTACGAGCAGGGAGCGACGCTGTCGTGTGCCGGCCTCACGGCGTGGCGCGCGCTCGTCGAGGACGGCGACCTCACCGCCGGCGAGACCGTCCTCGCGCTCGGCACCGGCGGCGTCTCCACCTTCGCCCTTCAGTTCGCGACGCTGCAGGGCGCCGACGTCTTCGTCACCTCCTCGAGCGACGAGAAACTCGAGGTCGCCCGCGACCTGGGCGCCGAGTGGACGCTCAACTACGAGGAGACGCCCGACTGGGGCGAGGCCGTCCGCGAGCGAACGGACGGCGGCGTCGACCACGTGATCGAGGTCGGCGGTCCCGGTACGCTCGAGCGCTCGCTCGAGGCCGCGGCGGTCAACGGCCACGTCCACCTCATCGGCGTTCTCAGCGGCCAGGACGGACGGGTCCATCCCGGACCGATGCTCCACAAAGCGCTGACCGTCGAAGGCGTGATGGGGGTCGGCAGCCGCGCGATGTTCGATCGGATGAACCGCGCGATGGCCGCCGCGGAGATGGAGCCGGTGATCGACCGCACTTTCGACTTCGACGAGGTCCGCGAGGCCTACCGGTACGTAGAGGCCGGCGAGCACCAGGGCAAGGTCGTGATCTCGCTCGAGTAACGCTCGACCGGCCGACCGTCACCGGTCCCGCCGGAACCGTTCCGGAACGAATTCCCGATAGGCGAACCGTCCGGCGCTGCCGGCGTCGCCGACGTCTGAGAGGTAGCCGACGCCGACGCTCGCCTTCAGCGCCTTCGCCGCCCGTCCCGTGAGGACCCGCGAGCCGACCGTCGCGACGGCGTCGTCGCCGACGCTGACGACCCAGCCCGGCGACTCGAACCGGAACGACTCGAGGTCGGGGTCGAACGTCTCGACGCCGTCACGACGGGCCTCGACGAGCCGTTCGATGTTCTCGGCCGCCGTCCGAGCCTCGCGGACGGCCGCCTGCGCGCTCGCCGGCACCGCCTCCCGGTCGGCGTCGACGACCCGCGCGGCGTCACCGAGGGCGAACGTCCGATCGTCGAGTCGCAGGTCCGCTTTGACGGTCGGCCGCTCGCCCTCGAGGGCGTCCGCGCCGCGAATGCCGCCGGTCCAGACGAACAGATCGAACGGAACTCGCTCGCCCGACTCGAGTCGAACGCCGTCCGCGTCGGCTCCGGTGACGGCCGTCCCCGTTCGGATCTCGATTCCGGAGTCCTCGAGCGCGCGTGCGACTGCATCCCCGAAGTCGGCAGGGAAGCCCGGCGCGACCCGCGCCCGCTGCTCGAGGAGCGCGATCGACGCCGAGCCGTACTCCTCGCGAGCCAGCGCGGCGAGTTCGCCCGCGACCTGCACGCCGGAGAGGCCGGCTCCGCCGACGACGATTCGACCACCGTCGTCCGCCCGCAGCGCTTCGCGGGCTCGCTTTCGGATCCGGCGCGCGTGCGGGAGCCGCTTCAGCGGAATTCCGTGTTCAGACACCCCCTCGAGCCCGTAGTACGCCGTCCGCGCGCCGAGACAGATCGCCGCGATATCGTACTCGAGGCGACCGTCCGAGAGCGACACGACGCGTTCGTCCCCGTCGATCGCCTCGACGCGCGCGACGCGAACCGTCGCCCGCTCTAAGGCGCCGGGCAGCGAGAGCCGAATCTCGTTGGCCACGCCGGGCCGGCGGATCACCCGGTGGAGTTCGTGCTGGACGAGGTGGTCCGGCGACTCGTCGACCAGCGTGAGGTCGACGTCGGACGGAAGCGACGACTCGAGTCGCTTCGTCAGGGTCAGCCCCGCGTAGCCCGCGCCGCAGACGACGACGTGCATGACGGCGGCTACGGCTTCGAGCGGGATAGGTGCACGGCGAGGCCGCTCGCGAGAACTGTGTCACTCGTCGAAGATAATCCACTCGCTCGAGGGATCGTCCTCGCTCGGCGCCGAGACGTCGACGCGGCCGTTTCCGGTAATGAGGACGGAACGGTCGCCGTATCGGAATCGGATCCGGAGTTCGTCCGACCCGGATCGAACGAGCGAATCGAGCGCCTCGGGGTCGACTGCGTCGTAGAGCGTCGGTTCGAAATCCAGCGGCGACGTCCCGGACGCGGCCGCGACCGCTTCGACGACTCTCTCGCTCGGCGGACGACGGTCGTCGGGAGAACCAACTTGATCAGACATCGCGTCGGGCTATCGGTCACCGACCCTAAAGCACGTTGCAGATCGGACGGTTTTCCGCGGCACCTTCAATCCCGCGCGACACTCATCGGAAAACGGACCCGTTTCGGAACGAACGTCCCGAAAGTCAGCCGTCGGTCGTATACTTCTTCCCGAATTGGTCGAACGGCCGCGTACGCTCCTCGACGATAACGTTCGTCCGCACGATTTCGACGCCGAGTTCGTGGAGTTCGTCGGTGGCTTCCTCCACCCGCTGCTGGGTGTCGGTCAGGAGTTCGACGTGGAGGTCGGTCTCGTCGGCCAGCAACCGCCTGACGCTGACGACGTTCTCCACCTCGCTTACGTCCCCGACGATCGCCGCCTCGTCGTCTTCGTCGGTGATCGTGCCGACGAGCAGCGTTCGCTGTTCGAATCCGGCTTTCTCGTAATCGATCGCGGGCCGATACCCCGTGACGACGCCGCGGTCCTCGAGGTCGTTGATCCGCGACGCGACGGTGCTCGCCGCGAGGCCGACTTCCGCGCCGATCTCTTCGGTCGTCGCGTTCCGGGCGTCGTCCTGCAGGACGTGAAGGATCGCCAGATCGTCTCTGTCGAGGTCGACCATAGGTGTCACTATCGACGCACTACCTCGACGCAGTATATGACTCTTTCAACGCCGTTCGCTCGAGAGAACGCTCGATCGCCCGGCGCCACGCAAACCGCGGGCACCGCCGCGGATCGCCGCGCCTAGAACAGGTGCTTTTCCTCGTCCAGCAGCTTCGCGGGCCCGCCGACGTCCCAGACGGTGGTGGAGACGCCGCAGTCCGAGACGGCCTCTTCGACTTCGTCGACGTGTTCTTCGGTGGTGTTGACGTAGACGCTGGCGCCGGTGTCCGTCGAGAAGTAGACGGGGATATCCTCCTCCTCGCGGAGCTCCCGCACTGTATTGAAGATCTTCAGGGTGGCGGGCTGCCAGTAGACCCACCCGGACGGGCCGGTCATCGTCGTCGCGGCCAGCGAGAGGGAGTCCTGTTCGGCGAGTTCGAAGGCGCGGTCGAACTCGTTGTTCCGCAGGGCGTCGCGCATCTCGGCGATCTGGCCGTGGATGTGGGCGTTGCGAGCCTGGAACATGTGGCTGTCGGCGGCCTCCTCGTGGGCGTCCTCGGTCTCCTTGTGGTAGGGAACGAGGCCGACGACGATCTTCAGGTCCTCGTGGAGGTCGCTCGGAATGCGCCGCGAGCGACAGTCCTCGTCGTTCAGACCCGTGTGCAGCTGCGAGAACGCGCCGGTGACCGCGCGGGCGGCCGACGCGGAGCCGACGCGGGCGATCGTCGAAATCTCCTGGCGCGAAGCGTCGAGTTCGGCGGCCTCGGCCAGCGCCATCGCGGCAGCGGCGAAGCCCGAAGAAGAGGAGCCCAGACCGACGTTAGAGGGGAAGCTGTTCTCGCTCTCGAGGCGAACCGGGTAGACGGTGTGGGCCGCGTCGGACTTCGAACGAGCCTTCTCGACGACGGCCTCGACGCGCTCGTAGGCCCGGCCGTCGAGTTCCTCGCCGTCGACGACGAAGGTGTCCTCCTCGTAGTCCATCGAGAACTCGACGGTCGTTCGAGTGTGGCTGGGCGCCGTACAGAGGCTGATACTGTCGTGATACGGGAGCCGCTCGATTTCGTCTCGCATCCCGTGATACTTGACCAACCCCTGAATCGGGTGGGCCATGGCGGTGGCTTTCATACCCGGATAGGCGGATGAAGACCGCTTAAAGGTCACGGCATCCGATCGGAGACGCGCGACGAGTCGACGTCGGCGGGGTACCGACAGTTCACCGATATTCGGACGAACGCCTCACTGAGACGTCTCTTGCATCGACCGGCGCCACTCCCGGATGGCCTCGAGGTCCCGCTCGAGGGCCGCCAGTTGCGTCTCGAGCGCGTCGACGTCGGTCGACAGCGTCTTCACATGTCGTCGGTCGTCGATCCGCGGATCCGATCGGCGCGAACCGAACACCTCAAATGGACGCTCTCGCAACGAACGCTCGATGGGAACCCCACTCGAGAGCCGCGAGGCGCAGGCCGAAGAGGTCGTCGACCGCCTCGAGGAGGCGTATCCGGACTCGACGATCTCGCTGCGGTACTCGAACCGACTGGAGTTGCTGATCGCGGTGATCCTCTCGGCGCAGTGTACCGACGAGCGCGTCAACAAGGAGACGGAGCACCTCTTCGAAAAGTACGACGGCGCCGAGGACTACGCCAACGCGCCGGAAGACGAACTCGCGGAGGACCTGAACTCGATCACCTACTACAACAGCAAGGCGGGCTACATCAAGAGCTCCTGCGAGACGATCCTCGAGGAGCACGACGGCGAGGTGCCGGACACGATGGACGAGCTGACGGCGCTGTCGGGCGTCGGCCGGAAGACGGCCAACGTCGTGCTCCAGCACGGCCACGACGTCGTCGAGGGAATCGTCGTCGACACGCACGTCCAGCGGCTCTCCCGCCGGCTCGGCCTGACCGAGGAGGAGCGCCCCGAGGCGATCGAGCGGGACCTGATGGGAATTGTCCCCGAGGGCTACTGGCAGCAGTTCACCCACCTCTGTATCGACCACGGCCGCGCGACCTGCACCGCCCGCAACCCCGACTGCAGCGACTGCGTGCTGGCCGATATCTGTCCCTCCGAGAAGGGCGATAGCGAGATCGACCTCGCCTCGGGCGAGCCGTGGTGAGGGGAGATGTCGGTCGCGCTCCGGACCCGGCTATTCACCGAGCGGTGGCGCGCACCGTCGATCGTCCGAACGCTAGTGAGGGCGATCGATAACACTGTGCGAGGTCTTCGTGAGCGTAGTGAACGAAGGCGTGTCAGAACTTGTTCTGACAGTGGATGAGTGAGCGATGCGAGGGGTGAACGGCGTGAGCCCCTCGGACAGCGAACGAATCGGCTGGAGAGGGAGTGAAAATCCCCGTTGCCACGATAGCAGAGTGATTACCGTCTTCTCGAGGTATCTCGTCGGAGCGATTGACCAGTCACCGAGACGAACGCCACCGAACGGACCGAAATCAACTAGCCGACCTTCGCAAGCCCAACGCCTTTTCGCGGTTCGACGGTAGCCTCAGTCGGGATCAGTATGTCCGACAACACTGACGAGACCGGCAAAGACGAGCACGGGCGGGACGTCGAACTGGCTCACGAAGACACGGGAGACGAAGCCGAGGAAGAGGAACTCACCGAAGAGGAGAAGGAGGCCCGCGAACGACAGGACGAGGAGCAGCGACGCCAGGACATCGAACACAAGTCCGACGACCGGGTCGACGACGCCCTCGAGCAGGAGAACCCGGACCACCACCGGGACGAAGAGCCGTACAACAGCTAGGCTCGACCGGTCGCGAGCGCACCGCGCCGTTTCCGACCGTTCGAGACGAGACAGCTCGGGACGACCCGCCGTCACCGCCGGTACTCGCACGTTTTTCGCTCGCTCGTCGCTGAGAGCCGTCCTCGAACGCCCTCGAGTGGCGTCTCGGCCGCGCTGAAACGGCGTCTCTGGGACGTCTCGATCGATGACTGGTCGGTATCCGTGGTTACCGACAACCGCAGGCACGGCCGCTTTGCACGGGTACCGGCTACCTCCGATGGAGACATGAGCGACACACCGACCGATACGAACCGAGACAGTACCGCAGCCGAGCGAGCGGACCACCGAAACACCCTCAACACGGACACGATGCAGTGGCTGAGCGCCCTCGTCGCGATCATCGGGCTCTACGTCGTCGCCTCGCCGTTCATCTTCGAGGCGACGGACCAGGCGATCTGGAACGACACGCTCGTCGGGACGGGGATCTTCCTGCTGGCGGGCTATAACTTCGTCCGCCTCTCGCGGGATCGGCTGGCGAGCGTCGGAGTCGCGTCGCTGGCCGTCCTGCTCGGCCTCTGGCTGCTCGTCTCGCCCGCCGTGATCGAGATGGGGAGCAGTACGCTGGCGACCGGGACCGCGGCCTCCGGGCTGGCCATCGCCGTCCTCTCGGCGTACAACGCGTACGCGAACAACAAGGCTGACGCACCCGACCGAGTCGGCGCGCGTGCCTGAAACCGGCCGCTTTTTCTCGACCCGTTTATCGACATCGCCCCTCGAGCGCCCCGTCGGGGACGGAGAGGGTCTCGAGCGAGTCCTCGACCGAGACGGCGATCCGCGCGTCGACGCCGACCGACGTCACGCGCCGGCCGTCGGCGACGAGCGCGATCGGACCTTCGTCGCGTTCGACCGTGAGCTCGAGTCGATCGTCGGGAAGCACCCAGCGGCGCGTGTCGGTGACGAAGGGCGCGACGGGCGCGACGGCGACCGCGTCGACGGCGGTCGAGAGGGAGGGCGCGTCGACGGCGCCGGCGTAGCCGTCGCTGCCGGCCGCCGTCGCGACCACGACGCCGTCGGCCCGGAACCTCGCGACGGAGTCGCCGCGGCTCGCGACGCCGTACTCGGAGATCCGCGCCGGTTCGTCGGTCACGAGCGCGACGTCGAACAGCGCGCGGTCGCGGACGGCGTCGGCTCCGGCGTCGCCGCTATCCGCGTTCGTCTCAGCGGAGTTGCCGTCAGTATCGGCGCCGCGGGCGTCGAACTCGGCGCCGTCGGAATCGCTGTCGATGTCGACGTCCACGCCATCGTATCCGACGGCGTCGCCGGTACGGCCGCGATCGGCGACCTCGAGTTCCAAAATCGCGTGTCGACGGACGGTTGCCTCGCCGTCGAGGACGGCCTCGAGCGCCGCCGGCGCCCGCGCCCGGTCGACGGCGTCGATACCGGTGACGTCGCCGACCGGGAGGGCGGGAGCGTCGGCGCCGGCGCGAGCGATCGCCGAGAGGTCGCCGTCGCCGGCCGCCACGAGAACCGAGGGCGTCGCGGCGAGAACGTCGTCTACGTCGCCGCTGACGGCCGTCGCGTCGCGATCCGCGACGGTCGGTCGGAGCGCGTCTGCGAGCGAGTCGTCGGCGGCGTCGGCTCTCGATCCCGTGTCGGCGTTCGCGTCGACGATACCGACGACCGGCTCCTCGTCAACGAACCACGCGGCGTCCATGTCGGCCCGTTGGCGCGGGTGCGAAAAAAGACGTGGGGTTCTCTCGTCGCCGCCGACGGTCACCGCCCCGATCGAACGACCGTCGTGCGACCGGGGCGTCGGCGCGAATCGGTCAGTCGGAACGCTCGTCGTAGGGCCAGTCGCCCGTGATCCGCATTCCGTCCGCGAGGTCCTGGGCCTCGAGGTCGGCGGCGATCGCCTCGGGATCGCGGTGCTCGACGGTCGCGTCCTCGCCGGCGAGTTCGACGACGAGGTCGGTCAGGAGGATCGCCTGCTCGCGGAGCGTCCGCGGCTCGAGTTTCTCGATCGTGTCGGCGAACGTGTGGCCCCAGCCGCGGCCGACCTCGTCCGACGTCGATTTGACGTGATAGCCGGGGACGCCCCACTGGACGAACGGCCAGTGATCGCTGTGGGGGCCGAGCTTCGGCACCGTCTCGATCGGGTGGTCGTAGCGACCGGCGATCTCGTCGGCGGCCGCCTCGAGGCCGTCGAAGCCGTGGGTCGTCAGCGACAGCGTCCGATCGCTGACGACGCCGTCGTTGTTGACGACGGCTCTGATCGCGTCGTGATCCGCCCGCTCGGCGTGATCGTTCGAACCGACCAGCCCGACTTCCTCGGCGCCGTAGGCGACGAACTCGACGCGGGTCTCGAGGTCGTCCTCGCGGGCGGCCAGCGCGTTCGCGAGTTCGACGACCATCGCGGTCCCGGCGCCGTTGTCCGCGGCGCCCTCCGCGATGTCGTGGGCGTCGACGTGGCTCGTCACCAGCACGCGCTCGTCGGTGTCGAGCCCCAGTTCGGCGTGGACGTTCTGGCTCGTCGCCGGGCCGATGTCGGCCTCGACGGTCAGTTCGACCTCCTCGCCGTCGAACCGGCGGGCCAGTCGCGCGCCGACCTCGCTCGAGACGCCGACGGCCGGAATTTCGCCGATGGGGTCCTCGTCGGTTCCAACACTTCCAGTCGGCGGCAGACAGCCCTCGACGTGGTTCCGGTAGACGAACCCCGCGGCGCCGTTCTCGACGGCGTGATAGTACTTCTCCCGGCGGTGGAGATAGCGATCGTAGTAGTCCGGAACGTCGCTGCGGACCATCGCGATCTTCCCCTCGAGGTCGGCCGCCTCGAAGTCCGCGGGGAGCCCGTAGCCGAGGTCGACCAGCGGCGCCGCCGCGCGGTCGGCGGGGCTGCGCGGCAGGGCGATGCAGTTCTGGCTCGTCTCGCCCGCGGCGATCTCGCTCCCCTCGCGCGTCCAGCCCTGGATGTCGAAGGACTCGAGGCGGGCGTTTCGGGCGCCGGCGTCGGCCAGCGCGTCGCGGGTCAGTTCGGCGGCCTCGCGCTCGCCGTCGCTACCGGCCATCCGAGTTCCGATATCGACGAGGCGCTCGAGGTGGGTCCACCCGACGTCGCTCGTGAAGACGTCTCCGATCCAGTCGGTCATACCTCCGCTGTGGACTGCCGGCCGGGAAACTGTACCGCTCGAGTCCCGACCCGTGCCGGGAGCGAACGAGAGCGACTCATCCTTTCGAAGTTGACAAGACAAACTGCGAATCTTTTTCACGCCCCTCCCTCTCGGAACGAGTATGCGGGAGACGCTTGCCGAGTGGCGGCCGGCCATCGACGAGGCGATCGCCGATCTGGTCCCACGCGAAATCGACGCCGACTACCTCGCATCGTTCTTCGGCGATCCGACCTACGAGTACGATCCCGACGCCATCCAGCGGGCGCTGTCGACGCCGCTGTGGGACCTCCTCGACCGCGGCGGGAAACGGTGGCGCGCGGTGCTCTTTCTCGTCTTCGTCGAGGGATTCGGCGAGGATCCGGCGGCGTACGTCGACTACGCCTGCATCCCGGAGATCCTCCACAACGGGACGATCATCGTCGACGACGTCGAGGACGAGGCGACGATCCGCCGCGGCGAACGCGCGCTCCACCGCGTCTACGGGCGTGACATCGCGCTCAACGTCGGCAACGCGATGTACTTCCTGCCGCTGAAGATCCTGGCCGAGAACCCGGCCGACCTCCCGGCGGAGCGACGGCTCGCCGCCTACGAGATGCTGGTGGCGGAACTCAACCGCACGCACCTCGGCCAGGGGATGGACATCCGCTGGCACAACGAGGACGACGTGCGGGTTACCACCGACGAGTACCTCGAGATGTGCGCGTGCAAGACGGGCTGTCTCGCCCGGATCGTGGCTCGACTCGCGGCGATCATCACCGACCGACCCGACGACGTCGAGGCGGCCGTCGCGCGGTACGCGGAGCTGACCGCCGTCGCCTTCCAGATCGGCGACGACATCTTGGACGTCGAGCACTCGCTGGGCCGGGCCGGCGACTTCGGCAAGGAGTTCGGCAACGACATCCGCGAGGGCAAGCAGACGCTGCTGGTCATCCACGCGATCCGGGAGAGCGATCCCGAGCGGGCCCGACGACTGCGGGACATCCTCGCCGCGGCGTCCAACACCGACGCGGAGATCGCCGAGGCCCTCGCGATCATCGAGGACGCCGGCAGCCTCGAGTACGCCCGCGAGCGCGCCCTCGAGCTGGCCGCCCGGGCCCGGGAGGAAGTCGACCGCCTCGAGTTCGACGCGGAGACGACTCGGAAACTCCACGAGTTCACCGAGTTCGTCATCGAGCGCGAGGAGTGAGCGGCGAGACTAGTCGGACAGACGGTGTCTCGCCCCGGCACGTCCCAATCGCAGCATCGTCTCGAGCCCCTCGTTCTATCGGTTTCGGTGACTGTCTCCGGTTCCGACGGACGACCCTAGCTACTACTAGCGGGACGTGGTAGCCGTTCGTCGATGGTCGATCACTCGAGTGCGAACGACCGCGGCGAGCGCGATCGCGAGCGGCCGACGGCGAGCCCGTGGCCCGTGCTGGTCGCGATCGGACTCGCGGGATCCGAGGTCGGCATCGTCGTCGATCTCTTCCCGGTCGCGGTCGGTGGGCTCGTGCTGTTCGCCGCCAGCGTCGCGGGGATCCTCGCCGAGTCGGACCACGTCGCCGACCCCTTGCCGGTCGCGATGGGCTTCGGCGCGGTCTTCGCGCTCGGCGGCGGCGTGCTGTACGCGCTCGGAACCGACGCCGTCGCCCCCGCAGCGACCGACGGACTGACCGGGCTCACCACCCGCGGCCTCGCGATCGCGATCGCCGGCATCGTGACGGTCGTCGGAACGGTGATCGTCCACTACCGACGCCGCTAACAGATATCCATGAGCCGACGCGCATTCGACGCCGAAATCACGCTCGATCTCGCGGTCAACCTGATTCCCCTCGCGATCATGGTGTTCTTCGTCGCGCTCTTCGCGGTGTTCAACCCGTGGGGGATCGAACCGCTGCAGTCGACGATCCAGTTCGCGATCCTGCTGTCGATGATCGCGACGCTGGGTTTCGTCACCTACTACGCGGCGCGCGTGATCGAACGGGACGACCGCACGTATCACGATACGACGACGATCGACCAAGAGAAGGACTGACCCCGACGGCCGATATCGGCCCGCGGCCGCCGTTCTCGACGCGATCCTCAGGTGACGATGAGCATGAACCCCAGCAGCGCCATCAGGAGGGCGATACCGACGAGTAGCAACAGGAACAGTTCCTTCTCGGCGAGCCGTCGCTGCGACTCGTCGGTGTCGGCGGTGGCGTCGGGTCCGGTAGCGTCGGTCGGTTCGGAGTCCACGGCTACGTTGCTTCGAGCGTACGACGACGCCGGGTAAAAAACGAGTGGTGGCATGCGAACGCGCCGACGTCGTTCGCGCGGATCGGCGGTGTCGCGCCGGCAGCGGTCGGCGCGACACGGGCAGTGGGGGATGTGGATGGGATGGGGTGGGATGGGATGGGAGTGGGGATGCGACGGCAGGGCCCGACACGGGGGGTCCGGTGTCGACGACCCTGCCGTACGCGTTCGTACGACGACATCGTCGAAACAAGTGCGGCCAAACAATTTTGGGTCCGCGAGATCAGCGTGCCTCGAGGCGACGATCGAACGCGCTCGCGCTGCTCGAGACGAAGCGCAAGGACCTCGGGGACGCGCCGCGAACGGGCGACCGTGACTGCCGATCGACGACTGGGCGGTCGCCGCGTGGTCGGCGGCCTCTGTCTCGTACTGATCGCCGCCACCGCCACCTTCGGCGCCATCCTCGGCTACGCCCTGCCGGTTATGACGGACCTCGAGGAGATCACCGTCCTCGAGGTGGTCGTTCCCGTCACGCCGGCCACGTTCGCCCTCTACGGCGGCGTGACCGTCGGCGTCTTTCTGGTGACGTTCCTCCTGGTCGTCCAGTTCGTCTCGCGCTTCGACGAAAACGCGGTGTGACGGCGGCCGCGATTCGCTCAGTCGCGGTCCGCGTCAGCGTCAGTATCGCCGTCGTCGTTCGCATTAGCGTCAGTATCGTCGTCGCTGTCGGCGTCGGCATCGCCGTCGCCGTCAGCGTCTGCGTCCGCCGTCTCGTCGTCGCTCGAGTCGCCGTTTCCGTCCTCGCCGTCCGTTCCGTCGTCGACCTGTCGCGCGATCTCGTCGACGATTTCGGGGTTCCGGAGCGTCGAGGTGTCGCCCAGCTCGTTGCCGCTGGCGATGTCCTCGAGCAGGCGGCGCATGATCTTCCCAGAGCGCGTCTTCGGGAGCTCCGGCGTGAACAGGACCTCCTCGGGGCGGGCGATGGGGCCGATGTCGTCCTCGACGGCCGCGACGATCCGCTCGCGCATGTCCTCGCTCGGTTCGGCGTCGTCCTCGAGGATGACGTAGGTGTAGACGGCCTCGCCCTTGATCTCGTGGTCGCCGCCGACGACGGCGGCCTCGGCGACGCCGGGGACGCCGACGATCGCGGACTCGATCTCCATGGTCCCGAGTCGGTGGCCGGAGACGTTGATCACGTCGTCGACCCGGCCGAGGACGGTCACGTAGCCGTCGTCGTCGACCGTCGCGCCGTCTTCCGGGAAGTAGACCCACTCGTCGGCGTCCTCGCGAGACTCGCTCGAATGAGGGCTCGTCAGCTGTCCGTTGACGGCGTCGGCGTCGGAGTACTCGGTCCAGTATTCATCGATGAACCGTTCGTCGTTCTGGTAGAGCGTCCGGAGCATCCCCGGCCACGGGTTGTTGACGGTGAGGTAGCCGGCTTCGCCAGCCGAAATCTCCTCGCCGGCGGCGTCGACCACGCGGGCGTCGATACCCGGCAGCGGCGGCCCGGCCGAGCCGGGCTTCATCTCGTTGATCGCGGGCAGCGTCGTGATCATCATCCCGCCGGTCTCGGTCTGCCACCAGGTGTCGACGATCGGGCATTCTTCGTCGCCGATGTGCTTGTAGTACCACTTCCAGGCCCGCGGATTGATCGGCTCCCCGACGGTGCCGAGCAGGCGCAGCGAGGAGAGATCGTGCCGCTCGGGGTACTCGGAGCCCCACTTCATGAACGACCGGATGGCCGTCGGCGCCGTGTAGAAGGTATCGACGCGGTTCCGCTCGATGAGTTCCCACAGCCGGTCCTTGTCCGGGTAGTCTGGCGTCCCCTCGTACATCATCGTCGTCGTTCCCAGCGCGAGCGGACCGTAGACGATGTAGGAGTGACCGGTGATCCAGCCGATGTCGGCCGTACACCAGTAGGTGTCCTCGGGTTTGACGTCTAAGACGGCGTGAGAGGTCCAGGCCGTGTAAGCGAGGTAGCCGCCGGTCGTGTGCTTGACGCCCTTGGGCTCGCCGGTCGTTCCCGAGGTGTACATCAGGAACAGCATGTCCTCGGCGTCCCGCGAGACCGGCTCGACGCTCGCTCCCTCGTGGTCGGCGACGAGTTCGTCGTAGTCGTGGGCGTCGTTGCCGAGGAAGTGAGTCAGTTCGTCGCCGAGTCGGTCGACGACGACCGTCTGGACGTCGTTCTCGACGCCGCGAAGCCCCTTGTCGGCTTTCTCCTTGTGGTTCAGGGCGTCGCCGCGGCGGTAGTAGCCGTCGCAGGTGACGAGATACTCGCTGTCGGCCGAGTTCATCCGGGTCGCCAGCGCGTCCGCCGAGAAGCCGGCGAAGACGACGCTGTGGGGCGCGCCGAGGCGGGCGCAGGCCAGCATCGCGATCGGCAGCTCCGGGATCATCGGCATGTACAGCGTGACGACGTCGTCCTCCTCGACGCCGAGGTCGCGCAGCGCGGCCGCGAACGCCTCGACCTCGTTCAACAGGTCGCCGTAGGTGTAAGTCCGCGTCTCGCCGAGTTCGCCCTCCCACTTGATCGCCGCGCGGTTCTTGGCGCCTTCCTCGACGTGGCGGTCGAGACAGTTGTACGAGGCGTTCAGCTCGCCGCCGGTGAACCACTCGTAAAAGGGCGCGTCCCCGTCCTCGAGGACGGTGTCGTACTCCTCGTCCCACGAGAGGAGGTCGGCTGCCCGCTCCCAACAGTCCGGCCAGTTCTCCTCGAACTCCTCGTAGACGTCCGGATCCGAGACGTTCGCCTGCTCGACGAACGAGTCGGAGGGTTCGAACGTCTCCTGTTCCTCGAGTCGCGCCTCGAGTTCGACTTCGGGCTCGCCGGTATCGTCGCTCATAAACACTGCTACCATCGGACAAGATCGGGATAAACGTTCCCCTGTCGGCGTCCCGTCCGGCGGTTTCGCGGGTTCGCCGTCCCTCTAGGACGCCGCGCGTAGGGGAAGAGCCGACGGGTCGCGGGTATTATCCTTCCAGCTCCGCAATCGACCGATATGCCGCCGACGAATCTGCTCGTCATGAGCGGAGCGCTACTGGTCGGACTGGGGATCCTCGGGGCCGGGCTGTTCATCGCGTCGATCGGCGTCGGCCGCGTCCGGCTCGCCCGACGGCTTCGGCAGGCCGGGCCGACGCCGATCAGCGAGGTTCCCGACGCGACTGGACTCGTCGCGTTCGACGGAATCGCGCGAGCGGGCGCCGAGGGGGCCCTCGAGGCGCCGCTCTCCGAAACCGACTGTCTGGCCTACGCGGTGCAGTCTCGCTCCCGGACTCGCGCCGACGCGGACGTGGATGCGGACGCGGACGAGACGTGGACCCACGACGGACGCGTCTCGGCCGGCGTCCCCTTCGTGGTCGCCGACGGCGGCGACCGCGTCGCGGTCGACCCGAGCAACGCCGTCCTCTCGCTCGCCGACTGGGAGCCGGACGCGACGGCGTGGACGGACCGCGCCGATCTCTCGGCCGACGCGCGCGATCGGCTCGCGGCGGTCGGTCTCCCCGGTACGGACGCCGAGTCGACGGCCGACTCGTCCGCCGCGAGCGACGCGCTCACCCAGTACCGCGAGCTTCGCCTCGAGCCCGGGACCGACGTCCACGTCTTCGGCGGCTCCGTCGTCGACGACGCTCGAAGCCACATGGACGACGCTCCCGTCACCGTCGGCGGCGACGACTGGTTCGAGGTGTCCGCCGGCGAGCGGTCGACGGTGATCCCCGACCGGCACCGATCGGGCTCGCTCTACGTGATCTTCGGCGGGCTGGTCGCGATCCCGGGACTGGGTTTTACGCTCGCCGGGATCGTCGGTCTGGTGTCGACGTTCCTGCTCTGAGGGGCCGCCGCGACCCGACTCCCGGTTCGGGCGCCGCTCACGCCAGTCCGATCTCCTCGCTGTAGGCGCCGTGCTGTTCCTCGAACACCTGCATGATCTCGCCCATCGTCGCGTACGCCTTCACCGCGTCGACGATGTACGGTATCGCGTTCTCGCCGCGCTCGCTCGCCTCGCGGAGCGCCTCGAGCGCGTCCTCGACGGCCGCGTCGTCGCGGTCGGCCTTGACGTCCTCGAGGCGCGCGAGCTGCCGTTCGGCCGTCGTCTCGTCGATCTGGAGGATGTCCGGGCTGGTGTCCTCCGTTAAGGTGTACTCGTTGACGCCGACGACGACCTCCTCGCCGCGCTCGACGCGCTCCTGGTACTCGTAGGAGGCGTCCTGGATCTCCCGCAGGAAGTAGCCGTCCTCGATGCCCTTTAAGACGCCGTCCCGGACGGAGCCGTCGCCCATCTCGCGGATCTCCTCGATGTAGCGCATGGCGCGCTGCTCGGTTTCGTCGGTCAGCGCCTCGACGGCGAAACTGCCGCCCATCGGGTCGACGATGTCCGCCGCGCCGGACTCCTCGGCGATGATCTGCTGGGTGCGCAGGGCGACCGGACCGCCTTCTCCGAGGGAGCGCCAGCGCCTCGTCGAAGCTGTTAGTGTGCAGCGACTGCGTGCCGCCCAGTACCCCGCAAGCGCCTGGATCGTCACTCGAACGACGTTGTTCAGCGGCTGCTGGGCCGTCAGCGACTGGCCCGCGGTCTGGGTGTGGAACTTGAGCCGTTTGGACTCGTCGGCCTCGGCGTCGTACCAGTCGTCCATCACGCGGGCGTAGATCCGCCGAGCGGCCCGGTACTTCGCGATCTCCTCGAAGAAGGAGTTGTGGCAGTTGAAGAAAAAGGAGAGCCGCGGCGCGAACTCGTCGACGTCGAGCCCTCGCTCCATCGCGTCCTCGACGTAGGCGAAGCCGTCCGCGAGGGTGAAGGCCAGTTCCTGGACGGCGGTCGAGCCGGCTTCGCGGATGTGGTAGCCCGAGACCGAGATGGGGTGGAACTTCGGCGTCTCCTCGGTGCTGAACTCGACGACGTCCGTGACGAGATCGAGCGACGGCTCCGGGGGGATCACCCACTCCTTCTGGGCGATGAACTCCTTGAACATGTCGTTCTGGAGGGTCCCGCGGAGCTTCTCGCGGGGGACGCCCCGCTGGTCGGCCAGCGCGACGTACATCGCGTAGATCACCGGCGCGGAGGGGTTGATCGTAAACGAGGTCGAGATCTCCGCCAGGTCGATCCCGTCGAAGAGGATCTCCATATCGCGGAGCGTGTCGACCGCGACCCCTTCCCTGCCGATCTCGCCCTCGCTCATCGGATCGTCCGAGTCGAGTCCCATCAGAGAGGGCATATCGAACGCCGTCGAGAGGCCGGTCTGGCCCTCGTCGATCAGGTAGTGAAAGCGCTCGTTGGTCTCCTCGGCCGTCCCGAAGCCCGCGAACTGCCGCATCGTCCACGTCCGCCCGCGGTACATCGTCGGGTACGGGCCGCGGGTGTACGGCTCCTCGCCCGGAAAGCCGAGGTCCTCGAGGTAGTCGAGATCGGCGACGTCCTCGGGCGTATAGAGCCGGTCGACCTCGAGGTTCGAGACGGTCGCGAACCGCTCGCTGCGCTCTCCGTGGGCGTCGAGGGCCGGCTCGAGCGTCTCCCGTTCCCACTCGTCCGTGGCCTCCCGGATCGACTCGAGGTCCTCCTCGTCGTACATACGCACACGATTTGCCGGACGCGGCATTAAGGATTCCGGGGAATGGTAGCGTGTGACGAAGCGGGTCGCGAGAGCGACCGCGGACGGCTGTGTTCGGCTCCGGACGGACCGATCAGGCGAAACTCGAGAATTCGGTCCCGCCACAGCCACAGCGGTCGCCCATCCCGATCAGGAAGACCGCGCCGTCGTCTTCGATTTCGGCCGTGAAGATGGACTGACAGTCGCCACACCGAACGGCGGTCTTCCGCTGGACGTTTGCGCGTTTCATCGTATCCGCTCGAAGGGTCCAGTCAGGGTTGAACCCGTCTCCAAAACACAGTGGGTCCGCGCTCGACGGACTGGGACTCGAGGCGACTCGATTGGCGGCCGGACGTCCGCTACTGCTCGGCCAGCCACGCCAGCGCGTCCGCGTCGCTCGTGAACGTGCGGTACTCGAATCGGGGATCGATCTCGTTCAGCGCCGTCTCGATGCGTCGCTTCTCGAGCGACGCGACGGCCGAGTCCGCGTGTACGCCGGCCCCCACCCGAACGCCGAGATCGAGCAGTTTCGGGATCCAGGTCTCCGCGAGCCACTTCTTATCCTCGTCCTTGTGCGCCATGAACTCCGCCGTGTTCACGACGTAGCGGTCGGCGCCCTCCGCCTCGACAACCTCGGCCCACCTGAGCGCGGCCTCCCGTAACTCCTCGCCCGTGACGAACCGATTGTACGTGAAAACCGGAATACCGAGCTCCGGCTCCAGTTCCACGGTGTAGTCGTCCGTCCGTTCTACTACCTTCGTTGTCATATATCCCGGTCTTTTCCCACTGTACTTGTAACTATTCAGCCGCAGCTATCAGATCTGATACGCCGATCGGAGTCGATCTGCGGCGAGCCGCCGGCCGCCCTCAGTTGTCGGACTGCAGCCGCTCGGTCGTCTGGACGAGCGGGTGGTGTGCGTAGTCGACGACCTCGATGTCGTCGATCCGCTCTAGGTTCTCCTTCTCCGCGGTCTTGGCCATCCCGAGCTCGATCGTCTGATCGACGACGATGACGTAGGCGTCCATCTCGTCGATCCCCAGCCGATCGGCCGCGAGCACGCGGTGGTGGCCGTCGGCCAGCAACAGCGTGCCGCCGTTGTCGATGACGACCAGCGGCTCGGCCAGCCCGTGCTCGAGTTCGTACCGCCGACCCTCGAGTTCGTCGGCGTAGACCCGGCCCTGCGTGGGCGTCAGCTCCGCCAGGGCGACGGTTCGGCGCTCCTGCTCGAGGTGGGTGTCGTGGATCTCCTCTAGGGTCCGAACGAGTTTCCCCACTTTCTCGGGCGTGGCGCGCTCGATCTGGCTGCGGATGACGTCGGCGTTCGAGATGATCCCCACGAGGTTGCCGGCGTCGTCGACGACGGGGAGCTTCTGGATGCCCGACCGGAGGATGACGCGGGCGGCGTCGGTCACCTTCATATCGGGATGGGCCACGAGCAGGTCGGTGGCCATCACCTTGAAGATCGGATCGTCGTCGTCGGCCAGCAGCAGGTCGCGGGCGCTGATAAAGCCCTCCACGCGGCGCCGCTCGCAGACGGGAAAGCCGCTGTGCTCCTCGCTCTCGGCGATCCGCGTGGCGACGTCGCCGACGGTTTCGTCGGGAGCGACCGTCGCGACGTCGCGCGTCATGTACTCCTTGACCTTCGGCTTGCTCCGGTCCGACAGGACCTCCATAGACGGGCCAACGAGCCGCGCGCGCAAAAACGTGTCTTCCGCGACCGCTCGGCCCCCTCGCGGGGCGGTGGTCTCGGGACGACCCCAGACCCTAGACCGACTCCCCGTTCTCGTCGGCCGACGTTCGGTTCCTCGAGGGAGACTCGGACTCGTCGTCGACCGAGAACAGCCGCTCGCTGGTCTGGGTGTAGACGCCGACGGGCGTTCCCGGACCGGTGTCGATCGCCTCGAAGAACCGGTTCGTGATGACCTCCTCGACGACGCTGACGATCGATTCGACCTCGTCGGCGTCGTCGGCGTTGCCGAGGATGCCGAGCTCGAGCTGGGCGCCGGCCATATCGGCGTGGCCGCCGGCGCTGCCGATCCGATCGAACGCGTCCCGGACCGTCTCGCCCAGGTCGACGTCGGCCGCCCGCGAGCGCGCGGAGACGAAGACCATCTCGTCGCGAAAACCGAAGATGAGCGTCGTTTCGATCCCCTCCATCGACAGCAACTGCTCGGCCGCCTGCGGGAGGGCGTCGCGGTTGGTGATCTCGCCGACGCTCGCGACGGCGACCGAGTCCCGCTGGATGCGGTTCTTGATCGCCCGGGCGATCGTCTCGAGCGTGTCTCCTTCGACCGTCGGCTGCTCGATCTGCTCGAGCATCGACGTGTCGGCGTGGGGCCACAGCACCGAGGCGGCGTTGAAATCCGCCGGGGAGACCTCGCGGGTGAAGTCGTTCGTGTCGATCCGGATCCCGTACAGCAACGCGGTCGCCGTCGGCCGCCGCGGTTCGAGACTGAACCGGTCGAGATACTCCGTCAGCACCGAGCTGGTCGCTCCGGCTCCCTCGCGCAGATCGACGAACTCGCCGGGCACCGGACCCCGTGGCGGGTGGTGGTCGATGACGATGTCGATGTGGAGTCCCTCGGGTAGTTGGTCGTTGACGCCGGGTCGGGAGTGATCGACCAGCGCGAAGGCCGAGTAGTCGTCGAGGGAGTCGGACGGCGAGAGGTTTCGCAGGTCGAGATCGAGCAGGTTGACCATCGCGCGGTTCTCCTGGTGGGAGATCTCGCCGAAGTAGCAGGCGTCGGCGTCGACGCCCATCTCCGCGGCGATGTCGACCAGCGCGACGGCGCTTGCGATCGCGTCCGGGTCGGGGTTGTCGTGCATCACCACCGCCAGCCGACCGTCGATTTCCGCCAGCTGTTTCCGGAGTCCGATCGCGGCGCCGGCCGACGGACTCACGGTCCCCTCGAGGATGTGATCGACCATCGACCGCCGGGCGTCGACGACATAATTCGCGAGTTCCTCGAACCGCGTTCGGTCCGCTTCGGTCGCGTTCCCGCCCATGTAGGCGACGATCGAACTCGTCGGGAACCGCTCCCGGGCCCGGACGAGCGCGAGCCGGTTCCGATCGGTCCGGTCGCCGGCGACGAATATCACGTCCGGCGTCTCGAGGTTCGCGATCACGGACGGGTCGGTCGGATCGGCCCGCCGCGCCGGGAGGCTCTCGTCGCGAAGCGTTTCGGCGACGCTCTCGTCGTCGGTGACGACGAGCAGGCGATCGCCGGTACGTGCGTCGCGCTCGGGGAACCGTTCGACGACCTGTCGGCCGACCGTTCCACAGCCGAGCACGAGCCGGAAAACCATGTATCGCAGTTGCGATTCCGAGCGGGAAAAGCTACCGGGTCGCCAGCGACGGCCCGGCGATCAGTTGACGAGCGCCTCCGCGGCTCCGGTGGCGGCCTCGGCGACCGGACCGAAGCCGGGGAGGATGACGATCGTCATCACGGCGGCGACGACGATCGCCGCGTAGAGCCCCGTCGGCTGTCCGAGCCGATCGCGCGTCGCCGGCGGGTCCTCGATCCACAGCGCCTTGACCAGCCGCGAGTAGTAGTACAGCGAGAGCGCGCTGTTGACCACGAGCGCGGCGGCCACGGCCAGCATCGCCGCGTTCGCCGTCGCCGCCTCGAGGGCGCCGGTGAAGAGGAAGTACTTGCTGAAGAAGCCGCCGAACGGCGGAATCCCGGCGAGACTGAACAGGAAGACGGCCATCGCCGTGCAGGCGACCGGCGCCTGCGACGAGAGGCCGTTGTAGTCCTCGAAGGTGCGGCCGACGCCCCAGTGCTCGGCCAGCGCGACGAACAGGAACGCGCCCGTGTTCATGAAGCCGTAGACGAGCAGGTGCATCAGCGCCGCGCCCATGACGAGTTCGCCGCCGTCGGCCGAGAGGCCCGCAAGCCCGATCAGGGCGTAGCCGGCGTGGCCGATCGACGAGTAGGCGAGCATCCGCTTGACGTTCTCCTGAGTCGCCGCCGCGAAGTTCCCGACCGTCATGGTGACGATCGCGAGCACGACGAAGGCGACCGTCCAGTCGAAGCCGATCACGCTCCCGATCTCGCCCAGCGGGAAGGCCACGTTGAACACGCGGAACGCGATCACGAAGCCGGCGGCCTTCGAGGCCGAGGAAAGGAACGCGCTGATCGGTGCGGGGGCGCCCTCGTAGGCCTCGGGCGCCCAGAAGTGGAACGGCACGCTGGCGGTCTTGAACGCGATCCCGCCGAGCAACATGAGGATGCCCAGTCCGAGCAGGCCGCCGAAGCCGTCGGCGCCGCCGTCGGCGATAACTTCTGCGATGCTGTCCAACTGGAGAACGCCGGTCGCGCCGTAGACCAGCGAAATCCCGTAGACGAAGATCGCCGAGGAGAGCGCGCCGATCAGGAAGTACTTCAGCCCGGCCTCGACGCTGCCGCGGTTGTCCTTCAAGATCGCCACGAGGGCGTAGGACGGCAGACTCGTCAGCTCGAGGGCGATGAAGATCGTCACGAGGCTGTTGGCGGCCGCGACGGTCGCCATCCCGGTCGACGCGAGGACGACCAGCGAGTAGTACTCGGCCTGGTAGGTGTGACCCGCCAGGTAGTCGTAGCTGGCGACGACGATCAGCGCCGTCACGATGGTGACGACGATCGTGAAGTACAGCGCCAGCTGGTCGACGACGAACTGGCCGTCGAAGACCTCGATGACGCCCTCGCCGCCGTCGATGGTCGGCGTGCCGACGCCGGCGGCGGTAAACCAGACGGCGACGCCGAGCGAGGCCAGCGCGCCGACGGCCGCGGTGCCGGCCAGCAGCGTTCGGTCGGTCGACCGCGGCGAGATGCTGTCCACGAGGAACAACACCAGCCCGGTCAGCGCCAAGATTAGCGCCGGGGCCAGCGCGGCCCACTGTGGGAGTTGATAGACCGCCATTACAGGTCACCTCCGTTCAGGATCGGATCGACTGCGTCGGTTATCATGTCGAATATCAGTTCGGGGGCTACGCCGAGGGCGATGATGAGCGCGAGCAACACGAACATCGGCGCGATGTCGTGCAGCGGCGCGCGGCCCACGTCGTAGTCGGTTTCCAGGTGATACGGGCCGAAGACGGTCCGCTGGAGCGCGAAGAGCAGGTAGCCGGCGACGATGACGATGCCGAACATCGCAAGCGCCGTAAACAGCGGCGCGTAGGCGAAGTCGGCCTGGAAGGCGCCGAAGAAGATGGTGAACTCGCCGTGGAAGCCGGACATCAGCGGCAGCCCCATGTAGCCGAAGGCGCCGGCGACGAGGATGCCGACGGCGATCGGCATCCGGTCGGCCAGCCCGGACATCTCCTCGACGCTGCGGGTGTGCGTGACGTTGTAGATGACGCCGACCGACATGAACATCAGTCCGGAGATCAGCCCGTGGGAGACCATCTGGAACGTCGCCCCGCCGACCCCGAACTGGGTGTAGGCGATCAGTCCGAGGATCACGTACCCCATCGAGGAGACCGAGGAGTAGGCGACGATCCGCTTTAGGTCCGTCTGGGCCAGCGCCAGCATCGCGCCGTAGATGACGCTGATGACCGCGACGGCCGCGATCGGCACGGCGTAGGTCTCGACCTGCTCCGGGAACATCGTGAAGTTGAACCGCAGCAGGGCGTAGGTCCCCATCTTCAGGAGCACGCCCGCGAGCAGCACGGAGGCGGGCGTCGGGGCCTGCACGTGGGCGTCGGGCAGCCACGTGTGGAACGGGACCACCGGCACCTTCACGGCGAAGCCGAGGAACAGCGCGATGAACACGAGCGCCGTGAACGTGCCCGGATCGATACCGAAGACGCTCGACTGGACGCCACCGTTGACCATCGCGTCGGCGACGTCCGGCAGCGCGAAGCTCGTCACGGCGTCGCCGAGGCCGAAGACGAGCGCGATGAACGACCCGAACATCAGCAGCGACGCCACGTTCGTGTAGACGAAGAACTTGATCGCGGCGTACTTCCGGTCCGGACCGCCCCAGACCCCGATCAGCAGGTACATCGGGATGAGGACGGCCTCCCAGAAGATGAACCAGACGAAGAAATCCAGCGCCGAGAAGACGCCGATCAGGTTCGCCTCGATGAACAGCACGAGCCCGTAGAACTGGGACTCGCGGCTGTCGATCGGCGTCCACGAGCTCAGGATCGCCAGCGAGCAGAGGATCGTCGTCATGACCACGAGCGGCAGGCTGATGCCGTCGAGGCCGACGAACCACTCGATCGAGTACTCGCCCAGCTGGATCCACTCGAGGTGGGATTCGAAGGCGAGGCTACCGTCGAGCAGGGCGTTGCCGCTGCCGTCGAAGGCGGTGAACATCCACAGGCTGAGCGCGGCCGGCACGAGGCTGATGGCGAAGGCCAGTTTCCCGGCGACGCGATTCGGCGCGACGAACGTGACGAGCGCGCCGATCAGTGCGACCGCGATCAGTGCTTCGATCATCATCAGAACCACCCTCCGTAGAGTCCGAGACCGAGGAGCAACGCGATGAACCCGGCCACGATCAGTGCCGCGTAGTTCGTCACGAGCCCCGTTTGGATGCGTTTCACCCAGCTACTGCCGAACAGGCTGGCGCCCGAGACGCCGTTGACGGCGCCGTCGATAACCGACCGGTCGAAGAGATCGGCCGTCCGGGCAAGCGGCAGCGTGAGTCCCTCGGCGAGCCAGACCTGGTACTCGTCCTGGTAGTAGTTGTGCCGCAGGACGGTGTAGGCGCCGCCGATTTTCGTCGTGTGTCGCTTCGGTTCGGGGACGTTGTACAGCGTGTGCGCCGCGAACGCGCCGGCCAGCGCCAGTCCCAGCGAGAGGCCGGCGCTGAGCAGCATCGTCGTCGTCTCGGAGCCGATGTACCCCTCTTCGAAGGCCACCATCTCGTGGTAGTGGTGGTAGGTCAGTCCCTCGACGTAGCCGTACTCACCGTCGAGCCAGTACTCGAGGAACGTGATGTCCATCCCCGCGACCTTGGCGATCGGCGCGAGGTTGACGAAGCCGACGAGGGCCGCGAGGAGTCCGAGGACGACCAGCGGCGCCTTGATCGACCAGCCGACGCCGTGTGGATCCTCGGCCGTCTCGGTGCGGGGTTCGCCGTGGAAGGTCAGGAAGACCATCCGGAAGGTGTAGAACCCGGTGAAGAAGACGGCGAGCAGTCCCATCGCGTAGGCCGCGAGGATGACGGGCTCCTCTAAGCCGACGATCAGGGCGTCGAACAGCACCTCGTCTTTCGACCAGAAGCCGGAGAACGGGACGATTCCCGCGAGCGCGAGCGCGCCCGCGAGGAACGTGTAGTAGGTGATCGGCGCCTTGTCCTTCAGGCCGCCCATCTTCCACATGTCCTGTTCGTGGTGCATGAGGACGATGACGGCGCCGGAGCCGAGGAACAGCAGCGCCTTGAAGAAGGCGTGGTTCATGAGGTGGAAGACCCCGGCGACGTAGCCGCCGACGCCCATCCCCAGCATCATGTAGCCGTACTGGCTGATCGTCGAGTACGCCAGCACCTGCTTGATGTCGTCCTTGACGACGCCCATCGTCGCGGCGAATAAGGCGGTGAAGCCGCCGACGAAGGCGATGATCGACAGCGCGGTCGGCGAGAGCGCGTAGTAGCCGAACATCCGCGCCACGAGATAGACGCCGGCCGCGACCATCGTCGCCGCGTGAATGAGCGCGGAGACGGTGGTCGGGCCTTCCATCGCGTCGGGCAGCCAGGTGTGCAGCGGGAACTGCGCGGACTTGCCGATGACTCCGCCGAGCACGAGCAGCCCGGTGATCGTCACCCACGTCTGGGCGTCGAAGCCGAACAGCGTCGTTCCGTCCTCGATGGCCGTCTCGGCGGCGGCGACGAACGACTCCTCGCCGGCGAAGGCGACCGTCCCGAACGTCGACGCGATGGCGACGACGCCGATCAGGAAGAAGTAGTCGCCGAAGCGGGTGACGAGGAACGCCTTCTTCGCGGCCGAGGGGGCCGACTTCGTCCGGAACCAGAACCCGATCAGCAGGTACGAACAGAGGCCGACGAGTTCGAAGAACATGAACGCCATCAGCAGGTTGTCCGCGTAGACGAACGCGAGCATGCTGAAGGTGAAGAGCCCGAGGCTGGCGTAGTACCGCGGCAGCCCGGTCTCTCCCTCGTCGTTCATGTATCCGAGGCTGAAGACGTGGACGAGGAAGGCGACCAGCGAGACGATGATCAGCATCAGCGCCGACAGCGGATCGATCAGCAGGCCGAAGGAGAAGGCGATCTCCTCGGCGCCGACCTCGGTCGTGACCGCGCCGGCCGACCACTCGTAGAGCGTCTCGTGATACGTTTCGCCGCCCGCGACCGTCGCGAACATCCACAGCGAGAACAGCAGCGAGGCTGCCGTCGCGAAGATACCCGGAATCGCGCCCTTCTTCGGCAGCTGTCGGCCGAAGACGAGCGAGATGACGAACGCCGCGAGCGGGAACAGTGCGATCGCCGGAGCGTAACTGAATGGGCCTGCACCAGTTCCTACCATCTTACCACCTCATCGTCGTTGGAACCGTGACGTCGACGTCACGGAAGTTGCGATACAGCACCAGGATGATCCCGAGTCCGACGGCGACCTCCGCGGCGGCCAGCGCCATGGTGAACAGCGCGAACACCTGCCCGGTGAGGTTGCCGTGGTAGAACGCGAACGCGATCAGATTGATGTTCGCCGCGTTCAGCATGAGTTCGACGGACATCAGGAACAGCAGTGCGTTCCGACGCGTCAGGACTCCCATGAGCCCGATACAGAAGACGGCCATCGACAGCAGGACGTAGTACTCGACGGCGACCGTCACCGACGGTCACCTCCGTTCGAGCGCTCGTCCGCTGCGGTCTCGGATCGGCCGCCGTCGGTCGCCGTCGGCTCCGAACCGCCGAACCCGCTCGAGTCGGTCGCCGGACGGGCGCCGGTGCCGGCGTCGTCGGGGCTCGTACTCGAGAGCGGCGAGACGGGTTCGCCCGACTCCTCGCGTTTCGCGAGGACCAGGGAGGCGTCCAGCGCCGCGTCGAGCGCGACCGCGATCAGCAGGAAGGCCGCGAGGAACGGTTCGGTTCCCACCACGCCCGCGTCCTGCTGGAGCGCCTCGAGGTCGAACAGCGCGTAGCCGATTGCGGCGGTGATCGATTCGGCCTCGAAGCCGCCGTCGGCCATCGGCTCGAACGGCGTGTTGAGGACGATCAGCGCCATCAGCGCGAACAGCCCGACGGCGAGCAGCCCGGGTACGAGCGTCTTCCCGAGTCGGAGTCGCGGTCGGTTCGTCATGTCCGCACCACCTCGTCGGAGTCTGAGTCGGACGCCGTTTCCTCGCGCTGGGTGAGCATCACGGCGAACGTGATGAGGACCAGCACCCCGCCGACGTAGACGAGGATCTGCATCATCGCGACGAACTCGGCGGCGAGCATCACGAAGTGGACCGCGATGCTCATCAGCGCGACGCCGAGTAACAACGCCGCGTGCCAGGGCTCCTCGAGGAGGACCACGCCCAGCGCGCTGGCGATCGTCACGAACGCGAAGGCCGCGAAGGCGATTGTTTCCAACATGGTTACTGGTAGTCGACCTCTCCTTCGCCCTCGCCGATCCACGCGCCCCGGTCGGGTTCGCGCGACTCGAGCGGGTCGATGTCCTTGTACCACGGTACCGCTTTCAGCTGCTCCTTGTTGTAGACGAAGTCGTGTTTCGTGTCCGCCGTGAACTCGAAGTTCTGGGTCAGCAGGATGGCGTCGACGGGGCAGACCTCCTCGCAGAGCCGGCAGTAGACGCACTGCCCGATGTGGAGGTTGTACTGTTCGCCCTGTCGCTGATCGTTCGTCACGATCTGGATCGTGTCGTTCGGACAGACGTTCTCACACTGCCGACACCAGATACACCGCTCCTGGCTGAACTTGTGGACGCCCCTGAACCGCGGGGAGACGTCCGGTGCTGTCTCGGGGTACTCGACCGTGAAGGTCGACCCGTCCAGTGCGTGCTTCATCGTCGTGGCCATTGATTTGAGAATTCCGATCATGCTAGGACCCCCACGATCACTGCGGTGAGGATGAGGTTCGCGAAGGAAAGGACGAGCAGTCCCTTCCAGCCGATCTCGATCAGTTGGTCGATCCGGACCCGGGGCACCGCCGAGCGGAGCCACTGGGTCAGGAGGAATATCGCCCAGATCTTGACGATGAACCAGACGATGCCGAGTTCCGCCGGCCCGGGTCCGGCCGGACCGCCGAGGAAGATCGTCGCGATGATCCCGCCCCCGAGGAAGATGTGGAGGAACTCCCCGAGGTAGATCAGCACGAAGTAGACCGAGGAGTACTCGGTCTGGTACCCGGCGACGATCTCGGTCGGCGCTTCCGGCGTGTCGAACGGGTTACGGCCGACTTCCGCGAAATTCGCGACCAGGAAGAGGACGAACGCGAACGGGTTGACCACCGCGTACCACCGCGGGATGTCCAGGCCGGCGAACGAAACCAGCGGCTCGGCCTGGGCCGCGACGATCTCGCTCATCTGGAGGGTGCCGGCGAAGATCACGACCGACATCCCGGTGACGACCAGCGGGATCTCGTAGGCGATGTTCTGTGCCACCGCGCGGAGGCCGCCGATCAGCGAGTACTTGTTCGCCGAGGAGTAGCCGGCCATCACCAGTCCGAGGCTCGCGATCCCCGAGACGGCGAAGACGTACGCCAGTCCGACTTCGGGATCGGCGAGGTGGACGCCGCTGCCCATCGGGATCACGGCGAAGCCGAGCAGGGCCGAGCCCGCGACGACGATCGGCGCGAGGTCGTAGGCCGGTCGGTCGGCGTTCTCGGGAACGACCAACTCCTTCGACAGGAGGCGAACGGCGTCGGCGAGGATGATGAAGATCCCCCCCGGTCCGAGCCGGTTGACCGCGATCCGGTCGGTGAACGCGGCGGTGATCTTTCGCTTCGCCCACGGGCCGGCGACGCCGGTCATCGCCAGCATCAGGTTCCCGATGACGAACGCGGCGAGGAACGTCGCGAGCAGTTCGCCCCCGACGCCGAAGCCGTCTAACCCCGTTAGCTCGCCGATCCGCTCGGGGAGCAAGATCGTGTCGCCGTTCTGGAGCGGCGCCGTCGCGTATCCACCCACCATGGTTATCGGTCCACCTCCCCGAGAACGATATCTAAGCTACCGAGCGACGCGATCAGGTCCGGCACGTACTCGCCGTTCGCCATCTCCGGCAGCGCCGAGAGGTTGTGGAAACACGGGCTGCGGATCTTGAATCGGGCCGGCTTGTCGGTGCCGTCGGCCCGGATGTAGATGCCGAGTTCGCCCTTCGCGCCTTCGACGGCGCGGTAGACTTCGGTGTCGGCGTCCGGCTTCAGCGTCCGCGGCACGTTGGCCTGGATCTCCCGCTCGTCTTCGGGCCAGTCCTCGAGCAGGTCGAGACACTGCTCGATGATCTTGGCCGACTCCTCGACCTCCTGCATGCGCACGAGAACGCGGCTGTAGTTGTCACAGCCCGGCTCGGTGACGACGTCCCACTCGAGTTCGTCGTAGTAGCCGTAGGGGTCGTCGCGCCGGAGGTCGTAGTCGATGCCCGAGCCGCGGGCGACGGGCCCCGTACAGCCGTAGTCCTTCGCCACATCGGGCTCGATAATGCCGGTGTCGTGAGTTCGGACCTGGAAGATCTCGTTGCTGGTGAGCAGGTCGTGGTACTCGTCGACCTTGGCCGGCAGTTCGTCGAGGAAGTCCCGCGTCTTCGCGACGAACTCGTCGCGGGGTTCCGGCAGATCCCAGGCGACCCCGCCCAGCCGGAAGTAGTTGAACATGAGCCGCTGGCCGGTGAGGTCCTCGAGGATGTCCTGGACGACTTCCCGATCGCGCATCCCGTACTGGAAGATGGCGGTGAAGTCGCCGTAGACGTCCAGCGCGAACGTCGCCAGCGCGAGCATGTGGGAGGCGATCCGACAGAGTTCGGCGCCCATGGTTCGGATGACCTGGGCGTAGTCGGGCACCTCGATGTCGGCCAGATCCTCCGCGACGCGCGCGTAGGCCCACTCGTTCAACAGCCCCGCCGAGACGTAGTCCCAGCGGTCCGGGTAGGGCATGATCTGGTGGCGGTACGTGCCGTTCTGGCACATCTGCTCCTCGCAGCGGTGGAGGTAGCCGATGTCGGGGTCGACGTCGACGACCGTCTCCCCGTCTAACACCGTCTCGAGGTGAAGCACGCCGTGGGTCGCCGGATGGTGGGGACCGATGTTCAGGAACATCGTGTCCGACTCGGCGTCGTGGTGGTCCGGCTGGATCGGATTGGCGTGGTCCGTGAGGGTGACCAGCTGCGGTTTCTCCTGGTCGTAATCCTTCGAGAGCGGGTGTCCCTGCCAGGTTTCCGGCAGGAGGATCCGTCGCGGGTCCGGATGGCCCTCGTAGTCGATGCCGACGAGGTCGAAGGCCTCTCGCTCGTGCCAGTCGGCCGTCGAGAACACCGGCGCGGCGGACTCGCTGACCGGGTCGTCGATCGGCGTCGGAACGACGATCGAGACCTCCTGGGTGCGGTCGGCGTACTTGGTCAGGTGGTAGATCGACTCGTACCGATCCTCGTACTGCTGGGCGGTCAGGTTCGAGAGGTGGTCGAACCCGGCCCGCTCTTTCAGATCCGAGAGGACGTCCCGGACGTCGTCCGGGCGGACGACGAATCCGGGCGCGTTCAGGTGATCGTCGCGCGCGAGCGCGCGATCGCCGACGATCGCCTCGAGGTCGTCCTCGGTGACCTCGACCGGCACTCGGTCGCGTTCGAGTCCCGTGCTCATGGCGAATCAGCCCAGTTGTAGCGCATGACGAGGTCTTCCTCGTCGATCTCGCTCGCGAGTTTCTGGACGAGTTCGTCCTGTGGCAGGTCGCCGAACTCCTCGAGTTCGTAGGGTTTGACGACGACGGGTGACGACTCGCCGTTTCGGATCCGCTCTTGCAGTTTGGCGATGCCGTAGACCAGCGCCTCGGGACGGGGCGGACAACCCGGGACGTGGATGTCGACCGGGATGATCTCCTCGGCGCCCTTGACGACGTTGTACCCTTCCTGGAAGGGGCCGCCGGAGATCGTACACGATCCCATCCCGACGACGAACTTCGGTTCCGGCATCTGGTCGTAGACCCGCTTCATGCGGGGGCCGAACTTCGAGACGATCGTTCCCGGAACGATCATCACGTCGGCCTGTCGCGGCGAGGCGCGAGGGACGCCGGCGCCGAAGCGATCGAGGTCGTGTTTGATCGCGTAGGTGTGCATCATTTCGATGCTGCAGCAAGCGATCCCGAACTGCAGCATGAACATCGAGTTGCCCCGCACCCAGTTCATGAACTTGTCGAACTTGGTGAGGATGAACGGCGTCGAACCGAACGCTTCCCGGAGCTTCGAGTTGAACCGGTCGTCGGGCCCCTCGCCGATCCGCGAGTCGCGGGTGTCCGTCGACGGTGCGGTGCTGCCGTGGATCTGTTGCCGTGGATTGTTGCTACTCATTGTCGGTCAGAGTCGGCCGCTGCCTGACGGGGTGTCTGTGCCCACTGTACTGCGCCGTTGCGCCACGCCCACGCGAGTCCGACCAACAGGATGGCGACGAACAGCAACATTGGCCCGAGAATCTCGAGCAACGAGACGGAATCCGATTCGACGGCATCCAGGTACACGACCGCCCAGGGGAACAGGAGGACGGTCTCGATATCGAAGACGAGGAACAGAAGTGCAACCGTGTAGTACTGGATGTTGAACCGGACGCGCGTCCCGCCGGTGGGGATCTCGCCACTCTCGTAGGTGGCGCGTTTGCTCGTTTCGGGAACGGTCGGCCGCAGGAGGTAGGATACCGCCATCATTCCGAGCGGTATCAACAGTCCCACGAGCGCCAGCGCCCCGATAGCGATCCAGTCATTCATCTCCGTAACGTTCGAGGGTTCCAACCGCACGCATATAAGGGTTGATTGTTCGTTTTTCGGCAAAATCAGGCATCCTCCACCGACGTTCGTGATGAATTTCGACGGCAAATCGGAATCGTATGTGATAGTTCAGCATATGTAGGCTGTACGAATCGGTAGTAACTGATTACGACCGATCGCGCTCGAGGGACGACGCGGTCGTTTTCGACGGTAGCAACGGCTGACGATCGACTCCAAAGTCGATCAAACGGTCACTATTCCGGCCCCCAATCTGATATCAGAATGATGATTGAGTGGAAAAACGAACGGCGTCCCGTCCGTAATGACGGCTGTACGATTCGGCGGCCGATTACTCGCTCGAGAAGTTCGCGGTACCCTGATCGTGCAGCCGTCGCGATACGTCGCCGACACCCTCTCGGAGTCCGTCGTGGTAGTCCACGAGTCGCTCGCGGACGGTCTCGTGCTGTCGGGCGAGAATCTGGGCCGCCGACAGCGCGGCGTTGAACGATTTGCCGGCGTCGACCGCCACGAGCGGCGCGCCGGTCGGCATGCCGATGACGCTGTCGACCGACTTCTCCTGGACGGGAACGCCGATTACCGGCAGGGGGTAGGCGATCGAGGCGGTCATGTTCGGCAGGTCCGCGGACTTCCCGCCCGCGCCCGCGATGATGACCTCGAGGCCGCGGTCCGCCGCCGTCTCGGCGTAAGCGGTCATTAAGTCCGGCGTCCGGTGGGCCGAAGTGACGTAGGTTTCGAAGGTGAAGCGCTCTTCGGGCGGTTCCTCGTAATCGGTCTGCTCGGCGAAGCCGAGTTCGTCGACGAAGGCGTCGTAGGCGCCGCGACGCCGGCCGCCGGTCATCATCGTCTCGAGGTCGGAGTCGCTGCCCATGACGATGCCGACGTCGGGCGTCTCCGCGTTCGGGCGGTCCTGGTCGGCCTCGCGGTGCAGGCGGTCGATGAGATCGCTGACGCTATCGCTCATGGGTGGAGATGGTCGCGCTGGTGACTTCAAACGGTGGTAAACGAGCCGGTCGGCGGTTCAGTTCCGGAACGTGACCGCGTCCTCGAGTTCGCGCGCGGTCTCCAAGAGCGCCTCGACGTCGGCGTCCTCGTCTTCGGCCGACACCGTCACGTGGCCCATCTTGCGCAGCGGCCGAACCTGGCGCTTCCCGTACCAGTGGAGGTTCGCGCCGGGGGTCTCGAGAAGACGGTCGATATCGCCCAACTCCGCGCGCCGTTCCTCGTCGACATCGCCGAGCAGGTTGGTCAGCACGGTCGGCGAGCGCAGGTTCGTCGAACCGAGCGGCCAGCCCAGCACGGCGCGGGTGTGCTGTTCGAACTGCGAGCTCTGGGCGCCCTCGATCGTCCAGTGACCGGAGTTGTGCGGGCGCGGCGCGATCTCGTTGAGCAGGATTTCGCCGTCGGGCGTTTCGAAGAGTTCGATGCCGTACACCCCGCGTCCGTCCATCACCTCGAGGACGTCCCGCGCGACGTCGTAGGCGCGTTCGGCTGCGGCCTCGCTCGAGCGCGCGGGGACGATCGTCTCCCGGAGGATCTCGTCGACGTGGACGTTCTCGCCCAGCGGGAAGGTCGCGACCTCGTCGTCTCCCTTGACGGCGATGACCGAGACCTCGCGCTCGAAGTCGACGAACGACTCGACCATCGCGGGGCCGGCGACCGACTCGAGGGCGTCCTCTGCGTCGGCTTTCGACTCGACCGGGACGTTGCCGCGGCCGTCGTAGCCGCCCGTACGAGCCTTCAACATTACCGGCGCGCCGTAGTCGTCGATGGCGTCGCGAATGTCGTCGGCGTCCTCGACCTCGCGGAACGGCGGCACCGGAACGCCCGCGGCCTCGAGTTCGCGCTTCTGGACGAGTTTGTCGTGGATCGTTCGCAGCGTCGACGGCTTCGGGTGGACCGGCGTTCCGGAGTCCTCACTGACGCGTTCTAAGACGTCCTGGTCGGCGAGTTCGATCTCGAAGGTGAGCACGTCCGCGCGCGCGGCGAGTTCGCGGATTCCCGCCTCGTCGTCGAAGTCGGCGACGATCTGGTCGCGGGCGACCGGCGCCGCCGGACAGTCCGGCGTCGGATCGAGCACGACGACCTCGACCCCCAGCGGCGATGCCGCCTCGGCGAGCATCCGTCCGAGCTGTCCGCCGCCGACGACCCCGAGCGTCGGTCCCGGCGTCCGTAGCGTTGTCATTGCGCGGCGGTTGACGTTCGCTCCGCTTAAGGGTTCTCACTCCGCTATCCGCGGTCCTGACCGGCCGGTCGCAGCCCCGTCGATGCATCCGGCGGAACCCGGCGAATCGACGGGTTCCCGCGACGTGTCACTTGGCGGCCAATAACGAATTTACAGAGGGGTGCTTTGGTCCGCCAACCCACATGGCACAGCGGATCTCTCGAGATGAACCCGGAGTATCGAGGACCGAGTCGGCCGAACGACGGGTCGAGTACACGTCCGAGACGGTCGATCGACTCGAATCGTTCGCCGACGAGACGGAATCTCCGACGCTCGACGTCACCGCGACCGATCTCGAGGCCGCATACGCCGCGGACGACGGCGACACCGACGGCGAGGCGACGGCCGTGCCGGACTCCCTCGTCGCGACACAGGCCGAGCTCACGGCCGGGCTGTTCGATCCCACCGCGGGGGACCGGGCGGCAGACGTCGCAGCGGCCGCCAGGGACCACGCCGACCGCGAGATCGCCCCGTCGACGTACGTCGCGACGTACGCGCCCGCGATCGATCGGCTGATCGACGACGCGTTCGCGTCGATCGACGGCGAAGACGAATCGGACGCCGACCTCGAGACCGTCCGAGAGACGCTTCGCGCCGGTCTCAAGTCGACGCTGGTCGACGTCCAGATCGGCGTCGACGAGTTCGCCGCGACGGAGCCCGAGTCGGATCCGGACGAGAACGCCGACAACGAACGCCTCGAGTCGGTCGGTCTCGAGACGGTCTTCGACGCGATTCCGAATCCGGCCTTCCTCATCGACGACGAGAACACGGTGCTGTACTACAATCGGCCCTACAGGCGACTGCTCAATCTGGACGCCGATCACCGCGACTTCCTCGGCGACGACTGCCGCGAGACCCTGGCCGCGGCGACGTATTCGGACGGGCGACGCCACCACACCCTCGCGGACAAGGTCGCGGAGAACCCGCGGGACGCGGACGCGGCCTGGGACGTCGAACGCGTCGACGACGACTACGGCTTCGCGGATCGCATCGTCTACGGGGACCAGAGCACGATGAAAGACCACACGGGCGCGGAGACCCACATCGAGTTCCTCGCGATGCCGCTGTTCGACGACGACGGCGAACTAGCGACCGTCCTGGAACTCATCTACGACCGGACCGACGCGGTGCGCCGCCAGCGATCGGTCGAGCAGTTGATCGGCGAAGTGACCGGCACGCTCCGCAGCATCGGCGACGGCGATCTATCCGCCCGAGCCGATTTCCACGACCAGTACGGGGTCGTCGATCCGACGCTCCTCGAGTTGACCGGCGAGGTCAACGACATGGCCCACGACTTCGAGGAACTCGTCGAACGCGTCAACCGGCAGACCGACGGGCTCGCGGCCTCGATCGAGCGCACGACCGAGTCCGCCCACGAGATCGACGGCCAGGTGACCAGCCAGAACCAGTCCCTCGAGGCCGTCGCCACGGAACTCGAGGAGTTCTCCGCGACGATGGAGGAGGTGGCGGCGTCCTCGGGCGAAGTCGCCGACGCCGCCGACGAGGCGCTTTCGGAGGCCGATCGGGGCGTCGCGGCCATCGAGGATGCCACGGACGTCACCGACGAGATCCTCGAGAGCAGCGCGGAACTGGTCGAGACCGTCGAGACGCTAGACGAGTCGGTCGACGAGATCGGCGACGTCGCCGAGGTCATCGCCGACGTCGCCGACCAGACGAATCTGCTGGCACTCAACGCCAACATCGAGGCGGCCAAGGCCAGCGACGACGGGGCCGGCTTCGCCGTCGTCGCCAACGAGGTGAAACGCCTCGCGGAGGAGACCCAAGAGCACACGGAGGAGATCGCGACGCGGATCGAACACGTCCAACAGCAGGCCCGCAAGACCGTCGACGAGGTCGAAACCTCCCACGAACAGGTTCGCACCGCCGAGTCGGAGATTCGGGACGTGGTCCAATCGTTCAGCACCATCTCCGATAGCGTCCAGACCGCCGCCGACGGTATCCAGGAGGTCGCCAACGCGAACGACGATCAGGCGGCGACGGTCGAAGAGGTGATGGCCACGGTCAAGGAGGTCCAACGGCACGCCGACACGGTCGCGGAGACGACGGACGAAATCGTCGTCGAGTTCGAGAAACAGGAGCAGGCCGTCATCGAACTCACCGATCGGATCCACGAACTGTCGGCCGGCCAGTAGGGTCGACCGCGGGAGACGCGACGGTCCGTTCATATCGGGTCGCCGTTCGACGGCGACGACACCGAACGCCGGGTCGCGGAGCGGTCGAGAACGGTACCTCTTTTAGGCCCCCTCTCCACCGCTGGCGTATGACCACGCTCGGACTGGTGGTCGCGGAGTTCAACCGGCCGATCACCGAGCAGATGGAGCAGGAAGCCCTCGAGGCGGCCCAGGCCGCGGGCGCCGAGGTGTACGAGACGGTCCGCGTCCCGGGCGCGTACGACGCGCCGCTGGCCGCGGATCGGCTCGCCCGCCGCGACGCGGTCGACGCCGTGGCCGTCATCGGGACGGTCATCACCGGCGACACCGACCACGATCAGGTGATCACCGACGCGACCGCACAGCGGCTCTCCGACGTCAGTCTCGAGCGTGATACACCCGTAACGCTCGGCGTGACGGGCCCCGGGATGTCCGCCGCCGAAGCGCGCGAACGCGTCGAGAACGCGGGCAAAGCCGTCGACGGCGCGCTCGACCTCGTCGACCAGCTTCCCGGTTCCGATCCGACTACAGATTCAGCGTAATACCAGCGATGACCATGGAATTCACCGACCGTCTGACCCGAGTCGAACCGTCCGCAACGCTTGCCATCTCCGCGCTCGCCACCGAACTCGAAAACGACGGCGTCGACGTCGTCGACCTCTCCGTCGGCGAGCCCGACTTCCCGACCCCCGAGAACATCGTCGAAGCGGGCAAGGACGCGATGGACGCCGGCCACACCGGCTACACCACCTCCGCGGGGATCATCGACCTCCGCGAGGCCATCTCGGAGAAACTCGCCGACGACGGCCTCGACCACGGCCCCGAGGAGATCATCGTCACGCCCGGCGCGAAGCAGGCGCTGTACGAGATCGTCCAGGCGCTGATCGCCGACGGCGACGAGGTCGCGCTGCTCGACCCCGCGTGGGTCTCCTACGAGGCGATGGTCAAGATGGCCGGCGGTGAGCTGACCCGCGTCGACCTCTCCGAGACCGACTTTCAGCTCGAGCCCGCGCTCGACGACCTCGAGGCCGCGGTCTCCGACGAGACCGAACTGCTGATCGTCAACTCGCCGTCGAACCCCACCGGCGCCGTCTACTCCGACGCCGCCCTCGAGGGCGTCCGCGATCTGGCCGTCGAACACGACATCACCGTGATCTCCGACGAGATCTACAAGGAGATCACCTACGGCGTCGAGCCGACCAGCCTGGGCACGCTCGAGGGGATGGCCGACCGCACCGTCACGGTCAACGGCTTCTCGAAGGCCTACTCGATGACCGGCTGGCGGCTGGGCTACTTCGCCGGTCCCGAGGACCTGATCGACCAGGCCGGCAAACTCCACAGCCACTCGGTTTCTTCGGCTGTGAACTTCGTCCAGCACGCCGGCCTCGAGGCCCTCGAGACCGAGGAGCCGGTCGCCGAGATGGTCGACGCCTTCGAGGACCGCCGCGACCTCGTCATCGACCTGCTCGAAGAGCACGACGTCGACGTCGCCGAACCCGAGGGCGCCTTCTACATGATGGTCCCCGTCGACGACGACGATCAGGCCTGGTGTGAGGGCGCGCTCGAGGACGCCCACGTCGCGACCGTCCCCGGCAGCGCGTTCGGCACCCCCGGCTACGCGCGGATCTCGTACGCGGCGAGCGAGGAGCGACTCGAGGAAGGCATCGAGCGGCTGGCCGACGAAGGCTACTTCTAAGCCGTCGGTTCACCGAGTTCGATTTCGGTTTCGTACTATCCGTCGAACAAGGACGGAATTGCCTGCCAGCACTGCGAACCGACCCTCGAGGTCGTTCCCTCTCGAGCGACCGATCGTACGGCGCCTTCTGTACGCTCGAGTGCTACGGCGCGTGGCTCTCGTCGAACGTCGTCGGCCCGACCACCATCAGTGGGAAGGCGAGTCATTCGACTACGGCCAAAAGTGGTGGCGGATTCGACGGCAAGCCCTCGAGCGTGACGGCTACGCGTGCCAGCACTGCGGGGCAGACAGGGACGACCTCGGACGAAATCCGGACGTACACCATTGCCAGCCCGTTCGGTCGTTCGACCGACTCGAGGACGCCCACACGCTGGATACCGTCGTCATCCTCTGCCGAAGCTGTCATCGGCGGGCCGAAGCGGGGACGATAGCGGTGTCCGCCGAGGACGAAAAGTAACACTATTGTGCGACGGTCCGTTACAACTCGAGTGACGTCGCGTGAAACCGAGCAGTTCCGTCGGAACTGCCGGGATATGCGGAACGAGGAGTCCCGTGGTGGTGAGTGAATCCGGAGGATTTACGAGCCACACGGGACTTCGAACGACGTGAGAAGTCCCGTGGTGTAGTGGCCAATCATATGGGCCTTTGGACGTGTTCGGTTCAGGCCGTCACGGAAGATAGCCCATGACGGCGGTTCGAATCCGCCCGGGACTACTTTTGCGCCGAACAACCTCGTGAGGCGCAAGTATCCCCGTGGATTCGAGCCCAGAAGACGAGCGGATTCGAGTCCTCGCGGTTCGAATCCGCCCGGGACTACTTCTGCCGCGAGCAATTCCGCGAGCGGCGAATGTCCTCGGCGGTTCGAGCCCAGAAGAGCGGATTCGAGCCTTCACGGTTCGAATCCACCCGGGACTACGAACTCGGAGGATCGGATTCTGACGCCCCTTTCGAAGCGAACGGCACACCCTCACGGACGGGGATGAAGCCGATTAAAACTCCTGTTGTCCGACCTCCGACAGTTGAGACTGATTCGAGTACGATACTCGAGTCCAGACGATACGGACGCTAATCGCACCGAGCGAGGTGATGAGCAAGAGCGAACAGAAGTACCACGGTTTGGATTGAACCACGAAAAGCCCTCTCGCGGACGCAGGCACGATACCGAGCGCCAGCAGATAGAACGCGGTGAGGAGAGCGAGCGACGGCCGACGGAGCCCGTGCCAATAGAGGAGGCCGACGAGAACACCCGATAGCAATCCGAGTTGTCCGGAGTGGAGTTCGAGGACGGTACTGAAAATCGACGAAAGGATAGTTTCGACGGTAGCCATGGCTACAGTACCCTGTTCGAGAATCAGTGTACGGTTTGACCTGCAATTGTGCGTCTATTACGGCGATCAGTTACCCGTCCGCAATTAGGAGTAGAATGCGACGTCGGTCACGTGTGAGGGAGGATTCACACCACGTGAACGGTTATCCGTCGGTGAGCGGGTCGAGTCCGCGCCGGGAATCAGCGAACACTCCGTCGTCGAACCGCCTCGGTTGTGAGTCGACCCGCTCGAGGTACCGAGTCCCTAGCCGCGATCGATGCGGTTCGGCCATCCGTCACAGCGCTCTGCGTTCAGCCGGTCGTCGGTCATCACGATCCACCGCACTTCGGTCCAGCTCAACCGGTAGTGACACGTCTCCGGCTTCAGCTGCTCCCAGTAGACGGTCCGCATCGACGGGCTGTTCGCATCGTCCGGAGAAATCGGGAGGTGCTCGTCCGGCTCGGCCTCCCGCTCCATCGTCTCGAGCGTCGACTTCGGGGGCGGCGAGTTGACGTTCCAGGCCAGCCCCGAGAGGACGATCAATCCGGCGACGAGGGCGACGACGACCTTCCACCGGTAGCGGTTCGTGCGGGTCGCATCGTCACTGGGTCGGTCCGTCGCGACGGATCGCCACGCGGTCGCGCGTTCGACGGTGACGGCCACGCCGAGCGCGACGAAGGCGAGCCAGAGGAACGTGTCCGTCGAGCCGTCCAGATCGACGACCAGCACCTGGAGGCCGAGTAGCACCCCGCCGGCCGGAACCCACCATCGCGTCCGGACGTCGCGGACGGCGGTGTACGCCCACCCGTAGAGCGCCACCGGGAGGAGCACCGACCCGTAGCCGAACACCAGCAGTATCGAGAAAACGCGTTCGGCCAGCGTGTACGGCGAGCCGGCGACCAGCGGCGCGATCACGGTCTGTACGAACATCGGAACGAGCGCACCTGCGGCCGCGAACACGAGGACGACGACGCCGGCCACGGCGCCGCCGCCCGCGGTGGCCCGGAGCGCGCCTCTCCCGCCGGTTCGCTGGTACGCTATCCCGACGACCAATGGTGCGAAGGCGACCCCGGACTGCCAGGAGCCGGCGCTCAGTGCCGCGGCGACCCCGGCCTGAAACGGCCGGTCGCGGAGGGCCAGCGCGAGTGAAAGGACGCCGAAGAACAGCGCGTAGAACTGCGCCCAGACCCCGGCCAGAGGGAGGACAAAGAGCTCCGGAACGACGAGCATCGTGAGGCCGGCGGCGACCGCCGCGGCGTCCTCTCCGGTCGCGAGGAAGGCGACCCATCCGACCAGCAGGACGCCCGCGGCGGCGACGAGCAGGGTAAGTATCACGCTGAGAAGGTGGAGGATGTACATGTTCCCGCCCGCGATGGCAGCGAGCGTGGCCGTAATCGCGAACGGAACGGGCGGGTTCACGTCCCAGACGTCGACGTACGGAACGCCGCCCTCGAGGACGTACCAGCCCGTATGCTGGAAGAACGCGGGATCGATCGCGATCGTCGGCCACTCGGTCAGGAGATACGCGGCGAATTCGGTGGCGAACAAGACGGCGACGATCGGACCGAGGACGGCGATCCAATTGGACCGCCGCTGGGTGAGTGATCGAGTGGACATGATGGAGGAACTCACCGACCGTACGAGTACGGACGTCGAAGAGCCACCTCGTTCTGTCGGTCGGTTCGCCGACGTCCGGTCGTACGTCACCGATGGGGTTCCGTCGGTTCCGATTCTCCGTGTGATCTCCCTCGCGACGGCGAGGGCGCCTCGATCCCACGCGACGCAGCGGTCGAGGCCGGTCTCGTCGGACAGTTCGCCTTCGGACTCGAGATTCGTGCGGACGGAGTGGCGGGCAGCACCGCTACTGCAGGGATTCAAACATCAGAAACTCACTGCCGCCCGCAACTATATAAGTGGACTTATAATTCACGAAAAACAATACGACGTCTCGAGTCTCAGTCCGATATGAATCAGACACCACGAGACGACAGGTACTGAACTCGAGAGGGGTTGTCTGACTTCCAACGGACATCTCGTTTCGTGAGAGCGTCGGCGTACGACTGCGGTCGCTGGAACTGCCGACGTGCTCCCGTCGATTCCGACTCCACCCGGAAGAGACATGACGGAAATTCTCCGAATTTCGGGCGTCTCCGACCGTTTAACGGAACGATAATGAAGTGGCTGATCACTCTTTCAGTAAGTAGATAGCTGTGCCGTATCGACTGAAACCGCTGCCGGGAGGGAGTCGGCAGCGGTCGACCGAAGCGACCGACGACAACCAAATCTACTGCAACGATGACACGGACGTCTGACCGTGACGACACCACACCGACCGAGCGTACCGAGGGCGAATCGGATGGGCTAGATACGCTCGTTATCGGGATCGACGCGGGGTGTCGACCGGTCTTCGAGCGACTCTTCGAGGAGAACCGGATTCCGACCATCGAGCGGCTGTGTACCGAGGGCGCAACCGCGCCGTTAGAGTCCCAGATTCCGCCGTGGACGCCGAGCGCTTGGCCGTCTATCTACACGGGCGTCAACCCCGGCAAACACGGCGTGGTCGGCTTCGTCGGCTACGACGGCTACGACTGGCACGTGACGAGCAACGACGACGTCCAGGCGCACCCGCTGTGGACGCTATTGGACCGACACGACCGCTCGAGCGTCGTCGTCAACGCGCCGGTGACGCACCCGCCCGACGAGTTCGACGGCGCGGTGATCCCCGGCTTTCTGGGGCCGGAGGATCCGCCCTGCCACCCCGAGGGACTTCTCGAGGAGGTCCGCGACGAAATCGGCGAGTACCGCGTCTACCCCGCCTATACGCGCGGCGACGACTCGCTGTCCGACGACGAAAAGATCGCGGAGTACCGAAATCTGATCCGGATGCGCGGCGAGGCGTTTCGGTACCTCGCCGAGGAGTTCGATCCCGATCTCGGCTTTCTCCAGTTCCAGAAGACGGACACGGTCTTCCACGAGTTCGCCGGCGACGAGGAACTCGTCAACCGGGTCTACGAGGCGACCGACGACCAGCTCGCGGCGGTGCTCGAGGACTGCGATCCGGATCGCGTCTTCCTCGTGAGCGATCACGGGATGGGGCCGTACGACGGCTACGAGTTCCGGATCAACGAGTTTCTGCGGGACGAAGGCTACCTCGAGACGACGACCGGCGGCAAGGGGATGCCGTCGTGGACGCCGATGCGCAGGCGGCTCCGCGAGGGCGAGGAGTGCGAGTCCTGGGAACCCGGCACGACGGCGCGTGCGGCGTCGATCGCCGCCCGGTTCGGGATCACCGCCAGCCGCATCAGAGCCGCCCTCGAGCGGGTCGGCCTCGCCGAACTCGCGAGGGAGTACGCGCCGAGTGGCGTTTCGCGGACGGCCAACGAGCAGGTCGATTTCGTTAACTCCGCGGCCTACGTCCGGGCCCGAACCGAACTCGGCGTCCGGATCAACCTCGAGGGGCGGGATCCGAACGGGGTCGTTCCGCCCGAGGAGTACGAGGCGCTCCGCGAGGAGCTGATCCGGCGCCTCCAGTCGGTCGAGACCCCCGACGGCGAGGCGCTGTTCGAGACGGTCGCGCCGCGTGAGCGGTACTTCCACGGCGACCGCGTCGAGGATACCGTCGACATCGTGACGATCCCCAACGGCTTCGACCACATGATCTCCGAACAGCTACGCGACGGGGAGTACTTCGGCCCGGCCGAACCGTGGAACCACAAGCTCGACGGGATCTTCGTGGCCGCCGGCGAGGGGATCGACGAGGAGGCGTCGCTCGATCGCGTCCACATTTTCGACGTCGCACCGACGGTCCTGTCTTCGATGAACGTCCCGTACAGCGATCGCATGGACGGAAGCGTCGCTCCCGTCGTCGATCCGGTCGATCCGATATCGTACGCGACCTACGAGGACGACGGCGACGGTTCTGATCGGTCGGAGCCCGACGAAGACGTGACCGACCGACTGGCCGATCTGGGGTATCTGAACTGAGTCGCCGACCGACTCGAGGTCGTCCCGGTTACTGAAACGGTCGCTTAGCCTCCGTATAGGTTTGGACGCCGTTCCCGACCACGCGATAGGAAACGGGCATTGCATGGGATTTATCGCTGAAGTTCATCTCGTTCACGACGAGCTCGCGTTGGCATCGACGATCGCAAACCATCCCGAGACGACGTTCCGGTACGAGTACGAGGCGTCGACCGACGACCGTCGATACCAGTTCGTCTCCGTGTTCAGCGACGACGAGACGGCCGTCGAGGATTCGATGGCGTCGGACCCGACGGTCTCGGACCCGACCCGCATCGCGACGTTCGAGAATCGGACGATCTTCCGCGTCGCACTCGAGACCGACCTCGCGGTCCTCCCCGACTGGGGCGGCGAGCACGGACTGTTCGTGTTCACGGTCACGAGCGGCGAACGCGGCTGGGTCGCTCGCATCTACCTGCCGAACCGGGACGCGCTGATCGCGTTTCGAGCGCGGTGTCGCGACCACGGGATCTCCTTTCGCGTGACTCAGCTGTACGACACGTCGGTCTCCGACAGCGGCACCTTCCACCTGACCGACCAGCAACACGAGATTCTCATGATGGCCTACTACGGCGGCTACTTCGATATTCCCCGCGGAATCACGCAGGACGATCTGGCCGAACGGCTCGGCATTTCGGACTCGGCGGTCTCCCAGCGGCTCCGACGCGCCATCGCGGAACTGATCGCGGCGACGATCGAGAACGATCGGATGCCGAATCAGTAACCGGGAGCGAAACGAGCGGGCACTCGAGGGGGGGTATTCTATCGATGTCGGACGAGCGTCAGACGGGGTATTAGATATCTTATTGACAGTATTGTTAAACGAAGTAGTAATTCAGAGAGACGTCGAATATCGGCACGAGTGCGCTTCAAACCGGAGATTATTATCTCGACAATCAGTTGTGGATGCTGCAAGTGTTGGGTAATCTACCACTACCCCATAGGGTTTCGGACTTAAAAGCTTGCTATCCGAAGCCATAGTTACTGGACCCCGTCATCACTCAGAAAGAAGTGAATATCAATGGTGGAACGAAGCGATCTGCGGTGTTCGGATGGGATGAACTCGCCGCAGTTTCAGTCGGATGGGAACGGTGCCGATCGATCTACTGGCGACGGACGAACAGGAACAGGACAAACACGACGCACGGTGCTAAGTGGACTCGCGGCTGCGGGTGCAGCCGGTCTCGGTCTGTCGACGACCGCCGGCGCTTCGAGCGCGGCGGCCCCGTACGAGGAATACCACGACGAGTACGAGAACGTCGTCGACGTCGTCGAGGCCGGCGCGGACAACACCGGAACGGAATCGATCACGCCCGTCCTCGAGGACCTGCGCGCCGACGACACGCTGTTCGTCTTCCCGGAGGGGCGCTACTACATGGACGAGCAGTTCAGATACACGGGCTTCGAGAACATCGGCTTCGTCGGCGACGACGCGACGCTCGTCCCGGCGGATTACCACGCCTTCGACGGCCCGCAGTTTCGGCTGTTCCGTCTCGGCGTCACCTACAACCCCGGCAGTCGCCTCCGATTCGAGGGGTTCAAGGTCGATCAGACGGCCCCCGATACCGGGATCCGAGCGATCGAAGCCTACGTCTCCGATCGGCTCGAGGTGCGCGACATCACCGTTCGCGGCCAGCACGACAGCGGGACGTGGGGTCCGGGACTGTTCAATATCACCGATCCCGACGGGACGGGACTCGTTGAGCGGTTTCGGGCGCCGGACGGCGGCGCGTGGGTCGAGAACACGCCGAACGCGGGCGAGCGCTGGCGCGGCCCGATCGGGATCGAGGCCAACCAGAACGCGGGTACCCTCGAGTTCAAACACTGCTGGCTTGGCGGCTTCCCGAACAACGGGCTCTACGCGGCGGGCAGCGAGGGACAGATCGTAGTCAGCGGCGGTCTCTACCGGAACAGTAACGGAGCGAACATCCGCGTCGGCGGCGCGAACAGCGTGATTCGGTGGCCGACGGTCGAGGTCGACGAGTCGCGACCGGAGGATCGATCCCAGCGCGGAATCCGGATCGAGAAAGGTCGGGACATCGAAATCTACGGTGCACTCGTCGATATCACCTCGCCGATGCCGACGAGCCACGCGATTTCGGTGATGAACACCTGCGAAAAGGCTCGGATCAAGAACACCGAGGTTCGGATCCGCGGGTCGAACGTCAACCACGGCATCGTCCTCTCGCCCGACTGCGGCGAGACGACGATCGCAGACACGTCGATCAGCCACGAGACCGCGGGCGGCTACCCGCTGTGGATCCGCGACAGCGACAGATCCGAGCGGATCCTCGCCGAACACCTCACGATCTCGGGCCGATCCGGCGACGCCAGCGGCTTCCGCGACGGGATCCGTTGTGAACGGGACAACTGCCGGTTCAGTCACATCTCGGTCACCCAGGAGGGTCGCGACGGGACCGACCGGAACGCCATCGTCAACACGGGCGCGGACCTGACCGTCTACAAGAGCGAACTGCGCGCCAGCCAGTATCCGTACCTCGACGTCGGGACCGACGCGCTCGTTCGCGACTCCGACCTCGAGTCGACGGGCGGCGAGGAAGCCGTCTGTCTCTACGCGTCCGCGGAGAACCCGACCCTCAAGAAGAATCGCCTCGCGGGCGGGATCCGCGACCTCGGCGCGAGCGGCGTCACGACCTGGGAGAACACGATCGAATAGTCGAGACGGTCACCCTTGCGAGGACGGAGATCGGCTGTGTCGGCCACTCACCGGGGTTTAACACCCGTATAATAAGTCTTCGCCGTCGCTACGTCGCACTACTGTGAGCACGCTGGATGCTGAACGGGCGTCGGCGAGGGGAGCCGCCGACCCTCAGCACGGACGCTCCCCGGTGAGAGCGTGAATCGAAGTATCGCGAGCGGCGTCTTCTCGGTCGTCAGTGTGAAGGTCGTCGTGCAGCTCCTCACTGCCCTCTCGACGCCGCTCCTCTATCGGTTTCTCGGCCCGTCGGAGTACGGGGACTACGCGTTCCTGCTGTCCGTGTTCGCCATCTACATGATCTTCGTGAGCTCCGGCGTCACCGACGGCGTCCGGAAGTTCCTCGCGGAGGATCGCAACGACGCGAACTGGAGCGAACACGTCGTCGGCTTCTACTTTCGGCTGGCCATCGGTCTCGCCGCCGTCGGCGCTTTCCTGTTGATACTCGCCGCCCGATTGGGAATTGTCGACCGCGCGTTCGGCGACGGGTTCGCGATCTACTTCTACGCGCTCGCCGCCCTCGTCGTGACGGCGCAGTTTCGCGACTACGCCCGAAAGACGCTGATGGGCTTCGGCCTCGAGCGCTACTCGGAGCCGCTGAAGATCCTCGATACGGTCGCGTTCGTCGTCATCGCCGTCCCGCTGGCGTACGTCGGGGTCGGCGTGATGGGGGTCCTCGCGGGCCATCTGGTCGCGAGTCTGCTCGTGGCCGTCGCCGGACTGGCCATCGTCAACCGCCGAGTTCCGCTGTCGTGTCTCTCGAGTACGCCGACCGAACGGTTCCCGCGCAAGCAGATGCTCACGTTCAACACGATGAGCATCGTGCTCGTGTTCCTGCTGATGTCGCTGTACCACATCGACATCGTGATGCTCCAGCGGTTCCGGACGAGCGCGGACGTGGGGAACTACAAGGCGGCGCTGGCGCTGGCCGAGTTCCTCTGGTTCGTCCCGCTGGCGGTCCAGACCGTCTTCGTCCACTCGACGTCGGAGCTGTGGTCCCAGAACCGCCGCCGAAAGATCTCGAAACTGGCGTCGCGGGCGACGCGATACACGTTCCTCCTGACGGCCGTCATGGCGGTCGGGCTGGCGGCGCTGGCCGACGTCGCCGTGCCCATTTACTTCGGCGACGAAGCCGTTCCGGCGATCGAACCCCTCCTGTTGTTGCTGCCGGGGGCGCTCGGGTTCGCGCTCGCCCGACCGATCCTCGCGGTCTCGCAGGGCAAAGGGAACCTCCGGTATCCGATCGCGGCCACCGGCGTAGCGGCACTGCTCAACGTCGTCCTCAACGCCGCGCTCATTCCGCGCTACGGGATGCACGGTGCGGCCGTCGCCACCAGTATCGGCTACGGGACGATGTTCGTCTGCCACTGCTGGAGCGCCCGTCGCGTCGGTTTCGATCCGCTCGCCGACGCGCGACTCGCTCGAGCGGCGTTGACGACCGTCCTCGCGGCCGGTCCCATCGTCGCCCTCGCGACGGTGATCACGAACCCGTGGCTCGCGCTCGCGGTGGTCCCGCCGGTCGGGTTCGGGATCTTCGTCGGCTTCGCGCTGCTGGTCGGCGCGCTGGACCCGTCCGAACCGTTCGAGATCCTCTCGGCGTTTCCCGATCCCATCGGCTCCCGGGCGGCCGCGATACAGGTGTCGTTCGAGGGCGAAGGGGACGAGGACGGCGAAACGCGAAGCTGGCTTCAGAGCCTGCTGTTCGTCGCCGGGTTGTCGCTGTTCGTTTCCGGACTCGCGCTGGGTATCCTCGGCCCCGGCATCCAGAGTCTCCTTCCCTGATCCTGATCGGTCGGCGGAGCGAATGCGACCGACCGGGTTCGATCCCGATTCGCGCGGAACGCCGTTGCTATTCCTCGGACGACCCGCTCGAGCGGGTGCAGCCGATTGGTCGATTGCGACCGTCGAGTGTAGTATTCGGATCTCCGATCGAGTTGATTCTTCGGCCGATTGAGAACTAGTTACACTGCGGACCGACGGGCCGGAACCCGACGCGAAGTGAACTCGAGAACGGCGAACAGCGACGGAAGCAGAAACCGGACGGCTGGGCGAATCACGACAACGGAACTGGAGACGCGACGAGCGATCGCGACGACGAACGGGGCTAGCGGACCTGCCGCTCGAGGTGTTCGCTCTCGGCCATGTCGAACACCATTGCGAACAGGAGGAACGCGATGCCGGCGACGAGCAGGAACACGGTCGTCGACCCCTGCACCGACGGACCGACCGTCGCGAGCGTCGCGAACAGCGTCACGGCGGCGGCGAGGACGCCGGTCGCGGCCAGTCCGGCGCCGACGAGATAGAAGAACGCCAGCGGGTGGAAATCGAGCACGAGATACTTCGTTTTCAGCCGCCAGAGGAAGTTCCGCAGGAGCATGGTCGACACCTTCGGGATGTACTCCGAGTACGTGATGCTCGACTCCTCGTCGCCGTAGACGGCCGGCATCGCCACGTCCGCGACGCGCATTCCGTGGACGTTCAGTTTCACCAGCAGGTCGTTGCAGTAGCCGTAGTACTCGTAGAGGTGCTCGAGATCGATCGCCTCGAGGGCGTCGCCGGAGATGGCCGTGTACCCGTTCTGGGGGTCCATCGTCTTCCAGTAGCCGGAGGCGATCTTGGTCAGGAACGAGAGGATCGCGTTCCCGACGAACCGAAACCGCGGCATCGCCGCGCGGTACTCTCGCGAGAGGAGACGGTTCCCCTTCGCGTAGTCGGCCTCGTTCTCGACGAGCGGATCGAGCAGTCGCGGCATCTGCGAGAGGTCCATCTGTCCGTCGGCGTCGACCGTCACGGTCGCGTCCACGCCGTCGGCGCGCGCGGCGAGATAGCCGGTTTTGATCGCTCCGCCGGCGCCGCGGTTCTCGCGGTGGCGGATCGGGACGACCCGTCCGATCGCGTCCTGAACCGACGCCCGTTCGGTCAGCACGGACGCGCCGCCGTCGGTCACGAGCGCCGCGTCGTCGGCCGCGTCGCGTCCCGCGTTCGCGTCGGCGTCGTCGCGGGCCGCCTCGAGGATCTCGTTCCAGGTCCCGTCGGTCGAGCGGTCGTCGATGGCGTAGATCCGATCGACGTAGTCGGGCATTTCGCGGATCACGTCGCCGACGAACCCCTCCTCGTCGTACGCCGGCATCACGACGCCGACCGTGGCTCCGCGGTACATCAGCGGCCCTCCGGCGGGGCGGTCAGGGCGGCGTCCCGCGCCGTCTCCGTGCGATCGTCGGCGAATCTGTTCGCCCTCACAGTGCCACCAGGTGGCACGAGCGGTCGTCTGTTCCGGTGGGTCATTGACCGGGTCGACGAACCTGTCGGCCTTTCTTATACAGCTGTTAGGCGGCGAGCCGCCCCGGTTCGGGTCGCGACGGGCCTCGATTCGCGCGTCCCGAGTCCGGCGCGATCGACTCGAGTCGAGTCGTCCGGTGTCGCCGCCGTCCCCGGCGTTTAGCGACGCGATAATAATGACTCGACCGTCCGGAGGTGGGAGAAATGCCACGAGTCAGCGTCGTGATCCCGACTTACGACAGAGCCGAGACGCTTCCGCGCGCGATCGACAGCGCGCTCGCGCAGACGATCGACGACCTCGAGGTCGTCGTCGTCGACGACGGTTCGACCGACGAGACGCCGTCCGTGCTCGCCGACTACGACGATCCCCGGGTTCGGCCCGTCGTCCACGCGACCAACCAGGGGGCCAACGTGGCCCGGAACACCGGAATCGAGCACGCCCGCGGCGAGTACGTGGCCTTCCTCGACTCCGACGACGAGTGGCGCCCCGAGAAACTCGAGGCGCAACTCGCCGCCCTCGAGGGGCGATCCGAGGAGTGGGTCGGCGTCTACTGCGACTCGACCTACGAACTGTCGGGGGCGAACGACCGCCTCCGCGGGGTCGCCGCGTCCGCGCTCGCGCGATCGGACGACGAACCCGTCCGAGAGGGCGGCGAGGAGCTGATCGGGCCGATCCTGGCCGACGAGGTGCAGCCGGGCGCCGGCTCGACCCTGCTCGTCCGGACCGACGTCGCCCGCGAGATCGGCGGTTTCGACGAGGAACTCGACCGGTTCCAGGATCCCGAATTCTGCCTGCGAGTGCTCAAGGCGGGCAAGCTCGCGTACGTCGACGAACCGCTGGTCGTCCGCGAGGAGACGGGCCAGCCGCCGGCGGCCGTCATCCGAGCGGCCAGCGAGCAGTACCTTTCGATCTACGAGGACGAGGTCGAACGGTTCGAAGCCGAGGGGTACGAGATCCGCGCCGCCCACCGGCTCGTCGTCGCGAAGGCCTACCTCTCCGAGGGGCGTCTCCTCCGCGGGCTGTGGTACCTGCGCGGCGCCGCCGCGTCCGCGCGGCAGTATCCCGGCCTCTGCTGGGCCGCCGGAAGCGGCGTCCGACGGCGCCCGCTCCCGATCGTCGCAACGATCGCGCTCGTCCTCGGCGTCCTCGCCGTGACGGCAGTCGAGCGGACCGCGATCGTCCGTCGCGTACTGACCGAGTAGCCGCACCGCCCTATCTCCGCTTCTCGAGCGGGGAGCCCGCCGATCTGCACGATTTCTGTTGGTCACATCGTCCGCGCTCTGACTGCAACTGTCTTGGTAGTTCGATAACTAACAGGAACCGCGTTGCGGGCTCATCCGTGAACGTCAGAACGCTCTACCACACGGCCAGGGCGGTGCAGGGACTCGTCGGGACCGAGTACGAGTCGGACGTCTCGCGACCGCTTCGCCGACGCCTCTGGCTCTGGCGGCGCGGCTTCCTGAGCAGATCCGACGCGGTCTACGACCTCGACTCGGAGAACTACCGCGACTACGTGAGCGACTACGAGCGGTTCGTGCGCACGAAACGCATCAACGGGACGTGGTCGGTGGCCCTCTCGAACAAGCTCCTCTTTCACCGGCTCATGCAGCCGTTCGACGCCGAGCGGATGACCGTCTACGGACTGCTCCGCGACGGGACCTACCATCCCGTCGACGGCCGACGCGGCCGCGAGATAGCTGACGGGGGGCCGACGGTCCCGGAGCCGATCGGCGTCGGCGAACCGGCGTCCGAGCCGGCCCGGCCGTCACCGCGGACGGAGACGAGAAACGCCGCCCAGCGAGTCGTCGACCGACTCGAGGTCGAGGGGCGGCTGGTCCTCAAGTGGGTCCACGGCGGCGGCGGAAACAACGTCATGCTGTGTTCGCGCGTCGACGACGGCTACCGGGTCGACGGCGACCGCTACGCCGAGGCGGAGTTCCGATCGCTGGTCGCCGATCTCGAGGACTACCTCGTCTGCGAGTTCGTCGACCAGGGAACGTTCCCGGCCGCGCTGTACCCGGCGACGCCGAACACGATCCGGCTGATCACGATGTACGACGACGTCCTCGACGAACCGTTCATCGCCGCGGCGATCCAGCGGATCGGCACGACGGACTCCGCGCCGCTGGACAATTTCACGCAGGGCGGCCTCTCCGCGTCGATCGACCGCAGGACGGGCGAGCTCGGCCCGGGCGCGCAACCCCCCGACGGTGATGGCGACGGCGTCGAGTGGCACTCGGAGCACCCGGACACCGGGATGGCGATCGAAGGGAAACAGATCCCCGGCTGGCAGCGGATTCGATCGCGGATCCTCGAGATGGCCGACGCTTGCTCGTACCTTCCGTACGTCGGCTGGGACGTTATCGTAACCGACGACGACGGCGGCTTCACCGTCATCGAAGCAAACAGCTACCCCGGCCTCAAATCCATTCAGGTCCACGGACCCTTGCTGACCGACGACCGCGTCCGGCGGTTCTACGAGCAACACGGCGTTCGGTAACGGCTTCGAACGGGCCGCCAACTACCTCGAGTCTCCCGAACTGATTCGCTCTTTACAACCGTTTCACGACGGTTTCGAAAGAAGAAAAAGAATATCTGCTGACGTTATTCTCGCGATAGTAAACACGTCCTATTCCGAATCGGGCGGTGGAATGCAGCGGAATGCGCTTTCACGACGATCGGTACTGTCGTTCGCGGGCGCCTGCGCAATCGCTGGCGCCGGCGCGACGGCAGTCGATGGGGCACAGGCGGACGGAACATCACGGGAGTCCTTCACGATTCGCGAGGGAACGGCCGAGGAGACGACGGTCTACGTCACGAGCGCGGACGTCGACGGCCCGACGGTCGTCGTCATCGGCGGCGTCCACGGTAACGAGGTCGCGGGCTATACGGCGACGGGTGCGATCGCCGACTGGGAGATCGGCGCCGGAACTCTCGTCACCATCCCCAAAGCGAACGCGGCCGCGGTCGAGAACGGGACGCGGACCGCCGACGACGGCGTCGACCTCAATCGACAATTCCTGGAGGGGCGCGAGCCGGGGACCGACCTCGCCAGAGCGCTCTGGAGCGTCGTCGTCGAGTACGATCCGGACGTTGTGATCGACCTCCACGAGTCGACGGGCATCTACGCGAACGATCCCGTTGACGGCGTCGGGCAGGCGATCTTCCACTCCGACGGCGAAGCCGCCGCGGCCGCGGCCGATGCGGCCGAGTACGTCACCCGGAACTACGTCGACGACCAGGCGCTCGCGTTTCAGACCGGGCCGTTCTCCAGTCCCGACAACGACCCGAGGGGACTGCTCGTCCACAAGGCCGCTCGCGACCTCGGTGCCGACGCGTTCCTCGCGGAGACGCTCTCGACCGGCGTCCCCCTCGAGACCCGCGTGCAGTGGCACTCGGCGATCGTCGAGCGGCTGCTGACGGACGATCTCCGACTCGAGGCGGCCGACGGGAACTCCGGTTCCGAGGAGAACGAGACGGACGACGGTTCCGAGGAGAACGAGTCGGATGACGGCGCTGACGAGAACGAGTCGGATGACGGCGCTGACGAGAACGAGTCGGACGACGGTGCCGACGAGAACGAGACGGACGACGGCGAGGCCGGGGAAGACGAGACGAACGAGGAGGACGCGACTGACGAAGCGGAGGCCGACGAGAACGAGTCCGCCGAAGACGAGACGGCGGCGGAAGCGCCCGTCGCGTCCATTACCGCCTGTCCCCGGAACTTCGTCGGGTCGGCGCTCGAGTCCGGGCAGACGGTCCAACTCGACGCGTCGGGATCGAAGGCGCGCGGCGGCGAGATCGTCCGTTACGAGTGGGACGTCGGCCAGACGGCGCAGTTCGACAAGACCGGTGAGACGATCACGGTGACGGTCGGTACGAACGTCCGCGACACGATCGTGTTGCGCGTGACTACCGCTGACGGTGCGACCGACACCGACTCGATCACGCTCTCGACGAACTGATCGGTCCGGAACTCGCGCTACTGCGGGCTTCCTCTCCGGACGAGGGCTGGGATAGAACCGTTCGTTACCGCAAGAATGGAATCAACAAACGACGCGGGCTCAGTAGAACTGTTCGGTCCGGTGCTTCCAGAGATCGTCGAACGTGATAACCTCGACGTTAGCGTTGTCTATGTGCTCGAGCAGTTCCGCGTAGTTGGTTTCGGACATCGTGTTCTGTTCGGAGAACGCGTGGAAGTTCAGAATCGTACACTGGCGGTGCTTGGCGGCGCGATTGACGCACCGTTTCGCGATGTCCAGGTCGTGGCCGATCGTCCGCGGTAGCGCCAGCGGGTCGAAGCCGTAGACGCTGGTCGTGTTGATATTACCGGACTGGTTGAAGCCGCCGCAGTAGTGGTAGTCGGACGCGATCTCGAGGCTCGTCTTATCGTAACTGTTGTGCGGGTAGACGATGTAGTCTGCGCCCTCGAACCCCTTGTTGATGTACCACTGCTTGTCGTGCTTGAAGCGGTTCCGGATCCGCTCTTCGTCGTCGAGTTCGTGGATCGGGCTGTGGGTCCCGTGGACGACGATCTGGTCGCCAGCGTCCTGACGTTCCTGAAGCTCCGCAACCGTTACGCTGTCACCGTCGTTTCGTTCGACCCAGCGCGGTACGGGGGCCTGAACGGCCGGGAACCCGTACTCGTCGTGCATCGGCGCGGCCGTCTCGTAATAGTCGCGGGTGCCGTCGTCCCAGGTCAGCATGACGTACCCCTGTTCGGGCTTGTCGTGGGTCCGCAGGTCGTCGATCCAGACCTCGGCCTGGTCCATGGTGTGCAAAACCTGAATCTCGAGGCGATCCAGGGCGTCGAGCGAGGGCTCGTAGTCGCTCTGTGAGAAGACGCCCGGACTCGAGCGGAACCAGGCGACGTCCGGGCTCCGGCAGGTGATCTCCCGCAGCGAGTACGCTTTCCAGCCGCCGAACTGGTCGACCAGCCGCAGGTTGATCGTGATGCTTTGTGGAGTCGTCGTCCGGATCGCAAACGAGAAGTCCGTATCGGTGAAGTCCTTGTCCGACACGTCCAGTTGGGCGACGATGTTTTCCTCGCCGTTCGACTCCAGTTTGAGGCTCTGGTCGCCGTTGAAGACGATTTCCTGGTCGGCGCTTCCCGACCCCTGGGTGACCTCCCACTCGGAGAGGTCGCTGAAGTCGTCGAACGACTCGCCGGGCTGGCTGTACTGCTCGCGGCTGTTGTACTCCGTCTCGAGCGACGGAACGCCGTCGGCCAGCGCCGCCGCCTGTCCGGACGACTCGTCGTCCGTCTCTTCCTCCTCCGAATCGTCGTCCGATCCGCCGAGGACCGAACTGAGTTGATCGGTACATCCCGCGAGGCCGGCGGCCGCGGCTGCGCTCGAGAGTGCGAGAACTCGTCGGCGGGTTGGTCGCTGCTGTGACATTGTCGACCCGAAGTTACCGACAGTCAGCCCATTATTATGGATCCGATAGGCCGAAATCTCCGGTTGCCTAGATCGCCGCTATACGGGCGTTTTAGCCCTTAACAATGGCATAGTAATTGTCGTCTCGGTGGAAGAGAGGAGAGCCGCGTGCGCGGTCGAGGCGACGTGGACGAGCGAACCGCCGGTCGACCGTCGTTGGTCGACTCGGCGTCCGTCCTCTCGATCGCGCGTCGCGACGGTGGTCTTCGATGAACAGGGAACTCTTCGGCGTATTCGGCGACAGAGAGACGTTCGAGCGACACAGAGCGAGCGACGAATTCGATCGGGTACTGACGGGACCGTCCGTCACCGTCGGCATCAGAGACGACGCGCTCGGCGCGCCCGGTTGGACCGCCAGCTACGCGGACGGCGACGAACGGTGTGTCGTCTGGGGCGAAGCGTACGTCCCGGGCGACGAGTCAAACGCCGCGCGCTGGCTGCTCGAGCGCTACAAGAACGTGGGCCGCGATGCCTTGGACTTGCTCAACGGGTCGTATCTGGCCCTCGTCGACGCCGACAGGGGCGACGCGTTCGTCGCGACGGATCCCGTCCGGTCTCGCGAGTGCTTTTACACCGACGCGCCGGGAACTCGCGTCTTCGGAACCGACGCCGCCGAAGTCGGGCGCACGGTCCCCGAGCCGACGGTTAATCGAGACGGCGTTCTCGAATTCCTCCACCTCGGCGTGGCCCTCGGTGAGAAGACCGCCGTCTCGGAACTGCGTCGACTGCCCATCGACAGCGCGCTCGAGGCCGACTCGATCGAACCCCTCAAGCGGTTCGTCTACCGTTCGGAGTCGTTCGATTACGTCGGCGAGCTCGCCGAGCGCCTCGAGCGGGCGTTTCGGCGGCGTTCGATGCTACCCGGAACCAAAGGTCTCCTCCTGTCTGCGGGCTACGACTCGCGGGTCCTTCTCACGGGGATTCCCGAGATCGAGCGGAGTTTCACCGTTGGCGCGCCGGACGCTCGGGAAGTCGAGGTCGCGGGTCAGCTCGCCGACCAGTACGGGGCGGCTCACACGGCGTTTCCGCCGGACGAACGGTATCTCCGCCCCGACGAATCGAAGGTCCGCTACTCGCAGGGAATCAAGGAATCACTGCACATCCACCACGCCGGCTACGCCGACGAGATGGCCGTCGACACGATGTATCACGGACTGCTCTGTGATACGTTCCTTCGCGGCCACTTCACCGCCGAGAAGACCGTCGACGTCCTCGACAAGCGCATTCCGACCGGTCGACTCGAACCCGATCCCGATCCGGTCGAGGAACTGCTCGATACCTTCGGCTACAGCCGAGACGCCAGTCGCGACCTCGCCGAACGAACGTCGTTCGGCGTCGATCCGGAGACGTTCGTCAGGGACGCGATCGCCGACGAACTCGACGCGCAGGACGCCCGCGCGGACTCCGTCCAGAACGCGCTGACCTGCGTCGGGATTTCGAACCAGCCCTCGATGCCGTTTCACACGCACTTGGCCGACCAGTTCGTGGCGTCGTTTCCCGCCATCGACCGCGAACTACTCGACTGGCACCTTCGAGCGCCGCCGGAACACCGCACGACGGAGACGTTCCTCGAGGCCTGTACGCGGGTCGACGACGACATCCTGCGACACAGACCGCCGGACCGGCCACACGACGAAACGATTCTCAACGAGGTCGAACGCTTCGTCCGTCGGAAGACGCCGCTTCTCGAGTCGTTCCAGCCGCCGTGGCCCGATCGCCGGACGCTGTTCGACCGCTACGAGTTCGACCAGCGGTACCTGGACGACCTCGAGCACGTCCACGACCTGCCGGTCAGACACAAGCTGCGGCTCGTCGATCTCCGAACGTGGCTCGAGTGCTGGACCGCGCCGTCCGAGGCGTCGCTTCCGTGGCTCGCCCCGCCGGAATTCGCGACTGTTTGACTGTTGGCACAGATTTCGGCCGCTGGTATCCTCACTTTTAACGACTCGAACAGTCGTTTCCACTCATTTAGGCCTACGACAAATCGTTTGCCCAGCTCAACCGTAACAATACTTATATACCACGCAAGACTACCGCGGAATATGCGTCTGACGCCGTCTTGGTTGTGCGCGACACCGTCGGAGCCGTCCGAAGACGGGCCCGGCGACGCCGAAGCCGAGACGGTTTCGGGTGTCACCATCTACCGGGACCCATCGACCGACCTCTCGAACGCCGACTCCGCGACCGAGTTCGTCCCGGACTCCAATACCGAGTTGTTGTCCGTTCTGGACGGGATGGAGACGCCTGTCACCGTCGACGAAGTCGCCGACGAACTGATCCACCCGGCTCGACCCTCAGTGGAAACGTGGGCGGCCGTGCACGAGCAACTCCACCAGTATCGCCTTCCGGAACTCGACGCGACGGGCCACGTCGAGTTTGACGCGGAACAGGGGCTCGTCGACCGCCGAACGGTCCGATCGGACGCCGCCAACAGGAACGGCTCGAGCGGGCTGGGACTCCGGAGACTCGTTCGACTCGCGGGACTCACAGCACTGGTTACGTCGGGGCTGGCGGTCGCGCTCCTCGCGGTCGTACTGCTCGTCTGAGTCGGCTCGAGAAACACGCCGTACGTAGTAGGGGGCGATTCCAGATATCACTCGAGGAGTCGTTTGATCGTCGATACCGTAAACAGCAGCAGGATACAGGCGCTCAGCGCGATTCCCGAGAGGAACGTCGTGAACGGTAGTTCGAGCACCGCGCCGAGCAGCAGCGCGAAGCCGAGGACCGTCGAGCCGACGTAGTAATCGTCCAGCCCCGCGTTGGACTCGTCCCCGTCGTTCGAGTCCGTCTCGGGGGCGTCCTGCAGGTACTGATCAACCATATCCGCGCGCGGTTGCCGTTCGACGATGCCGCGGTTCTTCTGGTAGTCGATGAGTCCCGCTTCGTCGAGCTTCGAGAGGTGAGACTGGTAGAGCGGAATGTAGACGCGCTGGCGTTGTTTCGACGTGAGTTCCTCGACGGTCGTATCGTGTTCCCACGCCGCGACCTGCTCGGCGATATCCCGCATACGCACGGGCTCGGTAGTGTCGCGAAGGTACCTGAGAACCAGACGACGGCGTTCGTTTTGCAGGAGGTGGAAGATCTCGTCCTTAGAGAGTTCCTCCTCGTCAGCGGGCCGCTCATCAGCGGACCGCTCGTCCGCGTCGGCCGTCTCCTCCTCAGTATCTCCTTCGGAGCTGATATGTGCTGCGTTCATTGCGCCAATCTCCCCTAATCAGAAGTGTGTAATAAAGGGTGGAAACCGTATCTCCCAACCGAATTCGTTTTAACTATTTTCATAGACGGGATAGATCTTTTTACGTTATTTTAAAACAGTGATATCACAGGATTCAGGTCACAATTCGGGCCATTCACGAATGGACGATTATTTTGTTGCTCGTATTTAATTGCGTAAATATAGCTGGAGGGTTACGCTAAATTTCTTATCGTTGTGTCGATTGGGACGTTCTAGAACCGACGAAAGATACTTATGAGGAATTATTGTCTTGTATCTGGTAGGTCAGGGGGTGGCAACCACCCGATCGACCGGGTCAAAGCGGCTTATCGGGACGATAATAAACCGCACGACGGTCGAATAACGCCGGTAATGAGCGACAGTCAATGGTGGTTCCTCGACCTGGCAGCGGTGATCGCGTTCACCGGCGCCTTCACGTTCGGCATCATTTCCGGAGTCGATGGCGTGATACGAACTGCGATAGCACTCCCGATGGTTCTCTGTTTTCCGGGGTATGCGTTCGTCTCGATCCTGTTTCCGTCCGAACCGAGCGACGAGTACCAGTCGTTCGATACGCTGAAAAGCGGACTCGAGACGCCGCGTCTGGTAACCGGCGGACTCGAGTCGGTCGAACGGTTCGTCCTGTCGGTCGTCTTTAGTATCGCCCTCGTTCCGACGATCACCCTTTTCGCGTCCGTTACCCCACGGGGTATCACCGCGGAAACGCTGCTCCTCGGGCTTGCGTCGCTGACCGTCGTGCTGTCGCTGCTCGCGATCGTGTCTCGCTACCGGTGTCCGGCGGAGCGACGGTTCGCGCCGTCGCTCTCGATCGGATCGCTGTTCTTCTCCCGGAAGCGACCGAACGTCTACGAGCGAGTCGATCCGCGGCCGTACAACGTCGCGATCGTCATCGCACTGGTAGTGCTGCTCGCGAGCGCCGGCTTCGCTGCCACCAACCCGCCACAGGGCGACGGCTTCACCGAGCTGTCGGTCCAAACCGAGAACGTCACGGGCGACACCGACACGATGTACGAGTCGACGTACGCCGCCGGCGAGACCGAGCCGTTGACGGTATCGATCACGAACCAAGAGAACGCCGAGCGCGACTACACGACGGTCGTCCTGCTCGAGCGAATCGAACGGGGGGACGGCGACGAGGTGAACGTTACGGACCGCGACGAACTCGCTCGAGCATCCGCGACGGTCGCCGACGGCGAGACGCGTGAGCAGTCGCTCGAGATTACACCGTCGATGTCCGGCGACGATCTTCGGATCACGGTGTTGCTCTACCAGGGGGAGGCGCCGTCGGAGCCCGCAGCCGGAGACGCCTACCGAACGATGCACCTCCCGGTCGTGGTTGAGTAGGTGCAGCCTCGGGGGTACTCACCGTCGCGTACGCGCTATGAATCGTGCGTGATCGATCACCGATCGCCGTCGGCGCCGGACGATCGGTACCGTCGTCGGCGCTCTGCTGTCCGTTCTCGTCGACAAGCCACCGTTCCGGACGGCCGGCGTCACGAAGACTAACTACGGGATCGCCCACTTACTGTTCGTCACGCCGCTGTTTTCGTTCGTTCTCGCCGTCGTCGCCGGCCGTCGTGGCGCTGAGAGCCGGCGGCGAGCGGGTGCGTTCGCGCTCGCTCACGCCGTTCACTTAGTACCAGGTGTGTGCGATCCCGACGCGACCGGAACGGGGGTCGCGGTTCGGGTCGTCCTGCAGGCGTTCGCCTCGGCGCCGCCGGCCAATTACGGCGGCTGTTTCGACCACGTCGTCATCTATCTCTCCGAAGGGCCCGCCGGTTCGTCACGGACGGACTGACGTCGCAGCTCTTCCGTCAGATCGATCTCGTGATCGCCTTCACCGTGCTGTGGCTGTCCGAAGGGCTGCTGGCCATCGCTGAATCTGGCGCTGGCTGCACGACTATCTCGAGCCGTAACAGGCGCCTCGAACTGGCGCCGAAACAGTCGTTCTCCGTCGGTCGTCGACGAGCGCTGACCGCGCTGCGATCGCTGCGATTGGTTCGATCGGGACTCCGCTTTCGAGAGTCCGCGACTCAGCGTAATCGATCGCGACTCGAGTTAGACAGCGGATCACCGGAACCGTATCTGTAGCCGCGTCCGAGAGACGCCACTCGCTCCCTCGAACGGATACGAGTAAAGCGACGGCTCGGAAGACGGACGGACTCGAGGTCGACACTGCGGTGCTCGTTGCGATCGAATCCCGCCGACATCGCGATGAGAGCGGCCGGTGTCGTCCGTCCTCTTGGCTCGAGATGCCAACGTTCGCTTCCGTTGCGGCGTCGATGTCGGTTCGATCGAAAAAGGGACGGCGAGAGTCTCGGTAACGCCGGTCGCCTACTCGGTGGCCGGCGAGGGCGTACACATCGTCACGTCACCGTTCGTGTACACCGTGGCCTGGTCCGGACGACAGAGGCGGTCCGCGGTGGCCTGTTCGATCCGACCCTGTCCGTCGGCGTTATTGAAGTAGACCGCCTCGTTCGCGGCGGTCGTCCGATAGACCGCGTAGTTGTGATCGGCGGTCCCGCCCTCTGGGACCGTCGCGATGTCCGTCGACGGATAGGCCCCGGTACGGCTGAACAGCGTCTGGTACGGATGGTCGGTGTACAGCCGCTGGTCGGGTCGGATCTCGTCGCCGTCGGGCGCGCCGGTCATCTCGCCGATCGAGCCGACCGCAGCCAGTTCCGACTCCGTGTAGGCGAGTTGTTCGTGGTGCTCCTCGAAGACCGGGTTGTCGATGTTGCTCTCCGTCGCGAAGAGCATCGCGCCCGGATAGACGAGCGTGAACAGCAACAGGACGACGACGACGAGCGCCGGCGCGAGTCCGCGGTCGAGGGTCCGCAGCCCGATCGCGCCGAGGATCGCCATCGGCGCGTAGAGGAACGCGAACCAGCGGTTCGGGATGAACGAGTGGATCCCGAACATCGGGAAGCCCATGACGAACACGAGCATGAACGCCGTCGCCAGCAGCAGCGTGAACACCGACTGTTCGGCCCGGCGCCGGTGGACGATGTACAGGCAGCCGACGAACGTCGCCGCGAGCAGGATGAGGAAGCCGAGCTCATCGATGTAGGGGACGAGCTCGTCGAGCAGCGTCGTCGCCGCTTCCGCGGCCTCGGCCTCGGCCGCGTCTCCGCTGGAGCCGCTCGCGATGTTGAGGAAGCCAGCGCTCTCCTTGAGCGTTTCACTGAAGTACCTCAGCACGGTCTCGAGGAACGAGTCGTCACGGTACGGCGTCAGCGACCAGACGAAGATCGTCAGCCCGACGTTGAAGACGACGAGGCCGAGGAGGTTGACCGGCTTCTTCGTCCGGAACACGCTCGCGTCGAGTCGCGTCAACCCGAGCGGGCCGATCTCGAAGACCAGCTGGGCGACGAACGCCGCGAGCAGCAACACGAGCATGATGAACGTCGACACCTGGTGGGTGAGAATCACCGCGACGCTCGAGAGCAGCAACAGCGCGAAGTCCCGGGTCGTGTACTCGATGCGCATCACCCGGAGCAACGCGTACAGCATCGCGAGGAAGAAGACCAGTCCCATGCTCGTGGGGATGAGGTGCAGCCCCCACATCGAGACGTGGCTGGCGAGGGCGTACAGCGCCGCCGCCAGCGTCGCCCATCGCTGCGAGACGAGCAGGTTCCCCCCGGCGTAGACGAGCAGCACCGAGATCGGCATCACGAGACCCAGCGAGAGGTACAGCGCGCTCCGCAGCGAGACGTCGAACAGCATCGACGAGGCGGTGACCAGCAGATGGTAGAACGGCGAGGCGTAGTGCTTGTCGTGGGAAATCGCGCCGACTCGCCCCTCCGAGACGATCTGCTCGGTCAGTCCCATGTGCGTCCAGACGTCGATCCCGATGAACCCCGGCGTCGCGTACAGCGCGGTGCCGCGAACGACCAGCGCGAAGAGAACGATCTGGAGCAACAGCAGTCGTGCGTTGAAGTCCCGGTCGCTCGCGAAGCAGATCTGGCCGACCACGAGGGCCCCGACGACGCTCGCGAGGGCGAAAAACGAAATCGTTCGGGCGCCCTGGTGGACCGTCAGAACGACCAGCGCCGCGAGCCCGAGGAGGACGGCCGTCGGGAGTGCCATCGTCACCCGGGACGGGAGCGTCAAGCGGACGTCGTCGGTCGCCTGCTGTTGGTAATACAGGCGGACGAGATACAGGATACACGCCGTCCCGAGGACCACCGGAACGGTGTTGAGGTAGACCTGCGACGCGAAAAATCGCAGCGGGAACAACACCAGTGCGATCAGGAGCCCGCCGATCGCCGCGACGGTGTCGAGTCGCAGCGGTCGGAGCTCCGAGAGCCGCCCGACCGGATTACGTCCCATGGCCCACCCCCGTGGGCTGCCCCGAGCGGTCGGGGCGATCGAGGACGCGCCGGTACACTTCGTGGAGACGGTCCCCCAGCGCCTCGAGGCGCAGTCCGTCGATGACGTCGCGGCCGTCGGACCGCCCGCGATCGGCGGCGACCCGCTCGAGGCCGGCGACCAGATCGTCGTCGTCGTCGCTGACGACGCAGTTGGCCACGCCGTCGATCGTCTCGCGGACGAAGCCGACGTCGGTCGAGACGATCGGCAGGTTACACGCGGCTGCCTCTTTGACGACCATCGGTCCGCTCTCGCGTTTCGACGTGACGAGGAGGACGTCGCTGGCGTTCATGTAGTAGGGAATCTCCTCGTAGTCGACGCCACAGACCGGACGTAACTCGAGGTCGGCGTCGGCCCGTTCGACGAGTCGGCGCGCTCGGGGGAAGTCCTTGACCCCGCGCTCGGTGTCGTACGGGAAGAGCGCGATCGGTCGATCGGTCTCCCAGCCGATGCGGTCGCGAGCCTCCGTCTGTGGAATCGGCCTGAACTGCTCGGTGTCGACGCCGAACGGGATCACGTGGTGGTCGGTCTCGAGCGCGTCGGACATGGGTTGGCTCGGAACGATCGTCGCGTCGGCTCCGCGGGCCGCGCGTCGACTGAGCCACCGGAGCCACGAGTGGTCGCTCATCAGGTCCGTGCCCCAGAGACTCACCACGACGGGCCGAGTCGGCTGGGCGAACGCGAACGGCGTCGTGAGTCCGTAGTTCGCGTGGATCAGATCGTACTCGCCCGATCGGATCTCGGAGAGGACGGCCGGATAGAACCGGGCGTAGTCCGACGGCGATCGGCCGCCGGGATCGTCTACTCCGGGGACGGTACAGACCGTGCAGTCGACGCCGCGCGCTTCGAGGACCGATACTTGATGGTCGAAAAACGGCCGCGGCGAGGTGACCAATTGGAGTACGTTCATGATTCGGTCGGATTCGTCGTGGAGGTCGAGCGGCCCGGCTCGGGCGTCTGCGCGTGCATTTCTAGCTGGTCGACGACGAACTCGGTCACGTCGATCCGTTCCGACAACAACTGCTGGTGACGTTGCGTCCAGGTTTCGGACGGCTCCTCGAGGACAGACACGGCCTGCTCGAGCCCGCGGACGTGTCGCCGCTCGCCGGTGTACTCGAACAGGAGGCCGAACTCCGACTCGAGTTCCGTCGTGTATCCCAGCGAGAGCGGATTGACGTAGACCGCTGGCGTGCCGAGGACGGCGGCTTCCGCCGCGGTCGTCGCGCCCTCGCTCAGAACGACGTCGGCGTACGCGAGCAGGTCGTGTAGCCGCTCGGGGGCCGTCTCGAACGTGTAGTCCGCGAGCTCCGCGGGCGGTTCGCCCTCGGCCGAGAGCAGGACCTCGACGCCGGCGTCCTCGAGCCGGTCGACGACCGTTCGGGGGTCGTCGAACCCGCCGTGGCCGACGTCGTGGGACGCCTCCCAACTGCTGAGACGAACGACGGCGAACCGATCGTCGGGCGACAGTCCGACCGACTCGAGGACGGTCGGATCCGGCTCGAACCGGTCGGGGTGGAGGTAGGCGAGTTCGTGGTAGCCCGGGTAGCGAACCTGTTTCGAGCCGATCTCCCCCCGATAGCACGACGGCGTACAGATCACGTCCGCGAACGGGTAGGCGAGCTTCGTGACGAGCGTCGCGTGCTCGGTGTCGTAGAAGACGACGCTCGTCGTCCGCAACACCGACGCGACGTGGGCGGCCGCGACGCCGCCGATGGCCGTGATCACGTCCGGATCGATCCGACGGGCCCGGGCCAGTAGTTTCGCCTCGTAGGTCGCCTGAACCGCGGCCAGTGAGACCAGCGAGTCGGACGCGCCGGCGAGCACCTCGTGGTCGATGTCGTAGGCCTCGAGGAGGTCGATCGCAACGTCGCTCTCGCGAGCGAAGACGTGGACCTCGTGGCCGCGAGCCCGAAGCTCCGTGATGGGGTGACGGAAGAAGTGGACGTGACCCGGGTGCTGGATCGTTACGATGATCCGCTTCGTCCCCGTCGAGGTCGGGTGGGAGCGTGCCGTCATAACCGTCGGTAGACGAACCCCGCTTCGCAGGCCGCATCCTCGTCGAACGTTCCCGTCACGTCGACCAGCGCCGGGTCCTCGGCGAGTTCGGAGGCCACCGCCTCGAGGTCGAGTTGTTCGAACTCCGCGTGCGGCGTCGCGAGCACGACGGCGTCGAACCCCTCGAACGAGAGACGCTCCTGGACGTCCAGCTCGAACGCGTCGCGGACCGCGTCCTCGTCCGCGAACGGATCGAAGCCGGCGATGTCGATATCGTACTCCGCGAGGCGCTCGACGACGTCCGCGACCTTCGAGCTCCGGATGTCGCCGACGCCCGACTTGTACGACAGCCCCAGGACGAGCACGCGACTGTCCCGAAGCGTCTTGTGGCAGTTGTTCAGCGCCTTGATCGTCAGATCCGCGATGTGGTCGGGGACCGACTCGTTGACGGTCCGACTCGTGCGCACGAGTTCGGGTTCGAACCCTTCGCGAGCCGAGCGGTGGGCCAGGAAGTACGGATCGACCGGAATGCAGTGGCCGCCGACCAGTCCCGGCCGGTAGTCGTGGAAGTTCCACTTCGTCCCCGCGGCCTCGAGGACCGCCTGCGTGTCGACGTCCATCCGCTCTAAGGCCATCGAGAGCTCGTTGACGAAGGCGATGTTGAGGTCACGCTGGGTGTTCTCGACGACCTTGCTGGCCTCGGCGACCTCGATCGACGGCGCGCGGTGGACGCCGGCGTCGACGACCGACTCGTAGAGCGCCGCCACGTCCTCGAGGACCTTCTCGTCCTGAGCGCCGACGACCTTGACGACGTCCGCGAGGCCGTGTTCCTCGTCACCGGGCGTCGCGCGCTCCGGCGAGTAGCCGACGAAGAATCCCTCGCCGGCGGTCAGATCGGAGGCGTCCTCGAGTGCGGGAACGAGAACCTCGCGCGTCGTCCCCGGGTAGACGGTCGACTCGAGGATCACCGTCGTCCCGGGTTTCATCTTCGAGCCGACGGTGGTCGCGGCGCTCTCGACGTAGTTCAGGTCCGGCCGATCGTCCTCGTCGATGGGCGTCGGGACGGCGATAATGACGTAATCCGCGTCGCCGATCTGGCCGGCGTCGGTCGTGTAGGAGATGTCGTCGTTCTGGACCGCCTCATCAGAGAGATCGCCGGTCGTATCGACGCCGGCCTGCAGCTGCTCGACCGTCGACTCGTCGACGTCGTAGCCGATAACGCGGTAGTCCGACCGCGCGAAACCGACCGCGAGCGGAAGGCCGACGTAGCCGAGGCCGACGACGCAGATCGTCGCCGCTCGGCTGGACTGTTCGTCGGCGTGTTCCTCGGTCGCGCCCTCGCTGTCCGAGAACGAGTACTCGCTGCGTGCTTCGTCCGCTCGGTTCGTCGTGTCGCTCAGTGTCGTAGTCATGATTGAGACGGGTTCTGGACCGTTTGCACGACTGCGTGAAACGGTGGCTGTCAGGACCTGTGCAGCTCTCGGTCTTCGAGCGAACCAAGACGGCTGGGGCGGTTTACTATAGCCGAGATAAACGATTGCAGCAGTCACATCCGACGAGCGACCCGTTTGCTGGGCCTCTTCCCGTCGACGAACGGCCGCTCACGGAAACTGCGACGACAGCGGCTTAGAAGGGTGTTAAACGGGCTTATACGGATCTATAATGAAGAGGGAAGAGCGACCACGTACCAATGCGGTCGGCGAGATTCCACTGACGTTCCAACGTCGATAGGCCACCGCCGACCGTCACAGAACCGAATACCCATGGTCTCACTGCCCCAGTTCGGAGTTTCCGTCCCGCTCGCGTCGATGCACGCGCCAGTTCGGCTCGGTGCGATCCGCACGCCGGATCACCGACTCGACACGCGTGCAATCGTCTCGGCTCTCGTCGGCGATAACGATGTGCTCTCGTCCGGGACGTCACTCTTGGGGCGGACGTCGGCCCTGGAAGTAGCCCTGATCACGGTGCTGTTCTTGCTGGTCAGTAGCCTCGTCGCGATCCGCGTCGCCGAGGGGTTGTCCGACCGAGACATCAGTCTGGCCGCGCTCCAGTCGCGATCAGCGATCGCGAACGGGTCGTCAGAACCGGATCAACGGCGAGGAACGGACCGCTCACCCACCGACGATCACCAGTCGTTCGATCGGTATATCGCACCTGACACACCATCAGTACTGCTGAGCGACGAGGGGGAGGTCGTCCGCCTGCTCGTCGCCAACGACGGTCGGCTCCGTCAGCACCGGATCGCCGACGAAACCGATTGGTCGAAGTCGAAAGTCAGTCGGCTCTGCTCTCAGCTGGACGCCGACGGGATCATCGAGAAAGTGTCGGTCGGTCGGGAGAACGTCATCACCCTCTCCGATCCGTCGACCGACGACTCGACCGAGACAGACGACGTGGAGAACCCCGTCGTATAGTCGTTCCGACGACGCTCGCCGTTCTCGAACCCGTACGGAAACCCGGGAGGATCGACTGACCCACTGACTGTTGTTCTACGCGTTCTCCGACCTCGAGCGACTGCGCCGGCGATTATCTCCCTGATAAGCGGTGCGACCGCGGTCGAGACGGGGATCAGTGTTGCTCGCGACATCGGGTTGATCTGCTCGTATTCGTCGGATCGATCGCCCCGATCTGGTCGCAGTTTCGAACCTGAATCGATTTCCGAACGCGTGGAACCGAACGAATGCAGGAATTTATCCGCCATTTCACCTCATTTCAGCTATGATTTCAACAGCTGAAACGGATTTCAGCCATATACAACCGATAAGCGGTATCTTATTCGTGGTATAGTAATGGGCCGTACGGCCGTTGGAGGGAGTAGTGACCCCGGTCCGCCGGCGGTACGGACGGACCCGGGTGTTAGGAAACAATGACACGCACTCCGACCCTCCAGACTGCTGGCTCGAATCGCGTCACGACGACCGCCCGACCGACGGCCCGGTTCGCGCTTCGACGGCCGGCCGGCCGAAGGACGCGGCGTCAGACGCCCGCTCGAGCGGAGGTGAACGGCTGATGTGCGGGATCATCGCCCGCATCGGCCACGGCGACGCGACCGAGACCCTGCTATCGGGGCTCGAGAACCTCGAGTACCGGGGCTACGACTCGGCGGGGATCGCCGTCCAGAACGGCTCCGGTGTCAAGGTTCGCAAGTGTTCGGGGGAGGTCGACGAGCTCAAGTCGTCGCTCGAGCAGAGCCTCCACGGGAACATGGGGATCGGACACACGCGCTGGAGTACCCACGGCCCGCCGACCGACGAGAACGCCCATCCGCACACCGACACGGCCGGCGACGTCGCCGTCGTCCACAACGGCGTCATCGATAACTACGACGAACTCCGAGCGGAGCTCCAGGCGCGGGGCCACGAGTTCGACAGCGACACCGACACGGAGGTCATCCCTCACCTGATCGACGACTACCGCGAGCAGTTCGGCGACACCGAGCGGGCGGTTCGCGAGGCAGTCGAAACGCTCGAGGGGAGCTACGCGATCGCCGCGATCGTCGACGGCGAGGAGCGCGTCTACGCGGCGCGGGAGGGGTCGCCGCTCGTCCTCGGTCTCGACGACGAGGAGTGGTACCTCGCCAGCGACGTTCCGGCGTTCCTCGAGCACACCGACGAGGTGATCTACCTCGAGGACGGCGACCTGGTCGTCCTCGAGCCCGACGACTACCGGATCACCGACGTCGCGGGGTCGCCGGTCGAGCGGTCGGTCGACACCGTCGACTGGGACCCGGAGGACGCGGGGAAAGGCGAGTACGATCACTACATGGCCAAGGAGATCGACACGCAGCCGACGGCCCTCTCGAACACGATCGAGGGCCGCGTCGAAGACGGCAACGTCGCGTTCGAGGACCTGCCGACGGGGACGTTCGCGGACGTCGAGACCGTCCAGTTCGTCGCCTGCGGCACCTCCTATCACGCGGCGATGTACGGGAACCAGCTGCTGCGCTCGGCCGGCGTCCGGGCCGACGTGCTCCGCGCGAGCGAGTACGACCAGACGGCCGGTCCGGTCGACGAGAACACGCTCGTCGTCGCGGTCACCCAGAGCGGCGAGACCGCGGACACGCTCGACGCGGTCCGCAAGGCGACCGACCGCGGCGCTCGCTCGCTGGCCGTCACCAACGTCGTCGGCTCGACGGCCGCCCGCGAGGCCGACGACGCGATCTACATCCGAGCCGGGCCGGAGGTCGGCGTCGCCGCGACGAAGACGTTCTCCTCGCAGGCGGTGACGCTCGCGTTGCTCACCCAGCGCATCGCCGCCGACGTACCGACCGCGACGCCGGTCGACGACCGCGAGGCGATGCTCGAGGCGCTCGAGGATCTCCCCGAGCACGTCGAAACCGTCCTCGAGACGACGAACGCCGAGTCCCTCGCTCGGGAATACTTCGACAGCGACTCGTACTTCTTCATCGGCAACGGACTGGGCCACTCGGTGGCTCTCGAAGGCGCGCTGAAGTTCAAGGAGATCACCTACGAGCACGCCGAGGGGTTCGCCTCGGGCGAGCTCAAACACGGGCCGCTGGCGCTCGTGACGCCGGAGACGCCCCTATTCGCGGTCGCGACCGGCGGCGACGACGAGAAGACGAAGACGAACGCGATCGAGGCCAGGACGCGCGGCGCGCCGATCATCGCGGTGGCGCCGGACGACCATCCGCTCGCCGACGCCGCCGACTGGCAGCTGTCGATTCCAGATACGCACCCCGTCTGGGCCGGGCTGCTCGCGAACGTCCAGTTGCAACTGGTCTCCTACCACGCCGCCGCCCTGCTCGATCGACCGATCGACAAGCCGCGAAACCTCGCGAAGAGCGTAACGGTCGAATGAACGCATCCACCGCTGACTAACGCCTTTTCTCGATCGACGTCCCGCCACCCGCTTACGAAAGCCGCTGGCTTCCGCTTCGGTATCTGTAACATCTGTAACGGACGAGGAGACGGGCCCGTATTCACCGGACGAGCGCAGTTTCGGCGAGATCGACCCCGCGGAGGACGCGGCTGCCGGTCAGATACGCGCGGTCACCGTCGACGGACAGCCGGTCGATTCCGTCGTCGTGGGCGGTCGTTGCAGCGCGGAAGCGACCGGCGCCCGGATCGATCGTCGCGAGGTGTCCGGACGAGGTTCCGACGAGGATCGCTCCGCCGTAGACGGTGAGATCGGTGGTGACGCGGCCGTACTCCCACTCCTCGAAGTCGAGCGAGGCGATCTTCTCCCACAGGATTTCCCGATCGTCGAGATCGATCACACCGAACTGCGAGTTCCCGGCGTCCGTTTCGAGACAGTAAACCAGACCGGCGTCGGTCGCGGCCAGCGACCGGAACGTTCCGGGGTCCTCGGCGGTCCACTCCAGGCTCCCGGCGGTCGCGTCGACGGCGTAGAGCGTACCACTGTTCGTTCCGAACAGGAGGTCCCGTTGGGAATCGAGGACGAAGTTGAACGACGGCCCGCCGACGCGGTCGCCGTTGTCGAACTGCCAGACCGTCGAGCCGTCGCGGAGGTCCAGTTTCGCCGTGTTCCGGTGGTCTCCGACGTAGAGGTGTCGGCCGGATCGGAGGGTCCGCGGTGACGTGAATCGATCGGACGACGACCACTGCCGCTCACCGGAGTCGATCCCGTAGGCGGACACGTACCGTCCGGCGACGACCACGGTCTCGTCGTCCACTATCGGGCGCGCCGGCGAGAACGCGTTCGTGTCCTCGAACCAGAGACGGTCGCCGCCGTCTCGACCGGCCGCGACCAATCGCCCGTGTCGGCCGACCGCGAAGACGGTCTCGCCGCCCACGGCGACCGGTTCCTCGATCGACTGCTCGGACTCGACGTCCCACTCGACCTCGCCCGACCCGGCGTCGATCCGCTCCACCGTGGTACCGCGCGAGACGTAGAGTTCGTCGCCGGTCGTATCGGTGACGAGTCCGGAGACGCCGCCGAAGCGGTCGTCGGTCCACAGATAGTGTGCCGGTTGCTCCGTTTCGGTCGATTCCTCCGACGACGCCGGCGTCGTCGTTTCCGCGGACGCTTCGCGCCTCGAGTCGGGAGCGAGCGGGTTGAGCGGCGTCAGTCCGACGGCGGCGCTCACACCGACGCCGGCGGCCGCCCGCGCGAGGAACGTGCGGCGGTTCATCGGTCCGATCCCCCCGTCGCGGGAGTCGCGACCGCGGACTCGTCGGACGAGTACCGGGAATAGAGTCCGATTCCGGGAAGCGAACAGATCGCGAAGACGACCGTTCGTCCGACGGGGCTCTCGACGACGAACGCGCCGCTGAGGAACCAGGTCAGCACGAAGGCGGCCGCGAGTCCGCTCGCGACCGGTTTCAGGAACGCCGAGAGACCTCGGCCGCTCGCCGAGCGGGTCGACTCGGCACCCGGTTCCGCTGTCGGTAGGGTCGTCTCGCCGACGGCGTCGAACGAGTCGGTTCGGACCGACGGATCGGTATCCGCCGTCCGTTCCGGGTTCGTCTTCGCGTCCAGTTGCTCGCGCAGAGTCATCGCGTCGGCCCTTCGGTCGTCCGTTGCGTCGGTGCCCACGTTCGACGATCTCGACAGCGACGGCTCCGTCGATTGCAGCGAGTTCCCGCTCCGGGCGGCACCGATGCCGTACGTGGTCAGTCCCGAGACCAGGAAGAACGCGCCGCCGCCGAACAGCTGCGACCGCGTTTGATTGGGGCGTTCGTATTCGACCGTCGAGCAGTCCTGTCCGTAGTACGTCGTGTCGACGCACGTCGTGCTCGTCTCCGTAACGGTCGCCGGCTGCGCGAACGCGGCCAGCAATAACAGGAGTCCCAGTACGATACCGCATCCGCCGATGAACTTGAGTGCCATGGTAGTGGGTTCGGAAGCGCCGTTAGATGGCGACGATTGAGAGAACGAACAGCAGGAAAATCGCCAGCACGACCATCGCGAGAACGGCCGAGCCGTCGCGGTGATCAGTCGGCGACGCGACCTCCTTGCTGTGGTCGCTCGTTCGCTCGTCCAACAGAGAGATCACGTCTTCCATCGGATAGTCGACGAGCGTATCGAGCGTGCGAACGAACTCCAGTACGTACTTCTCCGGATTCGCGCCGACGTTGACAGCGACGTTCTTCTCGCCGGTAACGGTGATCTCCGTCACGCTCTCGCGGACAGACCGGAGGTCGATCGTGAGCGATTCGCCGTAACTCGAGGCGATGAAGCCGAACCGGAACCCGGTCTTCGCGGTGATCACGCCGCGGCCGGTGTCGTAATAGGTCTCGACGTCGTCGACGAGTTCGAGCGCACCCTTGACCAGGATGCGAGTTTCTTCGGGCGATCGCTCCAGCGTTCGTGTGATCACGATAGGCTGAGAGTAAGTCTATATTACATATAGGTGTCGATGTTTGTCGATATCAGGCACTGAAAGCACAATTATTAGATATGCGTGCAGAAATTAATTCGATGGCACGGCGTTGTCTTTTGGCGATACCGGCCGGCAGAGAGGATTTCGACCTCGCTCGATCCGTTCGAGACGCCCCCTTCTCCACTGCAGTGAGAGACGCGAGAACCGTATTTCGTAGTGAGATCGCCGTTCGAGTCGTTTCGGCGACTCTCGGACGACTACTCGAGGGACGCGAGGTCGACGTCAGTCCTCCTCGAGAGTCAGCGTGATCGTCTTGTCGTTGCCGTTGATCGTGACCGAGTCAGTGGCCGCCTCGTAGCCGTTCGCGTTGGCGGTCACCTCGTACTCGCCGTCCTCGAGGTCGAACTCGGCCTCGCCGTCGTCGTTGACGTCTTGTTCACCTACCGTCTCGCTGGAGAAAAACCCGTCTTCTTCGACGGTGACGGTTGCGTCGTTGACAGCGTCGCCCTCGTCGTCCTGGGCGACGACCGTCAAGGTCTGCATGCCGTTGGAATCGCCCGCGTTGCCCCCGTCGCTGTCGTTGTTGTTGTCGTTGTTCTGGCCGCCTCCGTTGCTATCGTTCGAACCGTCATCCGTCGACTCGAGGGTCAACGTGGCCGTCTTGTCGTTGCCGTCGATCGTGACCGAGCCGGTGGCCGCCTCGTAGCCGTCCGCGTTGGCGGTCACCTCGTACTCGCCGTCCTCGAGGTCGAACTCGGCCTCGCCGGTGGCGTCGACGGTTTGCGTTTCGCTCGAATCGCTTTCGGGAGCGACGGTAACGGTCGCGCCGTCGACCGGTGCGCCGTCGGCATCCACGACGGTCGTCGTCAGCGTGTGGGTCTCGTCGCCGCCGCCCGTCTCGCTCCCGCTACCGTCATCGTTCGCGTCGGACCCGTCGTCGCTATCGGTCGCTCCGTCGTCGGCGTCGTCGGCGTCGTCGGCGTTGTCGGCGTTGTCGCCGTCGCCGCCGTCGTTCCCGGTGGAGTCGCCGCTGTCGGAACCGCCGGGTTCATCGGTGTTGTTCGAGTCGCCGGCTACCGTTTCGTTCCCGCCGGCGGACGCGTTGGAATCGTCGCTCGCAGTGGAACCCGTGTCGTCGGAGCCGCCGGAACCGCCCAACTCGTCGGAGACCGAGCCGATCGCGCTGTTGATGGACGTTCCGCTCGCGGCGAGTACCAGCCCGAGGGCCAGTAACACGATACCACAGACGGTGAGCAGGATCTGGACGGTTTTCTGCGTCGTTTGGTCCTCCGTTCGCCGATTTGGGGTGTTTCCTCTCATAGTTGACGCGGTGGCGTTAGGCGTTCCTCGTCGTCTCTGTTCCCGGCGCCGGCGACGGCGACGGCGACCGGTCGCCGATCGGCGAACCGAGCGGTCGCGGCCGATCGGTCGCCAGCGCTGTCTCTGCGGCTCGCTCCGGCGAATACCACTCCGGCGTCTGGTCCGAGTCCGACCGCGGCGGCCGGAGCCCGGTGACGGGACCAGCGGGGTGCATTACGTGCCCGTTTAGGCCACCAACGGTTCACTATGGCTCTGTTAAGGACACCTATCTCTCCGCTAAACTGTTGTGCCAGCTATAACTACGTCGATAAATCCACCACCCTCATCCGTATCTGAGCGCGCTCGAGTCCGTCGATAGCCGTCCGGTCGCGCTATCGATCCCTCGACGAGCGCTGACGAGGAACGCGCGTCGAAACCGTACCGAACGAACCGGACGCGAACTACGAACCGCGTCACCCGGAGCCGCGTCCGCGGATCGCCGACTCCGCTCCGGGCGGAGCGTCGTGATCGCGCAGCGTCTCGCGGACCCCGTCGTCATCTCGATCGAAAACAGGTGGTCACGGGGTTTTCCAATGCGGCCGATAATCCGTTCGCACGGCTGAAATCGGCCGTTTCGTCCGCACCAACTGTGGTTGCGCGTCTCCGGATAGAACGGTCGAGGCGGATCACTACCGGCGCAGTTCCGCCGCCTGCTCGAGCTCGAGTCGCACGCGGTTGGCGTCGAACTCGTGATCGGGGCGCAGCCGAACGAAGTCGAGAAACCGTCGCGCCGCGAGCAACTCCTCGGGCTCGTAGACCGACGCGGCCGCACCGACGGCGTCGGGGGCGCCGATCCGGGGCTCGAGGACCGCCAGCGCGCAGGCCAGATCGTAGGCGGTGGTCTCGGCGACGCGGTCGTCGTGGACGTTGGTGGCGTCGATGAAGTAGAACTCGCCGTCACACAGCAGGATGTTCTCCGCGCGCAGGTCGCCGTGGGCCATCCCGTGATCGCGCAGCGTGGCCAGGATCTCGAACAGTTCCGGCGCGCGCTCGGCGACCAGCCAGTCGGGCGCGTCGTCGAGCGAGCGAAACTCGGGGAGGTACTCGAGGACGAGCACGCCGAGTCCGTTGACCTCGAAGGCGTCGATCGGCCGGGGCGCGTTGATGCCGATCTCGCGCATGCGCTCGGTCGCCTCGTACTCGTGTTCGACCATCGCGCGGGGCGTATCGAATCGGCCGAAGAAGCCGTCGGTCCCCGCCGACACCGCGCCGACGTTGCGCCCGGCCGTCAACAGCGCGTGGACCAGCGCGTTCTGCCGGGAGACGATCTTGACGAACCACTCGTCGTCGATGACACAAGGGGTCGACAGCCAGTTGTCGGCCTCCAGAAACTCCACGCGGACCGCCTCGCGGTCGTAGCGATCCGCCAGCGTCCGGACCACGCGCTCGAGGCGATCCCACTCGACGGTCCCTCGGGCGAGCCGGCGGATGTCCATACCTCGCATGTGGGAGCTTCGAGGTTAAATGCGTCCCGAACTGTTTTCGGAGCGACGTATCGGCGGTGAACGACACTCGAGTCGGCGGCTGGCGGGGCGAACAGCCGTCGATGCGATCCGCTCGGACCGGAGAACAGTATTGTTATCAACAGCGCAACTGAACGACAGGGTACGTATGGACGCGATCGACGACCTCGGCGACGCGATCGAGGCCAGTCGGAACTTCCTGACGCCGATACGCCTATGGACGTGGGTCAAGCTCGCGGTCGTCGTCGTCTTCGTGAGCTCGCTCGGGTTCGGGCTCAGCACGTCGGTGCCGGGAAGCGACGCGCTGTCGGTCCCCGGTGATCCGTCGGGCGGAGGGTGGCAGGTCGAAAACCTCGACGGCGCGGTGCCGACCGACGAAGTCGCCGCGATCGGGCTCGCCCTCGTCGGACTCGCGTCGTTCGCGTGGCTGTGTTACGCGTTCGTCGCCGGCATCATGGAGTTCGTGTTTCTCGAGTCGTTGCGCTCGGACGAGGTCCGCGTGCGGCGGTATTTCGCCGCGAACGTCGGGAAGGGGATCCGCCTGTTCTGCTTTCGTCTCGGGCTCTTGCTCGTCGCCAGCGGGCTCGGCGCGGCACCCGCCTCCTTCGTCGCCGCCGGCGGCGGCAGCCCCGCCGACCTCTCGCCGGGGCTGTTCGGGCTGTACTCGATCTACGGCTTCGCGCTGTACCTCGGCTATTCGGCCGTGCGCCGCTTTACCGACGCGTTCGTCGCGCCGATCATGCTCCTCGAGGATCGGGGCGTCATCGGTGCCTGGAGGCGATTTCGGGCGACGCTGACGGCCGACTGGACCGAATACGCGCTCTACCTGGTGTTGTTCTGGTTCCTCTACATCGCGGTCCTGATCGGCGCCTGGATCGTCGTCGGCGTCGGGCTCTTCCTGCTCCTGATCCCCATCGCGATCGTGACGTTCGTACTGGTCCTCCTCGGCCCGATCGGACTCCTGCTGTTCGTCGTCGTCGGTCCGCTCTCGCTCGCGGCCGTCCTGCTGTTTATGGGGTTGATCTGGACGCCGATCGCGACGTTCTTCCGGTACTACGCCCTCCTGTTGCTCGGCGATACGGACGACGCCCTCGATCTCGTCCCCGAACAGCGGGCCGCGGTTCGAGGAACCGGTGCCGCCGCGGGCGGTCGAGACGACCACTGGACCGGAACCGCTGACGGCCCGTCGCGGCGCGCCGATCGGTCCTCGAGGGACGGGCGGGCGATGGACAACGGCGATCCGTGGGCAGAAACGGATCCCTGGGCCGACGCCGACGGCGCCGACTCCTGGGACGATTCCGACGGTGCTGATTCCGATCCCGATCCCGATCGCGACCCGTGGAGCGAGGCGTCGGACTCCGACTGCGAGAGCGATCCGTGGGACGTGACGGACGACTCGAGTAGTACCGATCCGTGGGCCGAGCCGACCGAGTCCGACGAGACCGACTCGGAGAACGAGACGAACGGATCGGACGATACCGGCGACGAGGACGATCGAACCTGGTAGCGCCGCGCTCGAGCCCGCACATCGACGGTCGTTCGGTCGGCTCGAGTTACCCGATCGCCTCGAGCCACGGGCCGCTCGTCACACTCTCCGTACTCCGGCGGTGCGTTTATTCTTCGCCCCGGCAAGTGTTGCGTATGGACACGGAGCTGCCCGACGAACACCGGATGGTCCGGGAGACCGTCAGGGACTTCTGCGAGACCGAAATCGAGCCGATCGCCCAGGAGATCGAGGACGAGCACCGGTTCCCCGCGGAGATCTTCGATCAGCTCGCGGACCTCGATATGATGGGCGTTCCCATCGACGAGGAGTACGGCGGCCTCGGCGGCGACACGCTCATGTACGCGCTGGTCGCCGAGGAACTCGGTCGGGTCTCGGGCTCGATCGGGCTCTCCTACGTCGCCCACACGTCGCTGGCCTCGAAGCCAATCGAGCAGTTCGGCACGCGTGCGCAGAAGGAACGCTGGCTGCGGCCCCTAGCGGAGGGCGAGTACCTCGGCGGCTGGGCGCTGACCGAACCCGACAGCGGCTCCGACGCCTCGGACATGGAGACGACCGCGGAGCGAGACTCCGCCGAGCGTAGCTCGGCTGCTCCCTCGGAAGTCACGGCTTCCGAGGACGGCGACGAATGGGTCCTGAACGGGACCAAGCAGTTCATCACGAACGCCAGCGAGGCGGGCTCGATCCTCGTCAAGGCCGTCACCGACCCCGACGCCGGCTACGACGGGATTTCGACGTTCATCGTCGACCCCCGCGAGGACGACGGCTTCGAGGTGACGACCGTCTGGGACAAGATGGGGTTGAACGCCTCGCCGACCTGCGAAATTCGCCTCGAGAACGTGCGGCTTCCCGAGGATCGACTACTGGGCGAGGAGGGCGAGGGGTGGACCCAGACCAAGAAAACGCTCGACGGCGGCCGCATCTCGATCGCCGCGCTCTCGACGGGACTGGCTCAGGGCGCTTACGAACACGCCAAGGAGTACAGCAAAGAGCGCGAGCAGTTCGGCCAGCCGATCTGCGAGTTCGACGCCGTCCGCGACAAGATCGTCGACATGCACCGCAAGACCGAGCGCGCGCGCCTGCTCACGCACCGCGCGGCCCGCACCTACGACGAGGGCGAGCCCGTGACCCGCGAGTCCGCGCTCGCGAAACTCGACGCCAGCGAAGCCGCCCGCGAGGTCGCCGAGGACGCCGTCCAGGTGCTTGGCGGCTACGGCTACACCACCGACTTCGCGCCCCAGCGGTTCTACCGCGACGCGAAACTGATGGAGATCGGCGAGGGAACCAGCGAGATCCAGCACCTCGTCATCGGACGCGAACTGGGCCTCTGAACGACCTCGAGCCGGAGTCCGGAACGGTGCGACGGTGCGAGGAACGAGAGCGGGTTACTCGACGGTCTCGAGCAGATCGTCACCGCTCTCGTTGTTCTCGCCGCCGTCGCTGTCTTCGGATTCGGTGCCGTTTCCACCGTCGGATTCGTCGGCGTCGCCGTTTCCGTCGCTCTCGTTTCCGTCGACGTTATCCTCCTCTTCCTCGGCGTCCGTGTCGACGGCCTCCATGAGCGAGAACACGTTGTCCATCTCCTGATCCCGGACGTACTGCGGGTAGACGCCGATGGTCACGAGCAGGTCGTCGTCGGCTTCGACGGCCTCGGTGACGTGGACGTCGACCTCGAGGTCGTGCCCGTTGAACGTCGCGTCGGCGCTGAACCGCGACCGCTTCGTCGTCTCGTCGAGGATCGTGATCTCGCCGTCCTCCTCGTGGGAGATGTCGCCGATATCGTCGTAGTTCTCCGCGATCAGATCGACGAGTTCGTTCGTCGACATGTCTTCGACGGGGTTGAAGTTCCGACCCGCGATCCCGATCTGGGGGGAGGTGAGCACGGTGAAGACGGCGGCGCGCCGGCTCCCGAGCGGCGGAAGTTCCACGGACTTCTCGTGGGTGGTCTTGTAGTTCGTAACGGTAATCGTCTCGGAGTAGGCGCTGACCTCGACCTCCTTTTCGACGACGACCTCGTCGATCGCGGTCTGTTCGTAGCCGGTTTCCTCGCGGACGGCCGGATCGACGCCGGCCGGCGACGACTCGTGGCTGTCCATTCCGACCAGCCCCAGACAGCCCGACAGGCTCGCCAGTCCGACGGCACCGAGTCCACCGAGCAGCGCTCTTCGATTCATCTTCGAAACAATGGGAGTTCCGTTCCTATGAATTTATCGGACTTCTGAGATTCTGTCGAAACGACAAGATGTTTCGCACTCTCGAGGCCGAATTTCGAAGCCGCGGTTTTCAGCGACGAAGGTTGCCGAATATCCCCGATTCGGCTGGCGCCTCGAATCGGTCCGACCGACGGCGGTGAAGTTGTGTTACATACCGGAGCAGTACGTATCCGACGACGGCCAACCCGACGGCGATCACGACGTTCCCGAGTACGAGTTGACGGATCGCAACCCGCGCCAACTCGCCGGACAGCGCGTCTCGAGAGGCCACCGAGTCCGATCCCAGCAGGACGGCGCCGACCTGAAAACTCGAGAGGTACACCGCTGGTTTCACGACCGGGTTGAGAACGGCGACGGAGGCGAAAATCGCGGGTTTGCTGATCCAGGCCTGTAGCGAGACGAGGACGAAAAACAGCCCGACGCCCAGCCCGCCGGTCGGAAGCGCCGTCACGAAGATCCCGATCGCGAAGCTCGCGGCGATCTGATGGGGAGTGTGCTCCTCGCGAAACGCTGCGACGAGTTTCCGGCGGATGCGATCACGATACCTGGCGAGCCGTTCCCGGACCATTCGCTCTGTGCGTGGGTTACCAGCGGCGACCAAAAAGATACCGAGAGCGACCGTCCGTTCGCCGGCTCGGCTTCGCGGAGAATCGACGGCTTACGGGAACGAGCCGGCTTCCTCGAAGGAGTCGGCGACCCGCTGGATCGCGACCACGTACGTCGCGGTGCGGGGGTTGGCGATGTCGTGTTCCTCGATGGTCTCGACCAGCGAGTCGAAGGCGTCGACGATGTGGTCTTCGAGCTCCTCGTTGACGCGCTCCTCGCTCCAGTAGAAGCGCTGTCGGTTCTGGACCCACTCGAAGTACGAGACGGTGACTCCGCCGGCGTTCGCGAGGATGTCCGGGATCACGAACACGTCCTCGTCCTCGAGGACGGCGTCAGCGTCGGGCGTCAACGGCCCGTTGGCGGCCTCGGAGATGACGTCCGCTTGCACGTCCTCCGCGAGGTCGGCGTCGATGGCGTTCTCGAGGGCCGCGGGGATCAGCAGGTCGACGTCCATCGTCAGGACGTCCTCGTTGGTGATCTCCTCCTCGCTTTCCTCGTAGCCGACGACGCTGCCGGTCTCGTTCTTGTGATCTTTCGCGGCGACGGGATCGAAGCCGTCGGGGTTGTAGATCCCGCCCGAGGAGTCGCTGGCGGCGACGACGGTCGCGCCCATCTCGTCGATCAGTTTGGCGGCGATCCAGCCGGCGTTCCCGTAGCCCTGAACGGCGACGGTCGCGCCCTCGAGGTCCTTGTCGAGGTAGTCGAAGGCCTCGCGCGCGGCGATGACGGTCGAGCGGCCCGTCGCCTCGACGCGGCCCTCGCTGCCACCGCTAGCGAGGTTCTTGCCCGTGATCACGCCCGGCTCGGTGGTGTTTTCCAGGGTCTCGTAGGTGTCTTTGATCCAGTTCATCTCCCGTTGGCCCGTGTTGACGTCGGGCGCGGGGACGTCGCGGTCTTCGCCGATCAGCGGACGGAGTTCCTTCGCGAACGCGCGGGTGATCCGCTCGAGTTCGCTCTCGGAGTACTCGGCGGGATCGATGATGATGCCGCCCTTCCCGCCGCCCAGCGGGATGTCGACGGTCGCCGTCTTGTAGGTCATCCAGCCCGAGAGGGCCTTGACCTCGTCGCGGGAGACCTGCGGGTGGTAGCGGATGCCGCCTTTGTAGGGGCCGCGGTCGCCGTTGAACTGCGAGCGGAATGCTTTGAACCGCTCGAGGCTCCCGTCGTCCATCTCCACGGAGAGGTTCGTCTCGAGCACGCGTTCGGGGTGTTTGAGCCGCTCGATCACGTCGTCCTCGACGTCGAGGTACGCGGCGGCGTCGTCGATCTGGGACTGCAGACTTTCGAACGGGTTGGTACCCTGGGTCATACCCAGTGATTTTCACGACGGGGGGATAAGCGTAGCGAATATCTACCATACCTCATGATCAACTATCCACCAAGGTGATTTGTCTCCCCTTGTATTTTGAACGCTCAGTCAGTTCTCGTCGCCGGCCGCCGCTCGCTCCTGAATTCGTTCAGCCTGGGCGATCAGCGGCGCGTCGATCATCTCGCCGTCGACTTCGAAGACCCCGTGGCCTTCGGCGTCGGCCTCGCGTTTGGCCTCGAGGACGCGTTCGGCCCACTCCCGATCCGCTTCGCTGGGAGTGAAGGCCTCGTTGATCGGGTCGACCTGGGCCGGGTGGATCGCCAGTTTGCCGTCGTAGCCGAGCCGGACGGAACGGTCGGCGTCCTCGCGGAGCCGCCGCTCGTCCTCGAAGTCGGTCACGAGCGTATCGATCGCCGTACAGTCGTGGGCGGCGGCGGCGATCACGACGCGCTCGCGAGCGTAGAGCACTTCCGTCCCCTCGGCGCTGCGGGTCGCGCCGATATCCGCCGAGAGGTCCTCGGCGCCGAAGACGAGCGCGTCGGTCGCCCGCGCGGCGGCGATCTCCGGTGCGGCGAGGACTCCGGCCGCGCTCTCGATCAGCGCGAAGACGGGCAGCGTGCGGTCGTACTTCGCGATTTCGTCCGCGAGGTGGCGGACGTCCGCCGCCGAGGCGACTTTCGGGGCCATGACGCTATCGAGTCGACGATCGACGTCCGTTTCCGCCGGATCGAGAACGGTCTGGAGGTCGGCCGCCAGCGCCGAGTCGCCGGCGTTGACGCGAACGCAAACCTCGCAGTCGGGATCGAACGCGGGATCGGTGAGCACCTCGCGGACCGACTCGCGGGCCTCGTCCTTTCGTCGGGGGGCGACGGCGTCCTCGAGATCGAACACGATCACGTCCGCTCCGGCGGCGGGCGCCTTGCGAAGCATCTCGGGGCGGTCGCCGGGCGTGAACAGAACGCTTCTGCGGACCATACGCTGTGTCCTCGAGCCAGGCCCATAGGAATACGTGTGTCTGTGTCACGTCTCGTGGTGACGGTCGTCGCTGCCGAACCGAGCGCGCTTCGAGATCACGGGGCGACCGATCGAAGCGCCGAACGGTAGCACGGACACCCCCGGTTCAGAGTGAAAGGGGCACCGGGGCGAGAAACGGGCGGTGGAGCGTCCCAGTAACGGACGGACCCGTCGTTCAGAGTGAAACGGCGCTGAGAGCGTCGGGCCGATTCTGACAGAGCGGGAGGACTTTCACTCTGAACGAGGGGTGTCCGCCGGTTCGGCCTCGATAGCAGCGACGGTTTTCGGGCTGAAACGGGTCTGAAAACGGGTAATACGAGATGGCAGTGACAGAGAGAACGCGGCGTCGAGATGCACTCAAGCTGGAGTCGGACTCGAGGGTCCCTCCCCTCGTTCAGAGTGAAACGGTGTTCGAGACTGGGGGACCCTGTACTCGATGGTGGGAGGGAGCGTGCTCGAGATGTAATGTGGTTCTCTGATACGAAAGTTCAATTCAGATATTTAAATACTAGTGTAGAAGATCATGTTTCCTCCATCACAAGATATAATACTATTATATCTAGGTCTATTCTAGACTAGTAGAAAGAAAGCAGAAGGAGGTCAGAGAGAACTCGGTGAACAGGACGAACGAAGCCGGTTCGAGGGGAATCGTTCGCTGCCGGAATCATCTCTGCGGTCGCCCAGCAGTGTTCAGCGAGAGGAGAGTACTGATCGCGAGGTGACCGTCCGGGGGTGTCCGCGATGGCGATTTCACTCTGAACGAGGGGTCCGGGTCTCCCGATCGGAACCGGAGTCCGTCGACCTTCAGTCTGATTCGGGAACGAGATTCACTCGAGCGGTTCCCGTCGATACGCTGTCTTTGAGAACGTCTAAAGTCGGTTTATCAGTCTGAACTACCTTCCACAGATTTATTAGGTCGCTCTTCGAGCACGGAGATATGGCTGATCAGGCAGGGGACCCGCTTTTTCAATCACAGGATCCGATCTTCGATCGGAAGGAACTCCTCCACGTCGGGCACGTCCCCGACGAGGATCGGATCGTCGGACGGGACGACGAGATCGAATCCGTCGCCGCCGAGATCGGCGCGATCACGCGCGGCGATCCGCCGAACAACGTGATGATCTACGGCAAGACCGGAACCGGCAAGAGTCTCATCTCCCGACACGTCGCGACGCGCGCCCGGAACGCCGCTCGAGGCAACGGTATCGACTGCGGCGTGCTCTACGTCGACTGCTCGGAGGCGAACACGGAGACGCGGACGACGCGCCAGTTGGCGCTCAGTCTCAAGGACGGCACCGACTACCGGGAGAACATCCCGGTTCGGGGCGTCGGGACGATGGAGTACTACCAGCACATCTGGGCGATCCTCGAGGACTGCTTCGACGCGGTCGTCGTCATCTTGGACGAGATCGACAAACTGGACAACAGCAACATTCTGATGCAGCTCTCGCGGGCCCGCGAGGCCCGGAAGACCGACGCCTACATCGGCGTCATCGGCATCAGTAACAAGGTCAAGTACCGGGAGACGCTCGACGAGCGCATCGACAGCAGCTTCGGTCACCGCGAACTGTTCTTCCATCCCTACGACGCCTCCCAGCTCCGAGAGATCATGCGCAACCGCGAGGACGCCTTCCAGCCCGACGTCCTCGCGGACGGAACGATCGAACTCTGTGCCGCCCTGGCGGCGAAGAAACACGGCGACGCGCGAAAGGCGATCGAGATCCTGAAGGAGGCCGGCGAACTCGCTCGCCGTACCGGGAGCGAGATCGTCTCGGAGGACCACATCAAGCAGGCCCAGGAGGTCGCCGAGATCAACCGGATCGAGGAACTCACCAGCGGGGCGACAGTCCACGCGAAACTCGCCCTCTACGCGCTGGCGAGCCACATCATCACCGGGGAGCGGGAGACGTACAAGACCCGCGAGATCTACGAGCGGTACGTCGGCATCTGCGATCTCGTCGCGACCGACCCGATCACCGAGAACGGGCTCTACCGCCAACTGAAGGAACAGGCGTTCCTCGGCGTGATCGAGTCCGAGAAGACCGGTGGCGGCCGCTCGCAGGGAAGTTACCTCCTCCACCGGCTGGTCACCGATCCGAAACACATCGTCAAGGCCGTCCGCCGCGACGCCTCGCTCGAGGAGCTCCCGACCTACGACCGACTCGCCGAGACCGGACCGGCGACCGGCGGTCGCGATACCGACCTCTCCTCCTTCGACTGACGGCGGTTGCGACACGGCCCCCTTCGCTTTCGATCGGTCATCCCGGCGTAGGATGGACAGCACTCGAGACGTGAGACTCGAGTCACCCTCATCCAACCCTCCCCCACCCCCCACCCCCGCTTCGGACGCCTTTCACTCTGAACGAGGGGTGGGGGTGGGCGTCCCGCCGCTCGTCGTCTATCGACGGCGAGCGATCGCGAATGTTCCGGTCACCCCAGATAGAGATCGAACGGCGGTTCCAGCCCCCCGGTTCCGGGGATGACGGTGAAGACGAACAGCAGGTAGTACAGCGAGACGACGAGCAACACGGCGCCGACGACCCGATTGATCGGGCCGCTGTAGCGGGCCAGCGTCCGCGTGACGCGCCGGCCGAACGGCTGGGAGACGAGGGCGAACGCTAGCAGCGGCGCGCCGATCCCCAGCCCGAACGCGAGAAAGCCGAGCATGACCTCGAGTTGCGAGTCGAACGCGGGGAAGGCGACCGTCGACCGCCCGAAAAACAGCGCGATCAGCCCCGGGTTACAGGGGAGGACGGTCGCCCCGAAGAAGAAGCCGTAGCCGAACGCCGACAGCGTCGGGTACCGCGTGTGCGGCGGTTCGATCGTCGGCAGCCGGGCGAACCCGCTCGGCGAGACGATCAACACCGCGCCGACGACGGCGAGGACGGCGAAGGCGACGGGCGAAACGAGACCGACGGCGTCCGAAACGCCGGCTTCGAAGACGACGGTCCACAGCAGGCCGACGAGCGTCACGAACGCGAGGACGCCCGCGACGACGAGCCCCCCGAGCACCGCGACGGGCGTCTCGCGGCTCCCCTCGCCGGCCGAGGCCAGGTAGGCGATGAAGGCCGGATACAGCGGCACGGCGCACGCCGCGGTCAGCGGCGTCGCGAGACCGAGCAGGAAGAACTCGAGCAGCGCGGCGGTCGTCGACGTCATCTCGGTCGCGCCCTCGCGGTCGGCTTCGGTGTCGGGCTCGAAAGAGCGGTTGCCGGGCGTCGCGACTCGCTACGGGATTCGTCGTGCCGGGGCGACCGACCGAGATCGACCGCTCGAGTGAGGGGCTTCATCGTCCAGTTATGCGCTCGAGTCGTCCGAGTCAGTTGCGTCGCCAGAGTCGTCCGAGTCAGTTGCGTCGCCAGAGTCGTCCGAGTCGCTCGAGTTACCGGCATCGCTCGAGTTGCCCGAGTCCCCTGAGCCGGTCGTCTCGTCCGAACCGCTCGAGTCGACCGGTCCGCAGACGTCCGCGAGGATCGACTCGAGATGCTCGGCGTCGACCTTCTTCTCGAGCCTGTATACGCCGTCGTTCGGACAGACGACGATGACCGGCGAGTTCGCGCTGCTGGTCACCTCCCGTCCGAAGTCCGAGATGAGATCGCTCGTGACCTCGTCGGTCGCGGTTCCGAACCGCCACTCGTAGCCCTCTTCGTTCGCGTAGCTCCGGAGTGTCTCCGGGTCGTCGTTCGAATAGATCGTGAGGTCGACGATCTCGACGTCAGCGTTCGGATAGAGAGCACCGAATTCGCGGTCTTGGGACCGACAGACGGCACAGCCCGTCGAGAACGTGTGGACGATGACCGGCCGCTCGGCGTCCTCGACGCGGAACTCTTCGTCGCTCGTCACGTCGGTCAGCGACGCGGTCCGCCAGGTCGCGTCCTCGCTGACGTCGACCGCTTCCGGCTCCGGTGCGGGCTCCTCGGTTGATTCGCCGTCGTCGGTCCCCGAACATCCCGCGAGGGCGGCGATCGACCCCGCACCGACTACCCGAAGCACGTTCCGTCGAGGGATCGTATCGCGTCCAGTCGTCATTCTACCGTACTCTAGTGCGGCAGACTAACAATAATTCTGGTACGCGTCTCGATACGTGCCCGCGCCGTGGGGCGACGGTTCGTCCGCCGTCGGCACCCGTCGAACGTCCCGCGTCGCACGGATGGGGCGCGACCGCTCGAGGCAGTACCCGACTACGGCCAGACCAGAGCCCGTGGCCCGACTACGGCCAGAGCCCGCGGGTCTCGTGGGCGCTCGCGATCCGCTCGAGGGCGACGATGTAGGTCGCGTCCCGCCAGGTCACGTCCCGGTCGTCGTACTCCGTCCGGACGTCCTCCCAGGCCGTACGCATCTCGCTCTCGAGTTCGTCGTTGACCCGCTCGAGCGTCCACGCCCGGCGGTTGATGTCCTGGAGCCACTCGAAGTACGAGACGGTGACGCCGCCGGCGTTGGCGATGATGTCCGGAATCACGGGAATCCCGCGTTCCTCGAAGATGCGCTCGGCCGTGGTGGTCGTCGGTCCGTTGGCCCCTTCGACGATCATGTCGGCCTCGACGTCGCGGGCGTTCTCGCCGGTCAGGACGTTCCCGATCGCGGCGGGGACGAGCACGTCCACGTCCAACTCGAGCAGTTCCTCGTTCGTGAGCGTCTCGGGCGCGTCGTAGCCCGAAACCATGCCCGGACTCTCGTCGTGGTCCTCGACGTCGGTCGTGTCGAGTCCGTCGGGGTCGTAGATGGCGCCGTCGACGTCCGAAACGGCGACGACGGAGGCGCCGAGCTCGTCGAGATACCGGGCCGCGTTGGCGCCGACGCTCCCGAACCCTTGCACGGCGACGGTCGTCTCCTCGACGTCCCAGTCGTAGTACTCCATGGCCTCGCGCGTGATGATCCCGACGCTGCGGCCCGGCGCCTCCTCGCGGCCGTAGCTGCCCCCGACGATCGGCGGCTTGCCGGTGACGACGCCGGGCGTGGTCTCGCCCTGTTGCATCGAGTAGGCGTCCATGAACCAGGCCATCGTCTGCGGATCCGTCCCCATGTCCGGCGCGGGGATGTCCGTCATCGGGCCGATCACCGGCCGCAGCTCCTCCGCGAAGCGGCGGGTGAGCCGCTCTTTCTCGTCGCTGCTGAGCTCCTTCGGATTGACGATGATGCCGCCCTTCCCGCCGCCGAAGGGGAGGTCCATCACCGCGCACTTCCAGGTCATCCACATCGAGAGGCCGACGCACTCCTCCTCGGATACCTCCGGATGGTAACGCAGGCCGCCCTTGTACGGGCCGCGAACGCTGTCGTGGTGTGCCCGATACCCCGTGAACATCTCGCGGGAGCCGTCGTCGCGCTCGAGGGGGACCGTCACCCGGTGGACGCTCGTCGGGTGGCGAAGTCGTTCGACGATTCCCTCGTCGACGTCGAGGTGGGCCGCCGCGCGCTCGAGTTGGTGACGGGCTGTTTCGACGGCGCTCTCCGGCTCGGATTCCGACTGTGGATCTGCGGCTGTCATTGTAGAATCGGGTGGACCGTGGTCTGGGTCTTGCTCAACTTCGGCTAAAACCCTTGGGACTGCACTCGTCGACGGTCGCTCCGGCTCCGATCGCCGCGCGTCTTCGATCGTCGACCCCCGGATCGAGCGCGTTCGGCGAGCCGTTCCCGGCGGACCGGCGCAGTTGTCTCGCCCTCCCTTCCATCGCTACCCCACGTTTGAAGCGCCTCGTCGTGGTCTGGATCCGCGTGTCCATCGAAAGCACCAATCCGGCGACGGGCGAGGTCGTCGGCACCTTCGACGAGACCTCGAGCGGCGATCGGGAGGCCCACCTCGAGCGCGCGGTCGAGACCTTCGACGAGTGGAGCGAGACCTCGATCGAGCACCGCCAGCAACTGCTGTCCGCGGCGGCCGACGTCCTCCGCGAGAACAGCGAGGAGTACGCCGAACTGATGACCGAGGAGATGGGCAAGCCCATCGGGCAGGCCCGCGACGAGGTCGAGAAGTGCGCCTGGGTCTGTGACTACTACGCCGAACACGCCGCCGAGCACCTCGACGACGAAGTCATCGCGAGCGAGCCCGAGGCCCGGACGCTCCTCTCCTACGAGCCCCTCGGGCCGATCCTGGCGATCATGCCTTGGAACTTCCCGTTCTGGCAGGTGTTTCGCTTCGCCGCGCCCAACCTCGCGGCGGGCAACGTCGGCCTGCTGAAACACGCCTCGAACGTCCCCGGCTGCGCGCGGGCGATCGAGGACGTGTTCCGGGAGGCGGGGTTCCCCGAGGGCGCGTTCACGACGCTGCTGATTAGCTCGAGCGAGATCGACGAGGTGATCGAAGACGACCGGATCGCGGGCGTCACGATCACCGGCAGCGACGGCGCGGGCCGATCGGTCGCCGAAACGGCCGGCAGCCAACTCAAGAAGAACGTCTTAGAGCTCGGGGGGAGCGACCCCTTCGTCGTCCTCGAGGACGCGCCCATGGACAAAACCGTCGAGACGGCGGTGCAGGCCCGCCTCATCAACAACGGCCAGTCCTGTATCGCGGCCAAGCGGTTCGTGGTCGTCGACGAGGTCTACGACGAGTTCCTCGAGCGCTTCGTCGAGGAGATGGACGCCCAGACGGTCGGCGATCCGACGGACGAGGAGACCGATATCGGCCCGCAGGCCCGCGAGGACCTCATGGAGGAACTCCACGGGCAAGTCGAGGAGACGCTCGAGGCCGGCGGCGAGTGTCGGCTCGGCGGCGAGCCGATGGACCGCGACGGCGCGTTCTACCCGCCGACCGTCCTCACCGACGTCCCGGAAAACGCGCCCGCGGATCAGGAGGAACTGTTCGGACCCGTCGCGACGGTGTTCCGCGTCCCCGACGAGGCGGCCGCGATCGAGAAGGCCAACGACACCCGCTTCGGCCTCGGCGCCAGCGTCTGGACGGAAGACTTAGAGCGCGGGGAGCGAGTCGCCCGGCAGTTCGAGTCCGGGCTGGCGTTCGTCAACGAACTCGTCAAGTCCGACCCGCGCCTGCCCTTCGGCGGCGTGAAGGACTCCGGCTACGGCCGCGAACTCTCCCGCGACGGCATCCGGGAGTTCGTCAACCGGAAGACGATCTGGGTGCAAGGCGACGCGGGAGAGGAAACGGAGATGGTCGAGTAACGCTATTCGTCGCGAAACCGGACCTCGGCGTCGTCATCCCGGCGCCCGTTCGCGTTCTCGGCGTCTAAAAGTCGGTCCTCGGAGTAGCTGAGTTCGACGCCGCCGTTCTCGACCGTCGTCCACCACCATCGCCACAGCAACCCGTAGACGACCGACGTGACGATCACGTACAGCAACATCGGCTCCGGTGGCAGTGGCATCGATCTCGTGCTGATCTCGTCGCGGTTCGGTCGCAGTCCGGTTCTCGCTGCGTCCGCGTCTCCGTTCGCCGTCGACTCGAGCCGTCGCCGCTCGGCCGCCGTCGGTTCGACTGCCGTCACCCCTCAAATACTGGGTTGATTCGACCTACCACGCCAACCGTTATCAAGGTATCTGGGGCGGCGAGGCCGGGACGACGTCGGTCGAGTCGGAGCGAAGGCGTCGGCGCGAGGAAACGCCGCTACCGCGGATTCGCCCGCGCCGCGGCGCTCGAGAAGGGAACGACGGCGCGGCGTCGCTGCGGTCGAGTAGCGGGCGGTCACGTCGAAATCACGTATCGCGGTCGGTCGCGACGGGAAGCGTAAACGAGAACGTCGTTCCGTCGCCGGGCTCGGACTCGACCCAGATCTCGCCGCCGTGGCGCTCGACGACGCGCTCGCACAGCGCCAGCCCGATCCCGGTTCCCGAGTGTTCGTCGCGGCTGTGTAGTCGCTCGAACACGTCGAAAATACGGTCGGCCTCGTCGGGGTCGATGCCGATCCCGTTATCCCGAACTGCGACCACGCACTCGGCTCCGTCGCGTTCGGCGGCGATGCGAATCCGCGGCGGCCCCTCGCCGCTGTACTCGATGGCGTTGTCGAGCAGGTTCTGGAGGACCTGCCGGATCTGGCTGGGATCGCCCTCGATACGGGGGAGGTCCTCGGCGACGATCGCGGCGTCGTGTTCCTCGATTTTCACCCGCAAGTCTTCGCGGACGTCCGCGAGGACGTCGCCTAACTCGACCGGCTCGAACGGGTTCGCCTGCGTCTGGACGCGGGAGTACTCGAGGAGGCCGTCGATCATCTCGCGCATCCGCTCGGCGCCGTCGACGGCGAACTCGAGGAATTCCCGACCCTCTTCGTCGAGGTCGTCGCTGTAGCGGTGCTCGATCAGCTGCAGGTAGCTCGAGACCATCCGCAGGGGTTCCTGTAAGTCGTGGCTGGCCGCGTAGGCGAACCGCTCGAGGCGCTCGTTGGTCTTCTCGAGTTGCCGCTGGTACTCCTTGCGCTCGGTGATGTCGACGAGGGTAACGACCGCGCGACTCACCTCGCCGTCCTCGTCCCGGATTGGCATGCCGTGATTCAGGACCGTGCGGCGCTCGCCGTCGAAGCCCTCGATTTCGATCTCGTCCGGATCGGGTACCGCTTCGCCCCGGACCGCTCTGGCGAGCGCCCATTCGTCGGGATCGACCGGCTCACCCGTGTCCGCCCACCAGCCGTCGTATCGATCGTACTCGGCGATCGACTCGGATTCGGCGACCTCCCCGCCCCAGACCTCTTCGGCCGCCTCGTTCCACTCGAGGATCCGCCCGTCGTCGTCGGCGACGAACACGGCGACCGGGAGCAACTCGATCAGCGTTCGGAGCTCCCGCTTTCGCTCTTCCAGCGCTCGCTTGCGCTCCCTGCGTTCGGTGACGTCGCGCGCTATCGAGAGGACGTACTCGCGATCCAGTTCGACGTGGGAGACGTCGATTTCCACCGGGAACGCGGTCCCGTCCTTCCGTCGATGCGTCCCCTCGAAAGTGGTCTCCCCCTCGGCTCGCAGGTCCGCGACGAAGGACTGCCACGCTTCCCGCGTCGGGAGTTCGGTATCGATATCGGGGACGGACAGCCGGAGCAGTTCTTCTCGCGAGTAGCCCAGGGAACGACAGGCGGTGTCGTTGCTGTCGAGAAACGCTCCCGTGTCGGGGTCGATCACGAACACGCTGTCGGTGGAGTGATCGAGCAGCGTCCGAAACAGTTCCAGCTCCCGTTCGCGCTCCTTGCGCTCGGTGATGTCGTTGAAGTAGACCGAGAGTCCGGTCTCCGACGGATAGATCCTCGCCTCGATCCAGAACCCGAGCAACTCCGAGAAGGCTTCGAAGGTCGTCGCTTCTTGCTCTTCCATCGCCGCTCGGAGGCTCTCCCGGGCCTCGTCGGTGGCGGTCGCCTCCGGGAACGTATCCCAGAGGTCCGCTCCGAGCAACTCCTCCTCGGTCACGCCGAGGAGTTCCGCCGCCCGCTCGTTGACGTACGTGAACCGCCACTGGTCGTCCAGTGCGTAGAACGCGTCGGTGACGCGTCCGTAGACCTCTTCCAGTTCGGCCTCGAGCGTGTCTCGATGCGCTCGGAGCTCCCGTTCGCGCTCCTTGAGGTCGGTGACGTCTTCGCCCGTCGTGACCACGCGGTCTATCTCCCCGTTCTCGTCGACGATCGGCGCCGCGTTGACCGACAGCCAGCGTCGGTCGCCGTCCGGGAGTTCGACCTGCAGAATCTCGTCGTAGACCGGCTCGCCGGTTTCCAGGGTCCGGGCGAACGGGTGCTCTTCGACGGTGACCCGGTCGCCGTTTTCGTCGTAGACCTCCCGATCCGAGGGCGAGTAGGAGTCGTCGTAGGCGTCGAGGAGCTCCTTGATCCGCCCGTTCATCCTCGTGACCTCGCCCTCGTCGTCTACCACCTGGATACCGACGGGACTGGTTTCGAGGAGTCGGTCAGTCAGGTCGCGCTCGCGCCGGAGCTGCTGTTCGCGTTCCTTGAGGCGCTGTTCGGCCCGGTTCCGGTCGGTGACGTCGCGGACGACGCCCACCGTTCCCTGAAAATCGCCGTCGGCGGTCTCACCGCCCTCTCGAGGCGTCGGAGACGCCTCGCCGTCGACGAGGAGACTCAGCTGTAACTCGCAGTCGATTTCGTCGCCGTCGGCGGTATGCGCCGCGAACTCGATCGCCTTCGCGTCCGGTTCGTCGCTCGAGAGCCGTCGCCGTATCTCCCGACCGATCCGCTCGACGTCGTCCTCGTCGAGAAGCAGGGAGGCGAGTTCACCGAGGAGTTCCTCCCGGGCGTAGCCGGTCATCTCGACGATGGTGTCGTTGACGGCGACGAATCGGCCCTCGCGGTCCAGCTGGTAGATCCCGTCGTCGACCGAATTCACGAGCGTCCGGTAGCGCTGGAGGGCCTCGGGTGCGTCCGCCTCTTCCCAACAGTTCACGTCGGTCTCCCCCGTCGCTTTCTCCATGCGAAAGGAGAATTTATCGAGTCCAATAAGTTCTCTGCACGGGATTCCGACCCGAGCACAAGTGGATTTCCCGACATCTGTTCGCTCCGGATCGGTGAAATCGGAGCCGCCGAACCCGGTCACAGCCCCACGGGTACGTCTCCGGGGGCGTCTCCCCGTCCTCGAGTCCCGACGGACGGAGCGCCTCGGTCTCCTCGCGGGCCGTTACGCTACCGTCGAGATCACGTAGAGGTTGATACAGACGGCGAGCGTCCAGGGAACGGCGAGCCCGGCGGGGACGACGGCCCGATAGGCGGGGGGCAGGAGGGGACGACAGACCAGCCCGATGACGATCGCCAGCCCCTTGAGACCGAACATGCCGACGAAGCCGTAGCCGTCGATCACGCTGCGAGCGACCGGGTTCGATTCGACCAACCCGAGCCGCAGTCCGGCGAACGTCGTCAGAACGTCCCCGAGCAGCGAGAGGGCGACGAGAACCCACAGCGCGCGCTCGAGGGCGGCCGGCGAGACCTCGAGCGGGAGTTCGAACCGCCGGTAGGCGCCGTCGGAGCTCATGGGCTCACCGCCGGAGTCGAACCGGTCGTCGCGATCGAGCGTCGGGTGCGTGTCACGGTCACGCAAGGGTTCCACGGCTCGTGGTATTGTTATGGGAGCCGTAGACACCGCTCCGTCCGCGTAACGCCCCGGTAACCGGTACCGAACGTCATCGCGACGGTCTCGAGAACGATCCGACTTTCGGACCGACGAGACAGTCCGTCGTCGGTCGAGCGACTTGAGACGACCGTCGGGAGTCGGCACGGATCGAGTAGCGGTCCTACTGGGACGAGTCCAGTGCGCCCGTTTCGAACGGAATCTCATTCCGAGGGACGATCCCGGTAGCACCGAGCCGGTTCCGCCGGTAGTAGTCCGCTTCGGTCGGGTAATCCATCGATACTGGTGTTCGATAATGCGAAACTCGAGCGATACGAAGCGCGATCGACACGCCGTTCGTCGTCGGGAGGACGGAAGCGGCTGCCGGACTGCGTCGGCGACGGCACAGAGGGAAAGAGAGGAGAGCGGTTCGCGTCGACCGACCGCACCGATCTTCGGAGTTCGCCACGAGGGGATGAGGAGGATCGCGTGTCGTGGGACGCGAACCGATCGGGAGTGAGTCGTACGGGCGGGCGGACGGAGTCGAAGTCGGTCGCGGAAACGTGCGACCCGCTTCGATCCGCGCTGCCCGGCCGTACTGCCTCCGTGGTCACCAGCACGGAGACATCGTACGCTGGACGGGCGACTGCCACCAACGCTCGCGTTCAGTCGTCCAGCTATTATATCGGGGCTCGATCAGCGCGATCCGAAACGGGAACGGCAGCTGCAGGCAGAATCGCTTTCGACGATTTTGCCCTTGTATCCGATCCGGATCAACTCTCCCGTGTAGGTGAACATTAGCTTTGCCACTACGCGGGGTGCATTCGAGTCGAACTATCGAGTAGCGGCATGGAACGTACATATATCGAGCATCTCAGTCACCGTCTCGCGACGATTCGAAACCGGATCGAGGCAGGTATGGACCGTCGCGAGTTTCTCCGGACCCTGGTTACCGGCGGCTACGGGATCGGCGTCGCGGGGCTGCTCGGCGTCGACGACTTTCTCGCGGCCGACGACGGCGAGGTCCCGATCGTCACCGCGTTCGTCAGACCCGACCCCGACGATCCGTGGTCCCTCGAGAAGCGAACGAAGTACGTTCCCGCGGAGTGGTACGCCACCGTCCAGAAAGCGTTCGAGCTAAACGAGTTACTGGCGCGGACGGCGTTTACCGGCTACCTCGGCAGCGCCGTCGTCCCCGGCTCCTACGACAGCGCCACCGCGTCCGTTTCCGTCGGCATCTCGAGCGACGCGGGTTCGATTCGCGAGGCGCTCGACGGCCTCGCCGACGGCGTCTCGATCGATATCGAGACGATCATCGACATCGACGACATCGAACAGGGACCCGAGAACCTCGATCCGCGGCTGGCCCACTCCATCACGAACGACGCGGTGCCGACCGGCGTCGCCTGCGAAACGACCGATAGCCTCGCGACGCTCGGCCCCACGCTGTACGATCCCGACGCCGAACGAGAGCTGTTCGTGACCGCCGAACACGCCTTTCAGGGCGGCGCAGAGGCGCACAGCGACGAGCTCTTGTTACCGCTCGAGAACGACGATTCGATCGAACTCGGCACCGTCGACCGCGCCCATCCGGCCGAGGACGTCGTCGCCGTCGAGCCGTACGGAACCGTCGAACCGTCGGACAGGGTCGACACGCCGTCGACGGCCCGCGTTCGCGGCCAGTTCACGCGACTCGGACTCGCCGACCTCGTCGCCCGCGACGCGGAACTCGAGAAGGTCGGCGCGGTGACCGGCCACACGGTCGGAAAGATCCAGGGGATCGACGCGGTCACCTGCTTCACCGACGACTTCTGTCGCTACGGTCAGATCCGCTGGGGCGGCGAGATGGACCTGACCGACGGCGACAGCGGGTCGGTGAGCTTCCATTCCGATCCCGAGGGCGAGGACGACGAGGTGCTCATCGCCGGGTTCAACAACGCCCGGACCTGGTGGCCGGGCCAGAGCTACGTCTGGGGCGTCGGCGCCTACAAAATAACCGAGAAACACGGCTACTACTTCTGACCCGCGCTGTACCGATGATCGCTCACGACCGCACGACGTCCGCGTTCGCCGTCACCGCCCGCACGCACCGAACCCATGGCAACTGACACCGCTTCCGGATCGAACCACGAATCGAATCGCGACCGCCGAACCGTCCGCGGCCTCGTGAGTACCGCCCTTCGCCTCCTCGTCGACCTGCTCGTCGCCACGGCCTGGGTCGTCTTCCTGGCGCTGTTCTTCCTCGAGGTCGCGTGGCCACGGTGGGCATTTTACGCGCTGCTCATCGCCGGAATCGGCGTCTACGTCACGGTTACGGCGGCGTGGCGTCGCGACTGAACTGTAGTAGCCACTGAAACGAATTACACACTGATCGCACTGCCGTCACGCGAGCAGGTGTGCATTGACTTTCAGTGGCTACTAGAAAAACCGCCCGACGGCGGCGATTATTCGAGGGCCTCCTCGAGCCGATCGATCAGGTCGGCGTTGCCGACGTGGACCGGCGTCCGGTCGTGTAACGCGTCGGGTTCGACGGACAGCAGCGACTTGACGCCGTTCGAGGACCGTCCCCCGGCGCGTTCGATGACGTAGCCGATGGGGTTGCCCTCGAACTGCAGTCGCAGTTTGCCTTCCGGACTGGACTCGAGGGCGGGGTACGCGAAGACCCCGCCGTAGGTGAGCACCTGGTTGACGTCGGCGATCATCGCGCCGCCGTAGCGGAGTTTGAGTTCGTCCTCGACCTCGCGGGCGTAGCGCTCGAAGTCCGCGGGCCAGTCGGGGACGCGGCCGCCGAAGCCGTAGACGACCGGTTCGTCGGGCAGGGTGATGTCCCGCTCGATGAGTTGGCGTTCGCCGCCGGTCATCTCGTACTCGGCGACGGTCTCCTCGGTGGCGATCACCATCGTCGTGATCGGCCCGTAGAGGACGTAGCCGGCCGCGATCAGGTCCTCGCCCGGCGCCGGCAGGGCGGCGTCGTAGACGCCGAAGATCGTCCCCATCGAGTTGTTGGACCTGAGATTCGAGGAGCCGTCCAGCGGGTCGACGGCGACCGCGTAGGCGTCGCTCGAGCCGGGGTCTTCACCGCAGTCCTCGACCTCGGGGCGCTCCTCGCTGGCGTACTGTCCGACGCCGTCGATCGCGGCGAGTCGCTCGCCGAGCATCTCGTCGGCCCAGACGTCGGCCTCCATCTGGGTCTCGCCGCTGGGGTTCTCCTCGTCGACGGCGCCGCGGCGGCCGATGAGCCCCTGCGTGATCTCGGTCGCCGACCGGCTGATGGTGGCGACGACGTCCTCGACGACTGGATCGGACACCGTCATCCTATTCAGTCTGCTCGAGTGCGGCGTCGGCGGTTTCCTCCTCGTAGATGACCTTCTCGAGGGCGTCGAGCAGCCGGGTCGGGTCCTCGCGCTGCCAGACGTTGCGGCCGACGGCAAGCCCCGTCGCGCCGGCGTCGATCACGGCCTCGACGGTCGACAGGAACTCGTAGTCGGAGGTCTTCGAGCCGCCGGACATGACGACGTTCATGTCGCCGGCACACTGCACCGCGTGAGCCATCGCGTCCTTGCTGCCGGGATACTTGACCTTCGCGATGTCGGCGCCCAGTTCGAGGGCCAGTCGGGTCGCGTAGGAGATCGTCGAGGGTTTGGTGTCGTTTTTCAGCCCCTGCCCGCGCGGGTACGACCACATGACCATCGGAAGGTCGTACTCGCGGCCCTTCTCCTGGGCGTCGCGGAACTCCTCGACCATCTCGATCTCGTGGTTCGAGCCGCCGTAGACGGTAAAGCCGAGGGCGTCGGCGCCGATTTCGGCGGCGTAGTCGACCGAACAGTTGACCGCCGAGTCCGGCTCGCCCATCCAGAGGTTCGACGTTCCGTTTAACTTCAACAGGAGGTTGACGTCGTCCTCGTAGCTGGGGTAGTAGCCCTCGGCGATCCCCTTCTGGACGGCCATCGCGGTAACGGCGTCGTGGGTCGCCGTCTCGAAGACCGTCGACGGATCGAGCTTCTCCGGCACGTCTTCGAAGTCGACGGGCCCGTGCTCGAGCCCGTGGTCCATCGCGAGAATCAGTGACTTGCCGTCGCGAACGATCGGGGAGTCGTCGATCGGAATCATCTGTTAGACGGTGCACTAGGCCGCTATATATCTCTGATGGTCCGGATTATCGAAATTACGTACATTCGTAGTTATTAGCCCGACAGCGCCGCTCGAGTCGACTCGAGCGATCACGTTTAGGTATCGAGCAGTTCCCGCGCGTTGTGCCGCCAGCTCCGGACGTGCAAGACGTCGAGGTCGAGGGCGGTGGCGACCGCGAAGGCGCTCACCGTCGCCAGCCGCTCCGCCGATCGGACGCCGGCCTCGGCCAGGTCGTCGGCGTCGTCGGGACCGACGCCGGTGACCGCCGTCACGGGCGTCGGTTTCGGATACGGCCGCTCGGAGGGCCTGTCGCGCTCGACGGCGGCGATCGGCGAGTGCTCGTACTCGAAGGACTGCCAGTCCTCGTCCCCGCTGACCGCGATCCACTCGCGCTCGGCGGCCCCGAGGCCGCGCACCTCGCTCGAGCGCCGCTCGAGGTCGCTGTCGCCCTCGAACGACCACGGCAGCGAGAACCGCCGTCGCAGCGCGTCCGCGGTCGCTTCGTCGAGGCCCGCGTCGAGCAACAGCCGGTAGGAGTACTCCTTCTCGCGGACCGCGTCGGGATCGACGCCGGCGCGCTCGAGGCGCTCGCGCTCGCCGGACTCGAGTTCGCGGCCGCGCCCGCGGTCGTCGCGGTCGCGTCGTTTCCCGTCGTCCGCCCGGCCCTGCGCTGAGTCGTCGGCCGACTCGAGATAGTCGTCCTCGTCGAACGCGAGTTCGACGTGATCGGCGTCCTCGTCGACGGCGTCGACGTCGAGATCGACCGAGATACCGATCCCGAGATCGACCGTTTCGGTCCCGGCGTCGACGTCGGCATCGGCTGCGCCGTTGGATTCGCTGCCCCCCTTCCCTCCCCGTTCGGTGACGGCGTCGTTCTTACTCACACGGTTCACCAGTTACCGATAGCTCACACCCTCGATCCTTGAAGGTTACCCTCGAGCAGAATGTATCGTCGACCGAACGGTTCGGTCGATCCTCGTCGACGGTCCGGACTCAGTCCTCGAGCAGGGGCTCGAGTTCGGCGGCGAGGGTCTCGCCCATCGCGATCATCGCGTTGTCGCCGGGGTGGACCAGATCGGTCGTCAGCCCCCCGATCGTCGGGAGCAGTTCGGGCCCCTCGAGGAGGTGGACGTTGTCGTGGGACGTTTCGGCGACGATTTCGCGCAGTTCCTCGCGGAACCGCTCGCAGAGTTCGGTCTCGCCGTTGCTCCGACAGACGTCCATGGCGTTGCGGAAGATGGTGATCGCGACGACCGGTTTGTCGGGATGGGCGCTCGCCACGCGGTCGATCAGCCGTTCGGCCCGCTCGCGGAACTCCGCGGGCTCGAACGTGCCGACCATGTTCACCGAGACCGAGAGCGTCGCGACGTCCCAGTCGTCGCGCTCGGCGATGTGGTCGGCCATCGCGGCGTCGCAGTAGGCGGTGCCACAGGAGCCGAGATTCACGAGGTCGGCGTCCAGCCGGCGCGCCGTCTGATCGACGTAGGTCAGGTGCTCGGCCAGGGGCGCCTCGCCCTCGGTGATCGAGGTGCCGTAGGCGAGGTAGCGCCGGTCGGGGAGTTCCTCGTTTCGCGGCGGCCGGACGTCGCCCTCGACGCCGTGGTAGACCATCGGCCCGCCGCGGTGCTCGCCCGGCAACCGGATCCGACAGACGCGGGGGTCGAAGGCGAGGTCCTCGACGGCCGACGGCTCGAGGTCGGCGAGTTTCTCCGGCAGCGAGACCTCGATATCCGTCGGCTCGGAGCCGACGACGACCTCCGTCGAGCCCTGGATCGGCCCCCAGAAGACGCGGACGGTTCCCTCCTCGGCGCTCCCGCCGGAGACCGTCGAGAGCGTCACCGTCGCGGAACCGTCGGGAACGAACCGGAGTTCGACGCCCGCGGGATGGCGCATTCGGGACTGCGCGCCGTCGTTGAGTTCCGTCCGTACCGATTCCGGAACGCGCTGGAGCAACTGTCCGTCCCGACCCTCGATCGGTCGCCGATCGCCGACGTTGTGGAACTGGATGCCATCCCGTTGCATGGTTCAACCGACTTTCCCAGCGACTTATATTTCTAGTTTCACGCCCCCACGTTTACCAATCGGAGCGTGGAACTCGAGGCATGGTTCGCGACCGAATCGAGCGGATCGGCGTCGTCGGCGCGGGAACGATGGGCAGCGGCATCGCGCAGGTCGCTGCGACTAACGGGTACGACGTCGTGATGCGCGACATCGAGCAGGAGTTCGTCGAGAGCGGCTTCGAGACCATCGCGGACAGCCTCAACCGACTCGAGAGTCGGGACGCCCTCGAGGACGATCCCGAGACGATCCGCGATCGGATCGAGGGGACGACGACCATCGAGGAACTGTCGGACTGCGACCTCGTCGTCGAGGCCGCCCTCGAGGACCTCGAGGTCAAGCAGGACGTCTTCGCCGATCTCGAGCGGGTCTGCGACGAGGACGTGCTGCTCGCGACGAACACGAGCACGCTCTCGATCACCTCGATCGCGAGCGACTTGGAGCACCCCGAGCGGGTGATCGGCCTGCACTTCATGAACCCCGTCCCGATCATGGAGGGCGTCGAGGTGGTCGTCGGCGAGAAGACGACCGAGGCGGCGACCGAGCTCGCACACGACCTCGCCGAGGAGTTAGAGAAGACGACCTGGGAGGCCGACGATAAACCCGGCTTCGTCACCAACCGCATCCTGATGCCGTGGATCAACGAGGGGATCCGCGCCTTCGACGAGGGCGTCGCGACGAAGGAGGACATCGACGCGGGGATGGAACTCGGCACGAACGTCCCCATGGGCCCGCTGACGCTGGCGGATCACATCGGGCTGGACGTCTGCCTGCACGCCTCCGAGACCCTCCACGAGGAACTCGGCGACCGCTATACGCCCGCCTACCTCCTCAAGCGGAAGGTCGAGGCCGGCGACCTCGGCAAGAAGACGGGCGAGGGGTTCTACGAGTACGAGTGACGTCTCGGGCGGTAGCCGTACGAGGCCGCCCTCGAGTCGGCAGTCGTCACCTCGAGTCGAGGGACGCGAGTTACCGGAGTCCCACTGACCGACCCGGTTCCGTCGGTTCCGACACCGAATCTTCTTGCCGTCTACGGACGTCGGTTCGCGCAATGAATCGATCGTCCGCCTCCGAACCCGACACCGAACGCGGGACCGAGAGCGATCGCCTCTCCGGCCGCGTCCGCGACATCGAGCCCCAGGGGATCCGCGTGATGTTCGAACTCGCCGCCGAGTACGAGCGCGAGCGCGGGGACGAGGTCGACCTCGTCCACCTCGAGTTCGGCGAACCCGACTTCGACACGCCGGACCACGTCGTCGACGCGGCGTTCGAGGCCGCCCGCGACGGAGCGACCCGGTACACTTCGAACGCGGGACTGCCGGCGCTCAGGGAGGCGATCGCCGAGACGCTGTCGGCCGACGGCGATCTGACGGTCGACCCCGAGTCGGAACTCGTCGTCACGAACGGCGGCGTCGAGGCGCTGCACCTCGCGATCCAGACGGTCGTCGACCCCGGCGCGGAGGTCGTCGTACCGACGCCCGCCTGGCCGAACCCGATCTCGCAGGCGAAACTCGCCGACGGCGTCCCCGTGGAGGTGCCGATGCCGGCCGAGGAGGGATTCGAACCCGACGCCGATCGAATCGTCGACGCCATCGGCCCGAACACGGCGGCGGTCACGCTGACCTCGCCCTCGAACCCGACCGGTCGGGCGTACGCCGCGGACGCGATCGAACGCGTCGTCGAGGCCGCCGCCGAGCACGACGCCTACGTGCTCGCCGACGAAGTCTACCGGCAACTCACCTACGACGAGATTCCGCCTCGAGTCGCGAGCGTCGCCGACCGCGACGACCGGGTGCTCTCGATCGACTCCTTCTCGAAGGCCTACGCGATGACCGGCTGGCGGGTCGGCTGGCTCTCCGGTCCCGAGGACGTCGTCGCACAGATCGCGAAGATCCACGAGAGCACGACCTCCTGCGTCAACACGCCCGCCCAGCACGCCGCGATCGAGGCGCTGACCGGTCCCCAGGAGCCGTTTCGCGAGATGATCGCCGCCTTCCGTTCTCGCCGGGACTACGTCGTCGACCGTCTCGAGTCGACACCCCACGTTTCCGTCGCTCGACCCGAGGGGGCCTTCTACGCGTTCGTCGACGTGAGCGCGCTCGAGGGCTCGAGCGTGGACGTCGCCAAGCGACTTCTCTACGAGCAGGGCGTCGTCACGGCGCCCGGACGGGCCTTCGGCGACGGCGGCGAGGGACACCTCCGGCTGAGTTTCGCGAACGATCGCGACCGCCTCGAACTGGGACTGGATCGGCTCGAGGAACTAGTTCGAACCGAATTGGGCACCGAGTGATCGTCCCGGTCGTCGGCACTGCCGTCTCGAGAGAGCTGCAGAAACGGTCTACGAACCACTATCACTGCCCGAACCGCGATCACTCATTTCGAAGACGACGATTCCCTCGACGATGGCGACGAGACGGGCGCCATCGGCGAGGGCGACCGACCGGATGTAGTCGTCGAGGCCGTGGCGTTCGATCGACGTCCCCGCGTGCGAGATCGACGAGGCGACCTGTTGATTCCCGACGCCGCGACTCCGGACCGCGACCACCGGTCGAGTCCCCGTTAGACTCACCTCGATGTTTTTATATCCTATATTCGAATATGGAAAATATGCGCACCTCCCCCCTCGCGATCGTCGCTCTCCTCTGTCTCGTCACCCTCGCGGGAATCGCCGCCGTCGCGGGCGCACCGCCGCCGACCCAACTCTGCGGGGTCTGTAGCTCCGACGTGACCGACGAAGCGGGGATCGACGGGGCGACCGGGGCGGGGACGCTCGATATCTACGTCGACGAACGCGGCGATTCGCTCTGGCGGGCCCGCGTTCCCGTCGACTCCTCGACCGCCGAGCGGTACCGGGCCAACGAGAGCGCCCTCGAGGCCGCGGTCGACGACGCGTGGGCGCCCTATCACGCGGCCGAGGGCGACGTCGGCGCCGTCGAGTCGACGCTCGACGGGGAGACGGTGGTCGTCGAGTACGCCGTCGACGACCTCGCCAGGCAGGGCGTCGGCGACGCCTGGATCGTCGATTACTTCGCTCTCGGGGCGTCGAACGCTCGCTACGGCCGGACGGCCGAGCGCGTGACGATCCACGCGCCCGAGGGGACGGAAATCACGAACCGCGTCCCGGACGCCGCGGTTGACGAGAATACCGCGACGTGGACGGACGACGCCGAGTTCGACAGGCAGACGTACGTCACCTACGGCAGCGGCGGCGTTCTCGGAGCGGCGGCCGGCTACGCCACGATCGGTCTCGAGGTCGGGCCGACGGCCCTCGAACACGGGGTGCGCGGCGGCGCCGCGCTCGGGCTACTCGTCGGACTCGTCGGCGTCGCAGTCTGTCGAACCGATCTGGGGATCGCCGTCTTCGACGCCGCGACGCTCGAGCGACTGATCGCAGCCGTCGGCGTCGTCGGGGCAGTCGGCTTCCTCGTCGTCGGCGTGGTCGCGACGGACGCCGGCCTCGCGTCGGGCCCCGTCGCGCTGGCCTCGCTCGGGGTCGGCTACGCCCTGCTGGGGAGCGGGGCGCGCCGCCTCGGCCGTCGGCTCGAGACCCGCGGGCTCGTCGGACTGTCGCTCCTCGCGACGCTCGTCGCCGGCGGGATCGCCCTCCCGCTCGCCGGCCCGCCGGTGTACGCGATCCCGCTTTGTTTCGGCGCGGCCACCGCGCTCTGTCTTCCGATCGGGTACGTCGCCGAGCGCGGACGGTTCCCGGTCGCGCTCGTCGCGGGCGCCGCGGTCGCGCCGATCGCCGCGATCGCGAGCGTCGCTCCCGTCTCCGCGTTCGGCTACGGGCCGGCCCTGTACGGTCTCCTCCTGTTGCCGTGGGTCGCGGCCGTCGCCGCCTTCGGCTACCCGCTCGCGCTGCTCGGCCGACGGCTCGCGCTCGGCGCCGACTGACCGCTCGAGGTCGGAATCGGACCGAACGGCGGTCGGAAAGCGAACGAGCGAGCCGTTCGGCGCGGACCGTTCCGATCGCTGACGCATGCGTAGCTGTAAGCTGACTGGCGTCGAAGGACCCGGTATGGGTCGAAACGTCCACCTCAACGACATCGAGTCGGTGCTCGAGGAACTCGACTATCCGGTCTCTCGGGACGCGGTCGCCGACCAGTGCGACGACGTGACGCTGGTCCTGGCCGACGGCGAGGAGAACCTCGGCGAACTCGTCGCCGGATCGGGCGCCGACGAGTTCTCGTCGACGGACGATCTGCAATCGGAAGTGTTCAACCTCCTCCCTCGCCACGCCGTCGGCGAGCCCTACCAGTCAGAAGGGGAAGGATAAGCGTACGGAACGCCATCAGCGCCGTACTCGGCGCCAGCAGACTCGAAGTGGTGGTCTCGGGATCGTCGACCGACTCGAGCATCGCGCGAGCGTCGCGTCGCGCCGTTGGACGCGTGCGAAACCGACGACCGAGAGAAGTCGGTCAGTGGTGTAACGGTTTCTCCGCCATCTCCTTGCGCAGTTCGGCCAGGTTCGACCGCGAGACGCCGTCCTCGAACTGCTGGAGCAACGCGAAGACCTCGGCTCGAGAGACCTTGACGTCGCCCTCGCGGACGACGTCCTCGGGGCGCTCTCGCAGTTCGCGGAGCGTCCCGACGGCCAGCAGGTAGGGAATCGCCCACGCGGAGAGCCGGTTGCCGTGGTGTTCGGGGACGACCTCGAGGTACCGCTGGGCGTCGTCGAGGTAGCGCTCGGCGCGGCCTGTCACCCGCTTGATGACGTTCGTGACGCCACCGTGGTGGGCCTCGTCGGTGACCGCCTCGACGTCGACGTTCTCCGCCGCGAGCCACTCGGCGGGGAGGTAGACGTTGTTCTCCTCGTGGTAGTCGTCCTCGACGTCCTTCGCGATGTTGACCAGTTGCAAGAGGAGGGCGAACGAACGGGCGTTCTCCCGCATCTCGTCGGCCCGCTCTCGGGAGGTGCCGCGGGCGACCAGCCCGGTGATCAGCGTCCCGACGGTACCGGCGGCGTACCAGCAGTACTCCTCGAGTTCCTCGACGGTCTGTAAACGCAGTCCGCCCTCGGTGGCGTAGCGGTCGGTGAACATCGCCATGCCGTCGACGAGTTCCCGAACCGGTTCGCGCATGATCTCGCGGGGTTCGTCGGCAAGCGACTCGAAGGTCCCCAGCACCCGCGGCGTCTGGGCGACGACCTCCCAGTCGTCGCTGCGTTCCTCGGGGAGCCACGGCTCGACGTCGGCCATGAACTCCGAGACGGTTCGGTCGGCGTCCGGATCGAGCACGCGATCGTATTCGGTGAGCAATTCCGTCTGCGTTTCCGGCGGAATGTGTCCCGCGTCTTCGATCGTGTCGGCGACCCGACAGAGGAGGTATCCCAGACAGATGTGTCTCGCCATCGGCTCCTCGAGCCGATCGATCGTTATCGAAAAGGTCCGCGAAACGCCGTGAACCGCGTCGTAACACCACTCCAGGTCGGCGTCAGTTGGAGGTTCGGGCTGGCCCGTGGTCATCTACTCGAGTCCATTTCGACCTCTCCCGGGAAAAACACCCCGGTCGCGGCGTGTTCTTCCGGTCGACGTGAACGTCGGCGACCAAACCCGGGGACGGGAGAGGAGCGGCGAGAGCGCGCCGGCGGCCCGGCAGTTCCCGCCGCAATTCGTTTCCCGCCGCGCGGCCAAAGCGCGGTCGTGACTCGGACCGTACTCGTCGCCGGCGCACACGGACAGGTGGGACAGCACGTCACAGAACTGCTCGCCGAGCGCGGCGACACCGCTCGAGCGATGGTCCGCGACCCGGGCCAGACCGACGAGGTGGAAGCGCTCGGCGGCGACCCCGTCGTGGCGGATCTGACCGAGGACGTCGCGGACGCGGTCGAGGGCTGCGACGCGATTATCTTCGCTGCCGGCTCCGGCGGCGAGGACGTCTACGGCGTCGACCGCGACGGCGCGATCAACCTGATCGACGCCGCCGAAGACGCGGGCGTCGACCGCTTCGTCATGCTCAGCTCGATGGGCGCCGACGACCCGGAGTCGGGCCCCGACGCCCTCGAGGACTACCTGATCGCCAAGGCCGAGGCCGACGAGTACCTCCGCCAGAGCGACCTGCAGGAGACGATCGTCCGGCCGGGCGAACTGACGACCGACTCCGGCACCGGGACGGTCGAAGTCGGCGACGACATCGGACTGGACGCCGGCGACATCCCCCGCGAGGACGTCGCCCGGACGCTCGTGGTCGCGCTCGAGCACGACGAACTGATCGGTGAGACGTTCGAACTCCTCTCGGGCGACGAACCGATCGCGGAGGCCCTCGAGACGATCGCGCCGCGATGACGGGAGGCGTACGCGTACGTAGTGCGTTCGGACCGCCTCGACGAAGCACCCGTCGTCGCTGCGGTCAGAGAACCGTTCGGATGAGACGCGACTCCGCCTTCTGGAGGTGCTCCGCCGCGGTACTGCGCGCACAGTCCAGTTCCGCGGCCACGTCTTCGATCGTCGCCTCGCGCGGGGTCTCGTAGTATCCCACCGCCTTCGCGGCGGCGAGCGTCTCCCGCTGGCGCGACGTGAGCGCGGCGTCGACGGTCTCCCGCGGCGCGTCGTACTCCCCGACGCGTTCGACCGTGACGTCGATCCCGTCCGGAACGGCCGCCAGCACCGCCCGGAGCGCGTCGGCCTCCCCGACGACCCCGAAGCGAACCCCGCCATCGTTCTCGTAGGTCAACGGCGGGAGGACGACCAGTCCGTCCCGGGTGAACGCGTCGTACAGCGTCCGCTCGACGTCGGTCGTCCGTCCCTGCGTGTAACAGTAGCACCGCCGTTCGCCGATTCGAGTGACGCCGAACGACTCGATCTCGGGAATCGACTCGAGTTCCTCCGCGAGGCGCTCGGGATCACCGACGACGTGGAACAGGATCGCGGGGACGTCGACGTCCGCGATGTTCCAGTGGAGCATTCGGACGCGGTCGATGAACCCCCGTTCCGTCATGGCCGTGTGTACCGGATGGATTTCGCGGTCCGTCGGCCGGACGGTCAGTCGGAGATACCTCATCGGTCGGCGGTTCGATCGGCGGTAATATAAAAGTCCGAATATGTATCGCAGAATCTGACTCCGGGAGCGACTCGAACCGCCGGACATGACGTTACTCCCTGAGGCGATGGCGCGGACGCTGTTCGGCGCCTCGCCGACCGCGCTGGAACGGGCCGTCGCCGCGATCGCAGCCGCCGGTCTTGTCGCGCTGATTCCGCTGACGTGTGCGGCGATCGTCATCTGGGCGAAACGCAAGGTAACGGCCGCGTTCACCGACCGGATCGCCCCGAACCGACTCGGTCCGTTCGGAACGCTGATCATCGTCGCCGACGCCGTCCGCCTGCTCTCGAAGGAACTGGTCGTCCCCGAGAACGCCGACCGCCCGGCGTACGACCTCGGTCCGGTCCTCGTCGCCTTCTCGGCCGTTATCGGATTCGCGGTCGTTCCGATGGGATCGATCGCCGGCGTCACCGTCCAGTTGGCAGACCCCGAAACGGGGCTCGCGTACGTCTTCGCGGTCGCGTCGCTCGCTACGCTCGGGCTGACGATGTGCGGCTACGCGTCGGCGAACAAGTACTCGATGCTCGGCGGTCTGCGCGCGGTCGCGCAGAACATCGCCTACGAGATCCCGCTGGTCGTCACCGGGCTGTCGGTCGTGATCTTCGCCGGCACGCTCCAGACGAGCGAGATCGTCGCCGCCCAGCAGACGACGCTCGTCGAACTCGGCGGGCTGGTGATCCCGTCGTGGTACGCGATCGTCAACCCCTTCGCGTTCGTCCTCTTCCTGCTCGCGAACCTCGCGGAAGTGGGGCGCAACCCCTTCGACACGCCGGAGGCGCCGACCGAACTCGTCGCCGGCTACCAGACGGAGTACTCCTCGGTCTACTTCGTACTCATCTACATGGGCGAGTTCGTGCACGTCTTCCTGGGCGGTGCGCTCGTCGCGACGATCTTCCTCGGCGGGCCGGCCGGTCCGCTCCTCCCCGGGTTCGTCTGGTTCCTCGTCAAGATCTGGGCCGTGTTCCTGTTTACGCAGTGGGCCCGCTCCGCGCTGCCGCGGATCCGGATCGACCAACTCATCGAGATCGGGTGGAAGGGACTGCTCGTCCTCTCGTTCGGCAACCTACTGCTCACGGCCATCGTCGTCGGTCTCCTGGCCGGTTGAAGACGGGTGTCGGGAGGGGAGAATACCGGAAGCAGACGCCCCGAGGGATCGACGGCGTCCGCGTCTCGAGACGATCGCCCCGAACTGAACGTCGCTCGCGACTCGTTTCGGCTCGGAGCCGCCGTTCCCCGGCCGTCGTAGTCGGACTCGTTTCGCCCGACCGAGCGTCGAAACCGTCCGTGCGGAACGATACCACTAACAACGCCCGCCTCGATAGCTCGCGCATGGACTTCTCACTCTCAGCCGAGCAGGAACAGATCCGCGACATGGTGTCGGAGTTCGTCGACGAGGAGGTCGTCCCGATCGCCGACGAGATCGATCACGACGACGAGTTCCCCGCGGACCTCGTGAGCGAGATGGCCGAACTGGGGCTGATGGGGATGCCCTTCCCCGAGGAGTACGGCGGCGCCGGACTGGACTACCACTCCTACGCGATCGGCCTCGAGGAGATCTCCCGCGGTTCGGGCGGTCTCGGCACGATCGTCGCCGCCCACACGTCGCTGGCCGGGAACATGCTCTACGAGTTCGGCGACGAGTCCCAGAAGGAGGAGTACCTGACGCCGCTGGCGGAGGGGCGAGATATCGGCGCGTTCGCGCTCTCGGAGGCAGGGGCCGGAAGCGACGTTCCCGCAATGGAGACGCGGGCGGAGAAAGACGGCGACGAGTACGTCATCAACGGCGGCAAGCTCTGGATCTCGAACGGCTCCGTCGCCGACACGGTCACCCTCTTCGCGAAGACCGATCCCGACGCGGGCAACAAGGGCATCTCCTCCTTTATCGTCCGGCCCGAGGAGGACGACGGCTTCATCGTCGAGGGCACGGAGGAGAAACTCGGCGACAAGGGGTGTCCGACCGCGGAGCTCCGGTTCGACGACCTCCGGATCCCGGAATCGCGACGGCTCGGCGAGGAGGGCGAGGGCTTCGTCCACGCGCTGAAGACGCTCAACGGCGGTCGGATCACCATCGCCGCTCGCGGAGTCGGCATCGCCCGCGCGGCCTTCGAGGAGGCCCGCGACTACGCCACCGAGCGCGAGCAGTTCGGCCAGCCCATCGGCGAGTTCCAGTCGATCAAGCACAAGCTGGCCGACATGGACACCAAGATCCAGGCCGCGAAGATGCTCATGCACAAAGCCGCGGACAAGAAGATCCGCGGCGAGAACTACATCAAGGACGCCTCCCAGGCCAAACTGTACGCCTCCGAGGTGAGCCGCGAGGTCGCCAACGAGGGGATCCAGATCCACGGCGGCTACGGCTACACCAAGGACTTCGCCGCCCAGCGGTTCTACCGCGACGCCAAGCTCAACGAGATCTACGAGGGCACCAGCGAGGTGCTGCGGAACACGATCGGCGACCAGCTGCTCGAGGAGTGAGACGACCAGCGATCGCCGATCGAGTACCCTCCCGTACGGCCGTCCGCTCGGACGCCTCCCGTCAGTAGAGCGGGCGACTTTCGTCGTCCCCGTCGGTCGAGCGGGGGACGGCGAGCGTCGCGGCGACGTGAGCCAGACCGAACAGCGCGACGGTGATCGCCGCGAGAAGCAGTCCGGAAACCGGGAGCAAACCGGACGCGGAGGCCGCCAGCAGACCGACGCCCGCGCCGATCGCCCCGACGTAGTACTCGCTGTTCGAACGCGCAACTGATCCGTGAGGAGCGCCGTCGGTAGACCGTTCGTCGCCGGCGGTAGCGTTCGCCGCGTCGAGATACGGCCGAAAGATCTCGAGTCGATCGGTCGGGTGAACGATGCCGCGGGGTTTGTCGTACTCGATGATCCCCTCCTCGTCCAGTTTCGGCAGATGGCTCTGGTACAGCGGGATGTAGACGCGCTGGCGCTGGGTCGAGGTCAGGTTTTCGACGGTCGTCTCGTTTTCTTTCGCCGCGACGAGTTCGGCGATGTCGCGCATCTTGACGGGATCCGTTTCCGTTCTGTCCAGCAGATAGGCGATCACGTCTCGTCTGCGATTCGTCTGGAGGATGTGGAAGATCTCGTCCTGAGAGAGTTCGCGCGGCTCGTCGGATCGTGAATCCCCGGAGGACTCTATCGAAGGGCGGGATCGACGTCCTACGTTTCGCACCATTCAGTAATTGAGAAGGAATTTGGCCGAACATAAACCTTCTCTACCAATTTGTGAAATTGTTCATACACTGATCCGCAGTTGAATCTAGTATATTGCTGATCGTCTGTGATTACTAACAGATTCGTGACCGACGTCTCGGCGTCGGAGGCGCGCGTTAGCAACACCGTTCAGAATTCGGCCGTCCGTACTTGTCTCCTCTCCAGAGTCTATATTTCGTCGAATACGAATTAAATCTAGCCTAGGTTTCATATCCAAAATTATCTTATTTCGAGATGGTGTTGCATAAATGACACCACTAAATAGTGTTGCCTGAATAACATTGTTGGGGCGATATATTCCACGCTATTTCTCCGACGACTCCGCCGACGGTCGCAGTCAGCGAGCGGACGGCGTCGACTCGCAACGAACTGCGTCGGAGAGAAAGACAAGACGGGCGCAACGCCGACCGCAGTCAGCCGGTTTCGACCGACAGTCACGGCACGTCCGTCGACGCGGACGTCGAACGAGGGCGACCGAACGGGCTACTCGCTCGCGTCGTCGTCCTCGAGACAGTCCCGAACCCACTCGTAGTGGTCCCGGACCCGCCGCTCGCCGGCCTCGGTGAGCGCGTAAACGTCGTACAGCCCTTCGGTGTGTTTCTCGACGAAGCCCGCGTCCTCGAGCGCCGACAGCGAGCCGTAGAACGACTTCGGCTCGAGGTGCTCGTCGTAGTGGGACTCGAGGCGCGATTTCAGCTGCTGACTTCGCAGTTCGCCGTCCTCGGACCCGGCCAGCAGGAAACAGATGTCGCGGCGGCGGCCGCTCCGGAGCCACTTGCTCATACCCGTCTTCGATCGCCCGACCGCTCGAGCGTTACGGTTCCGATTGCGGTCGTCAATCGATCCGATCGAGGACGAAGGCGCGATAACACTCCCGGACCCCCGCCCACGCGAGTCCGCCGGCGGCCGCGGCGGCGAGTCCCGCGACGGTTCCGAACTCGAGGAGGACCGCCCCCGCTCCGGAGGCGAGTTCGTGACGGAAGAGGAACCACCGGGTTCCGGGCTCGCCGATCACGACGGTCCCCGAGCCGGCGGCCAGCGAGACGAACACCGTCGCGACGAGCGCGGTCGCGAGCAGCGCCAGCGTCCCGACGGCGCCGACGACGAGCCGCGAGAGGAACCGCATTTCCGGCCGGCGGCCGCCTGCGGGTATCGACTCCGAGCCGTAGATGCCAAAGCCCTGCGCGTCGCCGTCGGGCAGCGGGCCGACGCGGACGTCCGCGGGATACTGCAGGAGGACGCCGGCCATCCAGAGGTCGCCGATCGAGCCCGCGGCGTTGGCCGCCAGCGGGACGATCACCAGCGGGGAGGGGCGGACGATCATCGCCGCCAGTCCGACGGCCGTGATGCCGACGAACGGCGCCAGCAGGGCGACGAGCAACTGGTTGCGCGTGTAGCTCGTCCCGTCGGTCTCCGCGTAGGCGTACGGGAGGACGAAGTACGCGACGTCGACTCCGTAGCCGACGTCGCCGCCGTAGCGGGCCATGAAGACGCCGTGGAGCAGCTCGTGGGGGACGACGATCAGCGCGACGAGACCCGCCGAGGCGACGAGCCAGGGCACCGCGTCCGGCGGCGCGAACACCGGCACGACGATCGGCTCGAGCGACGTGCCCAGAATCGCCGCACGGACGTGGCCGAACAGGTAGGCGAAGCCGAAAAAGCCGACCGTAGAGACGACGACCCACTGGACGGCGACCGATCGCGTGCGTCGGAACGTCGCGATCAGGCGCGGGGACTCGCGAGGCTCCGTCCGGTTCACGACCGGAGCCTCTCGCGGAACCGAAAAATCGGTACCGGTTCCCCGCGCTCGAGCGATGCGACCCGCTTCGGGCGCGGCGACCGCGAGGGAAACCGATAGCTTCCCGGTCTTCGACCCGCGAGTGGTCGACATGAGCGACGAGACCGACGACCGAACCGCCGCGGAACAGGGGATCAGGGCGACGTACACGGAGACCGAGTCGGAACGCCGCCTCGCGTTCGAGGTCGCCGACGACGCCGCGGCGGCCCGCCCGGGCGCGACCGCCGCGATCGCCCAGAACATCGAGGGCTACGCTATGCTGAAGGTGCGACCGACGGCCGACGGCGACGAACTCGAGCGCTACTACGGGTTCGACATGGCCTTAGACCACGTCGCGGAGTTGCTCGGCGTCGCCCCGCACGACCTGCCGGTGCCCGCGGCGGCCGACGACATGGGAATGTGACCGCCGGACTGTACCCGTCGGGGACGGAGTCCGACGGCCGTCGCGGATCGCTCCGAGCCCGACGACGCGAGCGGATTCAGAGAACGAGCGCGTAGACGAACAGAAAACAGAAGTAACACAGGATCACTGCGCCGAGCGCGAGCAACCGATACCGGCGGATCTCCGTCCGCTCCTCGAGATAGGCCCGCTCGAAGGCGGCCCGATCGCGGTCCGAGAGCCGGTCGGGGTGGTCGAAGCCCCGGTGGAGCGCCTCGAGGCGCCGCTCGCGAAACGGCCGGCCGCAGTAGGGACACCGCGCGGCCGGTTCGTCTCCCCGGAGGTCGATCTCCGCGTGGCTCGCGGCTCCGCCGTCGGTATCGGCGGTCGACCGCGATCGGTCGGTCGGGTGCACACCGCCTCCTACGCGACCGTCACGTATTGATCTCCGCCTTCGTTTCAGCGATCGCGACGCGAGGACGATCGGGCGGCGTCCGCCCGCGCGCCGATTCCCGAGAAGCGGGACGAAGCGGGAACGATAAATACGCGGAGTCGAACGGTGTAGACGAGAATAGCCGTGGCAACCGAATCAGCGTCGTTTCCCCGTCCGATCGGCACTCGACAGCGCTTCTCCGCACTACTGACAGCGACCGCGCTGGGCGTCTACCTCCTGTTGATCGTCGGCGCGACGACCTCGCTGACGAACGCGACCGCGGCGTGTTCGACCTGGCCGACCTGTCACGCACCCGTCGATCCGCTGAGTCAGACCCAACTCGTCGTCGCGTGGGGCCACCGGATCGCGGCCGTCGTCGTCGGCCTGCTCGTCGCCGCGACGGCCGTCACCGCCGTCCTCGGCGTCGCCTCGAGACGCGTCACGGCGGCGATCGTCCTCGGCGCCGTCCTCTACGTTATCCAGGTCGGCGTCGGCGCCGCGACGGCGCTGTTCGGCTCCGCGGCGATCGTCCCCGGCCTCCACCTCTCGCTCGGCCTCGTGATCTTCGGAACGATCGTCCTCGCGCTCGCATGGGATCTCGAGGTCGCGACCGGCAGCGACGACGACGCGATCGAGCCCGAACCCCTCGAGGAGGGCGCGGTCAGCGAGGGAGCGGCCGGCGGCGGTCGCACTCTGCCCGAAGGGGGGCTCGCTCGAGCCCGGCTCACCGCCTTTGCGTACTTCAAGATGATGAAGCCGCGGCTGATGTGGCTGCTCTGTCTGGTCGCCGCCGCGGGGATGGCCCTGGCCGCCGGCCCGTCGCTCGACCGCTATACCATTCTGGCGACGCTCGGCGGCGGCGTCCTCGCCATCGGCGCCTCGGGGACGTTCAACCACGTCCTCGAGCGCGACGTCGACCGGAAGATGTCCCGCACGTCGGACCGCCCGCTGGCGACCGACCTGATCCCCGTTCGCAACGCCTTGGCCTTCGGCGGGCTGTTGACGGTCGCCTCGCTGAGCGTCTTCCTGACGATCAACCGGCTGGCGGCCGCGCTCGGCCTCGCGGCGATCATCTTCTACAGCGTCGTCTACACCCTCGTCCTCAAGCCGAACACCGTCCAGAACACGGTCATCGGCGGAGCCGCGGGCGCGCTCCCGGCGCTGATCGGCTGGGCCGCGGTCACCAACGAGATCGGGCTCCCCGGGTTGGCGCTCGCGGGCGTGATCTTCCTCTGGACGCCGGCGCACTTCTACAACCTCGCGCTGGCCTACAAGGACGACTACGCCCGCGGCGGCTTCCCGATGATGCCCGTCGTCCGCGGCGAGACCGAGACGCGAAAGCAGATCATCTACTACCTCGCGGCGACGCTCGTGAGCACGGTCGCGCTGGCCTGGATCACCGACCTCGGCGCGCTGTACGCCGCCACGGTCGCGGTCTTCGGCGGGATCTTCCTCTGGGCCGCCGTCCGACTCCACTTCGAGCAGACCGAGGCCGCGGCGTTCCGGGCGTTCCACGCCTCGAACGCCTTCCTCGGGGCCGTCCTCGTCGCGGTGCTGGTCGACGCGCTCGTCCTGACCGGGTCGCTGTTCTGAGTCGCCGAGTCGCTCCGTCACCGTTGCTTCAGCCGTCCGTGACCTGATCGCCACACCACACGTTAGCGGCGCCTGCGCGGGACGTTCGCGCAAACGGTACCAGTTCTCACGCCGAACTCGAGTCGAAACCGGGATCGAGCGCGTCGATCGCCTCGTCGTCGCCGGCAAGCAGGAGGCTGTCGTCGGTCTCGAACCGGAACTCGAGCGGCACGTCCGTGATGATCTCGCCGTCTCGCTTGACGGCGACGAGGGTACAGTCGCTCTCGGAAATCGCCGTCTCGCCGAGCGTCCGGCCCGCGAAGCGACCGGGTTCGAACCGGACGACGGTTAGCTGACGGTCGTAGGAGAGGATCTCCTCGCGGAGGACGTCCAAGGCGAGCAGTCGACCGCTGATGTCGGGCAGCGCGAGCACGTAGTCCGCGCCGGCCCGTCGCATCTTGGTTTCGCTGTCCGCGTCGTTGGCCCGGACGACGACGTCGAGGTCGGACGCGAGTTCGCGAGCGACCAGTATCGAGAGGATCGCCGCGTCGTCGTCCGCGATCGCGACGACGAAGGCCGTCGCCGTCTCGAGGTCAGCTCGCTCGAGGACCGATTCGTCAGTCGCGTCGCCGACGACGTCGACGCCCGGCCCGTCCTCGCGGTCGACGACGGTGCAGTCGACGCCGCTCTTTCGCAGCCGGTCGGCGACCGTCGACCCCACCTCGCCGTGGCCGGCGACGACGACCCTGGCGCCGTTCGTCCGGTCGGGCGCGGTCCGGGCTTCGAGGGCTTTCAGTCGCGATTCGCTGCCGGCGGCGAGCAACACGGTGTCGGCGTCGATCCGAACGTCCGGGGACGGATCGGTGACGAACTCGCCGTCCGTCCACAGCCCGACCAGACTCATCTCTCGGTCCTCGAGGAGTCCGGTCTCGCCGAGCGGTCGCCCGCAGATGGGGCTGTCCTCGAAGATCGACACCTCGACGAGGAAGGCGCCGTCGCCGAGGCTCGTCACGTCGCTGAGTCGCGGATCGATCTCGGCGCGGACCCGTTCGGCGATCCGGTCGCCGAGCAGGTGCCGCGGCGTCACGACGACGTCGGCGCCCGCGTACTTCAGCGGCCGCTCGAGCGTGGGATCGCTACACAGGACGACGACGCGTATCGACGCCGACCGCTCCCTGACCGCCAGTACGGTGCTCGCCGTGACCTCGTCGGCGGTGTCGACCACGACGGCCGTCGCCGCGTCGACGTTGACCCGCCGGAGCGTCTCGACGGCCGTCGGATCGCCGTAGACCACGGTCCTCCCGCCGTCGTCGAGGTCCAGCGCCTCGCGCTCGTCGTCGGTGACGACGGCGTAGGCGACGCCGCGACTCTCGAACTCCTCGACGAGGCGTTCGCTCCGCGAGGAGTAGCCGCAGACGATGACGTGGTCGGTCGCGTCCGTCGTCCGCGGCGGTTCCGGGGAGAGCGATTTCTCGAGGAGCGGCTGAAAGACGTAGGGGACGACGGTAAACAGGACGAGGAACGTTCCCAGATCCATCGCCATCACGAAGAGATTCGCCAGCGGTGCGTCCCACGGAGAGTCGGAGCCGTATCCGGTTCCCGTGAACGTCTCGACGACGACCTGCGTCGAGTGGAAGTAGCTCGTGGATCGGCCCTCAACGGCGACCATGAGATAGTGGTACAGCAGCGACATCACGAAAACGAGGGCTATCACGCCGCCGACCGTCTTCGCCGCTCGCCGTTGCCAGCGCTCCATACGCCATCATTCGCCGGTCGACTTAAGAATCTGTGACGATTGCACCGGATCCGCAAGCGCCCCGTCCCGCGGACGGTCGCTCGCACGTGCAGGCGATAGCTACCTCGGTCCCGACCGGTTAGCGCCGGAAATGGTCGTCCTCACCACGTTCGCCGTCAGCCTGCTGACCGGCGGGTTGGGGATCTATCTCGGTGCCCGCTACGTCGTCGGCTCGAGGGATTACGTCAACGCCGCGATCACCGGGCTGCTCGGCGCGGTCGTGTTGGTCGTCGTCGGGGCGCTGTTCGGCTGGGTGCCCCTGCTCGGACAGGTCCTGCTGTTCGTCGTCTATGTCGCGGTCATCGGGCGACGGTATCCCGGTGACTGGGTCGATGCGGCCTCGATCGCGGCGATCGCGTGGGCGACCGTCGCGGTCGTCCTCACGGTTCTCGCGGCCGCCGGCGTCGCGACGATCGAGGTGTTCGGCGTCCCCGCGCTGGACGACCTCGTGCCCGTCGTCACTCGGTCGTTCTGAGGGTGCGGTCCGTTACTCGTCGCTACTGCGGGCCGCGTCGATCCGCTCGAACTGCTCGTCGGTGAGGTCGACCTCGACCGCGCCGACGTTCTCCTCGAGTTGCTCGGGCGTTCGCGCGCCGACGATCGGGACGCAGGTGAAGCGATCCTGATCCATCAGCCAGCGCAGCGAAACTTGGGCCGGAGAGGCGTCGACTTCGTCGGCGACGGACTCGACGGCCTCGAGGACGTCCCAGGCCTGCTCGGTCGCGTAGTACTCGTCGAACATCTCGTCTAAGCTGCCTCGAGAGCCGTCGGGCGCCTCGACGGAGCCGTCCTCGGCGCGGTCGTACTTGCCGGTCAGGAAGCCGCCCGCCAGCGGCGAGTAGGGGCAGACCGCCAGGTCCTGATCGGCGCAGACGTCGAGGTAGTCGCCGACCTCGTCGTACTGGGCCGCGTTGACCATCGGCTGGGTGACGTCGAACCGCTCTAAGCCCTCGACGTCGCTGGTCCACAGCGCCTTCGTCAGCTGCCAGGCGGCCATCGTGGAGGCGCCGAGGTAGCGGACCTTCCCCTCGCGGACGAGTTCGGTGAGGGTCCGCATGGTCTCTCGGATCGGCGTGTCCTCGTCCCAGCGGTGGATGTAGTAGACGTCGAGGTAGTCAGTGCCGAGCCGCTCCAGGGTCCCCTCGATCTGGGCGCGGATGTGCTTGCGCCCGAGCCCGGAGTCGTTCGGGCCGGGCTCGCCCCGGCCGTCGAAGGGGAAGTAGACCTTCGAGGCGATGACGACGTCCTCGCGGTGAATATCGCGGTCCGCGAGCCACTCGCCGATCCACTCCTCGCTGGTGCCGTTGGGATCGCCGTAGACGTTCGCGGTGTCGATGAAGTTGATGCCCCGCTCCCACGCCGCGTCGAGCAGGTCGTGGGCCTCCTCGCGGTCGGTTTCGACGGTGCCGCCGCTCTCCTTCGCGAAGCGCCAGGTACCGAAACACAGTCTCGAGACGGTCGTGCCCGTGTTACCGAGGGTCGTGTACTCCATGCGCGACGGTTTCGGCGCGAACGGCAAAACGGATGGGGAAGCGGCGAACCGGGTTTCGACTCACTCGACGACCGACCGCGACGCTACCAGCGGTGGTGGACGTGCTCCGCGACGTGCTCTTCGTAGACGTCCCGCGCCGCGCCGTGGGCCCGATTCGACAGCGAGTCGAGGTCCGAGACCGCGGCGTTCGAGCGGACGTGGTCCGGCGAGGTCGTGCCGGGGATGACCGTCGAGACGGCCTCGTGGTCGAGGATCCAGCGCAGCGTGAACTCGGCCAGCGAGAGGCTCTCGGGGACGTGGGGCTCGAGCGCCTCGAGGGCGTCGTGGCCCGTCTCGTAGGGGACGCCCGCGAACGTCTCGCCGACGTCGAAGGCCTCGCCCTCGCGGTTGAAGTTGCGGTGGTCGTCCTCGGCGAACTCCTGATCGCGCTCGAGCGCGCCGGTCAGCAGGCCCGAGGCGTAGGGGACGCGGACGATAACGCCGATATCGTTCTTTTTCGCCTGCTCGAAGAACAGTTCGTTCGGGCGCTGGCGGAACGGATTGAAGATGATCTGGACCGTCTCGACGACGTCGTACTCGATCGCCTTCAGCGCCTCCTCGACCGTCTCGACGCTGACGCCCGCGTGGGCGATCTCGCCCTCCGATTCGAGCCGCTCGAGGGCGTCGAACGTCTCGGGCTGATAGTACGCCTCCGTCGGCGGACAGTGCAGTTGCAAGAGATCCAGCGTCTCCTCGTTGAGGTACTCCTGGCTCCGGGCGACGAACTCGGAGAGGTGATCGTAGTCGTACCGATCGGCCTCGTGGGGATCGAGTCGCCGGCCTGCCTTCGTCGCGACGAAGACGTCGTCGTGGGCGTCGCGCTCGTCGAGCACGTGACCGATGTGTCGCTCGCTGCGGCCGTCGCCGTAGACGTCCGCGGTGTCGATGAAGTCGACGTCCGCCTCGAGGGCGGCGCGAACGACCTCGCGACCGGTCTCGTCGTCGACGTCGCCCCAACTGCCGCCGATGTTCCAGGTGCCGAGGCCGACCTCCGAGACGTCGCGTCCGGTCGAACCGAGTCGTCGGTGGTTCATGTGTGATCGATGCGGATAGTCTCGGGTATGCCTTGCCTTCGGGGCAATCCGCACGATTCCGACCCCGATCCCGACTCTGGTCCCGTGTTCGATTCGAGACGAGGCGGCGCCCTCAGAACGGCCCGCCGTCGACGACCCCTCGCATGACGGTCCGTTCGGCCCGTCGGAGCAACTCCCCCGCCGTCCCGCTCGAGCAGCCGAGTCGCTCGGCGACGTCCTCGAGGGACCCGTCGCGCGTTGCGCGGTAGTAGCCGCAGTCGACGGCCGCGGAGACGGCTTCGAACTGACGCCGGGTCAGGTCCACTCGAGCGTCGATCCGCCCGGCGCAGTACTCGCCGACCGAGCGAACGTCGACCCGCATCACCTCGGAAACGTCGTCGACGATCGTCTGGACGGCATCGTCGGGACCGACCGCTTTCAGTCGGATCGTTCCGTCGGCCCGGAACTCGAGCGGCGGGATGAGGATCAGTCCCGGCTGCTCGACCGCGTCCACGAACGTCCGGTCGGAATCCGTCAGCCGTTCCCGGACGTAGAGGTAAAAGGACTCGTCGCGACAGGGCGAGAGTTCGAACGCGAGTAGCGACGATACGTCCTCGAGGGCGCGCTCGTAGGGCTCCCGCGGGGGACCATCGACGTGGAACAGTACCGCGTGCTCGTCGGCGGCGTACTGGTTCCCGTAGAGCAATCGGGACGCGTCGTACTCGTCGTGATCGACGAGGAACTGGTGCATGGGATGCCGTTCGGCCGGCGGCTGCCGAAGGCTCACGTCGAGGTAGCGCATTCGGTCGCGTCCGAATACGTTCGCCGGCGCCTACAAACGTACCGTTCGATCACGGAACGGATTCCCGCGCGAGCGAGTGGCGGAAAACCGCCGTTCACCGACGGTATAAACGTCCCGCATAGCTGCGGCTAAAGGCGTACGATCGCACCGACCCCACGTTCGACACGCTATGACGACCCCACGCGTGCAGTCGACTCGAGCCGCGGAGTGGCCGGATATCCGAGCGCAGGGAAGCGACCTGATCCGGGCGGCCGGCGTCGCGGGCGCGGGCGGCGCCGGCTTTCCGTCCTACGCGAAGTGGACGGCCCTCGAGGACGTCGACGCGCTCCTCGTGAACCACCAGGAGAGCGAGCCGAACTACCGCATCGACAAGTGGCTCGGCAAAACGAAGGCGGAGACGTTCGCCGCGCTGTTCGACGCGCTGCTCGAGCAGGTGGTCGACCTGATCGTCGTCAGCGCGAAGTGGAAGGACCGCGACGAGTACGTGCGGGCCCTCGAGGCCGAAACCGGCGGCACGGTGCTCCCGCCGGACGAACTGCCCCTCGATCGGGACGCGGAATCCGGCGTCGTGTTCGCCTACACGGAGAACACGTACCAGTACGGGATGGAGAGCGTCCTCCTCAAGACCGTCGACGGCACGGTCATCGGAAACGACCTCCCCACCGATCACGGCTGGCTCGTCCAGAACACCGAAACGCTGTACAACATCTCTCGTGCCCTCTCGGACGGCGACCCCGTGACCCGCAAGTACGTCCACGTCAGCGGCGACGTGCCGCGAGATCGGTTCCTCGAGGTGCCGATCGGGACGCCCGCGAGCGAACTGTTGCGAGCGGCCGACTGCCCGCCCGAAACGCTGCCGGCCGACGCCGCGATCGCCGACGGCGGGCCGGGCTGGTGTTTCCCGGTCGACGCGCCGCTCGACGAGTACGGCGTCCGCAAGCACACGAACTGCCTGCTCGTCCTCGACGAGGAAACCGTCGCGGAAAACACGTACGGCGAGGGCCGAATCGACGTGCTCGAGGCGTACGAGTGGAGCGACCGGGAGGTGGAAACCGAGCCGACCGCGACGATCGAACCGTCCCGCGTCCGGATCCCGCTCGCGACGAATCCGGAGCCGGACGTCGTCGAACCAGCCGTGCCGATCGTCGAGGTCGGCGACCGCGTCGAGGTCGGCGACCGCGTCGATGTCGGCGATCCGATCGCGAGGCCGAGTTCCGACGGGATCAGTAACCCGCAGCACGCCTCTATCGCCGGCGAGGTGACGGCGGTGTCCGAGTCGGGTATCGAGATCGAATCCCGCTCGAGAGCGTAGCGAGCCGCCGCGGCCTCTCGTCCGGACCCCGTCCGTTACCGCCCTCCTTCGGAACAGCAGCGAGGTGTCCTCTTCGCGGAATTCGATCGGCTTCTCCCGTTCGTTCCCGGTCCGGCGGACGGAGATGCGACCGTCGCCGGTATCGAGTGCGAACCCCTCCCTGCGACGCTCAACGGACGATACGGAGACAGTTGGGAAGTTACATAGGCCCGCAACGGGCACGGTTTCCCAATGAATTACTGGTGGCGCCGACTCGCGCTCTCGCTGGGCGCCGTCTTCGCCCTCGTCGTCGTCTACGCGTGGCTCTATCAGCTCGGGATGGCCGCCTTCGAAGGCGAGACGAAGACGTTCGCGCAGGCGCTCCAGATCGTCATCGAGTCGCTGACGACCGCGGGCTTCGGCGGTGACGCGGGCTGGGACAGCACCGCGATGAACCTCTTCGTCGTGGGGATGAACCTCACGGGCGTGCTGCTGGTCTTTCTCGCCTTACCGCTGCTGGTCGTCCCGCTGTTCCAGCAGGCCCTGCAGGACCGTCCGCCGGAGTCGACCGACCTCACCGACCACGTCGTCATCTGCGGCTACTCGCCGCGATCGGACGTGCTCGCGGACGAACTCGAGGCGGCGAACGTGCCCTACGTCTTCGTCGACGACGATCCCGAACTCGTCGTCGACCTCTCAAACGACGGGACCGAGGCCATCTACGGCGAACTCGATCAGGAGGAGACGCTTCGCGCGGCCAACGCCGGCGAGGCGCGGTCGCTCGTCACCGACGTCGACGACGAGACCAACGCGGTCGTGATCCTCACCGCCCGGGAGTTCTCGAGCGACCTCACGATCGTCAGCGTGGTCGAGGACGAGGACGTCGCGAGCTACCACCGCTACGCCGGCGCCGACGAGACCGTCCGCCCGCGGCGGGTGCTGGGCCAGAGCCTCGCGACGAAGGCGACGACGACGCTGTCGGCCGAACTCCGGGACACGATCGAACTCAGCGAGGACCTCGAGGTGACCGAGCTGCTCGTCCAGGACGACAGCGACCTCGTCGGTCGGACGGTCGCCGAGTCGGGGATCCGGGATCGGATGGGGATCACCGTCATCGGCGCGTGGTTCAACGGCGAGTTCGTCCCCGTTCCCGGCCCGGATCACCGGATCGACGGCAACACGATCCTGCTCGTCGCGGGCCGGCGCGACGACCTCACGGAACTGAAAGCGCGGGCGGTCTCGACGCTCGAGCACCGGCCGGAAAACGTGATCGTCGGCGGCTACGGCGTCGTCGGCCGGACCGCGGTGGAGACGCTGGCGGGCAACGGCGTCTCGACCACCGTCGTCGACCTCGCGGACGAGCCGGGCGTCGACGTCGTCGGCAGCATCACCGACGAGGACGTCTTCGAGACCGCCGGCGCGGACGAGGCCCGCTCGGTTCTGCTGACCGTCAACGACGACGCGACGACGATCTACGCGACGCTGGTTCTCAAACAGGTCGCCCCGGATATCGAGATCATCGCGCGGGCCAACGAGACGGAGAACATCCCGAAACTCTACCGCGCCGGCGCGGAGTACGTCCTCTCGCTGTCGACGGTTACCGGTCGGATGCTCGCCTCCGTGCTGATCGAGGACGAGGAGATCCTCACGCCCGAGACGCAGTTCGAACTCGTCCGGACGACCGCGCCCCAGATCGCCGGGAAGAGCCTCGGGGAGGTCGACCTGCGGGCGCGGACCGGCTGTACCGTCGTCGCGGTCGAGCGCGACGGCGAACTGCTGACCGACCTCGGCCCGGAGTTCGTCGTCAACGCGGACGACGCGTTAATCGTCGCCGGCGACGACGACGCGATCAACCGGTTCGTCGCACTGGCCGTCTGATTCGGGGATTGAGTCCGCTCTTCCCGGGGATACCGATCGTTCTCGTCACGACTCGAGCGTCGGCACCGAAAACTCGAAGTCGAACGCGTCGGCCGTTCGAGCGACCTCGAGGACGCGGCCGAGGAACGCGGTTTCCCCTCGGAGTAGGCGACTAGATCGTCGTGTTCAGCGGTCAGATCGCGTTTCAGCGACTCGTATTCCCGCCGGAGCGCGGGATGAGTCTCGAGCACGTCGCGCGTGACGACGCTTCGCTTCCAGCCGTCGCTCGAGGCCGCGAAGACGTGGTCGTTGAACCGTTGACCGCTCTCGCGGCGAAACACGGGATGCCATTGGACGCTGTTCTCGACCCGATCGCCGCCGAGTTCGGACTCGAGGGCTCGTGACACGTCGACCACTGCGTCGTCCGCGACGACGATGTCGAGGTCCACGATATCCTTCGCCGCGAGGTCGGGGACGGCGGTCGAGCCGACGTGTTCGATCCGTTCGACGGCGTCCTCGAGCGACGCGTTACGGAGGGTATCGCGTACGCGGTCGCGTTCGGCGACGAACCGCTCGCGCCACCGTTCGTGTCCGGACGGAACGAGTTCGATCGGATCCTCGTTCGGACTGACCATTGTTTCGCAGACACGGATATCGCACTTGAAGGTTCTCCTCGAGCGGGTTCCCGGAGCGGAATCGACGGCGCCGAACGCATACCGTCGGCCTCACTGGAACGACGGCAGCACGTCCTCCTCGTAGAGCTCGATCGCCTTCTCCTGTTCGTCCCCGACCTGGTGGAAGTAGACGTGGTCGTAGCCGGCCTCGAGCGCCTCCTCGATGCTGTCGATGTGGGCCTGCGCGTCCGGCTCGGTGGTCGTCCCGGCCTCGGCGATGTCCTCCTTCTCGACCATCTGGGCGGCCTGCTCGAAGTGGGCCGGCGTCGGCAGTTCCTGGCCGAGTTCGCCCGGAATCGAGCCGTTGGGCCACTGCTCGTAGATCGTTTCGATCGCTTCCTCCTCGCTGTCGGCGTAGCAGCCGTGCAGTTGCGTGTACGTGGGGCCGTCGCCGCCGGCGTCCTCGTAGGCCTCGACGGGCGCTCCCTTCGGGCCGGAACACCAGAGGCCGTCGGCGTTGTCGGCGGTCCACTTCGCGGTCTGGGGACCGAACGCGCTGGCGATCGTCGTCGGCTGCTCGTCGGGACAGGTGTAGAGCCGGGCGTTCTCGACCGTGTAGTGCTCGCCGTGGTGGCTCGTCGTCTCGCCGGTCCACAGCTTCCGCATGACGTCCATCGCCTCGTCCAACATCTCGAGGCGGACGTCGTGTTCCGGCCAGCGTTCGCCGGTGACGTGCTCGTTCAAGTTCTCGCCGGTGCCGACGCCGAACGTGAAGCGGTCGCCGAACAGTTCGTCGACGGTGGCGACGGCGTGGGCGACGTTGACCGGATGGATCCGGATCGTCGGGCAGGTGACGCCGACGCCGACCTCGATCTCGTCGGTCTCGTTGGCGATCGCGCCCAGCGTCGACCAGACGAAGGGAGACTCGCCTTGCGCCGAGACCCACGGATGAAAGTGGTCCGAGATGGAAAGGAAGTCGAAGCCCGCCTCCTCCGCGCGCCGGGCGATGTCGACGAGTTCGTTCGGGCCGTTCTCCTCGCTCGAGAGGGTGTAACCGATTCGGGGCATTCCCGAACCGGTACCACGAATCGGCGGGTAACGGTTGACCCTGCGAGGGCAAGAAGTCGCGACGGCCGGCGCCCGCAGCGTATCCACGGTGGCGCCGTTGACAACCTAATCTTTGACCTCGAGGAAAGAAACGCACCAGTTCTCCGGATCGGCGAGCGCGCGCCGCGAGAACCGCCCGCCGTCGTCCCCGTTCGCGAGGGGCCGAACCGCCATGTACGTGGGGTGACAGAACCGCGAGACGAGCGGCAGTTCGTAACTGACGAAGCCGAAGCGGGCGAGCAGCGACGGCGGCAGGGTCCCGCCGGTCACCGACAGCACGTCGGCGTCCGCGTTGTCGGCGACGACCGCCGCGAGCAGGTCGGCGAACGCGTCGTGGCGCGACGCCAGCGGCACCGAATCGAAGACGAGCACGCCGTCCTCGCCGCCGGATCGCGTGACGAGCGCGGCGACGGGGCGGTCGTCGCGGGTGGCCACGTACGCGGTGTGCGCCAGCGTCGGCGCGTCGAAGAGCCACCGGTAGTACTTCGCCTCGCGAAGGGCGTGGAACGCCCGGGGAACCCGCGTCTCGTAGATCGACTCGAGGAGGTCGGCGGGCGGCGACGCGTATCGCTCGACGTCGTACGTCCCGTCCGCCGGCGAAAACCGATCGCAGAGGCGGAGTCCGGTTCGCGTAACGGCGTCCGCCGCTCGCCCGACCGAGCCGGCGGCCGGCCCGTCCGGAAGCAGTTCGCCCGGCCGGTGGACCCTGTAGTACGTCGGCACGACCGCCACTTCGGACCAGCCGAGTTGCTGCTGTGCGCCGAGCGACGCCGCGTTCGGGAAGTTGAAAAACAGCGCCGACTCCCGCTGCCGGTAGCGACGGATTCCGCGTTCGGTAATCCGAGAGTAGAGCCCGTTGCGACGGTGGTCCGGGTGGACGACCGCGTCGACCGGTTTGAGCGCCGGGACGGTGCGCTCGCCGCGGCGGAGCCGGCAGGGCACGTACCCCTGCACGGCGACGATTTCGCCGTCTCGCTCGGCGAGCGTGATCGGGACGTGCGAGAGGTACGGATCGTCGACGTACTTCCACTCGAACCAGTCGCGACCGGGTCGGTGCCCCCACTCGGTCTCGAGCAACGAGAGGACGCCGTCCCGGTCCCCTCGCTCGTACGGTCTCACCCTGTACTCGTCGATGCGCTCCGATTGTCCCTGCCCCGCCATCGGCTACAGATCGACGGAGCGGCCCTTCGTTATGCGGAGGGATGGCCGACCCCGCCCCCTCCCCCGTTTCGTGTACGGTGCCGATATGCCGGATAAATACGTCATATCTCGTTAGCGCGGCTCGAACCCGTCGACGCGACCGCGGTTCGCTGCGAGATACAGACGACAACAGCTTTCGAAGTGGAGCCATTGGCTGGGAACGAATGGCCACCGAGACCGATGACGGCGACGACGACGATCGGGTCTACTACGTCATCAGCGACCTCCACATCGGCGGCGACGAACAGCTCGAGGACGTCGAGTTTCTCGACGAGTTGCGCTCCTTCCTCGAGCGGCTGGAACGGACCGACGAAAACGCCGAACTGATCATCAACGGCGACGCCTTCGGACTCTGGGAGTTCACGACGGTCGACGGAATCGAGAAGTTCGAGGTCTTAGCGGAGACGTATCCGACGCTGTTCGAGCAACTCCGGGCGACGGGGGAGAACGTCCCCATCACGCTGTTGCCGGGGAACCACGACCACGAACTCGCGGCGTACGACGAGTACGTCGATCGCTTCGCGGAGTACAACGTCGACCTCGTCCAGGACGAGTCGATCACCAGACCGGTCGGCGACCAGGCGATCCACTTCGAACACGGCCACCAGCAGGACGCCAACAACCAGATCGACGACTGGGGGAACCCCCACGCGACGCCGCTCGGCTACTACTACAACACGCTCGTCACGAGCCGAGCGGGCCAGCTCTCCGACCGCGGGCGGTACAACTGGCTGAAGGACGTGCAGGCGGTCACGCCGACCGAGCGGATGCCGATCTGGCTCTTCTCGAAGTACTTCTACCGGGAGATGAACCCGCTGCTACGGTACTCGCTGGTGCCGTTCCTGTTGCTCTTTAACATCAGCGCCGTCCTCGCGGTGCTGGCGGGGCTGCATCTGGCGGGGATCTGGTCGGTGCCGGTCACCCAGACGGAAGCGTTCCTCGGCCAGTTCGGCAGGGCCGGCAGCGCGGCCTGGTTCCTCCTCACGCTCAACGTCGCCGTCGTCGGCGTGCTCTTGCTCGCGGGCATTCCGCTGTACTTCATCCGCCGGGACATCAGGAAGACGGTCGACCGCTTCGGCGTCTTCGAGACCGAACTCACCGTCGATCCGGTCGCGTCCTACGAGGAGCGGGCTCGAACGGTCTTCGCGGACGAGCCGGAGACGACGATCTTCTGCTTCGGGCACACCCACCGCCCGATGTTGAAGGAGGTCGACGGCGGCGTGCTGGTCAACACCGGGACGTGGCTCAAGCGCCTCCACCGTCGGGACGGGATCATCGGCATCCTCCCGCCGGTGTTCTACCCGTCGTACCAGCTGGCCGCGGTCCGCATCGCGCCCGAGGCCGAGAGCGCGTCCGCGTCCGATTCGTCGGGCGTCGCCGTCGAGTTCGAACGGTTCACGAAACCGAGCCCGGCGACGGAGGAACTGACGCGCACCGAGCGGTTCTTCACGGTCGGCCGCGAGCCCACGCCCGACCTGCCGGATCGCCACGTCGTCGAGGATCCGGAGCCGGAGACGGTTCCCGCGCCGGAAGCGACCGACTGATCGACTCGAGTCGGCCCATCGAGTCTCGAATCGAACCCCTTACCCCCGACGCGCCGGAACTCGACCGTATGTCTGCCGTAGTCGACGCGACGGACCTCGAGAAGACGTACGGCGAGACGACGGCGCTGTCGGGGGCGTCGCTCTCCGTCTCCGCCGGCGAGGTCTTCGCGCTGATCGGTCCGAACGGGGCCGGGAAGACGACGCTCGTGCGCGCGCTGACCGGGACGACCGAGCCCGATTCCGGCGCGGCTCGCGTGCTCGGCGAGTCGCCGGCGGCGATCGACCGGGACCGGCTCGGCGTCCTCCCGCAGGATTTCTCGCCGCCGGATCGCCTGAGCGCCCGCGAACTCCTCGACTACTACGCGGGGCTGTACGACGACCCCCGCGACCCCGACGACGTCCTCGCCGACGTCGGCCTCGCGGACGCCGGCGACACCTGGTACGAGGACCTCTCGGGCGGCCAGCAGCGTCGGGTCTGCGTCGGCGCGACGCTGGTCAACGATCCCGACGTGCTCTTTCTGGACGAGCCCACGACCGGGATCGATCCCGCCGGCCGGCGCACCGTCTGGCGGCTGATCGAGGACCTCGCCGACGCGGGGACGACCGTCCTGTTGACGACCCACGACATGGCCGAGGCCGAGCGGCTGGCCGACCGCGTGGGCCTGCTCGCCGACGGCGCCGTCGTCGCCCGCGGCACCCCCGCGGAACTCGTCGCCGAACACGGCGGCTCGAGCCGGCTCACGATCGCGACGACGGCGACTCCCGAGGCCTTCGACGGACTCGAGTATCCGGTCGAACGGCCGGCCCGCGGTCGCGGTCCTCGCGGCGCCCGAGCGGACGGCGCGCTCGTCGTCCGCGACGTCGGTCCCGCCGAAATCGGGACCGTCGTCGACTACCTCGAGGACCGCGGCCTCGAGTACTCCGGGCTGACGTGGGCCGAACCCGACCTGGAGGACGTCTACCTCGCGCTGGCCGACGCGACGGAACGCGACCGAACCGGCCGGGCCGGCGGGAACGGCGACGGCGAAGCGGACGCCGACGATCTCGCTCGCGCGGGTGAGACGGCGTGACTCGGGTCGGTCGCGTTCGCGCGGCGACGGGCGCGGGCTGGCGGTCGTTCGTCCGCCGCCGGACGGCGGTCTTCTTCACGTTCTTCTTCCCGGTGATCCTGATCGCCATCTTCGGCGCGCTCGTCCAGACGGATCCGACGGGCGGGGGGCTGTTCACGGAGCCGGCGGCCTACTACGTGCCGGGCTACCTCGCCGTCGTCGTGCTCTTCACGCCGCTGTCGCGGATGGGCAGCGAGGTCGCGCGCCACCGCGAGGGGAACCGCTTCGAGAAGCTCGCGACGACGCCGTTGACCCGCGGCGAGTGGCTGCTCGCCCAGACCGCCGTCAACGCCGTGATCATCGGTCTGGCGAGCCTGCTGATCCTCGCGATGGTGGTCGTCCTGACGGGCGCCGAAATCGCGTTCTCGCCGCTGCTGGTCCCCTACATCCTCGTCGGCGTCGTCGCCTTCTGCGGCGTCGGCGCGATGCTGGGCAGCTACACCGACTCCCAGGACGGCGCCGTCGCCGCCAGCAACGCCATCGGCCTTCCGCTGCTCTTCCTCTCCGAGACGTTCGTCTCGCTCGAGCAGCTTCCCGGCTGGTTCGAGCCGCTGGTGAACCTCTCGCCGCTGACCTACTTCGCCCGCGGCGTCCGTGCGGCGACGTACGCCGACGCCGACGTCGCCGGGGTGGCCGGCGTCGACCCGGCGCTGTCGAACCTCGCCGTGCTGGCGGTCGTCGCCGCGGTCGCGTTCGCCCTCGGCGCGCGGTCGATCCCGCGGACGGACTGAGATCGGACGACGGACGCGGGTCGGCTCACGTCACGAGTCGGTTTCGAGACTCGCGTCGGCGCCCGCAATTAGTATCGAGCCGACCAGTCCCGCGAGTCCCGCGCCGACGAACGCGGGCGTGTACGTCCCGGTGAGATCGTACGTGAGCCCGGCGAGCCACGGCGCGATCGACCCCGACACGGCGAACGACAGCGAGACGAGTCCGAAGATCGCGTTCGGGTTCGCCGATCCGAAGAGGTCGACCGTGAGCGGCGAGAGCAGCGCGCCGTTGCCGCCGTAGGCGACGCCGAAGACGACCGCGAAGGCGTACAGTCCGATCGCGGAGCCGGCGAGCGGGAGCCACAGCGTCGAGAGGCCCATGACGGCCGAACACGCGACGAACGTCCGGACGCGGCCCAGCCGATCGGCGAGTCCGCCGATCCCGATCCGCGCGACGGCCGTGGTCGCGCCGACGACGGCGATGGCCGTCGCGCCCGTCCCGTCGCCGAGTCCGGCGTCGCTCGCGTGGGGGACGACGTGGACGAGCACGACGTACAGCGTCGCGTACACGAGCACCCAGCCCGCGAACACCAGCAGGAACGGACGGGAGAGCGCGACCGCGGCGAGTTCGCGCCGGTACGCGTCCCAGTCGGGCGGCTCCCGGTCCGGAACGCCGTCGGGAAACTCCCGCTCGGCGTCGACGGGAGCGTCGCTCGAGGACGGATCGTCGGCGAACAGCGGCACGACGCCGGCGACGGCGGCCGCGGAGACGAGGACGAGCGCGAGGATCGCGAGCCGCCACCCCAGCGCGGCCACGAGCGCGCTCGCGGCGGGTGCGAGCGCGACCATTCCGATCCCGAGTCCGGCGGTCGCGATGCCCGTCGCGAGGCCGCGACGGCGGCCGAACCACCGCGGGACGGTCGCGTACGAGACGACGTAGATGGCGCCGAGACCGACCGCGGTACAGACGCCGTAGGCGACGAGGAGGCCCGCGTAGGTGTCGGCGCGGCTCGTCCAGAGGCCTCCGACCGCGAGGACGGCCGCGCCGGCCGACAGCAGACGTCGCACGCCGAACCGGTCGGCGAGCACTCCCAGGACCGCCGCCGCGAGGTAGATGACGACCGTCTGCAGGGAAAAGACGACGGAGACGCCCGACCGGGAGAGGCCGAGCTCCCGCTGGATCGGCTCGAGGAAGACGCCGAACGCGTAGGAGAGCCCGAAGACGACGAGCGCGCCGACGAAGCCGCCGGCGACGACGCGCCAGCCGCGGTAGAAGCCGGGCCCGCTCGAGTCGGCGCCGCGGACGGCGTTCGATCCGCCGTCGGGGGCCGAGCCGCCGTCGGTTCGCATTCGATTCGAAGCCCCATGTCACGGCACATAATGTTTATCACGGTGTCTGATGGCAGTTCGCATATGTCCGCACCGGTGGAGTCGGAGCCGCGTGGCACCGTCATCGAACGAGCGGGGGAGGGGATCGCGGACGTCGTCGAACGGTGGATGCCGAGTCCGTTCCTGTTCGCGATCATCCTGTCGTACGTCGTCTTCGTCGTCGGCATGGTCGTCGAGGGGCAGGGACCGACGGAGATGGTCGGCTTCTGGTACGACGGGTTCTGGTCGTTCCTGACCTTCGCGATGCAGATGGTGCTGATCATCATGACCGGGTTCGTGATCGCGTACCATCCGCGGGTCAACGACGCGCTCCAGTGGCTGGCGACGTTTCCCGACAGCGGCCGACAGGCCGTCGTCCTCGTCGGCGTCGTCTCGATGGCGCTGGCCTGGATCCACTGGGGACTGAGCCTCGTCGTCGGGGCCATCTTCGCTCGAGAGATGGGCAAGGCCGCGTATCGACGGGACATCGACGTCCACTATCCGCTGCTCTGCGTGGCCGGCTACATGGGGCTGGGCCTCACCTGGCACTGGGGGCTGTCGGGCTCCGCCCCGCTCCTGCTGGCGACGCCGGGCAACGAGTTCGTCGAACTCGGCGTCGTCGACGACACCGTCGGCACGTCCGCGACCATCTTCAGCACGTACGCGCTCGCGCTCACCGGCCTGTCGATCGTCTTCGCGGCGATCGTGCTCTACCTGCTGTCGCCCTCGCCGGAGCGCTCCCGGGACATCTCCGCGTACGTCTCCGAGGACGAACTGCTCGAGGCGAAGCCGGGGACGGAGCCGACGACCGACGAGTCGGACGATCTCGCGGTCGACGGCGGCTCGCCCGCGACCGACTCGACCGGGGAAACCGACGCCCGGCTCCCGGCCGAGAAAATCGATAACAGTCGACTGCTGGGCGGCGTCATCGCGCTGACCGGCGTCGCCGTGGTCGCCTGGCAATTCTATTCGCAGGGGCTCGACGCGCTGAACCTGAACGTTCTGAACTTCGCGTTCCTCTTCGTCGGGCTGGCGATCTACACGCGACCGATGGCCTACCGGGACCGGTTCGGCGAGGCGTCCGAGGCCGCCGCCGGTATCATCCTGCTGTTCCCCTTCTTCGCGGGGATCCAGGGGATGATGGCCGGCTCCGGCCTCGCGGAGACGATCGCCACCGGGCTGCTCGCCGTCTCGACGCCGGAGACGTTCCCGGTCATCGCGTGGATCACCGGCGCGATCGTCAACTTCTTCGTCCCCTCCGGCGGCGGCGAGTGGATCGTCCTCGGCCCCTCGGTCCTCGAGGCGGCCCACGAACTGGGGATCGAGACCGGCCACGCGACGATGGCCTACGCGGTCGGCGACGCCCACACCAATCTGGCGAACCCGTTCTGGGCGCTGCCGCTGCTGGCGATCACGGACATCCGGGCCCGCGAGATGTTCGGCTACGCGGTCGCGATGTTGCTCGCGCTGATCCCGTTCCTGACGATCGCGCTGTACGTCCTACCCTACTGATCGGGCGTCGGCCGGAATCGGCGGCGATCACGACGAGTCCGTCGCCTCGACGTCCGCCATCCGCTCCGCGAAGTCCCAGCCGTATACCACCGCCGGCTCGATCGTGGTCGTCACCTCCTCGCGATCCTCGTCCAGTAACGCCCCGGCCAGTTGCGACTCCGTATCGCCGAGATACCGCTCGAGGAGGTCCCGAAGCGTCTCCTTCTCCGGGTCGGGGTCGATCGAAACGGCCCCGCGACCCCTGACGCCCGCGTACGGCGGCTGGTTCGTCGACACCTCGAAGGCGACCCGGGGATCGGCCTCGAGAAAGGAGACGATATCTGCGGACGCCGCGGTGGCACACCGGAGCCGCCACCCGCCGTCGGTCTCGCCGTTCGCGGGCTCGTCGGCCTCTGTTCGCTCGAGTCGGTACCACAGCGAGCACATCCAGAGGTTGTCCTCGGGCGTTCGACAGGCCAGTCGGATCGGAATCGTTGCGTCCTCGAGGAGGTCGGTGATCCTCGCCGGTGAGAGACTCCCGCGTACTCGCATACCGTTCGTACGACCGCGACGACCAAAATACCGCCACCGAGTGTGGCGTCTCGACGAGCCGCTCAGAGCAGCGGGGCGAGCACGATGCCGAACTCGTAGCCGTAGATGTGGTTGAGCATCAGGTTGGTGACGACGCCGAGCACGAGGCTCAGGATCCACGCGCCCGCGGCGATGCGGCCGATCCGCGCGTGGGCCGTCCGGCGGAGTTCCGCGGGCGTGTGCGTCAGTCCGAGGATCAGCGCGAACAGCACGACCGGGACCGAGACGATCGAGAGGAGGATGTGGACGGCGAGCATGAGCAGGTAGGCGTACTTCACCAGTTGCGGTCCCTCGAAGTGTTTGGTGCCGCCGCCGCCGACTTTGAGGAGATAGAGGACCAGAAACACGAGGATCAGTCCGAACGCGGCGATCATCGCGAGCCGGTGTTTCGCGATCTCGCCGGCCCGGATCCAGTACCAGCCCGCGACCAGGAGGAGCGTCGCGATCGCGTTGTTGACCGCGATCAGGTCGGTGAGCAGGTTGACCTGCTCGAGGGAGAGATCCGGATAGATCGGGACGTCGAGGAGGAACGTTCCGAGGACGAGCGTGTAGCCGACGATCGTCAGGAGGATCGTGGCGCCGATCGGCTGCTCTCGAAGCCGTCGTCTCGCGTCGGCGGTTGCCATTGTCGACCGTTGGGAGCAATCCCGTATCTGTCTTGCCATTCCGAAACGCCGCTGTCAGCGATGGCGGCCGGAGGCGGCGCGCTAGCGGCGGTAGGGGAGGCGATTGAGTCGTTCGCGGACGAGCGGTCGCAGTTCGAAGAGGTAGCGTTCGGTGTCCGCGTCCGCCCCCGCCCCGTCCCCGCCGGCGTGGTGGGTGTACACGACCTGCTCGACGGTCACGTCCGCGGGGAGCTCCTGCGCGATGACGGCGGCGTCGAGCGCCCGGCCGGGATCGATCTCGGCGGCGGACACGCTCCACCGCTCCGGCAGCCGATCCGCGTGGGGCGACACGATATTCGACCCCTGGTAGAGGAAGCCGTCGTCGCCGATGAAACCCGCGTTCGCCGCGCCGTCCCAGGAAATCGTCGTCGAGCCCGTGTTCCGGACGCGGAAGAACGCGACCGTCCGGTCGGTCGCCGCCGGGACGCCGTCCACGAGTCGCTCGAGGGAGACGTGCTGGACGAGTCCCGCGAGCGTCAGGCTGAGTTGCTCGCCGTCGACGGAGAGGGCCTGGTGTCCGGGGTCGTCGACGTCGGCGAGATCCGGATCGTACGTCGGATCGCTCGCCGTCGGCGTCGACCCGTCCCCGACGCGCGAGGTCGCGTCGTCGTCCGCTTCCGGATCGGTCGGCGGTCGTTCGCCCACGAGCGCCTCGTAGGCCTCCTTGATCTGGAGAAACCGTTCTCGAGAGCCACCCTGATCGGGATGGTGTTCCTTCAGCAGCGTCCTGTAGGCTCGCCGCACCTCGCGTTCGTCGGCGGTCGGCGAGAGCCCGAGGACCTCGTAGTGGCTCTCCATTGATCCGTACTACCGTACTTCGTCGAAAAGAGTCTTTCCGTCCGGATAGCGTCCTTTCGTTCAGCCCGACCGTCCGGAACGTCGACGACTACTCGGTTCGATCGTCCGTTTCCTCGAGCGTTATCGATCCGTCGGCCTCGACGGTGACGTGGTAGCCACAGTACGGGAACGAGACCTCCCCGTCGGATCGTGGCGTCCCGTTCGAGCGCGGCGCGAAGAGCGAGTCCAGCGCTTCCGGATCGACGATGTCGTGGAGCGATGCGTACGTCGGCGGCCGGAGCTCCTCGGTCGGTACACCCTCGGCTTCGGCGACGGCTTCGATAACTGTCCGGCTTGGCGATCTCCGACACGTGGTGTCGACGCTATCGCCGTCCCCCTCCGTCATATTACCACCCTACCAAATCCGATGGAATAAAACTGTCCTTCTTAATCTCGTTCTTGGCAGAAATCCGCCCGTCAGCCTTCGATATCGAAGGTTTTCGGAGATGGCCGTTCGACGGCAAATTATCGATCGTTCTTGAGCCCCCGTCTCAGTGACGGGTACTGATATCACCGTTTTGATAGTTAAAACGGTTCTTAACTGATGTGAATCGCCGGCTTGCCCGGCCGCGCCGCCTCCGCCAGTTCGTCGCCGTCGGTCGCCTGACGCACGGTGACGTCGGCGTCGAACTCGTCGGTGACCAGCCAGGCGCTTCGCTCGAGGATCGAGCGTTCCGACGCGGCGTCGGAGACCTCCTCGAGTTCCGTGTGATCGCCGCGAGCCAGCAGGTCTGCCACGAACGGGGCGACGGTCTCGCGCTCCGCGTCGACTCCGGCCTCGAGGACGCGATCGACGAGCGACTCGGTACCCGTTCCCTCGATCGAGTCGACGTCGTCGCGGAGCAGCCGGATCGTCTCGTACTTCCAGTCCTGGGCGACGACGAGGTCGATCCGCTCGGGGTCGTCGATCGCCGCGGTGTCGACGATGTCCCGGACGTCCGCGAGCGTCGTCTCGACCAGCCGGCGCTCGCGTCGGTAGTCCTCGACGTCGCTCTCGGGCGCGGGCCAGTCGGCCTCGACGACCAGTCCCTCGCCGCGGAGCTTGTTCCAGCACTCCTCGCCGAGGTGGGGCGCCATCGGCGCGATCAGCGCCGAAAGCGTCAGCAGTCCCCGCCGATAGACCTCGCCGTGGGGGCGGTCGTACTCCCGGTACCGGCGGAGCAGCCGCGCCAGTTCTCGGATCTCAGTGGCGGCTCGGTGGAAGCGGAATCGCTCGTACTCGTCGGTGACCGCGACGATCGTGCGGTCGATCTCGCGGGCGAGATAGCCGTCGTGGGGGCGGCGCTTGACGCGCGTGTCGCCCTCCTCGACGAACGCCGAGGCCATCCCGTAGAGGTCCTGCTGGAGTTCGTAGGCGCCGCGGACGTTGTTCGCGGTCCACTCGAAGTCCTGTTCGGGGTGGGCCGCCGAGAGGACGAACAGCCGCGTCGTCTCCGCGCCGTACTCCTGGGGCGCGACGACGTTGCCCTTCGAACTCGACATCTTCTCGCCGTCGTACAGCACCGTCCCCTGGCTCTTGAGCTCCCGAATGGGCTCGCGTCGCTCGAGCAGCCCCAGATCGGCCAGCGCCTTCGTGAAGAAGCGCGTGTAGAGCAGGTGGAGGATGGCGTGTTCCTCGCCGCCGACGTAGACGTCGACCGGCAGCCAGTCGTCGGCCAGTTCGGCGTCGAAGGGGGCGTCCTCGAGGCCGGGCGAGAGAAAGCGCAGGAAGTACCACGAGGAATCGACGAAGGTGTCCATCGTGTCGGTCTCCCGCTCGGCCGGGCCGCCGCAGTCGGGACAGGTCGTCTGCTTCCACTCCTCGGCGGCGTCCAACGGGTTCCCGGTCGTTCGGACGAACTCCGGCAACTCGATCGGCAGGTCCTCGTCGGGCACCGGCACGCGGCCGCAGTCGTCGCAGTGGACGACCGGAATCGGCGTCCCCCAGTACCGCTGGCGGGAGATCAGCCAGTCGCGCAGGCGGTAGGTGACGTCGTCCTCGATGGCCGCGACCTCCTCGAGGAGCCGTTCGCGGGCGGTCTCGCTCTCGAGCCCGCTGTACTCGCCGCTGTTCTCGAGGATTCCCTCGCCGGTGTAGGCGTCCGACTCGAGGTCGACGTCGACGCTCGCGTCCTTCGGCGCGACGACGCCCTCGATCGGTAGGTCGTGCTCGAGCGCGAACGCGTGGTCGCGCTCGTTGTGCGCGGGGACGCCCATCACGGCGCCGGTCCCGACGTCTTCTAAGACGTAGCCGGCGACGTAGACGGGGAGCTCCGCGCCGGTGAGCGGGTGGGTCGCGGTCGCGTCGGTTTCGACGCCCGAGAAGCCGACCTCGCCGGGGTCCCGTTCGCGGACGTCCTCGACGTACGCCGCGACGTCGTCGTCCTCGGCGGCGAGTTCGTCGGCGAGGTCGTGACCGGGCGAGACCGCGAGGTAGGTCGCGCCGTAGACCGTCTCCGGTCGGGTGCTGAAGACGTCGACGGTAGTCGTCGCGGTGCCGGCCTCATCGCTGGCGGTCTCGGCGTCGCCGGCGGCACCGGCGACTTCGAATCCGATCCGCGCGCCCTCCTGTCGGCCGATCCAGTTGCGCTGGATCTCGCGGACGCCGTCGGGCCACCCCTCGAGGTCGTCCAGTCCGTCGTGAAGTTCCTCGGCGTAGTCGGTGATCGTGAAGAACCACTGGTCGAGTTCGCGCCGGCCGACGGGCGTCTCGCAGCGCCAGCAGACGCGCTCGGTGTCGCGGCTCGCGGTTTCATCGCTCTCCCTATCCGAGGTCTCGCTGCGCTCGACCTCGCGGCTCGCGGCGTCGCCGCTCGCTCCTTCCGAGATCTCGCTGCGTTCGATCTCGCGTTCCTCCACCTGGGCCGCCGCGAGAACGGTCTCGCAGTCGGGACACCAGTTGACCGACGCGCCCTCGTACTCGACGAGATCCTCCTCGTAGAGCCGCTTGAAGAACCACTGGTTCCACCGGTAGTACTCCGGCTCGCAGGTCGTGACCTCCCGGGACCAGTCGTAGCCGAAGCCCATGGTCTCGAGTTCGTCGCGCATGCGACGGATACACGCCTGCGTCCAGGACTCGGGGTCGGTCTTGCGCTCGAACGCGGCGTTCTCGGCGGGCAGCCCGAAGGCGTCCCACCCCATCGGGTGGAGCACGTCGTCGCCCTGCATCCGCCGGTAGCGCGCGTAGGCGTCGGTGATCGCGTAGTTGCGCACGTGGCCCATGTGGAGCGTCCCCGACGTGTAGGGGAACATCCCGAGGACGTACGTGGGGTCGTCGGCGTCCGCCGGGAGCTCGTAGACGTCGTCGCGCTCCCAGACGTACTGCCAGAACTCCTGGACCTGCGCGTGATCGTAGTGCGTCGTCATTGTGGCGAGCAGTCCTGCCGAGTACTGGGCGTGCCGGCCATATCATTGTTCGCCACTCGCCGCCAGAATCGCCCTCGAGACGACGACCCTCGCCGCCGATTCGCGGCCGCGAGCGACGCCGCCGCTTTTGGGGTGAGATTAACAAAGCCCCTGGAACCGAAACGGGCGAGCGACGAATGGCTCCAGACGACGATTCGACGCCGGCGACTGGGACGTTGCTCGTGACCCTCGCCGTCGTCCTGCTCACGTTCGCGGTCGGCGTCGTGGCCGTCTCCGACGTCGGCCCCGATCCGATCGGGCCGGACGACGACTCCGCGGAGCGGTCGGCCGACGATCCGGACGGCGTCGACGCCGAGACGGCGGCGAACGACTCGAGCGCGGCGTCCTCGGTCGCCGACGGCGACGACGAACCGAACGCCAGCAACGAGTCCGACGGCGGGTCGGAGTCCGGCGGCGACCCCGCGGCCGATGTCGACGACTCGAGCGACGACCCCGAGACCGATTCCGGCGACGAATCGGCCGAACCCGAGACCGACCCCGCCGTCGACGACGAGCCGCCGTCCGAGGACGACGACGTCCCGACGGGGCCCTTCGACGACGGAGAGCCGTCCGATCCGTTCGACAGGGACTCGCCGGACGGCTCCGACGAGAGCCCGTTCGACGACGACGACGAGCCGGACTCCGACGACAGCCTGTTCGACGACGAGGAGTTCTCGTCCGAGCTGTTCGACGAGGACGACGAATCGGACGACGGCGGCCCGCCAGACGACGCCGGGCCGCCGGACGATGCCGGACCGTCCGACGGCGACGGGCCGCCCGGCAACGGTCCGCCGTGATCGGCGCGGCTCTCCGTCCCGCCGTGTAACCGAGTTTTTCTTCTCTCGAGCGCGCGCCCGCGACCCGTCGACCGCCGGCCACTGCAGGCACCACCGGCTTTCGGCCGTTGGCAGTAGGCGCGCACATGAGCCCAGCGTTCACCGACGACGACGTCGACAAACGAGTCGAGACGGCCGACGGCGACTCGATCGGCGTCGTGACGATGACCGAGGCGGACACGGCGTACGTCGACCTCGAGTCGGGGGCGATCGAGTCGATCAAAGCGGTCCTCGACTGGGACGGCGACGCCGAGGAGGTCGTCCCGATCGATGCAGATGACGTCCGGGACGTCGAATCGGACGCGATCCGACTCGAGCGCGACGTCTCCGCCGGTTCGGAGTCGGCGGAAGGGACCGATCCCGTCATCGAGCGCGACGAGACGACCGTCCACGAGGACACCGGGTCCGAACAGCGAGGCATGGGTCCCGAGACCGGCGATTCGCCGAACGAGAAGACGGCGGCCGAAGGCGAGGGCCGGTCCGGAAAGGGCCTCGAGCCGGAAACGGACGAGATGACGGAGTCGGGGGCGGAGCGCCACCCCGACGACGACGGACAGCCGCCCCAGGGCGACCGGACCGTGACCAAGGAGCGCGGCGAGGAGGAAGATCGGTAGCGTCGGTTCCCGCAGTCTCCGTCCTTCGCGCGCGGGCGGCAGGCGTGCGTGAACAATTATTGCGACATGCGTGAACCACCATCAGCGTTTTCACCGCGCTCGCCGTTCGATACCGTATGAGCCAGCAAGCAACCGAGCAGGTGCACGGCCACTACATCGGCGGCGAGTGGACTGACGGCGCGGACGAGACGTTCGAGAGCCGAAACCCGGCCACCGGCGAGACGCTGGCGACGTTCCAGCGCGGGACCGAAGACGACGTCGACGCCGCCCTCGAGGCCGCGGAAGACGCCTTCGAGGAGTGGCGCGAACTGTCGTATATCGACCGCGCGGAGTACCTCTGGGACATCTACCACGAACTCCGGGATCGCCACGAGGAACTGGGGGAGATCGTCACCAAGGAGTGCGGGAAGGAGATCTCCGAGGGGAAGGCGGACGTGACCGAGGCCTGGCACATGGTCGAGTGGGCCGCGGGCAACGCCCGCCACCCCCACGGCGACGTGGTACCCAGCGAGATCGGAAGCAAGGACGCCTACATGCGCCGGAAACCGCGGGGCGTCGTCGGCTGCATCACGCCGTGGAACTTCCCGGTCGCCATCCCCTTCTGGCACATGGCCATCGCCTTGGTCGAGGGCAACACCGTCGTCTGGAAGCCCGCCGAGCAGACGCCGTGGTGCGGCCAGATCATCGCGGAGATGATGGACGATTCCGGGATTCCCGACGGCGTCTTCAACATGGTCCAGGGCTACGGCGACGCCGGCGCGGCGATCACCGACGACGGCCGCGTCGACACGGTCCTCTTTACCGGTTCGGCGGAGGTCGGCCACGAGATCGCCGGCAAGGTCGGCAACGAGCCCGGCAAGCTCGCCGCCTGCGAGATGGGCGGCAAGAACGGGATCGTCATCACCGACGAAGCGGACCTGGACATCGCCGTCCACTCGGCCGTGATGAGTTCGTTCAAGACAACCGGGCAGCGCTGCGTCTCGAGCGAGCGCCTGATCGTTCACTCGGACATCTACGACGAGTTCAAGGCGCAGTTCGTCGACGTCGCGGAGAAGATCGCGGTCGGCGACCCCCTCGAGGAGGACACGTTCATGGGGCCGGCGATCGAGCCCGACCACGTCGAGAAGATCCGCCAGCACAACGACCTGGCCCGGGAGGAGGGCGCCGACGTGCTCGTCGATCGCTTCGAACTCGACGACGACGAGATCCCCGACGGCCACGAGGACGGCAACTGGGTCGGGCCGTTCGTCTACGAAGTCGACTACGATTCCGACGACGAACTGCGCTGTCTGCAGGAGGAGTGTTTCGGCCCCCACGTCGCGCTCATCGAGTACGACGGCGACGTCGATCGGGCCCTCGAGATCCACAACGACACCCCCTACGGGCTGGCCGGGGCGGTCATCTCCGAGGACTACCGCCAGCTCAACGCCTTCCGCGACCGAGCGGACCTCGGCCTCGCCTACGCGAACCTCCCGTGTATCGGCGCGGAGGTGCAGTTGCCCTTCGGCGGCGTCAAGAAGTCCGGTAACGGCTACCCGAGCGCGCGCGAGGCCATCGAGGCCGTCACCGAGCGCACCGCCTGGACGATGAACAACTCGACGGACATCGAGATGGCTCAGGGGCTGTCCGCCGACATCACGACCTCCGAGGACTGAGCACGCGGCGAGCGCACCGATTCCGACTCATTTTATTACTTGGGGCGTTCGAGCGGTATTATGGGCTCGATACTCGAGCGACTCCCCCTCGACCGGCGCGATATCGTCAGCGGCGTTCTCGTCGCTGCGACGCTCGAGGCCGTCCTGATATACCGGACCGGATCTCCGGACCCGAGTCGGTGGGGTTCGAGGCTGGCCTCGATGGGTCTCACCGCGGTCGCGTTCGTGATCGTCCTGGTGCCGGTGAAGCGATTTACCGTCGAGGATCGCGCCGCGGCTCGGTCCGAGTAGGGGTCGACGACGCCCTGCTGTCAGCGGCCGAACTGGATCTCCCTGCGAGGTAGCGAACTGCTTATCCGAGAGGTCATGGAATCGTCCGCACGTATGAAAGCAGTCGTTCTCGCAGCGGGACAGGGCACGCGCATTCGACCGCTCTCGGATTCGATCCCGAAACCGATGCTGCCGGTGGCCGACCGACCGCTCGTGGCCCACACGATCGACGCGGCGATCGACGCCGGCGCCGACGAGATCGTCCTCGTGATCGGCTACGAGGGCGAGACCGTCCGCGACTACTTCGGCGACGAGTACCGCGACGTGCCGATCTCCTACGCCGTCCAGACCGAACAGGCCGGGACGGCCCACGCCGTCAACACCGCTCGAGAACACATCGACGGTCCCTTCGCCGTCCTGAACGGCGACAACCTCTACGATCCGGCCGCGGTCGATCGACTCTTCGAACACTGTCCGGCCGTCTGCGCGATCGCCGTCGACGAGCCGCGCAATTACGGGGTGCTCAGCACCGACGGCGACTCGGTCACCGGCATCGTCGAGAAGCCCTCGGAGCCGCCGACGAACCTCGCCAACGCCGGCGCCTACGCCTTCCCCGAACGCGCCCGCGAGTGGCTCGAGGTCCCCGAAAGCGAGCGCGGCGAACACGAGATCACCGACGTGCTGGCGAGCGTGATCGAGGAGTTCGACGTGACGCCGGTCACGCTCGATCGGTGGCTCGACGTCGGCCGCCCCTGGGAACTCCTCGAGGCCAACGAGTGGAAGATCGCCGACCTCGACCGCCGGATCGACGGTCGGGTCAGCGACGACGCCCACCTCGAGGGCGACGTGGTCGTCGAGGAGGGGGCGACGGTGAAACCGGGCGTCGTCGTCGAAGGGCCGGCGCTGATCCGCTCGGGCGCGACCGTCGGACCGAACGCCTACGTCCGCGGCGCGACGCTGATCGGCGAGGACGCGTCGGTCGGCCACGCCGTCGAGGTCAAGAACAGCGTCGTCTCCCGCGGGACGTCGGTCAGCCACCTCTCGTACGTCGGCGACAGCGTCCTCGGGCGCGACGTCAACTTCGGCGCCGGGACGAACGTCGCGAACCTCCGCCACGACGACGCGGATATTAAATTCACCGTGAAAGGCGAGCGCGTCTCGACGGGCCGGCGCAAGTTCGGCGTCGTCGCCGGCGACGGCGTCAAGACCGGCATCAACTCGAGTCTCTCGCCCGGACTGAAACTCACGACCGGCGCGACGACGCGTCCCGGCGAGAGCGTCGAGCGAGACCGGTAGGGTCTCGAGTTCGCCACAAAGGGGGCCGCGGCTCGCGTTCCGTCGGGACTCGATCGCCGTCGTCGGAACCGGCCCCGTCCACCCGCCGGCGAAACCCCGAGGGTTTACGGTGGCCGGCGTCGCCTCCGGTACTAGATGCCGACACATCGACGCATGCGATTCATCCGGGGACAGCTCGCCTGGATGCTCGCGGCCGTGCTCGTGCTTTCGCTACTCGGATCGTTCTCCTACGAGCTGTTTTTCGTGCTCTCGCTGATCGGCCTGCTGATCGTCACCGAACTGACGGCGCCGTTCGCGGTCACGCCCGACTGGCGCCGTCGCCTCCGGTGGCTCATCGCGCTCGGCCTCGTCGGCTTCGCGGCCGTCGTCGTCCGCCGTATCCTCGAGATCCTGCCGCCGGAGGTGTTGCCGTGGTAGCGATCGTCGACGACGGCTCGCGGGTCGACAGTGAGTTGGGCTCTCACGTCCCAGCGGAGGTGAGCCGATGACCGTCCGCGAGTGGCTCCGCGACGGCGGGGGGCTCGATTGGCCCCGCGTGCTCCTCGCTGCGCTGTCGGCCACCGTGGTCGTCGCGCTGCTCGTCGCCGCCGCGACCTCGTCGGCCGCGTTCGGTCCCTATAATCCGTCGTGGGACGGCACGTCCGAACTCCGACAGCAGACCGCGTCGGCGTCGGGCGCCGAGAGCGAACTGATCCGCGACACGGCCCGATACGGCGACTACGAGCCCAACGAGACGGTCGCGTTCGTCGTCGCCCCCGACGAGACGTACGCGGACGAGGACGTGGATCGAATCCGACAGTTCGTCGATAACGGCGGGACCCTCGTCGTCCTCGAGAACTTCGGGACGAACGGGAACCGACTGCTGGCCGACGTCGGCGCCGAGACGCGGACCGACGGCGCCGTGCTCCGGGACGAACAGGAGTACTACCGCGGGCCGACGATGCCGGTCGCGACCGGCGTCGAGAACCACACCTACACCGAGGGCGTCGACCAGTTGACGCTCAACTACGCCTCCGCGCTCGAGACGGACGAGGAGGAGGCGACCGTGCTCGTCCGGACCAGCGAGTACGCCTACCGCGACGTCAATCGCAACGACGAACTCGACGATAACGAGACGCTCGACAGCTATCCCGTCGCGGCGGTCGAGAACGTCTCGGAGGGGCAGGTCGTCGTCGTCGGGGACCCGAGCATCGCCATCAACGCGATGATCGACGAACCCGATAACGCGGCGTTCTTACAGCGACTGTCAGCCGACGCCGACCACGTGCTCATCGACCTCTCCCACTCCGAGGACCTGCCGCCGTTGACCGCCGCCGTCCTGACGGTCCGGGAACTGCCGCTGTTGCAGGTCCTCCTCGGCGCCGCGGGGATCGCCGGCATCGCGACCCTCTCGCGTCGTCGCCTCCGGCCGTCGCTCGAGCGCGTCCGGACGCGACTCGCCCGCCGGAACGACCCGGCCGACGCGTCGGTCGCCGTGCCGTCAGCGGACGACGTCGACGAGCGTCGGGCGGCCGCGCTCCGGGACCGCCACCCCGACTGGGACGAGGATCGTGTCCGGCGCGTGATAGCAGCGCTTAACCGTGACGATATGGAACCGGACGATCAATGAACGGCGACGACCCCGTCGACGGCAGTCCAATGGGCGAACCTGACGCCGAGCGAATTTACGACGCCGTCCGCGAGGAGATGGGCCGAGTGCTGATCGGCAACGAATCGGCGATCGAACACCTCACGATCGCGCTGTTTACGCGGGGCCACGTCCTCCTCGAGGGCGTTCCGGGCGTCGCGAAGACGACGCTCGCGAACCTGTTCGCCCGCGTGACCGGCCTCGACTACACCCGCATCCAGATGACGCCGGACATCCTGCCGGCGGACATCACGGGGACCCACGTCTACCGGGAGTCCCAGGGCACGTTCGAACTCCAGCGAGGACCGATCTTCGCGAACATGGTCGTCGCCGACGAGATCAACCGCGCGACGCCGAAGACCCAGTCGGCGCTGCTCGAAGCGATGCAGGAACGGCGCGTGACGATCGAGGGCGAGACGCTGGCTCTACCGACGCCCTTCATGGTCGTCGCGACGCAGAACCCGATCGAGATGGAGGGGGTCTTCGAGCTGCCGGAGGCCCAGCGCGACCGCTTCCAGTTCAAACTCACCGTCGATATCCCCGGTCGAGGGGACGAACGCGAGTTGCTCGAGCGGTTCGACGCCGACCCCGACCTCGGTCCCGAGACCGTCGACCAGGTCGTCGCGGTGTCGGACCTCCTCGCGGCGCGGGAGTCCATCTCGGAAATTCACGTCGCCGAGCCGATCAAGGAGTACGTCCTCGACCTCGTCGCGGCGACCCGGGACCACCCCGACGTCACCCACGGCGCCTCGCCTCGCGCGTCGCTGGCGTTTCTCGACGGCGCGAAGGCGCGGGCCGCGATCCACGGCCGCGAGTACGTCATCCCCGACGACGTGAAGGCCCTGACCGAGTCGATCCTCGCCCACCGGCTCGTGTTGAGCACCGACGCCGACCTGAGCGACGTGGCGCCCGCCGACGTCGTCGCGGACATCGTCGACTCGGTGACGCCGCCGGGCGCCGAAGCCGTCGAACTCCAGCCGGTGAGCGACGGCGGAACGAAGCGCGAGTAGTCGATCGAGGGCAGTCCCCGTCGATAGGCGACTCGTTTCTCGACGTTCGATTTTCGTCGGCGGACTCGAGACGCCGCTCCGTTCACAGTATAGAGTATTCGAGCCTCGTTCAATCATCCGTGGACGGCGCATCGGGATCAGTATCGCTCGTCATCAGATCCCGCTGGGTGAACCGGTTCATGTCACGTGTCGCCGCGTGCCGGATCTCCTCGACTGTGAACGTCTCGCTACCGAACCACGCGTAGCTGAGGACGGCGATCGTGACTAGTGCGGCGAGCGTTCCCGGGACTGCCGCCTCGACCGATCCCTCGCCGAAGAATTCCGGTTCCCCGAGAAGAAACCGCCAGACGATGAAGACCGCTCCGCCCACGAGCAGGCCGGGGAAACCGGCTCGCCGATCCGTCTGCTGCCAGAACAGAGCGAGCACGCCCGCGAACAACACCGACATGACGCCCATTCCGAGGTTGTCGATAACGACGATTTCAACGCCGCTGAGTGCGATGACCGCAGCGCCGATCCCGAAGACCAGAATCACTGCCCGCGTTACCCGCACGAGGTGCGTCTGCGAAACGTTCTCCATCCCGCCCCGCCATGGCACGTAGATGTCGTTTACGAAGGTGGTCGCGCCGGCGAGCAGCATCGAGTCGGCCCCGCTCATCACCGCTCCGACAGCAGCGGCTAACAGAATTCCGCCGAGAACGGGGTGCATGGTATTTTGTAGCGTCCACGCGAACGCCATCGAGGAATCGACCCCGGCGCCCTGCGCGTACGCAATTAGCCCCGCGGTAGCGGTCAGAATACCGTAGCCGGTGATAACGAGACCGGCGAGAAAGACGCCGCGCTTGGCCGTGTCGGCGTCTTTCGCCGACCACGTCCGTTGGAGGAGGTGTTGCTGTGCACCGGCGACGGTGATATACAGGAGATACCACGTCCCGATCTGGATGAGTCCCACGCCGAACCAGTCGGTATGGCCCGTCGGAAGACCGCTAGTGACTGCGCCGACGCCGCCGGTGTTTGCGAGTGAAATCGGTATCGCGGTAGCCATGCCGACGATGATAATGATCCCGTGGAGCGTATCCGCCCACGCCACTGAATTCATCCCGCCCCAGACCGTGATCCCGACGAAGACGACGGTACTCATCCAGAACGCTACGTTAAGTGGGATCTCAGTGACCGTCGCGATGATCGTCGCCATGCCGATCGTCTGGCCCGCCGTTAACGCGATCTGCCCGATTACCGTGGCGAAAGCCGCGAAGTATTTCGTCGACGGTCCGAAGACGCGCCCCAAGAGTTCCGGGACACTGACGACGTCGAACGCGTAGAGGTAGCCGATCACCAGCGAGATCGTGATCCAAGCGATCCCTTGGGTCATCGCGTACCACTGGGCGCTGATGCCGTCGAGGAACGCCTTTTGTGCAATTCCCATCGTGAGTCCCCCGCCGACGAACGTGGCGAAATACGTCATCGTGAAGGGGAGCAGGTCGAGGTTCTTCCCCGCAAGCGTAAACTCGACGTAGCCCGCACCCGCTCCTCGCCCGTACCACCAGGCGATACCGATAGTGATCACGAAGTAAGCGATCATCGCCGCGACTAGCGGATCGATCATTGTCGCATTAGTTACACATGAACGTACGGCGGTTAATGATATCCGCTGGATGTGCAACGCGCTGATTGGTGCGACAAGGCGTCTCAACCGTAGCGGTAACGGCTCTGACTGAATAGAAGGCGCAGATCCGCGACTACTCGCTCCGTTCCCTCGACTACTGAACTGCCGCCTCCGCATCCGCCGTCGACTCCGCGTCGCCGGCCGCCGTCTCGTCTTCGGGGTCGGTCTCGAGGTCCCACCGGCAGGTGACCAACCAGTCGGCCCGGTCGTCGCCCGGGGCGATCTCGAGTCGGACCGGCCGCTCGAGGCCGGCGGCGAAGCCGACGGCGAGGAAGGAGGGGATCGGATGATCGAAGCGATCGATCGGGCCGAACGCGCTGTCGCTGACCGCGATCGTGGCGCGCCCGTCGCCGGCGTCGACGTCCGACTCGGCGCTTCGCGCGAGTTCGAACTGCTCGACGAGGCCGTCGGTCAACTGGGCGGCCAGCGGCGCCGGGTCGGCGGCGAGGTCGCCGGTCAGCGCCCGCTCGAACGGCCGGAAGAGTTCGGCCCCGGTCGCCTCGAGCAGGAGGCCCCGGGAGTCGTCGTCGACGACGATCGGGCCGGCGCGCTCGTCGGGGAGCGAGTAGTCGGCGTGTTGGGGGACGTAGAGCCGGGCCGGCGCCGTCTCGCCGGGGAGGTACACCCGCTCGTCGCGGAGGCCGAGTTCGTCGCCGATCGCGGCGACGTTCGCGGTCGAGGCGGTGTAGACGCGTTCGCCCACGTCGGCCGCGACGAACCGGCTGGGCGTGAGGTAGTAGGTCAGCAGGGCGCCGAAGAGCCCGGTCGCCCCGAGCGCGACGAGCACCTCCCGCGCGTCGGGGAAGGCGAGGCTTCCCAGGGCGGCGACGATCCCGATCGCGCCGAGACCGATCGCGGTGGCCCGATACCGGGACTGGCGGGCGCGGACGTACTCCTCGCGCAGCCGTCGGTTCTCGTCGGCGAGGAGTTCGACCTGCGCGGCGAGTTCCCGACGGCCGTCGTCGGTCGTCGCCTCCGCGTCGGTGGCTGTCTCCGTCTCTGAGTCCGCGTCCGCGTCGGCGCCAGTGCTCGAGGCGGCTGCCGGCGACGCGGACGACTCGGTCGTGTCGATGTTGTTACTGCTCATGGGTCGGTGAATCGGCGTCGGCGTCTACGTTTGCGTCCGGCGGGGTGTCGACGGCGTCGGGGACGAGCCCGAGACGGACGAGTTCGTACCGGTGGAGGGCGTAGGCCGCGAGCGCGAGGAGGAAGAGGAGCGTCCCCGCGGCGGTCCAGACGGAGCGGGAGTCGGCGACGATCCAGCCCGTCCCGACGAACGCGATCGCGCTGGCGAGGACGACGACGGCGTCTCGCAGCGCCGTCGGGGTCCGGACGACGGCGGCGAGCAGGACCGCGACGAACGCGAGTTCGACGAGCAGGAACGTCTCGAGACCGATCCCGTCCGGGAACGCGGCCGCGAGCACGACGTGTCCGGCCGCGAGCGCGTACGGCGTCCCGAGCCCGTACCAGGTCAGCGCCGTCGCGAGCCCGGCCACCGCGCCGGTCGGCCCGGCGAGGAGCGCCAGCGCCGCGGTGAGGACGGCGAGTGCACCGATCGTCGGCCGGGGGCGTTCGCCCCGGGTCGCCGGATCGGCCGTCGGGGTCGCGCTCATGCGCGCTCACCTCGAGGGCGGGCGCGTCCGTCCGAGAGGACCGTCGAGAGGCGATCCTGCGGGCCGACCTCGAGGGCGGTCACGCGGGACATCCGGGCGAGGTCCCGGCGCAGGTCCTCGAACTCGACGTAGCGATCGTAGGCGTCCTCGACGTCCGCGAGGCCGTCGGGCTCGTAGAGCACCGTCGGCGCGAGCAGCACCAGCACCGAGTTGCCGTTTCCGCGGGCGAGTTTGACCGTTTCGCGGAGCTCCGCCGGCCGCGAGTCGTCAGTGAAGAGGATCGTCCACAGCCCCTCGGTGTTACCGCTGTGGGCCCGCCTGACGGCGCCGTAGAGCGGGTCCGATTCGATGCGTTCGCGGTACCCCTCCCGCGCGGCGTAGAACGGGCGAAGGGTCGCGGCGAACCGGTCGTCGTCGTCACCGAGGCCGGTGCGTTTCGCCCGGGCGTCGGCCGCGGTGAAGCCGCTGCTCCGGAGCGGCGGGGTCCGCCTCCGCCGGCTCTCCCGGTCGATTCCGCCGGCGGCCGACGGATCGGCCGTCGGCTCGAGGTCGAGCAACCGACGCCGGATCCGATCGTACGCCACCGGCGTCGTCGTCGGGTCGAGGCGAAACGTGATCCCCTCGTCGCCGACGGTACGCAGTCCGACGGGATCGCCGAGGCGGTGCGCGCTCGCGGCCGTCGCGAGCGCGACCTCGCGGAGGTAGTCGAGTTCGGTTTCGTCCGGTCGCCCCGTCGCCAGCGAGGCGCGGTGATCGACGACCAGTAGCGTCCGCCGGTCGGTCTCGGCCTCGTACTCGCGGACGTGGGGCGTCGCCAGCCTGGCCGTGGCCTTCCAGTCGATCCGATCGGCCGTATCGCCGGGCATGTACTCGCGGAGTTCCGCGGGCTCGATCCCCGACCCGAGGCGACCGGCCTCGTGTTCGCCGTAGGCCATCGTGATCCGATCGCCGCCCTCGCCGACGTGGATGGTCCGCGGACCGCGGGGCTCGACGGTGACCGTCGGGGCCGTTCCGAGCGACACCGTCTCGCGGAGGAATCCGTCCGTCGCGGTCACGGTCGGTTCGTCGAACCGGTGGTGGCCCGCGGTCGGCCACGTGACGTCGACCGTTCGGGTGGTCGCGGACGTCGTCGGATCGAGGGACAGCGAGAGCGAGTCGTCGGCCGCGGCGGCCGTCGGGAGTCCGCCCTCGATCGCGACGGCGAGCGGCGACGGCGCGGCCAGCCTCGCCGAGAGCGTGACCGGCACGGTTTCGCCCGTTCGAACGCCCGCGCGGGCGGCCGACTGCTCGACGGCCAGCGCGTCGACCGTCTCCTCGAGCGTGCGGTAGAACCGATACTGGCGCGCGACGATCCACGAGCCGACCAGCCCGGCGCCGCCGAGGAGGAGCGGACGGGCAGTAACGACTGCGACGCCCGCGAGAAAGGCCGCGAGGGAAGCGACGGCCCACAGTCGACGCGTGGGTTTCATGTCCGACCGGTCTCCGTGAATCTTGTTGAAGGTATTGGTGTTCGACGGCTGCAGCGAACGCGCTCGGCCGGCGCGGTCGGATGCGGGCGCGCCGACGAGCGCGAGCTGTCACCCTCGCAGAGAGAATAGTTTTTTGTCGTGGGCGGTGAACCGAACCCCTGTGACAAACGCCGTCGGTCGAACGCTCGTCCTCGCCTTCCTGCTCGTCTGCTTCCCGTTGAGCGCGACGGGTGGCGGAATCGCCGCCGCTTCCGCGGGGAGCGTCGACGACGGCTCGGCGCTGGCCGGCGTCGCGGCCCAACAGGAGGCGCCGGACGCCGGCGGGGACGACGCCGCTGACAACGACACCGTTCGCCACCGCAATCCCGACGAGTACGACGAAGGGGCCGATCAGGCCGAACTCGAGCGGTGGCTCTCCGACAGGCTGTCGGGACAGCTCGAAGACGGGGCGATCCAGCTCAGCGAGGGCGAGGCCGACCTCGCGAGCCAGTTCGTCGGAGAGGAGTACAGCGACAGGCTCGAGCAGTACGTCGAGGTGACCGGCGACGCCGAACGGGCCGAAGCCTTCGACCAAGCGCAGAACGAGCAGAAGCGAATGACCGAGGCGGTCAGCGAGTACGAGGAGACGAAAGAAGAGTACGAGGCGGCGCGCGAAGCGGGCGACGAGGAACGCGCCCGCGAACTCGCCCGCGAACTCGAGTCGCTGGCCGAGGAGATCGGGAACTCGAGTCAGAACGTCCAGGACCACTACGACTCGATCAGCAACGACAGCGATATCGACCTGACCGACGCCGCCGAGGAGATCGAAGACGTAAACGAGGAGGTCCAGACCGAACAGGCGGCGATTCGCGAGGAGTCGTTCGTCGAAACGGAACTGAGCATCGAGGCGACGTCCGAATACATTTCGTTTACCGACCCGCTCGTCGCGAGCGGCACGGTCGAAACCGAAAACGGAACGCCGATCGCGAACCGGGAGATCCGTCTCGAGGTCGGGAATCAGGAGATCCGAACCGAGACGGACGAAAGCGGGTGGTTCGATTTCGAGTACCGGCCGATCTCCGTGCCGCTGTCGGCCGACTCGGTGACGGTCGAGTACGTCCCCGAGAACGAATCGACGTACCTCGGGAGCGAGACCAGCGTCCCGGTCGATATCGAACAGGTCGAGCCGACGATCGCGATCGATGACGTCGAGCCCGACACCGTCGCGTACGGCGATCGCGTCGACGTCGACTACGACCTCCGCGTCGGCGACGAACGGGTCGACGACGTCCCGGTAGCCGTCTCGGTCGACGGGACGCCGATCGGACTCTTCGGCTCCAGCAACGGGTCGACCACCGGGAACTCGACGGTGCCGGCGGACGTCCCGTCCGGCGAGCGCGACCTCCGGATCTCCCTCCCCTTCGAGGATCGCGCGCTCGCGAGCGTCGCCACCTCGACGACGGTCACCGTCGCGGAAACGGAGCCCGAACTCTCCGTCTCCGCGAGTCCCACCGGCGAGCGGGAGGTCACGGTCAACGGCACGCTCGAGGCGACCGGCGGCGGCGTCGAGGGGCAATCGGTTCGACTCGTCGCCGACGGGACGGTTCTCGAGACGGTCTCGACGGACGCGGACGGCGCGTTCGGCGCCTCGGTCACGGTCCCCGAGGAGACGGCCACCGGCGAGGTGCAACTGGTCGCCGTCCACGACGACGAGGGGACCAACCTGGCGCGGACGGAGGCCGCGACGACGGTCTCCTTCCCGACGTCCGCCGACTCGCTGTTGCCCACGTGGGCCTGGCTGGCGCTCGGACTGTTCGTCGCGGCCGTCGGCGCCGGCGGCTACTGGTATCGCGATCGAGCGTCGGCGTCGGCGCCGATACCGACCGACCCGGACGAGGCCGACGACGACGCGCCGACGACGGCCGGGACGTCCGACCCCGTCTCGTCTCGGACGCTCCTGTCGCGAGCGAGCGATCAGCTCTCGAGCGGCAATCCGAACGATGCGGTCCGGGACTGCTACGCCGCCGTTCGGCAGTCCCTCGAGTCCCGGTTCGCCGCGTCCGGTCCCCTGACTCACTGGGAGTTCTACCGCCGGTACAGCGATCGGTCGGCGGACGCCGAGACGGAGTCGGCCCCGCTCCGGGACGTCACCGAGGGGTACGAACGGGCGGCGTTCGGGCCCGACGGCGTCTCCGAACGCGAAGCCGAGGCGGTCCTCGAGCGGGCTCGCGAACTGTGTTCCGAGGCGACCCGGACCGGTCCGGCTGACGATTAGCGGAGAGCGACCCTAGCGTACCGCTCGCGGCCTCAGCGCGTTTTATTATAGGTGATAAATCTAAGAATAGGGGGTGTAACTCCGGAAACCTATAAGTGACGTTCCGGAATAGGACCGGAGTAGATGGGTGAAACCACCGATTCGAACGCAACCCTCGATATCGAACAGAACGCGCCGCGTGCAATCATCCACAAACAGATTCTCGATCACGCGGAAGCGAACCCGGACGAGTCGATGGAAGCGATCGCCGACGCCGTCAGCGGCGCCACGACGTCGACGGTCGAACGCGTCCTCGAGGAGTACGGCGATCCGGCGGCCGGCTCGGCGAGCGAGCCGTCGCCGACGGACGACGCGGAACCGAACGGTGTCGAGACAGCAGTGACCGGCGCGGAATCGGTGGATTCCGAGCCGCCAGGAGACGACACCGCCCCGCCGTCGAACGAGACCGAGGTCGACGAACGGCCCTCGGATCCCGACGTCACGGTGACCGACGGCGGGGCGGCGTCGGAGACCGCCACCGCCGCAGTCACCAGCGATTCGACGACCGAGGGGCCGGCACCGACCGAACGGAACGCGGCTCGCGACGGCGAACCCGACCTCCCCATCGACCGATCGACGCTGACCGAGAAACAACGCGAGACGTTGCGGGCGATCTACGACCATCCCGACGCGACGCAGGCGGAGCTCGCCGACAGGCTCGGCGTCAGCAGCCCGACGATCAGTCAGCGCGTCAACTCGATCGACGGCTTCGACTGGTCCGACCGAAACGCGCTCGTCGCGCCGCTGTTCGAGTCCGACGGCGAGGAGGAAACACGCATGCCCCACGCCGACGACAGCGACGACGGCCCCGATGCGAGCGAGCGGGACGGCGACGACGGTTCCGGGGACGCGGCCGACGAGTCCCGCGACGAATCGAGCGATCGCACGCGGCGGCGAACCGACTCGTCCGCGTCCCGGTCGGAACGAGCGCCCGCGGACGCGGACGCGACCGACCGGGCAGACGCGGACGCGGACGCGCAACTGGCCGAACTGACCGACCGCGTCGACGAACTCGCCGACCGGCTGGCCGCGATCGAGCGCGAACTCGAGGACCGCGAGCGAGGGACGACCGACCGGGAGGGCGGCACCGAGTCGTCGGCGCTCGCCGACCCCGAGCTCGCACACAAGATCGTCCACGCGTGCGTCCACTCCGATCGGATCAGCGAGGAGGAGGAACTGCGACTGCTCCGCGACGTCACCGCGACCGGTGCGGCCACGGAGAGAGACGGCAATTCGACGAACTCCGTATAGGACTCCGATTCACGGACGTTTTCTGCCCGCCGTACTCGTCGGCTCGCAGCCGGTCGCGACGGACCTGTGCTACTATCACTCCGCTAGTCTCTCCACTAGTGCTAGAGTACTAGCGGACTAGCTCGAGTGAGAGTCACTAGTGCACTAGTATCGCTAGTGCTATCGTGTCGCCAGCGCTAGTACACCGGTTCCGATAGTCGGTAGCGGTCGGGGGCCGGACGCCGATCGCTCGAGCGACGGCTGCGAGTGGCGACGACAGCGGGTCGTGGCGACCCGTCGCACGCGACGATCGGTTCGCTTTTGGGCACGTCCACAGTACGTAGCAGCCAATGGCTGAGACGCGATCACTGGTGGCACTGCTTCCGCGGCCGGTTCGGACGCTCCCGGCCGATCTCGCCGCCGTGTTCGCACTCGTGGTCCTGACGAACGTCGCCGCGCTCGCGCCCGTGCTCCGCGAGACGTCGCTTCGCGTCCCGCTCGGGCTCGCGTTCGTCCTCTTCGTGCCCGGGTACGCGTTCATCGCGGCGCTGTTTCCCGAAGCCGGCGACGATCCGACCGGCGATCCGGAGGCCGACGGCGATAGCGACGGGGACCTCGCCGACGGTGCGAATCGCGGCCCGCTCCCGGTCGGTCCCCTCCTCGACGATCGGTCGGGGATCGACGGCATCGAACGCGTCGCCCTCTCCTTCGGTCTCAGTATCGCCGTTACCCCCCTGATCGGCCTCGTGTTGAATTTCACGCCGTGGGGAATCCGGCTGGGACCGATCATGCTCGCCATCAGCGTGTTCACCGTCGGCGCGGCCGCCGTCGCCGCCGTTCGCCGGTGGGAGCTTCCCCCGGACGAGCGGTTCCGGGTACCCTACCGCGCGTGGTACGCGGCGGGCCGCGCCGAACTGCTCGAGCCGGACACCCGCGCGGACGCCGCGTTGAACGTCGTGTTGGTCCTCTCCCTGCTGCTCGCGGTCGGCAGCGTCGGCTACGCGGTCGCGGTGCCGCCCGACGGCGAACAGTTCTCGGCCGTCTACATCCTCACCGAGGACGACGACGGCGAGCTCACGGCCGACAACTACCCGACCGAGTTCACGCAGGGCGAATCCGAGGAGATCGTCCTCGGGGTCGACAACCACGAACACCGGACCGTCGACTACACCGCCGTTCTGGTCGAACAGCGGGTCTCGGTCGCGGACAACGAGACGACCGTCGAGGAGCAACGCGAACTCGACCGGTTCGAGACCCGGCTCGGCCACAACGAGAGCTGGCACCATCAACACGAGCTCGAGCCGACGATGACCGGGGAGAACGTTCGGCTCGTCTGGCTGCTCTACCCCGGCGGGGACGTCCCCGAGGAGCCGTCGGCGGACACGACGGAGTACTCGGCGCACCTCTGGGTCAACGTGAGCGAGGAGTGACGGAACCGACTGGAACTGACAGCCAGCAGACGATAGCTACTCGAGCGGACGGCCATTGCGGAGAGGAGTGCTCGAGCGGACAGCGGTCGCGGAGGAGAGGTACTCGAGCGACTACTGGTTCTTTGGCGGCCGTCGGGCTCGAGTCGAGCCGGTGCGTTTCGAACCGGCACCCGTAACTGAACGTTTCCGTACCGCGACCGGGGTACGCGGCTCCCGTCGTCCGTTCGCGGCGGTAAGGGTCATATTACCGTCACTTGAACGATTCCGTCCGGATACCGACCGTCGACCGCGAAAATCGATCCGACCGAACGGGATCGCAACTGCCGTCATCGGCGACGACGGCGCCCCGTTCGAACATATTTCGTAATTACAGACCGTCCGCCCGACGATAACGGGCGTTTATGACAGGTTTCTCCATGGGTAGGTGTGGATGACAGATCCCAGTGCGAACGACGCCGATCGACGATTCGGTCGACGGTCGACGCTCCTCGGTCTCGGGGGGCTCGTTCTCGGCGGTATCGCGAGCGGACCGACCGTTCTCGGCGACGAGGACGGAGGGACGACGGGCCGGTACGAGTCCGACGACGAGCGCTCGGGAGCGTCACCGCAACGGCTTCTCGGCCGACTGCGGACCGAAGCGTTCGTCGTCGATACGGACGGAAGCGGTTCGCTCACGACCGAGACGCAACTGGTCGGCGATCCGTCGGGGGAGCGCCGAGACGCTGCGGTTCACGTGACGTCCCGCGGCGAGTCTTCCCGCGACTACGTCGCCGCGGGAATCGACCTCCGAGCGGACTCGCTCACGCTCGCTGCTGTCGGCGGCGACGCACCGATCGCCTACGACTACTACAAGGACGCGGAGACGACCCGCCGCGTGCCCGACGACGCGTTTCTCTTCCTGCAGACGGGGCCGACCGCGTTCGCCGTCGCGGTCCGCGGCGCCGACGCCGAGCGGTCCGGAACGTGGGAGACGCGCGCGGTCTCGAGCGAACTGACCGCGGACGGCTGGCGGGCGATCGAGGTCGACGCGGGCGAGCTCGACCTCGGGATGCTCCAGCGACAGCTCGCCGGTAGCGGCGTCGATATCGCCGATATCGGCGGATTGATAGCGATGGTCTCGGGCGGTATCGAGTCCGTCTCGGACCTCACCGATCGGTTCGGCGGCGACGCCGCCGTCCTCGGACTGGGGATCGGCACCGGCGCCCTGGACGGCGCGGTGACCGAGGCCTATTACAACGGGCTCGAGGTCGCCGGCGAGGAGCGGCCGCTTCCGGCCGCGCTCGCCGTGGACCCCTCGTTCAGCGCTCCGCACGGACGGGGCGGCGGTCGGTTCACGGCGTCGTTCTCGCTGGCCGCGGACGAACGGATCGTTTCCGCGTCGGATATCGATCCGGATTCGGTCCGGCTCGCCCCCTACTCGCCCGTCTCACCGCCGATACCGGGGACCCCGTGGGCGAACGACGCCGCGACCGCGGACGGCGTCGACGTCTCGGACGGGACCGTCCGCGCCGAGTTCGTTCCCGGACGGGTCCGGCGCTCGCTGCAGGGCGACCGGTCACGACCGCTCGTCGTCTACGGCGATTTCGACGTGCCCGAACCGTACACGTTCGTCGGCGTCGGCGAACTCTAGGCCGGCGACCGAAGACGCGGGGCGCTATCGGCCGGTTCCGTCCCTTTCCCGCGACCGTCTCCGGCTCGGGTCGCGGCCCGCACCGGCCCGGAGTCACTCCGCGAGGTGCTCGAGGCGAGCGTACCGACTGGTTCGCCAGCCGGCGACGGCGGCGCCGAGCGTGCCGACGACGACCGCGATCGCCCCGCCGGCGAGGTAGACGATCGGCGGCGTCCGCAACAGGTTCTCGAAGCCGACCAGCGAGGCGGCGAGGTGGTTCAAGGCGAACGCGGTCGGGGGCGTCGCGAGCAGTCCGAGGAGGCCGCCGCAGAGCCCGAGCACGATCCCCTGGCCGCCGATGATCCCCGTGAGGAGCCACCGCGAGAGCCCGAGCGCGCGCAACGCCGCCAGCTCCCCGCGCTGTCGGGACGCGACCAGCGCCAGGAGGTTGACCGTCAACACCACGCCCGCGACGACGGCGAGCACGACGAGGGCGGTCCCGCTGGCCAGCAAGAGGACCTGATCTTCGAACATCGACTCGAACTGTTCCTCGCTCGTGCGCACGTCGTACTCCGGATGCGCCGCCTGTATCTCGTCGCTGACGGCGCCTCGGTCGGCGCCGGGAGCGACGGTCGCGGTCACGAAGGCCGCGCGATCCGATCCCGTCGTCCCGGTGATCTCCTGGAGTTCGCTCAGCGGCATCGTCGCGGTCGTGGTCCCCAGGAACTGCGAGTACGACGAGGAAATCCCGACGACGGTGAACTCCTCCTCGGCCGCGGTCGACGGGCTCGTCCCGACGTAGATCGTGTCGCCGACCTCGAGGTCGAACCGCTCGGCCATGCGCGGGTCCACGATCACTTCGCGGGTCATCGGCCCGTCGTAGTCGCCCTCGCCGTAGTGGACGTCCCCCTCCGAGAAGCCGTCGCCCTCCTCGAGGGTCAGCCCGCCGTGTTCGCTCGGCACCCCGACGCCCGAGACGAGTTCGAGCTCCGACGGCTCCGGCTCCGTGCCCACGTAGATCGCGTGAAACGCGATCGGCGACGCGCTCTGGACGTCCTCGCGCTCCTCGACGTCGGCCGCGAGTTGATGGGAGTCGGCGATCGGGTTCTCCATGCCGCCGCCGGCCGTGAGTTCGACCGCGCCGCCCGAGATCCAGACGTCCTGGTCGGCCTCGTCGAACCGATCCTGTCCGGTCTCGAGGACGCCGAGGCCGAGCCCCGCGAGCAGGGTCACCGCGAGGACGGCCAGCGCGATCGCGACGATCACCAGTACGGAGCGACCGATCTCGTGGCGGAGCTGGGCCGCCGAGAGGCGCGCGGTCGCGGCGAGTTTGCGGAGTCTGTGAGCCATGGTTACTGTCTGAGTTCGGCGACGACGTCCGTTTTCGTCGTGAGGTACAGCGGGTAGGGAAGCGCGAACAGGCCGGCGACGACGGCGATCGCGAGCGCGTACGGGACGAACAGCGGATCGGTCGTCGCGATCGGCGACGACGTCACCGTCGACGTCGCGATCCAGTTCGTGACCGCGACGCCCGCGTAGCCGAGCGCGATCCCGACCGCGGCGCCGACGACCGTCAGCGTCAGCGTCATCACGGCGACGACGGCGAGCCGCGAGCGGCCGGGGAAGCCGACCGCCGAGAGGACGGCGAGGGTCCGGCGTTCGCGTTCGACGAGCAGCCCCGTCGCGGTCGTGACGAACAGCGTACAGATGCCGATCCCGACGATCAGCGTGATGAGGCTCGTCGCCAGCGCGAGGTCGTCCTCCTGGAGCGCGGCCAGCCCGGGCTCGGTGCCCGACTCGACCGTCGCGTTCGGATACGTCTCCTCGATGGCCTCGTGAGCGTCGTCCGAGTCCGTGCCCACGAGCACCTGATCGGCCAGGTCCTCGTCGTCGGCGCCGGTCAGCGTCTGGAGTTCGCTCAACCGGAGGACCACCACCGGGAGGCCGTCCGAGAGGCTCGCGGTGTCGGCCTCCTCGACGGCGGTCACCTCGTAGGTTCCGGCGCTGGCGTTGGCGGTCATCTGCGACCCCCTGACCACCAGCGACGCCCCCTCGGACGCCTCGAGCTGGTCGGACGCCGCCGTCGAGAGGACGACGTCGCCGGTTCGGGTGCCGTCGTAGCTCCCGTTCGCGTAGTGGGGATCGCCCGGCTCCAGCGGGTCCGTCGGGACGCCGCCGACCGGCGGCGACGACTCGCGCGGGACGACACCGACGGCCATGACGTTCACCGACCCGTTCCCCTCGGGCGATCGGGCCTGGACGACCTCCATGAGCACCGGCGTCGCGTAGTCGACGTCGGCCCGGTCGTCGATCGTCTCGGTTCGGTCGTGGACGTCGCTGAGCCGCGGCCCCTCGACCCCGACGACCGGGGAGAAGGTGCCGCCCTCGTGGGGCACGACGCGGAGATCGGCCTCGTTGTCGTCGGCAGCCGTGTCGCCCGCGAGCGCGACGCTGATCCCGGTGACGATCACGAGGAGCGCGATCGTGATCGCGACGAGACCGACCGTCACGGCGGTCCGGCGCGGCGTCCGCCGGGCCTGCGTGGCGATCCGGCCGGCGGCGAAGCGAACGAGGGCGAGCCAGCGGCCGAGCGCGGAGCGGTCGCTCGACTCCTCATCGACCATCGTCGACCACCGCTCCGTCGAGAAGGGAAATCGCGCGCTCCGTGCGGTCGACCGCCCGCTCGTCGTGGGTCGCCAGAACGACGGTTCGCTCCTCGGCGGCGTCGACGAGATCGTCGAGGACGGCCATCCCCGTTTCCGTGTCCAGTTCCCCCGTCGGTTCGTCGGCCAGGATCACGTCGGGGTCGGTCACCAGCGCGCGGGCGATGGCGACGCGTTGCCGTTCGCCGCCGCTGAGTTCGCCGGGTCGGTGGGTGGTCCGGTCGCCCAGCCCGACCTGCTCGAGCCGCCGTTCGGCCCTTCGGCGTCGTTCCGCTCGGCCGTAGCCTAACTGCACGAGCGGCAGGGCGACGTTCGCGACGGCCGTCAGCGACGGGAGGAGGTGGAACTGCTGGAAAACGAGGCCGACCCGCTCGCGGCGGAGTCGGGTTCGTTCGCGTTCGGAGCGGGCGGTGAGATCGTCCCCGAGGAGTTCGACGGTTCCGTCGTCGGGCACGATCAGGCCGGCGAGCACGTGCAGGACCGTCGACTTCCCGCTGCCGCTGGGCCCGATCAGCCCGACGACCTCGCCGGTCTCGATCTCGAGGGAGACGTCCTCGAGGGCGGTGACCGACCGATCGGAGCCGGACCCGATCCAGCCGGACCGCCCATCGTACTCGTGGATGACGCCGTCACAGCGGATCGTGACGGATCGATCGGGCGATACGCGGGCGTCGCTCCTCGCGGACGATTCGCTTGCCATGTTCGGATGGGACGATCATCACGTCCACCCCTTCGGCCATAGTTTGCATCCGCCTAACTCGGGGCGGGAGAACGCAATCGTCAGCTCCGGGGCGCCGCCGTCGGTTGTCTCTCGCTCAATTGCGGGTCTCGACCGCCGAAACTGCACGTCCCTCTGATCCGGATTCGGCGGCCGTTACGCGAGCCGTACGCCACCGTCACGACATTGATATCTCCGTAGTTTTCCGGAATTTTTCTCGACCTCGGCCTTCCGATTAGGGGCGCCCTCTCCAGTATTATCCCTAGTTACGGATGTCATAACTTCCTCGAGCAGACAAATATTATATTGAGAAACATTCATTAGTGCTTACTGTAACTGTTGCAGCATGGGGGAAAATCTCGAGCAGCAACTGACAGCTGTTTGTCCGGAGTGTGGCGACGAACGATCCATCAAACAAACCGTCCCGTGGCAACCCGACATCTGTACCTCGTGCGGATCGAATATTCCGGATTCGAACGCGTGATCCGACGGACGGGGTGGGCAGGCGTGCGGTAGCGGACAGGAGAACGGTTCTCCGCTTCGGAATCGATTGACGGACTCGAGTAGCGCGTGCCTCGGTCAGCGATCCGCGGGCGCCGGCAGGGCGACCCGACGCACGGTCGTGACGCAGGCGCCGACCAGCGTCCCGGCGACCGCGAGCGCCAGCAGACTCGGCCAGTCGACGAGCGGCACGGGCGGGGACGCCTCGAGGACGACCCGCGCCCACAGCGGGAGGACGAGCACGATTCCGACCACCCAGGCGACGAGCCCCAGCTGGAGTCCGAGCAGCGAGCCGACGAACGGCCGGCGCGCGTAGCGGTCCGGGACGGCCACCGCGACGGCGTAACTCCCCGCGACGCTCGCGACGAGCAGCAGGGCCGCGCTGGCGAGCGTTCCGTCGGCGCCGACCAGCGCGGCCACGGTCTCGACGCGCCCGGTCGCGGCCAACATCGTGCCGAGGATCGCGGCCGCGGCCAGCGCTGCAACGGGGATGCCGAGCCTCGAGACGAACCGTTTCGTGCGTCGGGCCCGCTCCGGGTCGGCCCGAGCGGCCGCCGTGAAGCCGCCGACGGCGAGGCAAAACAGGAGGATCGACCCGGCGATTCCCGCGAGGGGACGATCTCGAACGGCCTGGCTGTCGAGCGCGTAGTGAAAGGCGAACGGAATCGCCCAGAGGGAGTCGTGGAACGCGTAGAGTTGCGATCGGAACGCCGGCGCGACGTTGTGGAGGTCCGGGCCCAGCCCCCACACGCCGCCCCCGAGGACGAGCCACAAATCCACCCGTCGGACGCGCTCGTCGTGCAACGCGATCGGCGTCGCGAGGACGAGCAGTATCGACGCGCCGACGAGGAAGTGGACGATCGCGGGTGCCATGGGACTGGCCCGAAACGGGGTCACTGAGAGTGCGTCGAGAGCGCTTATAATTGTCAAGCGTGCAATGGTAAGCATCGGTCGCGGTGATCGGCGCGTCGATGACCCGATTCGGCCAGCGCGAGGAACGGATCCTCGAACTCCTCGCGGAGGCCGGGATCGAGTGTCTCGAGGATGCAGGCGTCGATGCCAGCGACGTCGACCACCTTTCGGTTTCCCTCAACTAGATCGCGACGGGTACGCATCGGCCGTCGCGACGACCCAGTTCAGACGGTAGTCACGCCCTTCGCGCGCATCACATTGACTCGTTCGCCATGTTAGTCATATATACAGTTCAAAAACTCATTAACAATAGTATAGATGAGCGTCTTCTCCGGTCGTACTGTCAATGAAAGTGGACAAGCAGCAGAACTGTGGATGGATCGACTCGGGCAGAGCCAGTGAAATTCAGGGGAGTGGGGCGCGTGACGTCTCACCGGTTCTCGACGAGTCGATTCGTCCCAATCGGCCGGACGTCCGCGCGATCGATCACCGTGCTACCTGTGCCGTCCCTGGTGCTCGTTCCTGTTGCGTCTCGCGGAGTGATTCCCAATGAGCACGTTCGACGAAGAGAGCTACGACGGGCGGCGTTACCACACGGATGATCTCACCGTCGCCATTCATCAACCGAATTATCTGCCCTGGCTCGGCTACTTTCACAAGATCCATCGGTCTGACGTCTTCGTCTTTCTCGACACCGTCGAGTACACGTCGAACTCCTGGATCAACCGTAACAAGATCAAAACGCCCGACGGATGGACGTGGCTCACCGTGCCCGTTCGCGGATCCAGCGGGCCGATCGCGGACGCCGAGATCGCCGACGACGGGTGGCGAAACAGCCACGAAAAAAGCCTCCAGCAGAACTACGGAAAAGCCGCGTATTTCGACGACGTCATCGATCTCTTCGAGCAGACGTACGCACAGTCGTGGGAATCGTTGTGCGAATTGAATATCCATCTCGTTCGGAGCCTCGCGGATCGACTCGGGCTCGAGTGCCGATTCGTCCGCTCGTCGGACCTCGACGTCGATGCGACACGCAGCGAGCGAATCGTCGGACTCTGTGACGAACTCGGCGCCGATCGGTACTTCTCCGGTACGGGCGCTCGATCGTACAACGATCGCACGCAGTTCGAGGCGGCGGGTATCGCCCTCGAGTATCAGTCCATCGATCACCCGCAGTACGAACAGCGGTTCGGCGACTTCGTCCCGAACTTATCGATCGTCGACGCGCTCATGAACCTCGGAGCGGACGGGACGTACGACCTCCTCCACTCGATAACCGACCATGAGTAGTCTCAACGTCGATCCCCTGGACGGGTGGGCTGAAAACTTCAGCTACGACTACTACCGGAAACTGCTCCGGGCGCTCCGGACGAACTACGAGGTACGTACGCTCTCGGAGTACCCCGACTGCCGTTCGAACGGCGAGCGCGCGGCGTTCATGCGACACGACATCGACGTCTGCATCGACCGGGCAGTCGAGATGGCGAAGCTCGAACACGAGTTCGGCGTTCAGTCGACGTACATGGTCATTCCGAATACGCCGTTGTACGACGTTGCTAACGAGAGAGCGCACCTGTGCGAGATCGCGGAGCTAGGGCACGAAATCGGCCTCCACTGTGCTGTGGACTGGGGAGCAGGCAGCGACCGGGAAGCGGAGGAGACCGGTGAGAGTGGGCTGTCTCACGCGGAACGAAAGCAAATCGAAGCCGCTCGGCGTCAGCTGGAATCGATCGGTATCGGGCCCATCACGTCGCTTTCGTTCCACCAACCGGTGGACCGAGTACTCGCGGGTCCGTCGACGATAGCGGGAATGGTCAACGCCTACAGCGAAGCCCTGATGTCGGCGTACATCTCCGACTCCGCCGGCCGGTGGCGCGAGGGAGAACCGATCGAGAGAATAACCGGGCGTGACACAACGGACGTTATGCAGGTGCTGACGCATCCGGTCTGGTGGGCAGCGGAGCACGAACCGCCGACCGAGCGGTTCCTCACTGTCATTGAATCGTTCGATGCGCTGAACGAGCGGGTGTACGACGAACTCGTCTCGGTCGGTCCGAACCACGACGGCTGGAACGACCAGCTCTCGGCTCGGTCGCTGGAACTCTCAGGCTAACGTCGTTGGTGCGTCCGGGCACCGTCCGTTTTGCGAACCCCCCTCAGCGGCGGGTGTCGCCCTGATCGACGCCCTCGAGTGACGCCACGGGTCACCTCCTGAGAGACTGTCTGTAGCGTGTGGCGACCCCGCGACTGTTCCACCCCTATTTCTCGACCGCTCACTGCCCGTGGTCGACCTCGTCTCCGTACCGCGGTCTCGAGCGTTCGGTTCGGGGAGCCACCGATTTGTCGACAGCTGTGTGACTCAGTCTCACCTAATAATCTTGGCAGAACGACTATCCGCTCGAGGAGCATATCACCGGACGGCGAGGACGTAATCGCGGCTCTCGCTCGCGGCGCCGCGATGTGGGCCCTCTCGCGGTGGTGTGTCGATCGACACTGGTCTGTCGCGTGCGATGCAGCCCACATTCGCCAACTCGAATCCAGTACTATTTGTGCGTCGACCGTCCGTCAGTTACGTCTCGGCGCGACAGACTACCGATCGGGTCTGATACATCCCTGATACATTCCTCCGGGACTCGAGCGACCGCCCGGTGTGACCGTCGCGGCGGTGCCGACCGCACGCGCGGGCGCAAGCCACTCGTGGTCTGGCGGCGGACCGTCCGGTATGGTCGACGAGCAGCCCGCACGCGACGGTGAACCGGGGCGGTACGAGTCTGCCGACCGCGATCGACTGGCGCCGCCGGGGTCGCCGGGCGGGGCGGCAGCGGCGGCGTCGATCCTCTGGGGGTTCGTCGCCTCCGTGACCACGGGGTCGCTACTCGTGGCCGTGCTCGTGACGCTCGCCGCGCTCACGACGCTCGAGGCGGTCGCCGGGTTCACGAGCGACTGGCTCGAGTGAACGTCCGGGTCGATGACTCGAGACGGTCTCATCTCGTCGCGTGGGTGCCAGTGGCTTTTTGCCTGTGGTCATTGTTCTCACGCGGATAGGGTATGTAGTTCAGTCCGGCAGAACGGCTGAACCGTTGCACCGGTCGGGCGAGGGACGTGAGTCCGCGCGGCACGTCGCTTCGCACTTGGGGGAGCATTCGTACAGCGTCGGTCAGCAGGCCCGAGGTTCGAATCCTCGCATACCCACTCGCGAGACGGCGGGCCGTTCGGCCAGCGCGATCGGCCGGCAGCGCTACCCGTCCGATTCGGACGGTCCGACCGTGGGGATCTCGACGGCCGACTCGTCGGTCTCTTTCCGCTTCTTGCCCGTCGGGGAGTAGTGTTCTCGCACGTACTCCCGTCCGAAGGGATGCTTCAAGAGCCCCCAATAGGTCATCGTCCGTTCGATTCGACCCAGCACGCGTTTGCGAACGCTCATGGCCCTACGAGGTGACGGGAAGGACTTAGCGGTTCGCAGCGTTTCGGGCCGCGTATCGAACGGTGAGTCGTGAACGTCTCCGGTCGTGCAGCGAGGTTCAACAGGAGATCGTGCTATCGGTGTCGGTCGGCGACGTGGGTCGGTATCGTGTCGTACAGAGCAGTGCTACTCGGTGTAGGGTTCGCAGACCTGTTCGACGCCCTCCTCGAGGGAGATCTGGGGTTCCCAGCCGGTTTCCTCGCGCATCTTGCTCGAGTCGGCGCAGGTGTCGTGGACGTAGACGTCCTCGGGGATCGGGTTCTCGACGTACTCGGGATCGATGTCGGTGCCGAGTTCGTCGTTGAGCATCTCGACGAGCTCGTTGAAGCTGTAGGCGTCGCCGGTGCCGAGGTTGTAGACGCCGGTGAGTTCGTGGTCGGCCGCGAGCTCGAGGCCGCGGACGATGTCGTCGACGTGGGTGAAGTCCCGCGTCTGGGTGCCGTCGCCGTAGAGGGCGGGCGCGTCGCCGCCGGCGAGGTCGTCGGCGAACTGCGCGATCACGTTGGCGTACTCGCCCTTGTGTTCCTCGGCGCCGCCGTACCCCTGGTAGACCGAGAAGAAGCGCATCCCGGCGACGTCCATGTCGTAGTGGTTCGCGAAGTACTCGCCGTAGCGCTCGCGGGCGAGCTTGGAGGCCTCGTAGCCGGTGTTGACCGCGACCGGCATGTCCTCCGGCGAGGGTTCGGTCTGGCTCCCGTAGATGGAGGAGGTCGAGGCGTAGACGACGGTGTCGCAGCCGTCCTGGCGGGCCTGATCGACGACGTTGACGAACCCCTCGACGTTCACGCGGGCGCCCGTCGTGGGATCCTCCTCGTGCATCGCGTACGACGAGAGCGCGGCGAGGTGGAAGACGACGTCGACGTCCGTCGGGAGGTCGTCCTCGAGGACGCTTCGGTTGCGGTAGTCGACATCGTCCTCGAGGTTCTCGGCCGTGCCGAGGTACTCGTCGTCGATCGCGATGACGTCGTTGTCTTCGGCGAGGTGGTTCGCCAAATTGGAGCCGATAAACCCTGCCCCGCCCGTTATCAGGACGCGCTGGTTCTGCATGTCAGCACAACTGGTAGCCACCTACGAGAACGCTACGGTCTTTCCCCGTCCGCGAGTCTCGTTCGTACTGACGGGGGGCCTCGCTACGAGTAGTGCTTCATTAGGACGAAAGAAGATGCGGGGACTGGCGGCGCGCGTTACCAGAGCTGTGCGGTGGGCGTCTCGCAGGACTCGCAGATTACAGCGTTCTTCCCCTTGTAGACTCCCTGCACGAGCTCTCCCTCGTCGCAGAACGTACAGCGTTTGCCCTCGAGCGCGTCGACTACCGGATGCACGGCGACGGTTCCGTCTACGGCTTCTTGCATATTATCATACACATCGCAACTTGACGTGTTAAATCCATGGGTTAACCCGGATAGTATCCGCTTGTTCCCGACTATTTGTTTTATTTACACCTATTGTGATTTTGAAACACCTCGATACGGATATATTCACTTTTCCCGGCCGCGGACCGACTACCTTCCGGACTAGTCGCCCGTAATCATTCTCGTTTGAGGTATTCACTAACTCGTTACTCCCGTTCCGATACTTTTATCAGCATACTTATTGATATGGCTTCCTTCTCACTTCAAAGGGATATATAACCGCCTTTAACGCCTCTATCGAGATGTTACCGCAGTGCCATATTGTCGCGAGAGCGATTAGTGCGCTAGTACTCAACACTAGCCTAGTTATTTTTTGTGAAATATGAATAGCTACTGTTAAGAGGCCGGTTCTGTACTAGACGGAGCATGCGGAGGCGTTGAGACGGACTCACCCATGGCTTCAAAATCACATTCGGACGGTTCGGCTTCGGCGGAGCAGGTCCTCGAGCATCGATCGGCGGACGAACTCCTGGTTAGTCGCGACAGCGACATTAAACCGGAACTGTCCGTCGTGATGCCGACGTTAAACGAGGAGGAGGGAATCGAGACCTGTATCGGCTGGATCAAGTCGGCCGTCGAGGAATTACAGCTACCGACGGAGATCATCATCAGCGACAGTTCGACGGATCGAACGCCCGAGATCGCCCGCGAGATGGGCGCGATCGTCGTCGAACCCGACCAGCCGGGGTACGGCTACGCGTACCGCTACGCCTTCGAGCGCGCTCGGGGCCAGTACATCGCGATGGGCGACGCCGACACGACCTACGACTTCAAGGACATCCCGCGCCTGCTCAGCCACCTCGAGGAGACCGGCGCGGACATGGTGATGGGGAGTCGCCTCGAGGGCGAGATCAGGCCCGGCGCGATGCCGACGCTCCACCAGTACATCGGCAATCCGTTGTTGACGAAGTTCCTGAACCTGTTCTACCGGGCGGGCGTGAGCGACGCCCACAGCGGGTTCCGCGTGTTCCGCCGGCAGGCCCTCGACGAGATGGACCTCGAGACGACCGGAATGGAGTTCGCCTCGGAGATGATCATGGAGGCCGGCGCGAAGGACCTCGTGATCGAGGAGACGCCGATCATCTACCACGAGCGCGAGGGCGAGGAGACCCTCGAGAGCTTCCGGGACGGCTGGCGCCACGTCCGGTTCATGTTGGTCAACGCGCCGGGCTTCCTGTTCTCCGCTCCCGGGATGGTGATGAGCCTGCTCGGGATGGCCATCATGGGCATCGCGTACAGCGGCGCGTCGCTCGGTGAGGCGTCGCTCGGAATTCACTCGATGATCGCCGGCAGCCTGCTGACGATCGTCGGGTATCAGGTCGCGAGTCTCGGCGTGTTCGCCGCCGTCACCAGCGACCCGATTCAGAAGCCCGAGGACCCGATCACGGAACGCGTGATCGGATCGCTGTCGCTCGAGCACGGCGCGACCGCGGGTCTGCTGGTGTTCGGTGCGGGCGGACTGTACGCCGCGGGCCTGGTCTACCAGTGGGTCTCGAACGGGTTCGCCTCGCTCGAGTTCACGATGGGAGCACTGGTCGCCTTTACCGCGATCGTCATCGGCCTCCAGACCGTGTTCTCGTCGTTCTTCCTGAGTTCCGTCGACCGGTAGCGCTCGAGCGCGTCGGTCGATGACTTTTCGCGTTCGTTCTGGTTCTCGCGCGAGTCGGGAGTATGTAGTTTAGTCCGGTAGAACGGCTGAACCGTTGCCAACAGTCGGTCGTACAGCGCCGGTCAGCAAGCCCGGGGTTCGAATTTCCGCATCCCATCGCTGGTGGCAGTCGAATGCGTGAGGTGTACTCGAGGAGGGCGTAAGGTACGTTCGAGATACTAGTTGGATACTCGAGGTACTAGTGTAATCGATTCGACGACCCTACGCCGTCTCACGGGTCGGTTATGCGACGGCTCGCCGGCTCGGTTCCGACGCGTTCACGGATCCCCACCCGTTCGAACCACTCGATCTCCACTCGTCTACCGTGTCGATTCTGCGGCGCTTACCCGAGGTCACGATTCGCTCCGTCCTCGAGTCCGCCCCGTCTTCGTTAGCGAGTGGAAACGGTTTCCTCGAGCGTCATCTCCGGCCCGACGAGCGCGGACTCGACGTCCGTCGCGCGGATCTCCGTCTCCGTATCGATTACCGATCGTTCGATCGTGCAGTCGGCGATCGTGGCGTCGGGGAAGACGACGCAGTCCCGGAGGGTCGCGTCGGTGACCTGCGCGCCCGCCATGACGTGCACGTTCGGGCCGATCGTCGTCCCCTCGAGCGACGCGTCGGGGTGGATCGCGCTGTCGCCGTCGAACCGCCAGGCGACGGCGTCGAGGTAACTCTCGGGCGTCCCGATGTCGTACCAGGCGCCGTCGAACGTGAACGCGTCGACGCGCTCCCGGTCGACGAGCCACTGGACGAACCAGCCCGGCTCGTCGGGATTGTTCTCCCCGTCCAGATACGTCTCGAGTAAGTCGAGGTCCGCCGCGCGGAATCCGTAGCAGGCGACCGACACGAGCGTGCTCGGCGGGTCGTCGGGCTTCTCCTCGAAGGCGACGATCTCGCGGCCGTCGTCCTCGAGCTCGAGCACGCCGTAGGACGTCGCGCGGTCGTAATCGCCGACGTCATAGGCGGCGAGCGTTGGGGTCTGTCGTTTCTGGAAGAAGTCGACGAACTCGCTGACGCCGAAGCTGAGGAGGTTATCGCCCGCGATGACGATCGTGTCGTCCTCGAGGTTTTCGCGGTCGACGAGCTGGGCGAGGGCGCCGATGACGCCGAACTTCTCGTCCTCGTCGGTCGTGTCTTCGATCGAGAGCTGGGGTTTGTGGTACTCGTTGGTCTCGAGGTGGTCCTCGAACGCGTCCGCGAAGCGTTCGTTCGTCGAGACGTAGACGTCGTCGATTCTAGTGTCGGTCTCGAGGTCCTCGAGCACGCCGTCGATCACGGTCGTGTCGCCGACCGGGAGGAACATCTTGGGCCGGTGTTTCGTGATCGGCCAGAGTCGCGTCGCGTAGCCGCCTGCGAGTACGATTGCGTCCATGGGTGGGGATTCTCCATCGCGTGAAATCCATCTCCGATTGGATATACGTTGGTCTCCAGCGATCGTCCTAGTACCGCCGTCAAAGTGACCCGATCGTGTCCTTCTATCGTACCGATTGCAAAACGTTACTAAGCGGTAGAATGATGTCTCATTCGTATGAAAGCAGTCGTACTCGCGGCCGGCGAGGGAACGCGGCTTCGACCGCTCACCGAGGACAAACCCAAGGGAATGGTCGAGGTCGACGAGAAACCGATTCTCACCCACTGTTTCGATCAACTGGTGTCGCTCGGCGCGGACGAGCTGATCGTCGTCGTCGGCTATCTGAAGGAGAAGATCATCGATCACTACGGCGACGAGTACGAAGGCGTCCCGATTACGTATACCCACCAGCGCGAACAAAAGGGGCTCGCCCACGCCTTGTTGAGCGTCGAGGAGCACATCGACGACGACTTCATGCTGATGCTCGGCGACAACGTGTTTCAGGCGAACCTCGGGGATGTCGTGCGCCGGCAACAGGAAGATCGTGCCGACGCCGCGTTCCTGGTCGAAGAAGTCCCGTGGGACGAGGCCGACCGGTATGGTGTCTGTGATACGAATAAATTCGGCGAGATTACCGACGTCGTCGAGAAGCCCGACGATCCGCCGTCGAATCTGGTGATGACCGGGTTCTACACGTTTACGCCGGCCATCTTCCACGCGTGTCATTTAGTACAGCCGTCCAACCGCGGCGAGTACGAGATCAGCGAGGCAATCGACTTACTGATTCAGAGCGGACGGACTATCGATGCGATCGGACTCGAGGGATGGCGGATCGACGTCGGCTATCCAGAGGATCGAGAAGAAGCAGAAGAACGATTATCTGATCTTGAAGTTAGAAGCTGAATTATATACGCTCATCGGTAAAGGGTCTGGTACATGCGGTCTTGCCAATAGCGCTATTGAAAAACGATATATTTTTACTAAAAGGGAAACCAGAACAAATAATGGCATTTTCTGATAACATATCATTTTTAAAGGAAATTGGGCCGGTATCGTCAATAAAAACCGTGTATTACTCACTAAAGCATACTGGGTCACTATATTCACTTGTTATCGGCCCCAAAACAATCGTTGATATCAATAGTGGTACTGAGTTCGATCTTCCAGAAAGCATTATATTTGGGGCAACAAGTACACGGGAATCAAATCCCTTACTTCGGCGCTCATTGCTTTCAACCGGTAGTGGCGCCCAGATAACGTCAACAGGTCCCCATGCAGCACGTATTGGTCCAGGTACTGTCGTTCGTATTGAAGGCGAATTCTCAATGGGAGATTCATTTATGAATGGTGACTGCCGAATAATATGTGAAGATAAAATCACGATTGGGGATGAAGTTGCGATAGCTTGGGATGTAACAATACTTGACACTGATCGGCATAATCTCATAATCAAAGGAGAACGCACACCTGCTACTTCTCCCATAGAAATTAAGGATCATGTCTGGATAGGCCACGGTGCTACAATCAGTAAGGGTGTTACAATCAATGAAGGAGCTGTTATTGCAAGTAACAGTGTAGTCACAAAAGATGTTCCACCAAGAACACTTGTAGGAGGAGTACCTGCTGAGATTATACATGAGAACATTCAATGGGAACCCTGATCAATACCTATTCATATGTTTTATTTGAATATGTCTCATTAAGAGGGAATATTAGGAGAGAAGAGGTTATTATGATAAAATATGGGGTGTGAATAAGAGACGTAGGTAAGCAAGCGATCGTTTAAGCACAAACAATAAAGTACCATCGCTTAAATAATACATGTATGTATTCGCCAGAATCCATATTTCACGGTTTAAAGAATCCATCACTTATTCCAAGAGAGATCCGTCACCAGATCAAAAAGAAAACACCCCATGACTTTGGTATTCAAGGTAGTTATTACACTGGAAATATTGGTGATCGAGCGCTGGCAGAACAATTTAAAAACCAAATACAGAAAGACGGACACAGCGCTAGGATATTTGGCAGGAATACACGGGATAGTAATACCCCTCATAGAGTACTTGGAGGCGGTGGTGTTTTACATGATTGGTATGGAACCGAACACTTGAAGCGGCGGCTTGCTTATGTAAACGGTGGTGAGAAAGGATTTATTATTGGTGTGGGTGTTCCAGGATTCCAGTCATCTGAAGCGCGTGATCTTGTTTCACGAATATTACCAGAACTGGACCTAATTACAGTTCGTGATGAGTGGTCAAAACGCAATATTAAATCGGTATGTGATGTTGATGTATCGGTAACTGCTTGTCCTGTTTTTCTTTACGAAGATCCCGATATGAAGACTGCTGGACAAACTGGAGTTAACTTCCGCCCTTATTTTGGCCAAGAAGATAAACAGGACAGTGTATTATTGGACTATTTTGGCTATGAAGACATAAGAGAGGCCAAAACTACCTATATAGATAATGCACAGAAAATCTGCGAACAAATTCCTAATCCTATATTCATTCCATTCCATTCTACTGACGAGGAATTCGCACGAAAATATCTTGATGTTCCTATCCTTGATTACGATTTCTCTGTCGAAACGACATTGAAGCGTGTGAGCAGAATGGAAAGAATGGTAGCCACCCGGTATCATTCCCTCATATTTGCAGCTATTTGTGGAAAACCTGTGCTCCCAATAGCTTATGAACCAAAAGTGAAGGCTGTTGCCGAACGGTTAGAAGTACCTTCATATAAACCTCATAAAGAGATCCCTCTTCAGTTCTCACAAGTTTCCAATGTGGATAAGTTGAAATCATTGTCGAAAAGCAATTTCAATAAATTGTATCTGAATATGCAGAAGTGACTGGAAGATCAAGTCTGTACTTTCCTCGATATTAAATCCATAAACATATGAACTAGCTAACATTGGTTCTAACTGTGAACGGACCTTTGATGTAGATGAGTATCCTATTCATGTAGTAATAGCGAGAAAAAGGAGAAGGCCATCAGGGAAAGAACAAGAAGCGATACCACTTGTCTATGGACATTGACTTGGAGTGTTGACCTCTGTTATCTGCCTATTGGTATCTAGAGATAGGCATGTCCCGTTCCCGAATCGACAACCACGCGCACACTATACGTTGAATAGACCAATAGGAGTTTATAGAGTGAAAAGCCAACATGTAGTTATGGCATCGCTTGTCGAAATAGACGCTGGCCCTAGATTAATACTCGATCCAGTTGGCGTTGGTCAAATTGTCCCGTCCGCAAGACAAATTCGGTATACTAGCGCTCCGATTGCCGTTAGGCAGATATTGCTAGCTGGATGAATACTCTCAAGATGCAAATGTACTCAGATCGGCTCCGTGTTGTGCCAGCGCTCCTGCTGATCTATGTTTGGGTGCGAGCGTTAACAGCTGAACCAATTAGCACCTATTCACTCTCTCTGTATCAAGGCCTACCTGCTGACCTGCTCGTAGTGCTTGGACTAGCAGGCCTCTCACTGCTCTTAATTGCCCGTGATCACGCATGGTGGATGGCTCTTCTTGTCTCACAATTTCTAGTCGCAGTAACGGTTGTCCCTAGCCTCCAGACGCAATATCTACATTTTACAACAGATTCATATATGCATATTGGTCGGATGAAACGGATTTTAGAAGTTGGCGTAGCCGCTGATCGAAATCTCTACCCACTGTTGCACTGGTTCTCGGCTATGCTTTCGGAGGTTACTGATCTTTCGCCGACAATCACTGCCCTTCTGGTTGTGACGATGATGAGTGCGATTTTGGGGTTACTGCTCGTTCTGTGTATCCGTCGGCTTAATCTTTTGGAATCAGTGTACCGTCTTATGATTTTTGCTGCTGTATTAGCCACCCTCACTCCTGATCTTTTCAATTTCGCTTCCTGGGGACAATTTGGAAGATTATTTACTGTATTAGTTATATTCGTAGTGTTTTTATCTCTCAAATCAGGCGCGAATAACACAGAGTGGTTACTCACATTATTAGTAATACTTACAGCAGCAGTATTTGCACATCCTCTGATTTCTCTTATTACACTATGTATACTTTGTACTATTCTAGCTTATCAATCTATAACAGATAATATCATATATAGAGTTTCTAATCGTCCAATTCTTCTTCTCCCCCCAGCAATTGGAGTCGTATATTGGTTGCTCAACGCACCAACCTTCAACAACACGTTCGCATCAATTATAGGCTCAATATTTCTTTCAGATGGGGGTGACTCATCACGATTAGCTCGCCGAACAGAACAACTGTCTAGTGCTGATATCGCAACTATTGACATCGTGATCGAGTTCGTCGCGCAATATGGTTATGTCGTGTCCTTCCTTGGATCTTTATTAATAATCATTTCTTTAAGGACAATATTCCTGCGAAATCGAGAATCAGGACTCCAACCGCTCGCGATTGCTGCTGTCGCTTTTTGGGCCCTTGGAGCTGCAATGTTTGTCCTTCCAGTTCCGTTTGGGCCAGGTCGGTTTTGGGCCATAGCTATAATCTTAGGTGTATTCGTAGTTGCTCGTGATTTAACCGCATTCATACAGTGGAGTCCACATTCGCAGAAACCAGCTCTTATCGGCACCTTTGCCATATTGATACTAGTTGCTGGGATCGCTGCACCAACTCTCTACGGTTCCGAATTATCCCGATCTCCAAGTGAGCAAATGACGAAAGCTGAGTCTTCGGGGGTTGAATGGTTATTTGAACATGAAGATGATAGTGAGCCAATTCAATCAATCGGCACTCCTGTTCGAAATATTCGGGCCTATGAAGAAACATCAGATTCATTCCGTACTGGAACAAGACCAAAACCACACTTTCAGGGAATTAGAGAAGACTCCTTTGAGGGCTATTTATTGCTTGCTCCACCTGCAGGGCAGACTTATCCTGCGTATTACTCAGACTATCCAGAGACTTGGGACTACACTCCTATTGACTACAACTGGATAGAGAATGGGACTGATACAGCACGGATTTATACCTCAGGAGACACCTCCGTTTATAGGACGACGTGAAACGTTTTCTGATGTACTTTCTAACCCAAAATGTTGGTCACTTCCAATCACCATTGATTGCTTGTTGATAACATTGCTCTGCCTGTTCAGCCACGGTATTCCAATCATATCGTTGGGCTCGAGTCGTCGGCTCCGTATTCGGTCGATCACCGGAGAGTGCGCGCTCTAGAACATGGGTTATGTCGTCAACTGTCGGTGACGCGAGGAATCCTGCGTCATCGATCACTTCGGAAGCGGCGGATTCAGGATGCTCTGCCGCGATGACGGTACAATCCGCAGCCATTGCTTCTGCGAACGTGATGCCAAAGCCTTCGCGGGTAGACGGTGAGGCGAAGATGTCTGCTGCGCGCATGTGTGCGATAACATCATCGTATTCCTTGAGGAAGCCGAGCATTGTCACTCGGTCGGCGTGGTCCAGGTTTTGGGCTTGTCGCTTGAGAGAGTCTCGTTCTGGCCCATCACCGATGATGCCCAGCGTGATGTTCGGCGCGGTCTCGGCGACTTGATCGAACGCCTCAAGAAGGAGATCGACGTTCTTGTCTTGGATGAGTCGACCCGCATACAGAATATCGAAGCCGTCGTTGACGGGTTGTGTTGATTTGATCTGGTCGACATCGATGCCATTGGGGACGATCTCGATCTCGTCTCGCGACGGTCCGATTTCAGTAAGGCGGTCCGCCGTGACGCTCGAAACGGCGATCGAACAGTGAGGGGTTTTAGCGGTTATGTATTCGACACCTTTTCCAAATAGTGCGAGGTGTTCAAGATAATCCTCCCAGTAGTCGAGCCAAACCTCGTGCCAAGTCGTTATCAGGGGGGTATTGGTTCCGAGAGTAGTGAATTTAGAAGCAAGGACAGGGAAATATGGAAATAGAGATGCAACCACAAGGTCATGATCATCAATATGGTGGCGAAGCGTTGGAATGAGACGAGTCGAAAACTCGAGAGCTTCCGTAATCGAGCGGCGCTCTCCGGTATAGAGTTCAGTACTTGGTGCTACTGCACGGAGAATAATTCCATTATTTGTGATTACTTCAGGACCCTCCCAAAAATGTCGTCCATAAATGGTAACGCTATGTCCATTTGCCACAAGACGTTTCCCGATCTCGTGGATCCGTTTTTCAGCACCTCCCTTCACAAATGGGTAAACAACGTTAGAGACAAAGGCAACGTTCATTGGTATCGCTAGAAGAGCGCGAACTAATTGTCTTTTCGTTCTATCCGTAGAACCTAGTTTTATACCACACACGACTATTAGACAAACATATTGACTATCCCAAGCCCTTGATTAGAAATAAGCAAGTGGAAGTTCAAACCCATTCATATTGATCCATGCACCTGTTAATAATAACACGTGAGTGGCCAGGATATGTCTTAGGTGGCATATCTCACCACATATGTAATCTTTATAACGAAGTCGTCGATAAAGGTCATGAAATTACAGTAATTACGGGAACATGTCCACAAAGCTCTCACGAATTAACTGGAAAGAAGCCACCAGCGAATGAAGTTCATACTGTTCAGTTTGGATATAGAAAAGGATATTATGTCCTATTTCCGATTGCACTTCGTAACTACCTCCAATCTTTTGATTTTGATCCATTCGATGCGTGTATCACACATACGGGGGTCCCGTTTGAGCTTCCCCTTCCAACCGTCTCAAAGAGACATGATTGTTACGAAGCGACAAAAGAATACATTCGTAATGGTCTTTCGTTTCTTGAAACAATTGGTGATCGGTTGATGGGTCCCTTCCGAACGATTGTTGATCGTCGTTCGATTGCAGCAGCTGATTGTCTCATATATAACAGCGCTGTCTGCCGTGCTGGATGGGAATCAGCATATAATATCACGACTCCGTCAATCGTCTCACACAACGGTATTGATACTAGTGTTTTTTATCCAGATAGTGGATATAATAAGGAAGACTATATTTTATTCGTGGGAGGGTCTGAAAGGAAGGGGCTCTCACATGTTATTTCTTTCGCGAGACAAACTAAAGAAGACGTTATTATTGTTGGGCCTGATGAGGTTAATTCACCTCACGTTGATGCATTAGGCCGTTTATCAAGCGATGAATTACGGCAAGTTTACACTAACGCTGCCGTAACCATACACCCTGCTGGCTGGGAGGCATTTGGAAACGTAATTTTAGAATCAGTAGCTTGTGGAACCCCTGTTGTCGCAACTAAAAATTGCGGAGCTGTTGAGGTTCTCCCATCATCAGCATGTGTTGTCACTTCTGAAATTGAGCGAGGAGTTATGAAAGCCAAAAACCTTAATTCTGAAGACTGTATTAAAGCTGCTTCAAAGCAAACTTGGGACAAACCTGCTCAGGATATGATTGATATAGTGAGATCAATCACAAATCCAGAATGTTAAAATAGTATTCAATAGGCATTATATTATTTCTGAGAACAAGTTATCAGCTTGTAACTTGAATTCCTCATAGCTATGCTGCAAAGCTAACTCGCGACCTCTTTCTGCAATCGGACGCATTTGCTTGGGATTGCTAACAAGATCTAGCACCTGACGCGCCAATTCTTCATGATCATTGACTGGGAAAAGATAACCAGTCTCACCATGCTGTATATAGTCGTTGATTCCAAACGTGTCAGATCCAACTACTGGTGTTCCAGTCGCTAAAGCTTCTATTCCAGTCGTCACATAGCCTTCCATCTTCGAAGGAAGGACATACAAAAGTGATTCTTCAAATAGGCGCTGCTTTTCGCTTTCCTCAACATAGCCTAAGAAATCAATGTTAGTTAGACCGAGATCTACTGATAGACGACGGAGTTCGTCCATCTTAGGTCCTGAGCCGGCAATCACTAACGAGACATCACGTTCTGTCTTATTTTCAATAATACGCCATGCACGGAGCAAACAGGACACATTTTTCCGTTCACCAAGTCGGCCAAGATACAGAATAGTACTGGATTCAGGCATAAAATTGTATTCAAACTTATCCATATCGATACAAGGGTGAAGGATATGAGTGGAAGAGTAGCCAGTCTTTCTATGAATCCTATCAGCCGTTCCACTTCCAGCACATATAATCTCCGGATTATTTAAATACGGTAATGTTCTATCGATAAACTCTATTACAGTCCCTCGGAGAGGTCCAACATATTCCCTAGCAGCTCCAAAAAAAGCAGTATGCATGAAAACAGCATTGACGGTCTCCTCTGGGTGAGAGAGGTGCATAGGATAATATGGGAAATGAGAAATGTCATCTAAAATAATGTTATAGTTTTCATCCTTAATAGTTTCTCGATATGTAGATACGCCACGAACAGTATTAATGATTGTCTCAAGAGATGATTGGGGATTCCCATAATCGAATTCAATATAACTAATATCTGATTGGTTATCGTACTCATTAGTCAGTGACGCAGGGGAAAGAATATGAACATCCCAACCTGTTTCTGAAAGTGCTCGAGCCAGGTTTTTCATTAACCGTGCTGCACCACCAGAAACATCGTCCTCTCGTAGCGACGTATGCGATCGAAGTAATATTTTATTTGACATTGGATTATATATAGCCAAGGTCCTCGAGTCTTTGTTGAGCGGCTGCATCTAACTGTTCTTCATCTGAGTTTCCCCGTTCAAGAGTTCCATATTCATCAGGTATTTTTTCATGTAGTCTCTCTACTACTTCTGGGTTTGAATCAGCCACATCATTCAGTTCGCCAGGATCAGATTCGATATTATATAGTTCCTTAGTTCCATCTGATCCCACGATATACTTCCATTCTGTTGTCCGAATAGCCCGCAGTGCCCGATCATATTTGTCAACTATAGTGGAATCAGGCGCTCGGTTACGGAGTGTATCAACTGCTGGTTGGGGAACTAAATACTCTGAAATAGCATATGCGCCATCATCATTTTCTTCATGAATAGCTTCTTCAAGACTACTCTGAGAAATTCCGTCCCGCTTTGGGACTTCTGCTCCAGCAGTCTCTAATATTGTTGGGAAAAGATCGCGTGATTCAACAAGATGTGATATTTTCTTCCCACCGGTAAAGATCTCTGGCCCATTTATAACTAGTGGCACATGTACAAGCGTATCATATAAACTGTATTGGTGATCCATCAGATTGTGATCTCCAATGTTTTCTCCATGATCTCCAACAACAACAACGAGAGTCTCCTCAAGGATACCTCTTTCAGAAAGATGATCTAGTAAATTGCCAATACGATGGTCCAAATATTTTATTTCTGACTTATATAGGTCTTCTAGAATCTCAAAGTCTTCTTCATGCATTTCAATCTCACCACTAACATACCCCCATGCATCTTGGTTCACTTCTTTAGCCTCTGAAGGGCTGATATCATCATCTAAAAACTCACAAAATCTGTTTGGGGGGTTATATTCTAAATGTGGTTCAAGATAATTAATAAACATAAAGAAAGGGTCTTCTTTATTACGCTCTTTATTGAGCCATCTCTTGATCTTCCAATTTGTGAGGTATGCTCCATAATCATACTTTTTCCGTAGGAATTTCGCAAAGAGTGAGTTGAGAATTGATGACGGAAGGTGTTTGAATTCCGTAGATGTGAGTATAGAACGGATTTGATTTGCTGGTGTATCATTCTCCCGCATCGCTCTTGCTAGGTCTTCACCAGCTGGTATCAATTCCCACCCTTTGTAAAAATAATCAAACCCTCTATCAAATCCGAATTCAGGACTTATCCAACTGTTATTTGAAAAAGCAACAGTTGTGTATCCATTTTTATTTAGCAATTCCGGTAGACATGGATCATCTGGATCAAAGTTTTTGTTCCCTGCATTCGTATTGTGGTTTGATGTATGCTTTCCAGTGAAGATTGATGCGTGGGAAGGTAACGTCCACGGAGCGTTTGATATGGTAGACGTGAATTCTACACCTGAATTAGCAAGTTCTGCTAAATTCGGTACAACCTCTTCATTTATGGATGGAAGACTGTTTTTCGCTCTCGCTGTATCCATTACAACAAATAGTATATTCGGGCATTCCATTTCATCCATATCATTGGATGTCTCAGTAAAATTCTTATCGGTATAGAAGATCCGATGATCTCCTCTTCTAGTCAAAACCAGAAACTATTTGGCAATAATTCGATATAAATAAGAAGATAGAATTCAGTGTCCTCACAGATGCAGAAATATTTATAACTGAAGAACTACAATTGCCAAAAACGAAGAGTGAAGCAAGATGAATTGGAAGAAGAACCGCTTGTTTGCTAATCAAGTTCTCTACCATTCAGAAATTTAACATACTGGAGGAGCCCTACAAATGGTAAAAAATACAACAGTTAGTGTTGTAATTCCCACATACAAGCGACCAGAGAAACTATTAAGAGCGGTTAGATCTGTAGAGAACCAAACATACAAAGATTGGGAGTTAATCGTTGTCGATGATGATCCCGAATCCGACATCGAAAATGTAATACCGGATATTGATGATATAAAATACATAAAACATAGGGAAAACCAAGGGGCTCCTATAGCTAGAAATACAGGTATATTAAACTCAGAAGGCAAATATATTGCTCTTCTTGACGATGATGATGCATGGAAACCCACAAAATTAGAGGCCCAAATTGACCGGTTTAAAGACGTTGGAAACGAATTCGGTCTTGTCTATACAGGAAGAGATATTGTGCACGATAATGAGGTAGTCAAAACATACATACCATCTCAAGAAGGGGATATCTATGACAAATTATTATATGAGAATATAATACCCAGTGAAACACCACTCATTCGTAGAGAATGTTTTAGTAAGATAGGTCTATTTGACCCAGAATTCAAAAGCTCTCAAGATATAGACCTGTGGATTCGTATTGCGAAAGAATATAAGGTTGCTGCAGTACCTAAATCTCTTGCAATTTCTTATGAGGGGCATGATGAACGGATAAGCAGTAACATGGAACGGAAATACAGCGGTCAAAAACGACTAGTTGAGAAACATTGGTCTGCTCTTGAATCAAATCCACCAGCACTGAGTCAACAATACCGACATTTAGGACTTTTCGCTACCTTGTCGGGGCGTAATTTAGAAGGAGCTTCCTATCTTCTTTCTTCATTACAGAATAATCCACAAGATTATCAAACAATGTTATATTTACTTCTGAGTATAGCTCCAAACCCTTTGAGGACTCATTTATTTAAGTTACGGGCCAAGATCTCTAATAGCATTTAAACAGTTGATCGCACGGAAAATATCCTCCTCATCAAAACAAACATATGGAGCGAAATAGATTGGTTCATCATGGAATTACTCTATGTCGTCAATCAGTTCCCGAAAATTTCTGAGAGCTTTATCATAAACGAATTATATGAACTTGACAAGCGAGGCTATGATATAACTGTATTCGCAAAACAACGGCCAGATGAAGAGGCTACACATGAGGAAATACAAAAGATGGGTATAACAGTTTACTATGGTGAGGAACCAGCTCTCACTTCACTTCCATATGTCTGCTCGAAAGATATATTGAACAAATCATTATTAAGACAAACTCTATTCATTGACAAACCATCTTACCACATATATGCGTTACATCTTGGAAAACAAATAAGTGAAGTGGTTGAAAGAGTTGGTGGGGTTGATTTGATACACGCGCATTTCGCTACCCCAGACCGACTCTCAGCTTCCTACGCGGCTACGTACCATGGAATACCTTGTACTGTTACTGCACATGCACATGAAATTTTCTCACCACCTAGTGTTCAGCGCCTATCACAAGTACTCTCGCGCTTCAATCACGTGATCGTTCCCTCCAAGTATAACAAACGGTACCTTCGTGAGGAAATCGAAGTTAAGACGGATATCTCGGTAATTCCAGCAACGACAGATGTTGAAAAGTTTGAGCCTTCTGACGGGTGTGTGTCTGGGCGTCTGCTTACGGTTGCCCGCCTTGTAGAAAAAAAAGGGTACAAGTATGCTATCGAGGCAGTAGCCGAACTTATCGAACAGGGCTATAATATAGAATATCATATTATCGGTACTGGAGAACGAAAGGAATCCGTTCAAACTCGAATTTGTGAACTCGGAATAGAAGATCACGTGAAGTTTTTGGGCCACGTGTCAGATGATGAATTACGATCAGAATTGCATGATGCAGAACTATTCATTCTCCCGTGTGTCATTGCTTCAAACGGGGACCGTGATGTAGCTCCAGTGGCGCTTAAGGAGGCTATGGCAACCGAAACAGCATGTGTTTCTACATCGGTTTCGGCTATTCCTGAATTGATTACAAGCGGTGAAGATGGCCTTCTTGTTGAACCGAAGAACTCAACCGCACTTGCAGATACAATTGCTGAGCTACTAGATAACCCAGATAGACGACGTGAACTCGCCAAGAATGGGCGTAACACTGTCCGAAATAAGTTTGATATTTCTGATTCTGTGGATGAACTTACTGAAGTTTTCGATAGATTTGGGAAACAAGATTAACATCCGTGACGACCGACTCGAGCGGATCACCGAGATCAGCGGCGGGACCTATTACTGCCTCCCCGAACACGAGGATCCGCTAGACAGAACCGACGACGTGGCACTCGACCACGGGAACTCCTGCCGATCCAGCACTCGCGGGCTCGTGCTTGTTGCCACGGCAGGACGTGGAGACCACCGAGGCGCCACGGAAGTCACACGACTGAGATTGCCGCCTCCGTCGGCTGTCCGTCCGCAGTATCCCACCTGTACATCTCCTACAAATTCACGAAAATCACTAAATCATAGTGGATGCCATTCCCAGATGAGGCGCTCTGGCGTACCAGTAGACCTCGTTATCGGTTACCTGTCTAGTTGTACCTTGTGCAAAAACTTCCTGATCAGTTCAACCGGAATATAGCCCGCTGTAACGTTCAAAGACAAGAATGTCAGAAGTCCGAATGGTGGGAATACGAGTATCGATACCAGCGGCGAGTAACTGAAGGACGAGACAATCGCGTAGAACACAGTAAGGAATATCAGTTGAACTGCGATCAGTCTGACTACCCACCGGAGGGAAACGATCTCAAGTGGGGATCGCTTCCAGAGCAAGGTGTTCCCTGCGAATATCGCGGCATAGGAGACACCAGTCCCGATACCTGCACCGATGATGCCGTACTCAGGTATTAGGAGAACATTCAATACCAAGTTGATACATAATCCTGCGACGGTGATAGCTTCGGATTCCCGAACCCATCCTGTCGCGTGCAGCACCGGCGTTACGACTCGGGTGGTCCCCAAAAAGAACGTCCCGATGAGCAGGATTTGCAATGTCGTAGATGACGCGGAGTAGCTCGGCCCAAAGTAAATACTGAGGAACGGGTCTGCAAGGGTGAATAGACCAATACCAAATAGTGATAATGCTAGAACAGCATATTTAAATCCTTCTTTTAAATTGCTATTTATTGTATCAATATCACCATTTGACCACAAGTGTGCCGTGTGCTGTAAGAACGCAGCCTGAATAACCGATGGGACGAACCAAATCATCTCCGCTGGAACGATAGCACTCTGATAGAGGGCAGCCGAGGACTGACCCTGAAAGAATTCGACGAGAAGAAGATCTACCTTGTACAGCAACATTGCACTCACACCACCGATGAGCTGGTATCCGCCAAACGAGACGATTTCTCGACCATATTCGGAAACGTCACCCCTCGATGGCATCTTGAAGGGGATAGACCTCCGCAAAACTAGCAATCCAAGGATACATAGGAGCACGAAGGAAAATACGTACCCGGTAAATACACCGACCACATCATACCCAATGTACGCCAATAGCAGTGCAACAGAAGTGTATACCAGTTGGCGACCAATATTAAGTGCTTCAGCGACCGACTCTCGCTGTATACCGTAGAAAGCCGCTCTGGCGACGGCATACACATTGCCGAAGAAGACTACCAGAATAATTGCCCAAGTGTATGGTACATACGTTGCAGGTAGGACGCCCAACTTCGACGATAACAGGACAGCAATTCCGGCCAATAGTGCGTAGACTATGCCGATCAGCAACGAAATTGAGACGACTTTCGATACTCTGTGGCTGTCGTCTTTCCCATCTCCAACTACTTTCCTCGTTGCATCGAACAGCCCACCCTTAGATATGAGTGTGATGATGCTAAATCCGGCCAGTACGGTCGCGTATACCCCGTATTGTGATTGTGAGATAACTCGGACGAGAATAGGGGTAAACAGTATACTGATAACCAGCCCAGCGAACTTCCCGAAAAAAATAGAAATAATCGATCGAAGGAGTGATGCCATGATATAGACTATCCCATTTTCAGAACTTAGTTCAAATGGTTCTATGACGGGGTATTATCTACAAAGATACTTATAATACGAATTAACATATCGAAGTTCTCTTTCATGCTTCTCTGAAGCGGATTCACATTAGGTTGATGGCAACTGGTAAGAGCTACGCTTCCTGTGAGAGATTAGTCATCTGGCTCGTTCAGGTCCGCAGAAGCACCGTTTTCGTCCATTGAATGTTCTTCGCGTTCTCCACCAAGTAGCGTGTACCGTTCTTTCGCGTACTCGCGACCGTACGGATGCTTCAAGACCCCCCAATAGAGGAGCGCCCGGTGAAGTCGTAATCCGAGACACTTCCGGAGGCTCATACGGCTACCTCGCCGACCATCCTAATACGAATGATGCCAACTGTTGTATCTGATAGTTATCTCCGACGAACGAAACTCCAAAGCTGACTATAGTTAACTGAGTTATCGTCGAACAGCTAGACTAGTTCCGGTTCTAGTACTAGTACGCTGTTCTCACTGTCGAGAGCTTACCAACCAGACTTCCGCGGGTGGAACTCGAAGGGGTGACGCGCTCGAGGTGCGAGACGATGTAAGCACCACAGCGAAGCGAGGAGCGTGGTTCGAAAGGCGCGAACGCCTTTCATCATCACGAGAGAGCGACACTCTCTCGAACGACAGCGAGTCGCAGCCAACGAGGAATCTTCGATTCCTCGAGCAGTCGGCGCGAAGCGCCGACGACCTCGAGCGTGTCGTGGCTTTCTGAGTCTATTCGTCTGGCTCGAGTTCACTGACGTCGAGTTCGCCTTCGAGATACGCGTAGCCAGTGTCCGTAAGCTGATAGAGACCAGTACCGATGGATTCCAATAGCTCTGCATCAGCGAGCGTGCTACATCGCTTCCCGACGTATTGGCGATCGTAGTTGATGTTCGCCGCGATTACTTTCGGAGTGACCTGAATCGGATGCTCGTCGAAAAAGAGCAGAATTTCGTAATCAACGGGAGACATCCACGGGACCCGCTCAACCATCTCTGCACGGTATGCTACCGGCGGAGCAGAAAAATTAGTACCATCGCGAGGGGATTAGCCCTGTTTGACGAATACACCTAACGCCGTATGTAGTCAAGACTTATGTCAGAGGAGCATATAGTCGTAGCTACGGAAGCTATACGCGACTCTCGCGAGTGCAGAGTCGCAGAATCGCGGACCGGTGTTTGGGCCACCGGATCCGCACGAGCTCCCGTAACCAACCTACGGAAGCCATGTGCAACGACGATTCGCGGGGCAATGAAAGCTCCGACCGACGGGATGCATCGCCGCGCACGACCGACCATACCGACTACCGACCGATCCTCGAGATCCTCTACACCCACACCACGAACCTCCTAGACACAATAAACGACGACCCCGAATTAGACCCGCCCACCCGCAAAACAGCCAGACGCCACTGCCGCGAGCTCCGGGCGGAACTCGAGTGCGTCCACCGAGAACTCCCCGACCCGCCCGAGACCGTCCGCCCGCCGATCGACGACGCCGAAGCCGTCACGATCGTCAGCGATCCCGCCGAAGCGGCACTCGAGGCGGCCCGCCGACAGTCTAGATCCGCTGACCCAGACGACGCCGGAGGGGCGGACGATGACTGACCGGCCCCTCGAGAACGCGACCCTCGAGACGCTCGTCGAGGAACTCCGCGAACTCCGAGCGCGAAACGAGCGACTCGAGGAGCGCGTCGCCGACCTCGAGCGCCAAGTCGACGATCTCGAGGCCGACGTGGACGACCACGACGACGAGCTCGACGCGCACGAGACGCGACTCGACACCCAGTCCGACCAACTCGAGTCCCGACAAACTGAGACCGACCGCCTCGAGGCGATCACCGAAGCCACCCGCAAACGCACGGGCGCGAACAAGGCCCGCATCGAGGAGCTCCAGACGAGAGAACTCGAGAAGGGCGCCCACCTCCACACGGACAACGTCGACGAACACGAGATCGACGTCCCCGATAACAGACTCGAGCGGATCACCAAGACCGACGACGAACCGTACTACCGCCTGCCCGACCACGAGGACCCGCTGAACCGAGACGACGTGGCCCTCGCCCACGGGGACCTCCTCCCGATCCAGCAACTGGCCCGGATGGACGCGGACATGCGCCGCGCGACGGCCGACGCCCTCCCCACCCGACTGGCCGCCAAACTCTGGGAAGCCAGAGCCGATCCCACAGTGGGAGACGATCCCTGGACGACCGGCTGCAAGTCCGTCCGGGAGTACGTCGCCGCCTCCGACCTGAAACACTGGATCCGCAGACGGGAAGAGGGCATCAGCGAGACCTACGCGAAGAAACTCGTCTCCCGCACGATCGACGCGGCCCTCGAACTCTCCAAGAATCGTCTCGCCGTCCGCAAACGCACCCAGCGCAAGAACGGGCTCGAGTACACCGAACGCCGGCTGATCCTCCCGGCCGACGCCGAGATCCCCGGCGAAACGGCATCCTCGAGGAACGTCGAGCGGAGCACCTCGAGTGCCACCGCAACGCGAAACTCGAGCGACCCGACCGCCCCCGGAGACAGCTGACGTCCGCGGACGACCGTGGACGGCCCCCGAACGATCGCCTCGAGAGAGCGCACGTCTCTCACGGACGACACCGATCCACCCGACGCGAGCGGTTGTTCGCTGGGTTCGGTAGTCGCGGGTCCACCGCCTCGAGCAGTCCTCGGCAGTCTCGCGAGCGACGGTCGCGCGTCGGCGACCGTGGACGACTGCTGTCCACGGACGACCGCCACCGACGCCGGTGATCGGGACTGCGCGAGGGCTGCCCGTCCGTGGCCGCGGGTGCGCTGGCCGCCGAAGTCGTTCTCCTTCCGGTCTATCGCATCGGGCGTGCTCTCGCGGTCGTCACTCTCCCGAACGACCGAAGGACGCACTCACGGGCTCATCGATGACGGTCGGGTCGAAAGGAGATCTGAGGCTCCCTCGATCGCTGCTCTCCGAGCGGGCGTCGGTCCGTGCTGCAGTTCCACCCTGAATTCGGCACCGCTGCTGCCGTTCCTCGAGTACGGGGTTCACCGGACGACACTCGCACGCGCTTCCCGGGGCGCAATACTTATGTCGCGTGGTACCATACCACATACTGTGGGCGAAGCCACGAGGAGTCACCGGACGACTCGATTCGAATGTCCGTACGGGACAGGAAGGATCGAGTTAGGGGTACAACCGAAGATCCCGTAACAGGGAAACGAGGTCGACACCCTCGAGGAGACGAACGCGGCCCGTAACTCGGCCACTACGGTGGTCGAGTGAGAAGGCTCAGTAACGGATCTCGCGTAAGCGAGGTTCGTGAACTGCAGATACCCAGGCCGAAGGGCCGTAGAAACGCGCTCCCGTTCGGATCCAAATCGTGGCTATCGCCCGTGTTATTTTACCGCCGAGAATCCCCTCCTGCTGAGGGAGGCGAGCGAAAGCATCGGGGCAGAACGGCGCTCACTCGCGTCGCTCAGTGAGTGGGCCCGCTCCGCTCGCTCGGCAGCGAGTTGCGTCTCCCCCGGGGTCGCCACCAGACTCGCAGATACGCAGTCGACCGGGTGCCCGGTGGCACCAGGAAAGACAGGGGCCTGTTCGTCCGCAACCACTCCGCCGATCGCAGCGTGACTCTCTGACGGACGGCTGATCCCGTATCGCGGGCCCTCGAACCGGGACGACGACTCCCGAAACTGCGTTCGCGGCGGCGTGGACCGGCCGGGTACTGGACGTGACTCGGGGAGGACGGCCGGATATGCCGACTGGCCGGCCATTCCAGTCAGGTGCCTCGTGACGTCCACGTCTCCCGCGGTGTCTCCGGCAGCGTAGTCCGCTAGTATGACCTAATACAACTATATTCAGATAATGGGAAGACTTAACACTGCACGGTAGACAGAGACATACACGGTAACACACCGCAAAGACAGATGGGACCGGACGAGACGCCTTCGAAGCAGACGGAAACGGAACAGACTACTGACGAACCATCGAGAACGCAGCGAGCACGGAAGCAGCCGCAACGCGAACCGGTACCGGCAGTCCCCGACCGGTATGCGGCGCTCAGTCTCGCCGCGGACGAGACGTTCGTCTACGACCAGCGAAATCCGGATGCATGGATTCAATCGGACGCGGCCCGCTCGCTCGAGCACGCGGCGTAACGCACGTGACCCACCGCCTGCTTCCAGGGGCGAGGTGGGCAGCGAGCGGGTAGTGGATGAACGGTATTCGAATGCCAGGAACGCGACCCGTCCGTCGGCGCCGCGAGCCGCCTACTGCTCGGTCCGGTCCGGGACCGCAGCGATCGCGGGATCGTCCATCGCCCGGACGTGCTCGAGGGCCGGCCGGAGGTCGTCACCGATCGGCGTCAGGGTGATCGCCCCCGCCTCGCGGTCGTAGTCGATAATGTGGAGATCGACCAACCGCGGGAACTGGATGTGGTGGAACCCGACCACGGCGTCGGCGTCGAAAGCGTCCTCGAGGTCCTCGACGAACACCGTCCCCCCGCGGGCCGTCAGGAAGTACAACAGCTGCCGCATCCGGTCAGTCGCGAGGAGCTGGAACAGATCACTGAGTGCGATCGGGAGATCGGCCGCCGCCCCACCCGCGGGCAGCGCTGCCGGGGAGCTATCGGTGGGATCAGGCTGTTGATCATCGCGTTCCATAGAAACTCCCAGTCGTCGGACACGGGTAAATGTTGCCTCAATCGCAGCCAGTCGTCACTCAGCGCGGCTCACGCACGGCCAGACCGGACGGCGCCCGAAGACATCCTACCCCCCATCGGGGCGCTCCCGCCCGTGGCCACGCGACCGGCGCCCGCGCTCGCACGGCCGCCTCGAGGGCGGGCACGCACACTGAACCCATTGGCGGGAGCCAGCCGACCGCGCGATCCGGCACCGAGCGGCGACGGCGGTCCCGCTGCCGGCGGCCGGGACGCAGGTGTCGCCCTCCGTGACCGCGTGGCCACAGCGCTCACTCATCGAAGCCAGCGCTGAGAGGGGGACCACGGCCGGCGACCGAGCCCGGTGCAGCCGCCGCCTGCGTGCCCTGGCACTGGTGCTCACACGTCGTCCACCGCGGTGAAACGCGCGCTGCGCAGGCCGGCCGGGCAGCAGTGCCGGGCGGCCGCGATCCCGCGTGCTGGGCGCGGGCTGGGGCCGGCCGCGGCCCGGCAATCGTTAGCGGTCGCGTTCCGGCTCGCGGCCGAGCACGCTCGCGACGGACTCGACGCGATCCGCGGCGTCCTGCTCGCGGCTCTGGTAGTCGTCGATCTCGAGCGAGGTGATGATTCGGTCGCTGTCGACGGCGTTGTGCGCCGCGTGGACGGCCTCGAACACCTCGTCGGCCGACTCGGCCTCGATCACCGTATCGGTCGCGGTCAGTTCGTACGCGATGTCGAACTCGTCGAGCGCGTCGATGGCTCGGGCGATCTCGTCGGAGAGACTCCCGTCGCGGACGGGGATGACTTCGAATCTGGCGATGACTGTCATGGTGAACACCTCGAATGCCGGCCGCGGGGTGGACCCCCGCTGGCACCCGTGGAGTACGTGCACGAGGCGCATAGTTCTTCGCGGGCTGGTGGCCCCGCCGCAGACGGCCGCGCTGCGCGTCGCCAGCTCGCCGACGTGACTGGCGCAGGCGGCCTCGATCCACCGACCGTGAGATCGGCAGTGGCACGCGTTCCAGGTGCCAAACCGGCGCCGGACGCTCGAGCCAGCCGGCCCGGAGCGCCCGACGTGGCGGCCCGCCGCAATCGCGGCCGACGAGCGGTGTCGGTCCCGCGTGAGCGAGGGCCCCCGAGCGTCGAGACCGGCGACTCGAGCGGCGCCACCACGCGGTGACACGCACGGCGGGCGGCAGGGAGTGGCGCCGAACGCAGCCGGTGGAGGGCAGGAGCGACCGGTGACCGCCCGCAACGGCCTGTGGAGGGCACCGCGGCCGGCGCGACGTGCCCCGGTCCGGAGCGCGGTTCCCGAGGTCGGGCCGAGACCGGCGACCGGCACCACCGCGTTCCCGTGACTGCCACACCTGTCCCGCCGCTACGGTGGCTCGCCCCTGTACTACCGCCCGCGACGACTCGCGCGAGACACCGGTAACGACCAAGATTTATTAACATCGCCAATGAGTGGCGTGATAGTGAATGACGAACACTGTACGACTGAGATCACCCCTGCACAACTTCGGGCACTCCTCGCGACGATTCGGCAGGTAGACGAGCAACTCCTCGAGCCCCTCACCCTGAACGACTCGATCGCCGAACTCGAGCAGACCTACGACCTGTATAAGCGGCTCGCGTCCTCGAACGGGGGAGAACTCGGCTGTGGGCACTGACTTCCCAACTCACGGCCCATACCCGGTCTCTCGACGACAGCGAGCGTAAGGGAGGGTCGCCGATCACGATCCCACCGAGGGGCGGCCGGCGGTAGCGCTCCTCCCGACTGAGACGGCACTAGAGCGTCGACCGCGCCCGAGTCACCCCTCGGTTTCGACGACTTCGATGACGTTCCCGTCGGGATCGCGGAAGAACAGGATCTCGAGACCGAGCTCGATCCGTTGGGGCCGGCTGATGGGGTCGGCGTCCGCGGGCAGCGCCTCGTAGAACGCCTGGAGATCCGGCACTGCGAACCCGATGTGGACGGCCCCGTGCTGGTTGATCGCCGTCGGGTGGGCGTCGTCGCCGGCCGGCTCGTATTCGATGAGTTCGATGCGCGTCCCGTCGGTCCCGGCCGTCAAGTGGGCGAAGCGACCGGTCGCGTCGTCGACGTCGATCGCCGTCGCGATCCCCTCGCCGGCGAGCGTGAACTCGTCCGCGACCTCGAGACCGAGCGTCTCGCGATAGAACTCGAGGGCCTGATCCAGCTCCGTGACGACGACGCCAATATGATGTGTGTCACTCACATTCATCATCTGGAGATATGGTCTCCGCGTATAAAATAGTCAGTTACGAGAGAAGCGAACGCGGCCCGATCGTTCCGCCCGCTACTGCCGACTCGCCCGCGGTGTCAGTGGGTGACGAAATCGCACTGGCCGCGCCGATCTCGCTCCGCACCGGTCCCTTGCGTTCACTCGAGTGGCCGACGAGAACAGAAGACATTTGTCGTGGTTAACTAATCTACGCGAGGAGTAGTATGTCGGAGCCGTACGGGCAGTCTGGTCGCATACTCGCCGGTATCGTGCTCGTCGGCCTCCTGATCGGCTGTTCGATCTGGGCGGGCGCGACAGTCGGCGACCTGACGGAGAGCCGGTATCCGGACGAAACCGACGTGACGCCGGAGCCGGCTGCATACGTCGGCGACGAAGTCGCTCTCGGCGGCTACGTTGTCGACACCGACCCCGTCGTGATCGCGACGCGGGCCAGCGGCTACGGGCGGTTCACGCTCGTAGACACCGACGCTCGACTCAGAACCGCTGACGGCCCGCTCGAGCGGGGCGACCGGGTGACCGCGTTCGGCACCCTCGAGGACGACTCGACCCTGATCGTCGAGCGCGCGGTGACGCGCGAGCCGACCGAGACGCGCTACATGCTCCTCGCCTCGGCGCTGGGCGGGCTCTGGGTCGTCGGGCGGTTCGTCCGCCACTGGCGCGTCGATCGGACCGCACTCGCGTTCGCGCCCCGCGACCGATCGCGTAGCGGCCGGTCCGATCGGGAGAACGGCCCGAGCGGGACCGGGACGCGGCCCGCCGCTCGAGCGAACGACCGTGGAGCCGACCAGTCGCAGACCGACGGCCCACGGACCGACGCCCACAGCGACCAGGGCGATCGCACCGCCGCGACCGGAGGTGAGCCGCGTGCCTGACGTCTTGACCCACGTGCTCGTCGGCTACGTCCTCGGGACGCTGCTCTCGTTTCGCTATGCGCGGCTGCGCCCGGCCCACGTCACGCTCGTCACGGCTGGCGCGCTCGTGCCGGACCTCATGAAGATCCAGCTACTGGTGCCGGACGGGCTCGTCGCTCATGTCCTCGGCGTCCCGTTCGCCTGGAGTCCGATACACACCCTCGTCGGCTCCGCGCTCGTGGTCGGACTCGGCTCGCTCTTCGTTACGCCGGCCCAGCGCCCTCTCGCGGTCGCCCTGCTCGCGGTCGGCGCCGGCTCCCACCACGCGCTCGACCTCCTGCTGGTGACGGTGTCGGGCGAGGCCTACGCCGTCTTCTGGCCGCTGCTCGAGTATCGCCCGCCGGCGGGTGATCTCTACCTGAGCAGCGACCGCTGGCCGGCGGTCGTCGCCGGGGCGGGTGCGCTTTGCGTCTGGCTCGTCGACCGCCGGCGCGACACGGACCGGACACCGCTCGAGTGATGCCCGTCTCGTCGCGACCGACCGTGACAGGTGCAGACGGTCGAAAGTCACCGCGAGTACCGAATAGAATCATATGGCTAGTTGCTGAAGTATCGCTATGCTCGACGAGGGAAGTGTGCCGAGTCCTCGCTCTCGCAGGCAGGCCCCAGTCGAACCGGGGCCGCGATGGGCCAAGTGTGCGACCTGTAACGGCACCCTCCGCCGGGGAGCTATCAGCTGTCCCCACTGCGGCGCGCGGACCCGCCACTGGTGGCTGACCGGACCGGGCGCGTGGCTGATCGCCACGGGGGCGCTCGTCGGCGGGCTGCTCATTGCGGTCGGCTGGCGGCGCGTGACCCAGCGGCTCCGCGCCCGTGGGGCGTGAGCAGTTCGGCGCGGCTTCTGTAGCGGTACAGCGGTAGCGAGGCGAAAGCCGTGGGAGGTGGCCGATCGTCTGGTTCGGCGAAAACGCCTGCTCCTAGTCGTCGAACGAGTCCGACTCGAGCGCCGCCGCACCATCGACCAGCCCGCTGCCCCGCTCGCGTTCGGCGGCCCGGTGACCGCGGCCCCCGTCACCCGATGTTCACCGCGACTCGATCAGCGGCGCCGGTGGCAGCCAGAACAGTTCTGATCTGACCTGCGACGGCACTACCGTGACTACCGAGCGGCGTGCGCGCCGTCCAGAATGATGGTTGACCACGGGAGACCGACGAGTTCGGAACGAGAGCGCGTCGCGACCGCGAGCGACGGGCCGATGCGCTCGAGAGCAGGCGGACGAACACGACGCCGACACGCGACTCGAGCACGCTGCCGCCGACTCGAGACGATCCACAGAGCGGTCCCGTATCGATGGTGAGTCGAGGACGCGAAGCGACCGACGCCGATCGCCCCGACGTCGGGAAACCGAGACGGACGCACCGATGGCGGCCGAAAGTCGCGGCGGTCACGTCGAGACGGCTCGCGACGGGGATTCGACCGCGAGCTATTCCCTGGTAATACCACTTTATTATCGAGCTTTCATTTGTTGATTTTCACGAATCCATGTGTGTCAGTCTCAGTCTACGTTTATGGCGGCACCCGTGGCACGTGGCTGTGATGTCCACGAGTGAACGCCGACTAACAGTTCCGAACGAGCTCGCATCGCCGCAGGCCAAACTGGTCTATCTGGCCGTCCGCGTGACGGACGAGCCGACGGTCACCCAACTGCAGCAGCTGTTAGGGCTCTCCAAACTCACGCTCTTGCCGCTTCTCGCATCGCTCGACGATCGGGATTTCATTCGGCGGACGGAGGACGGCTATGTCGGCCGGTGAGCCCGCCCCGTCTTCGGCCGTCGCGCTCGAGTCGGCGGACCTCCGGATCGACTGCTACGTTCGATCCGGCGTCCCCGCCCCGATCGCCGAGATCGTCGACGGCGTCGTCGGACGACTGGAGTCCCTCTGCGAGGCCGGGCGAATCGACGAGTACCGGGTCTCCGGCTGGCCGCCGGAAACGGGCGCCGCGAGCGCGCCGTCGCGGGGCGAACTCGTGGCCGCGTTCGAGCGCTGGGCCGACCGAAACGGGTGTTCGATCGAGCCGGGATTTCGCCGACGCGAACGCCCGACGTCGCCGCTCGGAACGGAGTCGGCCGCCGCGCGCGAGCGCGTTCGCGTCCCGGTCGTGGCGCTCGCGCTGTCCGCGGACGGGGACGTGACGGATCCGGCGGCCCTCCGCGGAGTCGTCCCGTATACGGAACGGCCGAACACCGCCGACGAGCGGACGTACACCGTCGACGAGTGGCTGTCCGCGGTCGAGTCCGACGCGGCGGACCGCGACGCGCCCGCCGCGGGGCCGGACCCGTCGCTGATTCCAGGGGGACAGCGATGACCGTCTCCCGAACGACGCGACCGGAGACTCCTTCTCGAGGCCGCGCGGCGAGCGACTTCCGATCCGCCGCTCGGATACCGCGCCGCCGAACCCGCCGGCCGTCGACGTCGGGAGGTGACCGGTGATGCCGTCCCGACGGCAGTCCGCCGACGAAGCGGGGGATCGCGTGGCGGTGATCGGCGCGTCGATGACGAAGTTCGGGCAACGCGAGGGGGAGTGGATCCTCGAGCTCCTCGCGGAGGCCGGGCTGGAGTGCCTCGCGGACGCGGGTGCGGAGGCCGGCGACGTCGACCACCTGTACGTGTCGAACATGGCCAGCGGCGAGTTCGAGGGGATGACCGGCGTGATGAACGCCCTCGCTCACGACCTCGGCGCGATGCCGGCGTACACGCAACGGATCGACCAGACGAGTTCCAGCGGCGGCGCGGGAATCTACGCCGCCTGGCAGTCGATCGCCAGCGGCGCCAGCGAGATGACGCTGCTCGTCGGCGGCGAGAAGATGACCCATCGGTCGACCGGCGAATCGACCGACATCATCGCCTCGGTCACCCATCCGGCGGAGTACAAACACGGCGTCACCCTCCCCTCCTTCGCCGGCCTCACCGCCCGCCACTACCTCGAGCGGTTCGACGCGCCTCGCGAGAGTCTGGCGACGGTCGCCGCCAAGAACCACCGGAACGGCGTCGACAATCCCAACGCCCAGTTCCAGAAAGAAGTCGATGTCGACACCATCCTCGAGTCGCCGGTCATCGCCGATCCGTTGCGCCTGTACGACTTCTGTCCAGTTACGGACGGCTCGGCGGCCCTCCTGTTCTGTTCCGAGGAGACCGCGCGAGCGTACACGGACGACTACGTCGTCGTCTCGGGCGTCGACGGAGCCACCGACACCCACGTCGTCCACGAGCGGGAGGACCCGACTGTGATGGGCGGCGTCGTCGAGAGCGGCAAGGGCGCCTACGAGATGAGCGGCTACGGGCCCGACGATATCGACGTCGCCGAACTCCACGACATGTTCACCATCCTCGAGTTCCTCCAGATGGAGGGACTGGGCTTCGCCGAACAGGGCGAAGCGTGGGAACTCGTCGAGGAGGGTTACACTGAACGCGACACGGGCGAACTGCCGATCAACACCTCCGGCGGCCTCAAGTCGAAGGGCCATCCGTTGGGCGCCAGCGGCGTCGCACAGGCGGTCGAAATCTACGAACAGCTGACCGGCGAAGCCGGCCCGCGGCAGGTCGACGCGGACATCGGCCTCTGCTGTAACGTCGGCGGCTTCGGTAACTGCGTTATCACCACTATCATGGAGGCAGCACGATGAGCATGGACGCCTACGAGTACGAGGACGGTTCGATCAGCTACCCCGGCCACCCCCGCAGTCGCGGCGGTGCCGAACCCGTCGGCACGATCGATCTCAGCGAGTACACCGGCGAAGTCGTCACCTGGACGACGAGCACGGCGACGCCACCGGGCGTCCGCGAACCCAACACGCTCGCTATCGTCGAGTTCGAGATCGGCGAGGCGTCGTCAGACGCCTCGAGTAGCCGGACGCAGTCCGGCAACGGCGAGACGGTCCGCGCGCTCGGCCAGGTGACCACCGACGAGATCGAAACCGGCGACGAGGTCGAACCGGTCCACGTCGAGGAACTCCGCGAACCCGACGCCGGCATCCGCGAGCCGGAGAGCCAGGACTGGGACGGCTACCGCTTCCAACCGGTCTGAGAGCCGCCGGTCCTGCAGTAGCCGGCAGTCGGCCGTCGTCTCGCGCGTGATCGGGACGCGCCACCGGTCGCGGGCGCCGGAACCCGACTGCGGAGGCGACCGCGACCCGGAAGGCCGCTCAGTACGAGCGGGAGACGCTCTTCACCGCCCCACGCTCCTTCGGAGGCCGTCCGGCGGTTGCACGACCCTACTCCCTACACCTCTTCGAGCACCGCGAGCGAGTAGAGGTCGATCGCGCTGAGGGCGAGGACGGCGAGCGGGAAGGCCACGTCCGCGAAGGCGACGGTCTCGAGGCGGAGAATCGAGAGGACGAGCGGATCGACGAGCGGGCCGGCGGCGAGGAGCGATCCGGGACTCAGAAACACGAGCGCGGCCCCGCACAGTGCGGCCCAGCAGCAGCCGCGGCGCCACTGCCGGGCGTAGAGGTGCCCGGCGCCCGGCCAGCAGACGGTCAGCAGGTACGCCGGCCACGTCGTCACGCGCGCGTCCAGCGGGAGTAGCGGCGTGGACTGTGCTGACGACACGGATTATCGCCTCCGATACGCCGACGGTCGCTGCTCGATACGGGACGTCTCGACGGGGAGTCGAGTTATCATACCGATCGGGTCAACGGTCGGGGTCAAAAACGTCAGTCAGACGGCCGTACGACGCGCGGCGGAATCGTCGAGCGATCGGACGCCCCGGACGCTCACGACCGGCTTCGCGTTCCGTTCGTCGTGCGTCTCGGTCCCGTCCTCCGTCGCCTTCTCCTGTTTCCACGTGTGATCGCACGGGTTGCTGCCGTACTGGATGTGTCGAGCTCGCTCCTCGAGCCAGACGTCCGTTTCGTCGCAGTTCGGGCATGGCGCTGTGGCTCCCATGCCCCGAGTACTGCAAACGGCCTCACAATCGCGCTGCCCATGCATGCCGTACCGATCCCGCAGTCTCGAGTCTGTGCCGTTCCCAGAGGTCCAGTCGCGGAACGACGCGATCCGCGTCGGATTAGTCCTTCTGATGAGTCGTCGCGGGATCGTCGACAGCGGGTATCTCGCTCCCGTTGGCGTGGGTCGCGAACCGCGCGATGAGGTCGTCGACCGCGAGCGATCCGCTCATCTGCGGACTGTTTCGAGCCAGCGCGAGGCACATCAGTATCCGCTCGATCTCCTCGTCCGTGAACTCGAGTGACACCGTAGACTCCGTCTCCTCTCCCATATAGCGGATAGCTATAAGCAACGCTCCCACTTAGCTCTCTGCAATCAGGTTTTTCTCACCACGAGGTGATCGAATCCGCAGTCCCGCGTCCATCCGTTGAATCACTATCGTCGACGCTCCCGAGCACGCAGCCACCTCGCTCGAGTCCCGGAACGAAGTACCTTTAGGGAGTTCGATGCAACCTCGAAACAATGTGGCCCTGGGGACACCTCGCCGTCGCGTACCTGTGCTATTCGATCGCCCGGCACCGCCTCCGCGACCGCCCGCCGCGCGCGCTGCCGGTGATCGCGCTGGCGATCGGGTCGCAGTTTCCCGATCTGATCGATAAGCCGTTCGCCTGGTCGCTCGAACTCCTCCCCGGCGGGCGGACGCTCACCCACTCCGTCTTCGTCGCCGCGCTGTTGCTCCCGTCCGTCTACCTCGCCGCGAGCCGATTCGACCGCCCCGACGCCGGAGTCGCGTTCGCCGTCGGCCACGTCTCGCATCTGCTCGCGGACGTCCCGCCGAACGCGATTCTCACGGCCGACGCGTCCCAGTTGACGTTCCTCGTCTGGCCGCTTCTTCCCCCGCCGCCGTACGAGTCGGTCGACGGGATCCTCGCGGGCTTCCTGCGCTACTCGATGGGCTGGTACGAGTGGGCGCAACTCGGCCTCGCGTTCGTCGCCCTCCTCGTCTGGTACCGCGACGGACGGCCCGGGCTCGGCTACGTCCGCCGAAGCGTCACGATACTCACGCGAAAAGCCGCGTAGCGGAACGGTTTCGACGGACCCCAACGACTCTTCTCCGACTCTCACCCGTCCACCGGCATCGGCGACTCGGGCGACTCGCGCTCGGGCGACCGCGAGTGACGCCGAGCGACCGACCGGGCCGCGAGAGCCAGAACGATCGAAACCGGTGCGACCCATCGATCCCGGCTGCTGTAGAAGCCCGGAAAGACGACGTCGGCGTCGGTGAGCGGCCAGAGGTACTGGTAGGTGCCCGCCGGCGGCACCAACAGGAGATCGAGCGCGAAGTGCGACAGCGCCCCGAGCGCGAGCAGGAGCGCGACCGCCCGCCGGTACTCAGCCCGGACGGTCAGCGAGGCGATGCAGATCGCGACCGCCACGCCGCCGATCGAGTGCATCGGCCGCCAGGAAAACGACGCGCCGAGCATAGCTTCGATCGTCTCCGGCGGGACAACCCATTTCAACCGATTGAGGTCGGGGAGCATCCCGCCGACCATCGCGACGGTCGCCAGCCGCGCCGTGATCCACGGGTACCGAACCGAGAGGAGCGTCGCGAGCGCGTACGCGACCAGCACGTGCGTCAAGCCGTCGGCCACGTCGATCACTCCCCGCTTCGCGCGACTCGAGTCGTCGTCGATTGTCGATCGGCCGGCTCCGACCCGGCGTCGCCACCGACGGGCAGCCGTCCGGTCGGTTCGAGGGAGAGCCGGCGGATATCGAGCCGCCAGCCGACGAGCGCGCGGCCCGCGACCAGCGCGGCGCCGACGGCCGAGATCGCGTGCGCGTACAGGAGTCCTCCAATGCGACGCTCCTCGCTGCGGTCGGCCGGCGCGACGAGGGTGCTCCCGACCTCGGACGCGACGGCGGAAAGGCCGGCGGTCGCCGCTCGATCGGTCGCCTCGGCCTCGGGGGCCGCCGACGGCCCGGCGTCGCGGTACGCCGCCCCGAGGTCGTAGTCGCCGCCGTCGAGGACGACGAGTTCGTTCGCGTCACCCGAGTCGGCCGCCGGAATCGCCTCGAGGGACCAGCCGGCGCCGCCCAGAACGAGCAACCCGAGAAGCCCTGCGGCCAGCGCCGCGATTCCGAGACCTCGAACGAGCGGACCGGTGTGCATACCTCGTCGTTGGCACGTCGCGGCAATAGTGGTCAGCAGAATATTACGTTCCGAGTCGAACGCCGACTCGAGGCTCGTTTCGGCTCGCGACTCGAGCCGTGAGACGGAGGCGACCGGCCGTCGGTATCCGACGGGTCGGATCACCGATCAGTAGCGCAACTCGTCCGAACCTAATCCTCGCGGCCACGTCGGGCCGCTCTGAATACAATCCGCGCAGAAAAATCACAAACAGATAAGTATCAACCGCCGAAAATAACCCGCGAAAGCGTATGAGTGGGGAACACGTTCAGGGGCAGTTCGTGGATCGGGGAATCGAAGGCGTGGCTGCGATCGCGGTCGCCGGACTCGCGGGCGGGACGGGGTTCGGGGCCGTTCTGTACGCGTTCGGCCTGCTCGAGTCGGTCGGCATCCTCGTCGGACGGCCCGGACTGATACCGGGTCTCTCGCTCGTGGCAGCGGCCAGCGTGGTCGGGGCGTTCGCGTATCGACTGCTCGGAAGGCTGAGTTCCCTCGAGGAGGACATGTCCGATCCGATCACGGGGCTCACGCTCGGCGCGAGTTTCGGCCTCGCGGTCTGGGGCCTCGGCGTCGCGCTCGCGTTGCCGCTGTGGCTCAGACCCCTCGGCTGGACGCCGCCGGTCCCCTACCTCCACTGGCGGAGTCTCGTCGCGCTGCTCGTCTACGGCGCGCTGGTCGGGCCGGCGTCTCCGCTCGCCGAACGGTACGTTCGGTTCTGACGACCCGAGAACGCGAGGAGTCGTGCGAACGAGCGGACTCGAGAGTCGACGCGGCTCATCGCCGTCGCCGATCACACCGAACCGACACGACGTACTATGCCGCCGTCGACGCGACACGACGCGAGTATCGTCACTGCCGGACAGCGACCGAAGAAGGGACTCCGATTCGGGAGCGGGCGAGTCGGACCGGTCAGCGAATTTCCTTCCACTCGGCGTCGCACTCCGGACAGGTGCGGATCGTCTTGATCTGGTCCGGGTCGTTTTCGGTCTTCAGGGCCTTCTCGCAGTCGCCGCAGACGAGCCGGTCGTAGGTGTCCTTGTCGAGTTCGCCGTCGCGGAGCGCCTTCCGGACTGATTTCATGTTCCGCCCCTACGAACGTAGGGTAGAAAAAGACCGGTGCTTTATCGAGATCTGTATCGTGACGACCTGAGTGGCGCGATGCTGTAATCTAGTCATCACGACCGGACGTTCTGGCCGGAGTCGTGGCCGTTTTACCGGTCCGCTCGAACACTCCATCGATGGAGTACGTTCAGGAGCGGATCGCGACGCTCCACGAGTTCGGCGGGACCGCCGGCCGCGACGGCGACCTCGCCCGCGCGGCCGCCGACGCCGTCGCCGAAACGGCCGTCGTCGTCCCGATGACCGCCCGCGAACACGAGAATCCCGCCGCCGAACGCGTTCTCTCGGAACTCGAGTCCCTCGATCCCGCTCCGGCCGCCGTCTTCGTTCCCGTCCGCGCCGACGCCGACGAGATCGGCCCGTTTCGCAACTGGCTCGAGTCGTTCTCGCTGCCGATTCGCGTCCTGTGGTGTAACGCCCCTCGAGTCGACGCCCTGCTGGCCGACGCGGGGTTAGACGGCGAGTTCGGCAAGGGCCGGGACGTCTGGCTCGCGCTCGGACCCGCCGCCGACGCCGGCGAGTACGTCGTCGTCCACGACGCCGACGCCAGGAGCTACGAAGCCGGCCACGTCCCGCGCCTGCTCGCACCCCTGACGATGGACTTCGCCTTCTCGAAGGGGTACTACGCCCGCGTCGAGGACGGTCGGCTCTACGGGCGGCTCTTCCGGCTGTTCTACGCCCCGCTCGTTCGCGCGCTCGCCGACCGCCACGACGCGCCGATCCTCGACTACCTCCGTGCCTTCCGGTACCCGCTGGCCGGCGAGTTCGCCGCCACGGCCGCCCTCGCCCGCCGGCTCCGCGCCCCCCGGGCCTGGGGCCTCGAGGTCGGCACCCTCGGCGACGCCTTCGACGCGGCCGGCGTCGACGGCTCCGCGCAGGTGGATCTCGGGCGCCACGAACACGACCACCGCGCGGTCGCCGGCGAGACCGGGCTCGAGGGGATGAGCCGCGAGGTGGCCGGAGAGCTGCTTCGCGTCGTCGAGGAGCGCGGCGTCGACCCCGACTACGAGACCCTCCGGGAGCGGTACCTCGCGGCCGGCGATCGGCTGATCGAGCAGTACCGCGCCGACGCGGCGTTCAACGGGCTCGCCTACGATCCCGCGGCCGAGCGGGACCAGCTCGCCCGCTACGCCGGCTCGATCGCGCCGCCCGACCCCGACCGCCGGCTGCCCCCGTGGACGGACGCGCCGGTGACGCCCGAGGCGATCGTCTCGGCCACGCTGGCGGTCCGTAACGCGTAACGTCCGTCGGGATGCCGGTGACCGCAACGCTAATCCGACCCTCGTCCGTCGTGGCGTGTATGGACGCGACTGCGGACGAACTGGCGGGCGTCGTCGACCTCTTCGGCGGGCTGACCCGCGCGGAACTCGAGCGGGCGCTCTCCGAGGCGGCGTTCCGGGCGGACGGCCAGTCCGTCGACGAGGCGGCCCTCGAGACGGCGATCGAGGACGCCCTCGAGTCGTTCGCGCTCGTTCGCCACGAGCGGCCGGTCGACGGCGAGCGCCGGTCGCTGCTGGTCGCCGGGCCGACGGCGTTCCCGTCGGTGCCGGACCACGCCGAGGACGTCCCGCACATCCTCGACGTCGACCGGCGGCGACTGGACCGCGAGGCCGTAGGCGAGACGGCCCGCGAGCAGTTTACCGACGCCGTCGAGGCGGCCCTCGAGGCCGAGGACGGCGATCGGATCCGACACCTGATCGACGTCAGCTACGACGTCGAGGCCTGGGCCCCGGTCGAACTCGCCGCCGAACGGGAGCGACTTGAAGGCGCCCTCGAGTGAGCCCGCGCCGTCGACGGCGAGCGCCCGACGACGGATCGCGAACCGAAACGGAGATTCCGATCGGGACCGTCGGTCCGACATCGACAGTGACCTCGCGGCTCCGCGACCGATCGACCGCCGCCGCGGGGCCGCGAAACGAGAACGAAGGTGAGCGTACCCCCGTATGTCACAGCCGACGATGAACCTCGAGCCGGTCGCCGACCACGCGCCCCTCGAGATCGACGACCAGGAACACGACGCGGCCGTCCTCGCGCCGATCATCGAGCGCGACGGCGAGGACCACCTGCTCTTCACGCGGCGAGCCGACCACCTCGGCGAGCACCCCGGCCAGATGAGTTTCCCCGGCGGCGGCGCCGAACCGTTCGACGACTCCATTCTCGACACCGCGCTCCGCGAGGCCAACGAGGAGATCGGGCTCGGGCCCGACGAAGTCGAGATCGTCGGCCAGTTAGACGATATCCGGACGATCACGGAGTACGCCGTCACGCCGTTCGTCGGCCGCGTCCCCGACCGCGAGTACGTCGGCGACGGCTACGAGGTCGCCGAAATCGTCGTCCTGCCGCTGTCCGGGCTGCTCGATCCGGAGAACTACGAGTACGAGCGCCGGGATCACCCCTACTACGGCGACATCGTCATTCACTACTTCCACGTCGACGGCTACACCGTCTGGGGGGCGACCGGCCGCATACTCGTCCAGCTGCTCGAGTTGACGACCGAGTTCGAGCCGCCCGAGCGGGTCGAACGCTCGCAGTGAGAGACGCTCTTACTGATCGCGCTCGCGTGTTCCGTCGGATTCGAGGTGGCCGACCACGGTCAGCGACTCCTCGTCGAGCTCCGCCTCGGCGGTCTCCGCGTCGCCGAAGCCGCCGCTGACCACCCGCGTGAGCGCTTCCTCGAGCGTCTCGTCGAGTTCGGTGAAGTCGTCGGGCGAAACCTCGAGGACGTAGCCCGACGAGATGTTCGGCGACGTCGGGAGAAAGAGCGTCGCGCGGCCGTCGGGCGTCCGCTGGCCGGTCTTGAACGCGGTCATCCACACGCCGTCCCAGGTCTCGACTCTGACCGGCGTCTGGAGGGTCTCGCCCGCGCCGAACGTCGTCTCGGTGGCGGTCTTCGAGGCGTTGTAGACGACGCGGATGACCGGCACCCGATTCGCCACGTAGTCGACGATCCCCTCGAGGACGCCGCCGATCGTCGTGTCAGTCATCTGCCCGACGACGTACATCGCGAGGAGGAGGAACCCGACGAACGTCGCGACGCGGAGGAAGCCGGCGAGTTGGACGCGCGCGTACTCGCCGAGTCCGGGCGCGATCGCCTCGAGGGTCTCCGCGTTCAGCAGGAGCCCCGGCGTCACGCCCGCGATAAACGAGTAGAGGTAGTGGGCGAGGTACAGCGTCACGAGGACGGGACCGACGACGATGAGGCCACGTCCGAAGTCCCCCTTGACCGAACTCATGTGGCCGCGATCACGGTCGATGGCAGGGCGCCCTCCTATGAGTAGATTGTGGACTCCCGGCGGCGGAAACTGCGTCGCTCGGGGATCGCAGCCGGCCGCCGACGGCACCAGCGGAACGCCAGCTTTTTGCGCGCCGGCCGCACAGCACGTCTATATCCGCGTCGACGGGTCGCCGTCCCGATCGCCGTCGCTCGAGGTTTCGGGCCCGTCGGGACCGCCGCGTCGCGCGAAGTGAGCACCCATGTTGACCACGAGCACCGTCACCCGCGCCGGACTGGACGCGATCGCGCTGAAACCCGCCGAGTGCGACGTTTCGACGGCCGCGTCGATCCCGGTCGAGACGATCGCGATCGACTACGAGGGCCGCGAACACCTCCCCGCCCCCGAGACGCTCGTCGCCCTCTCGACGGAGACCGACGTCCTGGTGACGACGCCCGTCCGCGCCGACGGCTTCGACCCGCTTGGCGACGACTCGCTGACCGCCGAACTCCCCGATGCCGTCGGGCGAGTCCTCGTGGCGGGACACCCCGCCTATCTCACCGCCGAGGAACGCGAGCGGGCCGTCGCGCCGCGACTCGGCGCCGCTCTCGAGACCGAACCCGAGGCCTGGGTCGGCACCGAGAGCGTCGAACGGATCGCGATGGCGACCGGCGCGACCCAGTACGAACTGCTCTCGCGGACGACCGAGCGCGACCTGCGGGCGTTGCGGGCGGCCGGCTTCGACGGCGACGTCTCCGTCTACGCCCCGACGGTGCTAACCGAGGACGACGACGCCGTGCTCGACGCCGTCGGCGCCTACGTCGCCCGCCGCCGGCCGGTCGCCCGGGCGTTGCCCGAGGACGCCTCGACCGACGCGACGGCGACCGGCCGCGCTCGAGACGTGCTGCTCGAGGCGGCCACCGACTACGCGCTCGTCGGCGCCCCCGACGAGGTGCGTTCCCAGACCGACGCCCTGCGCGGGGCCGGCGCGACGACGATCGTCGGCTACCCCGCGCGGGGCCTCGGCCCGTTCCTCGAATAACTTTGCCGGACGTCGATCACACAGAGTAAGTATCAGCCAGCCCCAGTGTTCGGCATGACGAGTTTCGGTGACGCGATCGACGCTCGAGGACAGCGCCGCGCACGCGCGCCCACGGCGCGTGATCGGCCATGACCGACATCGACGACGATCCGGAGATCGCGGTCGGCGCCGACGCCTTCACCCAGGCGGGCACCGGGCTCGAGGTCGCCGTCGTCGGCGCCGGCGCCGTCGGCGCGACGACGGCCTACGATCTCGCCCGCGAGGGCGCCGACGTAACCCTCTACGAGAAGGACCGGATCGCGAGCGGCGCGAGCGGTCGAGCAGCGGGGATCTGTTACGACGCCTTCGCGGACCCGCTCGACGCCGAGATCGCCGGCGACGCGATCGAACGCTTTCGGGCGCTCTCGGGCGACGAAACCTTCCCCTTCGCCGAGTGCCCCTACGTCTGGCTCGCTCGCGAGGGCGATACGGAGCGCGCCGACGCCATCCGCGACCAGATCGAGCGAATGCAGGAACGCGGCGTCGTCGCCCTCGAGGCCGACGGCGACGCGCTCGCGGACCGCTTCGACGCGCTCCGAACGGACGACGTCGCCGTCGCCGGCATCGCCGGCGGGGCGGGCTACACCGATCCCGCGAAATACACCGCCTGTCTGGCCGCCGCGGCCGACGGCGCCGGCGCGACGCTCGCCCCCGAGACGCCCGTCGAGGTGGCGACCGATCCCGCGCGGGTCGTCCTCGAGGACGGCACCGAACGCGAAGTCGACGCGGTCGTCGTGGCCGCCGGCGCCCACACGAAGCGACTGCTGGCGGACGCCGGGCTCTCGATCGCGATGAAACCGTACCGCGTGCAGGCGCTGGTCGCCGACGCCGACGTCGACGAGCCGATGTGTTACGACGCGAGCGACTCCTTTTACCTGCGGCCCCACCCCGACGGCCTCCTCGCGGGCGACGGCACGGAGTACGTCGAGGGCGACCCCGACGACTACGACCGCGACGCCGATCCCGACTTCGCCGACGACCTGCTCGAGCGCGTTCGCCACCGGCTACCCGACGCCGACCTCGAACTCGAGCGGGCCTGGGCCGGCCTCTGTACGGCGACGCCCGACCGCGATCCGTTAGTCGGCCGCCTCGAGGACGGGATCTACGTCGCGACGGGGTTCCAGGGCCACGGCTTCATGCGCGCGCCGGCGATCGGACGGCGACTCGCAGAACAGGTGGTGGGCGGCGAGGGGATCGACGCGTTCGATCCGACCCGGTTCGACGGCGACGAGTCGTTCGAGATCGTCGACGGGATGGCGGTCGAGTCGGAGAACTGAGTCAGTCGTCGGCGGTGAGTTCGCCCGGTTCGGTGGCCTCCGTCGCGTCGCCGTCGACGGCGACGTCCTTCGGGATATCGATCCGCAGCGTGCCGGCCTCGGTCAGCGTCGCCGTCCCCGAGTCGGGGTCAACGACCGCGTCGTCGGGTAGCTCGGCTTCGCCGTCGAGTTCCATCCCGCGACCCGGGAACCGCATCTCGTAGCCCTCGTGGTACTGGCGGAACCGATCGATCTGGATCTTGACGTTGCCGTCGAGATACCGAACCTGAACGTCGTCGGGTTCGGCGCCCGGCGCGTCGAAAACGACTCGGTAGGCGGTCTCGGTTTCGAGCACGTCGACGGGGAGCGTGCGGTGGTTCTGGACGTGTCCGCTCGCCCGACCGACCTGTCGGTAGAGGACGCTGCCGACCGATTTGCGGAGATCACTTAGACCCACGGTGACTCACCTCTGGGGGCGCTCGGAGCGGCGACGAGGACCTGGACGCACGTCGAGGACATGGCTTACCAACGGTTACGCTATCGGCATTCATATCTCTTTTGATGGTTCAAAATAAACGTCAGACGGCGTCGGGGTCGACCGTCGTTGGCGGGGTCCCGTCACGCTACAGTTCGACCGTCTCGAGGCAGTCCGTCCCCCCGCAGACCGGGCAGGCGAGGTCGGTCACCTCGAGGTCGTCGGGGACGTCGTACGTGTAGTGGTTCTCGAAGATGTCGAGAAAACAATCCTCCGCGGTGCAGACGATTTCCTCGGTCGGTGGCATACGCGAGTCTAGCGTCACGAGGCCTATCAACGTCGGGGTTGCGGCACTACGGCACGGACGCCGTCGGGGTCGCGTTCGGCGGATACCGCGGCGCGACAGGGCCGCCCGCCGTCTCGACCGGACGCTCGCGTCGAACGGCGATCAGGAGTCGCTCAACGAACGGAGCGACGAGACGATCTCGTCGATTCGATCGGGATCGTACGTCCAGAACCCGTAATACCGATCGGGTTCGCGTTCTTCGGCGAGCAGTCCGCATTTACGTAGATCGCTCCCGCCGCCGTCGAAGACCACGAACCAGAACGCCCCGATCTCACCGCCCGCGTCGGAGACCACGTCGATCGCGTCGGCTATTCGCTCGTCGTACTCGTACTCGTCCTCGACGAAGATCGTGATACCGAGGTTCCGTTCCCGTACCATCCGTTCGTAGACCGAGACTTGAGAGGCGAGCGCCGCCGAATTCTGGAACCCGACGAATAACGTGCCGGCGTCGGTCCGCCAGGCGCGCTCTTCGATCTCGCGACTCGCGGCCAGCATCTGCCGTCGATCGTACGAGGTGAACAGCGTGTTCTCGAGGAACGCGAAGAGATCGGAATAGTCGACGTCGGCGTCCTCGAGCGCCCACGGCGGGTGAATCTCCGGGGAGAGTACGGCCCGGAAGTGGTCGATACCCAATGCGCCGCGGAACTCGCGGTCCGCGTCCCGAACGATCACGAAGCCGCGATCGGCGCTCGACGCGCTCGATTCCCGGACCACGCGAACGTTTCGCGTCGAGAACTGCTGCTCGAACTCCGCCGCCACTCGATCTCGGTCCGTATGCACTTCGAGGAGCTTCCGTCGCGCTTCGATTTCGTCGATCTGATCGCGGAGGCCGTTCATCGTCTCACGTCTCTTTCCGCAGTAGTTCCCTGAGGACGGCGGGGATCTCGTCTCGCTCGACGGTTCGCGTCTCGCTGTCGAACTCGAGGTACCCGGCAGCGTCGAGTTTCGGAAGCACGAGGTGATAGAGGCGAACGCGGATCTCTTCGCGGTCTCCGGGCGTCGCGATAGCGCCCGACTCGGTCGCCGCCAGTCCGGTCGCCGTGTCCGCGAGCGCGTCGAGGGTCGCGGTCGATTCGTCCGAGAGATGGTGCAGTACGTATCGCGCGTACCGATCCGAGAGCACGTCCAGGAGAACGTCCGGAGAGACGTCGCTCTCCATCGCTTCGACCGCCTCGAGGACGTCCCGTAGACTCGCTTCGTCCATTGGTGTGAGATACCGACCCACAGGGTGAAATAGCTATACGGAATATCGGACGGTCCTCGGACCGATCTCTCGTCGGACGGCAAACGCGGTTCGATACCGCGAACACGGACCGAGGTACCGTGTAGTCACTGTTTTACCCTTCGAGGCGCTACCGCTCGGTATGATCGACCCCGAGACGCTGTCCGTGACGATCGTCGACGGTTACGTCGACGAGCCCGCACACTTCGGGGTGCCGCCGTACATCTCGACGTACCCCCGCTACGCGGCGGGGGCGCTCGTCGACGCGGGGGTCCCCCGCGAGCGGATCACGTACCACACGATCGATCGGCTCCGCGACGAACCCGACTACTGGCGGGACGTCGACGAGGCCGACCTCATGATCTACCTGGGCGGGATGACCGTCCCCGGGAAGTACGTCGGCGGCACGCCCGCCGAGCCCGACGAAGTGCGAAAGCTCGCCTGGACAGCTAACGGGACCAGCCTGATGGGCGGCCCCGTCAAGTTCGGCGTCGGCGACGAGAACGCCGGCGCAACCGAGACCGAACGCCAGGACCTGGACTTCGATTTCGTCGCCAAGGGCGACGTCGAGGCCGCCGTCCACGACCTCGTGGCGAACGGTCTCGAGGGATTCAACAACCGAATGCGCGATATCGACGAGGTCTCGCGGTGGGCGCAGGACGGCGCCTTCATCGTCGAACAACACCCTAACCATCCCGACCACCTCATCGCCGAACTCGAGACCTCCCGCGGGTGCGCGTATCGATGCTCGTTCTGTACCGAGCCGCTGTACGGTAACCCCTCCTTCCGGCCGCCGCCGACGGTCGTCGGCGAGGTCGACGCCCTCTCGGATTTCGGCGTCAAACACTTCCGGATCGGCCGACAGGCCGACATCCTCGCCTACGGCGGCGACGGCGAGGCGCCGAATCCGGACGCGCTCCGCCAGCTCTACAGCGGCATCCGCGAGGTCGCGCCTGACCTCGAGACGCTGCACCTGGACAACATGAACCCGATCACGATCGTCAACTGGCCCGAGGAGAGCCGGGAGGGGATCCGGATCATCGCCGAGCACAACACGCCCGGCGACACGGCCGCGTTCGGCCTCGAGTCGGCCGATCCCGTCGTCCAGGAGGAGAACAACCTCAACGTCAGCGCCGAGGAGTGTTTCGAAGCGGTCAAGATCGTCAACGAGGAGGCCGGCTGGCGACCCGGTGAAGAGCCGGAGGACGCCCCCACCTTCGGGGACGACGCCCCGCGTCGGCTCCCCAAGCTCCTGCCCGGGATCAACCTCCTGCACGGCCTCAAGGGCGAGCGCGAGGAGACCTACGAGCGCAACCGCGAGTTCCTCCAGCGAGTCTACGACGAGGGCTACATGCTCCGACGGATCAACATCCGGCAGGTGATGTCCTTCGACGGCACCGACATGAGCGATACGGGTGCCGAGATCGCGAACGAACACAAACAGCTGTTCAAGCGGTACAAGAAGCGGGTCCGCGAGGAGATCGACAACCCGATGCTCGAGCGCGTCGCGCCGCCGGGCACCGTCCTGCCCGACGTCCACCTCGAGTACCACCAGGACGGGCGGACCTTCGGTCGCCAGCTGGGTACCTACCCGCTGTTGGTCGGCATCCCCGGCGAGCGCGAACTCGGCCGAACCGTCGACGTCGCAGTCGTCGACCACGGCTACCGCTCCGTGACCGGCGTCCCCTACCCGCTGGACATAAACGCCGCCTCGATGGACGAACTCACCGCGATCCCCGGCGTCGGCGACAGCACCGCCGGCGACATCGTCGTCAACCGGCCCTACGAGTCGGTCACCGACGCCGATCTGGGAACCGAGGTCGACCTCGAGGGGTTCGCGACGACGCGAGCGCTCGAGGGCGCGGACTGACCGGGCGCCGAACTCACCCGTCACGACGGTCCGCCGACTGACGACTGCTCGAGAATCGAGGGCGTTCGACCACGTTTTTTCACCGCCTCGCCTGCAAATAACGGCCCTCGGTCGGTAGTTCTATTACGGAGGCGCTTCAGAGGTGGAATTGAGGGTCTACCTGTGGAAATATCTGAAAAACTCCTGTGTCTGTTCAGTGCGGACGTCTCGGCAGAGGAGGACCGATACGTCATCGAGGTACCACGTCAAGAAGTCGAAACCGGCGACATCGACCCGGAGGAGGTCTACCGCGTCGCGCTCATCTCCCGCGAGGAGGACGACGCCGAGGAGTCGACGGCACAGCCCCAGACGGCACCGTCGGAGCCGCAGCCACCGGTCGACGTCGGCGAAACGCGCTACGTCGAAATCGAGGACATCGGCAAACAGGGCGACGGGATCGCCCGCGTCGAACGCGGCTACGTCATCATCGTCCCCGGTGCCGACGTCGGCGAACGCGTCAAGGTCGAAGTCTCGGAGGTCAAGTCCAACTTCGCCGTCGGCGAGATCATCGAAGAAACCTTCTAGAGACGAACTTTTTTGCTCGGGTCCTCGCGCGGCCGTAGGCCGCGCTCGAACCACGAGCAAAAAACTTCGATGAAAAAAGGCCGAGCGCGCCAGCGGCGCGCTCGGGAAAACGGCGCGCTCCGCGCGCCGTACGATCGCCGTAGTACACCCTGTCATAGCGTGATTCACGGCTTGTCCGCACGTGGTGGCGCGCACTGGGCCGCGGTGAGGCGAGCGAGACCGGAACGGAGTGACGATCCCGGAACAGCGAACGGGGAGCGAAGCGATCCGTGAGCCGCCGCCGAACCGCGGCCCAGTGCGCGAGGGGTGAGTGAGCGACCGAAGGGAGCGAATGAATCGGTTGGGGAGGTGTGGAAAATCCCTGTTGTCACGATAGCAGAGCGGTCGAACTGATACCGTTTTTACTCCGGGATCGTCTCGAGGAACGTCTCCGGATCGTCGTGGAAACAGTCGCCGACGACGATCGCGTCCGCGCCGGCCTCGAGGATCTCGGTCGCTTTCGCCCGACTGTCGATCCCGCCGCCGTAGAACAGCGCCGTCTCCTCGAGGTAGCGCGCGGCGGCTTCGACGTCCGCGGGGCCGCCGTAGGTGCCCGAGTACTCGATGTAGAAGATCGGAAAGCCGTAGAAGGTCTCCGTCGCCAGCGCCGCGCCGGCGACCTGCTCGGGCGAGTAGGTCGCCTCGACGCCGGAGGTCACCGCCGCCGTGGACTCGAGGTGCTGGATCACGTACCCCTCGCCGACGACGTTCGTGGCGAGATCCGCGACCGCGTCGGCCCCCTTCGAGGAGATCAGATCGCCGACGACCGGCAGGCTCGCACCGAGGAGAGCCTCGGGTTTGCTTCCGACCTCGGTAAAGAGGTCGACGTGTTTCCCCACGAAGTGCTCCCGGTCGCCGTTGTAGACCGCCGGAACGGACAGGTAGTCCGCCGCCTCGATCGTCGCTTTGGAGACGTGGCTCGAACTGTACGGTTCCTGAAAGACGGGGAGCGAGGGGACGGCGTCGTCGATCGCCGCGATCGTCTCGAGCGTGTTGGCCTCGGTGACGTCGTCGGAGCCGCCGACGAGCACCAGGTCGGTCCCCTCGAGCGCGCCGAGATCCGACGGGAGCGGCTTCGCCGGATCGACTTTCGTCACGTGAGTGATCCCGTCCCAATCGATGTCCATGCCGGTCCCTTCGAACAACCGGGTCAATTTCCTATCGGTTCGCGCCGGACGACGAGCGGGCGATCGCGGCGACCGCGCTCACTCCTCGAGCGGCGTCCCGTCGATCCGTTTGGCCCCCTCGGAATCGTGGACGACCACCTCGCCGGGGTCGGGTTCGGCGGGCGCGTACTCGTCCCGGACGGCGATGGCCTCCTCGAGTTCTCGAACGGCGCGTTCCTTCAGCGCGCGGGCCAGGTCCTCGGCGTCCGCGCGAGAGATGTCCCGACCTAATCCCTCGCACTCGTGGGCGCGGACGACGCCCTCCTCGTCGACGGCTTCCCCCATCGGCTGGCTCGTTCCCGCGAGCGCGACGCTGAACGGATACGTGCGGCAGATCAGCGGCCGATCGTCGTGGGCGACGCAGGCGCCCGTGCCCGACTCGTCTTCCTCGTAGAAGGTGCAGTCGCCGCAGTCGTCGGTCTGGAGCGCCCACTCGAAGGTCTCGCCCTCGAGGTCGCCGTCGTCGGTCGCCGAGAGCCCGTACGGCATCGGCCGGGCGACGTCGCGCCAGTCGTAGTCGCCGTCGTACTCGTCGCTCGCTTCCAGATCGCGCACCTCGTCGGGGAAAACGGTCGCCGTGTGGTCGTCCTCGTCTTCGCCCTTGCAGCAGGCGCCACAGCGGGTACACTCGAAGCCGATCGATTCGACGGCGTCCGCGAGGTCGTCGGTGTCCAGCGCGCGGGCCTCCTCGAGTTCGGCTTCGAGCGATTGCACACCCGAGTGTCGTCGCCGGCGCGGAAAAGTCAGTCGCTCCTCGAGCCCGAATCCGGGTCCGCGTCCGTACCGAATCTAGTCCGATCGCGCCGCCGCGCGTTCCCCGTCCCACTCGAGGCGCCCCTCCACGGCGAGTTTCTCGAGGTGGGCGCGGACCGTCGCCCGGGCCAGATCGCGAACGCCGGTGAGGTCCTTCTCGTAGGCCGCTTCGAGGATTTCCTCGAGCGTGTCGGCGCCGCCCTCGACCGCCTCGAGCACCTCGCGCTCACGACGGTATCGGTGATCCAGCAGTCGCTCGAGGGTCGCTCTCGGGTCGTCGATCGCGGGCCCGTGGCCGGGATGGAGCGCCGGCGGATTCCTCGCCCATAGCCGTCGCAGCGTCGTCACATATGCGCGCATGTCGCCCTCGGGCGCGCCCACGACGACGCTGCCCTCACGAACGGCGCAGTCGCCACAGCAGATCGGTCCGCCGCGGCCGGCCTCGAGGGCGACGTGGTCGGGCGCGTGTCCGGGCGCGTCTAGAACCCGGATGCGGTCGTCACCGAGCGGAATCGTCGTCCCGGGCGCCAGCGTCCGATCCGGCTCGCAGCCGGTCGCGTCGCGAAAGCGATCCGCCCGCCCGTATCGAGCCCAGACGGTCGCGTCCGTCTCGTCGGCGTACGCGGCGACGGCGCCGACGTGGTCGGGATGCGTGTGGGTGACGACGACGTGTGCGACCTCGCGCTCGGCGACCAGGCGATCGAGGGCGTCGCTGCGCGCCGCGGGATCGACGAGTACAGCCGGGTCGTCCCCGAGGAGGTAGGCGTTGGTTTCCCCCGTCGGGGCGCGCGTCGCGACCGGAACGGCATACCGAGTAACGTCCATACCTCGAACAACTCAGCGGTCGAAAAAGTGTGTGTCGACGGATCGGACCGGGCGGCCCACCCCACTCCCACTCGGAAGCTGCGGACCGGGTCGCCGCCGTCAGTGCTTGAGGAAGTAGACCTGCTTGCGGGCGTCGCGGAAGCTGTACCGGGAGCCGACGAGACCGACGTCCTCGAGGCGGTTGAGCGCGTAGCGGACGGTGCGGTCGGGCAGCAGCGACTCTTCGGCGAGTTGCCCCTGCGAGAGCGGTGAATCGGTCTCCAGCACTTTCGCGACGAGCTTCGCGCTCGGCGGCAGATCGCGGAGGCGATCGCGGTATTCGTCCTCCGAAAGGGTCTCTTCGGCGGCGGCGCCTCGGTCCTCGGCTGTACTCATGCTCATACCTACGTGAGCGGAATCGGTGGTGGTAAAGCTTCCCTATATGTGGATACGAATAGTTCAGTTTGTATAAGGGGTATGAATGGCGTATTAACACAGCAAAGGAGCCGCTCGATCGCGGGGTTCGAGCCGGTTTCGGTCGGCACCGTCGTCCCGGGTATCGATAGACTCCAGTATCGTTTTATCCTCCCGCTCCTGTAGTTGCGCCCAGTGTGAAAGGACAGGAGTGGTACCAGGCCGACGACGTCGCCGAGGAGTACGACGACAAGCGCTTCTCCCGGGGCGGTCAGCTCATCGACCGTCGGGAGAAGGAAGCAGTCCTCGAGGCGATCATGCCCGTCGAGGACCGGAATATCCTCGAAATCGCCTGTGGTACCGGGCGGTTTACCGTGATGCTCGCCCAGCAGGGCGCCGACGTCGTGGGACTCGATATCTCGGCGGCGATGTTACAGCAGGGACGGGAGAAGACGAAGGACGCGGCCCTCGAGGGAACCCTGGAGTTCCTCCGCGGGGACGCGGGCCGGCTCCCGTTTCCGGACGATCACTTCGACACCGTCATCGCGATGCGGTTTTTCCACCTCGCGGACGACCCGGAGGCCTTCTTGGAGGAGATGCGCCGGGTGTCTCGGGATCAGATCGTCTTCGACACGTTCAACCGATTTAGCGCGCGCAGCATCTACAACTGGGCGCTGCCGATGGGATCGCGGCTCTACTCGAAGAGCGAAGTGGCGATTCTCTTAGCGAAGACGAACCTGACGCTGGAGGACGTCGAAGACGACTTCATCGCTCCGTACGGGCTCTACCGGTCGATCCCCAACGAGCTCGCGACGCCGATCCGGACGCTCGACGAGTTGATCGGGTCGCTGCCGGTGACCGACCACCTCGCGTCGGTCTCCTACTGGAACACCCGCGTCCGGTGACCGATCGCCTGTCCGCTGGCCGCGAGCCGCTCGCAGCGGCGAACCCCGTATTTTTACTATCGATGGACGCTACTACCGCGTATGGAGCTCTCGGTAGTGGTATCGACGCTCAACGACCGAGAGCGATTACTCTCGTGTCTCGACGCGCTCTCCGAGCGGACGCCGTCCGCGACGGAAATCGTCGTCGTCAACGGCCCTTCCTCCGACGGGACGACCGGCGTCGTCCGCGACCGTTCGGACGTCGACGTCCTCGTCGAAATCTCCGAACGGAACTCGAACGTCTCGCGCAACGCCGGCCTTCGCGCTGCGACGGGTGACGTCGTCGCCTTCCTCGACGGAGAGTACGCGATCGAGTACAGCTGGTACGACGCCGTCGAGCGCGCGATCGCCGACGGCACCGACGTCGTCACCGGCCCCGTGACCGGCGGAGAACTCGATTACGACCTGCAGAATCCGCACACTGTCGCCGGGCGCAGCGTCACCCACTTCGACGGCAACAACGTCGCGTTCGATCGGACCGTCCTCGAGGCCCTGGACGGGTTCGACGAGTACCTCGAGGTCGGCGGCGAACGCGACTGCGCCCACCGCCTGGCCGGCCTCGGCTTCGAAACCGAGTGGGACGCGGGGATGGCCGCCAGGTGCGAGGTCGGCACCGACGGCGGGCAGACCGACCGCGACTGGGGGGACACTTACCGCTCCCGGGCCTACCGACTCGCGAAGAACTACGGCGTGCGGCCGACGACGGTCGGCCGAATCGTCGGGAGCGCCCTCCGCGACGGGACCGCGGGCGTTCGGGACGTCGTCACCGGTGACGCGACGCCGACCGACTGGGTCGGAAACGGGACCGACGTCGTCGCAAACGCCACCGGCGGACTCCGCGACGGACTGCGGGCCCGCTGGGCCGACCGATCGTCCCGTCGGAACCCGAACGGGTTGTCCAAACGCCACGACAGAGCGGTGCGGGTCTACGATCGGCGGTAGGACTCGATCGCCGAACGACGTCCGAATCTTCTCGACTCGGGGCCGCTATTCGCCGCGAAACTCCGGCTCGCGGTCCTCGAGACGCGCTTCGAACCCCTCTCGGTAGTCGTGAGTGTCGTCGAGTTCGTAGGCCAACTGGCGTTCGTACTCCAGCCCCCGCTCGAGCGGCAGCTCGAGGGCGGCGTTGAGCGCCCGCTTCGCATTGCGCAGGCCCAGCGGCGCGTTCTCGCAGAGGTCGTCGGCGAACGCCTTCGCGCGCTCGTCGACGGCCTCGGTGTCGACGACCTCGTGGACCAGCCCCATGTCGGCGGCGTCCTCGGGATCGACGAACTCCCCGGTGAGGACGATCTCCTTGGCCTTCGAGAGCCCGACGAGGCGCGGCAGGCGCTGGGTGCCGCCCGCGTGGGGGAAGGTCCCGAGTCGCACCTCGAGCAGGCCGTACTTAGCCTCGCGGCCGATGACCCGGAAGTCACAGGGCAGCGTGAGTTCGAACGCCCCCGCGGGCGCGGCGCGTTTGATCCCGGCGACGACCGGCCGCCGGAACTCTTCGATGGTCTCGAGGACCTCGGGGAAGACGTCGCGATCGATCTCGGCGTCGGGCTCGACCCGGTCGCGCATCATCTCCAAATCCATGCCGGCACAGAAGACGGGTCCTTCGCCGAGCAGCGTCACCGCCCGAACCTCCTCGTCGGCGTCGACCGCCTCGAAAGCAGTGATCAGATCCCGCATGAGCGGGACGGTCATCGCGTTGCGCTTGTCCGGACGGGAGAGGTAAACGTCCGCTCGAGTGCCGTTCCAGTCGATGGCCGCGAGTCCGCTGCCGACGGATTCCATGCTCGTGGTATCAAGTACCACGCTCTTACCGGTAGGGAGTTCCGAGAAATCGTTCGCGATCGGCTCATCCGCGATCCTCGGCGATCGGCCGCTCTGCCGGTCGCCGGCCGGCTCAGCCCTCGAGGACTTCGTAGGTGACGTCGGCGTCCCGGAGCGTGTCGGTGACGCGGCCGACCTCGTCGGTCGTGACGATCGCAGTCACCTCGAGGCCCCGTTCGGCCCCCTCGGCGGCGGTCTCGCCGGCCGCGAACGGTACCGCGGGGTCCGCGCCGGCCTGTCGGCAGGCGACGACGGCTTCGACGCCGGCGGCCACGACCAGATCGGCCGCCTCGCAGCGCTCGGCGACGAAATCGGCGTCGACCGCCCGGCTCCCGCCGCTGCGGACCGCGGGCACCTGCAGGACGGTGACCGAGCCCGGCTCTAAGTCCATCACGCCCTCGAAGCTCGTGACGCCGACGTCGGTGCCCGCCTCGGCGTCGGTCGTCGCGACGCCGGTCGCCGGTCCCTCGTCGCCGGGCTTCGCGTGGAGCAGCCCGTCCTCGACGAACAGCGTCACGGTGTCGCCCTCCGCGATATCGTCGGTCGCGAGGTAGGCCGCCTCGCTCATCGCGTCTAAGACGTCGCCGGTCACGTGGTCGGCGAACCGGCGGATGTCGTCGGCGGTCCGGAACAGCCAGTCGACGCCTTCCGGCGTGACGCGGTACCGCGAGCGGCCTTCCTTCTCGACGAGGTCGTCGTCGACGAGTTCGCGGATGTACTCGCTGACGGCCTGACTCGTCACGCCGACTTCCTCGGCGATCTCACCCTGGCTGACGGCGGGCTGGCGCTCGGCGATCTGGACGAGGATCCGAAACCGCGTCGCGGCCCGCTTGTTGTCGAGGACGTCGACCATACACCGTCACTTTCGGGAGGACGGCAAAAAGGAACGCGGTCGCCGACGCGTCTCGAGTCGATCGACCTGCCGGAGGACGCGCGGTAACAGGTGGCGTTTCCGACGAAAGCTCGCACTCTCCCGACGATGGCCGGCGATTCCCTCGAGAAGCCGAGGCGTCAAGTTGATAGCGGGCGCGTCCTTCACTCAGACATGACTATGCCGTTCGCAACCGCCGCGACCGGGGCAGCGTCGGTCGTCGGCTACGACCTCGTCGGTTCGGCGACGCTCTCGCCCGTACTGGCCGCGGCCGAGGGAACCACTCCGTCGTCGGGCCTGCTGGCGTGGGCCGCGATCGGCGCGTTCCTCGCGGCGTTGCTACTCGCCTCCCAGGGGTACCGCGAACCGGCGCGCTACCTCGGCGCGGGGGCCTGGATCGCCTTCGGCGTCTTCTGGGTGACGATGGTGCCCTACTACTACGGCGAGGCCCAGAGCCCGCTCAAGACGATTCTGGGGCTGCTCGCCTTGCCGCTGTGTCTCTACACCGGCTACCTCCTCTGGGCGGGGCGAGACTCGCTGTTGATCCTCACGAAGGCCGTCGCCTGCATGGGGCTGATCTACCTGCCGGTCGAGACGATCCCGTTCGTCAAGACGTGGCTGATCGAGACGACCGCGGCCCAGACCCACTTCGGGATGGAACTGCTCGGCTACAGCCCCGGCCTGATCGAGGGCAGCAACGGCTACGTGAGCAAGTTCGGCTTCGATCCAAACGAGACCGTGACCGGCCGGACGACCTACATCGTCCTCGCCTGTACCGGGATCGGGAGCATGGCCATCTTCGGCGGGCTGATCGCCGCCGTCACGGCGCCGCTGAAGCGCAAGGTCACCGCCTTCGCGCTGGCCGTCGGCGTGATCTGGTTCCTCAACCTCGTGCGCAACGTCTTCATCGGCCTCGCCTCGCCGTGGGGCTGGTTCCAGCAGGACTGGCTCGTCTCGTTCATGACGACCTACATGGGCGCCGAGGCCAGCCGCGTCTCCTTCCTCGTCGCGCACAACTACATCGCCCAGTCGCTGTCGATCGTCGCCCTCGTCGGGATCACCTACCTCGTCGTCAAGATCCTCCCCGAGATCCTGCGGCCCCTCGAGGAGGCCCTGTTCGTCCTCACGGGCACCGAGTACGACCTCTTCGAAGCGTTAGCGCCGGAGGGGACCCCCGCCCGAACGGACGGCGGTCCCGACGGGGAACAGGCTGATCACGACCGGGACCGATAACGCCTCCAGTGCCCGACGTCGACCTCCCCGTTTCGCCGGTCGAACGCGCCCTCTCCGTCCCCGCAGCCGACGCGCTCGTCGTCGCCGACGTCCACCTCGGCCGCGCCGCCGACTCGAGCGTCGACGCGCCGATCGACGACGGCGGCGACGTTCGCGACCGTCTCGCGTCTCTCCTCGAGCGCACCGACCCCGCGACGGTCGTCGTCGCCGGCGATCTGCTCCACTCCTTCGGGCGGCTCCCGCGAGGCGTCGAGCGCGACCTCGAGGCCCTCGAGGACTGCGTCGCCGACGCCGGCGCCGACCTCGTCGTCACGCCCGGCAACCACGACGCGATGCTCGAGTCGGCCTTCGACGGCGAACGGGCCCCCGAGTACCGCCTCGCGGACGGCGAGACGGTCGTCTGTCACGGCCACGAACGCCCCGAGACGGAGGCGTCGCGGTATATCATCGGCCACGACCATCCCGCCCTCTCCGTCGACGGCCGAAAGCTGCCCTGCTTCCTCTACGGCCCCGACGTCTACGAGGGTGCGGACGTCATCGTCTGCCCCGCGTTCACGACGCTGGCGGCCGGTGCAACCGTCAACGGGATGCGCGCCCGCGACTTCCAGTCGCCGCTGGTCGCCGACGCCGACCGGTTCCACCCCGCCGTCTGGGACGACTCGAGCGGCGAGCCGCTGTGGTTCCCGCCGCTGGGCGAGTGTCGCCGGCTGCTGTAACTGGCTGGGGTGACCGACGGGAGACGAAATTGTGCGACTCGCGCCCGCGACGACCGCGTCAGGCCGCGACGAGAACGACCGCGACGACCGCGAGCCCCAGTCCGAGGACGTTCGTCGTCGCCAGTTGGGCGTCGAAGTAGAGGACGCCGACGATCGCCGGAACGACGAAGTAGAGCGCGGAGATCGCCGACACGATCGCCATGTTGCCGTGGGTGAGCGCGGCGTAGAAGCTGATCGTCGCGACGGCCAGCAGGACGCCGGACAGCAGCGCGAACCCGACGTCCGTCCGCGTCCCGACGACGGGACGGCGGGTCGCGAGGACGTAGCCGCCGACGACGGCGAGACTCGCCACGTAGGACAGCAACACCGCGTTGACGGGCGAGAGCGACCGCGTCGCGACGCCCGCCGATACCGCCCAGCCGCCGTACAGGAGCAATGCGCCGAGTGCGAGGACAATCGCTACGTTGGTCATAGCCCAAGGCGCTCCTTCATCGACAAAAGCGTCCCGCTCTCGAGAATAATTCTCGATAGAGATATATTATCCGAGTGACGGCTGTTATCCGGAGAGGTCCTCGAGCACCGCGCGTGCAGCCTCCCGTCCGCTTCGCATCGCGCCCTGGATCGACGACCAGCGGGTGTAGTCGCCGGCCAGGTAGACCGAGCCCGACGGCTCCCGCGGGTCCGGCAGCCCGTCGTGAATCCCCGGCGGCTGGTCGAACTGCGCGAACGGCACCCGCTCGGTGTGCAGCGCCTCGAGGTTGCCGAACCGCTGGTCCGGATACCACGACTCGAGCGCGTCCCGCGTCCGCGCGGCCAGTTCCGCGTCGCGCTCCTCGGGGTCGCGACCGTCGTCGCGTTCGCTCGAAGATTCGAGGCGCACGCCGTCTCCCGAGGCCCCGAGGTCCTCGCCCTCGAGATACGTCGCGCTGATCAGCGCTTCCCCGTCGGGAGCGTACTCCGGCGCGACCGCGCTGTGGGGGACGACGTGGTTCGGTCCGTCGTCGTCGACCGCGTTGAGCAGGAGTCGCCTCCCCGTCTCGAGGTCCACGCCGCTCGGCAGCGCGTAGTACTGGGTGACACAGCCCCGCGCGCCGGTCGGGATCGACTCGAGACCGGTCAGGTCGCGCGCGGCCGGTGGATCGGTCGCCACGACGACGGCGTCGACCTCGCCGTTCACGCCGTCGGCCAACTGGACGGTCGCGGAGTCGCCCTCGCTCGAGACCGACTCGACCTCGCGGCCGGTCTCGACGCCCCCGCCGACCTCGCGCACGCGATCGGCGAGTTGCGTCGGGATCGCTTCCATCCCCGCCGCGGGGACCGCGGCGCCGCCGGCCGCCAGCGTCCGAAACGTGTACTCGAAGACGCGACGCGAGGTCGACAGCGAGCGGTCGAGGGTGATCCCCCCGTAGAAGGGCGCGACGAAGGTCTCGACGAACCCGTCCGAGAAGCCGCGCTCGCGGAGGTAGCGCTCGATCGATTCGTCGGACTCGTTGGTTCCGTCGAAGAGCGTCTCGAGGTCCGTGCGACGCAACTCCCACCAGAGCCGGGCGACGCGAAGTCGGTCGCCCATCGTGATATCGGGGTTGCGAAGCGTCGCGGGGAGCGTCACCGGTGCGCTACGCGGGTCCGCGAGGACCGTTCTGTGTCCCGAGTGCGCGATCGTCGCCCCCGACGTGAACCGGCGCAGGTCCAGCGCCTCGAGATCGAGCTCCCGCCGGACGGCGGGATAGGCCGGAAACAGCACCTGGAAGCCCCGATCGAACCGGTAGCCGTCGCGCTCGAGCGTCCGGACGCGACCGCCGACGGTCTCGCGACGCTCGAGCAGCGTCGCGTCGACGCCGCCGCCGGCGAGGTGCCTGGCGGCGACGAGACCGGCGAGGCCCCCGCCGACGACGAGGACGCGCGGTGTCGATGTCATGGCCGATCGTTCGGCGACCGGTTACTAAGCCGTGGGGCCAAACGACTGCGGCGACGGCGGTCGATCGCCGTCGATCGCGTCGCCGACCGCCGCGGCCGTCTCCTGCAAGGACACGCGTTAACTTTCGTTTCGGAGTTCGTGGCTTCGCATGGGAGATAATGACAACCAACGGGCGGCGGGCGAGTCTGACACCCAAGCGCGGGCGAAACTGGACTTCACCCGAGACGTGTCGCGGCGGCGAGCGATGCAAATCGGCGGGTTAGCCGTCTTCGGCATGGCCGGGACGGCGGAGGCGTTCGACCCCGAGAAGTTCGACGTGGCGCCCCTCGAGAGCGTGCAGGAAGTCGAGGTCGAGGAACAGGGACTCGAGTACTTCACGATCCAGCAGGCGCGGGTCGTCCACGACCTGACGGCGCGGATCTATCCCTCCGACGACAACGGGCCGGGGGCGCCCGAAGCGGGCGTCGTCTACTTCATCGATCGGCAGATGAACTCGGCGTGGGGCCGCGGCGAGCGGTGGTACATGCAGGCTCCGTTCGCCGGGAAGAACCCGACCGATCCGTTCGAAGACGACCCGGAGGAGCCGGAAGACGTCGATCCGGAGGCGGAAGTCCCGTGGGCGGAGACGAACCCCTCGGAGACCCAGGGCTGGCAGTACGCGCTGACGCCGAACGAGGCGTACGATCAGGGCATCCACGCCGTCGAGGAGTACGTCCGGTCGGAGTCCGACGCGGATTCGTTTACGGACCTGGACGACGACCGGCAGGACGCGGTGGTCGCCGCGCTCGAGGAGGACGCGGTCGACACGTTCGACGACACCGACATCGACGCCGGCGGATTCTTCCTCTTGCTTCGACAGAACACCTTGGAGGGGATGTTCAGCGATCCGATGTACGGCGGCAACCGGGAGATGATCGGCTGGCGGCTGAAGGGGTTCCCCGGAACGCCCGGCGCGCTCGGCAGCTACCGAGGCCTGCTGCAGGAAGGCGAGTACATCGAACTCGAGGAGGGGGACTTCCGGAAGCTGGCCGACGACGTCGAATCGCTCGGGATCGGCGACGAGAACCAGGAGCCGGCGAACGACCAGAGCGAGGAGGGCCACGCCCACGTCCACGACGCGGCCGAAGCCGACTACCCGAACGTCGTCGACGAGCGGGCCGCTCGCGGGGACGTCGACCGGGAGATCACGCCGATGAGCCTCGACGACGGTGACGGCGACGCGGACGACGGGGGTGATCGGTGATGGTCCAGCAGCTCGATCCCGTCGACGTGGTGACCATCGGCGCGGGCTGGACCGGCGGCATCGTCGCCAAGGAGCTCGCGCAGAACGACTATCAGGTGGTGAGCCTCGAGCGAGGCGGAGAACGGGAGACGGAGAACTTCTTCACGGTCCACGACGAGCTGGGGTACGCGCTCCGGTACAAGCTGATGCAGGACCTCTCGAAGGAGACGATCACCTTCCGGAACGCGGTCGACGAACCCGCGCTGCCGATGCGCCGCTACGGCGCGTTCCTCCCCGGATCCGGCGAGGGCGGCGCGGGCGTCCACTGGAACGGCCAGACCTGGCGCTTCCTCCCCTACGACTTCGAGATTCGTTCGCGCACGATCGACGAGTACGGCGAGGAGAAGATCCCCGAGAACATGCAGCTCCAGGACTGGGGGATCAGTTACGAGGAACTCGAGCCCTACTACGACGCGTTCGAGTACACCGCCGGCATCGCGGGCCAGGCGGGGAACATCGAGGGTGAGATTCAGGACCTGGGCAACCCCTACGAGGGACCGCGCTCGCGGGAGTACCCGCTCCCGCCGATGATGGAGACCCCGGTCCTCGAGCGGTTCAAGGAAACGACCGCGGAACTCGGATACGAACCGTTTCAGGCGCCTTCGGCCAACCTCACGGAACAGTACACGAACCCGGACGGCGTCCAGCAGGGGCAGTGTCAGTACTGCGGCTACTGCGAGCGCTTCGGCTGCGAGTGGGGCGCGAAGGCCGCGCCGATCACCACCGTCTTGCCCGCCGCACAGGAGACGGGCAACTTCGAGCTGCGGACCCACGCCGACGTGGTGGAACTGCTGTACAACGAGGACGAACAGCAGGTCGAGGGCGTCCGGTACGTCGACCGCAAGACCGACCAGGTGTACGAACAGCCGGCCGACGTCGTCGCGCTGACCGCCTACGTGCTGAACAACGTCCGGCTCCTGTTGCTGTCGGGAATCGGCGAGCCGTACGATCCCGAGACCGGCGAGGGAACCGTCGGGAAGAACTACTGCTACCAGAACTTCCAGGCGAGCGCCCGCGGGTTCTTCGACGACGAGGAGTGGAACCTCTACATGGGCGCCGGCGCGCTGGGCGCGTCGATCGACGACTTCAACGGCGACAACTTCGACCACTCGGATCTGGACTTCCTTCACGGCGGGAACATCGCCATGAATCAGACCGGCGACCGACCGATCGCCAACAACCCGATCCCCGAGGGGACGCCCTCCTGGGGATCGGAGTTCAAGGAACAGAGCATCGACTACTATCACAGTTCGGTCTCGATCGCCGCGCAGGGTGCAGTGCTCCCCTTCCGAGAGAACTACCTCGACCTCGATCCCAACTACACCGATCAGTACGGCCGACCGCTTCTGCGGATGACCTTCGACTGGCGCGAGCAGGACCGCAACATGGTCGAGTACATCGGTCCCTACCTCGAGGAGATCATGGACGAGATGGGCGCCGATACGATCAACGCGAACACCAGTCTGGAGGGCAGTTTCGACATCACGCCCTACCAGTCGACCCACAACACGGGCGGCGCCATCATGGGGTCCGATCCAGCGGAGTCGGTCGTGAACAACTACCTGCAGTGCTGGGAGGCGAGCAACCTCTTCATCCCCGGCGCGTCGGCGTTCGCGCACAACAGCGGCTACAACCCGACCGGCACCGTCGGCGCGCTGGCGTTCCGCGCCGCCGAGGGGATCCAAGAGTATCTGGACGAACCGGAGCAGCTTGCGGCTCCCGAGTCGTAGCCGGACGACGCAGCGTTCGGCGCCGCTTTTTTCGTCGCGATCGCTCGAGGCCGCGGCTCGAGCCGCGACCGTTCGCGTCCGACTCCCCGACTCTCCGACTCGCCGACTCGCGCCCGCCGCTCGGCGTCAGACGCCGAAGACGAACCGCATCGCGAGGCCGATGAGGATCACGACGATCCCCGAAATCGTCGCGATGGGCGGGATGGGGATCAACAGGAGCACGATGCCGAGGAGGATGACGCCCGTCGATAGTTTGACCATGCGAACGAGTCGCTGCCGCGACAGGTATCGGCACGGCTGGCATCCCCACCGCCACTAAAAGCGCCGCGACCGCTCGGACCCGACCGGTCGGCGAGCAGCCACGAATAAGCGGCCGCGGTCCGTGGGGAGCGTATGGTCGACGCATCCATCACCCCGATCGACCGCGGGACGATCACCGCCGACAGCAACAACATCGTCGAGGGCTTTTCCCTGGGCACGGCCGCCGATCCGAACCCCGAGACGGTGATGGCCGACGGCCCCGTCTACAACGTCATCATCGACCACCCCGAGGCGACGATCCTCTGGGACACCGGCTCCCACCCCGACGCCGCCGACGGCCACTGGCCCGAGGAGCTCTACGCCGCCTTCGAACACAGCGGCCTGCGACCGCTCGAGGACGACCTCGCGGACGCGGGCTACGACGTCGACGACGTCGACGCGGTGATCCAGACGCACCTCCACCTCGACCACGCGGGCGGGCTCTACGCCTTCGAGGGAACCGACGTGCCGATCTACGTCCACGAGCGCGAACTGAAGTACGCCTACTACAGCGCCAAGACCGACGCGGGCGACGAGGCCTACGTCGCCGGCGACTTCGACCGCGACCTGAACTGGGAGATCGTCCACCGCGACCGCGAACAACACTTCGCGGACCTCGAGTTCGTTCGCCTCCCCGGCCACACGCCGGGGCTGCTCGGCCTCGTCCTCGAACTCGATGACATCGGGACCGTCGTCCTCGCGGGCGATCAGGCCTACACGCGAGCGAACTACCGCGACGAGCGGCCGATGGGCGGCCAACTGCTCTGGAGCAAACGCCACTGGCTCGAGAGCCTGCGGACCGTCCAGGAGATCGAACGCCGCCGCGACGCGACCGTGATCTGCGGCCACGACGGCGACGACCTCGAGACGCTTCGCGAATTGTGAGAACGAAAGTCAGTGAACGCCGACGTACGCCTCGCGGACGTACTCGTTGTCGTGGAACTCCGCGGACGTTCCGGCGAGTTCGATCTCGCCGGTTTCGATCAGCGAGAGCCGCTCGGCGTGTTTCAGCGCGAACGTCGAGTTCTGCTCGGCGAGGAAGATCGTCAGCCCCTCCTCCCGGTTCAGTTGCTCGAGCGCGTCGCCGATGTCCTGGATGATGACCGGCGCGAGCCCGAGCGTCGGCTCGTCGAGCATCAGGACGTCGGGATCGCTCATGAGCGCGCGGCCGATGGCGAGCATCTGTTGCTCGCCGCCGCTCATCGTCTCGGCCTCCTGTTCGCGTCGCTCGTCGAGTCGCGGAAACAGGTCGTAGACCACGTCGAGGTCGGCCCGAACCCCGTCGCGATCGTCGCGGAACTGGGCGCCCATCAGCAGGTTCTCGTGGACCGAGAAGTACGGGAACAGATCCCGGTCCTCGGTGCAGTAGATGAGCCCGTCCCTGACGATCTGCTGGGGCGGCACTCGAGCGAGGTCCGCGCCGTCGTACCGGATCGTTCCCTCGTACTCGGTGAAGCCGGCGACGGCGTTGAGCATGGTCGTCTTCCCGGCCCCGTTGGGGCCGATCACGCCGTAGATCTCCCCGTCGTCGATCGACAGCGAGACGCCCTTCAGTGCGTGCGACTTGCCGTAGTATACGTTGAGGTCTTCGATTTCGAGGATCGTGTCGGTCATTATATTCCCTCCCCGGCGAGGTACGCTTCCTGGACGCGTTCGTTCTCGGCGATCGCTTCGGGGGAGCCCGCCGCGAGGAAGTCGCCGTTGTTGAGCACGACGACGCGGTCGACCAGATCCATCAGGCCGCCCATGTTGTGGTCGACGACGACCATCGTCATCCCCGCCTCGCGGAAGCCCTCGATCTGACAGCTCGGCGGTTTATGATTCGGTCGAGAGCCTGGCGGACGTCGGCGTGGGGCAGTTCGCCGGGCATCTGGTCGAGTTCGTCCTCGATATCGATGCGCGCGGCGTACTCGCGGATCTCCGCCTCGCTCGCGCCGCCGTACAACGAGAAGACGCTGTTGGGCAGCGTGAACAGCTCGATGTTGTCCGCGACCGACATCGAGTCGATCGGATTCGACTCCTGGGAGACCCGCGAGAGCCCCCGATTGACCACCTCGTGGGTCGCGTCGTCGGTGATGTCCGCGCCGTCGAACCGGACCGTCCCGTCGGTGACGTCGTAGAGGCCCATGATGCAGTTGAACACCGTCGACTTCCCCGACCCGTTCGGGCCGATCAGGCCGACGATCTCGCCGCGCTCGACGGACAGCGAGAAGTCGTCGACGGCGACCAGGCCGCCGAACGTCTTCGTGAGGCCGTCGACCTCGAGGAGGGTCACTCGCGATCACCTCCGACCGCGCCGACGGCGTGCCAGATCCAGCGGAAGAGCCCGTTGCGGGCGAACACGAGGACGAGCAGGACCAGCAGCCAGAGCATGACCCAGCGCGTCGAGTGGCCGAACCACAGCCGCAGGATCTCGTCGCGCAACAGCACGAAGAGGAACGCGCCGCCGATCGGGCCGAGGACGGAGCTCATACCGCCGATGACCGCCATCGCGATCATCTCGATGCTCCGGTCGACGACGACGAAGGTCGCGGGGTCGACGTTCCCGCCGAAGTGGGCCAGCAGGACGCCGCCGATCCCCATCGTGATCGAACTGAGCGCGAACGACCAGAGCTTGAACTTCGTCGGGTCGAGCCCGGCCGCCGACACGGCGCGTTCGTTCTCGCGAATCGCGACGAGCACGGTCCCGACGTTCGATCTGGCGACGACGGTGAGCGCGGCCGCGACGAGTAACATCGGGACGAGCATGAGGTAGTACCGCTCGGTGAAGTCCCAGGTGAACACCTCGACGGCCTGGAACCCGTTTTCGCCGCCGAGGGTCTCGCTGAACCCGATCGTCAGCCGGTAGAACAGGAGCACGGCGACGAACGTGACCAGCGAGAAGTACGGCCCCGACAGGCGCAGCGAGGGCAGGCCGATGAGCAGGCCGAGCACCAGCGCCGCGAGGATCGAGACCGGGATGGTGACCCAGAAGCTCGGCACCGGACTGAGGGTGACGGCCAACAGCGCCGTCGTGTAGCCGGCCGCGGCCGACAGCGCCGAGTGGCCGAAGCTGATGTAGCCGGTGTAGCCGCTCTGGATGTCCCAGCCCATCGCGAAGATCGACCAGATGCAGGCGACCGCGAGCGTCCGCATGTAGTTGCCGACGAACAGCGGCGCCCACGTCGGAACGGTCGCGAGCGCGACGAGCGCCGCGACGAGCAGCCCCAGCTGGAGCCCCGTCACCTCGCCGACGTACGAGCCGAGGAACCGGTTGAAGAGGTTCGCGCCGGGTTGCAGCGCGCGGTCGATCGGCGAGAGGACGCGGGCGGCGGCCCGCCCGCTCGGGAGCAGGATCGTTTGCCGAACCGTACTGCGCAGCCGTCCGATCCGCCTGACGCGTTCACTCATGGACGTATTCCCTCCCGTACAGCCCCTGCGGTAACAGGAACAGTACGACCAGTAGGATGACCAGCGAGAGGATCCCGCGGAAGCTCTGGCCCAGCATCGAGACGGTCAGCGTCTCGGTGTAGCCGATCAGGTAGGCGGCGACGATCGACCCCTTGATCGAGCCGATACCGCCGATCACCACGATGATAAAGGCCAGCGCGAGCGGGTTCAGCCACATCAGCGGCGTGGCGGCCTGGTCCCCGCCGAGAAAGATCCCCGCGAGGCCCGCGAGCCCGCCGGCGATCAGCCACGTGCGGGTCCGGACGGAGTGGAGATCGACGCCGGTGAGCTGTGCCCCCCGCTCGCTCATCGACGCGGCGAGGATGGAGCGGCCGCCGTCGGTCTGGGTGATGTAGTACCACAGCAGCCCGATGGCGATCCAGGAGAGAACGAAGCCGGCGAGATCGTTGTAGGAGACGGACGTGCCCGCGATGCTGGCCTGGCCGCTGACGACCGTGTAGGCGTACGGCTGGTCGCCGAAGAGGCCGAGCGCGATCTCGGTCGTCATGGTGGCGACGACGACCGTCGCGAGGAACGTGATCACGGGATTGTCCTCGATGTAACGGACCAGTCCGGCGTACAGCCCGTACGACGCCAGCCCGATAGCGCCGACCGCGATCGGGAAGACGAGGAGTCGCGGTAACGCGACCGACTCCCAGATCACGTCGCGACTGAGGGACACGAACACGTACGCGCCGGCCATGATCAGGGCGCCGTGGGCGAGGTTCAACACGCCGCCGACGCCGAAGATCATGGTGAAGCCGATTGCGATGAGCGCGTAGAGGGCGCTGATCATCGCGCCGGTGATCAGTATCGAGAGGATCGAGTCGAGCATGCCTAGCCCATCCACTCGGGTTGTACGTGGTCTGCCGTCCGGTACTGTTCGGGGTAGACGCACTCGAGGCCGCCCCCGGGCCGCCACTGGGTGACCGGAAAGTTCGTGATCGCGTCGCCCTCGCCGCGTTCTTCCTGGACGTCGTGGGGGTACTCGTCGTCCTCGCCGTAGAACGAGATCTCGCCGGCGGTCCCCGTGTACTCCAGCCCCAGCATCGCGTCGACGATGCCGTCAAGGTCGCTCTCGTAGTCGGCCGTGCCGGCCTCCTCGACGGCCTCCCGGTAGAGGTAGATCGCGTCGTAGGTGTTGAACCCCATGTACATCGGGAGGTCGGGCGCGTCGTCGTCGCCCTCGGTGAACGACTGGTACGCGTCGACGAAGTCGAGGGTTTTGTCCGTGATGGCGGTCGTACCGGCGGCGCCCGATTGCGAGGTCGTCTCGAAGGTCGCGGTCTCCTCCGAGAGCTGGTAGAAGTCCGGTGTCATGGACGCGACGTGGATCCCCTCGATGCCGAACCCGGCCTGGCGCTGGTGCCAACTCGCGAGCATGTCCGTCGCGATGATGTGGGCGAAGAATCGGAAGACGGCGTCCGGATTTTCGGACTCGAGGTCGTCCATCACCGTGCTGAAATCGTCGATGCCGGTCGACAGCTCCGACTCGTAGACGACGTCGTAGCCGCGCGATTCCAGCTCGCCGGGCAGGTTGTTCGTGAACGGGTCCGTCCACGCGGCGTCGTCCGCGAGATAGGCGAACGTGTTCCAGCCGTGGTGGTCCGAGAGGTAGTCGGCGTAGCCGCCCATCGCCTCGGCCTGGAAGTACGAGTTGATCGGGCCGGAGCGGAAGATGTTCTTGTTCGCCTCGTAGTCCGAGCCGGTGGAGTTCTCGATGATCGCCGGCGAGGCCGACCCGGTGACGATGTACGGGACGTCGTTCTCGGCGATCATATCCATGATGTTGAGCGAGACCTCGCTGGAGAAGGTGCCGACGAGTAAATCGACGTTCTCCTGGTTGATCAACCGCGACGCCTCGTCCTGGGCCGTCGACGGATCCGTGCGCGTATTCGCGCTCACGATTTCGACGTCCTCGTCCCGGATCCCACCCTCCTCGTTGATCTCTTCGGCCGCCAGTTCGGCGCTCCGCTCGGAGCCGATCCCCTGCGTGTTCTCCAGCGGCGCGAGGTGACCGATCGTGAACCCGTCGTCGTCGCCGCCCCCGATACAGCCTGCAAACGTCGTCGCTACGGCGCCGGCACCCGCGGCGCCGATGAACCGTCGACGCCCGACGGAAATCTTACCAGTTCTATCTGATCTGAGCGTATTGTTATCGTCGTTATCCATTGGCTGTCACTCTGTTACCGATTCTCATCCACCACTTCAGATTCTCCAACAATAAAGATGAGGGTCGTTAGCAAGGAGCGAGTGAGTAGTGTAACCGTGTGAAAGTCTATCTCCTAACGGAACTAGACACCTATCGACCCGAACGAAGGCCGGCGCTTCAGACGATCTCTCGCGGGGAAACGCGCTCGGTAACCAGTCGATACGTTCCGTCTTCGAGGGTAACCGCTCCTTCGTGACGGAGGTGATCGAGGTGGGCGAAGGCCTCGCCGGGTCCGTGGAGGATGTGGATCCCCTCGAGGGCACCGAACAGGTGTTCGCTCACCGTCCAGGCGTCGGCCGGGCCGTGTTCGTCCAGCACGTCGACGACGTTCCCGGCCCGCTCGCGGTGGTGGTCGACGATCTCGCGGGCGCGGGCGGTTGGGTCCTCGATCAGATCCCGGTGGCCGGGCCAGACGCGGTCGTAGTCGCGCTCGGCCAATCGCTCGAGCGTCTGCAGGTACCGCTTCAGCGGCCGATCGACGCGGACGTCGGCGCCCCCGACGTTGGGCGTGTACACCGGCAGGAGGGCGTCGCCGACGACGGCCTCGCGGCCGCCGTCCAGTTCGAAACAGCAGAGTCCCGCCGCGTGGCCCGGCGCGTGAACCGCCTCGAGTCGACGGCCGCCGACCTCGAGGACGTCTCCGTCCGCGATCGGCGTGACGTCGGCGGGTTCGCCCTCGATGTGCGACGCCGCCTCGAGAAACTCCAGCAACTCCGTCCGGACATCTTCGGGGACGCCCCACTCCTCGAGCAGTTCCCGGCGGCGTCGCTCGACGGCGGCTGCCGCGTCGGCGTCGCCCTCGACCAGGGGCGCGTCGGCCTCGTGGACGTAGACCGTCGCGTCGCTTTCGGCCTGAATCTCACCGGCCAGTCCCGCGTGATCGACGTGGAAATGGGTCAGCACGATCGCGTCGACGTCCGCGAACGCGTCGCCGCGCTCGGCCAGTCCGTCCCGCAAGTCCTCGCGGACGCCCGGCGTCGCGATCCCGGTATCGACGAGCGCGAGGTCGTCGCCGTCCGCGAGCACGTAGGCGTTATTTCGGCCCTCGAACTCCTCGTTGCCCAGCCGTATTCGATCCATACCGGGACACAACCCCCCGGTCGTTCATAATTTTCCGGGTCGGAACCACCGTCACGTCGAGTTCGGCGATCGGAACCCCGCCCGCTCCGATCGGTCGCTTCCGGCGGGACGGCGGACGATCCGCTTGCCACCAGCGTAACGTATACCCTGGTATTCCCACACAGGAACAGTATGCCGGACATCCTGACCGACGTGACGAGCGAGTACCTCGCATCGATGGAACCGTCCGCCGACGACCGCGTCGCGGAAATGGAAGCCCACGCGGCCGAGGACGGCATTCCGATCGCCAGCCGCTCGGTCGCGACGCTGCAGGCGATCCTCGCCCGCGGGACCGACGCCGATCGCGCGCTCGAGTTCGGAACCGCCATCGGCTACTCGACGCTGCACGTCGCCCGAACCGGTACCGACGTCGTCACGACCGAGGTCGACGACGAGCGGATCGACGCCGCCGTCGATTACCTCGAGCGCGACGGCATCGACGTCACCGTGACCGACGATCCGGCGACCGTCGACGCCGAACCCACCGGAGACGGGACCGTGTTCATCGTCGAGGGCCCCGCTCTGGAGACGGTGCCTCGGCTCGACGGGCCGTTCGATCTCGTCTTCCTCGACGCCATCAAATCGGAGTACGAGGAGTATCTGGCCGAATCGCTGCCGCTGCTGACGGCGGGCGGGATGGTCGTCGCGGACAACCTCCTCCGCGGCGGTCGGGTCGCTGCGGCTGCGGCGGATACCGAGACCGAGGATATCGAAGCGGAATACGGCTCGTCGGTAGCCGCGCTTCGCGAGTTCAACGAGGTGTTCGTCGATCACGACGCCCTCGAGGCGGTCATCACGCCCCAGGGCGACGGGACCGGCGTCGCCGTCAAAACGTCGGACGCGCCGTGAGCGCGGTTACTCGAGTTCGGCTCGCAGCAACTGGTTGACGTCGCCGGGGTCGGCACTTCCCCCCGTTTTCTGCATGACCTGGCCGACGAGGAAGTTGATCGCGCCGTCGTCGCCGCTCTCGTAGTCGTCGACGGCGTCGGGGTTCTCGTCGATGGCCTCGACGACGGCCTGTTGGACCTCGTCCTCGCCGGTCTTGCCCAGACCCTCCTGCTCGACGATCTCGTCCGGCGCCGCGCCGTCGTCGAGCATCGACCGGAGGACGGTCTCGCGGGCGTTCTTCGCCGTGATCTCGTCCTCGGCGACGAGTTCGACGAGCCGGGAGACCTCCTCGAGGCGGCCCGCGATGTCCGTGATTTCCATGTCGCGGTAGTTGAGTTCGCCGAGCAGGTTGTCCGCGACCCACGTCGCCGCGAGGTCGGGGTCGAACTCGCCGGCGACGTCCTCGTAGAAGTCCGCGACCTGCTTGGTCGACGTGAGCTTCGAGGCGGCCTCCTCGCTCAGGCCGTACTCCGCCTGGAACCGCTCGCGGCGGGCCGAGGGGAGTTCCGGGATCGCGATCTCGTCCTTCCAGCCGGAGACGCGAAGCGGCGGGAGGTCGGCCTCCTCGAAGTACCGGTAGTCCTTCTCCTCTTCCTTCGAGCGCATCGAGACCGTGATACCCCGCGACTCGTCCCAGTGGCGGGTCTCCTGCTCGACCGCGCGGCCGCGCTGGATGGCGTTCTTCTGGCGGGTCTCCTCGTAGGCCAGGGCCTTCTCCGCGCCCTTGTGGCTCGAGATGTTCTTGACCTCGGTGCGGTTGGCGGCCTCGAGCGCGTCCATCCCGATCTCGTCGGTGTCGTCGCCGTCGATCTCCTCCTCGGGGATGATCGAGAGGTTGGCGTCGATGCGCAGGCTGCCGTCGCGTTCCGCGTCGAAGACGCCCAGGTACTCCAGGACTTCCTCGAGTTCGGCAAGGAACGCGCGCACCTCCGCGGGGCTGCGGAAGTCCGGCGCCGTGACGATCTCCATCAGCGGCGTCCCCGCGCGGTTGTAGTCGACGAGGGTGTACTCCGCGGAGTCGATGCCGCCACCGCCGCCGACGTGCTGGAGGCTCCCCGGGTCCTCCTCCAGGTGGGCCCGTTCGATCGCCACCGTCCGACGCTCGCCCTCGACGGAGACCTCGAGTTCGCCGTCGGCGCAGATCGGCTCGTCGTACTGGGTGATCTGGAAGTTCTTGGGCAGGTCGGGGTAGTAGTAGTTCTTCCGGTGGAACCGGGTCTCCTCGGGGATGTCGGCGTCGATCGCCTTCCCGATCTTGACGGCGGCCTCGACGGCGGCCTCGTTCAGGACGGGCAGCGCGCCCGGCAGGCCGAGACAGACCGGGCAGACGTTCTCGTTTGGCTCGTCGGTCTGTTCGGTCGCACAGCCACAGAAGATCTTCGTGTCGGTCTCCAGCTGGACGTGGACCTCGAGGCCGATGACGGTCACGAGGTCGCCCTGCTGGACGGTCTGGGCAGTCATTGACGGCGATTCGGGCCCGCGGGGGTAAAACGTAACGGGACGGACCGGCGCGGGTTCGCGGCCCGACTCGAAGTTCGCGAGCGATTACCGGTCGCGATCGAACTTCCGCTGGGTCTCCGTCAGTTCCGCCGATTCCTCGAGCATCCGTTCCGCGTCGGCTGCGCGCCGACGCTGTGGCGACGTGATCGGGTTACCTGAGCCTTCGATCCGTTCGTCGGGGTCCTCGACGGCGATCCGCTCGCGCAGACGAGCGATCACACTCGAAACATGTAGCTCCACGAATGAAATAGTACGCGACTGTCTCGTCGCACCGTTACGGGTCGCAGCGCGCGGACGTTCGGGCTGGTCCTCGGGAGTATCGCTGACCGAGACGGTCGCGAAACGTCAGTACCGCCGCTCGTAGACGGTTCCGGACTCGCCGACGACCAGTTGCGGCGACCGGGCAGTGCCGAGCGCGACCGACCGCAGTTCGTTCCCCGGTTGGAGGTCGGCGAGCTCGGTCCAGCCGTCGAAGCCGCGCTCGTAGAGCACTCCCGCCGACGAGACCGCCAGCGCGGTGTCGCGGTCTCGAGCCAGCGCTGCGATCGGCTGCTCGCCCAGCGTCGTTCGCGACCAGTCGACGCCGTTGTAGGTGTAGACGACGCCGTTGCCGCCGGCGACCGAGACGTGACCGCTGTCCGTCGCCGCGACCGCCGCGAAGTCGACTCCCGCGCCCTCGAGCCCGATGCGGCTCCACGAGACCCCACCGTCTCGCGACTCGAAGACGCCGCCGTCGGTGTCGACGACGTAGCCGTACGCCAGCGGCGTGAGGTCGACGTCGGTGACGCTCGAGCCGGTGCCGGGTTCGATCACGTCGAACCACTCGACGGTCGCACCGTCGCGCCGGCCCCGGAGGAGTTCGCCGGAGCTGTTGATGACCGTGAGCCGCTCGTCGCCGGCCAGTCCCGCGGCGGCGACCGCCGTCCACGAAGTCGTCTTCTCCTTCGGCGCGGAGAAGTCCGCGACGCGGTCGGCGACGACGTCGTACAGCCCGAGCGCGCCGCTGTCGCCGGCGACCCACATCGCCCGGCCGTTGCTCGTGACCGCCGCGGTCCGCAGCCCGTCGCCGGCGTCGCCGACGCCGTTCTCGAGGCGGACGGTCCAGTCGCCGCCGTCGCGGGCGAGGACGGTCCCGTCTTCGCCGACGGCGTAGGCGCCGTCGGCCGTCGTCACGACGTCGTACAGCGCCGCGTCGGTGGGGACGTCGACGGGGACCCACTCGCTGTCGGTATCGACGCAGCCGCCGAGCGAGACGGCGCCGATCGCGGCGCCGACGGCCGCGAGGAGGCCGCGCCGACCGTAGCCGCGGCGCGCGGTCACGGATCGCCCTCGCTCGAGTCCGGATCGGCGTCAGCGTCGCCGGGAAGCGGCGAGCGGTCGCTCTCGTCGAGACCGATCGACGGGTCCGCGTCGATCCCCTCGGTCGCGCCGCGGGCGTCGTTCGTCCGGTGGAACTCCCCGGGCGGCGTGAACGGCCCCGGGGCGGAGGTCCGCCTGAGGATGGCCGAGATGCGCACGACGTAGGCGAACAGCACGGCGAGCGGGCTGAACGCGACCGCGAGCGCGAGGCTCACGAGCACGAGCAGCCACCCTTCGAAGGCCACCGGCGGATAGCCGCTCGCGTAGATCATGATCACCAGCGACGAGAGCAGGATCGCGGCGGTACCGCTGTAGGTGATCAACCGCGACAGGCGCGCGAGCTCGCGCTGGAGGTAGATCGTCGTGAAGTACTGCCTGGTCGCGTCCGCGGTGACGAACAGCTCCTGGAGTTCGGCGAGCAGCGACGACTCGCGGGCCGACAGCTCCGCGTCGAACCGGCGCCCGAGCCGCCGCGCTTCGTTCGCGGCGCCGGCGTAGTCGTGGTCGATCGTCGGCAACACGACGGCGAACACCGACTCCGTATCGCCGGTGAGGCGAGACGAGAGCTCGCGCGTGTGGTCTCGAGTCCGCGCCGCGAATCGGCAGATCGACTCGAGGGCGGTCGTCGACGTCGCGTCGGCCCGGTCGCCGGCGGCCTCCGATGGGCCGTCTCCGCACCGTTCGGCGAGCTCGTCGGCGCGGCTGCCGAGCGTGCCGGCCAGCCGGGCGAGGAACGGCGCCGGATCGGTCGGGCTGACGCCGTCGCCCTCGGTCTGGGATTCGACGCGACTGCGGAACGCCTGGACGCCGTCGATGCGGTCGGTGAGCCGATCGGGCGTGCCGAACAGCCGCGAGATGATCAGCTGGTTGACCGCGACGACGATCGGGATGAACGAGAACAGCCCCGCGATCATCGTGCTGAACATCGTCGTGACGAACCGACTCTCGCGGACGCCGATGACGTCGCTCACGCCGAGGACGAGCGCGACGACGAAGACGCCCGCGACGAAGCCGCCGACGACCACTCGCCGGTCGCCCTCGAGCAGGAGCCAGCGCCGCCACTCGCGGCGCGACGCCGTATCGGTCAGGTAGCGGGCGCCGATCCGCCCTCCGGTCCAGAGGATTCGGACGCCGACCGCCAGCGCGGCGACCGTCAGCCGGAGGACGTAGCCGATCAGTGACAGCCCGAGCGACGGCGCGTCGCCGTCGCGCTCGGCCTCGCTTCGGTCGTCGGATTCGGACCTGCCGTCGCGGTCGTCGCCGCCTCCGTCGCGTTCGATTCGCTCGTCCGTTCCGTCGCTCGAGCGGTCGCCCTCGCGGCCGCCGTCGTCGCTCGGCGCTGTACCCGATTTCGCCGTCGTCGTCGCGTCGTTGTCGTCGTCGCGCGTGGGATGGTCAGTCATCGGTGTGAGATCGATCGTCGAACGTTCAGAGGCCGCTGGAGACGGCCTCGAGCAATCGGAGCGCGGCCAGCAACAGCGCGAGCAACAGGACGATCCGTCGAATGATGGCGCCCCGCGTCGTCCTGATTCGGGAGCGGTCGGAGGGGTGGAAGCCGACGGTCCAGAGGGTCGCGATGGCGCCGACGTTGATCGCGATGAGGTTGACGGCGACGACGACCAGCGACCCGAGCACCGCCGCGGGTTCGCCCCACGCGACGCCGACGCCGACCACGCCGATCGGCGGCATGATCGCGGCCGCGATCATCACGCCGATGAGGTCCGTGATGCCGGTCGTCGCCATCCCGAGCCCGCCGGCGATGCCCGAACAGACCGCGACGGTCACCAGCAGCGACGGCGGGAGGCCGTGACTGCCCAGTCCGAGGCTCGCCTCGAGGTCGACCGCGGCGGTGACCACCGACGACGTCCGCGCGAACGCCGCGAACGCGAGCGCGCTGGCCATCGCCACGCCGATACCGGCGAGCTGGAGTTCGACGCCGCGGACGAACAGCCGGCGCTCGTCGAGGACGGTCGCGACGCTCGAGGCCATCGCGGGACCGAGCAGGGGGGCGATCACCATCGCGCCGACCAGCACCGCCAGCGAATCCAGCAGGACGCCGGTGGTGGCGACGACGCCGCTGATCGCCGTCATCGCGGCGAAGATGACCAGCGAGGGCAACTGCGAGCGGGCCTTCGAGCGCAGTTCGCTCCGGGAGATTCGCTCGAAGGAGAGCCACTCGCCGCGTCGTTCGTTCGCGCCGTCCCACTCGCTGCCGACGATCGCCATCGGCTCCTCGACGACGACGGTGACGTTCCCGGCGACCGACCGAAGCTCGTCCACCAACGGTTCTACCGCGTGAGCGGGTGCGGGAACGGTGATCGTCCAGTCGTTGTCGTCGTCGTGACCGGCGAGGCTGTACTCGAGGTCGTGGCGATCGATGACCGCTCTGACCTCGTCGGTCGTCGACTGCGAGTCGGTGAGCACCGTCAAGAGGCGCATGTTCGACGTTCGCGTTCCGGGAGCGGTCCCCCGATTCCCGTCGCGGTCGATCACAGTATCGCGAGTGCATCGGTTTCGGGGGTGGCGTCCTCGGGGTACGTTTGCGCGAGCAGCGACCGGACGGTCTCCCTGATCGTCGCCAACCGGTCGGTGCGGCGCTCGCAGCACGACCCGCCGCACCGAGCGATCGGCCCGTCGGGCCCTTCGGCGTAGGTCAGGCGGCCGCTACACTCCGGACATCGCGGTTCGACGTGGGCGCCCATCCAGTCGACGTCGAACCCGTCGCGAGCGAGTCGGTTTCCGAGGGCACACCAGACGATAACGTCGCGCTCTTGGCGGCCCGTCGCGGTCCGCTTGAGGCGGTCGAGCGCCAGCGCGGCGCGCCGATACAGTTCGTCGCTCTCGTCGGCGTGTCGGCGGTGACACCGCCGGAAGTAGGTCAGGAGCGCGCGCCTCGAGGAGCGACGTTTCCCCGTCGTCAGTGGGGCCTCGAGGGTTGCGTTCGGCGAGAGGTCGTCGGACTGCGGGACGCGTTCGGGGCGTCCCCGGTCGTCGTAGTGGACCTCTCGCGAGAGAGATGCACCGCTGGTCGGACAGAATGCGTGTTCACCGATCATCGTTTAGGGGGGTCGATCGAACCGCAGTGGGATTCGACCGGGGACGGGCCTAGCAGTGCCAGTGGTATAAGATGACACGGTACTGAAACTCACTATAATAAATTTACGTACTCATCGGTTCCTTGAACCCACGGTCAGTTTTTTGTACAGATATCTTGGATATTTGTACAACTTATGAGTGGGTGAACCGTACGACGGATGCACCATGCCAAGTGGTGATCTCATCTCCGTCGATTCGACCGACCGTGCGCCGTGGTACTGGTACGTCTTGATCGGCTATCCCGCGTTGAGTCTGCTCGGGATCGTCTCGCTCGCCCGACTGACCGGCGGGGGTTCGGTTCTGGCCACGAGTCTCGGCAGCGTCGCGCTGCTGATCGTCGTCGCCGCCGCCGGCGCCGTCACGCTGCCCGCGATCTGGCGCGACGTCGAGTTCGTCGAGGCCCGAACCGACGCGTGGACGCCCGACCGGCAGATCTACGTCGGCGCGGCCGTCGCCGCGCCGCTGTTCCTCGGCCTGCTGTCCGGACTGGCGGCCGGGTTCGGCGTCGCGCTCGCGATCGCCCTCGTCGCCTTCCTCCTCTCGACGGTCGCCGTCTGCGTGGCCTATCTCTACAATCGCCATCGAACGGTCGGACTGATGGCTCGCTGAGGGCGACGTGCCGACGCCTCGGCCGCCACGCGACCGATCCGCCGAGACCCGCCCGCGCCCGACGCTCCGGCTCGTCGGTGCACATTCTCTAGGTTTCGTCCATATTTTTACGCCATAATCTATTAGGCTTCGGTGTCGGAAGGCCCGGACGACGCGCCCTCGGCGCGGATGACCTCCCGGCCCGCCAGCACAGCCGCCACTATCCGCCGGCGGCCCGTCCCGACGCGCCGTCCGATCGGCGACTCCGTTCTCGTTACTCCACTATGCACGCAGTCATCCACTCGGTTACCGACGCCCCCAGCCTCGTGGCCGCGCAGACGCGACTGCTCGTCTCGCTGGCGGTAGCGACGGTCGACCACGGACCGCTCCGTCCCGCCGCGGTCGCTCGCGGGCCGCCGACCGGTCTCGGACTCGTCTCCCCGGCCCCGAACGAGGGGAGCCTCGAGTTCGCGGCCCGGCTCGCCGGCCTGCTCGGCGCGGTCCTGTTACGGCTCCTCGAGGCCGCGGTCATCGCCTTCGAGATGGCCTGGGACACGTGGTGGGCGCTCGTCCTCGGGTTCACGATCACCGGCGCGGTCCAGGAGTTCGTCTCCGAGGACCGGCTCACCGACTACCTCGGCGACGACGGCTGGCGCGAGGTCGGCTACGGGGCCCTCTTCGGCGCGTCGTCCTCGAGTTGCTCGTTCTCCGCGGTGGCGACGACCCGGTCGCTGTTCACCAAGGGCGCCTCGGCCGCGGCCAGTCTGGGCGCGTTCCAGTTCGCGAGCACGGACCTCGTGCTCGAACTCGCGCTGGTCGTCACGCTCCTGCTGGGCTGGCAGTTCGCCGCGGCGGAGATCGTCGGCGGCCTCGTCGCCGTCGCCGTCCTCGCGGTGGTGTACCGGCGGTTCGTCCCCCAGTCGTGGATCGAACGCGCTCGAGCACACGCGCGGGCGCTACAGGAGATCGAGTGTGCGACCTGCGGGATGGCCGCGGATCCGACCGACGAGGAGACCGTCGCGGCCGAGTTCGACGGCGAGCGGCGACACTTCTGCTGCGGCGGCTGTCGCAACGCCTACGACCCGTCGACCGATCGCGAACCCGTTACGGCGGGCCCGGAGCTGCTCTCGGGCGACCGCTGGGCGTCGGCGACCGCGAACGCGATCCGCGAGTGGGACATGCTCTGGCGGGACGTCGTCCTCGGCTTCGCCATCGCCGGCCTGCTGGCCGCGTTCGTGCCGACCGCGTGGTGGACCGCCGTCTTCGGCGTCGGCGCCGAGGGCAGCGTCCTGCGGCTCGTCTCGAACGTCGTCCTCGGCGCCGTCGTCGGCGTGGTGACGTTCCTCTGTTCGGTCGGCAACGTCCCCTTCGCGGTCGTGCTCTGGCAGAACGGCGTCTCCTTCGGCGGCGTGCTCGCGTTCATCTTCGCGGACCTGGTGATCCTGCCGCTGGTCCGCACCTACCGGCGGTACTACGGCACCCGGATGGCCGCCGTGATCGCCGTCGCGTTCTTCCTCGCGGCGGTCGTCGCCGGCCTCGTCGTCGAACTCGTCTTCGGCGCGCTCGGCCTCGTCCCGCCCGCTGGCGCGACCGGCGGCACGGTGTCGGGGACGTACACGGCGCTGTTCAACGTCGTCGCCGTCCCGATCTTCGCCGTACAGGTGTACGTCGCCCTCGAGCCCGAGCAGCGCGTCCGCCTCGGAAACCGCCTCGCGCCCCACATCGCCGGGATCATTATCCGCACCCAGCAGTTCCTCGAGCGGATCGCCTACGCGCTCGAGGACCGCGGGCTGAAGTGAGGTCTCGACCGCCGACCGTTTGCCGCCGTTCGACCGCCGCGCGCCGATCGCGACAGCCGTCTCTCGTTCCAGTATCCATGACCCGACACCCGACAGACGCCGCCGACCGCACCGATCCGATCCGGATCGTCTGTCTCGTCGCGCTCGCGACGAGCCACGGGCTGATCCGCCTCGCCGAACGATACCTCCCCGAGTTCGTCGTCGCGATCGGCTCCGGGCCGATCGTCGCCGGCGCGCTGGTGTCGCTCGGACTGGGCGTCGCCGTCGCGGCGTCCCGGCGCTCGAGCGACGCCGACGCCGGCCCGACGCCCGACATCGCGCCCGCCGCGGCCGCGGTGGCGTCGGTGCTCGTCGCCGCGGTCGGCCTCCTCGCGTGGGCGGGTGCGCCGACGCTCGACGCCCTGCTGGGAACGCCGCTGTCGGCGCTGGGCTGGCTCGCGGTCGGGATCGTCCTCCTGCAGACGTGGCACGTCCGCGGCCCCGCGCGGAACCTGTGGCCGACCGATACGCGCGCGGCACCGCCCTCGAGCGCGGCGCCCGCCCGCGACGAGGCGTCGATCGGGCGGAGCCGTCGACGGGCGACGAACGCGGACCGTCGTCGGCGCGCTCGGCCTCGCCGCGGCGGCCGTGTTCGCGGCGGCCGCCGTCGCGAGCACCGGCGGGTCCGCACGGGCTTCGTCCTCGTCGCCGCGACCGGCGCCGCGGTCGCCCTCGTCGGCGCGGTCGCGCTGGGGTCTGCGGGGAAGCGAACGTCGCCCCTCACCGGGAGAGTGCTCGGCGATGGCCTCGCGGAGGGCGACCGAGACGGCGAGAGTGAGACGCGCAGAAACGGGACGACCACTCCTGCGCCGGCCGACGCGGAGTCCCCGCTCGGCGCGGTCAGCAGCGCCGCCTCGAGGCTGCCCGATCGCCGTCGCTGGGCGGTCATCGGCGACGCCCTCGTTCGGGTCGCCCTCGCCGGGAGCTGGCCGTTCCTGATCCTGCTGGTCGTCGAGTACCGATCGATCGGGCTCTCGATCGGCGGCCTCTCGCTGGCGCCGGCCGCCGTCTTCGGCCTGTTCGTCCTCGCGGAGGCCGCGGGCGCGGTCGTCGGCGCGGTCGCCGCCCCCGCGCTCGCCTCGCGGCTCGACCGGCGCGCGGTGCTGGCCGTCGGTCTCGCCGTCGTCTCGCTGCTCCCGATGGGCCTCGTGGCGGCCCCGTCCAGCGCCGGTATCGTCGCCGTCCTGTTCGCGCTGCTGGGCTGTCGGACGGCGATCGAACCGCTCCGGCCGACCGTCGGCGAGAGCGCTCGCGTCGCCCCGGTTCCCGGCCCGCGGCTCCCCGACGCGGTCGGGACGGCGGTGCAGGTCGCCGTCGTTCCCGCACCGCTGATCGGCGGCCTCCTGTACGCGGTCGACCCGATCTTCGCGTTTACCATCGCGACGACGGTCGGCCTGCTGGGCGTTCGCGAACTGGGGCGGGCGTTCGCGTTCGGGCGGCCGTGACCCGATCGACCGGCCGGTCGAACGTCGACCACCGACGGCTCGCCCGCTGGCACCTCGCGCTGGCGCTGGTGATGGGGCTGTGGGGCGGGCTCGACGCGCTGTTCCTGCGAACGGCGCTGGTCACTCCGACTCTCGGTCGGTTGACGGCCGAGACCTACAACGCCTTCTTCACGACCCACGGGCTGACGATGCTGTTCCTGTTCGCGCTGCCGGCGATCTGGGGCGCGGCCTACGTCGCTGTCCCTCCGCTGATCGAGGCCGACGACGTCGCCGCGCCGGCCCTCGGCGCGGTCGCGTTCTGGCTGCAGGTCCCCGCGGCGCTGTCGATCCGGGCCGGCACGATCGGCGGCATCCTCGGCGTGGCGGGCCTCGAGCCGGTCGCCAGCGGGTGGACGCTGTATCCGCCGCTGAGCGTGCTGTCGGCGAACCCGGCCGTCGACGCCCTCCTCGTCGGACTCGCGCTGGTCGCCGTCGGGACGACGCTGACGGCGTGGACGCTCCTCCGCACGATTCTGCGCGAGCGCGAGGTCCGGTGGCTCGAGGTCGACACGTTCACGTGGACGGTGCTGACCGCCGCGGCGATGTCCCTGCTGGCGTTTCCGGTGCTGGCGGCGACGGTCGCGCTCGTTCTCGCGGATCGGACGCTCGCCACCGGGTTCCTCCTCGGCGGCGGCGGGCCGCTGGTCTGGCAGCACCTGTTCTGGTTCTTCGCCCATCCGCTGGTGTACATCGTGGTGTTGCCCCCGATGGGAATCGTCAGCCACGTGCTGCCGCGGTTCGCCGGCCGGCGGCTGTTCGGCCACCGCTCGTCCGTCTACTCGACGCTCGCGATCGGCGTCGTCTCGTTCACCGTCTGGGCCCACCACATGTTCGTGACCGGAATGAGCCTCCCCGTGCGGACGGTCTTCATGCTCACGACGCTGGCGGTGGCGCTCCCGAGCTCCGCGAAACTCTGTACGTGGCTCGTGACGCTGTGGGGCGGTTCGATCCGGTACACGGCGCCGATGCTGGCGTCCCTCGCCGCCGTCGGCTTCTTCGTCGTCGGGGGCGTCACCGGCGTCTTCCTCGCCGTCGTGCCGATCAACGTCCGCTACACCGGGACCTACTACGTCGTCGCGCACTTCCACCTGCTGTTTGCCGGCTTCGTCGCGCTCGCGCTCGTCGCCGGCGCCTACTACTGGTTCCCCCTGCTCACCGGCCGACGCCTCGAGCCGGGGCTGGCCCGCCTGCACGTCTGGCTCACGGTCGTCGGCGTCGCGGTGACCTTCGGGGCGCTCCTGCTCGTCGGCCTCGCACAACTCCCCCGGCGCGTCGCGACCTATCCGGCGGCATACGCGCCGCTGCACCAGCTGGCGACCGTCGGCGCCTACGTGATCGCCGCCGGCCAGGCCGTCTTCCTCGCGAACCTCGCCCGATCGCTGTGGATCGGCGGGCCCGCCCCCGACGATCCGTGGGCCCTCGAATCGGGGCCGTCGCACACACGCGAATGGAAGTAGTCGCGTCGTCCCGTTCCGTCGCCGAGCCGACCCGAACTCCGACTCGAGTCCGCGCTCCCTGACGACCGAGTACGCCGATCGCCGCCCGCGATCGAACCGCGCCGCCGCTCGAGCGAGTCGCATCGCCCGCCAACCGCCGCAACTGCGTGCGGTCCGCAGACCTACGCAGCGCTCCACATTCACCCATGTCGACCACTGCAAGCACCGACGTCGCACTGATGCTGTTGCAACTGATCGCGCTGACCATTCCGCCGGCCGTCGTGTTGATCGAGCAGCTACGCCGCTCGGAGAACCTCGAGTGGCAGTTCCGGAAGCTGAGCTTCGGCCTCGTGGTCTCGAGCATCGGGCTGTTGATCGCCGGCGCCGTCGCCGTGTTGCTGTACTTCGTCGCGACCGTCCGGCTCCCGGTCAGTATCTACGCCGGACTGTTGCTCGTGATCCTCGGACTGCTGCCGCTCGGGGCGTTCGTCGCCGTCCTCTACCGGGAGCATCGAATCGAACACGGCCCCTGAAGCCGCCCGCTACGTCCGGACTCGGCCGGCTGCGGGTTCGACTCCCGCGCGTAGCTTCGGCGGCTTCGCCGCCGGTGACGAACCGATGCCCAGTCACCCACCGAGCGACACCGACGACAGTACCGAACCGATCTCCGACGAGCACACGGAGCCGCGGCCGCTGGCGAACCTGACCGGGTTCAAGCGCGATCAGCTGTTCGTCATCCGAATGCTCGCGGAGCGAAACCCCCACGGACTCGTCATCAAGGACAAACTCGACTGTTACTACGACGAGGAGATCAACCAGGGCCGACTCTACCAGAACCTGAGCGAACTCGTCGAAGAGGGCTACGTCGAGAAACGCCCCCTCGACGGGCGAACCAACGCCTACCGTCCGAGCACGCGGGCCAACAGGCGCCTCGAGGAACACCACGAGTGGGAGCGCCGCTGCCTCTGCTGTGAGTCCCCATGACGGTCGCGCTCCCGCGGCGATCGCACCGCGGGGTTCGCGGCCGGGCGCGAGCGATCGCGTCCGAACCGACACCGTGTCGGCCGTTCTGTGCACGCACAGTGATCGCATCGATCGAATGCTCCGAGTAATCGACCGACGATCCGACCGAGCGACCCGCTCGGTCGAACACAACCGCGTTGACTCTGACACGATGACAGCCTTTCACGACACCGACGACGAGACGACCCGAACCGATCCCGACCTCGCCGCCCCGTGGGCGTACGCGACGGCCGCGACGCGCCGTCTCGGCGTCCCCGACGGGATCGAACAGCGACTGCTCCACCCTCGCCAGCGCGAGCGGATTTCCGTGCCGTTCGAACGCGACGACGGCACCATCGACGTCTGCGAGGGGTACCGCGTTCGCCACGACAGCGTCCGCGGTTCCGTCCTCGGACCGCACCGGTACTATCCCGCGCTAAACGGGGACGACTGCGCCGGTCTCGCGGCCGCGACGACCGTCAGCGCGGCGATCGCCGACCTCCCGTTCGGCGGTGCCGCGGGCGGGATCGCGGTCGATCCGACGGCGCTGTCCCGGGACGAACGCAGCCGCCTCACCCGATCCTACGCGCGCCGAATCGCGGGCGTCGACCGCGGCGACGACGTCCTCGTTCCGGAGGTCGGTACCGACCGGCGGACGATGGCCCGGTTCGCCGACGCCGTCGCCGACGACGTCGACGCCCCCCGAACCGCGGCCGTCGCCGGCAAACCGCCGGCCATCGGCGGCCTCCGGGAGATCGATCGGGCGGGCGGTCACGGCCTCGCGCACGTGACGCGGGAGGTCCTCGAGACCGACCGCGACCGCCCGCTGACCGACGCGACGATCGCGATCTACGGCACCGCGGCCTGCGGCGTGGCGGCCGCCCGCCTGCTCGAGTTCCGGGGCGGCTCCGTCGTCGCCATGTCAAGCGATCGAGTCGGCCTCGTCGCCCCGGACGACGGCTCCGGGCTCGATACCGACCTCGTGCCCAGCTATCTCGAGCGGCCGGGCGCGCTCGCCGAGTACGACGACGGCACCGTTACCGGTACCGAGAACGTCCTCGAGTGCGACGCCGACGCGTTGGTTCTCGCGGCGCCGGCGACGACGATCACCGCCGACAACGCCGACGGGATCCGCGCCGACCTCGTCGTCGAAGGGACCGTCGGCGCCGTGACGCCTGACGGACAGCGCGCCCTCGAAGAGCGCGGTATCGACGTCGTCCCCGCCGTGCTCGCGACCGCGGGGCGACCGATCGCGGCCCACCTCGAGTGGATTCGGACCGTCGGCCGCGATCGCATGAGCGACGCGCGCGTGACCAACGAGTTCGCCTACGCGCTGACCGACGCGGTCGACGACGTGCGCGATCGCCGCGAGCGCTGCGATCTGAGTTGGCGGGCCGCGGCCTACAGCGTCGGTCTCTCTCGCGTCGCGGCGGCCCACGAGGTGATTCGGTGATCGACCGCCTCGACGACTCGCTGTCCGACGCCCTCGAGTGGCTTCAGCGGGTCGGCTCGCCCGGCACTGCCGACGACGCGAGCGAGTCGGGCGACGATCGGACCGAAGCCGACGGCGACCGCCGATCCGACGGCGACGACGGCGGTGAGGGAGACGCCGACGCCGCCGATCGAACGACCGACGCGGACGCCGGCGACGGGGCCGACGACCGCGGCGACTGGGAGGCCGTCGAGTCGCCGACGTCTCGGACCCTCCACGGCGTCGTCCACGGACAGGACGGCCCCTACGCCTGCGGCGAAGGGGGACTGCTGCTTCACCGAACCGGCGACGGCTGGCGGGTCGTCCTCGAGCGCGGCCCGGGCGTCTCGGAGAACACCCTGCGCTCGATCGCGGCGACCGACGACGGCTGTCGGCTCTGGTTCGCCGGCGACAGCGGCGCCCTCGGATTCTACGACGTGGCCGACGGCCACCTCAGCGACTACTCCGCGCCGATGGAGAAGACGAGCACCTGGGAGGCCATCGCCGTCGCGGGCCGGACGGGCGAGGAACGCGTCCGCATCGCCAACGGCTCCGGCGAGGTCCTCGACTGCACCGTCGAGGACGGCTGTCCCGTCTGGGGCGAGGTCGTCGAACCCGGCGGCGGATCGACGATCCCCGGCATCACGGCGGGGCCGGACGGGTTCTACGCGATCGACACCAGCGGCGGCGCGTACCGCGAGGCCGCCGCCGGCGACGCGACCGCCGCCGGGACCGACGGCTCGACGGAGCGCGATCCGAGAGACGGTGAACCCGAAGATACGGAACCCACCGACACCGAACCGACCGACGAGTGGGACCGGATCGGCGTCCGCAACGCGCAGGTCGACTTCCAGGACGTCCGGGCCGGCGACGAGTCGGTGTTCATCGCCGGCGCCGACGGCATCGCCTACCGGTACGATCCCGACTGCGAGAACTGGACGCCGCTGCACGTCGGACAGGGCGCGCTGCAGGCGATCCGGTCGCGGGGAACCGACACGGTAGCGGTCGCCAACGGCGGCCGGATCTACGAGCGGGCGGCGAGCGTCCGCTGGACCGAACTGGACGTCCCGACCGAACAGTCGCTGCTGGGACTCGCGCTGGCTCGCTCGAGCGCCGACAGCGACGGCCTGGGAACCGTCCCCGTCGACGTCGCGGTCGGCGCCGGCGGCGCCATCCTCGAGCGCGACCGCCGCGAGCGACCGACCGACGGTGACCACCGTGAGTGAGCGCCGACCGCGCGGCGTCGCCGTTCCCGATCCGAACTGCGTTCCGACTCCCCGCATCCGCGTACCCGATGATACCTGATACGTCACTCCCGTTCACCGATCGCATCGATCCCGACGCGCTTCCGGTCCCGGAGGTCCTCGTCCTCTCGCTGTCGGCGCTGCTGTGGCTGGTCCTCGTTCAGGGGTGGCTCCCCGGGCCGGGCCCCGTACCGGCCGGCATCGAGGCGCCGATGGACGCGCCCGGCGTTCCCGAGACGGCGGCGATGGCGAACGGACTCGGCGGCGTCGCGGCGTACCTGCTCACGTGGGGCGCGATGATGCTGGCGATGATGCTCCCGTCGCTGCTGCCCGTCGTTCGGCGGTATCGATCGGACCTCTGTGACTCCGTTTTCGTCCCGTCGATCGCCGCCTTCCTCGGCGGCTACGGGCTCGCGTGGACGCTCGTCGGGGCCGTTCCGCTGGCGGTCGCCGCTCTGGTTTCGATTCGCGACCTACTGACCGGGACCGTAATCGGCGTGAGCGCCGGTGCGGTCGCGGTCGGCGGCCTGCTCGCGTTCGCGGGCGGCTACCAGTTCACGTCGCTGAAACGCGACCTGCTCGCGCGGTGCGGGTGTTGCCGGTCGGTCCACCATCGGCCGTCCGTCGCTCGAATGGCCCGCGAGGGCCTCGAGTACGCCGCGAACTGCATCGGCTGCACGTGGCCGCTGTTCGCGCTGATGGTCGCGCTCGGGTCGATGAACCTCCTCGTCATGGTCGGCCTGACGCTCGTCGTGTCACTCGAGCGGCTCGCGGCCGACGGGGACGCCGTCGCTCGCGCCCTCGGCGTCGTGTTGCTCGGCGCCGCCGCGTTCGCGCTCCTGTTCGGGTTGCCGCCCGTCTGAACTCCGTTCGGATTCCGATAGCCGTAGCGATCGTTCGGATCGCGGTAGCGAACCTCGTCGGGAGCCGAGCGACCCGGCGCTATCTGGCCGCCTCGAGTTCCTCGAGCGCCTCGGGGTTCTCGATGCTGCTCATGTCGCCGAGATCCTCGCCCGTATACGTGGCCTCGATGGCCCGGCGGATGATCTTGCCCGATTGGGTCTTCGGGAGGTCGTCGACGAACAGGATCTCGCGCGGACGGAACGGTTTGCCAAGTTCCTCGCCGACCTGCGCCCGCAGTTCCGCCTTGAGGTCGTCCGATTCCTCCCGGCCGTCCTCGAGGATGACGTAGGTGACGACCGCCGTTCCCGTCGTCTCGTCGGGGGCGCCGATGGCGGCGGCCTGGTTGACGGCCTCGTGGTCGATGAGCGCGCCCTCGACTTCGGCGGGGCCGACCTTGCGGCCGGCGACGTTCAGCGCGTCGTCGGCCCGGCCGTGGAGGAACCAGAAGCCGTCCTCGTCCTTCTGGGCCCAGTCGCCGTGGTTCCACATCGGCGGGTCCTCGAAGGTCGACCAGTACTCGTTCAGGTAGCGCTCGTCGCCCGACCACAGCGACTTCGTCATCGACGGACAGGAGTCACGCGCGACGAGGAACCCCCGCTGGTTGTCCTCCCGGACGGAGTTCCCGTCGCGATCGACGATGTCGATGTCCATGCCCAATCCGGGTCCGCCCAGCGTGCAGGGCTTCAGCGGCTGAGTCGGCATCGGCATCAGGAAGCAGCCGCAGATTTCGGTGCCGCCGGAGATGTTGATGATCGGCGCCTCGCCGTTGCCGACGTTCTCGTAGAACCAGCGCCACGATTCGGGATCCCAGGGCTCGCCCGTCGACCCCAACAGCCGGAGCGACGAGAGGTCGTGCCCCTCGAGCCACTCGTCCCCGTGCTTCCGTAGCGCCCGGATCGCGGTCGGCGAGATGCCGAACTGCGTCAACTTGTGGCGGTCGATCATCTCCCAGAAGCGATCCGGTTCGGGGTGGTCGGGCGCGCCCTCGTACATGAAGACGGTGCCGCCGAAGGTGTGGGTGCCGATGAGCGTCCACGGCCCCATCATCCAGCCGATGTCCGAGACCCAGAAGAACCGGTCGGCGGGCTCGAGGTCCATCCCGAAGTAGACCTCCTTGGCGCACTGGACCTGCACGCCCGCGTGGGTGTGGACGATCCCCTTCGGCTTGCCCGTCGTGCCCGACGAGTAGAGGAGCATCGACTCCTGGCTCGAGTCGAGCGCCTTCGTCTCGTACTCGTCGTCGGCCGTTTCGACGGCGTCGTCCCACCACTCGTCGCGGTCGTCGCTCCAGGGGATCTCGTGTTCGCTGTGGCGGTCACTGGATCCCAGCCGGTCGAAGACGATCGTGTGCTCGACGTGCCCGGCCTCCTCGATTGCCTCGTCGGCGGCGGACTTGAGGAAGACGGGATCGCCGCGGCGGTAGAAGCCGTCGCCCGTAAAGAGCACCGAGCACTCCGAGTCCGCGATCCGAGTCGCGGCCGCGTCGACGCCGAAGCCCGAGAAGATGGGCACCGCGATCGCGCCCACCTTGAAACAGCCGTACAGAATCGAGACGACCTCGGGCACCATCGGCATGTAGAGCCCGACGGTGTCGCCGGTCTCGACGCCGCGTTCCTCGAGGGCGTTGGCGACCATGTTCGACTGTCGCCGGAGTTCGTGATAGGTCACCTCCCGGATCTCGCCGTCCTCGCTCTCCCAGATGGTCGCGACCGTGTTGCGTCGCTCCTCGTCGACCGCGGCGTGGCGGTCGAGGACGTTGTGGGCGATATTGATCTCGCCGCCGGGGTACCAGTCGGTGAACTGCGGACCACCACGGCTCGCGGTTTCACCGCTCGCTTCCGAGGCGCTTCGCGCCTCGCCGTCGTCTCTCACCGCGTCGTACTCCTCGTAGAACTCGATCCCGAGGTAGTCGACGAGTTCGTCCCAGAACCAGTCGACGCCGCTCTCGGGTTCGCCGTCGACCTCGCTCGTCGTCCGCTCGATGAGCTCGTCGTAGTCGTCGATCCCGTACGTCTCCATGAAGTCGTAGACGTTCGTCGACTCGACGAACTCCCGGCTCGGGTCGTGGACGATCTCGTCGACGTCCTCGAGCGCCGGATCTGTTGCGTCGGACATTGTTACTCGTAGGTAAGGGTCATGCCACCATCAAACAACAGGTCGCCGCCGTCCAGGTGCCGGCCGAGATCCGAGAAGCCGAGCAGGAAGAGGTTGGCGACGTCGATCGGTTCCATCATCTCCTTGACCCGGGACTGGCCGAGCATGACGTCCTCGATCACCTCGTCGACCGAGATCCCGCGCTGCTCGGCGGTGTCCTCGAGCTGGTCGGTCACCAGCGGCGTCTTCACGTAGCCCGTGCTGATCGAGTAGGCGCGGATCTCCCCCTCGCCCTCTGCGGCGATCGACTGTGTCAGGCCGCGCAGACCGAACTTCGAGACGTTGTAACCGACCTTGTCGCTGGTGACGTAGTGGCCGTGGACCGAGCCCATGTTGCCGACGCAGCCCCGCCCGTCCTCGGTCTCCCGGAAGTGCGGAATGCAGAGCTTCGAGAGGTACAGCGGCGCCCGGAGCATGATCCGGTGCATCGTGTCGTAGGTCTCCATCGGGAAGTTCTCGATCGAGTCGATGTGTTGCATCCCGGCGACGTTGGCGAGGTACTTCACGTCGCCCAGCTCGGCCGCCTCGTCGACGATCCGCTCTAAGTCGTCGTCCTCGGTCAGATCGCCGACGATCGACGTGATCTCGCCCTCGAGGCCGAGTTCCTCGCCCCGGTCGACGGTCCCGGCGAGGCCGTCCTCGTCGATGTCCGTCGCCGCGACGGTGAGGCCGTTCCCGGCGGCGGCGAGCGCGGTCGCGCGACCGATTCCGGACCCGGCGCCGGTCACGAGACAGACGTTGCGGTCGGTAAAGGCGTCGTCGTCGATCCGGTGAATCTCCTCGGCGGTCACGGTCGGTGGCGTCACCTGGTCCTGTGACATTTCGTATGGCTACCCTCGGAACGCGCTAAAAGACGCGCGTTAACATATCAACGGGCGTTCGGACGGCGCGCCGATCGACGCGACGTCACCGGTTTCGATCGGTAATCTCCGATTTCGAGTGGGTTGCGCTCGCGAACGAGTGGTAGATATTAATACTCCGTGTGTGGTTCACTCGCTAGCAATGATCGATCTCGATATCGATATGCGACAGTACGACTGCCCGTTCATCGACACGACCGACGATGTCGAGATCGCCTTCTCGGCCGTCCAGTGGCAACTCGATACCGACGACGAGCAACTCGAGACCCGACTCATCGCGCGGGGGGAGTCGACGGGCGCCCTCGAGGACGGCCTCCACGCGCTTCGAGATCACCCGAACATGCGAGAGTGTTACATCCTCTCGAAGCGGGAGAACGTCGCCGAGATCGGGACGACGATCGAGGAGACCAACGCGATGCGGACGATCCAGCGAAACGGCGGCTACATCACCGGCCCCTTCCACATCGAGGACGGCCACGAGCGGTGGCACGTCGGCTTCGACGACGACGCCGACGAGGATCACGCCTTAGCCGAACTCGAGCGCCACAACGACTACACCGTCGCGGACCGCGACCAGTTCGGTCCGACGGAACTGTTCGACCTCCTCGAGAACTCCGACAGCGCGCTCCGCCTGCTCGAGGGCTGTCGGTCGCTGACCGACACCGAACGCGAGACCTTCGAGACGGCCGCCCGGGAGGGCTACTACGAGACGCCCCGGGCGACGACCCTCGAGGAGCTCTCGAACCACTTCGACGTCTCGAAGACGGCCGTCTCGATGAACCTCCGGCGGAGCGAACGCAAGGTCCTGCAGGCGGCGCTGTCGGCGCTCGAGAACATGGACGAGACGGCGACGCAGACGCGCTGACTCCGGTCCGTCGAACGTCGGTCGCGGGAACGCAGCGCGGGCGCGGCGATGACCGTCGGTCGCGAGAGAGTCGACGACCGGCTTCCGCTCCGTTCAGGCCTCGAGGATGTCGTCCTCGTCGTCCTCGGGGACGACCAGCGAGCCGTCGAGGACCGTCACGCCGCGACCGCCGACGCGGACGTCCTCGCCGATCCGAACGCGGACCTGCCCGGGCCGGTCGACGTAGTGGCCCTGCTCGAGGCGCAGTTCCTCCGGGAAGTCGTCGTCGAACGCGCCGAATCGGTCGAGGTAGGCGCCGACGGCGCCGCTGGCGGTGCCGGTGACGGGGTCCTCGGGCACGCCGGCCCCGGGCGCGAACATCCGGCCGTGCAGGGTCGACTCCCGGCCGAGCGCGTCGAACGTGAAGAGGTAGACACCGGTCGCGTCGACCTCGTCCGTGAGTTCCTCGATCGCCCGCATATCGGGCTCGGCGCTCCCGAGATCCGAGAGGTACGTGATCGGCGCGATCAGGAAGGGGAGGCCCGTCGAGGAGACCGCCAGCGGGATATCGTCGCTCGCCCCCTCGAGGGCGGCCGCGTCGACGCCCAGCGCGTCGGCGACCCGCTCGTAGCCGACGTCGACCTCGCGGATGCGGGGCTCGTCCTGAGTCATCCAGACCGTTCCGTCCGCGTCCACCCCGATCTCGAGTTCCCCGACGTTCGTCTCGAGCGCGTAGGTGCCGGCCTCGAGGCCCTCGTCGCGGAGGTGGGCGAACGAGCCGATCGTCGCGTGGCCGCAGAGGTCGACCTCCTGGGTCGGCGTGAAGTAGCGAATCCGGTAGTCGGCCGCGTCGCTCGAGCGGAGGAACGCCGTCTCGCTGACGGCCAGTTCGGCGGCGATCGACTGCATCTGGTCGTCCGAGAGCCCGTCCGCGTCGGGGACGACGCCGGCCGGGTTCCCGGCCAGCGGCTCGTCCGTGAAGGCGTCGACCTGCAGGGTCCGAATCGTGTCCATACGACGGTGGTGGGCCGAGCAACGTATCAATCCTCGGTCATCGTCACGACGCCTCGAGCCGGTCGTCACCCCTCCGCTCGAGCGGAGCGGTCGCTCAGTCGTCGCCCGGCTGCTCGACCCGCTCGCCGTCGTCGACCGACGGCGACTCGCCGGACTCGTGGGTCCCCACGGGCGGTCGGTTGACCTCGGCGGCCGGCGAGGACTCGAGGTCGGTGCCGCCGTCCTCGTCGCTCGTCAGCGACGCCATCTCCCCGCCCTCACGGGCGTCCTGATCGATCCGCATCGAGCAGAACTCGGCGCCGCACATCGAGCAGAAGCGGGCCTCCTTGTAGTTGTCGCCGGGCAGCGTCTGGTCGTGGTACTCGCGGGCGCGGTCGGGATCGAGCGCGAGGCCGAACTGCTCGCGCCAGTCGAACTCGTAGCGGGCCTCCGAGAGGGCGTCGTCCCAGTCGCGTGCGCCCGGCCGTTCGTTGCCGACGTCGCCCGCGTGGGCCGCGATCCGGTAGGCCGCGAGGCCGTCGCGGACGTCCTCCTCGTCGGGCAGGCCGAGGTGCTCTTTGGGCGTGACGTAACAGAGCATCGCCGCCCCCGCTTGCGCGGCCATCGCGGCGCCGATGGCGCTCGTGATGTGGTCGTAGCCCGGTGCGACGTCGGTCACCAGCGGGCCGAGGACGTAGAAGGGAGCGCCGTCACAGACCTCCTGTTGGCGCTCGACGTTCTCCGCGACCTTGTGCATGGGGACGTGACCCGGCCCCTCGACCATCACCTGGACGTCGTACTCCCAAGCGCGGCGGGTGAGTTCGCCGAGCGTGTCGAGCTCCGCGTACTGGGCCTCGTCGCAGGCGTCGGCCAGACAGCCCGGCCGGAGGCTGTCGCCGAGGCTGAAGGTGACGTCGTGTTCGGCGAAGATCTCGCAGATCTCGTCGTACACCTGAAAGAGCGGGTTCTGCTCGCCGTGGGACTCCATCCACGAGGCCATGATCGACCCGCCCCGCGAGACGATGCCCGTCTTCCGGCCGTCGGTCAGCGGCAGGTGTTCGGCGAGGATGCCGGCGTGGATCGTCATGTAGTCGACGCCCTGCTCGGCCTGTTTCTCGATGACCTCGAGCAGCAGGTCTTTGGTAAGCTCCTCGGGTCCTCCGGCTCGCTTGACGGCTTCGTACAGCGGCACCGTTCCGAGGGGCACCGGCGAGTGTTCGACGTGGGTCTCCCGAATCTCGTCTAAGTCGCTCCCGGTGCCGAGGTCCATCACCGTGTCCGCGCCGTAGTGGACCGCGGTGTGGAGCTTCTCGAGTTCCGTCTCGAGGTCGCTGGTCTCCTCGCTGTTGCCGATGTTCGCGTTGACCTTCGTCGCGAACTCGCGGCCGATGATCATCGGGTCGAGCGACTCGTGGTTGACGTTCGCCGGAATCACTGCCTGTCCGTCGGCGACCCGCTTTCGGACGAACTCCGGGTCGCGGTTCTCGCGCTCGGCGACTCGTTCCATCGCGTCGGTGACCGTCCCCTCGCGGGCGGCTTCGATCTGGGTTCGCGCCATCGATAACTAGGTTGTATCATCGAGTTATATAGCGCTTGCGCTGGGAACTTCCCTTCGAACGTGACCCGAGAGACGACGGGAATCGCCGTCCGCACGATACGAGGGACCACCTCCGCTACGTCGGTCGTTCGTCCGACCGAACGCAGCAGTCCGAAGCGCTAACTGTCAGATAGCGACGCTGAGATGGCGATGAACGATAGTTACGGTTAACTCGGATTCACGTGGTTTTTTATAGTACGATGTTGGCTTCTCGCCAAGGCAATTCATGGCGACGGAACACCATCGAAACGATATCGGGGGGAACAGTTCGACGAACGAGCAGACGTACGTCTTCTCGCCAGAGAAGGCGCCGTCGCTCGCCGTGGTCGATGCCGTCGCATCCGCGTCGGAAACCGATCCCACGGCGCTCCCGCCGCTGTACGACGCGATCGAACCCGACGCGCTCGACGCGACGTTCGAGTCGTCGCAACCGGGGGCGACGCGACGCGTTTCGTTTTCCTACAACGGGTTCGACGTTACCGTCGACGGCGGGCCGGCCGTCACGGTCTCGCTCGAGTAATCGGTCGACGAGCGGTCCGTCCGGGGGGAACTGTCCTCGAGGCGCGTGCTAACGACCGGCGCGAATCGTCCGAATACGCATCGTTTAAGCGGCGTTGATCCGTGGTACGTCCTGAAACACGATGTCCGACTTACCGGACGACTTCGACTGTACGATCACTACCTGGGAGTACATCTACGGCCTCTGTCGCGACGTCAGCGACGAGGTCCGCGACGACGAGTTCGACCCGGATGTCGTCGTCGCGCTGGCCCGGGGCGGCTGGTTCGCGGGTCGGTGTCTCTGTGATTTCCTCGGACTGGACGATCTGACGAGCCTGAAGATGGAACACTACGTCGGGGCCGCCGAGAAGAGCGACGAGCCGTCCGTTCGGTACCCGATGCCCGAGGGCAGCGTCGAGGGGAAGGACGTGCTGATCATCGACGACATCGCCGACACCGGCGGCTCCATCGAGCGCGCCTACGAGTACGTCACCGACCGCGACGCCGGCGAGGTCCGCACGGCGACGCTGCAGTTGCTCGGCACCAGCGAGTACCAGCCCGACTACGTCGGCGAACACTTAGAGGAGTGGACCTGGATCGTCTACCCCTGGAACTTCATCGAGGACATGGTCGACCTCGTCTCCAGCGTCATGGAGCAGGCCGATCAGGAGTCGTTCACCCAGGAGGAGATCCGACACTATCTCGCCGAGTTCCACGGGATCGACCGCATCGAGATGGAAATCGCCCAGCCCGACCGCATCCCCGAGGTGCTGACCGAGATGGAGCGACGCGACGTCCTCGAGTCGGCCGGCCCGGGCGAGTGGACGCTGGCCGCCGACTGAGCGAGCCGTCGAGTCCGCCTACTTCTCGAGTCGCCCCGCGACGTATACCCAGCGTTCGTCCTCGCGGAGCGTCCCGGAGACTCCTCGCTCGTCGACGATTTCGAACCCCGTTTCGCGCAACTGCGTTCGCGTCGCCGCACCGGCCACGTGCCACTGCATTTCGACCCCGGTCTCGAGCCAGTCAGGGTTCTCGCCGCGCCACTCCTCCAGTCCCTCGGAGACCAGCACCCGCCCGCCGGGCCGCAGGACCCGCGCGAACTCCTCGAGGACCGTCCGGTGGTCGTCGACGGGCACGTGAATCAGGGAGTGGAGGGCGATTACGGCATCGAAGGTCCCGTCGCGAACGGGCAGATCCGTCAGGTCCCCCCGAACGAGCGACGCTATCGGTGCGTTCGCCGCTGCCAGTTCGAGTTGCTCCCGAGAGAAATCGACGCCGACAGCCGCTGCGCCTCCGTCCTCGCTTCCCCGCCGCAGAACCGGTGTCCCCTGCCCGCAACCGGCGTCGAGAAGCGTCGGCGACGCCGGCAGCGATTCGAAAAACGCCTCGAGGGCCGCCCGCTCGCGATCCGTCTCTGACCGTTCGGCGGCGTACGTTTCCGCCAGTTCGTCGTATCCCCGGCGGACGACGTCCTTGTCGACCATCGACGAGGGATTCCGAGTCCTCCCCCTTCAATCGTCGTGCCGGACGCCGACGGACGCGTCCCTCGAGACACCCTCGTCGCCGTTCGCTGCGGTCCCGTAACCGCGGCCGAGCGCCGATCAGTTGATCGCAGTCCTGACGCCGCCTACGCCCGTCGGAGCGCCGGCGGCACCTCGAGGGCGACGACCTCGTGTCGCGTCTCCCGCTGGTGGTCGGTGCCGATCGCCATCGCTTCGTCGCGGTCGTCGGCCGCGTGTTCGAACGAACAGCCCTCACACTGCACCAGGAACTGTTTCAGGCCGTCGGTCTCGGTCGGCTCCCTGTTCGTGAGCATATCCACCCGTTCACCGCGTGATCGCTTGAGCCGTTTTCCAAAAGGGTTTGGCATACAGTCACACTGGCTTGTCATCGACGGTGGGGTGTTCGGCTCCCGTCCGGGAGCTTCCTCCCGATTATCTAGTCACCGGCCGACGACAGATCACGACGCGCGACGGTCGTCCCGACGCGACCGATGCGGCGGCGCCCGGCGCGAGCGCAGTCGCCGCCGCGAGACGCGTCGCGATGGGAAGGTAGATATCAATCGACTGTGACGTAGTCGGCGTATGAAACGTCTCCTCTCGAGCCTCGGTATCGGGGCTGCAACGGTCGATACGATCCTTCCGACGACGCTCACCGCGGGCCAAACCGTCGACGCGCGCGTCGACGTCACCGGCGGAAACGACGCGCAGGAAGTCGACGGCATCTACTTCGCGCTCGAGACGCGCTACGAGACCGACGAGAGCGCGCGGACGGGGACGATCGATTCGTTCCGCATCGCGGATCCGTTCACGATCGAACCCGGCGAGGACAGGTCGTTCTCCGTGTCGATCGACGTGCCCTACCACACGCCCGTGACGATGGGAAAGACGGAGGTCTGGCTCGACACCGGCCTCGACATCGACTGGGCCGTCGATCCGGACGACACCGATCCCGTCGAAATCGAGCCGGATCCGCTCCGGCGGACGCTGTTCGACGCCGTCGAGTCGCTCGGATTCACGCTCCGAACTGCAAACTGCGAGGCCAGCGAGTCGCTGTTCTCGAACCACCGGTTCGTCCAGGAGTTCGAGTTCGTCCCCCGATCGGGTCCGTTCGCCGGCGAGCTGGACGAACTCGAGATCGTTCCGCTGCCGGAGGGCGACGACTTCGACCTGCTGGTCGAGGTCGACCGCCGCGGCGGCCTGCTGGCCGAACACTTCGACGCCGACGAGAGCCACGAGCGCCTCTCGCTCGACGCGACGACGACCGACCTCGAACGCCGGCTGCGCTCGACGATCGAGCGCAATCTCTGAGGCGTCCGTAGCGTCGAGCGCTCACTCGGCGTCGGTCGCTCGGGCCGTCCCGTCCGCCGCCTCGCCCGGTTCGTCCTCGTCGATCAGCGATCCCTTCCACGTGCCTCGCGAGAACCACGCGACGGCGGCGATAGCGCCGACGATGTCGCCGGCGACGACGCCGGTCCAGATCCCCCGCGGCCCCCACTCGGCGACGAACAGCAGGGCGTAGGTCACGGGCACGCGGACGAGCCACAGCCCCAGCACGGAGAAGACCAGCGCGGTCTTCGTGTTGCCGGCGCCGCGGAAGGCGCCCAGCACGACCTGCATGACGCCCATGAAGACGAAGCCGACCGCGGCGAACCGGAGGTAGGTGGAGCCGTAGGCGATCGTCTCCGCGCGACCCGCCTCCTCGGCAGTCACGAACACCGAGACGAACGGTTCCGGGAAGAGCGCGGCCAGCAGCGCCGCGACGGCCATGATCCCCGCGATGGTGCCGCCGGCGATCCGCGTCGCTCTCTCGGCGCGGTTGCCCTTCCCCGCGCCCAGGTTCTGGCCGACGATCGAGTCCGTCGCCTGTCCCATCCCCATCGCCGGCAGGAAGGCCAGCGAGATCAGCCGATTGCCCAGTCCGTAGGCCGCGACGACCGCCGGCTGGAAGGTGACGACCATCGCCGTCATCGCCACCAGCGCCAGCGCCGACATCGACTGCTCGAGTGCGGTCGGGACGCCCAGCCGAACGATCTCGGCGACGTACTCGAGCCGGGGCCGGAGGTGTTCCGGGCGGATCTCCGGGCCGACGTCGCCGAAGTACAGCAGGTAGAAGCCGATGGCCGTCGCCAGCCCCCGCGAGATGACGGTCGCGACGGCCGCGCCGGCGATCCCGAGGCTGGGCAGCGGCCCGACGCCGAAGATCAACAGCGGATCGATGACGAGGTTGAGCAGGACGCTGACGACCATCACCCGCATCGGCGCGCGGGTGTTGCCGTACCCCCGCATGAGCGCGGCGAAGACGAAGAAGCCGAACACGAAGGGGATCCCGAGGAAGAAGATGCGCAGGTAGTCGGCGGCCAGCGGGATGATCGCGGTCTGGGTCTCAGGATCGGCGGGCAACGCGGCCAGCATCGAGTCCGTCGCGAGGAAGCCGACGATGCCGAGCGCGACCGCGACGAGCGAGATAAACGAGATCGTCTGGCCGGCGATCAGGCCGCCCTCGCCGCTCTCGGCGCCGGTGTGCTGGGCGAGCAGGATCGAGCCCGCGGTCGTGAAGCCGCCGCCGACGGAGATCACCAGAAAGAGGAGCGGAAAGGCGAGGCTCACCGCGCCGACGGCGTCGGGCGAGAGCGCGCCGAGCCAGAAGGTGTCGCCGACGTTGTAGGTGACCTGCAACAACTGGATGACCACGAGCGGCCACGCCAGTTCGAACATCGGCCGGACGAGCGACCCGTCGGTGAGGTTGCTCGCGTCCGGCGCCGGGCCGGAGGACATACCTTACAACAAGCTTTCGAGTTACTTTATCATTCGCGAGGTGTGATACCTTCGAGCACGATCAGCGTCGATCCGTCGGTCGCCATCCTGCACCCGCTCCGACTTACGGCCGGCCGTCCTCGAAGGCGCGTTTGACCTCGAGCGCGGCCGTCCGGTCGTTCAGATCGACGCGCCGGGCGATTTCGGTTCCGGGACCGGCGTCGTCGCGCCGCCAGTCGTTCGGGTCGGTCTCGTCGGCCGTCGCGGCGCCGTCGGTCGACGTCGAGTCCGCCCGCGACGCGGTGGCTTCGACCGTCACCGAGTCGTACTCCGATTCCGGTCCGTATCCGGGTCCGCGTCCGGCGTCGCCGACCGTGTGACGGGCGGGTCCGCGTCCGGCGTCGCCGACCGTGTGACGGGCGCGGCCGGCGTCCGGTTGCTGGGTCCACCCGGGAGCGCGCCCCGCGCCCGCCCCGATACCGAGACAGTCCCGACAGATGTCGTTGCTGCCCCACGCGAGCGTGTAGAACGGGACGCCCAGAACGACGACCTGTCGAGCGTAGCGACGGTGCACGCCGTCGTCGATGACGCGCTCGCAGTGGACGCAGCGCTGGGTCCCGGACTCGAGCGGACGGTCCTCGAAGCGGTACTCGAGCCCGAACGTGTGGGCCGGATACAGCGGGAGCCCCTCGAGCGTCCAGAGGACGAACAGACTCACGCAGAACAGGACAGCCGAGTACCACATCGCGACGCGCGGTTCGGCGACGGCCATCGGCCCGGCGAACGAACCGACGAGGATCGCGACGGGGAGCAGTCGCCGTATCAGCGCGAATATCTCGACGTGGATGCGGATCGCTGCGTCGTCGGGCCGTTCCATCGACTCGACGTTCGGACAGCGACTGGTAAACGTTTGTGGCAATCAGTCACCGCGGTGTCACGAGCGGCGCGGCGGACTCAGTCGGCGATCGCTTCGTTCGCGTCCGTCTCCGCGGCGGCGTTCTGGATCCAGAGGTCGCCGAACAGTTCGTCCTGCTCGAGACGGATCCGGCCGCGGTGGGCGAGAAAGAGCAGCGCCAGGTAGGTCATCACGCGCGTCCCGCCGACGGCCTCGATTTCGGCGTAGAGCACCTCCTCGCGGCCCGCTTCGTACTGGGCCTCGAGTTCGGCCTCGACGTCGTCGATGACGGCCTCGATGTCCTCCTCGTGGGTCGTGTGGGTGACGTCGTCGCTGGTCGGCTCGTCGTCGACCCGGAAGTCGTCGTTGGCGTGGTAGTCGAGTTCCTGGACGCCCCGGTCGTACCCCTGGGGCGACTCGCTCGTGTCGTAACTGCGCGATTCCTTCCACCAGGAGTCGCGTTCGGCCGACCGCAGTTCCCGGACGAGTTCGTCCAGCGTCTCGGGCTTGCCGCGAGCCTGCTTGCGCTCGAGGCGCCGTTCCATCTCCGCCTCGAGGCTCTCGACGGGGTCGAACCCCGGCGGGTGCGCGCCGCCGTCGTCGCCCTCGGGCTCCATCGCCCCCTCGTCGGCGAAGGGGGCCTCCCACGGCGGCAGTTCCTCCTCCTCGGGCTCGTCGGTGGCGAACAGTTCGTCGCTTTTCATCCGCAGGAGGACGCTCGCGTAGAACAGCGCCCGCCCCGAGGTTCGCAGGTCGGCGTCGTCTAACGCCTCGAGGAACTTGTCCGTCACCTGCACGACGTCGATGTCCCACGGGTCGATCTCGCCGTCCTTGGCGAGTTGCACCAGCAACTCGACGGGCTCGACTTCGTCGTCCGCGTCGTCGCCCGCTTCGTCCGCGTCGGCGTCGACCTCGGCGTCCGTCGTCTCGTCCTCCGAGAACTCGAGGACCGACGACTCGGCGTCGGCGTCTCGAGGGGCAGCATCCGCACTCGAGTCCCCGGGCCGCTCGCGGTCTCCCGGTTCCCTCCGGTCACCGCTCGACTGTTCGGAGCCGCCGTCAGGCGGCTCCCTCTCCTCGTGTCCGGTGATGTTCAGGGGGATGTCGTCCCGTCCCCCGTCCGTATAGAACTCGTCGCGATCACCGCCTCGCGGGCCGTTCCGCTCCCCGCTCGGTTTCTCGGAGTCGCTTCGCGACTCCCTGCTCGCGCCTTCGGCGCTCACGGTTTCACCGTTCGCGTTCTCGAGGCCCTCACTTCGGTCGCGCCTCGCATCGCTCACATTCTCCGAGCCGCGTGGCGGCTCGCTACCTCGCGGATCACTTCGTTCCTCGCTCGGTTTCTCGGAGTCGCTTCGCGACTCCCTGCTCGCGCCTTCAGCGCTCACATTCTCCGAGCCGCGTGGCGGCTCGCTAGTCACTAACAGGCACCTCCTCACCGCTCGCGTCGGCGCCGTCGCTCAGGTCGATCCCGGTGACGGCGCTGACGTTGTCCTGTTGCATCGTGACGCCGATCGCCCGCTCGGAACGGTCGAGCATCGCCGAGCGGTGGGAGACGACGACGAACTGGGCCTCGTCGGCGAGTTCGTCGACCATCTCGCCGATGCGCTCGGCGTTGACGGCGTCGAGGAAGGCGTCGACCTCGTCTAAGGCGTAGAACGGCGCCGGGTTGTGCCGCTGGATCGCGAAGATGAAGGCCAGCGCGGTCAGGGACTTCTCGCCGCCGGACATCGCGTCCAGTCGCTGAATGGGCTTGTCGCCCGGCTGGGCCTTCATCGTCAGCCCGCCGTCGAAGGGGTCCTCCTCGTCCTCTAGGTGCAGCGTGCCGGTCCCCTCCGAGAGCTTCTCGAAGATCTCCGTAAACTGCGCGGCGATCTCGTCGTAGGAGTCCATGAACGTCGCCTTCTTCTGGGTCTCGTACTGTTCGATCCGGTCGCGGATCCCCTCCGCCTCCTCGACCAGCGTCGCCTTCGCGTCCTCGAGTTCCTCGAGGTCGCTTTTGACCTCGTCGTACTCGTCGATCGCGAGCATGTTCACCGGCTCCATCGCCTCCATGTCCGCTTGCAGGAGGTCGATCATCTCGAGGACGGTCTCGTGGTCGGGGACGTCCTCGGGATCGTAGTCGCCGACCTCCGATTCGAGGCTCTCGATCTCCCACTCGAGGTCGCCGACGCGGTTGCGACAGTCCTCGAGTTTGCTCTCGACGGCGTTGACCCGATCCTGTTGCCGGTCGCGTTCGGCCCGCGCGTCGGCGAGTTCGTCCTTGAGCTCGCTGCGCTCTTCCTTGAGTTCGGTGAGCTCCTCCTCTAACTCCGCGACGGCCTCGCGTTTGTCCTCGAGTTTCGCTTCCTTCGCCTCGATCTGCTCTTCGAACGCCTCGATCTGCTCCTCGTGTTCGGCCTTGCGGTTCTGGGCCGCCTCGATCTCGTCGTGGCGGTCCTCGATGGCGTCCTCGGCGTACTCCTTCTCCAAGCTCAGCTCGTTGAGCTTGCTGTCGAGGTCGGCGATCTGGTCCTCGCGGTCGTCGATCTCGGCCTCGAGGGCCTCGATCTGGGCGGTGAGTTCGGGGATCTTCGAGTCCTCGAGCTCCGTCTCGAGCTCCTCGATGTCGGCCTCGATCTCCTCGACCGCGGCGGTCTTCTCCTCGATCTCCCCGGAGATTTCGGTCATCCGCTCGTCGACGGACTCGCGTTCGTCCTCCAGTTCGTCGAGGTCGTCCTCGAGGGCCTCGATCTCGGCCTCGATGGTTTCGCGCTTCTCCGCGAGGTTCTCGCGTTCGTTCTCGATCGAGCGCACCTCGTCGGTCGCGTCGGTCTTGCGGTCGCGGGCGTCGTCCAGTCGCTCCTCGACGTCCCGCAGCTCCTCGCGGAGGGACTCGCGCTCCTCCTGGAGTTCGGTGATCTGCTTGGCGACGCGCTCGAGTTGGCCCTCGCCGCCGCCGGTAAAGGAGTAGCGCGAGCCGCTGCCGGAGCCGCCGGTCATCGCGCCGCTCTTCTCGACTAAGTCGCCGTCGAGGGTGACCATGCGGTAGTCGCCCATGTACGAGCGGGCCGTCTCTAAGTCCTCGACCACGAGAGTGTCGCCGAGCACGTACGAGAAGACGCCGGCGAACTGGTCGTCGAAGTCGACGAGGTTGTACGCGAAGTCGACGACGCCCGGATCGCTCGGCGCCGACGGCAGTCGGCGCTGGCTCATGTCGGTCAGCGGGAGGAACGTCGCCCGCCCCGCGTTGCGGGACTTGAGGTGGTCGATACACTGCTGGCCGACGACGTCGTCGTCGACGACCACGTTCGCGAGGCGCCCGCCCGCCGCGGTCTCGCAGGCGACGGCGAACTCGCCCGGCACCGACCCCAGCTGGGCGACGGCGCCGTGGACGCCGTTGATCCCCGCGTTGAGGATCGTCGTCACCGCGCGGCCGAAGGAGGTGTCGCCGCTCTCGCCCGCGTTGGCCTCGAGTTCGGCGTACTCCTGCTGTTTGGCCTGAATCTCGTCGTCCAGTTCGTCGACGTCGGACTGGATGCGGCGCTTCTCGCTTTTGAGGTCGTCGACGACGCCCGCGATGTTCTCGCGGTTCTTCTCGGCCTTCTCGAGTTCCCGCTCGAGATCGCTGCGCCGGCTCTCGATCTCGGGGATCTCCTCGCGTTTGTCCTCGATCGCCGCCTCCTTCTCCTCGATTTCGGTCGAGCGGCGCCGGGCCTCGTCGAGCAGGCGGTCCTGCTCGCGCTGGAGGTCGTTCTTCTCGGTCTTCGCTTCCTCGAGTTCCTCCTTACGCTCGGCGAGTTCGGCCTTCAGCTCGTCGAACTCGGTGTCGACGGCCTCGATCTCGGCCTCGAGTTCGTCGCGCTCGGCCTCCCGGTCCTGAATTTCGCTCTTGAGGGAGGCCTTCTCGAGTTTGTGCTCGCGCATCTCGTCCTCGAGGTCGTCGATCTGTTCCTGCTTGCGGTCGATCTCGACGAACGCCTCGCGGCGGTTCGATTCGGCCTCCTCGATGGCCGCCTCGCTGGCCTCGATCTTGTCCTCGAACCGGGAGATCTCGCCTTTGATCTCCTCGATCTCGCTTTTGATCCGGAGCTGTTCGTCCTCGCCCTTGCGCTCGATTTCCGCGTTGAGATCCTCCAGATCTTCCTGGAGGCGGACGACCGTTCCCTGGCGCTCGTCGAGTTCGCGCTGGAACTCCTCGAGTTCGTCCTCGAGTTCGGCGGCCGTCTCCTCGGCGTCGGCGAGCTCGTCGCGTTTCTCCTCGAGTTCGCTGGCCTTCTTGTAGCCCTCGTACTCCTCCTTCTCGCGGCGCAGGCGGCGGTAGCGCATGGCCTGCCGGCGCTCGTCGGCGAGCTGGTCTAAGCGGTCGCGTTTCTCTTCGATCCGCAACTCGGCCTCGTCGATGCGTTCCTCGACGACCTCGAGTTCCTCGAAGGCGTCCTCCTTCTTCGCGTCGAACTCGGCGACGCCCGCGATCTCGTCGATGATCTCCCGGCGGGCGTGGGGCGTCATGTTGATGATCTCGGTGACGTCGCCCTGCATGACGACGTTGTACCCCTCCGGCGTGACGCCCGCCTGCGCGAGGAGGTCCTGAATGTCCGAGAGGTTGACCGCGCGATCGTTGAGGTAGTAGTAGGAGTAGTAGTTGTCCTCGGTCTCCTTGACCCGGCGGCGGATGCGGATCTCGTCGACGTCGCCGACGTCCTCGCTCCCGGCGGCGTTGACGACCTGCGAACGGGTGAGCGTCTCGTCGGAATTATCGAGGATGACCTCGACGGTCGCCTCCCGGGGCCCGCCGGAGTTCTCGCCGTCGTCGTGACCGGGATTGTAGATGAGATCGGTCAGCTTCTCCGCCCGGATCCCGCGGGTGCGGGCCAGTCCGAGCGCGAAGAGGACGGCGTCGATGATGTTCGACTTGCCCGAGCCGTTCGGGCCCGTGATAACCGTGAAATCCTCGTAGAACGGAATTTTCGTCTTTCGGCCGAAGCTCTTGAAATTGTCCAGAACGAGTGCCTTGATATACATTCTCTTAGCGCGCCCTCCATCCCTGCGGGGAATCGTGGTCGCTACGGTCGCGATATCGGTGCGACCGAGCCGTGACCACGCGGTTATGCGACAATAATATCGTCGCTACCTGAGTCTTCCGCTTCGTCGGTCGTCGTCTCGTCGTCCGCCTCGGCGTCGGCTGCGGCCTCGGCGACCTCGTCCGGTTCGGCCTCCGCGGTCACGTCGACGTCCGGCTCGCTTTCGCCCTCGGTGGCGCGCCGATCGGGAACGCGCGTCGGCGTCTCGGCGTCGAGTTCGGCCTCGAGAACGCGAATGCGCTCCTTGGCTTCGATCAGTTCGTCCGTCAGTCCCTCCACCGTCGACTCGAGTTCCGCAACCGTCGATTCGAGCTCTTCGACGCGGTTATTCGGCATACCCTCTAGGGGTCTGTCTGGACACATAAACGTACGTCAGACAATACTAGTCGTTCTGGTACTTTCCGAACGGTCGCGACCGTCGGGCCGCGCAACGAGCCGACGACGCCGGGGCGGCCGGCGGCGCTCAGTTATCGTCTTCGCGCCACTTGTGCTCGCATTCGGTACAGATGAAGAATCGCGTCTCGGACTCGTCGGCCGAGCGGATCTGTTGCATGTACCAGTGGGCGCGGTCGTTACCGCACTCGGGACAGTGGGCGTCGGTCTCGGGCAGCGAGGTCTCGCCGGAGGACTCGATGATCTCGCTGGCCTCCTGGCTGTCGGTCACGACGTACTGATCCGCGTCGCCTTTCGGCTCCGTGTAGCCACAGCTCCCGCACTTCCAGCGGCCGTCGTCGGCTTTCATCATCGAACCGCATTCGTCACAAAATTCCATCGTTGTCCGGGATACGTCGGCCGAGCGACTTAAGCCACCCGTTCCGTTCCCCCGGCCGTCGCGTCGGCGTCACGGCCGTCGGTTTTCCTCGAGTCGCGAGATCGCGATACACCTTCTCTCACACGGGCAGTCGGGATTCCTGTTTTTATATAGCCGGTTGTGATACGCTCGGGTATGTTCGGAACGAGCGGTATCAGGGGCGCGGTGGGCGACGAGGTGACGGCCGAACTGGCGCTGTCCGTCGGCCGTGCGCTCGCTACGGAGGGGTACGAACGCGTCGTCGTCGGTCGCGACGTCCGCGAGAGCGGGACGGTTCTGGTCGACGCGCTGACCGCCGGCGTTCGCGAGTGCGGCGGCGACGTCGTCGACGTGGGCGTCGCGCCGACGCCGACGGTCGCCCGCGGCGTCGACTGGCTCGAGGCCGACGCGGGCGTCGTGATCACGGCCTCGCACAACCCGGCCACGGACAACGGCATCAAACTCTGGTCGCCCTCCGGCCAGGCCTTCGACACCGAGCGCCGCGAGACCATCGCGAGCCGCGTCGAGACCGACCGGTACGACCTCGCGGCCTGGGACGGCCTCGGGAGCCGAAGCCGGGACGACGGACTGCTCGAGCGCCACGTCGAGGCGATCGCGGACCGCGTCGACGACCTCGACGGGCTGGACGTCGTCGTCGACGTCGGCAACGGCGCCGGGAGCGTGACCGCCGACGCCCTCCTCGAGTTGGGCGCGTCGGTCCGCACCTTGAACGCCCAGCAGGACGGCCGGTTCCCTGGGCGGCCCAGCGAACCCAACGAGGAGACGCTCGGGGACCTCCAGGAACTCGTCGGCGCGACCGACGCCGATCTGGGCGTGGCCCACGACGGCGACGGCGACCGGATGGTGGCCGTCGACGAGCGCGGCCGATTCGTCCCGAAGGACCTCCTGCTCGCGCTGTTCGCCCGCGAGGCGGTCAGTACCGGCGACCGGGTCGCCGCGCCCGTGGACACGAGCCTCGCCGTCGACGACGCGCTCGCGGACGTCGGCGCCTCGGTGACCCGCACCGCCGTCGGCGACGTCTACGTCGCCGAGCGGGCGACCGAACCCGATGTCGTCTTCGGCGGCGAACCCAGCGGCGCGTGGATCTGGCCCGACGAGACGCTCTGTCCCGACGGCCCGCTGGCGGCCGCCAAACTCGCGGCGATGGCCGCCGCCGAGGGCTCGCTCGCGAATCTGGTCGACGACCTCGAGACCTACCCCATCCGCCGGACCTCGATCGAGGTCGACGACAAGGAACGGGTCATGGAGACCGTCGAGTCGACCGTCCGCGAGCGCTACGACGAGATCGACGCCTTGGACGGCGTCCGCATCGATCACGGCGACGGCTGGACGCTCGTCCGCCCCAGCGGCACCGAACCCGTCGTTCGCATCACCGCCGAAGCCCGCGACGACGAGCGCGCCGAGGCGCTGTTCGAGGACGCCCGCGAAATCGTCCTCGAGGCGAACGAGGAATCGGACGTGGCGCCCGCCGAATGAGGTACTTCACACGGCGGATACGTCGTCACGCCGTGCGCTGAACTGACGAGATACCTGTGCGGTGGCGTGCGCTGTCGATCGTATCCGAACGCGAGTGAGGATCGATCGCCACTACCTCCCGAGCGAACGAATCGGCTGGGGAGGAAGTGGAAACCCCCGTTGCCAGGAGCCACACACCGCTCGAGAAGAACCGATTCTCGAGTCACACATCGAGTATCTTCACGGTCTCACGCCCGAGTCCCAACGGTCTCGAGCACGTCACAGCCCGATCGAGTCGTGACGTTTCCCTTCTCACTCGAGTCTACGCTCGCCGACTATTGACTACCGTTCGCCCGACATCGCCGAGAACAGCCGCTCCTCGAACTCGTTCCTCGAGATGCCGTCGGAGGGGCCGATCCCGTCTATGTGATCGACCGAGACCTGGCCGCCGCCCATCCGGGCGTGGCCGCCCGCGTTCGCCATCGGAATGTCGCTGATGGCGTGGCGGAGCGTCTCGCCCATGTGGACCCGATCGTCCCGGGAGCGCCCCGAGAGGTGGATCGTCCCGTCGTACTCGCCGTAGACGACGACCGCCGTCACGCCCTCTAACTGCATCAGTTCGTCCGCGGCCTGGGGGATCGCGTCGACGTTCGAGATCTCGCCGACGCCGCAGACGGCGAAGGGTCCCTCGACGCGTTTCTCCGTGATCGCCGTCGCCTTGACCTGCAGGACGTCGTCGCTGACCTGGGGGTTGGCGACCCGATCGAGCAGGTCCTCGTCGATGGCGTCGAACAGCGCGGCGCAGGCGTCGAACTCCGCCCGCGAGCAGCCGTTGGTCAGGTGCTTCGTATCCGACTGGATGCCGTAGAGCAGCCCGGTCGCCAGCTCCGGCGAGACCTCGAGGCCGTCCCCGCCGTTCATCGACGCGCCGAGTTCGTCGAGATACTCGACGACGATGGTCGAGGCGGCGCCGTACTCCGTCCGAACGTCGGTGAACTCCGTTCCCGCGCCGTTGCCGGGGTGGTGGTCGACGACCGCGATCGGTTCGACGGTCTGGGAGCCCGCGAACCCGCGGGGCGTGTTGTGATCGACGAGGACGACGGCGTCGGCGGCCAGTTGCGAACTCGACTCGATGGCCTCGAGGTCCAGGTCGAGGACGGTCCGGAACGCCCGGTTCTCCTGGTGGCGGATCTCGCCGGCGTACTGCAGCGTCGCCTCGGTGTCGACGGTCTCGGCGATCCGAGCGACGCCCATCGCACAGGACATGGCGTCGGGGTCCGGGTTCGGGTGCATCACCACCGCGACGTGGTCGTACTCCCCCAGCAGCCGCTGGAAGCGAACGCCTGGCGGCCGCCGGAACCAGCTGACGACCCACCAGCCGCCGACGGCGACCGCGACGGTCGCCACCACGAACAGCGAGAGCATCAGCGGCTCGAGGGACTCGAGGAATTCGCGGAGCGGCCCGACCAGCGCTGTACCCGACCGGCGAAACGCGCCGCTGGTCGAGCCGTTCCGAGCGATCATACATCACCATTAAATTGAATCGACAAGAAATTTCCCCCTCGGCGACCCGAATCGATGGGTCTCGAGGCGAGTTCTCGGTCGGAGCGTCGCCAGCTACTCGGTTCTCGGTTCTCGGATCTCGGTTGGCGCGTCGCCGGCCGCTCAGCGCCCGGTCGGAGTACCGCCGGCCGCTCGGTTCCCGTCGGACGCCTCGAGTCGCTCAGAGCCCCCGCTCGCCGTCTCGGTAGGCCTCGATGGCGTCCCGGTACCCCTCGCGGTAGGTCGGATACGCGAACTCGTAGCCCAGTTCGCGCAGTTTCTCGTTGGCACAGCGCTTGCTCGTCAGGATGCGCCGCTCGCCGGCCTCGGAGACGTCGTCGTCGGCCAGCCGCTCCGCCTTCGTCCGTTTGGGCGGCTGCTCTACCCCGCACTGCTCGGCCAGCCAGTCCGCGAACGCCCACTTGCGGGCGGGTTCGTCGTCGACCACCTGGACGACCTCCCCGCGCGCGAGGTCCGCCTCGAGCAGGTAGCGGACGGCCCCCGCGGCGTCGTCGCGGTGGACCATGTTCAGGTACCCCTCCGTGACGGGTCCCTCGAGGTAGCGCTCGAGACGGTAGCGGCCGGGGCCGTAGAGACCGGCGTAGCGCGCGACGGTGCCCTCGAAGCCGTACTCGACGGGCAACTCGCGGGCGATCCGTTCGGCCTCGGCGAGCACCTCGGTCTTCTCGGTCGTGGGCTCGATCGGCGTCTCCTCGTCGACCCAGTCGCCGTCGTGGTCGCCGTGGACGCCCGTCGACGAGGTGTAGACCAGCCGCTCGGGCGAGTCCTCTCGCCCACCGAACTGCTCGATGGCCGTCCGGAGTCCCTCGACGTAGACTTCGCGGGCCGCCTCGGCGCCGCGCCCGCCGCTGCTGGCCGCGAAGACGACGGCGTCGACGTCCGGGACGGCCGCGAGCCCCTCGCGGTCGGTGACGTCCGCCTGTACGGCCTCGAAGCCGGCGTCCTCGATTGCCCCAACCCCCTCGTCGGATCGGCGCACGCCGATCGCCTCGTGACCGCGGTCGGTCAGCTGGCGACCCAACTCGAGGCCGACGTGGCCACAGCCCAGAATTGCAACGTTCATACCTCGACTCGCGGGTGAAAGACCATAATATCACTGCTCGAGGAGACGATTATCGGATTCTTCACGGCCCAGCAAACGGAGTGTGCAGCGTACGCGCCACTCCTTTCTCGTCGACGGTCGTCGATCGCCGCGTCCGACTCAGGGCGCGCCGTCGGCGATCACGTACTGGACGTGGACGAACTCCTCGAAGGACATCGGCGCGCGGCGCTCGATCTTCTGCTGGATCTCCTTCGCGTCCATGTCGATCGCGAGCTCGCTCTCGACGGCGTCGACGTCGAGGACGGCCGTCGTCATCCCCAACAGGAGGTGGTCGCAGGCGATCTCGACCATCTCGTCGGGCTCGGGCTCGCCGTCCGCGAGCGCCTGGATCTGGGCCGCCTCGAGGAGCGTGAGATCGGGCGAGTCCCCCTCGAGGAGCGCGTCGGCGGTCTCGCGGTCGACGTCGGTTCGGTCGGCGACGGCGTCGACGCCGTGCTGGGTGACGACCGCCCGGAGGTCGTCCTCGTACTCGGCGCGGAGGTCGGCGGGCGAGTCCGGGGCGTTCATCCGTTGCTCGTAGAACATGCCCGGAAGAACGGGCATCGCGTTGAAAGGTATTATTATCGAACCCGCCGGCGGCCCGTCGATGGCTGTCGGCTCGAACCACCGCGTTCGCTGCAATTGTCCACCGGAACGTTCAACTGGGCATACTTACATGAGCGTGATATGAAAGTTGCCCTGATCGGTGTTGGTCAGGCCGGTGGCAAGGTCACTGAACGGCTCGCCCGCTTCGACGCGGAGATGGGCTTCGGAGCCGTTCAGGGCGCGCTGGCCGTCAACTCCGCCGAACCGGACCTCCGGTCCCTCGAGTACGTCGACACGCAGTTGATCGGCGCCGACCGCGTCAACGGCCACGGCGTCGGCGGCGATAACGAACTCGGGACCGAGATCATGCAGGCGGACATCCAGCAGGTGATGAACGCGCTCGACGGCCGCGTCACCTCCAAAGCGGAGGGGATCTTCGTCGTCGCCGGCCTCGGCGGCGGCACCGGCAGCGGCGGCGCGCCGGTCGTCGTCCACCACCTCCAGCAGATCTACGACATCCCCGTCTACGCGCTCGGGGTCCTCCCGGGGCGCAACGAGGGCGCGCTCTACCAGGCCAACGCGGGTCGGTCGCTGAAGACGATCGTCCGCGAGGCCGACGCGACGCTGCTGGTCGACAACGACGCCTGGCACGAACAGGGCGAGAGCGTCGAGGGGGCCTTCGAGACGATCAACGAGCGGATCGCAAAGCGGGTCGGCCTGCTCTTCGCCTCCGGCGAGGCCGTCGAGGGCGTCGGCGAAAGCGTCGTCGACTCGAGCGAAGTCATCAACACGCTTCGCGCGGGCGGGATCGCCGCGCTGGGGTACGCCACCGAAGCCGCCAGCGAGGACAGCGCCGAGAACGTCAACACGGCCATGAGCGTCTCGCGGCAGGCGCTGCTGACGGGCACCAGCCTCCCGGACGCGACGACCGCCGACTCGGCGCTGCTGGTCATCGCCGGCGAACCAGACCGCATCCCGCGCAAGGGCGTCGAACGGGCCCGCCGCTGGCTCGAGGACGAGACCGGCAGCATGCAGGTCCGCGGCGGGGACTTCCCGCTCGAGAGCGACCGATTGGGCGCGCTCGTCCTGCTGGGCGGGGCGGAGCGGTCCGATCGCATTCAAGAATTCATGGAGCGCGCACGCGAGGCCGAGAAGGCCCAGGAACGCGAGGAGGAGCAGACCGATCCGGCCGAACAGTTCGCCGACGATCGACTCGAGGATCTCTTCTAGCCGCGGTTTCCGACGGACTCGAGCGAGGAGCGTTTTGCCCCGGATCCGAAACTGGTTGACAAGTGCCGACTATCCGGAGACGTCGCCGGTTGACCAGCCGACCACTCAGCGAAACGAGGGATAGCGAGCGGTGTCATTTATAAGCACTCTCGGAACCCATGACACAGTCCATCACAGTAAGAGGGAGGCCCTGCCAACGGTTTTCAGGGGGTTGTGGACCGGTAGGTTTAAATTGAAGGCACCAATAGGTACGGCTACCAGAACGCCACCGGGGCGCGTATCGCTCGACGATCGATGACAGGAAATCTTATTCACCGAGGTTTCGCAGATCGTGAGCAGATGCTGTGTACAGCCGCTCGTTTCCGTTCGACGGTACCCGTCAGACCGACGGGTGTCCCGTCTGTGAAACGGGCGAACATCCCCGGTGCGGGTATGGCACAGAGGCTTGAATAATACATGGTAGACGAATCAAAGAACATCGAACTGACGGAGGACGACCTCGAAAACAAATCGAAAGGGCAGCTCATCAAGATGGCCGGTCAACTGCGGGATCGGCGAAACGAGCTGAACCAGATGGCGTCCGAGCGGGCGTCCAAGCGCGACGACCTCAACGCGAAGACACGCGAGAAGGTCGACGAAGCTCAGGAGCACCGCGAGAAACGCGACGAGCTCAACGAGCAGGTCCAAGAGCACAAGGAAAAGCGCAACGAGCTCAACGCCGAGGCCAACGAGCTGTTCGACAAGGTCGAGAAGCTCAAGTCCGACATGGAGCTCGACGAGGGCAAGGACTTAGAGGACCTCGAGGAGGAGATCGAGGAACTCGAGTTTAAGCAACAGACCGAAGTCCTCTCGAGCGAGGAGGAGAAGGAGCTCATCGAGAAGATCGAGTCCAAGCGCGAGGAGTACGAGTCCCGCAAGGAGAAACTCGAGCAGAACGAGGATCTCGAGGAGCTCGTCGAGGAAGCCGAGGAAGTGCGATCGGAAGCCTCCCAGCACCACCAGAAGGTGACCGAGCTCGCGGACAAGGCCCAGGAACACCACAACCAGATGATCGAGGCCTATCGGGAGGCCGACGACATCCGCGACGAGGCCGACGAGATGCACGAGAAGTTCGTCGAGGCCCAGGAGGCCGCCGACCAGCACCACGAGGACTTCGTCCGCGTCCAGAAGCGCCTGCGCGAGCTGGACAAGAAGGAAGAGGAGGAGCGCAAGTCCGAGCGCGACAAGAAGAAAGAGGAGGCCAAGGAAGAGGCCGAGGAGATCTATCAGAAGTTCAAGGAGGGCGAGACCCTCGACACCGAGGACCTGATGAAGCTCCAGAAGACCGGTCTGCTCTAGATCGGTCTCGTCTACCGGCGGTTCGGTTTTCTCTCTTTGCTGCGTTTTCGACGCCGGCGCCTCGAGACGGGAGTCCGGCCAGCGCGCGCTCTCGAGAACGACCGCGCGCTGGCCGTTCACTTCGGCCGGCAGAAAATTCTCACGGCGTGTAAGCAGGGTGAGCTATTTTAGTGCCGGCCGGGGTCGGATGTAGACGAGCGCGTAATGGATACGGACACGAATCGAGTAGCCGAGCGACCGACCGGCCGCGGTACCGCCGCCGAGTTCGGTAGCGGACTCGATCCCCACGGAACGGAAGACGGGTGGCGAGACGATACGGGAGCGACGGTCGTCGATGGCCGAACGGTCGTCGCCGACGGTGATCGTTCCGAGCGAAGCTATACGAGTCTCGACGCCGTCGTCGAAACCGTCGCTGCGTCCGCCCGCAAGCCGGTAACGTCCCCGCAGTCGCGCCCGGGTCGATCCGTCGAGACCGACCGCGAACGGCGGGTATACGGTCCCTACTAGTGCACCCGTGGAATCGATCGACCGATAGCAGACCCCGATTCGAGTTAGTGAGCCTATACCGATGACAGTTGATAACAGTGCTTCGAGCATGGATCGACACGACGACGATGCGGGCGTCCTGATACCCGGCATCGATGCACCGAGTACCGTCGCCTGTCTCCGTTCGCTGCGACCGCGCGGCATCCGTACGATCGTCGGCTCCGAGTCGTCGACGACGCCGGCGTCCCGATCGACGTACTGCGACGAGTTCGTCGAGCTGCCGGATCCGGCCGACGATCTGTCCGCCTACGGCGACGCGTTGCTCGCGGTCGCCGAGCGGTCGGACGTCCGAACGATCATCCCGGTCCGCGAGGAGGACGTCTACGTCCTCGCCGATCGCAAGGCGGCGTTCGCCGACGTGATCGACACGAACTGGCCCGATTTCGAAACGCTCCGACGGGTTCAGGACCGCGTCGAACTCTTCGCCGCCGCCGACGCGGCCGACGTGGCGGTCCCGGAGACCGCGCTGTTAGACCAGTGGACCGACTGGGACCAGGAAACGATCGTAAAGCCCCGATACACGGTCGCCGCGCCCGCCTATCTCGATCCGGGCGCCGACGAGATCGAGATCGGCTCGACGGAGTACCAGCAGCCGGGGACGCCGCCGGACCTCCAGACCGTCGTCGAGCGCCGCGGGCACGTCCCGCTGGTCCAGGAGCGGATCCCCGACTCCCGCGAATTCGGCTTCTTCGCCCTCTACGACCGCGGCGACCCGGTCGCCACCTTCCAGCACTGCCAGCGCCGCGGCTGGGAGTACTGCGGCGGCCCCAGCGCCTACCGCGAGTCGGTGTACGATCCGGACCTCGAGGCGGCCGGCCGGGCGCTGCTGGACGAACTCGAGTGGCACGGCCTCGCGATGGTCGAGTTCCTCCGGGACCCCGTCGACGAGGAGTACAAGCTCATGGAGATCAACCCGCGCTTCTGGTCGTCGCTCCCGTTTTCCGTCCGCGCGGGCGCGGACTTCCCCCACTACTACTGGAAGCAGGCGATCGGCGAACCGGTCGCGTCCGACGACACCTACGAGGTCGGCATCGGCGGCCACCTGCTCCGGGGGGAGCTCAGCTACCTCCACAGCGTGGCGACCAAGGAGTACCCGATGGTCGAACGCCCGTCGCTCGCGGGCGCGGTGCGCGACGTCGCGACGTCGCTCGTCAGTCAGCCGCGGTTCGACTACGCGGTGGCCGACGATCCCATGCCGTTCGTCCGGGACGGCATCAACCTGGTCGAAGCCTACCGCGAGAGTCGATCAGCGTCGGAGTCAGCCGACGACTCGAGCGAGGCCGACGACCGCGATCCGACGGACGTACCGCCACAATCGACGCGTTCGCACGGGGCGTCGCCGTCGCAGACGTCCCAGGGACTCGACGACTGAATCGGCGCGTCGCCCGCGGCCCCGCGGGACCGCGGGCTGACAGGTCGCCGGAACCGCCAACGCTTACCGGGTACCGTACGGAGATGATCGTATGAGACGAGGTGTCCGCTGTGATCGGTAGCGAACGGATCGATCGACTGCTGATCGTCGTCGTCGGCGTCGCCGCCTTCGCCGCGGCCGGGTTCGCGCTGTTCGTCGTCTATCCGGACTCGCTGGCGGAGCTACTCGGCGTGCTCGTCGCGCTCGCGGTCGCGGCGCTCGGCGTTCGCTTCTCGAGCAATATCGCCGCGTCGCTGTACCCCGACTACGACGTCGCCGAGGTCGCCGTCGAAGGACCCATCACGCGCGACGGCGGCGGCGGGTCGCTCCCCTCGAGTCCGCGGGGGACGCCGGCCGACGACATCGTCGACCAGATCGACCGGGCCGACGAGGACGACAGCGTCGACGCCCTCCTGTTGAAGCTGAACACGCCCGGCGGCGAGGTCGTCCCCAGCGACGACATCCGGCTGGCGGCCGAGCGGTTCGACGGGCCGACGATCGCCTACGCGACCGACGTCTGCGCCAGCGGCGGCTACTGGATCGCCAGCGGCTGCGACGAACTCTGGGCCCGCGAGGGCTCGATCGTCGGCTCGATCGGCGTCATCGGCTCCCGGGTCAACGCCAGCGACCTCGCCGAGAAGGTCGGCCTCTCCTACGAGCGGTTCGCCGCCGGCGACTACAAGGACGCCGGCACTCCGCTGAAAGAGATGGACGAGGACGAACGCGCGTATCTGCAGGGGCTGATCGACGACTACTACGACACGTTCGTCGAGCGAGTCAGCGACGGCCGCGACCTCGACACGGAGTTCGTCCGCGACACCGAGGCGCGGATCTACCTCGGCGAGCAGGCCCACGACCTGGAGCTCGTCGATCGCCTCGGCACCCGCCGGGAGATCGAGGACGAACTGGCCGACCGCCTCGAGCGCGACGAGATCAGCGTCGAGGAGTTCGAACCCGAACGGCCGCTGATGGCCCGCATCGGCACCGGCGCACAGCGAGTAGCCTACGCCTTCGGGGCCGGTATCTCGGGTCTCGCCGAGGACCGGGAGTTCCGCCTGCGGACCTGATCGAACGCGCGCGGGCCGTTCTCGTCGATCGCTCGGCGCCTCGATCGCGTCGAACGAGTAAGTGGTTTTATCGTCACACGGAATGCATCGCCTACCGTGACAACGCTGGTCGTCTGTCTCGACCGGACCGACGACGTCGGTCGCAAGACCGGACTGCGCTCTCCAGTCGTGGGCTGGGAGGCGGTCCGCGCGCTCGTGACCGACGTCGGACTGGCGGATCCGGAGGATTCGGGGGTCAACTCCCTGCTCGAGACGTTGCGCGTCGCCCAGAACCTCCGCGACGAGAACGAGGAGGTCGTCGTCGCGGTCGTCTCGGGCGACCGGGAGTCGATGGTCTCGGCGGACAGAGCCGTCGCGACGCAACTGGACGAGCTCGTCGCCGAGTACGATCCCGACTCCGCGGTCGTCGTCATCGACAGCGCGGAGGACGAGCGACTGGTGCCGATCGTCGAGAGCCGCGTCCGGGTCGATTCGGTCGACCGCGTCGTCGTCCGTCAGGCCCGAGACATCGAGTCGACCTACTACCTGCTCAAGCAGTTCCTCGCCGACGAGGAACTGCGCCAGACCGTCCTCGTGCCGATCGGGCTGACGCTGCTGGTCTTCCCGATGCTCGCGAGTTTCGTCGGTCCCGCGGAGGGCGCCGCCGCGATCACGACCGTCATCGGCGTCTTCCTGCTCTACAAGGGATTCAATATCGACGAGCGGGTGACGAGAGTCGCCCACCAGGTGCGCGAATCGCTGTACTCCGGCCAGGTCTCGGTCGTCACCTACGTCGTCGCCGCGGGGCTGACCCTCGTGGGCGTCTTCGCCGGCGCGTTAGGCGTCTCGACGCTCGAGGACACCCCCGGCGTCGTGGTGCCGGCGATGCAGTTCGCCTTCGACAGCGTCCCCTGGCTCGCGATGGCCGCGCTGACGGCGAGCGCCGGCCGCCTGCTCGACGAGGCCATCGGTGACGGGCCGATCCGCAGTTCGTACCTCAACCTGCCCTTTATCGTTATCGCGGTCGGGCTGGTCGTCCGGGGGTTCTCGGCGTACTTCCTCGAGCAACAGCGCGTGATCGATCCGTTCGTGGTACCGGCCTACGAGTTCGGCGTCATCTCGAACGAACAGTTCGCGGTGTCGGCCGGCGAACGGCTCGCGCTGTTCGTCGTGAGCGGGATCGTGGTCAGTCTCGTCGGCGCGCACCTCGCGTCGTACTTCAGCACCAGTCGAGAGGAAGGCGAACTCGCCGACGGCGGCCCCGAGGCCCTACCGACGGGCGAGACGGTGTCGGAGCCGTCCGCGAGCGCCGAATCGACGTCCGAACGCACCGACGGCGGGCCGCCGACGTCCCCGACGGACGCCGCCGACACCGATCGTGGTGCGGCGCCCCGATCGGGATCGGAGTCGGCGTCCGATTCGACCTCGAGTACCGACGCCGATTCGGCCGAGTGAGCCGTCGGCGGCCGGACTCGTCACCCATATACTCCTCTGGCGCAACGGGTCTCCCATGAGCGACGCAGACGGGACGTGGGTGAGCCTCTTCTCGGGTGGCAAGGACTCCTCGTGGGCGCTGTACCGGGCCCTCGAGACGGGACGCGACGTCTCCCACCTCGTGACGGTCCACCCGACGGGCGACTCGTACATGTATCACGTGCCCGCGACCGAACTGGCGGCCCTGGCCGCCGAGAGCATCGGCATTCCGCTGGTCGACGTCGAACCCGACGACTTCGAGGCCGCCGCCGCCGCGGACTCCGGCGCGCAGGGTGACGACGAGCTCGAGCCGCTCGAGGCCGCCGTGACCGACCTCGACGCGGACCTCGAGGGCGGCATCGCCGGCGTCACCGCGGGCGCCGTCGAGAGCGAGTACCAGACCAGCCGCATTCAGGGGATGTGCGACCGGCTGGGCTGTGAGCTGTTCGCCCCGCTCTGGCAGGAAGACCCCCGGGAGCTCGCCGACGCGATGCTCGAGGCCGGCTTCGAGATCGCGATCATCCAGGTCGCCGCCCACGGGCTCGACGAGTCGTGGCTCGGCCGGACGCTCGATTATGCGGCGCTCGAGGAACTCGAGGCGCTCAACGAGGAGTACGGCGTCCACGTCCTCGGGGAGGGCGGCGAGTTCGAGACGCTGGTCGTCGATGGACCGCACATGGATCGGCGGATCGACCTCGAGTACGAGAAAGAGTGGGAGGGAACGCGCGGACGGCTGCGGATTACGGATGCAGAGCTAGCGTAAGTACCGCGAGCGATGCGCGGTTCGGTGGTCGACGGCCGAGAACCGCGAGAACGCGAACGGGCGTGTAGCGCCCGTGAGCGAGCGAAGCGAGTGAGCGGCTTTTTGGTCCAGATTTTTTCGCGAGCGGTGAGGAGCGAAGCGACGAACCCGAGCGAAAAAAGGTGGTTCTGAGACGCTGGTCGTCGATGGACCACACATGGATCGGCGGATCGACCTCGAGTACGAGAACGAGTGGGACGGGACTCGCGGGCGATTGCGGATTACGGACGCCCGACTCGAGTAGCGACCCGTCGTGAGCGGCGGCGTTCGAGGGGAGGTTTCAAGAGTGTCTGACCGACTGGTTCCACCGATGAACGTCTTCCTCGGTATCGACGCGGGCACGCGGAACGTCAAGGTCGTCGCGTACGACCGCGAGGGGAATGCGGTAGCGACGGCGTCGGCGTCCCAGTCGGTCGTCACTCCGGAACCCGGCCGGGCCGAACAGGAGATGGACGCGGTGTGGTCGGTGACGGCCGAGACGATCCGGACGGCGGTGGACGAACTCGAGGCCCGCGAGGACGACGCGGAGATCGAGGCCGTCGGCCTCACGGGGCAGGGCGACGGCTGCTGGCTGATCGACGCCGACGGCGAGCCCGTCCGGAACGCCGTCCTCTGGTCGGACAGCCGCGCGGCCCCGATCGTCGAGGACTGGGCGCGCGACGGCACCCTCGAGACGCTGGCCGAGACCTGCGGCTCGCGGCCGTATCCGGGCATGAGTCTGCCGCTGTTGCGGTGGCTGGCCGACGAGGAGCCCGCGGCCCTCGAGCGGGCGACGACGGCGTTTTCCTGTACGGACTGGCTCGCGTACTCGCTGACCGGCGAGCGCGGCACCGACACCACCGAGGCGACGGTGCCGTTGCTCGACCGCGAGACGACCGCGTTCGAGCCGGCCGTCTTCGAGGCCGTCGGGCTCCCGGAACGGGCGTCGCTGCTCCCGGAGCTCCGCGCGCTGACGGACGTCGTCGGGACGGTCACGGAGACGGCCGCCGACGAAACCGGACTGCCCGCCGGGACGCCGGTCGTCGCCGGGGCTATCGACGTCGCCGCGTCGGCGGTCGGCAGCGGCGCCGTCCGGCCGGGCGACGGCGCCGCCTCGATCGGCACCTCGCTGTTCACGCAGGTGATCGGCGACGGCCCCGGCGCGGAGCCGACGGCCATCGGGATGGCGCTGGGAATCGACGACCGGTGGACCACCGCGATCGGCTCGAACGCCGGCACGCGGACCCTCGAGTGGGTCCGATCGGAGATCGCCGACGGCGCGTCGTTCGACGACCTCGAGGAGCTGGCTCGATCGGCCCCGGCGGGCAGCGACGGGCTGCTCTACCTGCCGTATCTGAGCGAGACCGGCGAGCGCGGACCGTTCACCGATCCCGACGCCCGGGCGGGGTTCCTCGGCCTCTCGCCGGCTCACGGGACCGCCCACCTCGTTCGGAGCGCCTACGAGGGGTTAGCGCTGGCCCTGCGGGACTGCGTGGACCACCTCCCCGCCGACCCCGACCGGATCGCCCTGAGCGGGGGCGGCACTCGATCGTCGCTGCTCTGCCAGCTCGTCGCCGACTGCACGGGGACCGAAATCGTCGTCCCGACGAACGACGAACCGGGGGCGACGGGCGCCGCGGCGTTCGCCGCCGTCGGCGTGGGCGCGTACCCGGACCTCGAGGCCGCGACCGACGCGCTCGCGGGCGATCGAACCCGGTACGCGCCGCGCTCGTCGACCGTCGGGACGTACGACGAGCTGTATGTCGCCTACCGCGACGCACGCACGGACATGGCGCCGATCTGGGACTCCCAGGCCGCCTTTCGGCTTCCGCGGGCGCGGCGGGGACGGAACCGACGGCCGACCCGGACGCGGAGTGAGTCCCACGGGTTTCACCTGACGGGCGAATTTCTTTGCGTCTCGTCGGTGACGTCGCTGACGGCATGATCGAATCCCAGCGCGACCTGTTCGTCCGCGAACTGCGCGAACTGTACCAGATCGAACGGGAACTCGAGGACCTCCAGTCGGAGCTGGCCGAGGCGGCGACCGACGAGGACCTCGAGGAGTACTACATGGCCCACAGCGAGACCACGTCCGAGCAGATCGGGCGGCTCGAAACGCTGTTCGACGCCGTACAGGAAGAGCCCGGCGCGCTCGAGAGCTCCTCGCTGGCGGGGCTGCGCGAGGACCGCGAGGAGATCGTTCGGGACGTCGAAGACCCGCACCTCGGCGATCTCGTCGAGACGGAACTCGGCCGCGGGATCGAGCGCCTCGAGATCACGAAACTCGAGACGCTGCTGACGCTGGCCGATCGGATGGATCTGCCCGACGAGGTCGTCGCCCCGCTCGAGCAGACGAAAGCCGAGGCCGAGAACGGGCTCGAGAACGTCCGGACGTTGACGGCCTGAGTCGCCGCCACGGACTCACCTGGGGACTGGCCGCCCGTCGGAGAGGATGCATCGGCACGGCAGAGAAGTGCGGAGACGGCACTGCCGTCAGATATCCTAGCACTTTTCGTGTAGCTAAACCGCCGCTCCAACCACGAGGACGGCGATACGGGCGTCTGGTCACGCGGTAGCTCACTGCCAGAACAATTTTATAGTTTTACTGACTTTCACGAATAGAATGCAATCGAGACGAGCGGTGCTTCGAGCGACGGCCGGGGGGACGAGCGTCGGGCTGCTGGCTGCGCTCGCCGGCTGTAGCGACGAAACCAGTACGGACGGAGAGAACGGGGACGAAGACGACGAAGCGGAAACCGACGGTGAGACCGAGACCGAGACCGACGTCCTCGAGTACACCGATTGGACCTACGATCCCAGCGAATTGTCCCGGGACTCGATCGTCGCCGTGGAGATGGATCTCAACGCGCTCCTCGAGGCGGAGCCGTCGTACGCGGAGGAGTTCCGTTCGGACCTGACGGAGCGCTACGACGAGAGCCTCGAAGCCGAGAATATCGACGCCGTCGTCAACGCGGGTAACGCCGAGATTCTCACCGGATCGTTCGATCCCGGGGCGATCATCGACGAAATGTCGGTGTCCGAGGCGGAGGGCTACGCGGGATTCGACCTCTACGACGAGGAGGAGTCGTCCGTCACCGTCGCGACCGACGGGGAGTATCTCATCAGATCGGAGCCGAGCGCTTACCAGTCGTTCGACGCCCGCGAGGAGATCGAACTCTTGATCGATACCAACGCCGGGGACGCGGCTCGACTCGCCGACGAGAGCGATCTCTTCGCGCAGCTCTCCGACGGGGACGCCGACGGCGACATGGAGTTCGTCCACGTACAGAGCGAGTCGTTCGCCGAAAGCGCGTCCGACGACGCGGTCGTCGCGAGACGCGAGACGGCAACGGTCGAGAGCACGGGGACGACCATCGAGCAACGCGATCTGTACAAGAGCGAAGCCGGGGTCGACCTCGACGAAATCGAATCGCAGTATCAGTCGGCGGACGTCGAGCTGGACGACATCTCTCGGGACGGTCGACTCGTGACGATCGTGTTTGAGATGTCGACCGACGAGTATCTGAACACCGGCAGCTAACGCGCTCGGTCCGATCCAGTCCGAACTCGAGGGGAGGAATTCTCTGTGTGAATCGTCGCGATACCGTTCTATTCCTATTCCGATTCCTATTCGCCCGGTAGTGTTCGTCCGGTCCGAGACGGTTAGCCGTCGCTCGAGCCCGTCTATTCGCAGTCGGTCACAGCGATGGCCGGCGAGCCGTGGACCTCGAGGACGGCCGCGCGCTCGTCGGCGTCCGTAGCCGTCCACCACGCGATTCGGTCGATCTCGAGCGCGGAGTACGACGACTCGAGGGCCAGCCACTCGCCGGACGCGATCGTCCGGAGATCGCTCGCGGTGTCCAGCGGCGACGACTCGAGGTCGTCGGCGACGGCGTCGATCAACCGGACGACGGTCGGATCCGCCCGGATCGTCTCGACGCCCGCGAGCTGGCGCAGGTACTGGAAGGTTGCGGGACCGACGCCGGCGATCGAACCGATCGGGTCCTCGTCGTAGCGGTAGTGGTCCGCCGTTTCCGCCCAGCCGATCAACGCCGAGCGATCGTCGGCCGCCGGCCGAGTCGCGAGCGCGGCCGCGGCTTCGAGCAGAACGCGTCGCTTGCGCTGGGCACCGACGGCCGCGACGAGGGCGTCGTCCTCGGGATCGACGGCGGCGAGGTCGGCCAGCGACTCGATTCGGCCGGTCGCGACGAACGCCTCGCGGAACCGCTCGACGGTCGGTTTGACGCCGGCGAGAAAGCGCTGGCCGGTCGTCGACGCGGCCGCCTCCGCGAGCAATAGCCGCGGATCGTCGCCGGTCCAGCGGCGGCGCTCGCGGAAGGCGGCTGCGAGTCGCTCGTCGGGAACGCCCTCGGCGTACCGGTCGAGAACCGACTGAACCGTCCGTGACATACGCTTCGTCGACACACGTCACACGGGAGACTGATAGCTGTATCGACCAGTTCACTCCGAAAACGAGGTGCGGTCGTCCGGGACCACCTATCCGGCGACCGGTTCGCCGTTCGGGCGGTCGGCGCGTCGGTTACTCTCCGGGGTGGTTCGTAATCGTCGTGTGGGCGCCGATGAGCGCGCCCGCGAGATCCAAGTCCTCGAGGTGGGTACCCTCGTCGATGATCGAGCGACGGATGTCGGCGTCCCGGACCGTCGCGTCGGGGAAGATCACGGCGTGGTCGAGATCGGTGTTCTCGAGGGTGACGTCGCCCATGACGTGGACGTTGTCACCGATCGAGGCGTCCTCGAGGGTCGCCGAGTCGGCGACAAGCGAGTCGCCGTCGAGGTGCCAGCCGACGGCGTCGAGGTAGCTCTCTGGGGTGCCGATGTCGAACCAGGCGCCGTCGAAGGTGTAGGCGTAGGTCGCCTCCCGGTTCTGGAGCCACTGGATGAACCAGCCCGGCTCGTCGGGGTTGTTCCCCTCCTCGAGGTACGTGGGAAACAGGGACAGCGAGTCCTGCGGGAACGCGTAACAGGCGATCGAGACGAGCGTGCTGTTGGGATCGTCGGGTTTCTCCTGGAAGTCGACGACGCGCTCGTCCTCGAGTTCGACCAGGCCGTAGGATTTGGCCTTCTCGCGAGAGCCGACGTCGTAGGCGGCCAGCGTCGGCGCACTGTGGTCCTCGAAGTAGTCCACGAAGTCCGCGACGTCGAAGCTGATCAGGTTGTCGCCGGCGATGACCAGCAGATCGTCGTCGACGTTCTCGCGGTCGATCAGCTGCGCGAGCGCGCCGACGACGCCGAACTTGTCGTCTTCCTCGGTCGTGTCCTCGACCGACAGCCGCGGCTTCTCGAACTCGCTGTCGGCGAGATGGGCTTCGAAATCGGGGGCGAACCGCTCGTTGGTGCTGACGAAGACCTCGTCGATCCGGTCGTCAGCCTCGAGTTCGGCGAAGATGCGATCGATGACAGTGGAGTCACCGATCGGGAGGAACATCTTGGGTCGATGTTTCGTGATCGGCCACATTCGAGTCGCGTACCCGCCGGCGAGGACCACGGCTTTCATGGCTCGTCATTCATCTGCCTGTGATAAGTGATTTGCCCTTTCAGCGATCGCCTCGCCGTCGTCGGATTCCGGCGTCGAACGCGGCCGTCGTTCGTGGTCGGCGACCGACAGGCTAACGGTCGGACGGCCGTTTTTCGGACGTATGCGCGAGGCCGACGAAACGACGCGACAGCGACTCGCCGACGCTCTCCGAGACGATCCCGCAACGCCCAGCGAACTCGCGGTCCGGCTCGATCTGACGCCGGAATCGGTGGTTCGCCACGCCGAACACGTCTCCCGATCGATCGGCGGGAACGACGCGGACGAACAGCTACTCGTCGCACCGCCGACGTGTCGGGACTGCGGCTTCGACGACTTCGACGACCTCCTGAACCTCCCCTCGCGGTGTCCCGGCTGCAAGAGCGAATCGGTCACCGAACCGACCCTGACGATCGAGTGATCGAGACAGTCTCGAGGCGGCGAGAGTCATCCCAGACGGGGCGTCTAGATCGGATTCGATACTAATATTTACTGTGCTCCCGAGAAATCGGTACACACCCTCGAGCGAACGGACGGTCGATCCGCTGTCCATCGGCGCCTGCGACCGTTCTCGTCTCTCCGATGCAGGCGTCCGTCCGTTTCGAGAGGCCATGGAGGCTACGAATGACTGCCACACCCAACTCCGAGTCCGACTGTGTCGACTTCGTGCTGGCAGTCCTCGACGAACTCGAGGGCTGTGACGCGTCAGCCGAGACGGTCGACGACGCGTTCGGACTACTGGCCGCCCAGCGCCGCCGACTGCTGCTGTCGGTGATGCGCACCTACGGCGAGTCGCTGACGCTGCCCGACGCCGCCGAGGAGGTCGCCGTCCGGGAAACCGGCTGCCAGGTTCCGAACATCTCCGCCGAGCGCGTCCACGAGATTTATCTCTCGCTGTATCACGACCACCTGCCGCGACTGGTCGACGCCGGCCTGCTCGAGTACGACCAGGAGCGCGACCTCGTCGTCCCGATCGGCCTCGAGTAGCCGCCGCTGTACCCGAGGATCCCCGGAGAGAGACGAGCAATCCTATATTTTGACGTTAGAACTCGAGGAGAGATCGTCGTCGTCGTCGACCGGTCCCGCGCCGACGTACTCGTAGTCGTCGTCGGTCAGGTAGACGTCGCCGTCGTCGACCGTCACCTCGAGATCGGTGAGGTAAGCGCCCTCGCAGGGGCCGTACGTACACACCCCGGAGTCGGCGTCGAAGTAGGCGCCGTGGTTGGCACAGACGAGTTCCCCGTTTCGCATCGGGGCGCCCGACCCCTTGTCGATCTTGATGTGGGTGAGATGCTGGCAGTAGTTCAGCCAGCAGGCGAGTCGGTCTTCCTCGGACTCGCCGTCGGTTCCGTCGTCGCCGTTCTCGGTGGCCACGAGAATCGCCTCCCGCTCGCCGTCGGAGCCGTCGGTCACCCGGAAGAGCACCGTCGAATCCGTCGGCACGTCCTCGAGCGCAGTGATCCGTTGGGACGCGTCCATCGCCCGCTCGGTTACGGGTCCGCCGTCGTGAACGTTTCGATCGCGCGAACGTCTGACGCAGATTTAACATCCCGAGTGCCAAACGACGGCTATGGACTCCCTTCTCATCTACGGCTCCTACGGCTACACCGGCCGACTGATCGCCCGCGAAGCCGTCTCTCGAGGAGGGTCCCCGGTCGTCGCCGGCCGCAACGGTCGCGCCGTCTCTCGGCAGGCGGACGAACTCGGCGTCGAAGGGCGAACCTTCGACCTGAGCGACGCCGCGGACGTCGCCGCCCACCTCCGGTCGTTCGACGCCGTGTTGAACTGCGCCGGACCGTTCGTGAACACGGTCGATCCCCTCGTCGACGCCTGTCTCGAGACCGACACCCACTATCTCGACATCAGCGGCGAGTTCCAGGCGTTCGAACGGCTCCGTCGCCGAGACGAGGCGGCCCGGGCGGCGGGAATCACGATCCTACCCGGCGTCGGCTTCGACGTCGTTCCCACCGACTGCTTGGCGTCGTTTCTCCACGCACAGCTGCCGGAGGCGACCGCCCTCTCGCTGGGGATCAAGGGCGGCGGCGGGCTCTCTCGTGGCACAGTCCGGACGCTCGTCGAACACCTCGGCGACGACGGCGTCGTCCGGCGCAACGGCCGACTCATCAAGGTCCCGATCGCCTACCGGAGCCGCGAGATCGACTTCGGCGACGGCCCCGAACACGCCGTCACGATTCCGTGGGGCGACGTCGTCACCGCCGCCCACAGTACGGGCATCGACTCGATCGAAGTCTACGCGGCCGCGCCGTCGTGGGCGACCCGCGCGCTCTCGGCCGTCGATTCGCTGGGCTGGCTGCTCGAGCGCCGGCCGGTCGAAGCCGCGCTCGAGCGCCTCGTCGACGCTCGAATCGACGGTCCGGACGCCGCGGCCCGCTCGGCCGGCGCCGCGACCGTCTGGGGCGAGGCCGTCGACGAGACGACCGGGCGTCGCGCCCGCGCCAGGCTCCGGACCCCGAACCCCTACGCGCTGACGGCCGAGGCCGCGGTGAGCGCCGCCGAACGCGTCATCGACGGGAGCGAGCGGGGCCGGAGCGGCCGCGGTCGCCTGCCGGCCGGCTTTCAGACGCCCTCCTCGGCGTTCGATTCCGAGTTCGTTCTCGAACTCTCCGGAACCGAGCGCGAACTCCTCGAGGCGCCGGCCGAGTCGGCCGAGCCCGAACGGTCCGCCCTCGAGTCCGACTGACGGGTTCCCCTCGAGTCCGCCGACTGGGTCAGTCCTCGCTCGGCGCGCTGCCGCGCTCGTTCATCATCGTTTGCGTTCGTTCGACCCAGCCGCCCCGATAGTAGCCGACGGCGACGTAGCCCATCGCCCAGACGTAGAAGACGACGATGGAGGCGTACACCGCCGACATCCCGTAGTCCAGATAGATCCCGCCGACGGCCGAGACGCCGAGCATGCCGACGGCCATTCCCGAGACGCGGGCGATAAAGGGCGTCCGCGTGTCGCTGCCGCTGGTGAGTGCCCCCGAGAGCACGACGTAGAGGACGGTGGCCGGCGCCGCGAGGGCGTACGCGCGAGCGAAGCCGGCCGCGTAGCCGATCGTCGACGGATCGTCGGTAAAGACGCCGACGATCCGTTCGGCGCCGACGAAAATCGCGCCGCCGAGCGAGCCGACGGTCAGGAGGCCGAGCGCGGCCGCGGCCCACCCGTTGTACCGCGCGCCCGCCGGATCTCCGTCGCCGAGGGTCTGCCCGACGACGATGCTCGTGCCGGTCCGATACCCCCGCGAGAGCGGACTGGTCAGTTGCTGATAGACCCGCCGGCCGATCTGGTAGGCCGCGTTGACGTCCGTCCCGAAGACCAGCAGGATCGAGTTGAACGGGAACTCGAGGACGGTCGTCACCAGCCCCTCCGCGATCCGCGGCGCGCTGATCGAGAGCAGTTGCTTCGTGACCGTCCACTGGCGGGGGCGGACGAAGTTCGCCGGCGTCCACGGCCCGCGGATCGCGGCGGCGAGCGCGAGCGCGGAGAAGACGTTGCCGAAGGCGGTCGCGACGCCGACGCCGAGGATGTGGAGCCGCGGTGCGGGCCCCAGTCCCAACCCGAGGACGAGCGTGCCGACGATGTTGAGGCCGTTCGAGACGACGTTGAGGTACATCGGCGTCCGCGTGTCGCCGGCCCCCTGAATCGACCGCGCGGCGACCAGCGCCACGTGGCGGGCGGGGCTGGTCGCGAAGATGATCGCGAGGTAGAGCCCGCCCATGCGGGCCACTTCGGGCTCGGCGCCCAGCACGGCGATCGCCCGCTCGCCGAAGAGAACGCCGAACAGCACGAACGGGAGCCCGGCGACCGCGCCGAGCAGTATCGCCTGCGTGATCGCCTCGTCCCGGTTACCCGTCGCGCCGCTGCCCGTGTCCTGACTCGAGAGAGCGATAACGCCGCTTCCCAGGCCCAGCCCGATCCGTAGCGGCAGGCGCGCGTAGAGGTCCGCCAGCCCGACGGCCGCGACCGCCGCGGGCGAGAACAGCCCGGTGACGACGACGTCGGTCGTCCGCATCATCGTCCGGAGGAACTGCTCGATCATCACCGGCCACGAGAGATCGAACACGCGCCGCCAGACGTCGAACAGACGCCGTCGTCCTCCGGAGAGCACGATCTGAATTCGGGGCGTCCGAGGCTTGAACTTGTTGCAATCGGAACTCGAGAGAACGTCCGCCCGCTCGAGACGGCGCGACGACGAGGCGGTTCGCGACACGCTTATCAGCTTGGTATCCGAAGTGATAGCCGAAAAATGAGCGAGTGGATCGTCCGGAACGTCGCGCTCTCGTTCGCGTTCTGAACGATCTCGCCTTCCTTCTCTTCGGCGGCCTCGAGGTCCTCGTCTTCGGTCGGTTCGAACTCCTCGGGTACGTCGGTCTCATGATCGGATCCGGAATCGGGTTGACGGTCGCTATTCCGCCGCTTCCGTTGCGGACCGCCGATGCGTGAGGCAGCCGCGATCGCCTCGCAGAGTTAGCTCGAGAAGTAACAGGATCGTTCGACGCGCTCGTCGTACAGCCGCGAGAGCCGCTCCGTAACGGGGCCGCCGCCGATCTCTCTGTCGTCTAACGTCGCGATCGGCCGGAGCTCCCAGGTCCGGTTCGTCAGAAACGCCTCGTCGGCCTCGAGCACGTCCGCGAGATCGTATTCGCCTTCTCGAGTCGGAATGCCCTCCTCGGCCGCCAGTTCGAGGACGATCTTACGAGTGATCCCGGGCAGCACGTCCCCCTCGGTCGTCGGCGTGTGGAGGATGCCGTCGCGGACGAAAAACAGGTTGCTCGTCGCGCCCTCCGCGACCGCTCCCTCGAGGTCGCACACGAGCGCTTCGTCCGCCTCAACTGACCCGTCGGCGTCCCGGAGTTCCGCGCGCGCGAGGATTCCGTTCAGGTAGTTGTGCGTCTTCGCCCCGGTCGGGATCGCCTCGTCGGGCACTCGGCGCGTCTCGACGGTCCGCGCGGTCGCGGGCTCGTCCCAGACCGAATCGCCCTCGAGCCCCCCGCGGGGCAACGGTTTCGCGTAGACGACCACCGTCGGATCGACCTCGGGTCGGGGCGTCAGCTTCCCCGGCTGGACGCCGCGCGTGATCGAGAGCCGGACGTAGGCGTCGGCGAGGTCGTTCGCGGCGAGGGTCTCGTCGATCCGCTCGCGGAGGTCGGCCCCGGTCAACCCGTGTGCGAGCGAGAGGGCGTCGCAAGTGGACTCGAGTCGCTCGACGTGGCGGTCCCACGCAAGGACCGTCCCGCCGTAGGCCCGCATGGTCTCGAAGGCGGCGTCGCCGTACCGGAAGCCCCGGTCGTCGACGCTGACGGTCGCCTCGCTCGCGGGGACGATCTCGCCGTCGACGTGGTAGTAGCGGTCGTCTTCGTCAGTCATCCCGCGTCTCCTCCGCTCCCGTCGCCGTCGCTTCCGCGGCGAACCGACAGAAGTTCGCGACCATGCGCTTCCCGACCCGCAGCGAGATGCCGTCGCCGTCGGCCGCGTCGTCGTGGCCCCGCGTCAGGATGCTCTCGGGGTGGAACTGGACGCCCACGTGGGGCTTCTCCCGGTGGCGGACCGCCATCAGCACGCCGCGCTCGTCGGTCGTCCGCGCCGTCTCGAGTAGGGTGTCGGGAAGGTCCGCGCGGTCGACCGCCAGCGAGTGATATCGGCCGACTTGAAAGGTCTCGGGCAGGCCGTCGAAGATTCCGTCCCCGTCGTGTTCGACCGTCGAGGGCTTGCCGTGGACGACGTGGGGCGCATGGACGACCGGTGCCCCGTTGGCCGCACAGAGGGCCTGGTGGCCGAGACAGACCCCCAGAATCGGGTAGTCAGTCTCGGCGAACAGCGGGATCGAGATGCCGGCCTCCTCCGGCGTTCCCGGCCCCGGTGAGACGACGATTCCGGTGGGATCGATCGACTCGAGATCGGCGAGATCGATCTCGTCGTTGCGCCGGACCACGACCTCGTCGGCGACCTCGCCGACGTACTGGACGAGGTTGTACGCGAACGAATCGTAGTTGTCGATCACCAGCAACCGTTTGCTGCGCTCGCTCGTGTCCGCTCGCTCCCGACTACCGCGTCCGTCACTCACGCTGCTCACCTCCGCGTTCGGCCTCGAGCGCCATCCCGGCCCGCTCGCCCAGCGCCTCGTCGACGGCCGCGATCAGCGCGCGGGCCTTGTCGAGGGTCTCGTCGTACTCGCGGTAGGGATCGGAGTCGTGGACGGTCCCGGCGCCGACCCGGAGGTGGTACTCCGCGGCGTGGCGGACGAGCGTCCGGATGACGATGTTCAGCGTCGCCCGCCCGTCGAAGCCGAAGATGCCGACGCTGCCCGTGTAGGGGCCCCGACGGGTCGCCTCGAGTTCGTCGATGATCTCCATCGTCCGCGGTTTCGGCGCGCCGGTGATCGTGCCGCCCGGGAAGACCGCCGCGATAGCGTCGGCCAGCGACTCGTCGTCGCGCAGTCGTCCGGTCACGTTCGAGACGAGGTGCATCACCTCCGAGTAGCGGTCGATCCGGCGGTACTCGTCGACCGCCACGGAGCCGTACTCGCAGACCTTCCCGAGGTCGTTGCGCTCTAAATCGACCAGCATCGCGTGTTCGGCCCGCTCCTTCTCGTCGCTCAGGAGGTCGTCCTCGAGTTCCCGATCGTCCGCCGCCGTCTCGCCGCGCGGACGCGTGCCCGCGATGGGCTCCGTCCGGACGAAGTCGCCGTCGCGCTCGAGCAGGAGTTCGGGACTCGCGCTCACCAGATCGGCCGCGCGGCCCTCGAGGAGCCCCGAGTACGGCGCGGGGTTGACCCGCCGGAGGGCGTCGTAGGCCGCCACGGGGTGGACCGCCGCGGGAGCGACCAGCCGCTGGGAGACGTTCGTCTGAAAGGTGTCGCCGTCCCGGACGTACTCCTTGACCCGGCGGACGCGCTCGGCGAACGCCTCGCGACCGCAGTCGCTCTCGAACGTCGCTTCGGACGTCGCCACCGGCGGCTCGTCGACCCCCGGATCGCCCTCGAGGGCGGCCCGCGCGAGTTCGAGCGCCCGGTCGCGACCGCGTTCGTAGGCCGCCTCGAGCGCCTCGTCGGAGCCGTCGTCGCCGGCGAGTCGCGGACAGGCCGTCACCCGCAGCGTCACCGCACCGTCGTCGGTCGGCGCTTCCCAGGCCGCCAGTCGGTCGTAGACGCCGACCTCGAGGCGCGGCAGTCCCCGGTCGTCGACGGCCGACTCGGGAAGGGACTCGAGTTCGCGGGCGACGTCGTAGGAGAGCCAGCCGATCGCCCCGCAGGGGTAGGGGACCGAACAGTCGCCGCGAACCAACCGGTCTCGCTCGAGGAGCCCCTCGAGGGCGGCCAGCGTCGGAGACTCCCCGTCGTCCGTTCGCGCGACCGCGTCCGGCCCGACCGTCAGCCGGTCGACGGGGTCGACGCCGAAGTAGCCCCAGCCGGGCTGGCCGCCGGTCGTCTCGAGGAAGGCGCCGCCCGCGTCGGAATCGCGCGCCCGCCGATAGGCGAGAAACGGATCGTCGACGGCGACGCGGACTTCGATCGGAATTCGAACGCCGGGCGCCCGTGGCGTCGCGTCGTCGGGTGGCGCGTCATCGGTCGGCGTGGCGTCGCCACCCTCGAGCCGTTCGCCGGCAGCGGCTCGAAACGACGCGAGCGAGGTGACGACGCGCGGATCGCTCATACCTCTCGGAAGGGGGCGAGAGCCTAATCCTCTTGCGGTTTCGAGAGCGGCGAAAAACGAGAGTGCCGAGAGCGGCCGTCGGGAGAGCGGGGTTTCGAACGGGCGAGTGCGGGGACGAGGGCTCGTCGACTAGCGGACGTCCGCTCTGTCGATCCAGCCCTGAATGCGCTTTTCGGAGATGTCGGTCTGCTCGGACAGGTCGGCGGCGTCGGCGGCGGCGAGGTCGCCGACCGTTTCGACGCCGGCGGCGGCGAGGCGGTCCGCGTAGGCCGGGCCAATTCCCTTGATCGAGTCGACCGGCTCCTGGTTGGTTTCGTCGTCGGCGTCGTCGGCCGCCTCCGTCGGTTCGGACGCCGCCTCAGCGTCCGTTTCCGCGGGTTCGTCGGCCGTCTCCGGTTCGGCGGGTTCCTCCTCGGGTTCCGCGGCGGCCGCCGGTTCCGGCTCCGCTTCCGGTTCGGTCGTCGCATCCGCGTCGGTCGATTCCTCGTCCGCCGCGTCGGTCGAGTCGTCCGGTTCCGCCTCCTTGATGGCGGCGTCCGCGGCGCTGTCGGGGAGATCCTCGACGTCCGCCGTTTCGTCTTCCGCGTCGGAGGCGGTCGCCTCTTCCACTCCGGAGTCGTCGGCCGACTCGGCGGCTGTCGATTCCTCGACGTCGACGGACGGTTCGTCGGACTCGACGGCCGGCTCCTCGGTTCCGGCGGCCGTTTCGTCCGCGCCGCTCGTCGAACTCGAGGGCGCCGGCGTTTCCGTTGCCGGTGCCGTCTCCGTTTCCGGTTCCGGTTCGGTCTCGGTCGGTTCGGCGTCGGCCTCGTCCTCCCGCGACCCTTCCCGTTCGACCGTTACCCCGACCTCTCGACCGCGTCCTCGCTCCGGGTCCGAATCGCCGAACCCGAGCAGCGACTTCAGCTTTTGGAGGATTGCCATTATGGCGATATAGTCGGCTCCCTCACTTAAATTCGCCTGATACTCGGATCTCGGAAGCCAATTCCGGCCGCGGACCCGGCTCAGAGCCGATCGCGAAGCGCCGCGTTCATCGCGTCGACCGGCGCCCCCCGTCCGGTCCAGCGCTCGAACGCTTCGACGCCCTGGTAGAGCAGCATCCACGCGCCGTCGACGGTCGTCGCCCCGACGGCGGCCGCGTCCCGCAGGAGTCGCGTCTCGAGCGGCCGGTACACCGCGTCCAGCACGGCCAGATCACCGTGGAGCGTGTCGGCCGGCACCGGCGTCTCGTCTTCCTCCATGCCGACGCTGGTGGCGTTGACGAGCACGTCGGCGTCGGCAAGCAGGTCGGCGAGCGCGTCGGCCTCGAGACCGTGGCCCGTCGCGCCCGGCACCTCGTCGGCGAGGTCGCGGGCCTTCGACGCGGTCCGGTTGGCGATCTCGACCGTCGCGCCCGCGTCCGCGAGACCGAAGGCGACGGCCCGGCCGCGCCGCCGGCGCCGACGACGACGGCGCGTGCGCCGTCGACCGTCACGCCGTGATCCCGCAGGGCGCGCAGGGCGCCGACCGCGTCGGTGTTGTGGCCCGTCGGCGCGCCCTCGCCGGTGAAATCGATCGTGTTGACGGCGCCGATCCGGGTCGCCAGATCGTCCGCCTCGACGCAGTCGAGGACGTCCTGCTTGAAGGGGATCGTCACGTTCAGCCCCGCGATACCCAGCGCTTCGGCGCCGTCGATCGCGTCCTCGATCTCCGAGGGCTCGGGCTCGAAGGTGACGTAGCGAGCCTCGAGGCCGAGTTCCTCGTACGCGGCGTCGTGCATCGGCGGCGACAGCGAGTGTCCGACCGGGTTGCCGAGCAACCCGAAGACGTCCATAGCCATACTCCACAGTCGCGCGGAGGGGACTATAATCGGTGCGACTTCGCCGCCTCGAGTCCGCCGCTCGGATCGGGTGCCGCCGTTCGCGCGGCGATCGGTCACCGCCCCACGCGCCGCTCGCTTCCGGATCGTTTTTGAACGGGTCGCGAGTAGCCGCCGCTATGCTTTCCGGAATCCCGCTCTATCTCGCGCTCCTCGCGGCCGGTGTCGTCGCGCTCTACGGCGGCGCGGAACTGCTCGTCGCGGGCGCCGGCCGACTCGCGCTCGGAATCGGCCTCCGGGCGGCGACCGTCGGCGTGACGGTGGTCGCCTTCGCGACGACCGCGCCGGAACTGTTCGTCTCGACGATCGGCGCGCTGAACGTCTCGACTGACATCGGTCTCGGCGCGGTCATCGGCTCGAACATCGCCAACATCGGGCTGGTGCTCGGTATCTCCGCGCTCATCAAACCCCTGCAGGTCAGTTCGATCGTCATGCGCCGGCACGTCCCGTTCATGGTGTTCGCGGCGATACTGCTGGTCGCCCTCGGCGCCAACGGGACGATCGGCCGCCTCGAGGGCGCGGTCTTCCTGCTGGTGCTGGCCGGCTTCACCGGCTATCTGCTCTACTACGTCAACGCCGATCCGGCGCCAATGATGGACGATCCGGACGCCGGAGACGGGATCTCGCCCCGTGACGTCGCGCTCGTCGCCGGCGGACTGATCGCGCTCGTCGCCGGATCGCGGTGGCTGGTCTCCGGCGGCACCGGGCTGCTGTCGGCGCTCGGCTTCTCGGACCTCTTCATCGGCCTGACGGTGCTCGCGCTCGGCACCTCGCTGCCGGAACTGGCGGCGTCGGTCGTCAGCGCCGTCCGCGGCGAGACCGCGTTCTCCATCGGCAACGTCGTCGGCTCGAACATCTACAACATCCTCGCGGTGCTGGGGATCGTCGCCCTGATCACGCCGATCGAGATCGCCTCGAGCACGCTCCGGCTCGAGCTCCCGTTCCTGATCGTCTTCACGGTCCTGCTGGTCGCGATGATGGGATACGGGCGGCGGCTCACGCGACTCGACGGCGCCGCGCTCGTCGTCGGATACGGCGCGTTCATCTACCTGCTCTTTCCGTCGTAGACGAACGCGTTACGGGAGAACGGTGAGGGTTGGAAGCGGCGTTAGAGCGGGAGCGGCGTCGACTCCGGCCCCCCGGCGTCGGCATACTGGGATTGCAATCGGTCCAGCCGCGGCCCGACGTGTTCGCGGACGAGCCGTACCAGCGCGTTCTCCGAACCGTCGCCGGTGATGGCGGCCGTCCCCGCCGGCGCCGACGGCTCGTCGGCGCGTGTGACGAGCAGCACGCGCTCGCGGTCGGCGAAGACGACGTGTCCGTGGTTGATCCGTCCGGCGGGGAAGTTCAGCCAGTCGCACTGGGGCTCGCAGATGGTCGCCCCGGGAACGGCCGACCTGACGGTGTCTCGAACGCGGGGCGACCGCGAGCCGACGTAGACGTCGACCCCGCGGTCGGCGGCGGCCCGCCAGCGCTCGAGACAGCGCCGCCCGAGCAGCCCCGCGTCGGGCACCGTCACGACCAGTTCCTCCTCGGCGCTGTCCGCGAGCTCGCAGCTCTTGGCGACGACGGTTTCGGTCCCCTCGAGCGTCCGGCAGGCGCCCTCGCTCGGCGAACCGTCGGCAGGTTCGCTCTCCCCGTCGCCGCCGTCTCTCTCCGACCGGTCCCCGCACAGGAGGGAGCACACGTCCGCGAGCGGCCCCGCGGCCAGCCACTCGGCTCGCCACTGAGCCGCGTCGGTCTCGATCGAGGCGGTTCCGTCCGCCCGATCGTACGCGACGAGACCGGCGTTCTCGAGCGCGGGTAGATCGTCGTGAGCGAGTCGCGTCTCGACCGGCGCCCGCGCGGATTCGTCGACGTCGACGAGCCGCGTCTCCTCGCTGCGCGCCGCGAGGATCGCGGCGAGGTCCGCGACGGCGAGCCCGTCGGGCTGTCTCGCGAGGACGCGACAGACCTCGCGGCGGCGGACGGGACCCAGCGTCTCGAGCGTTCGGTTCACCTGCTGTTCGTCCCAGTCCGGACCCCCGGTCGGGTTCTCGAGCAGGAACGCCACCCAGTCGGCGTCGAACAGCGACCGCTCGGCGAGGGCGATCCGGCGCGTTCCGTCGGTGGCCGGTTCCTCGACCAGCAACTCGGCCTCGAGCAGTCGGGGGACGTGGTTGTGAACGAGTTCGATGTGCGCGGTCCGGACCTGCTCGTCGGTGACGATCGGCGAAGCGTGTTCGCGGACGGCCACTTCCGTCGCGAGCGTTTCCAGCGACGTGGGCTCCTGCCGGTCGTAGAGGACCGAAAGGAGATACCGCCGTCGGGGGGCGGAGAGACCATCGAACGCGGCGGTTGTTCCTTCGAGAGCAGCGCGGGTATTCATTGAACGATAAAGACAGTCGACGCTGGAAAGGACTGTACCAGCGTGCTCTGGTATGACCGAGAGATACCGCGACGGAATCCGCTCACTCTCCCCGTAGAGGGCCGTTCCCGCCCTCGAAGTACGCCGTGAGTAACTTCGCCTGAGCGACCCGGAGGTGCTGGTGGAACGTCTGGCGGGCGATCCCGAGTCGATCGGCGATCTCGCCGGCGTCGCTGCTTCGCGTCGGCCACTCGAAGTAGCCGCCGTAGAAGGCCACTTCGAGGGCCGTCCGCTGTTTCTCGGTCAACTCCTCGGCGACCCGCCGGCGGAAGTCACCGCCGGTCTCGACGGGCCGCTCGACGGTCCGTTTCGACACGAACTCCGTCTCGGGGTAGGCCGCGGTGACGGCGTCGACGAGGTCGCGGATCTCGACGTCGGGACTGGTCTGGACGACGGTCGTCGAGACGCCGCGGTCGGCGACTCTCGAGCGCACTCGAGCCCCGTAATCCGCGAGCAAGCCGGTGATCGTCGGTCCGGCGACGACGACCTCCCAGTGGCTTTCGTCCCCGTCGGTATCCACCGACCGGAGTTCCTCGACCGCGTCGTAGTCGGTCACGACCGACCGGATCCTGTCGGGAGCGGCGCCGGCGACGGTCACGTAGTGGACGAACTGCTCGTCGGTCAGCGGCAACACGTGATCGATCGAGAGCCGGCAGTCGAGGCGGGCCGAGCAGTCGACGTAGACGTCCCGCCGGTCGGTGGACTCGAACTCGAGTTCGACGACGGTGTCCTGATAGAGGAGTCGCCGGACCGCCATCGCGTTGATCGCGTGGCCGATCGTGCCGCCGAACTCCTGGAGGACCTTCCGTTCGCGGTCGGTAAACGCCGCGGACTCGGCGGCGCCGACGACGAGCAGTCCGTAGGTGCGACCGCTCGCGGTGATCGGGACGACCGCGACCGCGCCGTAGTCGCGCTCGCGAGCGTCGCGGCGCCAGTCGTCGACGTCGCTCTCGCGGAGGCCGTGATAACACCGCACGGACTCCGTCTCGAGCGCCGATTCGCGCGACTCGCCCGAGGGCTCGACGAACGACGGAAGGACGGTCTCGACCGCGCTCGCGTCGATCCCGTCCCACGTCTGGGGCTCCCAGAGCTGCCGGTCGCTCGTCGCGACCCGATCGACGCGACCGATGGCGGCGAAGCGGTAGGCCGCCGCGTCGGCGAACGTCTCGACGATCGCGGATTCGATCTCGTCGCGGGTCTCGGCGGTGACCATCGCCTCGTCGATCGCCCTGATCGTCGCGTTGAGCCGCTCCAACCGCTCGAGTTCCCGTTCGCGGGCCTTGCGGCCGGTGATGTCGCGGCCGACGCCGGTAAAGCCCAGGACGGAGCCGGTGTCGTCGGTGATCCGTGCGCTGTTGAACTCGTAGGGAACGATCTCGCCGTCGTTCGTCAGTATCCCTCCCTCTGCCGTGACGCGGTCGCCGTCCTCGAGGATTCGCTCGATGGCGTCGGCGATGTGGTCGCGGTCGGACGGGGCGATGAACTCGAGCGGGTGCATGCCCTCGAGTTCGCTGGGGTCGTAGCCCGTCGCCTGTTCGAACCGATCGTTCCAGTGGATCAGGTTCTGCTCGGTGTCGTAGGCGTAGAGCATGTCCGGCTGCGCCTCGAAGATGCTCTCGGTGAGCGCCTTCTCCTCGCGGAGTTCCCGCTCGCGGGCCTCGCGTTCGCTGACGTCGCGGCCGACGCCGGTAAAGCCCAGGACGGAGCCGGTGTCGTCGGTGATTCGGGACGTGTTGAACTCGTAGGGGATCCGACGGCCGTCTTTCGTGAGGAGATCCGCCTCGACGGAGACGTACGCCGCTTCCTCGAGGATCCGCTGGATCGACTCCGCGATCCGCTCGCGGTGTTCCGGCACGACGAACTCGAGGGGGTCCATCTCGGCCAGTTCCGACTCCGCGTATCCCGTCACCTCCGGAACGCGGTCGTTCCACTCGAGGAAGTTCCCCTCCGCGTCGAAGGCGTAGACGACGTCCGGCTGGGCCTCGAAGATGCTCTCCGCGAACGCCTTCTCCTCGCGGAGGGTCCGTTCGCGTTCGTACTCGTCGGTCCGGTCCTGAAGGAAGCTCGCGTAGGCCACGACGTCGCCGGCCGACTCGTCCGCGCCGCGCGAGGTCACGTCGGGGTCGAACGTCCCCGAGTCGGCGATCTCGTTCTCGCGGACCGGTACGATCACCTCGCGAGCCCGAAACCGGCTGCCGTCGCTCCGGCAGCGCCAGCCCTCGTCTTCGACGCGCCCCTCGGCGCGTGCGCGCTCGAGTATCTGTGCCGGCCGACCGGTCGTGCGCTCTTCGGGCGGGAAGAAGATCCGGTAGTGTCGACCCGCGACCTCGGCTTCCTCGTATCCCGTGAGCGCTCGGACGCTCTCGTTCCACGTGGCGACGCGACCGTCCGCGTCGAGTATCGAAACGGCGTAGTCGGGGAGACGCGTCGCCAGCCGGCGAACGTCGAGGGTGAACTCGGGACAGTCGTCGTCGTTTGGTCCGGTCGTCGTTCCGTTCGCCTCGCCGTCGCATTCCGGAGGTGAGTCTGTCATTGGTTGGCTGGTGTGTTCAGAACACGTTCGGTCCGGCCGTGTTCGGCCCAGTGGTTCCCGTTACCAGTTACCATTCGGAACGCGGAAAAACCGACGGGGACCTGTGCCACGTGTTTATATTTATTTTTGATTATGGTTGTGGGGGCCGGTATCGGAACGAGAATCGGCGACGGTACCGGGTCGCGGCCGGTCGACCGAGTGAGCTCCCGTCGGCTCCGGTATTCGCCGAACCGGTCGCACGCCCAGACGAACCGTCCGGCCAGAAACGACGACTCGCACCTCGAGTGGGGAAAACGCTCTCAGAATCGACGACCGGACCCCGCGGATCCGCTTCGAAAACGCAGGCTATTCCTCCGCTCGGTACCGACGCTCTCGCGTGATCGCTATCGTCGAGAGCCGGGCCGACCGCGCGTCGGTCCACGTCTGCGACCAGCTCCGCGACCTCGCCGATTGGGAGGCCCTCGAGGACGGCTCCCGACCCGACGCCGACGGCGGCGGAACCTACTACCGACTCGAGGGCGCCGAACTCCGGTCGTTCGAGGACTTCCACCTCGAACTCGAGTCGCCCGTCGACGCCTTCGACTGCGACCCCGACCTGCTGGTCTTCGCCTCGCGCCACTCCGGCGACACGGGACCGCTGTTGACGGGCCACTTCACGGGGAACTTCGGTCCCGCGGAGTTCGGCGGCGAGCCCGACGCCGTCGCCGACGCGTGTCCGAACGCGCTGGCGCACCTGCTCGAGGCCTTCGACGAGCACGCCCCCGAGGGGTACGACGTGGGCATGGAGTGTACTCACCACGGCCCGACGGCGGTCGGCTGCCCGTCGCTGTTCGCGGAACTGGGCAGCGGCGACGAGCAGTGGGACGACCCCGCGGGCGCCGAGGCGGTCGCCCGCGCGATTCTCGACCTTCGAGGCGTCGACCCCCACCGCCATAGGCAGATCGTCGGCTTCGGCGGCAACCACTACGCGCCGCGGTTCGAGCGCGTCGTCCGCGAAACCGAGTGGGCGGTCGGCCACGTCGCGGCCGACTGGGCCCTCGAGGCGATGGACCACCCGACGACCCACCGCGACGTGCTCGACGCCGCGTTCGCGGCCAGCGAGACGGAGGTAGCCCTCGTCGACGGCGAGTGGCCGGTCCTCGAAGAGACGCTCGAGGATCTGGGCTACCGGCTCGTCAGCGAGACCTGGCTCCGCGAGGTGGACGATCGCCCGCTCGAGTTGGTCGACGCCGTCGAGGCGGATCTCGGGCGCATCGACGACGGGATCCGGTTCGGCGACCGACGCGCGGACGCGTTCGACGTCGTCGACCTGCCGGCCGAACTGGTCGCCGCCGCACAGGGGATCGATCCCGACCGCGTGCGAGAGATCGTCGCATCGAACGCCGTCGCCTTCGCGACCGAGAACGGGGGCAGTCGCGTCGGGTCGCGCGCCGCGGTTCCGACCGCGGACGAGGCGGCCGCCCGCGAGACGATCGTCGCGGCGCTCGCGACCGTCCTCGAGGAGAAGTACGACGACGTGACCGTCGCGGACGACGCGGTCGTCGCCGAGCGGACGGCGTTCGATCCCGAACTCGCGCGCGAGATCGGCGTTCCCGAGGGGCCGAAGTTCGGCGCGCTCGCCGACGGCGAGCCCGTCACCGTCGACGGTGAAACGATCAGTCCGCAGAGGGTTCGACGTCAGCAAACCGATCGGTTCCCGAAGTAACCGGACAGAACGAACGCAGTAAGCGCCGGTTACTGCATCCGGGGGCGGGATTCGTGGAATCGGGTAGGTGATAGATACTCTCCCCGGATTGTGTCAGACATGCGTCTGACGTGTAGGGGAAAGGTAATTATGCTCCATCTTCTAGACAGTGCCAAGAATGGACTCCATCATCGACGATGCGATCGACGAGGCCGAAACCGGGGAGCAGTCCGAGGTCCCCGACGACGCTCCGCCCCGGGACGACCAGTCCGCGGGCGACGCGTCGGACGGCCACCGGACAGGGACGATGACCGACGACGAACTCGAGGACGTTCTCCAGGATCTCCAGACCGATATCACCGTCGTCGGCTGCGGCGGCGCCGGCGGGAACACGGTCAACCGCATGCACGAGGAGGGCATCCACGGCGCGAAACTCGTCGCCGCCAACACCGACGTCCAGCACCTCGTAGAGATCGAGGCCGACACCAAGATCCTCATGGGCGAGGAGAAGACCGGCGGCCGCGGCGCCGGCTCGCTCCCGCAGGTCGGCGAGGAGGCCGCACTCGAGAGCCAGCAGGACATCTACGACGCCATCGACGGCTCCGACATGGTCTTCGTCACGGCGGGACTGGGCGGCGGGACCGGGACCGGTTCCGCGCCCGTCGTCGCCAAGGCCGCCCGCGAGGCCGGCGCCCTGACGATTTCGATCGTCACGACGCCGTTTACCGCGGAAGGCGAGGTCCGACGGACGAACGCCGAAGCGGGCCTCGAGCGCCTGCGCGACGTCTCGGACACCGTCATCGTCGTCCCCAACGACCGCCTGCTCGACTCGGTCGGCAAACTGCCCGTCCGCCAGGCGTTCAAGGTCTCTGACGAGGTGCTGATGCGTTCGGTCAAGGGCATCACGGAACTGATCACCAAGCCCGGCCTCGTCAACCTGGACTTCGCCGACGTTCGCACCGTCATGGAACGCGGCGGCGTCGCCATGATCGGTCTCGGGGAATCCGACTCCGAGGCGAAAGCCGAGGACTCGGTCAAGACCGCGCTGCGCTCCCCGCTGCTGGACGTCGACATCTCCGGCGCGAGCTCCGCGCTGGTCAACGTTACCGGCGGCAACGACATGGCCATCGAGGAGGCAGAGGGCGTCGTCGAGGAGATCTACGACCGGATCGACCCCGACGCGCGCATCATCTGGGGGACCTCGATCGACGAGAGCCTCGAGGGCAGCATGCGGACGATGATCGTCGTCACCGGCGTCGAATCGCCCCAGATCTACGGCCGGCCCGACGAGGAGACCGTCCAGCCGGAGATGACCGGCCAGGCGGGCGGCGACGACATCGACTTCGTCGACTGACCGCGATCGCGAGCCGTTCGACCGCAGAGAGGATCGGGAGGGAGTCCATCTTCACCACTTCTAGCCGTTTGGACTCGCGGTTCGGGACCGTGGGCTGTGAGTGAGAACTGTGACAACTCCGTCCGAACGGAGCACGTCGTCGGACTCGAGGAACACTCGCCGCGCTCGCCTCAGCAGATCGGTTTCGGGTCGATTCCCATCTCGTCCAGCGAGCCCGCGTACGCGTCGTACGCGATCTCGATAACCTCCTCGGTCGCGTCTCGAGCGCGGTCCCAGTCTCCGTCCTCGTCGCAGACGTCCTCGAGTAGCTCGAGCGCCCGGTCGCCCTGCGCCGCCGTCTCGCTTCGCAGCTCCCGGAACTGCTCGGCTCGGCGTTCGTCGCCCTCGTTGACGAAGAAGCTCACGACCTGCAGGTGCGTCCGCTCGCCGACCATCGATCGTCCGACGAGTCCGCCGAGGCGGGCGGTCGCGTCCTCGAGCGATCGGAGGGCCTCGTGCATCGGTCCGCCGGTCGCGTCGGCGTCGCCCTCGCCCTCGAGCAGGTCAGCGACCCGTTCGTAGTGCTCGCGCTCCTGCTCGCGGAACTCGGCGAACAGTTCTTGTGCATCTTCGTGGCCCTCGTCGTCGGCCCAGCCCTCGAAGGTCTCCATCGCGGCGCGTTCGCCGTCGGCGACCGTCCGGAGGACCGTTTCGGCCGTCAGATCGGCGTCGGTGAGCGCGACGAGCAGTTTGGACGACCCGAGTCGCTCGAGTTCGCTGTCCATCGAGTCCTCGACCGCGTCCCGGAATCCGTCGGCGTCCATACCCCTTCGACACCGCGGATCGTGTTGAACGTTGGTGACGGCTCGGCGGGCTGACGGGACGGGCGACCCCACCTCGAGCCACGACTTAACCGTCGCGGCGGCGTACCGACGCCCATGACCGACGGGAACGAGCCTGCGGAGCCGACGGCCGAACGCGAACAGGCCTCGATCGAACCCGAGGCGTTGGCCGACCGGCTGCGGTCCGGCGACGGGTTTACCGTCCTCGACGTCCGCGACCGGGACGAGTTCGAGCGCTGGCACCTCGAGGGCGCGGGCGTCGAGGCCGTCCAGATTCCCCACATGAAGTTCATCCAGGCCCAGGCGACCGGCGGCGTGACCGACCTCGTCGACGACCTCGAGGAGCCGATCGTCGCGGTCTGCGGGCGCGGGGCGGCCAGCGCGCACGCCGTCGACCTCCTCCGGGACGCCGGTCTCGACGCCGGCAACCTCGCCGGCGGGATGGACGCCTGGGCCGACCTGTACGTCGCCCGCGAACTCGCGGTCGACGCGCCCGCGACGGTCGTCCAGTACGACCGGCCCTCGAGCGGCTGTCTCGCCTACGCGATCTACAGCGACGGCGAGGCGGCGGTGATCGACCCGCTCCGCGCGTTCGCCGATCGATACGTCGACGACGCTGCGGACCGGGGCGCGGAGCTCCGGTACGCCGTCGACACCCACGTCCACGCCGACCACGTCAGCGGCGTCCGCGCCCTCGCCGAGCGGACCGACGCGGAGCCGATCGTGCCCGAGGGCGCGACGGATCGCGGCCTCGCGTTCGACGCGACGACCCTCTCCGCTGCTGACGAACTCGAGATCGGTTCGGCGACGCTAACCGCGCTTTCGACACCGGGCCACACGACCGAGTCGCTCTCCTACCGGCTCGGCGACGTCCTCTTTACCGGCGACACGCTCTTCCTCGAGGGCGTCGGGCGGCCGGACCTCGAACGCGGCGACGACGGAGCGTCCGAAGCCGCCCGACGACTATACGAGACGCTGCACGAGCGACTCGAGGAGATCCCGGACGAGACGACGATCGCCCCGGGCCACTACAGCGACGTCGCGGACCCGCGGGACGACGGAACCTACACCGCTCGTCTCGGCTCGCTGCGCGACCGACTCGCGGCGTTCTCGATGGACGAAGCCGCCTTCGTCGAGCACGCCACGAGCGACCTCCCGCCGCGGCCGTCCAACCACGAGCGCATCGTCGCGGCGAATCTCGGCCGCGAGGACGTCGACGCCGAGACGGCGTTCGAACTCGAGCTCGGGCCGAACAACTGCGCGGTCGCCGAGTGAGCGGAACGCTCGTCGGGCGACCGCGCGAGAAGGAACGAGTGTTAGTCGCGAACGGTCAGTCGTCCGCGGTCGCGCCGGCGTTCGAGCCGTCGGCCTCGAGGTCGCTCTCGATGCTCGGCGGGTACTCGCCGCGGTCGAGTTTGAGATCCGACTGCGGGCGCGCCATGCAGGTGAGCGCGTAGTTCTCGGCCTCTTCCTCGGTCAGTCCGCGGGCCGCGGGCTGGGTGACCTCGCCCTCGACGATCTCCGCCGAGCAGGCCAGACACATCCCGACGCGACACGAGTACTCCTGGGCGATGCCCTCCTCGAGACACCGGCTCAGGATCGTCTCCGTGTCCGAACAGGTGATCGTCTCACCCGTCCCGACGAATTCGACCGTATACTCAGTCATAGCAACCGATACGGACGACCTCACTAAAACTCTTTATTCACATCTGTGTCGTGATAGGAGCAAGGAGACTCGCACGGCGGAACCAGTTCGGACCGTCGATGCCGTCTCGCGACCGAACGGCGACGGACACCGGGCCGTCGGCTCCCGCTTTTGGCCTCGCGATGCCGACAAATAACACATAAAACGTTTTCTCCCCGTGGTGTAGACACTGTTAGTATGAGTACGCAGGAGCAGTCGACGACCGCCGCGTCCGAGACCCACTCGCCGGACGTGGTCGTCGTCGGCGCGGGGACCGCAGGGTGTTACGCCGCAGCGACCGTCGCACGCGAGGGGTACGACGTCGTCGTCCTCGAGCGCAAGACCGAGGACGAGGCCGGCCACATCGCCTGCGGGGACGCCCTGAAGGGCGCGGACGCCTTCCCCGAATCGATCCCGAAATCGCAGATCGAACCCGCCTTCACCAACACGGGCGTCGACCACGGCCGCTTCGAGATCCCCCAGGAAGACACCGTCCTCGAGATCCCGATCCCCGGCGAGTTAGCGGTCATCGACCGCTGGGAGTACGGCCGCCTGATCATCGAGGGTGCAGCGGACGCGGGCGCCGACTTCCACTACGATACGGTCGTGAAGAACGTCACGCAGGCCGACGACGGGCAGGTCACCGGCGTGGAAGCGATCCGGAAGGGCGAGCCCCGAACCTACGAGGCCGACGTCGTCATCGACGCCGCGGGCTCGCTGTCGGTCCTACAGGACCACGTCGACTTCTCGACGTCGACGTTCGACACGAACGTCAACTACAGCCACTTCTGTTCGGCCTACCGCGAGATCGTCCGCGTCGACGATCCCGTCGAGTGGGACGACGCGCTCGTGTTCAAGCCGACCGAGCGCGCCGCGGGCTACCTCTGGTACTTCCCGCGAACCGACACCGAGATCAACGCCGGACTGGGCTTCCAGATGACCGAGGAGCCGATGAAACTCGTCGACGACCTCAAGCGCGACCTCGAGAACCGCTCCGAGTTCCGCGGCGCCGAGGTCGAGGACAAACTCGGCGCGGCCCTCCCCACTCGCCGGCCCTACGACTCGGCCGTCCACCCGGGCTACATGGCCGTCGGCGACGCCGCGGGTCACGTCAACCCCACCACCGGCGGCGGCATCGCCGGCGCCGCTTACGCCGGCAAGTACGCCGCCGAGGCCGCGGTCGAGGGCCTCGAGACCGGCGACCTCAGCGAGAAGGCCCTCTGGGAGTACAACGAGCGCGTCATGGACCACTTCGGCGCCCGCTACGCCGCGCTGGACGTCTACAACATCCTCTCGACGGCCGTCGACGTCGACGACCTGATGGGGCTGCTCGCCGCGATGCCCGGCGAGAAACTCGCCGAAGCGCTGTACTCCGGCAGCACGAGCATCGGTCCGAAGCTCGCCGCAGAGAGCCTGTACAAGAGCCGCGAGCACTGGGACACGATCTGGAACCTCTTCCGAACGAAGCGCCGCGCCGACGACCTGCTCGAACTCTACGAGGAGTACCCCCACCACCCCGCCGCCCTCGAGCACTGGCAGCAACGGCGCGACGACCTGATGGAGTCCGTCTACGAGACGACCGGGGCCGATCCTAAATACTAACAAACTTTTGCTCTGCGGGTGCGCCTGCGGCGCACCCTCGGCAAAACTTTGATGAAAAGCACTCCTCCTTCCCCTTCAGCCGCGCACAGCGCGCTTCCGGGTCAGTCGTCGGCCCGCTCGCTCGGCCTGCGGCCTCGCTCACGGTCGCTACCGGGCGACGGCCTGCCCTTCCCCGGATCGCGGACTCCTCGCGGTGCTCGGAGGCCGCTCCCGGCCAGATAACTCGAGCCGATTCATGGTTCATTTCTGCTATACCGGATTGCTCGAGGACGTTCTTACCTTCGTGACGGAAACGAGTTCTGGCCAAAACCCTTCACTGTTAGGGAAACTCGTGATTCACGGCTGTCTGATACGTCGTATCGTGACACGAAATCACACGCGCCGACGCGCACTGTCACTGATCGGCTCCACCGGCATCGTCGCGATCGCCGGTTGCACGGGTGGCGGCGACGATTCGGAGGACGAGGAGATGTCCGACGACGGGGCGAACGGCGACGACATGGAGAACGGAGCCGAAGACATGAACAACGAGTCCGAGAGCGACGACATGGACGAAGCGATGGGGAACGTCCGCGTCGCCCACCTCTCCCCGGACGCGCCGAACGTCGACGTCTGGGTCGACGGCGACGCCGTCCTCGAGGACGTCCCCTACCGGGCCGTCAGCGACTACCTCCCACTCGAGCCCGGGACCTACGCGGTCGAGATCACGGCCGCCGGGGATCCCGACACGGTCGTCTTCGACGACGACCTCGAGGTCGGCGAGGGGGACTACACCGTCGCCGCGGTGGGCGAACTCGAAGGGGACGATCAGCCGTTCGAGGTGATGGTTTACGAGGACGACCTGAGCGATCCCGGCGATCAGGCCCGCATTCGTCTCGTCCACGCCTCGCCGGACGCCCCCGCGGTCGACGTCACCGCCGGCGACGGCGAGACGGTGCTGTTCGAGGGCGCCGCCTTCGGCGACGCGGCCGCCGTCGAGGTCCCCGGGGATATGTACACCCTCGAGGTCCGACCCGCGACCGACGCCAACGACGGCGACGCCGTCGCGACGTTCGACGTCGAACCCGACGCCGGGACCGTCTCCTCGGCCTTCGCGGTCGGCTACCTCGAGCCCGAATCGGCCCCGGCCGACGAGCCGTTCGACCTCGAGGTCGTCGTCGATCACGACGGCGACCACTGATCCGACGACGGCAGCGGCGCCGAGCCGCCCATCGTCGATCGAAGCCGTTCGATCCGTTTGTTCACCGCCGGAACGCCTTCAGGGCCGTCCGCGGCCGAGTCGCTCGATCGCACCGGAGACGACGTCGACGCCGTGGGCGATGCTCGCCTCGTCGACGTCGAACGTCGCGCTGTGGTGGCCGCCGGGGTGGTCGGTCCCGATGCCGACGTAACACGCCTCGCCGCCGTTCTCCTGGACGGCCTGCATGAGGTACGTCGCGTCCTCGCTGCCGCCGAGGTCGTCGCGCTCGAGGACGTTCTCGACGCCCGCGGTCTCGCCGGCGACGTCGGCGACGACGTCGACGAGTCGCTGGTCGCTTGTCGCGCTCGGGGCCTCCGCCCCGAGGCCGAACGAGACCTCGCACTCGTGCATCTCGGCGGCCGATCGGATCACGTGGCGGGCCTTCCGGTCCATGTACTCCATCAGGTCGGTCGTCTCGCCCCGGACCTCCGCGAGGATGCGCGCCTCGTCCGGAATGATGTTGGCGGCGCTGCCGCCCTCGACGACGCCGGCGTTGATCCGGGTCTTGCCGTCGTTGTGCCGCGGGATCCCGTAGAGATTTTGCACTGCGGTCGCCATCGCCTGGACGGCGTTGCGCCCCTGTTCGGGGTGGCCGCCGGCGTGGGCCGACTCGCCGGCGAACTCGGCCTCGAGGTGGCGCACGGCGAGGAAGCCGTCGATGCCGGCGACGATCTCGCCGGTCGGGTGGTCGAGCCCGATGTGGATCGCGAGCAGTCGGTCGACGTCCGCGATGTGCTCGCTCTTCGCCATCGACTTGCCGCCGCCGACGACCTCCTCGGCGGGCTGGAAGAACACCTTCAGCGTCCCCGAGAAGTCGTCGCTCGCGGCGATCCGCTCTGCGACGCCGATCCCGATGGTCGCGTGGGCGTCGTGGCCGCAGGCGTGCATCGCGCCCTCGTGTTCCGAGCGGAACCCCGCCGCGGCGGGAGCGTGGTCGGGAGCGTCGCTCTCCTCGCGCGGGAGCCCGTCGATGTCGACGCGCAGGCCCACCGTCGGTCCCTCGCCGCGCTCTAAGACGGCGACGGCGCCCGTGTAGCCGCCCGCGAGGGACTCGAGGACCTCCTCGTCGGCGCCGGCCTCGCGGGCCCGGTCGAGCCAGCGGGTCAGTTCCGCCTCGTCGGGGACGGCCATCCGGTGGTCGCCCGCGATGGCGTCGGGGCCGACGTGGAGTTCGTCGAGGTCGTCGCCCAGTCTGGACTCGAGTTCGTCGACGAGTCGTGCGGTGGTGTAGAACTCGCACCAGGCCGGTTCGGGTCGCCGGTGGAGGTCTCGACGCAGCGAGACGAGGTCGTCCGTGCTCATACCCGTGTCTCGTCGTGACGGGTCAAAAGTACTGCACCTCTTCGCACGGTTCGTGGGCGACGAGCACGTCACGACCGACCGCTCGAGACGAGCGGCGCGGCGTCGATCGGTCAGTCCTCGCCGGCGTCGGGTTCGGTACCGGCGACCGCACTGGCGAGGTCGGCCAGCGCGTCGGCGACGCCCGTCAGCTGCTGGTCGACACCCTCGAGGTCGTGCCGGCGAGCCAGATACCGCGGATCGTTGTAGGTCACGAACACCTGCCCGTCGGCCTCCCAGACGAGCAGTTTCTGCGGGAGGTCGATCGCGACCGAGCGACTCGCCCGCATCAGCGGCGTCCCGGCCGCGGGATTACCGAAGAGGAACAGCGTCGTCGGCGGGAGGTCCATATCGGCCGACTCGGCGTTTTCCGCGTGGTCGATCGTCGCGACGAGCAGCAGGTCTCGCACCTCGAGGGCCGGTTCGACGCGCGCGACGGTCGTCTCGAAGTCGGCGTCGCTCTCCGCGGTTATCAGTCCCGGATCGTCGAGCGCCGCCTCCGGATCGTCGTCACCGGCCGTGACCGTCGGCGTCGCAGATTTGTCGCCGTCGCCACTGGCCGTGGCCGTCGTCGATGCACCGATACCCAGCGCCGTTCCAGCGCCGAGCACCTGCAAGAAGCGTCGTCGCGCCGTGTCGGATCGATCGTCCGTCATCGTCCCGACGATCCGGCGAGCCGGTGGTAGTTATGCGGACGTATGCTCGGCTAACGGAACGTTTGGCGGTGAAACGATCGCAAACGGGGTCGAGAGAGACTCGAGATCGAAACCGCAGTCGCGTCGTTGGCGCTCAGTTGCTCTGCCCGGCGCCGCGGATCTGCTCGACCTCGGCCTCGATGTGGACCGAGTCGGGGAAGTTCTGCGAGGCGATGTTGCGCGCGAGGTTGTCGTGACCGTGAATCTCGAGTTCGCGGGTGAAGACGGTGTAGCTCCACGAGGAGAATCGCCGCTCGTCGTCGGCGTGGAGCCGGCAGTGCTGGGGCACGGAGTGTTTCTCCGGGGGGTGAGAGTGGGGGCCTTTCAGCGCGGCGCCCTTGCGTTCGGCGGTCGATTTGATGTCGTCGACGATGGCGTCGAGCGCGGCGCGATCGCCGCTCTGGAGCGTCAGACGGGTCACGAAGGTCATGGCTGGTCGTCCATTCGTCAACGGCCGGGGCGTAAAAGCTTGCTGAGATGGCGCGCGGGCGCCGCTCGAGTCGGGCGCGCTGATGGGCGAACGATTCGTGAACCGGGACGAACGCCCCGAAAACGGCGAGCGTTCGGCCGCGATGGCCGCCGAATTGGCACGGCAAACCGTATACGCTGGACGAACAGTCCGATATTCTCTTAACGTCGCACCTGTTAGCCCAGTTAATGGCAGTCGAAGCTACGAGCGCAGGCGCGATCCTCTTCCGCGATACGCGGGGCCGGCGCGAGTATCTTCTACTCAAGAGCCGCCCAGGCGATTGGGAGTTTCCCAAGGGCGGTGTCGAAGGAGATGAAGAGCTACAGCAGACGGCGATCCGCGAAGTAAAGGAAGAGGCAGGTATCGAGCAGTTCCGGCTCCTCGACGGTTTTCGCGAGGACTACGACTACGTCTTCGAGGCGAACGGCAAGACGATCCACAAGACCGTTCACCTCTTCGTGGCGAAGTCCTTCGAGGCGAGCGCGGAACTTTCGAACGAACATCGCGACCTCCAGTGGCGCGATTACGAACAGGCGGTAAACACCGTCACGCAGGACGGTCCGCGGGAGATCTTGGAGCAGGCCCACGATTTCCTCGACGAACGGGAGGAAGACGAGGAGTAGGTCGACGGCGTTCTATCGAGTAGCGCTTTTGCTCGCGCGGTCCGAAGTCGGGGCGTGGATCGGTACACGACCGAGTTCGCGTTCGAACTCCGGACCTGCCGTTGGGCGGAACGCGCCTGGCCGCCCGACGAGTCCGCCAGTGACGACCACGCGGTCGTCGTCGCCCGACAACTCGGGACGAAACGCCGCCGCTGGGACACCATCGTTCTCGAGTGCGATCCCGAAGCGCTCCGCGAGCGAGCGAAATTCGGGTCCGAACGCCTCGATAGCGACCTCCTGCACGTCGTCCGCAACGCCCCCGCCGAGTGGACCTACTACCGCGACTGTCTCCCCCATCCCGGCTATCCGTGGCGCTACGTCCGCGAGGCCATCCACCGGGCCGACGACCGCGGCATCCTCGAGACGCGCAAGAACGGGAACCGCATCGAGATCCGCCGGAAGTGGCCGTATCCCGACGACTGGGTCCGGCGAATCGTCGCGATCGAGAACAAGCCCGATCTGGACGCCAGCGCCGCCCGCGCGCTGGGCTCGCAACTCGAGTACGACGTCGCCGTCGGGCTGGCCGACGAGGTCTGGGTCGCCACGCGGCGGACGGGAGACCTCGTCGAGCGCGCGCTGTTCGAGGACCTGCCCGTCGAGGCGGGCATCCTCGCGCTCGAGCCCGAGACGCTCGCCGCCGAGGTCGCGTGGTTCCCCCGTTCGCTGGCCGTCGACGACCCCGGCACGCGGATCCTCGAGCGTCCCGACGGCGGTCGCCGGGACGGCTCCGCGGCGCGGTTCGAGTACGTCGATCCGGACGCGAAGCGAGCGACGCGCCTCGAGATCGCCGAACGCGCCTACGAGCGCGGCTGGCGCTCGTTCGCCGACACCATGCGCCCCGACTGTCGGCACTTCGAGTTGCGCTCACGGGACGGCCTGCAACTCGAGCCCTACTGCGCCGCGAAGGGGCGGAGCCAGACGGCGGCGGAGTGTGCCGGCGGCTGTGCCGACTTCGAGCCCGAGCCGCCCGTCTGGCGAACGCGCGACTGGCCGATCGAGGGCGGTCCCGGAAAACGGTGCAAACGGTTGCTCGAGGACCGGCGGCGACGGCATCGACCGGGATTGCAGCAGTAGATCGGCGCGCGATTTCGTATTCAGAGTTCTGCCCGAAATCGAGTCGGACAATTCCCCAGGTACATGCGCGTATCGAACGCTACCCGTCCCGAAAACACTTATAATACACATCGGTAGGAGGAGATATGAAACGGCGGACATTTCTCGCAGCTATTCCGAGTACAGTCCTCATCGCTGGCTGTGTCACGAACGACGCGGAGCCGACAAATGATATCGATGATGAGAATAGGGACCCATACAATCAGCCCGCACAGTACGATGAAGTAAAACATCTGACCGTACAGAATAGCCTGAACGAAAGTATAAACGCCACGATCGTAGTTAGGGACCTTGACACTGGGACTGTCCTTTCGGAGACGAATATCACAACCCCCGAACCTCGAGAAGACGAGCGGGCTGTACGAGCAGAAAAAAGCGTACCAACGGCCGATGAGAGCGGAAACTACACGGCAGCGATTACGATCGAGGGCCGGGGAACCGTAACTACTGAGTTCGATCTTCGAACCCCTGTCAGTGACCCTGTTCTATACATCGGCCTCGCTCCCGATGACGGCGAACCGTTCGGTGCTGGTGTAGATGGTGCCCCCGCTGTCTGATCGCTCGCTATTACGGTACGCCGGCGCGAGAAACTGGTCTTATTCGGACGCTTCGACCTCGAGGTCCTCGCGGTCGACGGTCAGGCGGAACGTGGGGACGGTGCGGTACTCGACCTCGACGACGCCCTTTCGGCGCAGGCTCTGGAGCCCCGAGCGGACGTCCTCGGCCTCGGGGTCGACGTCGAACTCATCGCGCAGTTTGTGAAGGACCGAAACGACGCTTTCGGACTCCTCCTCGGGGCCGGCCAGCACGGCGACGATCTGCGTCTGGAGCTCCGGCACCCGGATCCTGGAGGGAACGCCCTCGTCCTCGGGGTCGCTCTCGATGCCGGGTTCGACGTCGACGAGGTCGTTCGCTTCCGCCGTCGCGCGGATCAGGCTGTTGTCGTCCCGGAAGTAGTAGTCGCCCAGTTCGTTCTCGAGGTACTGGTGGACCTCGCTGCCGCTCTCCATGTCCCACCGCTCTTGCAGTTCCGAGTTCTTCGTCGGCTGTAGCTCCACCACGTCCGCCAACCGTTCTGTGGCCTCCTCCGAGAGCGTCATCGTCGCATCGTATGCGGATCCGCTACTTTTGCGTTGCGTCCCGCGGTGTGATCGCGGTCCCGCGGTCGACCGGGCTCAATCGTCGCCGACGACCGGCACGGACCGCGTCGACTCGAGGGTCTCCTCGACCTGCGTGTAGACGAGGATCGCCCCGAGGGCGGCCAGCGCGGTCCCGAAGAGAAACGGCGTCTCGAACCCGTAGCCGATCAGCGCGCCGGAGGTCAGCGGCCCGACGGCGATTCCGTAGCCGAAGGCCATGGTGAGAATCGAGAGCTTCGATCCGGACTCGCCCTCGGGAGCGAGGTCGCCGGCCAGCGCGAGCGCGGGCGCGAACACCATCGCGGCGGCGACGCCCTGACCGAGACGGGCGAGGAACATCACCACGGAGGACGCGATGAAGCCCTGGACGAACGTCGTCGGGATCAGGAAGAGCATCCCGGCGAGGATGAACGGCCGGCGGCCGTACCGGTCGCAGGCCCGGCCGATCGGCGTCTGCAGGGCGACCTGCGCGAGGATGAACGCCGCGAACTGGAGGCCGAACCACGTCGACCCCTGCTCGAGGCGGGCGTTGACCTGCGGCTGGATCGTCGCGAACAGCGCGATCGCCGCGGCCATGAACAGGGAGACGACCCCGAGGGTGAAGATCGGATCGAGCAGGTGCTCGCCCGACGGATCCCGGATGTCGATCGAGAGGTCGGCGCCGGCGTTCGCTTTCGTCGCCTCGGGGTCGGCGACGAGCAGCGTCACCAGCCCGTAGCTGATCAGTGCCGTCGTCGTCGCGAGGTAAAAGGCCGCGTCGAAGCCGCTGAGCGTCACGTCCGCGGGGAGCCGGTAGGGGCCCAGGTTGACGAGCGCGCCGGCCGCGATGGGACCGGAGCCGAACCCGACGAGCCGGAACGTGTTGTAGACGCCCATGTTGCCGCCGCGGTCCTGACTCGTCGCGAGTTCGTTGACCAGCGCGATCGACGCCGGGATGATGAAGGCGACGCTGACCCCCTGGAGCCCGCGAACGACGAGCAGCGAGAGGTACGTGTCCGCGAACACGTAGGAGATGTTCGTCGCCGCGAGGCCGGCGAGCCCGATCAGGATGAACGACTTGCGCCGTCCCGACCGATCCGAGAGCCGACCCGTCAGCGGCTGGAAACTGCTGTTGAGAAAGCCGAACAGCGAGAGGATGACGCCGATGAGCATCGACTCGCCCAGCCCGAACGTCGCCCCGCCGACGACGTCGCTGGCCACGTACAGCGGAATGACGATGATGAGAAACGAGTTGCCGATGCCGTCGGCCATCCGGGCGAAGGCCAGCGCGAGGACGCGGCGATCGACGGCGAACTGGGCGACGATTCGGCGACGAAGCTCCCGCATCGACACTACGTGCGATATCGCGTCCGATTAGCGTTTCGAACCGAAACCCGCTCGAGACGGGAGACGAGAGAGGAGAGGAGAGGAGAGAAGAGACGCGTCGTCAGTTGATCGTCGTGTGCTCGGACTCCTCGTTGAGCGCGAGGTTGGCCGCGATTTCGGCGTTTCGCATGGCGTACTGGGCCGTCTGCTGGAGGCTGACGAGCACCTCGCGGACCCGCAGCAGGTCCTCGTTGGACATCTCCGGAAGCTCGTCGAGGATCTCCTGTTCCTTACTGGAGACGTCGTGGAACATTTTCCGAACCCGGTTGGACTTGTCGTAATCGCGCTCGACGGCCGCCTCGACGGCGATCGAGGTGATCTCGTCGACCAGATCGTTCAGTTCGCGGATGTCCCGCATCACCGAGCTATCGACGTTCAGGCTGTGGCCCTCGGTCTCGATGACGATCTCGGCGATGTCCTCGGCGTTGTCCGCCGTCAGCTCCAAGTTCTTCGCGATCGAGCGGTAGCCGATCAGCGGGAAGCCGCTGTTGAGCCCGACCGCGCGGGCGAGGTTCGGGTTCTGGTAGGCGGTGAAGATCAGGCGCAACAGGAGGACGAAGATCTTGTTGGCCTGTCGCTCCCGGTTGAGGGCCCGCTGGGCCAGGTCGGGGTTGCCGTGGGCCAGCGCCTTGATCCCCTCGCCGCGCATCGTCTGGCCGGTCCGCTCGAGGCGCTCGAGGAGGTTGTTCAGCGTGAAGTCCTCCGGGTCGACCGAGCAGCGGATCGAGATGCTCTCGGGCGTCTCCTCGATGACGCCCAGCCCCATCAGCTGGGTCTCGGCCTGGTAGACGGCGTTGATGTGGTCGGACTCGAGGGCGCCGTCCTCGGTGTCGATGCGGATGACGCGCCGCCCGAGGACGTACTGGGCGACGATCGCGCGCTCGACGGCGTCGGCGTCCAGATCGTCGGCGTGGATGATCGCTTCCGTCTCCTCGGAGCTGGCGGATTCGGGCATGACGGTCAGCGTCCCTTTGCCGCTGGTTCGGAGGGATACCTCGTCGCCCTTCTCGACGGCGTGTTCGGACGCCCATTCGGCGGGGAGCGTCATCGCGAGCGTCGACGGCCCGAGTCGTTGCACTTTCCGCGTTTCCATATGACATCCTAAGGAAAGACACGACCTTAATCTTGACTATATTCACCTTATATCCGGGTCGGATAGTTATATGGATGATTGTGTAGGACGGAATCGCACGTACCTTAAACAACTAGCCTTCAGACGACCTTCACGAGCCGCGTCGTGAACCGGCCGGTCCGCACCCGCAGCCACCCCCGCAGCTCCTCGTCGATCGCCTCGTCGTCCGTGTCGACGTGCAACGCGTCGATTCCGTCGAGTTTCGCTCCCGACGCGACGACCTCGATCTCGTCCGCGCGCTCGATGACCGCCGGCGAAATCTGGTGGTTGCCGCGTCCGAAGACGAACCCCTGGCCGCCGATCGGCGAGACGACGATCGTCGCCGGCTCCTCGAGGACGGCCAGAATATCGCTCTCGGCCGCGTCGCGGGCCAGCACCTCGCCGTCGCGCCAGACGTCGACGCCCAGCGGCGACGGGTCGATCTCCAGTTCTCGTTCGATCGCGCCCACGGTGCTGCCGGGGCCGAAGACGTACGTGCGCTCGGGGTCGACCTCGCGGGCGAAGCCAGCGGCCAGCGAGTCGACGCTGCCGCTCGAGACCTGTTTGCTCGACTGGACGTCCGGCGCGACGGGGACGGGGACGATGGCCTCGAGTTGCGAGCGGACCTCGCCCTCGCGGTAGGCCTCCTCGTCGATGTCGTTGACCTCGCGGTCGGCCGCGCGGTCGAACTCGGCGGCGATCCGGCCCGCGTCCGCTGGCGTCACGGCGAACACCGACGAGTAGATCTTGACGCCGGCGGGGACGCCGAGCATCGGCGTCTCGTCGCCCGCCGTCGCCTCGAGCACGTCGGCGACGTCGACCGCGGTGCCGTCGCCCCCGACGAACAGGATCAGGTCGACGTCGCGCTCGAGGAAGGCCCGGACGGCGGCCCGCGTGTCGGCGGCGGTCGTCTCGGCAGTCGCCGGGTCGACCGGGGAGGACGCATCGCTCGGATCGGTATCGGCGTCCGCAGAAGCGGTCGCGTCGGCCGGGGCGGCGTCGTCGGCCGTCGGCTCGTAGACGACGATCGGTTCGTAGCCGGCGTCGCGGACCGCCCGCTCGCCCATGACCCCCGCCGCGGTGTAGACGGCGACGTCGGGCGCTCGTCGGTGCAGCGACCGCAGCGCCTCGCGCGCCCGTTCCGGCGCCCGCGGTTCGGCCCCGCGGCGGCGCGCTTCCTCGAGTTTGCCGTCGGTTCCCTTCAGTCCGACCCGACCGCCCATTCCCGCGATCGGATTCACGACCACGCCGAGCGAGTCCATGGCGGACGTAGGCGAAGCCGATCAATAAGCCGTATGGTGTTTCGAGCGCGCTTCCGGCGTCTGGCTCGGCTCGACACGCCCCGATGGGCGCGGCGGCGCGGCCCGCGCCCGCGGGCAGCGATCGAACGTCCGCCGAACGACGCGCCGATTTTCTGAAAGGTTAAGGGGGCTGGGGACGGACCGCGGAGCATGGACACACTCACGCAGGTCGTGCTCGCGGAAGGGACAGAGCTACCGATGGACGTCGTCGGCTGGGGTGCGCTGGTCCTCAGCCTCCTCGTAACGATCGTCTGGCTCGCGTACCTCTACCGATAACGCTCCCGGCGGCCACCGACGGCCGACCGCCTTCTCACTCGGCGAGTTCGACGCGTTCGCGGAGCCACGCGGCCGCCTCGGCGACCGTCTCCTCGTCGGCCCCCTGAACGACGAGTCGGACGGAATTGCCCGGATAGCTCCCGACGCTGACGTCGAACCGATCGCGAACGCCGGCGATCCGGTCGAGCAGCGCGCTCTCGGGTTCGTCGGCGACGACCTCCTCGCGGTAGGTCGGCGCGCCGGCGAACTCGGATTCGATCGACTCGAACATCCGCTTCATCTCCGCCGGTACGCCGGGGAGGACGTAGATGTCCTCGACGACCGCGCCCGGGGCGACCCCCTCGTCGTTGTGTACGGCTCGAGCGCCGGCCGGCAGGTCCGCCGTCCCCGCGGTCAGATCGTCCCGCGAGTAGCCCGATTCCTCGAGCCAGGCGAGCGCCTCGGCGTGTTCCTCGAGGTCGCGCCCGAGGGCGGCGGCGACGCCCTCCATGGTGACGTCGTCGTGGGTCGGCCCGAGACCGCCGGTGACGATGACCGCGTCGTACTCGGCGCGATACTCGTCGATGACGCGGGCGATCTCGCCGATTCGGTCCGGGACCGTGGTGACCCGTTCGACCGAGACGCCGCGCTCGTCGAGTCGTTCGCCGAGCCAGGCGGCGTTCGTGTTCGTCGTCTGCCCGGCGAGCAGTTCGTCCCCGACCGTGACGACCGCGACGTTCATACGTAATCGTTCGGGGCCCGGATTGAAACGAGTATCGAGGCGCCGGTCCCTAGTCGGCTCTCGAGATCCCTCGTCGAGGCGCAATCAGTTGCTTTTCGGACTGGTATATAACTGGACCGGTCAGATAACCACAAGATTCAATCTCGATAATTCAGTAGAGAGTGAACGATGTCTCAGAGTCGGACGGATGGAGCCGAGGTGGATTCGAGCGCGATCCTCTCGGCGCTCGGGAACAAGTACAGCGCAGAGATCCTCTGCGCCGCGGGAACACCGAAGTCGGCACAGGCCTTGAGCGAGGACATCGAGATTCCGATCGCGACGTGCTATCGGCGCATCGAGGAACTCGTCAACGCCGGACTGTTGACCTGCGAGGGGCGACAGCTCTCCGAAGAGGGACGACGCACGAATATCTACCGGCGAACCTTGGACGAGATCGACGTCGACTTCTCGAAGGATCGCCCGCAGCTCTCTCAAAAGCGTCGAACGGAGGCCAAGAACAGACTGCAAGACCAGCTCAGGGACTAGCCGAACCGTTTCGAGCGACCGAGGATCGACGAATCGAACCAGGGATGGGAGACGTCGGTCGGACTCGACCGACGAGTCGAACGTTCGTTTTACTCCGTGACTCGAGTCGACGTCAGTAGACGGTCGTCCGAACGGATCGCCGTCGACGGTTCGGTCATCCTTAAGTAATCCCGCGGGAATACTGTGGTATGACCGAACCGTCCGACGGACCCGATCCAGCGGCCGCGACCGACGAGACCTCGGCGGGAGCGAGCGGCGACGCCGCGAGCCGCGAGCAGGACCCCGTCGCCGGCACCGAACGCGTCCTCCGGGTCGGCCACGACCGACCGATCAGGATCAGTACCGGCCACCGGATCCGCCACCACGACGGCAAGTGCGCGCGCCCGCACGGCCACAACTACGAGGTCGCCGTCACCGTCGTCGGCGAGCTCGCCGCGGAAGGCTGGGTCGCCGACAAGGGAGATATTACCGACGTCATCGACGAGTGGGATCACCGGTTCCTCCTCGAGGCGGGCGATCCGCTGATCGAGGCCTTCGAGGCCTCGGGCGACGGCGACGCGGTCGTCGTCCTCGAGCACCCGCCGACGGCGGAGGTGATGAGCGTGCTCCTGGAACGGAAACTCGTGGCTGCGCTCCCCGAGAACGTCTCGGACGTCCGGGTGCAGGTCAACGAGACCAGCGAACTCTGCGGGGGCGGCCGGTTCTGAGATGCCGGTCTCCGACTCCGTCGACCGGGACGGCGAGGACGAGGGTGCCGACGCTCGAGACGGTGCGGGAACCCGCGGTGAGCGTCCCGACGACGGCCTCCCGATCAACGAACTGTTCTACTCGCTGCAGGGCGAGGGCACCCTCGCCGGCGTCCCGTCGGTGTTCGTCCGCACGAGCGGCTGTAACCTCCGGTGTTGGTTCTGCGACTCCTACCACACCTCCTGGGAGCCGACCCACGCGTGGCTCGGCCTCGAGGAGATCCTCGCCGAGATCGAGTCCCACGACGCCGACCACGTCGTGCTCACGGGCGGCGAGCCCCTGATCCACGAGGAGAGCGTCGCGCTGCTCGAGGCGCTCGACGATCGGGGGTACCACACCACCGTCGAGACCAACGGGACGATCCACCGCGACGCGCCGATCGACCTCGCCTCGATCAGCCCGAAGCTCGAGAGCAGCACGCCGACGCCGGAGCGCGCGCCCGCCGACGCCGACGAGGCCGACGCGGAGCGGTGGGCCGAGCGCCACGAGCGCGACCGGATCGACCTCGAGACGCTGGCCGGGCTCGTCGAGGACTACGAGTTCCAGTTGAAGTTCGTCGTCACCGACGGCGACGATATGCCGGAGATCCTCGACCTGCTCGCGGAGCTCCGGGACGTCGCGGACGTGCCGATCCGCGACGACGACGTCCTCCTGATGCCCGAGGGAGCGACTCGAGAGCGCCTCGCGGAGACCCGCACCCGCGTCGCCGACCTCGCGATGGAGCACGGCTTCCGGTACACCCCGCGGCTCCACGTCGACCTCTGGAACGACGCGCCCGAGACGTAGCGACCGACGACCGTTCGACCACGAGCACTACGATGACCGACGCGACCACCGCAACCGACGGAGACGAATCGACCGAGAAACGCGCCGCCGTCCTCCTTTCGGGAGGGATGGACAGCGCTACCGCCGCCTACGAGGCCCGCGACCGGGGCTACGAGATCTACGCCCTGCACACCTCCTACGGCCAGCGCACCGAGGACCGCGAACTCGAGTGCGCCCGCCGACTGGCCGACGAACTCGACGCCGCGGACTTCCTGCGGATCGAGACCGGTCACCTCTCGGCGATCGGCGCCTCGAGCCTGACCGACGACGAAATGGCCGTCGAAGACGCCGACATGGAGAGCGACGAGATTCCCACGTCGTACGTTCCCTTCCGGAACGCGAACCTGCTCGCGATGGCGGTCTCCTACGCCGAGGCCAACGACTGCGACGCGGTCTTCATCGGCGCCCACAGCGAGGACTTCTCGGGGTATCCGGACTGTCGTCCCGAGTTCTTCGAGGCCTTCGAGAACGTGGTCGACGTCGGGACCAAACCCGAGACCGACATCTCGATCGAAGCGCCGTTCGTCGAGTGGTCGAAAACGGATATCGCCGAGCGCGGCGTCGACCTCGAGGTCCCCTACGAACACACCTGGAGCTGTTACCGCGAGAACGAGCCGGCCTGTGGCACCTGCGACGCCTGCGCGTTCCGCCTGCAGGCGTTCCGGAACATCGGCGTTCGCGATCCGATCGAGTACGCCGAGCGCCCGTCGTACGTGGACGAGTGAACGGTTTCCGCGGGCGTTACTGAACGATAGTTCACTTCGAAACGCGCCCCTCATATTTTATGGGCGACCGCGAGTAGTAGGTACCAATGAACCAGCGGGCGAATCGCGACGACCGCCAGCGATCGCCGGCGCTCGGAATCGGTTCCGATCTCGAGTCTTCCCGGGAGAATCCGGCGTTTCACGGGCGGGTCGAGTCCCCTGACGAGTCCGATCACGATCACGACGATTCGACCGATCACGTCGCGCTCCTCTACGAGGACCGCGACGAGCAGTTCAGCGCCGTGATTCCCTTCGTCCGCCGCGGGCTCGAGCGCGGCGAGCGCTGTCTCTATATCGCCGACGAGAACGACAGGGCCGACGTCCTGTCGGCGATGCGGGAGTACGGCATCGACGTCGACGACGCCCTCGAGTCGGGCGCGCTCTCGGTGGTGACGCCCGCGGACACCTACCGTCGGACCGGCGAGTTCGACCGCAACGCGATGGTGCGGTTCTGGGAGGAGTCGCTCGCGGAGGCGACCGAGGAAGACGACTTCACGGGTATCCGGGCGACCGCCGAGATGACGTGGGCCCTGAACGACGGCGATACCGACCTCGATCACCTCGTCGAGTACGAGGCGATTCTCAACTCGATCTACGAGGGCGAGCCGTACGCCGTCTGCTGTCAGTACAACCGCGAGCGATTCCCCGCCGACGTCGTCCACGAGGTGATCCGCACGCACCCGCTGCTCGTCCACGACGGCGTCGTCTCACGGAACGTCTACTACACGCCTCCGGCGGAGTTCTTCGGCCCGGATCGCCCCGCTCGCGAGGTCGAACGGATGACGACCACGTTGCGCGAGCGGACGGTCGGGAACGCGGCCCTCGAGCGCGCGACCGAGCGGTTCCGGAAGATCTTCGAGCACAGCCAGGACGCGATCTTCATCAACGACCCGTACGCCGACGAGATCCTCGAGGCCAACCCGGCGGGCTGTGAGATGCTGGGCTACTCCCGCGAGGAACTGCTCGAGCTCGGGCCGTCGGCCTGCCATCCCCACGAGATGGAGGCGTTCCGCGAGTTCGTCGACACCGTCTTCGAGGAGGGGGCCGGCTGGACGGACGAGCTGAGCTGTCTCCCGAAGGAGGGCGAGCCGATTCCGGCGGAGCTCTCGGCGTCGAAGATCACGGTCGACGGCCGACCGTGCATGCTCGCGATCGTCCGCGACATCAGCGAGCGCAAGGAACGCGAGCGCGCCCAGCGCCGCCTGTATGAGATCGCGTCCGATCCCGACCGGTCGTTCGACGAGAAGCTCCAGTCCGTCTTCGAACTCGGCTGCGACCGGTTCGACCTCGAGCTCGGCGGGCTGGCCCGGATCGACCCCGAGACCGACCGGTTCGTCGTCGAGGCCGTCAGCGGCGACCACGAGCACCTCCGACCGGGCGCCGAGGTTTCCCTCTCGGAGACCTACTGTCGCGTGTTCGCCGACGAGACGGACGCGACCGGGGACGACGCGGCGACCGACACCGCGTCGATCACCGATCCCGAAGCCACCGGGTTCGAGGGGACGGCGGCCTACGAGGAGTTCGGCGTCGAGTCATACCTCGGCACGCGGCTCTCGATCGCGGACGACCTCGACAGGACGTTCTTCTTCGTCTCGACTGCGCCCCGGGAGGAGCCCTTCACCGAGTCCGAGCGGACGTTCCTCGACCTGATGGGGCAGTGGGTCCGGTACGAACTCGAGCGCAAGCGCTACGAAGTGACCTTGGAGGAGACGATCGAGCGCCTCGAGCAGTCCAACGAGCGGTTAGAGCAGTTCGCCTACGCGGCCAGCCACGACCTCCAGGAGCCCCTGCGGATGGTCTCGAGCTACCTGCAACTGATCGAGAACCGGTACGCCGACCGACTCGACGACGACGGCGAGGAGTTCCTCGAGTTCGCGGTCGACGGCGCCGAGCGGATGAAGGCCATGATCGAGGCCCTGCTCGCGTACTCCCGGATCGAGACGCGGGGCGAGCCGTTCGAACCGGTCGATCTCGAGGCCGTGATCGACGACGTCCTGACGGATCTCCGACTCCGGATCGCGGAGTCCGACGCCGAGATCGACGTCGGCGACCTGCCGACCGTCGCCGGCGACCGAAACCAGCTCCACCAGCTGTTTCAGAACCTGCTGACGAACGCCCTCGAGTACAGCGGCGACGAGCCGCCGCGGGTCGAGATCACGGCCCGACGGGACGGGCGGCAGTGGATCGTCTCGGTCAGCGACGAGGGGATCGGCATCGAGCCCGGGGAACGGGAGCGGATCTTCGAGGTGTTCGAACGGCTGCACAGCCGCGAGGAGTACGACGGGACCGGCATCGGGCTGGCGCTCTGTCAGCGGATCGTCGAGCGCCACGGCGGCGACATCTGGGTCGATTCCGAGCCCGGCGAGGGATCGACCTTCTTCGCGGCGTTCCCCGACCCGGTCGTTCGGGAGTGAGCGGCTCCGGGGTCGCTATTCGGGGCCGAACTCGGTCGGTACCTCGAGAACCGACCGATCGTTAGATTAGTAACACGACGGCTCGAACGTCGATAGCGAGACCGATGCTCTCGCTCCGCGAGTGGTTCCGCGACGAGGACGGGTGGACGACGCCGGACGGTCGCCGCGGCGAACTCGTCGAACTCGTCGTCGCCCTTCCGGTATTCGCTTTCTTCGCGACCCGGGAGACCGGCGTTCCGTTACCGACGGCGCACCCGGCCGCCGTCGTCCTCGGCGCGCTCTGTGGGTTCTGCTACGCCGTCTACTGGCGCGAGCGGGTCCTCTCGCTGATTCCCGAGCAACTGCGCACCGTCGCCGTGAGCACTTTTCTCGGCGGCGGGGTCGGCCTCTCCGTGCTCCGGATCGTCCACCTCGCGGCGCCGGCGGTCCTGTTCGTCGTCGCGGCGGGGACGACGATCGCGGCGATCTACGCGGCGTGGCTCTGCTCGCCGCTCGAGGACGGGCTGCGACCGCCGCGTCGGGGCGTCGAACCGCCGTCGTCGCTCGAATCGTCCGAGTCGCCCGAGTCGTCGGCACCGGCGGCCTCGAATCCGTCAGCATCGGAACCGAACGCCTGACGCCCGCTCGTTCGAACGCCCGGCCGGCACCGACGAACCGGCGTCTACCACGCCGACTCGAGGATCCTCTCGATCTCCTCGACCGACGGCTCGAGTCCCGGCGGCGCGTTCGCCATGAACGCGTCGTCGAGGATCGCCTCCGCGACGGCGGCGAACTCCTCGGGACGGGGGCCGTCGACCTCGCGCAACTGCGCGGGGAGGTCGAGCCCGTCCCGAATCTCCGCGACCGCCTCGACGACCGCCGCACCGCGGTCCGCGGCGTCGCCGACGCCGAGCGCGTTCGCGAGCATTCCCGCCCGTGCGTCCACGTCATCCCGTTCGAAGAGATACTCGAGGACGTGCGGGACGACGATCCCGTGGGCGGCCCCCTGCTGGACGTCGTAGCCGGCCGTCAGCCCGTGGCCGAAGGCGTGGACGATCGAGAGCGTCGTTTCGCCGGGTCGGGAGATGCCGTACTGGACGAGGACGAGCCCCTCGAGGAGCGTCTCGAAGGTCCCCGCGTCGCGGTCGCCGTCGCCGAACGCCCGGAGGCCGTCCTCGAGTTTCTCGAGGCCGTGTCTGGCCGTCGCGTCGGTCACGGGCGTCGCGTTGGCGGCGTAGAGCGTCTCGATACCCTTGTCGAAGCCGTTCATCGCCGAGCCGGCGAGGACCGAGTCCGGCGTGGTCGCGACCAGTTCGGGATCGTAGACCGCCGCCGCGGGCATCAGGTCGGGGTGGGAGACGCCGCCGCTGACCGGCTCGTCGACGGGTCCCTCGTCGGGATCGGCGGCGATGCCGGCGACGGTCGAGAGGTCGGCGCCCGCGAGCGTCGTCGGCACCGCGACGATCGGCACCAGCCCCTCGTCGGGGATCGGAAGCGTCCCCGTCTCGGCGAGTTCCCGGCCGGCGGCCGCCGGGCCGTAGCCGTTGGCCGCGAGGACGCTGATGACCGTCGCGACGTCGAGGCTGCTGCCGCCGCCGACGCTCACGATCGCGTCGGCGTCCTCGGCCTCGAGGCGGTCGCGCCCCGCCAGCGCCGTCGAGAGCCGCTTCGCCGCCGACGTCTCGTCGAACACGCCGGCCAGCCGGTCTCCCAGCCCCGATTTCACCGGCTCGATCACTGTCGGCGTCTCCCCCACCGTCGAGCCGCAGACGACCAGCGCGCGCTCTGCACCCTGAGCCTCGAGTTCGGCCTCGAGATCGTCGACGCTACCGGCGCCGAAGCGGATCGTCGCCGGGTCGTAGTCGAAACGGACGGACGGATCGCGGTCGCTTTCGCTCGAGCGAGAACTCATGGGCGGCCGTACGGGACGCGGACTGTTAAAAGCGAGAGCAGCGGTGAACCGTTCGGCAGCGGTCGAGCGAGTAACGGAACGGACAGCGACCGCGCGATCGCCGTCGCGACGAATACGCTGAATACGAACGGCCGCCGGATCGGTACCGCCCGATTCAGGTCGCGGCGGATACGTCGGGTAGCGAGACGGATCGTCTCAAGAGTTAGGCACCTGGACGACGGAGTATTCCGCGAATGGAGTCAGACGAGCTTCGCACGATACTGAACGAAGCCGGGTTTTCGCCGTACGAGGCCGACGCGTACATCTCGCTACTGGAAACCGGGCCGTCGTCAGCGAGCGAACTCGCGACGGCCAGCGCCGTGCCGCGAGCGCGTATCTACGACGTTCTGCGATCCCTCGAAGACGAGGGCTACGTGACGCTCTACGACCGAGACACCCTCACCGCTCACCCCGTCGATCCGAGCGACGCGCTCTCCTCGCTTCGGTCGACCGTCAGCCGGTTCGAGAACGCGATCAACGCCATCGAGGATCGCTACGAAGCTCCCGACGAACTGGGAGGCGAGGTGAGCGTCGTTCGGCGATTTCGCACCGTCTTCGACCACGCCCGAACGGTCGTCTCGAACGCCGAGAACCACCTTCAACTCGCCGCGACGGACACGCAGGTCGAGCGCCTCCGCTCCGCGCTTCGAGCGGCCTACGAGCGCGGCGTTCGAATCCATCTGTCCCTGTTCGTTCCACCCGAGGAGACGCCGCCGGCTTCCGAGGAGCTTCGGGGGATCAGTCACGAGGTCCGGCGACGGACACTTCCGGGCCCGTTTCTCCTATTGGCGGACCGGCAGCAAGCGTGTTACGCGACTCGCGGCCGTCGGACGAACGAATACGGAGTCCTCGTCGACGACTACGCGACAGCTTACGCGTTCCACTGGTACTTCCTCACTCGGCTCCGCGAGGTCTACGACGTCGTCCACGATGCGCGCAGTGCTGAGGCCCCGTTCACGTTCGTCGAAATAACCGACTGCGTGCGCGGCATCGAACTCGCCCTCGACGCCGGCGCGACGATCCGGGGCCGCGTAATCGGGAGGTCGAGAGCGGACGGGCGGCGACTCTCACTCTCCGGCGAGTTCGTCGCCGTCGAGTACACGGGTACACGCGACGAAACTCCCGCGACGCTGCTCGAACTCGCGGCGAAGGCCACCGTCGTCTTCGAAGCCGACGACACACGATACACCGTCGGGGGGCCCGGCGCGGCAATCGAGGATATCGCGGCCGACCGTATCGTCGTCGAAGAACTCTCCGAGGCGACGGATATCCGTCCCGTCTAGTCCGAGCGTACTGCTGGGGATGATCCGCCTCTCCCGGGGAGCGTGAACGTCAGTGTCGCGATGACGGCGGCAACGCCGATCGCCGGGAGGAAGGCGATTCGGAGCGAGGTGGCGTCCGCCAGTAGCCCGATTGCGACCGGGCCGACTGCGAAGCCGGCGTAGCTCGAGGTCGAGACGGCGGCGACAGCTGATTCCGAGGATCGCTCGAGGTCGGCCCGGCCGACGAGACTGAGGTTGACCGGGGCGACGCCGCCGATCCCGAAGCCGAGGATCCCGAAACCGAGAAGCGCGACGGGTGGGATCGGGACGAGCGTGACGATGACTCCGAGGGCGGAGATAGCTACCGTCAGCCGAATGAACCGCCGGGGGCCGATCGCATCGACGGCGCGGTCGGCGGCGAACCGACCGAGCGTCATCGCCAGCGCGAACGCGGCGAATCCGAGCGCCGCGACCGCCGGACGTGCGCCGGCCGCCCCCTCCAAAAAGACGGCACTCCAGTCGTTCGCGATCCCCTCGACGAGCAGCGCGCAGAACCCGATGAGGCAGAATCCGAGTATCTCTCTGGAGGGAAGTGCGAATTCGGTATCCGTCTCGTCGGCGTCGTCTTCGTCCGGAGGGAGGAGCCAGACGCTCGCAGCGAGGCCGATCGCGAGGAAGGTCGCCGCGAGGACGAGAAAGTGAGCCCGTGCGCTCAGCCCGAGGCCGGTGAAGAGGGCACCGACGAGCGAACCGAGGAGTGCGCCGGCGCTGTAGAGCGCGTGGAAGCCGCCCATGATCTGTCGGGGGTAGACCCGTTCGATGTGAAGCGCTTGCGTGTTTGCGGCGACGTCGAGGAGGCCCTTTCCGAACCCGAACCCGGCCAGAACGGCGAGGAGGGAGTACAGACCTCCCGAAAGGGGGATGACCGGGAGGAGGAGACAGTAGGTGACGATCGCGAGGCGGACGACCGCTTTGGCACCGTAACGGGCGACGAGAACGCCGCTGGCGATGAGGCCCAGAACGCTTCCGACGGCGAGTCCGAGGAGCGCGATACCGATGTCTGCCTTACTGAGGCGGAGGAGCGTTTCGATGGCCGGGATTCGGACCGCCCACGTCGCGAAGATCGCACCGAGGATGACGAACGCGATACCGTTTGCGACGCGTGCCGTCCGGACTGTACGCGGGACGTCGTCGGCGGATTGAAAAAGATTCGACAGTCGGTCGTTCACAGCAAGACCGGAACGATCCGCTTGCATATAACAGTTTGTTGATATAGTTACAACGGGTGTTGTGGCAACCGCGCACACCGAACGTGTCTCCGACTGGCGCACCGCTCAGCGCGATGCCTTTCGGAGTTCAGACGAAGGCGAAGCGAGCGATTCGCCCGCGACGAATCCGAGGCCGAAACCGTTCGCATTTCGAATGACCGAATCGTCGTCCGCTTCCTCGAGGAAAGTCCGACTGGCCGCGCTAGTGCCGGCGCAGTCGGTGTCGGAGAGCGGCCACGCGTATTCGATCGACGGCCCGTCGAACTCGGGCACCTGCGCCTGGATTTGCTCGCGCTCATCCTCGGGCTACTCGAGCAGGATCAGACTCGAACCCAGTCGCTCGTAGGACTCCACGGGTATCTCGACGACGGCGAAAAAATCGATCTCGATTCTCGGTTCTCGGTTTGCGGTTCGACGGGCGAACCTCGAGATTCGCGGCGAAACTCGAGTCCGGATACGAATCCGGGGCCGCTTATTCGGCCGCGACGTCGTCTTCGTCGACGTCGACCGCGGTCGCTTCCTCTTCGGCGACTTCCTCGGGGTGGGCCTCGAGGGTGGCCTTCTGGATCTCGACGCGGCGCAGCGGGTAGATCGTCTTGGCTTCGCCGTAGATCCCCGAGGAGAGTCGACCCTCGACGACGCTGTCGATGAGTTCCTCGAAGGAGCGCTCGGCGGCGGCCTCCTCGATCATCTCGACCATCTGGTTGCGGATGGCCTTCTCCTGGCTCGCGTCGGCCTTCTTGGTCGTGAAGGCGACGGGCTGGATCTGGACGCGGTAGTCGTCCGTCGTGAGGACGGTGACGTACGCCTCGACCTTCGAGGCGCCCCGTCGGACCAGCGAACGCAGGTAGTCCCGGGTCAGGGAGTGCTCGACGAACTCCGTGTACGCCGAGTCGCTGCCGACGTCGGTGATCTTGAAGGTCAGCTTGGTGTTGTTCTCGCTGGCGTTGTTGTTGAGTTCGCCCAGCGTCGTTTCGATGGTTCGGTCGTAGACCTTTTCCGGTTCGTCAGCGGGGGTTTCGCCGAGTTCCTGGCGGTCGAACTGTTCGGGTGCCAGGACGGTGTACCACCGCTTCTCCTGTTTCGCGCGTGAAACTGATCGTTCACTCATGATGTATCTGTAGTGTCGCTGTCCGCATCGGACGCGCTCCCCGCGTCCGCTGGTTGCTCGCGCTGTTCCCGTCGGTCCCGTCCGGAGCGGGCCACGTCGATCGCCACCTCGAGATTGACCGCGTAGTCGTCGACGTTCGAGTGGAGGCCGCCGGTCGTCTCGCGTTCGATGTGCGTGACGACGGCGCCCTCGGTCTCGGTCTCGTTGCCGTCGCGCTCGACGACCGTCTCCATCTCGTCGGTGTTGTCCGGGCGAAGCGCCCGCGCGACGAGTTCGGGGTCGTCGTGGCGCGTTCGGATGGTCGCGCGCCGACTCATCGTCGGTCCCTCACGATCTGGATGAGCGTCGACTCGTCCACGGCGGGATCGTACCGCAGGTAGCCGCGGCGGCGGCCGCCGTCGTAGGCGACCCCCTCGATCCCGACTTCCTCGAGTTCGCGCGCGACCGCCTCGACGGTCGCCCCCAGCGGCTCGCCGCCGCGGGTGGCGATCGCCGCCTCGCCGTCGTCGACGGCGAGGACGGTCGATTCCGGCGACCGGTAGGCCGCGGCGATCCGGGCGACCGCTTCGACGGGGCCGTCGTCGACGCCGACGACGAACAGCCCGTCGTAGCGTCCCGTCGAGCCGGCCTCGAGGGCCGCGTGGGCGCGTCGGCCGTGCTCGCGCCAGGCGTCCAGCGCCGGCTCGCGGGCGTCGTGGCCCATCGCGAGCGCGGCGCCGGTGCCCGGTTCGGTGCGGGCGGTCGCCTCGAGGACGTCCGCGTAGCCGCCGACGGTCGCGAACGGAGCGTCGGGCGTCGCGTACGGCCGGAGCACGCGCTGGACCGTCTCGGCCGCGGCCGGTACCGCCTCGTCGTCGCCGACGATATCGAGGGCGACGGCGGAGCCGATCGTCCGGCGTGCGTCCGCGTCGAACTCCTCCGGCGCGGCGAGGTCGACGCCGAGCTCCTCGAGCGCTGTCCGCGTCGCGCTCAGGTCGCCCGACCAGGGCGCGCGAAGGCGCGTCGAGTGGGCGAGGCCGTCGACCGGATCGGTCGTCGGCCCCGCGACGCCCGGCCGGCGATCGACCAGGCCCTGCGATCGGGCGGTCTCGAGAACCCACTCGCTCTCGCCGGCGCCGGGTTCGACGCCGGCGGCCACGAGCCCCGCGAGCGCGAGGACGTGATCAGGCGACGCCTCGAGACCGCGGACGGCCTCGAGCGCCGCGAGCGTGGCGGGTCGGTCGTCGGCGTCGAGCCGCGTCGCGTCCGCGTCGATTGCGCCGATCGCGACGGTGACGTCGTCGGCCGCCGCCTGTCGGTCGCGAACGCGCTCGGTTCGGTCGGCGACCGTGGGGCCGACGCTCACCTGGAACGGCGTCCCGCGGTCGGCCAGGGCCCGCGCGAGCAGGCCGCTGGCCGCCAGCGCGTCGCCGTCGGCGCGCGCGACGAGGTGGACGAAGCCGGCGCTCCCGATCGCCTCCGCGGCGGGGGCAGACGGCGGCTCGGCGGACCGACTATCGGTGGCCATCTGGATCCGGTGGGGTTACTCCTCGTCGAGGAGCTCTTTCGCGACGTCGTAGGAGTACGTGAAGTCCGGCTCGACTTCGTCGCCGCGGTAGTAGTCGACGAGGCGTCGAACCTTCGACTCCGTGTTCTGCAGGGCGCGCTTGTTCTGGTAGTCCTGCGGGTTCTCCTGGACGTGCTCGCGCAGGCGCACGGCGCGCTCCATCAGGTTGTAGAGGTCCTCGGGGAACTCGGATCGCGCGTCGTTCTCCTCGAGGATCTCGGTGATCTTCTTCCCGGTCGCCAGCTTGACGTCCGGGACGGGCGTGCCGGTGACGCCTTCGTCGCGCAGCTTCATCCCGATCTGACTGGGATCGTAGCCCTGCTCTGCCAGTTCGACGACGCGGGATTCGATATCGTCCGCGTCGACGTCGCTCCACTCCGGCGGGTCGTCTGCCGTCGGCTTGTCCGATCCGGACGAGCCGCGACGGCGGGTGTGCATTCGTGCCATTGGTGAGGATAGGAACCGCACTGACCGCTGATGTTGTGTGACAGTCGCCGCTGCGACCGTCAGTGCACTTCCGCAATCCCAAGCCGTCCGAAAGAGTGGACGGCGCAGTCAGATTTGCGGCCGTGCGCTTCCCACCAGTGTCTTCGCTCGGACGGACTAAAGGGTTTCTAGACTGGCTCCCTCGAGTCGTATTTGGAGAGGGTTCGGACGTCAATCGGTGTCCTTGCAGACACTACGAAAGCCCCTCCCTCGCTCGACCGGCTGCGACTCGTTGCGGTCCTCGGACTTCGTCCTGCGGTCCTTACGTCGTCGTTCGAGAGAGCTTCGCTCTCTCGTGATCGCGAAAGACGCGGGGCGTCTTTCGAACGATCTCACCGGGTCGAGCGAGGCAGCCCCTTTCATTCCCACCCGTGCCGGCTGATCGGTCATGCCACCGCGGGTGGGAATGAAAGGGGCTGACGGGATCGATCCGTCCCGGACGAAGTAAGCACCGAACGCAGTGAGGCGCGCAGCGAGTTCCGGATGGTCGATCCCGTCAGGGGCTTTCGTAGTGGTCTCGAGCGATCCAGTAGCGAAATCAGGGACGATTCCGTTCCCGTTCGTCGATTATTGTTGTCCCACGCGCGTCTCCGCTTCGCCCCAGTACTCCTCGCGGAGTTCGTACTTCTGGACCTTGCCGGTCGCGGTCTCGGGGAGATCCTCGACGAAGTCGACGCTCGAGGGCTTCTTGTAGCCCGCGAGGTGTTCGCCGACGAACTCGAGGATCTCGTCCTCGGTCGGTTCGGCGCCGCTGCGCGGGACGACCAGCGCCTTCGGCGTCTCGCCCCACTCCTCGCTCGGGACGGGGATGACCGCGGCCTTCCCGACGTCGGGGTGGTCGTAGAGGACGTCCTCGACCTCGATGCTCGAGATGTTCTCGCCGCCGGAGATGATGATGTCCTTCTTGCGGTCCTGGATCGCGACCATGCCGTCCTCGTCGATCGTCGCGAGGTCGCCGGTGTGGAAGTAGCCCTCGAGGCGCTCGGAGAAGGCTTTCTCGGTGGCGTCGGGCTTGTTGAGATACCGGTCCATCACCTGGTTGCCGCGGACGACGATCTCGCCGATGGTCTCGCCGTCGCGGGGGACCTCCGCGCCGTCCTCGTCGACGACCCGGACGTCGGTACAGAGCGTCTGGCTGCCCTGCTTGACCTTGAGTTCGCGGCCGCGCTCGGCGAGTCGGCGCGGCGAGTTGCTCGTCGTGATAATCGGCGCGGTCTCGGTGAGCCCGTAGATGTGGATGATCCGCCAGCCGAACTCGTCCTCGACGGTCTCGATGGTGGCCGTGGCAGGCGCCGAGCCGGCGGTCGCGATCCGAACGTCGCGGTCGCCGGTGGTCTCGAGCGTTCCGGCGGTTTCACCGCCTTCACCTCGCTGCCCCTCCGGCGCAGCGCGCTCCTCGTGGTACTGAATCAGGTTGTTCAGCACCGTCGGCGCGCCGCACATGAACGAGACGTCGTACTCGCGTACGCGCTCGAAGACCCCCTCGGCGTCGAAGGTGCGCTGGCAGACGTGGGTCCCGCCGGTGCCCGTGATCGCGTAGGTGTGGCCCCAGCCGTTGCAGTGGAACATCGGCAGCGTCCAGAGGTAGGTGTCGTCGTCTCTGATCTCCATGTGTTGGTTGAGCACCAGCGCGTGCCAGTGTTCGGTGCGGTGGGTGCGGACGACGCCCTTCGGATCGCCCGTCGTCCCCGAGGTGTAGTTGATGCTGGCGTCGTCGTCCTCGCTGATGTCTGGCCGGTCGGGTTCCTCGGTGGGCTGGCCCTCGAGGAGGTCCTCGTAGTCGGTCCACTCTCCCTCGATCTCGTCGGCCCGATAGCCCACGAACGTCTCCGCCGGGATCGTGTCGCGGACCGCCTCGATCTTCTCCGCGTAGTCGTCGTCCGCGACGACCGTGCCCGCCGCGCAGTCCTCGAGGATGTACTGGTACTCGCCCGCGGCCAACCGGTAATTCAGCGGGACGAACACCGCACCGAGCTTGTTCGTCGCGTACAGCGTCTCGATGAAGTAGTGCGTGTTCGGCGCGAGCAGGGCGACGCGGTCCCCCCGTTCGACGCCGCGCTCCTCGAGGGCGTGTGCGAGTCGATTTACGCGATCGTTGACCTCCGCGTAGGTGTACTCGGTCCCGTCGTGGGCGACGACGCCGGTGACGTCGCCGTAGCTGTCGACCGCCCGCTCGAGGAAGTCCGTGGTGAGCATCTCCTGTCTCATTTCGTGTCACCCGTTACCACCGACCACGCTATAGGTCAAATGTTTACCCCCGCCTCCCAGCGAGTGCCGGGGTGGTGTGCTAATACGTGGGATGGCTCGAGCGTTTCGAGGGGTTTATCTATTCCCGCGGAAAACGAAGAGATGCGTACGAGGGCTCGTAGATCAGAGGTAGATCACTCCCTTGGCATGGGAGAGGCCCCGGGTTCAAATCCCGGCGAGTCCATACCGCTCCTGCGTCGCGGTAAATTGGACAGACGGCGCAGGGTTCTTTTTGAACTACCCCCCGAAGTCACCCCCCTTCAGAGAGGGGTTTGAACTCAATTTCGGGTGTACCGTGACGGTGGTACGGGTCGCCCCGTGTGCGGATTGTATTGATTGTGTTATGCTGTCTGATATTAGCTCTTAGGGTCTCGATTGACAGCCGTATGAAGAGATCGTTGACGGCAGGAAGGTGCGCCCCGTGTTCTCCCATCTATTCTTGAATCGCGTTTTTATTCCGTCTCTTCGATAAACTCACCAAGTGTATCGGTCAGTTCGTCTACCTGTTCTCCGTCATCATTGGTGGAGTAGCGCACGATGATGACATCCTTCTGATCCGTGTTCCGCGCGTTGTCAACTTGTTTCACACCTCTCCAGATTCCAGTCACCTCGACTGATCCGTACTCTTCATGATCGTAGGTCTCGTCTCGTTCGACGACGCGATCCCCCTCGGGGCCGGGAAGATCATCCATATGGTGTGCTGCTATTTATCATTCTATTAGTAGTCGAATTATTTGAAATGTTCAACAGTTTCCGTATTAGGTCACCAGCATTGGTTACGTGTTCTCCACAGAGTTGACCTTGATAACGCCCTCACTGAATACAGTCACTTCATACCCCTCATACGAAAAGGAGATGTGACCATTTCTCTGTCCTCCACTGGTTGTCGCCGAGAACAGTTCATTGAGTGCCCCCGTGTCAATCACATTATGGAGTGGGTTCATTTCCACGGGATCACTATTGTCAACAGCCGCCACAGCTGCAACGACTGCCAGACTCGGCTGGTCACGAGTGCTATCGTACTCCGCTTGGTAGATCCCGTCCTCGACGACTTCGACGGTGTTCATTGAATCAATGGTTTCGACAACACGGCTTGCCTCTTTGGAGGAATGCATCACTGGATTAGATGGCCTATGACGGGTTGAGAGTGATTTTTGCTCGAGCAACTCTCCTTTAGGAGGGATTATAATAGTCACTCAGGGGACGTTATCAGCGTACTTGCTACAAGCCGTCGAAGACCGCGCTGCAAACGCGATGAAACCGCCTGTCGGCTGATATCAAGTTCATCAGCGAGATCGTCTTGCGTGGCTCCCCGAGGCGAGTCAAAGTACCCGCGAGAGTACGCCAATACCAATGCTTCCTGTTGTCCATCTGTCAAGTCATAATCTTTATCAGATTCTAATGGGGAGAGCGCATGAAGCTGTGTGAGCTGGACCGGTATGTCATTTTCTCGGCAGTACGATTGAAATTCGGAAAGCGTCTCTTGATCGCTACTTCTGACCTCGAACGTCCAGTTCTCGTTGTCACCTAATCCAGAAAGGAGGGTGACATCGGTGTTGATAATTGCGGTAAGGACGCTTTCGTGGTCAAGGTTCCAGTCCACTCGAACGAACATCTGTTCCTCCAACTCGTCGATCACGGTGGAATCGTCCACCCCTTCATCCTCTTTTAGATTTGTTGTAAGGTCACCGACATCGTCAGCATAAATCCAGAAGTAAGGGATAGCTGCGTCGTTCGTTGGAACGACGCGATCCAGTTCAATGGTGGCATCGGGTACTTCCTCGAAAACAATATTCAAAGGAAATTCGGGCTGGTCAATGGTGAAAGAGGCTTCAATTGCCATATCCCCGAGTAACGGGCTGCCCCCTTTTGCGTTTCTCGTTGCGTTGTCCGGGAAACGCTCTTCGGTCACAGAACACACCAGCAACTATGACCGGAATTGAACTTGACGAGGTTGATCGGACGATTCTTCACGCACTCCAAGAGGATGCACGTCGGACTACTGCCGAGGAGATGGGTGAGGAAGCGGGCGTCTCCGCCAGCACCGTTCGGAATCGTATTGAGAAGTTAGAGGATGCGGGGGTGATTGAGGGATATCACCCCCATATCGACTACGAATCGGCGAGCTATCAACTACATATGTTCATTATATGTCGAACACCACCTGACGAGCGTTCGGAAATTGCTAAAGAAGCATTGGAAATCGTCGGCACGGTTACTGTCCGTGAGATGCTAACAGGAGCGAACAACCTTCACATTGAGGCCATCGCCGAAGATTCCGACGCGGTAGATAACGTGACTGGAAAAATATCAGATCTCGGCATCGAAATCGTGAGTACTGAGATTGTTAAAGAAGAACACGTTCAACCGTTCAATCATTTCGGTCCGGCTCCCAGCACTGACAAGGACGAAAAGTAATCCTCACCTCGACTGATCTCCGATCAGTGGGGGATCAACTGTTGAAACCAGAGCTTTTCTGCCATTAGCTGTGGAAAGAACAACCTCTTGAGTTAGGGTAGCCCCAATATGCTTTTCCAGACGACCCCTTATTGTATATGTGACTACGAATTCCCCAACCGAGCAAGATAGCGAAGATTTTCGTTCGGAAGGCCTGTCGCCCGATGTAGTCTTTACTCTACTTTCTCACCCAAAGCGTCGTGCAGTCGTCCGGTTACTCCTCAATCAGGATCGAGCGTTGACTCTCCGCGATCTCCGCAACGAGATCGTCGAAAGGGAAGAAGGAATAGAGATAACGGAAGCCGACGAATCCCAGACCAGACAAACTCTGGTCTCACTCCACCACGCACATATCCCAAAATTGACCGAGGCAGGAGTCGTCACCTACGATAAAGACAGGCAAATTGTGGAACCGACGGAGAAGATCGGCCAGTTGGAGTCCTTCCTTTCTTGTGTTGATAATATTCCTACTGACTGAATACAGATCTACTACCCGTATCTTAGCGAAGTGGAGCAATTGAGTTACAGGGCCACGCGCTCTATCGTTGCTGGCATCTTCGACTCGAGATGGGCGGTCTCCGAGATCGGGAATTCCATCCAGAGCGTCAGTTCAAGACAGGTGAACCAGTTGAGTCCGTAGCGGTCTGCATACGGCGGGAAGCCACTGTATTCAACGGTCACGTACACCTCGGGGTTAGGGAGTTCTTGAGTCATGTTTGGGGGTCAACGGGGTCAGGGCCGATTGGTCGTCCGGGACGGTACGGCTTCGGAGCCGGAACCGGCGTTGGGCCGGGTAACGGCGGTAGAATCTGTGCCATATACTGAATACTGCATACGATTATTCGGGGGGCAGGTTCCGCGAGCCGCGCTTGTGTTGCCACATTTCGTTCCGGTAGGCGGACTCTCGACCGCTTAGAATCGTCTTCGTCTTCTGGATCTCAGCCTGCTCCTCGTCATCCATCTCCTTCACGACCGCGTCCGAGATGATGCCGTCCCGCTTGAACGGGATAGCCTGAATCAGCGGGGTTCCCGCCGGAATCACGCCCGAGAACTCGGGGGCAGACCAGACGCATGGGAAGTTGACGTAGTTGTAATAGGAGTCGCAGTCCACCACACCGGAGAAGACCTGAAAGCGGTTCTCCACCCGGTTGAGGGGCTTTGTGAACAACACAGAATACCCGTCAGGGACGTTGATGGCCCAGAAGTTGTGGAACTTTATGATGGGGAACGGAGCCAGCGGGAACTCCTCGCCCCCGACTTGGTCCGGGCTGTGGTTACTGACGAGTTCCCGGTCGAATCCCCACTCGTAGTTGACGAACTCTTCTGATTGAGCGTTGAACTCGACTTCCCCAGCGAGGGGGATAATCCAGCCCATCGAGAGGGCGTCGAGGAAGGGCGCACACCGCTTGACGGTGGACTGATTCAGGCCCTCGCCCATCCTCCCTTCGAGGTGCCGGTACCACTCGGGGAGAACCTTGTTCGCCGGAATCGGCTCGGGGATCACCCCGTAGAGTTCCGGCTCAGTGGCGAACTCGATTATGGAGTCTTCTTCGTCGGTCTTCAGCGTCTTCAGGGAAGCCGCGTCTTTCACTCGCTCTACAGTATCGTTGAGGTCAAACATTTGGATCTGGTTAGTCAGCGTATATTTCGTACATCCGAGAGGGGGCGTCGTCGCCCGGCCCCCAACAGTCCGCGTCGGGGTGGGTCTCGAACAACTCCTCTTCGTAGTCGTGCTGTGCGTTCCGAGGGCGGAGCGACCGTACATCTCGGTCGGGGTTCAGCCCGTGCCGGAGGTTCTTATACGACCGCCGGACACACTCGTAGAAGTCAGAACGGCCCTTCGGGAGTTTCGTCCAGCCGGTGCCGTCGAAGTAGCCCTGCCACCGGGCCGCCGTAAGGGGACTTGTGGTGTCGGCGCTCTCGACGGGGACTCCGTACTTCCGGGCCTTCACCTGCTTCACGGGGGAGCCGCCGAGTAAGTGGACTTCCGGGCAGTCCCGGTAGGCCGTCCACGGGTGAGGCGACGGGCCATACCGCTCTTGGCAAGGAAGGCCGACCCGGTAGCGGGCCGGAACGTCTCGGGGGTGGACGATCTTCGGGACGACGATCACGGTCTCCGCATACCGCTCGAGATCGGCAGCCCGGTCGAGAACCCACTCCCAGTCGCCGGTAATCTCGTCGGCGTCTGGGGCGACCGCATAGCGGGGCCGCTCCCCACGTACCGCCTTCAGGTGTTCTCGCCAAGCTCCGTCAACGTCTGGAACCGCCTGCTTCTTCAGTTTCGAGAAGGGCCAGTCCACGAAGTCCACGTCGAACCGCTCTGGGGGCCGGTAGTTCATCGACTCGTAGCCGATCAACGTGCCGACCCGCCACGCCGCTTCCGAGGCGTCTTCCGATCCTCGGGCCGTAAAGACAACGTCGCGTTCCCGCTGGTTACTGGTCGGTACAGATGTATCTCCGGTTGGAAGCGTCTGCTGGATACTCATTTGGGGTCTGGTTGGCCGCCGGGGCGGTGGTTAGTCGCCCCGTCTGTACCCCCCATTTACACCGCTCAGGGGAGCTTAAGGTTGTCGCTGGTCAGAGGAAGTCCGCAAGTCCGGTCTGCCCGGACAGTGGTTCAGGTTCGGGTTCGGTGACGACGACCGAGCCGGGTGGGCCGGTCGCATCGGGGCCGTGTAGCCGCTTCCGAAGGTACGGCCAACGGTGGTCCCAGCACAGCCACTCTTCGCCGCCCGGCTCGCCCCGCCCGAACAGGGCGAACCGCGTGACGTTCTCCTTCTCGCTGCACCGTTCGCAGGCGCGGCCCATCAGAAGAACGCCCCCAGTCCGGTCTGTAACTGCCCTTCTACGGCAGCCTCCACGTCGATCCCGACCGCGTCGAGGACGGGGCCGAGCGGGTTGACGAGGAGCGTCTGGGTCATGCGGCCTACGTCCGGGGTGATCCCGGTGTCGGCCATCTGCTCGGCGTCTTCGTAGGCGATACGGTCGATCTTCTCGCCCACCTCATCGAAGTACGTGGGCATGATGTAGCACCGCATCGGCTTCGAGGCTTTCCCGAACTCGGTGCCGAGGATCGCGTTCGAGTTCATCGCGGCCTCGACGTGGGCCGTCGGGCTGTCGTACTCGTGGAACTCCTTGCCGATCCCACCGGGAATACCGATGTTCTCCCAGTCGGGGTCGTCGGGGTCGAGCGAGGTTCCCGCCTCGTAGACGTAGTTCGCAATCTCGTTCTGGGGAGCGTCGTTGAGGATGGCCTTGATGACCTTCTTCTCGGTGTCCCGAGTCAGGCGGGAAGCGTCCGACCGTTTCGCGGCAGACCCCTTGATCGAGATTTCCGGCTCGTCCAGCGACTCGGTGAACGAGTCCATGCTGTCCTTCCACGAGGCCGCGTAGGCGTACTTCTTCTTGCGACCCCACTGGAAGAACCGGGGGGCGAACATCTCGATCTCGATCTCCCACTCGTTGTCCTCGGCGGGGACGCCCATCGACTCCGCGAGGGCCGGGTAGACAACCGAGTTGAGGTGGTCGCAAATCTCCTGCGCCGCTTCGAGGCATCGCTGCTGACCCCAGTCGTCGGGGAACTTGATGTAGTTCGAGTCCGTGTCGCCATATATCACATTGGCGATGGTTTCGTCGTTGATGTACTCGGCAGTCCGCTTGAGAACGGCCTGTCCGGCGAGGGTGATTGCCTCCGCCGTCTTGCGGTCGTACAGGAAGAACTTAGACCACCCACAAACGCCATATATAGAGTTAGTGATAGTTTTTGATACTTGATACATCTCCTCGTATTTTTCCTCTTCAGCGGAGCCGGGTTCGGCCTGTCGCTTGAGACGCTTGTACGTCATCTTCAACGCGAGGGCGTCGTCAACGATCTGTCGGAAGAGGCCATCCTGCTCCAGCGAGAACGCCTGTCCGTTCGGGGCGACGGCCACCTTTCCGAGAACCGGCTCGGTCGCATCGAGCTTGACCTCGGGGGAGGTGTTCAGCATCCGCATCGTCATCGGGTAGAGGCTCGCCAAGTCGATCCCGACGACGTTGTGAGCGACGCCCGAGAAGGGGTCTACCACGAATCCGCCTTCGTACTCTTCGGCCATCTGACCGGACTTCGTCGGCCCGACCTCGCTGCGCTCCTTCAACTTCCGGCGGACCATCATCTCGATGAACTGGAAGTTCTCTCGGGTGTCCTCGAAGTCCACGCCGATCATCTTCCGCAGGTTGTCTCGGAAGGAAACGACGCCCGCCTTCTCGTCGATCTCAGCGGTGAGGCGAACGTCCCGAGCGTTGTAGTTCATCAACTTCTCGGGGTTGTCCCGCCACATCTCGAAGTACCCTTCATCGTGGGCGATTTTCGACGCGCCCAGTTCCTCGCCAGCCACGTAGTCCAGTGAGTAGGAGCGTAGTTCGCCCCACGAGTTCTTCTTGTAGGCGTGGAGCAGGTCGTAGACCGTCCGGCCCAGAATCTTCGGGTCACCGCGTCGGGTGACGTGGGAGTTCCCCTCGGGGGAGAGACGAGCCGGGTGAGCTGATACACGCTTCATCCGCTCGATGATGTACGGCCCGTCGAAAGGGGAGTTCCACGCGGTCAGCAGGTCGGGATCTCGCTCCTCAACCCACTCCCCGAAGGCGATCAACATGACCCGCTCGTCGGGGTAGTAGTGGAGTTTGTCGCACTCCTCGGGCTTGCCGTTCGGGAAGCAGGTGCCGACAGGCCGCCCGGCGGTGTCGAAGAAGCCGTGGTACTCCCGTTCGTAGGAGTCGTAGGCGACGATTGAGGTGATGCGCTTCTCGCCGGGTTCGGGGAACGCGCCCCGGTCGTCGGTCTCAATGTCGAACACGACCGCTCGAGGCCGGGGATCGTCGTCAACGGGTGCCTCGATGGATTCAATCTCGTCCAGCGTGCAGGATGCGGCGGGAACACGAATCCACGACTTCACATCCCGGTCGATCCGCACCCGGTGGGTCGGCCCCACGTCGGCCTCGAACGTCTGTCCGTTGAACGCCTTTTTCGCGTCCCGAACGTCGCCGGGCTGGGTGACGTAGACTCGGGTGACCTCTTCCCCGAAGAAGCCCACCATATCCACGTCGAAGTCGAAGCCTCGGATGCCGTGTTCTCCGAGCAGTTCGTTCTTCCGGCTCCGCGCCTCAGCGGCCTCGACGTAGAAGTACGGGCGGAAGTCCGTGACGGTCACCGTGTGCCGCTCCTCGTCGGCGTCTCGCCCGTAGAGGCGGAGCGTGAAGGAGTCGTCGTCGTTCTCGGTGCAGGACGTGTTAGTAACGAGTATTTCGAGCATTTGGGTCTGGTTGGGTAGTTAGTTGAACGAGCCGAGCGCGGTCTGTCCGCCCGGTAGTGTCGGGGTCTCCCCGGTCATGTAGCGCCGGAGGGAGATCCCGTAGTCGAGGCCGATGTTGCGCCACTCTTCGTGGGCCAGTTTACTCGGCCCCTCGGAGACGACGCTGAACTCCTTGACTACGTGGGGGTCGAACGCGGTGAACGTCTCCCCGTCGTTGTTGAAAAAGACGAGCGGGTACTCGGCCCGTGCCGCACCCTTGACGACCTTCCACATGAACGACGCAAGCCCCTTGTACGCATACTCTTTCGAGACGACGACGTACCGCTGCCCCGTCGAAGGGTCCACGAAAACGGTCGCGTGAACGCCGTGTGCGTCTTTCAGGGACGATATCTGCTGAAGGCCGTATTGGTTCGTCAGGATCTCAGCCGACTTGGTTATGATTTTCTCGGGCATTTGGGTCTGGTTCTCTATGGTTTACGCCTCGCTTCTCGCCACTTTCATGCATTTTCAGACTCGAGAAGGGCCGTTACAGATTGAGCTTCCGTATCGCGTAGCCGACGTAGTTCGACTTCGTACCGAGTTCAACGGAAATCTCGTGTGGGGACATACCCGCGTCCAGCATTTCCCGTAGCTGGTCGTCGTGTTTCAGGGCCTCTCCCCAGACGGACGAACAGATATCGTAGTACGAACACTGCTCGTCCTTCCCCGGCCCCCACTTGCACAGCGGGGTCTCGTTGATCGGCCAGTGGGGATCACCGGATTCCATCATCTCCAGCATCTCCTCGATGGTCTCGAAGATGAACTCCCGGCGAGACTCCTTGAGGGGGCTGATAATCAGGTCGTCCCCCTTGGGGTAGTACCCGGCAACAGCGGTCACGTCCCACTCTTGCTCGAACAGGACGGCGTAATACTCGCCCTCGAGATATATCCCCTCGTCACGGTACTGCTTCTTAGGGGTCTTCCCCGTCTTGAAGTCCGTAATGACCACGCCGCCCGCCGGTTCGACGCCGGGAACGGAGCGGTCGTCGTAGATCGCGTCGGCGTACCCCATCCACGGGGGCTGCCGTCCCTCGAATCCCTCGATGGGGTCTTCCAACCACGACTCCGCCTCGATCCCGACCGGGAGCCACGTCTCGGGATCGGGCGAGACCTCCATCCGGGCGTACTCGAAGTTGATGAAGTTCGTGATGTAAGGCTCGCTGTAGTCGGCCCAGCGGTCCCACTCCGGCAGGAAGGCGACGAGGTCTTCGGGGAACTCCCCGGTGTCCTCGACGTAGGCCTCGACGGCGTAGTAGTAGTCCTCGATGACCTCGTGGATGATCGTCCCGCGTCGGGTGTAGATCGTCCCCGGTTCCTTCAACCCCTGAACGTAGGAGTAGCGGAACTGCTCAGGGCACTTCACGTACTTCGTCAGCCGGGACTTGCTGATGTAGGGTAGTTCGCCCTTCGGCGTGCTGTCCCGTAACTGGGTCAGGCGGTCACTCTGAGTCGGCATCTTCTTCCTCGTTTTCGTCCAGCAGATCGGACACCGCCTCCAGCACCGCGACGTGCTGGGTGATATCCTGTATGTTTATCCGCCCACTCTCGGTTAGCTCGAACTCGATCACGCAGTTCCCGCTCTCGTGGACCGCCCGGTTCGCGTGGCCGAGAATCTCGAGCGCCGTCCGCAGGCCGGGAACCGAGTCGATCTCCTGTTCGGTCGCCGCGTCGAAGGCCACTTCTTCGTCGCTCATATCACCACATCCCCGGCCCGAGGCTCGGGTCGCCGGTCTCGAAGGACAGTTGTAGTCGGGCCGCTCGTCGGGCCTTCCGGTCTTGCTCGACCTCCCGAAGCGCCCGGCGGCTTTCCTCGACGGTGTCTCGAGTAGGCAGTTTGAACGTCACTCTTGGGCCTCCGCCGCGTTGTCGGCTCCTTCGGGGACGTAGAGGGACGCGATGGCCGCGTAACCAATGCTATCTCGGTAGTGATCGAGGTCCATACCGCCGACGTGCTTCCTGCTGAGTTTGAGCAGAATCATCATGTCGGCCACCTCGTCGCCCCGGATCGGACGGCGGAGGACTCGCTCGGAACCGTTCTGGGAGCCGGTTCGGACGCCGAGATAGGCGTTCCAGAGGTCCGCGATGTGGTCGTGGTTCTCGACCGGGTCGCCGTGGGTGCCGTTCCGGTTGGCGATGACCGAGCCGACTTCCGAGGCGAGGTTTCCGGCGCTCTGTACGTTGCTGTTGTCGTTGGTACTCATTTGGGTCTGGTCTATAGGTCCGCTCGCTTCAGGCGCTTCAGACGCCCGTACTGTTCTCGCTCGACGCCGTCGTAGGTGAACCGGATCACGTCACCGGCCCCCGACGGGTAGGTCATGATCGGGGCCTCAACCGGGTCAACGGTCAGCATCCCCTCTCCGGTGTCGAGCCACATCTTCCAAGTGCCCTTCCAGACACCGAAGATACGGCCATCGACCATCTCACCCTCTCCGCCGAGATCGACAACTTGGGTTCGCCCTTCGGTCACCTCGGCAGCGTCGGCGGTGTTAGGGTACTTCTGGTCGCCGTCAGGCGTCAGAAGGATTATGTCTCTGTTCTTCAAGTTCCTCTTCGTACTCTCCAAGGACGTGCTGGTCTGGGTCTTGGCTGTCATGGTCTGCAAGGCCGAACACGCGGTCTTCCCAGTTGGGGTCGTTGTGGTTGACTGCTCGGTCGTCAACGTAGACGTGAGCGCCCCCCTTCTCGCACTTGAGACCGTTGTAGGGAACGCCCCACATCGTCAGAAGGCCCGCTATGTGGCCCGCGTGCTTCCACGGGCGAGCTGTCCAGACGATGATATCGTACTGCTTGTCCTCTTTCAGAGAACGGACGAACTCGACCATCTCCTCGTCCGGCTCTTCGCCCCCTGCTTTGTAGGGGTCGCCGGAGTCACGGGTTAGGGTCTTATCGAAGTCTATGGCGATGAGAGTCATGTCAGGTAGGTAGTTATCAGCGCGTAGCCGAGGAAGATCCCACAGACGGAGCCGGAGACGGCGAGAACGCCAGCGAAAGATCCGGGTGCCGGGCTGGGCAGTCCAAGGAACCCGTAGAGAGAACCGAGGACGAGACCGGCGATGAGGGCCGCACCGAACGCGACCGTGAGGTTGACCATCTCAGCACCCCACCACTTCGACTTCGTCCTCGTGGACCAACTCGGAGCGGAAGTAGCCGAGGTGGTGCGGGTCGTAGGCGACCACCAGATGGCCGCCCGGAACGACGCCGTCCTCTCGGAAGGTCTCGCCTTCCCGCCGGAACACGAACCCCGTGACGCCCCACATCTCGTGGTGAGGATCGGTGATTCGGACGGCTGTGTGAGAGGGGAGCATCAGTCGGCCCTCATCTCAGTCAACGCTTCGGAGTCAGCCGTCACGTTCCCCGAGTCACCCCGGAGCCGGTACAGCCGAGCGCCGAGGGGGAACCGGGTCATTGCTCATCCTCGTGTTGCCAGCAGAAGTCGCCGGGGGAGTCAACGGTGCGGGAACACTTGCCGCCCTTTCCGGCACACGTCACTCCTTCGGTATCGTCCGCAAACTCGGTGGAGATATCTTGCTGGTCTTCAACTTCCACCAGCAGATACGAACCCCGTGTAGGGTCAGTCGAAGTAGGGGCCACATGAACGACACGACCGTCGATATCGAATCCGCCTTCATCGTCGGGGCGAGCGTGCTGCCATTGGTATCTCATGGCTGCCGGACGCGGTTCGCGTCTCCTCCCTCAATCCGGTCGGCCACGGTCAACAGGTGCCGGGCGACCTCTTTCAGTTCAGCGGCCCCCTCCTCGTCCTCGGTCGCTTCGAGGACGGCGGCTCGAGCGGTCACGTCGGCGAACGCTCGGTGGCTCCACGTTTTCATCGCGTCGATCTGGTTGTGGAACTGCTGGGCTTGCTGGATCATCTGTTCAACTTCGGGGTCTGCCTCAGTCTCGGTGTCAAAGAGATCGTCCGAAACCGGAGGCTCAACTTCTCGCGGCATTTGGGTCAGGTTAGTGGTTGTGTTCGACTACTGTACGTCAGGCTCCGTCGGCTGGGCTTCCATGATGGCGGGAACGCCGATCCCCCCATCACCGCCGCACCGACCGTCGAAGCTATCTTCGGGAAGGAGCGCGGGGCGGTCACCAGAGATGACCACGCCGCAGGTGTCGTCGTCGCAGATTACCTGCCCAGAGTCGTCGTAGCGGCCTTCCGTGCCGCACTCCGGGCATCCCATCGTGAAGTGGAAGACCTCTTTCACGAGCGTCTGTGGGCCGTAGACGCCGGGGTACATCTCCCACGCCCACTCGTCCACATCACAGAGGGGACAGACGACGGCAACATCGCCGTCTCCGTCGTGGGCTGGTTTCATGTGTTCTTCCAGTTCGCGGTCGCATTGCCACGACGCCGTGTGATAGTCGAACACGGGTCGGGACTTCAGGCCGGTAATCTCAAACGAATCTGCTCGGACTCCTTCTTTGCTGGCGGACATTTACTACAGATGTGTCTCAATTGATGCTTGTGAGGCGAGAGACAAGCGAGTCGCTAACGGCGGCTGCGGGTGCTTCAGGCTTCAAGAGGGAGCATCGTCCCCGTAGTAGGCAGTTTCCTTAGAGCCTACCTGATATATAAACTTTCAGGTAAGCACTACTATCCTCAAGGAAGGACAGTCAACGGAAGTAGACTGGCTTCATCCACGCCATCGGTTCGTCGTCGGAGACGCCGTGGATAATGCCAGCCGGTCGGGAAGACGCAATCCCGAGGCCTTCTGTGTAATCTCCCTGATCCTGAAGCGTGCCGCCCATAACAACGGGACGACCCGCAACCGGCTCAATCTTCATCTCGTGGAAGTGGCCCCGGTAAGCCACGTCGAAGCCGTTGTCGATGAGCCACGAACTCCAGCGGGCCTTCGGGGAGTTGGTGCCGATGTGGTTCAGACACCCCTTCTCGTGGCCGTGTCGGATGTGGCCCCGGTGGCCGCGCATCTCGAAGTTCGTGAAGTACGTCGCGTCGTTCTGGATGAACGTGACGTTCTCGAGGCCTGACTGCCTCACCGCGAGATCGAGCATCGAGTAGACAATGTCGTCGGCGTTGGCCGCCGAGGTTTGTCCGCCAGTGCGGAGTTCGCCGTGGTTCCCGTGCTGGGTAACGACCTGAACGGTCGGGAACTCTTCGGCGAGCCGCCTGATGACCTCGGTGTAGACCGTAGAGGCCCGCTCGATCTGCCCCTGAAGGTGGAGATCAATCGAGTGCGGCTGGGCCGCATAGATCGTCTCGTTCGTGATGATATCGCCACCGAGCAAGAGGTGAGCGGTGTCGAACTCGACGCCAGCCGCTTCCCGTCGGGCCTTCTCCGCGAGGCCTTCCTCGATGTACTGCCAAACACGGTCTTCGGCGATATCGGAGTTGAACGTCTCCTCGCCGTACTCGTTGTGTTCGGTCTGCCCGAAGTGGTCGTCGGTGCGGAAGAAGACAATATCCTCGTTCCCATCTTCGGCGAGAAGGCCGCCGTCCGCTCGGGCGGGGGCGTACTGTTGGAGCCGGGCCTTGAGATCGAGTTCGAGTTCAGAGAGGAAGTCGGTCGCTTTCCGGCTCACCGACTGCTTCGTGGTCGTCGGCGTTCGGAGGACGCGAACCTGTCCGGGGGTCTCGTCTTCCTCGATCTCGGGGGCCACGAAGCCCTCGATCCGGTAGATCCCCCCTTCCGGTTCGGGGATACGGACGCCAGCCTGCCGGAGCCGTCGAATCATATCATAGGCCCCGGAAGTGGTCTTGTATCCGAGTGAGTCAGCGATCTCGGCGGCGGTCGCGCCGTCGTTCGCGCTGATGGTTTCTGCTGCGATTCGCTGGTTGGTGGTCAAGTTGTCGAAATACTGCATTTGGGTTTCGCAGAATCCTTGCCCTCGGCTACTTTCAGGTGAGGGCGTCAGTCGCAGGAAGAGGGAACGGCAAACTACTGCGGTATATACGGCAGACTATGCTTGCTATGCCTCTGTCGAGTGGCTGGAGGATTCGGGTGGTTGGTGGTTGGTCACTTCGCGGTTCAGGAGAACAGCCCGTAACTGTCCGCCATCATAACCGGGCACGATAGCTTAAAGATTTCGGTCAAGTCTGTTTTGCTTGACCTTTCTCGGCGGACCAGATTCCACATGAGTCCTGTAAACAGAAGGTAGGAGCCTTCTGCCATACTTTCTCGCACTTCATCGGGGAATAGCCGAGTGAGATGTACGTCTCAACCCGCTCACAGGTGTACTCTTCATCGAAGCCCGGAAGACCCCTAAAGGCCTCAACCATCGTACCGCCGACAACTTCGACGGTCTCCTTACCGTGGGCGTTCTTAGACACCTCGATCTCGATGGGCACCTTATGGCGCATCATGTGGGTGATAGCGAACATCTCCATGTAGTGGGACGCCGCCCGATACCGGAAGGCGTCTTCTCGCTCGAAGAACTCCGCGATACACGGTCTGTCCGTCAGGACGAACTCGAGTGAGTCCACCGTGATCTTGTCGTTCTGATCCGCAACGTAGGCCTTGAGCCGAGCCGGATCGTTCGTCGCCCCGCCCCCGCTGGTCCGGCGGGACGAAGAAGGGGCGTTCCGAATCCGCTGGGTCAAAACCTCAGCGGCCTTGTCGTTCGGGGTTGGCTTGAAGCGGGAGTCCACTTCTCGCCGCGAGCGGGTCAACTCGATGTAGTCCGCCGGGCGCATCTCGGCAAGCTCCTCGAGCGTCACCGGAACGCAGAAGCGGTCTTCCCCGAACGCCTGACTCGCTCCGAGGTGCTTCGTGTTTGGTACTCGACGGAGCCGCCCGAGATCGGATGAGTCCACGTCGATGTAGACCTCGAGATCGTCGAGGCCGGTTGCTTCGATGATGTATTGCTTCAGGGACTCGGCGTACCCGTTGATCCCGTTGAGGAACTGTGACTGGTCGCCGTTCGAGGTCGGGATCGGCGGGAACGCCAAGTCGAGGTGGATGCCCTTGTGGCCCGATAAGACCGCCTGCCACGATTCCGGGGAAGAGGTCTTCAACAGGAACCGGGCCACCTTCCGGGCGCGGACGAGCAACTTGCTCATGTCCTTCACCCACCTTGCCGTCGGGTCACCCCGATCACCGCCCCGGTAGTCCCCGTCGTCGGGAACGTCGAAGTCGATGAACAGCCGGTCGATCCGGGGAACATTGCCGTCCTTGGTGTGTCCTTCGGGAAAGGAGTACACCGAGATAAACGGCCAGTTCTGGGGGTCGTCTTCGGCGTCGAGGACGAGTTCGGCGGCTTCCTCGGGAGAGGTCGCCCACCGCTGGAACTTGGTCACTCGACGCGGCCACGAGTCCGCCCAGTACGTCAGTCCGTCAATTACGAGTTCAGTTTCGTTCTTCATATCTCTCCTACTCAAGCGTCCCGCCGGTCTCGGTCAGCGAGGTCTGGGCTTCTTCGTCCTTCGCCTTCTGGGCGTGCATCGGCTCTTCCTCGAAGATCGAGGCCATCTCCTCGTCAATCTCTTCGCCCTTCACGATGGCCTTCGTCTTCTTCGAGGCCTCGCTGGTCATCTCCCCGAGGCTGTCGTCCTCGGTGATATCGACGGCTTCTCCCGTGAACGGATGGACCGCAATGGTGCCGGAACCCTCGCAGTAGCGCCGGACGTACTCGTCAGCGACCTCCGGCTCGATCCCTTGGATGTTCCGTACCTCGTCGGCGGCAGCCTCAACGATGGCGTTGTAGTCGAGGCTGACGTTCACGTCGGTCACCGAAGCGAAATCGGAGATCGAGTACGTAAGGGGGCTTCCCGAGTGTTCGGTGATGTAACCCGACTCCCGCATTGAGTCGAGCGCCCGCTTCACGTCGCTGTCTCGGATGTTGTGGCCGAGGCGACGAAGTTCCTGCTGAATATCCTTCCGGGCTGGGGCGTAGTCGAGATCGTTCAGCAGTTGCAGGATGGCTTGGTCCTCGTCGGTCAGGTTAAGCGCCGACATGACCATGTTGTTCCCCATAATCTGCATCGTGTACCAGTAGTCCACGGGAGCAGAGAGTAGGAGAAGGCCCCTTCCGGTATCCACCGTCATGCGGTCGGCGTGGTGGATCAGGGCCATGTTCCCCATCATCGAGGCGAGCCGGTCGAAGTCGAACCGGGCCTCGTTGAACTCAGTCGGCATCATGCGGCCCTCCTCGATGGTCTGCCGGGCGATCTCGACCATACCCGGCTTCGAGACCTTGTTGTTCACGTTGTCGGTGAACGTGTCTACCGGGATGGACTCGAAATACTCTCGAATCTTGGCCCGCTCGACGGGGTCAACCTGAAGGACGGTCTGACCGGCGTGTTCCTCGGCCTTCCGCTTGATGACGCGCTCGGTCTGTTCCTTCGTGGTGTCCACGGACTGCATGAACGCCCGCTTCAGGAGTTCGGGAAAGTCGTTCATGTCCGCGTTCCGGTTGTCCGTCGCCATCGTGGCGAAGACGATCCGGGGACACTCGAGGATCATCGTCTTGGTGCGGTCGTCGTCGTCTTCGGACATGGTAATGTCCGTGACCTTCCGCTCCGAGTCGTTGCCCTCTCCCCAGTCCTTCAGCATCTTCTCGGTGCCTTCCGAGACGCGGGCAAGGTCACCGACGATGTGGATATCGTATTTGTTCGCTTCCTTCGCCGAGTAGTACCGGGCGGTCTCGGACTCGTCTGTCGGGTGTTCGTAGACCGTACCGGGGCCGTAGATGGCCTCCAGCGTCTTCCGAAGGGTAAAGTCCTTCCCGCCACGCGCTGGGCTGTAGAGGACGAACAGGCCGCCCCCGTCTTCGAGGCCGCCATTGATCGACGCCGTGGCGACGGTCAGGCAGGTGTCTTCTTCGCCGACCACACCGAGGTCGCGGGTGACCTGAAGGATCGTGTGGAGTTCGGGAACTTCCCAGTCGATACCGCTCGTCGTGTCGTACAGTTGTGCTTCTACGCTCATTTGGGTCTGGTTGGTTGGTCTCTATCGGTTCGCCTCACAGAGCCGCCGCTATTTCATACACCTATTTCATGAGCTAATGCGGCGGAAAAGAGGGTTATTCTACTCGCGCTCTTCGCGCTTCTTAGTGGCGACGCGCCGGGCGAGTTCGCGCTCGACGCTGTCTTGCAGATCGCCTGCCACCTCGGCGTACACCTCGTCGGGGTCGTCTCCGTCTTCAAGGCTCACGGTAGCGGTCGCGCCGAACGTGATCGGCTCGAATTGATCAAGTTGCACTTTGCGGTCGTAGTAAACTTCGATGGTATCGATGTTCATTAGGGTCTGGTTGGTTGTTCTAAGTGAAGGAGGGCCGCGTCAGCGAGAGTTACGCGCCTACTGGAAGACGCGGGCCACGACGGCGTCCTCGCCGCCGAACTCTTCGACCATGTTCTCCGTCAGGTCGTTCCCGGCGTCTTCAACGAGGTCGGCGAGCAGGGTCTCGGCCTTCTCCTCGTCGTCGTACCCGAGGGTCTGACAGGTGGAGATGAAGTCCTCGATGGCGGGCGGGACTTCAGAGGCCATCGCGGGGCCGCCGTCGGCCACGGCCTCCGGCTCCGCCTCGGTCTCTTCCTCTTCGGCGGGCGCGTTCCCGCCGCCGAGGGTGCCCTGCTGGCCGTCGTTCGCGTTCTGCACCGTCACGTCAACGCCGGTCTCGGCGTCCTTGACGATGGGGTGGTGGTACTTGCGGTCGGACTGGTTCGACTGCTTCTTCACCTCGAAGAAGCCGAAGCGCCGTCCCTGAAGGTCAGGCCGGAGGACGTTCTCGCCGCTGGTGTCGGCCAGCCAGTTGTGGATATCGCTGTCGTCCACGACCATCTCACGCCCGTAGGTCGTCAGGATCTTCGCCAGCGTCTTGGACGCCGACTTGGGGCCGAAGCGGTCGGAGCCGCCGTACCACATGATCGTGTTGCCGATGGAGACCGGGTCGTCGTCGTTCGCCATGACGACGGCCTCAACGAGTTCGTACCGCTTCTCGGTGCCGCCGTAGTTCTTCACGAGGAACTGGTTGGCGTCGTCCGCCGAGACTTCGGGGGCGTCGGGGGTCGCCGGGTCGATCCCGACTACCTCGCGCCACGAGAAGACCTTGAACTTGCCCTTCTCGGGGTCGTGGTACAGGCAGCCGTCCACGAGTTCGACGTTCTCCATCGCCACGCCGAGGCTCTGTCCCCAGTTGTTCGAGTTACCGAAGACGCGGGTGATTTCGCCCTCGACAGGGGCGTAGGGCGTGATGGTCAGGTTCTTGTCCGGCTCGTTCGAGCCACCGGAGCTGTCGGAGTCGGAGCCGCTGTTGTTGTTGCCGCTGTCCTGCTCGTAGGAGTTGTAGTCGTACATTTTGGGTCTGGTTGGTGGTTGGTCGTCCGGGCTGTCCCACTCTACAGGTAGCATAGGTTGTGCGCTACCCGAAATACCGGAGCCGGGAGTCGAACCCAGCAGGAACGCTCCCTGCCGAATCAGGGAACTCCGGTTTGGCCGCTCATAGAGACCAATACAGAGAGTAGAGAGTTCTGTCGGGGGAGGCGTTTCCCCGAGGACCACGTCGGGGAATCGAACCCCGTCTCAGCGCCAGCCGTGGTCGTCGCTCTTAAGGTAGCAAACTCCGAAGCGCGTGGCTCCGGCAAACCGCATCAGATAGAAGGGGCGAGTGCCGTCTTCAGCCCCCATCTTATTCTCAGGGGTCAATATAACTGTATCGTTTGAGGCACTCTAAGCGGACGAGCGCCCCTATACGGACCACTCTCCCCGCTATCCTCCCTCCAGATCGGGTGGTTCGTATTAAGCGTATCGGTGGAATCGGGGAAGGGGCCTTGCCAGTAGTCAGTAATTCGGTTCCTTTATCCAGAAACCTCAATTCAGAGGCAGTACTGAACGCACTGTTAGTGATGAAGAACCGGCGGTCATCGAACCGTCTCGTGGTTGGGACAGTGAAACGGTTGATGACCGCCACTCTATGGAAGGGGCTGGAGCCGGTTGTGAAGAAGTGTTGCGCACACCTCATATTTATACCGCTATTGGAATTCGACCGCTCCAAACGGTTAGTGAACAATGGATTCATTCAGAATCGAGACGATAGATAGTGGCAGAACGATAACTGTCTAACCTGCGTGTTTCGCGGGTGACCCTGAAGCCGTGATATTCTCTACTGTTACAAGTCCACGCCGAGATCGCCGGCCACAGTCTCCGCATCGTACTTCTTGTGCGAGCCGCCCCGCTGGAAGCCCTCTTCTTGGACTCGGTCGAGCATCGACGCGACCTCGACCATGCCCTCAGCCTCCCGGTGGCGGCCCTCGTCGAGCGCGGGGAACACGTCTTCCAGCAGGATTTGGGCCTGCTCGTGACGGGCAGCCAAGAACGGGAAGACCACTTCCAGAACTTCCCGTACCTCATCCCGCCGAGTGAGCCGGACGACGTACTGGTCGCCGCCCTCTCGCTCGTCCACCGACGCTTTCGGATTCAGGCCCATGTCGGTGAAGAACTCGTCCAGCAGCCCGACTGCCTCCATGCTTGACTTCTTGAACGTGATCTCGAACAAGACCTCGTAGCCATGCTTGGAAGACCCCTTCTTGCGGAGGGAGGCCTTTAAGTGGCCACCCCAGTCGAGGGCACCCGCCGCATACACCGCTCTCCAGTCGTTCTCGGGCATCTCTACACCACTCTCGGTCACCGATACGCTTAATACTGTCTGTGTCATCATGATGGGGGAAACAGGGTGGAGTCACCCGGTTTCGGTTCTCTTCCCGGTCTGCCCAGAGAGGGGAGACTATAGAGGGGAGAGTCCTATTCGGTATTCTCCTATTTGGGAGAGTCCTATTCGGGAGTCCTAACTAGACTTCTCCTATTTGGACTACCCCTATCCAGAGAGTCCTATTCCTGCTGGATTGGGGTAACCCGAATAGGAGAATACCGAGTATAGCTGCTACACGTCGGTATGTGAAGCAGTTAGCACACCGTCTCCGGCTCCTCCTGCTCCTCACCAGACCCAGATGTGAGACCATATGGCATACGATGAAGAAGAAGCGGAGCCGATCACTGAACCCGATACTCTCAACGCGACCAAGTTCTACGGATTCGACGCTTCTGCTAACTACGACACCAAGCACCGACTCGATGGCACTGAACGACTCTCCGACTTCTACTCCCGGCTCGCTGCGTACAACACAGGTGTTCGCAACGGGAAGTGGGGCGACCAAGAGCTGATCCGACAACAGGACAACCTCGCCCTGTTCGACGCTATCGCATCGCAACTCGAACTGACTCGCTACCAGCACACTCGAGGCCGCCAAGCCTTCTCCGAATTGGACCTCTCTCAACTCTCGTCGCCGAGGGGTATCGACGCGACTCTCTGTGCGGTCATGGTGGCCGCTGTGGTGGCTCGGGAGGACGGGAGGATCTATCACCCATCCCGCCCCGAAAACGCCAACGACGGCCTGTTTACGGCCCTCCTCGGCGATCTCGACTATTCCGACCGTCTCGTCCACAAGTGCTACGGGAAAATTCTGAACCGAGTGAGGCTCTGACATGATTATTCTTATTGATGAGCGAGAGAAGAAGCCGTACTCGTTCCCCGGTATGGAGACCGAGACGGCCCTTCTCAATTACGGCGACTACGCCGTGAAGGGGATGGGGTACTATGACGTGAATCCGAATACCGGGAAAGAAGAGTTCTACCCGGAGTTCGCCGTCGAGCGGAAGTCGCTTGACGATCTCGCCCGGTCGGTCGGGACCGACCGCGACCGATTTGAGCGAGAGATCGACCGCGCCCAGCAGGCAGACAACTTCGCCGTCGTGATCGAAGCGACGATGACTGATGCCTACAAGGGGCGTTACTACTCGAAGATTCACCCGAACGCCGTCGTCGGTACTGTGAAGAAGTGGCCTTTCAAGTATGGGACACTCGACTTCGAGTGGGCCGAAGACCGCGAGGGCGGAAAACAGGAAACGCTACGATTACTCGACAGGTGGTACATCCACTCTGCAACTGACCTCTTCTAATAGTGGATCGTCCGGCTCACTTCCACTCTCGGTAGTAGCAACCAGACTCCTAACTTGGTAGCTTTTCACGTTCCCACTCATAGGCTGGAACGGGAGACCATTGATGAAAATCGGAATCATTGGCGCAGGAGATGTCGGAAGTACAGCTGCCCAACACTTTGCTGAAGCAGGCCATGAGGTTATGATCAGTAATTCTCGGGGACCAGAAACACTCACTGACCTCGTTGACGATCTGGGAGGCAACGCTCATGCGGGGACCGTCTCTGAGGCAGCCGATTTCGGCGAAGTCGTCATGGAGGCGATTCCGTTCAATGCATACGAATCTCTCCCTGCGGACTCCCTCCGTGATAAGATCGTTATCAGTGCCTCAAATTACTACCCAATGCGTGATGGATTTATTGACATAGGGAAGACACATACGGACCTCATTGCAGATCATCTCGAAGATTCGAGAGTCGTCAAGGCATTCAATGCTACATATTGGAAGACCCTCCGAGATGGTCAACGGCTAGAGGCCGATCCGGATGATCGTCTTGCGATATTTATCGCTGGGGATGATGATGAGGCGAAAAGTGTAGTTTCGAGTCTCATCGAAGATATTGGGTTCACTCCTGTGGATACAGGTCCACTCACTGAGGGAGGTCGTCACATACAACCGGGGTCACCGATCTATACCGCCTCATTGACCGCGAGCGAGGCACGTACACGGTTAGCAGCACTCAAAACGACCGTGGCTGCATATGAACTTGGATATTACGACTCTTCGAGGGAAGTCACGATCCAAGAATTAGCCGATGAACTGGATATGAATGAAGAATCGATTTCAGAACATCTTCAGCAAGGGACGGAGCAACTCATTAGTCAATATCTTGATTGAGAACACCAGTTGCAGCTACCAACAGTCAGTGAATATCCAAATATAACAACTATTATATAAGTGGATGGTTGCTCCGGTAACGCCTCCACCTGTACTGAACGTTGGTTGCTCGTTACTGGGCTTGCAGGCCGTTCTCATCCGCTCGTTTTAATCGCTCGGGCGCTCTAAGATCAATGGGAACTTCGTGGCCGCAATCCTCGCAGATCCACACTTCGTAGGAACCGTAGTGGGTCTCTGTTTCGGAGTAATAGCCACCCCCGGTATGTTGGCAAGGGTAATTCTGCATGGGTCTGGTTGCCCTCTCGGGACTTTCATCTATCTTTCAGACTTCGAGAAAGCTTAAAGATTCGGGCTTATCGTGTCTTCTCGACCTTCACTTTGCATCCTCCGGTGTTCATGAGTCGGGCCTCAACGCGGTACGGGCCGACCACGGAGACACCTTTAGTGAACCCCGCTGCCTCCGTGACGTTCAGGTTGTTGCTGGGGAAGACCGCTTCCGGGCCGCTCTCGCCGTGGACGACGGCCAAGGCCCCTTCGTCGGCTCCGCTCAGGGCGTCGTGGGCCATAAGGGGGCTTTCGGCGTCTACCCAGCCCCGGCCAGCGAGGTCGCCGTAGTCGGCTCGCTCCATCTCATTCACGTCGAAGTCGGGAACCGGAGCGGATTTCTGTTCGTCCTTCTCAGCGTGGAGATCGCCCTCCATAACGCGGAACTCCCCTTCCTCGTCGGTCGGCTCAAAGGTCTCGGCGAACTCCTTGATCTCCTCCTTGGACGATTCCAACTCTTCTACGACGGCGTCGGCGTCGATATCGAGATCGCGGTACTCAGGGAGCAATTCGCCGTCTTCATCGAAGGCCTCTTGCTCGCTGTACGGCGTCGGCTTGTCGGCCTTGACGATATCGAGGTCGCCGGTCGCCTCGTAGTCTTGGATGTACTTCGGCACCTCACCATCTTCGTCCTCGGTGTAGACGACTCGAGTGAGGTAGGTGTAGCCGATCACGCCGGGGGTCTGCATCCGGCGCTCCACGGTGACCTCTACGTCGCCCTCACAGGCCTCGTAGGCCAGCGCGTCGTCCTCGACCGGCTCGCCCTTCACCTTGATAATGGTGTCCCGGCTACGGTCCACCTCGCTCGCCGTCGTCTCGATCTCCTTCGTCGTCTTGACGGCGTTCGGGTGGATCAGGAACAGCCGGGTTCGGCAGGGGTTCACTTGGGGCGGCGCGTTCCCGCTGGTAACGGAGATCGCCTTCGAGACCCCGTTAATTCGAGCCTCGTCAATGAACTCCTGTGCCGTCGGGTAATGGGACTTCCCGACCGAGAGGAGCAGGTCGTGGCTCTCAAACTCGACCATCTCCCCAGCGTGGGTTCCGGTCGGGCGGTCCTTCTGAAGCCGCTCAATGTGACGGGAAGCCTCGCCAGCCGGGACGGTCTCGGTCATGCCGCCCGGCCCAGTCACCGCCAACTCGAACTGGAGGCCGGGGAAGAACGTGTAAGACCGCTTCCGGTCTTCCTTAAAGGGAATCGGCTCAGCGAACTCGACGAACGCCGGAAGCTCGCCGCCGGGGCCTACGTCCGACCGGAGGTACGCCTTACCCTCCTTGAGATAACCGCAGCCGCGCTCGGGGTTGTCGATGGTCTCGGTCTCGGTGCTGGGGCTGTCGCTCTGGGTCTGGGTGGTCTCGATGGACATGGTTTATATCTCCTCGATGGTTGCTCGGCAGGCTCGGCACTCCACGAATCCGACACCCGCAAGGGTGTGGTAGGAAAAGTCGGCGCGGTCATATCCGCAGACTTCGCAGTCTTCCTCCACGATCTTCGTGAAGGAGCCTTGGTCGCCTTCGCAGGGATCGGCCCGGAAGGACGACCGGATCAGGACAGGGAGTTCCTGCCCCGGAAGGTCGTCCCCGATTCGAGCGCGGCGCTCGGCCCGGCTCATCTCGGGGAGTTCCGTAACAGGGGTCTTGTTGTCTGGGTGGCGGTCAACGTCCACTTCGTCGCCCGTAAACGGGTCTATGATGTTGATTTTATCTTCCATTTTGGGTCTGGTTGGCTGCCTCTTCCACCGCTTTCATGCATATTTCAAACTCGGAAGGGGGGTTACTGGCTCTGCTAAAACTATACTTTCAGGATTTATAGGTGCGGAATAGCCGCACACTACAGATGCGAACTGATCGCTGATTGTTCTATCAATTTATATAGGTGTTGGAGACAGGTGCTGAATACACGGCGCTTCTTAATCGAGATCCGTGTCAGCCGGTAACCGCATGGTCCAAAGCCAGAACCGCTCTAACCCCTGTATCATGTCGATAACCTTGTTAGGATCGACCGGCTTCGTCAGGTACCCGCTCGCACACAGTTCGTAGGACCATGTTCACTGGTCCTGTTCATTCTCCGCTGGGAGGGTAAATGAGAACGTCGCTCCATTGCCCGGCTCAGACTCGACCCAGATTTCGCCACCGTGACGTTCGACGATCCGCTCACAGAGAGCCAGACCAATACCCGATCCCCCGTAATCGTTCTGGGATTGAAGTCGCTCGAAGACCTCAAAGATACGATCTTGTTGGTCCGGCTCAATCCCAATCCCCTCGTCCCGAACCGATACTTCCCACATGGAACTGTTCTGGGTAGCGGAAATATACACCTGTGGCGGCTCGTTTCCACTATACTCAATTGCGTTGCTCAATAAGTTCTGGAATACCTGCCGTAACTGATGTTCATCTCCCTCCACACGAGGCAGTTCCTCGGCGTCTACGTCAGCATCACTTTCAGTTATACGCACCTCGAGGTCGTCACGCACGTCTCTAACCACTTCGTTGAGGTCAACCGGTTTGAACGACTCCCCTCGGGTCTCCACACGCGAATACGCCAGTAACCCGTCGATCATGTCACGCATGCGGTCGGCTCCGTCCACAGCGAACTCGAGGAACTCTTCGGTTTCCTCGGTCAGTTCCTCATCGGCTCGGTTCTCGATCAACCGCAGATAGCTTGACACCATCCGAAGCGGTTCCTGAAGGTCGTGGGAGGCAGCGTAGGCGAACTGTTCGAGCCGCTTATTGGACTCTTCGAGTCGCTGTTCGCGCTCAACCCGGTCCGAAACGTCACGCCCGATGCCAGCCAGAACAACGTCTCCGGACGTGTTCTCGAGGGTAGATCCGACAAACTCGAAGGGGACGGTATCGCCGTCCTTAGTGCGTAGCTCGAGTTCTACATCCACTGAGCCACTCTCGAAGCCGTTGCGGACCGCAGCCACGGCTTTCTCACGGTTTTCGTCTCGGTAGAAGTCGGCTGCGGTCATTGATGATATTTCCTCGTCCGTATAGCCAGAAATCTCCGAGAGGCTTTGATTCCACCGTTTGAGCGATCCATTTTCGTCTAACACATAGAATACGTCATCGATTGCGTCGAGAATATCGTCGATGTACTGCTGGTGTCGTTCAAGGCGCTCGTTCGAGGTTTCCAGTTGATCGACCGTTTCTTGGAGTTCGAGCTGCCGTGTTTTGGCCCGCGCATCGTACATACCTGCGCCGAAGCCCGCGAGACTGCCCAGTGCCGTGAGCAAGAGTATATTTCCGACGATATTTGGATTGTCACTGGCAAGAGCGATAGGAAGCAGGATAGCGAGACCTACCACGATGCCGCGGAGACACCACTTGCCGATGGTTGGATAGAGTTCAGAGCGGATGTCTGTTTGAGGCAACCGATAGCCTCCGTACAACAGGACAAGACCGGGGATACCAACTAAGATACCGAGTACGACCCAGAGTTCGGATGACCCATCGTTGACGATGGGAAGGTACGGATAGCTGACTACGAGTGCGACGAAGATCCCACCGAGGGCTACAATAAATTTCCTCCCAGAAACGTCGGAATATCTCCGATTCCTAAAGCCCATTACCCGTAATCTGTAAGGAGGCTCCTATAACGTTGCTATACAGAATCCGATAAGATGGTCTATCTCTACTTGCGTCAGCCTGATAATGACTTACCAGCCGCACTCTGACAATATTCCGAGAGACAGAATCCTACTCTCGATAACTGTACTACCTGTACTTATCGCCAAGGGATTCAACAGAGTTGGTCTACTCTGACTTCTCTTTCAGTGCATCCGTCACACAGCTCAGGCAGTGGCGTCGTCGTCATAGGTGAGACCAACACAGGCCCCGCCGTGACGCTTCGCGGACTTCCCGCACTCACGGCAAGGCATCAGTACGCTTCGATCTCGACCGTCGCCATCAGGTCGTCGTCAATCGAGACGTGGATGAAAAACTGAACGCCCACGTCCTCGGTGATGACTTCGGGCGGGTTGATCGGGCCGTAGCCCCGGTTCGGGCCAGCCGGGATACGCCCGACCGCCTCGACCGTCTTGAAGTACCCTTCTACGATGAACTCGCCGTCGTCGGTCACCTCGACGTTGTTCACGTTCTTCAGGCAGACCCCTTCCCAGAGGTCTTCTTGGTCGATGCCGTCGGAGACGTGGAAGTTCCACTCGCCGTCAAGATTAGCCGCGATAATGCCGGTCTCAGCGAGCGCCACTTCTTCCGCCGTCCAGTTGTCGTCGTTGTAGTTCATTTGGGTCTGGTTGGTTATTGGTTAACGCTCTGTGCATCCGCCCGTCGAGCCGGGCCGTCGAGAACATCGAACCAGCAGTTCGTGCAGACCGCCGACCGTCCGACGGGGTTGCCTCGATCCCATCCCCGAACGAATCGGGGCCGGGTACAGACACAGCACGGTCCGATGTAGCTCCCCTTCACGCTTCCACCTGACCAGCCTTCACGGCCATCTCACGGGGTGGAGCGCACCCGTACTTGTTCTCGTCCATCCAATCCCGCGCCGCCACCAGAGCGATCATACGGCCCTTGTGGCCGCCGCCGCAGTTGCCCCGGATTCGGAACGACGCGCCGCCGTACCACGAGGTGAACAGGGCCTCGAAGTGGCCCCGGTCGTTCAGGTGGACGACCACCCGGTACGGGCTGTCACCGTACTGGAACTTGACGAACTCCGGGTAGTCCGCTATCTTGTGCCACCCCATCTCGCCGGTTGGTCGGACGTGTTCTCCGTGTTTCATCAGAAGTGCCCCCGTTCATCGAAGAACCGCTCGCGGCGTCGGTCGAGTTCGGCCTCGTAGGCTATCTCGGCTCGCGCTTCCTCTTCGTGGTAGAACTCTTCCAGTCGCTCCTCGAGTTCCTTCGTCGCCCTGTAGAGGGCGTGGGTCTCGGCGTTGGGGTCTTCGGTCTCCTCAAGGAGAACGTTGAGTTCGTACAAGGCCAGTTCCGCAGTGTCCGTCGTGATGGTTAGTTCACTCATAGGTCGAACCTCTTAGCAAGCCGCTGAAGCCCCGACTGGAACTCGTGTCCGCAGTCTCGGCAGCGGGTTTTCTCAAGCGATGCCTCTATCCTGTCGCTGTCACATTTGGGGCAGGTCATAGGTCGTGGCCTCGGCCTCGAGCGCGGCTCGCGTCGAGGCAGTCGTCACAGATCCGGTTGTTCGACTCCGGGTGGCCCGGAGGGAAATTGCCACAGTCGGCGTAGTTGATGCAGGCCCCTTCTGGGCGGGAAGGCTCCGTGTCCTCGGGGGAGCAGATCGTCGCTTGTTCGGTTGCCATCATGCCCGGCCCTCGAGTTGGGCGACCGTCGGGTACATCCGGCTCGGTCTCTGGGCGTTAATCCGCCGCTCCCCGAAGGTCAGCAGCAGGATCTTCTTGTTGTTGAGATCGGCTCGGGTGAAGGCGTCGTATAGATCGCCTTCCCACAGGGCCTCGAAGAAGTGGCCGCCCATCGGAACGAACTCGTCGGGGTTGCCGTTGAGATCGCCCCACTTGACGTACTTCTGGACTTCCTCGCGGGCGCTGTTTCGCTCGACCGTCGAGGGCAGGTCGTCGTCGGTCTTCTCGATGATCTCGAGGAACGCCGGGCTGGCTCCCGCTTTGAACAGGAAGTCGAGGTGGTCTTGGGTCAGTTCGGTCTCGGAAGTGGTCTTGTCGCTGATTTGGATCTGGTTGGTTGGTGGTCGTCGGTCGATGCGCCCCGTCTTTTCATGACATATTTCAAACTATGACGGGCAAGTCAGCCGAGGAAGTAGACGAACGTGGATTCGTCGTCCAGTGGGCTGAACACGGTCGTCCCAGTAGCGTAGAAGGGGAGTTCCACGTCGTTGTGTTCCCCGAGGCCGTACACTCGCTCCTCGATGGAGAACTCGTTGCCCTCACCGGGGCCAGACGACTTCTCCTCGTTGGGGACGAGGTAGGACACGGCTACCGACTGACTGAACGGGGTCAGTGGCCGGATGCTGATTCCCTTAGAGTGGTAGGGGATCGTAATGAGGTCTCCAACGGTTCCGGTCTGGGTCTCGATTCGGTAACTCTGTGGTTCTACTGTTAGGGTCATGATTGGATTCTCTGGATCTGGTTAGTCCCAATAGGAGAGTCGGGACTTCCTGCTGGATTGGGGAGGCCGAATAGGGGAAACCCAAATAGGGAATACCGAATAGGACTCCCCCCTATAGTCCCCCCTCTGCTACTCGATTGTCACGATGAAGTCGGGGTTCGGATCGTAGGTCAACTCCGAGTCGGAGATGAATCCCTCTGCGAGTACATCCCCGTCGCGGTTCTTAACCACGAGTCGCATTACGCCCTTCAGGCTATTCCCGCCGTGGTGGCCGCTCTCGGGCTTAACGCCCATCAGCACTTACTCCATCCGCAAATGAGGCAGATAGGACAGCCTCCGTCGAGTTGAACACGGCTCCCTCGGCAGTCGGGACAGGTGATTTCTTGTTTCATAATTAGGCGAACGCAGTTGCTACGTCGGTGATCTCGAACGCCACGGACTCTTCATCGAGGCCCGCTTTGATCTCGCGGGCGATCTGGGAAAGCTCGTCAAGGCCGCCGTCCACTCCGAAGCAATCGACGACCGCCACTTCTTCAAGGACAAGCTCGCCGTCGTTCATCACGTAAGCCCCCTTCGCCGGGAGCCGAGTCGCCCCGCCGAATCGGCGAGCGAGTTTCGTGATGACGGTTTCGACCATCTCCTCGGCACCGTCTTTCTCGGTCGGGATATAGAATCGAACCTTCTTCGTCCGGCTCGTAATCAGGCGTTCGGTAGCGTCGGCGCTCTGGGTCTCTGGGTTGGTCGTACTCATTTGGGTCTGGTTGGTGGTGGTTAATGCTGGAACTGGAACACGGTCACAGCGGCGTGTTTCGCCTCTTCGTAGAAGAGAGCGCGGCGAGATAATTCGACCACGAGGATGTAGGTCTGGAGCGTCGTCGGGTGCTGCCAGTGGAACTTGTAGCGATTGTCGCCTTCGGCTTCGTACAAGTCCCCTTCCTCGATGCACCCCCGGATCACGTCGCCCCCGATTCGGCGGGAACGGCGCTCGGTGCAGAAGTGATCGGTTGGGCGGTACTGGTCAGGCTTTCGAGGCACTGATTCGAGTGGAAAATCGTGCCGGTAGACAGAGGCGTAATCGTCCCACTCCTTATGGGTGATTACGCTCATGCCGTCTCGACCTCGATCTGCTCGTTGCAGCACTTCGTTCGGTATCGGTGGGGATTCTCGATCACCTTCGACCGGCGGAAGCGCGGCGTCTTCTTACCGCAGTTGGAGCAGACGAGGAACCATTTGGCTTCGTCACTGGCAAACGACTTGCAGTGGCGGGGAGCGTCGAGTTCGCGGGCCTTCCGCTTGAAATTGCGACCGTGACCCCCCTTCCCGAAGGTCTCGTACTCCCAGATATGGATTAGCTCGTGGCGAATTACCGCCTCGAAGTCGTCGCCCCAGCCCCACGTCTGGTAGGCCTTCCACGCGAACCGCATCTTGAGTTGGCCGTTCTTCCGAATCGCCTTCCCGGCAGTTCGCTTGAGCTGCTTCGATATCTCGATCTCGACTTCCTCGAGTGGCACGTCGATCTCGACGGTCTCGGCGTACTCCCGAATCGCCCGCTTCAATTCGACCGGGGATAGGTCGTCGCCGGGCCGCTCGAAGCCGTCGTCACTCGAGGCTCCGGTGCTGTCGCTGTCTGGTAATCTAAAGGTCATTTGGGTCTGGTTGGTTACTGACGGTCGGTTGCCATCGTCAGGCCACGAGTTCCACTCGTGACGACGCCCGAGAAGGGGCGTTTCGGCTTTAGCGGTCGGCTACTTTCAGGAGTTCGAGCGCCTGCTGGCTCTTTTCGTGAGCGGCCTCGCAGTAATAGGCGTCAGCAAGTTCTTTCGCGGATTCCAGCAGGTCGATGGCCTCCTCGACGGCGTCACTCATCGTCGTCCCCCATCAGGTGGCCGTACTTCGTCTTCGCTCGGCGCTTCTTTCGGGCCGCTCGCTCTTTCTCCGCCTTCGATTTCTCGGTGGCTTCGTTCAGTTCGTCCTTTACGTCGTCGGGAAGGGTGTCTTCGAGGTTCATGGGTCTGATTGGTTAGTTGTCGGTTGTCGGCCATCGGTTAGCGAGCCGGTGACCACACTCGGGGCAAGTGTCGCTTGATACCGGAAACTCGATGTTCTCGCCGTCGTAACTGTCGCAGTTCGGACAAATGGTTTGGTAGTCGTCGTTCATCGGTCGAGGTCTCCGGGGAAGTGTCGGTAGCATAGGTCGGCCCACTCGGTCGGGGCAAGGAACGACTTTTGCTCGAAGTCGGGGCTGTTGAAGCCCCCTTCCAGATACCAGCAGAGGCCGGTCTGTCCGACGACTTCCTGAAGGGTGAGCCGGTGGGTCGGCTCGGGGTACCACTTCTTCATGTGGTGCCACTTCTGGAACTCCCCCCAGAAGGTGAAGTCGCAGCCGTTCTTGTAATGGCCCCAGTAGTCGTGAACGGCGCGGTTCTTGAGGTTCTCCTCCTTGGTCATGTGGTCGGGATGGGTGCCGCCGGAGAAGATTCGGAGAATCCCGTTGTACTCGATCTCGACGCACATTTCCTCGAAGGACTCGTAGGGGTCTTCCTCGGTGAACTCGACGGTGATGCCTTCGGCCTCGATCGCGTCGAAAAGGTAGTCGTTCATCTTCGAGAGAAGCCGGGCTGCCTCTTTTACTTCGGCGGGAACGTCGCCGTAGGTCTCGGTCTCGTGGTATTCGCGTCCAATTCGCTCCGCAATCTGTCGTTCGCCCAGCCGGAAATTGGTGGGCGTAACGGTCATGTGGTTCAGCATTTGGGTGGTCTCCGTGTTCCTCGGGCTGGTTAGGCCGTCATCGGAAGCCCCGCCGGGGAATTGAACCCCGGAGTCGCCAGTCAGGGCTGCCCCTTAATGGGGCGCGAGTTGGTTACCGGACTCGCATTACAGCCGCTCAATCACGTTCGCTCGGTCGTATTCGGCGGTCTCGCCGTTCTCGAAATCCACGATCAGGGTGAGCTTGTCGTATGTCCACGTCTCGACGTTCTCGAGGACTTCGTCGCCGTCGGGGCTGGCGATTTTAACGGTCGTCATCGCCAGTCCTCCAGCCACTCGAACGTTTCCGCCTCAATCCATCCGTTGCCGTCGGTCAATCGAACTGCGCCGCTCTCGGTTAGTTGTAACTCGGGGGTCATTTGGGTCTGGTTAGGAGTACCGGCGTTCCCGCCGGATTGGGTAGCCCCCATCCTAATCTCATGGGGGACGATAACTCTATCGGTCAGGTAGATTTTCGGCGGTCTCGTTCCGCTAAGGCCCGAGCCGCTTGTTCGTCCATCCCGTTTCGGACGTACATCTTGATGTGCTTCATGAGGTAGTCGTCGTTCAGCGCCCGAAGGAACTCGATGTGGTCTTCTCGATTCATCACAGCTCACACTCCGAGCAGATGAAGTAGCCGAGGCCGTAGTCGAATAGGAAGGTCGTCGCAGCGTCGCAGCGGGGACAGTATTCGCGCTTCGCGTTTCGTCGTCGGGGAACTTCGTCGTACATTTTGGGTCTGGTTGGGTGGTTATTGGACTTCGCCGCAACCCTCGCACCATTGAAGGCAGACGCGGGGATTGACGGGGTCTGCGGTCTGATTCAGGTTCTCACTCCCGCAGTCGAGGCAGGTCACCGACTCGAACTTGGGCTTCATAATGCGTCGGAGAAGCCGCACTTCTCGCAGCCGAAGGCCGTAATGGTCTCACCGCCGAAGTGGCTCGGTTCGTCTTCCCAGTAATCTCTCTCGTCGCCGTCGCAATCGTCGGTGAAAATGCACATCAGAGTTCACCCGCTTTGCGGTATTCCTGAAGGATGGAGTGAGCTTCCTGAAGAACGCGGGTTTCGTCGTCGGTTGTTTCCACGTCGTCGCGGGCTGTTTCGAGAACGAGCAGGGCGTTGATGTATTCGTCGTTGGTAACGGTCATGGCTGGTTTAGAACTTTTGTCGGGCGCGGTCTTCGGCGGTCTCGATTTGCTCCTTGGTCGGGATATCCGTGTGCCGGTCAAGGCCCATTTTTCCGAGTTCGATTTCAACGAGCCGGGAGAACCGACGCTCGTCAAGAACGCGGCGGTCGTGTCGGGCTTTGATTTCGGGATCGGCGTAGTAGCCGGGTGGTACGTCTTTCCAGTCGTTGTTGTAGATGCTCATGGTTTTACTCGAATAGGTCGTTCATCGTCTCGCCGTGCTGGCGGTCTTCGCGGTTCTGCGAGAACTCGTCGCGGTCTCGGTCGGCGGTGATGAATAAATCGTCAGGGCTTGGGTCACAAGCGCCGCCGTAGGTTTTGTACGATTCTCGGTCGCCGTCGTCGTCGTAGCCACTCATGGGTCTGGTTGGATTTTGGCACAAGGCCAAATGGCCGAGCCGGGATTTGAACCCGATTAGAAGTCCGTCACTCTCAGCAAGCCGCCATCATAACCCCGTAAGGGGTCTTAACCGTGCCGGTCAGAAGGGCAAGGGATCGTCGGCGGGATCGGGGAGATCGAAGCCGATCCCGAAGGCCAATTCGTCTTCAACCTCGAACTCAGGGCTGTTGTCGTCGCGGTCGTCGTAAGCGTTCGGCTCGGTGTGGTCGGGGTCGTTATCGGTAAACATGGGTCTGATTGGTTGGTTTTGATTGGTCTCGCGGTTCCTGTTGATTTAGGCCCAGACGACCTTCATCCCGGCCTTCTTCAGAAGTTCGAGGGCTTCTTCAGCTCGGGCTTCGCCGACTCCGCTAACACCCTCAAGGGTGCCGGTAACGGCGTCATCGTCCACTTCTTCGCCTTCTTCGGCGTACCACACTTCTTCCGGGGCGTCGTATTCGACTGGGACGAAAATGGGATCTTCGTCGTCGCCGAACTCATCGGCGGGAAGGCCGAAGTCCTCGGCGTTATCCTTCGTGATTACGTCGAACTCCCCTTTCGGCTCGCCGAACTCGTCTTTGTAGGTCGGAAGGTTGCCGTCGAGTTCGTCGCACACGTCCTTAAGGCCGGTTTCGTCGTCGGTGCCGTAGGCGATTCCGGCGAAGTGGCCGTAGTGGTCGGCCCACGGGGAGCGGCCCTGATCCTTCACCTTTGCGACACCGAGGGCCTTGCACGACTTCTTAAGAAGTCGGACCATCGAGATCGCTTTCCAGTAGTCTTCGTATTCTTCAACCCGCTCGCCGCCGAAGACGGTCTCGGTTTCGGTTTCGGTCTCGGTTTCGGTTTCGGTCTCGGTTTCGGTTTCGGTCTCGGTTTCGGTGCTAACGTCGTCGCTGGGGAGGCTAAATGCCATGATTGAATTTGGGTCTGGTTGGGTCGTTGCACGCCCCGAAGGGGCGGAGCCAAGGTCATCGTCAATGGGTCGGTAGGCTAATTTCCGACCGACACGGGGTTTCGCTCCCGTGTTTCGACCGTTTGCTATTCTCCCCGAAGGGAGCTTTAGGAAAGTTGGTTTCGTCGGCGGTTTCGTTCGCTTGTCCGGCCCTGTTGGGCCGGGTTTCGGCGGTTTCACGCCGCCAAAATCAAATCCACTTCGTTACGCGCTTTCCCCGAGGGGATCGGTCGGATACGTCCCTTCCCTTCTTACCCTATCCCGCCGACTTCCCACGGCCCCGGAAGGGGCCGGAATAGTCGGGATATTCATGCCCGGAAGGGCATGGGGCGAAGGTACTACGGATAAGTTGACCTAACGCGCTGGGTTACGTGATTTTGGCGTTTTAACGTGTCTCGGTCGGTTACTCCCGATCCCGATTCACGTTCGCATAGGTACGCCCCGTCGGTCTCTCTCCCGTGCTACAAGCCTTCAACAGTCCCCGACGGGGCGGATTGAAGGGGCGAATACGGCGATTCTTAGTCGTCGCGTTACGCACTCTCGCGGGCGGGAGAGGGGCTTAACGCCCCGCTTGTTAACAGCGGGGCCGTCTTTGGCTCCCCGACGGGAGCCGGGATTCTCCGGGTTTGGGCTACGTTGTATTTTTCCAGTGATTGACGCCTATCAGCGGCAGGCCGCACCTGCATGAATCGGAAGCGCCGTGATTGGCCGCTTATACGACCGCACACATACCCTTAGACGGTCTCAAACCGTCAGTCCGACCCTTTCGGGCCGTTAAGGGGGCCGTCTTTCCCGCCTATCGCCGTTTGGCTGTTAGCGGGAGACCGGGAGCGCATACCACGCTTGCCCGGCCCCTAACCGGAGAACCCCACAACGCCGCGCTCCCCGGCGGGGCCGAGAACGGCCATGTCGCCACGGGAGCGGGGCGTACATCGCAAAAACCTCCAGCCCCGAGGGGCCTTCATCGGCGAACTCCCGTAAGAGTGAGGAGTATATAAGGCTGTCGTGTACCCCTATCTCGGCTGTTTGTGGAGGTTTCAGACCTTCTAACTCAAGACTAACCTAACGTCATGTCATCTAACCAGTTAGCATACCATGTAGAACCATGTAAGAAGGGTAGAAGGCTGGAGAAGGCCGTAGACGGCAGTCTCAAGCTTCGAGTATGTAGGTATATCGTTGCAGGCAAGCGTGGCGGTCGTGGCGGGCCAAGCGCGGCAGTCGTGTTCCCGCAGTAGAAGGCTGCTGTGTGCGGTCTGCGGCGTTTTAGGCTTCCCGTGTACGGTGTCGTGTCAAGCGCCGTGTACGACCGTCGCGCCGTGTAGGACTAAAGTGCCGTATTCTTACCCGTCGGCCCTTCTCGGCGGCCTTTATCGACCTTGCCCAGACGGCCCCCTTAGACGATGCGGCGCAGTAATATTTCGCTTCTCCTATCTAAGCCTATCGACGGTCTCGAGCGATCCAGAACCAGTGATATCACTCAGTGGTAAGCGGATGTACGCTTAGTGGTACTACTCAGTGTTGGAGTCGTGATCGGGGCCGGTGTTGAGGGGCGGGCCGTGTAAGGCCCCTTGAGGGAGCCATGTACGGCCCTTAAGGGCGGTTATTACACCGTTCGGGCCGGATGCGGCGGAAAAGTACGTTAGTCGCCTCGAAAATATGCTGATTTTGGGTATATAAAGGGTCTTAAAGAAGAGATTGAAGCCGGTCGGCGTCAAATTTCGGGATAACTGTATCCCGATCTTGATTGTACTCAACGAAATTCTCATCTTCCAGTTTCGGAATATGTGCGTGGTAGAGCATCATGTAGATATTCTTCACCTTCTCCGGTGAGATATCAGTAATTTTGGTGTCTTCCTCCCGTATTGCCACCTCTTCTGCAAGGTCAGCCAGCGCAATTGGATTTTGATGCTTAGAAAGAACGGAGAGAGCATACCGCCGCCGTTGATTCGCAAGTAGATTAAAAAGGCTATCAGTGTTCAAGTTCGCACTGCCTTCCTCGTTGATGGATTCTATCATCTAAGAGAAGATAGTGTTCTAATCCGGAAGAGGACTGTCCCTTAGCAGTTTGGCTGCAACGGAGAGAATATTATTTGAAATCCTGAACAAAAAGGCCACATCGAACGGTAATACACGAAACTTATGCCGTCGCCACCCAAAACACCGCTGGTCGCTTAATGGCGACCGTTCAAGGGGCCAGCCGCTTGCCTACCACGGGGTGGCCCCTTTACTGAAGTCGCCACAGAGATATTGGCTTTACTTAATATAAGGTCTTATCCTTACAGGTCAGCCTCTATCAGCGGGAAGTCTGCGAGCCGGACTGCGAGACCTCGATTGAGTCGGAGTCGGAGTCGGAGACCGTCACATCGTAGCCTATGTAGGAGAACTGCACTCGGATATCTGAGTGGGAGTTCTCAAAAAGAGCTTCCAGAGATTCGACATCAACAGTATCGTATAGGGGAGGTAGCTCGACTGGATCAACATTCTCGTGTTCGGCTACTTGTTCAACTATCTCGTTAGTGAGTGAAAACGCCGATGACTGCTTCATTGGCCCTGCTAACAGATTTTAGTTTAAAAATCCGCTGGAAGGGGAAGCGTTCCTGCCGCTATCGAGTATTGAAGTTTGAAAGGGCGTTCCCGGTAACCAGCCGGGTGAAGACGTGCCCAGACGCCTTCCAGTTGACCTTGGTGGGCCAACCAGACCCAAATGCTGGGCGAATCCCGACCAAAGGATTCCCCGAGCGGAAGGAGGCGACAGGGCGCTAAAAGGGTTTCGTGGAATCCGCAGAAGGGGCCTTGTTCGAGGATTCGTCACCCTACAAAACTTATAAGGATTCAATAACATTGTCAAGGTATGTCGAGACTCACATCCGCACAAAAGACGCTGTTCAACCTCCCCGAGATCACCGAGGCGAACCTCGACCGCCTCGCAGACGATATCTTAGGAGCGATTGAAAACCTCCAGAGCGAAGCATCCCACTCTGGAGGTATCGACCGGCTCGATGAACTCCACGAGGAACTCGAGACAGCAATTGACGAAGGTAGCCTCACTCCCAGCGAGTTACAATCCATCGCCAAAGAGTCGAAATCCATCTCCAAACGAATCCGTGGCCCCGGATTCGACTATGACGTTATAATGCAGTAAATCGTCCCCGGCTTCGCGCATAGGGGAGAATACCGAGCGCCCAGCCGCTTGCCTACTACGGGAGGGGCGCTCAAAATTCTCCCATCATCGTCTAATGCGCCCGAACGGGTACATTTTCAAGTAAGTGGCAATCCTTTCTGGTACTTTGAGTGCTACCACCGAGAGAACTGACACCTTCTCCGAGAGATCACGTATAAACCCCCGACCCCCTATATAAAAGGATGTATATTAATAGGAGTGAGAACAACTGGCTTCAGTCGGACTGGTTGGGTCTGGTTCCTTCTGTATTCAGTTTCTACTGTGACCGCTCATAGGGGCCAGTCGTTCTCGGTTCTACCCTTCTAACCTAATTCGGGGAAGGGAGACTCCTAATCAGGGAGCTTGACTTCCCGCAGAATTGGACTAAACCGGAGTGGTCACATCTGGTTGGTTTCTCTGGGGGCACTCTACTTTGGCCCCGATCTACTCTCCCTCTTTCAGTACACTAACATGGCAACGCAGTCCGTCAGTGGTAAGACGAAGATGGAACTCGCAGAAATCCGAAAGGAGTTCGAGGCGAGTCCCCGCTCCAATCACTACGATTTTGAGGACTGCTACTGCCTCGCCAAGATCCCCCGGCAACCCGAGGGATACGATGGCCCGGCTCGGTACTGTGTGAAGCGCCACCTCGATCCCGACAGCAAGAGGTGCAAGTTCCACGGAGGAGTCGGACACGGCAACCCGGAATCGCTCGACAAATACGCGAATCTCAAACACGGCATGAAGGCAACACGCAAGGCGCTACTCGACACGATGACCCGCGAGGGGAACGAGTGGCAGGTCGAACTCTACGAGTGGGTCACTGAGGAGTGGCCTGAGGCCTATGACGTAGACACCTCCACCGATCCGAACGCGGAATACGAGTTCCACGCCCTTGCCCTCGAGATTATTCGCGCAGAGCGAGCCGAGGGATGGATTTTCAAAGAAGGCGAGAAGGGGCAGAAGCGCGTCTTCAGCCCCTCTGGGGAGATGTATTTCGATGATATCCCCCACTACCTCGCCGACATGATGCAGCGCCAACGGAAGCTCATCATGCGGATGGAGGACAATCTTGGAATCTCCAGAAAAGCCCGCCTCAAGGCGGACGAGACTAACGAAGCCGCCGATCTCATCAAGTCGTTTGCGGAGGTCGGCGCATCCCTTATCACGAAGTCCGACAGAGCCTACGATCCCGACGAGTTCGAGGGGCCGCCGTCGGACGAATCGGATTCATGACCTACCTACAATCGTTCAGCAGCGGATACCTCATCGCCCCCGAGGTTGATGTGCGACCCTTCAGCGGCAGGAACGCCGCCGTCGCCCATGACCTCTACGACGACCTCGAAGACGTAGTCGGAAGCCCCGTCTACGTTGCCGTCTCGGGTGTCCGATATCGGGTCCGGCCCGAATACGGTATCCCCGCTGACACGGTGGCTCTCCCCCATCACAAGTTCCCCTTCCCCCACAAGGAAGGCGACACCCTTCTGGTTGAGCGGGATGGGGCGGTCGGGGGTCGATTCGGGTGAGCGCGTTCCCGCAGTTATGCGCTCCACCGAGAACGGCGACTCCCCATAACGGGAACCTACGGTTGCGAATACGCTGATGGCGGCTTTCTCCCATGCAGGCCCCGGAGAGGGGCTTGACAAGCCGGAGGAGGTCATCGTTGAGAAGCACGAGGAGTTCAACCGAGAACGGCTCTTCGTCGGCTGGCGTGGCAATGGGTACGCCGAAGACACCTGCTGGCTTCTCGCTGACCTCGACATTGTCTGTAAACTGTCTTCTTGGGAATAAGTCATGCAAGACGCAGAAGATATCCTCACAGCCTTCGCTGACCAACTCGGCGTTGAGCCGGAGGTCGTGGAGGAACGCTGGGACGGTCGCCCTGACCGGCTCATGGAAGATATCTTCCGCATCCGCGATATGGACACGGGCGAGGTCCGAGACCTCGAACTGTTCGATACCCAGCGGAAGGCCGTTATGGCCTACTTCTACGGCGACGCCGACACGATTAACAACTACAAGGGTCGCCGGATCGGGTACTCGTTCATCTACGGCCTCTGCTTTCTGGTAGAGGGGATTCTCGTCCCTAACTCGTTCTATCCCGTGGTTTCACGGAAGTACGAGCAGGCCGAGAACCGGATCGAGGATATCGAGAACCTGATCGACAACGCCAAGGTCGAGATCCCGACCAATTTCGTAAACAAAGGCGAGATCGAGCTGTGGAACGGCTCGGGCTACAAGGCCTATTCCGGCGACCCGGACGCCTCTCGTGGTGACAAGTCTGCTCGAGCGGTCCTGTTGGACGAGATGGCCTTCATTGAGGATCAGAAGAAGGTCAAGCGGGCGTTCGGGGCTTTCCTCTCTCTGGGGAAGAACCGGAAGATGGTGCAGGTCTCGACGCCGAACGTCAAGAACGACCTGTTCATGACGACCCACAATCGGGGAACCGAGAGTGGGTACGACGACGACGGCCAGCGAGTCGGCGTCATCGCCATCAAGCAGCCGTCGTTCTACAACGCCGACGAGATCGACATTAACACCCCGCTCTACGATCAGGACGTTCAGCCGGTTCGCCCGGATATGAACATCGAGATGATCGAGGACGAGCGGGCGTCTGATCCGCTCGGTTTCGGTCAGGAATACCTCTGTCGGCCCATCGTTGACGAGTACCGCTTCTTCTCGGAAGAGGCGATTGACGAGGCGATGAAACGCGGCGAGAACGTGCTGACGGGACTCGAACTCCCCAGTGCGGACTTTCGCGTGATCGGCGTCGATATCGGCATCTCGAAGGACGACACCGTTGTTCAGGTGTTCGATCACGACGGCTCCCGGCGGGTCCACCGCTACATGGAGATCATCACCGACGAGGTGCTGGCCGAACACGGCTTCGGGTCGCCTGATCGGGGGAACGCCCGACAGGTCGCCACCCGGATCGCGTACCTCTTCCGTGAGTTGGACGCCGATCTCGTCGTTCTCGACAAGACGGGGCCGGGCGAGACCTTCGACCGGCAGATCACGGAGAAGTTGGGAAGGGCCGTTATCGGCTTCAACTTCTCGGATAAGCGGCGCGTCGAGGAGATGATGGGTGACTTCAACAATTCCCTACGGAACGGGAAGGTCACTCTGATTCCCGACGACCGCTTCCGCGACGAACTCGAGTCGGTTGTGAAGATCAAGAAGGAGGACTGGTCGGTGCCGAAGTTCTCCGGCAAGGACAACTCGGAGACGGGCAAGGACGATACGGCAATGGCCGCTGTCCTCGCCGCGTTCCCGCCGGGTTACGCAGTCCAGCCGGGACGGCAGGCCGACCAGCGAATTGTGGAAGACGAGTTCCACGAAATGGGGACCGTTGAGTCTCCTCAGAAGCGTAACGTAGCGAGAGAGGCTGCCCAGACGGACACTGGTGCGTTCGGGTCAGCCACGATAAGCAGGAGCAGAGGCGGATACGGTTCGCGGCGCTCCTATTCTGCAAGACACCGACGATAATTACTCTATTCACCGATGGGAAACGTTAAAAACGAAATTCTCCGCCGAGCGGCGGCTGGCGAACTCGATGGCGTAAGCCGCGAGCAGGCCACCTTCGCACTCGATGCCCCGAAGGCCGTTATCAAGCAACGGCAGGGGTCGGGTAGCGAGCCGCGCCCGTCAGAGCCGCCGACGGCGAAGATTCAGGAAAACCGCCTCGTGGCGGATACTGACCCTCACATCAAGGAGGGCATCGAGACTTTCGTTGACTATCTCATCGGCTCCGGCTGGAACATCGAGCCGTTCAACGTGATCGGCGTCGATGAAGAGCAGACCGACGAGGACACCGAGGTCTCCGATCTCCGACTCCTCTTCGCCATGTCCCCGACGTGGGAGGACGCCTACGATATGTGGGTGAAACACGCTCTCATCGACGGGACGGCCTTCATGGAACTCGTTGTCGAGAACGACGTATTCCGCCCGAAGATTCTCCCAACCGAGATGGTCTCTATCCAGACCGACGAGTTTGGGAAGGAGACCGGGTACATCCTCGAGACAGAGGACGGCGACGAGATCGAGTTCGAGGCTTACGACCTTGCGGTGCTTCGGTTCCACCGACACCCCGGCGAGGACTTCGGACGCTCGCTCATTGAGGCGTGTGAAGAGCAGGCCGATATGCTCCGTGACATGGAGATCGACATGGCCCGGTTCATTGCCACGAAGGCTTACCCGCCGATTCTGTGGCAACTCGGGTCGGAAGATCGTCCGTGGTCACAGGACCAGATCGACACTTGGCTCAACACGATTCAGGATATCGAGCCGGAGTCGATGCTGGCAGTCGGCCACGATGTTGACCACTCGGTCGTCGGGGTCACCTCGACCTCGTCCGACCAAGGGGCCATGAAACTGGAAGGCACCTTCCAGCATCTCCTGAAGCGCATCTACACGGCGCTCGGCCTTCCTGCCTTCCTCGGGAACATCGACTCCGATGGTGGCCGGAACGAGGCCGTCGCCATGATGCCGAAGTTCGACCGCCGCATCCAGCGGTATCGGTCGAAGATTCGGGACGCTGTCCGGCACCAGATTTTCGTCTCGATCCTCGCTGGTGACAGTGAACCGGGAGAGGCGGGAGTCCTGCCCCCAGAGTTCGAGTTCGGCCAGCACTCCAGCGAGGAAGAGCGGCTGGACGCGGACATGGCGATCAAACTTGTCAACAATGGCTTACTCTCTCGTGAAGCCGCCGCCAAGCGCGTAGGCATCGACCCTGAAACCGAGATGCCCCAAGACGGGGAACTGGACGAACACATCGACATTATTCAGCAACTCGCTGGTAAGGGCGACGACGTTCAGAACTCCGCAGGCGGTCGCCCATCCGATACGGGTGGCGGTGCGCGTTCGAGCGGCGAAGAGGTCAAGACTCGACAGAACCCCGAACGGGACTCTTCCGGCGGGAACTCTCGCCCGAAGCAGGATATCTCGAACGACTAATGAATCATGGACGACCGCGAGCGTGACGAAATCCTGTGGCGGCTCGACGAGCGGACGGAGCGCATGGACGCTCGCGTAGAACGAATTGATGGCCGGGTAGAATCCCAAGACGAGGTTATTGACGACCTCGATCAGCGGGTAACCCGGAACACTACCGTTCTCGCGGGAATAACGTTCGGCCTCTCTTCGTTTATCGTTGCTGTCCTCGGGAAAATCCACGCAATATTTCACTTCAAATGAGTACCGCACAAGACGCCCCACAAGACGGTGACGAGGGCTACGGCTGGAATATCCAGTTCAGCGCCCCGTCTGTCATCGTTAGCGAGGAAGACGACTTCAACGAATACGGCGTCCGAGAACACGACGATGGCTCCATCGACGTAATCTTTGCAGCGATGGAACCCGGCGAGCGTAAGGGCATCCGTGTGACCGACTCGTTCCTGCGGCGTGTAGCCTCTCACCAGTACGGTGATCGGCTACCGCTTCAGTACGACCACTCCCACTCCCAGCGGGCTAACGTCGGCTGGATCGAGCCGGAGAACATCAAGTTCAGCGATGGCTTCCTGCGCGTTATGGCTCACATCCCGAATACGGGGAGCCAAATCCGCACGGACACCATTGCTGACTTCACCCACGACCCGCCCGCGATCTCGGACGGATCGGTCGGGTTCGACTTCCGTTCCATCAAGGTGGAGCGGTCGAATGACCCGGACGACAAGCCCGAGTTCAAAGACGCTCGGCTTCAGGAGTTCTCCCTGACGCCGTTCCCGGCAGGCTACGACAACGGCGGCCTGTCCCCGCAGTTCAGCCGGTCTGTTGACGACTTTATGACCCCCGATGAGTCCAACTGGGGAGAGAGTTGTCTGCTCACCCGGCCCTACCGAATCGACTAAATCTCTCTAATCTATCATGCACGAGTTCAGTCTCACCAAGGATATCGAGGACATGGACGAGGGCGAACTTCGCTCCACCCTCGATGAGTTCATGGAGAAGCACGCGGAGAACATCACGGCCTACGGCGACCTCGAAGACGACGTTGCCGAATACAGCGAGAAGGTCGAGGCCCTTGAGGGCGATCTCGAGACGGCCCAGACCTACTTCGCCGAGAAGGCCAGCGACTACACCCACCTCGAAACGGAGGTCATCGTTGAGCGGTTCTCGCTCGTGGAGACCATCGAGATGGCTGGCGAGGCCGAGGAGGCCGAGTTCAGCGAGCCGGAGGCCGACGAGGTCGAAGGCGAGGACGAGGACGACGAGACCCGCTTCTCGGAGCGCCCCGAGAAGGGCCGCGTCCCCAGCGACTCTGACAAGAGCGCCTTCTCCGCACAGGCGGAGGACGACGTTTCCCGACTGCTCGGACTCTGAGCAGACTTCTAACACTTTCTCTCTCTACTAATGGTTCACGCACGTATTGCTACTGGTGCCGAACAGCCTATCAACCGCGATGGTGGTCTCGCACAGGCCATCGTTGAAGAGGCCGACCTCGTCGGTCTCAACTCGGACGGTGACGTTGTTACCGCCGACGCTGACTCCGCAGACCCCGTCTCGGCTGTCGGCATCGCTGCTGCCCCAACCGACGATCTCTCGAACTACGACAGCGCCCCCGACACCGTTCGCTCGGTTGTCGAGAGCGAGCGCAGTCTGGTTGGCCGCGACCGCATCGCGTTCATCAACCACGGCGTTATCGTTGAGAACGCCGACGAGGACTGGGACTTCACCCCCGGAGAACCCGTCTTCCTCGGCGTCGGCGGCGGCTACACGCAGGACGAGCCTGCGGACGCCTCGGGCGAACTCCGGCAGGTCGTCGGTGTCGCCATCGAGGACGGCAACGCCCTCTTCCTGAACATCAACTACGACTACACGGTCGCCTGATCGGGGCTGCGTAGTCTTCTCTAAAATCTTATAGGTATTCTAAAATGGTTAACCCCTCCCGACAACGCGAACTGACGACCAAGGACGACGTTCCCCTATCTGACCTTCTCGGCTACGGCCTCGAGCTGATCGAGACCTACCGCGAGGCCCCCCGCTCTTTCCTGTCTAACTTCACGCAGGAGGTCTCGAGCCGCACGTTCATGACCCGCACTGGGGACATGACGTGGAAGGAGGCCGCCGAGATGGAACACGCCCGAACGGGCACCCTCTCGAGCGAACAGATGGCCTTCTCGGTCAAGTCCTACGAACGCTCGCTCGGCTACTCCCGCGAGTTCATCGAGGACAACCCCAGCGAAATCCTCCGCGCCGAGTTCCAAGAACTCGTCAAGGGCGCTGACAACAAGGAGTTCGAGGTTCTGTTCGAGGTGCTGAAGAACGGCATCGCGGACGGCACCAAGCTCTGGTACACCCCGCAGCCCTACGCGGGCCAGTCCTTCTCGGACACCCACAACCACACGTTCGAGTCCACCGAAGCCCTCTTCGGCGACACGGACGCCCACACCGTCGCGGAACACATCCGCGAGATCAACAAGACCCTCCGCGAACACGGCTACCGCCCGTCGGTCGCCCTCGTCTCCCACGAGGTCGCTGGCGAGATGGTCGGCGAGCGCAAGGACGGGATGAACTACCACATCCCCGAAGCCGAGGGTCTGCGCGAGGGTGCCCTCCCCGAGACCACGCTGGTCGAGGACGGCGTTCGCTTTGTCCAGACGGCGTGGCTGAACGGCGACGAGGAGATGGACGTTTACGTCCTCCCCGACGACCAGCCCATCAAGACGAACTACGTCCGCCCCGTCGAACTGACGGACAACACGGGCGCACCCATCGGCGGTGCTGGCGGCTCCTTCGGTGACCCGGCGGCCCTCCTCGGTGCCTACGGCTCGATGCGCTTCGGCGCGAAGATGGCCGACCCGCTCTCGGGCGCGAAGGTCACCATCGACAACCTCGCCTGATCGGAGGTTTAGATGGCCGTCGATGACGAGACCTTAGCGGCTGAAGTCCGTGTTCTGACGGACTACGATGCGGGACTCATCGCTGACGGCGACCTCCTTTCGATTATCGAGTTGGCGAAGACGGAACTCCGCGCTCAAGTCGGGCAATCTGATATCGACTTTTACGGCGGGAACCTCGACGCCGAACGGGCGCTCTTCTGGTTGACGTGTCTCTTTCTGAAGGCCAAGATCGGAGAGCTTGACGCTCCCAACTTCTCGATTTCCGAACTGCAAGTCAGCCATCAGGCGATGGACGAGCAGGCCGGGTTCTGGTTGAACAACCTCGACCGGCGGCTCGACGCTCTGCGCGGAACGTCCCTTATCGGACACGTCCGCATCCAGCGAGCAGACCGCACCTACAACTTCGAGAACTGATGATTCTACCGGCACAGCGACGACAAGCCCGGCTCGCCATCCACAGGCTCGGCACTTCCTGCACGATCAAGGAACCCGGAGTACAGATCCGCAACGGCTACGGAAAGCTCGAGGAGCCTGTCGGCTGGAACGCGGTGGCCGAAGAGCGAGTCGTCCGTACCTACACCCGAAGCGACCGCCCGAGTCAGGCGCGTCACTCCGGGGGCCGGTACCGAACAGAGTCCCCGATGCTGACGCTACGGGACGACTCGGCTGTAGAAGAGGGCTTCCGGGTAGAGTTCCCCGACGGATCACTCTACGAGGTGGACGCTATCACGGTGTATCCCACCCATCTGGAGGCCTCAACCACGGTCGTAAACTGACCTCTCCTTCCGTAAATGGGCAAGATCCGCGTTAGAGTGGGCGTTGACGATAACGGCGTCCCCAAAGATATCCGTAAAGCGATAAACCGCGGATCTCGGAAAGCCGCGAAGAAGCTCGCCAAGCGCCTCAGGGAAGAGGCCCAAGAAGAGATAATCCGCAAGGACGCTTCTGACAGCTACGGTATCTGGGAAGGAGACCTCGTCGGGGGCTTCAAGACGAAGTCCGACGGGGACACCGCTCGCGTCTGGAACGATGACGAGGCAGCAGGGCCGATGGAAACGGGGGTCGCCCCCGGAGCCTTCGGCGCTCGCGGCCCGCCCATCGACAACCTGCTTCCGTGGGTACGCGATCACTTCACGCCGGACACGGAGTTCGATCCGTGGGAGATCGGCGGCGGTGAGAACTTCGTACTCCCCGGAGACTACGACGGCTACGACAAGCACCACGGGGCCACGAGCGGCACTGGGAAGCGTTTTGCCACCCCCGAGGGTGATAGGACGCAAGCCAGTGCCGACGCGATTTCGGGTGAATCTGGTGGCTCTGGTGGGATCACACGCCGGTCGCCCGATGATATCAAACCCGGCGAGTCCTTCTTCGCTCGGAGTAACCGAGCTTGGGACTACGCCGAGTTCGAGAAGTTCGATGAATACGACGAATACTTCATCGACGTTTACGGGCGGCGGTACCACCCGGACGACTTCGGGGGCTTCGCTCCCGACGACCTTGATCCCGACGACCCCGATCTCTCCAACCTCAAGAAAGGAGACACCGTTGAGTGGGTCTTCGGCGACGACACCTACACGGGCGTCGTTTCCGATCCCCTCCACGGCGACGATCACATTGAGGTCGATTACGACGACGATCTGCACTTCATCGAGCGGGAACTCGTCGTTGACTGGGAGCCGAAGCCGCTCCCCAACTTCGTTGAGGATTCGTGGTTCAAGATCAACGAGGACGACCCGTTCGATATTCGCCGGACGTTCTACGGCCAGCGAGTGGCCGTCTGGGACGTTAACCACGGCGAGTACCGGGAAGCCACCGTTGACGACTTCAAGTACGACCGCGTCCACGTCACGTTCACCGGCCTCAATGGAGGCTCGGGGTGGATCTACGCTAACCAGCGACGGAACAACCGGCTCGTCGCCGGGGAACGCTGGAAGAACCTGTCTCGAGGCGAGCAGATGCAGTCCATTGAGGACTACTGGGACAACCGGATCACCCAGCGGGCGAACCTCACCCAAGCCCGGTTGGACTGGGCGAAGGATTACTACTTCAACGAGATGTTCCCCCGGTCGAAAGACCTGACGCTCGAGAAGGATACGCTCTTGATGCTCGGTTCGATCAAGGCCGTACAGAACCCCATCGAGCGAAACGCCAGTGGGCGGGCGGTCGCCTTCCGGTTAGGGTCGATTGAGCCGAAAGACTACGGCCAGTGGGACTTGGCGATTCTCGAGGAAAGCGATCTCAAGCAGGTCAAATCCGAGATCACCAAGACGCTCAAGCCCTACAAGGACACCCTCTCACACGAGTTCGCCCACGCGGTCCTCCACTCTCGGCAGTACGAGATGGGACCACGGGCCTACTCGGCGGGGACGGAGACCGCGTTCGGTCGGAAGGCTGCGGAGTACATCGTGATCGAGGACTACGACTTCGGTAGAAGTGGTCTTCAACAGGAAGCATCCGCGAAGGTTCCCCACGCGGCGCAGATGGTCTTCGGTGACGCTTCATCGGGAAGTCGTGGCGCTCCCATCGGGTTCACCCGGTGGAACGAATACACCTACGACGAGATTCACGGCGGCGCTGGTAACTTCCCCGGCTGGGAGACCAGTTCGGCGGGAACGACTGACCGGCTCGTGGAGGCCGTCAACCGGGCGTGGTGGAAGCAGACGGTCTGGGCGCAAGAAGAGTACCGGAGTTCGGGGAGCCGGATTCCCGAGAACCACCTTCGGTTCATGGAACGGGCCTACTCGGTGAAGTACGGCCACGAAACGATTTCGACTATCACCCAGTTGTTGATGACCGACGACCCGACGCACTCGAGCTACAAGTTCGAGGCCCGGCTTCGATCCCTCGATCAGCACTACCCGTGGTTGCTCGAGGAGTGGCTCGAACACTGGGAGCCGATTCCCGAAGCGGCTAACATCTTACGCGGACTTGGGTACAACGTATGACATGGACTCTCCGCCTGTACGACGCTGATGGCGACGAGATCGGGTGGGCAACGTGTGACCCGCTCGATTACTGGGTGGACGAGTCTCACCCCGATGCGGTCTTCATCGACGCCATGATCGACATGGAGGCGACGGAGGTATCGGAAAGCGCCCCGACGCGGTGGGTCGCCGAAGACGGGGCGGTCTACCCGACGATGGATACGGTCATCGAACCGAACGAGACCCCACACGAAGATCGGCTCGAGCAGGCCGGGGTGTCCTGTGTCCGCGAGGGCTGGGCCGACCGATACGAACTGAACGACGAATAACCCCCCTTCTACTCTCCCGATGGCAGACCTCGATCAGTGGCATCCAACTTACGTCTATCTCGCGTTCTGGTTACAGGACAAGATCAAGCGGGAAGGGCTTGAGGGGATTGGCTACATGGAACACGCCCAGCGGTGGGCAGAACGCAACGCCGACGACGAGACGGCGGACTCTATCTCTTCGGAGCTACGACGACTGTGAACGAACAAGAAGTCATACAGCAGTTTTTGTCCGACCTGAACGCTGCGCTTCCTGCCGATGTGGGGGCGCGGACTGACGGTGGGGACGAAAACAGCAAGCCCCCTTACGTGATCGTCCGCTGGCGGTCTTCCCGTCTTCAGGACGAAAACGGCGCGAACCCGTTTGCTGATTTCATCCGTGACTCCGACGGCACTGCCACCGGACGAGAGTTCCATCAGTACAACGAGTTCGTTGCCGACTGCGTTGTCCGAAGCTACGAGGAAAGTGAACGCGATTCGCTCCTCGGCGCGATAGACGACGCCTTCCTGCCGTATGAATACGATTCCGACCTCTTCCACGCCGACACCGCCGAGTGGCGAGTCGGTGGGGCCGAACCCCGGTCGAACCCGGTGGTCGAGCCGGACTGGTACGAGGGCGGGAAGGTCATCCGCTTCAAGTATCTCAAGCGGGTGACGCGGGACGCGGATTCGCTGGGTACGGCCCAGCAAAACATCGACGCGGAGTAAGGCCCCTTCTCGGGACGCTTCGCCCCCCTAACAGATTTCTCTCTACTCTAACATGGTTCAGATTGGCAATTCTACCCTACCCGGAGTCTCTACTTCGGTTGAATCGGCTACCAGTGCAGGTATCAACGTTGGCGCTTCCGCCCAGATCAGTCTGGTCGGACAGGCCGACCTCACCAGCGGCACCGCATCGGCGAACACGGTCCACTCGGTTCGGACGCCGGTAAAGGCCCGCGAACTCTTCGGTGCTGGCTCTCCCCTTGCGGAGAACATCGTGGACGCGCTCACCGAGGGCGCGTATCCCGTCTACGCCGTCGCCGCCGAGGGCGCGGAGGTCATTGACGAGGACGTGTCGGCCCAGACCGGCACCCTCGCCAGCACCCCCGTCTCGGAGGACGCCGACGAGGTGACCTTCGAGATCGACGGCGAGGCTCAGGAGACCGTTCGTGTCTTCACCGACCCCGCCGACGCCGATCTCGACGCTGGGCAGACCGCGTACAACCCCGTTACCGGGGACTACGCACACGACGCTGTCCCGACCAGCGGGAACGCGACGTACTCCCACTACGACTACGCCTCGGCGGTTGCGACCATCGAGGCCGACCGCGCCGAGGTTGTGGACTTCATCGGTATCCTGACGGAGACCGACGCGGTCGTTCAGGCGGCCCATGACGCGGCCCTGCGGATGGCGGCCAACTACAACTTCGCCGTCGCGGTCGCAGGTGCGGCCTCCCACATCACGGACAAGGGCGGGTTCACCAACTCCTACGATTCCAGCCGCATCCAGTTGCTCTACCCGAGCCGGAACGCGGCTGGCGAGTCGATTGTTGGCTCCTACCTCGGCCTCCGTGCCGCGCTGGGCATCAACAACAGCCCGATGTTCAAGCGCCTCCAGACGCAGAACCGCCTCTCGGAGACGCTGGCGAAGTCCGAGCAGGAATCGCTCATCGTCAAGAAGGTCGTCCCGGTGGCGAACGACAGCCGGGGCGCTCGCATTGTTGAAGACCTGACCTGCGTTGCCGACGACAACACCGAGGAAGACGCCATGCGGCAGGTGCTTCACCGGCTCATCATCGACTATGTCACCGAGATCACGAACGAGGTCTCGGAGAAGTACATCGGTGAACTGCACACGCAGGCGGCCCGCAACTCTCTCCGCTCGAACATCGTGGCCCGGCTGGGCGGCCTGATGGACATGAACGCCATCACCGCCTACGTCGTCACCGTCGAGCCGGTTGATGCGATGACCGCGTCCGTGGACGTGGGAGTCTCCACCATCAACCCGCTCCGCAACATCAACGCGACGGTCACCGCTGGGGCTGTCGCGTAAGGCCCCTTCTGCGACTCTCGCTCGCTGATTAATTTCTCTCTCTTAACATGGTTTCTCGCAAAGAAAGCGCCGCTGACATTGTTGTGTCGGTCGGTGAGGACTTCCCTGAAGTCGTTGTTGAATCGCTGTCCGTCACGAAGAACGTCGATATCGAGACTATCTACGGGTCCGGTCAGACCCTCCCCGATGGCTACGCCATCAATCAGGTCTCGTATGAAGGCTCTATGTCCTGCAAGGGCAACCGGCAGGACTTGGACACCGCCTTCTTCGATGATAACGGTATCCCGCAGGTTCTCGGCTCCATCACCATCACCCACCTCGACGGCGGGGAGACGGCCTTCTACGATATCCTCGTCACGAGCGAGGGCTACGAGGTCAACTCCGGTGAAACGGTCGAGACCTCCTACGAGTTCATCGCCATGAGCAAGTCGATTGGCGGGGACAAGGACGCCGATCCTTCGGACGCGACCGAAGACGGCGACGCTGAAGCCGCCGAGTAGCACCGCCCCAGAACACCCCTTACAATTTCACCTAATTACCTATGAGCGAATCTGACAAGCCTACTTCCAAGTTATTCGATATGTGCGTTCGCGGCGACCGATACCGCGAGGACTACGACTTCGAGATGTTCGGCGAGGACGTTACTGCTGTTCTTCGCCCGATGAAGGACGAGGAGTTCCTGCCGATTGCGGCGTTCCTGAAGGCCCACCTCAACATGGACGAGGAAGACGCTATCGACGCCGTTGAGGAGGCTAAGGAGGCCGCCGAAGAGGCAGGCGAGGACTCCATCGACATTTCCCAGATGGACGGGGCCTTCGTTGCGACGATGCAGAAGGCCGCGATCAACGCCCTCGTCGGCTCCTACGACGGCGACGGCGAGTTCATCGAACACGACCGCGACGAGGCCGAGCAGATGGTCTCCATGATGGTCGGTGGCTACTCGGTCGAACTCGGCGGGAAGGCGCTCGAAATTGCGGGTGATGTGCGAGACGCGACCAAGTTTCGTGGAAGCCGGGGCGGCCAGCGGCGTGCTGGCTCTCAGTAGCGAGGCCGGAATCCCCCTCGCTCCGACACAGGCCGATCTGACTCCCTTCCAGCGGATGGTTCTCTTGAAAGAAATAGAGCGTCAGCACGAGGAAGCGAATAGTCCGGACGGCGCTGGGCAGGTTGACACCGGCCCGGTGAATCAGATGAAGGCTCCACGCGGCGGCGGTCGCGGCGAAACGGTAGTCTACACAAACGAACACAAAGACGACTGACAGTTCTAAATGGCAAGTTCAGACCCGGTAGAGGTTGCTGTCGAGATAATCGACCAGTTCAGTGACGACCTCAAGAAACTCGAAAAGCAACTCGACCGAATCGACGGCAAGAAACTGTCGGTCACACTCGACATTGACGACGGTGGCGATATCGAGGAGGTCAAGGCTCAACTCGAAGCCCTCGAGAAGAAGATCAAGACGACCCTCGATATCAACGTCAAAGGACACAAAAAGGCCTTCGCGCTGAAGGCTGGGCTGTCCAAGGACACACAATCCGTACACCGGATTCTCACGAAGAACGAGAACGTCCCCGGCGTCGGGGGCGGCGGTGGCGGGGGCAGTGCATTAGACGCGCTGAAACCGACGCCTCATAACGGGCGACTCGACGTTACTCGCACGGTCAACGAGATCGTTGACCAGCAGTTAAAGCGGCTCTCCCTCGACGGCAACCCCGCGTGGCACACGGACTTCACGATGGGGCGGGAAGGCCACCTCTTCGGCGAGGACGGTCGGCCCATCGAACTCTCGAACCCCGAGACCGACTTCATGCGGCGCATCAAGAAGGGTACTGACGTAGCGACTGGGCGCGGCCCGGACGTTCCGAACGGTCCGATGCCCGACCGACCCGGACTGACCCGAAGCGAACTCGACAAGCAGATCCGCTGGTCGGCTCGCCGGAACATGGTCGGCAACCTCGGTCGGAACGTCGGGAAGGGCGTCCGTGGCTCTCTCCGAACGACCCGGAAGGGGGCTTCCTTCTTCAGTGGCGCAATGCGTAACCGAGCGAGTTCCATCCCCGACATGGACCTGATCGGGGGCTTCGGTCGGAAGTTGGCCGCGATGCGCCCGACGATGCACAAGTGGATGAACCTCGTGGCTCTCCTCATCCCGATGCTGATTACCCTTGCTGGGGCAGTTATCGGGGTTGCAGCGGCGTTCGGTGGCCTCGCGGTCGCCGGAGGCGCTGTCCTCGGACTCGGTCTCCTCGGCTACGGTACCAGCATCGAGGAGTCGATGAAGAACGCGGGTATCCGAATTAAGGAGCTGAAGGAGGAACTCTTCGGGGTATTCCAGCCCGTTGCACAGTCCTTCCAGCCGATTACTGAAGACTTCCTCGACGCTGTCCCGCACGCTATCAAGCCGATTGCGGATGCGATGGAAGGCCTTGATGCCTTCGAGGGGATGTTCACCCGCGCCCTCTACGGAGGCGCGAACTGGGTGGCTGACCTGATTACGGCTATCATAGACCTTCAGGAACCCATCGAGCGCATTACGATGCTCGTGGGCGGCGCTCTCGGTGACGCGCTCCTAAACGTCTTCAAGTGGGGCGTGAAGGAAGTTGACGAGAACTGGACGGCGTTCGCCGATCTCGCAGGTATCTTCGTTGACCTCATCGTTGTCCTCTACAACGTCTCGAAGGCGGCCTCGTTCGTCATCACGATCTTCAGGCCTCTCTTCGACCTCTTCGCTTGGTTCAGTGATTTCCTGAACAACGACTTCATCTTGGGACTGCTCCGGTTGATTGCCACATACTACCTGCTCAGGACCGCCATTATCGGCGCTGGGCGGGCGTGGGTGTGGTTCACCGGACTCAGTTTCACCAAGTGGGCTGTTTATCTCGGGAAGGTCATCTGGGCCTCCATCGGCCACATCTACTCGTGGATCACAGCGGTAAACGGCGCGAAGATGGCGTGGAGGGCCTTCCTCGCCTCGACGGGCCTTGGACTGGTTCTCGTGGCGGGCGGGTTCCTCGCTGAAGGCGCGATGAAGGCAGTCAGCAATGTCGGGAAGACCGGCCCGGCTCCCTCTGTCGGCGGCAGCGACACCTACGCGATGGGTGGCGGCGGAGGCGGAACACAAATCAACATCTACGGAAACGTCGGCAACTCCGAGTACCAGAAGCTCAAGGACGAGTTCCCGTCGCTCTACCGTGAACAGACGACGATTGAAGAGGAAACCGAGAAATGAGCGCGTTAGACAAGGAGGACTTCTATATCACCTCTTCTGGTCTCACGTTCGCTCCTACCTACGTTCCCACACGTATCTCGATCTCGAAGTCGCGTAACCTGAACCGGGAAGACAACTTCTGTGGCACAGAGGACGTGTCTGACCTCGGCTCGAAGAACCGCGAGGTTCACGTCTCGGGCGTTCTCCGTGAGTCGGAGATCCCGTCGTTCGGCAACCTGCTGAACGCCAACTACCCGTTGACGATCATCTCACCCGGATGGAGCGGCGAGATCCGCGTCATGGACGGGGAGTGCGAAGGCCCTCGGGCGTTCGATCCTCGTAACCGAGAACCGCTCTACAAGTACAGTCTGAACGTTCTCTCGACCGGCAAGAACGAGGGAGACGGTCACGGCGAAGACGATCACGACGACCACGAACACTAATGACCTGTGAACACGGCGGCGCGACAGTCCACTTCTTAGTATCTGGGCTGGAGTTTGATGTTTTCGACCTCTCGACGGAGTCGGAGAAGACCCGTTACAGCCACGCTCGGCTCACCATCCCAGATGAGGGAGGAAAGGAGATCGCCCGCAACGCCAAGGACGCCGAGCCGGTCGAGATCCGCATTTCGGGCACTGTCCAGAATCGGTATCTCTACCCGGAAGAGTCGCTGGAGATTAACCGGGAGAACGCACGGCTCCGGTTGTATGACGCCCGCAAGATCCTCGAGCGCGGTGTCTTGAGCGAACACTTCGGGGAGGTCAACGTCGGGGAGGTGACCGACTACATCTTCGAGAACCGGGACGACCCCTACGACGTGCTGACCGGGATCAAGGCCGTGAACAACGCCCTCCTCGAAGAAGAGAAGCAGGACGCACAGGAGGACATTGTCGAAGCCATCAGCGGTTCCGGCTCCGACGCAGCCCGAAGCGGCTGGAAGGGGGCTATCAATGACGGTCTCGCCATTACGGCGGACTTCCTTGGACGAGCCGGGAAACACGCCGGTATGCCCCATAACACGTACAAGGGGCTGGAGTTCGATGATATCTCTCCGAACTCCGCCCTGAAGATGGTCGAGGACGAGTTCGGTTTCTCCTCGTGGGTGGACAACGACGGCGTTCTCTGGTTAGGTCTCCCCGCGATGAAGCCGAAGAATCGCCACGCCGTAAGCGGTCTTCCGACCGACAAGGCGTACTGTATGAAGGAGTACAACGTCGTCCGACTGAAAAACCACCCAGTCTCGGTTGTGAAGGTGAACGGTGAGACCCACTGGTTCGGCGGGAACACCGACGGGAAAATCTGGAACGGGGGAGATCCATCACAGGAACTCTACCCGATGGCTGAAGCGTGGATCGAGGACGAAGACGGTGAGGTGGCCCCCGGTAAGATCATCACCACCGATGAACCCCTGAAAATCTGGGACTTGGATTCGCTCGAGGATGCGGCCCGGAATATGCTTATCTCGGAGTCGGCGAACCACCGCAACGGGAATATCATCTTCAATGGGATGGCCTCGGAGCAGAAGAAGAAGTTGGCCCAGATGAGCGTGGGCGATATCATCATGGTCGCGGACTACATCGAGGACCACTGTAACAACGCCGCTAACGGCGGCTCCTATATCGTCACGAGTGTCCAGCACAGTTTCTCGATAACTCGGGGGTGGATCATCACCGTCGAGGTTAGCTCGATCCCGAAGAGCCTCAAGACGATGGCTGTCTACTACAGCCCGACCAGCGACGAGGGCTACAAGAGCCTCAAATCCTACCGCCGCGCTCGACGTGGGGAGGACTGATTTATGGCTAAATTTGGACGTGTCTCCTCTGTATTTATTGGCGAGGCTGGCGGTCGCGTTCTCGTGAACGTGGTCACCGGCCCGAACCGCGAGCCGTTAGAAATGCCGTTCCTGACTTTCCAGAAGGGGGCTTACGCCGTGCCCGAAGAGGGCGATACGGTGCAGGTCTCGGAGGTCAACGGCGAACGGATCGCCCACACGCCGATCTCGGTTCCGGCGTTCGAGTTCCCGACTGATCTCTCACAAGGGGACTTCTGCTTCAAGTTCAACGAGGACACCGAACTACACTTCTCGATGCAGGCAGACGGGACGATGAACGTCGAACTGTCCGCCGATGGGGACGTGTCGATCACGACCACAAACGGCGGGAACGTGAGCGTCGAATCCGATGGAGACACCACGGTTGAGTCCTCCGGGGACGTGACCGTGAACGGGTCTTCCATCACTCTCGGAGCTGATGGCGGAGCAGAGTCCTTAGCGGTTCAGTCCCACACCCACCCAGTTGAGTACAGTTGGGGTTCCGAATCCGGTTCCGCTACAGTCGATTCCGGCGAACCCAACGAAGACGGTACCCAGAAGACCAAAGCAGAGTAGAGAGTCCTATCTGGGGAGCCGGGGTTCCCGCAGGATTGGGGAACCCAGACGAGGTATATTAAAGGGTGTATATTATTAGGAGTAGTGAATCCCGTGTTCAGACTTCCGTTTAGAGCCTGAACGTCTTTCCTCCGCCCTACCTTTGGTAGCCAACCTAATAAATCTCACGTATAGTCTGTACTAAGAATATAAGCGACACGCATTAGCATACTCTATGGATATCGGTCTAAACTCTAACTTTGATATCGAACTCGACCACCGGAACGACCTTCCTGTGGTCCGAGGCCGAGAGGCGTTCGAGCAGCGGCTCAGACTTCGGCTCACGGCGTATTACACAGAACTCATCGGGCAGAACTTGGACGTGAATATCGCGCCACTACTGAAGCTTGAGGCCGAGCAGGTCGCCAACGATATCGAGGAGATCGACTCGCTGGCGAAAATTCTCATCACACCAAACCCGGACACGCCAAACTCACTTGACGTTCGGATCATCTACGCGACCGGCGAGGACTTCTTCACTACTCTATCTGAATAATGACAATTAACGACGAAGGCTCCTTCGACCCGGACACGAAGGCCATTATCCTCGACGCGATGATGGCCGACGCGAAGACCCGGTTCGGGGACGATCTAAACGACTCAGAACTCGCTGTCATCCGGTTATACTATGACCCGATAGCAGAACGTCTCGCGGAAGCACAGATCGACCTCGCGGCGATCCTCGACGCCTCACAGATCGAGAACGCCTCCGGGGCCGCACTCGAACGAGTCGTGGAGCAGGTCGGTATTACTCGGAAGCCCGCGATCAGAGCGACCGGGCAGGCTCGGTTCTCCCGAGAGGAAGCCGCCAGCGTGGACTACACGATCCCAGAGGGGACAGTGATCCAGACGGATAGCTACGACCCCATCGAGTTCGAGACCACAGTTCGAGCGACACTTCCTGCCGGGGAGACGACCGTTGACGTGAACATCAGGGCCGTCGGGGGCGGCTCGAGGCCGAATCTCGGGGCGAATACGATCACCCGGATGAAGACCCCGGTAACGGGTCTCCATGAAGTCACGAATCCGGTTGAGACGACGGGCGGCAAGAACGAAGAGACCGATCCCGAACTCCGCGAGCGGGCCAAGACCGAATTGGGTGTAGGGAGCCGGGCATCGGCCCCCGCGCTTGTAAGGGGCCTTCAGCGGGTCGAGGGCGTCAAGTCTGTCTCCATTTTCATCAACGACGATGCAGAGCCGGACCTCGACGGTCGTGACCCAAACTCCTTCGAGTTGGTCGTGGAGGGTGGCGAGCCGCAGGATATCGCTGACCAGATCATGGAACTCAAGGCCGCTGGTGACGGCACCGTAGGCGGCGTTGCCGGAACGCTCCGAACGGGCGACGGGTCACTCCCGAACGGGCAGACCCACCCGGTGGCGTGGAGCGAGCCGACCGAGGTTCAGGTCTATGTGGATATGACGATCACGACCACAGAGGACTACGAAGGCGACACCGCCGTTCGTGACTCCATCGTCAAGTATATCGGCGGTATGCGCTCTTCGGGCACTCTTACTCCGGGTAAGCTCAAGGGCGGCGACGATGTGCTGTATGGCGAAGTTGAGTTCTCTATCCGGCAGATCCCCGGTGTGTACGACGTGACCGACCTCAAGGTGGGTCTGTCGGCGAACCCGACTGAGTCCTCGAACGTGGAGATCAGCGGGCAGGAAGTCGCCACCGCAAACGCGACCGACGACTCACTGACGATCACCCGGAACCCCCTCTAAACCATGAGTGACGGACACGAACACGACAACGAAACCATCGAGGAACTGGTAACGGCCCTTCCGGCTTTCATGCCGAGGGACGAGGAATCCGGTAACTACGATCTCCTCTGGGCTGCCGCCGAGGCCATCAACCGGCTCGACGAAGATATCGAGACCGTCGAGAAGGCGATGACGCTTCAGGAGGCGGAGGACGCCGCTTCCATCGACCGGATAGCCGACGTGGTTGGCGCTTCCCGCCGAGATGGGGAGAGCCTCGAAAAGTACCGTGCGCGGGTTCTGATGGAGTTCCAGTCGCTCACAGCGGAAGGGACGGTGGGTGATATCTTCACCTTACTCGCTTCCGTTCTGCGGTGCGAGGTTGACGAACTCTGGTATCAGGACTGGAGACTTCTTTACGATGAACCCTCGAGCGTTGCGTTCCTCGTTCCCTATCAACGGGTTGTTGACTCCGTTCTCAGCGCCGCCGACGTTCGGGATATCGCGGACAAACTGAATCCCGCTGGGAAGCAGGTCAAACTTCAGTACAACGGTTCGTTCCGGCCTGTATCCGTCGAGGAATACGAGAACGAGGACCACAACCCTAATCGGGGCTTCGGAACGCTCGATGAAAACGGCGACCCCGCTCCCTCCGGCGGGACTTTCGGAGGACTGATTCAATAAATGGCATACGAGACACTTCTCAAAGACTGGGGAAACTCTGGTGTTGAGTGGAAGGACGGTTGGGCCTTCTCGAAGGACGAGCCGCTTCCTGCCGAGTGGGGGAACTTCCTCATGGATAACCTCATCACCGACGTACAGCACCTCATTGACCTAACGAACGCCATCGACCCCAACAACGACGGACAGGTCGATGACGCCTACACCCTCCGGGGGAAGACCCCTGACGAGCTTGGTGGCTTCAAGTACGTTCAGACGGAGACCCCCAACGATGCAGGAAGAGGGGCTTCGTGGTATAAGGACTCGAACGGCCTGATGCTCGTCCACGACGGGACGCAGTTCGGTGCCCAACCCGAGGTAGGCTACGACGAGACCGACACCCTCGACACCGACGGGTTCTCGGTCACCCACGAGACCCCGACCCGGACGAAGTTGGTTGATGGCTCCATCCTGCTCATCAACGAGCAGGTCGTGGCGGACTTCGAGAACGGGAACATCGACCCCGAGCATGGGGCGTGGTCGTGGACAGCCGGTACGGGCCACCTGTCGGTGCAGTCCTCGCAGGTCATCTCCGGCACACAGTCGCTCGAGATGGAGTCCGCTGGAACTGACGCGATCTCGACGCTGACCCGCGACCTCCCCATCGTTCAGGACTGGGAGTTCGCTATCCAGATCGGGAGCGACACCTCGAACATCAACGACCGCTCTCGATTCAGCGCCTACGACGAGACCGGGAACCGGCTCGCGGCGATCACGTTCAACGACGGGGCCGGAAACGTCGTCCTCACCCACGGGAACGGGGACACCGAGATCAGCGGCGGTTGGGCCGCTGACCGGACGTACTCGTTCGAGTTCGACTGGGACTTCCCGAACAACGAGTTCGATCTCTACATGGACGGTGTCCTTGAGGGGACGTTCGCCACTGAGGCCATCGCGTCGAACTTCAAGGAGTTCGAGATCGAGAACAACACTCTGAACTCGGGAGCGACCCGCAGCGTCTTCGCTGACGACTTCCACTCGGGCGCTCGGGAGTACGGCGAGGCCGTCATCACCTGCCCCGAGCCGGACGAGCGGATTATCAGTTGGGACGTGCTTCGGTTCACCCGGACGCTGGCTGGTGAGTCCGTCGTTGTGGACGTGGAAGACGAGGACGGAACGGTTCTTGTCTCGGATATCTCCTCAAACGATGATCTCTCGGTGGTTGATGCCGCCACGAATCCCCGGATTCGGGTTCGGTTGAGTCGGACGGACACAGCTAACCACCCGTCGTTCGATTCGCTTTACCGGCGCTGGACGATGCGGCCCGGTGACACCGGCAAGAGTCCGGCTGAGTGGGAGGGCGTCTACAACGATCTCCTCGAACGCTCCGGTGACTCCATGATCGGTCCCCTCACTCTTGGTGAAGACCTCTACGCGACCGACGGCGAGACGATTTGGGACGAAACAGCGAGCCACATCCCACAAGAGCGGATTGAGCAGGGTTCCGGCTCGGGCCTCGACTCTGACACACTCGATGGCGACGAGTTAGAGCTTATCGAACGACGGAACCGGAAAAATCGGTTCATCCACGGCCTTCTGATTAACAGGAATAACTAATACATGGCTATTGACTACGGAAGCGGCGAACTTGGCGATGTAACGCTTGATTCAAACACCACAATTACCGCTATTCGAGAGTACGAGAATCTCACTATTAACAGCGGCACGACCGTCACTATTCCCAATGGTGGAGTCCTTCAGGTCGCAGATACGTTCACCCTGAACGGCACCCTGAAAGTCGAATCCCGAGTTGGTTCCGGTGGTAGCGGCGCAAATGCCAATAACAGCAATGCCCCGAACGGAGGCGAAGCCGGTGGAGCAGCCATCGTCATCGCTAAACACATCCAAGGTTCAGGAGCAATCCGAGCGGACGGCGTCAACGGCGCGAACGGGAACAACGCCACCTCGAGCAACGCAAACGCGAGTGCCGGCCTCCCGCCGGATATCCCCGGTAAAACTCCGTCTCTCATTGAAACTGGTTCCCGTGGTGGTAATGGCTCAAACGGGAATACTGGTGGAAGTGGCGGCAACGGGGGAAGTCCCTCTGTCACCGTTATGGAAAAGGACATGGTGAGCATTTGGCTCGACCAGTGGGTTATTCCCGCAATTCATGTCTCGTCCTTCCCGACGGCGAAAATCCTCGCTGGTGGCGGCGGTGGTGCTGGTACTGGTGGTAACTCCAGCAACGGCAACAATCAGTATAGCGGCGGCGGTGGCGGTGGCGGTGCTGGTGGTTCGTGTGCTGGTCGCGGCGGGAGTGGAGGAAACGGCGGCTCTTCGAGTAATAGCAACAACATCTCACAGAACGCCGGGCAGTCCGGTGGTTCTGGTGGTGGTGCTGGTGGTGTCCTTCTCCTCATCACTGAATCCGTCCCCTCGAACATCAACGCAAACGCCATCGGCGGAGACGGCGGAAACGGTGCGAACGCCAACGACAGCAACGATGGTGGCGGTGGCGGCGGCGGCGGCGGCGGTGGTGGTATCGTCTTCGTCTTCACTGACGGCGACGTACCGAGCTACGATACGTCCGGTGGCTCTGCTGGTTCGGGTGGTACCTCGAACAACAGCTCCTACACAGGAAATGCCGGAAACAGCGGTGAAAGTGGTATCTTCAAAAACATTTCCCTCTCGGTGATTAACTGATGAAAGAAAAAGTCCTCGTGATTCCCCCCGGATATGATGGCCCTATCGACCCGGCAGTTGACCGCGTCGAGACTGACCCCCGCGCAAACGGGCCGTCTGTCAAGGAGGTTCACGTTTCGGATGCCGGTGAATCGGTTATTGACCGTCAGGCAATCAGCGGGGAAAGCCACGGCCACATCAGAAAGGCGCTTCGTGCCTATGACGCCGCGAACGACCCGGAAGAAGAGGTCAAGTACCTTCGGACAGTCGTGTTCAGTCTCCTCGAGATCGTGACGGGTAACGACCCCTACGAGGAGATACTGAACAATCCCGACAGAGACGACCCTTCCGGGGACACCCTGTAAGGCCCCTTCTTTCTTCTCTCATGTTCCCACGCTTCCTGCTGGATAGTGACGACGATTGGATTGAGAACACCCGGAGGCGGCTGTATCCCCGACTCCACCCCTTCCTCGAACGGTTCGGGGGGTATGCTGTTGGCGGCGTCGGATTCAACCAGTACGTCGGTACCTTCGATGAAGACGAGGAGGATATCGAAGAGGAACTGGCCGACGCTGGCGCTCGCCGGAACCCCATTGCGTGCCTGAAGAACCTGCCCGATGGGCGGCTCTCTGAAGGGTCGTGGGTGTTCCTGCCGCACGAGGAGCCGTCCGGCTTCATCGAGCCGGGTATGCAGGTTCACATCACGATGTTCGAGCGAGCCGATGGCGAGCCGGGCCGTGAACTGTACGCCCACTACGAAGACGACTGGCGGGTCGCTCCCGGCCCCCACCTACGCGGCGAGAACTTCGACGCTCTCCTCGGCGTCGAGCTTGCGACTGAACTGATTGACGACCACACCTTCCTGATTCGACTCCCATGAACCTCCCTGAAGTCATCGTTATTGGCGACATAGAAATGCTCTTCCTCGGTATGGCCTTCGCGGCTGGTATGCCCCGTATGGCACGCCACGCCCTCGCCCGTCGGTACGGGACCGACGAGAAGTGCGATGACTGCCCAAACCTTGACGACTGCGCAGCTCTTGGTTGTTGCCGAAAAAACGAATAATGACGTGACTGGACTGTCTGTAGCTGACTCCTGTTACACTCTAAGATGAGCATCTTGACTATGATTAAGCCATAACAGAATCACAAGAAATGTTTTAAATATATGGAATTATTTCCTATAGTGATGGCTGAAAATGGGTTTGAGGCGGAGGAATTTCTTAAGAAGAATTACGATCTATTCGCTATAATGGGAGTCTTCGGAGCAGTGGCTATCTACCTAATTCGACTGTCTAATCAGGTTAGTCAAATCCCACAAGAAGCTATCCAGATGGGCGTAGTTGGATCATTTCTCATATTCTTTTTCGTTCTATATTCCATAATAAGAAAACTATTACACAGAAGAGGAAAGGAAACCTTTATGAATTTATTCAAATTTCAAATGGACCGCCATGATACAGAATTTCTTTTTCTATTATCTCCGCTTTCACTCATAGGCTTATCATTTATTTTGATACTTTCATCATACTACACTATAACTAATATACTTCCTCTTGGATTATTTGCGCTGGTGGGCTGGACGGGTTTTGGAATGATCCTCAGGAACTACAACAATTACCCTGAGAACAAATCTGAAAACTTAGAATGGGGAGATGATGTTAGCTATATCGAACATATTCGGATCATAGATACCTCTATAGGTGGCATCAGCCTTCTCCCATCATTTATCATACTATTTATTTCCCTTCATGTCTTCGCATCTATGTTTGGCATGTTACCTATAGAGATGCCAAGATTAACAGTATCATCGTTCTATATGGCGGTGATAGCTGGTTCTATAGTAGGAGCCACTGGCGCAATATTCGTATATTCTCTTTCGTATTTAATTTATTCCGCTATGATAAGGTTCAAGATAGAACCAGAATCAATTCTAATGGTGGCATTTGCGTTGATTGTCTTAGTGGGAATATATCTATTCATGAAAGATCCACTAATCGAAACAATTGCAATTATTATATTCACAGTAGCCGGTGTCAAGCTACTGCATATTGTTGATTGATAATTTAGATACTAACGCCGACCAGATATAGATCGATATCGTTACAGAAATCCTGCATTAGCTCTTCTTCGTACTGACCGAGATCCCCTTTCTTGATGGATTCGACCACGGCCTCCTGAACCAGTACGGCCTGCATCGGAGAAGGCTTGAGTGCCATACTGTTCTTGAGGGGAGGCACCCCCATATACCTTTCAAATATCTTATGGAAGGCCCCTTCTGGGCTTAGAGTTTATCCGCCCACTCCATCTGACGATCTCTCTTTTCCTGCGGTGTTGGGGTATCGTAGTGGAGTCGGAGAACTTCTGCCGTCGCGTCTACCCGGTCACCGATGGTATCGAAGTCGGCTCCCTTGTTCCGCATCCGAGTCACGAACCCGGCTCGAACCGCGTGCGGCGAGACCGAGTTCGGGCACTTCGAGGACTGGTTGTAGGAAGTCCACTCGCACTCGTCTGGGTCTTTCTCTTCCGGGCAGTCCATACCGATGTAGCAGGGTCGGGTCATCCCGTAGATGTTCCGCTGGATAGTGGTCTTCTGGGGTCGCCCCTGCTTCGTTGTGAGGAGCGGCTTCCTGCCGTGTTCGTCCCTTGAGTCGTGGCGGGTGTCGTTGATGTAGTCCTGTAGGAGTTCGCCGGTCTCCTTTGAGACGGGAACCTCGCGCTCTCCCCATCGGTCATTTTTGAGGGGCGTCCCGGTTTCGGGGCGGTGTTTGAACTCGATGACGGGCCGCTTGTACTTCTCAGGGTAGAAGTCCTTGAGATCGAGCGCCCGGATACCGCCGCACCGAGCGCCGGTTTTCCAGAAGAGCGTGAAGAGGACGTGGCCGAACGAGGCGTATTCGTACTTGGCGAGGTACTTCTCTATCTCATGGGCGTGCTGTGGGTCGATCTTGATCTTGTTCGCCTTCTCGGCCTTCCGGGCCGTCGGAACTTTCACCTTCTTCGAGAGGCCGTCTACGACCGCGTCTACGGCTTCCCACTCCTCGACGGCGAGCCGGAAGGTCCGCATCTCGTTCTCGAGGGTGGTGGGGGCGATCTCCGATTGACGGTGTTCCAGATACTTGCCGCACTTCCTGCTGTTTAGGTCGTTGAGGTTGTCGAGTTCGACTTGGTCGCACCACTCGAGAAACCGATTGAGGCGCGTCGTATGCTCGTATTTCGTTGACTGGCTGATCTCAGAGGCACGTCGGCTGATGTAGGTCTGTACCCCTTCTTCGGGCGTCATCGGCTCGAGGCCGTGGATTCCGGTCATGGTGTTTACCACAACCCGCGTAAGGGGGCTTCCGTAGACGACCAGTATCACGGGTTCGTCCGTTGGCTGACCTGCCGGGAGCATTACGCCCGGAGCGTTCAGCGAACGCGGAGGGCGGGTTCAAAATCCCGGCGAGTCCATCCCCCGAACGCCGCCGACCCAATTTGGCAGACGGCGGCGGGACTTTATACGTTCTTACCCGGATTCCAACCCCCTCAAGAGGGGCATTTTCTCAGCCTTGTACACAATGGGGACGCCACCCGTTACGGGTGACCATCCGACCCCGTGGTGCGAATACACCCATATTGTCGGTTCGTGAGTATTAGTAGGTATCGCCGAATGTGACAGTCAGTAGTCGGGTGTCGTGTAGGGGCTGTTGTCGGCCCGTCGAATGCGGCGGGAACCCGCGCTCCCCGAGACAGGTATATACCCCGCTCACCGAGTCGGTATATGGCGTGGCGACTCCGGCTCCTTGATGACGCGGGCGACGTTGTGGGATGGGCGACGATCGACCCACTCGACTACTGGGTTGACGACGCCCATCCGCACGCGGACTTTTTGGGAGCCATGCTCGATCAGCAGGCGGGTGAGATTACAGTGAGCGCCCCTGTGGACTGGGTCACCAGAGACGGCGAGACCTATCCCCGGATGAGTACTGTTATCAGCGAAAACGATACGCCGCCCCGCGAACGGCTCGAAGCAACTGGGTCGACATGTGTCCATGAAGGTTGGGTGGCCGATTACGAACTCGTCGAAGAATAGCCGACATGTCTGGGTCGGCGCTGCGTTCCTGCCGCGTAGGATTTTCTCAATCGCAGGTCACTTCGTCGAGGTAATCATACTACCGGGATTAATGTAGTTTCTCTTGAAACTACCAGATATGACGAATAAACCGTACACCGATGACGGCGAACAGCCTGTCGACCGCGACCTGATGAACGCGCTGGCGACGGACGCGCTCTCGGTGTTTCGGATTGACTTGTTTGTGGTCACCTTGTATGCGTCCATACTGGCACTGGTTTTCCGAGAGGGGTCAGAGACGTTCATCCTGCGAATCGCGGGGTCACTCTACACCAACTTCGGATTCCAGTTCCTGCTCGGTTCGATGCTGGCAGCGGTGCTGTTGTATGTGCAGATTCGGTTAGTTGCCACGAGAGACACCTACCGAAACCGAGGTATAGTGAACGACGAGAAGATGATGACATACTCCCTTGGGGCGACGGCTCTTGGGTCAGTATTGGCGGTTTTCCTCTTGTTAGCAGGCGTTTTAGATGGACTCAGTGGGGGTGGCGTTCCAGCGATTCAAGTTACGGCGTTGTTCTTCCAGTTATGGTTGATTGTTGTATTGTTCGACTTGTTGGCGCTCCCGGTGTTAGTGCGACGGTGGGGGCGACAGGCGCGGGAGTATATGGCGGCGTGGCGAAGTTCGGAGACTGATGAGATTAACATGGAGGACGATTGAGTATGGTGCTCCCCTCGCTCATGGACGTGGTACACCAGATTGACACGATGCTCCCTACGTTCAATCCTACAGTGACCGCCATGTTGCACTTATTGGCGTTGGCGGGACTGGCGTTTGCATTCGACCCTGATATCGTGAGTTTCAAAGGGAATCGCGTTCGGGTACTCGGGTCATATGTGAAGGACTGGCAAGCCGCACTCGGAGTGCTGGTACTCCTCGGTGTGCTGGCGTTCTACAATAGATGGATTGAATTGTTGTACGGAATGACAATTCTGAACGGACAGGGGGCACTTGGGGTGCTGGTCGCTGAAGTCCCGCTGATAATCCTCCGTAAGTCACAACGGCGGATGAACCTGTTTTGGGGTGGGCTGATTGCGCTTGGCGGATTTCTGGTATATCTCTCGTTCGTGTAACGACTGGTGGTTGGGTAGTTCTAAACAGTAGATAGTAGTACGGTTTCTTTATTCAGGATTGTCCGTGAAACTCGCGGTAAGTATAGGTAATGGACTGAACACTCAAGCTAAATAGCACAGGAATCCCAGATTCTGACTGCGACTTATTGTGCTTGACCACCAACCAGCGGTATGAGCATTATCGCCGAATTTTCCGTCAAATCGGATGATCTTGCGTTGAACCACGCACTCACAGCGGCTCCGCAGATGATCGTCGAGATCGAGCAGGTTGTGGCGACGATGGAAGATCGAATTATGCCGTATTTCTGGGTGAGTGGCGGTGATCAGGACGAATTTGAAGATGCGTTTGAGGAGGATGAAACCGTGACAAACACCGCTGTTATCGACGAAGTAGAGGGGGCGAGATTGTATCGTGCCGAGTGGACGGATAACGTCGAGACCATCATCTACGCATATGTTGAACTCGGAGCAACGCTCATGCAAGCAATCGGCAAAGAGAACGACTGGGAATTACGAATGCGATTTGACAGCCATGACTCGCTCTCCGAATTCCAAGACTATTGTGATAGAAATGGAATTTCGATCGAACTGCATCGAACCCAAGAGCAAGAGCAACCGATGGCGAGTGCCCAGTACGATCTCACGCCTACGCAACGGGAGACGCTGGTAACTGCGCTTGAAGCGGGCTACTATGATGTTCCACGGGCAGTAACAATGAGGGAGCTGGCGGAACAAATGGGGGTTGCCCAACAGACACTTTCAAACCGATTTCGCGCTGCATACAAGAATCTCGTGACGAGTACGTTGACGATCAGCCATCCCGATGAGGACGAAGAATAATTCACTATGTACAGAGTGTCAGGCCAGTACCCCCAAAGTAGTACTATACAGCCCTCCGCCTCTTCCGCAAGGGGAGGGTTTATCCATATATGGTTGGGACTTCCACCGAGTTTAATACGCTTCTCGAACTGTGTCAAGAACACCACCGCCGTATCATCCTCGCAGTACTCGCAACTGAGAAGCGGTCGCTAACGGTGAACGATCTCACGAAGGCAATCGTCAAACACAATCATCACACACCTCTTCTAGAGGTTTCCGAAGAAGAATCACGGCAGATTCGAATCTCTCTGCACCACATGCATATTCCGAAGTTAGAAGACCTGTCGCTTATCGAGTACGATCAGGAACGCCAACTGGTGGAACCAACCCCCCAGTTCGATCAGTTGCAACCCCAACTTTCAGCCGTCATCGACGCTGATCCTGAGCTTGAAGCGCCAGTTACACTGTGAAAACGGTCAGAACCGTCTTTGAGCGCCGTGGTGCATTAATTGTATTCTTCGAGGTATAGAGCGTAGCCGACGGTCAGTATGCACACGTAGTTACCGAATCGCCTGTTTCAGTTTCAGGTGCGAGACTGAATAAAGAAATCGCGCTACTATCTACTGTAAACGTGCCTGCAAGAGATTCGACCGGGTGAGATTCATGCAGTAGTCGTTTGCGGCGGGAACACGCTTCACACCTACGGCTCCGAATCTGCGAGTACCCAGTCCCGGTAGTACCCTTCCACGTCCTCGAAGACCTCGATGAAGTCCTCGAGCCACGGCGCTCCTATCTCGACTCGGCTCTCAACCTTTCCCGCGTCTCGTGTCCCGAGTTCGTACACGCCCGCTTCTACGAACTCCATGTAGTATTCGACGCCGATGTGTTCGTCAAACGGGTTCAGAACACGCTCCCATTCTCGATCGTTCTGCTCATCCCACGGGAGGTCTTGGCCCTTCTCGGTGTGATAGGCGGCCTGTTTGAACGTCAGGACGTAGGCGCCCAGCAAGTAGGGTTCCAGCACGAGGGAGTCAAGCCGTCGATCGTCCTTGTCGTGGGCTTCGAGAAACAGCCCGTCAGTCTCCTCAACGAGGATAACCCGCCACCCGAGTACGCCGTTCTCGTCGTCTGGCTCGACTATCTGCCACTCTTCTCGGTTGTCCTCGTTGAGGCCCCCGCTCATGGGTTTCCCTTTCCCAATGCGGCGCTATCAGGTTATCGCCGATTGCGGCGGGAACGCGATATTGTCCCACTTGTCGCGCCGATCTCCACCCTCATACAGCCACCGAACCGACCGACTCGCATTTTACCGCGAGTCCGGGCTTCCGAGTGCGACAGGTGGCCCAGAGCCGGGGTGTCTCTTAACCGGGAGGAAATTACGGCAATTTCCATCGTTCTGTACCCGGCTCGCTGACTCGGTGTGTTATCTATGTACCATGCTATCTACGTCACCTACCGACCTATACTCGGGTAGCCGGGTAGAGCCGTATTAGGTATCCTATCCGGAATCTCCCAATCGGACTCCTCAATAGATCTCCAAACCGGGGTAATCCTAATTGGAGTTACCCCTATCAGGGAGTCACCGTTCCTGCCGCATTTAGGAAGCCCGGTTAGGAGTAGTCCAATTGGGAGTACCTGAGTGTGGTCGCTACACGTCGGTATGTGAAATAGTTAACACACCCGGATAACACCTGAAAGCCTCAATTATGCTGATCTCATCGAACAACCCAGAAACGCTCTGGAGCCGTTTTTCGCTCCAGATGTGGAATCATATTCAAAAGTAAAAGAAATGCAACAGGGGCGAATCTGGGGCGTCTGGTGAGCCATAGGAGGGTGGTCACCGGGGAGTAATTACACGGTTCAATTCGAGAAAGCCGATTCGCTACGTTACCCGCCTCGAAAATTTCCAAGTTTTCCGGACGCGTAAGAGTCGAAGTCTGGTTCTGCACAATTCGCCCGCATATACGATTACTCTGAGTTATATGCTTGCCATACATGCTATCTGTCATTTGCGCGCGTGTGAACCTGATATTCTAATAGAATATCACATGTATGCGGTTTCTTATTCCCAGCGTCACCATTTAACGCATATTGGTGCATAGGATAGGTGCCAGTCATGACGGATTTTCCGAGAAGTCATATATAAACCCCCGACCCCCTACTTGAGAGGGCGTCTATTATTAGGAATAAGGGGGAAGCCGAAAAGGGAGTGAAGTCAACGGAGTCCTAAACGGGTAATCCGGAGACTCCAACTCAGCGGGAACATCCTGACCCCAACCAGAGCCGAAACACACCGAATCAGAGAGCCGCAGTTCCCGCAGAGTTGGGGTTCTGTCTTGGACAGGGTTCCCGCTGTATTCGGCTATCCTTCCTCGTAGAGTAGGAAACTGGGATATCTGTGGAGCTGTTCGACCCTTAATCTGTCTCCCTCTTTGACGGCTTGAGTGAGGCTTTCGAGGAGATCTTCTAACTCCTGCCGAGTCAGTATCAACTCGTTCGGCTCCAGTTCGGGGGCCTTCCAGACGGTCTCGGCCAGCACTTCCGTCTCAATGTCCCGCCGTTCTCGCCGGGTACTGGCCTCCCGGTACTCTTTCATCAGTTCCAATATGCACCCTTCATCGAATCCGATTCTATCTTCGTCTGTCATCTTTTAATCTGGTGTCGTCCTTCTGCTGTTCGTGTAGAAAGGCCGTTCCCGGTAACCAACCGGGTGAGCCGCCGATCGGCGACTGTGGCCGAGCCAACCAGACCCGAGACCTAAATGCAGCCTACTACGGGCAGTAGCCCGCACTCTTCCAGAGGGGACGCGTCAATATAACAGTTTCCCGAAATGTCTGGAAGGGGTCTTCCGCGTTTCATCCCGATTCGGAAGGCCCCTTCTGAGAAACCGCACTACAGACTAACGCCGACGAGATAGAGATCGATATCGTTGCAGAAGTCCTGCAAGAGGTCTTCTTCGTACTGGTTCAGGTCGCCACTCTTGATGGACTCGACGACGGCTTCCTGCACGAGAACTGCCTGCATCGGGGAGGGTTTCAGACCCATACACTCTACACGTTCCGGGCCGCTATAAAACCATCAAATAGGATATAGAAGGAGTCTTATGGCTACCTCAGAAGTCGTCCAGCATTCCCCGTCGCTGGCGGCGCTTCTCGGTCTTCGACTGCCGCTCGTAGTGTTCCCGCAAGACCTCTTCCGACATATCCAGTTTGTCGCCGACCATCGTTCGAGAGTGGCCGAGGTTTCGGTAGTGGGTCGCCGAGCCGCGCCGGATAGCGTGGGGCGAGACTGAGTCCGGACACTTGGAAGCGGTGTTGTAGTCGGACGCCTCGCACTCGTCGGGTTCCCGCCCGTGCGGGCAGTCCATACCGATGTGGCACGGCCGGGTCACCGAGTAGACGTTCCGCTGGATAGTAGTCTTGTAGACGCGACCGTATGAGGTGGCGAAGAGGGGGTGCCGGTCGAAGTCGTCGGTCACATCGGGGCGTTTCTCGTTGATGTAGGCCTGTAGCAGGCGAGCCAGTTTGTCGCTGATGTTGATTTCCCGCTCGCTGTATTCGTCCTTCTTCAGTGGCGTCCCGCTCTCGGGCCTGTGAACGGCGTCGAGGTAGGGGCCATCCGGGTCGTTCGGGTAGAAGTCTCGCAGGTCGAACGACCGGAGCGTGCTGGTGCGGATGCCGGTCTCCCAGAGCGTCTGGAACATGACGTGACGGAGCGAGGCGTAGTTCCACCGCTCGAGGTAGTCGAGGATGGCCTTCGCGTGGTCGGGTTCGATCTTCACGTCTCGGCTCTTCTCTTTCCGACTCGGCTTCGGGATGGAGACGCCGTTTGCGACCCCGTCCATGACTCCGTCGATGCTCTCGCAGAACGCGACCATGAGCCGGAACGTTCGCATCTCGTGTTCGAGGGTCGTGATGGCGACGCGCTCCGCTCGGTAGTTCTTGAACTCTTGTGCCTTCCTGCCGTCGAGGTCGTTCATGTCGTCAAGCCCGACCTCGTCACACCAGTTGAGGAACCGCTTGAGGCGGCTTCGGTGTTCGTGAAGGGTGCCTTTGGTGACCTCCGGCTCTCGGTCTTTCAGATATTCGTGTACGGCCTTCTTCGGCGGGAGTGGTTGTAGTAGTCCCATGTGCGATTTCACCGTTGTCGGTGTATTCGCACCGGACGACGCCGAGTAGTGGCCCGTTCGTGGGGCGTCCATAGACGGCCTGTATCACGGGCCACGTCCATTGGCTGACCCTGCCGGGAGCGGGAGTCCCTGAACGCGCCAGAGGCGCGTGAGGGGGTGGACTCGCCCCCGGAGCGCCCAGCGGGCGCGTAGGGTCGCCGAAGCGTGAGCGGAGGCGAGGTTCAAATCCCGGCGAGTCCATTTCCTTCCGCTCACTTCGTTCTCTCCAGTCAATGGACTCTCCGTAGTCACACTCGCTTCGCTCGCGTGACTCCCGGCGAGTCCACCCGAACTTTGGATTTTCGAGCTTTCTTCGTGCTATTTCCGGGACTTCAAGACTATTCGCACAGCTGTCAAAAGTCGAATGTGTGTGGTTTCAGGCGGTAGTATCATGGCACTGTCTCTGTTATGGATCTTCGATAAAGTCGCGCTGCTGTTCCATCCTCTCGCGGTCGTAGTGTCGCTCGGGGACGTCCAAGGACACGTCGCATCGGTCGCGGACGATTTTCTTGGGGATGCCTTCGTGGACTAATAGGTGATCTCCCCGCGCCTGATTGTGTGCAGTGAGAGGCTACTGGGACAGTTGTAGTAATGCCCGTACTCGGTCGCTTCGCAGTCCGCCGGCTCGCGGTCGTGCTCGTCAACGATGTCGTTCTGATGCTGAAAATGAGATCTATCTGAACGGAAACGGTTCGAGAGACGGCCCAACTGCGAGTGAATCGATGGAAACGTAACGGACCGAAAGTCGCCCGCTAGATGTGTACGCTTGACGAGCGGATCCTCGAGTATCTGGCAGAGGATTCGTGGTCGACACCACGGCAGATATCTCGAGTTGTGAAGCTCACGGCTTCACGCGGGCGGGTTGAGGAACGGTGTCTGATGCTTTCTCAAGTAGGACTAATTGCTCCGATCTTTGAGGGAAGCAATATGTATGAAGTCACGTCCGAAGGAATGGAATATCTTGATGGCGAACTTGATGTCGAAAATCGGCTAACGCTATCATTACCGTTCTCCCACAGATAATGTATACCCGGTTTTAGACGAATTTCGAAGCACGGAAAAACAATATATTATTCTATCTTCAAGTCAGCATATGATATATGGATATGGAATTAGACAGGACTTCTGTATTCACGGGTATTCTTGTTACGCTTTTAGTTTTCCCTCTTTTGGCGGTATTATATTTTGGGATTGAGGACTTGTATAGAGGAAAAGTGAATTCAGCAAGTGATTATGCATCCTTTGCATCTGGCCTAGCAACAGTGATACTTGTGGTTATAACTGGGTTCTATGCGGTGCAAACAAAGAAACAAGCCAATTCTGCGGAGAGGGCCAGAGAACAACGAAACTATCAACAAAAAATGGACCGGTTTAGGAAGAAACAAAGTTTGAGAAAAGCAATAAAAGAAGAAATAGACCGTACAGCAAATATCGACGGAGATGGATCCGAAGATTTGATAGCAGGAATGCGACATCCTGTTCCAAGAAATATCTATAACGAAAATACTGACAGCATAGGTCTACTTTCTGACGAGGAAGTCGAAGCTATAGTCGAATATTATAACGTAGCATCTACTATCGAAGAGATCTCTCATATGCATAGGAACACTGACGAAGATTATACCCCTGCATTATCAAACCTATTATTATTACTTAAAGAAAAGCAAGATGAAGCCAGCAGCATACTCGAAGATCAGATTGAAAATGCTGTACCACCTGAAAATCCCATAGAAGACTAGCGTGTCCTAAGATGTCGTAGATAACGACTGCGTACCTCATTCATCAAACGCTGTCCCTTTTCATACTCACCTACACCTTCTATTTTTGCATAACCCATCGTACCTGTCCCAGCGACAGCAACTTCAAAAATCGAATCTTCAAAGTCGATAGTAGTGGTGAGACCTTTGATAATATAGTCATCCTCGAGTCGTTCCTCAATTAATGGATGTCCAGCGATATTCTGACCTTCAAGATCGATTTTCTTGACCTCATTCTCTGAATCACCGTGTGGGTTATATAATTGCACAACATCTGTGCCAAGAACCTTAGGCTCATCAGGGTCACCATCTTGATCAGCGAAAGATGACCTAAATGTATCCATCATTTCTGGGGCATCCTCATATACTGCAGTAATATCCCCACAGACAACAATATCCATATTTGTATTCTTATTGAACGCAGATTTGGTCTTCTGAACATCAATAACGGATGTTGTTTCAACAATGAGGAGATTCAGATGGGGTATAATTCGGAAAGGGATGGAACCCTCGCTAACTAGCCGTTCTACTTGACCATTCGGAGTGATATCACGTTGAACATCTGTGTATACGTACCTACCCGTTATCGTATCTCCATCGACCTCATAATCAAAACCATGTCTTGCATCACTTACAGCACTTCTCCCAGGTTGTTCAGTATTTAGTTGCGTGAGGTCAACATCTGCAAGTTCAGAGACTTCATCACTGAGCGAAAGCCCATTTTGTTCTCCCAAGAGATTTCTATCTAATTCAGATGTGATTCCATCTAATGTAGTTATTTCTGTTATGTCAAAGTATGACTCAGGTATACGTGTTACACCTTCATCAACAACTTCTTTGCAACAACTGCGTTTGCAGCAGTGTTTTGTACCTGTTTCCATTGGCTAAATGAGTAGGATTCTTCGGTAAAAATCTCAAAAATTCGTTCTGCGCCTGCTAATGGCACTTCTCCACGGACATAGTTCTCAATAACATCTAGAACATTTACCGTATGGTTTACTTCCCGTCCCTGTGACATTGATATGTTTGATTAATATCCAATATATAAAAAGCTTAGTGGTCGCGGAATGATTTCACATCAAATATATATGGAACGAACGAAAGCAAAAGACAGATAGTCATCAAAAGAGTTAAGAAGAGTTGGGACTCGGTTTGAACTTAGCTGTGCCCTCATGTCGATGATGGGAAAAATCGAATCATCAACAACGAGCCGGGAAATCATCGTCAAAAGAGGGATCCACGGCGCTCAATCGCGCCTCAAATTAATAAATGAATCAAATGAGGTCATCGATTCAGAAGATATACTCATCACTATTGACTCTCCAGAGGGCATCTTTGTAGAAATTGGCCAATCAATCGAAATTGACTCCGGGGTTTTTCAACCTACATTAGATATAGGTAGGGGTCGTACACTAAATCTCCCAATTATAATTGAAGTTGGGATTGGAAGAGACATAGATCACGAAGAAATTGATATCACAGTGCATCTTGATGATAAAGATGTGGCTGAAGACAGAATACGGATTACCGCTTAGTTTTTCGCCTCTGCGTGTGGAATTGCTTTACTTGCAATGTACTCTGCAAATTCTTCAGGTTCATAGTTACTGGGAGTGTAGATCTCGATATAGCCACTCTGGGTAATCATCATCTTGATACCATCTCCCTCAGAGGTATATGAGAGACCTAATTGGTTTTTGTCGGTTTCATCCAATGTTTCCCCAAATCCACCGTCACTGGTAACATCATTACCATATACAACACCGTTTTGAGTCTGGGATCCAAGACCTTTGAACCCTAACTTCCATACATTCGGGTTGTAATCACGCATAGCTGCATAGAATTGTTGGAGGTCTATTTCCGCTCGAGAGATTAAACAGTCAGCCTGCCTACCGATAAGATCGAAAGCAAAGGACCCAGATCCGCTGTCAACAACTACGAAATCACCAGGAATGGCTACAAATTCCGTGTATTTGGTCGATGTTTCAGAGGTTTCTTTGAAACCAATGCGAGATTCATTGATAGATATTTCATCTTTCGTGATTACCTCTTCAATTCCTGCTCGACCAATAAGTACTGGCTGTCCATTCGAAAGCGTACCAGATCGTACTATATCGATACCTCTCTTTAACTTAAATCCGTTCTGTTCAGTAGTCTCACGGAACGTATCTAAGCTGCTGAAGTCACCATTAACCAAACCGATTATCCCGCGTTGCATATATCCGCCGACACAATAATGACTAATAAAAGCAATGTCTATAACTTCAGTCAATTAGATTGACGGGAAAGGTGGTGAGGTTGTCTTAGCAGAATCATTATTCCTACCTTCTAAATATTGGACTTTTCTTCTTTCTCGGCGGATTGCCTCTGGGGAGAACTTACCAAGGTAGTGCTTCCGGATGTCTCTCAGTCGTCCCAGCCGCCCCAATCCATCACGACTGATGGGAACACACCCTGTTCGAGCAGATTCGTCCCCCAGATCCGTCGGAGATTGTGGACATCGAGAAACGACCAGCCACGGTCACCGGTTTCAGCCTAGAGCCGTTCGGCAGCTCGACGGGCCCAGCGGTACACTGTCTTATCGGTGACGTTGACGATCGGCTCGCCGGGCCCGATCCCGGCCGCGTCGGTATGGGTGTCGATGTACGTCACCAACTGCTCGGGAACCGGCGGCTCGCGATAGTGCTCCTGCTTCGCGCCGTCTTCCCAGACGCACAAGTGCGTTCCGGTCAGTGTGTTGACGACGTCGGCGGACGTCACCTGGACGATCTCGCAACGGCGCAGTCCGCAACGCTCTGCTCGCTCCACCGGTGAGTAGTACGCTCGCTTTCCTGAGTACGTTCCGTCTGGATGCCGAATTGTCTGTCAGGCATTCGTTCAGCGCTCTGCTCCACCGTGACCAAGGGACCATTCCGTTCGAGGAACGCGGCTCTCAATACCACAACCGGCGCTCGAGATGACGATGCTCAGTATCTAGGGGTACCCGCACGACCGTCGCTTCGACTATTGAGAGCCCGGTTCTTCGAACGATGCGGGTCTGGATCCACGTGGAGTTCGACGGAACTCCGAAGAGACGACCATGAAACGAACCCTACGCATTACGGTTGCACTGGTGTTCGCCGTGGCACTCGTCGGTGCCCTGGCGAGCGGCAGTGCGCTCGCAACCCCGAGCGATTGTACGTACACCGACTACTGTAACGACGCCGACGTCGATCAGTCCAACGCGGCCGACGTCTTCCAGAACGGTTTCGGGAACGACGCTGACGTCGACCAGCGAAACAAAGCAGGCGTCTTCCAGGACGGCAAGTACAACGACGCCGATGTCGACCAGCGAAACAAAGCAGGTGTCTTCCAGGACGGTAAGTACAACGACGCCGATGTCGACCAGCGAAACAAAGCAGGCGTCTTCCAGGACAGCAAGAACAACGACGCCGACGTCGACCAGCGCAACAAAGCAGGCGTCTTCCAAGACGGCAAGAACAACGACGCCGACGTCGACCAGCGCAACAAGGCGCTCGTCGATCAGGACGGCAAGAACAACAACGCTGACGTGACCCAGCGCAACGAGGCGCTCGTCGATCAGGACGGCAAGAATAACGACGCCGACGTCGACCAGCGCAACAAGGCGATCGTCGACCAGGACGGTAAGAACAACGACGCCAGCGTCGACCAGCGCAACACCGCCACCGTCGATCAGGACGGCAAGCACAACAGCGCCGACGTCAATCAGGAGAACACCGCCGTCATCGATCAGCGCTAATCCGATAGCCGACGCTCCCCGTAGCGAACTCGCGAAGCGCCGCGACCGAGAGCCCGTCTCGAGGGGAGCGTCCGGACTATCGACCGAGAGACCCCGATGACGAAGAAGACGAAAGCGACAGCGACCGAAGACGAGCCGACTCGCATCGGTGATTCGATTCGTCGTCTGATGCCCGGAGCCACAGCCGTCCTGCTGCTACTCGCCGTCGCAGGAGGAACCGTGCTGGGGCTGCCGGCAGCGGGGACCGGTCCCGCGGACGACCCGACGAGCGGCGCGACGGACGCGGAGGCTGCTGACGACGCGAACGTGACCGTCGAGATCGACTGCGACGAGAGCGACGTGCTGGTTACCGCACCCGACGACGACGAGTACGGACTCAGCGTCGTGAACGTGGGTCCGTCGGGAACCAGCACGAGCACCTCGAGACGGGCCCCGCTCGCGGGGAACGCGACGGTTACGGTAGGCGACGCCGACATCGTATACGCGTTCGTCACCGACGCGTCGACCGAGGAGCCGATCACGTCGGCCGTCGAACAGTGCGTCGAAGAACCGCGAACGGAGACGACCGACGGGCCGTCGATAGCCGTCGACTGCAACGAGAGCGCCGTCCGGTTTACGGCACCCGACGCCGTCGCGTACACGGCTCGGGTGTCGTCCGTCGACGTCTCGCCGACGGGTGCGTCGACCAGCACCGTGAGCGGAACCGTGACGGGGAACGCGACGGTACCGATCGGAGACGACTTGATCGTCGCGCTCGCGTCGACCGACGACGCCGACGACCCGATCGTGGCGATCCGAGACTGCGGTCGGACCGCAGGCGACGAGCGCTCGCCGGCAGCGGAGCCGTGCTCGAGCGACTCGTCGGACTCGTGAGCGACCGGTCGGCATCCCGCCGCGCACGCGGTGCGATCCCAACGGCGCTCTCTCCCCAGGTAGCGCTTCGGCCCCGAAAATTCGCATTTTTCAGGGCGATCGTTCTCGAGGCACCCGCTATCGCTCCCCGCTGAAAGCGCGAACAGTCGCCCGCCGACGACCGGCGACTGATGACCGACGACCAATGTTCGAACACGACACGTCCGATTCGGTTTCGAAACGCAGCGTCCTCAAGGCAGTCGCGACGCTCCTTAGCGGGCCGACGCTGCTCACCGCACGAACCAGCGCCTGGACCGGGGAGCGATTCGACTTCGAGATCACGGAGCTGACCGCGGAGACAGTCACCGCTCGCGTGCGCGTCTCGGCGGCGCTCGCGACCCACCTCCGGGAGGTGCCGAGTCAGATCGTTCTCGGACACCGCGACCAGTTCGGTCTCTCGGAAACGGACTCGGCCGCTATCGGCGATGCGGCCGTCGAACGAACGTCCGAGGACGGCGTCGCCACGCCAGACGTAATGGCCAGCTTCGAACGCACGGACGTGAACGCGAACGCGAATCGGTACGTCGTTACGATGCAGTTTCGCACTCGAGAGATCGATTTCTCCGAGGCCGAGATCGAGGACGGGATGCTGACGATGGGGCTGTTCGTTCCCCGGCTCGGGTCGGAAACGGAATCGGTCGTGGTCACGGACGAGATCGAGAGCGGTTCGGTCGACCTCGAGTAGACCTCCGTCTCCGCGACGACGTCCGCCGCGATTTCGACGCGGACTCGAGTGCTGCGGTTCCGGACCTCGCGTCGACGGCCTCGCGTTCGATCGCGACCGCTACGCGGGCTCGTACTCGTACCCGGAGGCCGTGTGTTCCGCGAGCAACCCGCGGGCCCGGTCCTTGTCGTGCGACTCGTCGACCCCGAACGGCGTGATCTGCGAGTCGTCGTACCAACTCGACCACCGCGGCTGAAACGTGTGGGTCCACTCGGCGAGTCCGCGAAACGCGTTCTCGGTGATCGCCGGTTTCTCGACGGCCATGGAGAGGGCCTGTCGGACCTCGCGGGTCCGCAGTTCCGCCCACCCATTTGCGCGTTGATTGTACGCGACGATCGTCAGGAACGGCTGCGGTATCTCGTAGATCTCGACGGCCTCAGTCCCTCGAATATCCGCGTGGCGCTCCGGCGGGATCGACGTCGCCGTGAGTTCCCCGTCAGCGAGCGCCTCGAGGCGGTCCGATCGGTCCCCGATCACTCGGTAGCTGTAGCGTTCGAAATACGGCGCGTCGCGCCACGCGTCGTCCACGTCGTCGTCGGCAGCGTGTTCGCGCATGTAGTACTCCTCGTTGCGCGCGGCGACGAACTCCCGCGTGCGATCCCATCGCTCGAGCGTGTACGGGCCGAGGTTCCCCGTGAAGCTGAGCTCGGCGAACGCGTCGCTCGCGCGGAGCGCGTCGGCGTCGGGAACGTGCGCCTCGTAGAGTTCCTTCGGCGCGCAGTACGATCCCCAGAGAACCGGTTCCAGCGGAAAGTCGGGGTTGACCGACTCGAGTTCGAGCTGGAACTCGGACTCGCTCGTTCGCTCGACGTTTTCGACCGCCGCCCAATCGTCGATCCGGTTCGAGGGCGGGGTGGGCTCGTTCCAGGGGTGGTCACGCCCGCCGTCGATGGTGTGGACGTTCTCGATCTGATACACCCAGTCCTCGGCGGTCATCCGGCCGTAGTCGTCGCCCCATCGGAGGGTGTCCCGGAGTTCGCAGACGTATACCTGTCCGCTGCCGGCGTCGGTGATGTCCATCCACAGCGGTCGGACGGTACCGTTTTCGTCGACGTCGTAGGCCCCGTCCAAGGTCAGGTCGATCCGCGCGGTGGCCCTGCTGTCGGTGCGCTCGGGAAAGTACAACCCCTCGGCCTCACCTTCCACGCCCCAGACCCACTCGTCGGAGGCGGTGGGTCCGCTTTCGTTTCCGTTCCCGTCATCGTCCACGTACCAGGTCGCGCTGTCCCAGTTCCCCCCGTAGGCTTCGACCGGACCGCGAACCGAGCGTCGGTACCCGATAACGTCGTCCGACATCGCGAGGAAATTCACCGGCTGCTCCTCGCTCAACGCGCCGAGGACCTCGGCGATCGGCGCTCGCCGCTCGTCCGGATCGGTCGTCGTGCGGAACGCTTCGAGCCGCGACTCGATGTCGGTCTCGGGAACGTACCCGTAGTAGTTAGTTGGCGCCCGCTCGAGCCAGAACGCGTCGATCGCGGCGGGCGTTCGCGGATACGTGTTGAACGCGACCCCGAACATGAGGTCCCAGGCCGATTCGCTCGCGGTTTCCTCGCGCGGACCGGCGTTGTTCGGCCCCGCAGTCCACTCGGGGTCGCCGTCTCCGAGGTACCGGTTTCGCACGTATTGCCGGAGGAGCCGATCGTAGCTGACGCGCTCGAGGGAGACCGCGACGCCGAGATCCGCGACCTCCGCCGCGATGATCTCGGCGGCCGTCTCCACCGCGTCGTTCCCCTCGATACACGCGAGTAGCAGTTCCACTTGCGTTCCGTCGGGTCCGATCAACTCCGCGTCGCCGCTGTCGTCTCCGTCTTCGTCCTCGTCACCGCCGTCGCGCCCGCAACCGGCGATGCCGACCGTCGTTCCGACCCCGACCGCCTTCAGAAGCCGTCGTCTGGCCACTGCGTCGCCGCCGGGATCGAACCCGTCCCCGCCGACCCTGGTATCCAGTGGCATAGCTAGAGGTAGGGAACGGAGCGTGAAAGTCATTATCAGGGCCGGTCGTCGACGCGGTTCGACGGGTCCGGTGCGTTCGCGTCGCCGCGTCGGGGCGCCGCTCGCGGGAGGTCGATGATCACGATCGACCCGCGCGGGTCGTTGTCGGCGAACCGGAGCGTTCCGCCGGAGTTGTCGACCACCCAGTAGGTCAGCCAGAGGCCGAGCCCGCTCCCGTGCTCGAGCGCCGTCTCGCGCCCCTCGTCGATCGCGGCGCGATCCTGTTCCGGAATGCCAGGGCCGTTGTCCGCCACCTCGATGCGAACTCGCCCGCCGTTTTCGTCGGCCGGATCGCGGTCGACGTCCGGTTCGGTGCCCGTCGCGGTCACCGCTATTTCGACGCGCGGGTCGTCGCTGTCGTTGTGTTCGCAGGCGTTCCCGCAGACGTTCTCGACTGCCAGCCGCACCGAGGGAAGCGCCATCGCCCACGCCTCGTCCGGTAGCGACGCGGTCACGGTAACGTCGGGGTATTCCTCGCGAAGCTCCGCGACCGCGTCGGCCGCGAGCGAGGCCACGTCGACGGGCCTCCGATCGGGATCGGCCTCGAGCGCGTTTTTCATCTGTTGCGCCTTCCGGCTCAAGCCCGTGATGTCTCGCCCGGCCCGGTGGATCGTCTCCGCCGCGCCGACGACCGTTTCGTCCGCGGCCTCGTCGGCGATGAGATCCGCGTAGTTCAGAACGATGCTCATTCGGTTGCGGATGTTGTGCTGCAACACGCGATAGAGGACGTCGAGGCGCTGCCGGCGCTCCCGGAGTTCCGACTCGCGCGCTCGCAGCGTCGCCGCCAACTCGTTGAAGCCGTCGCTCATCCGTTCCCACTCGGCGCCGCCGCGCAGCGACACCGTACTATCGTAGTCGCCCTCGCCGAGTCGGTCGAATCCGTCGAGCAACCGCTCGGTTTGGCGGAGGCTCACGGCGTACTGCCAGTACCCGAACCCGACCATGACGAGCACCACGACGACCAGCACCAGCGTCTGGAGCGCGGCTAACCGATCCAATCGGTCCTCCAGCAGCGTCCGATCTCGAGTGACCGTGACCTCCCACCCGGTCGACTCGACGGTCGAGGAGCTTTCGATCCCCTCATTGAACGTCCGCTCGTTCTCGTTGAGAACGATCCCGTCTCCGACGATAGTGACCGTCTGCGAACTCGTCTCGAGCGGCGGGATCGCGTCGAAGATCGTCTGCCGGTCGAGGTACATGGCACCCACAAGGACGCCCCGAACACCCGAGCCGTCCAGTATGGGCGCGCTGAATACGAGAACGGGCCTGTCGGCTCGCTCGGCGTATTCGACGTCGCTCACGTACGTTTCGCCCCGAAGCGCCCGCTCCACGTACGGCGTTCCGCTTCGGTCGGATCCGATCGCCGAGCGTCTCGTCCCTGCCGTAACGGAGCCGCGGAAATCGACGACCGTTCCGTTGGCGTCGACGAGTTGCGCCGAGTAGAAGCGAGAGTTGTCGAGAAACGCGTCGAGGAACGGACCGCTCCGATCGAACTGCCGAGCCTCGGGCCGCGACGCGACCAACCCGATCCGATCTCGGTGCTCCCAGATCGTTTCGTCGATCTGCTCGGCGACCAACGAGGCCGTCTCGTCGGTTCGCCGTTGTTCGTCGTCGACGACGTCGCGTTTGTACGACTCGAGCGTCCAGTGAACCGTCCCGCTCAGCACGAGCGTGATCGCGACGAGGATGACGACGAATTTCGTTCGTAATCGGACTTCCATCACTGGTTTGTGGTAACAACCATCATAGTACTCGGTGCGCGCACTTAAGGGCACGCAACGAACGCGTCGGACATCCGCGACCGGCCGCGCACGAAAGCTATAACTCGGTCACGGGCGAACTCCTCTAGGATATTCGTTAGCATGTACCACGATCAGAGCCCGACACTGCTCGTCGTCGACGACGAGCGCGAGGTGGCGGACGCGTACGCGCTCCGTCTTCGGCGGCGGTACGACGACGTCCGGACGGCGTACGGGGGCGAGGAGTGCCTCCAGGAGATGGACGACACCGTCGACGTGGTACTGCTGGATCGACGGATGCCGTTCTCCGGCGACAAGGTGTTAACGGAGATCCGCGATCGGGGACACGACTGCCAGGTCATCATGGTAACGGCCGTGAATCCCGGATTCGATATCGTCGATATGCCGTTCGACGACTACCTGTGTAAGCCGATCGAGAAGGACGATCTCTTCGCGGCAGTCGAACAACAGGCGACCGCCGCGTCTTACGACGATCCGCTCTCGGAGTTCTTCAGCCTCACGGCGAAACTCTCGGTACTCGAGGCCGAACACACGCCCGAACAGCTCGAGGAGTCGAGCGAGTACGTCCGCATGCAACGTCGGGTCGCGAAACTTCGCGAGGGACTGGAGGTGCCGCGGGATGATTTCGATCGAATGGTCGAGACGTTCACCGCGATCAATCGGGGCGAAGGGTAGCCGTCACGGCAGCCGCCTATGGCGCTCTCTCATCGGTCTCGACCCCGCGGAACTCGAAGCGCGCGCCCCCGGCGTCGCCGGCCGTGAGCGTCACGTTCCAGCCGTGGTCTTCGACGAGTTGGCGGGCGATAGCCAGTCCCAATCCGGTGGTACCGTCTCCGCTCGAGTAACCGGGTTCGAACACTCGCTCGCGCTCCGCGGGGGGAACGCCCGGCCCGTCGTCGGCGACGTAGAACCCGCCGTCCAGGCCGCCGACCGTCACGGTCGCGTCCCGACCGCCGTGTTCGACCGCGTTTCGGAATACGTTCTCGAAGACCTGCTGGAGCCTCTCGGCGTCGGCCTCGACCGTCGGGAGGTCGGCCTCGAGAACGAGCGCGGCATCGGCCGTTTCGACGGTCTCCCACGCCGTTTCGGCGATATCGCCGACGGCAACGCTACCGCTCGGTTCGACCTCCGTCCCGCCGACCGAGAGCGCGTCCCGAATCAGCCGCTCGATCCGATCGAGCGCGCCCTCGACTTTCTCGAAGTGAACGTCCTCGCCCGTATCGCGAGCTGCCTCGAGGCGGATTTTCGCGACCTCCAGCGGGTTTCTGAGATCGTGCGCCGCGACGTTGACGACTCGCTCGAGCCGGTCGGCGCGCGTCGTCACGCGGTCGACGCGCCGGCGTAACTCCGTCACGGTCGTGTAGACGACGTAGCCGCCGGCGTCCCCACCACCGTCTCCGTCCTCGTCCGGAGACGGGATGGCCTCGAGACGGAAGTACCGCCGCTCGTCGTCGGCTCCGCGGCGAATCCCGACGGTCACTCGTTCGCCCGCATCGAGTTGTTCGAGGATCGCCGCTCCGGTCGCGCCTGCGTCCGGCTCGTCTCCCTCGGACGGTCGCGTCGCGTTCCCCGCGGCGGTCGCCAGTTCCCAGCGCGGACCGGAGTCACGGTCAGTCGGTCGGGGAAGCAGGCGTTCGCGGAGGGGAGCGTCCCTGATCGACGCTTCGCCGACCTCGAAGGCCGTCTCGAACGCGGGATTGACCGCGCGCACTACGGCGGTTCCGCCTTCGACCTCGTAGTAGAGGAGCGGGTCGGGGAAACGCCGAAAGAGGCGTCGCGTCGGTCCGCCGTCGGCGACGAGCGGGGCGGGCAGGTCGTCGCGTCGCCGTTCGAAGGGGGCCCCGTCCCGCCGGTTGCTGCGACCGGTCATTCGTTTCGCCTCGATTGGCGGTCGTCGACCGCAACCGGCCGTTCGTACTCCGCGTCGTCGTCGAAGAAGGCGTCGAGGAGTTTCCGCTGCCCCGCTCGGAGATGATGGTGAAGCGTCGGCGAACTGATTCCGAGCGTCTCGGCGAGTTCCTCGGCGGTGCTGTCTCGCGGCGATTCGAAGTACCCGCCGTAGTACGCCATCTGGAGGGCGTTTCGCTGGCGGTCGGTCAGGCGTTCGTGGAGCCCGCTCCGGAACTCCTGTACCGTTTCGATCGGTCGTTCGCGGTCGAGTTTCGACAGTAATTCCGATCTGGGAAACCGCTCGCCGACGGCCTCGACGACTTCTCGAATGTCGCTGCTGGGCGCCACTTCCGCGACGATCAGGCCGGTTCCGCGATCGAACTCCGCCGTTCTGACGGTTGCGCCGTACGTGGCTAACGTGACGATCGGCGACCGTCCGGACACCGTAACCTCGGCGAATCCGCCGGTCTCGGTAGCGGACTCGTGGATCACGCGACCGGCGTCGACGTCGGATCGATCGTCGGCCAGTTCGAGGAGCACATCGGGTTCGGCACCGTCGACGCGAACGTAGCAGAGTAACGACGCAGCGTCTAACGGGACGATGCCTTCGACCGCGAGTTCGCAATCGAGTTGCGCGGACGCCGTCGCGAAGAAGGCGTCGGTGATACGGAACGCGAGTTCGATGACCGTATCCGAGAGCAACAGGTTGCGCTGGCGAGTCGCGTTGATGACGAACCCGGTGGTTACGCCGAGCGTTTCCAGGCTCTCCCGTTCGCGCTCGCTGAAGGCGTCCGGATCGAGTGCATAGACGCTCAACACCCCGTAGGTGGTGTTCCCGTACCGGAGCGGGACGACGATGCTCGACTGCAATCCGCGAGCGAACGCTTCTCGGCGGACCGGTTCGGGAACCGACTCGTCGTCCACGAGATGGCGGACGACTCGCGTTTCCCCGGTCTCCATCGTCGCGAACTCCGGTCCCCTCGAGCCGTCGGCGTCGGCACCGCTCTCGACGATGAGGTCGAGAATCCCGTCGTGCTCGCCGGCCGCCGTTCGACAGACGATCTGTTCACCCGTCATCTCTCGCTCGCCGATCACCGTAAACTCGTACAGGTCGGTTTCCGCGAGCCGCTTACAGACCAGTTCCTCGACTTCCTCTCGGGTCGTAGCCCCGACGAGGTCCCGAATGATCTTCTGGACGATGTTGTTGATCCGCTCGAGGCGGGCCAGTTCCGCCTCCCGATCCTCGAGGTCGCCCTCGAGGGCTTTCCGGTCGGTCACGTCTCGGTAGTAGACCGCGAACCGCTCTCCGATCGTCGTCGTCCGAACGCGAAGCCAGACGTCTAGCTCCGGGAAGTACTCCTCGAAGGTGATCTCGGTCGGCTCCGGATCGTCGCCGCCGAAGTGCTCGTGAAACGTCGCCGCGAACGATCGCGGGAACACGTCCCTGATATCGGCCCCGACGAGGGTGTCGCGCTCTCGCTCGAGCAGGTCCGCCGCGACAGCGTTAGCCGTCGTAATCCGCCAGTCGGTGTCGACGACGAGCACGCCGTCGGTGACCCCGTCGAGGACCCCCTCCATGCTAGTCGATAGCGCACTATTGTACGTGAATCTTTCCACGCTGGCGGTGGGAGAGGGGGCGAACGGACGCCTCGAGTCGACGGGGACGTTCGCCGGGAGCCGGTCGTCAAACGGGACGGCTCGTCGCCACTGTCCGCTGGGCGCAACCGATACGGGCCCAGATGGATCGGTCGTCGAGAGAAACGAGGGTGCGCGTTGCCGGAGCGTCGTGCGATGCGGTCAGTTCGTCACCTTCCACGTCGTCGAACTGGAGTAGCCCCACTTCTCGACGGTCACGTCGAACTCGCCGTCGACGAGCGCCGGCATGTTCACGCCGACTTCCTTGGCGCTCATACCCAAGTCGTCGCCGATGAGACGGGACTTGAAGTAGGTGTTCGTCTGGCTCTGCCCGCGGAGGTACCGAAGGATGCGACGCTGCTTGTCGCTCAGCGCGGCCGCGGTCCGGGTCGCGGTCGAATCGGACGTGTCGGATTCGCTCATGGTCTCGGTTCACCCGTTTGCGTACGATCGGACGGCTGGCGTCTCCGAAGGAACCCCTCCTTAGTATTCCAATCGCCGCTCGCCGCTCCACGCTCAATAGCTAGGGGTCCGGATGCGACCGTTGGTTTGGATACTAAGCGGCTGATTCCTCGAGGCTCCACTCCGTAGCACCACGTGTAGTTACGAGGGACCACCGATGACCGAACACGATTCGACCGCTTCGGCCGCGGAGCACGACCCCTTCGAACAGTACCGCTACATCGAGTACACGATGGATGACGAATCGGTGTCCGTCATCCAGGACAGGGAGAACGACCAGGCGTGGATCCAGTCGACGCACGCCGTCCCGGCCTCTCGGTAATCGGCATCTTTCGCGGCGAATCGGCGATCGATTGTAACGTCCGAAACCGCCGGTATTCCGGTCGCACGATACCACGGAGAGCCTGGCGAACGCCGATGTTGCTCACGCTCGGTCCTGCTGGCCCTCGAGACTATTCACGTGATGCGTAGACTGCCGACAATGTCGGTTTCTCCGACCGACGCCGTGCCAATCGGTGCCGAGAAGGCGCCGCTCAGGTGCGGGGAGGCCGATGTCGTTCGCCGGCGTCGGTTCTCACCGGAACTCCTTCAGGGAGATGCTCTCCGTCGACTGCACCCACCGGTCGGGGTCGTTACGATCGTAGACGAGCATCTCGTCGCGAAACTCGATCGCATCGTGCGTCGCCGGGATCGACGATACTGGCTCGATCTCGAATTCGTCGGGGTCGCGGGTGTCGGTGGTGTCGGTCATTGTCGTTCTCCAATTGGACGATGGACCTCCGTTACCGAAGCGTACCTAGCTAAATAGCCGAGTGCGCGATCTCGCGACCCGCTCTAGACAGCTAGCACTACCGGCTCGGCCGCACGTTTTTGCCTGAGACATTGCTGCGCGGAGCCGTCTCTGGCCACGGTGCACGCCTCGAGACGCCGATAGCAACCTAGCAGCGTCCACGACCGATCCCGTCTCTCGCCAATACTATCACCGAGATACTGAATTGTAATCGCTCGAGCACACCCGTCCATCTAATAACCGGCTGATCGTAGCTCCATTCGAGAGACATGTTAACATTGAGCACGACCATCGGGAACCGTTCGAGGAGGCTGTTGGTGTGTCTCACCGTCCTTTCGGTGACGGGTGCGTTGACCGGCGGCGTCGTCTGGGCGGCCGACGGTGCAGCCGGTGCCGCGCCGAGCGAACCGTCGATCGAAAGCGCACAGAAGCAGTGTGCGTGCGATTCCGATGCCGCTCGAGTCGATGGCGCCGACGAAGCGAACGCACTCGAACCGGGTTCGAACGCTGCACGCGTCGCGTTCGGTACCGCCCAGACGGCGGATTTCGGCCGGACCGCAGTCGGATCGAACGCGACTCGCGAAGTGCCAATCCTCAATATCGGGCCGGATCCCGTGACGGTGACCGACGCCACGATCGAGGGGGACGATGCTGACGCCTTCACCGTTACCGACGGTCCCGTCTCGTCGATCGAACCCGGCGAAACGGAGCACGTAACGGTCGTCTTCAGCCCCGACCGCGACGGCACTCATCGCGCGACGCTTCGGCTCGAGCGAGCTACCGGACCGCTCGCGACCGCTGATCTGACCGGGACTGGCGTCACACCGGACATCGAAGTCGACCGGGAGCAACTCCAGTTCGCGAACGTGACAGACCAGACGGTTGCGGAGACGTTCACCCTCACGAACAACGGGACTGCACCGCTGACCGTCGACGCGTTGCGAATCGTCGGTCCCGATCGAGCCGCCTTCGAACCGGCGGCTAGCGGTCCGTTCACGATCGAACCGGGACAGAGTCGGGAGGTTCCCGTGCGATTTACGCAGTCGGAACCGGCGGCGCGGTTCGCGACGATGCACATCCTGAGCGACGACCCCGAGCAGCCACAGCGGAACCTGTGGCTCACTAACACGCCGACGGTGGCCCGCGTCTCGCCGTCGCACATCAAAACGGACCGGACGCACGTGAACGCATCCGTCGTCGACGCGGAGCCGAACGCGACGCAGTCGCTCAACATCTCGTGGCCGGCCACTCGAGACGATACCGTCGCGATCGACGCACTCTCGTACACCCCTGAGCGGGGCGGGGAGTTCTCGATCAACGTCACGAAACGGGACGCGCAGTTCGAAGGGGCGCCTGCGTTCGAACCCGCCGACGGAACCGAGGAGGTGGCGTTCGTCTCGATGGACAGCACCATCGCGAACGAGGACCTTCGGGACGTCACCATCACCTTCCGCGTGAGGCAGGATCAACTGGCCGGAGACGAGGCTCCGGACGACGTGGCCCTGTACACGCATCAAAACGGCCAGTGGATCGAGCTTCCGACGACGCTCGTGGACGAGAGTCGGACGCACTACTTCTTCGAAACGGAGTCGCCGGGACTGTTGGACTTCGCGACCGGAATCAAACAGGCGAACTTCCGCATCGACGACGCGGCCGTGAGCGTCACGGAGATCAGCGCCGGCGAAAGCGTCGACGTCGTGGTACGCGTCACCAACGTCGGCGGCGCTGACGGCACGTACACCGTGCGGCTCATCCGTGACGATACCGTCGTCGACCAGCGGGAACTGTCGATCGCGGCAACCGGAAGCCGCCAAACGATCCTCACGGAGTCGTTCGACAACCCCGGGACCTACGAGTTGTACGTTAACGATCACTTAGTCGGAAATATCACGGTCCACGGATCTGCGGATGGGCTGATCGATCTGGCGTTCACGGCGCGCTCACCCGCCTGAATCACCGCTGCGTTACGCCCCGATATTCCCTCGACGGCCAGCGGATGTCCCGTGTGCGGAACTACATTCTGTAGATCCGTTTATCGAGGCGTTCCATCTCGACGGGTTTGGCGAGTCCCCAGTGTCCTCGAGGAGCCACACGGAGTCCTCGCGAACGATGACGCCGAAGTCAATGAAGGTGCCGTCGAGGAGGACCTCGGGGTCCGCTGGGTCAGTACGTGACCCCGGATACAGGACGCGCTCCGGGATCGATGACCTCCTCGTTTGCGTCTTCGATCTCGAATTGGGGTTCTGGCTCTGACTCAGTCTCGAATTGAGGTTCTGGTTCCGCCTCAGTCTCAGCGACCCCAGACCCAGCGAACGTTGTCGTCCCGGCGAGCAGCCCCCCGGTTGCTTTGAGTCCATTCCGTCTCGACATCGCATCGGTAGCGTTGTAGTCGGCCATTGGTGGATCCTCCGTGTTCCATTTCGACCAATGACCCCTCTCACCGAAGAACCAGACTCTCAATAGTACGATCGACGGTCGCCGAGGAGGACTAATTATTTAGCGTCCCGTCCGGGCCTCCGACACCGAACGGTCTCGGACAGGGAATGGATTGAACGCTCTGTCAGTACGGGCATCGGCTCCGATCTCGAGGAGAATTGTCCGCGAAAACCGGGCTTGCGGACACTTCTTGTCTGACTTTCCCGGTATTATCGGATACAACACATCTGGTGAGGAGACACGTGAACTGAATACCTGACCCCTGTGAGTTGACGATAGTCTAATTTGTGCTGTGCTGAATACAGGGCGCGAACGCAACAGAGCCGAAACCGTGAATATCTCGGTGATTGATCCACGGCCTCGGACGTCAACTGAGACAAGATGGTATCTTCGACCTGATCCGAGAAAGAAGATCGCTTACTTGGCGGCTTAGTACGCGCGAGTGGTGACCGTCTCGCCGTCAGCGCTCGTCACGGTTACCGTATCACCGTCGTTATTCCAGACCGCACTACTTTGACCCCAGTAGAGTTCTGAATCCGTGTCCGATCCACTACCGGTATAGATGGTCACCGATTCGCCCGCACCCAACTCAAATCCAGCCGGGAAGTAGTAGGTATGACCAGCTGCATCAGAGAACGTCCAACCCGTCATATCGACGGCTGTACTCCTCTCGTTCGTTACTTCGATATACTCGTCGTTCAGATTGGAGTTATCACTCCCTGCGGCATCGGCGTGGATAGTCGAGATCGAAAGATCATCGGTGAAATCTCCTGTCGCATAGTCCCAAACACCGATACCGTCGTTGCGTGCCTCGGACTCCGCTGCCTGATACGCTGATCGTTTCGTGAACTGACTGTCGTACATTCGCGCATACCCGTTCTCGAGAAGCCGCATATTGAACGATTTCGAGGATGATTTGGACTGATACGCGTACACGAGCAGCCGATCGTACGTGCCGCGTCGATCGGCTTCCGGATCGCCTTCGATGTATATTTCTTCGCCGGCAAGCCGTTCTTCTGCGTAGTCACTCGCGTGACCGCCCCACTGTTCCAGCCATTCCCGACCGTCGGAGCTCTCAGGGATACTGTCCCATTCAGACGGCTCCGTATTCCAGCTACTGGTCTCGGGCGTATCGACACCGAGCAGTCGAATCGTCTCGGTGCTCCCGTCCGGCATTCTCACGTCCATCGTATCACCATCAGTGACGGAGGTCACCGTGACCGTCCACGACGTCTGTTGGCCGTCCGCCTGTTGACTGACGGTCGTTGCTTGCGCTCCGGCAACCGGAGTAACAAGTGATCCCAGAACCACTCCAACGAGAAGCAGTCCAATGGCCGCTCTCCGCCTCGATACACTGCCCTGCGCTGCTTCACTGCGTCGTGAAGGTCGAACCATACAACGTCCGCATCGAGAATATCGGATAAGATGATTGCTAGTCTATATAATTACGTATATTTATCACATTGTTTTTTCAGCGTAAATAGAGAGCTACTCGGCTGGATCGGACTATCGTTCACCGAATCCGTAATCAACGGGAAGAACAGTAGGATTCCCAAGATTCTCGGTCGCTAATTTAAAAGAAATCAAACACTACCTCGATAACTGCCCCACCAGTAGTGGACGCTACTCCACGGTCGTCTGCCCGATCTTCGTGTCGGGATCGGACATCGTACTCAACTCGTCCGCTCTTATTCAGCGACAGAGTCTCTTTCCTGCCCTCGATTCTCAGTTTTGTACCAATCCGAGCACCCGAAGTTCGCTTTTCGGGAGTACAAACCGTCCGACGTACGACCAACTTGCATCGACCGACGGATCGGCATGGCTACGTTCTGAACTGGTACTGAATCTGTTCAGACAGTAGTCCCAGACTATGCTATTCCCGACCGCTATCTCCTGCCCTCGAGTGTTATGGCCTCTCGAGGAGTCTTATCGCCCAACCTCCAAGTCGAACTCGACAGTAACGACATCGTTGCTAAAATTAGTTGGTGGGGCCGCCTCTCCGAGATTCGAATTGTCCAGTATCAGTCGGTAGGATCCCTCTGTGACCGTGCCACTGACTGTTGTTCCAGCGCTCTCGAACGCACTGAGTGCCGACTTATACGAGAACCGGCCCTCGTTAGTAAAGTACGTGTACTCGGATTCGTCCATGAAAATAACGTCGATCTCCGGCCCCTCGCGAACGATGAAATCGTACTCGATGAACCCGCTGCCATCAAAATCGAACTCGTAATAGATCCATTCGTCTTCCTCGATTTTTCGGGTATCCGACTTCGTTTCTTTTTGACTCAAGTCGGGGTCGTTGGGATAGTCATCGTTTGCATCTAGAATACCGTCGTTATCGGCATCGGAATTTGACGACCCGCTAGTTTCATCGGTTCCATTACTATCAGCGGTCTCGTCGCTACTGAGACATCCCGCGACCCCGCTGAGACCGATAGCGCTCATCCCTAATACCTTCCTTCGTGAATAGTCCATATTCATGCGGAGAAGTAGGTAGTAATGTGTTTTGTGAAATAATTCACCACTCAATCGATACTATGTATAATTAAGACATGCAGCAGTAGAATATAACCGAGTGCGATACTGGAAGGTTGTCAGAGTAGCTGGGGTTCAATTCCGAGCGAAGAGTATCGTCCGCCGTCGACAGACGGTCGTTTTCCGTGAGACGTCTCGGTCGGTTGCGCTCGTCTCGTCCGGTGCGATCGAATAGAGTGCCCGCCTCATGGTGCCGGAGAAAATCGACCGTTAGCTCGAGGCCACAACACCGGAACCGTCCGCCGCTGAAGGATCCGACTCGCTGATTCGCACCCGCCTGATGCGCGTGTCGTCGACGCGCTCGACGGTCAGTTCGGCGCCGTCGTAGGCGAACGTCTCGCCGGGCTCGACCAGTCGGCCGGCGCGGTTGAAGACGAAGCCGGCGATCGTCTCGAACTCCTCGCCCTCCGGGAACTCGACGCCGGTGACGTCGTTGACGGCCTCGAGGGTCACCTCGCCGTCGACTCTGACCGTCCGCTCGTCGACGGTTTCGATCGGTTCCGCCTCTTGGGTGTCGAGGATCTCGCCGACGACCGCCTCGACGATGTCCTCGGTGGTGACGATCCCCTCCGTCGTTCCGAACTCGTCGATGACGACGACCTGCTCGACCCGCTGCTGGCGCATCTCGCGGAACAGTTCGTCGATCTGCTTGCTCTCCGGGACGTGCAGCGTCTCCTCGACGTGGGCCTCGAGCGAGCCGCCGTCGGGCGACTCGCGACCACCGACGAGGTCGCCGAGCGCGACGACGCCGACGACGGTGTCGAGGTCGCCGTCGTAGACCGGCAGGCGAGTGTGGCCGCTCTCGACGCACTTCGCGACGGCTTCGTCGACGGTCGCCTCGCGAGCGACGGCGGTGACGTCGAGTCGCGGCGTCAGCACCTCCTTCGCGATGGTGTCGTTGAACCGGAACACGCGCTGGAGCATCTCGCGTTCGTCGGCCTCGATGACCCCTTCGCTCTCGCCGGTCCGGATCAGCTCCCGGATCTCCTCGCGGGTGACGTACGACTCCTCGACGGCCGTGCCGCCGGTCAGCCGGTTGAGTACCCGTGTCAGCGCGTCGAACGTGACCACGAGCGGGAACAGCGCGTACTCCGAGAATTTGAGCGGGCGAGCGACCGACAGTGCCCACGATTCGGTGTTCTCGATGGCGTAGGACTTGGGCGCGCTCTCGCCGAACAGCAGGACGACGGCCGTCACGCCGAACGTCGCCGCCAGCATCGCCCGCCCCTGGCTCGTGTACATCGCGAACAGGCCCGTCGCGATCGAGGACATCGCGATGTTGACGAGGTTGTTCCCGACGAGGATCGTCACCAGCAGGCGGTGGGGGTCGTCCTTCAGCGCCTGGACGGTCTCGGCGCCGGGCGCGCCGTCCTCGACGAGCGCCTCGATGCGGTGGTGGGCCAGCGAGAACATCGCGATTTCCGCCGAGGAGAAAAACCCCGACAGGACCAGTAACGCCAGCAGCGCCGCGACGCCGGCGGCGGCCACGAGGGTCGTCGACGGCTCGAAACCGACGGCTCCCGATACGGTTACCGGGCGAGCGACATCGGCCAGCATCGCGGTCGCCTCGAGGCCGGGCATATCACTCAATCACCCACCGAGTCGGTGTTCGCCGAGGCCGGGAACTCGTCGTCGTCCAGCGCGGGCGCTTCCGACGCGGTCGCCCCGTCCTCGCTCTCCGGGAAGTAACACGCCGCCCGGTGGGTCTCGTCGCCGGTCTCGTCGATGGCCGGTTCGGCCTCCCGGCACGACTCCTGGGCCTTCGGACAGCGCGGAGCGAACGCGCAGCCGGAGGGGAGGTCGACCGGGTCCGGCGGCTCGCCGTCGAGCAGGACGCGAGTCCGCTCCGCGGTCGGGTCCTTCTCGGGCGCGGCCGACAGCAGCGACGCGGTGTACGGATGCTCGGGGTGGGCCGCGATGCGATCGACGTCGCCCTCTTCGATGACCCGCCCGAGGTACATGATGGCCAGCCGATCCGAGACCTGCATCAGGCTCGCGAGGTCGTGGGAGATGTAGACGATCCCGATGTCCTCGGCGTCGGCCAGCCCGCGCAGCAGGTTCAGCAGGTTGACCTTCAGCGAGACGTCCAGCATCGACGCCGGCTCGTCGCAGATCAGGAAGTCCGGATCGAGGACGAGCGCCTTGGCGACCGCCACGCGCTGGCGCTGCCCGCCGGAGAGCTCGTGAGGGTACTTGTCGAGGAACGTTTCGGCGGGGGTCAGCCCCACCTTCTCGAGCGTCTCGACGATAGCCCGCTCTTTCTCGTCGGTGCGGTAGTCGTGGATCGTCAGCGGCTCGCCGACGAGCTTGCGGACGGTCTGGCGCGGATTCAGCGAGTCGAAGGGGTCCTGGAAGACGATCTGGACCTTCCGCCGGAACTCCGTGAGGTTGCCGTCCCGGTAGTACTCGTAGGGTTCCCCGTCGAACGTCAGGTCGCCGCCGGTCGGCTCCTCGAGGAGGGCCATCGTCTCGCCGAGCGTCGACTTCCCGCAGCCGGACTCGCCGGCGACGCCGAGCACCTCCGAGCGCCGGACCGACAGCGAGACGCCGTCGACCGCCTTCACGCGGTCGGGGTCGGCGCCGCGGAACTTGTCCAGCAGCGGCTGGCTCTGCTCGTAGTGTTTCTCGAGGGCGTCGGTCTCGAGGATGACTTCGCCGCGCTCGGAGTCGGCGTCGACGTCGTCGGGGATGCCCCACGTCTCCGGCTCGTCGGCCGACTGCCGCATCTGTGCGGCCTCCTTGACGCGATGGCAGGCCGAGCGGTGGTTCCGGTTGGGAAGCTCGACCAAATCGGGATGGGACTCCTCGCACTCGTCGGTGGCGAACGGACACCGGTCCCGAAACACGCAGGCCGTCGGCTCCCGGTTCAGGTTCGGCGGCGAGCCGGGGATCGCGACGGGGTCCTCGTCCCCCTCGTCGATCTCCGGGAAGGAGTTCTTCAGCCCCATCGTGTAGGGGTTGGTGGGGTTGACCAGCACGTTGTCGACGCTGCCCTGTTCCATCACCTTCCCGCCGTAGAGGATCGACAGCTCGTCGCAGGTCTCGGCGATGACGCCGATCTCGTGGGTGATCAGGAGCAGCGAGCTGTCCATCCGCTCTTGGATCTCGAGGATCTTGTCGATGATCTTGTCCTGGACGATGACGTCCAGCCCGGTCGTCGGCTCGTCGGCGATGATGAGGTCGGGCTCGAGGGCCAGGGCCATCGCGATGGTGACCCGCTGGCGCATCCCGCCGGAGAACTCGTGGGGGTAGTCGTCGATCCGGTCGGGATCGAGGCCGACGATCTCGAACAGTTCGCGGACGCGGTCGCGGGCTTTCGCGTCCGTGACGTTGCGATGCGTGTGGATCGCCTGGGCGATCTGGTCGCCGGTCGACATCACGGGATCGAGCGAGTCCATCGCGCTCTGGGGGATGTAGGCGATGTCCTCCCAGAGGATATCCCGCCGTTGGGCGTCCGAGAGGGACGTGAGGTCCGTCCCCTTGAACTCGATCGTCCCGCTCTCGACGGTGCCGTTGCCGGGGAGCAGCCCCAGCAGCGCCTCCGCGGCGGTGGACTTCCCGGAGCCGGACTCGCCGGCGAGGCCGTAGTTGACGCCCTCGTCGATGGTGAACGAGACGTCGTTGACGGCGTGGACTGGTTCGTCGTCGGTCGCGTACGTGACTGTCAGGTTTTCGACGTTGAGTAGCGTCATTGGTCGGTCTGGATTTCGGGGTTGATGACTTCCTCGTAGGCGCGGCCGATGAGGAACACCGAGGTCGTGATCGCGGCGATACCGATGGCCGGCGGGAGCACCCACCACCACGCGACGCGCATGTTGCCCGACGCGAACACCTGCCGGAGCATCCGGCCCCAGCTGGTCATCGTCGGATCGCCGAAGCCGAGGAAGGCGAGGCTCGCCTGCGCGGCGATCGCCCAGGCGACGCCGTAGGCGGTGTAGAGAAAGCCGATCGGCAGGACGTTCGGCGCGACGTGGTACAGCATCGTCCGCAGGTCGCTCGCGCCGCTGGCGCGCGCGGACTTGACGAACGTCCGCTCGCGGACCGAGAGCACCTCCGAGCGGACGACCCGCGCCGGCATCTTCCAGAGGAAGGCGGCGATGATCGCCGTGATCAGCCAGATGTTCGGCGTCATGAACGTCAACAGCAGCAACGCCATCGGCATGAACGGCAGCGAGAACGTCAGGTCGGTCAGGCGCATCAGGAGCTCGTCGACCCAGCCGCCGTAGTAGCCGCTGACGACGCCGACGGTGAAGCCGAGCGCGCCCGTGCCCAGTCCGCCGAACAGGCCGACGATGAGCGTCGGCCGCGCGCCGGCGAGGAACTGGCTCAGCACGTCCTTCCCGTACGCCGTCGTCCCGAAGAACGCGTCAGCGCTCGGGGCGGCGAGCCGGAGCACGGAGCCGCCGTCGCCGCGAACGGTGTGTTCGATCGGATCGTGCGGGGCCAGGTACGGCCCGAACAGCCCGAGGAAGACGAACGCCGCGACGACGAGCATGCCGGCGAAGGCCATCGGGTCCCGTCGCAGGAACGCGAACTGGTCGCGGACGGTCGTCCACAGTGCGTCGACGCGCTCGTACAACTCCGCCGTGGGTTTCGTTTCGGTGCTCATGCGGATCCACCTCCGCTCGTCGAGACGGTCGGATCGAAGTACGCGTAGAGGACGTCTGCAAGCAGATTCGCCAGGATAACCGCCAGCGCCATGATGAAGACCGCGGCCTGGACCAGCGGGTAGTCCTGTTGCTGGATGGCCAGGACGAGTTCGCGGCCGATACCGGGCCAGCTGAAGACCACCTCGAGCAGGATCAGTCCCTGGAAGATCATCCCCAGCCGCAGCGTGAAGTAGGTCAGGATGGGTAGCATCGAATTGCGACCCGCGCGGGCCAGTTGCTCCATCTCAGTGAGCCCCTTCGCTCGGTGGAGCTTGAGGAACTCCGAGCCGCGCTTCTCGACGACGCCGTTGCGGGCCAGCAGCAGGAAGTCGCCGCTGTAGTAGAGGACGGCGACGGTAAACGGAAGGATGTAGTGGTGGAGGAAGTCGAGCGAGGCGAACGTCTCGACGTAGCCGTCCGGCGTCGCCCGGATCGATCGCATCCCGAGCGCGGGCACGATCTCGAGGTTGTAGGCGAAGACGATGATGAAGAAGATCGCCGTGATGAACACCGGCGTCGAGCGCAGCAGCGTCGTCGAGACGATGCTGAACTTCTCGAGGCGGCTCCCGCGGTTCCAGCCGGCGTACATCCCCAGGATCGAACTCAGGATCGCCGTCGTCACCAGCGCGGGCACCAGCAGGATCAGCGAGTTGATCAGCCGCGGCTCGAGGACGTCCCAGACCGGCTGGCTCCGCAGGATGGAGTAGCCGAACTGGAAGGTCAGCAGGCTCCCGAGGTAGTTGACGTACTGGACCCAGATCGACTGGTCGAGTCCGTACATCGCCCGGATCTCGTCGATCTGTTCCTGATTGAGGTTCCCCGAGGTGACGAGCGCCTCGAAGGGGCTCCCCGGCAGCAGCCGGAGGACGACGAAGATGACCGAGACCGCGACCAGCGTCAGCAGGACGGAGATCGCGAGTCGCTTGAGCAGGAACCGCTGGAATTTGCTCATCGGCTCTCACCCGCGGTATCGCGCTCGGTCGCCGGCCGCTTTCTCGCGCCGGCGACGCCCCAGTCGAGGGACGTGCGCTCGACTCGAGCGGCGGCGCGGTCGGGGTGTCGGTTCGCCTCGAATCGGGTCCGTTCCCGCGACGGTCGCGGGAAACGATCGGTGGTGTGGTACATTGGGTTCTGGCTGCTCATGAGAAGTCAGGCTGGTCGAGTTCCGAGCGGCGCTCGTTGGTGTTCTCGGGCTGAATGCGCTCGACGAACGCACCCCACGCCTCGCCGTTGGGGAAGCGCAGGTTGCCGTCGTCGTCCCAGGTGTAGCCCGCTCGCTCGAGGACGGTTCGCGCTTCGTCGACGTCGTAGCTGTAGTCGGTCGTGTCGGGGTTGTGCCACTGGGTAAGCGACGAGATCAGGTTCTCTCCGGACGGGACCGTCGCCTGCCCGTGGAGGAAGTCCTCGACGAACCCCTCCGAGTCGACCGTCTTCGCCAGCGCGACGCGGAACTCCTTGTCTCGGATCGGCGGACAGGAGAACATGAGCTTCGCGTTCAGCGGCGCGTAACTACCGACGGACATCTTCTCGATCCCGTCGGTGTTGGCCGCGCGGTCGGCCTGCAGGGTCGAGAGCGTCGTCCCGATGGCGTCGATCGACCCGCTCTGGAGCGAGCCGATCAGCGCGTCGACGTTGCTCACGTTGATCCAGATGACGCTTTCGACGCCGGGCCCGCGTTCGGCCTGATCGCCGAGCGCGTCGACCCGCCAGTCGTCGTCGAACATCCAGTGGCCCTCGTTGCGCGTGGCCTCGAACCGGGTCCCCTGCTCCCAGTCTTCGAACTGGAAGGGGCCGGTGCCGACGGGGGCGTCCGGGTTGTGCTGGGACGGGTTGTCGACGTCCTCCCACCGGTGTTCGGGGAGGATCACGCTCCGGACGACTCGCTGGGTCATGAACGAGGCGTCGGGGTTCGACAGGTTGAACCGGACCTCGTGATCGCCGAGTACCTCGACGGACTCGATCGGGTCGTAGAACGGCACCTGGCTCGTAGAGGAGTACTCCTCGTAGAGTTCGACGGTGAACTTCACGTCCTCGGCGGTGAACGACTCGCCGTCGTGCCACTCGACGCCCTCGCGCAGCGTGAGTTCGACGGTCGTATCGTCGACGAAATCGCCGCCGGTCGCCAGTGCGGGGACCACGTCCAAATCGGGCGTCGCGTCGAACAATCCGTCGTAGATGAACGTGAGTCGATTGGCCTCCGCGCCGCCGGCGGCCCACGGCAGGTTCAGCGAGTTCATCGACGTGGTGACGCCCTTGACGTAGGTCCGGTTGTCCGTCTCGGGCTGGAGGTTGACCTCCGTCCAGACGAACGAGTCCATCGTCGGACCGTTACCCGGGGTCTCCACGTAGCCGCTCCACCGCTCCGTGTTCACCGCCGTGATGATGTTCGGGTACAGCGTGATGAGCGCCCCGACGTCTTCGGCGAACAGTTCCTGCGCGCGGTCGACGAGTTCCTCGCGCTTCTCTCGATCGGTCGTCCGGGCCTGTTCCGTGAGAACCTCCTGTAATTCGGGATTGTAGTAATTGTCGTAGTTCGAAAGCGATCCCTCGGTCGCGCGCATCAACAGGGGGTTCGGATCGAGTCCCCGCTGCGGGTCGGGCCCGTGCGTGCTCATCGAGATTATCGCCTCGAGTCCGCGCGTTTCCCAGCTCTGGGCGTACAGCTGGTTCAACGGACGGTCGTTGAGTTCGACGGCGATGCCCAGATCGTCGAGCCCTCGCTTGACCATCAACGCGTGTTCGCGCATCCACGGATCGTCCTCGCTCGAGAACTCGACGGGGAACCGATCGAGTACCGCGCCGGCCGTCGCGCTGTACTCGAGCGGCGGCGAGTCGGCGTCGATCGTCTCCCACTCGCGCCAGTACTTCGTTTCGACGGTCTCCGGCACCCCGTCGGGCACGTTCGGCTCGAGGCTGGTGCCGCGACTGCCGCTGCAGCCCGCCAGCACGCTCGTCCCGAGCGCCGCGGCGGCCGTGGCGACGTAGCCGCGTCGCGTGAGTCGGCCGCCGCCCGCGGAGCCCGATCTATCATGATTTTCTTCGGTCATCCACCCCCACGTTACGGAGTGACTAGGTTTGCTTTACTCCCTATCGGCGACGATAGCTATCGTTCTTTAAGATACGGGTGATATTTCGACGCATCTTATCAGTCCGGAGACACCAGCGTCGCCCTCACTCCCGCGGACCGTAGATGAGTTCGAGGAGGGTTCGCTCCGCGGTCCGCAGTCGTTCGCTCGCCGTCGACTGTGCGATCTCGAGTTCGTCGGCGAGTTCCGTCGCCGACGTCTCTCGCGGGATGTCGAAGTAGCCGTTCTCGTAGGCCGTCTCGAGGACCGCCAACTGCTCGTCGGTGAGCTTCGAGACGAGGACTTCGGTCAACCGTCCGCTGTCGAGGGGTTCGCCGGGATCTTCGTTCTGTGTAACTGACAGCAGTTCGAACTCGCCGAGCGTCTCCTGAACTTCGTCGGCCATCGAGCGGAACTGGTCCCAGTCGCGGGTCGTCACCACGGCCTCGAAATCGTCGTTCTGGAGGACGATCCGGTTCGGAATCGCCTCCTGTCGCAGGACGAGACTCAGGATGAACGGGTACGATTCGTTGGCCAGGATCGTCAGCCGGCGAATCTCGAGGTCGTCCGACGCGGTCGGGATCTCGCTGTCGTAGAACAGCGACACGCCGGAGATCTCCTCGACGACGGCTTTCGGATCGAATGCAGCGTTCGACGTGACGGTCAGGGACTCGATCCACGTCCCGTCTTCGACGTAGAACGCGTTGTCGAGCTCGATGCTCCGGACGTCGTCCAGCTCTCGCCGGAGCTTTGCCATCACGCCCGTCGGCGCCGTCGTGAACTCGATGCGTAGAATTGGCGACCCTCCCTACGGGGAAGAGTCCGACCCGGTCATATATACCTCACGCTTATCGCGATCGGTTGTCAGCCCACTAACGGCCAGTAGACGAGCCACGACGCGGCGGCGACACCGACGGCGAGCACCATCGTCACGAGGCCAAAGGAGGCGACGTCGCGGTGCGACAGCGGTCCGCGATCCATCGACACCAGCACCGCGGTCGTGTTGAACGGGAGAATCGTCGTCGAGCCGACGACCAGCAACACGGTCAGCGCCAGATACAGCCGGTTGACGTCGAAGACGGACGCGAGTTCGAGGACGATCGGGAGCGCGACCACGATCGCCGCCGAGCCGGTCGAGAACAGGATCCGAATCCCGACGGCGAGGCCGAGCAACGCCGCGACGAGCTGCCACTGGGCGAGCGCCGCGAACGGGATCCACCGCGCGAGGGCGTCGACGATCGCCACGATGGCGCCGGTCGTCTCCAGCGCGTCGAGGATCGACAACATCGCGCCGACGAGGAAGATGATCCCCCAGTTCACCCCGGCGATATCGTCGGCCGTGATGACGCCGACCTGGGGCAGCGAGAGCGCGACGACCGCGGCGACCGCCGGGAGCACCGTGGGGATCCCGACGAACGAGCCGGCGATCCAGCCCGCGATGGCGCCCAGGAGGACGAGTCCGACGAGACGCTGGTCCCGAGTCAGCGAGGGCGGTTCGTCACCGTCGGCCTCGGGTGCGGGCCCCTCCCCGTCCGCCTCGAGTTGCGCCCCGGCGGGTGCGCCGAGCGTCGTCTCGCCGTCGACCGCCGCGAACAGACTCGCACAGAGCGTCGCCGCCGCGTACAGGGCGATCGTCGGCGGCAGCATCAACACGGCCCAGTCGACCCAGGTGATCGGCCGCACCGAGGTCGCGATAATCTCGGAGGTGACCAGCGCCATGCCGCCGCCGGTCATCAGCGCCATCGAGGCGATCGGGTTGACGTGACCGAGGACGAGAAACGCCCCCGTTTCGAAGCCGTCGTCGCCCGAGCCGAACGCGGCCGCGAGCCGCTTCACGATCGGGATGAACGTTACCGCGCGCGCCATCGCCGACGGCATCACCAGCGCCAGCGCGAGGACGCTCCCGGCGACCGAGCGCAGCGCGCGCCGCGGCGTGCTCTCCGCCGTCAGCAGTCGGCGCGCCAATCGCCGATCGAGACCGACGCTCGTCGTCGCGTCGCCGAGCAGCAACAGGAGAAGCAGGAAGAACACGAGCGTCGACGTAAAGCCCGTCGCGGCCGCGTCGAACGACTCGACCGCCCCCAGTGCGAACAGTAACGCGACGCTGAGGACGCTCGAGACGACGTACGGTACCGGCCGCGTCAGCCACAGGACGAGCGCCGACGCGAAGACCGCCAGCGCGCGTTGTCCCGCGACGGTCACCGCCGCCGCCGGCGGGGGAACCATCGTCCCGACCGCGAGGACGGTAGCGGCCGCGAGCAGCCCCAGGGATTGCCGCGATGGAAGCATCGTCTCCGTTTCTGCCCGCGCGCCGTCCCGATCAGCCATTACCGCCACCGTCGGTGTTCCCGATGAAGAATCTGGTGACAGCGCAGTCGAGAACGAGTGCAGGACAGTCGTCGATAGAAACGAGTCGTTACCGGGGCGGAGCGGATCCGATCACCGCGAGCGAGTCGCGGGGAGCCGCCCCCCGATCGCTACCGCGCCATCACGCCTCGTCTCGAGCGCGCTCGGCTTCCGCCCGCGCCTGCTCGATCTTCTCGTCTAGCTTCTTCGTGACGGTGTATTTGAACTCGTCGGGCATCTGGCCGTAGTTGATATCGACGGTCAGCATGGCGTCGCAGCCGTCGACGATCTCGGGCGCCCAGCTCCCCTGCGCGAGCTTCGACTCCTCGGTGACCACGGCCTCGCCGTCCTCGACGTCGATGAAGGCCGTCACCGTGTTCCAGATGGAGGGGTTGCTCGTGGTCGCCTCGTCGAACAGCCCCTCGAGTCGCGAGTCCCGGAGCTGTTCGGTCGCGATCTCCTCGCGCAACTCCTCGAGGGCGTCGGCCAGCGCCTCGTACTCCGCCGCCGGTCGCTCGGAATCGTCGAGGATCACCGTCCCCACCTCGCGTGGTCGTGTGAATGCATCTTGGCTAGGGTTGTGACTGGACGACCAAGTCTTCCACGTTACGCGGCTCGCGCCGGTCGGCGACGGCCGCGTCGACGGTGACGGACCAGCTGCGGTCTCCCACAACAGTATGCGGCCGATACGACGACTATCGGGCCCGATGACGGTTCGATCTGCGCCGCGCCCCCGCTCGCGGCCGTCAGTCGGTGCTGGGATCGGACGGCGACCCTCCCTCGGAGTCGTCGGCGACCTCGAAGCTCGTTGCGCCACAGGAGCACCCCTCTTGACCGATGACGCGAACCGTCCCGTCGGGCCACTCTCGGGCCGCGTAGACGGATCCGCACTCTTCGCACACTGCCATAACCCGCGTTACGTCGTCCTTGTGAGCCATCCCCGAAACGAGGGAACGGAGATCGGATGAATTAAACTTACTACTTGGAAAATCACAGCGAAATACAAGTAGTCTCGTCGGAATTCAACGGAGATTGTCGAACGAGTTATCCTGCGGTTTGTTTCTACGCGGTAGGAGAGAGAATAAGTTGATGTTGCCGTTCCGTTCGCTTCGAACGCGAACCTCGGCCGGCGGTCTCGTGGCGCCCGACAGCGGTTTGCCGCCACCGCGGCGCCGTCGCGATCGACGGTCGAACCGTCGGGTTTCGACACGTTATCGGACGACAGACGGTATCGAACGCCGATACTATCGGTGCAGCGATACGATCAGGACCGCCGTACAGCACTCCAGAAATCCGTTCTGTCGGATTTAGCGACAACCTATTTATTATCGGTCCGCTGGACGGACCACACGTGACGATGATCGACCAGTGGTGGGGTTCCACGCGGGTGGCGTACCGGGGATCGGCTATCGCAGCGTCGCGGTTCGGTCGACGCGGACGGAACGCACGGCAGTCTCTCGTACGCGACGCCTCGAGCCTCGACCGGCGATCCGTCCGTCGGGGTCGCCCAGTTCGACGCCCGTCGGCCGTCGGCGCGAGCATCGCCGCTCAGATGTGGGCGCGTTCAGAGCGGGGCGTCGACGATGGATAACCGCCGGTCGCGGTTCTACCGGGACTCGCCCTCCCGTCGAACGGAAGACGAGATCATCGTGGACGTCGTCCAGGCGCTGGCCACCGCGGATCGCCTCGATCTGGACGAAGTCGAGTACACGCTCTACGAGTACATCAACCCGGCCGTCCTGATCGAACTCGCCGCTCACGACGGCGGTCGCTGGGAGTTCACGTTCGAAATCGCCGACCACGAAGTGACGCTCACCAGCGACGGTCGGCTCTTCGTCGACGGCGTTCTCTGTCGGGACGATCTGGCGCTTCGGCGTTCCTCGTCGACGCCGGCCTACGGATAAGCGTCGATCGCCCGCAACCGGCCGGCGCGCCGGTCGCGATCGATTCCCCTGTTACCCCCGCGGTCACAGCAACAGCGAGACGACCGCGAGGACGACGAACACTAACACGAGCCACTTCGCGATGGCCATCGACAGTCCCGCGACGCCGCCCGCACCGAGCGCACCGGCGATGATCGCGATCACGAAGAACAGCAGTGCGAGTTCTAACATGACTCTAGAGACGACTGTCAGACGGATACGGATTCGGCCTTCATACGCCGTCCACACCGGGGTCGCGCCGTCGCGGCGAATCTCCTGTCGACAGCCGCAACCGTCCGGGCGACTCGACTTACAGGCGGATCCGACTCGAGTCGACCGTTCCGAGTGGAGGGCGACGCGACTAGTGCCGGCGCCGCGACACCGACGCTCGAGTCGGGAACGCAGACACAACAGTGGAAAATCAGTCTTCGAAAACGCGAATACCGTCGACCTCGGCTCCGTCGAAATCGCCCCGGCGTCCCGAACGCGTCCGCATCGACCCGTTACTCGTTGAGGTGGGAGCGATACCCCTTCGGTTCGAACCCGCGCCGGCAGACGACCCGCTTGCGACCGACGGTGATCGCGCTGACTTGCCCCTCGTCCTCCATGCGGTCGATGACCTCCTCGAGGCGGTCTTCCGACCAGCCGGTCTCCTGGCGGACGGTCGATCGATCGACGCGACCGCCGCGTTTGACGAGCAGTCTGAGGATTTTGTCCTCGTCGGGGAGGTCGTGTTCGTCGACCCCGTACTCGATCTCCTCGGCGTAGCTCAGTGTTTCGTCCTCGCTGTCGTCCGATTCCTCGCCCGTCGTCTCGCCGTCTTCCGTCTCGTCCGTCGAACCGCTCGACCAGAGCGACGAAAGCCGGGTCCAGAGTGCGTTGAATACCATCCGTGATCACCCTCCGTGGTCGCTAGTTGTGTCCGTTGGATACCGATCTACCTTGCTTTTGTGTTTCATTTGGTACCTATCTCTGTAGCTGCTAATTATGGTCTGACTATCGTAACGCTGCGGTCGGCGAATAGCACGGGCCTTGCGACCCGCAAGTCGATTATCTCGTCACCGAGTAGACACGCGGTCTCGCCGCGACGCGACGTCACAGCGGATCACGCGCGCAGTGGCCGTTTCGGGCACGCTCGAGGGTCACAGTCGGCATTCGGCGTTCGATCTCGACCCTCGCCATGGCTGTTCGTTCACCGTGCCGATACAAATCAGTTCGGTAGCGGTCGGCGCGTCGCCGGGTCGTCTCATCGGTCTGGGGGGCCATATCGATCACACCTCGGTTTCGGGTCGATTATCGCTCCGTCGAGTCGACGGATCCCGGGTACGCGTCGGCCAGCGCCGACAGGCCGTCGTGGCCGTTCGTCGAGTGCGGGGCGGTCAGCGGCGAGACGCTGATCCGACCCTCGACGACCGCGCGGCGGTCCGTCCCCTCGGGGTCGGGCAACGTCTCGGGATCCATGCGCTCCCAGACGCGGTCTTGGAGGTGGACGCGGTCGCCGTCGCGCTCGGCGTCCATCTCGTAGCGCTTCGAGGGGCGGGTGACCTCGAGCGGCGCCGGGTCGCCGTCGGGCAGCGGGACGTTGACGTTGAGGTAGGCCGCGTGCTCGAAGACGCCCGCCTCGAGTGCGTTCTCGACCAGGTAGGAGGTCACGCGCGTCGCCTCGGCGAAGTCCTCGGGCCGCAGGTCGATCTCGCTCAGCGGCCCCCGTTCGGGCGGGACGTACATCGACGTCGCGATGGCGGGGACGTCGAAGAACGCGGCCTCGACGGCGGCGCTGATCGTTCCCGAGCGCCCGAGAACGTACTCGCCCAAGTTCGCGCCCTCGTTACAGCCGGCGACGACGATGTCGGGGTACGGGCCGAGTTCGGCCAGCCCGGCGACGACGCAGTCCGAGGGCGTGCCGTGGACGGCGTACCCCAGCTCGCGGTCGTCGACGTCGACCTCGTGGGACATCGAGCGGCCGCAGGCGCTCTGGTCGGTCGCGGGGGCGACGACGGTCACGTTGCCCAGCTCCGAGAGGGCGTCGTACAGCGCCCGGATGCCGGTGCTGTCGATCCCGTCGTCGTTGGTCAACAGGATCTCGAGGGGGTCGCTCATATCGGTGGCCTCGGAGGCCGGCGCGAAAAGCCCACCGCTTTGGCAGGTCGGGTGGCGGGTCGGTTCCGCGGCCGATCGCTCGAGTGACGCCGACGACCGATCGCTCGTCGCCCGCTCGAGGGCGGCTGTGGCCACCACGCTACTTTAAGCGCCCTCGCGAGTCGGGCGACAATTGTGCCGAATGCAGCGCACGAACCACGCATAGTGCCAATTGATTAGGCTCGCCTAAAACCGAATCGTATTAGACCTTTTAGGCCAGCCGAAACCACATGGCAACCGACGCCAACGGAGACGAGGCACTGACGCGGCGGAACTACATGAGGTACGGCGGCGCGGTCGTCGGCGGAGGCCTGCTCGCGGGTTGTATCGGCGACGGCGACGGAACAGCCGCATCCGATGGCTCCTACACGGTGACGATGGATCCGATGGGCGAGGTCGCCTTCGACGAGGCTCCGGAGACCTGGATGTCGTTCCTCAGCACGTACGGTGACATGGGAATTGCACTCGGCAAGGCCGACGGGTTACGGGGACTCTGGGACCCGTCGAACTACCCCGAGTTCGTCTACGACTACTTGCCGGGCGTCGACGTCTCCCTCGACGTCCCGAAGATCGCGGGCGACAGCGGGTTCGACAAGGAGGTCTTCTACGAACTCGAGTGTGACCTCCACCTGGTCGATCCGAACTGGCTCGGCGTTCTTTCCGACGACTGGACGGACGAGGACATCGACGAGATCAGTAGTCAAGTCGCCCCCTTCCTGGGGAACTACATCCGGCGACGCGGCGACGAGTGGCACGACTACCGCTACTACTCGCTCTACGAGGCGTTCGAGATCGTGGCCGACGCGTTCCGCGAATCGGAACGGTACGATGCGTACCGAACGGTCCACGACGAGATGCAGTCGACGATCCAGTCGACGCTGCCGCCGACCGACGAACGGCCCACAGTCGGCCTCCTCTCGGCCAACTCCGACTTCGAGAAGGGGTCGTTCTACGCCTACCCGCTCCAGTCGGGCAACAATCACAAACAGTACCGGGACCTCGAGATGCGGGGTGCCTTCGACGACCACATCGACGGGAGTTACGCCAACTGGGACTACGAACAGCTGCTGGAGGTCGACCCCGACGCGATCGTGTTCCAGTACGGGCTTACGCACGTCTCGACCGAGGAGTTCGAGGCCCGAACGGAGACGATGCGCGAAGATCCGACCGGAAAACAGTTGAGCGCCGTGCAGAACGACCGACTCTATCGCGGCGGCGGCTCTTACCAGGGACCGATCGTCAACCTCTTCCAGACCGAGGCCGCGGCGCGACAGTTCTACCCCGATTCGTTCGGCGAGTGGAACGGACTCGAGACGCTGAGAGACGAGTCGCTAACGCTGTTCGACCGCCAGCGTATCGCGGACATCGTCAACGGCGAGATCTAACGGAGACGTCGCCGATGCTCGCGTTCACTTCGCGTGCGAACTGAACGATCGGTAGAAGGAGAGGAGGGTTAGCAGTAGTAGACCCAGAAGGTATGTTCGTTTGAACATTTGCGTTCCGTATGATCACCGAACGCGGCGACGTACGGGCTAACTTTCAGTTCTACGTCTCGTTCTGGGACGGGTACGCTACTGTTCTCTCCGCATTTCGGACACGCGACTTCCCGAGTTTCTTGGATTTGCATCGGCACTAATCATGTACTCTACGTCACGAATGATAATGAATGACCCTCCGTCTTCGCTTGATAGATTCCTGACTACCATGTTCCCCCGACTGAACGCGAGTTTCGCGGTTTGATATGGATAAAGAAACCGTGCTACCAGCTACGAATACGTAGATCACGTACCGAATCGGGAACGCCCGATTCGGATCTTCGTCTCAATATATTAAGGCCGCTCAGCCGATGCGGTCGACGATCGTCTCCTCGTCGACGACCAGGTTGTACGCCTCCTCGTCGTCGTTCCAGAGCGCGAGGATCCGTTCGAACGAGCAGACCTCGCCGTAGTCGGCCTCGAGCAGCGGCCGGTTGAGCGAGCTCTCGGACGTGACGACGGCGTAGTGGTCGATCGACTCGCTGCCGTCGCTGATCTTGAACAGCGGGTTGGAGCGGCCGCCGTGGTCGCCGCCGTCGCGGTCGGCGTCGCTCAGCGAGCGGCTGAGTTTCGCCGCGGCGAGGTCGATCCGGTTCGGCACGTGCCGGTCCATCTCGGCCATCTTCGCCCAGTCGCTGGTCTCGAGCGCGAGGGCGATCCGCCGCTTTCCGTCGAGGCGCAACAGCGAGGTCGAGAACTGGACGTCGACGTTGACGAACTCGCCGGGGGCGTGCTCGGCGTCGTCGGCCGGCGTCGCCTCGTCGAGTTTCCGCTGGAAGGAGGGAACGGCGAGGTCGGGCCTGACGTCGAACGTCCAGCCCCGGTCCGTCGGGCGCTCGCCCGGCCAGAGGCGGACGGTGGGGCCGTAGACCGTCACCCGGCCGCGGCGGGCAGCGGCGTCATCCGCTCCGGCCGCCTCGGCCCCTTCAACTTCCCCGTCGGAATCGGTCTCGTCGAAGCCCATCTCCGCGGGCGTCCACAGCCGCTCGTCCTCGAGTTCCCGCTCGAGTTCGCGCAGTCGGACGCTGGTGTTCTTGTCCGCCGGCGCCATCGCCAGCAGCGTCCCGTCGGGCGCGAGCGTCTCGAGGGCCGACCGCAGGACGGCCGCCGGCTCCTCGAGTTCGCTCAGGACGTTGCAGGCGAGGACGAGGTCGAAGCCGTCGTCGGGAGCGGTGGGATCGAACGCGGCGCCGCCGTCCGAACCGACCTCCGCGGGATCGAACGCCTCGACGGTCGTCCGGTGGATCGTCGGGTGGACGTTCGGCCCGGTCTCCTCGAGCAGTTCCTCGAGCACGTCGGCGGCCGCGCTCGGTTCGACGGCGTGGTAGTCGAGCAGGGCGTCGTCGGGGAGGTAGTCACAGAGCCCCAGCGCGGGGCCGCCGACGCCGGCGCCGATGTCGAGGACGCGGAGCGACCGCCCCAGCAGGCCGCGCTCGGCGAGGTCGTCGAGCGCGTACTGGACGGCCGCGTAGTAGCCCGGCAGGTGGTAGATCGCGTAGCCGGCGGCGACGTCGTCGTCGTACTCGACCGGCCGGCGCTCGAGGTAGCGGCGCTTGAACCGCCGGATCGTCGACCGCAGGAGTTCGCCCGTGGCGTCCTCGTGCCAGTCGACGCCGTAGCGCTCGACGAGCAGGTCCTCGAGGCGCTGTTCGTACGCCGCGGGGAAGCGCTCGACGGGGCCGCGGTTCGGCGCCACGGGATCGTCCCCGACGGGGACGAAGGTGCCGTCGTCGCGCTCGACCAACTCGAGTTCCGGCGCCAGTTCGCGGAGGTGTTGGCGAACGACCGCCGGGTGCGGGTTCCCCTCGACGTACTCGCAGATCTCGTCGGGGTCGATCGGGCGGACGTTCTGCAGGTACTTCGCGTTCGACCGGACTGACTCGCGCTGGTCGCTCATTGGATGGATCCTCCGTTCGTCTCGCTGTTCTGTTGTCCGTTCATTTCGCTCTCCGTCCGGCCGTTCGGGTCGTCGGAATCGGCCGTCGCGTTCGGCTGCCACCGGTCGGCCGCCTCCCGGTAGAGGGACTCGAGTTCCTCGCGGTCGGCGTCGGCGACCGTCGCGGCGGCGTCGGCGATCGCGTCGGCGCCGTCGAAGGCCTCCTGAATGTCGGCGTAGACGCGAGGGGTTCCCTCGGTCATCTGCTCGGCCAGGGTCCCCAGCCCCTCGTAGATCGGCGTCTCGAAGCCGTCGGGGACCGGTTCCGCGGCCAGCGCGAACGACAGGACGGCGGCGTGGGTCGCCGCCTGGACCGTCTCCATCGCGTCGTCGTGTTCCGTCGCCGTCGTCTCGACGAGGTCGTTGCCCCGCGCCGCGAGCGCGTCGAGGAGCGTTTCGATCGTCGGTCCGGCGGCGTCGCGGACGACGGCGATCGAACCGGGCGCTCGCTCGGGCGCGAACAGCGGGTGGAGGCTCGCCCGCTCGAGATCGGGCGCGTGCGTCGCCATCGCCTCGAGGGGCGGCCCCATCACGCCGGAGACGTCGACGATCGCACCCTCGGCCCGGTCGGCGTGGTCGGCGACGGCCTCGACGGCGTGGGTCATCGGGACGGCGATACAGACCACGTCGTAGCTGTCGGTCCCCTCGAGCGCCGCGGTGTCGGCGTCGTCCCCGACCGCGTCGGCGGCGGCGGCCGCGGCGTCGGCGTCGACGTCGGCGAACGTCACCGACGCGTCTACGGCGCGGCCGAGCCACGTCCCCATCGCCCCCGCGCCGACGATCAGTACGTCCATCGGCCCCTGCTACCGTCCGGCGTCGCAAAAGCGGTTCGATCGATCGGCTCCCGTGACCGTCCGCTCGCTCGAGGCGCCCTCATCGGCCGCCGGTCGGTTCGCTGGCCATCCGTCGATTCGTCGAGCGTCCCGTTCCGAATGGCTATTTCCATGACGTGTGTTATCTACTCCCAAATGTTAAATCACCGCTCTCCGTACTGGCCGTATGGGCGTGATAGAGCGGCCGACGTTTTCGTCCGACGCCAGCAGACGGATCTACGAGTACGTCGAACGCAACGGCACCGTCGCGCGACACAAGGTGATGGACGTGGTGTCGCTGCCGTCCGCGGAGTTCGAGTCCCACCTAGAGTCGCTGAAGGCCGACGGCTATCTCGAGGAGGACGGCGGCACGCTGCAGATCGCCGTCGAGTTCGGCGCGGTCGCCGAACACGAGACCGACGACCGTACGTTCGTCGTCCGGCCGGGACGTCAGTCCGACTTCGACGGGCTCATCGAGACGATCAGGGACGTCACGGCCGAGGAGACCTACGTCGTCGCCGAGGCCATCGCCGAGGAACTCCTCTACGAGGACGCCGTCACCAGGCACAACACCGTCAAATCCCGGATGTTCTTCGTCGCGACGATCGACGGCGACGTCGTCGGCTGGACCCACCTCGACCTCCCGCAGGTCGACCAGCTTCGGGGGACCGCCCAGCAGACCGTCGGCGTCCGCGAGGCCCACCAGGGACACGGGATCGGAAGCAAACTCCTCCAGCGGGGCCTCGAGTGGGCCGAGGCCAACGGCTACCGGAAGGTGTACAACAGCGTTCCCATCACCAACGACCGCGCCCTCGAGTTCCTCACCGAACACGGCTGGGACACCGAGGCGATCCGCCGGGACCACTACGAGATCGACGGCGAACCCGTCGACGAGGTGATGATGGCCCGCGAACTATAGCTCGCTCGGGCCGATAGCGCGCTCGAGTCGCCGACGTGCCGTTCGAAATTCTGACGGCGCGGCCCGACGGCAGCGACTGTACGCGACCCGTGTCGACGATCGGTACCTCCGGCGGTCGCGTCTCCCGCCGTCGCCGAAGCCGTTCGATCGTTCGGCCGGCGCGGGCGTTCGCTCGACCGTCCCGTCGGAATCGGTGACAGTCGGCGATTTCCGACTCAATCTTTGTACCGGTTCGCGTCGAAGAACACGCGATGCCGGTCACACCGACGCAGGCCGTTCTGGTGGTAACGGTACTCGTCGCGCTGGGATTCGTCTGGTACACGGAGGGGCGCGGTCGCTGGCGATCGCTCGCCGCGGACCGGTTCGTCTACGGCGTGCCGTGGGGCACCGTCGTCACGGTCGCGATCGTCGTCACGTTCTACGTGCTGGTCCAGAGCGACGTCCGTCACGTGAGCGATCCGGTGACGCTGCCGTTCATCACGTGGTCGTACTTCTATCCGATGGGACTTCTCACGGCCGGAATCGCTCACGGCTCGCCCGGTCACATCGCAGCGAATATGGCCGGGACGCTCGCGTTCGGGCCGATCGTCGAGTACGCGTGGGGGCACTATCCGCCGTCGGAGCGCCCCCGTGCGGAGGACACGGCCACCGGGGAGACCGACGGCGGATTGCTCGCTCGCCCGCCGGTCCGCGCTCTGGTCGCGTTTCCGATCACACTGCTCGCAGCCGCGTTCCTGACGTCCGTGTTCGCGCTCGGACCCGGACTGGGATTCTCCGGCGCCGTGTTCGCGATCGCCGGCGTCGCCGTCGTGACGTATCCGATCGCGACGATCGTCGCGGCGATCGCCGCGAACGCGATCCAGACGCTGTATCTGGCACTGAGCCAGCCGGTCGTCCGCGAGACGTTCGGTTCGGGAACGCCCGGACCGCCGACGTGGGCGGGAATCGGCTTTCAGGCTCACCTGCTCGGATTTCTGATCGGCGTGCTCTGCGGAGCGTCGCTGTTACGCCGGCGGGGCCGACGACCGGCGACCGAGCGCCTGTTCTTCGCGACGCTCGCGCTCGGACTGGTTCAGGCGCTCTGGCTCCTCGTCTGGTCCGGCGACGACGCGTTCGTCCTCTACCGCGGCGCCGGCGTCGTTCTCGTCGTCCTCCTAACGCTGCTGATCACCGCGGCGATCACGGGCAGCGCTCGCCCGCTGCCGCGGCCGCTCTCCGTCCTCCCCGGCGTACCGACGCGTCGCCGACTCGCGATCGGCTGGCTCGCGCTGCTCGCGATCGCTCTCGTGGCCGCCATCGTCGCGACGGTAACCGTCGGTGAGGCACCGCTCGGCCCGACGATCGGGCTGCTTCTCGTCGGCGGGTTCGTGCTCGCACTCCCGGCGCTCCCGCCGGTCGTCCCCGATCGAGTGTACGCGGGCCCGGTGACGCGTCGAGGGGTCGCGGTCGCGACGCTGGTCGCCGTGACGGTGCTGATCGCCGCCCCGAGCGTCCCGTTCAACCTGCTCGTCGTCGGGGACGACACCGTCCCGGGTGACGGCGGCGTCGAAGTCGGGGACTACACGGTGACGTACGAGCGGAACGTGACCCCCGGTCAGCAACTGCTCGTCGGTCCGGACCCCGAGGACGTCGACGAGGAAGCCGTCCCCCTCGAGAACCGACAGAGCGGGCTGATCGTGGTCAACGCGGATCGCGAGATCTGGGCCGTCGTGGAACACACAGCGGTCATCGCACACGAGGGTAACGCGACGATCGAGATCGGCGGCTTCGGTTGGCGGGAGACGGTCCGCGCGGAGCGAACCGGTTGGGACGTCGTCGGTAACGAGAGCGCCTACGCCGTCGATCTCACCGTCGACGGCGAAACGACTCGCTCGTTCGCGTCGGACTCCGTCCGGGCGAGCGCGACGATCGACGGGCGGGCGATCGAGCTCGACCCGACCGACGACGCGTTCCTGCTCCGCGTCACGGACGACGGAGACGCGATCGGTGAGGCCGAAGTTCCCGACGTGAACGAGACGACGTCGATCGGTGACGTCGAATTCTCGACGGCGGTCGTCGAGAGCGACGACGCCGACGATAGTGATGGCACCGATACCGAGGCCGAGAGCGTGCGATTGTTCGCGTCGGTCGACGACACCGAGGTACTCGTCGCGGAACGGGAATCGTACGCCGACTCGACGGCGTGATCGGCCGCCGAGCGGTCGCCCCGTGCGATCGAGGAACCGTCCCTCGATCCCGGTCCGCGCTGTTAGCGTTAGCGGTAGTGGTAGTCCGCAGGTTCTTGAGTCACGGGACTCGAACGTCGATTATGACGCGCATCGGAATCGTCGGCGCCGGCGCGGCCGCCGCGGCCGCGGCGTACGCGATCGACCGGACGACGACGAAGCGAGACGCGAGCGACGACGTTTCGGTAACGGTCCTCGAGAAGTCCGGCGGCCTCTGCGGGCGCGCGGCCACCCGCCGGCGAGCGGACGTGACCTACGACTACGGCGCGAACTACGTCAAATCCGACGACGAGCGGGTCGTCGACCTGCTCACGGAGACCCTCGAGACTGACGGGCTGGTCGACGTCACCGACCCGGTCTGGACCTTCGATAGCGGTGGTGAGATCGCCGAGGGTCGGGACGCCGACGACCACAAGTGGACCTACGAGGCTGGGCTGACCCAGATCGCCAAACGCCTGTTCGCGCGCACCGACGCGACGATCCACCGCAACACGCGCGTCCAGACGATTTCTCGAGAGTCGGCCGCGGGAACGTGGCGACTCGAGGACGACGCGGGCGACCAGTGGGGGCCGTTCGACGTCCTCCTGTTGAATCCGCCGGCGCCACAGACCGCCGATCTGCTGCGGTCGGCCGAGTGGGACGCCGATCCCGACGTTCGGCGACGGCTCGCCGACGCGGCCGAGGCCGTCCCCTACCGGACGATCTGGACGGGCGTCTTCCACTACCCGTTCGAACTCGATCTCCCCTACTACGCGCTCGTGAACACGGACAAGGAGCACGAAATCGGGTGGATCGGCCGCGAGGAGTGCAAGCCGGGACACATCCCCGACGGCGAGTCGCTGCTCGTCGTCCAGGCCAACCACGAGTGGTCCGTCGACCGCTACGACGACGACCCCGACGCGACCCTCGAGGCCCTCGCCGAACTGACCGCCGATCTGCTGGGCGACGAGCGCCTGCTCGAGCCCGACTGGACTGACCACCAGGGCTGGCGCTACGCGCTGCCCGAGGACGGCGTCGCTCTCGAGCCGGTCCGGGCCGCCGAGGACGCGGGGCTGTACTGTCTCGGCGACTGGGTCGCCGGCGAGGGGCGACTCCACGCCGCGTTGCGCAACGGGCTCGAGACCGGCGAGCGTATCGCGGAGAACGTATCGAACTGAGCGACCGGCTTCGCAGTGGCGCGCGCCGGGACGGGGTGAGTTTTACGAACCACGTCCCGAAGCCGCGCGAGGGATGAGCGATCGAACAGAGTGAGTGAGCGAATCGGCTGGGGAGGATGTGGAAATCCCCGTTGCCACGATAGTAGTGTGGCCGAGTACGAAGCGTCCTGCGTACCGTGGCGGCGCGGAATTGCCACGCCCTCCCCAGCCGATTCGCTCGTTCGCTTTGCTCACTCGCTCATCCCTCGCGCAGTGTCGGGACGCAGTTCGCTTCCCTGAGGTCGTCACTTCGTTCGACCTCGATATCGCTCACTACGTCCCGGTGCGCGCTACCGAAGGAGAACGAATCCGAGCCGCACCGAATTCCGGATCGAGAGGCCGGTTACTCGGCTCTGGGCTCGAGTCCCACCCGATAGTCGGTCAGGTTCTCGTAGCCGTCCTCGGTGACGACGATCAGATCCTCGATGCGGACCCCACCCACGGCGGGGTCGTAGATACCGGGCTCGATCGATATCACGTGGCCGGGCTCGAGGTCGCCGCCGGCGGGCGAGACGCTGGGCTGTTCGTGGATGTCCAGCCCGACGCCGTGGCCGGTGCTGTGGATGAAGCCCGTCTCGGTGTCCGGATCGCTCCGGAGGGTGTCGTAGCCGGCGTCCTCGATGACGTCGCAGGCCGCGCCGTGGACCTCGGCCCCCGTCACACCCGCTTCGACGGCCTCGAGGGCGGCCTCGTAGGCCTCTCGCGTGACCTCGTACCGCCGGCGGGCTTCCTCGCCCGGATCGCCGCGAGCGAAGGTGCGGGTCATGTCGGCGAAGTAGCCGGTCTCCTTGTCCCGCGGGAAGATGTCGATCACGATCAGTTCGTCGGCCGCGAGCGGACCGCTGCCGCGGTCGTGCGGGTCGGCCGCGTCGGCGCCGCAGGCGACGATCGTCTCGTCGAGCGCGCAGCCGTGGCCCAACAGCGTGATCTCGATCGCCTCCGTGACGCGCTCGCTGGTCAGCGGCTCGCCGTCCCGCACCAGACGGCCGTCCTCGATATCGGCGGTCGCGATCAGCTCTTCGGCGCGGGCCATCGCGGCCTCGTTGGCCCGCTGGCTCGAGCGAATCTGTTCGATTTCCCAGTCGGTCTTCGTCGCGCGGATGGTCTCGACGATCCCCTCGGGCTCGACCGTCACCGAGAGTCCCCGCTCGCGGAGGCCGTCCGCGGTCCCCGTCGGGAAGTTCTGCGGGACGGCGATCGATTCGACGCCGTGGTCCTCGAGAAACGCCGCGATCGCGCGGTTCTTGGCCTCGTAGGCGCCGTGCTCGCCGACCAGCTCCTGGTAGTCGTAGGTCGACAGCCGCGATACGGAGTCGGCGCTCGAGTCCGCCGTCGCGCGGCCGTACTCGAGTCCCGAGACGAGCAGGTGGGTGCCGTCGTCGGCGACCAGCGTCTGGTAGGGATCAGGCGCCGTGAAGCCTGAGACGTACCGCTGGTCGGCGTCCGAGGCGTCGTCGTCGATCAGGTAGCCGTCCAGCCCGTCGGTCTCGAGGTGCTCGCGCAACGGGGCGAGGTCGACGTCGAGTTCCATAGCGGGTGTGGAACGGGCGTCCACATAATCCCGGCGAGTCCGCACCCCCTTCGCGTTGCTCGTTCGGCCGTGGACTCGAGGGCAGCACCGGCCGACCCACAAACTTACAAATTTCGACGACAGTCTTCCGTGCATGAAGCGTCGACGGTTTCTGGCGGTCGGTGCCGGCGCCGGCGTCTCGCTCGCCGGCTGCGTGAGCTATCCGTCCGCCGACGACGGGCCCTCGAGCGAGGCGCTGCTCCGCGACGCGATCGAGACGCGTCGCCACCTGAACGATCTCAGGGCGCGCCGAACGCTGTCGGTCGAGACGCCGTCCGACGCCGTCGAACGAACGGAACGCGTCGTCCGCAAACCGCCGGCCAAGCAGCGCCTCGAGGTCCTCGAGTCGACCGATCCGGACGCGCCGGTCGGATCGGTCACCGTCACCAACCGCGAGATGACGTGGGAATACAACCCCGAGGAGGAGCTCGTCGATATCCAGTTTCACGGCACCAAGGTCGACGCCGACCGGACGCTGCGGGTCCTCGAGAGCCTGCTCGAGAACTACCGGCTCGGCTACGAGGGGACGACGACCGTCGACGGCCGGGAGGCCCACGTCGTCGAGACGCGGCCGCCGATCGAGGAGACCGGGCGGCGGCTCAATCTCGTCGTCGGGGATACGACCTACGCCATTCCGCTGTCGACCGACGATCTCGAGGACCTCGCGGTCACCCGGACGATCTGTATCGACGACGAGTACCGGTATCCGGTCAGGGAGCGCAACGAGGTCCGCGACGGCGACGAGATCCGCTACCGGCTGACCGTCACCTACGAGGACCTCGCGATCGACGAGGGCGTCGAGTCGGAGACGTTCACCTACCAGCCGCCGGCGGACGCGACGGTCGTCACGGACGGAACGGAACCGGAGGGGATCTTCGACTCGATCGACGAGGCCGAGGGGGCCGTCCCCTACGAGCTGCCGGAGGCGGCGATCCCCGACGCCTACCTCCTCGATCGCATCACCGTCGTCGAGCGGGCCGAGAAGTACGGCGGGGTGACGACGACGCTGTGGTACAACGATCCGAACGTCGTCGCGCGCGAACTCTACGTCGTCGTCCGCGAGCGGGGCCGGTTCGATCCGGACGTCCTCGAGGAGATCGAGATCGACGGCCGGACGGCCTACTACCGGGACGGCCGGATACAGAGCATCTTCTGGGACTGCGACGACCTGAGCTACGAGGTCTCGAGTCTGGTCGACGGCGAGCCGATCCGAGAGATCGCAGCCTCGATCGGCTGTCCGTAGGCGCTCGCGCTCAGCCGAAGATCCGCAACAGGCCGAGCGTCCAGCGGACGAGTTCGGAGACGACGAGGAGCGCGCCCTCGGGACGGGACAGTCGACGGCCCGACCAGAGCGCGCCGACCGTCGCCGCCGTGATCGCCGTGAGCCACCAGAGGGTCTCTATCGCGGCGTCGCCGACGGCGAGCGGCCCGAGCAGCGACGCGAGCCCGAGAATACCGAGCACGTTGAAGATGTTGCTGCCGAGCGCGTTGCCGACCGACATGCCGATGTGACCGCGGCGCATCGCGACGAACGAGACCGCGAGCTCCGGCGTCGACGTCCCCGCCGCGACGACCGTCCCGCCGATGACCCACTCCGAGACGCCCGCCGTCCGCGCGATCGACGACGCGGCTTCGACCATGAAGTGACCGCTGAGGAGGACGAGGGCCAGTCCGCCCGCGAGCGCGAGCGCGTCGCGAGCGCGGAACGAGTCGGCGGGCGCGTCCGCCGTCGAGACTCGAGCCCCGGGGTACTCGGTGTCGATCGACGCGTCCGTTCGTTCGTCCCGCAGGACGTAGAGCGTGTAGCCGACGAACAGCGCCCCGAGGAGGAGGCCCTCGCCTCGCGTCACGGTCCGATCGAACAGCGCGCCGAACGCGACCAGCGTCGCGAGGAGCGCCGCGATCCCGTCCCGGTGGACGAGCGAGCGCTCGACGGGGACGACCCGGAGGAGCGACGCGGCGCCGAGGACGACCGCGAGATTGTACACGTTCGATCCGACGACGTTGCCGACGGCGATCTCGCCGTTGCCCGCGAGCGCGGCGTCGGCCGACACGACCAGTTCCGGCGTCGACGTCCCCATCGCGACGATCGTCAGTCCGATCGTGAGTTCGGGGACGCCGAACCGGCGTGCCAACCGGACGACCGCGTCGACGAGCGTCCGGGCACCGAGCCACAGTCCGAGTACGGTTCCGACGACGATCGCGACCTGGACGACCGGTCCTCCCTGAACCATGCGCCCGCATAGTTTCGGAAGGGGCGACTTAAATCTCGAGTCGGCGGACCGCTTCCGCCGAGCGAAACTCGCTACCCGCCGGACGGGGCGACCGCCACACCGTCCGCGGCGACTGCACGGATCGGTATCGGTAAGGCGGGGCCACTCCACAGGGCGACCATGAACGTCACTATCACGCCCTCGAGCGTCGAGGGGACGGCACGGGCTCCGCCCTCGAAGAGCTACACGCACCGAGCGATCCTCGCCGCGGGTTACGCCGACGAGGCGACGGTCCGGGACGCGCTCTGGAGCGCGGACACGCAGGCGACCGCGCGGGCGGTGGACCTCTTCGGCGGCGACGTCACCCGAGACGGGAACGCGACCCTCGAGATCGACGGCTTCGACGGCCGGCCCGACGTTCCGGCGGACGTCATCGACTGCGCGAACAGCGGGACGACGACGCGGCTCGTCACGGCCGCGGCGGCGCTGGCCGACGGGACGACCGTCCTGACCGGCGACGAATCGCTGCGCTCGCGACCCCAGGGACCGCTGCTCGAGGCGCTCTCCGCGCTCGGCGCCGAGGCGTACAGCACGCGGGGCAACGGGCTGGCGCCGCTGGTCGTCACCGGACCGCTCTCGGGCGGTTCGGTCTCGATCCCGGGCGACGTCTCCTCGCAGTACATCACCGCCCTGCTGATGGCCGGCGCCGTCACCGACGAGGGGATCGAGATCGACCTCGAGACCGAACTCAAGTCCGCGCCCTACGTCGACATCACGCTCGAGGTGCTCGCGGACTTCGGCGTCGACGCCCGCCACACCGACGACGGCTTCGCGGTCGACGGCGGCCAGACGTACAGCCCTGCAGGCGGCGAATACGCAGTCCCCGGCGACTTCTCGTCGATCTCCTACCCCCTCGCGGCGGGGGCGATCGCCGGCGACGAGGGCGACGGCGTCCGCATCGAGGGCGCCAACCCGAGCGCGCAGGGCGACACCGCCATCGTCGAGATCGTCGAACGCATGGGTGCCGACGTCGACTGGGACCGCGAGGAAGGCGTCATCGAGGTCTCGAGCGCGCCGCTGTCGGGAGTCGAGGTCGACGTCGAGGACACGCCCGATCTGCTGCCGACGATCGCGACGCTGGGCGCCGTCGCCGACGGCGACACGCGCATTACGAACGCCGAGCACGTCCGCTACAAGGAGACCGACCGCGTGAGCGCGATGGCCGAGGAACTGGGCGAGATGGGCGTCGAAACCACCGAGGAGCGCGACTCGCTGACGGTCCACGGCGGCGACTCCCGGCTCGAGGGTGCTACCGTTTCCGGGCGCGACGATCACCGGATCATCATGGCGCTGGCGCTCGCCGGCCTGGTCGCCGACGGCGAGACGACCGTCGAGGGCGCCGACCACGTCGACGTCTCGTTCCCCGGCTTCTTCGACGTGCTCGAGGGGTTAGGCGTCGCCCTGGAGCGCGACGACGGGCAGTAGCGACGGCTCTTGCTCGGGAATCTCGAAGCGCTCGAGTAGGATGTGGTGCGCTCGCTCCGGTCCTCGCCACGAGACGGCGAGGTACTCGCCGGGATCGGCGCTCGAGTTCGTCGACTGATCGTCGTCGGTTTCGTCGGAGGGGTCGTCGCTCAGACAGCCCGCAACACCGGTCGCTCCGGCGGCGAGCGTCGCTTTCGGGTGGCGCGGCTCGAGGGCCGTGAATCTCGACGTTCGGTGGCACCGCTCCAGCGGCCGGGCGGATCGGCCGTCGCTTTCCGGAGAAGTTAACTATTTACAATTACGGAGGATTGTGCTATACAATGTCAGACACCACACCGGTGATCGTTAGCGCTGTAAGGACCGCACAGGGCAAAGAGGACGGCGCGCTCGCGGACGTCCGCAGCGAGGATCTCTCGATTCCGCTGGTCGACGAGATGCTCGCGGAGACCGGGCTCTCGGGCGAGGACGTCGACGACCTGATGTGGGGCTGCGCCCAGCAGCGCGAGGAACAGCGAACGAACATCGCCCGCCAGATCGCGCTGTTCTCGGATCTGGGCGAGGAGGTCCCGGCGACCACCGTCGACCGGCAGTGCGCTTCCTCGGCGCAGGCGATCATCAGCGCCGCGGACTCGATCGCCGCGGGCCGCCACGACGCGGTCGTCGCCGGCGGCGTCGAGAGCATGAGCCGCGTGAAGATGGGCGCCGCCGAGAGCGGCGAGCTGTACCCCGAACTCGACGAGGCCTACGGGATGGAGAACCTCCGGATGGGGATGACCGCCGAGAAGGTCGCCGAGGAGTTCGACATCAGCCGCGAGGAGCAAGACGAGTACGGCGCCCGCAGCCAGCAGCGAGCCGTCGAGGCCACCGAGTCGGGCCGCTTCGACGACGAGATCGTCCCCATCGAGACGGGGGACGGCGTCCACGACGAGGACGAGGGGCTCCGGCCCGGCACGACGGCTGAAAAGCTCGCCGAACTGCCGACCGTCTTCACGGACGACGGCACCGTCACGCCGGGCAACGCCTCGCAGATCGCCGACGGCGCCGCCGGCGTCATGCTGACCAGCCGCGAACTCGCCGAGGAACGGGGCCTCGAGATCCTCGCCGAGGTCGGCACCAGCTACGTCGCGGGCGTCGACCCGACGATCATGGGGGTCGGCCCCGTCCCCGCGACGGAGGGGCTGCTCGAGCGCGCCGGGCGCGAGATCGACGACTACGGGCTGGTCGAAATCAACGAGGCCTTCGCCAGTCAGACGCTCTACTCCGCGCGAGAGTTGGGGATTCCGATGGACCGACTGAACGTCAACGGCGGTGCGATCGCCATCGGCCATCCGCTGGGCTGTTCCGGAGCGCGCCTGCCCGTGACCCTGATCCACGAGATGAACCGCGAGGGCGTCGACCGTGGCATCGCGACGGAGTGCGTCGGCTTCGGGCAGGGCGCGGCGATCGAGTTCGAACTGCCCTGACGTAGCGGCGCTATTTCTCCTGGTAGCCACTCATTCGTTAAAGAATCGCAGTCTAACCGCTGGATTGGATTCAGGTTTCAGTATCTGAGCTTGATCCCACAGCCCGGACAATACTCGGCGCTATCGAACCGTTCGCCACAGTTCCGACACTGGTACTCCCCGCCTGAGCCCTTGTTTCCCCAAGCTTCGATCAGTGCGACGAGTACGATACAGGAGAAAAACATTGCCATAATGATCACGATCACATCCATGTTTCTCTGTCACCCCTCTGCAGGTGCGTCAATTTCATATCGTATCAGCAGAAATACCGTTATGACTTAATAATTACTCAAGTGGAAGAGCCGCCGGAGAAGGGAGAGGGCAGTTTTCGTACGAGAGAGAATAGACGACAGTCAGAGTGGAGACCGCTTAGCCGAGGATGTACTCGAGGCGCGGGTAGCGCTCGAGCAACGTCTCCCCACCGAGGTCGTAGTTCTCGATCCGGGCGTCGAGGCCGAGGATTCGGCCGGCGCCGAACGCGGCGACCGCGAGGAAGACGAGCATGTACGCGAAGTCGCCGTTGATGACGCCGTGGGCGACGTCCCAGTTTCCGAAGTAGAACATGAGCATCATGAGCGCGCCGAAGAACGCCGCGAGGCGGACGAGCGCGCCGACGAGCAGTCCGAGGCCGATGAGGAGTTCGCCCCACGGGACGGCGACGTTCGCGAACTCGACGAACCACGGCGTCGAGCCCATCCAGGCGAAGACGTCCGCGAGCGGGTTACCGTTGGCCGCCGCGACGTTGGTCAGGTAGCCGCCGGCGCTGAACGGTTCGGCCGCGACAATCTTCGTGAAGCCGGAGTAGGCGAACGCCCAGCCCATCATGAGCCGGAGCGAGAGGACGAACCAGGCCGACAGGCTGTGTGCGCGGCCGCCGACCGTGTAGCCGCCGACGGTGCTTTCGAACGTGTTGCGAGCGTCTGGAGCGATGGTGGATGCAGTCATGGTAGCGGAAGAAAACTTCCTACTCCCTAGAAGGACCGCTATGCATATATAATAATATGTATACGTGTTAGCATAGTTATCCGTAAGTTATACCGCTCCAACAACGGCGCGAGCCGGACGAGTGAGACGGCCGTCTCGAGAGTCCGAGACCGATCGCGTGTCCGCGACCCTGCGTCCTCGTGCGATCAGTAGCCGAGACCGAACGTCCGGTTCGCGGCGAGCGCGAGGAACGTGACCGAGAACAGGGCGGCGAGAATGAGAAACGCCGTCGCCCACCCGAACAGGTCGGCGAACAGGCCGACGCCGACCGATCCGGCGGCGCCGACGACGGTGTAGACCGTCCGGACGAGCCCGAACCCGGCGCCGCGCTCGGCGGTCTCGAACTGGTCGAGGAATCGCGGATCCAGCGCCGCGAAGAAACTCGAGCCCGCGCCGACCAGCACCACGGCGGCGGCCAGCGTCGCGCGCGTCTGCCCGACCACCAACCCGAAGAGGCCGATCGCTCCCGCGAACATCGACCCGCCGATGGCGAGGTCGCGCCCGATCCGATCGGAGAGGTCGCCGAGGAAGAACTGGCCGACGGTTCGCACGACGAAGAACCCGGAGAAGGCCGTCCCGGCGAGCGTCGCCGAGTAGCCGTGGTGGGCGACGAAGAACGTCGGGAGGAACGTGAGCAGCCCCTGGACGATGAACGTGCCGAGCATGGCGACCGCGAGCGTGAAGACGATCGCCGGCCGCGAGAGCAGGTCGACCAGCGCGTCGAGTTCGAACCGGTCGCGCATTGGTTGTTCCGGCCGTCGCGGCTCGGTCGGGCGGATCCGCCACGCGAACAGCGCGAAGACCGGGAGGCCGACGCCGAGGGCGAGCGCGAGCGCCGGCCGCCAACCGAACCGTTCGCCGACCCACGCCGCCGCCACGGGCGCGACCAGCCCGGCGAGCGGGCCGCCGACGGAGTGGATTCCCACCGCGCGCCCGAGTTCGTCGTACGTCCGCGAGAGCAGGGTCGTCGCGACGGCGTAGTGGAGGCCGGCGACGGCTCCGAGCAGAACGGCGAGGACGACGAACGCGGGAAACGCCGGCGCGAGGGCGAGCAGGAGGCTCGCGATCGACGTCCCGCCGACGGCGACGAGGATGACCCGCTTCTCCCCGTAGCGGTCGCTGAGGACGCCGCTGGGGAACTGCGAGAGGCCGTAGGCGAGCCACATCCCCGACAGGGCGAAGCCGATCTGCGTGTTGGACACGGCGAAGTCGTCGACGATGAACGGAATGACCGGACTGATCGCCATCCGGGCGAAGTAGGTGACGAAGAACGCGAGCAGGCAGAGGACGAGCACTGTCGACCGATACTGCCAGCGCATGAATTCCGTCCGCCGGTTTCGGAGAGACGAGGATAAGGCCATCGAGACGCGCCTCCGACGGCGGACGACCGCGAGTCCTCGAGGCTAGCAGTGGTCGGACTCGGGTTCGAACGTCGACTCGAACTCGCCGTCCTCGAGGACGAACAGCTCCGTCGCCGGACAGGGCCCGTCGAACGACTCTTCCTCGAGGGTCGTCGATTCGACCTCGTCGCCGTCGACGGTCACGGTCACGGCGTACTCGGCCTGGTCGTGGAGAAAGATGACCACGTGCGCGTCGGGTTCGAGGTCGTAGTCCCCCTCGAAAGTGGCCGACTCGGCCTCGAGGTCCAGTCCGATCGACCGCTGTTCGTCGGTTCGGTTCCACAGACGGACGCGGTGGGGCGAGTCGTCGTCCGTCGGGGAACCGATCGTCGCGCGAGCGATCGGGTCGTCGGGATCCGACGGGACCTCCGGGGTCGTCGACTCCTGAAAAACCGTCGCCTCGATCGAGGCGCAGCCCGCGATCGCGGTGCCCGAGGCGGCGACGCCGGCGAGCAGCGAACGGCGGTTCATAGTGTGATGGTACTTACATCACGCGGCGAAAAGACATTTTGGGTGGGTTGAGGCGGCTGAATTCAGGATTTCGGGAGAGTCCGTCCGTCGGTCATTTCGTCGCAGCGCTGGGACGGACGCTCGCCTCGAGCGCCGCGTTCGGTCGAGTCGCTCGGAACGGAATCGATTCGGCGGCGACCGGCCGTCGGAGATCCTGCACCGCTAAGTGGCCCCGTCTCCCAGGAAGCCGTAATGAACGGCAACCGCTTCGGTCGCCTCTTCCAGGTGACCACGTTCGGCGAGAGCCACGGGGAGGCGATGGGCTGTACCATCTCGGGCTGTCCCGCCGGCCTCGAGCTCTCGGAGGAGGACATTCAGGAGGACCTCGACCGGCGAAAGCCGGGCCAGTCGATGATCACGACCAGCCGCGGCGAACCCGACGACGTCTCGATCAAGTCGGGGATTCAGGACGGGTACACGACCGGGACGCCGATTGGACTGGTCATCCAGAACAAGGACGCTCGCTCGGGCAAGTACGAGCCGTTCATCACGGCGCCCCGTCCGTCCCACGGCGACTTCACCTACTCGGCGAAGTTCGGCACTCGCAACTGGGGCGGCGGCGGCCGCTCGTCGGCCCGCGAGACCGTCAACTGGGTCGCCGCGGGCGCCATCGCGAAGAAGCTCCTCGCGCGCGAGGGCATCGAACTCAAGGCTCACGTCAACCAGATCGGCGACGTCGAGGCCCCCGAGGTGAGCTTCGAGGAGATCAAGGAACACTCCGAAGAGAACGACGTTCGGTGTGCCCACCCCGAGACCGCCGCGGAGATGCAGGAGCTGATCGAGGAGTACCAGGAGGAAGGCGACTCCATCGGCGGCAGCATCTACTTCGAGGCCCAGGGCGTCCCCGTCGGCCTCGGCGCGCCGCGGTTCGATTCGCTGTCCGCGCGGCTCGGCCAGGCCATGATGGCGGTGCCGGCGACGACGGGCTTCGAGTTCGGCCTCGGCCGCGAGGCCCGCGAGTGGACCGGCAAGGAGCGCAACGACGACTGGGAGTTCGATTCCGAGGGGAATCCGACGCCCGTCGAGAACGACCACGGCGGCATCCAGGGCGGCATCTCGAGCGGCGAACCGATCTACGGCGAGGTCACGCTGCACGCGCCCACGTCGATCCCCAAGTCCCAGCAGACCGCCGACTGGGAGACGGGCGAGATCAAGGAGGAGAAGGTTATCGGCCGCCACGACCCCGTCCTCCCGCCGCGGGGCGTCCCGGTCGTCGAGGCGATGCTCGCGCTGACGCTCGTTGACTTCATGCTGCTGTCGGGCCGGCTCAACCCCGACCGCGTCGACGACCGGCCCGGCGAGTACGATACCGACTACCACCCGAGTAACCCGAACAACGAGTGACCGGGTAGCCGATCGAGGCGCCGATCGGTCGTTTTCTCAAGCGTGTACATCAGTACCAAACGGTAACTCGTTCCGCGTCGACGCCTGTGTATGGGTGTTGACAACATCACACAACTTGACATCGAGATACCGGAACTCTCACAGGTCGCGTTCGTGGTGGAGGACCTCGAGGACGGTATGGACCGGTTCGAGGGGCTCCTCGGCATCGGCCCGTGGGAGATCCACCGGTTCGAACCGCCCGCGCTGACCGATCGGATCTACCGCGGCGAACCCCACGAGTACTCGATGCGCCTCGCGCTCGCGCAACTCGGCGGGACGATGATCGAACTGATCGAACCGCTCGAGGGACCGAGCATTTACACGGAGCATCTGGAGGAACACGGCGAAGGCCTCCACCACGTCGCCTGTTTCGCGTTCGACGATCCTCACGCGGTCGTCGAGGAGTTCGAGACCGCGGGGCTGTCCGTGCTCCAGAGCGGTGACTACGGCGGCACCGAGTTCTGGTACTTCGACACCGCAGACGAACTCAACGGCGCGATCTTCGAGACCGCGGCGAACGTGGAGTCGATGCCGGAAGCGGACGCGACCTATCCCGAGTAGCGCGGTCGCGCAGTCGCGACGTTCCCGCCGGGCGACCGCCGACGGCTACAGCCGTTCCCACGCGACGTCCATCGGCGTCTCGTCCCCGACGAGCTGCGAGACGTGACAGCCCCGCTCGCCGAAGTCGACGAGGCGATCGACCGTCTCGTCGTCGGCGTCGGTCTCGAGTCGGATCGTCGCCTCGAGGCGGTCGACGGAGCCGTGTTCGGGTTCGGCCTCGGTCGTGACCTCGATGGTCTCGACCGGCGTGTCGCGCTTGTTCGCCTGGAAGCGAACGCTCAGGGAGAGACAGGAGGCCAGCGCGCCGAGGAAGACGTCGACCGGCGTCGGCCCCGTCTCCGAGCCGCCGGCCGACTCGGGTTCGTCGAACCGCCACTCGAACGAGCCGGCCTCGATGGTCCCGCCCATCCCCTCCGGGTTCCGGGCGGTGACGGTTCGCTCGGGCATCATTCGCGGATCACCTCGATCGACGTCGGCGTCGATGCTGGCGTCGGCGACCGCAGTTCCGATTCCGCGTCGTGATCGACGGACCGCGAGCGGTCGAGGTCCCGTCTTCGGTGTGCTGGTACGCGCATGTCGTTCGATCCTCTCCGTTCGAACTAATAAACGACCGCCTACGGGCATCGATTTTGGTCACCGTTAGCGTTATACATTGATCCATGGTACCGTGTGTCGCATGGCCGACTACACACTAGAAACGGAGGAGGGGCGACGGGAGGCGCTCCGTCGAATGCTGACGATCCGCGAGTTCGATTCGACGGCCGGCGACTACTTCGCCGACGGAGAGATTCCCGGCTTCGTCCACCTGTACATCGGGGAAGAGGCAGTCGGCGTCGGCGCGTGCGCCGCGCTCGAGCCCGACGACTACATCGCGAGCACGCACCGGGGCCACGGGCACTGCATCGCGAAGGGGTTGGACCCGCAGCTGATGATGGCCGAACTGTTCGGCAAGCAGGACGGCTACTGCAACGGGAAGGGCGGTTCGATGCACATCGCCGACGTCGACGCCGGGATGCTCGGCGCGAACGGCATCGTCGGTGCGGGTCCGCCGCTGGCGACCGGCGCCGCGCTGTCGATCGATTACGACGACCGCGAGCAGGTGGCCGTCGGCTTCCTCGGCGACGGCGCCGTCGCGCAGGGACAGGTACACGAGGCGATCAACCTCGCGGCGACCTGGGACCTGCCGGCGGTCTTCGTCGTCGAGAACAACCGCTACGGTGAGGGGACGCCCGTCGAGGAGCAGCACAACGTCGACGACCTGAGCGACACCGCCGGCGCCTACGACATCCCCGGCGTCACCGTCGACGGGATGGACGTCACCGCCGTCGCCGAGGCCGTCGAGGAGGCGCGCAAGCGCGCTCGATCCGGCGACGGACCGACGATCGTCGAGGCCGAGACCTACCGCTACCGCGGCCATTACGAGGGCGACGAGCAGCCCTACCGTGACGAGGACGAGATCGAGAAGTGGAAGGAACAGGACCCGATCGATCGGTTCTCGGACCTGTTGATCGACCGCGGTGAGCTGACCGAGGAGGAACTCGAGGAGATGCGGTCCGAGATCGAGGCGGAGATCGAGGAGGCGATCGAGTACGCTCAGGACGCTCCGCTCCCGGACCCGAGCGAAGCCTACGAGGACATGTTCGCCGAGATGCCACCCGAGATCGAACGGTTCGCCAGTCAGGCCCGCGCGGACGGCGGCTCGCTCGGAGGTGATCGCCGATGACGGCCCAGGCCGAGATCGAGCGCGCCGAGGAGACCGAGACGATGACCGTCCGCGAGGCGATCAGGATGGCCTTACGCGAGGAACTGCAGCGCGACGAGGACGTCTACCTCATGGGCGAGGACGTCGGGAAGTTCGGCGGCGTCCTCGAGGTGACCGGCGGCCTCTGGGAGGAGTTCGGCGACGAACGCGTCCGCGACACGCCGATCAGCGAGGCCGGTTTCATCGGCGCCGCGACGGGTGCCGCCGCGACCGGCACTCGACCCGTCGCCGAGCTCATGTTCTCGGACTTCATGGGCGTCTCGATGGAGCAGATCATGAACCAGATGGCGAAGATGCGCTACATGTTCGGCGGGAAGACGGGGATGCCCGTCACCGTCCGGACGACCGAGGGCGGCGGCATGGGCGCCGCGAGTCAGCACTCCGGGACGGTCCACGCCTGGATCGCTCACTTCCCCGGCCTAAAAGCGGTCGCGCCGGGGACGGCCGCTGCGGCGAAGGGACTGACGAAAGCCGCCGTCCGGTCGAACGATCCCGTGTTCGTCTTCGAGAACAAGATGATCTACGAGCAGCAGGGCGAGGTCCCCACCGACGAGGAGTTCACCGTACCCCTCGGCGAGGCCGCGGTCGAACGCGAGGGCGAGGACGTCACCGTCGTGGCGACCCAGCGGCTCGTCGGCGAGAGCCTGCAGACCGCCGACAGCCTGTCCGACGACGTCAGCGTCGAAGTCATCGACGTCCGCTCGCTGTACCCGCTGGACACGGAGACCATCGCCGACAGCGTCCGGAAGACCGGCCGGCTGGTGGTCGCCGACGAGAGTCCCCTCTCCTACGGCGTCCACGCCGAGATCGTCAGCCGCGTCCAGGAGGAGGCGTTCTTCAGCCTCGACGCGCCGATCCAGCGGATCGGCACACCGGACACCCACATGCCGTTCAGCCCCCCGCTCGAGCAGGAGGTCCTCCCCGACGGCGACGACGTCCGGGAGGCGATCGAGTTGATCACGTAGCGATGGCAGCGAGCCACGGAGCCGACGCGTGACCCGCGTCGGACTCATCGCGAATCCCGCGGCCGGCCGCGACATCCGTCGGCTCACCGGCGGCGCGAGCGTCGTCGACAACTACGCCAAGCGCCGGGTCGCCGAGTGCGTCCTCGAGGGGCTGGCGGTCGTCGCCGAGCCGCCGGATGTCGCGGTCATGCCCGATCGGAGCGGCATCGCCGACCACGCCGTTTCCGAGGCGCCCGACGACCTCGCGGTCGAACGCGTGGAGATGCCGGTCGAGGAGTCGGCCGCGGACACGCGGCGAGCGGCCGCGCGCTTCCGCGAGCACGCCGACGCGGTCGTCGTCCTCGGCGGCGACGGCACCACCCGCGACGTCGCGCTCGAGGTCGGCGACGTTCCGGTCGTCTCCGTTTCGACGGGGACGAACAACGTCGTGCCGACGCCGGTCGACGGAACCGTCGCCGGAGCGGCCGCGGCCGCGGTCGCGACCGGCGCCGCGGACGCCGACACCGTAACCGATCGCCACGGCCGGATCGACGTTCGAGCGGACGACGTCAACGGCGAGAAACGGCTCACCGGACTGGCGGCGGTCGAGATCACGGACCGATCGTTCGTCGGCACGCGGGCCGTCATCGACCCGTCCGAACTGGTCGGGGGCGTCGTCTCGCGGGCGCACCCGAGCGACATCGGCCTCGGGAGCGTCGCCGGCTGTCTCGAGCCGCTGGCCCCCGACGCGCCCGGCGGCGTCGCGCTCCGCCTCGACGACCCAGAAGCGACGCCACGGTCGGTCTCGGCGATCGTCGCGCCCGGGATGACGGCGACGATCGGAATCGAGGAGCGCGACCGGCTGGAGTGGGACGAGCCGGCGACGTTCGACGTGTCTGACGGCGTCGTCGGCGCGGACGGCGAGCGCGAACTCGAGGTCGTGGACGCGACGGTCGAGATGACGCCGACCGCCGACGGGCCGCGACTCGTGGACGCCGACGCCGCGCTCGGCGCCGCCGTCGAGGCGGGCGCGCTGGTCCGCGAGGGTCCGCTGCTCGAGGAGCGGTAGCGATCTCCGTTTTCACTCACGACCGCGGTACGACCCGAGGACGAGTTCCGACGCCCGCTCGGCCCGCTCGAACAGTCGCTCGAGGAACGCGGCCGCCTCGTTGCCGCCGATCGCTCGCGCGTCGTAGGTCAGCGTCGCGACCACGAGCGGCCGGAGGCGCACGTCGTCGCCGTTCGGAACGGCCCGCTGGCCGGTCGGATCGACCTCGAGAGTCGCGACGGACGGCGGATTAACGAGTCGCCCGTCCGCCTCGGTCTCGGCGGCGTTCGCGACGGTGAACGTGGCCCGCTCCGTTTCGGCGGCGTCCGCGTCGTCGCCGTCGACCGTCCGCCGCGCCTCGACGATCTCCGTCAGCGAGCGGTTTCGAGCGTCCGGAACGACGACGGAGGCCGGCCCGTCGTCGCTCCCGGCGACGAGCGCGACGTTTTGCGTCGCTCGGACCTGATGGGTCGACTCCGCGTACGTTCCGTTCAGCACCGGGTGGTCGGCGAGCGTCGCCGAGGCGAGAACGACCAGCAAGTCGGTCATCGTGACCTCGTCCTCGAAGGCCGTCCGCACCGCTTCGGTCGCCTCGAACAGCGCGTTCGCGGCCGCCGGCGCGGCGACGGCCGTCGTCCGATGGTACCGATCCGTCAGCGGATCACCGGGTTCGATTCGGCGGACGCCGGCGACGTCGGTCGGTTCCACCGAAATCTCGATATCGGTCTCGCGTTCGGCTTCGGAGCGGGCTGTTCCGGGCTCCGGCGCCGACTCGGCCGCGTCTTCCACGTCGGCTTCGGTGATCGATCCCATCGGCCCGGTCCCCTCGACCGTCGTCAGATCGACCTCGAGTTCTTCCGCCCGTTTCCTCGCGCGGGGCGAGGCCGTGATCTCCTCGCCGTCCGTCGCGTCGGCCGCAGTCGGCTCCGCATCCGTCGCTTCGGCGGCCGATTCGGCCGCGGCCTCCACGTCCGCCTCGGTGATCGACCCCATCGGTCCGGTCCCCTCGACCGCTGTCAGGTCCACCTCGAGTTCCTCGGCGCGCTTTCGCGCGCGCGGAGACGCCTTGAGGTCCTCGGGCGCCCCGTCCGACCCGCCGCTGGAGGGCTGCGCGGCGGCCGCGTCGCCGCCGTCGGCGCCGTTCGCCTCGGGCGTCGCGTCCGCGTCTCCCGCTGTGGCGCGTCCGACGCCGCGCCGGCGTCCGGACCGGCGGCCGCCGCGACCTCGGGCGCTTCCGCCTCGAGTTCGGCCTCGGCGTCGGCCCGCAGGTCCGAGATGTCGGCGTCCGGCGCCGCCAGGATGCCGATCGGCGTCCCGGGCGGTACCTCCTCGCCCTCTTCGACGTAGACGTGCCGGAGGGCCCCGTCCTCGCGGGCGTCGACCTCGCCGATGCTCTTCTCCGACTCGACCTCGACGAGGACGTCCCCTTCGTCGACGGTCTCCCCTTCGTCGACGGTCCACTCGAGGACGATCCCGCGTTCCATCTCGAGTCCCAGCTTCGGCATCTTGATAACGTATCCCATGATACCGGTACGCATCACATCCCGTTACTAAAGCGTATCTCCCGTCCCGCGGTTTCGGGCGGCGAGGGAATCGGCCGTCAGCGGATCGCGCCCCGGACTGCCGCGCCGACCTCGTCGATTGCTTCCCGCGCGCGGTCGAGTTCTGGATCGTCGAGCATCGGCAGAAATCCGTGGATCATCTCGTCGTACTCGAGGTGTCGAGCGGAAACGCCGGCGTCCGCCAGCCGGTCAGCGAACGCGCGGCCGTCGTCTCGGACCGGATCGAAGCCGGCGGTCACGACCAGCGACGACGGCATCCCCTCGAGGTCCGCCCGGAGCGGCGACGCGTAGGGGTGGCGCCCGTCCAGTTCGCTCCGGAGGTAGCCCCGCCAGAACCGCTTCATGTCCTCGCGGGTGAGGAAGTACCCTTGCGCGTTCTCCTCGTAGGAGTCCGTGTCGAACGCGTAGTTCGTGGGCGGATAGAGAAGCGTCTGGTGGTCGATCACCGGGCCGTCTCGGTCGCGGGCGAGCAGCGCCACGCCCGCGGCGAGCGTGCCGCCCGCGCTCTCGCCGCAGGTGGCGAGTCCCTCCGTCGTCGCGTCGATCGCCGTCCGGTTGTTCGCGACCCACCGCGTCGCTGCGTAACAGTCCTCGAGCGCCGCCGGAAACCGGTGTTCGGGTGCGAGTCGGTAGTCGACGGCGACCACGACGCAGTCCGTCGCGTTCGTGAGCGCTCGACAGAGTCCGTCGTGGGTCTCGAGATCGCCGAGGATCCACCCCCCTCCGTGGTAGAACACCAGCGGCGGAAACGGCCCGTCGCCCGACGGCGCGTAGATCCGAATCGGAATCTCGCCGGCCGGGCCGGGCACCGTCCGGTCGGTTACCGAGCCGACGGCGTCGACGAATTCGTCGGAGACGGTGAGTTCGCGGTACGTCTCCCGCGCTTCCTCGAGCGAGAGGCGATAGAGCGGCGGGAGTCCCCGGTCCGACAGTTCGTGGAGGAACGCTTCCACCTGGGAATCGAGCGATACTGGCATGGTATCGCACACCAATCACTCGCGTCCGTATAATTCCACCTCCAGTTCTACGCGAACCGCCTGTTACTGAGTTTGACAGCAAGCGCGTTAATATCCTATATTCTAAGTTCTAAATTAAGTTTAAAATTATTAATCATGCCTAATTTTGGCGGATTTCCCAGAGGAATCGAGTAGGGCAATGAGGTAAAATGGATGGTTGTTCATTCCTCACGATAGATCTATGGCAATCTATAGCAAAGGCTTTAGGTCACGTAGAGCAAAATCCAGGCACGGTCGGCCCACCGGCCACTGATTTCACTATGAGCGACGAACTTATCTGGCGAATCGCGGGCGGTTCCGGCGACGGAATCGACTCGACGAGCCAGAACTTTGCCAAGGCGCTAATGCGCTCGGGGCTCGACGTATTCACGCATCGCCACTATCCGTCGCGAATCCGCGGCGGCCACACCTACGTCGAGATCCGAGCCGCGGATCGGGAGGTACAGTCTCGGGGAGACGGGTACAACTTCCTGCTGTCACTGGGCGACTCGTTCGCTCGCAACCCGCAGGAGGAGGCCTACTACGGCAACGAGGAGATCAAGCCCCTCTCGGAGAACCTAGACGACCTCCGCGAAGGCGGCATCATCGTCTACGACGAGGGGCTGATCAGCGAGGAGGACGTCGAGGACGTCAACCTCCACGAGCGCGCGGAGGAGAACGACTGGCACGTCTTCCCGGTTGATCTGCGAGGACTCGCCAAGGAGCACGGCCGCGAGGTCATGCGCAACACCGCCGGCGTGGGTGTGACGGCGGCGCTGCTGGACATGGACCTCGAGCACATCGAGGACCTGATGTCCGACGCGATGGGCGGGGACATCCTCGAGGCGAACCTCGAGATCCTCCACGAGGCCTACGAGATGACTCGGGAGGAACACGACTTCGAACACGACCTGCGCGTGCCCGAGGGCTCCCACGAGAGCGAGCAGGCCCTGCTGTCGGGCTCGAACGCGATCGCCTACGGTGCCATCGACGCCGGCTGTCGGTTCATCGCCGGCTACCCGATGACGCCGTGGACGGACGTGTTCACCATCCTCAGCCAGAACTTCCCCGACATGGGCGGGGTCTCCGAGCAGGTCGAGGACGAGATCGCCGCGGCCGCGCTCGCGGTCGGCGCGAGCCACGCCGGCGTCAAGGCCATGTCCGGGTCCTCCGGCGGCGGCTTCGCGCTGATGAGCGAACCGCTGGGGCTCGCGGAGATGACCGAGACGCCCCTCGTCCTGATCGAGGCGATGCGCGCGGGTCCCTCGACGGGGATGCCGACCAAGCCCGAACAGGCCGACCTGGAGCACGTCCTCTACACGAGCCAGGGCGACTCCCAGCGCGTCGTCTTCGCGCCCGGGAACATCGAGGAGGCCTACGAGCAGACGCGACTGGCCTTCGAGATCGCCTGGGACTACCAGATCCCGGCGATCATCATCTACGACCAGAAGCTCTCCGGCGAGAACACCAACGTCGACGTCGAGTTCTTCGACCGCGATCCCCAGCCGGATCTCGGCTCGACGCTGACCGAGGAGGAACTCCGCGAGGCCGCCCACGACAACTCCGGGAAATTCAAGCGGTTCAACCACGAGGACGCCGAGAACGGCGTCGCGCCGCGGTCGATCCCCGGCCAGAAGGGCGGACGCTACCTCGCGACGGGTAACGAGCACAGCCCCGTCGGGCACATCAGCGAGGACCCCGACAACCGCGTCGCCCAGATGGAGCGTCGCCTCGAGAAACTCGAGTCGATCCGCGCGGAACTCGACGAGGAGCGGGACTCGACCCAGACCTACTACGGTCCGGAAGACGCCGACTACGGCATCATCCTGGGGTCCTGGTCGTCGAGATGAACGCCACCGCGCAGTTCCGCGGCCTGATCCAGAAGGAACTGGGCCGCTTCGGCGACAAGATGACCAGCCTGCTGAAGTTCAACGGCAACCCCTTCGAGCCCGCCGAGATCGTCGAGGGCTACGAGGTTAACCTCGCCGATGAGGACCGTCAGCCAACCGCACAGGTACGAATCGAACCCGCTGCAGGTGACTAACCAATGAGTGCATTCAACGCGATCGGTGAGGAACGCGAGATCGACCGGGACGAGTTCACGCCCGGTGTCGAACCGCAGCCGACCTGGTGTCCGGGCTGTGGCGACTTCGGCGTCCTGAAGTCGCTGAAACAGGCGCTTCCCGAAGCCGGGAAGACCCCCGAAGAGGTGCCACCGCGCAGTTCCGCGGCCTGATCCAGAAGGAACTGGGCCGCTTCGGCGACAAGATGACCAGCCTGCTGAAGTTCAGCAGCAACCTTCGAGCCCGGATCGTCGAGGGCTACGAGGTTAACCTCGCCGATGAGGACCGTCAGCCAACCGCACAGGTACGAATCGAACCCGCTGCAGGTGACTAACCAATGAGTGCAACGCGATCGGTGAGGAACGCGAGATCGACCAGGACGAGTTCACGCCCGGTGTCGAACCGCAGCCGACCTGGTGTCCGGGCTGTGGCGACTTCGGCGTCCTGAAGTCGCTGAAACAGGCGCTTCCCGAAGCCGGGAAGACCCCCGAAGAGGTGCTGACCGTCACCGGGATCGGCTGTTCCGGCAAGCTGAACAGCTACCTGGACACGTACGGTTTCCACACGATCCACGGCCGCTCGCTGCCCGTCGCACGGGCCGCGAAGCTCGCCAACCCCGAACTCGAGGTCATCGCCGCGGGCGGCGACGGCGACGGCTACGGGATCGGCGGGAACCACTTCATCCACACGGCCCGCGAGAACCACGACATGACGTACATCGTGTTCAACAACGAGATCTTCGGGCTGACCAAGGGCCAGACCTCGCCCACCAGTCCGAAGGGCCACAAGTCCAAGACCCAGCCGTCGGGCAGCGCGAAGACGCCGCTGCGACCGCTGTCGACGTCGCTGAACGCCGGCGCGAGCTACATCGCTCGCACCGCCGCGGTCAACCCGAACCAGGCCAAGGAGATCATCAAGGAAGCCATCGAACACGACGGCTTCGCGCACGTGGACTTCCTGACGCAGTGTCCGACCTGGAACAAGGACGCACGCCAGTACGTCCCGTACGTCGACGTCCAGGAGTCCGACGACTACGACTTCGACGTCAACGACCGCGCGGAAGCCGCCGAGATGATGCGCGAGACCGAGGACGTCCTCAACGAGGGCACCGTCCTGACGGGTCGGTACTACGTCGACGATGACCGACCCTCCTACTCCCAGGAGAAACACGCCGTCGGCGAGATGCCCGACCAGCCGCTGGCCGAGCGCTACTTCGACGACGACGCCGAGTGGGAGCGCAGCTACGACCTGCTCGACCGTCACACGTAACGGCCGTTCCCGCGGTCGGGAACGCCGTTCGGAACAATTCGCTGTTTTTTCGCGGTCCGACTCAGCGTCTCAACGATCGCTAGTCGCAATCGTCGACCGACTCGGCGACCGACAGCGCCGTCTCGCGATCGACCGACGCGGTCGCGAAGACGACGTACGTCCGCTCGCCGCAGGGCCACTCGACGGTCGTCCCGAGATCGCTCTCGGCGACGGTCCCGGACGCGCCGTCGACGGAGACCGTCTCGCCGTCGACGTCGAACGGGCGGGGGCCGTTACAGGCGCCGACCCGGATCGACTCGCCGACGCTCTCGTCGCCGGCGTACCTGACCGAGACCTCCCACAGGTCGTCCGCGTACGGGTAGTCGGCGACGGCGGCCGTCGCGCGAGTGAACCGGTCCGGCAGGCGAGTCGGTTCCGTCATCGCGACCCCTGCGTCGGCTTCCGCGTCCTCGAGCGCGTCGTACCGGTCGAGGTAGGGGAAGACGTGTTCTTCGACGAGAGCGTCCTCAGGCGGGTCAAACGCGAACGGGTCGTCCGCGACCGGTTCGTTCAGCGAGAGCGACGTGTAGATCGCGTCGTAATCGACGGCGTTCGTTTCGACGATCTGTTTGACCGGGAACAGCGTCTCCCGATCGAACCAGACGTCGATCCGCTCGACGGTCTCCTGTAGCTCCGTCGTCTCGCGCTCTTCCGTCTCGAGCGGGATCACGAACTCCGTGTCGCCGACGAGGACGCTGATCGAACGCTCGACGACCTCGTCCGGCGGCGGAGCGAACCGGACCAGGTAGACGTCTCTGCCGTCGAGCGTCGTCTCCTCGCGCACCGTCGCATCGAGTTGATCGAAGTACGTCGTCGTCTCGCCGTAGCTGTAATCGATGTGGCTCTCGCCGCTCATCTCGGAGCCCAGCACCGCGATGCGGTTTCGCTCGAGGTCGTGAAACCAGGCCCGCTCCCCGTCGTCGACGTTCCGAAAGGTGGCGTCGTCGGTGGTCCCTTCGACGTACGTCTCGCCGCCGGCGCGGGCCGTGATCTCGTCTACGGTGACGGTCGTCGCCCCATCGCGGTCGAACGTCGTCTCGACGGTGCCGATCATCGTCTCCGGACGGTCGAGGTCGCCCAGTCGGCGTTCGAGCTCCGCGGCCGTCGTCGCGTCGGCGCCGCGAGGGCGGAGACAGCCCGCCGTCGCGACCGGTATCGCACCGACCCCGAGCGCGACGAACCCCCGACGTGTCTGTCGCATATATCATTCCCACCACCGATCTGTTAAATCAATTGTTGTTCGACCGATACGCCGGCGAGGACGACTCGAGCGGTGGACTCAGTCTCGACTCCGCGCACCGAACCCGCCGGCGAACAGTTTCGAGAGGTAGCTCAGGCCGAGCAGCGCGACGAGGAGGCCGCCGAGCGCGTACGGATGGAAGCCGTAGAGAAGTTCCCGAATCGCGTAGGCGACGACCAGCAGGCCCATGACCAGGGCCGTCCCGCCGGCCCACCGGGAGGCGTAGGCCGGATCGACCGACTCGTCGTAGTTGGCGTGGAGGTCGGCCCGGCCGCGGACGGCGATCAGATAGCCGAGAAACAGAATTGCGAGGCCACAGAGCAGCCAGACCGCGCCGCTGACGTGATTGGCGTCGACCATGACGGGATACCGACACTCCGACCACGTGGCGAATAAGTCCGGCGGTCCGGCCGTCGGACGCCCGAAACGTCCGTCTCGAGCGTGTTTTCCCCTGCGTACCGGTCGTTTTCGTATACAAAAGATATTTTTCCGTCGGAGCAAAAGAGACTATCATGAGTACACAGGCTACGGAAGATCGCATCCTCGAGGTGTTAGAGGAGGATGCCCAGGCGTCCTACGCCGAGATCGCCGAGCGGGCGGACGTCTCGAAACCGACCGTTCGAAAGTACATCAACCAGCTCGAGGAGGAAGGCGTCATCGTCGGCTACTCGGCCGACATCGACCCGAAAAAGCTCTCGAGCAAGACGATCGCGATGGTGGGGATCGACGTCTCGAGCGAGCGCTACGTCGAGGCGACGAAGGCGCTGAAGGACTTAGACGAGGTCGAGGCGCTGTACAGCTCCAGCGGCGACCACATGTTGATGGCCGAGGTCCGGGCCGCGGACGGCGACGCGCTGGGCGAGATCATCTCCGACCAGCTACTCGAGATCGACGGCGTCACGGCGGCACATCCCTCTTTCCTCCAGGAACGACTGAAGTAGTCCGTCCGAACGGCGTCCCCCTCCGACGCCCGAGCGGACGATGTGGGTGGGGTACGTTCTGTCCGTCCGGACGGTCGTTTGGCCGTCCCGTTTTCCCGTCGGCCGGCGTAGTCGGGAGCGATGGCGACCTACGAACGCCGGACGACGATCGACGCGCCGCTCGCGGACGTCTGGGCGTTTCACTCGCGCGTCGAGGGCCTCGAAGCGGTGACGCCCGACTGGATGCACCTGCGCGTCGAGGCGGTCCTCGGCCCCGACGGCGAGCGCGATCCGGACGTACTCGAGACCGGGACCGAACTCGCGCTGTCGATACGGCCCCTCGGCGTCGGGCCGCGCCAGCACTGGACGTCGCTGATCACGGATCGCGAGCGCAGTGACGGCAGCGCCTCCTTCCGCGACGAGATGATCCGCGGTCCGTTCGACCGCTGGGAGCACACCCACTCGTTTTTCGCCGACGGCGAGCGGACGGTGCTCCGGGATCGCGTCGCGTACGAACTCCCGGGCAGCGACGTCGCCGGCGTCGGCCGTCTCACCGACGTCGCCACGCCGTTCTCGACGGTCGGCTTCGAGGCCATGTTCCGCGAACGGCATCGATTGACGAAGGCGCGCCTCGAGTGAGAGACCGACGACGATCTCCCTCGAGTGAGAGACGACACGGGTTCGAGTAAGGTGGATGCAATCCGGTCTCTCCGCATCGACGCTCCGGTTTCGCGGATCCGATTCGATAGTTCGGCGATCGAACCACGCTCGTTTTGGCCGTCGCGGCGGTAGTCGGTGTATGAACGGACCGAACGGTCGGCCCCTCGAGCGACGGCGGCTACTCGGCTTCCTCGGGACCGGCCTCCTCGCGGGGAGCGCCGGCTGTCTGGGCGGGGACGAGGGTGAGGCCGACGAGGAGGACGACGAGCGGACGGTCGATCCGACCCTCGAACATCCGGGCGACGAACCCGTCGCGTTCACCGACGAGCAGAACTGCCCGATCTGCAATATGACGCCGGCGGACTACCCCAACTGGCACGGACAGGTCGCCCACGAGGACGGGACGGGGGCCGCCTTCGATACGCCGGGCTGTCTGTTCGCCTATCTCGTCATCACGACGTCCGACTCGCCCGTCGCCGGCGCCTGGATTGCCGACTACGAAACGGGCGACCTCGTCGACGCGACCGAGGCGCACTTCGCGCTCATTACCGACGAGACCGCGGTCGACGATCCGATGAAGATCAACCCGCGGTCGTTCGCCGACAGAGACGACGCCGTCGCCTTCCTCGAGGCGTACGACGCCGAAGACCTGACCGAGGAGGATATCATCGAGTTCGACGAGATCGACCGCGAGACGGCCGAGATCTATCGCAGCAACCGCATGTGATCGACGGACTCGCCGCCCGTTCCGTTAGCTCCGCCGCTGGATCACGACGACGCCGCCGACGACCAGCACGCCGCCCAGCACCGTCGTCGCCGTCACCGGTTCGTCGAGCACCGCGGCGCCGAGGACGACGGCGACCGCCGGTTCGACCGTGCTGAGGATGCTCGCCCTGCTCGCGCCGATCCTCGACAGGCCGGCGTAGAGCAGGCTGATCGGGATCGCCGTCGAGACCAGACCGAGCGCGACCAACACGACCCACGCGGTCGTCTCGGTCGCCGCCGGCACCGCGAACGTCCCCCGCGCCGCGCCGATCGCGAGAAACAGGAGCCCCGACGCCGGCAACACGTGGGCCGTCAGCGCCTGCGGATCGACCGACTCGAGGACGCGCTCGCTGCCCAGCATGTAGCCGGCGTAGCAGACGGCCGAGCAGAGCACGATGATCACGCCCCGCGGATCGGCGCCGGCGGGGTCCGCACCGACGATCAGCGCCACGCCGCCGAGCGAGAGACAGAGCGCCGCGACGAGGGGTCCGCTGATCCGGCCGGGCGACGTAACGAGCGTGACGGCGACGACGATCGCCGGAAACGTGAAGAGGACGATCGCGACCAGTCCCGCGGTGAGATGCTCGAGCCCCCAGAAGTAGAAGCCGCTCATGCCGCCGTAGCCGCCGATTCCGAGGAGGGCCGCCCAACCGAGCAATCGTCCGCCGAGGAGGTTCTGTCGACCCTGCACGGCCAGCAGGCTCCAGAGGATCGCCGACGCGATAGCGAACCGAAACGCGAGAATCGTCGGAATCGAGAGGCCGACGTCGCCCCCGAGCGTCCCGAAGATCCCGACGGTGCCGAACCCGACGGCCGACGCGAGCACGTAGCAGATTCCGACTGTCCGCTCGTCCATATCCCCACGAGACGTACTCGAACGTATAGCGTCGGCGATTCGGGCCGTCTACGGGGTGTGATTATCGCTCACGCGGGCGGTTTCGGAACGCGTTTGAAAGCCCGCGTGAATTCACCCGACGTGAACCGATCGGAACTCGAGGCGACGCCGACGGTCGCGCTGGCGTTCGCGGTGTTCGCGGCCAGTACCAGCGCCGTGCTGGTCCGCTGGAGCGCGGCGCCGAGTTCGGTGGTGGCCTTCTACCGGGTCCTGTTCACGACGGCGATGGTCGCCCCCGTCGCGCTGGTGCGCTCCCGCGAGGAGTTCGGGCGGCTCTCGCGGCGCGACCTCGTTGCGGCGACCGCCGCCGGCGTCGCACTCGCCGCCCACTTCGCGGCGTGGTTCGAGAGCTTGAACCACACGAGCGTCGCGGCCAGCGTCACGATCGTCCAGACGCAGCCGGTCTTCGTGGCGCTGGGCGCCGCGCTCGTGCTCGGCGAACGGCTCGATCGCGCCACCGCCGCGGGCATCGCGGTCGCCGTCGTCGGCGCCGCCGCGATGTCGTTTGGCGGTGCCGGCGAGGCGCCGGTCTCCGACGCGACGCCGTACGGGAACGCCCTCGCGCTGCTGGGGGCGATCACCGTCGCCGCCTACGTGCTCGCCGGGCGGTCGATCCGGCAGCGCGTCTCGCTGTTCCCGTACGTCACCGTCGTCTACGCCGCCTGCGCGCTGACGCTCGGCGTCCTCGTCGGCGCGCAGGGCCACGACTACGTCGCCTACCCGGCCCGGGAGTGGCTGCTCTTTCTCGGCATGGCCGTCGGTCCCGGCGTCTTCGGTCACACCGTCGTCAACTGGACGCTAAAACACCTCGAGTCGGTCGTCGTCAGCGTCGCCTGGCTGGGCGAGCCGGTCGGCTCGACGGTCCTCGCGGTCCTGTTGCTCGCCGAGGTACCCGACGCCGTGACGATCGCCGGCGGCGCCGTCGTTCTCGCGGGGATCTATCTGACGACCGTCGGGCGGGACAGCCGCGGCGCTACGGATCGGGCGTAGCGGCGTCCGGGAAAACGTCACTCCGAGAGCGTCGTGAGATACCGTCGGCCGTCCTCGGTGATCGTGTAGACGCCCCCCGAGACCTGTCGCACGTGGCCGTCCGACTGGAGGTCGTAACACACCTGCGTCACCGTCACCGGATGCTCGTCAAGCGTGGCCGCTAGCGTCCCCACTTCGACCGCGCCGCGCTCGTCGAGCACCCGTAAGAGCCCTCGACTCGAGCAGTTGGTCATCGTATAACCACGTATAACGGAGATATATAAAATAGTAGTTTCGGTACTGGATACGAGGAATATAATATCAATAAGGATGATAAACCGTCGGCCCGACGGATGCGCCGTCGAGAGCCGTGACGACGTCGTCGTTCGAGTTGGAACGGTCAATACGCGAGCGTTCCGTGTCCTATTGGACGGCGAAGCCTCGCGGCCCGGTCGTTCGGCGACGCGAACTACACGATTGACCAATTGTCGGTCGCTCTCCGCGAGGGCGCGCTGTCAATACCGGCCGTGCCCTCGAGACCGACGCACCGGCCCCCTCGAGCGCGGTCGACGGCCATCCCACCGGCGCGGGCGACATTATAGGGTGTCGCAGTGCCTTCATTTAGTACCAATATTCCGAGTAGTAACGATTGAGTTCAGATAACGACCGCTTTCGTGCGATTTCCGATCCGCTGAGCGGCCACAGTTTATAAACGGTATCGAGATATGTTCTCCAAACGAGAATCACCATGGCGATTGAGACAGGAACTCCCCCCAGCATCGAACCCGGAGCGGACGACGACGCGGCCGCCTTCTGGCGAGGCGCGTTCACCGGCCTTATCGACGTGTTTCCGGAGCCGGCGTTCGCCGTCGACGGCTCCGGCTACATCACCCGGTGGAACGACGGCGTCGAGGAAATCACCGGCTATCCGGCCGGCGACGTCGTGGGGAAACACGCGTACGATGTCTTCGGGACCGAAGGCGAGGACGAGACCCTCGCCGAGGAGGTCATCCGGACCGGACGCCCGATCCGGGAGGAATCGATCCGGGCGGCCGAGAGCGCCGACGGCGAGACGGTACACGCCCGCGCGCTCGGCGTCCCGATCACGAGCGAGGACGGCGACGTCGTCGGCGCCGTCGAGGTCCTCACTCGCGTGACGACGCTGATCGAACAGCGAGAGCGGATCACGCAGCTTCAAGAACAGATGAGCGACGAGGTCGAGGGCGCCGTCGCGGAACTGCGGGACGCGGCGACGAACATGGCCGAGAACTCCCAGGAGATCAGCGAGTCCGCCGAGGAGCAGTCCGACAGCCTCTCCGAGGTGCAAGGGGAGTGTCACATCGCCGACCAGACGAACCTGCTCGCGCTCAACGCCAACATCGAGGCGGCCCGCGCCGACGGCTCCGGGAACGGCTTCGCCGTCGTGGCCAACGAGATCAAGGGCCTGGCGGAGCAGTCCAAAGAGCGCGCCGACGAGATCGAAGCCATCGTCGCCGAGATCCGCGAGACGGCCCTGGACACGGTCGACAGCGTCGAGACGACCAACGAGGAGATCGCCACCGTCGTGACGGAGATCGAGGGCGTCGTCGAGAACCAGGAAACCATCCGCAGCGCGATCCAGGAGACCAACGAGGGGATCACGGACATCGCCGCCGCGACGGACCAACAGGCCGCGAGTTCGGAGGAGATCACCGGCATGATCGACTCGGTCGCCGAACAGAGCGACGAGGTCACGGCCGCGGTACAGAGCATCGCGGCCGCCACCGAGGAGCAGACGATGATGGTCGAGAACATCGAAGACAGTATCGAGGCCCTCGAGCGAGACATCGAGGACGTTCTCGACTGACCGGACCGCTCGCGGTTCGCGGTCGACGCGCCGCCGGTCGGACGGACAACCCCCGACGACTGCCCGTTACTCCTCGAGCATCGGATACGACTGGGTGCCGCCCCGGGAGTTGCGCGCGACCAGCGTCGCCACCGCGGCCGTCCCGCCCGCGACGGGCCGCCGCCGCTCCGCGTAGGAGAGGATCGTCAGGTCGAGACACGCCCGCAGGAGGTCGTTCGAGCGGTACCGGAAACGCTCGCTCGAGGGGCCGACCTCGACGGGATCGCTCGAGCGAAGGTGGTGTTCGTAGACGAGGACGCCGCCGGGCGCCAGCGCGTCCTTGCAATCGGGCAGGTGCTCGAGCGCGGCGAAGAAGCTCACGGTGAGCACGTCGTACTCGTCGGTCGGGAGTTCGACGTCGGCCAGGTCGGCTCGCCGCCAGTTCACCTCGAGGCCGCGCTCGTCGGCTCGGTCTCGCGCCCGCTCGATCGCCGCGTCGGAGATATCGATCGCGTCGACGTCGTAGCCGCGCTCGGCGAGAAAGAGGGCGTTGCGACCGGTGCCGGTCGCGACGTCGAGCGCGCGCCCGTCCGGTAGCGTCTCGATCCGCCGCTCGAGTTCGGGGATCGGTTCGTCGGGGAGTTCGAACTCGACGTCGCCGTACCGGTCGTTCCACCGCTCGCGCTCGTCGGTCATGGCTTCTACGACGGGCCTGGGGCAGTTGTCTGTGGCGGTCTCGAGAGTTCGTCGCCGGCAGCGAACTCTTGTTTCGTCGCTCCGTACGGCCGGCCATACGGTCCCCGTCGCACGGGGAGTGAGTCGATGAACAGGCGCGAACTCCTCGCCGGTCTCGGAAGCGCGGGCGCCCTCGCCGGCGCCGGGTCCCTGCTGCGAGTCGGGCCGCCGTCGTTCGGCGCCGACGGTCCGGAGATGAGCGACGGCGACGAGTCCCTCGAGGTGGAGACGATCGACGCGCGCGGGAGCGAGGCGGGGACGGTCCGCGTTCCGACCGACGCGGTCGCGCTCGTCACGTTTTTCGTCACCGGCTGCGGCAACTGTCGGGCGCAGATCCCTGAACTCGCCGCCGCCCGCGATCGGCTCCGCGAGCGACGCGGCGACGCCGTCCGATTCGTCGCGGCCACCTACCAGCGCCCCGAGACGCTGTCGCCGGCCGCGCTCCGCGAGTGGTGGGCGACCCACGGCGGCGACTGGGCCGTCGGCTACGATGCCGGACTGGCCGAGGCCTACGGCGTCGTCGGCTACCCGACAACGATCCTCGTCGATCCGAACGGCGAGAAACGGTGGCACGAGACTGCCGTCCTCGATCGCGAAACGATCGTCCGGGACGTCGACGCCGAACTCGAGGTCGAGGATTCCGACGGTGACCGTGGGGAAGGACCGTCCGACGAAACGACCGGCGGGTCGACGGCGTCGCGCATCGGCGGCTCGAGGCCGTAACGACGGCTACTGGCGTGGCTCTCCGACGATCAACCGCGACCGTCGCACACGGTACGGCGGATCGTTCCCGATCTCGCCGGTATTGTCTCTTCCAGTGACAGGCAAAGATTTACGACTGCTTCCGACTCAGTAATACGGGATCACAGATGATTCTCATCATCGGTGCCGGGAGCGTCGGATCGAATTTGGCCGCTGACCTCGCGGAATCCAATGATGTGGTCGTCATCGACCGAAACGCGGATCTGGTCGATGAGCTTCGTTCACGACACGACGTGACCGGGGTCGTCGGCGACGGTCGCTCGGCGTCGACGCTCCGGGAGGCGGGCATCGATCGGGCGGAGATCGTCGTCGCGAGCACCGACAGCGACGCGGCGAACGTCATGGTCTGCAACGCGGCCAAGCAGGCCGGCGATCCGCGCACCATCGCCCGCGTCAAGGAAGTCGGGTTGTTCGAGACCTGGCAGTCGCTCGACGAGGGACTCGGCGTCGACACGATGCTGTGTATCGATAAGCTCGCGGCCGAAGCCGTCGTTCGGACGATCGCGCTTCCGGGCGCCCACGCCGTCGACACCTTCGCCGACGACCAAGTGGAGGTCGCCGAGTTCGAAATCGGAGAGGACACGCCGATAACCGGCCAGCGCGTCGCGGAGGCGGATCGCTACGCGTCGGCGACGTTCGCGGCGATCCTCCGGGACGACGACGTCATCATCCCGACCGGGGAGACCGTGATCCGGTCGGGGGACTGCGTCGTCGTGATCGGCAGTCTCGCCAGCATCAGCCGCTTCGCGGCGGACGTTTCCGCTCAGCCGCCGTTGAAATCCGAAGACGACATCGTGGTCGTCGGCGGCGACGTGCTGGGCTACCAGATCGCACAGCAGTTCGAGGCCCGGGGCTGGACGCCGGAAATCGTCGAGCGCGATCCGGAGCAGGCGACGCAGTTGACGACCCGACTCCGACGTTCGTCGGTCGCGGAGACCGACGTGACGAACATCGGCGGCTTCAACCCCAACGTGTTAACCGGCGCCGATCTGGTCGTCGGCACGGTCGACGATAACACGAACTACCTCCTGGCGCAGTTGGCCAGGGAGTTCGACGTCGCCAGAACCGCGGCCGTCGTCGACAACCCCGAGGTCGTCGACCTCTTCGAGGAAACCGGCCTCGACGTGATCGTCCACCCCGAAGACATCATCGTCAGCGAGATCCTCCGGACCATTTACGAGCCGGGACCGAAGGAAGTCAGCGTCCTTGGACACGACGACGCCGAAGTGCTCGAGGTCGTCGTCGACTCGGAGAGCGCTCTCGCCGGGAAAGCCCTCCGGGACGTTACCGACCAGCTTCCGTCCGGGATCGTGATCGGCGCGATCGTCCGCAACGAGCAGCTGCAGATCCCGCGGGGCAACAAGATCATCCAAACCGGCGACCGGGTCATCGCGTTCGTCGACGCTTCCGTCGCCGCCGAGGTCGCCGAACTGATCTGACCGGATAAACCGTCTCCGTTCGCGACGCCCACGTCAGCAACGACGTGTGCGATTCAGCGCTATTTCGCACCCGCTGCTGGCGAGCTTAGGAGTCGCCGCCGAATCGAGTGAACAGCCCGGAGAGCGACTCCGTCAGGGACGAGCGACCGCCACCGAGCGCCGCGATACCGTCGTCGATAAGCCACAGCGTCGCGCTCGAGGCGATCATCGCCGCGGGAGTCGACTCGCGTTCGAGTCGCCAGCGCCGGCGTCCGTCGCCGGCCGTCAGCGCGAGCAGCCGCCCGTCCTCGGTCGCCAGATAGACCGCCTCGCCGACGACCGCGGGCCCCGTCGCCGCCGTCCCGACGTCGACCCGCCAGCGCGCGGTGCCGCGGGCCGTCTCGACGGCGTAGAGGCTCCCGTCGGAACTGGTCGCGTAGACGGTGCCGTCGGCGCTCGAGACCGCCGGCGGCGTCTCGATCCGCGCCCCGGTGTCGAACCGGAACCGCCGCGAGCCGTCGGCGCTCGACAGCGCCAGCAGCGTCTCGCCGCTGGCGACGTAGACCGTGCCATCGGCGACCGCCGGCGGCGCGCCGATGGGGGCCTCGAAGGTGCGTTCCCAGCGTCGGCCCCCGTCGGCCGTCGCGAGCGAGTGCAGTCGATCGCCGGTGGCGACGTAGACCGCATCGTCGGCGACCGTCGGCCCGGAGCACTCGCCCTCGAGGGCGGCCGTCCAGACCGGGCGACCGTTCTCGGCGTCGATCGCGTGGAGGTCGTCGCTACAGGCGTAGACGACGCCGTCGGCGACGACCGGCGACGTCTCGACGCGACCGTCGGTCTGGTAGCGCCACGCGCGCTCGCCGCTCTCGGCGTCGATCGCGTAGACGGCGCCGTCGGCGCTGCCGACGACGACCCTCTCGTCGGCGACCGCGGGCGCGGCCCTGACCGGGCCGCCGGTTTCGAACCGCCAGCGCTCGCGCCCGTCCTCGAGGGCCAGCGCGGCGACGCTGCCGTCGTCGAGACCGACGGCGACCGTCTCGCCGACGACCGCCGGCGCGGCTTCGATCGCGGCGTCTTCGGGATCGTCGCGCCAGCGTTCGGTCGGGCGCGGCCCAGCGGTCGGCCGCCGACCGCGCGACCGGTTCGCGCCGGCCCGCGTCATCGGCCAGCTGGCGGCGTCGCCGCGTCGGAATCGGGGGGCGCGTCGGTGGCGTCCGCGAGCCGCGTCACCGCGTCGTCGGCTGCGGTCGCGACGGCCGGGACTGGGTCGTCGGTCAGCGACTCGATCGCGGGTCGCGTCTCGGCCGCCTCGAGCGCCGCCAGCGTCCGGACGGCTCGAGCGCGCACCCGGCCGTCGCGATCGGCGAGGCGCGACTCGAGGACCGGGACGGGGTTCCGACCGGCGTCCTCGAACGGCGATTCATCGTCCGACTGGGCACACGCGGCCAGCGCGCCGGCGGCCGCCGCCCGGACGTCGGCATCGGAGTCCTCGAGGGCCGCGAGCAGCGCCGGCACCGCGTCCGCGAAGCCGGACGGATCGTCGTCGGCCATCGTCTCGAGGACCCGACCGGCGGCGACCCGGACGACGGGACCGTCGGCCTCGAGTCCGCCGGCGATTTTCTCGATCCCGGTCGGCCGGAGCGTCGCCGACTCGTCGGCCAGCACGGCCAGCGCGAGGGCGGCGAGGCCGGCGACCCACGGCTCCGCGTCCAGCCGGTCGCCCATCCCCGAGAGCTGGGTGTTGATCCCGTCGGTGTGGGTCGGTGTCTCGCCGCCGGCCGCCAGCGAGGCGGCGTCGAGCAGCCGGTCGTCGACCGCCTCGAGCTCGGATTCCAGCGCGCTTCCGTCGTCGCGACCGGTGACCGCGAGGGTGCCGAGCGCGAGCGCGGCGTAGCCCCGGACCGCCTCGTCGTCGGCCTCCCCGTCCCCGTTCCGTCCGGCGCTTCCCGCCCGCTCCGCGAGCAGGTCGGCCAGTCGGTCTCGCTCGGCGGCCGCGTCGTCGGGCGCCGTCGCCGCGAGCCGGGCGATCTCCCCGGCGATCGCGCGTCGGTCCCCGTCGGCGTCGAGCCGATCGACGAGCGCCCCGGTGACGGTGCTGGCGTCGCCGTCGTCCGCCGCGTCGACCGTCGTCAGCGCGCGCAGGAGCGCCGGCGCGTCGGCTCCGCCCGGTGCGAGCCGCTCGAGCAGCGACGGGGCGGCCGCGGCGATAGGCTCCGAGTTGATCCGGGCGATGTCCCCGAGCGCGGCGGCGACGGCGGCCGACCGGTCGTCATCGCCCGACAGCAGTTCGAGGACGACGTCGGTCGGCGTCGGCTCGACGTCGGCGTCCTCCGCGAGCGTCGTCTCGAGGGTGTCCAGCGCCGCGGCGCGAACGGCCGGCGTCGGATCGACCAGCAGTTCGGCGAGCGCCTCGACGACGGCCTCGGCCTCCGCCCCGGACTCGAGGCCGAGCGTGGCGATGGCCTCGCAGGCGGCGACGCGGACCCGCTCCGCTTCGGCCGTCGTCTCCGCGACGGCCAGCGACAGTGTCGGCCGACAGTCGTCGCCGGTGTCGGGTGCGATCTCGCCGAGCGTCCGGCGAACGGTCCGGCGAACGGAACGATCCGGGTCGTCCAGCGCCGCCAGCAACGAGACCACCACGTCGTCCTCGCGGAGATCGTCGGGGGCCGACGCCGCGACCCGCGAGAGGACGATCGCCGCGTTGTTCCGAACCGTCGCGTCCTCGTCTCCCAACGGCTCGGCCAGCGGGCCGACGGCGCCGCGAACCGCCAGCGGGCGCTCGGCCGCGACGGTCACGAGATCGCGCGTCGCGGCCTGCCGAACGGCGGCCGCGTCGTCGTCGAGCCGCCGGGTCAGCGACCGACCGCCGGGTGGGCGTCGGCGGTCGCCGACCGCGCGACGTCGGCGAGGCCGCGGGCCGCGTACCCCTGAATCCACTCGTCGTCCGCGTCCGAGGCGTTCTCCGCCTCGCCCTCGAGGGCCTCGAGGAGCGCGGGAACGTCCGTCCCCGCGGCGGGCGTCTCGCGTGCCAGCGCGGCCAGCGCGTCGACTGCGGGCCGGCGGACCGGTTCGTGGGGGTCGTCGACCCGTTCGGCGAGAGCGGGGACGACCGGTCGGATCGCGTCGGGCGAGGACGACGCTACGGCGGCGATCGCCCGGACCGCGTCGAGGCGAACGCGCTCGTCGTCGGCGTCGGCGACGGCGGCCAGTTCGGTGACGACGGGTTCGACCGCGGCCGGCCGCTCGTCGGCGACGGCCGCGATCGCCGTGACGCCGTGGCTCCGAACCGCCTCGACGTCCGTCTCCAGCCGTCGGGCCAGCGGGCGGACGGCCTCGGCGATCGCGGTCGGGCGCTCCGCCGCGACCGATGCGAGCGTCCCGGCGGCGTCCGTCCGAACGCCTCGAGCGGGTCGTCGAGTCGGTCGACGAGAGCGGCGGTCGCCGACGCGACGCCGCCGGGTTCGGCTGCCGCGACTCGCGCAGCGCGCCGGCGCACTTCGCGGCGGATCGCCGCCGCGTCGTCGAGTCGGTCCGCGAGTCGATCGACGGCCTCGGTGACCGCCTCGGGCCGGGCGGCTGCGATCGACGCGAGGGCGATGGCGGCGTCGTGACGGACCCCTTCTCGGTCGTCCGCGAAGCGGGCTGCGATCGGATCGACCGCGTCCGCGACGGCCGCCGGCGAGTCGTCGGCGATCGCTCGAAGCGCTTCCATCGCGTGGCCGCCGATCGCTCCGGCCTCGGCGGACGCGGTCGCGCCGTCCGGGTCGTCCGCCTCGTCCTCGAGCCGATCGACCAGGGCCGGGACGGCCTCGAGGACCGCGTCGGGAGCGGCCGCCGCGACCGCCGCGAGGACCGCCGTCGCGTTCTCGCGGACGGCGGCCGTCTCGTCGTCGGCCGTGGCGGCGACGTCGTCGACGACGGCGACGGCCCGTTCGGGCTGGGCGTCGGCGACGGCCGCGAGCGCGTCGGTCGTCCGAACCCTGACCCGCTCGTTCCCGTCGGTCGCGTAGCGCCCGAGCGCCTCGATCGAGTCGGCGACTGCTGCGGGATCTGCGGCCGCGACGGCCGCGAGCGCGTCGGCCGCGTCCGCGCGGACGGTCGCACTCGCGGCTTCGCCGCTCGTACTCGAGGCGCTCCGCGCCTCGCCCTCCAGCCGGTCGGTCAGCGCGGGGATCGACTCGCGAACGGCGCCGGGGTGGTCGGCCGCGACGGCGGACAGCGCGGCGGCGGCGTGGGACCTGATCGACGGCTCGTCCTCGAGGCGGTCGGTCAGCGACGGGACGGCCGAGCGAACGTCGTCGGGCCGCTCGGCGGCCTTCGTCGCGAGCGTTCGCGCAGCGTACTCCCGAACGTCGGGATCGTCGGCCGTGAGGAAGGCTTCGAGTCGATCGATCCCGACGGTGACTTCGATCCCGTCGCCCCCTCCGATTCCCGGTCCGTCCGCGATTTTGTCGGGTCCAGACATGCTGTGAGGTGCGACGCCCGACGGCGTCGCGAGGGTGATACTGACATATGCGAACACTCAGTTAATTCTACTCCCGGAAGAGTCCGATTCAACCGCTGGCGATCGCACCGTTGACCCGGCGAACGCGTCCCATCAGGTGCAGGCATGCCGCACTCGTCGGTCGTCGCAATAGAGTCTATAACGGCCGAGTACGCGACGGCTCGACGAACCTGCCGACGACGACTGACGCACACGAGTTCCGATGACTGATCAGGGTGAGAACCGAACAGGCGGAGTGGCGCGACGCGACCTGCTCGTCGCTCTCGGCGGGGCGAGCACGGCAACGATGGCGGGCTGTTCGACGACGCTTGGAACGGACGCGGGCTCGACGCTCCGCGTGGGAACGCTCCGGCCGCCGCTCTCTCTCGATCCGATCACCGCGCGAGCGATCGGTTCGGAGCAGGCGATCGATCGGATCTTCGAGGGGCTCTACGGCTACGGCGAGGGTACCGATATCGTTCCCGCGATCGCGGCCGGCGATCCGGAACTCGATAACGGCGGCCGGGAGATCGTCGTCGAACTCGACGAGGGCGCGCGGTTTCAGAACGACCGGGCGGTGACCGCCGAGGACGTGGTCTACTCGTACACCGCGCCGCTCGAGGAAGACGCGCCGACGGAATGGCTGGTGAGCCCGTTCGAATCGGTCGAGGCCGACGGCGAGCACACCGTTCGGTTCACGCTGACGGAACCGTACCCGGCGCTCGAGCACGCGCTCACGCATCCGATCGTGCCCCGACAGGAGCGCGAGGACGACAGGGAGGCGTTCGCCACGGATCCGATCGGCGCCGGCCCGTTCGAGGTGGCGTCGTTCAGCGCGGAGAAGAAGACCACGCTCCGCCGCTGGGACGACTACTGGGGCGAGACCCCGCCCGCGATCGATCGGCTCACGATGGTCTACGTCGAGTTCCCGGTGACCCAGCTGACCAGCCTCCGGACGAATCGAAACGATCTGATCGAGCCGGTCTCGCCGCTGATCGTCGATCACGTCAGTGACGTCGCGAACGCGTCGGTAAAGCGCCGGCAGGGGTACACGTCGTTTTACTTCGGCTTCAACTGCAACGAGGGGCCGACGACCGACCCGCGAGTGCGAGAGGCGATCAGCTACTGCATCGACCTCGAGAAGGCGGTCTCCGAGTTCGTCGAGCCGATGGGCCAGCGCCAGTACGGCCCGCTACCGCCGCGGGTCGCCGAGGAGTGGGACATGCCGACCGACGAGTGGGCGAAGCTCGCGAACGAGAAGAACCCCGAACGCGCCCGCGACCTCTTTCGCGAGGCCGACGCGGCCAGCGGGCAGCTTCGCATCCTGACCTCGACGGATCCCAAACACAAGGAGTTCGGCGAGGCGCTCGCCGGCGGCCTCCGGGACGCCAGCCGCGGCGCGCTCACGATTTCGGTATCCGAGACGAAATTCCTCGAGCGGCACGTCTCCGGCTCCGAGCGCGACTACTCGGTGTTCGTCGGGGAGATCACGGGCACGCCCGACCCGGACACCCATCTCTACCCGACGTTCCACGAGAACATGACCGGCGTGACGAACGGGACTTTCTACCGCGAGGACGCGGTCATGGAACGGCTCGCGACGGCGCGAACGACGACGGATCGCGAGCAGCGGCGCCGCCTCTACGAGACGGCGATCACCCGGTTGCTCGAGGATCGCGTCTGCCTGCCGATCTGCTCGTTCGAGAACAGCTTCGCGGCGGACGCGGGCGTCGAGAACTTCCGCGTTCACCCGATCGCACGGGTCAATCCGCGGCTCGTGTGGGAAAACGGCGTCGTAACGGTGGGGTCGGGATCGTGAGCGAAGACGGTGGCGGCGGGTCGGAGGACGACGGCGGCGGCTTCGGGGTCGGAACGGCCGTCGCGCTGGGCGTCGGCGGCATCGTCGGCGGCGGGATCTACGCGGCGATCGGCATCGTCGTCGCCGCCGCCGGCGTCCTGACCTGGTTCGCCTACGGCCTCGCGACCGTCGTCGTCTGCTGCTGTGCGTACTCGTACGTCAAGCTCAACGACGCGACCGACAGCAACGGCGGCTCGGTCACCTACATCGAGGAACTGACGGGGAGATCGACGACCGCGGGCGTCGTCGGCTGGACGCTCGTCGTCGGCTACATCGGGACGATGGCGATGTACGCCTACGCGTTCGGCATGTACGGCCAGATGCTGATCGGGTTCGAGTACGTCTGGGGGCTGCCGGTCCGGCAGTTCCTCTCTGTCGGCGTGCTCGCGGTCTTCGTCGGGTTGAACCTCCTCGGCGCGAGCTCGTCGGCGGCGGTCGAGCGCTACCTCGTGTTCGTCCAGGCGGGGATCATCGCCGTCTTCGGCCTCGTCGGCCTCTGGTACGGCGCGGCGCACTTCCAGTTGCGGACCGGCTTCTCGCAACTCGGTCTCAATCCCGTAATCGCCGCCTCGGTCGGGTTCGTCTCCTTCGAGGGCTGGCAGCTGCTGTTCTACGATCAGGAGCAGTTCGACAATCCCGACGAGACGCTCGCGAAGGGCGTGGCCATCTCGATTCCGATCGCGGCCGCGATCTACATCCTCGTCGGGTTCGTCATCACGACGCTGTTGCCCGAAGAGGTCGTCACCGCCCAGCCCGAGCCGGCGCTGCTCTACGGCGCCCTCCTCATCTCGAAGTGGCTCGCGCTCGCGGTCGGGCTCGCCGGCCTCATCTCGACCGCCAGCGCGATCAACTCGACGCTGTTCAGCGAGGCCATCTTCGCCAAGAACCTGATCGACGACGACATCCTGCCCCACGAGATGGGCGATCCGGACGCCGACGCCGCGCCCAAGCGGACCGTGCTCGTAATCGGCGTCCTGACGGCCGCCTTCGCCGTCCTCGGGAGCCTCGAGGCCGTCGTCGAGTTCGCCTCGCTGGCCTTTATCGTCGTCTTCGGCACGATGTGCGCGCTCGCGCTGACGGTGCGCGATTCCGACGACGTCGACGTCAATCCGATCCCGCCGCTGGTCGGTGCGATCGGCTCGGCCGCCTTCTTCGTCATGCTGACGTGGTACCTCTACTCGCAGCTCCCCGCGGTCTTCTGGCTGGTCGTCGTCATCGCCGCGGCGGTCTTCGCGGTCGAGGCGCTGTACTTCAAGCGGGAGACGCTCTCGGAAGGGGTCCAGACGGTCGAAAAACGGATCTGATCTTACGCCTTCGCCTGCCAGGTTCGGACCCGATCGGCGCTGACGCCGTCGACGTCCTCGGCGACCGCGTCCGGATCGGCCTCGGTCAGATCGTCCAGGCTCTCGATGCCCGCGTCGGCGAGCTTCTCGACGGTCTTGGCGCCGACGCCGTCCAGCGCCTCGAGGTCGGAGCCGGAGTCGCTCTCGCGGGCCTGGAACTCCTGGTAGTTACAGATCGGACAGCCCAGCTCCCAGGGGTCGTCGCCGCTGTGGACGACGAGTTCGGGCAGGTCGTGTTCGTCGCAGCGCTCGTCGGTGACCTCGATCTCGCCGCGCCGCGGCAGCGGTAGCGAGTACTCGCAGTCGGGGTAGCGCGTACAGCCCACCAGTCGGGAACCGCTCTCGAGAGTTTTGACGGCGAGTTCGCCGTCGTGTTCGTCTCCGCAGTCCGGACAGGTGCCCAGCACGGGCCCTTCGCCGGCGTCCTCGGCCTTACAGAGCGGGCAGCCGTGGACGAACGTCTGGCGGCCGGCGAGCATCTTGACCTCGTTCAAGCCGTGGTCCTCGCACTCGCTCTCGAGGATCAGCGGCTTGCCGGTCGAGGGCAGCGGCAGCGTGTTCTCGCAGTCCGGATAGCCGTCGCAGCCGACGAAGTAGGAGCCGTGGCGGCTGCGTCGGACGAGCAGGTCCTCGCCGCACTCGGGGCAGGGCCCCAGCCGCTTGTCGTCCTTGAGCGACTTGCGGAGGTGGTCGCCGATCTCGTCGCGCGAGTCGGCGAGGTTGGCGAAGATCTCCTCTAACATCTCGCGGGACTCGTCGGTGACGTCGTCCAGCGACGCCTCGCCGCTGGCGATGGCGTCCATGTCCTGTTCGAGCTGGGCCGTCATCTCCTCGCTGACGACGCGGTCGGCGTAGTTCTCGGCCGCGTCGACGACGGCCATCGCGAGCTTGGTCGGCCGCGGCGGATCGCTCTCGATGTAGCCCCGATCGTACAGTTTCTCTAAGGTGTTGTGTCGGGTCGACTTCGTCCCGATCCCCATGTCCTCCATGGTCTCGATGAGCCGCGACTGGCCGTAGCGGCGGGGCGGCTGGGTCTCCTTCTCCTCGAGTTCGACGTCGGTCAGCGCGAGCTCCTCGCCCTCGGCGACGTCGGGGACGTAGTTCTCGGACGTGCTGAAGTACGGGTAGACGTCGTGGTAGCCGGGCTCGACGAGGCGCTTGCCGTTGGACTTCATGCGGTAGTCGTCGACCTCGGTGACGACCTTGAGGTGTTCCCAGACGGCCGCGTCGGCGACGGTCGCGTAGAACCGCCGGACGACGAGTTCGTAGACCTCCCACTCGTCGTCGCTCACGTCGCCGCCGCGCGAGGGGATCTCGCCGGTCGGATGAATGGGCGGGTGATCGGTCGTCTCCTCGTCGCCCTCGGTGGGGACGATCTCGTCGGTCTCGAGGAGGTCCTCGGCCGAGTCGCCGAGCGTCGGGTGGCCGACGAAGTCGTCGAGCAGTTCCTCGGGATCCAGGTCGTCGGGGTAGACGGTGTTGTCCGTCCGCGGGTAGGTGATGTAGCCGGCGGTGTAGAGGTCCTCGGCGATGGACATCGCCCGCTTGGCGGAGTAGCCGAGGGCGCCGGCCGCGCGGATGAACTGGGTCGTGTTGAACGGCTCGGGCGGCGTGTCCGTCCGCGTCCGGCGGTTGACGTCGACGACGGTCGCCGAGTCGCGCTCGGCCAGCGTCTCGTAGACCTCGTCGGCGACGGCCTCCTCCCAGACGCGCTCGGCCTCGTTGTCGTCCTCGTCGCGGTAGAAGTACTGGGCCTCGAACGTGGTCTCGTCCTTCGTCAGATCGCCGAACAGCTCCCAGTAGGTCTCGGGATCGAACGCCTGAATCTCGCGCTCGCGGTCGACGATCAGCTTCAGCGTCGGCGACTGCACTCGCCCGACCGAGATGAAGTCGTTGCCGAGCTGGCCCGCCGACAGCGAGAGGAAGCGGGTCAGCGCGGCGCCCCAGATCAGGTCGATGATCTGGCGGGCCTCGCCCGCGGCCGCCAGATCGAAGTCGAGGTCGTCCGGATCGTCGAAGGCGCTCTGGACCTCGTTTTCCGTGATCGAGGAGAACCGCACGCGGCGGATGGGGACCTCCTCGTCGACGTCGCGGACGATGTCGTAGGCCTCCTTGCCGATGAGTTCGCCCTCGCGGTCGTAGTCGGTCGCGATGGCGACGCGGGTGGCCTTGCGCGCGAGGATGCGCAGCGTCGCGACGATGTTCTCCTTCGTTGCCGTCTTCTCGACGTCGGCGTCGATGAGTTCGACGGGCTCGACGTCCCGCCAGTCCGAGTACTCGTCCGGGAAGTCGACGCCGACGACGTGGCCCGACAGCCCCACGCAGCGCTTTCCGCCCCACTCGTAGACGTTGACGCCGTTCTCGCGGCTCGAGTCGTAGGTGCCGCCGGAGAGGATGTCGGCGATCCGTCGCGCGGCGTTGTCCTTCTCCGTGATTATCAGCTCCACGACGGCTCACCTCCTCGAGCGATCGGTTCCGGTACGGACGGGCGAGTGTCCTGCATCGTCGCTCGCTACGACCGAGGATCTGATAACGCTTTCGCCGAAAACCGACCGACAGCGCGGGTGTGCGTGCGGTGTGCGCGGTCGTGCGATCGCGTGTGCGCGAGGACCGTGCCGCGGGTGCCGCGGTGACTCGGTCCGCGGTCAGGACGGCCGCGGTTCCTCGCCGCCCCGACCGAGCAGTCGCGAGACGCGCCCCGTCGATCCCGTCGAGCCCTGCCGGGCCACGAGGATCGGGTTCCTGTTCGACCGATGCCGACCGAGATACTCGCGGGCGACCGAGAAGCCGAACTCGGTGAGCGTCGACTCGAGTTCGTCGGTGTTCCCGTGGGGCTCGACGTAGACCCGGCGGACGGCGCCGTTCGACAGCGTCGACTCGAGGCCCGCGAGCACCGCCGGGCCGGCGCCCTCGGCGTCGATCTTCAGCACGGTCGGCTCGGGCAGCGTTCCGTCGTCGACGAGGGTGTCGCCGCGACGGACGGGGACCGTCACCGTGTCGACGACGTCTGCGGACTCGCGACGCTCGGGCGTCAGCGTGTGCTCCTGCGAGCCGGGTTCGTCGTCGTAGCGCACCGCCAGTTCGGTCGTCCCGTCGGCGTCCCCGAGCGCGAACGGGGCGACGGTCGCGTCGACGCCGTTCCGCCGGAGATTTCGCCGCAACAGGTCTACGGTCGGCGGATACGGCTCGAACGAGACCGCGGCGCCGTCACCCGCGAGCCGCGAGCCGACGAGACAGCTGTAGGTGCCGGCGTTGGCGCCGACGTCCCAGAAGACGTCGTCCGGGCGGACGCGCTCGAGGAGGTCCCGGTAGATCGGCTTCTCGACCGTCTCCGCGACGCTCAGGACGCCGAGCGTCGACCGCGTCGGGACGGCGAACGTCGCCGTTTCGCCGTCGATACGGAGCGTCTTTTCGCCGCCGTTGATCGTCCGGTAGCCCGCCCAGAGTCCCCACTCGAGGAGTTCGTTGATCCCCGTCGCGTGCGCCGCTCGCTTGATCGGCCCCCTGTAAACCGTCTGGAAAAGCCGTTCGATGGAGTCGATCGCCGCCATACGCTACTCACGCCGACGAGAGCCATAAGTAATAGCCACGAATATCACATATCGATCGAGAACGGATACAGTCGCCAGTTCGTGACGGTTTCGCGGAAAACGGGCCGGAGCGGCGGAGAACTCGAGGACGGTCGTCGCCTCGAGTGTTCGTCGTCGGACCGAATTCCGGTTCCGGTTCCGGTTCCGGTTCGGTAGCGCTCCGAATCAGGAGCGAGCGATCACAGTTCGACGAACGGGAGCGTCGCCAGCGAGTCCGCGTCGTACGCGAGCGCCTCGGACTGGTCGACGTCCGGCGGCGTCAGGAGGTCGACGATTCGCGGCGCGTTCTCGACCGCGTCTTCGCGCGCGCCGCCGAAGACGTAGCCCTCGGCCTCGACGCCGACGTCGCGGAACGTCCCGCGGTCCTCGGAGCCGACCACGGGGACGACTTCGGCGTTCGCGATGTCGACGCCGAGCGCGTCCTTCTCGACGGAGAGAACGGCCGTATCGCTCTCGAAGTCGACGATGATCGACGGCGATCCGAGGTCGGTCCCGGCCGCGTCGACGACGCTCGAGCCGAAGCCGCTGGCGGCGACGCGGTAGTGCCAGTCGGCGTCGAAGGCAGCGGTGACCTCGAGGTCGCCGAGTTCGGTGGACCGACCGCCGTCCAGGGACGGATCGCGGAGATAGACCGCGAAGTAGTGGGGCGAGAACTCTCCGCCGAAGGTGTCGTAGAGCTCTTCGACTTCGAAGGCGAACCGATACGCGTCGTCGGCCTCGTAGACGGCGAACGAGCGCAGGTCGAACGCGCCCTCCCGGAAGTCGTCGCTGGTCGGGTAGGTGTACTCGCCGGGACCGCGGTCGTCGCCGGCCGGGTCGTCGAACTCGGCGACGAGGTCGCCGGGGGCGACGGTGACCGTTTCGGACGCGAGGGCGGTCCCGTCGTCCGGATCGCGTAGGACGACGTCGTACGTGCCGATCGACGTGATCGCGTAGCCGAGAGCGACGGTCTCGTCGGTCGCTCCGGGCGAGAGCCGGACGTTGTCGACGGTCTCGCGCTCGCCGTCGACCTCGATCGCGACCGTAGTCCCGCCGACGAAATCGCCGTCGTTCGAGCCGGTCGCCGTAATGAACGGATCGTCGAGTCCCGCTCGATCGTCGATCTCGTAGCGCACGTCCTGGGTGGGCCGCTCGTAGGTCGGGAGCTCCTCGCGTTCCTCGCCCGTCGCGGGACGGAGTCGGATCGCCGTCCCGCCGCTGCGGGCCATCGAGGCGAGGATCGTCGCGCTCGGATCGACGACGGCCTCGTCGATCCTGACGGCCTCGGGGTCGGACTCGTAGCCGCCGCCGAGGCCGTCGGAGTAGATCTCGGCGACGTACTTGGGGCCCTCGGGACCGTTTCCGTTCCCCTTGCCGCCGGACTTTCCGGGCGCGAGGAACTCGAGCGGCACGTCGACGGCGCGGCCGCCCTCGTCGGTCATCGCGCCGACGTACCACTCCTCGCCCTTCCGGCGGGCGGTGACGACGTAGTCGCCGATCTCGCTATCGACGACGTGCGTCTCGTCCCAGCCGGCCGCGGGAACCGACTCGATGAACTCGAATGCGGGTTTCGCGTCGAAGTTCTCGTTCTCGGGCGTGTACCCCTCGTACTCGGCCGGGACCGGAGACGGCGCGTCGGGTTCGCTGACCCCGATCGTGTTGAGGTTGAAGCCGCCGACGTCGCCCTCGAACGCCTCGCCCGACTCGTCGTAGTGTAGTTCGATCGCGATCTCGTTGTCGCCGTCCTCGAGGTCGATTTCCGTCGTGAAGACCGCCCACTGGTCCCAGTAGCCGGTGAAGTCGGGGTTGATGGTCGTCGTCTCGCCGTTGACGCGTAGCGTCGCCCGGGTTTCGCCGGCCTCGACGACTCGCCGGGCGTTGTCCTCGGGGGCCGCCGCGTACCGGAGGTGGAGTTCGTGCGTGCCCGCCTCGGCGTCTTCGACGGTGAAGGAGACGGACGACCCCGACGGAACGCGGTTCGGGTCGACCGCGACGTAGTTCGTGCCGAAGGCGTTTCGCCACTCGTCCAGCGTGACGAAGCCGTCGATGTCGCCGGAGGCCGCCTGCAGGCACTCGCCGACGACGAGTGTCTCGTCGACGTAGGCCTCGACGCGGTCGGCGACCATCTGCAGCCCGCTCAGGTAGTTGGGATAGAGGGCGAGCTGTTTCGCTCGCGTCGTCTGTATCTGCCCGCCCCGATCGTCGTTAAACGTGATGTCGAAGATACCCGGCTGGTAGCTGACCGGCCCGGCCAGATTCCGGGTGAACGGGAGCGTGACGTGGTGGTCCGGAGCGACGTCGGCGCTCAACTGCTCGAAGCCGTCGTACTCCTGGGCCTTGACGACCTCGCGGTTGGCGACGTTGGGGTAGGTCCGGATCTCCCCGGTCGGCTTGATCCCCTCGTGGATCTCGAGCATCTGGCGGTTCGCCGCGGCGGCCTCGATGACCAGCCGGTGGTGGTTGACCGCGAGCTGGTTGTGCTGGTTGTGCGTCGGCTCGGCGCCGTCGCCCTCGATACCCAGCCCTGGGTCGGAGACGTAGCCGTTCTTGATCGAGTGAATGCCGACGTCCTCGTACTGCTGGAAGATGTCGTCGTTCAGAATCTGGTCCTCGTAGTGGGGCAGCGCGCCAGCGGTCTCGTTGTGGATCGTCATCTCCGCGTCGGACTCGAGCGAGCGCCCGAAGTCGGTCACCTCGCGAACGTCGAAGTCCGGATAGGAGTCGTCGACGCCGAACTCGAGTCCGGTGCCGTCGCCGGGATAGGTGTCCCAGCCCTCGTTCCACCCCTCGACGAGGACGCTGTCGAGACCGTTCTCCGCCGCGAAGTTCATGTAGCGCTTCATCCGTTCGGTCCGGGCGCCGTGGACGTATCCCGCCGCGTCCTCGGGACTGTCGAAGGAGTCGTCCGGCCGGTACTCCCAGTTGGCGGAGCCGGCGATCATCGTCCACCAGATGCCGACGTACTTGCGCGGCTCGATCCAGTCGGTGTCGGGCTCGCCGTCGACCGTCGGCATGGCCGACTCCTTCAGTTCGGAGCTCAACAGCGGGATCAGCTCCGACTCGATCAGGTCGCCCGGCCGGCGGCCGATCTGGATCGTCCGCCACGGCGTCGCGTTCGGGAGTTCCAGCGACGCCTTCGTTCCGTCCGGCAGCGGCGTGAGCTCCGTGACGAGCTCCGTTCCGCCCTCGTCGGACCGCGGCGCGAGCGTCGCGGCCGCGTAGTCCTCGAGGTCCGCCTCGTGAACGCTCAGGTAGACGTCACCGTCGCCTGTCTCGACGGTCAGCGGCGTGTGCGCGCCGTTTCGCATCGGCGTCCCCGTGGGTCGGGTCTCCCGCCGACCGCCGGGGATTTCGCTGAGCGGCGTCTCCTCGTACTCCTGTTCGAACCGGGGGTTGGTGACCTCGTTTCGGATCCACCAGGCGGTGTCGTCGTCGGCGAACGCGAACGCGGTGTTCTCCGACGTGACGACGGCCCGTCCGCTGTTGCTCGCGAAACTGTCGCCGAAAACGACCCGGAGGCCGACGCCGTCGTCGAAGACGCGGACCTCGAGGTTCGCCGACCGGCCCGGTTCGGCCGTCTCCTCGAGTCCGACCACGAGCGCGTTGTACTCGGCGCTCACGCTATCGTACGCGCCCCAGACGGGCTCCCAGACCTCCGTTTCCGACGCGCGTTCGCTCCCGGTGACCGCGACGTCGGAACCGGTCGTGCCGTCCGCGCTCGCCCCGAACGAGGGCTGGTTCCGGAAGTCGAAGCCGATCGGTGACGGCTCGAGAGGGGTCGTGCCGTCGACCGCCACCGCGTAGCGCGGGGTCCCGTCGGAGACGTCGACGGTCACCTCGACGGTACCGTCCGGCGAACTGACGCACTGGACGGCGCGGTCGTCGCCGTTCGCGACTCGCGCCGCCGCGTCTTCGGGGACGGCTCGCGTGTACGCTGCCGCGGCCGCGAGTCCCGTTACACCGCCGAGGAACCGGCGGCGACTCGAATGAGAGAACGATTGTTGTAAATGTTCTTCAGACATCCAGGTAGTGCCTGTCACACCCTCGCACATAAATGTACGGGACGTTCACAACAACCGTACTCCTTCTTTCGGCCCGCGAATCCGAACCGTTTCGAACCGCGGACGCTCGAGTTCCGGCCTCGTAGAGTCGGCAATCCGTTCGCGGGAGGCGAGCCCTTTTCACTCGAGCGAGCGAGACTCGGACGGAAAGACAGTGGTAGAGACGGACTCGCAACCGGAGCGAAAGCGCGTCGACATGACGACGGGGGCGATTCCCCCGAAGCTCGCCCGCCTCGCGTGGCCGCTGGTCCTGGGGAACCTCCTCCAGACCGTCTACAACCTCGCGGACATGTTCTGGGTCGGCCGCGTCAGCAGCGACGCCGTCGCCGCCGTCTCGCTGATGTTTCCCCTCTCGTGGCTGTTCGTCTCGACGGCGATCGGGATCACGGCGGCGACCATCGCCCTGGTCTCCCAGTACGTCGGCTCCGGGAACGACCGGATGGCCGATCGCGTGGTCGCCCAGACGGTCCTGCTGACGCTGGCGGTCTCGGGCGTCCTCGCCGCGGCCGGTCTGGTCTTTCGCCGCCCGCTGCTCGAGCTGATCGGCGCCCGCGGGCCGGTGTTCGCCGAGGCGCTGGCGTACATCGAGGTCATCTTCCTCGCCTTACCGCTAACCTTTCTCTTCTTCGCGTTCCGGTCGTCGCTGCAGGGCGCGGGTGACACGAAGACGGCGATGTGGCTCGTCGTCGTCTCGGCCGGCGTCAACGTCGTCCTCGACCCGTTCCTCATCCTCGGCTGGGGCCGTTCCCGGCCTGGGGGACCCGCGGCGCCGGCGTCGCGACGTTCTGCTCCCGCGGGCTGGCCGCCGCCGCGGGGATCTACATCCTGCTCGACGGGAGCTTCGGCGTTCGCCTCCGACTCGAGGATCTCACGCCCGACGTCGACGTTCTGAGACGGCTCGTCGACGTCGGCTATCCGTCGACGATCGACGGCTGGGCGCGCAGTTTCGCCTCGGTCGCGATGGCCGGACTGGTCGCCCGCTTCGGCGCGACGCCGACCGCAGCCTACGGGATCGGCGTCCGGCTGATGTCCGTGACGTGGGCGGTCGCCGGCGCCGTCGGCAACGCGACCGCGACCGGCGTCGGCCAGAACCTCGGCGCGGAGACGCCCGAGCGAGCGGCGGCCGTCGCGCGGACCGCGACCGCGGGGACGATGGTCGTGATCGGCGCCGTCGCCGCGGTCCTGATCGCGTTTCCGGCCCAGGCCATGCGGCTCTTCGTCGCCGACCCCGACGTGATCGCCGAGGGCGTCGTCTTCCTGCGAATCATGGCGCCGTTCTGGACGCTGTTCGCGGGCGTCATGGTCGTTCAGGGCGCCTTCCGCGGCGCCGGCAACACCCGCGAGGCGATGGTGCTCTCGTTCCTCTCGCGGTGGATCTTCCGGGTCCCCGTCGCGCTCGTGCTGGCGTTCGCGTGGACGGTGACCGTTCCCGTCCTCGGCCTCGAGATCGGCGGGCTCGACTGGGGCATCGAGGGGATCTGGTGGGCGTACTCGTTCGGCATGGCCGTCTCGTTCGTCGTCGCCGTCGCCTGGTTCCGGCTGGGAACGTGGCGCGAGGGCGTCATCGACGAGGAAGACGGAGACGAGGCCGCGACTCGAGACGAGCCGGCGACGGGCGAGAGCGATCCGGAGCTGACCGACGACTGAGACCGCTCGAGACGAACGCGGAGCGTCAGGGAGCCACCACCCTGTCGCACGCATCTCCCGCTACTGGAAGAAACGTGTGTCCTACCTGGAGACGATCCGGAGCGAGGTACCTCGAGAGCTACTGGCCGAGTGCGGAACCGAGCTGCTCACCTCGAAGAAGTCAGGACGTCCCGTAGACGACACGGGACGGCCATTGAGAGGAGAGCGCGACTATCCTCCGTACCCCCACCGGCCGTCAGCGTTCGGGTGAACTGAGGCGACGATAGACTCGATAGCCACGATCAATCACTGAAATTTTCCCAACACACGTCTGCAAAATGAATATTCGTGGCCCCATCACGATAGACTTTTCACCACACGGTGCTACCACCAAGTTGTATGAGCGAATTCGAGCAATTCAGTCAGGTGGGAGAGGCAGACGTTACCCGCGCGATCGGACAGGAGTGGACCGAGGAGTTCATGGACTTCTCGGACTCGGACGTCATCATCGTGGGCGGCGGGCCCTCGGGGCTGACGGCCGCGAAGGAACTGTCCGAGCGCGGCGTCAAGACGATGGTCGTCGAGAAGAACAACTACCTCGGGGGCGGCTTCTGGCTCGGCGGGTTCCTGATGAACAAGGTCACCGTACGGGACCCGGCCCAGCAGATCCTCGACGAACTCGACGTCTCCTACAAGCAGTCCGAAGACAGCGAGGGCCTGTACATCGCGAACGGTCCCGAGGCCTGTTCCGGTCTCATCAAGGCCGCCTGCGACGCGGGCGCGAAGATGCAGAACATGACCGAGTTCACGGACATCGTCATCCGCGAGGACCACAAGGTCTCGGGGATCGTGATGAACTGGACGCCGGTCCACGCGCTCCCGCGCGAGATCACCTGCGTCGACCCGATCGCCGTCGAGGCCGATCTGGTCATCGACGCGACCGGCCACGACGCGATGGCCGTCAAGAAACTCGACGAGCGCGGCGTCCTCGACGCGCCGGGCATCGCCGACGCCGAGGAGTCCGCGACGGGCATGGACCAGACCGGCGACGATAGCTACGGCGCACCGGGCCACGACTCGCCGGGCCACGACTCCATGTGGGTCGGCAAGTCCGAGGACGCCGTCGTCGAGCACACCGGCCTCGTCCACGACGGCCTGATCGCCACGGGGATGGCCACCGCGACGACCTACGGCCTGCCGCGCATGGGCCCGACCTTCGGCGCCATGCTCGTCTCCGGCAAGCGCGCCGCCCAGGTCGCGCTCGACGAACTCGAGGTCGACGCCGAACCGGTCGACATCACCTCGCGCGCGGCGACGCCGGCCGACGACTAACCGCACCCCGCGAACAGCGCATTTTTCGCCGGTCTCGACGCCCGATTAGTCGTTGATCCAGCCGTAATCGGATTCGTCGTCGGTCAGGGATTCCTCGCAGTACTCGCAGACGTCGCTCTCGGCCGAGATCCGCGCCCCGCACGACCGGACAGTTCGGTTTCGATTTCGGCGTCGCGTCGCCGTCTCCGAGCCCTTCATCCACCAGCGTTGGAGTGCTCACCCGCTTGCTCCGTTCACTCGAGGCCACCAAACTCGCCGTCGACCGCAACTGTTTCACCAGATGGTACAACTAGGTTATATATGGTCGATACTGTCGTCTGCTATCGCGCCCCCTCGACCGTCGCCGACAGCGAGGCGATCGGCGACTGGCTCGAGGCTCGCATCGACGCCTCGGTCTCGATCCGCGACCGGTTCCTCGACGTCCACCGGAGCGACGACCTCGCCGAGCGGTTCGCCGAGGCGCGAGTCCCCTCGCCGTACGAGCGCGAGACCGGCAACACGATGCTCGGAACCATTCGCTACGAGGAACGGGCCCTCGAGCACCCCGAACGCGAGGGCGGGGTCCTCTACGATGGCACGCAGATCCAGCGGGCGCTCAACAGCGCACTCCCGGCGTCCGAACGGGACCTCGAGACGCTCCACGTCGCGGTTCTGGACCGCGCGATCGGCACCTGGGGCGACCACGACGGCCGCTGGCACAAGCGGGTGAACGTCCTCGGCCAGCCCGCGCTGGTGTCGGTGCCGGGACTCTACGAGGCACCCGCCAAACCCGAGGCGTACTACAAAGAAAAGCAGCGCCACGCGCTGCTATCGGGCGACGCGCCGCCCCGCGAGGTCCTCGAGAACCAGGTCGAGGGCGACTTTCTGGTCGCGGACGACCCGCGAACGACGGACGCGCTGAAGGGGTACGTCCTGCAGGCGTACCACTACCTCGAGACGGGCGAGGCCTTCTGCGACCGGGAGGGCTGTCGCCTCTACAACGCCCACTACCACGAGGACCTGATCGAGGCGCAGTTGCGCGAGCCGGCGTTCTGTACGGCGCACGCCCGCCTGTACGAGCAGCGAGAGGCGTGAACGGCCGTCCCGCTACGAAGCGCGGGAGCGCCGCTCGGAATTGCCAGAACCGCAGTCCTCTTTTGTGACAGCCGACTTCGACAACGTACAATGAGTGCTCCGTTTACCGTCTCGGTTCCCGTCCGGTATCGCGATCTCGATCCGCTGGACCACGTCAATCACGCCGTCTTCGCGACCTACCTCGAGATCGCGCGCACCGACTACCTGGAATCGGTCGTCGACATCCCCACCGAGGAGATCTCCTTCGTCATCGCGAACCTCGAGATCGACTACGAGCGGCCGATCGTCAAGGGCGACGACCCCGAGGTCTCCCTCCGCGTCTCGCGTCTGGGCGACTCGAGTTGCACGATGACCTACGAGATCAGCGTCGGCGACGACGTCGCCGCGACGGCGGAGACGACCATGGTCCACATCGACCCCGAGACGAAACGACCCGCGCCGTTCCCCGACGAGATCCGCGAGCCGATCGCGGCGTACGAGGGCCTCGAGACGACGGCCTGAGTCGGCGCGCAGCGCGCGACGTCCTTTACTCGAGTTCTCCGCCGGTCAGTCGCACGACCCCGAAGACGTGGCGCTCGTCGGCGACGGCCGTCGACCGCTCGCGGAGGCGCGCGTGGGCGGCCCGGATCTTCTCGTCTAACCGTCGGTGCGGGTCGTCCTCGTAGCGCAGCTTCGTCGTCGGCGGCGTCGAGAGGACGACGATCGCCCGGAAAACCGCGTTGACCGCCGGCGCGTACCACTCGCGGCTCGAGGCGGCGTTGGCGAGGACGACGTGACCGCCGGGACCGACGAGGTCGCACCAGTCGTCGACCGCGCCCGCGGGATCGGCGAGCATGCCGACGACGAACGTCGCGAGGACGGCGTCGACGTCCGAATCAGCGGCCAGCGGCGGCTGCGTCGCGTCGCCCCGAACGACGTGGACGTTGTCGTACTCGGCCGTCAGCTCCCGGGCCCGCTCGAGCACCGGCCCGGTGAAATCGACCCCGACGACGGTTCCCTCGGGGCCGACCCGCTCGCGCAGATACGGGAGGTTCGCGCCCGTCCCGCAGCCCATCTCGACGACGGTGTCTCCGGGCTCGAGTCGGCAGGCGGCGGCCCCGCGCCGTCGCAGCTTCGGAATCCCGGGGGTTCGACGCGCGACGAGATCGTAGAGGTCGGCCCAGCGGCCGTAGAACTCCCGTGCGCTCTCGGCGTCGGTCTCCGCGCGCAGCGTTCGGAGCTTCGAGCGCAGGTCCGCCATCTCAGATCAGCGAGCGAACCGCGTCCGCGACCGATTCGGCGTCCGATCCCAGGACGTAGATCAGCGGCTCGATCCCCATGCCGCCGGTCTGGTAGAGCACCGTCGCCTCGGGTTCGTCCTCGATCGCGGCACCCACGCTCGAGGCGACGTCGTTGGATTCGTCGAACTCCGCGGTCACGTGGCCCTGCTCGGTCAGTTCGGCGAGGAGGTCCGGCTCGTAGCGGATGTTGATCGCCGCCGACGCGTCCGCGCCGTGCTCGCGCGCGGCCAGCAGGACGCTCGCGACGTGTTCGGAGACGCCGAACTCGGGGTCGGACGGCACCGTCGCCTGCCCCTTGACGTCGAAGATCCGGCCGGGGACGCCGGCGACGTCGTCGACGTCGCCCGCGTCGGGCGTGCAGGCGACCAGATTGGCGCCGACCGCCGGGATCAGGGTCGCGAAGCCCCCCGCGTTCTCGAGGATACGCAGCCCGCGTCGCAGCGACGAGAGGACGCGTTCGCTGGTCCGCAGGTCGTTTTCGGGGTCGTGGACGCGGAAGCTCGCGCCGTGGTCGGCGAGCTCCGGGACGGCCTCCTCGTGGAGCTGGGCCAGGAGATCGCCGCCGCTCTCGAGGTCGCGAACGAGGACTTCGATCTCGATCAGCGCCTGGACGGGCGTGACGTCGCCGGCCGCGAGCCCGTCGGCGAGTTCGGAGACGAGCGCCTCGACGCGCTCGTCGTCGGCGATGCGTTCGTTGGTGGTGACGTCGCCGTGGGCGTACTTCGAGACGGCGCTCTGGCTGATGCCGAGCACGTCGGCGACCTCGCTCTGGGTGAGCCCGCGGTCGCGGAGTTCCCCGGCGAGCAGCGAGCGTACCGTCGGGAGGAACTCGTCCACGACGATTTCTTCGACGAATTGCATTTGCGGCCCCTATGTCCGCCGGCGGAATAACTTGTGGGTCACGAACCCGGTATGCGCCTGTGAGACACGGAGCGACCGTAGAACGGTGACCCCTACACTGCGGTGGCGCGCGCCGTGCCGCGGTGAACATGCGAGGCGCGAGGGAACCGAGCGCCTCGAGAAACGAGCGGGGACCGAAGTGACCCGCGAGTAACTGGTGAACCGCGGTACAAACACGTGCGAGGGACGAGCGAGTGAACGAAGAGAGCGAGCGAATCGGCTGGGGAGGGTGTGGCAATTACCGTTGCCACGAGCAGAACGCTCGAGCTGCCTGTAGCCACTCGAGCAATGGACTCACGTGTCTACCAGCGCCCGAAACGAGAAGAGAGCGATCGTAGTCGGTTACCGATCGCGCTCGAGTTGGTCGCCGCCGAACTCGTGGTCGCTCTGGATCCGGGAGGCCTGCGGGCCGTCCTGGTCCTGGTACTTCGAGCCGCGCTCGCTACCGTAGGGTCGCTCCGCCTCGGTCTTCAGTTCGGTGAACGTCAGCTGGGAGATCCGCATTCCGGGCGTGAGTGCCACGGGCGCGGTGCCGAGATTCGACAGTTCGAGGGTGATCTGTCCGCGGTAGCCGGGGTCGCACAGCCCCGCCGTCGCGTGGACGACCACGGCGAGGCGACCCAGGGACGACCGGCCCTCGACGTGGGCGATCAGGTCCGGCGGGATCTCGACGCGCTCGTGGGTCGTCCCGAGCACGAAGTCCCCCGGATGCAGGATGAAGTCGTCGCCGTCCTCGACGATGGTCTCGGTGACGTACTCGTCGACCTCCTGTTCGGAGTTGGGGTGAATACAGGGGATGTTCGTCCGCTGGAACTCGAGGAACTCTCGGCCGAGTCGGAGGTCGATGCTCGCGGGCTGGATCTGCAACTCGGGGTCGTCGAGGGGGTCGACGACGAGGTCGCCGGCCTCGAGTCGCTCGAGGATGTCCGCGTCGGAGAGGATCATATCGAGTAGGGGCGTCCCACGGGTTCCTAAATCACCCGATCCGATTCGGCGGCCGACGGACGAGTGACGGAAATCCGAAGTGTTTCGATACATTACAACTGCAAGTATACTTTCTCGGTCGCGGCCCGAATCAATTAGTAGGTGGTACCCCGAACAGGTTCCCATGGAGGGGAAACAGGAGCGGTTCAACGGCGATGCACGGATCTTGCATCAGCGAGCGGTCAGAATCCCGCTTCCCGACGACGAGGCCGAGCGAGTCTTCCACGAGAACATGCGAACCATCGCGGAGGCCCACGAGCGGAAGGCGGACCTGCTCGCCGATCCGGACGTCCCGTTGCTCACCGCCTACGAGGAGGAGTACGCGCACGCCGCCGAGAGCTTTCAGCGGCGGCTGCGACGGGTTGCGGGGGATAACTACGAGGAAGTCGCGATGGCGTACTTTCGGGGCGACCGCGACGATCGGGTCGCGAAGATCGCCGCGTACTACGTCGAGGGAGGCTGGCGAGTCCAGCAGTGGGCCACCGTCACGGAGATGGTGTACGCCCCGCTGATCCTTCGCTACCCGGACAGCTTCACGGTGAACGTTCGCTTCGCCGGCGGCTACACCACGCCGGCGGCGGTCTACTACGAGTCGCCGGAACACTGCTCGGAGGAGTTGGCCGACGAACACGCCGAGACGTACTACGAGGAGAGCCAGTACACGCAGCGACAGGCGGCGGAGTACGCCCGGGGGACCGCGGACCTCATTCGCGAGGAGTTCCCGGATCCCGACGAGACTCCCTTCGAGGAACGCAAGTACGGCGGCGTGGCCTTGGTGGGGGGACGACAGGGGTCGGTCTTCTCGGAGACCTCCAAACGCGTCGCGCCCGATCCCGACCGGTTCTCCGAGTCGGTTTCGAAACCGACGCTCGTCGAAACGGGGCCGGAGGCCCGGCGAACCGAGTGCGAGCTCGGCCTCGAGAGCGAGATCGTCCGCTGATCGCGATAGTCAGGGCTAAAGGCGTTCCCGTCCTCTCCTCGGCCATGAAACAGGCCATCGTCGCCCGCACGGACATCGGTATGGGACAGGGGAAACTCGCCGCGCAGGTCGCTCACGCGTCGCTGTCGGCCTACGAGAAGGCGGACGGCCAGCTACAGAGCCAGTGGAAGCAGGGCGGTCAGAAGAAGGTCGTCCTGAAAGGCGAGAGCGAGCGCCAACTCCACGAACTCGCCGCGATCGCCGACAGCGAGGGCATCCCCAACGCGATCGTCCGAGACGCGGGCCACACGCAACTCGAGCCCGGAACGGTCACGACGCTGGCCGTCGGTCCGGCGGGAGACGACCGCGTCGACAGCGTCACGGGCGAACTCTCCCTCTTCTGAGACTCCGTCGAGCCGATCACCGACTCGGAGTCCGCGACGACGCCGACCGCAGTAGCGAGACCCGAGCCGTCGCCCGTCAGGCCGCCAGCCAGAGCGCCGCCCCGACGAGTCCGCCGCCCACGACGATCGCGCCGATTCGCGCCGTCCGCGCCTCGAGCGGCCCGTCGATGCGCTCGAACGCGATGATGGTGATCGGAACGAGGCCGATTCCGAGCAGGAACCCGAATCTGGGCCAGTCGCCCGTCGCGAGCACCACGAGCCCGATTCCGATCGCCAGGCCGGCCGATAGCTCGAGCGGCCGCCGGAGGTCGGTCGCGTCCATACGACCGCGTTCGGTCAACAGTCCAATAACTCGTTCGATCACCCGTCTCATCGCTCTCCGGTCGACTCGCTCGCGTTCCGCTCGAGGCGAGAACGAACCGATTTATCCCCGGCCGCCTAAGCGCCGCCATCCAGCATGCGCCCGGCACATCCCACGGAGCAGGCCGTCGGCATGGAGCACTACGTCACCGATACCGACGGCGTCGGCGGCCGCCTTCGCGCGGACGACGACCACTTCCGCGTGCGCGAACGCGAGCGCTTCGACACCCAGCCCGTCGACGCGGCGACGGACGCCTACCCCTACCTCGTCGTTCGCGCGACGCTGTCGGGCTGGGACACCAACGACTTCGTCGGCCGGCTCTCGGACGCGCTCGGCGTCTCCCGCGAGCGGGTCAACTGGGCCGGGACGAAGGACAAGTACGCGGTCACCACGCAGCTGTTCTCGATCTACGGCGCCGACCCCGCGGACCTCCCCGACGTCCGCGGCGCCGACATCGAGGTCGTCGGCCGCGCGGGCCGGTCGCTCGAGTTCGGCGACCTCGCGGGCAACGAGTTCGAACTGGTCGTCAGCGACCCCGACGACCCCCAGCGCGCGGCCGAGATCACGGACGAACTGCACGCCTTCGGGGGCCTCGAAAACGGCGCCGACGAGACGGATAACGACGACTCGGCCGACGACGAGACGACCGTCTCGATCGGCGTCCCCAACTTCTTCGGCCAGCAGCGCTTCGGCAGCCGCCGCCCGGTCACCCACGAGGTCGGCCTCGAGATCGTCCGCGGCGACTGGGCCGGCGCGGTGATGGCCTACCTCGGGAACCCCACCGACGCGGAGCCCGAGTCCACCCAGGAGGCCCGCGCGTTCGTCGAGGAGACCCGCGACTGGCAGGAAGCCCTCGAGCGGTTCCCGAACCGACTGCGCTACGAGCGCTCGCTCTGTCACGGGCTCGCCGAGGTCGACGGCGAGCCCGATCCCGCGGACTACCGCGCGGCCCTCGAGCGCCTCCCCTCCAACCTCCAGCGGCTGTTCGTCCACGCCGCCCAGTCGTACGCGTTCAACCTGATGCTCTCGGCGCGCCTCGAGCGCGGGCTGCCGTTCGACGAACCCGTGGAGGGAGACGTGGCCTGCTTCGCGGACACCGACGCGCCGGCGGGGCTCGAACTGCCCGACACCGACCGCCTCCAGCGGGTCACCGACCGTCGCGTGCGCTCGGTCCGGCGCCACTGCGAGCGCGGCCGGGCGTTCGTCACGGCGCCGCTCGTGGGCACCGAGACGGAGCTCGCCGACGGCGAGCAGGGCGAGATCGAACGCGCCGTCCTCGACGACCTGGATCTCGAGCCCGCCGACTTCGACCTGCCGGGCGAGTTCTACTCGAGCGGCACCCGGCGCGCGATCCTGGTGCGGACGACCCTCTCGCTCGAGACCGAGCCGCTGACCCTCTCCTTCGGTCTGCCGAAGGGGTCGTACGCGACGGTCGTCTGCCGGGAGTACCTGAAGGTCGATCCGGTCGACCTGGGATGAGGCGGAGATTTTTGAGGCCCTGTGTCGAAGTGAATCTATGACTTCGGGAGGCCACGGATTCGTCGCGGATCGGAACGATCGCGACGATCGAAGCGACCGCGACGGCGCCGCCGAGCGGGGAACCGGCGTCGTCGGAACGAGCGGGGACCGCGCGCTCGTCGACTGGCGGAAACTGGACGTCGACGGGACGACGGTGTACGAACTCGAGTACGACCGGCCGGCCCCGGAGCCGACGACCCGCGCGCCGACGTTCGGGCCGACCAGCGGCGGGACGGTGCCCTGCCGCGAACAGTCGGTTCGGCTGCCCGACGGCGAGCGGATCCCCGCGACCGAAGCGGCCTTCGAAGCCGAGGGGGCGACGCTGCGCGTCCGCCGCGAGGAGCCGTCGATCCTCGCCCGCCTCCGTCGGTTCGTTCCGTGGTAACGCTTCTTACGCGAGCGCGTCCCGGAGGACGATGCCGAAGCCGGCGGCGCCGACGCAGAGCGAAATCAGGCCGCCGATCCCGGTCAGCGCGAGCGCGCCGTTGATGGCGGCGGCGACGAGCAACGGCGTCAGCCAGCCGTCGTCGCGGCCGACCAGCCGCTCGGCGATGGCGAGGTAGCCGACGGCGGCGCCGACCGCCCACACCAGGTAGGCGACGAGGACGAGCGGAATCGCGACGAAGATGCCGACGATCGTGATGACTAGCAGGAAGGTGAGGAGGCCGAGTGCGAGCAGCGAGAGGATCCCGTAGAGGAAGGCGCCGAACGGATCCTCGAGGACGGCGGCCATCATCCGCTCCGTGTACGCGGGGGCGATCGCGACCAGAATCGCGCCGACGACCAGCGTGGTCAGGAACGCGCCGACCGCGCCGCCGACGAGACCGACCGGCGCGCCGACGTCGACGTCGACTCCCGGGTTCGGATTCGCCTGGGCGATCGAGACGGCCATCGTGACGGACTGAACGAAGTCGATCATACGTCCCGTAGGACGCCCTCGAGGGTAAACTGGCGCGTTCTATCAGCGCGTGCGAACGCCGCTCCCGGCGACGGGTCTCGGAAAGGCGACCGACGTTCTCGGCGAGTGCGACCCGCAAAGGTGCAGCGACGACCGCTACTAGGCTTTTGTCCGCTGGAGTCCTACAACCCCCATGCGCAGCACATCCGCGCGAAGTACGCGACTGCAACGGGAGATCGACGAGCTCGTCGCTCGGGGGTGGACGATCGAGGAGGAGGCGCCCGATCACGTGGTGATGGTCGACCGAGAGTTCGGATCGCTGGTCTCGCACCTGCTGGTCGCGATCCTGACGTTCTGGTTCTCGATGGGACTCGGAAACGTCGTCTGGGGCGCCTACAACTACGTCGCGAACTCCCGGCGGCGCGTCCTCTGGGAGGACGGCCGGGACTGTCCGAACTGCGGCGCCAGCGCCTCGCCGGACGCCGCCTACTGCCCGGACTGCGGCGAAGACCTCGCGAGCGGACGTTCCTCGAGCGCCACCGTCGTCTGTCCCGACTGCGAGGCCGCCGTCGACGCGGGCTCGCGGTACTGTCCGAACTGCGGGACGAGACTCGCCGACGCGGTCGGAGAGCGGACCGACGCGGTCGACAGTGGGGCCGGCGCGGTCGACGACGGGACTGACACGTTCGACACCGGTTCCTGAGCCGCCCGCGGACGCGTCGCCGCGGAACCGAACCGATAGGTAGCTCGCCGTCCATGCCACGACTACGACGAATGGATCCCCACGACGCGCCCCACGTCCTCCTGACGAACGACGACGGGATCGACGCGCCCGGCATCCGGGCGCTGTACGACGCCCTGACCGAGGTTGCAACAGTAACCGTCATCGCGCCCGACCGCAACCAGAGCGCCGTCGGCCGGTCGCTCTCCTACGGGCGGACCGGGTCCGAGAGCGACGACCGCTCGATCGACCTCGAGGCCGACGGCTTCACCTCGCCGGTCCCCCACGTCGACCACGAACTCGGCTACGCCGTCGACGGGACGCCCTGCGACTGCGCCATCGTCGGCGTCAACGCCCTCGAGCCCCGACCCGACCTCGTCGTCTCCGGCTGTAACTCCGGGGCGAACCTCGGTGCCTACGTCTTCTCGCGGTCGGGGACCGTCAGCGCCGCCATGGAGGCGGCGTTCCTCGGGACGCCCTCGATCGCCGTCTCGATGGACACGCTGGGCATGGAGTCGGAACTCGAGCCCGCTGACTTCGAGCACGCGGGCGAGATCGCCGCCGCGCTCGCCGCGGGGGTGCCCGGAACCGGGCTGTTCGACCGCGTCGACTACCTGAACGTCAACGTCCCGCGGCCGGACGTCGAGAGCGAGGGGGTCGAACTCACCCGGCCGACGGAGGTGTACGAGATGGACGCCGCCCTCGAGAACGGGGAGTTCCAGCTCACGAACCGGCTCTGGCAGCAGATGGCCAACCGGGACATCCCCGACCCCGAGGACACGGACCGGCACGCGCTGCTCGAGGGGCAGCTCTCGGTCTCGCCGATGCGGGTCCCCTACGACGTCGTGGAAACGGACGCGGTGGCGAAGATTCTCGAGGACATTCTGTAGCGGCCGCCGGGCCGCAGAACGAGGGAGTGCGGAGCGTTACCGACGGCGCGACCGTCGCCGGAGACGGGCCGTGAACCGGATTGGTCGAAAACGCGCCTGTTTTACATCCCTCACTCGAACGGTCGATATGGAGTGTCGCCACTGCGCATCGCCGCTCGAGAAACCCGGCGATTTCTGTCTCGTCTGCCGGGAAGCCAACACGGAAGCGATCGTCCTCGAGGCGGCACGCGAACGCGCGACACTGACGATGCTCGCGGCCGACGGCGACGGCGGAGACGACGCCGACTCGGCGAGGCGGGACGACGATCCGATTCTGGGCGAGACGACGATCACCACGATGCCCGAAGACGGCGAGAACGAGGTCGTCGAACTCCGGAACTTCGCGGGGTTGATCGGCGACGAGATCCGCCGGAAACGACCCGAAGAGGTCTACGCCGGCGGCGATCGGGCGGTGATCCAGGCCGTCCGCGAGGACATCCACCACCAGTTCTACCGCGTCGAGGACGAGGATCCCGTCGACGCCGTCCTCGAGCGGCGGGGCAACCGCGCGTTGGACGTCGTCCAGACGCCGCCCGCCGAAAAGATCGGCGGCAGCCACTCGACGCTGATCGGCGGGCGGACGGGGATGCGGGCGATCCGGACCGTCGCCGGCCACCCCCACGTCAAGAAGGTCATTCCGGGGCCGATCGACGCCGGCGGGAAGGGCTCCCAGTCGGGACTTCGCGCGAAAGTTACCCGCGCGGACGACGGCGGCAACGTTCGCATGCTCCTGCGGGACGGCTCGAGCGTCCAGGAGAACCGCGTCGTCACGACCGCGCGCGATCGGGAGATGGGCGAGCGGATTCGCGCGGATCTCAACGAAGTGCTGACCGACGCCGAGTTTCAGTAACGTCCCCATCCGCTGCGAGAGTCCGGTATCGCCGTCGCCGTTATCGCGGTCGGAGCATCGTCACCAGCGACGGCCGCGCCCGTTCTCGACGCCGTTCGCGTAAATATTGTCACTACCTGATGGAAGAGACAGTCTCTGCTGGTTCTCAGGCCCTTATCCGACCGGGTGTAATTAGATATAATTAGCCATGTTCGAGCGTCCCGACGCCGTGCTGGCTGCGATTCCACTGCTCGCGTTGAGTGGGCTCGTCCTCCGATCGGCTATCGCGCTGACGGGCATCGGGACGGGACTGCTGGCCGCTCCCCTCGCCCCCGTCGGCTACCTCGCCGCGCTGTCGCTCGTCTTCCGGGAACTGCTCGCCGGGCCGGTCGCCGAGGAGGCGACGGAGTGACCGCGAGCGGGGCGAGCCGATCGCCGCCGGCGCGCTCATCCCTCAGACGGCGCGTCGAAGCCGGCCGAACTCAACAGGTTTAAGAATCCGCTGCCGATAGCTAGCCCTACTATGGCCAAGAAAGGAAGCGTCGGTAGCGCGGGCCGGTTCGGTGCACGCTACGGTCGCGTCGCCCGACGTCGCGTCAGCGAGATCGAAGACGACATGCAGAGCGCCGAGGTCGACGGCGACGACGTCACCCGCGTCGGCACCGGCATCTGGAAGAACGAGGAGACCGGCGAGGTCTTCACCGGCGGCGCCTACCGTCCGGAGACCCCCGCCGGCCGCACCGTCAAGCGATCGATTCGCGCAGCGCTCGCCGAGGACGACGAGTAACCCTCTCGAGCCAGTATGAGTTACAAGTGCTCCCGCTGTAAACGCGACGTCCAGCTCGACGAGTACGGTGGCGTCCGCTGTCCCTACTGTGGCCACCGCGTGCTCCTGAAAGAGCGCAGCCGGGACGTCAAGGAAGTCGACGTCCAGTAACCGCGCGTGCCTTCTCACGACGCGACTCTCGAGTTCGACTACGAGACGCCGTCTCGCGCACGGCTCGTCGCCGAGAGCGTCGCCCGCGAGGTCGGCGAGATCGACGACGACCGTTCGCAGACGACCATCGACCGCGACGGCTCGACCGTCCGGATCGAGATCGACGCGGCGGACGTGATCGCCCTGCGGGCGGCGCTGAACACCTGGTTTACGCTGGTCGACGTCGCCGAACGCGCGGCCGATACCGGAACGGCGGCCCTCGAGTCGTAGGCGGCTGCGGCCGTTACCGCAGGCGCTGCGATCGTCGTCGGCCGCGACCGGCGCCGCTATCGACGGTGCAGGTGCTGGTTTTCGATTTTTGCCCGTCGGCACCGACGCATCGGTATGGCGACGGCTGACAGCCTGCGGCGGCGACTCCTGCTCGCGGGAGGAACGATCGGCTTCGGATTCGGTGCCGTCGTCGACACCGTGATCTTCCACCTCACGTTACAGACCCACCACCTGCTGTCGGGCTACTACGATCCCTACAGTCTCGACGGCTACCGGACGAACGTGATGTTCGACGGCCTGTTTCTGATCGCCACGCTCGCCATCACGTGCGTCGGCTTCGGACTGCTCTGGCGCGTGGTCAACGGCACGGACCGCCGCTTCTCGACGACGTACCTGCTCGGCTCGATCCTCGTCGGCGCGGGCCTGTTCAACGTCTACGACGGGGTCGTCGACCACTACGTGCTCGACCTGCACAACGTCGTCCACGGGACCGAGGCGTGGAATCCCCACTGGGTCGTCGTCAGCGTCATCATGCTCGCGCTCGGGCTGGGCCTCCTGCGAGCGACCGACGGCGCCGTCCGGCCGAGAAACGCCGACGCCGGACACCTCGAGTGAGCAATCGCGGCGCGTCGACCCCGCTTAGGGCGCGTCGAGCGCCATCGTCACCGAATCGCCCTCGAGAAACGCGGTTTCGTACCCCTCGTGGCGCGCCACCTGCGGCGGCGTCTCGAGGTCGATCGCGAGCTCGTCGGCGCCGTCGAGGAGGGACGGGTCGACGGCCGTCCGGTAGCAGTGGCCGAGCCGGGCGTCGATCGCCTCCTCGAGTTGCGCGCTCGCGACTCGTTCGCCGCCTCGAGAGACCGCCGCGGAGAGCGAGGCGAAGGGGAGCGGATACGCGTTGTGGACCGTTCGGGCCGTCACCGCGAGGACCGGCCGATCAGTTTCGGAGCGATCGGCGGCGTCGCCGTCGAGGAGCGTCGCGGCGTACTCGACGTCGGCGCTCGTCGCGCGGCCGAGCGTCGCGGCTGATTCCCGATCGCGCTTGTCACTGTTCTCCGCGCCGACGGCGTGACCCATCGGCTCGAGCGCGTCGGCCTCGCCGCGGCCCTCGTCCTCGTCGATCAACCGGCGCTCCACGTCCTCGATCTCGTCGGTCTCGAACGCGAAGTCGATCTCGACGCTCGTCTCGGTCTCGAGGCCGTCGGCGACGCCGCCGATCGCGTCCGCGGTCGTCGCCCCGATCCGGATCGTCGCCGTATACCGGCCGTCGCCCTCGAGCGGAACGTTGTCGCCGTAGTGGGGACCCATCCGCTGGGAGAGCATCGGCCAGAGCGATCGCTCGTCGACCGTCGCGGCGGCGTCATCACGGGAGTCGGTAGCGTCGCCGCGCGTCCGGATCGCCGTCCGCACCGACGCCGGGACGAAGGTCCCGGTCTCGGCGTCCCGGACGGTCGCCATCAGGTGGACGTCGTGGCGAGAGCGGATATCCGCTCGATTGCGCTCGGCGTCGGCAACGATCCAAAAGGAGTGCGGGCGGGACGCCAGCAGGCCGATCTCGCGCCCGCCGGCGGTCGCGGTCCCGTAGGTCACCATCCCGTCGGCGTGGGGAGGGACGTAGACGCCCTCGGGCGGATCGACGACGAGTTCACGCCAGGCGTCCTCCCGGCGAAACGTCTCGAGGCAGCCGGCGGACAGTCCCGCGAGGAGGGCGCCGCCGGTCGCGAGCGCCGTGCGCCGTCGCATCGCCCGTTCAACGCCGTCGCGACGGATAGGCGTGGGGGCTGCTGGTGCCGACTTTCCGGTCGATGACAAAGCTTGGCTTTATCAGTCCGGAGGGCGACGGTCGAGGTATGCAGGGTAATCTGCCGCCGGAAGCACAAGAGAAAATCGAACAGCTTCAGGACCTTCAGGAGACCGCACAGCAGGTCGCCGTCCAGAAGCAGGAAGCCGAATCGAACCTCACCGAAGCCGAGAACGCCCTCGAGGAACTCGACGAGATCGACGCCGAGACGCCGATGTACCGCAAGGTCGGCGAACTGCTCGTCGAGACCGAGTACGACGAGGCCGAGGAGGACCTCGAAGAGAAGGTCGACTCCCTCGAGATCCGACTCGAGACCCTCGAGAAGCAGGAAGAGCGCGTCCAGGATCAGTTCGAGGAGCTCCAGGACGAGCTCGAGGAACTGCTCGGCGGCGCCGGCGGCGGCATGGGCGGCCCGGCCGGTCCGGGCGGCCCGGGCGCAGGCGGCGCATAAATGTCGACCGGCGAACCGACCGACGAGGAGGTCGTGCAGACGGCCTCCGACGCTGCGGAAGGCTACGTCTTCTCGCAGTACAAGCAATCGGCAGTGCGTGATCTCGACGTCACCGTCACCTTCGAGGACGGCGTCCTCGAGGTCGACGTCTATCTGAACGCGCCCGGAGGTCCGGACGATCCCGACCCCGAACGGGTCGCCGACGACGCCGCGCTCGTCGCGCGGGACGCCGTCGACGAACTGTTCGGCGAGTAACGGTCGAAACCGACCCCTTCTCGATTGCTCTCTCGACGGCGAGCGACGGGTATAGCGGTTGACCGCCGGTTGCAGCCGATGCGATACGGCTACCACGCTCCGTCCGAGACGGAACCGATAGCCGCGCGACGACTCGAGTCAGCGACTCGAGTCGACCGAGCCCGCACCGATGATCCGGCCGGGGACCGAGGCCATGCCGTCGTTGTCCTCTCGACCGTTCTCGCGGAGGCCTCGAGGGCCCGGAACACGACTACGAGAGAACACGCCGGTGGGGATCCTCCAGGCAGTCGCACCGCTAGCGAACGGTAGAGAAACCGATAGACGGGTGACTGAGCGGTAGAGAACCAGTGGCCGGATCGACCGACGAGACGGCTCGAGTCGTCCTACCGAGACTCGCAGATCTCGAGGAAGTTCTCGAAGATTTCGTCGCCTTCCTCGGTGTGGGCCACCTCCGGGTGCCACTGGACGCCGTAGAGGTCGCGGTCGGTGTCGCTCATCGCCTCGACGCCGCAGACGTCGCTCTCGGCGGTGAGTTCGAACCCGTCGGGCAGTTCTTTGACCTCGTCGGCGTGGCTCGCCCAGACGCGGGTCTCCGGATGGAGCGACCCGGTCAGCGGGTCGTCGTCGTCGACGATCTCGACGTTCACGTCGGCGTACCCGCCGTACTCGCCGCCGCCGACCCGGCCGTCGAGTTCCTCGGCGATCAGTTGCATCCCCAGGCAGATGCCGAGTACCGGTACGCCCGCCTCGAGGTAGTCGGCGGAGCGGCCGATCCGGTCCATGTCGGGGCCGCCGGAGAGGACGACGCCGTCGGCGTCGACGTCTTCGGGCGGTGTCTCGTTGTCGATCAACTCCGTATCGACGCCGAGGTCGCGAAGGGCCCGGCGCTCTAAGTGGGTGAACTGTCCGTGGTTGTCCACCACGACGATTTTCGTCATTGGAGGGTCCTAGCCAGTCACCCGGTAAAAGCGGTCCGGAAACCGTCGTCGCCGCGCGCCGATCGCCGTCTGGTCTCTTCTTCGCTACCACGCCCCTTCCCAATTTACTTTCTCGAAATGTAACGGTACTACGTGCGCCTTATCGACAGACTCGGCCAAGAATAGGAATCATCCAACCACCGTATAGTATGATACCAAAACATTCATACATACTCCTGGAGTATCGTGTACTATGACACTCGAGGCCGGATCGGTCGGAAGTGAGTCGGCGACCGACGGCGACGTCGTCGCCGCGATCGACGAGATCGACGGTCAGCCGCACCTCGTGATCGCCGATATCGGACGGGACGACGTCTGGCTCTCGATGACCGAGGAGGACGCCGCCTCGCTGGACGAGTGGCGATAGCGCCACACCGCGGGTGTGCCGTCCCGATGGCGGTGTCCGGTTCGCAACTAACAGCAACCGGTTCCGGGTTCCGGTACGCTTATACGCGTCTCACGGAACGATACCAGTATGGCAATCGATCTCAGTGAGTTCGATCATCCGGCGTGGCTCACCGCGGCCGGCGCGGGTCTCGGGTATCTGCTGATCCTCGCCGTGCTCACGGTCGCCCTGTTTATCGTGCCGTACGTCGTCTTCACGGCGCTATAGTCGGTCCGCGTCCGGATTCGGACTCGCACGATTACGGTCTCGTTTTGCCGTTCAGGGTGGCCGTTGTCTCTTCCGCTTCGAGCCGATAGCGCGGCGCTCGAAGCGAAGTGTGTCCGATTAGCTCTCGGAACGCGTCGCTCTCGAGCGGTGAAAACGGAGAGAGAAACTCGTCTAGGCGAAGGTCTTCGAGACGTCCTCGGTCTCGTCCGAGTCGGCTTGGACCTTGTCCCAGGCGCTGTGGAAGTCCTCCATGCGGATTTCCGTGCGGTCGTCGCGGATGGCGAACATGCCGGCCTCGGTACAGATGGCCTTGATGTCGGCCCCGGAGGCCTCCTCGACGTCCTCGGCCAGTTCGCCGAATTCGACGTCGTCGGCGACGTTCATGCCGCGGGTGTGGATCTGGAAGATGATCTCCCGCCCCTCGGCGTCGGGCTTGGGGACCTCGATGAGGCGGTCGAATCGACCGGGCCGGAGGATCGCGCGGTCGAGCATGTCGAAGCGGTTGGTGGCGGCGATGATGCGGATCTCGCCGCGTTCCTCGAAGCCGTCCATCTCCGAGAGGAGCTGCATCATCGTCCGCTGGACCTCGGCGTCGCCGGAGGTCTTGGACTCCGTTCGCTTGGCGGCGATGGCGTCGATCTCGTCGATGAAGATGACGGCGGGCTCGTGCTCGCGGGCGACATCGAAGAGGTCGCGAACGAGCTTCGCGCCCTCACCGATGAACTTGTGGACCAGCTCGGAGCCGGCCATCTTGATGAAGGTCGCGTTGGTCTCGTTGGCGACGGCCTTGGCGAGCATCGTCTTGCCCGTCCCCGGCGGGCCGTACAGCAGGACGCCGCTCGGGGGTTCGATCCCGACGTCGTCGAACATCTCGGGCTTCTCGAGGGGCATTTCGACGGTCTCGCGGACCTCCTGCATCTGCTCTTCTAAGCCGCCGATGTCCTCGTAGCTGACCTCGGGGCTCTCGGTGACTTCCATCACGCGAGCGCGGACGTCGGTCTCGTTCGAGAGCGTCTTGACGATCGACAGCGAGTTGTTGACGGCAACTCGGTCGTCGGGTCCGAGGTCCTCTCGCATCTCCTCGGTGACCTCCGTCAGCGCCTCCTGGTTGTTCCCGTGCTGTTTGATAATGACGCCCTCGTCCGTGATCTCCTGGACGGTGGCGACGAACAGCGGCGACTGCTTGAGTTTCTTGTTCTCGTGGGTCAGTCGCTCGAGTTTCTGCTGGTACTTGTTGTTCTCGGCGTTCGCATCGAGGAGCTTGTCACGCATCTCCTCGTTTTGCGACTCGAGGACCTCCAGCCGTTCCTCGAGCGCCTGGATCTTCTCCTGTTGGGACGCCTCGTCCTCGTCGTATGGGAGGTCGACGTCGTCCACAGTGTCGCTCATCACCCGACCTTTGGGGGCTGGTTCATAAGAGGCTTCGGGTAGGTACACTCGTCTCGGAATATGAACAGCACGCATTTTTTGAAACAGAAAATATTATCAGCCTGTATTCGAAACGGGAGGGTGATGAGCGCTTCAGAATCGCTTCGACAGGAGCCCGAGGAGCGGGGAACGTGGGACGACGTCAGAGAGCTTCCGCCGAGTGCCAAGCTCGTCGCGAAGGTCCTCGAGTACAACGACACGATGACCCAACAGCAGATCGCCGACGAGACGCTGCTGCCCTCCCGAACGGTGCGGTACGCCCTGAACCGCCTCGAGGAGGAGAACGTCATCGACTCCCGGTTCTCGTTTTCCGACGCCCGTAAGCGTCTGTACAGCCTCGAGATCGAATCCTAATCGGATCTACTGGTCGCGACCGCCCGGCGGCCACCGTTCGATGGGTCTCTTTCGATCTCTCGATTCCGACCGCGACGAGTCCGTTCGTCGGCGTTCGACGGCTACTTCGAATATGACCCAGCCGAAAGGCGACACCGTTCGGGGTAGCACTCTACTGTGGCGCGCGCTGTCGTCCAGCCCAACGATAGTGCGGCCGGACGGAGATGTCGTGCGAGGTCTTCGCGAGTTTCACGAGCGAAGGCGTGTCGGAGTTTGCTCTGACAGTGGATGAGCGAGGGAGCACGGCGACCGAAGGAAATCGGCCGAGGAGGGGTGGGAATCCCCGTTGCCACGGGCGCAGGCCGCTTAGTCCGCTCTTTCTGCGTCCGATCACTCGTCGATCAGTCTCTCCATCCGGACGCGATCGACAGCGCGCCACCGTACTACCGCCGTTCCCGCCGAACCACTCCACCTTCCGCTCGAGCGGACTCTCTATTTCACTTTCAGTTCGGTCGCGGAACCCCTTTAGGGGGCGCTTCCCAACGGAGGGACAATGACGCGGGTTATCCACACGGGCGATACCCACATCGGGTATCAACAATACAACTCTCCACAGCGCCGCGAGGACTTCCTCGAGGCCTTCCGATCGGTCGTCGAGGACGCGGTCGCCGACGACGTCGACGCCGTGGTCCACGCCGGCGACCTCTTTCACGACCGGCGGCCGAGTCTGGTCGACCTCCAGGGCACCGTCGAAATTCTGCGCACGCTCGCCGACGCCGACATTCCCTTTCTGGCCGTCGTCGGCAACCACGAGTCGAAACGCGACGCCCAGTGGCTCGACCTCTTCGCGGATCTCGGACTGGCGACCCGCCTCGGCGCCGACCCCGAGATCGTCGGCGACGTCGCCCTCTACGGCCTCGATTTCGTTCCCCGGTCGCGCCGCGACGACCTCGAGTACGCGTTCGAACCGGTCCCCGACGCCGCCGAGCACGCCGCGCTGGTGACCCACGGCCTCTTCGAGCCCTTCGCCCACGCCGACTGGGACACCGAGGAACTGCTCGAGGAGTCGACCGTCGACTTCGACGCCGTCCTGCTCGGCGACAACCACAAACCCGACACCGCGGAGGTCATGGATACCTGGGTCACCTACTGCGGGTCGACCGAGCGCGCGAGCGCCAGCGAACGGGAGGACCGGGGCTACAACCTCGTGGACTTCGACGCGGACGATGGCGTCGCGATCAGCCGCCGCGGGCTCGCGGACACCCGCGAGTTCGTCTTCGTCGACGTCGAACTCGAGGCCGGCGAGGGCGTCGACCGCGTCCAGGAACGAGTTCGCCAGCACGACCTCGAGGACGCCGTCGTCGTCGTCACCGTCGAGGGCGAGGGGAAGCCGATCGCCCCCGCGACGATCGAGGAGGCCGCCATCGACCGCGACGCGTTGGTCGCCCGGGTCAACGACCGCCGGGAGCTACCCGACGAGGACGAAGAGGTCTCCGTCAGCTTCGCTGACCCCGACGCCGCCGTCCGCGAGCGGGTCCGGGAACTGGGACTCAGCGACGCCGCCCGGAGCATCGACGAGACCGTCCGCGACGACGACCTGGTCGACTCGAACGTCCGCGAAACTGTCGAGCGCCGCGTTCGCGACCTGCTCGAGGACGACGAGTCGGCGTTCGATCCCGCGCCCGAACGCGCCCCCGAAGACGAGGACGTGACGACCGTCGCGGACGAACTGGCCGGCGACGACGCGAGCGGCGATTCCTCGGCGGCCGATGCGGAATCTGCGGTCGCGAACGGCGGGGAACCCGCAGCGACGGCCGACGACGAACCCGACGCCGCCGAAGCCGAAACGGAATCCGCGCCCGCGGAGGAAGACTCGAGCGAGGAACCGACGGACGATCCGGCCGACACCGCCTCGCTGGGTGATTTCGCGTGAGGGTCGACCGCGTCCGCCTGCTGAACTTCAAGTGCTACGGCGAGGCCGACCTCGGCTTAGAACGGGGCGTCACCGTCGTCCACGGCGTCAACGGCAGCGGGAAGTCGACGCTGCTCGAGGCGGTCTTCTTCGCGCTATACGGCTCGAAGGCCTTAGACGACCGCACGCTCGACGACGTGATCACGACCGGCGAGGAGGCGGCCGAGATCGAACTCTGGTTCACCCACGACGGCCGGGAGTACCGCGTCGAGCGCCGCCTGAAGCTCCGCGGCGACCGCGCGACGACCACGAAGTGCGTCCTCGAGACGCCGACCGAGACGGTCGAGGGGGCCCGCGACGTCCGTCGGGAAGTCACGGAACTCCTGCGGATGGACGCCGAGGCGTTCGTCAACTGCGCGTACGTCCGTCAGGGCGAGGTCAACAAGCTCATCCACGCCTCGCCGAGCGACCGCCAGGACATGATCGACGACCTCCTCCAGTTGGGGGCGCTCGAGGAGTACCGCGAGCGGGCCAGCGACGCCCGCCTCGGCGTCAAGACCGTCCTCGACGGCCAGCGAGAGGTCCTCGAGGACCTCCGCAAACAGGTCGAGCAGAAGGAAGCGAAGGATCTCCACGAGCGCCTCAACGGGCTCGAGTCCCGCCGAACCGACGTCCGCGAGGAGATCGACCGCTTCGAGGAGCAACGCGAACAGGCCAGGCAGACCCTCGAGACCGCCGAGGACGTCCTCCAGCGCCACGAGGAGACCCGCGAGGAGATCGAGCGGCTCGACGAGGAGATCGAGGAGCTACGGTCGAAAATCTCCGAGACCGAACGCGAGCGCGAAGACGCGAAAGACGAGATTCGGGATCTCGAGTCCCGACGCGAGGAACTCGCCGACGAACGCGAGGCGTTGCTGGCCGAGGTCGACCTCGGGGACGCCGATGCAGACGGAGCTGACGACGAGGCCGTCGACGACCGAATCGAGAACCTCGAGGCCCGCGACGAGGACCTCCGGGACGAACTCGAGGAGGTCCGCGTCGCGATCACCGAGACCAACGGCGAGATCGAACGGCTCCGCGAGGAGGCCGACGACCTCGAGGCTCAGGCCGAGCAGGCCCGGGCGGACGCCGACGATCTCGAGTCGAAATTCGAGGCCGACGAGGAGGCCATCGCGGACCGCGAAGGGAAACTCGAAGAACTCGACGAACAGATCGAGGCGGCGCGCGAACGGTTCGCGGACGCGCCGGTCGACTTCGGCGACGCGGCCGAGCACCTCGAGTCCCTCGAGCGCGAACGCGACGAGCTAACCGACGAGATCGGCGACGTCACCGCCGACATTCGGACCGTCGAGAACGCCATCGACGAGGGGGAGCGACTCCTCGAGGAAGGAAAGTGTCCGGAGTGCGGCCAGCCCGTCGAGGACTCGCCGCACGTCGACGTCCTCGAGGAGAAACGGGCGGAACGCGACGAGCTCGAGGAGCGACGGGACGACCTCGAGGCCGAGCGCGATGGGCTCGACGATCGGATCGAACGCGCCGAGGAACTGCGCGAGGCCGAACGGCGGGTCGACCGGCTCGCGGAGAACCGCGAGAACATCGAGCAGTTGCTCGCCGAGAAACGCGAGACCCTCGCGGAGCGCCGGGAGCAGCGCGATCGGCTCCGCGAGGAGGCCGCGGAGTACGAGGACGAGGCCGCAGAGAAACGCGCGCGAGCGGACGACCTCGAGGACGAAGTGGCCGAACACCGCGGCGAACTCGGCGCGATCAACACCGAACGCGGCGAGATAAAGGAGACGCTCGAGTCGCTGCGCCGCATCGCCGAGATCGACGACGAGCGGGCGGAGCTCGCCGCCGAGATCGAGAACCGCCGGGGGCGCCGCGACGACTGGCAGACGATGAACGACGAGCGCCGCGAGACGCTCTCGAGCAAACGCGAGCGCAAGCGCGACCTCGAGTCGGAGTTCGACGAGGAACGCATCGAGACGGCCCGCGGGGACAAGGAAAACGCCGAACAGTACATCGCGAAGGTCGACGACAAACTCGAGGAGCTCGAGGAGACGCGCACCGAGATCCAGAACGCCATCGGCGCCGCCGAACGGGAACTCGAGGAGCTCGAGGAGCTTCGGGACCGCCTCGAGGCGATCGAAGAGCGCTGCGAGCGCCTCGAGTCGCTGTACGACGAGGCCGAGACGCTGCAGGCGACCTACGCGGACCTGCGGGCGGAACTGCGCCAGCGCAACGTCGAGACCTTGGAGCGACTGCTCAACGAGACGTTCGATCTGGTCTATCAGAACGATTCCTACGCGGGGATCGACCTCGACGGCGAGTACCGGCTGACGGTCTACCAGAAGGACGGCGAGGCCCTCGAACCCGAACAGCTCTCCGGCGGCGAGCGGGCGCTGTTCAATCTCAGCCTGCGGTGTGCGATCTACCGACTGCTCGCGGAGGGCGTCGAGGGATCGGCGCCGATGCCGCCGCTGATCTTGGACGAGCCGACGGTCTTCCTCGACTCGGGCCACGTCACGCAACTCGTCTCGCTGGTCGAATCGATGCGGGATCTGGGCGTCGAGCAGATCGTCGTCGTCAGCCACGACGAGGAACTCGTCGGCGCGGCCGACTCGCTGGTCCGCGTCGAGAAGGACGCCACGTCGAACCGCTCGCGGCTCGAGCGCGGCGAGCCGCCGGAGGTCGAACTGCTCGCGTCGGACTGAGGCATCAATCGAGTCGCGCTCGGGTCTCCGTTCGGCGCGACGCCACGGACGCTTCCGAACCGCGGCGCTCGAGGCGGAAGCGGCGCTACCAAAACAAATCCGACTCCTTCCCTCGTTACGACGCGCTGTCGGGCACCTCGCTCGAGGTGGCGCTCGAGGGTTCGACCGCGTCCTCGTCCTCGTCCTCGTCCTCGTCGATCGCGCCGATGGCCTCGAGCGCGCGTCGACACTCGTCGGTGACCCGATAGCCGCGCTCGCCGGCGACCTCGGTCTCGGCGAGCAGTCCCGCGGACGTCAGGACCGTCAGCCGGCCGTGGAGGTCGCTCTCGCAGAAGGCGTCGGCGTCGAGGATCGTTTTGACCCCCAGGGGCCCCCGCTCGGCGAGTTCGACCAGGAGTCCGAGGGTCGCTTCGTCGTGGACCGTCGTCAGCAGCGTCCGCACCGGCCCGGAAACGGTCCGGGCGGCCGTCTCGAGGGGCGACTCGTCGACGTCCTCGAGGCGGTCGTTCTGGACGTAACACTCGTTACCGTTCTGTGGATCGCGCACCAGGCTCGCGTGTTCGGATCGCTTGAGAAGCAGGTATCGTTTGCCGGTGTCGTCTTGGACGGATTTCATGATCGATCGGTATCGCCCGGTGGCTGGTGTTGGGAGAGCCCGCCTCAAGTAGTTTCGGCTATGTACACGGATGACAATGGAGCGTTACGTATCGTCGTCCGTCTCGGGAGTCGTCGCGACGCCGGCGTCGCTCGAGGCGTCGGGCCCCGATTCGTCGTCGTCGGCGTCGGCGTACCGCTGGTAGTGACGATACCGGCGCGCGGTGAAGACGGTACAGGCGAGTCCGATCACGACGAGTATGCCGGCGGTTCTCGTCGCGCCCTCGAAGACGAGAAACAGCGCGGCGAGCGCGTACGTGAGCACCGCGCCGTTGATGAAGAGCACCATCGCCCAGAAGGTTTCGCGTAGCTCCGTCGGGACGTCGGTCTCGTCGGTCGAAACCTCCGGTTCGGCGGGCTCGGTGGGCTCCTCGGACTCGAAATCCTCGCGAATATCCGACCAGAACCCGCCGCCCGCGCCCTCGGACGACACTTGAGGAATCGTGAGGGAATCGCTCTCGGGATCGCGGAACTCCTCCTCCGGGTCGTACTCGTCGCGTTCGTCGTCGGGCCGGTCGGATCCCACACGTCAACGGTGGAGCAGCCAGCAAAAAAGGGTTCGCGTTCGGAGCGATCGGCCGGGCGGCGCGGACGGGAACGGAGACCGTCAGGCCAGTTCGGACAGCGTGAGGGTTCGAGAAGTCTCCACCCACGCGAGCGGGTTCTCGGCGTCGTAGAAGACGACACCGTCGTCCGTCTCGTAGGACTCGATCGTCGCGGTGCCCTCGGGCTGGCTACGCGGCTCGCTTCGATCCGTCGTGTCGTCTGCGTTGGTGGACACTTCGATCACCTGACTTCATGGTAAGTGTTACCACATTATATGTCTTGTTGCTCTTGCAAAACTGCGAGACGCGCTCGGGGAGGCGACGGTCGACCGAAGTGTGGGGGTTTTTATCCGGCGACTGCCAACCCCGACACCATGACTGAGGCGGGCCAATCCGGACTCGCGGACTTCGGCGGCGAGTCCGACGACGCGGACGAGCGGCCGGAGGAAGAGGCGGTTGCCGTCGCCGGCAACGGCGGCTCGAGCGCCGCCGAGGTAATCGACGTAATCGAGGAGACCCTGCCGGAGCCCGAGGGCGAACTCGAGCTCGCGGTGATGCAGGTCGATTACACCATTGCGGGCTACGGCGACGAGGAGCGGCCGATCATGCACGTCTTCGGCCGGACGCCCGACGGCGAGTTGGAGCACGTGCAGGTCGTCGGCTTCCGGCCCTACTTCTACGCGCCGACGGACAGCTTGGAACAGCCCCCCGAGGAGCAGTACGACCGCCTGACGGGCAGTCGGGAGTACGACGAGGACGGCGAGCCCTACGAGAGCATCCGCGGCGAGAAACTGACCAAAATCTTCGGCCAGACGCCCCGCGACGTCGGCCAGGTCCGCGACGATTTCGACCACTTCGAGGCCGACATCCTCTTCCCGAACCGGTTTCTGATCGACAAGGACGTCCGCAGCGGTATCCGCGTCCCGGAGCGACGCGCCGAGGACGACTCGCTGGTCGTCCCCCACGACGAGATCGAGGCCGTCGACGTCGACGCCGAGCCGCGCGTCAACACGTTCGACATCGAGGTCGACGACCGCTCGGGCTTCCCCGAGGACGGCGAGGAGCCGATCGTCTGTCTCACCAGCCACGACTCCTACCGCGACGAGTACGTCATGTGGCTCTACGAGGCCCCGATCGGCGACGGGCCGATCCCCGAGGAAATCGAGAACTACGATCCGATCGAGGGCGAGATCGACCACGAGGTCCGCGCCTTCGAGGACGAGGAAGCGATGCTCGAGGCCTTCATCGAGTACGTCGAGGAGACCGATCCCGACGTCCTCACGGGCTGGAACTTCGAGGACTTCGACGCGCCGTACTTCCTCGACCGTCTCGAGGAACTCGAGGGGCCACACCACGACTACGACCTCTCGATCGATCGCCTCTCGCGGGTCGACGAGGTCTGGCGCAGCAACTGGGGCGGCCCCGATATCAAGGGCCGGGTCGTCTTCGACCTGCTCTACGGCTACCAGCGGATGGTCTTCTCCGAGCTGGATTCCTACCGGCTCGACGCGGTCGGCGAGGCCGAACTGGGCGTGGGGAAGGAACGGTACGCCGGCGACATCGGCGACCTCTGGGAGGACGATCCCACGAAACTGCTCGAGTACAACCTCCGGGACGTCGAACTCTGCGTGGAACTCGACCGCCAGCAGGAGATCATCCCCTTCTGGGACGAGGTGCGCTCCTTCGTAGGGTGTAAACTCGAGGACGCGCCCACGCCCGGCGACGCGGTCGACATGTACGTCCTCCACGAGGCCTACGGCCGCTTCGCCCTCCCCTCGAAGGGCCAGCAGGAGGCCGGCGAGGAGTACGAGGGCGGCGCCGTCTTCGAGCCGATCACGGGCGTCAAGGAGAACGTCACCGTGCTCGACCTGAAGTCGCTGTACCCGATGTGCATGACGACGATCAACGCCTCGCCGGAGACGAAGGTCGATCCCGACGAGTACGAGGGCGAGACCTACGTCGCGCCGATCGGCGACGACGAGATTCACTTCCGGAAAGAACCCGACGGCGTCATGCGCGAGATGATCACGGAACTGCTCGCCGAGCGCGAGGAGAAGAAGGAGCTGCGAAACGAGCACGAGCCCGGGAGCCTCGAGTACGAGCAGTACGACCGCCAGCAGGGCGCGGTGAAGGTCATCATGAATTCGCTGTACGGCGTGTCGGGATGGGAACAATTTCGACTGTATGACAAAGAAGCAGCATCCGCAATCACTGCTACTGGGCGTGAAGTCATCGAATTTACGGAGACTGCCGCAAACGAACTGAACTATCAGGTGACGTATGGGGACACCGACTCGGTCATGCTCGAGCTCGGCCCGGAGATTTCGAAGGACGAGGCGATCGAGCAATCGTTCGAAATCGAGGAGCACATCAACGGGCGCTACGACGACTTCGCGCGCGAAGATTTAAACGCGGAGGCCCACCGCTTCCAGATCGAGTTCGAGAAGCTCTACCGCCGGTTCTTCCAGGCGGGCAAGAAGAAACGCTACGCCGGCCACATCGTCTGGAAGGAGGGCAAGGACGTCAACGACATCGACATCGTCGGCTTCGAATACCAGCGCTCGGACATCGCCCCGATCACCAAGGAGGTCCAACACCGGGTCATCGAGATGATCGTCCGCGAGGGCGACGTCGAAGGGGCGAAGGAGTACGTCAACGGGATTATCGAGGACGTCCGCACGGGCGACATCTCCCTCGAGGAGATCGCCATCCCTGGCGGGATCGGCAAACGACTGGACAACTACGACACCGATACGGCGCAGGTCCGCGGCGCGAAGTACGCGAATCTGCTGCTGGGGACCAACTTCCAGCGCGGGAGCAAGCCCAAGCGCCTCTACCTCGACCGCGTCGATCCCGCCTTCTTCCGCCGGATGGAGAGCGGCGAGGGATTCGATCCCCAGCGCGACCCCCTCTACGGCGCATTCAAGCGCGACCCCGACGTGATCTGCTTCGAGTACGAGGATCAGATCCCGCCGGAGTTCGAAGTCGACTACGACAAGATGCTCGAGAAAACCCTGAAGGGGCCGATTTCGCGGATTCTCGAGGCGCTGGACGTCTCGTGGAACGAAGTTAAGAGCGGGCAGGAGCAACAGGGCCTCGATCAGTACTGGTAGCTCTATCCGACGAAGAGCCTTGTCTCTTCTTTAGTAGGTGCGTTTCGCTGTCCATAGTTCGTGCTGTGTAAGGAATGAAATAGATGTCGAACTAACTATTAATATGTGATAGTAAGTGATCGTATGCGAAAATCAGCCGGATCAGAGAGTGGAACTCAGAATGTCTGAAAAAGTCACTATTCCAACCGAAAAACTCCGTCACTGGTACCACAACGAGGAAATGACGCTTTCGGAGATCGCTGACGAGGTCGGCTGTTCGATGACGACCGTTTATAACCGAATGGAAGAACACGGTATCGACCGTCGGACGGCGAACCAGGACGTCGAAACACACGAAGTCCACTGCGAATACTGCGGAACTCAGAAGGAGATACCACCCTGTCATTACGAACAGTCGGAACGCTTCTTCTGCGATAACCAATGTCAGGGTGAATTTTTGAAAGAGACCGGACGCGTTAGCGGGGAAAATAGTCCATGGTGGAAGGGGAAAGAATCGGTGGAGTGTTCGAACTGTGGAGCACCGAAAACCGTGTATCCGAGTCGTTTGGAGACGAAATCAGAACAGTTCTGTGATATAAATTGTTACGCAGAATGGCAGTCCCAGAACCGGCGCGGTGAGAACCATCATCAGTGGGACCCCGACTCCCAAACGCGATTTTACACTGGCATCTGGAAGAACGCTCGTCGGCGCGTGCGAGAACGGGACAACAATACGTGCCAATTGTGCGAAGTTGATTCGGACGCGATCGGCCGAAACCCAGATGTTCATCATATCCGCCCTATTCGCGCGTTCGACGATCCGTCCAATGCCCATACAATGGATAACCTGATACAACTCTGTCGTCTCTGCCACACATTCATGGAGCGTCTGCCGGAAAGCCAGCAGAGAGCGCTCTTAGAGGGGGATGTTCCGATACTTGGTGGAGATATCGGAAGACGAATGCGCGAAGTGAATTGATGTAGTTTTCCGTTGCGCCACCATAGTTCCTGATATAGCAACTTATTTTTGCGTTATGGGATCGTATCCAATTGGATACGAAACCGTTATCAGTCATACGACCCACTGTTCAAACGAGCAAGTACTATGGCACGTCTCGAACTATCCAACCTGCACGCGGAAGTGGCGGAGGGCGACGAGAAAATTCTCGAGGGCGTCGATCTCGAGGTCGAGTCCGGCGAGATTCACGCCCTGATGGGGCCCAACGGCTCCGGGAAGTCGACGACCGCGAAGGTCATCGCCGGTCACCCCGCCTACGAGGTCACCGAGGGCGAGGTGCTGCTCCACCTCGAGGACGAGGAGTTCGGCGAGGACATCGAGATCGACGAGGACCAGCGCACCTGGAACCTGCTGGATCTCGAGCCCAACGAGCGCGCCGCGCTCGGCATCTTCCTCGGCTTCCAGTATCCGGCCGAGATCGAGGGCGTCACGATGACGAACTTCCTCCGCACGGCGCTGAACGCCAAGATCGAGGAGCGCGAGGAGCTCTTCGAGGACGAGGACGGCGAAGACGAAGACGAGGAGGACGAAGGCTTCGAGTCCTCGCCGATGGAAGGCCCCGCGGACGAGGGCGAGGTCGGCGTCGCCGAGTTCCAGCAGATCCTCCAGGAGAAGATGGAGCAGCTGGACATGGACGAGAAGTTCGCCCAGCGCTACCTCAACGCCGGCTTCTCCGGTGGGGAGAAGAAACAGAACGAAGTGCTGCAGGCCGCCATCCTCGAGCCCTCGGTCGCCGTCCTCGACGAGATCGACTCCGGGCTCGACATCGACCGACTGCAGGACGTCTCGGAGGGCATCAACGCCCTGCGCGACGAGCAGGGCACCGGTATCCTCCAGATCACCCACTACCAGCGCATCCTCGACTACGTCGAGCCCGATCACGTCCACGTGATGCTCGACGGCCAGATCGCCAAGAGCGGCGGTCCCGAGCTCGCCGAGAAGCTCGAGGACAAGGGGTACGACTGGGTCCGCGAAGACGTCTACGGCACCGCGTAACCGGATTCGACTAGAACAACCGTAATAACGCTACAGCCGTAACCACAAACCACATCAACCAATGAGTTCCGATCAAGACCACCTAAAAGAGACCGACACCGAGGCCCGGTTCGAGTTCAAGAAAGACGAGAACGCCGCGGTCAAATCCGACAAGGGCCTGACCGAGGAGGTCATCCGCATGATCTCCGAAGACAAGGACGAGCCCGACTGGATGCTCGAGCGACGCCTCCGCGCGCTCGAGCAGTACCAGAACATGCCGATGCCGTCCGACTGGCCCGGCATGCCGGACCTCTCCGAACTGGACGTCGAAGAGATCATCCCCTACATCCGCCCGGACGTCGACAAGCGCGAAGGCGTCGACGACTGGACGGAGCTGCCCGACGACATCAAGGACACGTTCGACAAGCTGGGCATCCCGGAAGCCGAGAAGAACGCCCTCTCGGGCGTCGGCGCCCAGTACGAGTCCGAAGTCGTCTACCAGAACATGCAAGAGCAGTGGGAGGAGAAGGGGGTCATCTTCTGTAACATGGACAAGGCCGTCCAGGAGCACCCCGAGCTCGTCAAAGAGCACTTCATGACGACCTGCGTGCCGCCGAGCGACAACAAGTTCGCCGCGCTGCACGGGGCCGTCTGGTCGGGCGGCTCGTTCGTCTACGTCCCCGAAGACGTCACCGTCGAGATGCCCGTCCAGGCCTACTTCCGCATGAACTCGGAAGGGATGGGCCAGTTCGAGCACACGCTCATCATCGCCGAGGAAGGCTCCGAGGTCCACTACATCGAGGGCTGTTCGGCCCCGAAGTACGGCACGCACAACCTCCACTCGGGCGGCGTCGAGGTCTTCGTGGGCGAGGACGCTCACGTCCAGTACTCGACCGTCCAGAACTGGTCGAAGAACACGTTCAACCTGAACACCAAGCGCGCCATCTGCGAGGCCGGCGGCACGATGGAGTGGGTCTCGGGCAGCATGGGCTCGAAAGCGACCATGCTCTACCCGTGTACGATCCTCAAGGGTCGCGGCGCGACCGACACCCACATCACCATCGCCTTCGCGGGCGAGGGCCAGGACATCGACACCGGCGCGAAGGTCTACCACAACGCGCCCGACACGAGTTCGACCATCGAGTCCAAGTCGATCTCCAAGGACGGCGGCCGCACCAACTACCGCGGCCTCGTCCACATCGCCGACGGCGCCGAGAACTCCTCGACCGCCGTCGAGTGCGACGCTCTGATGTTCGACAACGAGTCCACCTCGGACACCATGCCGTACATGGAGATCGAGGAGTCGAAGGTCGACGTCGCCCACGAGGCGACCGTCGGCAAGATCGGCGACGAGGACATCTTCTACCTCCAGTCGCGCGGACTGGACGACGACGACGCCAAGAAGATGATCGTCGCCGGCTTCATCGAGCCGATCACGGAGGAACTGCCGATCGAGTACGCGGTCGAACTCAACCGTCTCATCGAACTCGAGATGGAGGGGAGCCTCGGATAATATGAGCGCAGGAACACAGGTACACGCCAATCTGACCGAAGAACAGGTACGCGAAATCAGCGGCGGTCTCGACGAGCCCGAGTGGCTCTTAGAGACCCGTCTCGAGGCCCTCGAGGCCCTCGACTCCCTCGACATGCCCGACGTCATCAAGACGCCGGGACGGGAGTGGACGGACCTCCACGAGCTGGACTTCGAGTCGCTGGTGGACCCGCTGAACGCGGCCGAGAACAAGGATCAGATCGGTCCCGACGAGGCCGACGTCCTCTCGTGGGCCGACGCGGTCCAGGAACACGAGGAGCTCCTCAAGGAGCACTTCGGCAGCATCGTCGATCCCCAGGAGAACTACCTGACGGCGCTCTCGACGGCGCTGTTTAGCACCGGGACGGTCATCTACGTCCCCGAGGGCGTCGACGCCGAGGACGTGACCGTCCGGACCGAGCAGAACTCCCGCTCGCTGTTCAACTACACGCTCGTCGTCACCGAGGAGTCGTCCTCGGTCACGATCTTAGAGCGACAGTCGACCGGCGAGGAAGCCGAGGAGCAGTACTACAGCGGCGTCGTCGAAGTCGCCGCCGGCGAGAACAGCTACGTCCAGTACGGCAGCCTCCAGAACCTCTCGGAGGAGGCCTACAACTTCACCGTCAAGCGCGGCGTCACCGACACCTACGCCACGATCGACTGGATCGAGGGCAACCTCGGGACGCAGCTGACCAAGACCGAGGTCTCGACGGAGCTTCGCGGCGACTCCTCGGAGACCCAGATCGTCGGCGCCTTCTACGGCCACAACGACCAGCACTTCGACTTAGACGCGAAGGTCTGGCACCGCGCCGAGCACACGACCGCCGACCTCGTCACCCGCGGCGTCACCGACGACGTCGCTCGCTCGGTCTACGAGGGCGTCCAGGACGTCGGCGCCGACGCGTGGGACACCAGCTCTTACCAGCGCGAGAACACGCTGATGCTCTCCGACGAGAGCGAGGCCGACGCCTCCCCGAAGCTGATCATCAACAACCACGACACCGAGGCCAGCCACTCCGCGACGGTCGGCCAGATCGACCGGGAGGACCTGTTCTACATGACCTCCCGCGGTGTCGACCCCCGCGCGGCCCGGAACATGCTCGTCGAGGGCTTCTTCGTGCCCGTCCTCGAGGAGATCGACGTCGACGAACTCCGCGACGATCTCGAGGACCTGATCGGCGCGCGACTTCGCCAGCGCGACTAACGGCTGGGCGATAGCGCGACTTCTGCGTTCTTTCGCTTTCGTTCTGCTCTCGCTTCGAGCCGCTTCCGTGCTCCAGCGATGCGACCGTCCTCGTGGCGTCTGACGAGCACTTTTATACGATGATCGGCAATCCGGGGACGATGCAGGCCCTCTCCATCGAACTCGAGGACGAGACCGTCGACGCGCTCGAGGCCGAGCGGGAACTGTTCGGCTTCGAGAGTCGACAGGCGTACGTCCGGTGGATCGTCGAACACCGCGGCTCGATCGACGCCGGAGCGGGGCCTGACCGCGATCGGAAACGGGACCGCCTCCTGACAGACCACCGCGAGCGCATCGCCCGCCTCGAGGAGCGGGTGGCGACGCTCGCGCAGGCGGTCGAGAGCGACCGCGCGGACGGCGAGCCGCGAGCGGCCGACGACTCAGCGGCCGAGACTGCTGACGAGAGCGTCGAACGGACACTCGAGGGGAGCGAGACCGAGGGCGACGAGCGAGACCGACGGACCGAGGGGACGCCGGTGAACCGCGAACCGGTACTCGAAGTCCACGGTTCGCCCCGAACGGTTCGGCAGAGCCCAGACTCGAGCGTCGCGACCGAATCGACGGACTCGACGACTCGAGCGGAGCCAGCGGACGGTGAGGGAGACCCGAGTCCGACCGCAAGCGAGACAACCGAAACTGAGTCAACCGGAGAGAACCCCTCCGGCCTGTCACCAGAGCGCGTCGCGCGCATTCGCGAGGACCCCGTCCACGAGGACGCCGGCGTGCTCGGCTCCGTCGAGACCGAGCGACTCGACGAACTCTCCCGGCGCGCGGTCGCGACCACGCGCAAGCGCCTGAACCGGGACGTCCAGACCGGCCTCGAGTACACGTCCTCGACCCAGCTGGCCGGCGACGGCGTCCGACCCGGCGAGGATATCACCGAGCTCGACGAACTCTCGATTCCGGGCCGATCCGCGGAGACGATCGAGAAGCGCCGCCGCGCCGTCGGGCGGGCGCTGGCCTACTTGCGAGACGAGGACGAGGCGCGTCGCTCCGATTTCGTCGACGCGCTCTACGAGGAGTGTCCGGCCGGCTACGACACGAGCGACGGCTGGTGGCGCTGTATCAAGGCGGGACTCAAACAGGTCGACGCCGTCGACGGCGGCGAGGGGACGCGCGTCTGGCGGTATCGCGGCTGAACGGATCGCTCAGCGAAGCCACTCGCTGTTGAGCCGTTCGTCGTCGTCCCGATACCGGCGAGCAGCGAGATAACCGAGTCCGAGGAAGACGACGACCGCGATGAGGTTTCCGATCATTTTCGTGAAAGGTGTTCCAGAGGATACCGAAACCTATCGTCGTTTGCGACCATCCAGTCGACTGCACGCGGGCGATCGTTTACCCGTCGACCGACGGAGCCGATATCGAACCGCCCGAGTAGGGAGGGTTAAGTATCAGTGGCCCGGACGACCTGATATGAGTCTGGGACAGCGCGTCTCGAGCGACCACCAGCTGACCCGATTGCTGCAGATCGGGGTCGTCCTGGAGGAGGTCGTCGAGTCACGCGCCGCCCACCACCTCGACTCGCTGCCCCCCGAAGAGCGAGCGGCGATCGACGAGGAGGTGCGGGAGTTGCTCGAGGAGGCCGCCGACGAGTCGGCCGACCACCGCGAGCGACTCGAGGCGCTGATCGACGATCTCGAGGCCGACACCGTCGCGTACGAGGAAATCAACGCGTTGGTCGACGCCCAGTACGGACCGCCGGAGGACACCGACGGCGTCCTCTACGACCAACTGGCCAACGAGGAAACGGCCTACAAGTTCTACGACGACCTGATCGACGCGATCGAGGCCTCCGATGGCGAGTTCGCTATCGACCGCGAGCGCCTCCTCGAGACCCTCTACGAGATCCGCGAGGAGGAGAAAGAGGGCGTCGAAGAAGTGACCGAGATCATGGAGCACAGAGCATGATCGGGACGGCGGCAGTACGGTCCCCCGCAGATCGAACGCCGTCACCGCGCATCGAGTCCCGGACGCGGGGACGCCGGCGAGGAACCGACGCGACACCGAGCGGTACTGACGGAGGGATGCAATGAACACTGCAGACCAATATCTCAAGGCGATCTATCTGGCTCAACGTATCGAGGACGGCCCCGCATCGACCGGCACGCTCGCGGACTTGCTCGAGGTCAGTCCGGCCAGCGTCAACGAGATGATCGGCAAACTCGAGGACCGGGGACTCGTCGACCACGAGAAGTACAAGGGTGCGAGTCTGACCGACGAGGGACTCGGGCGCGCCCACGACGCCCTCCAGACCTACTGCATCATCGAGCGTTTTCTCGCGAACGTCCTCGAAGTCGAGGAGTACCAGGACGAGGCCCGCGCCTTAGAGAGCGTCATCGACGACACCGTCGCGGAGCGCCTCGACACGATCATCGACCGGCCCGGCGAGTGTCCCGACTGTTTCGACCCCGAACGGGACGCCTGCGAGCGACTCGAGGTCGGCGACGGCTGTGCGGACTGAGGGAGATCGACTGCGTTTCGTAAACGGTTGATACTGATCTGAGCCGTCAGCGCGAACGGACTGCTCATTGCGTCCAGTTTCGATAGCGACTGCGCGACACGACCCTCAGTGTTGCTCACCGAACCGAACGTACCGTCGCCCGACCAGCGCCGCGAGGGCGAGTGCGGCGATAACGGCGAGTGCGACACCAACGGTGAGCCTCGATCGACCACTGTCGCCCCGCCAGTCGGCCTCGAACACGTCGGCGTAGTAGCTCGCGACCTCCTCGCCGTGTAGCGCCAATACGACCTCGCGATTGTTCCGGAAGGAGTTCTCGTTCCAGTTGGCGCTGCCGACGACCGCGACCTCGCGGTCGATCACGACCCCCTTGGCGTGGATCTTCTCGAAGGCGTTCGTCTCCTCGACCAGTTCGACCTCGAGCGCCAGCGACTCGTCGTCGGCGATCCGTTCTACGTCCCGCGCCAGCGCCGCGTTCTCGTCGGCGTTGTACTCCGCCGAGCCGAGCAGGATACGGACGTCGACGCCGCGACGGGCAGCCTCGAGGGTCGACTTGAGCAGCGACACGTCGTCGGCGATAGACGGCTGCAGGACGAGGATCTCGTCGTCGGCGCTCTCGAGCAGCGAGTTGAGACGGCGTTCGGCGTTGTCCGGTGCGAGCAGGAGTTCGGCGGACTCGACGGGGACCGTCGACGGGTCGTGGGCCGTCGGGAACTCGGGATCGGGCGCGGAAAAGACGGGGCCGTCGTCCACGAACGAAGCGTTCCTGCGATAGGCCGCACCCGAGGTCGTATCGCGACCCTCGAAGTCCGCGTCGAAGACGGTCGCGAGATCGGCCGCGAGGGACTCGGACTTGAGGCGCACGCCCCAGCCGCGGCTGCTCTCGCCGCCGACGCCCGACGGCTTCCAGTTCTCGGTCGTGACCAGCACGCGGTCGTCGATCACCGCGTATTTGGGGTGATGATAGCGGTACCGCGAGTCGGCGCCGCCGATAACGCGAACGTCGACCCCGCCGTCGACGAGCGTCTCGAGGACGCTCTCGGTCGCCGCGGGCGCGCCACCGACGGGGCTCGACTCGAAGAGCACCGCGACGTCGACCCCGCGGTCGGCCGCGGCGACGAGTTCGTCGGCGACTTCCTCGGACGTGACCGTGTAGCCGGCCAGCAGCAGACGGTCGTCGGCGCCGCGGAGCGTCTCGAGGGGCACCGCGGGCGAGTCGGGGAGGACGAACGCCGTGGCGTCCGCGACGTCGGCCGTCGAGACCGGGAGGCAGGTCGCGTCGCGGGGATGCCAGTCGCCGGCTGCGGGGTCGCCGGCGGTCGGCTCGTCGGTCTCGCCGTCGCTTCGGTACCACCGTTCGGCCGTCGGCGCTCGATCGTACGCGACCGCGTCGACGGTCGTCGTCTCGTTCCGGAGTTCGAGGGTGTCCCCGTCGACGGCGAGTCGCAGCGTCCCCTCGAGTTCGATCACCGGATACTCGGTCAGCCCGCCGGTAACGTTCGGCGCCGTGCTCGCGGCGACGCGTCCGGAGACGGTCTCGTTCGGGAGTCCGGCGGTGGTGTGGCCGTCGGTGAGCGTCCAGTTCTCGAGTCGAGTGTCCGGGGGGACCTCGAGGACGAGATACTCGCCGACGTTGTCGCGAATCGTGGGATTCGGGTAGAGTTCGACGATCCGCGGCGCGGTACCGGTCGCGTTCGCCGGTCGCCCACCGGCGTCGGCGCTGGGGGCCGTCCCGTTACTGTCGGTTAGCTCGACCGATGCAGGCGCTGATTCCATTGCACCGATCGGACACGCGGGGCTGGTTCCGTCGCCGTTAGCGTCGCCTCGAGACGTCATCTCCGCGGGAGTTCCGTCGCTCGTCGCGGTGTCGACGGCGACGATTCCGAACCCCAGCAGGGTGCCGGCGGCGAGGCCGACGCTCACGAGCGCGACGAGGACCGCGCGTCGGTGCTCCATCGGGCGCTCTGGCCGCGCGTTCGGATATAAAGGTCAGGTCGAAAACGGAGTACGGGATTCAGCAGGGAGGGGGACGGAAATCGGGTCTCTCTCGTTCGCGTCGCGTTCAGGCCGCGGGCTCGGTCGCGGCCTTCTCGGCTTCGGCCTGGACGAGATACGCGCGGTCGTCGCCGTAGTCGGCGACGATCTCGAGGGCCTCGGCGGTGCCGATCTGGTTTAACGCCCAGGCGGCGCTGGCGCGGACGCGGTCCTGTTCGTCGTCGGCCAGCACGTCCGCGAGCGGCTCGACGGCGCGGGTGTCGCCGATCAGGCCGAGCGCGCGGGCGGCCCAGCTACGGACGTCCGGCTCGTCGGCGACCAGCTGCTGGGCGATCGGCTCGACGGCGTCCTCGGCACCGATCTCGCCGAGCGCGCGGAACGCGGGCCGCTGGAGGTTGGGGTTCGAGTCGACGTAGTCGACCAGCGCCTCGACGACCTCGTCGTCGGCGATCCCGATCTTGCCCAGGATGCGCATCGCGGCCTGGTCGCGGCGGCCCGCCTTCTGGATCATGGGTTCCATGGCCTCCTCGGGACCCATGCGTTCTAAGGCCTCGAGGCAGTGTTCCTCCATGTAATCGGAGTCGAATGTCTCGTAGGCCAGCAGGATCTGGTCGACGTTGCCGCGTTTCTCGTGGACCTTCAGCGCGTGCCACTCCGGCGGGAAGTCCTTGACGTGATCGAGCACGTCGTAGAACCCTTCGCGGCGCAGTTGCTCGCGGATCTCGAGGTCGGTCCACTCGGTCGCGTCGTCGATATCGGAGTCGAGGTCGTCCGTGGCCTCGAGCAGGCCGGCGATCGTCTCGGCGTCGTCGTCGGCGTCGAGGGCGGCGTCCTCGACGGCCTCGGCCGCGCGGTCGAGAGTCGCGTCTAGCTGGTCGGGGACCGCCTCGCCCTCGTTGCTCAGCGTGACCGAGGTGCCGAGCAGTTCGTTCAGCTCGTCGAGGAAGTCGTCGACGGCCTCGATCAGTTCGGCGTTCCCCTCCTCGGTCCAGCGGGTGCCCGTAATCGTCCCGCTGGCGCCGTTGATGTCGCTGACGACGTCCTCGCCGTAGGGACCGCGCTGGTCCTCCAGATCGGACTCGAGATCCGAGACGTCGCTCTCGATGTCGTCGTAGCGCTCCTGGAGTTGCTCCTCGGGCGCGGGTTCGGCGTCCTCGTCCTCGTCCTCGTCTTCGTCCTCCTCGGTTTCCGGCGGGTCGGGGATCTCGATCTCCTCGAACTCCTCGCGGAAGGACTCGATATCGGCCTCGACGACGTCGAGATCGTCCTCGGTCTCGGCGGCCTCGAGCTCGCTCTCGAGGGCTTCGACGTCGTCCTCGAAGGCCGCGAGCGCCTCGCGGATCGCCTCGAGATCGACCGGTTCGGGCTCCTCCTCAGCCGGTTCGTCCGCTCCGTCCTCGGCTGCCTCGTCATCGCTCATGGTACCACCCGGTCCTGCAACTGGACCCGGAGATGACGCCGACGCGTGGCAGTGTACATACCCTACGGTCGTCCCAGCAGCGCCCTAAGCGTTTCCATGCGCGTCGGGCGCCGTCGCCTGGGTCTCCTCTCGCCAGTAGAACCAGGGGCTCAGCGTCATGTACGCGATCCCCAGCGTCAACAGCGCGTAGGGAAACGTGTGACCGGCGAACTCGGGAATCAGGATCGCCAGGACGTGGACGACGCCCATGATGGCCGCGTCGCGGGCGAGCAGGTCGGGGTACTCGATGCGCGAGACCATCAGGTAACAGAACGCCCCCGTCACCGCGAGGACGAGCCACGGGTCGGTCGTGCCGGCGAGGATCGCCGCGCCGATGATCGTCGCCGCCAGCGTCGTCTGGATACCCTCGGTGTAGTTACCGCTGACGTCGAATGCCGTGTACATGCCGAGGCGGGTGACTGCCATCGCGACGAACAGCGCGCAGGTCCCGGTCGTCAAGAGGAGTTCGCCCGTCACCGCGTCGAACCCGAGCTCGAGACTGTCGGTGACGACGACGAAGGCGACGACCGCGGGGGCGACCGCGAAGGAGGCGACGTCGGCCAGCGAGTCGAGGTAGGGACCGACGTCGGTGCCGCCGTAGCGGCGGGCGAGGATCCCGTCCAGCCCGTCCGCGACCGCCGCAAGCAGGATGAGACGTGCAGCGAGCGCAATGTCGACGAAGGCGACGACGACGGCGACGAATCCCAGCGCCGCGTTGGAGACGGTCACCGCGTCGGCGACGCCCAGTCGCCCGACGAACCGGGGAAGCATACTCCCGGATTCGGCGTGGAGGTCCCTTACGTGTTTTCGTTTCGCCACCGACCCTCGAGGTTTCGACGATCGAACCGGGGCGGTTATATTCGGATGCTCCCAAGTCGCTGGTATGAATCGGCGCGTCTATCTCGCCGCCGTCGGCTCCGCCGTTTCGGCCGGACTGGCGGGCTGTTCGGCCGTCACCAGCCCCTTCGAGAACGACGATCCCTGCGACGGCCAGAGCTGTACCATCGGGATGAACCGGAACGCGTTTCTCCCCGACGAGTACGAGGCCAGCGTCGGCGAGACCGTCGTCTGGAAGAACACCAGCGAAGCCATCCACACGGTGACGGCCCGCGAGACGAGCCTTCCCGAGGGCGCCGACTACTTCGCGACCGGCGGCTTCGAGGACGAACAGACGGCGATCGACGCCTGGCACGAGTCCCAGGGCGGGAAACTCGAGACCCGCGAGACGTTCGAGCACACGTTCGAGGTGCCGGGAACCTACACCTACATCTGCGAACCCCACGTCAACGCCGGGATGACCGGCCAGATCATCGTCTCCGAGTGAGACGGTCCGACGGACGCGTTTTCTGCCATCGTTCTGGGGCCGCCCCCGAGCGCACGCCTCTCGAGAACCGATTTGGGTGTCGCCCATCGATCCGGATGTAGCCCGTCGGCGCTCGTCGATACGACCCTGTGAGAGGGATCGATATCGAACCGATCGCTCTCGAGTAGAAATTATTTCGGTTTCGAGTACCTTTCCCGTTCGTATCTGGTTTCGTATAGTTAGTGGGAAATCGACGAATCTGCCCCTCACCGCCACTGCGGTCCGAAATCGTCCCTCACCCACAGTGATTGGTGAAGACGTGACACACAGGGAGAAGGATCCTCCATGTTTATACATTGCGGCGATGGTGAGTTACGTATATGTCCGAAACCGGGGCGGAGACCCGTCCGCTGGTCCGAGAGCTTCCTGACCCGACGACAGCGTCGAACGTCCGGTACGACCCGTCGTTCGAGGAACTCCGCGACCTCGCGGCCGACGACGAGACGACGACCGAGTTCGGATCGCCGTCGTACGTCAGCGAAACGCGATCCCGAAGCGCCGATCTGACGAAAAACGCCGTCGACGCCGCGTTCGACGAGCCCGACCGCGAACTCGTCGACGACGCGATCGCCCGCGCGGGCGACCGCGAGATGGTCTGCGTCGATCGGCTGATGGGACGCCATCCCGACGCGACCTTCTGTTGCCGACTGTTCGTCCCCGTCGAGCACGCCCACATCGCGTTGGGCTGGCGGGACCTGTTCGAACCGTCGGACGGTCGAGAACCCGACCTCTACACGGTCATGGACCCCGACTACGACGAGACCGCAATCCGCGTCCTTCCAGACGAAGGCTTTACCGCCGTGCTGGGGACCGACTACATCGGCGAGGCGAAGAAGTCGTTCCTCCGGCTGTACATGTACCGAATCAAGGAACAGGGCGGCCTCGGCCTCCACGCGGGCAGCAAGCGCGTGCGCGTTCGTAACGAGGAGGGCGACCTCCAGACCGTCGGCCAGGTGTTCATGGGCCTGTCGGCGACCGGCAAGTCGACGCTCACCTCCCACGGCTGCTGGCTCGAGGACCCCGAAGACGCCACGATGCTCCAGGACGACGTCTGCGGCCTCCTGCCCGACGGTACCGTCGCCGGCAGCGAGGGCGAGGGGCTGTTCATCAAGACCATCGGCCTCGACGCCGAGGAACAACCCGAACTCTACGAGGCCGCGACCCACGAGTCGGCGGTCTTCGAGAACGTCGCCGTCGACGACGACGGGACGGTCCACTTCGACGAGGATCGCTACACCTCGAACTCCCGGGCGGTCGTCCAGCGCGACCAGCTCGAGAGCGCCGACGAGGAGATCGACTTAGAGCGGATGGATCAGGCCTTCTTCATCACCCGGAATCCGCTGATGCCGCCGGTCGCGAAGCTCACGGACGATCAGGCGGCCGTCGCCTTCATGCTCGGCGAGTCGATCGAGACCAGCGCCGGCGATCCGTCCCGCGCGGGCGAGTCGATCCGCGTCGTCGGGACCAATCCCTTCATCATCGGCCCCGAGGGCGAGGAGGGGAACATCTTCCGGGACCTCATCGAGGCGCTGGACATCGAGTGTTACGTCATCAACACGGGTTATCTCGGTGAGAAGTCCGCGGACGTCGGCGTCGAGGAGTCCGTCACCATCCTCACCGAGGCCGCCCGAGGGACGATCGAGTGGACCGACGACGACCGCACCGGGCTGACGATCCCCGAGAGCGTGCCCGGATTCGACATCGGCGAGTACTACGTTCCCGACCACGTCGAGGACTACGACGAGGCCGTCGCGGAACTGCGAGCCGAACGTCGCGACTACCTCGAACAGTTCGACGAGCTCCGCGAGGAGATCAGAGACGCCGTCTACTGATCGGGACCGCCGGCAGAGCGAGTCTCGCGTCAGTGTCGGTACTGCCGGTTTCAGTTCGGACCATCGTTTTCGGAGCATCCGTTTCGTAACTGCGAGCACGCGGTCGCCTACCCGCCACCGACAGGCGCGCGACCGCCGGTGCTGTCTCTCGTCGTCGAGTCCGACGCCCCGGATCAAAACCCGCTCGAGACGGAGTCAACCGACCGATCCTAACCGGAAGGCTATTTACTCATAACCGAGTATCCATCGTATGTCTTGGCACGATCTCGTCTTTCTCGGCGGCAGTTTACTCACCGTCGTCGCATTGCTCCCGACGCTGCGCGACCTCGACGCGCGAATCCCGCTGGCGACCAGCGTTCCCAAGTTCGCGCTCGCCGTGATCTATACCGGGACCTTCTACTCGCTGGGGATGACGTTCTCGGCGATCGGACTGCTGGGGACCGCGGTCATGTGGTCGCTCGTCGTTCGGTACCGCTCTCCGACGGGGCGATACCTCCCGACCGATCAGTCGGAGCCGCCGATCGACGGCGCGACGGTGGCGGAACCGAGCCAGCGCCTCGGCACCGACGGCGACCGGCTCTAAGTCCCGCTCGGCGTTTCCCGCGACCGGCACCGATCGGTCCAACGCTGCTATCGGCTCGCTAATTTTAAATTCTCCAAAAATCGTGAACGAATCCGGGGCAGAAGTTGCCGCACACGGATAGTGTTATATGCGTTCAGTTCCCACGGTCGACAATGAGCGCGCAAGTACAACCGCCGACTGCCCGCGTCTGCGAACGGTGCGGTCGAACCGAGCGATGGGACGACAACCTCGAGGCCTGGCAGATCGCCCGCGAAGACGGCGAAAAGCAGGTCGGCAATCCACACTGCATTCACGAGTGGGACATCAACGGAACGTTCAATCCCGTCTCCGGTAACGCGAACGCGGACTGACGAGGGCGCGGCCGCCCGGATCGACGCCGATCGACGTCTCTAGAGCCCTGCGGTCGTCCCGCGACGACGTCACGGGACTTTTCTCCGTCTCGAGCGTAGCCGGCGACACGAATGCCAACGGTCTACATCACGGTTCCGCCGTCCGAAGCAGATAGGATCGCCGAGACGCTCGTCGAGGACCGACTCGCGGCCTGCGTTAACCGACTGTCGACGACCTCCACCTACCGTTGGGAGGGCGAGATTCACCGCGACGACGAAGCCGTTCTGCTCGCGAAGACGACCGCCGACGCCTACGACGACCTGGTCGACCGCGTCGAAGCGATCCACCCGTACGACGTCCCCTGTATCGAACGCTTCGACGAGGCCCACGTCCTCGAGTCGTTCGCCGAGTGGCGGACCGAAAGCGTCGAGTGACGGCCGAGCCGCGAGGCGTACGACACCGTATCACAGACCTCACTGCCCGAATTAGCAACCCTTAAAACTCGCGCACGGGTTGTGACGGGTATGGCTGGAACCATCGAAGTGCTCGTTCCGGGTGGCCAGGCCAACCCTGGCCCGCCGCTCGGTCCCGAGCTCGGACCGACCCCTGTCGACGTGCAGGCGGTCGTACAGGAGATCAACGACCAGACGGAAGCGTTCGACGGCACCGAAGTCCCCGTCACCGTCGACTACGAGGACGACGGCTCCTTCGAAATCGACGTCGGTGTCCCGCCGACGGCCGAACTGATCAAGGACGAAGCCGGCTTCGAGACCGGCAGCGGCGAACCCCAGAAGGACTTCGTCGCGGATCTGTCGGTCGAACAGGTCAAACAGATCGCCGAGCAGAAACACCCCGACCTGCTCGCCTACGACGCGAAAAACGCCGCGAAGGAAGTCGTCGGCACCTGCGCCTCGATGGGCGTCACCATCGAGGGCAACGACGCTCGAGAGTTCAAGCAGCGAGTCGACGACGGCGAGTACGACGACGTGCTGCTCGACGAAGCCGCAGCGTAGTCGACGAGCGCGTCATCGTTCTTGCAGTCGACGCGACCGTGTAGTTGCGAGTGCTCGGAACACGAGCAGAACAGACGTTCCGGTGTGTCTTCGTCGACGAAGCGGCGGTGTGCTCGACGAGCCCCGAACCGGGAACGCACCGAGTATTCTTCGTTCGTCCCGACGACCGATAGCGGAGCCGTGGCGATCGAACACATGCCGTTTACTCGGCGACTACGGCTGTTTTGTCGGTCCCTATCCGCTTCCGGACGCCGATTCACGGGACGCCGACGGTTGAGGAGGGAGCCGTAGCTGTGTCCTATCCCGCGTTCGGGAGCGCGTACCGTCTCATATTGTGATAATAACAAATGATTCGTGGCTGTTGGAGCCTCGGTATGCGAGTGACCTATCTCGAGTCGGCAGCGATTCTCGTCGAAGACGAGCAGACGTCGATTCTCTGTGATCCCTGGCTGGTGGACGGCGCGTACTACGGCTCGTGGGCCCACTACCCCGAACCCGAGTTCGACCCGGAGGACTTCAACGACGTCGACTACATCTACATCTCACATATCCATCCGGATCACTTCGATCCCGACACGCTCGAGCGCATGGACGCGGACATTCCGGTGCTCATCCACGACTACCGGTGGGACTACCTCCACGACGCTATCGCCGCGCTGGGGTTCGACGTGATCGAGCTGTCCCACGGCGAGCGCACGCCGCTCGAGGGCGATATGCACATCAACGTGCTCGCGGCCGACGGTTGCGATCCGGAGCGCTGCGGGAACTACTTCGGCTGTACGTGGTACGACGACGACGCGGAGGAGCCGGGCTCGACGCAGGTCGACTCGATGGCGGTCATCGACAACGGGGAGCAGACGGTCGTCAACACCAACGACGTGCCGTTTTCGATCGCCGAGTCGGTCTGCCGAACCGTCGCCGACGAGTACGGGACGGTCGACCTCCTCTGTCACCAGTACAGCGCGGCGCAGTTCTACCCCCAGGCCGTCACCGACTACGGCCACGAGAAGAAGCTCCGCGAACGCGACCGGGTCATCCGCGAGAAACACGAGCGCGCGCTCGAGTTCATCGACATCTTCGAACCCCGCTACTACATGCCATTCGCCGGCGAGTACGTGCTGACGGGCGATCTCGCCCACCTCAACGAGTACACGGCGAACCCGCCCCGCGAGGAGGCGCTCGAGTTCTTCACCGACGCCGTCGATCCCGACGACCACGAGTGCGTCTTCTTGAACTCCGGCGAACACATCGACCTCGAGACCGGCGAGCGATCCGCGCCGTTCGAGCCGGCGGACCCGGACGCGAAGCGCCGCTACATCGAGGAGGAGCTGGCGTCGCGATCGTTCGAGTACGAGGCCGATCCGATGCCGACGCTGTCGGAGCTCCAGGCGTACGTTCCCTACGCCTACGAGAGCTTGGAGGAAAAGCGCGAGCGAATCGGGTACGGCACCGAGACGACGGTCCTGATCTCGCTGGTCGACGACGTTTATCTCGAGCTCTCGATGAACGGCGGCGGCTACCGGTACGTGTCGGATCCGCGCCCCGTGGAGTACGACGGCTACGTCAAACTCGAGGTCGACGCGCGACTCGTCAAGCGGCTGTTCGAGGGGCCCCACAGCGCCTACTGGGCGGACGCGAAGATCGGCTCGCATCTCGGGGTCCAGAAGGAGCCGGACATCTACGAACGCGGGTTGTACCTCTGCCTCGGGTCGTTCCACACCCACGGCTACGACGTGCCCGTCGAGGCGGACGCGACGGTGAGTGCGAAAGCGACACAGGACTAGTCACGGCGTCTGGGGCGACGTTCGAGTGTGACGTCTCGTTGATCTCGTCCGTCGATCGACCCCTGGGTTAGATCTCGTTCGCGGGGGGGACGGTGCGGTCGTCGGGCCGGGACGTCCCGCCGGTAGCCATAATCACGCGCACGCCCGCGCCGATTCCGAGGGCGCCGGCGAAACCCGCTACGGCGACGGTTAGCGCGAGCGAGAAACCGGCGATGCCGGCGAGCAGGCTCCCGAGGACGATACCGATCGAGAGGCGGTCGCGGCTGAGCCGCGCCGCGATCGACCGTCCGAACGCGACGAAACCGAGGGCGGTGAACGCGGGCACGATCGTCCCGCCGAGGACGATCATCGGAATCCCGAAGAACGGTCCCAGATCCGTACCGAGTATCAGGTACCCCGTACTGCCGAGTCCGCCGACGACGAGCAGTCCCGGCAGGCCGACGCAGATCGAAATAACCGGACTCCGGCGGGCCTTCGTTACCGTTCGCGGGGCGTACCCCTGAAGCAATCCGAGCACCACGACCGCGAACACGAACGTCCCGGCGAACAGGAACCCCGCCCGCTCGAGCGGGCCGATCGTTTCCAGCGTTTCGAAGCCGAGTCCGCCGATCGTCAGCGGCGTGACCGACCCGGTTCCCGTCGCTCCACTAACACTACATAAATCTAATGGCCACATACAGGAAATATACACTATCACAGAATATAATATTTTCGCTCGCCGGACGTATTTCTGCGCTTCCCGTCGAGACGGACGGTCGCGTTTCCCGAGCGAACCGAGAAGCGCACGGTTCGTCAGCGAATGGTTCGAACGGTACAGAGACTCACGCGTATCGAGGAGGGCAGCGCTGGCAGTTCGACGGGTTTAAGTTCGCCATGGCACTCCGTTCAAAGGAGACAGGCCTAGCCTGTTTCACTGACCCGTAGGAGCACTCCTGCGTACTACGGAGGTGAACGATGGCAGATTCGGATATTGAAACAGCAGTCGCTCGCGCACTCGAGGACGCCCCCGATCGGAACTTTACCGAGACGGTCGACCTCGCGATCAATCTGCGCGACCTCGACCTAAACGAACCGTCGAACCGAGTTGACGAGTCTATCGTCCTGCCGTCCGGAACCGGCCAGGATACGCGAATCGTCGTCATTGCCGAGGGAGAAACCGCCGTCCGCGCCGAAGAGGCGGCGGACGAGGTCCTCTCGGAAGACGACGTGGCCGATCTGGACGATGACGAGGCCAAGGACATGGCCGACGAGACGGACTTCTTCATCGCCGAAGAGGCGATGATGCAAGATATCGCCCGGCACCTGGGTACCATTCTCGGTCCCCGAGGGAAGATGCCGGACCCGCTCGCGCCCGACGACGACGTCGTCGAGACCGTCAACCGGCTCAAAAACACCGTGCAGCTTCGCTCCGGCGACCGACGAACGTTCCACACGCTCGTCGGCGCCGAGGACATGGATGCGGAGAACATCGCCGACAACATCGACGTCATCCTGCGTCGCCTGCACGCCGACCTCGAGAAGGGGCCCCAGAACATCGACGCCGTCTACGTGAAGACGACGATGGGGCCGTCCGTGGAGGTGGCCTAATATGAGCGCACAGGCTGAACGCAAGACCGAGAACCTTCCCCAGTGGAAGCGAGAGGAAGTCGACGAGCTCCAGGAGATCATCGAGAGCTACGACAGCGTCGGCATCGTCGGCATCACCGGCATTCCGAGCAAGCAGCTCCAGGACATGCGCCGTGATCTGCACGGTACCGCCGAGCTCCGCGTCAGCCGCAATACCCTGCAGGTCCGCGCACTGGAGCAGTCCGGACTCGAGGACCTCGTCGATCACGTCGAGGGCCAAGTCGGGATCGTCGGCACGAACGACAACCCGTTCACGCTCTACAAGGAGCTCGAGGCGTCGAAGACGCCCGCCCCGATCAACGAGGGCGAGGTCGCCCCGAACGACATCGTCATCCCCGAGGGTGACACCGGGGTCGACCCGGGGCCGTTCGTCGGCGAACTCCAGAGCATCGGTGCCAACGCACGGATCGAGGAGGGTTCGATTCAGGTCATGGAGGACTCGACGGTCCTCGAGGCCGGCGGCGAAGTCTCTGCTGATCTGGCGAACGTCCTCAACGAGCTCGGGATCGAGCCCAAGGAGGTCGGACTCGACCTTCGCGCCGTCGTCGCCGACGGCGTCCTCTTCGACCCCGAGGACCTCGACATCGACGTCGAGGCCTACGAGAGCGACGTGTCGACCGCCGCCGCACGCGCACGGAACCTCGCGATCAACGCGTCGTTCCCGACCGCGTCGACAGCGCCGACGCTCATCGCCAAGGCCACGGGCGAGGCCAAGAGCCTCGGCCTGCAGGCCGCGATCGAGGACGAAGAGCTGATGCCCGACCTCGTCAGCAAGGCCGACGCACAGCTGCGTGCGCTCGCGGCCCAGATCGACGACGAGGAGGCGCTGCCTGAGGAACTACAGGACGTCGACGCGGCCGCCGAACCGGCGGCCGCCGACGAGGGCGACGAGGAATCGGCTGACGAACAGGACGACACCGAAGCTGACGCCGACGAGGCCGACGCCGACACCGACGATGACGACGAAGACGACGGTGACGGCGGGGCCGGTCTCGGCGAGATGTTCGGATAATCACTACTGGAGGACACTACAATGGAATACGTTTACGCTGCACTCATCCTGAACGAATCGGGCGAAGAGATCAACGAAGACAACCTGACCGACGTGCTCGACGCTGCCGGCGTCGACGTCGAGGAGTCCCGAGTCAAGGCGCTCGTCGCCGCGCTCGAGGACGTCGACATCGACGAGGCAGTCTCCGAGGCCGCCGCGGTCCCCGCGGGCGGAGCCGCCGCAGGCGGCGCCGCGGCCGGTGACGCCGGTGGCGACGAAGGCGGCGAGGAGGAAGAGGCCGAAGAGACCAGCGACGTCCCGGACACGACGGACGAGGACGACGACGAAGACGACGACGCCGGCGGCGAGGGCCTCGGCGAACTCTTCGGCTAAGTCGCGACGCGACGATTTCAGCAATCCCGATTTTCTTTCGACGCGACGGACGAACAGCTACTTCTCCGCGCCGCGAGACGAACGGCGTGTGACGACCGCCGTCTACTTCGACCTCGACGGAACGCTGTGTACCTACGCGGTCCCGTTCGCGGACCTGTTCGAGGCGACCGTCTCCCCGTACGGCGAGTCGACCGACGCCGCCTACGAGACGTACGTCGACCGCCTGCTCGAGGCCCTCGAGCGCTGCGAGGCCGACCCCTACCGCGAGGCGTTCGAGGCGGTCGCGGCCGTGACGAGACTCGACGCGGCGCCGGAGACGCTCGCTCGGGAGTACCGCGAGCGGGAACTCGAAGCTACTACTGCGCCGGCGGCAGCGACGCGGACCGTCGAGCGGGTCGCAGAGACCCGTCCGACCGGAATCCTGACGAACGGCGACGGGCGACAGCAGCGGGCGAAAGTCGAGCGCCACGGATTCGACGAATCGGTCGACGAGGTCGTCGTCTCGAGCGACGTCGGCGCGTGGAAACCCGACCGACGGATCTTCGACGCCGCGATGGAGCGGCTGCCGGCCGACGAGTACGTATTCGTCGGCGACGACTACGAGGCCGATATCGTCGGCGCGCACGACGCCGGATTCCGGACGGTGTACGTGACAAGAGCTGACGATTTCGGGGGTGACGAGTCCGCAGCGGCCGCCGACGCCGTCGTCTCGAGCGTCGAGTCGTTGCTCGATCCCGACTCCCTTCCGGAACCCGTTCGGACTCCGTTCGAGTCGTCGTCGCGCTGAGCCGACCAGCCGGAAGCGATAGAGTGACGTCGAAACTGTTCGAGGGGGCGACATGAACAGCCACGTCGGGCTCGACTGGGCCGGGAGCGGCTGGATCGCAGTGACCGCGACCGGAGACGGCGCCGGTCGCCGATACGACGCCGCGTTCGCTCCGACGATTCTGAACGCCGTGGCGATCGGTTCCTCCCATCGTCGTTCGATCATCCTCGAGTTTATCCGACGAGCCGCGGCCAGAGGGAGCGATGGTCGCTGTCCCCGCGTCGGTCGAGATCCTCGCCGAGCCGTCGCTGACGCTGGGACTGCTCGCGTGGACCCTGGCCGGCGCGGCGCTCGGCTGCTGTAGCGGGCTCGTCCCGGGACTCCACGCGAACAACTTCACCCTCCTGCTCGCCGGCTTCGCGCCGTCGATCCCCGGCCGGCCGCTGTTCGTCGGCTGCGCGATGCTCGCGGCCGGCGTCGTCCACACGTTCGTCAACGCCGTCCCCGCGATGGCGCTCGGGGTGCCCGACGCCGAGATGGCGATCACCGCGCTGCCGGGCCACCGGCTGGTCCTCGAGGGCCGGGGCTACGAGGCGATCCGGCTCTCGGCGCTGGGCAGTTTGCTCGCGGTCCTCGCGGCGGTCCCGCTGGCCGTGCCGGTCACGCGGGGCGTGACGGCCGCGTATCCGCCGATCCGGGCCCACCTCTCGCTCGTGCTGGCGATGGTCGTCGTCGCGCTGATCGCGTCGGAACGGACGTGGCGGACCCGCCTCGGCGGCCTCGTGTCGTTCGCGCTCGCGGCGACGCTCGGCGCCCTGACGCTCGATATCGCGACGGACGCGCCCCTCGAGGCCGGCGGGATGCTCGCGCCGCTGTTCGCGGGCCTGTTCGGCGCGCCGGTGTTGATCGACGCGATCCGCGGCGGCGGGGTGCCGCCACAGCGCGACGAGTCGATCGCGATGTCCCGACGGCTCGTCGGCGGGACGGCGATCGCCGGGGCGCTGGCGGGCGCCGTGGTCGGCTACGTTCCGGGCATCTCGGCGGCGATCGCCGCCGTCGCGGTCCTGGTGGTCGTCCCGGGCCGATCCGGCGACCGCGGCTACATCGTCGCGACGAGCGGCGTCGACACGGCGAACACGATCTTCGCGCTGTTCGCTCTGGTCGCCATCGGCCAGCCCCGAACCGGCGTGATGGTCGCTTTCGACACCGTAAACGCGCCCCTCGAGTTGCCGGTCCTGGTCGCTGGAATCGTCCTCGCCGGCTGCGTCGGCTTCGTCCTCGTGATCGTCGTCGGGGACGCCTATCTCGACCTCGTCGGTCGGACGGACTATTGGAAGATTTCGGTCGCCGTCCTCTCGCTCTTGTGCTGTCTCTCGTATCTCTTCACCGGGTTCATCGGTGTCGGCGTCTTCGCCGTCGCGACCGCGGTCGGACTGGTTCCGATTCGCGTCGGCGCTCGCCGCGTCCACCTGATGGGCGTGCTGATCGGCCCGCTGATCGTCGGCGCGTGACCGCCGGCGGCAAAAGTGCTCGCCACCGTCTCTGGGTGTGATCCTCACGCAAACGTTTTTTCGCGGAATCAGTGTAGGAACTCGCAGTGTCTTCAAATGGTTGACGCGACCGTCGACGTGATCCACCGGGGTGGCCTCGAGTGCGACCAGAACTACATGATCGAGGGCCAGACCCTCGGAACCCGCGACGAGCCGAATCCGGACCTCGATTACGAGGAGATTCCGGTCTGGAACCTCGTCATCGACCACCCCGAGGCGACGATCCTCTGGGACACGGGCTCTCACCACGAGGCCCTCGAGGGCCACTGGCCGGAGGCGCTCTCGCAGGCGTTCTACCCGCACGACGCCCACGAGCATCGGCTCGACGACGACCTCGAGGCGGCGGGGTACCGCCTCGACGACATCGATGCGGTGTTCCAGACGCACCTGCACCTCGACCACGCCGGCGGACTCGAGTTCTTCGACGGGACGGACGTCCCGATCTACGTCCACGAGCGGGAACTCAAGTTCGCCTACTACAGCGCGAAGACCGACAAGGGCAGCGGCGCGTACGTCCTCGAGGACTTCGACCACGACCTGAACTGGGAGGTCGTTCACCGCGACCGCGAGGAGCATTTCACGGACGTCGAGTTCGTCCGGTTCCCCGGCCACACGCCCGGGTTGACGGGTACGGTGATCCACCTCGACGACGACGGGACGCTCGTCTTCACCGGCGATCAGGTCTATCAGGCGCCGAACTACGAGGCGGAGGAACCGCTCGGCGCGAGCCTGCTCTGGGGGAAAACCGAGTGGTTCGACAGCCTCCGGCGGATCAAGGAACTCGAGCGCCGCCACGACGCCGAGGTCGTCTACGGCCACGACACCGAGCAGTTCTCCGAGATCGAAGACGGGTGGGGGAACTGATGTCGGGCTACGACCGCTCCGTGTCGGCGCCCGAGCACGACCTCGCGCCGGAGACGGTCTGGCACCTCCAGATGCCCCAGATCCGGTTCGGCCGCAACGCGGTCGAAGAGCTGGGCTTTCAGCTCGCCGATCTGGGTGTCGACGCCGCGGACGACCCGCACGGTCTCGTCGTCACCGACGAGACGCTCGCGGACGTCGGCCACGTCGACCGCGTCACGGACCACCTCGAGGACGCGGGCTACGACGTCACCGTCTGGGACGGCGCCGAACGCGAGCCGTCGATCGAGAACGTCGACCGCTGCATCGAGTTCGTCCGCGCGAACGAGGGCGAGGCGGGCTACGACTTCTACGTCGGCTTCGGCGGCGGCAGTTGCATCGACGTCGCGAAGGCCACCCGCGCGGTGATCGCCAACGGCGGGCAGGTACTCGACTACATCGCGGAGCCGACCGGCGCGGGCGAGTCGCTCACCGAGTCGGGCCCGCCGCTGGTACTCATGCCGACGACTGCCGGGACCGGCGCCGAGATTTCGCCGGTCGCCATCCTCTCGGTCGAGGAGAAGGATATCAAGGAGGGGATCTCGAGCAACCACATCCGTGCCGACGCGGCCGTACTCGATCCGACGTTCACGACGACGCTCCCGCCCGAGACGACGGGGAAGACGGCGATGGACGCGCTCGGCCACGCCATCGAGGGGTACACGACCCATCCGTTCGACGGCCTCCTGCGGGCGTCGGATCCGGAGACCCGGCCCGTCTACGCCGGTCGGACGGAACTCACCGAGATGTTCTCCGAGAGGGCCATTCGGTTGCTCTCGAGCAACGTCCGGACCGCGGTCCACAACGGCGACGACCTCGAGGCGCGGGCGGCGATGCTCAAGGGCGCTCTCTTCGGCGCCATCGCCGGGCTCACGGCGGGCGCGAGCCTCTGTCACGCGATGGCCTACCCGGTCGGGAACCGATACCACACCTACCACGGTGAGACGATTGCGGTCCTCACGCCGGCGAGCACGCTGGGGTACAACGTCGCCAGCGACCCCGAGCGGTTCGTTCGCGTCGCGGAGATGTTGGGCGCCGACACCGACGGGCTCGGGACGCGGGCGGCTGCCGACCGCGCTCGAGAGGAGTACGTCCGCCTCCAGCGGGACCTGAACGTGGTCCCCAGCGGACTGAACGAACTCGCCGGCGTCACCGAGGAGGACGTCGACTGGCTCGCGAGCCAGACCGTCGAGACCCAGCAGCGGCTGCTGCGCTGTAACCCGCGACCGGTGACGGAAGCCGACGCGGCGGAAATTTTCCGGGACGCGTTGTACAACTGGGAGTAGAGCCGTATCGACCGGCCGGACCGTCAGTCCGCACTCGAGTCCGCGTCCCGCGCGGCCACGAGGTCCCCGACGCGCTCGCTCGAGACGGGGTTGGTCGTCTCGGCGCCCTCCTTCAACGCCGTGCCGACGATGACGCCGTCGGCGCCGGCCGCGAAGCAGTCGGCGACGGTCTCGCTCGTGACGCCGCTGCCGACGAAGACGGGCGCGCGATCGGCCGCGTCGGTCGCGTCCAGCGCATCCGCGACCCGCTCGACGTCCTCGAGTGCGGTCTCGTCGCCGGTTCCGGGGCCCGAAACGATGACGCCGTCCGCGCGGCCGCGCTCGACCGCCTCGAGGGCGGCCCGCTCGATCGATCGGTCGCCGACCGGCGTCGCGTGTTTGACGTGAACGTCCGCGAGGATGGCCACGTCGGCGTCGATCCGGTCGCGAAGCCGGAGCGTCTCGTGGGCCCGTCCCTCGAGAACGCCCTGGTCGGTCGCGGCGGTGCCGACGTGGACGTTCACGCGGACGAAGTCGGCGTCGACCGCCGCGGCGACCGAGAGGGCGGCGTCGGCGTCGTTGCGCAGGACGTTGATCCCGACCGGGACGGCTACGGCGTCGGTTACTTCGGTCGCGACAGCGGTCATCTCGGCGACGGTGTGTTTCGGGACGTCGTCGGGGTGAAAGGGCGCGTCGCCGAAGTTCTCGAGGACGAGTCCGTCGATCCCGCCGGTCTCGAGGCGGCGGGCGTCCTCGAGGGCGCGCGTGCGGACGGCGTCGCGGTCACCGTCGAACCCCGGTGCGCCCGGCAAGGGCGGGAGGTGGACCATCCCGACGACGGGTCGATCGGCGTCGAAGCGCGTTCGGAGCGGCGTAGTCGTGGGCATAGCGGCGCTGGCACCGCCAGCGAGATAAATCATCGCGGACATCGTCAGCGCGAGCGGAGTCGGCGGCCGCTGACGGCGGGTCAGTCGCTCGTCCTCGAGTGCGACTGCGGCGGCGTCTCCGGAGTTTTGTCGGGATTCCACCGACCCTCGTGTATCAGCTCGTCGCCGTCGATGCGCTCGCGCCAGCCCTCGCGTTGCAGGACCGGTTCCCGCGGAAATCCGTCTTCGGGGTAGCCGACACAGAGGTACGCGACCGGACGGACGTGCGGCGGAACGTCCAGCACGTCGCGGAGTTCGTGGGGATAGAGAAAGGACACCCATCCGACGCCGACGCCTTCGGCGCGAGCGGCGAGCCAGAGGTTCTGGACGGCCAAGCACGTCGAATACACGTCCGTCTCCTGCATCGTGTTGCGACCGAGGACGTGGGGCGCGTCGCGGGTCGGGTCACAGGTAACGCAGATATTCACCGGCGCGTCGGTGATCCCCTCGAGTTTCAGCCGACCGAAGTCCGACTTCCGCGGTTCCCGATACCCTTCGCGCGCGGCGGCGATCGCCCGTTCGGCGATCGATGCGATCTCGGCCTTCGTGCCGTCGTCTCGAACGACGACGAAGTCCCAGGGCTGCGAGAAGCCGACGCTGGGCGCGTGGTGTGCAGCGTCCAGCAACCGCGATAACACCGCATCGGGAATCGGCTCCCCGCTGAAGCGTCTGATATCTCGGCGCGCGTAGATGGCTTTGTAAATCGCCTCTCGTTCGCTCGAACTGAATTCAACCATAGTTTCGGTAGTAAATATGTAATTGTATATCGGTTTTGGGTGTGGGATCGCGGCGAGCGTAGCGGGCCGGTCGCTTTCCTCCCGCCGCATCGAGTGACAGAGGGCTTAACTGGACGACCGGGCTCTCTTCGAGCATGCAGATCGAGGGAACCGCACTCGTCACCGGCGGATCCGGCGCGGTGGGACGCGCGATCGCGGCGGAACTGGCTCGAGCGGGCGCCGACGTCGCGGTCGGTTACCACAGCGACGAGGCCGGCGCGGAGCGGACCGCCGACGTCGTCGAGTCTCGCGGGCGAACGGCGACGGTCGTCGGCGGAGACGTCGCCGCTATCGACGACGCGAAGGCGCTGGTCGACGGCGCCGCCGAACTCGGTCCGCTGTCGACGGTCGTCAACGCCGCCGGCGTCGTCGCCCCGGGTCCGGCCGAGTCCGCGCCGTCGCGAGTCGGCGACGTCCTCTCGACCAACCTCGAGGGGGCGATCAACGTCGCGGCGGCCGCGGTCGATCCGCTTCGCGAGACCGAGGGAGCGATCGTCAACGTCGGCAGCGTCGCGGCCGAACTCGGGACGGTCGACGTCACGTACGCGGCCTCGAAGGGCGGTCTCGTCGGTGCCACGCGAGCGCTGGCGCGCGAACTCGGACCAGACGGGATCCGCGTGTCGGCGGTCGCGCCCGGCCCCGTCGACACGCCGATGAACGACGAGATCACCGAGTCGCTCGAGGAGCGGCGCTTCCGGGGTCATCACACCGTCGACACGCTCCTCGATCGCTACGAGGCGACGCCGTCCGAGGTTGCGACGGCGGTCCGGTTCCTCGCGGCCCACGAGTTCGTGACGGGCGAGGTGCTCCGCGTCGACGGCGGCATGGCGATCGACTGAGCGGAGCCGGCGGCGCTACGCCGGATCGTAGGTCGTCGTCTCGTAGAGGAACGACGCGAGGTACGTCTCGTGGGTCTCCCGGAGATCGACGTTCGCGGGATAGCCGCCGCCGTAGACCTTTCTGAACGCGGGCGAGCGAACCAGCCGCCGCTCGAGGTCGTCGTCGCCGATCGCGACCGCGAGGTAGGCGCCCTCGAGGCAGCCCGGCAGCGCCGACCGCTCGCGTTCGGCCACGCCGACGAACGGGAACGGGAACTCGGGCACGAGTTCGTCGGTTCGGAGGACGGTCGGCAACAGACCGGCGGCGCCGTCTCGCTCGACGAGGCGCGTCTCGCGGTCGGCCGCGGCGACGTCCGTCCCGTCGATGGCCGCGATCGCGTCGTCGATTCGGACGGCCGCCTCGCGATCGACGAACCCGGGAACGTCGGTGCGGTCGTCGTGAAGCGGGCCCGCGTCGGCACCGGCCAGCCGATCCGCCACTCCCTCGGCGAGGGCGTCGGGATCGCAGTCCCCGGTCGCGACGATCCGGGTGAGGTTGAAGCAGGCCCGTCCGCCGGCACGGCGGACGCCGCGGGCCAGCGCGTCCAGTTCCCGGTCCGTCGGATCGCGGCCGAGGATCGCGACGCTCTCCCCTGGCCCGTACGTCTCGACGGTCGGATCGTCTCGAAACGGCGCGACCGCCTCCGAACCGCCGAACGCGAGGGCGTGGTCGGCCTCCCGGCAGATCGTCTCGCCGACGGACCGATCCCCCGGCAGGACGTGAACCGCCGACGGCGGGATCCCGGCGGCGAGCAGCGCTCGAGCCAATCGGATCGCGGTGAACGGCTCCCGGTCCGAGGGACGGAGGACGATCGGAATCCGCATCCCGAGCGCCAGTGCCGGCCACGCGTAGACAGTGGGGTCGTTGGCCGGCATCGACGCCCCGAGGACCCGCACTCGAGGGGTGAACGCGAGTCTCACGGTCGTCTCCCGCGTGTAGGTCGGGTCGTCGTAGACGTCGAGTCCGCCGGTCGGCGACTGCGCCCGGAGCGACTCGGCGGCGTGTCGGAGCCCGACGGCGAGCCAGTGGGCGCTGGTTCGGACCCAGCCGGCCGGCAGCCCCGTCGCCTCGGTGACGCGTCGGCGGTACGTCTCGAACGGCGCGAGCGGATCGCCGGCGGCCGGCGCGCCCTCGCCGAGGAACAGCGCGCCAGCGGTCGCGAGGCGGTCGAGCAGTTCCGCGATCGGAACGTCCGCGAGGGCGTCGAACCCCGCCGCTCGAGCGGTCGAGATCGCATCGCGGACGCGGACGGTCGGCGCTCGCGCCAGCTCGGCGACGGGGCCGTCGATCCCCGCGACCGTCGTCGATCGGACCGTCTCCCGCTCGCCGTCGGAGACGACCGGGAGCACGTCAGTACACCCCTTCGACGGCGTCCTCGCTGGCCCGCTCGCTCGTGCCCGGTGTGCGGACCCAGTCCCACGGCAGGTCGCCCGCCCCTTCGATCCGGATCGCCGCGTCGCGCTCCGGCAACAGCGGGAGGAAGAACTCCTCCGTCAGGACGGTGAGTCGCACCGTTCCCCGCTCGCCGTAGGGGACGACCTCGCCGTCGTCGTCGACGATCTCCGGGACGAAGTACGGGTAGCAGGGGACGTAGTCGAGGTGGTACGCTCGCTCGGACGGCGCGCGGAGCGACGGCGGCGCCTCCGGGGCGACGCCCATCAGCGTGTTGCCGTACTCGCCGGCGAGGGCGACGTCCGCGTACCACTCCTCGCGGAAGACGCGGTGGGTGTCTCGGTCGAGCGCGGTGCCGCCGTGGACGATCCCCTCGATCGAGGAGTCGGCGACGAGGTCCCGAACGCGCGGGCGCTCGAGCAGGCGCGCCGTCGTGAACAGCACCGCGACCGGCTGGCTCTCGAGGACGCGCTCGGCCTGCTCGAGGAGGTGGTCGACGTACTCGTCGAACTCGCGGTCGGGTCGCTCGGAGAGGCGCTTGGCCCATCGGGGGTCCATCGTCACGTGGTACGGCAGCGCGTCCCACTCGTGGGCGAGGTGCTGGACGAACGTGCCGGCGTTGTTGGCGCCGCCCGGCGGGGCCAGTCCGAGGACGTTCCCGGTCGGGAACTCCCACTCCGCCAGCAGTCGGGCCGTCCAGCGGGCCTGCTCGCGCCAGTAGTCGCGCATGACGACCCGCTTCGGCGCGCCGGTCGTCCCGCCGGTCTCGTAGACGCGCCGGTCGCCCTCGAGCGACTGCGGCGCGAACTCCGCGGCGGGGAGCGTTCGGAGGACGTCTTCGTCGAACGGGTCGAAGACGTCCCGGAGGTCCGCGAACGAGTCGACTCGCTCGCGAACGTCGATCCCGCGGTCGGCCTGCCACTCGAGCCAGTAGGGCGTGCCGTCCTCGGGATCGAAGTGGGTCGCGATGACGTCTCGGACCCACTCGTCGAGCGTTGCATCGGTCGGGGCGTACGGGTTCGTGTAAGTCGTTTCCATCGTGATCGTGATCGTACTCGTACTCGTCTTCGGAATCGTAATTTCGTGACGTGAGGGGGAGTCAGGACCTGTTCGCCGCTACGAGCGCGGTCGTCTTCGACTGCCCCGAAAGCAGCGATCCGACGGCGAGGGCGCCGCAGGCGACGGCCAGCGCGGGGACGAACGGGAGGAACGCGAACGACGGCGCGGGGCCGAACTCCGCCGCGACGAAGTACGCCTGACCGCAACACACCGACGCCAGGGCGCCCCACGCGGAGGCCCGCCGCCAGTACAGCGCGCCGAGGAACGCCGGGAGCAACAGCGCGTTCCCCTGGATGAAGTAGACCGCGAGGTCGATGATCGTCCCCTGCTGGACGAGCGCGATCGCCAGCCCGAAGCCCAACAGGACGACCGCGGTCAGTCGGCCGACCCACGTCTCCCTGCCGCTGCTCGCGTCCGGGTTCAGGTGGGCGCGATACAGGTCCCGGGAGACGATCGACGACAGCGTGAGCACGAGGCTGTCGGCCGTGCTCATCATCGCCGCGAGGGCGCCGCCCATGACGACGCCGAAGATCCACGGCGGCGCGTGCGCCGACAGCAGCGCCGGCAGGATCGCGTCCGGATCCTCGAGGCCGGGCATCGTCGCGGCGCCCCAGACCCCCAGGAAGACGGGGACCAGCGCCGCGACGACGACCATCACGGGCCACCAGACGAGCAGGGACCTGAACGCCCGCTCGTCCTCGGCGGCGAGGAATCGCTGGAACATCTGCGGGTAGGCGACGATCGCCATCGCGTTCATCAACAGGAACGACAGCCACACGCCGGGGGTGAAGAAGCCGAGTTCGCCGGCGGGCGTCAACAGATCGGTCTCGCTCGCTAACTTCGCCGTCGCGGCGGCGGGCTCGAGCGCGGGGAACAGGTAGCCGATCGCACCCCCGAGGAGGACGACGACCGCGACGCCCTGCAGGACGTCGGACCAGGCGACGCTCCGAAGGCCGCCGAGCGTGAGGTAGATCCCGGTGACGACGGTGAGCAGGACCGCGCCCTGCGTGAACGTGATCGCGCCGCCGGTGATGGACTCGAACAGCAGGCCGCCGCCCATCGCCTGGATCGCGAGGTACGGAACCGCCCAGACGAACTGCGCGACGAGGACCGCCAGCTTCACCGCGTCGCTGTCGTAGGCCGCGCCGATCAGTTCCGTCGGCGTGAGAACGCCTCGATCGCGGCCGACCCGCCACACGCGGAGGCCGATCAGCGCGAGCGGGATCCCGGCGACCGCCTCGACGCCGAGGAGCGCGAACCACCCCATCCCGTGCTGGTATCCCCAGCCGGCGCTCCCGAGGAAGATGAAGGCGCTCATCAGCGTCGCGAACATCGTCAGCGGAAAGACGACTCGTCCGAGAGTCCCTCCCGCGAGGAAGTACTCGGCCGGCGTCGCCCCCGTTCGGACGTATCCGTACCAGCCGATCGCCAGCGTCGCGACCAGGTAGAGGCCGACGATGGCGAGGACCGTTCCGTTCATCGTCCCTCACTCGGCCAGCCGTAGCCGATCCCCGCGATCGCGGCGACGACGACGGTCGCGACCATCGCGAGCAACGCCACCGTCGACCAGAGCGGAACCACGCCGACGATCGGTTCGACGGGCGCGTACACCGACGCGGCCATCACCGCAAACAGTCCGCCGAAGACGATCCAGAGACCGCGCTCGAGGCGGCCGTCGGTCGAATTTTTCATAAGTAGGTTGTATAACCGCGTTTGCACGGTTTGAATCTGTTGGACGGGCGTCGATCGATCGTTCCCGCGGAACGGACGTACGGTGGTCGCGGCCGCGAGACCGGCGAATACGCACTGCGCTCTGACCGCGTCACGGTGATACCCCCCGGCGGTAGACATCGGCTCGCGCCGCCGCGCCGCCGGCCCTTCGAAACGGGCAATCCCCGCTCCCTCCGCGGTCGTTTTCCCGTCGCCGTGATTACTACCGCGCCGATGTCAGAGCTGTTCTCTCCGCTTTCGCTGCGCGACCTCGAGATACCTAACCGACTCGCCGTCTCGCCGATGTGCCAGTACTCCTGTGACACCGACGGCCTCCCGACCGAGTGGCACCGCGTCCACCTCGGGAGCCGGGCCGTCGGCGGGGCCGGCATCGTGATGACCGAAGCGACCGCCGTCGAGCCCCGCGGGCGGATCACGCCTCACGACCTCGGCATCTGGAGCGACGAGCACGCCGAGGCGCTCGAGCCGATCACCCGGTTCGTCCGCGAGCAGGGAGGGGTGCCCGGCATCCAGCTCGCCCACGCGGGCCACAAGGCCAGTAAACGGCGCCCGTGGGACGGCAACGTCCCGATCGCGCCGGACGAGACCGACCCCGACGGCGCGGACGGCTGGGAAGTGCTCTCGCCGTCGCCCGACGCCTATCCGCCGTTCGACGGCGATCGGCCGGCGATGCGGAAGGCCGATTACGACGACATTCAGACCGTGATCGACGCCTACCGCGAGGCGGCCGAACGCTCGCTCGCGGCCGGCTTCGAGATCGCCGAAGTCCACGCGGCCCACGGCTACCTGCTCCACGAGTTCCTCTCGCCGGCGACGAACCGCCGCGAGGACGAGTACGGCGGCAGCTTCGAGAACCGTACCCGACTCGTCCGCGAAGTCGTCGAGGCGGTCCGCGAGGTCTGGCCCGACGACAAGCCCGTCTTCGTCCGAATCTCGGGCACCGACTGGCTCGACGACCGCGAGTCGTGGGACATCGACCAGTCCGTCCGGCTGGCCCGGGAGTTCGCCGACCTCGGCGTCGATCTGGTCGACGTCAGTTCCGGCGGGCTCCACCCCGATCAGCGGGTTCCCGGCGGGCCGAACTTCCAGGTTCCCCTGGCGGAAGCCGTCCGCGAGGGAAGCGACGTCGCCGCCGGCGCCGTCGGCGGCGTCACCGAACCCGCACAGGCCGACGCCGTCGTGCGAAACGGGCGCGCGGACCTCGTCCTCGTCGGCCGGCAGTTCCTCCGGGACCCGTACTTCGGCCTGCGCGCGGCCGGCGAACTCGAGGACGACGCCGCCCCGCACTGGCCCGTCCAGTACCGGCGTGCGGTCCGGTAGTCGACCGGTCTGAGAGCCGTCGCGTTCGATCCCCGTCGTACCGCGCCCGAACATAGTCGGCCGTACTCCCGCCCCTCGGGAATATACGTCTCGCTCAATGTCTCTTGGCCGGTACTGTTCGGTGAAGTGACCATGACCGAACACACTCGACGGACCGTGCTGAAGGCCGCCGGCGCATCGACGCTCGCCGTCGCCGTTGCCGGCTGTACGGGCGGTGACGACGACGAGGGGAACGGCGACGAAAACGGCGACGACGCCGACGAGTTCGAGATCGACCCCGATACGAAGATCGTCCTCGAGGGCTACGCGAGCGGCTGGAACGGACTCGAGCCGGAAGCGATCGACGGCGAGACGAACCCGACGCTCGTCCTCGAGGAGGGCGGCGAGTACACGATGGAGTGGGTCAACGGCCAGAGCATGGCTCACGACCTCCAGATCTGGGACGACGCCGACGAGGTCGTCGACGAGCTCTCCACCGAGGAGGTCGGTTCCGAGGGCGAAGGTGCAACCCTCGAGTTCACGGCCAGCTCCGAGATGGTAACGTACGTCTGTAGCCTCCACGCGGGGAACCAGATCGGCGATCTCGTCGTCGAGTGACTGCGACGGCTCGCCGCGGCCGTCCACCACCGAATCAACCGCCTACCGAACCGACGCGCCTTCGAAACCACCGTTTTCCTGCTCCGCGGTCCTCCTTCGACTCGGGTCGGACGTCCGTCAGTCCTCGAGCGGCGAGACCGCGCTCCCGCGATCGATGCCGCCCTCGACCGGGAAACTCTCCTCGCGCGGCGCGTGGACGCGGTGCGGGTAGGGGATGTCGATCCCCTCGCGGTCGAACGCCGTCGTTATCGCCTCGATGACGTCCGTCCGCGCCTGGAGGGTCCGCCGCATCGTCGGATCGGCGATCCAGACGCGACACTCGAGCAGGATCGCCGACTCGCCGAACTCCCTCGCGATCACCTGCGGATTCGGCGCGTTCTTGACCGGCTCGAGGCCCTCGGTCGCGTCGACGACGACCGATCGGGCGCGGTCGATATCGGTGTCGTAGTCGACGCCGACCTCGACGTCGACGCGGAGTTGGTCGTTCTGCGAGTAGTTGACCAGCTGGCTGTCGGTCACCTCGTCGTTCGGAACGAGGACGTGTTTATCGTCGAAGGTCTGGATCTTGGTGGTGAAGATGGTGACGTCGGTGACGATCCCCGAGGTCTCGTTGACCTCGATCCAGTCGCCGACGTAGAACGGCCGCGAGAACAGCAGGATGAAGCCGGCGAGCATCGCCGTCAGCGTCTCCCGGGCCGTCAGCGCGACGACCGCCGTGATCGCCCCCGCGCCGATGAAGATGTTCGTCAGGTCGATCCCCCACAGCGTCAGGATCATCGTGGCGGCGAAGGCGACGATCGCGACGTCAGAGACGTGGTAGGCCACCTCGCTCTGGTGTTTCGTGAGCGCCCGCGTCTGCGCGAGTTTGTCGATCGACCGGTTGACGAACCGGATCGCGAGGTAGGCGCTCAGGGCGATCGCCAGCGTGACCAGTTGCTGGGCGGCCAGCCACCGATCGATCATCATCGTCGAGAGGGTGTACTCGAGAATGTACGTGACCCGCCAGACGACGGTGAAGGCGTAGACGCCGGCGGTGACGAGGCCACCGAGGACGAACACGTAACTCGCCTCGGCGATCTGGCGGCCGTGTCGTCGGCGAGCGACGTCCTGCACCCGGGAAGCAACGCTGATACCGGCGACGAGAAGCACCGCGAGGAGCGCGGTCGCGAGCAGTTGGACCGTCGGCGAGTCGAGATACGCTCGCTGCAGATCGGGGATCGGCTCGGGTCGAAGGGTAAATCCGACGATGAGGAGGACCGAAGCGAACCAGACCATTCGTCGTCGATGATAGGAATGCGAGCGCCCTTAACGAACGCCCGGCAGGCGCAACCCGTCGTCACGGCCGCGTTCGCAACCGTCTAAAGCGGTCGTCCGGTCGAGACGGACGGCCATCAGTCGACACCCCGAGCGGTTATCGGTCGGGATGGGCAATCGATCGAGACGATCAGTCGTCGGTCCACTTGATCGAACAGCCCTGCGACGGCTTCCACTCGATGTCGACCGACTCGTCCGCCACCGCGTCGATGGCTTCCCGGATCTGGAACCGCGTCGGTTCGTCGTCGGGGTTCAGCGCGTCGTCGAGGCGTCCCTGATAGACCAGCTGGAACTCCTCGTCGGCGTCGGACCACGCGAAGAGGAACGGATCCGGCGTACAGACCGCGCCGTACGCTCGAGCGACGGCCTGACTCTCGTCGCGCAGATAGGCGTCGTATCGGATCGTACCATCCTCGACGTACTCCCGCATCTTCTCGAGGGAATCGTCGGGGTACTCCTCGGCGTCGTTGGGGTTGATGCCGACGACGGCGACGTCGTCGTACTCGTCGGCCAGCTCGTTCAGCAGGTCGAACTTCGCCTTCGCGTAGGGACAGTGATTGCAGGTGAAGACGACTAGCAGCGCCTCGTTGTCGGCGAACTCATCGAGCGCGTGCGTCTCGCCGTCGGCGCCCTCGAGTTCGAAGTCGGGGGCCGGATCGCCGGCCTCGAGTTCGGTGTCGGACTCCTTCAGTACCATATCTGATAGCTCGGTTTCCCGGCCCTTAACGGTCCCGTTCGTCGCAATCCGCGGGAGTGGAAGCCCGACGGTGGTCGACAGCCAGTGATCGGCCTCGTCTCGAGGAGCGACCGGGTCGGCGGCCCCTCCGTTCGGCGCGCTCGAGGCGCGAACCGATCACGACGACTTACATATATGTATCCCCGGCCGCATCGACTGCATATGCAAACGCTCGAGGTCACCGACGAACAGTACGCGGTCATCCAGCAGCTTCGCGAGGAAATCTCCGAACAGGTCGTCGGCAAGTACGGCTTCGTCCGCGAACGCGACGCGGTCCAGTTTCTGATCGATAATCTCGAGGGGAACCCGGACCTCGACGTCGATATCGACACGGAACTGGACTCCTCGGCGACCGACGACGTCGCCGCCTCGGTCGGTGCCGCCATCGACGGCGAGTCGGCTTCGGACGACCTCGAGGCGGTCTCCTACATCGAAGACGACTCCGTCGACGACGACGAGTCGGGGTCCGGCACTGCGGCGGACGCGGACGTCGTCGACCCCGATTCTTCGCCCGAAGCGGAGCCCGACGCCGGAGACGAGGACGAGGCGGAGCCCGAACCGACGGACTCGGGCGCCGACGAGGACGCCTCGAGTGAGAGCGACGGCGGCGATGCCGCGGACGCTGGCGATATCGAGGACGACTCGAGTGAGAGCGACGGCGACGGCTCGGCCGACGACGACGACATGTTAGACGAGATGATGAGCCTGCTCGAGACTCACGACGACAAGTGGGCGGAGTCGACCGCCGCGGACTACCGCTACGAGGTCGAACTGCCGGACGGCACGACCGAGCAGGTCCAGACGAAAGACGACGTCCGGGCGCTCCTGTTCAAGAATTACCGCTAGAACTGATACTTCCGGGAGTCTGTCGTCGGCCGTGGCCCTCCGCGATCCGCGTCCCGCCGACGATTGAACTGCGGATCCGCTGTCCCTACTCAGTTCTCGTGACTAACCCGCCGTGCGGATAGTCTCCGTCGCTTACGACGTAACTTATGGTAGTAGTCGGTGTTCGTTCGAACGGATCTCTATGGATCGAGCATACCAGTTTCAGTTGGAGGAGGATATCACCTGTCCCGCTTGCAACCGACGCGTCCCGATGCACTCGCGAATCTGCCCCGAGTGCGAAACCGCGCTCCACTAGTCGCCGATCGAATCGCCGCTCCGGTGAGCGAACAACGTTAGAACTTTACTCGCGGTCGCGCTTCGCGTTGGTATGAGCGAACGCGAGGTGCTCGAGTTGCTTCGTGAGAACGCGCGGTACTCGACGGCCGATATCGCGCGAATGACCGACCTCGAGGAGGACGAGGTCGAAGCAGCCATCGAGGAACTCGAGGCAACGGGCGTCGTCCGCGGCTATCAGGCGGTCGTCGACTGGGACAAACTCGAGGACGAGCGCGTCCGCGCCGAGGTCGAGTTGAACGTGCGCCTCGACCGCGAGACGGGCTACGACGACATCTCCCAGCGCCTCGCACGGTTCCCGCAGGTCAAAGCGCTGCGCTTGGTCAGCGGCGACTACGACTTCGACATGGAGGTCGAAGGTGACTCCATCCGCGAGGTCTCGCAGTTCATCAGCGAGAAGGTCGCGCCCGTCCCCGAGATCACCCAGACGGTCACCCACTACGTGATGACCTCCTACAAGGAGAACGGGATCGAGTTCGGCGACGGCGAAGACGACGAGCGACTCTCGTTCTCACCCTGACCATGACGTTCGAACTGTCCGATCGCGTCCAGACGGTGCCGCCCTCGGGGATTCGGCGGTTCTTCGAGATCGCCGAGGAGCGCGACGACGTCATCTCGCTTGGCGTCGGCGAACCCGACTTCGCGACGCCGTGGGCGGCCCGCGACGCCGCGATCACCTCCTTGGAGCAGGGGAAGACCTCCTACACGGCCAACCGCGGCCGGCGCGACCTCCGGGAGGCGATCGCCGACTACGTCGCCGACCGGTTCGATCTGGGCTACGATCCCGACGAGGAGATCATCGTCACCGCCGGGGCCAGCGAGGCCGTCGATCTGGCCTTCCGATCGTTCGTCGACCCCGGCGACACGGTCGCCATCGCCCAGCCGTCGTACATCTCCTACGAACCCGGCGTGATCTTCGCCGGCGGCGAGGTGCTTCCCGTGCCGACCGACGAGGAGGACGATTTCCGGCTCACCGTCGAGGGGCTCGAGGAAGCGGGCGCCGACGAGGCCGATATGCTCGTCCTCTGTTATCCGAACAACCCGACGGGCGCGATCATGCCCGCGGAAGACCTCGAGCCGATCGCCGAGTTCGCCCGCGAGCACGATCTGACGGTCCTCTCCGACGAGATCTACGCCGAACTGACCTACGACGGCGAACACACGTCGATCGCGAGCTTCGAGGGGATGCGCGAGCGAACCATCGTCTTCAACGGCTTCTCGAAGGCCCACGCGATGACCGGCCTCCGACTCGGCTACGCGCTCGGCCCGGCCGACGCCATCGCCGCGATGAACAAGATCCACCAGTACACGATGCTCTCGGCGCCGACGACGGCCCAGTACGCCGCCCTCGAGGCCTTGGATTCCTGCGAGAACGACGTCCGAGAGATGGTCGCCCAGTACGACCGGCGCCGGCAGTTCGTCCTCTCGCGGTTCCGCGAGATCGGGATGGACGTCTTCGAGGCCAAGGGCGCCTTCTACTGCTTCCCCGAAGTGCCCGAGGGCTTCACCGCCGAGGAGTTCGCCGAAGAGGTCCTCCGCGAACAGGGCGTCGCCGTCGTCCCCGGCGACGTCTTCGGCGCCGGCGGCGACGGCCACCTGCGGATCTCCTACGCGACCGGCCTCGAGGACCTCCGCGAGGCGCTGGCCCGGATCGAGGCGTTCGTCGACGACCACGCCTGAGACGGGCGTCGCCGTTCGATCGCCCGCTGTCGGTCCCGCTCGACGCTCGAGGCCGACACGGTAACCGGCTACCCCGAACTACGCACTCGGTAGATTCTTGCACGCAGACTGGTTAGATACTTACCATGATTCCCTCCTCACGCCACGAAGCGTACCTCTACCACCTTTCGATGGCCATCTGCGGTTGTTCGCTCGGCCTCATCGGCCTCTCCGGACTACGCTCGAGCGGCCTCGGCGTCATCCCCGTCCTCCTGACGATCAGCGGCTTCGGAACGGTCGCCGGGTCGGTCTTCGAGGCGTTCCGGAGGACGCCGGCCGAATCGGTTCCGGATCGACGGGTGCTCTGGCTCACCGTCGGCGGTGCCGCCCTCGCGATCGTCGGTGGCGCGTTGATACTGCTGGGCTGACGGCCGTCGGGTGGAGCGTTCTCGGGTCGGCCTCGCCGGGAATTCGCAATCATGAACAGTTTTCTCGGTCGCCCTCGCTCACGTTCGCATGGTCGACTACCGTCCCATCCCGGACGAACGGGACGTCTTCCACGAGTACCGCAGCTACGCGTTTCAACCGGAGGAGGGCCTCCCGGCGTACGATTCGGACGAACACGAGACGCTGCGGGACACGCTCGGCTCCCGGCGCGGCCTCTACGCGAGCGAGGCGGCCGACGACGCCGATCCCCGCTGCGTCTGTCGGCACTACTGGCTCGAGTCACACGTCCGCGGCGACCGCCACCGGACCGCCGGGCTGGCGTCGGTCTCGACGCCCCCCGAGTACCGCCGGCGCGGTCACGTCCGGCAGTTGCTCGCCCGCTCGTTGGCGGAGTACCGCGACCGCGACGTCCGCTTTTCGGTGCTGTGGCCGTTCCGCTACCGCTTTTATCGGCAGTACGGCTGGGACACCGCCAACCGGGTCCGCACCCACGAGTTCGAGCCGTCGCTACTGTCGGTCGCGACCGGAGAGACGGCCGATGGCGGACGGTTCCGTCGTCTCGAGGCCGACGAGTACGACCGCCTCGAGTCGGTCTACGCGACCCACGCCGAGCGCTACGGGCTGGCCCTCGAGCGCGACCCGGACTGGTGGCGCGCTCGCGTCTTCGGCGGCAGCGACCGCGATCCGTTCGTCTACGCGTACGAACGTGACGGCGACGTCGCGGGGTATCTCGTCTACACGATGGCGGGCGAGCAGGGCGACCGGCGGATGGACGTCTCCGAACTCGTCTTCGCCGACCGCGAGGCCCTGCTCTCGCTGCTGGCGTTTTGCTACAGACACGAGTCGCAGGTCCAGCGCGCCCGCTTCGAACTCCCCGCGGACGTCCCGATTCGCGATCTCGTCCGCGATCCCGACGAGATCGAGACGACGATCTCGGACGGCCCGATGGTCCGCATCGTCGACGTCGCGGAGACGCTGTCCGCGCTGTCCTACCCCGACCGCGACGCCGGCCTGACGATCGCCGTCGAGGACCCGCTGGTCGACTGGAACGACGGGACGTTCGCCCTCAAGGTCGCGGACGGAACGGCCACCTGCGAGCGGACCGACGACGGAACCGACGCGGCCGACGTCCGCCTCGAGATCGGCGCGCTCTCCCAACTCGTCGTCGGCACCCGGTCGGTACGGGATCTCGAGCGAACGGGCCGACTCGAGGCCGGCGATTCGGCGGCCCCCGACGCGTTCGAAACGCTCGAGGCGCTGTTCCCCGAGACCGACGTCTACCTCGGCGAATTCTTCTGAACGGGGACTGCCGCCAGCCGCCGTCGCGTCCACACTGAAGTACTCGAGCGCCGATGCTCGACTATGGTTCGCGTGCTGTCGGACGGCGACGTCGCGTCGGTCCTCGACCTCGAGGAACTGCTGCCGGTCGTGGCCGACGCCTTCGAGAAGCAACGCGCGGGCGACGTCGAGCGGCCCGAGCGACCCCACTACCCGATCGGAACGGGGCTCGACCCGGACGCCCCGGACGACCCCGCCGGAACCGGCCTCTGCATGCCGGCGTACGTCCACGGCGCCGACTACGCCGCGACGAAGCTCGCGACCGTCGTCGAGGACAACCCCGAGCGCGGGCTCCCGACGGTCACCGCGCAGATCGAGGTGATCGACGCCGAGACCGGCCAGTCGGTCGGCTATCTCGCCGGAACGCGGGTCACCAGCGCCCGGACGGGCTGTATCGGTGGACTGGCCGCCCGCGAACTCGCCGTCGACGGCCCGCTCGAGGTGGCCGTCGTCGGCGCCGGCACGCAGGCCCGCTGGCAGATCCGAGCCATCGCCGCCGCGGTCGGCGTCGACCGGATCGAGTCGATCCGGGTCACCTCGCCGAGCGACTCCCGGGTCGACTGCGCACGGGACCTCGAGGCGGAACTGGGCGTCCCGGCGACGCCGGTCGAGAGCCCGCGGGAGGCCGTGACGGACGCCGACGTCGTCGTCACGGCGACGACGAGTACCGCGCCGGTCTTCCCGGGCGAAGCCCTCGCCGACGGAGCGCTCGTGATCGCCGTGGGCGCCTATACGCCCGAGATGCGCGAACTGGACGACGAGACGATCGCCCGCGCGGCTCGCGTCTTCGCCGACGTTCCCGACGAAGCCCGCGAAACGGGCGACCTGCGCGGACGCGAGGGCCTCGAGGTCCGCCCGTTCGGGGACGTGCTGGCCGGCGCCGATGACGGTCGCGAGTCGACGGCGGAGATCGTCGTCCTCGAGAGCGTCGGGACGGCGGTCCTCGACGCCGCTACCGCCGAATTCGTCTTCGACCGAGCCGTCGAGCGCGGCCTCGGAACGACCGTTTCGCTGTACGAGCGGGAGTGACGTGCCGTTGGTCGGCCACGACACTGAAATACGCGGTCCGCAAAGGAAGGGAACAACTGGCTGTCGATGATCGCAACGAGGGTGCGGGCCGATCGGCTCGCTGAGGGGGGTATCGTCGCGCCGTCACCGACCGGGAACGGGGGTGAACAGTCGTGACGCTGCCATCCGTGCCGATCGTCGATCGGGTCACCGACGCCTTCTTCGCGCTCGATACGGACTTTCGCTTCACGTACGTAAACGAGCGCGCCGAGACGCTGCTGAAACGCTCCCGCGAGGAGCTGATCGGGCGGGTCATGTGGGACGAGTTCCCCCAGACCGTCGAGACGCAGTTCCCCGACGGCTTCCACCGCGCGATGGACGAACAGGTCCCCGTCTCCTTCGAGATCTACCACGCGCAACTCGAGACCTGGTTCGAGGCGCGGGCCTACCCCTCCGAGAGCGGCCTCTCGGTCTACATGCGCGACGTCACCGACCGGAAAGTCCAGGAGACCACGCTGGCCCAACACGCCGCCGTCGTCGAGGCCGTCAACGACGCCGTCGTCACCCTCGATCGGACTCGAGAGATCGTCACCGTCAACGACGCCACCGAGACGGCCTTCGGCATCGACCGGTCGGAACTCGTCGGCGAACACGTCGAACGACTCATCGACCGCGCGGGGATCGCCGCCGAGGACGCCGTCGAGATCGGTCGGGCGATCACCGATATCGACATCGGCAGCGCGGTCGAGCGGACCGTCGAGGTGCCGTTTACCGACGCCGACGGCGTCGATCGGATCGGCGAGTTCCGCTTCGTCCCGATCGAAGACGACGTCGCGACCGTCGCCGCCGTGATCCGCGACGTCACCGACCGCCGCGAGTACGAGCGCGTCGTCACGTCGCTTCACGAGGTGACCCGCTGGCTGCTCGAGTCCGACGATCCCGAAGAGATCTGCGCGATCGCGGTTCACTCCGGGAGCGACCTGCTCGAACTGCCGATCAGCGGCGTCTGGCTGTTAGAGGAGGAGAAGGGCTATCTCGAACCCGTCGCCGGGACCGCAGGGGCCCACGACGAGTTCGGCGGTCTCCCCCGATTCAACCCGGGCGAGGGGCTCGTCTGGGACGTCTTCGAGTCCGGCGACGTCGAGCGGTTCGACGACCTCCGGGAGGTCGAGGACATTTACAACCCCGACACGCCGATCCGGTCGGAGATCATCGCGCCGATCGGCACCCACGGCGTCCTCATGACCGGGTCGCTCGAGTCCCACCGGTTCGACGAGACCGACGTCGACCTCATCTCGACGCTCGTCGAGAACACTCGGGCGGCCCTCGACCGGGCCGACCGGGAGCAGGTCCTCCGGGAGCGGACCGCCGAACTCGAGCGCCAGACCGAACGCCTCGAGTCGGTCGCGAACGTCCTCTCGAGCGATCTGAAAGCCCAGCTATCGGCCGTCGCCGACGCCCTCGAGAGCGACGGCGCCGGCGCGGGCGGCGACGGCGGTGAGACTCACGAGGAGTGGGAGTTCCCGCTCGCGGAGAACTCCGTCGAAGCGACGCTCGACCGGGCCGAGGGGCTCGTCGACGACATTCGCGAGTTCGCCCGCAACGCCTCGACCGTCGGCACCCGCAGCCGGATTTCCCTCGAGTCGGCGATCGACGAGGCGCTGGAGCGCTCCCGACTCGATTACGATTCCGTCGTCATCGAGGAGCCGGCGACGCTGCGGGCCGACGCCGACCGGTTCGTCCACCTCCTCGAGACGGCGTTCGACGACGCCGCGGCCCGCGCCGACAGCGAGGTGACGATCCAGGTGGGGCTCGTCGGCTTCGAGAACGGGGAGCGCTCCCGCGGTTTCTTCCTGCTCGACGACGCCGCCGAGATCCCGCCGGCCGCTCACGAGCGGGTCCTCGATCCGACGACCGATCCCGACGACGAGGTCGCGACCGACGGGCTGGGGCTGGCCCTCGTCCGGGCGATCGCCGAAGCTCACGACTGGGAGCTGTCGGTCGACAACGGCGAGAACGGCGGCACGCGACTCGAGGTGCGGGACGTAACGACCCTCGAGCGCGACGGCTGATCGGTCCGACTCCCGAAGACGGGTACTCAGCCCGATTCTTGGAGGATCGAATCCCGCGTGATGTCCTGACAGAGCTGCCGATACCCGTTCTGCTCGAGCAGTTCCTCCATCGTGTCGTTGACCTGGACGCGAAGCACCGCGAGTCGATCCCGGAGCCGCGCGTACTCCTGGCTGGATTTGAGCTCGGCGTCGGTCTTCTGGGCGTCCAACAGCGCCTTCTTCGAGGCGAGCGCGAAGAACTCCTGTAGTTGTTCGTCGTAGCTCGCGCGGAGGGTGAGCTGATCGACGATCCGCCGGAGTTCGTCCTTCGAGACGGGTTTGACCAGGTAATCGTCGAAGCCCATCTCGATGATGTCGAAGTCCGGTTCGACGGCCGTGACCATCGCGACCCGACAGTCGAGCCCGCGGTCGCGGATCGTCGTGAGGATCGTATCGCCGGACAGCCCCGGCATCCGCCGGTCGAGGAGGACGATGTCGACCGTCTCGTCGATGGCGTCGAGCGCGGTCTCGCCGTCGTAGGCCGTCTCGAGGTCGCAGGTGTCGCCGAGCCACGCGGCGTAGAGGTTCGCGAGATCGGGCTCGTCTTCGACGATCAGGACGGACGGGGTATCAGTGGCCATTGACGGGTCCTCCAGTAGCGATTCGTGGAAGCAATTGTACCGGGAGTATATCAAGATACCGGCAGACCGCAGGAACGGAGCGACTTCCGATCGGACCCGACGGGTTCGCTCGAGACGACCCGCTTACTCGAGTTCGCGCTCGATCGTCTCGCGTCGCTCGCGGATCGCGGCCGCGTCGGTCGCGATCGTTCGGTCGCCGACCGTCACCTCGAGGCGGCCGTCGTCGGTCGCCGAGCCGAGTTCGACGACCGGCGCGACGCCGTCGAACGCCTCGCGGACCGCGTCGGGCGAGGTGGTCTGGATCAGGGCGCGCCCGGGCTGTTCGTGGAACAGCGCCGCCGCGGCCGTCTCGTCGGCCGATTCGGGGACGGGGAGCGAGACCTCGAGGCCGGCGCCGTCGCTGACCATCTCCGCGAGGGCGACCGCCAGCCCGCCGTGGCTGACGTCGTGGACCGCGCGAGTGGCGTCGTCGTCGGCCACGTCGGCGAGCGTCTCGATCAGGGCCGCGGGGTCGTCCGGGAGCGCGGGGAACCGATCGCTGCCGTCGAACTGCGCGAGGTACTCGGAGCCGCCCAGTCGGGCCTCGCCCTCGAGGCCGAGGTCGCCGACGAGCAGGAGAGTCGCACCGTCGTCAGCGTCGGCCGTGACCGACAGCGGCGGCGCGTCGTAGCCGTCCTTGGTGCCGACCATCGCGAGCGTCGGCGTCGGCGGGATCGGCCCCGCCACGGAGTCGTTGTACAGCGAGACGTTCCCGCCGACGACCGGCGCCGACAGCGTCCCGCACATCTCCGCGAGGCCGTCGACGATACCCGTGAAGCCGCCGTAGACGTCGGGCTTCTCGGGGTTGCCGCCGTTCAGGCAGTCGACGGCGGCCAGCGGCGTCGCGCCCTTGGCCGCGACGTTCGTCGCGTTCTCGAGGGCCACCGCGCGGGCGCCCTCGTAGGGGGCGGCGTCGGTCCAGTTCGGCGCGGCGCCCGACGAGATCGCGAGCCCTTGCTCGGCCTCTCGAATCGCGATAACGGCCGCGTCGTCGCCCGGTCCGACGCTCGTGCGGACGCCGACCTCGTGGTCGTACTGCCGGTAAACCCACCGCTTCGAGGCCGTGTTCGGACTCGAGACGACGGCGTCGAAGGCCTCCTCGAGGTCGACCTCGGGGAGGTCGGTCTCGGGCCGTTCGGGCTCCTCGCTGGGGAGGTCGTTCATCGGCGCGCCCTCGCCGAGGAAGTGGGCGTCGACGTCGACGACGGTCTCGCCCTCGAACGTGCAGGTGTAGTTGCCGTCGGTGACCTCGCCGATCACGGAGCAGCCGAGATCGAACCGCTCGGCGATTTCGCGCACGCGGTCGACGTTCTCCGGCTCGACCTCGTAGCACATCCGCTCCTGGGACTCGGCGAGCAGGATCTCGAGGGCGTTCATGTTCGGTTCGCGCTGGTGGACCCGCTCGAGTTCGATCTCCGCGCCGAGGCCGCCCTTGGCGACGAGTTCGCTCGAGGCCCCGCCGAGGCCGGCGGCGCCGAGGTCGCGGGCCGATTCGATCAGCCCCTCGTCGACGAGTTGCTCGTTGGCCTCGATGAGCAGCTTCTCGGTGTAGGGGTCGCCGACCTGCACGGCGGGTCGGTCCTCGGTCTCGGCGTCCTCCGCGAGGTCCTCGCTGGCGAAGGAGGCGCCGCCGAGGCCGTCGCGGCCGGTGCCGTTGCCGACGAGGACGAGTTTGTTGCCCGGCTCCTGCGCTTCGGCGGTGACGAGTCGCTCCTCGTTCGTGAGGCCGACGCAGGCGACGTTCACGAGGGGGTTGCCCTCGTAGTCGGGGTGGAAGTCGACGCTGCCCGCGACCGTGGGGACGCCGATGCAGTTCCCGTAGTGGCTGATCCCCTCGACGACACCCTCGAGGAGGTACTTCGAGTGCTCGTCGTCGAACTCGCCGAAGTACAGCGAGTCCGCCAGCGCGATCGGGTAGGCGCCCATCGAGAGCGTGTCCCGGACGATCCCGCCGACGCCGGTCGCGGCGCCGTCGAACGGGTCGACGTAGGAGGGGTGGTTGTGGCTCTCGATACCCATCGTGATGTACGTGCTATCGTCCCCGTCCTCGCTTCCCGGCAGCGCGACGACCGCCGCGTCGTCGCCCGGTCCGATGACGACCTGCTCGCCCTCGCTATCGAAGGCCGAGAGCAGCGGTCTCGAGGAGCGGTACGCGCAGTGTTCGCTCCAGAGGTTCTCGAACAGCGCCGCCTCGGCCGGGGTGGGGTCCCGGTCCAGTTCCTCGACGACGAGTTCGCGGTCCGAATCGGCAAGACTCATTCACGTCAGTGGTGGAAGTCGGGGAGTAAAGGGGTTTCTATATACACGTTTGTGCATCAATTCGACCGCGACGGTGACTGAGGCCGAGCGACCGACGAGCGTCGAATCGCCGCGAGCCGACGAATCGCGCCGCTCGCGGATGGAGAAACCAATTTATGGCTCCCTCGCTACGATTGACGACATGAGCGATTCGGACGGGCAGGTCGAGCCCCGGGACACGCGGGACGTGATCATGGAGGCCACCTTTCGGGCGCTGAGCGAGCACGGCTACTCGGACCTGCGAGTCCGCGATATCGGCGAGGAGATGGACCTCTCCCGGCAGGTGATCCACTACCACTACGACGGGAAGTACGACCTCCTGTCGTCGTTTCTCGAGTACGTCATCGACCAGTACGAGGGGAGCGTCGAGGTCGACGCCGACACGGACCCGCGGTCGGAACTCGAGACGCGGATCGACCGCTGTCTGTTCGGGCCGGAGTTCGACGACTTCACCCACTGGGACCGAATGAAGGTGTACCACGAACTGTACGCCCACGCGCAGAACGACGAGGAACACCGAGAACTGTTCAACGAGCACTACGCCCGGCTCCGCGGGAGTATCGTAACGGTCATCGAAGACGGCATCGAACAGGGCGTGTTCCGGGAGGTGGACGCGGAACTGATGGGACAGCACATCACCGACAGCATTCACGCGGCGCGAGAACGGCGGCTCTCGCTCGGGCACGAGGACGCGCCCGAAGAAGCGCGTCGGGCCATTCGCGAGTTCATCCTCGACTCGCTGTACCTCGAGTCATAGCGGTCGTTGGTGGCGCGATTTTTATTCAGAGAGACGGTTGAAACGGGATTGGACTATCCGGTCCGTAGACGTGCATATTGACCGCCAACGATTCTGCCAACTTCGATAGCCGTTCTTCGCGGCGTGCTGAATACGGGGCGCGTTTCGGTCACGGCACTCACCCGAGGGCGCTGACGAAGACACATCGTGCCCTCAGGGAGATATCGTCGCCACCGCACCGAGCAGCCGTTGATCAACCTGGCTGTTCACTGTCATCCACCAGGGAAGAAACGATGAGTCGTTTGGTCCCACGCCGAAGGAGACCACTGGCTGCGGGTTGGGAGATATCCAGATTAGCGGCGACGTCACTGAGAGTTGCGTTCCGTGGGTCTTCGAAATACCCTATGTCGAGTGCGACGAGGAGTGCCTCTCGTTGGCTATCGGTCAATCCTGCGTCCGTATTGCCTAAACTAGCGTATTCGTTCACGCGCAGTAAATCGATATCAATGTCGTTCTCTTCTGCATAGTCCCATAGAGGGGTCAGATTCGTCCGCTCGGGCATCCATACGGTTAGAATCCAACCGTTTCCGTCGTTCTTCATATCGAGTATGATACCATTCGCGGTCGAAATAATCGGTGAGATGATCTTCGCTTCGTCTGTATACTCGAAGCTATAGATCGCCCTCTCGTCACTGGTTTCAATAACTCGTTCAAAATTGCCAATGGTGTGATCATTCCGTAATCCGTCTTCGAACTGGCGGAAATCAGACGACTGTATGCGATAGAAGAATTTCCCAGATGTGGGGTCAGTTCCTGCCTCTAACACCGATTCGACTTTCGAACTCTGATCGTGAGTGACTGTCTTTGTGAGCACTATACCAGGGTGCTCGACTCGGACGACTGCTTTAATATCGGTCACTACTCTCTAGGGTAGGTATCTTTAATATATGAATATGCATGTCTGGAGGAGCCTTTAGCAGCTATCAGAACCGATTTACTGTATACAGAGGATATAAAAAGTATTGACAGTCCGTTCCGAATCGGCGTCAACGAAACGCTACAGACAGCGCCTGCGTTCAGCAGTCGGGCGCTGTTCTATGGGTCAGTGAAACGGAGACTACCGGGGACAAGATAAGAGAGCGGTCCGGCGGAGTCGGTGGTACACTACTCAGAACGAAGGTGAACGCGCATCGAAGATCTCTCGTGGAGGTCTCTGGGCGATACTCATCCTTTCGCTTGCCCTCGTCGCCCTCACTGCATCCACCGAGCGACCTGCGAAAGCGGTCAGGAACGGCCGGAATCTCCTGGACCCGATATAAATGGATTATTCGATTAAGAGAGAGACCAATGCGGGCACGGTCGGTATGCAGTATGTATGGCACAGCGATACCATGCCGATGACCGAGGCAGCGACGCTGAACCAAAATTCTCTCTCCCCGCCGGGGTCACCCCACCGTTCGATACCAGTCGCTTCGAGCGTCTCTGGGCGTCGCTATTCGACCATTACGTCGAATCACGATAATGGGTTTCCCTGAAATAGATTCGGCTGTGTTCTTTGGTTCGATTACGATGGTCGCGTGGGGAATTTGGGTAGTCTTGGGCAACGCTGCGTCGGAGTCGATCGACCCGAGGACGGCCGCTGCAATCACCTATCTCGTTGCGGGACCCCTTGCACTCGGATACATCCTCGTTTCAGACGCATCGCTCGCCATTACTGCGAGAGGAGGACTGCTCGCTGGCACGGCCGGATTGTTCACCGGAATAGGCCTGATTTCGATGTACATCGGTCTTTCCGGAGGGTCGACAACCATCATCTCTACTCTCGGTGCGATGTACTTCGTCGTCGCGGCTCTCATCGGTATGGTCATCCTCGGAGACGAAGTTACGATAACGAGATGTGCCGGGATAGCGTTCGCAGTTATCGGAATCATCTTGGTTACCCGATAGAGAAGCCCACGCGATTATTGAGCATGGAATCCCTCTCGTCGCTGGATCATCTGTATCTCTCGGCTCTGGTGAATCGCCAGACAGCGTCGAGTTGATCCGTCAGAACTAGGGAGTTGAAGCGGGAAACGGCGGATGATTCATGTCCAAAATCTGCCGCTTCACCGGGAAAGTCGTGACGTTGGCTAAAAGTGCTGTTGGTGGCCGAGGCGAATCCGCCGCCACCCTGCGGGGCGGCGGATTCGTCGACTACGCCGTCGTTTCGCTGCATTGTCTGCGGATTTACTTGGAGAAATCCCACCGCGAAGCGCTCGATCTCTTGAGCGAGATGCCACAAATACTGGCGGAGATCGGCCTTCTGAAGGCCGATCTTCCTGATCACTCGACGCTAGTGAAGGCGTTTGACAGGATCAAGATGGCAGTCTGGCGAGTGCTGCCGCGCCTGTCGGCGCAGCTGCACGAGCCATCTGGTCACGCTGCGATGGACGCGACGTTTTTCGACCGCGAAAACGCTAGTAAACACTACTGCCGACGGACGAATTACCGCGGACTGAGTTAGGATAGAGTCATTATTCCAAACTAAATTCTTAATAAATTCGCCGGGAACGAAGCCCGTGATCCGACGAGTCGGCGGATCGATCAGTAGGCGTCGTCGTGTCCGTGGTCGTCGTCTTCCTCGTGATCATGGTCGTGATCGTGGTCCTCGTCGTCATGATCGTGATCCTCGTCACCGTGCTCGTCGTCATAGTCCGAAGACGCGCCCTCGACCGGGCGCCCATCGATCACGACAATCTCGTTGGGGTCGAAGTCGAACTCGCCGGTGGTGATCACATCGCCCTCGTTCAGATCCACCAGGTGGATCTCCTGGCTGTCCGGGTCAGTGACGTAAAGGAGATCACCATTGGCGCGGATAGCCGGGCGGGGCTCCTGCCACTTCTCGGGCTCAGTCCACTCATCGATCACATCGATGTGCTCGAGGTCCTCGCCCGTCTCCGGGTCGATGATGTGGAGCTGACCGTCTTCGGTGAGCACGAGGGCCTCCCCGTCAGGTCCGCGCTGGAGGTTGCGGAAGTTGTAGGGAGAGCCCACGTCGGTTGTGGTGATCTCGCCGGTCTCAGCGTTGACCAGGGCCACCTCGGTCATCGGCTCCTCGCCCTCCTCGTCCGTGCGGTAGTCGCCCAGGAAGATGGGAGAGCCCTCGGAGGAGAAGAGGTTGCCGATGCGGGAGAACTCCTCACCGGTATCGTGCTTCTCGAAGCCGTCGCCGTCCCAAACCAGGACCCCGTCCTCACAGCCGAATGCAATGATGCCGTCCGGCCCTGCAGCTTCGCCGTGGACGCCGGGGCAGTCCTCGTTGCGGTCCACTTCCTCGCCGTCAGCGTCCAGGAAGCGAGCGCCGGAACGGTCCTCGAGCGTTTCCAATCGCGAACCGTCCTCGAGCACCACAGCGACGCCATGGTGGGCGCCCTCGCTTTCGAAGCGTTCGGTCTCGATGCTGTCGGCCTCGACGTCGAGGTCGGCAAGATCCAGGGAGTGGTACTCACCCGTACCGTCGAAGAACAGGGTGCCGATGCCGTCATGAGAGACCACGTGACCCGGAGTGTCCCCGTCAACCGTCACATCTGAGAGGTATGGGTCGGTGGTGTAGTAGTGGTTGTGGTCACCGTGGGGCTCTCCCCACGTGCCGACGTCCAGGAGGCGGAAGCTGTTGCCCTCCGTGAGGAAGGCGTGCCGGCCATCCCCGGCCTCATTGATGCGGACGAACCCTTCGGCGTCGAACTCATCGAGCACCTCCAGGCTGACGCCGTCAAGCACGGCGACACCGCCGTCATAGGTGACGGCTACGCGCGGCTCGGCTCCTCCGACTTCGTTCTGCTCCCGCTCAGAGGGGTCAATGTCGTCCTCACCCTCGTCCTCGGGTTCGCCCTCGTCGGCCTCCACCTCCTCGCCGCCGTCGGTACAGCCGGCGACCGCCGCGGCGACCATCACTCCCCCACTCAGATTCAACAGTTCTCGGCGTGTGCGTGCCATACCTCCCACAAACGGGAACGGGGACAAAAGCGTTATCATCTGTGCCATAATAATTAATAAAATGTCCTATCGGACTCGTCGGTGTTAATAATCTACGAGGGGCGGTGGCGACCGGGTGCTCCTCGGCGTCCGCGAGGCGTTTCAGCCGCTCGGGATCGATCGGGAACAACGCCTCCGGCGTTCCCGCGGCCGCCCAGACCGTGTCGAACTGCCCTAGAGTGCGGTCGAACAGCACGGGTACGTCGGAATCGTGGCAGATCGGCGGGACGCCGCCGATCGACCAGCCGAGCAGCTCTCTGATCCGGTCAGCGTCGGCCATCCGACCGAGTCGGCACCCATCGCCTCGGCGACCCGGTCCTCGTCGACGCTAATCCAACGCCGTATGGCGATTCACCACGGCCTCTCTCTCAGTCCACGTTGTCTCGTCTGCACTCGTTGCCGTGCTGGATTTTCGCTCTGTCTTCAGCGCGCCGTTCTTGATAGATATGGGAAAGGCCCCGATCCGCAGCGTTCCATCGTTTGTCTCCACTGAACACGTGTTTCGCGACAAACTTTGAATAACGAAACCGTATTCCAACTACAGATAGCGCTGCTGGAGCCGGCCGTCGAAAAGTCGGTGTCCCAGAATCGGTCGCGGCGCCGCCCTACAGTTCCGGCACGTCGGACGGCATGTCGAAGTCGTGGTAGTACTCGCCCTTCTCCGTCGAGAGGATGTCGAGGACGGCGGCGGCGCCGTCGCCGGCCGCGATGACCGCCTGCCACTTCTCCGGACGACTCATCGCGCCGGTCGCGTACGCGTTCTCGACGGAGGTCTCCATGTCGAGATTCACGTCGACGACCTCCTCGTCGGTGAACTCGCAGCCGAGGTCCTCGGCGAGACTCCGGTCGCCGCCGGTCGCGAGGACGACGTACGCCGCGGTGTACTCGTCTTCTTCGGTCCGCACGACGAACCCGTCGTCGGTCTCCTCGACGGCAGTCACTTCGTCCTCGAGAAGCGTCGCGCCGCGGTCGCGGGCCTGGCCGCGGGAGAGCTCGAGATACTCGTCGCCGCTGATGCTGCGAACCGCGGGGTAGTTGAAGAGGTGCGCCTTGTGCATCCACGACTCGTCCGTGTCGAAGACGATCGTCTCGAGGTCGTTCTTCGCTGCGTACAGTGCGGCGCTCAGGCCGGCGGGACCGCCGCCGACGATAGCTACGTCTGCCATATTCGATGACATTCACCGCTCGAAGAAGTATTTTACCATTTAGTAAAATCGAGTCGGAGCCGGCGACTCAGAGGACGAACGGGCCGCGCTGCCGAATCGATTCGCCGTGGGGCTGTCCCGAGACGGCGACGACGCGCAGCGTCTCGTCGCTCCGCAGTTCGACGTCTCGAGCGTCGGTGACCGGGAGCACGTCGCCCTCGGCGAACGCCGCGCCGTCGACCGTTCCCTCGCCGGCGACGCCGTAGAGGAATCCGGACCAGCCGTCGGGGACGGTCCACGTCCACGCGTCGGCGACGGAGACGTCCAGATACTCCATCGGCGTGTGGAGGTCGATCGGCGAACCGTCGCCGACGACCGCCGTGATCGACGTTCCGTCCTCGACTCTCGTCGGGAGTTCGTCTGCCGTCGCGTCGACGTAGTCCGGATCGACGTCCTTCTCGGCTCGGGGCAGATTCACCCAGAGCTGGAGCCCGCTACAGCCCTGCCCGTCCGCGGGGAACTCGGAGTGGCGGACGCCGCCGCCGGCCGTGATGCGCATCGCGTCGTTCTCGGAGGCGGTGTTCGCGACGCCGAGCGAGTCCTCGTGTTCCATCCCGCCGTCGATCATGTACGAGACGATCTCGAACCCGCGGTGGGGGTGCATCGGAAACCCCTCGTCGGGGTCGATGTAGAACCGTTCGAACAACACGAACGGGTCCAGGTTGGACGGGTAGCTGTTCGTCGGGAACGCGCGGTTCGAATTCACGCCCGTCCCGTGGCGGACGGCTTCCCCGGAAATCGGGCCGTCTGGCGTTCCGTGGGACTCGGGTGAGGCCATACCCGCCATTCGTTTACCGACCGGTAAAACCTGTCGGAGGTGGGGGTTCGCTGCGAGCGCACTCGAGTCGCGTCCACTGAGACGGAATCGCTACCAAATCGGTACGGACTCCACTCGCGTACGGAACGGTCTGCACTGTTCAGGGACACGACTCGCGCGATCGGTAGGCTAGTCGGCCGTCGACCGGTCGGCAGAAGTGACGTTCTCGCTCGAGACGCTATCTCAGTCCTCGCACTCCTCGAGCCACGAGCCGGCCCAGCACTCGATCTCGTCGAAGACCGGTTCCAGGGACTCGCCCTTCGGGGTCAGGCTGTAGTAGGTCGCGATCGGGGCGTCCTCTTCGAGGCGGCGTTCGACGAACCCCATCTCGCCTAAGTCGTCGAGCACGCGCGAGAGGGTGCGCGCGTTCGCGCCGGTCGAGCGCTTGAGTTCGTTGAACCGCTGTTCGCCGGAGAGCAGTTCGTGGAGGACCGCCAGCCGCCACTGGGAGCCGATCTGCTCGAGCGATTCGATGACCGGGCAGGCGTTGGGACCGTCGGTCTCGGGCGTCTCGTCGCGGGGTTGGGTCTGGGGCGAAGACATTCGCGTCGCCCTTCGGCGCGGACCGCTTTAGCAGTTCGGGTTCGAACCAGCTAACACAGCGTTAGTGGATTCGGCGAGGACACCGTGACGATCCAGCTGGCGCGATGGACGCGCGCCACCGACCGGATTCGTCTCGTGATCAAACGTAGCGTATTGTAACGGCTTTTTCAGTAGATGTGCGATCGTATCGCTACCGGGAGTCGACCAATGGGTTAACCGTCTGAAGGCCCGTCGTATTGTATGCCCAGCGAAGACGCCGCTTCCAGCTCGTTAGAGGAATTGGGACTGACCGAGTACGAGTCGAAGTGCTTCGTTGCACTCACCCGCATTTCCCAAGGAACTGCGAAAGAGATCAGCCGGATCTCCGATATCCCTCGGTCGCGGGTCTATGATACGGTTGACCGACTCCATCGACAGGGATTGGTAGACATCCAGCAATCCGATCCGCGAGTGTATCGAGCCGTTTCAAAGGATGAGGCGTTCGCCAAATTACTCCAAGACTACAACGCCGCCATCGAAGCAGCAGATACGGCATTAGACCAAATTGAGCCGGCGGAGACACAGGAGGACAAGGGCGTGTGGGCGATTGCGAACGCCGACCACGTGAGCGACCGAGTCGAGACGCTACTTGACGATGCAGAAGACCGCATACATTTCGTCATCGCCGACGAGACGACGCTGAAGCGGCCCTGTCTCGACCGACTGGCGGCAGCCAGCGACCGTGGCGTACAAGTCATCGTAGAAGTGCCGTCAGAATCGGTGCAAGACCGCGTTCACCGGGCCGTTCCAGACGCCCGTGTGAAAGTGGTAACAGAACTACAGGATGCGGAGAAGGTGGTACAAAAGTGGCCGGGTCAACTGATACTGGTTGATCAACAGGCGGTTCTTGCGAGCGGCGTTGAGGACAGCGAACTTCCCGATGTAGAGGAAGAGACTGCGATGTGGAGCCACGGACGCGACCACGGATTTGCCGCGTGGATGCCGGAACTACTCGAGGATAGAATTGCCGGTGAGCCGAGCGACTGAGGACCGAGACGACGGCTGTACGGCGAACGCGGTCGAATGGTCGGTCCCATACCGCCGCGATACGTATCGGGAGGTTCCCAGCAGATTCCGACTACCGATCCGTACGATGATTCATCGAGACGGAACAGATCAGCCGTCCGTTGCTCCGCTCGCGTCCGCCTCGAGCAGTCGGTCCTCGAGTCGCTCGAGCGCGCGCAGACAGACGGGCGCGTAGCCGGTCGCGGTCGGGGGCAGTTCGAAGGCGATCCGACAGCGGTTCGCGCCGAGGTCGTCGACGCGGTGGCCGGCGCCCGGCAGTCCGAGCACGCGCCAGTTCCAGCGCCGTTCGGCGGGGAGGTACGCCGTAACGCGAAACGGGAGCCACGCGCCGGGGATCCGAATTCGGCCGCTCGTGTCGAGTCGGAGTCGGCGCTCGGTCGCCTCGACGCCGGTCACGAGGGGCGACCACTCCGGCCAGCGGGCGGTGTCCACGAGCAGGTCCCACGCCTCGGCCGGGGGTGCGTCGACGACGTGCGAGACCTCGAGTCGCCGGCCGTCGGGCGTTCGCGTTCGCCGGAGACGAGTCATCGTACGCGACGGTACGGCGGCCTCGACAATGGGGGTTTGCCCGGGACCTTCAGGGGCCACTAGACTTTACTGGGGTGGCTCCCTCCCTCGGGTAACGAATGGCGATACTCGAAGTCGACTCCCTCCGCAAAGAGTACGGCGGCTTCACGGCCGTCGAAGGCAGCTCTTTTTCAGTCGAGCGCGGCGAGGTGTTCGGCGTCGTCGGTCCCAACGGCGCGGGCAAGACGACGACGCTGAAGATGCTCGCCGGGCTCATCGAACCGACCGCCGGCGCCGCCGCCGTCGCCGGCCACACCCCCGGCGAACCCGCGATGCAGCGCCGACTCGGCTTTCTCCCCGAGGAGTCTCCGCTCTACGAGGAGATGACCGCGAACGGCTACCTCGAGTTCTTCGCGGACCTCTACGACGTCCCCGCCGAGGCCGCCCGCGAACGGATCGACCGCACGCTCGAGCGCCTCGATCTGGAACACCGGGATCGACGCCTCGGCAACATGTCGAAGGGGATGAAACGCAAGGTCGCGATCGCGCGGGCGCTGGTCAACGACCCCGACGTGCTCATCTTCGACGAACCCGCGTCGGGGCTCGATCCGCTCACGACGAACTACATCATCGAGTTCACGCGCGAACTGAGCGACGAGGGGAAGACGATCGTCTTCAGCGCGCACAACCTCTTTCACGTCGAGAGCGTCTGCGACCGGATCGTCATCATGAACGACGGCCGAATCGTCGCCCGCGGGTCCGTCGACGAGATCCGCGACGCCCACGGCGGCACGAAGTACCGCGTCTACGCGACCGTCGACGCCGGCGGCGACCCCGTCGCGGGCGACCCGGTCGACGACCGTCGCGACGGCGACGCGGCGACCGAGTTCCGCCACGTCGTCGGCGACATGGCCGCCGTCGAGGCCGTCCGCGAGACCGTCGAGGGCGAGGGCGGTCGCGTGACCGACATCCAGACGAAGACGCCCAGCCTGGAGGAGATCTTCCTCGAGGTCGCCAGCGAACCGGCCGATAGCAACGGCGGTCTCGCGAGCGGCCGCTCCGACCGGCGAACCGAAACGGACGCCGCGGAGCGAACGGACGAGGGTGAGCCGACCGAGGACGCGGCGGAGGCGGAGCCGTGAGCGACGACGCGGACCCCGATTCCGATCGTCGATCGCGGCGGCGCCGACTCCGCGGCGCGCTGGCGCGGACGGCCCGGATCTCCCGCTGGGAGGTCTCCCGGAGCGCGGGCACCGTCGATCGGAAGACGGTGCTCGTGCTGGCGGCGCTGGCGCTCGTCGTCGGCCTCGTCGGCGTTTCGGCCGCCGGCGAGGGGCTCGGCCTCGAGGACGAGATCTACGTCGTCGCGGTCGACGAGGACAGCAAGTACCACGACGTCGCCGTCGAGAGCGAGGCGTTCAGACCGATGCCGCTCGACGAACTCGTGGTCGAGAGCGGCGACGAGGCCAACGCCGACGTCGTGGTGACGCGGAACGGCGAGCTCGCCCGCTACGGCCCTCACGGAGCGGCCGCCCACGACGCGTTCGTCGAGGCGATCGACGCGTACAACGAGGAGCGCTTCCGCCGGGAGGCCAACGAGACGGCGGCCTACCCGGTCCACGTCGAACTCGACTACCAGGAGCGCAATTTCGACCGGACGAGCGAACGGGGCGGACGCGACGGGTCGTCGAACGGCGATTCGGACGGCGGGACCGGAACCGATCCGTCCGAGAACGGGACCGGCGACGACTCGACGGCTGACGGAACCGGTGGCGAGGGCTCGAGCGACGACGGCTCCGGCGGCACCGGTGGAGACACCGACGGGGCCGATCGAAACGACGGGGCTGGCGATGACGGAGACGGTCGGCTGCAGGTGCCGAACATCGGTGCCGGCGGTGCAGTCGACGGAACCGTCGGACCGCCGGGATCGATCTCGCCGCCGTTTCCCTTCCAGTCGCTGCTGCTCGCGTTCCTGTTCGTCGTCCCGATGAACTTCGTCATTCAGGCCTACGGGAGCACGATCATGGACGAGCGGGTCAAGCGACGCGGCGAACTGCTGCTCGTCTCGCCGGCCTCGAGACGCGAGATCGTCGCGGGGAAGACGCTGCCGTACCTGCTGGGGCTGGTCGTCGTCGCGGTCGGGATCACCGTCGCGGTCCGGGGCGGTCTCCTCTCGATCGCCGCGGCGATCCCGATCGCGCTGCTGTTCCTCGCGGCGACGTTCGCCGGCGCGATGCTCGCCCGCTCGTACAAGGAGCTGACGTTCGTGACGGTCACGATCAGCGTCTTCCTCACGACGTACACGTTCATCCCGGCGGTCTTTACCGACGTGAACCCGATCGCGCTGATCTCGCCGCTGACGCTGATCGTGACGGATCTGCAGGGCGAGTCGGTCTCCCTCGGCGAGTACGTCTTCTCGACCGCGCCGTTCTACTGCGGCGCCGCGGTCTGTTTCCTGCTCGGGATCGGCGTCTACCGCGAGGAGGACATGTTCGCCCAGAAGGCGCTCCCCGCGAAGGTGCTCGACGCGATCGCGAGCCGACTGCACGGTTACCGGAGCGTCGCCGCCCTGACGACGCTGTTCATCCCCTTCGTCTTCGCGGGCCAGTTGCTCGCCGTGGCCCTGCTGTTCGCCGTTCCCGAGCAACTCGCCGTGCCGCTCGTCATCGTCCTCGCGGCAGCTATCGAGGAGGTCGCCAAGAGCGTTCACGTCTACGCCGGCTTCGTCCGCTCGCGGTTCGAGGCCTCCCTGCGCGTCGCCGCCGTCCTCGGCGTCTGCTCCGGCGCCGGCTTCTTCGTCGGCGAGAAGCTCACGCACGTCGTCCAGTTCGTCGGCCTCCCAGAGCTGACCGTCGGCGTCGCCGCCTTCGGGCCCGAGCTCTCGGGCGATCCGCTGTTGGCCGCGGCGGTCTTCCTCGCGCCGCTGATCTTGCACGTCGTGACGGCCGTGATCTCGGCGATCGGCGCGAGTCGCAGTCGGATCGACTACGCGCTCACCGTCGTTCTGGCGACGCTCGTTCACGCGATCTACAACGTGGGGGTGATCGCCCTTGTCGCGTGATCACGGCGCTGACGCCTCGAGCGACGAGTCGACGCCGATCCGGCGCGGACCGAACCCGCCGGAACCGGCCGGCGACGGCGACTCTCGATTCGCCCTGCCGTTCGGCCCGCGCTGGGCCGTCGCCCGCCGCGAACTCGGGTCGCTGCGCTCCGAGAAGACCATCGTGCTCGCGCTGGCGATCCAGCTGGTCATCGCGGCCTTCTCCTCGTTTCTGGTCGTCGGGCTCGTCTCGCTGTACGATCCGAGCTCCGTCGGCGACTCCGATAACCGGGTCGCTATCACCGGCGCCGACGAAGCCGATATCGAACGGCTCAGCCAGCTCGCCACCGAACAGGACGGCCTCGAGCCGACGGCCGCCGACTCCAGAGCCGACGCGTTCGCGGCCTTCGACGAGGGCCAGGTCGCGGCCGTCCTCGAGGTGACCAGGGACGCGGACGGGCGACTGGTCGTCGACGCGACCGTCCCCGACGGGGGGCTGGAGACGACGCTGCTGATCGTCCAGCTCCAGGAGCTCCTCGAGACCCTCGAGCACGAGGAGCGACTCGCCAACGCCGACGCCCTGGAGGCGCCACCGCTCGACGTCCCCGACGAGGTCGGCGCGAGCCCGTACCTCGAGTTCACCTACACGATCCTCGTTCCGCTGTTGCTGTTCCTGCCGGTGTTCATCAGCGGCTCGATCGTCGTCGACTCGCTGATCGAGGAGCGATCCCGCGGGACGCTGGAACTGCTCCGAGTCAGTCCGCTCTCGCTCGTGGACGTGGCCGACGCGAAGCTCCTGACGATCGCCGCGCTGGCGCCGGTACAGGCGGTCGCCTGGCTGCTGCTGCTCGCGTTCAACGGGACGGTGATCGCCGCGCCGGCGGCGCTGATCGTCCTGGTCGCGGCGCTGGCGCTCGCCGTCACCGCGGCCGGGGCGGGCGTCGCGCTCGTCGCCCCCGATAGGCGGCAGGCCCAACTCGCCTACTCCGGCGGGATCGTCGGCACGCTGGTGCTGGCCACGTTGCTCCCCGAACACCCGGCCAACACCGTCGCCAAGTTCGCCATCGGCAGCGCCACGGCGACGACGTGGCTGTCGCTCGCGACCTACTGTCTCGTCGCGGTCGGCGGCTACCTCGCGGTCAGGATCGGGATCGCGCGGCTCAACAGCGACTCCCTGTAGCGTATTCGCCATCGCTCACGGGATCGGCCGCGTATCTGATTTCGGAGCGCGAAACGAGATTCGAATTCGGATGTCGGCGGTGAACCGCGGCGTGAAACCGCGCGAGGTCTTCACGAGCGAAGCGAGTGAAGGCTTGGAAGACGCTCTGTGTCTTCCAGTGGATGAGCGAGGGAGCGAAACGACCGAGCGAATCGGTTGGGAAGGATGTGGAAATCCCCGTTGCCACGGGAGTAGCGTGATCGAACCGTTTCGGAGCGTCGACGACAGATCCGTCCAGTCACGCGGAACTCGGTCGGAGTCGTCCGCTGACGTGTTCGAAGGCTCGTTCGGTGTTCTGCTACCGTGGCAACGGGGATGGCCATGCCCTCCCCAACCGACTGCGGTCCTCGCCCCTCGCGCGGCTCCGTGCCGCGGTTCACTGGCCCACGGGTCGCTTCGCTCCCCGTTCGCTATCGTTCACCGCGGCCCAGCGCGCGCCACCGTCCGTCGATTGCACGGTTCGGAGCACACCGTCTCGAGACCGTACTGCGCACAGTTCGAGCCACTCGAGTCTTCTCTCGACGACACTCGCTCGTACATCGGTGCGAGAAAAACGGAAAATCGAACGAAACCGATCGATGGCGGCCGGTTCAGTCGCCGCGACTGAATACGCGCTTGATTCGCGAGACGATCCCACTGTCGTCGGTGCGGTTCGCGTCTCGGTCGGTGCGTTCGTCCGCCATAGGCGGGCGGCGGTACGACGCGATCGCACTAAAAAATAACGGGAATCCGACCTGTCGCTCGCGATGGTTGATCGCTCGGCGAGTGTCGGTTGCCCCGTCACGTACTGTTTTTTCGCGGGCGGCCGTCCACCCGGTATGGAGTACACCACGCTCGGTTCGACCGGCATGGAAGTCAGTCGCCTCTGTCTGGGCTGTATGAGCTTCGGCTCGAGCGACTGGCGCGAGTGGGTCTTAGACGACGAGGAGAGCACGGAAATCATCGAGCGGGCGATCGACCTCGGGATCAACTTCTTCGATACCGCGAACATGTACTCGAAGGGCGAGTCCGAACGCATTCTGGGCGAGGCCCTCGAGGGCCACCGCGAGGAGTCGGTCGTCGCGACGAAGGGCTACTTCCGGATGCGCGAGGACGATCCGAACTCGGGCGGGCTCTCCCGGAAGGCGATCGAGCAGGAGCTCGAAGCGAGCCGCGAACGACTCGGGATGGACACGATCGACCTCTACCAGATCCACCGCTGGGACGACGACACCCCGATCGAGACCACGATGCGGGCGTTGGACGACGCCGTCCGCCGGAGGCACGTCCGCTATCTCGGCGCCTCCTCGATGTGGGCCCACCAGTTCGCCGAGTCGCTCCATACGAGCGATCGGCTGGGCCTCGAGCGGTTCGTCACGATGCAGAACCACTACAACCTCGTCTACCGCGAGGAGGAGCGAGAGATGTTGCCGCTCTGCGAGAAGGAAGACGTCGGCGTCGTGCCGTGGTCGCCGCTGGCGCGGGGCTATCTCACCCGGCCCCACGAGGAGATCGACGCGACGACCCGCGGCGAGACGGAGGAGCACCTGTACGACCACCCCTACCGCGAGGGCGGCGGCCGGGAGATCAACGAGCGCGTCGCCGAGATCGCCGCCGAGAAGGGCGCGACGATGGCCCAAATTTCGCTGGCGTGGCTGCTCCACAAGGACTGGGTCGACGCCCCGATCGTCGGGACGACCAGCGTCAAACACCTCGAGCAGGCCGTCGAGGCGCTCGAGATCGATCTCTCCGCGTCCGATATCGCCTACCTCGAGGAACCGTACGAGCCGGTGCCGGTGTCGGGCCACAGCTGAGGCTGTGACTGGGAGGGCGATGCCGTCTCGGGCTCACGGAATCTCCGCGACGGCCTCGCGCAGTTCGTCCTCGGTCCGCCACTCGTACAGCCGTCCCTCGGACTCGAACAACTCGAAGACCCCGTCCTCCATCCAGCCGTAGGGGTGGTCCTCGTCGGCGTCGGGGTACGCCCGCTTCAGGACGTGGGTCTTCTCGAAGTACTCCTCGGTGCCCGCGAGCAACCCCTGTTCGACGAGGAAGCCGCTGGGCTCCTTCTCGGCGACGCCGACGACGTGGCTCACGAGGTCCGCGAGCAGGCAGAACTTCGCGATGCCGTTCTCCCAGTCGCCGCGGACGTCGCTCATGAGGAACGCGTAGGCGTCGTCGCGCCGGTTGAGGCGGTCGACGACGAGATCCAGCCGACCCATCGGTCCGGGATCGTAGTTCCCGAGGACGAAATACGAGCGCTCGGTCTCGTAGATCGGCGTCAGATCGCTCAGCGCGCGGAGCAGTTCCTCGTTGTCCGCGAGCGAGCGCTCCTCGGCCTCGAGGCGCTCCGTCGCGCTCGTGAGCACTGCCTCGGGAACGGGCGGCGACTCGTCGGTCATACCCCACGGTTCAAAGGAGACGACAATAGGGTTTGCTCCACGGTTTCCGTTTCCGAAACGCGGCCGGCCCCTGGAGAGTCTACGCGGGTAAATTACCCCAGAGTAATTTACTCCAGGGTAAACTACTTGGTGGAGGGGTCCGTAGGGCCTCGCATGAGTACCGACGTGGGCGCGGCCGACGGGGCAGCGGGGCGCGAACTCCTCCACTTCGTCACCCAGGAGACCCGGTTCGCGATCGTCGCCAACATCCTCCAACACCCCGAGGGGCTGCCCTCGATGTACGAACTCGAGGAGCTAAATCCCAGCGTCAGCGACGCGACCGTCTACAAACACGTCCAGAAGCTGATCGACGCCGGGATCGTCGAGGAGGTCGCGCTGCCCGACGACGAGCGCCGGCAGGGCTACCCCTGGAAGTTCTACGGCCTGACCGACGAGGGCCGGGCGTTCCTCGAGCGACACAACCTGCTGCAGGCCGAGGCGACGCTCGAGCGGATCTACGGAACGATTTCCGATAAATCCGAGAAGATGGTCGAATACGAGAACGCGCCGCGGCCCGACCGAAACTGAGTCCGGACTCGAGTTCGAGTCGTTTCTCGCGCTATCCCTCGGCCGCCGCCTCCGCCAGCACGGTTTCCAGCGCGTCGATCTGTTCGGGGAGCCGGTCTCTGTACGCCTCGGCGCGCTCGCGCCCTCGCTCCGCGAACCCCTCGTAGACGTCCGGGTCGTCGAGTTTCTCGATCGCTTCGGCCCAGGCGTCCGAATCGGTGTACTCGTCGACGAGCAGGCCCGCGCCGCCGCAGGCCTCCGGCAGCCCGCCGCGGTGGCTCGCGACGACCGGAATCCGATTCCACATCGCCTCGAGGACGACGCGGCCGAACGTCTCCGCCCAGACGGACGGCACCAGCAACACGCCCGTCTTCGCGTAGACCTCCAGAATTCCCGGCTCGCTCGTGAACGCGACGTTCTCGAGGTCGTCGAACTCCGCGTCGGTCGGGCCGCGCTCCAGGATCTCCGCCTCAGGAACGTCGGACGGGGCGTCGTGGAACGTGCTGCCCTGGAGGTGCAGCGCCTCGACGTCCCAGCTGAAGTCGTCGTTTCGGAAACCGTACCAGCCGCCCTTCGCCAGGAAGTCCCGGTCGGGGAACCGCTCGGCGACCGCTCGGAAGGTGTGTCCGCCCTTCATGTCGATCGGGTTGATCATCGAGATCCGATCCGACGGCCCCTCGGGCGCGGTGTAGAAGTCGAAGTCGATGTGCGGGTAGACGAGCGTCGAGTCGCGCCCCCAGACGCTCGTGATCCACTGCTGGGTGTACCGCGAGTTCGCGACGAACCGCGTCGGCGAGAGCTCGGCGACGACTCCCTCCGTCGCGTGGGTCGTCGTCAGCGAGAGAACGGTCGGGACACCGTGCTCCGCGGCCGCCTCGAGCGCGATATCGGCCCAGAGGTCTTGCACGAGCGCGACGTCGTACTCCCCGTCCGCTAGCCGTGTTGCGATTTCGTCGCGCGGCCGGAAGCCGGCCAGTTCCGTGACCTCGATTCCGTCCACGACGCGCGAGGCGTCCGATTCGCCGCGGCAGATGACGTCGATTTCGACGCCTCGCTCGCGGAGTTCGTCGATCCACTTGCCGGCCGTGTTCGCCGCGCCGCCGATCGAACCAATCGGGTTCGACGCGCTGATGTATGCTATCTTCATGCTGTCGGCGGCCGAAGTAAACGGCGAACGCGAATAGGACGTTCCCTCAGCCGTCCGGCAGTTTATAACCCCTCGGGAGTCCCCTGCCCGAGCGGTCCGTCAACTCATGAACAGTCGCCGCCCCGCGCGCTCGTGGCGCATCCCCATGATCTCGGCCAGCGGTGCGAACGAAACCATCGCTTCCGGCTCGTCGTCGACGTGGCGCTCGCAGACCGCGGTGATCGCGGGCTCGAGGGCCGCGAGCACCGACTGGATATCCGTGTGGCCGAACCGGCCGAGCCGTTGGGCCGCGCCCAGCAACCCCGTCACGAACGAGTGGGCGTGGGCCAGGCAGGCCTCGCGTCGCGAGAGCCCGCGCGCCTGCGCGACGACGCCGAAGGCGACCGGGTAGTGGCCCGGCGTCTCGTCGGCCGCGACGGCATCGACGAAGGCCGACTCGAGGTCGGAGCCGTCGGACTCGGTTTCGTCAGAACCCTCGGCGCCGTTCTTAGTGTCGGTCTCGGCCAGTAGCTCACAGAGCTTCGCCCCGGCTTTCGTCGAACTCTCGCGGAACTCGCGAGGCATGGTTACCGCGTGAAGGCGCTCGTCGACCGCCAGCAGCGCCTCGAGGTCCCCCGCCGCGCTCGCCGCGTGGGCGTTGGCCAGCGCCACGGTCTCGCAGGGACCGACCACGCGCCGGAGGTAGGCCGCGATCAGCTCCCGCAGATCGTCGCCGTCTCCGATCCGGTCCTCGTTGATGTACTGCTCGAGGCCGTAGGAGGCCGTGTACCCGCCGACCGGTAGGAACGAGTCCGAGAGCCGAAGCGCCGAGAGGAACGCGCTCGCGTCTGCACTCGAGTCCGAGACCCGGCCTGAAGCCGGTGTCCGGTCCGAGTCCGCGTTCGGCTCCGGAGGGTCCGGTTCCGCGTCCCGTTCAGTGGTCATGGTCGTGTTCGTGAGAGTGGTCGTGACCGTGGCCGTGTTCGGCGTGGTCGTGGCCCTGTCCGTCGTGCCCGTGCGCGTGTCCGCCGTGTTCGTGGGTGTGGCCGTGGTCGTGATCCCCCTCGTGGCCGTGGTCGTGATCGACGCCGCGAGCGCCGGCGTCGTCGATATCCGTCACGAACAGGTCCGCCTCGACGGTCGTCTCCCGAACCTCCGAGCCCGGGACGACGTCGGCGACGACGCGCTCGACGATGTGGCGGTCGGCCTCGAGCGGGACGTAGACGACTCCGTCCTCGACCGCCAGATCCCAGTGCTGGTTGCCGATGCGATGGCCGAGTTCGACCGCGGCCGCGAGCGCCTCGTCGGTCGCATCGGGCAGCGAGACGGCCAGCGCGTCCCGCGGTTCGAAGGCGACGACGATCATCCGGTCGGCCTCGACCAGCAGCACGTCGCCGGCCGAGACCGCGGCCGTGTCGACGATAACGCCGACGTCCGTTCCGGCGTCGGTCGTCGCGCGGAACCGCGAACGCCGGCGGTTGTCCGCGTCGATGACGACGCGCTCGAGGGTCCCGCGTTCCTCGTGTTCCGCCCGTAACGCGGCCAGTTCGTCGTCGGCGTGGACGTTGCCGACGATGCCATCGATTCGCTCCATCAGTATCGCCGGTCGGCTGGTGCGCCGACCCCTAGTAGCCGCCGTCTGGTTTCGTCCCACGCGGCCCGCAGCGTCTCGGTCACGTCGGCCTCGCGGTCGCCGAGGATGCGAACGATCGCGCCGGCCTCGTGCGGAAGCGTGGAGACGCCCGCTTCGACGTCGTCGCGGTCCGAGAGCCGCTCGTGGATCCCCTCGACCAGGGACTCGAGGGTGGCCGGTTCCGCGTCGGTCTCCGGAGCGGCAGCCGCCGCCCCCGATATCTCGGCGCTCGAGGCGGGCGCGAAGACGTACAGCGAGCCGACGACGCCGTACTCGCCGACGCTGGCCGGATCGCGCGGCTCGCGCTCGCTCGGCCGGAGGTCGACGGCGTCGGCACAGACCAGTCGGCCGTCGTGCTCGGCCTCGACGCGCGCGTGGTAGTGGTCGAACCCGAACGGCTCGTGGTCGGTCAACCCGTCCGGGACCAGCACGTCCGCGACGACGACGCAGGCGTCGTCGGCGAGGTCGACGTCGATCGTCTGGAGACAGCGCGCGTCCTCGTTGACGATCGTCGGACCCGGCACGTACTCGAGGTAACTCCCCGACTCCGCTCGGAGCGAGGCGTCGAGGTGGGCGTAGTTGGCGTCCATGCCGTGGACCTTCGTCGCGCTCTGGGTCGTCGCGTGCGCGCGAGCCCCCTCGCGAGTCTCGATCCGCAGACGGTGCCGGTCGCCCTGCGCCACGCCGCCGGTGGGCTCCTGCGCGACGAGGGTCGTCAGTCCCGGCGCCGGATCGGTCTCGAGGGTGCCCGTCAGGTGGTAGGGAACCTTCACGCGATCGCGGACCATCCGCGTCGGGCCGTCGCCCCGTCGGGCGAACGTCGCCTCGAGCAGCCCGTTCTTCCCCGGGCCGCCGGCCGGCGCCTGCGCGAGCGACTCGTCGGCGTAGCCCTCGAAGGCCGGCGGCAGGGCCGTCCCCTCGTCCGCCGACGAAGAGCGCCCCGCGCTCACGCGAACAGCACCTCCCGCTCGACGTGCTCGAGCACGTCGCCGATCCCTTCGCCGGCCTTGCAGTCGGTGAAGACGAACGGATCGTCGCCGCGCACCTCGCTGGCGTCCGCTTCGATCACGTCCAGATCGGCGTCGACGTGGGGCGCGAGGTCCGTCTTGTTCACCACCAGCAGGTCGGCCTGCGTGACGCCGGGCCCGCGCTTGCGCGGGATGTCCTCGCCCTCCGCGACCGAGATGACGAACAGGAAGTAGTCGGCTAGCTCGGGGTTGAAGGTCGCGGCGAGGTTGTCGCCGCCGCTCTCGATCAGGACGACGTCCAATTCGGGGTGGCGCTCGGTGAACTCGTCGACGGCCGCGAGGTTCATCGAGGGGTCCTCGCGGATGCCGGTGTGCGGACAGGCACCGGTTTCGACCCCTTCGACGAGATCCGCGGGCAGCAGGTCGGCGAACGTCTCCCGGAAGACGTCGGCGTCCTCCTGGGTCATGATGTCGTTGGCGATGACGCCGACCTCGTAGTCGCGCTCGACGAGTTCCGGCACGAGTCGCTTGACCAGGGCCGTCTTCCCGGAGCCGACGGGACCGCCGAGGCCGACCTTCGCGACGTCTCGGTACCCCATTACTCCACCTCCCCCTCGAGGTCCTCTCCGGGCCCCGGATCGACCGTCTCGAGTTGCTCGGGGCCGTCGGCCCGGATCGGGTCGTGGATCGTCACGAGCTTGGTCCCGTCGGGGAAGACGGGTTCGATCTGGATCATGTCGACCATCTCGGGGACGCCGTCCATCACGTCCTCGCGGGTGAGTAGCTGGGTCGCCTCCGAGCGGATCTGCGAGACGGACTTGCCCTCGCGGGCGGCCTCGCAGGCCCAGTCGGAGATGTAGGCGACCGTCTCGGGGTGGTTGAGCTTCACGCCGCGGTCCTTGCGTCGCCGGGCGAGTTCCGCGGCCATGAAGACGGTCAGGCGCTCCATCTCCTTCGGCGAGAGGTTCATTCCCATCGAATCACCTCCGTCGTGTGGCTCGAGGCCGCTGTCGGCTGACTCGAGGCCGGACGCGTCGGTTGAGATTGCGGTTGCGTCGCCGGTACGGTCGGAATCGTCGTCGGAGTCGAGGCTGTGTCTTCGGAATCCATATTCAGAGCAGGTATCGCTGCGCGAGCGGCACTTCCGCGGCCGGGTCGCAGGCGACGTGTTCGCCATCGACCTCGACCTCGAACGTCTGGGCGTCGATCGCGATGTCGTCCGGACAGTGGTCGTTGTGGACCATGTCCGATTTTCGGACCTCTCGGGTGCCGCTGACCGGACGGATCGGCGTCCGCAGATCGTAGGCGTCGCCGACCTCGTTCTCGGAGGCGGCCTCGCTGACGAACGTCACCGAGAGACCGTGTTTCGCCCGGCCCTGGGCGCCGGCGCGTTCGCGGCCGATCACCGGTTCGCAGGTCATCAGCGAGCCGTTGGCCTCGCCCATCTGAGACCAGACCGGGAAGCCGCCCTTGATCACGGCCTTCGGCTTGACGCCGAAGAAGGCCGGATCCCACAGCGCGATGTCCGCCAGCTTGCCGGGCTCGAGCGAGCCGACGTAGTCGTCGATCCCCGCCGTGATCGCCGGGTTGATCGTGTACTTGGCGACGTAGCGTTCGATGCGGGCGTTGTCGGCGTCGGTCCCCTCGTCGGCGGAGAGCGGGCCGCGCTGGGCCTTCATCTTGTGGGCGGTCTGCCACGTCCGGCTGATCAGTTCGGCCATCCGGCCCATCGCCTGCGAGTCGGTGGTCATCATCGAGATGGCGCCCGTGTCGTGAAGCACGTCTTCGGCGCCGATCGTCTCCGCGCGGATCCGCGACTCGGCGAACGCGACGTCCTCAGGGACGTCCGGGTTGAGGTGGTGACAGACCATCACCATGTCCAGGTGCTCGTCGAACGTGTTCTCGGTGTAGGGCATCGAGGGGTTCGTCGACGAGGGGAGCATGTGCTCGTGGCCGATCAACTCGAGCACGTCCGGCGCGTGGCCGCCGCCGGCGCCCTCGATGTGGAAGGTGTGAATCGCCCGCCCGTCGATGGCGTCGAAGGTGTGCTCGACGAACCCCGACTCGTTCAGCGTGTCCGTGTGGATGCAGACCTGGACGTCCTCCTCGTCGGCCACCTCGAGGCAAGTGTCGATCGCGGCGGGCGTCGACCCCCAGTCCTCGTGGAGCTTCATGCCGCAGGCGCCGGCCTCGATCTGTTCGATCAGCGCCTCGGGCCGGCTGCTGTTGCCCTTCGCGTAGAAGCCGACGTTGACCGGCCAGTCCTCGGCGGCTTGGAGGAATCGCTGGATGTTGCGGGGACCGGGGGTACAGGTCGTCGCGCCACCCCCGAAGCCGCCGCCGAGCATCGTCGTGACGCCGGAGCCGAGCGCGTGGTCGATCAGTTGCGGGCTGTTGAAGTGAACGTGGATGTCCAGCGCGCCGGGGGTCGCGATCAGCCCGTCGGCGGGGACGGTGTCGGTGCTCGGCCCGATCACCATGTCGACGCCGTCCATCGTGTCGGGGTTGCCGGCCTTCCCGACGCCGACGATCGTCCCGTCGCGGACGCCGATGTCGCCCTTGCAGATCCCCAGCACGGGATCGATGATCACGACGTTCGTGAAGGCCCAGTCGAGGGTCCCCTCGGCCTGAGTCGCTCCCGACCGCATCCCCATCCCGTCGCGCATCGTCTTCCCGCCGCCGAAGACGGCCTCTTCGCCGGGAACGCCGTAGTCGGTCTCGATCTCCGCGAAGAGGTTCGTGTCGCCGAGTCGGAGGCGATCGCCCTCGGTCGCACCGAACAGTTCCGCGTACTCCTCGCGGGGGAGGTCGCGGCTCATTCGTCGCCCTCCGTCAGGTATCCCCGCTCTCGAGCGCGCTCCATCGCGCGCGTTTTCACGGCGTCGTCGTCGAGGTCGCCCTCGACGAGGCCGCCCATGCCGTAGACGGTGCGGTCGCCGCCGATCGCGACGAGATCGACCTCGCGCTCGCAGCCGGGTTCGAACCGGACCGCGGTTCCCGCCGGAATGTCGAGTCGCATCCCGTAGGCGATTTCACGATCGAACGCGAGCCCGGGGTTGACCTCGAAGAAGTGAAAGTGCGAGCCGACCTGAACGGGTCGATCGCCGGTGTTCTCGACGGTCACCGTCGCCGTCTCGCGGCCCTCGTTGAGCCGAACCGGCTCCGCGGCCGGGCGCAGCTCGCCCGGAACGAACTCGCTCATCGGTCGATCACGTCGGTCGTCGAACCGACAGCCGTGCGAAAACGATAGCTCATCACGACGCGAGATAGACGGACGAACAACGTAAATAGGTCCGTGGATGACAATACTTGCCCAATTATTTCCGAGATTCTAGCAGAAGGTGCACGAAACCGGATTATACAAACTTCGGTTGATAAATGACCGACGAGGACCGGATATTCGTTCGATTATTCGCTCGCCGACGCGGATCGACATCCGCTTTCGGCGTCGCCCGCGGCGCGCAGGCCGATCCGGCGTTCGCGGTGTCGGACTGCGACCATCGCCGAGCCGACTCCTCACTCCCGACCGCCAAACGGCCGCTCGAGTCGTCGTCCCCGATGATCCGCTCCGAACTTGACGATTCGGAGAAATAATACGGGATTGCGAATCGAATCCAGCATCCTCATTCTCGAACGGTATCGACGGTCGCGAACGGACGACGCGACGCGGCGACTCGAGGTCGGTGCCCATTCGTCGAGCAATACCGCTATAATGGACCGTTCACAAACATCCTTTCGGAAGGAGTTGTTGCTTTCTATACCGTTCCGAACGTGTGCGTTTGCCAAATTAGTGTGTAGAGGCGGAGTATCGCGGAATATTCCCGAGGTATCGGAAATATCCGAGGGAAGAATAGTCCGTGTTGACAGATGCGTGTTGTCGCAATATCCCCGATAGCGGCTGTCTACGGGGAACTCAGTAGGATTCACCGTTCGTCAATCCACGGAATATCGCTCTTCGATACCGTTGTTCGACGAATTCGTCGAACGTTTGCAGCTATATACGGAAGAAATCAGATATTCGTCCGAACTACTAGGGACTACAGTCCCATTTCGGATGGTTACCCAGTACCCGAGACAACTATAGCGATTGTACTCCCTTGAGATAACCCTTTTATATCCACTCTATTTTCAAGCACTCAGGGATATGATCGGACAATCGTGGCCCATATATCGAGATACGTTCTGGAAGGGCGAAGGAATGCGACCGACGGTTGACGGAGGAAAACTGAGATGATTGCGCCGACCGATCCGACAGGTGCGACCGGCGCCGGTGATCGCGCGTGACCGGGCCTCGGTGCTCCCGACGCGACGTTCTCGCCGGGGGCTCCGCGAGCGCCCTCGCCGGACTCGCCGGCTGCGTCGCGGACGGCGGCCTCGTCGGTCTCGGCGACGGCTCGAGCGGCCCGACGGTCGCCATTCTCGAGGACCGCTCCGGGACGTTCGCGCTGACGGGGACGGCCAAGTACCGGACGACGAAGCTGGCTATCGAGGAGATCAACCGCGACGGCGGAATCTTGGGCGAGGAGATCGACGTCTTCTCCCCGGACCCGCAGTCGGACAACATGCGCTACCAGGACCTCACTCGGTACGCGATCTATCGGGAGAACGTCGACGTCATGTGGGCCGGCTACTCGAGCGCGACCCGGGAGGCGATCCGGCCGATCGTCAACGAACACGAGCAGCTGTACTTCTACACGACCCAGTACGAGGGCGGCGTCTGCGATAAGACGGTGTTCCCGCTGGGCGCGACGGCCCGCCAGCAACTCGGCGCCGTCGTTCCCTACATGATCGAGGAGTACGGCGACGAGATCTACACGATCGCCGCGGACTACAACTTCGGGCAGCTGTCGGGCGACTGGGTGAAGATCATCGCCGAGGAACACGGCGCCGAGGTCGTCGGCGAGGAGTACATCCCGTTGGACGAGTCCCAGTTCGGCTCGACGATCAACGACATTCGGTCGGCCGATCCCGACTTCGTGATGTCGATGCTCGTCGGTCAGGACCACTCCTCGTTCTACGAACAGCGGCTGGCCAGCGGGCTCACCGACGTCCCGATCGGGACGTCGACGAACATGGCACAGGAGCGCGAACACCTCCGGATCGATCCGCCCGCGCTGGAGGACGTCTACGCCGGCGTCAGCTACATGGAGGAGTTACCGACCGAGCGCAACGAGGCGTTCGTCGAGCGCTACGACGACCGCTGGGACGACGCCGAGTACATCAACCAGGAGGCCCAGAACAACTACTTCTCCGTCTACCTCTACAAGGAGGCGGTCGAACGCGCGGGCACGTTCGATCAGGCGGCGGTGATCGAAGAACTCGAGAGCGGAATCGAAGTCGAAGCGCCGGAGGGCGACGTCGCGCTCGATCCGGCGACCCACCACGTCGAACACAACATGCGAGTCGCACACGCCGACGAGAACCACGAGATCACCTTCGACGACGAGCGGACGATCGAACCGTCGTTCCTGCACGACGTCGGCTGTGATCTCACGAGCGACGCCGAACAGACGCAGTACGAACCGGCGGACTACTACGAGGTGATCTGATCGTGGCGACACCGGAACTCCTGAACCTCGGCTTCGAGTTCGTCGAGATCTTCGCCTTCATCGTCCTCGCGACGGTGGGACTGGCGGTGATCTTCGGCATGATGGGTATCATCAACCTCGCCCACGGCGAGTTCATCCTCGTCGGCGCCTACACGACCTCCTTCGCCGTCGCCGCCGGGCTGCCGCTCGCGGCCGCGATGGCCGTCGGCGTCCTCGCGACGGCCGCCTTCGGGCTCGTCCTCGAGCGGCTGATCATCCGCCGACTCTACGGACGGCTGCTCGACTCGATGGTCGTCACGTGGGGGATCAGCCTCGTGATGATCCAGCTCACCCGGATCGCCTTCGGTAACACCGCGCCCGGCGTGGGGATCCCGTTCGGCCAACTCCCGGTCGTCGACGGGCCGGTCTACTACCTCGTGCTCGCCGTCGTCGCGGTCGGCGTGCTCGGCGGGCTGTACGCGCTATTCATGTGGACCGACTTCGGCGTCCGAGCACGCGCGACGATGCAAGACGAGGCGACCGCCCGCAGCATGGGCGTCGACACCGACCGGATGTACACGGCGACGTTCGCCATCGGCTCCGGACTCGCCGGACTGGCCGGCGCGCTGTACGCGCCCGTGATGACCGTCACGCCCGAGTACGGGACCAGCTTCCTCGTCGAGGCGTTCGTCGCCGTCGTCGTCGGCGGCTCCTCGGTCCTCCTCGGGACGATCCTGGCCAGCGGCTTCCTCGGTACGGTCAACGCCGCGTTCACGAACCTCGCCGGGACGTTCATGGGACAGGTCGCGATGCTGGTCGCCGCCATCGTCGCCATCCGCCTGATGCCAGACGGGATCACCGGGCTGCTGTCCGATCTCCGCGAGAAGTGGGGTGAGAGCGAATGAGCGTCGACTCGAGCGACGGGCCGCTGGCCGGCCTCCGTCGGCCGTTCGAAGGGCCGAACACGATGGGGAACACGCCGGCGTTCTGGCTCGGCTTCGCCGTCGCCGTGACCGTCCTCGCGGCGCTGCCGGTCCTCTTCGGTTACTACGCCGCCGAGATCGGCGCCGTGTTCCTCGCGTACGCCCTGCTGGGCGTCAGCCTCGCCTTTATCTGGGGCTACTGCGGCATCCTGAGCTTCGGCCAGGTGGCGTTCTTCGGTATCGGCGGCTACGCGTTCGGCGTCGTCGCGATCAACGTGCCGACGCTGACCGGGGCGACGCTGGGGCTGCTGGCCGCGGTCGCCGTCTCGACGCTCGCGGCCGCCGCGCTGGGCTACTTCATGTTCTACGGCGGCGTCCGGGACGTCTACGTGACGATCCTGACGCTCGTCGTCGCGCTGGTCCTCTACACGTTCACGGGCCAGACCGCCGGCGGCGAGTGGGCGATCGGCGACGCCCGCCTCGGCGGGTTCAACGGCATGAGCGGCGTCCCCGACCTCGCCATCGGAATCGGCTCGGCCGGTCTCGAGATCGGGATCGTCGCCCACTACTACGTGACCTTGGGCGCGCTCGCGGCGACCTACCTCGGGCTGCGCGCGCTGGTCAACAGCCGGTTCGGGTACGCGATGGTCGCGACCCGCGAGGACGAGAGCCGGACCGAGATGTTCGGCTACGACACGACGTTCATCAAGTTCGCCGCGTTCACGATCGGCGGCGCGATCGCCGGCCTCAGCGGCGTCCTGTTCGCGACGCAGAACAACTACATCGACCCGAGCGTGTTCGGGATCACCGCCGCCGCCCTGCCGGTCGTCTGGGCCAGCGTCGGCGGCCGGACCTCGCTTCTGGGCACCGTCGGCGCCGCGCTCGCGATCCAGTTCGTCGACTACCAGCTCGCGCTCTCGGGCAGCGAGTGGGCGCTGGTGATCATCGGCTCGCTGCTGGTGTTCGTCGTCCTCGTGATGCCCGAAGGGGTCGCGCCGCGGCTCCGGGATCTCGTCGTCGACTACCGCTCGTCCGACCCGACGCCGGCGGACGCGCCGGCCGGCGCCGAGGAGGTGAGCGACTGATGGGGGCCAGCGATCCGACCGTCATGACGACGCGGGCCGTCGACGAGACCGGCGAGGGCTCCTCGCGGATCCTCCAGACGCGGGATCTGCGCAAGGAGTTCGGCGGCCTCACCGCGACCGACGACGTCGACTTCAGTCTGGAGGAAGGGGAACTGCGCTGTCTCATCGGTCCCAACGGCGCGGGGAAGAGCACCTTCCTCGACCTGCTGACGGGGCGACTCGAGCCCACGGCCGGGAAGATCTACTACGACGGTCACGACATCACCGACCTGCCCTCGTACGAGCGGGTCGACCGCGGTATCAGCATGAAGTTCCAGGTGCCGAGCATCTACGAGGGGCTGACGGTCGCAGGGAACCTGCGGATCCCGCTCCAGCAGGTCGTCGACGGCGACGAATTCGAGGCGCGAACGCGCGAGATCCTCGAGCGCTTCGATCTGCTCGCCGAGTACGGCACCGTCGCGTCGAACCTCTCCCACGGCCAACAGCAGCGACTGGAGATCGGGATGGCGATGGCCCTCGAGCCGAACCTCATGTTGCTGGACGAACCGGTCGCCGGGCTCTCGGTCGAGGAGACCGCCGAAATCGCCGATCTGTTGCGGGAGATCTCGGACGACGACGGCGTCGCGCTGATCGTCATCGAACACGACATCGACTTCGTCGAATCGATCGCGGATCGCGTCACCGTCCTCGATCAGGGCTCGATCTTCCGCGAGGGCACCGTCGAGGAGGTCACGAACGATCCCGAAGTCAAGCGGATTTACCTGGGGGAAGATCACTGATGCTCGAACTCACGAACCTGCGCGCGTCGTACGGCAAGACACCGATCCTCCGCGGCGTCGACGTCGCCGTCGACGAGGGGGAGATCGTCGGCATCATGGGGAAGAACGGCGTCGGGAAGACGACGCTGATCGAGGCCGTCATGGGCCTGCTCGAGGCCGACGAGGGAACCGTCGTCTTCGACGGCGAGGACGTCACCGAGGAACCGGCCGACGTCCGCGCCCGCCGCGGGATGGGCTACATCCCGCAGGGCCGGGACGTCTTCCCCGAGTTGACCGTCGAGGAGAACCTGCGGATGGGCGAGACGATCAACGAGGGCGACGACCGCCTGCAGTACGAGGCCGTCTACGACTACTTCCCGATCCTCGAGGAACGCCGCGACCAGGAGGCGGGGACGATGAGCGGCGGCCAACAACAGATGCTCGCGATCGGGCGCGCGCTGATCGGCAACCCCGAGCTGCTCCTGCTCGACGAGCCCTCCGAGGGCGTCCAGCCGTCGATCGTCCAGGACATCACGCGGGACCTGCAAAGCGTCAACGAGGAGCTCGGGACGACGATCTGTTTCGTCGAGCAGAACCTCCACGTCGTCCAGAACCTCGCGGAGCGCTGCTACGCCATCGACAAGGGAGAAATCGTCGACGAACTCGGTCCAGACCGCCTCGCCTCGCGCGACGCGGTGACGGAGTATCTCGCAGTGTGAGCCGCGACCTCGAGCGTCGACGAGGGGAACCGCCAGCTCGAGGCCTGACCGACTAGGAGAACCGCGACGCGATGTCGGCCTCGGTGATGATCCCGACCGTCTCGCCGGCCTCGGTGATCATCACGGCCTTGTAGTGTTCGAGCAAGTTGCTGATCTCGTCTAGCGTCGCGTCCTTCGACACCGTCGGGAAGCTCTCGCTCATGTGCTCCTCGACGGGTTCGTCGCGGGCCTCCGAATCGAGGTGGACGAGGTCGCCCTGGCTGATCGAGCCGACCGGAATGCCGTCCTGGATGACGGCGAGCTGGGAGTAGGCCTCCTCCTCCATCTTCCGGGCGGCTTCCTTGACGGCGTCGTCGGGAGCGACGTTGACGACGGCCTCGTTCATCAGGTCCTCGGCGCGGACGACGTCGCTCTCGGCCTTCTCTAAGGCGTTGACGATGCGGCGCAGCGTCGAGAGCCGCGGGTCGACGTCCCCGCCCTCGATTCGCGCGATCAGCGGTTGGGAAACGTCGGCCGTCTCCGCGAGTTCGCTCTGGGTCAGCCCGAGTTCGGTGCGGCGCTGGCGCAGATCCGCGGGCGTCGGAAGTTCCATACGGGTCAATAACTACGGGTTATCAAAAATACTTTGCGTTGGGAGACTGTCCGAAGTAGGATGGGTGCAGAGTTCACGCATAATATCCTAAAATGAAATTAGAGAATATTGGGGATATAATCGATTTGGAGCGGGTAACGATCGCTATCCTTTTAACAACCACTACAGCTATTTTCAACTATATTGGCATATTTGGGGTAGAACGGCAGATCTTTTCCGTGACGGATCTCGTAATATGGCTCTTAGTCGGAACTCTTAGTACGTATATACTTCTCCCAGTCGTAATCTCGTGCAGTACATCTATCATAGAGCGCTTTGTAAGCATTTCACGATAATTCTACTAGGCTATCCCTTTCGTATGGGATACAGACGCCTGCCGGTGGGTTTTTGCGGTATTGGACCGTGTTGTGCGCCTTCTATCGTTTTCTGAAGGATGGGTCTACACCAGTGGCTCACTCGAGGCAGAGAAAATCAAAGATACGTGTGAGATACTCCGGGTATGATTGGTGATTCACACGCGCAGACTCATCAGGTGAGACGGGTTCGCGTTTACCCTCGAGCACGGGTCTATTTCTTCATCAAGTAGCCGGACAAACCCGGTCCGACAACGGTATTTCTTCTCCTTTCAGCCGTTTATAATCGGGCCATTCTGGACGTGGAATTTAGACACTCGTAAAAGCGGAACAGTCGCCGCCGTGGTGATGACCGGCCGACGCCGTCGATTGACGGCGGCAGTCAGCAGCCAAGGCGCGCTCAGTCCTCTTCTTCCGTCTCGATGATGTCGACGACCGAGAGGGGAACGTCACGCAGCGCGCCGCCGACTTCGCTCTTGGCGATTCGGGAGGCGTGTTCCTCGCTGTCGGCGTTGTACACTTCCATCTCGAGGGCCAGCCCCACGAGCGCCGTGTCGGCGGCGATGAAGGCCGAGTCGAAGGGTTCCCCGCAGGCGGGACAGCCCGTCGCGCCGACCTCGACCTCGACGTAGTCCATGTCTTCGCTGTTGAGTCGTTTCCCGGCTTCGCTGACGGCGACGCCGATCGCGTCGTCGATCTCTTCGACGTCACGAACGAGCCATGCGGCTTCCATCGCGACGAGATAATTGCCCATACGTGGTGGTCGTTCCGGGGGGTTTCCTGTCTTGCGGTTCGTCGCCGGCAGACGACCGCGTTCTCGAGTCCGGTTCGTTCTCGACGGATTCGCGACGAGCGCCGGGTGCGGGGCGTCCGCAGTGGCGCGCGACCGCCGCGCACCGGGTGCGCACGTGAGCCGAATCGTTCCCATAAGTTACGAGAATTGACCGGGTCAATTGCCGCCTGCATAGCCGTACATCGACTCGAGTGCGCCTGGAGTGGTCCGAACTACAACTGCAGTTGAATCGCAAGACGGCGTCGACCCGGTAGCTGGTTATAGATCGTTATAGTTACTGGAGCACAAGAAAGTTTATATATACCCATCGTCTGGCCATGGCTGAACGTCGATGATATCCCGCGTGTACCACGCGACCCTGTTCGCCCTGTACCAACTGTGCATCCTGATCGGCATCGTCGCGATGCCGCTCGCGATCGCCGCCCGCCAGGCCGGCGTCACGCTACCGATCCATCGCGTCCTCGCGAACGTCGAGGACGCCCTCGAGGCCCGCCAATCCGAGGAGTAATCGAATCCGACCGAACTGACGACGAATCGCCGTTTCTGTAGGGCTCTCGACTCGAGAGCCACCGGTCCGAAAAGCGGAAACCCCCGAGGTGACCGCCGGTGTTTTATACCGTGCCGGTCGTAACGTTTCGTCAATGCGAGCACCTCAGCATAATTCGGACTTCTCTCGTACCGTCGACCAGTTGGCCGACGATCCGAACCCCTACGAGCCCGAAATCGGGTCGATGCCCCAGAACGACCTGACGCGGGCCGACCTCGACAACGTCAACAAGACCGGGACGACGACGATCGGCATCTCGACGGCCGACGGCGTCGTCATCGCGACGGACATGCGCGCCAGCCTCGGCGGGCGGTTCGTCTCGAACAAGAACGTCCAGAAGGTCGAGCAGATCCACCCGACCGGCGCGCTGACGCTCGTCGGCTCGGTCGGCGGCGCCCAGTCGTTCATCTCGAGTCTCCGCGCCGAGGTCAACCTCTACGAGTCCCGCCGCGGCGAGCAGATGAGCATCGACGCGCTCGCGACGCTTGCAGGTAACTTCGCCCGCGGCGGCCCGTTCTTCGCCATCCACCCGATCCTGGGCGGCGTCGACGAGGAGGGCAGCCACGTCTACAGCATCGACCCCGCCGGCGGGGTCATGGAGGACGACTACACCGTCACCGGCTCCGGGATGCAACTCGCCTACGGGCATCTAGAGCAGGCCTACGAGGAGGACATGTCCAACGAGGAGGCCGTCTCGGTCGCGGCCCACGGCATCAAGTCCGCCGTCGAGCGCGACACCGGCTCCGGCAACGGCGTCTTCCTCTGTGAGATCACCGACGAGGGCGTCGACATCCACGGCCACCACGACTTCGACGAAGTCCTGTAAGTCGGCTCGAGGCGAGCGTATTCCGATTTTTCGCTGTTACAGTGGACGGAGCCGCGGCTCCGTTCGCCGTGGTAACCGTTCGGTATCGATCGTCGCAGAACGGAGAGAAAATCCAGAGCCGAGACTGACGTTACGCAGTTACTCGAGCCGAGTCGCTTGCTCGAGCTGGAACTCCGAGACCTGGGGTTCGGCGAGCTCGGTCGCGCGTCCCGTCTCGCTCGAGCGGTAGATCGCGTCGATGACCCGCTGGACGGTCAGGGCCTCCTCGACGGTGTTCGTCTCGGGCGCCGCGCCCGTGGCGATCGCCGCGAGGAACTGTTCGTCCTGTTCCGCGTAGCCGGTCACCGACTCGTCGCCGGTCATCGTCACGTCGGCGTAGTGATCGCCGCCGGCGGTGCCGGCCTCAAGGATGTTGAGGGTGGTGTCGCCGATGTCGAACTGCGCGCCGGCCTCCGTGCCGCGCACGCGGAAGTCCATGCTCTCCTCGCGGTTGGTCGCCCAGGCGGCCTCGAGCGAGATCGTCTGGCCCTCCGCGGTGCGGATGAAGGCGCTGACGGAGTCGTCGACCTCGTAGGTCTCCGCTTCGGCGTCCCAGTTGTCGCCGAAGCCGTCGGGATCGGCGTACTCCGCGTCGGTGCCGAAGGTCGTCCGGGTGACCCCCGACACTTCGGTGATCTCCGGGAAGTCGAGCGCGTAGAGAGCGAGGTCGAGCGCGTGGACGCCGATGTCGAGGAGGGCGCCGCCGCCGGCGAGTTCTGAGTCCGTAAACCACGAGCCGGGACCGGGAACGCCTCGCCGTCGAACGTAGTTGGCCTCGACGTGGGTGAGGTCGCCGAAGCGGCCGCGGGCGTGTTGTTCGTCGAACATGGCCATCGACGCGGCGTGACGGTTGTGGAAGCCGACCATACAGATCCCGTCGGCGCGCGCGGCGGCGCGTGCGACTCGCTCGGCGCTCTCTATCGTGTGGGCCAGCGGCTTCTCGACGAGCACGTGACAGCCGGCCTCAAGGGCGTCGACGGCGATCGGTTCGTGAAACCGGTTGGGCGTCGTCACGATGACGGCGTCGACGTCGTCCTCGGTGACCATCTCTTCGTGGGTCTCGTAGGTCCGCGCGCCGAACTCGTCGGAGAAGCGCTGACGTTGGGCCTCGACGAGGTCGGCGCCGGCGACGACCTCGGCACCGAGATCGGAGATGCTACGCGCGTGCAGGTGCCCCATCCCGCCCAGACCGACGATCCCGACGCCGATACCGTCGCCGATCATCGCGAAACCTCCGATTGATGAAGCGTCCAGGAGGAGATGGTAGCGGAAACGGGCGATTTCGATGGCGTTTGCATGCGGTCCCAGTCCATAGAGAGAAGCGGTGGGCGATCGAAATAAGGGTTGTGACCGATTAATCTGTGCAATTGTTCTGTAGTTCAGAAATAATTATACGAGCGATGCCTGACACCGGGAAAGAGGTCCGAATAATCGTATCGTTAAACCGGACCGTCACGAGCCGGTATCGCCTCAGCTAAGGGTGTTCGCGACGACGGCCGTCCGATGGCCGACGTTACGATCTGGAACGAGTACCGGCACGAGCGCGAGGACGACGAGATCGCGGCCGTCTATCCGGACGGGATCCACGCGACGATCGCCGACGCGCTCACCGACGGCGACGGACGAGACGAGGCGCCCGATCACAGTATCCGCACCGCGACGCTGGACGACCCCGAACACGGCCTTCCGGCGGACGTCCTCGAGGAGACCGACGTGTTGCTGTGGTGGGGCCACGAGGCCCACGACGAGGTCTCAGGGGCGGTCGTCGACCGCGTCCAGGAGCGGGTCCTCGAGGGGATGGGCCTGATCGTCCTCCACTCGGGCCACTACTCGAAGGTCTTCAAGCGGCTCATGGGCACGACCTGTAGCCTGCAGTACCGCGAGGACGGCGGGACCGAACGGCTCTGGGTCGTCGACCCCGGCCACCCGATCGCCGACGGGCTCGACGAATCGATCGAACTCCCCAGAACGGAGATGTACGGCGAGCCGTTCGACGTGCCCGAGCCCGACCGGCTGGTGTTCACCAGCTGGTTCGAGGGCGGGGAGGTGTTCCGCAGCGGCTGTTGTTACCGGCGGGGCAGCGGCCGGATCTTCTACTTCCGGCCGGGCCACGAAGAGTATCCGATCTACGAGGACGACGACGTTCGACGCGTGCTCCGCAACGCCGTCGACTGGGCGACGCCGACGGAGGGGGCGCCGCGGACGTTCGGCGAACGCGACTGAATTCGGGCGAATCCCGATCGAACGGGCGCCACTCGGTTAGAACGTCTGTCGACCCTCGTCGGTGACGACGCTCTCGAGTAACTCGATCGGCGTCGCGTCGTAATTGGGGTTTTCGACGGTAAAGCCCTCCGCGGGTTCCGGCATCACCTCGCTGCCCGGCCGGAACTCGTTTTCGAAGACGAAGCCCTCGCTGACGATCTTCGACGCCGAGCCGAGGACGGTGACGGGGACGTCCAGTCGCGCGGCCGTCGACGCGAGCGGAAACGTACCGACGCGGTTGTACAGCGTGTCCTCGACGATGCAGTCCATGCCGACGACGACGCGGTCGCACTCCTCGAGGTAGACCCCGTGGGCGCTGTCGGTGATCAGCGTCGTCTCGACGCCGTCGAGGTCCGCGAGCGCCCGCGCCGTTTTGCGCCCGATGAAGCGGGGCCGGGCCTCGGTGACGTAGATCTCGAAGCTCTTGCCCGCGTCGGTCGCCCGCTCGAGGGCCTCCAGGACCGTCGAGGAGTAATCGTGAGTCAGCAGCGTCGCGCCGTCCTCGAGGAGGTTGGCGGCGTTCTCGGCCGCGAGTTCCTTCCCGGACTCGACGCGGGAGACGACCGCGTCGATCTTGTCCCGGGTGTACTGCTTCGCCTCCTCGACGCTGTCGTGATCGGCGTCGGAAACGTCGTCGACGACTTCCCGGACCGCGTTCTGCAGCGAGGCGTGAGAGGGATTCGCTCGTCGGAGCACCGAGCCGTTGCGCTCGAGGGCGCGCGTGTACTCCTCGACGGTAGCGAACTCCCGTTCGAGCAACTCCTCTAGGGCCCGCGTCGCGCGGACGGCTACCACCGAGGAGCTGTGGGTCTGCATCTCCTGGATCTGCTCGACCGTCTCGTCGATCATACCTGCACGAATTCCCGTCAGGGAGAAAGGTGTTCGGGTGTCGGTAGCGGCCGCGGCCGGTCAGTCTGCGGATTCGAAGCCGAAGATGCGCCGTAACTCCGCTTCGATTCTCGTGACGAGTTCCTCGAGGACGGTGTCGAACCGCTCGGGTTCGCCGACGGCGCTTCGCACCTCTTCGACGCGCTCGTCGGGCAACTCGATCCGGAACTCGCCGTCTCCTTCGTAAAACGGCTCGCTCTCGCTCAGAACGTTCCGATCGATCGCTTTGAGGATCTCGGAGTCGTAGCGACCGTGCAGCTGGTTGTACGCGTTGGAGTAGGCCTCCTGGAGCTCCTCGAAGTAGTGGACGTACTTGTCCTCGAACTTCTCGGGGTCGAACTCGGTCATGGTCGGTTGTGGGCCAGCAGGCGGGTAAACAATTCGGGACGACCTTGAATCGCTTGAGCCGTCGACGAGCGACGTACTCGAGTTCGACCGAACTCGTCTCTCTGCTATCGTGGCGGCAGGATTTCCACGCCCTCCCCAACCGATTAGCTCACTCGCTTCGCTCGTTCACTCGTCCCTCGCACGAGTCGTTGATCGCTCCTCGCTGTCGCCCGGACCGATCGACAGCGCGCGCCACCGTCCGTCGGATGCGCTCTCTGCGACCGCAGACTTACGTCCTCGAGCCCCTTAGGACCCGCCGATGACCGTCACCGTTCGCTACACCTGTCCCCACTGCAACGCAGTCGTCAGCCTCGAGCGGCCGCCGGATCTGGCGGATCGGTCGGTCACGAAGCGCCCGCAGCCGGGGTGGGAGTACGCCGACCCGGACGATTCGGACCGCGAGTCGGCCGACGGGGTCGAGTTTCTCTGCGGCGAGGACGGCCCCGTCACCGACCTCGAGGGCGAGCCGGTCGAGGGCTGCGGGCGGCCGTTCTACCTGAACTTCGTGCGCTACGAACGGGGGGTCGAGCTCGAGCCGGACCCGCCGACCTACGGCGGGCCGCGGTTCGATTTCAACGCCTGATGAATTCGCGGTCGATCCGGTGACCGGTCCGCAGATCGGTTCGCGCCGAGTCGTCGCCTCGAGACCGACAGGGGCCTATACCCGCGGGCCCGATCCTCGAGTCGAGTATGTCGTGGTATCTCCTGGTGCTCGCGGGACTGTTCGAAGTCGGCTGGGCGATCGGACTCGGATACTCCGACGGGCTCTCGCGGCCGCTCCCCACCCTCGCCACCGTCGTCTCCCTCGTCATCAGCATGGGGCTGTTGGCCCTGGCGGTCAGGGACCTCCCCGTTGGAACGGCCTACGCGGTCTGGACGGGAATCGGCGCCGTCGGGACCGCGTCGCTCGGGATCGTCCTCTTCGACGAACCCCTGTCGGCGGCTCGAGTCGGCTTCCTCAGCGTGATCGTCGTCGGGATCGTCGGACTGCACCTCACCGGCGGCCACTGACGGCCGACCGACGGCGGTCCGCGGTGCGACTTCGACGCGGAGACGCTGTGGATCGGTCACAGACAGCGTTCCCGCGGCCAATTTGCCGGTGCGGTCTTTTCGGACCAGCTTTTTGCGAGGGCTCGAGCGACCGAAGTGAGCGAGAGTCCGCAGCAAAAAGGTGGGAACACAACCCTTTTCGACGCCCGGAAGTAGCTAGTTACATGGACGAAGCCGCCGTTCGCGACCGCCTCCGGACGGTCGAAGATCCGGAACTCGGCGACGACATCGTTTCGCTCGGACTCGTCAACGACATCGCCGTCGACGGCGAGCAGGTCGATATCGACCTCGCGCTGGGGGCGCCCTACTCCCCCACCGAGACCGATATCGCCGGCGAGGTACGGGAACTGCTCCTCGAGGAGGGCCTCGAGCCGGACCTCTCGGCGAGCGTGCCCGACCGGGACGACGTCGCCAACGAGGACCAGGTACTGCCGGGCGTCAAGAACGTCATCGCCGTCGCCTCCGGGAAGGGGGGCGTCGGCAAGTCGACGGTCGCCGTCAACCTCGCGGCCGGCCTCTCGCGGCTGGGCGCCAATGTGGGCCTCTTCGACGCCGACGTCTACGGCCCGAACGTGCCGCGGATGGTCGACGCCGACGAGCCGCCGATGGCCACCGAGGACGAGACGCTCGTGCCCCCCGAGAAGTACGGCGTGAAGCTGATGAGCATGGCCTTCCTCACCGGCGAGGACGACCCCGTCATCTGGCGCGGTCCGATGGTCCACAAGGTCATCACTCAGTTGACGGAGGACGTCGAGTGGGGCCACCTCGACTACCTCGTCATCGACCTCCCGCCGGGGACCGGCGACACCCAGCTGACGATGCTCCAGACCATGCCCGTCACGGGCGCGGTTATCGTCACGACGCCCCAAGACGTCGCCTTAGACGACGCCCGGAAGGGCCTCGAGATGTTCGCCAAACACGACACCGTCGTGCTCGGCATCGCCGAGAACATGTCGACGTTCTCCTGTCCCGACTGCGGCGGCGAGCACGACATCTTCGGCTCGGGCGGCGGCCGGGAGTTCGCCGACGAACACGAGATGCCGTTCCTGGGCTCGATCCCGCTCGATCCGGCCGTCCGCGAGGGCGGCGACGGCGGGAAACCGACCGTCCTCGAGGACGAGAGCGCCACCGGCGACGCCTTCCGGACGATCACCGAGAACGTCGCGAACAACACCGGGATCGTCCACCGGCGCGGCGTCTCCCAGACCAGACGGAACGAGGCGACCTCGGCCGATCGATGACGACGGACGACGACCCCGACTCGAGCGACGGAACGGACGGTAACGCCGACTCGGCGGACGGAACGGACGCGGACGCGCCCGAGTTCGAGCCCGATCCCGAACGCGTGGCGGCGCTCCGCGACGTCGCCGACGACGTCCGCGGGGAAACCAGCGAGAGCAAGCAACTCGCCAACGTCCTCTACCGAACCAGCGACCTCTACGATCCCGACGAGGAGACCACGCCCGAGGAGATCGTTCGCAACGTGAAGTTCATCCTCGAGGTCACCGAACGCGGCGGCCTCGACCGCTGAACCGCGACGCCGCTTCGCGGACTGGTTTTTCGACCGTCTTCGCCGGCCGTCCGTTTCGTCCCCCGTTCTCGTCAGCCGTTCGTTTCGACCTCCCCTTTCTCGCCGACGCGCTCGAGTGGGCGACCGGAAGCGGGACCGCCAGCGATAGCTATGGCTACGGTGACAGGAGATCGAGAAACCGCCCGCTGGTACCGTGATGAAGCTCTACGACATTCTGTGGTATCAGATGGTTCCTAAAACCATTTAGGGCCAGCATTTATCACGGTCGCCGTCGTTCTCGCGGGTAGGTACCAGGGACGGCAATTACCCGTCACTGCGCCCTCGACACCATGACCGACGCAACCACGCCCATCGAAGCCACGTTCGAGCTGCAGCGCCAGTCGATCAAGCAGAGCCAGCAGCTGTTCGAGCAGGGGCTCGAGTTCCAGGAGAACGCGATGGAGACGATGCTTCGCAACGGGATGGCGGCCCAGCGAAGCGCCCAGCGCCAGGGCACCGAACTCGCCCGCCGGTTCCTCGACGCCCAGCTCGAGGCCCTCGAGGACGCCATCGACGAGGACGCCTACGACGTCCGGTCGACCGTCGACGAGGGCTTCGAAGAGAGTACGGCACAGACCAAGCAGGCGTTCAATGAAGGGTTCGAGCAACACGCCGAACTGGTCCAGCGGATGCTTCACGCGCAGTTCGACGCCCTCGACTCCGTGATGAACGGCGACGAGTTCAACGTTCGCTCGGCCGTCAACGACGGCTTCGACGAGTTCGAGCGCACCCAGGACGAGGCCTGGGATGAGCTCGAGGACGGCTTTCTCGAGGCCGTCGACGAACTGACCGCCCAGCAACAGCAGGTGCTCGCCGACTCGACGCAGTCGATGCTCGAGGCCCAACAGGAGACCGAACAGCAGACCGTCGAGGGCGTCCGCCGCGCCGAGGAGGCCGCCGAGACGGTCCAACAGCAGACCGAAGACGTCGCCGATACCGTCCAGCAGTCCACCGAAGCGGTCGCACAGACGGCCCAGGAGTCGACCGAGTCGGTCGCCCGGACGAGCCAGCGCGGCGCGCAGGACCTGGTCGGCGAGGCCGCCGAAGCGACCGAGAGCACCGTCGTCGAGACCACGAACGCGATCGAAACCGCGACCGAGGAAGGAGCCGACGCGACCGAGCAGAACCTGCAGGCCCTCGAGGGCGTCGGGCAGACCTACGCCGAGCGGCTGGCCGACGCGGGCATCGAGACGATCGCCGACCTCGCGAGCACGCAGGCCGAGACCGTCGCCGACGCCGCGGAAATTTCCGAGGACCGCGCTTCGGACTGGATTCAGGCCGCCCAGTCCCAGGCGTAGCCGGACCCGACAGTCGGGTCACTTTTGGGCGCCTCCCTCGAGACTCGAGTGTGGACGCGAATCAACAGTCTCGGGCGAACCCGTTCGGCATGGACGAGGAGTGTCGGAACTGTCCGGCGCTCTGTGAGACGCGCACGCAGGTCGTCCACGGCTACGGCGACGTCGACGCGGACTTCCTGTTCGTCGGCGAGCGACCGACCGCGAGCGCGGACGCGATCGGCGTCCCGTTCGCCGCGGAGGCGGCCGACGGGGCGGCCGCCGAGGAAACCGAGTCGGCGACGACCCTCCGGCGAATGCTCGAGCGACTCGGGCTCTGCGATTCGACGTCGCCGGCCGACGAGCCGGTCCTCGAGAACGTCTACCTGACGAACCTCACGCGCTGTCGCGACCCCGACCGACGGCCGACCGACGAGGAGATCGGCAACTGCGATCCCTACCTCAACGCCGAGATTCGGATGATCAACCCCGAGATCCTCGTCCCCGTCGGCGAGCGACCGCTTCGGGAGCTCGGCGTGGAGTACACGACGACGTCGGCCGACGACCTCGCGCTGCCGGACGACCACGCCGTACGGATCCGCGGCCGCGGGTTCGAACTCGTGCCGATGGTCGATCCCCGCGAGCAGTCCGACGCGCAGACGCAGGCGTGGCTCGAGGAGTTCGTCGACCTGATGGCGTCGGATTACCGCCAGACGAAGGGACAGCGCGACCGATAGACGAGCGGCTCGTTACCAGTACGGGTTGGCGAGCCACTCGCGGGAGCGCGCGCCGAGAGCGGCCAGCGTGCCGACCGCGACGACGACGACCGCGAGCGCGCCGAGAAGCGGCGCGAGGTAGTCGCCGGAGCCGAGCAGGTTGTTGTCGGCGAAGCTCCAGACGCCGAGCGCCGCCAGCAGGACGACCGTTAGGACGCCGAGCAGACCGACCGATCCGGGAATCGACCGCGGGAGCGTTTGCGCTTCCATAGCCGAGTGCTGTCGGTCCACCACCATAATTCGTCCGCCGGCGGCGCGAGCGGCGGGGTCGCGCTGGCGAAAGCGCCGCGTTCAAGGGTCGCGTCCGCGGAGAAGCGTGTATGATCGTCGTCGTTCCGGTCGATCCGCCGCGAGAGGGGCTCGTCCTGTCGTCGCTCGTCGACGAAACGCCGCTGTCGGCCGCCGACGCCGTCGCGCTCTACGAGGCCGCCGTCGCCGACGTCTGCTGGGCCGTCGCCCAGAGCGGTGGCGACCTGCTGGTCAACTACCGCGACGCGGAGACGCTGCCCGACGAGTTCACCGACAGCGATGCCGACCCCGAAGCCGAGGTCCGCGCGCTCGTCATCGACGCGCTCGGGGAGGACGCCATCGCCGGCGACGGCGACCGCGACGCGGGCGTCCGATTCGAACGCCAGGTCGGCTCGAGTCGCGCCGCGCGGATCGGCAACACCGTCACACACCTTCTCGAGCGCGAAGGCGCCGACAGCGTCGGCGTTCTCGAACCCACGGTGCCGCTGGTTCGGCGCACCGAGATCGACGGCGCGGCGATGTCGGTCCGGCGCCACGAGGTCGTCCTCGGACCGTCCGCCGAGGGGCGGACCTACCTCGCCGGCTTCCGGGAGGCGATCGACTTCGCCGGCGCATACGCGACGCCGGAGGTGACCACGCTGGCGGCTCGAGCGACCGACGCGGATTTCGGGGTCGGGTTCGCTCCGATGCTCCCGACCGTCGACACGCCCGCGGGACTGCGCTCGACGCTCGCGCTGCTCGAGGCGCGGCGCCTCGCGGACCAGCCGGGCAGCGAGGCGACGGCCGCCGTCGTCGACGAACTGGGACTCGCGGTCGGGGACGACGGCTCGCTCGAGCGATCGTAACCGACAGTACTTTTTGAACGTACGGAGAAGGTAGCGGTGAGGTGGGGTAGCGAAGCGGCCCAACGCGCCTGCCTTGAGAGCAGGTGGCTGTATAGCCTCATGGGTTCAAATCCCATCCCCACCGTTTCTCGCGAGCACTATACGACGAGCGAGAAGGCGACACGGTGGGATTCGAATCAGGGAGTGACGCGAACGAAGTGAACGGAACGACCGTGGTTCGATCCCATCCCGCCGTATTTTGCCGCGAGCACCGTCGCGAGCGACGAACCGGCAGCGGCGCCTGTATTGGCAGGTGGAACACAAACCCGCGGCTGCTGCGAACGTCCCTCATGGGAGACGCCGACGATTCCGGGCCGGACACTCCCGGAACCGACCAGGAGAAAATCGACGAGGACGCCAGACTCCTCGGGAACGAGCCCGACGAGGACGCGATCGACGAGCCGACGCTAAGCCAGCAGCAGGAGGCCCAGGAGACCTACTGGATGGCCAAGGAGATGGTGGCGATCGGAGTCTTCTCTATTCTGGGCGTGATCCTGCTCGGATTCGGACTCATGCAGATGTCGGGACTCCTCGAGGTGCCCGGTCCGTTCGGCAACGCGATCCTGTTCGTCGCGCTCGGGGCGCTACTGGTCGCGGCGTTCGCGTGGAGCCAGTGGGGGACGTGAAGCCCGGATCGATCGCTATCTCGAGGCGTACGCCTCGCCCACGCACACGCGGAGCGCCCCCGGTCGAACGCCGATCTCGACGCGGTCGTACTCCCGGGGCTCCCCGTCGAGGCTGAACCGCACCGGCTCGTCTTCGAGGGAAACGATCTCGAGTTCGGACGCCTCGATCGTCGTGGCGTGGGGCGTCTCTCGATCGAAGAACCGCCGTTCGACGGCTTCGGCGATCGCGCCCGTCGGCGGCAGCCGGTCGACGACCGTCACCTCGAGCCGTCCGGTTTCGGCGTTCGACGGCTCGTTCGGGCCGGTGAACCCTCGAAGGGCGCCGACGAGCAGACAGAGCGCCTCCCAGACGCGCTCCTCGCCGTCGGCGACGACGTCGACCGCGACCTCGAGGCCGTCGAACTGCCGCGCGGTCCGGACGCCCTCGATCACGAACGCGAGCGTGCCGATCCGCTCTTTGAGCCCGTCGGAGGCGCTCGTGCTCGCTGACGCCGGCAACCCCGCGATGGCCGAGAGCACGAACGGCTCCCCGTCAGCGACGCCGAGATCCAGTCCTCTCGTGGCCCCTCGTCGCGCGGCCGCGAAGCCGTCGTCGACGCTTTCGATTCCGAGCCCCGACGCGTAGATGTTGGCCGTTCCCGCCGGAATCACCGCGAGGGTCACGTCCTCGAGCGCGTTGGCCGCGACGAGCCCCTGGATGACCTCGTGAATCGTTCCATCGCCGCCGCAGGCCGCGAGGATATCGACGTCGTCGGCCGCCGCTGCAGCCGCGAGTTCGGATGCGTGGCCACCCCGCTCGGTCTCGACGACCGAAAAGCCGTGCTCGGCGGCGAGTCGTCGAACTCGCTCGGTATGGTCGGCCTCGCCGCTCGTGGGATTGAGGACGAGTCGCGAGTTCGCGGCCGGCGCCGCCGTGGGGCCTGCTGATCCACCGGTCATCACCGGATCGAAGCGGTGCGTTGCCAAGTACCCTCGGCCGGCATCCGCTTCAGTCGGCGTCGCTCGACTCGAGGCGGCGACCGACGATGGCGGCCAGCGCGGCGAGCGCCCCTCTACGGCAAGTTTCTAACCGCTTCGGAGAGGGACGCCGAAACGGGCGTTCGGAGCCGAGCGGTCAGCCGTCGGATGAGGGAGACCCCTCGACTTGCGCGATGTGACTGAACGTGACCAGGCCGAGTCCGCCGACGACGTTTCCGGCCGTCACGACGGCGGTCGTCGTCCCCAGCGCACCGACGCCGATGTCGGCACCGAACGCCATCCCGAAGAAGACGTGGAGAACGGTGACGATGACGTGATCGAAGGGGCCGAGCGCCAACAGGACGCCGACGACGTACGCCATAGCGATCCGACCGCCGACGCCGTCGACGGCCTCGAGCAGGTGGGAGAGCAACGCCACGAGCGCACCCCCCGCGATGGAGTCCGCGAACACTCCCATCGGCTCCCGGTGAACGATCTCCGTGGCGACCGTCACCAGCGCCTCGCCCGTTCCCGAGGGAAGCGCGCCGGGAACCGACAGCACGAGCACCATGAGGGCACCGCCGACGAGGTTTAAAGCGAACGTGACGGACCACAGGCGGAGCAGCGGTCCGATCAGCCACGAGTCGTCCCGCTCGATCGCCGTCGCGACGGGGTCGAAGAAGTTCTCGTTGAACAGTTCCGATCGGCCGACGACCAGCATCACGAGGCCGAGTCCGAACGCGAGCGATCCCGGGAGTTTGGCGGCGTCACCGATGCGCGGTTCGAGGACCGCGTGGACGATGCCGAGCGCCGCGAGGCCGAAGACGATCGTGAATCCGGCGATGAACCCGGTCGAAATCAGCTCGAGCCACGACTGATCGAGGCGCCGTTCCCCCTCTTCGGCCGCCCGGTCGAAGATTTCGGGGGGATCGGGAGCGACGGACATGGGCTGACAATCGTCCTACTTGACAAGTGAAATAGGATGTGCCTGCGCTTTCGGAGATCTCTCAAATACCGAGTCCGTCTGGACGTCGTGACGATGGAAGCCGCCGATCCGCGTTCCAGACGCCTTCGGGCCGCGTTTCGGTTTCCATACCTCAGCGTTTTCCGAGACACTCTCGTACGTGCATCGAGATGGTCAGTTTCGGCTTTCTCAGCGTCACTCCCGGTGCCGTCGAGAGCCTCTCATCGACCGGGCCGGTACGGCTCCTGTCTCTCGTGGTCGGAATCGGCTGTCTCTCCGTCGCGATCGTCGACCTGTTCTGGACGATACTCTGGGACGACAAGGGTGCGGGACCGCTCTCGTCGCGGTTGATGGTCAGCGCGTGGCACCGGCTCCGCACTCTCGGCGACGAGCGCGACCAGGGACTTTCGATCGGCGGGCCGCTCATCCTCGCGTTGAACCTCTTCGTGTGGGTCGGACTCATCTGGCTCGGCTGGACGCTCGTCTTCGCCGGCAGCGAGGACGCTCTCGTTCACTCCCGCCCGACAGGGCCCGTCACGTGGATCGGGCGGTTCTACTTCGTCGCGCAGACCATGTTCACGATGGGGAACGGGGACTTCTACCCCGGCACCAGCCTGTGGCAAGTCGCCGCCGCTCTGACGACGGCCAGCGGGATGTTGTTCGTCACGCTGGGCGTGTCGTACGTGATCTCAGTGCTCGACGGCGTCACCGGCCGTCGATCGTACGCGAACAGCGTCCTGGGGATCGGTAAACGGGGCGAGACGTTCGTCACGACCGGCTGGAACGGCGAGGACTTCGACCAGTTCGACCACCTCCTCGATACACTCTCGGCCGAGCTCAGTGACCTCGGGGCCCAACACAAGATCCATCCGATCCTCCACTACTACCACAGCGACGAACTGCTCGACTCCTCGGCCAGAGCGGTCGTCGTCTTCGACGAGGCGCTGACGCTCCTGCGGTTCGGGGTCCCCGAGGAACACCGACCGAACGACGCGCTCATCGCGAGTGCGCGCTCGAACGCCGAGAGCTACCTCAACGCATACACCGACACGATCGAGCCGGCCGACCAGGTGCCCCCGGCACCGGATCTCGATCACCTCCGCGAGGCGGGCGTTCCCACGGTCTCCGACGCGGAGTTCGCCGACGCGCTCGCTGACCTCGACGAGCGCCGCCGGCAGCTGCGCGCCGTCATCGAGGCGAGCGGTCGCGAGTGGCCGTCGGGGAGCGACGACTGAGCGTCGACCGCTGACTCCGACTGGTCTCCGAGCGCGGCCGGCTAGCGTTCCGAACCCGCTGGAACCTGATGGAAGGAAGATGGGCGCCGGTCGGAGTGTCTGTCGGCACGCGTGACCGTTCGAGCGGCGAAAAACGCTCGCTTCGCCGCTCGAGCGATTCGCTTGCAGCGAACCGAAGGCGGTCCCGACCGAACGGTCCGTATGGAACTGTGGTTCGCGACCGCGGTCCCACCGTCGGTGATCGGCGTCGGCGGACCGCCGATCGTCGCTCGCTCGATCTCGAGTACCGCGTTCGGCCTCGTCGACGCCCTCGCCGCGGTGTTCGCGGTCGGCCTCGCGCTGGTTCACGTCTTCGCCGGTCGGCTCCGATTCCTCGAGGCGATTCCGCGCAGTCGGTGGCTGTCGATGGCGGGGGGCGTCTCGGTCGCGTACGTCTTCGTCCACCTCCTGCCCGAGGTCGGGGCCGCCGCGGCGGCGATCGACGAGAGCGGGACCGTCCTCGCCACCATCGACCGTCACATCTATCTCGTGACGCTCGCGGGGTTCGTCGCCTTCTACGGCCTCGAGCGATTCGCCGTGATCGGAGCGGAGGCCGACGGCGGAGACGCGGCTGGGACGGGCACCGACGGCGGCGACCCCGAACCCGAACGGGCGCCGGACGGCGTCTTCTGGGTGCACGCGGGCTCGTTCGCCGCCTACAACGTCCTCGTGGGATACCTCCTCGTCCACCGCGAGGAGCCGGGCGTCGCGAGCCTGGCGTTCTTCTTCGTCGCGATGGCGCTGCACTTCGTCGTGAACGACTTCGGACTCCGCGAGCACCACGGTCAGATCTACCACCGGTACGGACGGTGGCTCCTCGCGGCGGCGGTGCTTCTCGGCGTCACCGTCGGCTATGTAACGCCCGTCAGCGAGTTCACCCTCGCGCTCCTGTTGGCCTTCCTCGGCGGCGGGATCGTCCTCAACGTCATCAAGGAGGAGCTCCCCTCGAAGCGCCGCAGCCGGTTCTGGGCCTTCGCCGTCGGGGCCGCTGCGTACACGCTCCTCTTGCTCGCCGCGTAGCGCGAGGGACCCGGCGACGCCGCGCCGACACCCGCTCGCGACGACGCTCGAGCGCCGAGCCCGTGCAGTCGCGCGCCGGACGTTTTTGCACGGCGCCGTCGGACCCGTACTATGTCCGCGCTCCGCGGCTGGGACGGCCGTCGCGCCGTCTGGGTCGCCCTCGGTCTGGTCATCGCCCTCGCGATCGGCTTCGCCCTCTACGCCTACGTCGGAACGCTCCTCTTCGCGATCTTTCTCTACTACGCCACCCGGCCGTTCTACCGCGTGCTCGATCGACGCCTCGAGCATCCGAACGTGACGGCGACCGTCACGATCGCGGCCGTCGTCCTCCCGCTGGTCGCCGTCGCCGGCTACGCCGGGGTCCTGGCCCTCCGAGAGCTCGATCAGTTCCTCGCCGCGAGCGGCCTCGAGTCCTATCGATCGCTCCTCCAGCCGTACCTCTCGATCGTTCGCGAGCGAAACGTCGACCGATTACGGCGGCTGCTCGCCGCCGACGGGGGACGGTCGATCGCCTCGATCCTCCGACGAGGGATTCCGAGCGTCCTCGAGCGACTGTCGACGATCGCGGGTCTCGTCTTCGCGATACTCGCGCGGTTTTTCCTCATGCTCACGTTCCTCTTTTACCTGCTGCGCGACGACGGGACGCTCCGACGGTGGTTCACCCGGAGCGTCGACGGCGACGAGGAGATCGTCTCGTTCCTCGAGGCGGTCGACGACGACCTCGAGACGGTCTTCGTCGGCAACCTCGCGATCGTCGGCGTGGCGGCCGTCGTCGCCGCCGTCGCCTACCTCGGACTGAACCTGGTCGCGTCGAGCGGACCGGTCGTCGGAACGCCGGCGTTGCTCGCCGTCCTGATCGGCGTCGGGACGCTGATCCCCGCGGTCGGCATGAAGCTCGTCTACGTCCCGTACGGGTTGTACCTCTTCGGCCTCGCGTTCTCGACGCCGGCGCCGCTCTGGCAGCCGATCGCGTTCTTCGCGCTCTCGTTTACCGTCGTCGATACGATCCCCGACTTCTTCGCGCGGTCGCTGCTCTCGGCACGCAGCGGCGTCCACATGGGGCTGGTCCTCCTCGGGTACTTCCTCGGAACGCTCGCGTTCGGCTGGTACGGGCTCTTCCTCGGTCCGATCGTCGTGGTGGCGGCGGTCCACTTCGCCGACCGGATCTTTCCCGACCTCGCGAGCGCGGTCCTCGCCGAGTGACCGGCGGCCTCGGGTCTCCCGTCGGCCGACGGCATCTCCTCGTTGCGTCTGTCACCCACGCAACTATGGGGCCGGCGTGACGACTCCAGAGTATGAGCGACGCCGTCACTGCGAACGCGGTCGACGGGCGATCGTCCGCCGACGAGAGCGAGACGCGGACAGCCGTCTCCTCGAGTTCGGCGCCGGTTCCGGTCGCGGTACAGATCTCCGGATGCGAATCGTCTCGAGAACCGCCTCGAGCCGGGAGGGAACGACGATGGTAGACCTCGTCGCCGACTTCGCGCGGCTGTTCGGGGCGTTCGTACTGGTCGCGCTGAACGGCTTCTTCGTCGCCGCGGAGTTCGCCTACGTCCGCGTTCGCTCCTCGGCCGTCGAACGGGCGGTCGCGGAGGGGAAGACCGGGGCGACGCTCCTGCAGGAGGCCGTCGACAACTTAGACGACTACCTCGCGACTACTCAGTTGGGGATCACCATCGCCTCGCTGGGGCTGGGGTGGCTGGGCGAACCGGCCGTCGCGGCCTTGCTCGAGCCGGTACTCGCACCGGTCCTGCCCGAGAGCCTGCTCCATCTCGTCTCCTTCGCCATCGGATTCAGCTTCATCACGTTCTTGCACGTCGTCTTCGGCGAACTCGCGCCGAAGACGATCTCGATCGCCCAGGCCGAGCGCGTCGCCCTGCTGGTCTCGCCGCTGATGAAGTTCTTCTATTACATTTTCGTCCCCGGGATCGTCGTCTTCAACGGGACGGCCAACGCCTTCACGCGACTGATCGGGATTCCGCCGGCCTCGGAGACCGACGAGACGCTCTCCGAGGAGGAGATCCGGACCGTCCTGAGCCGGTCCGGGAGCGAGGGCCAGATCGACGCGGAGGAGGTCGAGATGATCGAACAGGTGTTCGAACTCGACGACACGACCGTTCAGCAGGTGATGGTACCCCGTCCCGACGCCGTGACCATCGCCAGCGACCGCTCGCTCTCGGACCTTCGCTCGCTGATTCTCGAGGAGGGACACACTCGCTATCCGGTGCTCGACTCCGACGGGGACGATCAGGTGGTCGGCTTCGTCGACGCCAAGGACGTGCTGCGAGCTGGCGAGTCCGAGGGCGACCTCGAGAGCGTGACGGTCGGCGAGGTCACCCGCGAGATGCCGGTCGTTCCGGAGACGACGCGCGTCACCGAACTCTTAGAGCAGTTCCAGGGCGACCGAGCCCAGATGGCCGCGGTGATCGACGAGTGGGGCGTCTTCGAGGGGATCGTCACCGTCGAGGACGTCATCGAGGTGGTCGTCGGCGATCTCCGCGACGGGTTCGACGCGGACGAGCCCTCGATCGACCGGCGCGACGACGGCGCCTACGTCGTCGACGGCGGCGTTACCGTTTCGGACGTCAACGAGCGACTCGACGCCGACTTCGAGTCCGACGAGTTCGGCACGATCGGCGGGCTCGTGCTGGACCGGCTGGGCCGGGCCCCCGAGGTCGGCGACCACGTCGAGGTCGACGGCTACGCCCTCGAGGTGAGCGACGTCGAGGGGGCCCGAATCGCGTCGCTCATCGTTCGCGAGAATCCGCGCGCCGAGGAGTCGACCGACTAGGGGCGTCGCCGACGCGCTCGACGAGGACGTGCCGCCGCGAAAATCGAACTCGCTGACCTCGGTCGACGCTTACTGATACGAAAGCTCGAGGTCGCGAGCGCGCTCGAGCAGGTCGGCGTCGTAGTACTCCTCGGTCTGTCCCGGGCGCATCTCGTCGATCGCGCGGACCTGTTCGACGGTGTTCTTGAAGTTCTTGAACGTCGCCTCGTCGACCATCTGGCCGTCGAGCGTGACCGCGCCGGTGCCCTCGCGTTTGGCCTCGTTGAACCGCTCGATCTTGCTCACGTCGCGCTCGAGTTCGTCAGGCGTCGGCATGTGGATCGTGTTGGCTTGAATCGTCTGCTTCGGATACAGCGACCAGGAGCCGTCGAGGCCGAGGCGGGCCTCGTGTTCGACCTGATCGGCGTACTCGTCGGCGTTGTAGTAGGTCAGACCGGCCCGTTCCTTGAACAGGTCGTCGAAGGGGCCGCCGATGGAGACGAGGCCGGCGGCGCTGGCCTCGTTGGACATCGCCTCGAGCAGGCCGTCCCAGCGCGGCCGGCCGTCGCCGAGGTCGCGGCCGCCGAGTTCGGCGGTGTAGTCGACGGGGCCGAAGACGAGGCCGGTCAGCCGGGAGCCCTCGCCGAACATCGTGATCTCGCGTAAGTCCGACCGAGCGCGGCCGGTCTCGACGATGATCGAGAGGCCGATCGAGCCGTCGTCGTAGCCGTGTTCGGCCTCGGCCTCCGCGACGGCCTCGGCGGCGCGCCGGACGTCCTCGAGGCGACCGACCTTGGGGACGACGACGCCGTCGATCTCGTCGCCGATCTCGCCCACGAGGCGGCCGATCTGGTCGCGGCCCTTCCGGCGGTACTCCTCGTCCTCGTAGCTCCACTCGACGCGGGGCCAGATCTCGCCGGGGAAGTCGTGTTCGGGGACCTTCTCGATGGTGTTCTCGAGGCCCTCCGCTTTCATATTCGGCGCCGTGCCGTCCTCCATGTCGGGGACGAGCCAGTCGGGCGCCTGAAAGCCCTCCGCGGTGAGCGCGGAGACGAGGTACTTCGCCGAGTCGTCTTTCGGAACGGCGGCCGGTGCGGTCTGGAAGGTTCGACAGAGTCGGATGTCGTCGGTCATGTGTCTGGATCGGGGTGGATCTGCGGTCGGTATCGGTTGGTTGCGGTCGACGGCGGTCGGTATCGGTCGTTGGCAGTCGGTATCGATCGTTCGCGGTCGATTCCCCTGGTCGGTCTGATCAGCCGGAGCGCTTCCGGATCTCCGCGGTTCGCGTGCCGGAGTAGACGGGTTCGTCGTCCTGGTTGAACGCGATGTGTTCGAACCGAACGGTGCCCGCCTCGTCGCTCGAGGCGTCGTTTTCGGCCTCGAGCACACGCGTGAACGCGTAGACGGTGTCACCGACTGCGACGAACGTGTGGAAGGATTCGTCGTCGAAGCCGACCTCGCGCCAGGTCTCCTCGTCCGAGCGGGCGTGGCCCAGCGCGGTCGAGCGGGTGACGTCGCCGTAGGTGACGATGTCGCCCGACGGCGAGTCGCTCATCACGTCGACGTTATGGTGTTGTTTGGCCGTGTTGAGCGTCGCCAGCGGCAGCGAGGCGACGGTGACGTCGTCCTGCGTCCGGCCGCGCTCGTGGCGGTAGGCGACGGCCGCGTTCTCGTCGTCGGCTTCCTCGAGGGCCGCGACGAAGTCCTCGAAGTAGCCGCCCTCGGGCGTGACGAACGCCTCGGGGAGGTCGGGCTCGTCGTTGCCGTCCGCTTCCGTTGTTGCAGCCCCGCTCCCGTCCGTCGCCACGGGCTCGCGACGCGGGATCATGTTCGTCCGTTCGTAGGAGCAGAGCACCTCGCCGGTCTCGGCGTCCGTGCCGCGGGTGCGCCAGGAGACGATCCCGTACTCCGGTCGGGAACTCGAGGTCGCGCAGTCGACGACCTCGCTCTCGACGTGGAGTTCGGCGCCCGCGTAGACGGGCGTCCCGGGGAACCGGACGTCGGTGCGCCCGAGGAAGTAGCCGCCCTTCTCGCTGAGATCCTCGACGGTGATCCCCAGCGTCGCGGCGGTGAGGTAGTCCGGGTGGATCGGCGGCTCCTCGAAGCCCCGCGCCTCGGCGGCGTCGGTCCGCCAATAGGCCGGGTCGTGGTTCAGCGTTTGGCTCATCCACTGCTCGTTGCCGAAGCGTGTGAGGGTGAGACCGGGGTCGTGTTCGATCACGTCCCCCTCCTCGAAGTCCTCGAAGCAGTTGCCCTTCTCCTTCGTGTCGACTCGCTCGAGCGCCCGTGCGAACGTGTCTGGATCGGTCCAGTCAGTCATCTGCGGCCACCTCGTCAGTGCCGGTTTGCCGTTGTTCCCGCTCGCGGCGGGCGATCGTCCGCCGCATCTCGTTCTCGACGATCATGTAGCCCTCGTCGAAGCCCATCCCGGGCTTGGCGAGCACCTGCGCGGCGTTCGTCGCGAGCGCGACGTGGGCGCAGGCGCGCGCGGAGGTCTCCGTCTCGTTGCAGGTCCCGCCCAGATAGGCGCGGGTCTCGGTCCCCTCGCAGTAGCGGACCGCCTGCCCGCTGCGGTGGATGCCGCCGAGATCGGGGGTCTTGACCTGCACGAGGTCCGCGGCCTCGGCGTCGACGAACGCCCGCACGTCCTCGAAGGTGTTACACCACTCGTCGGCGACGATATCGACATCGACGCCGGCGTCTTTCAGCCCTTCTCGGAGTTCGACCATCGCCGCGATCTGGTCTTCGCGGTTGCCGACGTCCATCGGCCCCTCGATCTGGATCGGGTACGGCGCGGCGGCGTCCTCGAGGTCGGCGAAGTAGTCGACCACTTCGTCGCGATCGTAGGGCGCGCCGAAGACCTCCCCGATCATGCCGTAGACGTCGATATGGAATCGGGGCTCGTAGCCGTCGGGTCCGAGTTCCTGCGAGCGCTCGACGAGCCACTCCACGTACTCGAGCAGCGTCTCGCCGTTCTCGCCGATCTTCTCGACGCTGTTGATCAGCGCGTGCGGGAGCACGGGGACGCCCTTCACGAACATCTTTTCCGTGTTGTTGTAGCGGTCGTCGCCGGACTGGCCGAAGACCGGCACCGGCTCCGTGGCGGGCTCGGTGCTCAGGGCGTCGGCCAGCACGTCCGTGCGCGTGGTGTGTTGCGCTTCGGCGGCCGCGGACAGCAGGGCCTGCGAGACGCCGTAGCGGATCGCCGTGTGGAGCCGGTCGCCGTCTATCTGCAGCTCCTCGAGCGTCTCCGCGTTCTCGAGGAAGTCGGTCGCGTCGCGGCCCTCGAGTTCGTCGGCGACGGGGCCGGAGACGACGGGAGCGTACTCCTCGGCCCGAAAGAGCGGGTCGCGCCCGCCGGCGCCGGAGTACTGGACCGCGGCGCAGTCGCCCCGCACCACGGTGCCGTCGGCGAGTTCGACGTCGACAATGATCGTCTCGCCGGCCTGGCGAATCTCGTCGAAGCCGTCGGTCACGGGCTCGCCGTCGTAGGTGAACCCGTCCTGCTGTGCGCCCTGTTTGATCGCGCGCTGGTCGTCGAAGAAGAACCCGGAATAGCCGGGCGTCGCGTGAATGCCTGTGATTTCCATGTTAGACGTCACCCGTTGACTGCGGTCGGCCGATGAGCTTGCCGTCGCTGATCGCGTCGACGTCGTCCGCGACCATGCGGAACGACTGTTTGCGGCCCTCGGTGTCGGCCCGGCGCGAGAGCCGCGCCTTGTGAATCTCCTTGATGTCGTCGTCCATCTCGAGGTCGGCCCACTCGAAGATGCGGACGCGACCGTCGTCGTCCCGCGCGGGGAGGACGGCGCCCTTCGCGCTGTCGCTGGGGGCGAAGGGGACGTCCAGCGCGCCGGAGTCGAAGGCCTCGATCGTGCCCTGGACGACGTCGCCGTCGCCGTGCTCGAAGATGGTATCCATCAGACACCGCGTCTCGCGCTCGATCAAGTCCTGTTCCTCCTCGATGCCGTCGATGTCGATCTGCTGCTCGATCGCCATGTCGATGACCTGCCGCGTGGTGCGCAGGCCGGCGGAGTTGGCCTCCTTGGTCGGGACGCCCTGGAACTCCTGAGGAGACTTGGTGATGACCTTGTCCGGCTGGGCGATGGCGGCGGTCATCCCGCCGAGACCGATCACGCCGTTGGCGCGGGCCTCGTCCGGCGGGAACCCGCCCATCCACTCGTGGAAGACCGTCGTGACGACGACCTCGTCGGGGAGGTACTCGTTGCCAAGCTTCTTCAGCGCGTTCAGGGCGGCGACGTCCTGGACGACGTTGCCGACCTGCCCGTAACCGAGCGTGATCGAGCGCACGCCCTGCGTAGCGGCGAGCTGGCCCTCGACGATCATGATCGCGATGGCGATCGACGGCGGGACCAGCGTCCCCGTCAGCGGGCCGAACGGCTCGCGGTTGATCCGCACGCCTCGTTCGGTGTAGGCGCCCGCCAGCCGGTCGACGAACTGCCACTTCTCGATGGTCTCCTCGAGTCCGTGGCGTTTCGTGTACGGAATGTTGTACGAAATTGGACCGCCCTCGAAGCTCTGGAAGCCGCCGGCGAAGGTGATCGCGGCCAGCAGCCGGGCGTCGGGCGTCCCGTGGCGGACCTCGATCGGCGCGTCGATCGAGTCGATCAGCTCCCGGCAGCCGTCGACGCCGTGGTTGACCGCCGGAAACCCGTTCAGCGTGTCGTCGCCCGTCTCGCGGGCCTTCGCTAAGCCCTGCTGGGCCTTCTCGTACTCGTTGTCGCGCGTGTACGAGTCGATGGTCGTCGGCAGGAGGTCCGCCTGCCCCTCTTGGTGGAGGTACTCGAGGAGTTCGATCTGGTCGTCGAGCCGGGGGACGCCGGCCCGCGGCTGGAGAAGGGGTTTGTCGGCCGACTCGAGGACGTCCGCGAATCGCTTGTGATCGGGCAGCGACTCGTGGTAGGCGATTGCGTCCTCGAAGTCGACGTCGTCGCCCGTCGACCAGTTCGATCGGATTTCCTCGTCGATACGCCGTAGCTCGTCGGCGGGAATGCGTTCGTCTCGTATCATCTACGAACTGATAGTGGCCCGTTCGGACTCGGTCGGTCTGATCTGCAGGTCCTCCCGAAGCGCCGCGATCGCGTCTTCGGGGTCCGTCTCGGAGTCGAACACGCGATCGAAGCCGAGCCGCCGGAAGGTGCGCCGGGTCCGCTCGAACTCGTCCTGGCCAACGGCGAGGTTGCCGCCGATGTAGGTGACGGCGTCGACCCCGGCGTCCTCGAGGACCTCGTGGAACCCCTGGCAGTCCTGCTCGGCGTGGCCGTAGAGCGAGGAGACCAGTACGGCCTCAGCGTCGTGTGCTACGGCGGCCTCGGCGAACTCCTCCTGGGAGGTCTGGACGCCGAGGTTGATCACGTCGAAGCCCGCTGCGCTGAAGGCCTGTTCGAGGATGGTGATTCCAACGACGTGAGCGTCGGAGCCGATCACGCCGAGGACGACCGTTTGGGACATCGTATGCAGAACCATGAGGAACTGGGCTATAAAGTTAATGATCTTCCATGATAATACACCTTAACCGTCCTAATAGCGTCCCAATGGGACGATGTCACAATGTACATTATCGATGATAAGGTTTAGGTGCCGGCCTGAAAAAGGGTCGGGTACATGGGAGCGCTTTCGAATCTGCGCGTGCTCGATCTGACCCAGGTGCTGGCCGGGCCGTACTGCACGATGTTGCTCGCGGACATGGGCGCGGACGTCGTCAAAATCGAGCGGCCGGGCGGCGATATGATCCGCTCGAACCCGCCGTTCGTCGACGACCCCGAGACGGAGGCCTACGGCGGCTACTTCCAGAGCGTCAACCGCGGCAAGAAGAGCATCGAGCTGAACTTAGGCGACGAGGACGACCGCGCGGACTTCCTCTCGCTGGTCGAGGAGGCCGACGTCGTCGTCGAGAACTACCGCTCGGGGACGATGGAGAAGTACGATCTGGGCTACGAGACGCTGAAGGAGTACAACGACGACCTCATCTACTCCTCGATCCGCGGCTTCGGCGACCCGCGAACGGGCGAAACGGAGCGGCAGGGCCAACCCTCCTTCGACCTCATCGCGCAGGCGCTGGGCGGGGTCATGGAGACCACCGGCCAGCCCGACGGCCCGCCGACGAAGACCGGCCCCGGCGTCGGCGATCTCTTCACGGCGACGCTGAACTGCATCGGCATTCTGGCCGCCGTCAACCACCGCGAACAGACCGGCGAGGGCCAGTACGTCGACACCGCCATGTACGACTCGATGCTCAGCTTCACCGAGCGCGCGATCTACCAGCAGTCCTACACCGGCGAGGCGCCGACTCGACGGGGCAACTCCCACCCCACGCTCTTCCCCTACAACGCCTTCGAGACCGCCGACGGCTACGCCGTCATCGCCGCGTTCAACGACAACCACTGGGCCGAGCTCTGCGACGTGATGGGCCGCGAAGATCTGGCCGAGAAGTATCCGACCACCGCGGAGCGCCTCGAGCACCGCGCGTCGCTGCGCGACGAGATCGCCGACTGGACCCTCGCACAGACCAACGAGGAACTGGTCAGCAAACTCGAGGGTCGGGTCCCGGCCGCCAAGGCCCAGACCACCGAGGAGATCTTCGACGACCCGCACGTCCACGCGCGGGACATGCTCGTGCCCGTCGAACAGCCCGGCGCCGACCGCGATGTCGAGATCGCGGGCAACCCGATCAAGATGAGCGAGACCGAGCCCAAGCCTCGCGGTCGCGCGCCGCTGTTGGACGAACACCGCGAAGAGATTCTGGGTGAGCGGGCGGAGAAGACGGCGGACGACTGATTGACGGTTCTGTTGTTTGACGCAGCCTTTTCGAGGTACGAGTGTTTTCCCGTTCAGTTCCGACAGGAATTCGGCGCGTTCGACGATTCGGATCCGCCGATACGCCGAGTTCGTTCGGATCGGTCAAAGCGACGTAATTGGCGCCACCAGTGATAGCACTGGCTCCTTAGCACAATTGCTCGAGGATCTGAGGAATCGGAACGCGGGTTCCCCGTAGGTCTTCGTCTCCTCGGCCGCGAGGGCTCAGAGTTTGTCGACACGCTCGGTGTAACTTTCGTTGATGACAAGTTCGATCAATTCACCTCGTTCGGCCTCGAAGTCAGTAGAGAGTTTCTCGAGGCCGTCGGTGAGATAGCCGTCGGACAGGTACGGGGCCCAGAGTTGGAAGATGTACTTATCAGCGTCGTCGAAGACCCGCGTCACGTAGTCGTAATCGGACTCGAACTTGGTCTCGAGTTTCTCGAGGGAGTACTGGTAGCTGTCGTTACCGAATTCGGTCCACTTGTCGTCATCAGGCGTTCCCGAATACGCCGAGCCGTTGAGATGCGTGATTACCTCGCGGGCGTAGATGGTCTGTGTGCCGTTGCTCGAGTCGATCGCGACGACGTCGATCTCCATCTGTTCGCCGTCCTCCTTAGACCTCGGGTTGTAGCTGACCACTTCAGCGTCGGTGACGATCTTGTGGTACGCACCGACGATGTGTTCGCCAATCTGAGCGTTGGATATCATGATGAGGTATAGTTCCCCGAGGGACGATAGTTGTTGATAAATTTTACATATCATACTAAATTAAAGACGGATATCATACAGTGACGTTGCCCTGTCGAACAGCAGACATTCTCGGTCCACTCTCTCCCTCTCCTCGCTGGCCACGTCAAAGCTGGCCGTCCGCATCGATCTTCACACCGATTCGAATGATCGGTTTCGGAACGAGTCGCTGAGTACCCGCTCCTACCAGATGATTATTGGTATGACAATTCAAGGGAGCTGGTATGAGTCAGGCAACGCTGTCGGGACGGCCACACACGAATTCGGATCTCGTCTCCGGTCACTATCTCAACGAGCGGATTCAGGGCCGCGAGGAACGGGAGCGTAGCGACGCTGCACGGGAGGCGATGAACGAACTGCAGTCGCCGGTCGAACTCGAGTCGGGGCTGGTCGAGGAGATCAAGATCATCGAGGTGGCTGTTGGCGAATGACTACCGAACATTCCTCAATGAGACTCAACGCTGATACGATACTCGCCGAACGAGTTTGTCAGCAACTTGGGAGGTTTCCTGAGAAGTTTCGAGAGTTAGGCGAGGGTGGTGAGCTACGGAAGCTCTGTCGGAAGCCAACGACCCTTTCAGGACCGAAAGTCCAGCAATCACCGGAGGATTTCACGGAACAGTACCTCATCGAGCCCGTTCTCCACGGCCTCGGGTACTGGAATCCGATTTCCGAGAAGTACACTGGAACGGGCCCCCACTTCGTCCGGCGCCCGAGCACGTACCACAAAATCGAGATCAAACGTCCAGATTACCTGCTGAAAAACGTTTCACCGACGCTCGACTGTATTCTCGAGGCCAAAGCAGCCAACAAGGAGCAACTTACTGGATCGAAAAGAAATGCGACGAGTGATATCAAGAAATACGTCGAGTCAAATACGTTTGCGAAGTACCTCGAGAGTCGAGAGAAGCGGTACCTTGTCGCAATCGGGACAGATGGTTTCCGCTGGGTCCTTTGGGTGAAAGACGTCCGGACTGGAGAAACAAAAGACGCTATCGCCGAAATTGATATGGAAGCTGCGATCAGCTCTATTGCGAAACGAGCGTCAGTGATCGAAGGAGAGCCGGATCACACTACTGCCGAAATACGACGGTTTCTCGCTTCAGAATTCATTCCAGCGTTCGCAGCGCGGTCACTTCCCGAATACATCCAGAATCAGTTCGAATAGGGGCGCAATCCCACAAGTCACGTTCGTGGATCAAAGCCTCCAACAATGGTTATTGTACTGCTGAATGGGGAGACGAGTCGCTTGCTGCCAGAGACTCCGGTTAACCGCCGTGACTCAAGGAGGATCGCTTTGGCAGATGCAGCGTCGGTATTTCCACCGTCGACCTGTCCACGACAGAGAGTAACCCTTTTGCGGGACCCCTGCACACGTCGGAGTATGAGCAGCGACTGGCCCGTCGATCCCGACGGCGAGGAAGGCAGCGAGGGAATGCGCAAGTACGACATGCGAATCATCGCGGACAAGGTCGACGAGGAGGAGGACTTCCCGATGGTCCGCGACGAGTTCGTCGAGGAGTACGGCGACTACCCGATCCGGATCAACTACAAGCGCGTCGTCCCGATGCGCGAGATCTTCGAGTACGTCGAACCCGAGCGCTTCGAGACGATCCTCGACATGCACAAGGCCGTCGGCGACGCCATGCGCGCCGGCGACTTCTGGGAGTACCACCCGCAGGGCAAGAACCCCGAGCGGAAACACGCCTGAAGCGGACACCGTCGCGTCTCGCCTCCGTTCTCGACTCGAGGCCCGGTTCCCGACTCGAGCGCTCGCCTCGAGTCTCACGTTCGCGAACCCATCACGAATCTGGATTACGTATCGCTTATATGACGCCGTTCGAAAGCCACTGCTACCGTGACTAATACGCAGGTTACGCTCGTTCAGATCGACAACTACGGGCCGTGGACGGTCACACCGGAGCCGCGACGGGAGGCCGACCTCCAGACGATGCAGTCTCGGCTCTACGCCGACATCTCCCAGTTCGTCGGGAACCGCGGCGGCTACACCTTCTTCACTCGCTTCGACAACATGATCGCCGTCACGAACGGCCTCGATCTCGAGGACCACGCGCTCCTCCAGGAGTCCGTCGGCAACCGGTATCCCGTGACGCTCAGCCTCGGCGTCGCGGCCGACGCCAGTCCCGTGCAGGCGCTGGCCGACGCGACCGCCCGCGTCCAGGACGCCGGCAGCGCACAGGATGAAGATCGGCGCGAGTGCCTCGAGGGACGGGCCGTCGGCCCCGCCGACCGAACCGAAGAGGACGTCCAGATCGCCCACTTCGACGTCATCAACGCGACCGGCACCTACACCGACGAACTCAACGCCTTCGACACGTTCATCGAGATCGAACAGGGGTACGCCGAACTGATGCGGCACATGCGCCACGCCCACGACAGCCTCTCGTTTTTCGTCGGCGGGGACAACATCATCGTCACCTGTCCGGACCTCGATCGGGGCGACTACGAGGAGGCCATCTACCACGTCGAGGAGGCCGTCGACGTCGAACTACAGGTCGGCGTCGGTCGCGGAGAGTGCGCCCACGACGCCGGCTTCGCCGCGAAACACGCCCTCGAGACCTGTCGGGCCGACGGGACTCGCGTCGAACTCGAGTGGTAAGCGATTCGAGCGATCGCGCCGGGAGTGGGACCGTCCGGGAACGGGGTGACGCCAGCGTAGCGGACATTTTTCCGCGGTAGAACGGCCGAGGAACCGAATCACGAAACTTCGATCCCGATTCGCTTAAGAGTGGCGGGGGTAGCTTTTAGCCTGTGTGTGGTTATCTTTCACACATGGAATCGGAACTGTCGGTCAGGGAGGTCCTGACGAACGACTACGTCGGCGTCAGCGAGTCGGACACGGTTCGCGGCGCCGTCGAACTCATGCGCGAGGAGCGCTCGAGTTGCGTCCTCGTCGTCCGCGGGAGCGAGCCGGTCGGGATCATGACCGAGTGGGACGTCCTCGACGTCGTCGCCGACGAGCGCGATCCGTCCGAGACGACCGTCGGCGACGTCATGAGTTCGCCGGTCATCACGTTCGGGCCGGACCGGTCGCTCACCGACGTCGCCGACGCGATGGCCCGCGAGAGCATCCGCAACGTCGTGGTCGAGGACGATGAGGGCGTGGTCGGCCTGCTCACCCAGCGCGACGTCATCGCCGCCGCGGGCTCGTTCCAGGCCACGATGACGCCCGGGCGAACGGCCAACACCGCGACGGGACTCGAGGGTGCGCAGCCGTCAGACGAGCGCTCGGCTCAGTCCCAGCCCGCCGGCGAGAGTCTCGACTCGCGGATGCTGGCCAACGGCGGCGACGAGTACACGACCCAGGGCGTCTGCGAAGCCTGCGGCTCGCTCGCGGAGGCGCTGTGGGACGCCAACGGCCAACTGGTCTGTGCGGACTGTCGCACGGTGTGACCGTCGAGGCGCCGGCGGCTGCGGTCCGACGCTCCGATCGGATCCGCGCCGATGCGTGTCAGGACGTAGCGCGACACCAGTCACCGACAGCGATTTCTCCGATAGAAAGACCTTTCGGGGGCCGCGGTGCACCCGTAGATAATGATCGATACCCTCGACGACCTCGACGTCGAAGGGACCACCGTCGGCGTCCGCGTGGACATCAACAGCCCGATCGGCGACGACGGTACCCTCGCCGACGACGCCCGACTGCGTGCCCACGTGGACACCCTCTCGGAACTGCTCGAGCGCGGCGGCCGGGTCGCCGTCCTCGCTCACCAGGGCCGACCCGGCGGCGACGACTTCGTCTCCCTCGAGTCCCACGCCGAGCGGCTCTCGAAACTGCTCGAGCGACCCGTCGACCACGTGGACACGACGTTCAGCGACGCCGCCCGCGAAGCCGTCCGGAACCTCGAGAACGGCGACTGCCTCGTCCTCGAGAACACGCGCTTCTACAGCGAGGAGTACATGGAGTTCGACCCCGAACGCGCCGCCGAAACCCACCTCGTGGAGGGGCTGGCGCCGGCGCTGGACGTCTACGTCAACGACGCCTTCGCCGCGGCCCACCGCTCCCAGCCCTCGCTGGTCGGCTTTCCGACCGTCCTCCCCGGCTACGCCGGCCGCGTGATGGAGTCCGAACTCGACGTCCTCGGGACGATCGAGGAGACCCCCGAACCGCGGATCTACGTCCTCGGCGGGGCGAAGGTCCCGGACTCGATCGACGTCGCCTGGTCCGTCCTCGAGAAGGGGCTGGCCGACCACGTCCTCACCGCGGGCGTCGTCGGCAACGTCTTCCTCATCGCCGACGGCGTCGACGTCGGCGACGCCAGCTCCGACTTCATCTACGACCAGGGCTACTGGGACGAGATCGACCGCGCCGCCGACCTGCTCGACGCCTACGGCGACAGTATCGCGCTCCCGCGAGACGTCGCCGTCGAACGCGACGGCGAACGCCACGAACTCGGCGTCAACGCCCTCCCGCCGGGCGACGAAGAGGCCGCCATGGACATCGGTAGCTCGACGCTCGCCTACTACGAACGCCTGCTCGAGGACGCGGGCACGGTCATCCTCAACGGCCCCGCCGGCGTCTTCGAGGAGGAGGCGTTCGCGACGGGGACCCGACAGCTCTACGGCGCCGCGACCGACGTCGAGATGAGCATCGTCGGCGGCGGCGACACCGCCTCCGCGCTGCGCAGCCTCGGCGTCGACGGCTTCACACACGTCAGCACCGGTGGCGGCGCCGCCCTGCGGATGCTCACCGCGGAACCGCTGCCGGCCGTGACCGCACTCGAGGATGGACCCAAACGACAACAGCCGGCCGACGATTGAACGCGCCACCGCCGACGACGTCGAGACGGTCGCGGACCTGTGGGTCCGGCTGGCTCGAGACCAGCGCCGGCACGACTCCTACGTTCACGCCGACGCCAACCGGGAGACGATGCGGGACACGCTCGCGGCCCACCAGGTCAACGACGGGCTGCTCGTCGCCCGCGACGGCGGGACCGTCGTCGGCTTCGCCTCGTTTTCCGTCGAGCGGGGCTCGCTCCAGCTCGACGCCACCCGCGGCGTGCTCTCGAACATCTACGTCGTCCCCGCCGCCCGCGGGCAGGGCGTCGGGACGGCGCTGCTCGAGGCCGTCGAGGACGAACTCGCGTCCCAGGGCGCCGACGTCGTCGTGCTCGAGGTGATGGCCCGTAACGAGGCCGCCCGCCGGTTCTACGAGCGGAAGGGGTACGAGACCTTTCGGGTCGCGATGGAACGCGACCTCGGCGACGACCGCTCGGAAAACGATACACATTCAAAGGAGGACGGCTAACCCGAAACTGCGCCAGGGGAGCATGGGTGGTTCATGCACTCGACTTGTAATCGAGACTCCCGGGGTTCAAATCCCCGCCCTGGCTTACTGACGAGAACAATTTCGTGAGCGTCGGCAACGGGATCGGATTTGGTACTCGGTCTCGTTCAAATCCGAACTCTACCTCGAATCCGGATTATCAACCTGTCCATCAGCCGGTATCGATACTTCCGTGACTAACGGAGGGTCCGGAAGTCGCACCTCGAGCGGCGAGAATCGCCCGCGACGGGGACGACTCACGACTCGAAACGCTCCGGACTATTATTACGAACTCGCCGATACTGGATACTGTCCGGGTCGCATCTCCCTGAGAACGCCAGATCTCACATCCTCCCTCGAGTCGCCTTCGACTCGGACACCTCGGTACCGGCACGTAGTGTCACCCGAAACGCCGACGGAAGTCGGCGTCGGAACTCCCCTTTCGACCGGTGGCGTGTCGACGGGGCGAAGTTGCGACCGAGATCGACGATTGCTAGTGGAGCGATCTCGACCGACAGCGGACGGTGTGGTCGTTTCGAATGTCTCAGTTCGAACGGTAGCCGTCGGCAACGGCGGACTCCCCATCCCGCCACTCGAGTATTCGACTACCGCAAATTAAGCCTACTGGCCGGCTAGTCGCACGTTACCCCGGATTTCGGACGATTCGGAGCGCTCCGAGTGACATCGCAGTCGGCCGATCGTTCCCAGCCGTTGCCGACGCGTTCGGGGACGGGCGCTCAACAGCGTCTGGTGACCCGTTCGTTCACGACCGGATCGCCGACCGGCCCGTCCGCCTCGACCGGCTGCTCGAGGTGATAGATCGTCACCGACTCGAGGTCTCGATCCGACTCCGCGCAGACGTACGCCGCCGCCGGCTCGTACTGCGACGCGCCGGCGTACCGCATGTCGACGCCGTACCGGTGCCAGAGCGTCGTCGGGTACGTCCCGGCGGCGTCCGGCGGCGGGTCGAACGCGACCTCGCCGCCGTCGACCGCGTCGATCGTCTCGCCCGACTCGAGGGTCGCCTCGATCGCGTACCAGCTCGAGGTGTCCGGCGGGTTCGGCGCGAAGAACGACCAGCTCACGTCCGAGAGCTCGCCGTCCAGATCCGGCGCCGAATCCGCGGCGATCCCGAGACTCGCCGCCTGCCAGCAGAGTATCGCGACGAACGCGCCGACGAGCAACGCGGTGCTCCCGACTCGGACGCCCTGCCGGACGCGGGGAAAGCGTGGCCTCGACTCGGGCAGTAGCGGTCCGGTTTCTCCGATTCGACCCACCCGAATCGAGGCCGGGAGCCGCTGACGGACGCCCGAGGAGACGGGTGCTGTGATCTCCTCGAGCCGGTCCCAGACCGGCGCCGGGAGGAACAGGAGCAGGCCGGCGATCATGACGAACGGGAACGCGCCCAGACGCATCGTCGCGGCCATCCCGAGGTGGGCGCAGACGAACGCGGCGGCGAGTGCGGTCCGCGGCCGCCCGGTGTACAGAATCAGGAACGGCGAGAGGGAGAGCGCGGCGACCCAGAGCCAGTTGATCGCGGTGAGCACCGTCCCGAACTCGGCGAGGGACGGCCCGAGCAGCACGACGTACTCCTCGAGGTGGAAGATCCGGGGCACCGCCGTCCCGGACAGCCACGCCTCGCTCTGGAACTTGTGGACCGCGCTCGCCGCGTAGATGGCCACGAAGTGGACGCAGAGAATCGCCGTCTCGAGCGAGTAGACGGGGCGCTCGTCGTCGCTCCGCCGGCGGTCGCCGAGCGACCAGCGCGCGTCGAGCGGCAGGAACAGGCCCAGAAACAGGAACGTGAGCAGGATGGTGTCGCCGCCGTTGACCACGTGCGGGTTCCGGGCGAACAGCGAGGCCAGCAGGACCAGGGACAGCCCCAGCGAGAGCTTCGTCCGGTAGCCGACGAGGAGACACGCGGCGGCGACGCCGGCGATCGCGAACAGCATCCCTTGTGCCCACGCCGCGCCGGAGACCGCGTGGAGCGACGCGGCCGCGAACGTCGGATAGACGTCGGCGAGCGCCGACCGCGGGAAGACGCCGCCGTCGGTGTAAAACGGTACCAATCCCGGCACCCGGAGGAACGCCAGATCGGCGAGTAGGAGCGCTCCCAGCACGATCCGAAACGCACCGAGCGCTCGCGGATCGATGCCCAGACGCGGTCTCGCGACGGCGTGGAGTCGCTCGAGGATCGCGCGGGATCGATCGGTCGGTTTCGGGTCCTGTTGTGACGAACTCATCGGCGAGTGACGTCCGGCAGATTCGATCGCTAGTATAAGTGCTTTGTAGTGTCACTTCTACCGTCACGTTGCGCCGCTATCGGAATCGTCTGAGAGCGAATGAGACGATGACTCTCGAGACGGACGAAAGCCGCAGCGACGAACGACCGAGCGAGACCTCTTTGGCTGACCCGACTCGAGAGAACGGAGCCGTCACTCGCCGGCGGTCCGGTAGGTATCGATTCGAGCGCCCGAAAAAGTCGGCCGGCGAAAGCCGACGGTGGAACGATGATAACCGAGGACGAGGGAACTGTCTCAGAGTCGGAACCCCCCTACTGGCAACGACTAGGTGTTCCTCCCTCGTCGTTAGGGTGAACGTCCCAGATAGTGATAGCTCCATTGCCAAACTGTGTAGGTAGTGGCGCGACGGAGCGTCGACTCGAGCCCGTTACCGGCCGGTTCGGTCCGGAACGCGGCCGAATCGTCATCGCCGCTCTCTCGGCCCGTTCGGTAGCGTCCCGCGGCCGGTCACTCGGGTCGTTTCGCGGTCCGCGCCTCGCCCGATACGGCGTCGACGTGGACGTGGACGGTATCGGTCGCCGTCTCGAGGGGGACGATCCAGGAGGCGCTGGTTCGGTGGGGCTCCTCGAGGACGGTGATCTCCGCCGGGTCGAGCGAGCCGTCCTCCTCGGCGAGCGCCTCGCGGGCGATCCGGACCGCCTCGTCGGCGTCGTCGATCCGGACGTTCTCGGTGAGGCGAACGGTCACGACCGGCACGTCGGCCATCCGGACGACGCGCTCGGTGACGCTCCCGACTAGCACGCGGTCGAGGCCGGTCCGACCCTGGGTCCCCATGACGATCATGTCGACGTCGTGTTCGTCGGCGTACTCGAGGATCTCCTCGTGGGGGACGCCCTGCTCGACCGCCGTCACGGCTTCGACGCCCTTGCGGGTGGCCTCCCGCTCGACGCGCTCGACGGCGCGGTCGGCGGCGGCGATCGCCGTATCGTTCTGTAGCGTCCCGAGGGGCCCCTCCGGAACGACCGACAGCGCGTGGATGGTCGCCCCGAACTGCTGTGCGATGGCCATTCCGTGGTCGATCGACTGGCGGGTCCCGTCGCTCCCGTCCGTCGGAATGAGCACGTCCTGATACATGGTATCGGACGTTAGGAATCCGGACGTATATAGCCTCGAGTCCCGCTCTAGGGGACTCGCGTCGCCGTTTCGGTGCCTAGCTATTTATCGATCGATGTGGTCACTCCCATCGGTATGGTACCTGTTACCGACCTACAAGAAATGTACGAGGCCATGGTGACGGCGCGCCGGTACGAGGAGCGCCTCCAGGAGGAGTACCTCGAGGGGAAGCAACCGGCGTTCGACATCTCCGCCGGGCCGATTCCCGGCGAGTTACACCTCGCCGCGGGCCACGAGGCGTCGGGCGCGGGCGTCTGCCAACATCTGCGCGACGACGACACGGTGACGGCGCCGCACCGGCCCCACCACATCGCCGTCGCGAAGGGCGTCGATCTGAAGCGGATGACCGCCGAGATTTTCGGCCGCGAGACGGGGCTGAGCAAGGGGAAGGGCGGTCACATGCACCTCTTCGATCCCGACGTCAACTTCGCGTGCAGCGGGATCATCGCCGAGGGCTGCCCGCCCGCGGTCGGCGCCGGACTGGCCGCGAAGAAACGAAATACCGACAGCGTCGCGGTCGCGTTCCTCGGCGAGGGCGCGATCGATCAGGGCGCGTTCCTCGAGTCGCTCAACCTGGCGGCCGTCCAGGACCTCCCCGTGGTCTTCGTCGTCGAGGACAACGACTGGGCGATCAGCATGCCAAAAGATCGCGTCACCGACGTCGAGAACGGCGCGCGGCGCGCCGACGGCTTCGACATGCCGGGAACCCGCGTGGACGCCGACGACGCCGTCGCGGTCTACGAGGCCGCGCGGGAGGCGATCGGTCGCGCTCGAGACCGGAACGGGCCGTCGCTGCTCGAGGTGCAGGTCCACCGGCGGATGGGCCACTTCATGGGGGATCCGCAGGCCTACCGCTCCGACGAGGATAAGGCCGCGGCCCAGCAGCGCGATTCGATCGACCGCCTCGAGTCGGACCTGCGGGCTCACGGCGTCGACGACGAGACGATCGACGAGTTGCGCTCGAGCGCCAAGGAACGCGTCGAGGAGGCGATCGAGTGGGCGAAAGAGCAACCGGAGCCAGAGCCGGCGGACGCCCACGAGGACGTGTTCACGAATCCGCCGTCGGGCGTGACGGACGGCGAACCGAACGTCGCGAAAACGGAGACCGGAGGTGACGACTGATGGCACAACAGGAGAAAGATCCCGCGAAGGAACGGCAGACCGACCGCTCGCTGACGATGAGTCGGGCGATGGTCGAGGCGATCGCCCACGAGATGCGCGCGGACGACGACGTCTTCTACATGGGCGAGGACGTCGCCGACTACGGCGGCATCTTCGACAGCACCGAGGGGCTGTTAGAGGAGTTCGGTCACGACCGGATCATGGATGTTCCCATCAGCGAGACGGCGTACATCGGCGCCGCAGTGGGCGCGGCCCAGGCGGGAATGCGACCGATTGCCGAACTCATGTTCGTCGATTTCTTCGGCGTCGGGATGGACCAGATCTACAACCAGATGGCCAAGAACACCTACATGAGCGGCGGCTCCGTCAGCGTGCCGATGGTTCTGACGGCCGCCGTCGGCGGCACGTACAACGACGCCGCCCAGCACTCCCAGACCCTCTACGGGACGTTCGCCCACCTGCCCGGGATGAAGGTCGTCGTGCCGTCGACCGCCTACGACGCGAAGGGGTTGATGCACAACGCCATCCGCGACGACGATCCGGTCGTCTACATGTTCCACAAGCGGCTCATGGGAATCGGCTGGTTACCGGCCCCCGACGGACCGAAGACGCCCGTCCCCGAGGACGAGTACACGATCCCCTTCGGCAGCGCCGACGTCAAGCGCGAAGGCAGCGACGTGACCGTCGTCACGCTCGGCCTGCACGTCCACCGCGCGCTCGAGGCCGCCGACGAACTCGCCGACGACGGGATCGACGTCGAGGTCGTCGACCTCCGGACGCTCGTTCCCCTCGACACCGACACTGTCCGCGACTCCGTGGCGAAGACCGGGCGACTCGTCGTCGTCGACGAGGACTACCGGTCGTTCGGCGTCACCGGCGAAATCGTCGCCCAGGTGGCCGAGGCCGAGGACGGACTCGCCGACCTCGAGGCCGTCGAGCGGGTGGCCGTTCCGGACGTCCCGCTTCCCTACGCGCGGCCGATGGAGAACGAGGTCGTCCCGGACGCCGAGGACATCACGGACGCCGTCCGCGCGGCCCGCGGTGACGAATGAGTACGGACGACGACCGCGTCGCCGTCGACACCGGCGACGTCTGGCCCGAGGACACCGACGAGGACGAGGGCGTCGTCGTCAACTGGTTCCTGAGCGAGGGCGCCGGCGTCGAGGAGGGCGACGACCTCTGCGAGTTCCAGGTCGAGAAGGTCAGCGTCGACGTTCCGGCGCCGACGGACGGCGCGATCGACGAGATCGTCCTCGAGGAAGACGACGAGTTCGAGCGCGGGGCCGTCCTCGCCTGGATCGCTCCGGCGTAGCGGCGCCGCGTTCGACTCCTCTCGACAACTGATTCCAGATGCCACCCACCGATACAGCATCCGACGGGAGCGACGAACTGGAGACAGAGACGAACGGCGACGGCGAACGGGACCGAAACGGCGGCGCGAACCGCGACGACGGAACGGACGGCGACGACGAGTCGAGAGGCGACGACGAGACCCCGAACGCCGACGAAACGGACCGAACCGTCCGCGAAGAGCGGTCGCTCTCCCCGATGCGGCGCACGATCGCGAACCGGCTCCAGGAGAGCTATCGGAACGCCGTCCACGTGACCGCCAGCCGGGCGGTCGACGCCGAGGCGCTGTTCCGTGCGGCCGAGACCGCGAACGACCGCCTCGAAGCGGACGTCTCGCTCGTCGACGTCGTGCTGGCCGCGCTCTCGGCGACGCTCGCGGAGCATCCGGCGTTCAACGCGACGTTCGAGGACGAGACCCACCGCGTCTACGAGGAGCACAACGTCGGCGTCGCGGTCGATATCGAGGCAGGACTGGTGACGCCGGTCCTGCGCGATGTCGGCTCGAAGTCCCTCGCAGAGATCGCGACCGAACGACGACGGCTGACGGAGACCGTCCAATCCGGCGAGTACACGATGGACGACCTCCGCGGCGGGACGTTCACCGTCACGAACCTCGGCGTCCTCGGCGTCGACTCGTTCACGCCGGTCATCAACCCGCCGGAGGTCGCGATCCTCGGAATCGGCCGGGTGCGAGAGCGCCCGCGACGGAGCGGCGACGGACTCGAGTTCCGCCGCGAGGTGACCTACGACCTCAGCTTCGACCACCGGGTCGTCGACGGCGCGGACGCGGCCCGGTTCCTCGAGACGCTCGCGGAGTACACCGAGCGCGCCGAGCGGTTCGGTCCCGACGGCTGATCCGAGCCGGCGGGTTCCGTCCCCGCTCGCGATATAGTTGGGGATCCAATAAGAATATATATTCAGCGAGATTAGGGTGGAATATGCGCGAACGATATCGCAACGGACTGGCCGTGATCGACGCCAGTCTGGACGTCTTCCGCGCCCGCCCTCGGCTCGCGGTCCTCCCGCTGTTGAGCCTCGCGACGGTCGGAACCGCGTACGCGGCGGTCGGCCTCGCGTTCCTCCACTACGGACTGCTCGAGGCGGTCCTCGAGAACGAGTTCGTGAAGTACGGCGCGCTGTTCGCCGCTCTCGCGATCTCCTCCGGCGTCGGCGTCTTCTTCAACGCCGCGGTGGTCCACTGCGCGACGCGACAGTTCGACGGGGAGGAGACGTCGGCCCGCGACGGCCTCGCGGCCGCGTGGGACGCCCGCCGAGAGATCGCGAAGTGGGGACTCGTCTCCGCGACGATCGGGACCGCCCTCTACATCGCCGAGGACAACGTGCCCGGCGTCGGATCGCTCGTCCAGTCGATCCTCAATCTGGGCTGGAGTCTGTTGACGTTCTTCGTCGTCCCGGTGATCGTCACGGACCGAACGGGATCGCTCCGGTCGGAGATCCGGAAGAGCGGCGACGCGTTCGCCCGGACGTGGGGCGAGTCGATCACCGCGGCGTTCGGGATCGGACTGGCGCTGCTCCCGGTCACGCTGACCGGAATCTGCATGCTCGTCGTCGCCTACGTCTCGGCGACGGGCCTCACTGCGTACGCACTCGGTGCGCTCGGCGGCGTCCTCGTCGTCGCGACCCTCGTCGTCACGCAGGTACTGGGCATGATCGTCCGGGCGGCGCTCTACCGGTACGCGACCGATGGCGAGCGCGTCGGACCGCTCGCGGAACTCGATCCGGACGGAATCTTCGTCGATAACTGACTCGCTCGAGAACGACCGGTCGCGGTCGGCGAACCGGAACGACTCGCTAACGTTGACTGTATCGATTGGGTGAGTGGTTACCGTCGGAAAGGATTCCGCCGGTGTATCTTTGACAATCTTTTTTACGGTACACGAAAACGTATCGCACGGAGCATGACAAATCTTGTCACTAACGTCGCGGCCGCCGTCGAGGACCACGGCGAGAACACCGCGATCGGGTTTCAGGGCTCGGAAACGAGCTACGAGGAATTCTGGGGTCAGACCGGGGCGTTCGCCACCGCGCTCGAGGAACGGGGGCTGGGTGCCGACGATCGGGTCGCGCTCTATCTGCCGAACGTGCCGCCGTTTCTCATCGCGTTCCACGGGACGTTGCGGGCCGGCGGCGTCGTCGTCCCGATGAATCCGCAGTACAAGTCCCGCGAGATCGGCCACTTGCTCGGGGACAGCGAGGCCGAGGTCGTCGTCGCGCTGGCCGATCTGGTCCCCTTCGTCCGTGAGGTACGGGACGAGACGAGCGTCGAACACATCGTCAGCGTGGGGGGTGACGCAGAGGGTGCTACCGCGTTCGAGGAGTTCCTCGAGCCGGGGGATCCCGGCATCGCCGAGCGCGACGACGACGACGACGCCGTCCAGCCGTACACGTCCGGGACGACGGGCCAGCCGAAGGGCGTCCAGCTCACCCACGAGAACCTCGCGTCGAACGCGAACGCGGCGTCGCAGCTCATTCCCGACGGGATCCGGCCGGACGACAAATCGCTCGGCGTGTTGCCGCTGTTCCACATCTACGGGATGACCGTCGTGATGAACGCGTCGCTGTTCAACGGCGGCGCGTACTACCCGATGGCCTCCTGGGACGCACAGGAGGCCGTCTCGCTGATCGAGGACGAGGAGCTGACGATCATGCACGGCGTGCCGGCGATGTACAACGACATCATCAACCAGCCCGACGCCGAGGAGTTCGACATGTCGTCGCTGCGACTCTGCGGCGTCGGCGGCTCCGGGATCCCGGTCGAGGTCCTACGCCAGTTCGAGGAGCTCTACGAGCCGAAAATCTACGAGGGGTACGGCCTGACCGAGACCAGCCCGATCACCCACTTCAACAGCCCGATCGAGGGCCGGCGGGTCGGCAGCATCGGGAAGACCGTCCCCGGCGTCGACTCGAAGGTCGTCGACGACGACTTCGAGGACGTCGATCCGGTCGCGGAGGGGCCGGTCGACGAGGAGGAAGCCGACCTCCACGAGATCACCGGCGAGATCGTCGTCGCCGGCCCGAACGTGATGAAGGGCTACTACGGCCTGCCCGAGGCCAACGAGGAGGCCTTCACCGAGGAGGGCGGCCGACGCTGGTTCCACACCGGCGACGTCGGCTACCGCGACGAGGACGGCTTCTTCTACGTCGTCGACCGCGAGAAGCACATGATCGTCACCGGCGGCTACAACGTCTACCCGCGCGAAGTCGAGGAACTCCTCTTCGAGCACGAGGACGTCGCCGACGCCGCCGTCGCGGGCATTCCCGACGAACGTCGCGGCGAGACCGTCAAGGCGTTCATCGTCCGCACGCCCGACGGCGACGTGTCCGAGGACGAGATCAAGGAGTACTGCCTGTCCAACCTCGCGGAGTACAAACACCCCCGCGAGGTCGAGTTCGTCGAGGAACTGCCCCGGACGACCACGGGTAAGGTCCAGAAGTTCAAGCTCCGCGAGCAGGACGAAGAGGAGGAAGCGGAGGCCGAATAATGGCGCTGGGCGAGGCGGTCCACCTCGAGATCGAGGCCGACGGTCCCGCGACGATCACGCTCGACCAACCGGATCGGCGCAACGCCCTCTCGGAGGCGATCGGCACCGGTATCTCCGAAGCGCTCGACGAGATCGAGGGCAGCGACGCTCGAGTCGTCCGTATCGAGGGGTCGGGCGGCTCGTTCTCGGCCGGCGGCGACATCGAGCGCATGGTCGAGGGGATCGAAAACGACGTCCCCGCCGACGAGCGGGTTCGCAGGCTCGAGCGCTCGACGAACGCGCTCATCGGGCGGGTAGTGGAGTTCCCGATCCCGACGATCGCGCTGGTCGACGGCCCCGCCGTCGGCGCCGGCGCGAACCTCGCGATCGCCTGTGACGTGCAACTGGCCAGCGAGAACGCCGTCTTCGGCTTCGTCTTCCGACAAGTGGGACTGAGCGTCGACGCCGGGACGTCCTACCTGCTGCCCCGTATCGTCGGTGAAAACGTCGCCAAGGAGCTCGTGTTGACCGGCGACATCATCGACGCCGACCGCGCCGAAGAAATCGGCCTGGTCAATCACGTCTACGACGCCGAGGAGTTCGACGAGCGGGTCGACGAGTTCGTCGAGAAAGTCGTCTCTGGGCCGCCGATCGCGCTCCGACACGCCAATCGGCTGGTCGGCGAAGGGCTCGATAAATCGCTTGAGCAGGCCCTGACCGACGAGGCGACGGCCCAGGGGATCGTCTTCGACACCGCGGATCACGTCGAGGGCGTCGAAGCCTTCTTCGAAGACCGCGATCCGGAGTACGAAGGTCGGTAAGAGCGCAGAGAGCACTCTCCGTCGTTCGATTCTTCGCTGCGCGACAACTGATTGTGTGACCGGTTCCGATCAGTCGCGAACGCGACGGATCGTCGGGATCCTACTCGGTCCGGGCGGCTCCGCCACCGACCGGAATCAACGTCGAGACCCGCGCGTTCTCCTTGATCCGCAGGCCGCCGTCGGCGACGGTCAGCGGAATCAGCGGCAGGTGCGACGCGACCAGCATCGAGGGGTGGGAACCGCCCCGAGCCAGCAGTTCGTTGCGCGGCTGGAGCTGGACCGGCTCCTCGAGGTCCGTCAGGAACTCGTTGTGCTGGAGGACGTACTGGCCGCCCTCGAGGTCCCACCAGCCGTACTCGTCGTCCGGATTCCGGAGCTCGGTGGGGACCGGCTCGAGGTCGGCGTCCTCGAGTTCGTCGCCGCCGAAATCCAGTCGACCGGGCGCGGCGACCTCGTAGATGGCGCTGACGGTCAGATCGATGCCGTGCTCGTGGACCTGTGCGGGTTCGTACACGAGGTTGTCGACGACCTCGACGAGCGGATGCTCGGCGGACATTTCGGTCGGAGTGATGGTTACCCAGCGCAAAAAACGTGTCCTCGTCGGATCGAACATCGAATACCGTCGGCGCGTCGAGCGCTGTCGAAGCCAGCGGACCCGGGCTCCGATCGAGGTACCCTCGCCGTCGATTCGGATCACGACTGGCGGCTCGCTATCAACCACAGTGACTTTCCGATATTCTTTCCAAAACGAACACACCTAAAAGTTAGGCCGTCAACAGTAGGGCCGATGGTACACCTCGAGCGGATTCGGATTCGGCCGGTCGCGTCACTCGATGCGGTTTCGGTTTCGGAACGGACGCTCGTCGACCGCGGACCGGAGTGGGAGCGGCGGTATACGATCGTCGAGCGAACGCCGGGAAGCGACGCCCGACCCGCGCCGGTCACCGCGGAACGCGAACCCCGACTCCGCAGGCTCGAGACGACGTACGACCTCGAGCGAGAGACGGTGACGATCCGCGAACGAGGAAGCGACGAGACCGCGACCTTCCACCTCGACCTCGATCGGGAGTGTTTCGCCTCGTGGCTCTCGGAGTTCCTCGGCTACCCGGTCGAGATCGTTCGCACCGACGAGAGCGGCGGCCCGGACGCCGCAGTTCCGTCGGGACCGACGGTCGTCAGCGCCGAGACGCTCGAGACGGTCGCCGAGTGGTACGACGAGATCGACGCCGACGAACTCTGTCGTCGCGTCCAGCCGACGCTCGTCGTCGGCGGCGCCCCGCCGTTCTGGGAGGACCGACTCTACGGGCGGGCCGACCGGATCGTTCCCGTCGAGGTCGGGTCGACGACGCTGTACGGGACCGCGCCGTCGCAACTGCGCGGCGTCTCGGCGCGCGACCCGGAGACCGGCGCGCAGACCGACGGGTTCCGAGAGACGTTCGTCGAGCGCCGCCGCGCGACGCTGCCCGACTGGGCGAGCGCGGTGCGGTTCGACCACTACTTCCGGCTGTTGTCCGAGACGCAGGTCCCGCAGGCGTCGGTGGGGACGACGCTCTCGGTCGACGAGCCGATCACCGTCGGGGAGCCCGTCCCGTCCCCGACGCCGGCCGACTGACTCGAGCGACGACGGCCGACGCATTGGTGCCCATCGATCGGCGTAGCGAAGCAAAACTGCCGTCTATCGGCCGAACGCGCCGAGACGCGTCCCACGCTATTTTCATATCTGGTATTCGGAGCCAAAGCTCAAAGAGGGCGCTCCGACTCCCCGGTAGCATGGGAACGGGTCTCGATATCGGACCGGGAGCGCTCAGGGTGGCCGCCGAACCGGTCGGGGAGGCGATCGAATCGGTACCGCCGATCGTCGTTCCGGTCGACGACGCCGCGGGGAGCGACCTGCCGGATGACGGACTGTTCGCAGAGCGAGACGGAACGACCTACGCGGTCGGAGCGACCGCCGAAGCGGTCGCCGACGCGACCGGCGCGGCGCCCGAGTCGCTGTTTTCCAACGGGGTCCTGGCGGTCGACGGCTACGCCGAACCGGCCCTCGAGGCGCTGCTCGAGGACGCGCTCGGGAACGGCGCGAGCGACGGGCGACTCTGCTATACGACGCCGGGGACGCTAGTCGACGCCGCGGAGCCGACCGAGGCCCACCGGGAGACCGTCGAGTCGCTCGTCGCCGAGCACGCGGCCGACGCCACGCCGATCAGCAGGGGCTTCGCCGTCGTCTACGACCAGTTGGCCGAGGACAACTACACCGGGCTCGGCATCTGCATCGGGCCGCAGACGACCGGCGTCGCGCTGGCCTACTACGGCGTGCCCGCGTTGGCGTTCTCGCTCGCGAGGGGCAGCGAGTGGATCGTCGAGCGAGCGGCGGCCGAAACCGGCCGCGAGCGGGCGGAGATCGCGGCCGTCCGCGAGGAGTTCGCGCTCGACCCCGACGCCGCGTCGGGCGAGGTCGAGAGCGCGCTCGCACGGGCCCACGACGCGCTGATCGGCGATCTCGCCGACGCGATCGCGGCCGAGGCCGACGAGAACGACGTGCAACAGGGGCTGGCCGTCCCGATCGCGGTCGCCGGCGACGGCGCGATCGAGGGCCTCGAGTTCCTGCTGGGCGGGCGGTTCGACGCGGCGGCGCTTCCGTTCTCGGTTCGCGGAGTGCGACTGGCCGACGACCCCGCCGGGAGCGCCGCCCGCGGTGCGCTCGCGGCGGCCGCGGACGACGTCGACGCCTACGAGGACGTCACCTGGTCGGCGGCCGAGGCCGACGGCGACGGTAGCGACGAATCGAACGAGGGTCCGGCCAGCGGCGATGCAAGCGGGTCGACGACGCTCTCCTTCGACGACGGTCTGGGCGGGGCCGACGCGGACCGCGACCGCGCTGACGACGCCATCGAGCAGCTGTTCGACCGGCTCGCCGACCGCGACGAGGAGATCGAATCGGTCCGAACCGACCTCGAGTCGGCGTTCGAGGACATCGCGTACGTCGAGGAGCGGACGGCCGAGGCCGAGACGGTCGCGGAGCTCGACGAGCGCCTCGAGGCGTTCGCCGACGACCTGCGCGACCTCGAAGCCGAGAGCGAGACGCACGCGAGCGACGAAACGGTCGACGAACTGGGGGACGATCTCGAGGCGCTCTCGACGGCCTTCGAGGACTTGGCGGCCGACGTCGACGGGCTCGCGACCGAGCTGGAAGCCGACCTCGAGGCGGTCGAGTCCGGGCTGACGGGCGACATCGACGAGTTGGAAGCCGGGCTGGCGGACGACCTCGACGAACTGGAGTCCGGGATCGAGACGCTGTCGGAGACGACGGCAGACGAACGCGCGGCCCTCGAGGAGCGGATCGGGGAACTCTCCGAGGATCTCGAGGGGGTTTCGGGAAGAACGAGCTCGCTGGACGAGCGACTCGAGACGCTCCGAACGGAACTGGAACGGCTCGAGTCGGAGACCGCGTCCGCGGCCGACCTCGAGGACGCGATCGCGACGATCGATCGCCTGGACGAGACGCTCGCGGCGATCGGCGAGGACGTCGACCGGATCGACGATCGTCTCGCCGCTCTGGACGACGGCCTCGAGGAGCAGGCGACCAGAATCGACGGCGTTGACGATCGGCTCGACGATGTTGACGGCCGGCTCGAGGATCACGTCGAGCGAACCGACGAGGACCTCGCGGGGCTCGCTGCGGATATCGAGGCCGTCGAGGCGACGGTCGACGACGAACTGGCCGCCGTCGACGCCGGTCTCGAGGACGTGGCGGCGACGATCGAAGACGAGATCGACGCTGTCGAGGGCGAACTCGAGGCGCTCGACGACCGAATCGAAGCCGTCGACGAGCACCTCTCGGACGTCGATACCCGACTCGAGGGCGCCGACGATCAGCTCGCGGCCACAGACGACCGCGTCGAGACGGTGGCCGACGACGTCACCGACGCCCGCGAGACGCTGGGTGCCCGAGCCGACGATCTGGAGGCGCGCCTGGAGAGCGCCCGGGAGACGATCGGTGACGTCGAGGCGACGGCGGCCGACGACGAGCGGGTCGACGCCGTCGAAGACGATCTCGAGGCCCTCGAGACGGATTTCGAAGAACTCGGAGACAGTGTCACGAGCGTCTCGGAGCGACTCGAGGACCTCGCGGAGCGGACGGCGCTCGAGGATGCGGTCACCGACCTCGCGTCCGACCTCGACGCCGCCGAGAGCGAACTCGCCGATCTCGGCGACGAGGTCGACTCGCTCGAAGTGGAGGTCGACGACCGACTCGAGGCGACGACCGCCGAGTTCGAAGCGACGGCGACCGAACTCGAGGCGCGACTCGAGGACCGGACGGACGACGTCGAGACGAGACTCGAGGACGCGGTCGGCTCGATCGAGGACGATTTCGCGACGCTCGAGTCGCGCCTCGATCGCCTCGACGAAGCGGCTCCGGAGGCCGACGCGGTCGACGAACTGTCCGATTCGCTCGCGGAGACGCGCGAGACTGTCGAATCGGCGACAGCGGAGGTCGACGCGCTGGGAGACGACCTCGCCGCGCTCGAGACGCGGTTCGAGGAACTCGAGACGACGCTGACGAAACGGATGGACTCGGTCGAGACGGAACTCGACGACGTCGCGTCCGATCTCCGATCGACGGTGACGGACGAGACCGACGCGCTCGCGGACCGTCTCGAGGGGCTCGGTGACGAGTTCGACTCGCTCGACGAGACGGCCGCGTCCGCGGACGCCGTCGCGACGCTCGAGGCGTCGATCAGCACGCTCGAGGGAGAACTCGAAACGCTTCGGGCAGCGTCCGACGAAACGCACGAGGCGATCGCGGCGCTCGAGGCCGACCGCGAGGCGGCGCCGGAGGACGTCGCGGAACGTCTCGAGCGCGTCGAGAACCGAACCGACGATCTCGAGAACCAGACCGACGCGCTTGCGGGCCGTCTCGAGCGAGTCGACGACCTCTCGACGCGGATCGACGACCTAGCCGGCCACGCGGACGAACTCGACGACCGGACGAGCGAGCACGGGTCGCGGCTCGATCGGCAGGCCGATTCGCTCGCGGCCCACGACGACCGCCTCGAGTCGGTCGCGAGCGAGGTCGACGACCTGGCGACGGCGCTCGACGCGACGCCGGACGAGGCGGCTCTCGAGTCGGCGGACGATCGACTGGACGCGCTCGCGGATCGGATGGACGGACTCGAGTCGGCGCTCGACGACGTGGAGTCGTCGACGGCCCGCGGGGAGCGACTCGAGGCGCTACAGACGGACGTCGCCGAGTTGCGAGAGCGCGTCGAGACGGGAGAACGACCCCGCGAACGGGACGAGTCGTCCGGAACGACGGAGACGGTCGTTCCGATCGCTGCCGGCGGTGGCGGCGCCGGCGTCGTCGCCGGAGGCTCGCTCGCGCTCGCGGGCGACGGGACGATCGGCGCCGTCGCCGTCGTGCTCGGCGTCGTCCTGATCGCCGGCGCTATCGTGGCGAGTCGGTAAAGAGATCGTTGCGGGTCACTCGCACAGTTGCCCCTTCTCGGGAATTCTCGCGTTCGCGGAGCCGACGCTACGCGTACGGGGCTGCGGGAAAACGGCGCCGTCGGTCGTCACGAGGGCTGCGACCGATCACTCGTGGATCGGCTCGACGTTCCGCATCTCGCCCCCGCACCGTCGACAGGTGCTGACGAGCGCGTCGGCGACCGTCTCGCGGTGCCCGCACGCGACGCATTCGTACTCGAGTTGCTCGGCTACCGTCATGTGCTAACGTTTGTGACGGGGCACGTTAACTCTTTCCGCGGTAAATAGTATCGGTGAACGTCATCGAACGCGACTACTCGAGCAGCCAGAGCACGGCGCCGAGCGCCGTGGCGGCGGCGACCGACGCCGCGAGGAGACCGAACGCGGGCCGGAAGCCGGCGACTTCCGAGAGCGTGCCGACGATCGCGGGAGCGATCGCCCCGGCCGCCATCAGCAGCGTCCGGACGACGCCGAGCCCGCCGCCGGCGACGTCGTCGGGAATCGCCGACATCAGGTAGGCGCCTCTGACCGGTCGGAAGCCGTGGGAGCCGATCCCGACCGCGACGAGCGCCGCGCCGAGGACCAGCGGACCGGCCGTCCCGGTCACGGCGATGAGGGCGGTCAGGGCGACCGACGCGAGTCCGAGCGTACCGACGATGAGCGGGAGTCGTCCGACCCGGTCGCTGAGATCGCCGGTGACGAGTTGAACCAGGCTCGCGAGGAAGAGGGCGCTGTAGAGCAGGCTCGCCGTCGCGTCGGTCAGCCCCGCCTCCTGCGTGAGATACAGCGGAGCGAACGCGACGAACCCGTTGTAAGTAAACGAGAACAGCACCGTCAGCAGCGCGAACACCGCGAACCGCGGGTCCCGAAGGAGCGTCGTGTACCGTCCGATGCCGCCGGCCGAGACGGCGGCCGTCGCGTCGTCGCCCGCGGAGTCGTTCGGGAGGCGTCGCGGAACGCGTCCTCGAAACGCCGCGCCGAGGCCGAGTCCGAGCAGTCCGGCGCCCAGGAAGAGCAGCCGCCAGCTATCGCCCAACGGGAACGAGACGCCCGCGACGGCGACGATCACGGCCGGCGCGACGACGCCCCCGAAGGCGCCGAACGTGTCGAGCACGCCGAGCGCGCGGCCCGTTCGCGCGGGGTAGGCCCGCGACAGCAGCCGAACGGCGACGGTCTTGTGCGCGCCGGTGCCGGCGCCCATGACGAGCATCGCGCCGACGAGGACGAGAAACGGCGAGTCGACGACCAGCGCGAGCGCGGCGACGGCCGCGACGACGACGCCCGCGGTGATGACGCCCACCGAGCCGAAGCGATCCGCGAGCACGCCGGAGGGGAACTGCATGGCCGCGTAGACGAGCATCAGACCGGTGTAGGCGGTCCCGAGAACCGCGTTCGAGACGCCGTAACTCGCCCCGAACGAGTCGAACAGCGGCGGGAAGGCGTAGCGAAGGAACTTCGCGAGAAACCAGATCGCTGCCGTCAGGATGAGGACGTCGTAGCCGCGGAGTCGATCGACTGTCTCGCGAAGCGCCATGTGGGTCTATCGGGGATATCCGAACGAACGACGAATACCCACCGATTTCGGTACCGCGATCGAAAGGGGGTCGAACGGTGTGTCAGTGACTGCGGCGGGGCCGGTCGACGGCGATCACGACTGATCTCGAGCGGTCTCGCAGTCGGTCGTCGTTTCGTAGTCGGTCGTCTCGGAGGCGATCGTCGCCGCACTGTGCTCGCCCTCGAGTCCGCTCGAGTCGGACCGCTTATCGCTGACCCCAGCGTCGAATACCGACGGAGCGTCGCAACTGCGTTATCCCTGCACTTGCTGAGTGATTGGACGAACGTCTACCGATAGCGTCCTCGAGCTATCTATCGACGCGGCGGGATCCGTCCGACCGTACCGGATCAGAAGGCCGATTCGATTGGAATCCGCTCCCGACGCCACCGGAAATAATCGGACGGACGAACGATATTCTAGGGGATCCGTCCGAGTATGATTGTAGAAGGAGGTACTATCCGTACCAGCACAACGCTTTTTCGCGGTAAGTCGTCCCATTCCACTATGGTACATCCAGCCCCACGCGCGCCGGAACGTTCGTACTACGAATGCTGTGAGTGCGGCTACCGAGAGATGACCGATTCGCTCGAGTCCTGTCCCGAGTGTGACGGACGAACGAGAAATATCGCGGTCGCCCGAGCGTAGGGCGTCGTCGCGTCGGTCCGCCGCAGTAGCTCACGCGTGTCTGTGCCTACGCGGCCCCACCGGCCGCCCTCGTCAGTCGAAGTCCGGCAGATCCTCCGGCGGTTCGTACTCGGCCTCCCAGTCGACGTACTCCTCCTTGAGAGTCACCGAGACGATCTGACCGAACTCGGTCAGTTCGGCGTTGATCGAGGAGACCGTCCCCCACGTGTCGAGATCGGGGTGGTACTCCCGCGCCTGCCAGTCCTCGGGGATGCCGGGCGCGTGATAGCCGACTCTGTCGGCGAAGTCGTCCCAGAAGAAGTCGAAGCCGGCGAAGAGATCCATCTCGCGGGCGATCTCGTACTCCCGCTCCTCGAGATCGGTGTCCTCGCGCCACTCCTCGAACGCTTCCTCCCAGGCGCCCGTCTCGAGGAACTCCTGGAGTTCCTCGCGCCGATAGTCGACGTCCCCGTCGGCGCTGATCGTCGCGTCCTCGTACTCGTTCGGGTCGACGAAGTTCAGTTCCGGCGGCTCGGGCGGTTCGACCTCGAGTGTCATGGCCGGACGTAGGAGGGGTTCGCGGATAAGAATTCCCACCTCCGGTCGCGGGGCGGCGATCGGACGTCACCCGTCCCGTTCCCGATCGATCGCGAACGGCACCCGCGCGTACGCGATCGCGTTTCGCAGGAGTTTGTCGGCGGTCGTGTACTCGTCGACCGCGTGTGCCGTCCCCGTTCCGGTCGCGAACTCGACCGTCGGGACGCCGGCGTCCCGAAAAACCTGGGCGTCGCCCCCGCCCGTCGCGAACCGTCGATAGACCGGCGTCGAAACGACGTCCTCGACGACGTCGGTCGTCGCGCGGACGATCGCGGACTCCGGATCCGTATACGACCCCGCCGCCCACGCGATGTCCGTGATCGTCGCGGCCGCCCGGTCCTCGAGGCAGTCACGGATTCTCGAGACGATCGCCTCGGGATCGACCGTCGGGAGCACGCGGACGTCGAGGTCGGCCCGCGCGCTCGAGGGGACGGTGTTGACCGCGTCGCCCCCGCTGAACCGGCCGAGATTGACGGTCGGCGAGTGGAACAGCGCCCTGGCGGACGCCTCGTCCAGATAGCAGGCGTAGTAGGCGACGCTCTCGGCGAGGATCTCGTCGTCGACTCCGTCCGTCGGCACGTCCAACTCGCGGAGGCGTCGGCGACAGGTCCGCAGGACTTCGTAGAGTCCGTCGATCGCGTTCTCGCCGAGCATCGGCCGCGAGCCGTGGGCGGCCCGGCCCTCGTACTCGATCGTCGGCCAGACGTAGCTCCGGTCGCCGACCGCGACCGAGTTGACGTCGGTCCGCCCGGTGGCCTCGCCGACGATACAGGCGTCGGGATCCAGCCGATCGTCGGCCAACCGATCGGCCAGCCCGATATCGCCCCAGACCTCCTCGTCGCTCACGAGGGCGAACTGCAGGGTCACCGGCGGTTCGGTGTCGGTGCGGGCGTACGCGCGGGCGACCTGAACCATCGCCCCGATCGCGCCCTTCATGTCGTTCGTCCCGCGACCGTACAGGCGGTCGCCGTCGATCTCGCCGAGCGGATCGCGGTCCCACTCCGCGGCCGTGAACGGCACCGTATCGACGTGCCCGTTGTACAGCAGGGTGAACTCGTCGGCTCCGGGTAACGTCGCGACGACGTTCGGTTTCATCGGGTCGACGCCGAACCGGTCGCAGTCGAATCCAAGCGACTCGAACTCGTCGATCAGCCGGTCGACGAGTTCCCGCGTGTTCCCGGGCGGGTTCCGGGTGTCCGCGGCCACGATTTCGCGGGTGGTCTCGAGGAGTTCCCGCGGATTGTCCCGGAGGTACGTCCGTACCGACTCGGGCGAGTCCCGATCGCCGTCCATACCCGATCCACGGTCGCCGGACGGCTAAACCCTCGGCCTCGAGTCACTCCCAGTCGTACCCGAACTCCTCGCTCCCACGGTGGATGTAATCGTTCTCGAGCACTTCGCTGACCGTCCGCGCGAGATCGTCCAACTCCTCCTCGACGGTTTCGACGGTGTCGGCGTCGAACTCCTCGCGACCGTCGAACTGATCCTCGGGGATCGACGGAACGCGGTAGCCGACGTCCTCGGCGGCCTGATTCCAGTAGAAGTCGAGTTCGTCGAGCAGGCCCGCCTCGCGGACGGCCCGGAACTCCGCGTCGGTCAGGTAGGTGCGGTCGGCCCAGTCGTCGAACGCGTCCTCCCAGGCGCCGGCCCGTAAGAACCCCTCGAGTTCGTCGCGCCGCACGTCGTCTCCGATCCGTTCCTCGGGTTCGTCGACGGCGTCGTAGTCGCCCGGATCCGACGACCCGCGGAGCGCGGGCGGGTCGGGAACCTCGGTGTCGAGTGCCATACGCGAGGTTCGTCCGGGAGGAGGATGTGCGTTTTCCCGGCGAGGGACCGGTCTCCGCTTCGGCGGCGTTCGCTTCGAGAGCCGCGGAGCGATCGATCGGGCGGCGATCCACGGCGAGTCGGCCACCCGACCGTCCGATCCCCACAGTTATTTCGAACGACACCCAACTGTCACGTATGGGCAGCGAGAGCGGCGGCCGAAGCTACAACCTGACGGAGATCTTCGCCATCAAGTTCGTCCTGGCCGACGTGCTGATCATCGCCGCCTTGCTACTGGCGGGACCGCTGTACGCGCTCGGAATGGTGGCGCTGTTCGTGGCCAGCACCTTCCTCATCTGGTATCTCACCCGCCGCAGCGAGCGGGCCGACGCCGACCGCGCGGCCGAGCGGGAGCGGGACGCCGCGGAGGCCGCATCCGAACGCGCGGGGGATGCGAGCGACCCGGTCACGAGACTGCAGGAGCGGTACGCGGCCGGCGAACTCTCCGAAGCGGAGTTCGAGGCGAAACTGGATCGACTAATCGAGTCCAACGAGCGGGCCGACGCCGCCGGAGTCGAGACCGAGACGCTCGAACTCGAGCAGTCGGAGTGAGTCCCCAACACTCAATCGGTGCCCCGCCGTAGTCCCGGCCGATGACCGACTACGAGGCGGCGATCCTCGACGTCGACGGCACGATCGTCCGCGGCGAGGAACTGCTCCCGAACGCGACCGACGGCCTCCACGCCCTCGAGGACGCCGGCGTCGATCGGCTCCTGTTCTCGAACAACCCGACGCGCGGCAGCGATCACTACGGGACGAAACTCGAACCCCACGGGCTCGACGTCGATCCGGCGACCGTCCTCACCTCCGCGACGGTCTCGGCGGAGTACCTCGCGACGACCCATCCCGATGCGACGGTCTACCTCGTCGGCAGCGATCGGCTCCGGGCCATCCTCGAGGAGGCGACCGTCGGATTGACCGACGACCCCGACGCCGCGGACGTCGTCCTTGGCTCGTTCGACGAGGAGTTCTCCTTCGGCACGCTCTGGGAGTCGCTGCGGGCCCTCGAAGGCGACGTACCCTTCTACGGAACCGATCCGGACGCGACGATCCCGATCGACGACGGCGAGATCCCCGGCTCCGGGGCGATCCTCGCCGCGATGGAGGCCGTCGCGGGCCGGGAGCCCGACGCGATCCTCGGGAAACCCTCGTCGGTCGCCGCGGCGGCGGCGATGGACCGCCTGAACGCCGCTCCCGACCGGACGCTGGTCGTCGGCGACCGCCTCAACACGGACATCGCGCTGGGGGAGCGAGCCGGCATGACGACGGCGCTCGTGTTGACCGGCGTGACCGACCGGGCCGACGTCGAGTCGTCCGAGATCCAGCCCGATCACGTCCTCGAGTCGCTGGCCGACGTCGCGACGCTGCTGTAGCGCCGCGTGCGGCGATCGATCCGCCGAGACCCGCCGGCGAGGGATCGGTGACGCGACCTCGAGTCGGTCCCGATCGGAATCGGCCGATCGTTCCCGCAAGTCGTGTGCTCGAGAGACATATTTATGGGTAACAGTCACGAACCGCTATCTATGAAGGAACGTATCAAGCGCGTCTTGCTCCGAGCTCGGTACGCCGCGATCGGCGCGGCCGTCGGCGCCGCGATCGGCTCCGTCTTCAGTCGAAACGCCGCGAGTACCGGCGGTGCGATCGGCGCGATGACCGGTGCGACCATCGCCGACACCCGCGAGACGGCGACGGCCGTCCTCGAAGAGGCCAGAGAACAGGACTTCGTGCCGCTGTCGGAAGACACCGATAACGACTCGAACTGAACCGCTCCGTTTTCGCTGCGCGATCGAATCGACGGGTCGCTTAGGCTCGGTTCCGAACGGCGGTCCGTCGGTAGTGTCCGCCGTCGACTTCCCGCGCGGTCTCGAGCGATGGTATCCCGAGACGGACACCCCGGTCGCGGATGTAGGTCGTCGCCGCGCCGCCGGAACCGCTCGGAATCGATCGATCCCCGACGCGGTCCGTTCCGACGTTCGGCCCGGCTGTTCCGCACTCGATCAGCGGTCGCCGTCGCCCTCGAGTGCCGCCTCCCGTAACGCTACCGCCTGTTCGCTGTCGGCGGTCAGCTCGGGCACCGCCGTCGGGTTCTTCTCGTCGTCGATCGCGACGTAGACGAAGTAGGATTCGGTCGTCATCTCCCGCTCTCGCGTCCGCAGGTCCTCGCGCTCGGCGACCAGCCGGACCTTCACGCTCGAGGTACCCGCGTCGTAGACGTAGGCCGTGATGTAGGCGGTGTCGCCGACGTGGATCGGTCGCTCGAAGTTCATTCGGTTGACGCGGGCCGTCACGCAGGTTTCGCCGGCGAACAGCATCGCGGACATGGCGCCGACTTCGTCCATCCACTTCATGACGGTGCCGCCGTGGGCCGTCTCGAGCATGTTGGCGTGATTGGGCTGGACCATCTCGCGGTTCTCGACGAGCGTCTCGATGAGATCGGTCATCGGTCGTTCGTTCGGGACGAGCGTAAACACTCTTGTCGCTGCCTCGGCCCGCAATACCGCGATGGTCCGTCGTGGAAAATAATTATATGCAATAAGTAAGAAATCGTAATTATTATTTCCTCCGGCTTCGATACTGGTAAAAGTCGTCGCCGAGTTGACCCGCTAATGAGCGATGCAGGCGACGCCGACGTGCCGGCGCCCCCCGATCCACCCGGTGACGAACAGGGCTCCGTCACCGTCCTCGGGACGGCCCACGTCTCGCAGTCGAGCGTCGACGAGGTCCACGAAACGATCGATCAGGAGCAACCGGACGTCGTCGCCGTCGAACTGGACGAAAACCGGTACCGCCAGATGCAGGGCGGCGCGCCGGACGACATCGAGGCGGGCGACCTCCTCTCGGGGAACACCGTCTTCCAGTTTCTGGCCTACTGGATGCTTTCCTACGTCCAGTCGCGGCTCGGCGACCAGTTCGACATCGAACCCGGCGCGGACATGCGCGCCGCCATCGAGGCCGCCGAACGCAACGGGAGCGGCGTCGCGCTGGTCGACCGGGACATCCAGGTGACGATCCAGCGGTTCTGGCGCGGGCTCTCGATCACCGAGAAGCTGAAGATGGTCGGCGGGCTCGCGCTGGGGGTCACCGATCCCCGGACCATCGGGCTCTCCTTCGGCGCCATCGGCGGCGCCCTCCTCGGGCTCCTCTTCGGCGCGTTCCTCGCCCCGTTGGCGGGGCTGGGTGACACCCTGTTGCTCGGTATCAGCGGCTCGACGACGCTGGCGTCCGCCGGCGCCGTCACCGCCGGCGCCTTCGGCGGCGCCCTCGTCGGACTCCTCTTTCTCCCCTCGCTCGAGTCGATCGGGAGATCGAACGGCATCGCCGGCGGGTTCACGATACGGATCCTCGCCGGCATCGGGCTCGGAATCGCGGCCTGTCTCGCGCTCGTCGCGGCGGAGGTGTCCGTCGGGCCGTTCTCCGTCGGGACCTTCGAGGGCGTCGGCACTTACGCGATCCGCGGGACGGTCGGCATGCTCGCCGGCCTCGGCGTCGGCGTCCTCGTCGGCGCGGTCGTCGGGCTCCTCCTCGACGGCGTCAGCGGCGACGTCGACGAGATCGACGAGGTCGATATCGAGGAGATGACCGACGGCGACGTCGTCGCGGCGATGATGGAGGAGTTCCGCCAGTTCAGCCCGCGCGGGGCCAACGCCCTGATCGACGAACGCGACGCCTACATCGCCACCCACCTCCACCGGCTTCGCGAGCAGGGGTACGACGTGCTCGCCGTCGTCGGCGCCGGACACAAGGCCGGCATCGAGCGCCACCTCGAGAACCCCTCGGAGATTCCGTCCCTCGAGTCGCTGTCGGGGACGACCTCGAGCAGCCGGTTCTCGCCGCTGAAGATCGTCGGCTACCTGCTGACGCTCGGCTTCGTCGCCTTCTTCTTCCTGTTGGTCATGGCCGGCGTTCAGGACACCTTCCTGCTCCAGCTGTTCGGAGCGTGGTTCCTGATCAACGGGATCTTCGCGTTCACGCTCGCCCGCCTCGCCGGCGCGCGCTGGATCAGCGCGGGCGTCGGCGGGGCCGTCGCCTGGCTGACGAGCATCAACCCGCTGCTGGCGCCGGGCTGGTTCGCCGGCTACGTCGAACTCAAATACCGGCCGGTCAACGTCCGGGACATCCAGACGCTAAACGAGATCATCGACGACACCGAGCGTCCGATCGAGGAGGCCTTCGCCGACATGTTCGAGGTGCCGCTGTTCCGGCTCATCATGATCGTCGCGCTGACCAACATCGGGAGCATGATCGCGAGCTTCCTGTTCGTGGTCGGCGTGTTGCCGTGGCTGGCGCCCGAAATCGGCGGTATCAACGCCCTGTTCAACGAGCTCTTCCGCGGGGCCGAAAACACGCTCGAGCTGCTCCGAGGGCTGTTGATATGAGCGTCCGCGCGCGGTCGCGTTCGGAGCCGGAGCTGACCTTCAGCGACCGGGAGCTGATCGACCTCGCCGTCGCGTGGCTGACGCTGTCGGTCGCGTTCTCGCTGATATTCGCGCCGGTTCACGCCGGCGCCGACGTCGGTTACTTCCTCGGGATGGTCGGACTCAGTCTCGTCACCGTCGGCGTCGCCTTCCTGTTACACGAGCTCGCACACAAGGTCGTCGCGATCGAACACGGCCAGATCGCCGAGTTCCGAGCGGACTACCAGATGCTGTTTCTGGCGCTCATGGGCGCGCTCGTCGGCTTCCTCTTCGCCGCACCCGGCGCCGTCTACCACCGCGGCCGGATCACCCAGCGGGAGAACGCGATGATCGCCCTCGCCGGACCCGTCACCAACCACCTGCTCGCGATCATGTTCCTGCCGCTGGTGCTCATGCCGGCCCCGCTCGGGACCATCGGCCAGATGGGCGTCTGGATCAACCTCGTGCTGGCCGCGTTCAACATGATCCCCTTCGGTCCGCTGGACGGCAAATCGGTCTACGACTGGCACAAGGGCGTGTTCGCGCTCGTGTTCGTCCCGAGCGCCCTGCTCGCGGGATACGTGGTCCTGTTCGCCAACCCGTTCTGACGGCGGTCGGCGGTCCGTTCCGGCGCCGAGTCGAGTTTCCATCTGTTTTGACGGTCTCGAGTCGTACGGCCGCCGGATCGGATGTAACGACGATCGACGGCGCCCGCGACTCGGCGGTGGCCGTGGAGGCGCGGACTCGCGGTCGCTCGCCCGGACCGGTGACCTTTTGCTCGCCCCGGGAGGTCGTTCAGACATGACCGATTCAGCGGACGACGGGAGCGAGGAACGGCTCACCTACGCGGAGACCGGCGTCGACATCGAAGCCAGCGAGGACGCGACCGCGGCCTTGCTCGAGGCCTTCGGCAGCGACCTGCGGACCGAGTACGCCGGCCTGATCGACATCGGCGACCGCTATCTGGCGCTGGCGACCGACGGCGTCGGGACCAAACTGCTGGTGGCGGAAGCGATCGAGGACTTCTCGACGATCGGGATCGACTGCATCGCGATGAACGTCAACGACCTCGTGGCCGCGGGCGTCGAGCCCGTCGCCTTCGTCGACTACCTCGCGATCGACGAGCCCGACGAGGCGCTGACCAACCAGATCGGCGAGGGGCTCGCCGTGGGGCTCGAGGAAGCCGACCTGACGATGCTCGGCGGCGAGACGGCGGTCATGCCCGAGGTCATCAAGGGGTTCGACCTCGCGGGCACCTGCGCCGGCCTCGCGGGCAAGGACGAGGTGCTCGAGGGCGAGGCGCAGGTCGGCGACGCCCTCGTCGGCTTCGCCTCGAACGGCATCCACTCGAACGGGCTCACCCTCGCGCGGGAAGCGGTCACGCGCGAGCACGACTACACCGACGAGTTCCCGCCGAACCCCGAGCGGACGATCGGCGAGGAACTGCTCCGGCCGACCCGGATCTACACGGACCTGCTCGAACCGATGCGCGAACACGGCGTGCGCGCGGCGGCCCACGTCACGGGCGGGGGCTGGACCAATCTGCTCCGGATGGGCGAGTTCGAGTACGTCGTCGACGACCCGTTCCCCGCGCAGGCGGTCTTCGAGTTCGTGCAGGAGGAGGGCAACGTGACCGACGAGGAGATGCACCGGACGTTCAACATGGGCACCGGCTTCGTCGTCGCGCTGCCCGAGGACCGCGCCGAGGACCTCGCAGCCGACACCGACGGACGGATCATCGGCCGCGTCGAAGCGGGCGATTCGGTCGAGGTCCGCGGGCTCTCGCTGTCCTGATCGGGACCCGCCGCTCCGGACTCGAATTCTCGAGACGACGGAGCGACCGTCGCGGCGCGATCAGAGCGTCGTGACCGGCGCGCTGGCGTTCCGGGTGACCGATTCGGGGACCGATCGGAAGATCGGACGGAACGCCGTCGGCGGGTGGTCCGCGATGACGATGTGGTCGACGGCGTGTTCCTCCGCGTAGTCGGTGATCTCCCTCGCCGCGCCGCCCGAGCGGACGGCCGGTTCGATCTCCCGGTCGTGGCGCTCGGCGAGTTCGTGCGCGCGAGAGAGGACCCGCTCGGCCCGTCGGCACTGGGCTCGCGTAAAGCGGTCCGGCGTCGGGAGCAGCTCCGCGCTCCGCTCGGCGGCCAGTTCGGGAATCACGTACTCGCACGGATCCCGGCCGCCGAACCGGGCGAACGGACCGGCCGCGTCGGTGACGTGGAGCACGGAGATTTTCGCCGCAGGATACTCTTCGAACGCGTACTCGAGCGCCGCGTCCGACGCGTCGGTTCGGCCCATCGCCACCAGTACGTGCCGCCCCATACGCTCGGCTTCGAGCACCGGTGGGTTATTCCTTCCCGACCACAGGTGGCGTCTTTAAGATGAACGGACCGAGATCCGGTTCGAGCGGACGTCGCCGGCGCGACTCCGGTCACCGATCGGACTCGCTCCCGTCGGTCGGCGCCGGCGAGTCGCCCGTCGCGGTCGCGGCGCGGATCGTCTCGTACTCCTCGTCGGCGTAGGCGATGAACCGAACCTCCGCCACGGTCTCGGGCTCGTAGTCGCGGATCTCCTCGGCGATGAGCGCGGCGCCCTCGGCGAGGTCGAAGCCCGCGACGCCACAGCCGAGCGCCGGGAGCGCGATCGATCGGCAGCGCAGGTCGTCGGCCTTCTCGAGCGCGTTCCGGGTTGCGTCGCGGATGCTTTCTTCGGTCGCCCGGCCGTCAGCACCAGAACCTTCGGTTCTGGTTAGCTCACGAGACTCCGACGGAGTCTCGTGAACCCCGTAGTGAGGCATCGCCGCAGCGTGGATGACGTAGTCGGCGTCCAGATCGTACGCGTCCGTCACGGCCACCTCGCCGAGATCGACGGGGCCCTTCGCCGTGGCCTCTTCGTTGATCTCCTCGCCCGCGCCGCGTCGGAGCGCGCCGGCGACGCCGGAACCCATCTCGAGGCTCGTCCCGGCGGCGTTGACGAGCGCGTCGGCTGACTGTGCGGCGATGTCGCCCTGTACGACGTCGAACTCCATACGCGCGGGTACGGCGTCCGACAGTGTGAAACTACGGCCTCCAACCGCGCGATCAGTTCGACTCCCAGAGACTTAGGCCGACCAAAAACTTTTTAGATTTAGGTATACCTAACTCCACGTGATGGACGTACCCGCCCGCAGGCAGGATTCCGATGCCGACGAGGAACCCGAGGAGCCGGCAGTGGTCGTGACCAGCCACGAGACGCGCCCCGGCAAGACGGTCTTCACCGAGCGCAACAACAACGACGGCTGGATCGCGACCGACCTCACCGTCGACCTCGAGCGCTGACCGTCGGGACGGGCTCCGACCGCGATCCCACGACCACCGACTCGAGCGCACCGCTCGTCCGTCGCTGACCCGACGGACCGAACCGTCACGCCGACTGACCTCGGCCATGGATCCTCTCTCTTCGGTTTTGACGCCACTAGACGTTGCAGAGTTGCCACCTCTGGGGACCCCCTTGCAAGCGGGCTCGAGAGCGACAGTCGACAGCCCGGCCTTCGGTGGCGCGCGCTGTCGGTCAGCCGAGCAACGCGAGGCTGACCGACGACCATGCGCGAGGGATGAGCGAACGAGCGGTGCGAGGGGTGAACACAGTGAACCCCTCGAAAAGCGAACGGTGACCGCTGGGAACCGTGAGCGACGCGAGTGAACGAATCGGTTGGGGAGGCCGTGGAATTCCTCGCTGCCAGCGGAAGTAGCGGACTACTACGTCGTGTCTTCCGAGCCGTCACTCACCTTCTCGTGACGACCTCGCGCGACTTCGGACCACGGCTCACTGAGCCCACGGGTCGCTTTTCTTCCCGTTCGCAGTACCGAGGCCTCCCGCCGTCGGTCTTACACCGTTCCGCGACACAGCGCGCGCCACCGTCTGCCGGTTTTGCGGTTCGAAATAACACGCGGAAAGATGCGACACTCCGGGTATCGGTATCCACCCTCGAGTGCGAAACGGGCTATTCGCTGGTCTCTCGATGCAGCAGTAAAAACGCGGAATCGATCGGCGACGCGGTTCGGTACCCGGCGTTTCCGTCGTCCGATTACTTCGTCGCTTCTTCGAGGACCAGCGTATCGTCCTCGAGGTAGTGCTCGAAGTGGTGGCCGTCTTCCTCGAGGTGGACGAGGATCTCGCGGAGGATCTCGCCCGTGGCGGGATCGCCGAGGTTCTCGGCGAGTTCGATGCTGCCGCGCATCGACTCGATGATGTCGCCGTACATCTCGAGGTCGTTCTCGAACATGGTGCGGACGTCGTAGACGTCCTCACCCTCGAACTCGACGGTCGCGCGGTCCTCGAGGTTTGTCGGGCCCGAGACGGGAACGCCGCCCAGCGCCTGGGCGCGCTCGGCGATCTCGTCGGCGCCCTCCTCGACGTGCTCGTAGGCCTCTTCGAGGAACTCGTGAAGCGGGAGGAACTCGGCGCCCTCGACGACCCAGTGGTGCTTCTTGAGCTGGTGGTAGAGGACGTACGAGTTCGCGAGCTCCGTGTTCAGCGCGTCGACGATCTGCTCGGCTTTCTCCTGCTCGAGGCGAAGTTCGTTCCCCTCGACGCTGTCAGCCGACTGGCGGACGGTCTCTTGGGTGCTCATTGTATTCGAACAAACGCGCGCGTTCCACTTAAAGATTTCCCATGCGAGAACATTTTTTCTGTAATCGGAAACCACAGTTCTCAATGGACGCTCTAGATTTTGGTCTACCTAACAATCGACCCGTCACCGAACGAGGTCATCAATACTTGCGTTATTTTTTCAAGCGTGAGTAAACTCTTTCAGTGTGGGGCTCTAAGAGACGGGTATGGCAACGAGAGCCGCACAGCGGAGAGAGCGACTGTACGTCGACGGTGAGTGGCTCGAGACCGAGAACGCGATCCCGGTCTCGGATCTCGCCGACGGAGGCACCTTCGCGCAGGTGACCGCTGCGGATCCGGCTGCGGCCCACGCCGCCCTCGAGGCAGCCCACGAGATCAAGCCGCACATGCGCGAGACGACCGTCGTCGAGCGCGCGAAGTGGTGCGAAGCGATCGCCGAGGGGCTGCGCGAGCGCGAGGAGGAACTCGCGGAGGTCATCGTCCGCGAGGCCGGGAAACCGATCTCCTCGGCCCGCGGCGAGGTCGGGCAGGCCGCCGAGCGATTCGACCGCGCGGCCGAGGAGGCTCGCAACGTCGTCAGCCAGGGCGAGTACCGCGAGGGCTCGACCGAGGGCCACGAGGGCTGGCAGGCGATCGTCAAACACGAGCCGATCGGCGCGGTGCTGTGTATCACGCCGTACAACTATCCGTTGGCGACCACGGCATTACAGGTAGCCCCTGCACTCGCCGCCGGTAACAGCGTCCTGCTCAAGCCCGCCAGCAAGACGCCCATCTCGGCGGCGATCCTCGCCGACGTCATCAGCGAGGTCGACGGGATTCCGGACGGCGCCTTCAACTTCGTCCCCGGCGAGGCCAGCGAGATCGGCGACGTGCTCTCCGGCGACGACCGCGTCAACGCCATCGCGATGACCGGCTCCTCGGGCGCCGGCAAACACGTCGCCCGCGAGAGCGGCATGGTCAACCTGCACATGGAACTGGGCGGCAACGCCCCGGCGATCGTCTTCGAGGACGCCGACCTCACCGACGTCGCGGGCAACTGCGCCAAGGGCTCGTTCAAGTACGCCGGCCAGCGCTGCTCGGCCGTCTCGCGCGTGCTCGCCCACGAGTCGGTCCACGACGACCTCGTCGAGCTGATCGACGGCCAGATGGACGCCTGGACCGCCGGCGACCTCTTCGAGGAGGACACCGCCTTCGGCCCGCTCATCAGCGAAGAGCAGGCCGACTGGGTCGCGGAACTGGTCGAGGACGCCGTCGACAAGGGCGCGGAGATCGTCCGCGGCGGGAGTCGCCGCGCCCCCGAGGGCGTGCCGGACGAACTCGCCGACCAGTTCTTCGAACCGACGCTGCTGGCGAACGTTCCCCGCGACGCCCGCATCGTCGACGAAGAGCAGTTCGGCCCCATCGCCGCGGTCACCACCTTCAGCGACGAGGAGGAGGCCATCGAGATCGCCAACAGCTCCGATCTGGCGCTCGACGCGGCCGTCTTCACGAGCGACCACAAGCGCGCGATGAACGTCGCGAACCGCGTCGACGCCGGCGCGGTCCGGATCAACGGCGCGCCGAGCCACGGGCTGGGCGACATCCCCTTCGGCGGCAACAAGGACTCCGGTATCGGCCGCGAGGGGCTCGACGCTTCGATCCACGAGATGATGCGCGAGAAGAGCATCATCCTGTAAGTCGAACACCGATCTCTCTACGCTTTCTCTCGTTTCGACCGGCCGCTCGAGAGCGATAGCGCCGGCACCGCTGCCAGCGTCGCGCCGCCGACGGTCCGCCAGCGCTCGGTATCCATAAACCGCCGGCCGACTGATACGCAGACATGACTCGCGACGTCCTCGTCGCCGGTGAGACGCTGATCGACTTCATCCCTGAGCGCTCCGGGCCGCTCGAGGACGTCCCCGGCTTCGACCGTCGGCCCGGCGGCGCGCCGGCCAACGTCGCCGTCGGCCTCGCACGGCTCGAGGCGCCGCCGCTGTTCTGGACCCGCGTCGGCGCGGACCCGTTCGGGCGGTACCTCGAGACCGTCCTCGACGACGCCGACCTCCCGGACCGATTCGTCGAGCGCGACCCCGACGCGAAGACGACGCTCGCGTTCGTCACCCACGACGAGACCGGCGACCGCGAGTTCACGTTCTACCGCGAGGACACCGCCGATACGCGGCTCGAGCCCGGTCGGATCGGCGACGCGACGCTCGAGGACCTCGAGTGGGTCCACGCGGGCGGAGTCACCCTCGCCAGCGAGCCGGCGCGGACGGCGACGATCGACCTGCTCGAGCGGGCCGCCGACGCGGGCTGTACGACCTCGTTCGATCCGAACTTCCGACCCGAACTGTGGCCCGACCGGGAGGCGTTCGCCCGCGTCGGTCGCGAGGCGTTGGCCCACGTCGACGTCTGCAAGGCGACGGTCGGCGAACTCGAGCGGCTGGGGTACGCGGGCGACGGTGCGGCCGACGCTTCCGATGCCGAATCGAAGCCCGAAGCGATCGCTCGAGCGGTGCTCGAAGACGGCGCTCCCGGTGAGAGCCCGCATACCGTCTTCGTCACGCGGGGCGACGAGGGCGCCGTCGCGGCCGCGTCGGAACGCGCGCCGTGGCCCGCTGAACCCGCGTCGGCCGAGTCGAACGCGCGCGTCGCGAGCCATCCGGGATTCGACGTCGACGTGGTCGATACGACGGGCGCGGGCGACGCGTTCGTCGCCGGCGTCATCGCCGCGCTTCGAGACGGCCGCTCCCTCGAGGCCGCGCTGGGTTTCGCGGGCGCGGTCGCCGCGACGGCGACGACCGACGCGGGGGCGATGGCGGCCCTGCCGACCCGCAGCACGGTCGAGGCGCTGCTCGAGGACGGACCGGAACCGTGACGGAGTCTCCGCGTCCGCCCCCTGCGGGAAACCCACACGGTCGCTGCAAGCCGACGGCATAACGCCGTTGGGAACCCGTATACGTCTATGTCTACGGATCTTCGCGACGGCCTCTCCTTTGGGAAGACGGTCGTCGGAGGTATTCAGGAGAAGAACGTGCCGTTTATGGCCGCGAGCATCGCCTATCAGGCGTTCATCTCGCTGCTGCCGTTGCTCGTCCTCGTCTTCTTCCTCGTCACGATCGCGGGCGGCGACGCGTTCGCCGACCAGGTTTCGGCCGCGACGGAGGGCTTTCTTCCCGATAGCGGCCAGTTGTTAATCGAGAACGCGATCGAGGATTCGCCGGCGTCGGCCGGCTCCACGATCGTCGGCCTCGTCGTGCTCCTGTGGGGGTCACTGAAGATCTTCCGCGGACTCGACACGGCGTTCTCGGAGATCTACGGGACGACCAACGAGAACTCGTTCCTCGACCAGATCCACGACGCGCTGATCGTCTTCGGCGTCATCGGCGGCGCGCTCATCTTCGCGGCCGTCGCGACCGCGATCGTCGCGTTCCTGCCGGAGATCCCCTTCCTCGGCGTCGCGCAGTCGATCCTGCTGTTCGTCATTCTCGCGATCGCGTTCTTCCCGATGTACTACTACTTCCCCGACGTCGGCTCGTCCAAGCGACAGGTGATCCCCGGCGTCGTCGTCGCGGCCCTCGGCTGGACGCTACTCCAGTCGCTGTTCCGGGTGTACGTCTCCTTCGCCTCCAGTTCGGAGTCGGCGGGCCCCCTCGGCGCCATCCTCCTGCTGTTGACCTGGCTCTACTTCGGCGGGATGATTCTGTTAATCGGCGCCGTCGTCAACGCCGTCGGCCTGGGCTACCTCGAGCCCGGAGCCGACGCGGAGGAGACGGACGACGAGACCGTCGATCTCGAGGAAGAGTCGATCGCCGCGACCGACCGCGATCCGTTCGTCGACGACGGCGCTCGAGAACGCGAGGAACTCGCCGCCCGGGTCGAGACCCTCCGGCGCGAACGCGACCAGTTGCGAAACGACCTCGAGGCCCAGCGCGAGCGCCGCTACCGGCTCGAGGACCGCGTCGACGACCTCGAGGCGAACGCGGAGCGACTGGAGACGACGGTCGATGATCTCGAGGCCGAGAACGAACGGCTGCGGCGCGAACTCGAGGAGCGACGGGAGACGGAGCCGGCGTGGCGGCGCGGGGCCCGAACGGTGCTGCGCCACGTCCGGACGCTGAACGTCGGCACGGTCGAACGGCGGAAGTAGCGGCGGACCGCCGTCCCGTCACTCCAGCGTGCGCTCGCTTCGTTCGACGGGAGAGTCGAGACATCTTAGTGATTCCCGCCGCCACTCACATTCGTGTCGCATCCGGTTCGAGACGCGCGCCGTCGGATCCAGACCGAACACGCCCCGGTCATCGAGGCGATCCAGGACTGCGCCGACCGGATCGCCGAACCCTGGGATACGTCGCGGACCACCGATCGGACCACCGTCACCGACGGCCTCCGTTCGGAACTCGAGTCGTCCGGACTGTTCGAGCGACTCCCGCAGGTACTGGCCGACGTCGTCGCGGCGACGGGCCACGAGCTGTCGGCCCGGCCGGTCGCCGGGCCACCGTACGTCGTCGTCACGAGCCGCGGCCCCGTCCTTCGGGCGACGATCGGTCCCGGGCGCCTGGTGATCCGCTTCGACGTGTTCGACGTCGTCCGCGACGCCGAACCGAGCCAGCCGCCGGCGTACCGACGCCACAACGGGGTCAAACTCGGCGTCTCGCTCGAGTGAGCGCGCCGCTTCTCGCGGCTTCAGTCCTCGCCTCTCCTCGCTGCCGAAATTCGCTCGCCGCCCAGTTAGCAACAACTCCCCCTATAACTACCTCGAGTTAATAATGTATCTGGGTTGGATAATAACGCTTTTATCCGGCGGGGCGTATTTTCGGATATGAACCGAACACGGCGGTCGCTGCTGGGGGCAGGTGGGAGCCTCCTCGCTGCGAGCGCGTTTGCCGGCTGTCTCGACGATCTGGACCTCGCCGAACGGGAGTACGACACGGGGTACGCCGCCCTGTTTAGCCTGTGGGACTGGGCCGAGCAGGTCAGCGGCGAGACGATGGCGTTCGAGAACCCGGTGGGAACCGGCGAGTCGGGCCACGGCTGGAGTCCGCCGGGGGACCTCACCCGCGACATCGCCGACGCGGGCGTCTTCGTCTACCTCGACACGCCCGAGTTCGCGTGGGCGCAGGACATCGCGTCGACGCTCGAGGCGGACTACGACGACGTGATCGTCGTCGACGGCTTCGCGGGACTCGACGATCAGTTGCTCGAGTGGGACCACGAGACGGGTTCCGGCGGGCACGATCACGAGAACGACACTGAGACGCACGAAGACGGTGAGCACGAGCACGGAGACGAGAACCACAGCGAGGACGACGGCCACGAGCACGGAGACGACGGTCACGATCACGACCACGATCGCTCCTCGTTCGATCCCCACGCCTGGCTCGATCCCGTCCTCGCACGGGACATCCTCGAGAACATCGTCGACGGCTTAGTCGAGGCCCACCCCGACGAGGAGGAGACGTTCCGGGCCAACGCCGACGAGTACGTCGACGTCCTCGAGGACGTCGACCAGCAGTTCGAGGCGCTCATCGAGGACGCGGACCGCCGCACCGCCGTCTTCGCCGGCCACGATTCCTTCACCTATCTCGAGGACCGGTACGGCTTCGAACTGCACACGCCCGTCGGCGTCTCCCCGAACGAGGAGCCGAGCCAGAGTGAGATTTCGGAGACCATCGATCACATCGACGAGAACGGGATCGATACGATCCTCTACGACGCCTTCGACGCCCCCGAAGGCCAACACCCGCCCCTCGTCGGGACGCTCCTCGACGGCAGCGACGCGACCGACGCGATGCCCCTCGCGACCGCCTCGGGGACCCTCGCCTCGTGGGAGGAACGGGGCTGGGGCTACCGTGAGCAAATGGAAGAGATAAACATCCCCGCGTTCAGAGAAGCACTAGACGCACAGTGACCGTCGTCGATCTCCAGAACGTGACGTTCGCCTACGGCGACCAGCCCGCGGTCCGCGACGTCTCCCTGACCGTCGAGGAAGGCGACTTCCTCGGGCTCATCGGCCCGAACGGCTCCGGGAAGACGACGCTCCTGCACCTCATGCTCGGTCTACACGAGGCCGACAGCGGCCGGGTCGAACTCTTCGGCGAACCGGTCGACGCCTTCGACGAGGGCGAGCGGATCGGCTACGTCTCCCAGCAGGCGACCAGCGGCGGCGGGACGATGCCGGTCACCGTCCGCGAGGCCGTGACCATGGGTCGGTTCGCCCACGTCGGCCACGGCCGGGTTCGGGAGGCAGACCGCGAGATCGTCGCCGACGCCATCGAGACGGTCGGCATCGAGGACCTCGCCGACCGGCAGGTCAACCAGCTCTCGGGCGGCCAGCGACAGCGCGCCTACATCGCGCGGGCGCTGGCCTCCGAGGCGGATCTGCTGGCGCTGGACGAGCCGACCGTCGGGGTCGACGCCGAGTCGCGCGACGCCTTCTACCAACTGCTCGAGTCGCTCAACGACGACGGGATCACGATCATCCTGATCGAGCACGACATCGGCGTCGTCACGGACCGCGCGAACCGAATCGCCTGTATCAACACGGAACTGTACCACCACGGCGACACCGAGTCGTTCGTCGAGAGCGACGCGCTCACCGAGGCCTACGGGGCGACGGGGCAGGTCGTCCACCACCACCACTGAGACGCTGATATCGAGAGACTGAGATACGAGCTATGCACCGCGAGACGAGACTTCGGCTGGAACTGATCGGAATCGGCGCGACGGGACTGCTGGCGGCGGTCATGATCGGCTTTCTCGCCCTCGACTATCTGCAGGACTACGCCGTCGCGGGAGCGATGTACGAACAGTATCGCATCGCCGGCCGGCTGCTGGACTACGTCCTCGGGACGAACGTCTTCAGACACCCGTTCATGTGGCGCTCGATCGCGACGGGGATCCTGATCGGGATCGTCGCGCCGCTGGTCGGCACCTACCTCGTCCACCGCGAGATGGCGCTGATCGGCGAGACGCTCGCCCACACGGCCTTCGCCGGCGTCGCGATCGGGCTGCTGTTCAGCGCCACGACGGATCTGGGCGTCTCGCTGTTGCTCGCGGCGCTGATCGTCGCCATCCTCGGCGCGCTCGGCGTCCAGTGGCTGACCGAGCACACGGACACCTACGGCGACGTGCCGATCGCGATCATGCTGACCGGCAGCTTCGCCGTCGGCACGCTCATCATCAGCTACGGTCGCGGCATGACCGGGATCAACGTCGAGAACTACCTCTTCGGGAGCATCTCCGTCGTCACGCCCGGCGGCGCGCGGCTAATGGCCGCGCTGAGCGTCGCCGTCGTCGCCGTCGTCGTCGCGACCTACAAGCAGCTGCTGTTCATCACGTTCGACGAGCAGGCCGCCCGGGTCGCCCGGCTCAACGTCACCTGGTACAACACCCTGCTGATCGTCATGACGGCCGTGGTCGTCGTCGGCGCGATGCAGATCCTCGGCGTCATCCTCGTGGCCGCGATGCTCGTCATCCCGGTCGCGGCCGCCACGCAGATCGCCCACAGCTTCCGGGAGACGCTGTTCTGCTCGATCCTGTTCGGGCAGGTGTCGATCCTCGGCGGCTTCGCCGTCTCGATCGGCGGCAGTCTGCCGACCGGCGGCTCGATCGTCGTCGTCGCCATCGCCTGCTACCTGGTCGCGATCGTCGCCTCGAGTCGGTCGACGGCGGCGATTTCGACGCACTGATCGACGCCCGCCTCGCGCGTTTCTCCGGCCGACCGACCGGCCGCTCCCACGCGGCGGGACCACGCCACACGTTTAACAGGTCGCTCGGCGAAACCTCGAGCGATGGGACGGTTAGCCGAACTTTTCGATCCCGAGACCGTCGCCGTAGTCGGCGCGACCGACCGCGAGGGCGCCGTCGGCCGCGCGATCACGGCGAACCTGCGAGACCGGTTCGACGGCGAGGTCGTGCCGATCAATCCCGGCCGCGACGAAGTGCTCGGGCTCGAGTGCTATTCGGACGTGTCGAGCGCGCCGCCGATCGATCTGGCGGTGGTCGTCGTACCGCCCGACGCGGTGATCGACGCCTTGCGCGATCTCGGCGAGGCCGGGACGCGAAACGTCGTCGTCATCACCGCCGGCTTCTCGGAGACCGGCGGCGAGGGGGCCGACCGCGAGCGGCGACTGCGCGCGGTCGCCGACGAGTACGACCTCAACGTCGTCGGCCCCAACAGCCTCGGAGTCATGGCCACGCCCAACGGTATGAACGCCACGTTCGGCCCCGAGCACGCCCTCGAGGGGTCGATCTCCTTTATGAGCCAGTCCGGCGCGTTCATCACCGCCGTCTTAGACTGGGCCAACGAGCAGGGGATCGGCTTCCAGGACGTCGTCTCGCTCGGGAACAAGGCCGTGCTCGACGAGACGGACTTCGTCCGCGAGTGGGGCGACGACCCCGACACCGACGTCATCATCGGTTACCTCGAGGACGTCGACGACGGCCAGGGGTTCATCGAGGCCGCCCGCGAGGTGACCGACGACACCCCGATCGTCCTCGTCAAGTCCGGCCGGACCGACGCGGGCGCGCAGGCCGCCTCCTCGCACACGGGCGCGATCGCCGGCAGCGAGCGGGCCTACGAGGCGGGCCTCGAGCAGGCCGGCGTCCTCCGCGCCCGCTCGGTCCAGGAGCTGTTCGACTCCGCGCGGGCCCTCGCGGGACTGCCCGAACCCGAATCCGACGGCGTCGCCGTCGTCACCAACGCGGGCGGTCCCGGGGTCCTGACGACGGACGCCGTCGGCGACTCGACGCTCGAGATGGCCGGCTTCACCGACGGGACGATCGACCGGCTCGCCGAGGCGATGCCCGACGAGGCCAACGTCTACAACCCGATCGACGCCATCGGCGACGCCGACGTCGATCGGTTCGGCGAGGCCTTAGAGATCGCCCTCGAGGATCCCAACGTCGGCAGCGCAGTCGTCGTCGCGGCGCCGACCGCCGTCCTCTCCTACGACGAACTGGCGGAGACGGTCATCGACGAGCTCGAAGCCCACGACACGCCCGTCGTCACCTGCCTGATGGGCGGCGGACGCGCCCGCGAGGCCGAGGAGACGCTGCGCGAGTCGGGGATTCCGAACTACTTCGACCCCTCGCGGGCGGTCTCCGGACTCGACGCCCTCGCCCGGTTTCGGGACATCCGCGAGCGGACCGTCGACGAGCCCGAGCGCTTCGACGTCGACCGCGAGCGGGCCCGCGAGATCCTCGCCCGCGCCGAACGCCGCGACGACAACCGGCTGGGCGTCGAGTCGATGGAACTGCTCGAGGCCTACGGGATTCCGACGCCCGCCGGCGAGATCGTCGACGATCCCGACCGAGCGCGCGAGGTGGCCGAGTCCATCGAGGACGACGTCGTGATGAAGATCGTCAGCCCCGACATTTCCCACAAGTCCGACATCGGCGGCGTCAAGGTCGGCGTCCCCGACGACGAGGTCTACGACGCCTACGAGGACCTCGTCGCTCGCGCGCGCAACTACCAGCCCGACGCGACGATCCTCGGGGTGCAGGTCCAGGAGCAGTTAGACCTCGACGCGGCGACCGAGACCATCGTCGGGATGAACCGCGACCCGCAGTTCGGCCCGCTGTTGCTGTTCGGCCTCGGCGGTATCTTCGTCGAGATCCTAGAGGACACGTCGGTCCGCGTCGCCCCGATCGGCGAGGGCGAAGCCCGGGACATGATCGACGAGATCCAGGCCGCGCCGCTGTTGCGCGGCGCCCGCGGGCGCGAGCCGGCCGACGTCGAGGGCGTCGTCGAGACGATTCAGCGGCTCTCACAGCTGGTGACCGACTTCCCGGCGATCCTCGAACTCGACGTCAACCCGCTCGTGGCGGGCCCCGACGGCGTAGAAGCGATCGATCTCAGACTCACCGTCGATCCGGACGAACTCGCAGACGACACGGAGGAACCATGAGCGACACTGACACTGACACTGATCCCACCGACACCGATACCACTCCCGACGACACCGAAACGACCGACGGTCGGCAGCCCGACGACCGGCAGGACGACCGACAGTCGACAGACGCCGCCGCGAGCGACGCCGACACGATCCTCGTCAGTTCGCTCGCGGAGAGCACCGGCAAGACGGCGATCACGCTGGCGCTGGCCCGGCTCGCGGCCGAGGCGGGCGACAGCGTCGGCTACATGAAACCGAAGGGCACCCGACTCGAGAGCAACGTCGGGAAGACCTTGGACGAGGATCCGCTGCTCGCCCGGGAACTCCTCGACCTCGAGGCCGAGATGCACGATCTAGAGCCCGTCGTCTACTCGCCGACGTTCGTCGAGCAGGCGATCCGCGGCCGCGAGGACGCCGCCGAGATCCGCGAGCGCGTGGTCGAGGCCTTCGAGACGCTCGCCGACGGCCGGGACCGCATGTTCCTCGAGGGCGGCGGCGAGTACGACGTGGGGGGCATCGTCGACCTCACCGACGCCGACGTCGCGGAACTCTTGGACGCCCGCGTCGTCCTCGTCGCTTCCCACGAGGTTCCGGGCGATATCGACGACGTGCTCGCCGCGGCCGACGCCTTCGACGACCGGCTCGCCGGCGTCATCTACAACGACGTCGCGGACGCCGTCTACGATACGCTCGAGACCGACGTCGTCGCCGCGCTCGAGGAGCGGGAGATTCCGGTCTTCGGCGTGCTCCCCAGCGAGCGGACGCTCTCGGGGGTCACCGTCGGCGAACTGGCCGAAGAGCTCGGCGCCTCGACGCTCGTCGAGGACGGACGGGACGCCTACGTCGAGCGGTTCAGCGTCGGCGCGATGGGCGCCGACAGCGCCCTGCGTCACTTCCGCCGGACGAAAGACGCCGCCGTGATCACCGGCGGCGACCGCGCCGAGATTCACACGGCCGCGCTCGAGGCCCCCGGCGTGCGCTGTCTCATCCTGACCGGCGGTCACCGCCCGTCGGGCGCGATCATCGGTCAGGCCGCCGAGAAGGGGATGCCGATCCTCTCGGTACAGACGGACACGTTGACGACAGTCGAGCGCGCCGAGGACGTCGTCCGAAGCGGCCGCACGCGCGACGAGGAAACCGTCGACCGGATGGCGGAACTGCTGACCGACCACGCGGCGGTCGACTCGATCCTCGACGGGGCTCGCTAGGCGCTCGAGTCTCGGTCGGCCGTCGATCATCTTACGCGGGACCGTTCACAGCTGGCGTCGAGTCAGCGAGATTGAACCATCCGAATTAGGTGTGGAGGAGCCGTCTCTGCCGCGGTCTCTTCCTGAACTGATTCGGCGTGAGCCCCGATCGTCCTCGGGACGCGATTCACAGATTCGTACTAACGATTGCGGGTGAAACTCAGTCGAACCAAATCGTATTGGGGAACCGCTTATCGCCCCGTAACGACATTCGTCGAGTACGGAACAACCACCGATATCGCCGACGCAGCGTTTCGGCGTTTCAGTCGTCTGACGCTACGGGAAGCGTTAGCCCGCAACATATCCTACTCCTAGTGTATGTTTTAATTAGATCAATCTATAGTAACATTTTGCACCGGACTCATAAACAGAAGGTTTACATAGAGATAGTTTTCTTCTGAGAACGTACGATATGATGCCCAAAACAGATCGCCGCTCCTCCACGGGCATGCCCTCCGACGACTCCCAGTCCGATGATCCCCCGAGCGACGAGTCCGAAGCGCTCTCGCCGGACGAGATCTTTCACATCCTGCAAACGAACCGCAGACGCGACACGATCGCCTATCTCCTGGATCGGGAGGGACCGATCAAGATGAGCGATATCGCCGAACACGTCGCGGCGAAAGAACACGAGACGACCGTCGAAGAGCTCACGTCGAAACAACGCCAGCGCGTGTATATCCCGCTGTATCAGTCCCACCTCCCGAAGCTCGATACGAAGGGAATCATCGACTACAACAAGCCCCGCGGCATCGTCCGGCCGACCGAACGCATCGAGATCTTCCGACCGTATCTCGAGGCCGTCGAATCGGACGCGTCTCCGACGAAGTCGGACGCCGACGCCAACGCCAATACCGACGCCGGCGACGGTCTCACCAGCCAGTTGGTAGACGGCTCCCGCGCGATGCTCGTCGGGGCGAGCGTCGGCCTGCTCGCGGCCTCCGTGAGCGGATTCCTCGTGATTCCCGAACTGACGCTCGCGGCCATCATCGGGCTCCTGTTCGTCCTGACGACGATCAAGACGAACCTGGCCGACTCCGCCGCGACGAACCGCTCCGACGACAAGCGGCTGTCGCAATGACGAGCGCTCGAGCGAGCCGCGCGAATCGGAGCGCGACCGGGCCTCGACCCCGCACGGGGTCTCGGCCGCGGAGCGTCTGACCAAGAATTAAGAGTCCACCCTGCATGTGCCCAGATATGGACGACACTCCCCAGGAAATCACCTCGCTCGTCGGACGAGAGGTCTACTCGAACAACGGCGTCTTCGTCGGCGAAGTCGAAGACCTGCGGCTGAACGTCGACGGACAGACCATCACCGGCCTCGCGCTCGGCAACCTCAACTCCGAACTGTTCACCGACGCCACCCGCAGCGGGCAGGGCGTCATCGTTCCCTACCGCTGGGTTCGCGCCGTCGGCGACGTGATCCTGATCAACGACGTCGTCGAACGCGTCCGCCAGCCCGACGAGGAAGAGGAAGAACTCATCGCATAACCGGCTCTCGCGCGGGCCAGCTCCGATCTGTTTCGCGCTCGCAGAGCGGTCCGTCTCTCGGTTCGCGCTCGTTTCCTCGGTTCTTCTTATCGAATCGCCGTCCCGCGTCCCACTCGAGTCGAGCAACCGGCGTCGGCGGCTAGTCACGGCGGAACGATATCGTCACAGATCACTGAACGGTGTCGATTCGATCCCACACGGAAACGAAACTCGTCCGCTCGACCTCGAGAGTCGCCCGTCAGTTCCCGTTCGAACCTTCGCTGCTGCCGCCCTCGACGCCCATCGCGTCGAACAGCGTCCGCTTGACCGCTTCCTCGGTCAAGTCGAGCAGCGTGTCGCGGGTGTCGTCGGAGATCTCGATTCCGGTGAAGATGCCCAGCGGGATCTCCGCGCTGGCCTGCGTCGAGTGGCCCGCCGTCTCGCCCATCTCGCCGTAGGCGTCCTCGAGCACCTTGCCGATGTTGATGCGGATGTCCTTCGAGCGGCCGGCGAGGAAGATGGTCTCGTCGGCGATGCCGAAGACGGCGGTGGTGGTGACGCCCTCCAGATTGAGGAGGTGGCTCGCGGCCTGCGTGAGCGCCTCGCGGTCGCGGACGAAGCCGGCGTTGGAGACGAGGTGACTCCCCTGGACGTCGCGGTTAGTGATCGCCTCCGCGAGGACGTCCAGCGTCTCGGGGGACATCGACGGCGACTCCACCTGCTCTAAGGTGTCGTGGTTCGCGAACGGGTAGAGGTAGGCGGCCGCGGTGAGGTCGGCGGGGGTAGTGTCGCGTTTGAAATCCAGGGTCTCCGCGCGGATGCCGTAGAGGAGCGCCGTCGCGACCTCCTCGGAGACGTTCATATCGAACTCCTGGATGTACTTCGTCATGATCGTCGACGTCGAGGACATGTTCGGCCGGATGTCGACGAACTCGGGTTCGAACTCCGCTTCCGGCTCGTGGTGGTCGATGACGACGTCCACGGGCAGATCCATCTCGCCGGAGGTCGCGTGGTCGACCAAGGCGACGGTGTCGTAGACCGCGTGGTCCTCGATCTCGTCCCACTGGACGAGGTCGATCCCCAGCAGGTTGACGAACGCCCTGTTCTCCTGGTGGCCGACGTCACCCAAGTAGATGATGTCCGACTCGATCCCGAGGTGGCTCGCGATCGCTTGCAGGGCCGCCGCCGACGCGATCGAGTCCGGGTCGGGGCTGTCCTGGGTGACGATCGCCAGCCGCGTCGAGGTCTCCTCTAACAGCTGGGCGAGCTTCCCCGCGTTGTACTCGAGTTCGCCCGACTCGAGAGCGCGCAGGGCGGACTCGGCGATCACCGAGGAGGGGTTGATGACGATGTCGGCGCCGAGTTCCTCGAGTTCGTCTCCGGAGACGGGATCGCTCGCACGGGCGACGACGAACTGGGTATCGTCGATCTCGCGGATGTGCTCGACGGCGCGTTTGTTCGATTCGACGTCCGAGGCGAGGATGAGGACGACGTCCCGATCGGCGACGAGGTCGGCGGCTTCCGGCTCGCGAATGTCGGCGGTGCGGGCGTCTAAGTCCTGGTCGCGCAGCGATTCGACGCGGCTCTCGTCGCGGTCGACGATGAGGACGTCCTTCCCCTGCTCGACGAGTTCTTCCGCGACCGCGTAGCCGACGCTCCCACAGCCGAGGATCGCGTAGTCAGAGATCGACGAGATCGTAACCCCCGTACTCATTACATCTGTGGTCGGAGCGACCACACTTAACGCTCCCGAAGATCCTTATTCCACGCGGTCGCGGGATATAGCGGACTCGAGGGCGGTCTCGCGATGTGTGTCCGTCCCTACCACAACGCAATCCAAAGGAAACGTATTTTAACGGCCGACGAAAAGTCGTAGGTACAGGGCCGGTAGCTCAGTCCGGCAGAGCGTCTGACTCTTAATCAGACGGTCGCGTGTTCAAATCGCGCCCGGCCCGCTTTTGCGACGACCAATTTCGCGAGGAGCAAAGCGGCTACAGCGAGTCGGAGCAGCGAAGTCACAGCCCGCGTTGTGTACTCGAGTACTAGCGTAACAGCGAGACACTACCGTATGAGTAGGTCGCCGCCGATTCGTTTCGGACGAGTCGGTTCGTAACGCCGGAGTCCTCGAGACGGAGACATCCCGATTCGACGACGACTGGAAACGAATAGCAGCGGGAGACGCCGGAGGAGAACCGTCTCGGATCCAGCGGGTGACTACACAAAGCATATACACATTAGTAATACGTTTTACATCTGCGACGACGGAAACTGCTGAAAAGTACGCCCGCAGTCGTCGTTCCGTCCCTCGCGGGCTGTATCGGATGGAACGTCAAGCCCTCGGGCTTTCACGGGTACACCGTCGCCGTCGATCCGATGGCCGCTCGTGACCTCGTCCCCTGTGTGGCACGAGACGAGGAGCGATTACTCCCGTCGCCGCTCATCGGTGACTTCATCGCTACCGTACTCGACGGCGAGGAAATCGTGGCTGAAGTGACGAACCTCGAACTCTTCGAGAGCGGGTCGTACGACGGATTGTTCCATTATCGGGATGGCAAAACGTTCTATCGGGTCGAGAAAACGGTCCTCGAGAAGGGGACGGCCGCCGGACGAGAATACGAACTCTCGAGGAGGGGACACAGTGCGGACACCTCGGAAGCGGACGTCGTCCCGCTGTCTTCCCTCCCGTATTACGACCAGTTGCTGCTGCACAATTCGCTTTCTCTCTCGGATACCGGCGGAGTACGTGTGTTTTCGGAGACGTTTGTCGCGGGGTATCTCGATTCGGGCTATCGGGAAGAGTCGCGTCTCGCCGACGGTATCGACTTCGAACGTATCGAGTTCGATGGTCGGTACGTCAGAATCGAGGATCGCGGAGAGAGTTCTGCCCCGCAAGAACGCGTCCGGTATTCCGCCGAAGCCGTTGCGGAGGGCGACGCTGCGTTTCGCGAGTACATCCTCGAGCGATACGCCATCGAGGCGACCGATTTGAGCGAACGGGCGCAGGATTTCCTCGACAGCGTTCTAGAGAACGCCGGTTCGTTGCTGATCTCCACGGACGACGAGAACTTCGAATCGCAAGAACGAGCGCTCGAGGAGATTCGCTCGCTGGCGTCGAAACGGACTCCGCTCGGCGATCTGAATCACCCGCGGTGCAACAGGGCGCTCTATCTCCGGTACGAAGGTGAGGGATACACGTTCGTTTCGAGAGACAGAGTCAGCTGATCGAGGGAGTGAATTGCGTCGGTACGGTCCTCTCAAACTCAGTTACTAAACGCCGCTATTGGTAAGTGTACCTGGGTGTGTGCCCCTCATTTAAGACTCCTCGAGTGAACAGTCCGACACATGTCAGCCATACAAGTGGATGGTCTGACCAAGCGCTTCGGCGACGAGGTCGCCCTCGAGGGACTGGACCTGGTGGTCGAGCGGGGAGAGGTGTTCGGCTTCCTCGGTCCGAACGGCGCGGGGAAGTCGACGACGATCAACGTGCTGCTCGATTTCGTGCGGCCGACCGACGGCAGCGCGTCCGTGTTGGGGATGGACACGCGAGCCGGGAGCGAGGCGATCCGCGCCCGGACCGGCGTCCTCGCGGAGGGAATCGATCTCTACGAGCGGCTGACCGGCCGTCGCCACCTCGAGCTCGCCCTCGGGTGGGCCGACGGCGAGGAGACGCCCGAGGAGCTGCTCGAGCGCGTCGGGCTGGCGGTCGCGGACGCCGACCGGAGCGTCGGCGAGTACTCCACGGGGATGAAACAGCGCCTCGCGCTCGCGATGGCGCTGGCCGGCGATCCGGACCTCCTCGTGCTCGACGAACCCTCGACCGGGCTCGACCCCAACGGTATCCGAACCATGCGCGAACTCGTTCGCTCCGAGGCCGAGCGGGGGACGACCGTCTTCTTCTCGAGTCACGACCTCGACCAGGTCGAGGCCGTCTGCGATCGGGTGGCCATCCTCAACGACGGCGAGCTCATCACGGTCGACACCATCGACGGGCTCCGGGAGGCCATCGGAGCGCGCTCGGAGCTGTACCTCCGGCTCGCCGACGAACCCGACGCGGATCTCTCGACGATCGACGGCGTCGCCGACGCCGAGTACGACGACGACCGGCTCGTGGTGACCTGCGCGGATCCGCGCGCGAAGGCACGCGCTATCGGGCGGCTCCTCGACGCGGACGTCGAGGTGCTCGACGTCGACGCGTCGTCTGTCGCCCTCGAGGACGTGTTCGCGACCTACACCGACGGCGAGGTGGATATCGTCCGCGAGGAAGAGACCGCAACCGACGACCGCCGCGGTCGCCTCTCGGGGGTGTTGGGATGACCGTCACGTGGCGCGACGTCGCGCGCAAGGACTTCGAGGACGTCGTCCGATCGAAGCTGCTGTGGGCGATCACCGGCGGTTTCGTCGGCCTCCTCGCGTTCTTCCTGCTCGTCGGCTACGTCTCGGGGGACGCGGGAGAGGGATCGATGAGCGACCTGCTGGCCGTGATGGGCCAGTTCGTGATCTTCTTCGTCCCCCTGATCGCGCTGATCGCGGGCTACATGGCGATCGTCGGGGAGCGCCGGTCCGGGAGCCTGCGCGTCCTCCTGAGCTACCCGTTCTCGCGGTCGGACGTGGTCACCGGCAAGGTCGTCGGTCGCAGCGTCGTCGTCGCGGCGACGATCCTGGTCGGGTTCCTCGTCGTGACCGTCCTCGGCGTGCCGCTGGTCGGGGAGATCTCGGCCGTGGAACTCGCGCAGGTCACCGGGCTGACGATCGGACTGGGCGTGACGTTCACGGCGCTGGCCGTCGGCATCTCCGCGGCCACGGCCTCGCGGGGGACCGCCCTCGCGTGGGCCGTCGGCATCTTCATCCTGCTGCTAGTGATGTGGGAGGCCCTCGCCGTCGGGATCTACTACCTCGCCGCCGGCGCCCGTCCCGGGGTCGAGGTCGAGGCCTGGTACTTCGCGCTGTACCAGGCGAACCCCCTCGAGGCCTACCGGTTCGCCGTCGATCAGGTGACGAACAGCTACGTCGGCCCGATGGTCCAACTGGGCCTCGAGGACGTGTCGTTCGCCGAGGCCGGCCCGGCGGACCTCCGGATCGAATCGCGCGTCGACGGCGACGTCCCCGTCTACCTCCGGCCGTGGACCGTCGCGCTGGTGTACGTCGGCTGGATCGCGGTCCCGCTGGCGATCGGCTACCGGCGGTTCGACGCGGCCGACCTCGAGTGATCGCCGCCCGCCGCGCGTCCGACTCGATCCCGAACTGTTCGCCGACCGAAACGGCTTAGTTCGGCTCGCCGAACGATCCGTCATGCACGCTGACAGGATGGATCCGCAGGCGGAGGCGGCGATCGAGCGCCAGGGGCGGCTCCCCTTGCCGCACAACCGTTACGGCCTGAAACTCCTCCGGCGTCTCACCGATCCGATAATGGGGCTCCGGAACCGAAACGGTCCGAGCGTCGGGCGGACGATCGACCGAACGATCCCCGGTCCCGCGGGCGATCTCGACGCCCGTCTCTACCTCCCGGCCGCGTCCGGGCCGTACCCGACGATCGTCTTCTTCCACGGGGGCGGGTTCGTCCTCGGAAGTATCGAGACCCACGACTGGCTCTGCCGACACCTGACTCGAGAGAGCGGCTGTGCCGTCCTGTCCGTCGACTACCGGCTCGCCCCCGAACACCCCTTCCCCGCGGCGGTCGAGGACGCCGTCGCCGCCGTCGAGTGGGCGGCCGCGAACCCCGACGCGGTCGCCGGAAACGGTCGGGTCGCGGTCGCGGGCGACTCCGCCGGCGGGACGCTCGCCGCCGTCGCGGCGCTCGTGGCCGTCGAGCGCGACGGTCCGGAAATCGACTATCAGACGCTGCTCTACCCGGCCGTCGGCATCGAAGCCGACCAGCCGTCCGTCAGGGAACACGCCGGCATCGTCCTCGACGAGGACGACATGGAGTGGTTCAACGAGTGCTACTACCGGAGCGACATCCACAGGCGCAACCCCTACGCCGACCCGACGAACGCCTGCGACCTCTCGGGCGTCGCTCCCGCGACGGTCGTCACCGCCGGCTTCGACCCGCTCCGGGACGGCGGGAAGACCTACGCCGAACAGCTCGTCCGCGACGGCGTTCCCACGCGCTACGAGAATTATACGGACATGCCCCACGGCTTCATGACCCTCCGAGACGTCGACCGCGCCCGCGATGCGATCGCGGCCGTCGCCGACGACCTTGCTGATGCACTCGAGGACGACTGACCGCGCGTTACCGGTCGTCGCGCACGCCGTCAGGGAGGTCGTTGTTCGCGAGCGATACGGCTCCGGAGTCGCTCGTGATCCGAAGTGAGTAGGTGTCCTCGATCGAACGGGCGTAACTGTTCTCGATCTGCACTCCGCTCCCGCCGTTGACGACGATCGGCGTGTGCGTCGTCTCGAACTCGCTGTCGGCGACGAGGTAGTCCTCGCCGCGGAGTTCGAGTCCGCGCCGCTTGTCGTCCCCCGGTTGTTCGACCGAGAGGCCGACGAACCGACAGCCGTCGCGCTCGCAGTAGATCGCGTGGCGGTTCCGGGTCCCCGCTGCGTCGCCGGTGATCCGAACGTCCTCGAGATCGGCGCCGCCACCGTCGCCGCCGAGCAGTCGGACCGCGTTGGCGCTACCGTGGATCTTGATATCGGTATTCTCGACGGTCACCGGACCGGCGGCGGGATCGACCCGGATTCCGGCGCTCGGGTGGTACCCGACCTTGATCTCCGAGTCGGAGATTACGGTGTTCTCGACGTCGTTCATAATTCGGATCGCGTCGCCGTTCGGCTGCGGCGTGTCGACGGTGACGCCCTCGAGCTCGAATCGCTCGCCGCCGTCGAGACGAATCGCGTGCTGGCCGTTGGAGTCGTGGGGGTCCTCGGTGACGACGGCGACAGCGTCCTTGATCACGCCGGTCGTTCCGGCGAGGCGGATCGACGCGGTACCGCTGTTCTCGAACCAGCCGCGTTCGATGCCGACCCGTCCGGTTTCGTTGGACGCGTAGAGCCCGTTGTCCGGGAAGCCACCGAGGCTGCAGCTCTCGAAGACGAGCGTGCCGTGGTGGTATTGGTTGACGACGATGCCGGTCGGGCCGCGCCACATGTTCCCCTCGTTGGGCGTCTCGTCGACGTGGAGACCGCCGTCCGACGCGCGGAAGGAGTAGACGTGTCCCTGTCCGTCGGGATCGAGGACGTTGAACAGGGCCGGACCCCACGTCCCGCTGTCGTGGACGCCGTGGATCGTGACTCGCCGCACGGAGAGGCCGTCCTCGACCACGGCATTGATGACTCGAATCCCCGTGTCGTCGGCGGTCTGGTCGACGTCGAAGTTCTCGAACCGGAGGTCGCGACCGGGCCTGTCACTGGTTCCCAACCGGAACAGCCGATACTCCGGCCCGTCGAACTCGTGGTAGTTCGCCGGGACGAGCGTCGCGTCGTAGCCGACGAAACCGACGTTCTCGAAGTCGGTGAGCCGCAGCTGTTCGTCCATGTAGTACCGACCCTCGGGGAACTTCAGGAGCGTGTCGTCGTCGACGAGCTCCTGCAAAACGGGCGTGACGGACTCGTTACCGTCGGTGTCCGCGCCCGCTTCGGCTACGTCGACGACGGTTCCGTAGTGGTTCTCGAGCGGGTGTGCGGACGTGACGCCGGCGATCGAAAGGGCTCCGAGCCCGGCGAGACCGCTCAAATACGACCTGCGACCGATTCCCCGACTGCGTGAATCGTCTGAAGTCACGGCACCCCGTCGGTGCCGAGGGGTCTTACGTATAAGCGGCGTAATCCCACCCGAAACGATCGCGGCGTCCGAACGAGGCTCCGCGATAATTTCACCGACGGAACACCCACCCAGCGACGGGACTGGCGCGCCGATCGGCGAGACTTAGCGGCGGACTAAGCGAGGCGCCGCGGCGTCGGCGACGAGCGCAACAGTTGCACTGACTCGAAGGATACGACTTCGAGACGAATCGCGTCCGAGAGGCGCCGAGAACGCCCCGTCGAGACCGTCCTCTCGAGGCGCGTTCCTCGCCGTCGAACGAGCAAATCGTCTTCGCAACGCCATCGGAGCGGCGACGACGCCGAGCTATAAGAGCGATCTCAACGTAGGCTTCGAAACGACCATGGCAACGACCTACGAGGGGATCACGTTCGAGCGGCTCGGCCACGCGAGCAAGCGTCTCGAAACCGCCGACGGAACGGTTATCTACGTCGATCCGTGGGGCGAGCAACTCGAGGGCGAACCCGGGGACGCGGACGTCGTCTTCGTCACGCACGACGACTTCGACCACTACGATCCCGAGGCGATCGCGGCCGTCGCCGGCGACGACGCGACCGTCGCGATCTACGAGGCCGTCGACACGAGCGACCTGTCGGAGGACGTGATCGACCTGCCCCTCGAGGGCGAGGTGACGGTCGACGGGATCGACGTCGAGACGGTGCCCGCGTACAACGATCCCGCGGGCGGCCACGTCGACGACGACGGCGAGCCGTTCCACGCCGAGGGCGAGGTGATCGGCCTCCTGCTGGACCTCGAGGGGACGACCGTCTTCATCCCGTCGGACACGGACTTCCTCCCGCACCACGAGTCGATCACCGCCGACGTGTTCGTCCCGCCGATCGGCGGCCACTTCACGATGGACCGCCGCGAGGCCGCGGACTTCGCCCGGAGCGTCGAGGCCGACCTCGTGCTGCCCGAACACTACGACACCTTCGACCCGATCGAAACGGACGCCGACGCCTTCGCCGCCGACCTCGAGGCCGACGGGATCCGCGTCGACCTGTTCTGACCGGTCGGGGGCGACATCGGGTTTCGAGGCGGCCTACGGTCGATATCGCCACCTCTTCCCACCCCTTGGGAACTCCCGACGGGTGAAATACCGGCTCGCCGCGTACGATCGGGTATGACCGACGAGACACCGCGGACGGACGAGGAGATCAGGCGAGCGGTCGTCGATCGGGTCCGTGAGGTCGAGATCATGGGCGGCGATCCGATCGGCGAGCAGTTGATCGAGGACGTCGACGTCGCGGACGGAATCGTCACCGTCACCGTCGACTTCGAACCGGTCGGTCGCGTGCTGGCCGACCGGCTGACAGACCAGCTTCGGGGCGCCGGGCTGGCGACCGACGGCGTCGTCCACGTCCGGGTCGAGGCCGCCGGCTCCGACGCGCCCGAGACCGGACTCCCGGTGTCGGGCGTCGACTCGATCATCGCCGTCGGCAGCGCGAAGGGCGGCGTCGGCAAGACGACGATCACCGCCGCGCTCGCGCGGGCGCTCGCCGAGGACGGTCTCGACGTCGGCGTCTTCGACGCGAACGTCTACGCGCCCGACGCGCCGGACCTCCTCGAGGCCGAGGGACCGGTCGCGACGTCGCCGACGGGGAAGCCGATGCCCGTCGAGACCGACGACGGCATTCAGGTCGTCAGCATCGAACTGATCGCCGAGGACGGACCGGTCGCGTGGCGCGGGGCGATGGTCCACGACGTCGTCAAGGACCTGCTGGGCAACGCCGCCTGGGACGACCGGGACGTGCTGCTCGTCGACCTGCCGCCGGGGATCGGCGACGCCGTCTACACGATCGTCCAGCAGGCGCCGCTGGACGGCGGCCTGCTGGTCTCCACGCCGACCGACGAGTGCGTGCGGGCGACCCGGCGGACCGCGGCGCTGTACTCGGCCAACGACGTGCCGTCGATCGGCGTCGTCCCCAACATGGTCGGCGCGGCCGAGGGCGAGTCGACCCCCTTCGACGGCGACGCGCTCGCCGAGGACGTCGCCGAGGCGGCCTACGCCGAGATCGACCCCGTCCCGTTCGATTCGGCGCTGCGGGAGCCGACGGCCCGCTCCTTCGGTGACCCCTCGAGCGCCGGCGAACGCGCGATCGATTCGCTCCGCGAGACCGTCCTCGAGTTCCTCGAGACGGAGGGCGGGCCGGCGGTCCCCGAGGACGCGGTCGACCTGCGCGGGCTGCCGCCCGAGAGCTGCCAGCGGCAGGTGGTCACCGAGTTCGGCGTGGTCGACGAGGAGCCGGTGTCGGTGGTGTTACGTGGCGATCCCGACGACCTCGTCGACGTCGTCGACGAGAGCCTCGCCCGCGACGGGCGCTCGCTCGAGCGGACCGACGTCGACGATCTGGGCTACGACGGCTGGCTGGTCGAACTCGAGGCGGCGGGCGGATCGACGCTCGAGCCGGCGACCTGAGAGCGGCCGGCGGTTGTCGCTCGACGCGGGATCGCCTCACGGCTACGGGAGGAGCCAGAGGAGATCGATGAGACGGTCGAGCCACGATCGGTCGTCGTCCGATCCGTCGTCTCCGTCAGCGGTTGTGGTGGCCATAGTTTAACTTTTGACACGTACGCTAATAGGTTTTTCCCGATCGAAGCGATCGGTAACTGAGGATAGTCCGCGAGGCGACGACGGCGACCGCTCGCGATCGAACTGTATCGCTTCGAAACGTCCCTTTGCGACGAGGGTCCCAGCGCGTTCGGGGCGAGAACGACGCCGTCGCTTTCCCCCTTCGTTCCCGTCGGTTCGAACGGTGATTCGGCCTCTTTCGACCCCGTTTTAAAGACCCACTATTCGGAGGATTTCGGCCGTAGCGTCCCCAACGCGTGGGAACGGGCGGGTCTGGTTAATGAGTGGGTGCACGAGTATCGACCGTGATGGCACACGGACGACCCACGGACGATCCGCGCTATCCGAACCGCTCACTGAGGGGTTCAGTCGGCGACGACCCTCGCACCCGACGTGCGGGGTGGTACGATGAGTGACGAGGCGTCCGACGGGCTCGAGTTGACCCGTCGGGAACTCGGCGCCGCGGCGGCGGGTATCGCCGGCGCGTCCGGCCTCGGCTTCCTCGGCTACCGGCGGCTGACCGGCGAGGAAACCGCCGACGAGGACGGCGAGGGGCCGATGAACCCCCTCGAGGAGTACCCCAACGAGGAGTGGGACCAGAAGTACCGGGACGTCTGGGAGCCCGACGACTCCTACATGCTCACGTGTACGCCCAACGACACCCACAACTGCTACCTCGAGGCCACGATCAAGAACGGCCAGATCACGCGCCTCGGTCCCTCGATGAACTACGGCGAGGCGACCGACCTCGACGGCAACCAGGCCTCCCAGCGGTGGGACCCCCGCGTCTGTAACAAGGGGTTGGCGATGGTCGAGCGCTTCTACAACGAGCGCCGCGTCAAGGCCCCGATGATCCGTCAGGGCTTCAAACAGTGGGTCGACGACGGCTTCCCGCGCGATTCCCACGGCTCGATGCCCGAAGAATATGCCCGGCGCGGGGAGGACGACTTCGTCGAGGTCTCTCACGAGGAAGCCCACGAGTACGCCGCCCGCACCTTCCTCGAGCTCGCCGACCACTACAGCGGCGAGAGCGGGATGCAGTCGCTGCTCGAGCAGGGGTACGACGAGCGCGTCGTCGAGGAAACGCAGGGCGCCGGCGTCCGGACGATGAAGTTCCGCGGCGGGATGCCGCTACTGGGCGTCATCAAGCTGTTCGGCCAGTACCGCAACGCCAACTCGATGGCGCTTTTGGACAACTACGTCCGGGACGTCAGCGAGGACGAAGCCCTGGGTGCGATGGGGCTGGACAACTACTCGTTCCACACGGACCTGCCGCCGGGCCACACGATGGTTACCGGCCAGCAGACGGTCGACTTCGACCTCGCGAGCATCGAGTACGCGGACCACATCGTGCTCGACGGCATCAACTACCTGACCTCGAAGATGGCCGACTGTCACTGGCTGACCGAGGCCAAACTGAAGGGGTCGAAGGTCACCGGGATCTTCACCGACTACAACGCGACGGCCTCGAAGTGTGACGAACTCATCACGGTCCGGCCGGCGTCGGACACGGCGCTGTTCCTCGGCGCCGCGCGCGTACTCATCGAGGAAGAGCTCTACGACGAGGAGTACGTCCGACAGTTCACGGACCTCCCGCTGCTGGTCCGCATGGACGACAACGAACTGCTCCGCGCCAGCGATCTCTCCGCGGACTACGAGCCCGCGGACTTAGAGAAGACCGACGCCGTCGCCGACGACGCGGACCGCCCCGGCGTCGACGTGACGAACATCGACGACCAGGTCATCACGGAGGAGCTCCGCCGCGAGTGGGGCGACTTCGTCGTCCACGACGCCGAGAGCGGCGAGTTCGAGCCGGTCACGCGCGACGACATCGGCGACGACTTCGACGTCCCCGCGACGATCGAGGGCGAGTTCGAGATCGAGCTCGCCGACGGCGAGACCGTCGAAGTACGGACGGTGTTCGACCTGATCAAAGAGCACCTCGTCGGCACCTGGGACCTCGAGTCGACCGCCGAAGTCACGGGGACCGATCCGCAGGCGATCGAGAACCTGGCTCGGGACTTCGCGGACAACCAGCAGAGCACGATGCTGCTGACCGGGATGGGGCCGAACCACTACGCGAACGCCGACCAGCACGGCCGCGCGGTGTTCCTGCTGGCGTCGCTGACGCGAAACGTCGGCTACCAGACGGGGAACGTGGGCTCCTACTCCGGGAACTACCGGATGGCGTACTTCAACGGCGTCGGCCAGTACGCCAACGAGGACCCGTTCGACGTCGAACTCGATCCCGAGGAGCCGGCCAGGACCGAGAAGCGCTGGGACGCCCACTCGGCGCACTTCTACACGAACTTAGACAAGCCGCTGAAGGTCGACGGCGAGTACTTCCAGGGCGACTCGCACATGCACACGCCCACGAAGTCGATCTGGGTGTCGGGGTCGAACTCCATCCTCGGCAACGCGAAGGGGACCTACAAGATCATCGAGAAGGCCCTTCGCACCGGGAAGATCGAGGCGTTCTTCACCAACGAGTGGTGGTGGTCGATGACCTGCGAGTACTCCGACATCGTCTTCCCGGCGGACTCGTGGGCCGAACACCACGTCCACGACATCACCGCCTCCGTCACGAATCCGTTCATCACCACGATGCCGGAGACGGAGATCGACCGCATCTACAACACCCTAAACGACACCCAACACTACAAGGGCGTCGCCGAGAAGCTCGCCGAACTCACCGGCGACGACCGCTTCGAGGACTACTGGGCCTTCATCGACGAAGAGGAATACCAGGCCAAACCCTACATCCAGCGCATCTTCGACCACTCGAACGCCGTCAAGGGCTACGACGTCGAGGACCTGCTCGAGGACGCCCGCGAGGGGACGCCGGCGATCATCATGACCCGGACCTACCCCAAGCACGTCGGCAACGAGCAGACCCGGGACTCCCAGCCCTGGTACACGAAGACCGGGCGCCTCGAGTTCTTCCGCGAAGAGGAGGAGTTCGCCGAGGCCGGCGAACACATCCCCCTCCACCGGGAGCCGATGGACGCGACGCCCTACGAGCCGAACGTCATCGTCGACGACAGCGACAGTCCCGTGGTCGCGCCGGAGACGCCCGAGGACCGCGACTGGGACAGCCAGGAGAAGGCCCGCGACACCAACGACCGACAGGTCCGCAACGTCGTGAAGTCGCCGTCGGAACTGACCGACTCCAGCCACCCGCTGACCGACCTCGACGAGGGCTACGACTACGTCTACATGACGCCGAAGTACCGCCACGGGACCCACACCTTCGGCGCCGACCTCGAGGAGATGGCGGTCTGGTGGAGCAACTACGGCGACCAGGGCCGCAAGACCGAGCGCGATAGCTTCGACACGCGCAAGCCGTACATCGGCGAGGGGTACGTCGAGATGAATCCCAAGGACGCTCGCGAGGAGGGGCTCCAGGACGGCGACTACGTATGGGTCGACGCCGACCCCTCCGACCGGCCGTTCCCGGGCTACGACCCCGACGACGAGGAGACCGAGTACACGCGGGCGCTGATGCGGATCCGCTACCAGCCGAGCATTCCGCGGGGGGTCACCCGCAGCTGGATGAACGTGACCCAGACCTCCCACAAGTCCTACGAGGCCCAGCAAGAGCGCGAGGACGGGAAGGCCCAGTCCGAGGACACCAACTACGTCTCCATGTACCGCAGCGGCGGCCACCAGTCGATGACCTCGACGTGGCTCCGCCGGACCTGGCTGACCGACACGCTGCCCCGGAAGGGCATGTTCGGACAGAACGTCGACGTCGGCTTCGAGCCCGACGTCCACGCCGCCAACGGCGCGCCCAAGGAGTCGTTCGTCAAGATCGAGAAGGCCGAAGACGGCGGCGTGAACGAGGACGGCGAGCCCGAGGGCGACTGGCGACCAGTCGACGAGGGCGTCCGGCCGACCCAGGAGGACGACCGGATGAAACAGTACCTAGAGGGCGGTTTCACGAGCGAATCAGACTGAGGTGACTCACAATGGCAGAAGTTTACAATTGGCAGATCGGCCGCGAGATGGACTACCCCTACACGGAAGCGCGTCCGGAGAAACAGTGGGGGGCAGTGTTCGACCTGAACAAGTGTATCGCGTGCCAGACGTGCTCGCTGTCGTGTAAGACGACCTGGACCAACAACGAGGGCCAGGAGCACATGTTCTGGAACAACGTCGAGACCAAGCCCTACGGCTCCTACCCGCTGCAGTGGGACGTCGAGATCCTCGACCGACTCGGCGTCCACGAGTGGGGCTCGGACGGCGTCTACGAGGGCAAGACGATCTTCGAGGCCCGCGACTTCGACTGGGAGTCGATGGCGATCGACGACGATCCGGAGACCATGCACAGCGAGGGGATCGAGGGCTTCCGTCCCGACGACGAGGACTGGGCCCAGCCGAACCTCGGCGAGGACGAGCCGACCGGCCAGGAGGTCGAATCGGACACCCACATCGACGAGGACCACCACCCGACGTGGTTCTTCTACCTCCCGCGGGTCTGCAACCACTGCACGTTCGCGGCCTGCGCCGGCGGCTGTCCCGTCCAGGCCATCTACAAGCGCCAGGAGGACGGCATCGTCCTGCTCGACGAGGACAGCTGTCAGGCCTTCCAGGAGTGCGTCCGGGCCTGTCCCTACGGGAAGTCGATCTACAACTCGGTCGCGAACAACTCCCAGAAGTGCGTCGGCTGCTACCCGAAGGTCGAGCAGGGACTCGTCCCGCAGTGTTTCGAAAACTGTCTCGGCAAGATCCGAATGCACGGCTGGGTCAACACCCCCGAGAACGCCGACACCGCCGCGCCCGTCGACTACATGGTCCACGACGCCGAGGTCGCGCTCCCGCTGTACCCGCAGCTGGGACTCGAGCCCAACGTCTACTACATCCCGCCGATCAACGTCCCGACGGACTACTTGGAACAGATGTTCGGCCCGCGCGTCGAGCAGGCCCAGGAGACCTACCGGAAGGCCCGCCGCGGCGACGAGGAGTACCGCAAGCTCCGCGGCGCCTTGCACCTGATGGGGTCGACCGAGTGGCGCATCGAGGAGTTCGAAGTGACCGACGAGGAAGCGATCGGCTACGATCAGGACGGCCACACCGTCGCTCGCGTCCCGATGGAGGAACCGAGATACGAGCGCGACCGCTTCGACGGCCAGCACGACGCCTACCGGCTCGACATCGCGTAACGACCACGACCGACCACAGCCACACCAATGTCACGACCAGACCACCACGTTCACCGCGCGCGACTGTACAAGCTCGCGTCGATGGCGTTCGACCGACCGACCGACGACCTCCGCGAGGCGATCCGCTCCGCCGAGTTCGACGACCAGCTCGTCGAGTCCGCCGCGGCGCTGGGAGACGAGGACCTTCGCGAGCGCGCCGAGACGGTCGCCGACCTGAGTCCGGACGGCGCCGACGAGATCGAGGACTGCTACTCGACGTACGCCGCGCTGTTCGGCTTCGAGCAGGGCGGCGAGATCCAGCAGTACGAGGTCGAGTACGGCTCGGGCTCGCTCGTGACGAACACGGACACGCTCGCCGACATCGCCGGCTTCTACGGCGCGTTCGACCTCGACCTCGAGGACGGCAACCGCGAGCGGGTCGACCACCTCTGCATCGAGCTCGAGTTCGTCTCCCACCTGGCCTTACAGACGGCCTACCTCGAGCAGACCGGCGACGAGAAGGGCGTCGAGATCGTCTCGAACGCCCAGGCGGACTTCCTCGAGGACCACCTCGGGCGCTGGGTCCCGCGGTTCCGCGAGACGGTCCACGACGACGCCGACGACCCGTTCTATCGGGCGCTCGCGGATCTCGTGGTGGCGCTGGTCGAGGCCGACGCCGACCGGTTCGAGATCGAACCGGACGTCTTCCCCGAGGTACCGCCGTCCCCGACCGAGGGGCTCACCGGCGGCGGCGACGGGGACTTCCGGTGTGGGACCTGCGGCTCGAACGGATCCCAGACGTCGACCCCTTCGCCCGGCAGCGCCGAGATGCCGATGGGCGACCGCGACGGCCCGTACTGACGGTGACAGCGGCCTCGCGGCGAGCGTTCGTCGAGAAGGGGCGTCAGCCGGCTCGGTCTCGAGTGGCAGCGCCGTCGCGCCGTGACCGTCACCCGTCTCGTGCCACAGTTCGGGTGATCGCTACCGCCACTGCCATCGCCACCGCAGATCGGGACGACAGTACCCGCGGCGGGCGTCCGCGGTCGAACGAGTCTTCCGTTCGTCCCTCGAAGCGGCCGTACCAGCGATGAGTCAGGAGCCACCGTTTCGCGTCGTCTGTCTCGCCGGTCCGAGCGATTCGGGGAAGACCACGCTCGTCGAACGGCTCGTACCGCGACTGGCCGATCACGGCCGCGTCGCGACGGTCAAGTCGATCCACCACGACATCGAGATCGACACACCGGGCGCCGATACCCATCGCCACCGGACCGCGGGCGCCGAGACTGTCGTCGGCGTCACCCCCGAACTCACGTTCGACGTCACTACTCGCGGCAAGCGCGATCCGCCGGACGGGTCCGACGGTGACGCCGTGCTCGAGGCCGACGATCCGGAACTGCGAGCGCTCGCGGACGCGCTCGAGCGCCTCGAGGCGCGGGGCTACGCGTTCGTCGTCGTCGAGGGCTTCTCGGCGGCCTCGCTGCCGACGATCCTCGTCGGCGACCGCGACCCGAGCGCCGTCGGCGGCCCCGTCGTCGGACGCGGCGCGGACGACCTCGAGGCGCTCGTCGAGACGATCCGCGGACTCGATCCGCTCGTCGACCGCGAGTGACCGAGTTTCCGCCCGCCGGCGGCGACGAACGAACTCGAGTCGGCAACCGAACTCGGGCCGACGATCGATCGACCGCTACTGCGGGCCGTAACGCACTGCGGGCCGTAACGCGACCGCGTTACGCGAGGCCGCGGACCGACGACACGTCACCCGCCGGAATAACCTCTTTCGGTTATATTCCCGCAAAATAGGAACGGAAACCAGTTATATTGAGCGGCGGACTCGAGTGAGACGTATGGTGACTCGCGACGACGACGCCCGAACGAAACGCGGCGCCGGACCCTCCGGCGGCGGTCGCCGGGCGTTTCTCGCGGCCGCGAGCGCGACGGCGGCCGGCGTCGTCGGGACGGCCGGCTGTCTCGGCGCGGCCGATCGCGTGCGGGTCCTCTCGGCCGGGAGCCTCGCCGTCGCGCTCGAGGAGACGGTCGGTCCGGCCTTCGAGTCCGAGACGGGGCGCAGCTATCAGGGGGAGTACCACGGGTCGACCGTCGTGATGCGGATGATCGAGGAGAGGACCAAACACCCGGACGTGATCGTCAGCGCCGACGCCGAGCTGTTGCGGGATCGGCTCTACCCCGACCGGACGGACTGGGACGTCGAGTTCGCCGCCAACGAGGTCGGCATCGCCTACGATCCCGACACGGCCCTCGGCGGCCGACTCGCCGCCGGCGAGCCGTGGTACGAGGTCGTCGCCGACGCCGGCGCGGACGACCTCGCGATCAGCGATCCCGATCTGGACCCGCTGGGCTACCGGGCCGTCCAGCTGTTCGAACTCGCCGAGCGCCGACACGATCTCGAGGGGTTTCGCGAGACGATGCTCGACACCGCCTCTCGAGAGCCCGACGAGTCGAAGCTGTTGACCGGCGTCGAGGCCGGGAGCCGCGCCTGTGCGGTCGTCTACCGGAACATGGCCGTCGATCACGAACTGCCGTTCCGCGAGCTGCCCGACGCGTACAACTTCGGGGATCCGGCACACGCCGAGACGTACGCGACGGCGACGTACACGACCGACGAGGGGTACGCGGCCCGCGGTCGGCCGGCGGTCTACAACGCGACGGTCCGGGACGACGCCGACAACCCCGACGCCGGCCGGGAGTTCGTTTCCTTCCTGCTCGAGGAACCCGCGCTCCTGACGGACTGCGGGCTCCGCGTCGGCGATGCGCTCCCGCGCGCCAACGGAAACGTGCCGGAGGCGATCGGCCCGTGACCGATACCGATGCGCGGCGGGACGACGCGAACTCGCGGTTCGGGAGCGGTCTCGAGCGCCTGACCGGCGGGATGGCCGTCCCGGCGCTGCTGGGCGCGGTGTTGCTCGCGTACTTCGTCGTCCCGTTCGCCGCGTTCTTCGCGCAGGTGGGTTCGGTCGACGTGATCGGCGGCCTCGCCGATCCCGCCACGCGGGATGCGATCAGGACGTCGCTGGTGACGGCGCCGATCTCGACGGCCGTCGCGACCGTCTTCGGCGTCCCGCTCGCCTACGTCCTCTCGCGGGCCAGCTTTCGCGGCAAGCGCCTCCTCGAGGCCGCCGTCTTGCTCCCGCTGGTCCTGCCGCCGATCGTCGGCGGCGTGATGCTGCTGACCGTCGTCGGCCGGTACACGCCGATCGGTTCGACCGCAGCGGCCCTCGGCGTGCCGCTGACCGACAGCTACGCCGGCGTGATCCTCGCCCAGACGTTCGTCGCCGCGCCGTTTCTCGTCGTCACCGTCCGCGCCGGCTTCGACGACGTCGATCCGCGCGTCGAGGAGGCCGCCCGGACGCTGGGGTACGGGCGCCTCGAGACGGTCCGCCTGGTCTCGTTGCCGCTGGCGCGAAACGCCATCGCCGCGGGGATCGTCCTGACGTTCGTGCGGGCGCTCGGCGAGTTCGGCGCCACGATGATGGTCGCGTACAACCCGCGGACGATGCCGACGCGCATCGACGTCTTGCGGATCGCCCGCGGTCTCGAGGCGATCGTCCCGATCGCGCTGGCGCTACTGATCAGTACGGTCGTCGTGGTCGCGCTGGTTCAGGCGCTCGTCGGGTCAGTGCGGCGGTATTGACGACGAGCCGATAATAGGGGATGAAAGAGCTGCTTGCAGCACACATCAGATATTCTGTAATTCGGCTTCATCACTGCTAATCTCTTTGGAAATGGGGTTATTGGGATCCCCGTAGTACTCAACGTTGAACTCATGACATCGATCGCAGACATCGAGATTCCGGCCGACGGAACCGGAACCGGCGAGCTGTTCGAGGCGGTCCCCTCACTGACCTGTGAAATGGAGCGCGTGATCGCCTCGAGCGGCCACGGCCTCTGGCTGTCGGGCCCGTCTCAGGAGGACATCGAGACGGCGCTGGACGACGCTTCGGCGATCGGTTCCTACACGCTGATCAACAGCGAGGACGACCGGTGGCTCTACGACATCGAATTCGAACCGGACACCATCGACATCTTCGAGCTGATCCTCGAGGAGAACGGCACGGTGCTGAGCGCCTCAGCCTCGAGCGGCACGTGGCTGCTGAGCATTCGGTTCGCCGACCGCGAGAGCGTGAGTTCGCTCTACGACCGGTTCGACGAGGCCGGCGTCACGCCGACGATCGTTCGCCTGTTCGATCTCGCCGAAGAGACGAAGAGCCAGTGCGGCCTCACCGCCCGGCAGTACGAGACCCTCGTCGCGGCCATCGATCACGGTTACTTCGAGATCCCCCGCGAGGTCTCGATGCAGGAACTGTCGGAAGAGCTCGGCATCTCCCACCAGGCGCTCTCCGAGCGGCTGCGCCGAGCGTATCGCGCGCTCGTCACCTCCGAACTGAACGTCTCCGAGGACGAGACCGTGGCCCCGCCGGTGCCCTCGAACTGAGCAGGTCCGACACCGCTCGACCGACTCGCGGTTCCGCCGGCCGCACCCGGTGGCACTCGATGTTTTCGCATCGGCAGTACACGGTTTTCGCCGTTTGACCGGCAGGACGTCACCGCTCACACGTGACGGAGTACCAACTACTGTTATAGCACCGGCGGCCGATTCTCGAGTATGCACGTCGACAGCGACGACGATATCCTCCGGATCGCGTTCGACCGACCGGCGGCGCTCAACGCCGTGACGAAAGAGATCGCCGCGACGCTGGCCGACACGATCGAGGACGCCTCGCCCGACGAGTACGACGCGATCGTCCTCACCGGCGAGGGCGACGCCTTCAGCGCCGGCGGCGACCTCGAGGCGCTGGCCGAACAGCCGGCGTCGGCCCGCGAGGCCTACACGGAGGTCGAGGAGAGCTTCGGCCGCGTCGTCGAGGCGATGCTCGAGTGTCCTGTGCCGATCGTCGCGAAGGTCAACGGCGACGCCGTCGGCGCCGGACTGTCGATCGTCGCCCTGGCGGATATCGCCTACGCCGCCGCCGACGCGACCTTCTCCTGTGCGTTCGTTCGGATCGGCCTCGTCCCCGACACCGGCGGGACGTTCATGCTCCCCCACATCGTCGGCCTCAGAGCCGCCAAGAAACTCGCGTTCACCGGCGAGTTCTTCGACGCCGAGCGGGCGGCCGACCTCGACCTGATCAACGAGGCGGTTCCATCCGAGGACCTCGACGACCGAGTCGACGAGACCCTCGAGCAACTCCGCGAGCGCCCGACGGAGATCATCGGCCTGATGAAAGGAGCCATGCACGAGAACATGGCTCGCCACTGGTCGGAGGCGTTAGACCACGAGAACCTGCTGCAGGTCCAGGCGCGTACCTCCGACGCCCACGCCGAGGGTGTCGCCGCCTTCCTCGAGGATCGAGAGCCGGAGTTCGACGCCTGAGGGCGGTCGCTCGTCCGTTACCGAAGACCGTCACGACTCGAACCGCAAGCCAGCGCAAGCACCACTGTCATCCTTTTCTTTGGTGTCTAGTTTATTGCAATGTCCCCACAGTTTACCGACGACGACATCGGCAAGACCGTCGTCAACGCGAACGGCGAGGAGGTCGGTCTGATCGCGGACGTCGAACACGGTACCGCACACGTCGAACCGGATCCGGGAATTACGGACACGATCAAGGCCAAACTCGGCTGGGGCGGGTCCGACGAGGACACCTACCCGCTCCAGGAGGGCTCGGTCGCTCGCGTCACCGGCGACTCGGTCCGCCTCGAGAGCGACCTCTCCGGCAGCGCCGGCGGCGGTGCGACCAGCGCCGGCGGAACGACGGATATGGACACGGACCGAACCACGACGAGCGACACGGCGGCCGGCGCGTCCGAGCGGGAGACCGAAACCGGGGCGACCGACACGAGTATGGGCGCCTCCGAAACGGATTCCGGCGCCGGAACGCCCGGCACAGACACGGGCACCGATCGCGGCGACGACGACCTGATCGGTGACGACGATGACGGCCTCATCGGCGACGATAACGATCGGACGTCCGACGATGACGGCCTCATCGGCGACGACGACGATGACGACTCGTTGATCGGTGACGATAACGACCGCAGATCCGACGACGACGGCCTCATCGGTGACGATAACGACGACGATTCGTTGATCGGCGACGACAACGATCGCCGCACCGACGACACTGATCGTCGTACCGACGACGACTCGCTGATCGGTGACGACGACTCGCTGATCGGTGACGACGACGATGACGATCTCATCGGCGACGATAACGACGATGACTCGCTGATCGGCGACGACAACGACCGAGACTCCGACACCGACACTCGCTAGCCGCCCTCGCCCGACCCATCCTCGCTGAGCCCTCGCAGTCGATTCTCCAGTCGTGCCGTTTTTTCGGCCCCTCTCGCCACTGGGGACCCGCTCCGTCGATCGCCCGCCGCGGTGGCATCACCGCGCCGGTGCTCGAGCGAACCGGGACTCGCGACCGCTATCGCTATTCCTCCGCCTCCTCGAGCGATTCGCTCTCGGCGTCCTCGGTGGCCTCGTCGTCGCTTCGCTCAGCCGAGAGTTCCATGTCGTCCTGTGGCATCTCGTCGGAATCGGAACCGCGTTCCGCGTCGGCGGCGGACGATTCGAACTCGTCGGATCCCCGTGTTCCGAACTCCCCGGTCTGTGACCCGCTCTGGTGGCCCTGATCCTGTGCGATCGACTCGCGCCGTCGGCCGCGGTCGCCGCCGCGCCGGTCGGTGTCGATTCGCTGCGAGTACCGCTCTCGAGACCGGCCCTGCCGGGACTGCGGCTGGTCCGACCGTCCGAACTCGCGGCCCCGCTGTCGCTGCTCGTGTCGACCCTGACTCGGCTGGCGAGCGTCCCGTTGGGACGGCTGGGCCTGCGTCCGCTGGTCGGTTCGCTGCGGCGGCTGGTGTCGTCCCTGCTCCTGTCGGGACGGCTGGCTGCCGCGCTCTTGCCGGCCGTACTGGCCCTGCGTCTCGGACGGACTCTGGGTAGGCGTCGCGGATCGCCGACCCTGTTCGGTCTCCGTTTCGACGCGTCCCCCCTGTGAGCGCTGGCTCGGTTGCTCGCCCCCGATCGCCCGCTGGGGCTGATGCTGTCCCATCGTCCCGGTGGCCTCGCCGCCGTAGGTCCGCTCCTGGGAAACCCACTCGCCGGTCTCCGGATACTGCTGCTGCGTCGATCGCTGGCCGCGGTCGCCCGTCTGCTGGCCGCCCATCCGTTGCCCTTCCATCTGCCGACCGCCGGTCTGTCGGCCACCCGTTTGCTGGCCACCCATCTGCCGGCCACCCGTTTGCTGACTACTCATCTGTCGGCCACCCGTTTGCTGGCCGCCCATCTGCCACCCGCTCGTCTGCTGGCCCGACATCCGACCGCCGGTTTCCTGCGCGTTCCACTGGCCGCCCGTCCGACCGCCGGACTGCTGGCCGCCCATCTGCTGCCCACTCATCTGCTGCCCACTCATCTGCTGACCGCCCATTTCCGACGACTGCATGCCGCCGCTCATCCCTTGTTGGCCCACGCCCTGACTCGCGTGCTCCATCTGCTGTCCGGCCCGTTCCATCTGCTGGCCCATCTCCCTCCCCGGCTGGGCGGCGGCCTGCATCCCCTTCTCCATCGCGCGCTCCATCTCCGGCATGACGGCCTCGAGACTCTGCAGATAGCTCTGCATTATCGACTGGGTGAACTGCTGGCCCGGAAACCCCTGCATCATCGACTTCGTCATCTCGAGCCCCTGCTGCTGGGCCGTATCCTGCCACTGCATCGCGCTCAGGGCCATCCGGGCCATGTTCCGCTGGAGATCGATCGCCTGCTCGATGGCCTCCTGGCCCTGATTCATCGTCGTCTGCTGTAGCCGTTCCGTCGACTCCTGGGTGGACTGCTGGTGATCTGTCATCGTGTACTCGAGGAGTTACTCCTCGCCGGCACGGGCGAGGGAAACCGCAATAAAGGGCCTCGTCAGTTCCGCGCAGTAGGCCACGACCAACTCCTGAAACAGCGTCGTACGGTCGATCGAGGCCGAGAAACGAAGCGCAACGAGCGCGGCATATCGCCGGACGCGTCGTTCAATAGTGTTCTTTCAACGTCACTACCGGAGCAGGCGATAATCGGTCACAGTAGTGACCGCCGGCGCGGTAATGCGCGCTTGGACGGCCCGCTCGAGGCCGAGCGAGCGGACTACGATTCGGAACTCGGTTCGCCGTGGGTGACCCCCTCGCGCTCGTCGGCCCGCCGCCGTCGCAGCGCCGCCCGCGCGTTGCTGGCCTCGTAGCCGAAGAAAACGCCGTTTCCGTACGCCTCGGCGACCTCGAGGGCGTGGATCAGGTTGTCGACGTCGACGTTTACCGCGTACAATTCGATATTGAACGGCGTGTCGAGCGCGCTCTCGAACCCCTTCGCGATCGTCTCGAGCCAGTAGGTCGTTTCGTAGGCGGTATCGTACAGCGGGACGACGAACTCGTCGACGTACTCCTCGAGGGCCTCGAGGTCGATGCCGGCCCGCTCGTAGAGGTGGCCGGGGTAGGGATCGGGGTAGAGAGTCATGTAGACGTCGCCGGGGATGCGGTCGACGGCCTCGGCGACGAACTCCGTGATGACGCTCGCGCGCCACTGGCCCCGGTCGTCGTACTCGCTGTCCGCGAAGCGCTGCTCGCAGACGCCGCAGCGACAGTACTCGGCCCGCGGGAAGCCGATGTCGTCGAGTCGGACGTCCGGATTCGCCTCGACGCAATCGTCGATGATCTCGAACAGCCCCTCGCGGTAGTCCTCCCGGCAGGGGCAGATGTAGGCCCAGTCGAAGTACTCCCGCTCGCGGTCGGCCGGTCGACCCATGTCGTCGACGGGGACCAGCGACGGGTCGGCGTCCGCGGCGGCGTTGTCGCCGAAACAGGAGACCATGTTGACGCCGTCCTCGATGGGCTCGGCGGACCGGCCGGTCACGTCTTTGACCTCGTAGAAACCGCGGTCGAACTCCGGCCAGCGGACCTCTTCAGCGTTACGCGTGACGACGCCGTACATAGCTCAGCGTACGGCGCCGTTCCCGTAAGCCGTTCGGATTCGAACGGGAACCGAGCCGACGAATCATCGGCTCGGGGAGGAACCATCGGCGGTCGCCGAGCGACGGTCGCCGACTCGCCCTCGAGCGGTAAACGGGTGTTATTCGGCCGGTTCGTACTCGATTTCCTCGATATCGACGTCAGAAGAGCCGCTGCTGACGACTTTCCAGAGGACGACGATAGCGAACAGGGCAACCAGGAGCTTCACTGTACGGGACATGTACAGTATACCGGTCGCCCGGCTACCACTTAGATATTCTGGATGACTCTCTATAAACGAAGAAACGATTGCCGGTTCTAGCGAATCGTCACCGTTCGCGGAGTCGCCGGAAGCGGGCTCAAGTGTCGATCAGCGCGGCGATCTCGTCCCGGACGATCGTCCCGCAGTAGTCACACCGAACGCCGTCCTCGAGCACCTCGAACCGGGAGTCGACCGGCTCGCCGCTCGTCGTGATACAGCCGGCGTTCGGACAGGACAGCACGCCCGCGACGATCTCCGGCGGCTCGACGCGGTGTTTCTCGATCACCTCGTACTCGCGGACGATGTTGATCGTCGCGTCGGGCGCGATCAGCGAGAGGACGTCGACCTCGTCCTGACTCAACTCGCGACCTTCGACCTTCACGATGTCCTTGCGCGCGAGTCGGTCCGACGGGACGTTCATGCCGACGGAAACCTCCTCGCCCTCGCTGCCGTCGATGCCGAGGATCGCCAGCACGTTCAGCGCCTGCCCCCCGCGGACGTGGTCGATCACGGTTCCGTTCCGGATCTTGCTGACCCGCAGTTCGTGCTCGTCGCCGTCGTGGTGGTCGTGATCGTCACTCATCGGCCTCACCTCCTCGTCGGTCGGCCGCCCCGTCGTCGCTCAAGAGCAGATCCAGCAGCGCCATCCGGACCGGCACGCCGTTGTGGGCCTGCTCGAAGTAGGCCGCGTGGTCGGTCTCGTCGATCTCCGGCGCGATCTCGTCGACGCGGGGCAGCGGGTGCATGATCGTCAGCTCGTCGCCGGCCGCCTCGAGCGTCTCGGTTCCGATCTGGTACTCGCCGGCGACCTTCTGGTACTCCTGCTCGTCTGGGAACCGCTCGCGCTGGATCCGGGTGACGTAGAGGACGTCAAGCGACGGCAGGATCTCCTCGAGCGTCTCGTGTTCGCGGATGCCGGCGCCGCCGTCTTCCTGGTGGAGGTCGTAGACGACCTCGCGGGGAAGTCGGAGGCTCTCCGGGCTGATGAAGTGCTGCTGGGCGTCGAAGTTCGTCAGCGCGTGGGCCAGCGAGTGGACGGTTCGGCCGTACTTCAGATCGCCCATGATCCCGATCGTGAGGTCGTCCAACCCGGCGTTCTCCCGGATCGTATAGAGGTCGAGCAGCGTCTGGCTGGGGTGGTGGCCCGCTCCGTCGCCCGCGTTGACCAGCGGGACGTCGACGAACTCGCTGGCCATCGTCGCCGATCCCTGCTTGGGATGGCGCAAGACGAGCGCGTCGGTGTACCCCTCGATGACCCGGACGGTGTCGGCGAGCGTCTCTCCCTTCTTGACGCTCGAGGACTCGACCGACCCCATGTCGACGACGTCGCCGCCGAGCCGTTTCATCGCGGTCTCGAAGCTCATCTTCGTTCGCGTGCTCGGTTCGAAAAAGAGGAGGCCGAGCAACGTGTTCGTGTGCCGGTCGGCGACGGCCGACGGGTCGGCGTCGATCTCGGCCGCGCGGTCGAGGATGGTCTCGATATCCTCCCGCGTGAGTTGTTTGCTCGTGATGAGGTGATCGTGGCGCATTCGTTCGTGTTGGGACCTGCCTCCACCTTGAATCTCTCCCTTCGGCGACGACGCCGCGAACCGAACCGATCGTGCGACAGTCTCTCGATCGCGAACTAAACGGAAGCCAAAGAGTTATGCGGGCGCTGCGGTAATTGGTCTCAATTGTATGGTCGGTCGGCTGGACACCGGGATCGACGTGCTGGATCGAAAGCTCGACGGCGGGCTCCCACCGGGGTGTATCGTCGCGTACACCGCCGATCCGGCCAGCCAGTCGGAGCTGCTCCTCTACGAGCTCACCGCTGCCCGGGGCACCCTCTATCTGACGACCGAACGCTCCGACGACGCCGTCCGCCACGCGATCGAGAGCTCCCCCTCGGAGGTCGGCAGCCCGACCGTCCGCCACGTCACTGGCGACGCCCCCCTCGAGGAGGCGACTCGGCTCATCGGCGCGCTCCCGGACGGCGCGAACCTCATCATCGACACGATGGATCTCCTCGAGCGGACCGACACCGACGACTACATCGCGTTTTGCAACGACCTCAAATCCCAGATGCTCGAGACCGGCTCGATCGCCGTCCTCCACTGTCTGAAGGGCGACGAGCCGGCGAACCGATCGCGGACGTACCACGCCGCCGACGCCGTCTTCGACCTCCGGACCGAAATCGCCGGCACGGACCTCGAGAACCACCTCACGGTCCCCAAGTTCCGCGGCGGCAGCCAGCCGACCGAGGCGATCAAGCTCGAGTTGACCGAGGAAGTGGCGATCGACACGAGCCGCGACATCGCCTGAGCGTCTACGCGACGGACCGCTAGCCGCCCACTCCGGGTTAGACCTCCTGCTCGGGCGTCGTAAACGGCGTGATCGCCGCCGTCCGTTCGGTCACCGTCGCCGTCCGCAGAATGTACGCGAACAGCAGTGCGAGCGGAAACACGCCGATCGTGACGGCCAGCGGGAAGAAGACCGCCTGCACTCGCGCCGCGAAGGGCGGATCCGACACCGTCGTCAGCACGAACAGGGTGGCGACGGCGACGCCGACGGCCGGAATCCCCGTGTAAAAGAGGTACCGAGAGAGCCTGGAGAGTTCGACCTGTAGGTACAGCGATTTGAAGTACTGGCGGGCGATGTCGATCTCGCGGAGCCGATCGAGGAGGTCCTCGGTCTCGTCGTGGATCTGCGGAGAGAGATCGTCCGCGTATTCGCCCCGCCACTCCTCGAGGCGTTGAATCTCGTGGGCGAAGTTCGTCTCGAGCGTCGTCGAGAGCGTGTTGAAGATCCCCTCGTCGGACTCCTCGACCAGTCCGTCGATGTGATCGAACTCGTCGGTGAGATCCGTCACGATTTCGTCGAGTTCGCCGCGGCCGCCGTCGGGTACCGCGTCGACGGTCGCGCCGCCGAGTCGCTGGGCGTCTCGGCGCGCGCTCTCGACGACGAGACGGAGAAATCCCGACGGCTCGGCCGGTGCGGTCCGGTTCGTGACCGATTCGATCTCCTCGCGGTAGTTGGCGGTCTGCTCGATCTCGTCCTCGAGTTGCCCGGGCGACTCCAGTTCCTGCGAGAGCAGGAGCTGATTGATCGAAACGACGACGGTGATCAGCGTGAAGTTGCCCGTTAGCAACGCGCTGAACGCGTAGATGAGCGGCGTGGAGTCCGCGAGTGGCGCGAGACCGCTGGCCGCGAGCGCCAGGTACGTCAGTCCGAACGCGACGGCGAGGATCACGGCGATCGCAAACCGGTTGCCGTCGAGCAGGAACCACTGCTCGATATCGCTGAACTCCGCGTTCGAAACCGGTTTCGCCTCGTCCTCGCTCGTCGAAGCGACCATCGTAGCCGCTCGAGGCTACGGTCTGTCGACCGAAAAAGTCGATCCGCGCGTGTTCGTGGTCCGTGTTCGGGAAGCGGGACGGGGCGACGAGAACGGGTCGTTACTCCTCGGCGCCTTCGAGCTCTTCGACGATCTCGTCGGCGTCGACGTCGGCGTCCTCGAGGGCCTCCTCGATGTCGCCGCCGCCCATGCCGCCCATACCGCCCATCATGCCGCCCATTCCGCCCATGCCCATGCCGTCGATGACTTCCTGGACGATGACGCGGTCGACGCCGATCTGGTCGATGATCTGCTGACCGATCTGCTGTTTGCCCATCATCCACTGCTGGTTCATCGTCATCTGGGGCGTGGCCTCGAGATAGAGCGTCTCCTTCTCGACGGTTTCGGTCTCGAACTCGGGTTCGGCGTCCTCGTCGTCCTCGTCGGGCTCGACGGGGACCTCTTCCTCGACCTCGTCCGTCTCGATCCAGAGCTCGGGCTCCATCCCGAGGAACATCTCGAACAGGCCGGCGGCCTGCTTCTCGCGGTCGTCGACCTCGCCGAGAATCTCGTAGTCGTACTCGACGTCCTCACCAGCGAGCGGGTGGTTGAAGTCGACGCGGGCGCGGCCGCCGATGATCGTGCTGATGTAGCCCTGCTGGCCGTCGATCTGCACGTTGGCACCGGGGTAGCGGTCGTCCTCGTCGATCTTCTCGGCGCTGACGGTCTGGACGTCGTCGGGGTCGTACTCGCCGAAGGCCTCCTCGGCGGGCACAGTTACGGTCCCCTCGTCACCGGGCTCGGAGCCGATGATGTCGTCTTCGACGGCCCCGAAGATGTGGCCCTCGCCGAGGACGATCGTCCGCGGCTTGAACTCCTGGCCCTGGTCGTCGACACCCTCTTCCTCGGCGACCTCGGGATCGGTCGTGTCGACCAACTGGTCGCCGTCGGCGGTGTACGCGGTATACTCTAGCTCGACGAAGTCGCCCTCCTGAAGCCCCTCGGCCTCGTCGGCGCCTTCGTCTGTTGCTTCTGCTTCGACGTCATCGGCCTGCTCCTCGAGCTCGGCCTCCTGTTCCTCGGTCATACGTTGTACGTCCCGCCGTCTACATTTAAGGACGACGCTTTTGCGCGAGGAGGAGAACGACCGATACTTACGGCCGGTCCGCGTGCGCTCACCCATGTACGAGGTCGAAGTGAAGGTCCCCGCGGATCTCGAGGCCGTCCGGGACCGCCTCGAGGCGCTCGGCGCGACCCGAAAGCGGACCGTCGTGCAGGCGGATACGTACTACGACGCGCCCCACCGGTCGTTCCCCGAGACCGACGAGGCGCTGCGCATCCGGCGGGAGTCGTCCGACGGCGGCGACGAGAGCCGGATCACCTACAAGGGGCCGCTGCTGGACGACGAGTCCAAGAGCCGCGAGGAGTTCGAGACCGGCGTCGACGACGGCGAGACGATGGACGCCGTCCTGACGGGCCTCGGCTTCGAGGCGGCCGCGACGGTCCGCAAGGAACGCGAGCGCTACGGGCTCGAGGGGTACACCGTCACCCTCGACGCGGTCGACGACGTCGGCGAGTACGTCGAGGTCGAGACCGAGGTCTCGGCGGCGGACGAGGTCGAGTCGGCCCGCGAGGGCGCGTACGATGTCCTCGAGCGGCTCGACCTCGATCCGGACGACCAGCTCAGGACCTCGTATCTGGGACTGCTACTCGAGTCCTGAGTCGACCGTTTGTGACGGCAGGACGCACGATAACTCCTGACAGTTATGAGCGGACTGGAGAATCATATCCGCAAGTTATAGAACGGCGCTCCGCCAATCCCCGGTAATGAGCGAGCGGAACATTCGAATCGAATCTATCGATCGTCAGGCAGTGGAAGATCAGGAAGTGGAAGTCGTCGAGCGAAAGGGGATCGGCCACCCCGACTCGATCTGCGACGGGGTCGCCGAGGCCGTCGCCGGCGCGCTGGCACGCGAGTACATCGACCGCGTTGGCGAAGTGCTGCACTTCAACACCGACGAGACGCAACTGGTCGCCGGCGAGGCCGCTCCCGCGTTCGGCGGCGGCGAGGTCGTCGACCCCATCTATCTCCTGATCGTCGGCCGCGCGACCAAACACTACGACGGCGAGACCATCCCCGCCGAGACGGTGGCCCTGCGGGCCGCGCGCGACTACCTCTCGGAGACGATCCCGCAACTCGAGCTCGGCGAGGACATCGTCGTCGACGTCAAACTCGGCGAGGGCAGCGGCGACCTCCAGGAGGTCTTCGGGGAGGACGAGGTCTCCGTGCCGATGGCAAACGACACGAGCTACGGCGTCGGCCACGCGCCGCTGACCGAAACGGAGGAGATCGTCCTCGAGGCCGAGCGACGACTCAACGGGGAGTTCGCCGACGAAAATCCGTACCTGGGGCCCGACGTGAAGATCATGGGCAAACGCGAGGGCGACCGGATCGACGTCACCGTCGCGGCGGCGATGGTCGACGAGTACGTCCCGGACATGGACGCCTACAGCGACGCCGTCGACGAGGTTCAGGCGTACGTCGAGGAGATCGCCGGGGAGTACACCGACCGCGAGGTCGCCGTCCACGTCAACAACGCCGACGACTACGACGAGGGTTCGATCTACCTCACCGTGACGGGCACCTCCGCCGAACAGGGCGACGACGGCTCCGTCGGTCGGGGGAACCGCGCCAACGGCCTGATCACGCCCAACCGCTCGATGTCGATGGAGGCGACCAGCGGCAAGAACCCCGTCAACCACATCGGGAAGATCTACAACCTGCTCTCGACGGAGATCGCCGAGTCGGTCGTCGACGACGTCGACGAGATCCGCGACCTGCGCGTGCGCCTGCTCTCCCAGATCGGCCGCCCGATCGACCGGCCCCACGTCGCCGACGTCGAACTGGTCACCGAGGAGGGCGTCGCGGTCGGCGACGTCGAAGACGACGTCGAGGCGATCGTCGACGAGGAACTCGCCGACGTCACCGAGATCACGCGCCGCGTGATCGACGGCGAACTCTCGACGTTCTGAGCGGTCGAGTACCCGTACCCCTTCTCGAACCGAGCGACGAGCCCGTGAGTCGGACCCCGTCGCCGGTTCCGACAGACCCTTCAGACCCAACGCTGTGCGGTTTACGTAGCGTCTTCCGAACGGACAACTCGAGAGCGATCGCCAGTGAAACTGCCCTCCATCGCCGGTTCGAACCGCGTCGTCTTCGCCGTCGTCGCCAGCACCTTCTTCGTCGGCTTCGGCGGCGGCGTGGTCTTTCCCATCCTGCCGAACCTGGGCGCGGTGCTGGGCATCTCGCCGTTTCTGGTCGGCCTGATCCTGAGCGCCAACCGGATCACGCGGCTCGTGGCCAACGCGCCGGCGGGCGTGCTCATCGACCGCGTCGGCACCCGGACGCCGTTCGTCGCGGGACTGGCGATCGAGGGGCTGGCGACGTTCGGCTACGTCGTCGCCATCGTCTCGTCGTTCCCGGAGGGCTGGTTCATGCTCGCCCGCGTCTGCTGGGGGATCGGCAGCGCGCTCGTCTTCGCGACCGCCTACACGATCACGGCGGACGTCAGCGAGGCCGACTCGAGGGGGACCAGCATGGGGATCGTCCGCGCGGGCATCACCTTCGGGTTCCCCGCGGGGCTGGTCATGGGCGGCGTCGTCAGCGACGTCTGGGGCAACGTCACGGCGTTCGTCCTCGCGGCCGCCTTCGCCGGCCTCGCGAGCGTCATCGCCTACCTGATCGTCCCAGAGACCCACGTCGAGGGCGAGCAGCGCGCGGTCAAACCCTGGGACGTCGAGCGGAGCCTCCCGGCGCTGACGATCGGCCTCGTCAACTTCGGGCTCTACTTCGCGTACATCGGCGTCCTCTTCTCGACGCTGGTGCTCCTGATCGACGCGCGCGCCATCTCCATCTTCGGGCTCGACGCGCAGGGCTCCTCGGGGATGCTGATGGCCGTCACCGTGCTGTCGGGGTCGGTATTCACCCTCGGCGGCGGCGCGCTCTCCGACTCGGTCGGCGCGCGCGTCCCCGTCATGCTCGGCTTCCTCGTCACCTCCTGTGTCGGCTTCGCCGTCCTCGCGTTCGGCTCGAGCTTCGAGGTGCTGGTGCTGGCCTGCGTCCTGATCGGCGCCGGGCAGGGCGGGGTCGGCGGCCCGCTGACGGCGCTGCTGGCCGACCTCACGCCCGAGGAGCGTGTCGGCCGCGCGATGGGGACGAACAACGTCTTCGGCGACGTCGGCGGCGCGCTCGGGCCGCTCGTCTCGCTGCCGCTGATACAGGACCTCGGGTTCGGATTCGACGGCCTCTACGCCGCCAGCGCCGTCATCCCGATGCTCGCGGGGGTCATCCTCGTCGCCGGCATCTACGTCCACACCGGCCGCGTGAGTCCGACCGTCAGCGAGTCGGCGAGTTGAACCGGGCTCGTCTCCCGCGTCCGCCCTCGAGTCCGCGCCTCGTAACCCCCTTATAGGCGCGACCCGCTATCCACGTTCATGTACCCCCCGGGAGCCGATACTGTCCTCGTTCGTCACGGGGACCTCAACACCAAGAGTAACACCGTCAAGCGGTACATGGTGGACGTCCTCTGCGAGAACCTCGAGGCCCTCCTCGAGGACCGCTCGATCCCAGGCGACGTCGAGCGCAAGTGGAACCGACCGCTGATCCACACGACCGAGGACGCCGTCGAAGAAGCCACTGACGCGGCGACCGACGCCTTCGGCGTCGTCTCGGCCAGCCCCGCCCTGACCGTCAGCACCGAGAAGGAACGCATCCTCGAGGCGCTGACCGAGGCCGCCCGCGAGTGTTACGACGGCGGCGCGTTCGCGGTCGACGCCCGCCGGGCGAACAAGGACGTCCCCTACAGCAGCGAGGACCTGGCCCGCGAGGGCGGCGACGCCGTCTGGGCCGCCGTCGAGGACGAGTTCGAGCCCGAAGTCGACCTCGACGATCCCGACGTCACCTTCGGCGTCGAAGTCCGCGATAAGTGCACCTACGTCTACCTCGAGAAGCGCTCCGGGCCGGGAGGGCTGCCGCTCGGCTCCCAGGAGCCCGCGGTCGCGCTGGTCAGCGGCGGGATCGACTCGCCGGTCGCGGCCTACGAGATCATGAAGCGGGGGAGCCCGATCGTGCCGGCCTACGTCGACCTCGGCGACTACGGCGGGATCGACCACGAGGCGCGTGCGATGGAGACCGTCCGGCTCCTCTCCGAGTACGCGCCCAATTTCGACATGGACGTCTACCGGATCCCCGGGGGCGAGACGGTCGACCTGCTGGTCCGAGAGATGGACAAGGGGCGGATGCTCTCCCTGCGCCGGTTCTTCTACCGAGCCGCCGAGACGCTGGCCGAGCGCGTCGACGCCCACGGGATCGTCACCGGGGAGGCCGTCGGCCAGAAGTCGAGCCAGACCCTCCAGAACCTCGGCGTCACCAGCCGCGCCGCCGACCTCCCGATCCACCGCCCGCTGCTGACCCGCGACAAGCAGGACATCGTCGCCCAGGCCCGCGAGATCGGCACGTTCACCGACTCGACGATCGACGCCGGCTGCAACCGCGTCACCCCCGACCGCGTCGAGACCAACGCCCGCCTCGAGCCGCTGCTCGAACACGAGCCAGACGACCTCCTCGAGCGCGCCGAGGAGGCGGCGAAGAACGCGGACCTGGTCGAACCGTAACTCGTCGGCCGCCCGGCGACGACCGCTTCTCGGGGGACCGATCGAGCGCCGAGGGGAACGGCTTTCTCGATGGCCCCGGTTCGACCCGTATGAGCGTCATCCTGGAGTTCTCGATCGAGCCCGACGCGTTCGTCCTCGGGCGCGCGCTCTCGGGCGGGCCAGACGTCGAACTCGAACTCGAGCGGATCGTCCCGACGGAGAGCGCCGTGATGCCGTTCGTCTGGGCGACGGGGGACGATCTGCAGTCGTACGAGGAGACGGTCCGCGAGAGCCCCTCCGTCAGGGAGTTGATCGCTCTCGACAGGGTCGGCTCGAGCGGCCTCTACCGCGTCGAGTGGGGCGAGTACGACGAGGACCTCATGACCGGGATCGCGGAGACCGAGGCGACGGTCCTCGAGGGACGGGCCGACGGGAACTGGGTGTTCAGGCTCCGGTTCAACAACCACGACAAGCTCACCCACCTCTACAACTACCTGACGGACCACGACATCGAGGTCCACGTCGAGCGGACGTACACGCTGACCGAGGAGTCCGAGCGCGGCCGCCGGTTCGGTCTCACGGCCGAACAGCGCGAGGCGCTGGTGCTGGCGCTCCAGCGGGGCTACTTCGCGACGCCGAGCGAGGCGGACCTCGACGAGTTGGCGGCCGAACTCGACATCTCGCGCCAGGCGGTCTCGGACCGGATTCGACGGGGCAACGAGAAGGTCCTCCGGCGGGTGTTGCTCTCGTCGGTCACCGACCTCAACTGACCGCCGGTGACGACAAAAACGGATTGACCAGTCAACGGACGCATTCTCCCCCGTCGACAGTGGAAATACGACGGCAAAGCAATGTGCGGAGATGTCGACTATCAGTTTCAGGAGTGGCTGTCGTGTCCATCGTGTGACGGATCGGGCGAGGTCAGTATCCTCGCCCACGACGCGGACGTCGTCCTCGAGTGTTACGACTGCGGTGCCGTTTCCGAGTACGAGATCGGACAGGACGTCCCGGTCAGCGACGTCGATTCGACCGAGTTCGATTGGACCACGCCGGAGAACTGACGGCCGGACGGCGGGCGACGCGGACGGACCGTCAGTTCGCCCGGGCGGGCGGAGACGAAACCCACATTACGCAGACGCACCGACCACAGACTAGTGACTCGCGTCTGTCTCATCGGGGATTCCGACTGCAACCTCCAGTACGAACTCCTCTCCCGGGAGACCTCCCGCGAGGCCCTCGCGACGTACGATCTGCGCCGCCCGTTCGAGAACTCGATCTCCCTGCGGACGGTCAGCGTCGGCGCGGCCGTCTCCCTGCTGAACGACCTGAACTGGTATCTCACCCGGTTCGTCGACGAGGCGCTCGTCCAGGAGCCGAGCATCAGCGAGGACGAGTGGCTCTCGCGAGCGCTCGCCACGGAGCTTCGCAACGGCGACGTCGAACCCGCCGACACCGCCGAATTCTGCAAGATCTACGGCCTCGAGCGAGTCGGCACGGATCCCGACGCCGAAGCTGAATCTGCGGACGAGAGCGAGGGTGACGCCACCGAATCGACCGCGAACGACGCCGAGTCGGACGCATCGGCGGACGCGGGCGAGACGCGACCCGAGACGACGAGCTGGCGGCTCGTCGAACCGCTGTACGTGCGCCGGACCGGCGGCGAACTCCCGGCCTACGACCTCCGGGACGTCGACGAGACGCTCGTCGTTCGCCTCACGGAAGCGGAACACTCGCCGTAGCGACGCTGCAGCCGAGAGCTGAACGCATCGGGAGCGTGCGCTACGCGTCGTCGGCGTCGGTCGCTTCGGTCGATTCGCTCGCGCTATCGACGGCGAGCGTTTTCTGAATGGACTCGCCGTCGCTGTCGACGATCGTCACGGACGCGTCCGTCGCGGGCTCGCCGTCGAACGTCGCGCGGACGAGCTGTCCGACGCCGATCAGCTGCTGGCCGCTCAAACGGCCCGATTCTTCGTCCGACTCCCCGCGAACCGCCGCTTCGACGACGAGCGTCGGGTCGCCGTCGTCCTCGACGGTCACCGTCTCGAGTACCAGCTCGTAATCGAGGGACCGCCCCGTCGCCTCGAGGCCGAGCAGGACCGAGTCGTCGAACGTCGTCTCGTCGACGAACGCGGTGTATCGCTCTCCGTCGAGTCCGCGGTCCGCGAGCCAATCGCGGGCTCGATCGGCGTCGGTAAGCAACGTCGCGTCCGCTTCTCGGGGCCGGTTGCGGTCGAACGAGACGGCGTCGGACGCCTCGAGGCCGTCGTCTTCGCCGGGCGCGTCGCTCGCGGCCGCTTCGGGGTCGCTCTCGTCGGGATCGGCGTCGTCGGTGCCGTCGGTTCCGTTGGGGGTACCCGAGACGTCCATCTCGTCGAGACAGCCGGCAGTGAGGGCGAACAGTCCAGCGGCCCCGTAGAGGATCGTTCGTCGCGACCGATCGATCATTACTCGAGGAGAGACGGGGCTCGGTAAAAGGAATTCGCCAAGGTGAAAGAACGATTTTCGCGTCTCGAGAGGGTGGTCGCCCTACGGCGATTCGAGCGGACAGCAAACGGCCGTTAGTCGAACAGGCCCGTCGAGAGGTAGCGCTCGCCGCTGTCCCAGAAGACCGTGACCACGAGCGGGCAGTCGTCGACTTGCTGGCCGCCGTCGGGCTCGGGCGTTGCGGCGGAGTCGTCGAACGCGCCCGACACGGTCGGACAGTCGAGGTCGGGCTCGGCGATCTCGCGGGCGATCCGCTGGGAGACCAGGCTCGTCGCGCCGCTGGACTGGCCGACGAGGACGCCCTCGTCGCGAGCGAGGCGCCGACACTCGTCCTCGGCGTCCTCGAGTTTCACCGTCTCGACGCGGTCGATCAGGTCGAGATCGAGGTTGTCGCTGACGAAGCCGGGGCCCATTCCCTGAAAGTCGTCGCTGCCGGACTCGCCGGTCGAGAGGACGGCGTTGCGCGCCGGTTCGACGGCGATGATGTCCATGTCGGGGAACTCCTCGCGGAGCCGCCGGCCGGTGCCGGAGATCGTGCCGCCGGTGCCGACGCCCGCGACGAAGGCGTCGATCTCGCGGTCGCCGACCTGTTCGACGATCTCCTCGCCGGTCGTCTTGTAGTGGGCCTCGGGGTTGGCGGGGTTCTCGAACTGGCCGAGCTGGATCGCGCCCTCGGCCTCGAGTTCGTTCGCTCGAGCGCGGGCGTCCTCCATGTCGCCCTCGACCAACTCGAGTTCGGCGCCGTAGGCGGCCATGATCCGGCGCCGCTCTTCGGACTTGTCCGCCGGCATGACGATCGTCAGATCGTAGTCGCGGGCGGCCGCGACCAGCGCGAGCCCGATGCCGGTGTTGCCGCTGGTCGGTTCGACGAGCCAGTCGCCGGGTTCGATCCGCCCCTCGCGTTCGGCCGCCCGGATCATCTCGCGGGCCGGCCGGTCCTTCGCCGAGCCGCCGGGGTTGAACGATTCGATCTTGGTGGCGATCGTCGCTCCCTCCGGCGAGTCGACCTGGACGAGCGGCGAGCCGATGGTGTCCAGGATACTGCCTTTCATTGGCAACCCCTAGGAAGTCGATACGTAAACCGGTGCTGGACTCAGGCAGGACGTGCCGGCTGTTCGTTCCCGTGACGGAAACACCGTCGTTAAGCCCCCGGACGCGCTATCGGGAAGTATGAGTCTCGAGACCATGGAGCCCAACCCCGCGTGGGACGAGGCCTCCTACGAGGACGCGATCGACACGCTCGAAGCGCACAACGACGAACTGGTGTACAAGGTCTGGGGCGGCGACTGGTGTAAGGACTGCCGGAAACTCCTGCCGGATTTCGGCGCCGCGCTCGACGCCGCGGGCGTCCCCGAGGACCGCATCGACGAGATCGCCGTCGACGAGGACAAGCAGGGCCCCGGCGTCGAGGAGTACGGCATCGAGTACATCCCGACGGTCGTCGTCGAGCGCGCGCCCGCTGGCGCGGACGGAGACGACGGCGAGGAAGTGACCCGATTCGTCGAGGAGGAGGATCGGCCGCCGGCGATCTGGCTGGCCGACCGCCTCGAGGACGAACTGGCGTAGTCGCTCCTGACCGGCACGGTTCCGGCCGTTTCGACCCCGTTTCGTCGCGTTCGGACTCGCCCCGCCAGCGGCGCGTCTCGTCTCTAAGGGGACCAACACTATCCCTTCCGGCGTCGGACGTGAAACGCCATGGCAGCCGACGCCGACGATCCGGTCTACTACGTGATCAGCGATCTCCACATCGGCGGCGACGAACAGCTGGGCGAGGTCGACTTCCTCGAGGAGTTGCTCGACTTTCTCGAGCGACTCGCGACGACCGACGAGGACGCGGAACTCGTCATCAACGGCGACGCGTTCGGGCTGTGGGAGTTCACCGAAGTCGATGGATTGGCGAAGTTCGACGTCCTGACCGAGCGGTACCCCGAACTGTTCGAACAGCTGCGCGAAACCGGCGAATCGATCCCAATTACGCTGTTGCCGGGCAACCACGACAACGAGCTCGCGGCCTACGACGAGTACGTCGAGCGGTTGAGCGAGTACAACGTCGACCTCGTCCGGGCCGAGTCGATCACCAGACCGGTCGGCGAGCGGACGATCTACTTCGAACACGGCCATCAGCGCGATCCCAACAATCGATTCGAGGACTTCGGCAATCCCTACGAGACGCCGCTCGGCTACTACTACAACACCAACGTCACGAGCAGGGCCGGCCGGCTGTCCGAGCGGGGGCGGTTCAACTGGTTGAAGGACGTGCAGGCGGTGACGCCGACCGAACGAGTCCCCCGTTGGCTCCTCTCGAAGTACTTCTACCGCGAGATGAACCCCCTCCTGCGGTACGCCGCGATTCCGATCCTCCTGTTGCTCAATCTCAGCGTCCTGCTCGCGGTGCTCGCCGGACTGGACGTGGCCGGCGTCTGGACGATGCCCGTCGAGACGGCGGACGCGGTGCTCGCCCGGCTGGGTCTCGTCGGGGAGGCGGTCCACTTCCTCCTCGTCGTCAACGCGGCGATCGCGGGCGTGTTGGTGCTCGCGGGCGTTCCGCTCTACTTCGTCCTCCGCGACGTCGGGAAGACGGTCGATCGGTTCGGCGTGTTCGAGACGGATCTCACCGTCGATCCCGACGAGCCGTACGCGGTGGCCGCCCGCGAGCTGTTCGCCGAGCGCCCCGAGACGGCGGTCTTCTGCTACGGACACACCCATCGCCCGCTGCTGAAGGAGGTCGGCGACGGAGTGCTCGTCAACACCGGGACGTGGCTGAAGCGCCTCCACCGTCGGAACGTCGTCGCCGGAGTGCTTCCGCCGGTGTTCTACCCGTCCTATCAGCTGTGCGCCGTTCGGATCGCCGCCGAATCCGACGGCGTGGCGGTCGAGTTCGAAGAGATCGAGAAGGCCGATCCGAGCGCGGACGAGATCACCCGCACCGAGCGCCTGCTCACGCTCGGGCGAGCGCCGGCGCCGACCCTGCCCGACCGAACGATCGTCGGCGACGCGAATCTCGAGTCTCCCTCTGAGTCGGACAAATAAGGGGCGGGCGAGTTCGCCTCCCGATCGCACCGTCAGAACGGACTCTCGTCTCCCTCGAGCGATTCCGCTCCCGAGGTCTCGACCGCCGCGTCGTCACCTAACCACTCGAGGGCGTCCTCGACGTCGTGGGTCGGCGGCGAGCACGTCCGATCGCGGCAGACGTACAGCGTCGGCTCGCCGTCGCGGGCCTCGCGGCCGGCCCAGATCGGCGGCGCCTCGTCGAGCCCTAACTGGTCGAGCCAGTCCTCGAGTCCCTCCTCTGTCGGCGGTCGGAGCGCGAACAGCCGATCGGGGTGGTACTCGTCGGCGAACCGATCGCGCCACTCGTCGGGCAGTTCGTCGGCCGCGACGGTGACCTCGAGCGCCCCCGCTTCGAGGCGATCGGCGGCCAGACACAGCGAGGCGTGCTCGAGGGAGTTGGCTTCGATCTTGTTCGCGTGGGTCTCGAGGACCGTCGCGGCGATGCGCTCGAAATCGTCTTCCGCAAACTCGTCGAGCGCGAGCAGCGTCTCGACCGCGACCCCGGCCGCCGACGGCGTCGACTGGTCGGTGAGTTCCTGCGGGCGCGTCACGAGCGACTCGCCGCTCTCGGGAGTGAAGTAGATGGTCCCCTGCTCTTCGTCCCAGAACTCGGCTTCGATGGTTCGGGCGAGCTCCAGCGCGAACGCGAGGTGGTCGACGTCGCCGGTGGCCTGATAGCAGCCGAGGGCCCCGCGAGCGAGGAAGGCGTAGTCCTCGAGGTAGCCGTCGACCTTGACGTCGCCATCCTTAAATCGTCGAGAGAGCCGCTGTTCCTCCGCGTCCCAGAGCCGGTCCCGAACGAACTCGAGGGCGTCGACGGCCTGTTCTGCGTAGCGGTCCTCGCCGAGGACGAGCGCGGCCTCCGCGCACGCGTTGATCATGAGGCCGTTCCAGCCGGCCAGCACCTTCTCGTCGCGGTTCGGGCGCGGGCGTTCCTCGCGGGCCTCGAACAACTTCTCGCGGGCGTCCTCGAGTCGGTCTGCGATCTCCTCGACTTCGAGGTCGTACTCTTCAGCCAGCGACTCGAGCGAGCGCACGCGGTTGGGCTGGTTTCGCCCCTCGAAGTTGCCCGACTCGGTGATGTCGTAGCGGGCACAGAAGAGGTCGACTGTCGTTTCGTCCTCGAGGACCTCGCTGACCTCGTCGGGCGTCCAGACGTAGAACGCCCCCTCCTCGCGTTCGCCGGTTTCGGGGTCCTCGCTCTGGGCGTCCAAGGTGCTGAAGAAGCCGCCCTCGTCGTGGGTGAGCTCGCGCTCGAGGAATTCGAGCGTTTCCGCGACGACCTCGGCGTAGCGCTCGTCGCCGGTCAGCTGGTAGCCGGCGAGGAACGCCCGCGGGATCTCGGCGTTGTCGTACAGCATCTTCTCGAAGTGAGGGACCGTCCAGTCCTCGTCGACGCAGTACCGGTGGAAGCCGCCGCCGACGTGGTCGTAGAGCCCGCCCGTGGCCATCGCGTCGAGGGTTTCCTCGATCACCTCGAGGTACTCCTCGCGGCCGGTCCGATCGTACGCGCGGGCGAGGACGTGGAGCCGCGAGGGCTGGGGGAACTTCGGGCCGCCGGAGCCGAAGCCGCCGTACTGGCGGTCGGCGCTCCGGAGTACGGCGTTCGCCGCCGTCTCGAGAACCTCGCTCGACGGCGGTTCGGCGGCGCCGCCCGCGGCGCCCGCGCCGTCGGGGGTCTCCTCGAGGCGGTCCTTGGCGGCCTCGGTCCACTGGTCGGCGCGGTGTTCCATCTCCTCGCGGTCCTCGCTCTCCCAGGAGTCGCTGATCCGCTGGCAGAGGTCGAGGAAGCCGGGCTGGTTGCGCTGGCTCTCCTTCGGGAAGTAGGTCCCGACGAAGAACGGTTTCCCCTCCGGCGTGAGCCACGCCGACAGCGGCCAGCCGCCCCGGCCGGAGACGAGCTGGGCGACGGTCATGTAGATGCTGTCGATGTCCGGGCGCTCCTCGCGGTCGACCTTGATCGGGACGAAGTTCTCGTTGAGCACTGCCGCGACCTCCTCGTCCTCGAAGCTCTCGTCTTCCATGACGTGACACCAGTGGCACGCCGAGTAGCCGATCGAGAGGAAGATCGGCACGTCGCGTTCCTCGGCGGCCTCGAGGGCCCGCTCGTCCCAGGGCTGCCAGTTGACGGGGTTGTCCGCGTGCTGGCGCAGGTACGGGCTCTCCTCCTCGTCGAGCCGATTGCGCGCGGTCGGATCGGTCATGGGTCTCACTACGGCCGGACGTTGTAAAAGGCCGGCGTGCGACGGTCGGAGTCGTCCGTCGACGGTGGAACGAACCCGTCCGGGGCCGTCAGCCGTACGCGCCGGTATCGGACTCCGCTCCGGAATCACCGGTCGGCTCGCCGGTTTCGGAATCGTCGAAGGGAGCGCCGCGGTGCATTCCGTCCGACGGATCGAACGGGACGAGTTGGCCGGAAATTTCGCCGCTGGGGTACGCCTCCGTGTGGACGTTCACGTACGCCTCGCCGGCCTCCATCTTCCCGAGCAGGTCGTCGACGGTCTCCGATTCGGCCTCCTGTACGCGTCCCTCCGCGACGACCTCGTCGGTGATCGTTCCGACGTCCAAGAGTCCGGAGAACCGCCCGTCCTCGAGTCGTTCGTCCTGCGTCCCGAAGTCGTACAGCCAGACGGCGATCGGTCCGAGGGCCTCGTCCTCGTGAACGTGCGCCATGAACGCGTTCTCGAGGTTCGCGACTTCGACGACGAACTTCAGTCCGTCCCGGCGCGCCTGGACGACCGCCATTCCGCGCGCGCTCGTTTCGACGCCCTCCTGGGGCCCCAGATGGGCGACGAAGAGGCTCGAGGTAGCTGGCTGCCCGCCACCTTCTGGGGCGTCAGCGCGGTGTTCGTCGGCCGCCGCGGCGCCGATACCGGTCGTCCCGACGCCGAGCAGGGCGAGTCCTTTGAGCGCCGTCCGCCGAGTGTGATCGAGATCTTGCATTCTTGCACCTCGCGCTCAGAAACGAGGGACGCCCCCATAGTTCTCTCACGCCTAGCGGGGGCGATAATACGGCGTTCATCGCGATGAATTCGAGGGTTCCCGTCGCCGGCCCTTCGTAACCCGATTTTTCTTCGGTCGGTTCGCTCGCGACCCCACTCGTCTGCCGGCTGCCGCGCGTCCACTGCGGGACGCGTCGAGACGCGATTGAACGAGGACCCGAAGACCGAAAATCGATCTAGCGTCCGTTACTCGGCTTGCTCCTGCAGCAGCCGCCGGAGCACGAGGTGGAGGACGCCGCCGTTCTCGACGTACTCGACCGCCATCGGGGTATCGACCTGCGCGGTCACGTCGAACTCGGTCGTGTTGCCCTCCTCGTCCTCCGCGGTAACGGTCAGTTCGGCTTTGGGCTCGAGGCCGTCCTCTAAGCCCTCGATCTCGAAGTACTCGTCGCCCTCGAGGCCGAGTTCTTCCCAGCCCTCGCCCTCGGCGAACTGGAGGGGCAGGACGCCCATGCCGATGAGGTTGTCGCGGTAGATGCGCTCGTAGCTCTTCCCGATGGTCGCGCGGATGCCCAGCAGGTCGGTCCCCTTGGCGGCCCAGTCGCGACTCGAGCCGGTGCCCAGTTCCTCGCCGGCCATGACGATCAGCGGCGTGTCCTCGGCGCGGTAGCGCTCGGAGGCCTCGAACACCGTGGTCTCTTCACCGGTGGGGTGGTGGATCGTGTAGCCGCCCTCCCTGCCGTCGAGCAGCTCGTTCTTGATGCGGACGTTGGCGAACGTGCCGCGCATCATGACCTCGTGGTTGCCGCGTCGCGAGCCGTAGGTGTTGAACTCGTGGGGTTCGACGCCGCGTTCTTTGAGCCACTGGCCGGCGGGCAAGTCCTCGCCGAAGAGGCCGGCGGGACTGATGTGGTCGGTCGTAACCGTGTCACCGAGGGCGAGCAGCGCGCGGGCACCCTCGACGTTCTCGACGCCGGGGGCCTCGAGCGGGAAGTCCGTGAAGAACGGCGGCTCGCGGATGTACGTCGACGCGGGATCCCAGTCGTAGACGTCGCCGGTGGGCGCGTCCAACGCCTCCCAGCGCTCGTCGCCCTCGTAGACGCTGGCGTACTTCTCCGCGAACATCTCGGGGGAGACGCTCTCGTGGATCGTCTCGCGGATCTCCTCGTTGTCGGGCCAGACGTCCTCGAGGTAGACCGCCTCGCCGTCGTCGTCGGTGCCGATCGGCTCCTCCTCGAGGTCGATGTCCATCCGGCCCGCGAGGCCGTAGGCGACGACCAGCGGCGGGGAAGCGAGGTAGTTGGCCTTGATCTTCGGGTGGATGCGGGCCTCGAAGTTGCGGTTGCCCGAGAGGACGCTCGTCGTCCAGAGGTCGTGCTGGTCGATGGCCGCCTCGATCGGCGCGGGCAGCGGCCCGGAGTTGCCGATACAGGTCGTACAGCCGTAGCCGACGACGTGGTAGCCGAGTTCTTCGAGGTCGTCGAGCAGGTCCGCCCGCTCCAGGTACTCCGTGACGACCCGGCTGCCGGGCGCGAGGCTGGTCTTGACGTAGTCGGGCACCTCGAGTCCCCGCTCGGCCGCGTTGCGCGCGAGCAGGCCCGCGGCGACCATCACCGACGGATTCGAGGTGTTCGTACAGCTCGTGATCGCGCTGACGAGCACGTCGCCGTGGCCGATCTCGATCTCCGTGCCGTCCTCGAGTTCGACGGGGACCTTTTCATCGAGGGCGAGCCCGGGACCGGATGCGGTCGCGTCGTCCGCGGCAGCACCGCTGCCGTCACCAATGGCGGGTTCGCCACCGGGGCCCAGCACGCCCTGCTCCTCGAGCAGGTTCGGGAAGTGCTCGTCCAGATCGCCCATCGGGATGCGCTGGTGGGGCTTCTTGTGGCCCGCGAGGCTGGGCTCGACGTCGCCGAGGTCGAACTCGACGGTCTCGGTGTAGTCGGGCTCCTGCTCGCCGAACAGCCCCTGGGCCTCGAGGTACTCGCGGACGAGGTCGACGTGGTCGGGCTCGCGACCCGTCAGTTCGAGGTACTCGAGGGTCTTCTCGTCGACGGGGAACATACTGATGGTCGAGCCCTGTTCGGGCGCCATGTTCGAGATGGTCGCCCGGTCGGCGACCGAGAGCTGAGAGACGCCGGGGCCGTAGAACTCGACGAACTTGTCGACGACGCCGACCTCGCGGAGCTTCTCGGTGATGTGAAGCACCAGGTCCGTCGCGGTGGCTCCCTCGGGGAGCTCGCCTGACAGGCGGACGCCGACGACCTCCGGCAGCGACATGTTGATCGGCTGGCCGAGCAGCGCGGCCTCGGCCTCGATGCCGCCGACGCCCCAGCCGACGACGCCGATGCCGCCGATCATGGGGGTGTGGCTGTCGGTGCCGACGAGCGTGTCCGGAAGGAGCCACTGCTCGCCATCGACCTCTCGCTCGTGGACGACGCGGCCGAGGTGCTCGAGGTTGACCTGGTGGACGATCCCCGTCCCCGGCGGGACGACGTTGAAGTCCTCGAAGGCCTGCTCGGCCCACTTGATCGCGCGGTAGCGCTCCTCGTTGCGCTCGTACTCGATCTCGACGTTCTTCTCGTAGGCGTCCGCGCTGCCGAAGTGGTCGACCTGCACGCTGTGGTCGATCACGAGGTCGCAGGGGACCTCGGGTTCGACGACCGTCGGGTCGACGCCCTCGCGCTCGGCGGCCGAGCGCAGCGCCGCGAGGTCCACGACCGCGGGCACGCCGGTCAGGTCCTGCAGGACGACCCGCGAGACCGTGAACGGCACCTCCGCGTCCGGCACGTCGGGTTCCCACGAGGCCGCCGCACGGACCGCGTCGGCGTCGACGGGGCCGCCGTCGGTCGCCGCGTTTCGAAGCACCGACTCGAGCAGGATCCGGACGCTCACGGGCAGTTTCTCGAGGTCGCAGAGGCCCTGCTCCTCCAAGACCGTGAGGTCGGCCATCTTGTACGTCTCCCCGTCGTGTTCGAACTCTCGGATCGCTTCTGAGAACGATTCGGTTGACATTGTCTCGACTAGGAAGTCACTACATTTGAAACTGCCTAGATCGCGGAGTAGAGGTTATATACTCCCGAGATGCGGCGGCGTCAGTCATCGATGGAGCCATCGTCAATCGTCGGTCCGCGGGACGGACTCCCAGCGGCGCCGATCGGACCGTTCTGGACCGCGATCCCTCGCTGACGATGCCCGACCGCCACGATCTCAGCAGCGCGGACCTCTCGGGTAAGGCGCTCGAGCAACTCCAACGCGCCTACGAGTACCAGCCTGACGACTACGAGGAACTGGTCGAACTCGAGGGGATCGGTCCCGGCTCGCTACGGGCGCTCGCGCTGATCGCCGAACTCGTCTACGACGCCGAGAGTTCCCGCGAGGATCCGGCGAAGTACGCCTACGCCCACGGCGGTAAGGACGGCACGCCGCACCCGGTCGAGCGCGAGCGCTACGACGAGTCGATCGACCACCTGCGGTCGATGCTCGACGGCGCGGAACTCGAGCGGGAGACGAAACAGGAATCGCTGAAGCGACTGGCCGAACTCGAGTAACGGCGGTGTGACGCCCGCTCGCGTTCGGATCGTTCCGAGACCGATCCTCGGAGACGATAGGTGTGACAACAATTGCCACAAAGGATAATGAGCAGTGCTGGTGGACGAGCGCACATGCCCAAACGCCGTACTATCGCCGTCGCGGGAATGACCTGCACCGGCTGCGAAAAGAACGTCGAGAACGCACTGAAGACCGTTCCCGGTGTCCGTCGCGTCGAAGCCAACCACGACGACGAATCGGTCGAGGTCGTCGTCGACGACGACGTCGACGACCAGCGGATCGGTGACGCGGTGTACGACGCCGGCTACGAGTTCGTCGGCTGAGTCAGGCCGAGCGCCGGACGTACTCGACGAACGCGAAGCCGTCGCGCTCGTCTCGAGCGACTTCCTCGAACGACGCGCGGTCCCAGTCGGGGAAGTGCGTGTCCCCGTCGGGGCCCTCGTGGACTTCGGTCACGATCAGCCGATCGAGCGCGGGCAGGTACTGCTCGTAGACGGTCGCGCCGCCGGCGACGAAGATCCGATCCGCGTCGTCGTGTCGTTCTCGAGCGGCCGTCTCCGCCGCCTCGAGGGCCTCCTCGAGGTCCCCCGCGGTCACGGCGTTCTCGGGCGTCTCGAGGTCCCGACTCGTCAGAACTACCGTCGTTCGGCCGGGTAGCGGTTCGTCCAGCGCCTCGAGGATCCCCTCGTAGGTGACCCGGCCCATGATCACCGGGTGATCCATCGTGGTCTCCTTGAAGTGCTGCAGGTCCGCGGGGATGTGCCACGGCATGTCGCCGTCCTTCCCGATGACGCCGTTGTCGGCGACGGCGACGATGCCGACGAGTTCGCGGTCGGTCTCGGGCAGAGCTGTATCGTCGGCAGTCATTCGGCCACTGAAAACTCGATGCCGTCGTGTGACTCGTAGTCCCGAAGCTGGACGTCCTCGTACGCCAGTTCGTCGATCGAGACGTCGGCGACCTCGAGCGTCGGCCGCTCGAGCGGCTCCCGAGAGAGTTGCTCGAGCAGGCCCGGCACGTGATCGAGCCGCTCGTCGCCCTCGGCCTCGTCGGGGGCTTCGGACTCGAGCCACGCCTTGACCTCGAGGTACTCCTCGCGGTCCTCGACATCGTCGAGACGGGACTGGAGCGCCTCGAGGTTGTCGGCGTACCACTCGCCGCGGTCGCCGCGGCCGCAGTAGACGTGCGTGTCGACGACGGTGTGGGCGAACGTGCCCGGTTCGAAGCCGGTCTGCTGGGCGATGACCTTGGTCAGCAGCGCGTACGCGGCGATGTTAAAGGGAATTCCCAGCGCGGTGTCGCCCGAGCGCTGGGTCAGGTGGCAGTTCAGCCGGTCGCCCTGCACGTTGAAGACGAAGGAGTAGTGACAGGGGGGAAGCGTCGAGACGGCCGCGTTGGCGGGGTGCCAGGCGTTGACGACGAGCCGGCGCGAGTTGGGCGAATCCGAGAGCGTGTCGATCACGTACCGCAGTTGGTCGAACGTGCGCTGCCCGTCGTCCTCGACGGTGACCCACTGCTGGGCGTCGTCGGGCCAGGACTCGCCCTCGAGTTGGGCCTCGTCCTCGGGAATCGGGAACCGGCGCCAGAAGCGGCCGTAGGCGGTGTCGAGTCGGCCCTCCTCGTCGGCCCACGCGTCCCAGATCTTGGTCTCCTCGCGGAGGTTCCGAATGTGCTCTTCGCCGGAGAGATACCAGCAGACTTCGTGGAGCATCGAGTTCCAGCGGTAGCCGTCCATCTGCTTGGTCGTGAGCAGCGGATAGCCCTCCCGGAGATCCACCTCGTAGTGCTCGCTGAACGACGAAATCGTGTCGACCCCGGTCCGGTTGGGCTTGTAGGTGCCCTCGGAGAGAACCGTGTCGACTAGCTCGAGGTACTGTCGCATTGTCGCGCCATTCGAAGTCCCGACTAAAGACTTCACCTATCGATGGACGGGATGTTCAAATCACTGTGATGATCGAGAACACCACGAAAGCCCCTGCCGCGCTCGACCCTCCGGGACTCGTTGCGCTCCTCACTTCGTTCCGGTGCTTACGTCGCCCGGGTGGGATCGAGCGCGGCAGCCCCTTTCATTCCCGCCCGTGGTGACATGGCCGGCCAGCCGACACGGGTGGGAATGAAAGGGGCTGCCGTCTCCGGGAAGACGGGCGACGTAAGCACCGCAGGCTGAAAGCCGAGGAGCGCAACGAGCCCATCGACCGGAGACGGCAGGGGCTTTCGTGGTGTTATCAGAAGCTACCACTGCCGCTACTAGCACTGATCACTTTCACTCCGGTGTCCAAACCCTCTTTGTCGCCGCCCGCCTCCCGGCCACTAATGACCGCTCGAGCCGGCGTCCGCCTTCTCGCCCTCCCGCCGTCGGCGCTGGCCGACCGCCCCGTCGCGACCCTCGAGGACATCGATCGGACCCTCGAGCCCGACGCCGTCTGGGTGCTCGGCCCGGCCCGCGAGCCGCAGGCGTTCGCCCGGGCTCGCAGCGCGTTCGACGCGCCGGCGTTTCACCCGCCGCTCGAGACCGGCGGGACCGAACCGAGTCACCGGCGCGTGATCGTCGACGGCGACGGAGCCGAACTCGAGATCGCCGTCGTCCAGAGCCTCCGCGCGCTCCGTTCGGCTCCCGAAGCCGTCTCGAGCGCGCTCGGCGACGAGAACGACCGCACCGCGCTCGTCTGCGACGACGTGACGACGACCGTCCGGCCGACGGCCCTCGAGACCCGCCTCGAGGGCGCCGAGACGCTGGCCAGTGCGCTCCCGGCGGGAACAGTTACGACCGTTCTGACGGGCTCCGAGCCCGCAGCGTACGACGAGTTGTGGCGCCTCGAGTCCGAAACCGGCGCGGTTCGCGGCGTCGACCACGAACTGCGCGCCGGCGTCGAACCGCTCGACGAGGACTGCGTCGCCGTCCGCGTTCGGGGTGCCGGTCCCGTGGAGGGGTACGGCCGCTCTCGATCGATCGCGGTGCTGACGCTCACCCCCGACGGCGTCGAGCGCGTCGAAACGCACGACGTGACCGACTTCGGTCTCGAGTCCGTCTCCGGCATCGGTCCGAAGACGGCCGAGCGACTGGCCGACCGCGGCGTCTCGACCCGTACCGAACTGCTCGAGACGCCGATCGAGACGCTCGCGGGGCTGCCGAACGTCGGCCGCGACGGCGCCCGGACGATGCACGAACACGCGCGGGTGCTCGAGACGGGCGAGCCCCGTCGGCTCACCGACGAGTCGCTGCCGGGCGCGAACTGGTCGACGCCGCCGCTGTGCGTGGACATCGAGACGGACGGCCTCTCGCCGACGATCATCTGGCAGATCGGCGTCTACGACCCCGTCGCGGACACCTACCGGGCGTTCGTCGAGCGCGACGATCCGACGGATCCGGCGTCGGTGCTCGAGGCCTTCTGCGACTGGCTGCTGGGAGTGCACCCCGACCGCGCGCTGCTCACGTGGAACGGCTGGGGATTCGACTACCGACATCTGGGCGCATTCATCGCGAAGCACGTCCCCTACTACGCCGACGAGTGGGAGTCGATCCCCAAGTTCGATCTCTACCTCTGGGCCGTGAAAAACGACAACGCCCTGCTGCCCGGCCGGACGAACAAACTCGAGGCCGTCGCCGACGCGCTCGGCTACGACGGCGCGGCGACCGGCCTGGACGGCGCGGCGACGGCGGCGGCCTATCAGCGGTTCATGCGTACGGGCGCGGAACTCGAGTGGGACCGCCACGAGGCCTACTGCGAGGACGACTGCCGGGCGCTCTGGCGCGTCTACGAGCGACTGCGGGACGCGCCGACGGCATCAGCGTCGTCGTCGTTCGCGGGTGTTTCGGCCTCGAACTCATCCGACGCGAGCGGTTCGGCCTCGTCGACTGCGTCCTCGAGCACGAGCGCGTCGGGGTCCGAGGCGACCGATTCAGGCTCGAGAGGAGACACGAGGCAACAGAGCGGGAGCAGCGGTACCGACAGCGAGCAAACCGGACTGAGCGATTTCTAAGCCATGAGTAGCGACCACGAATCCGAACGGCACGACACCGACGGGGCGAACGTCCCGGTCATCGGCGACGAACTGGTCGACACGTTCCCCGGCTACCGCGACGAGGACGATATTACGGTCCTCGAGCGTCCCGGCCGCGAGGCGTCGACCGTCCCGAACGAGCGCGCGCTCCGTCCCGAACTGGCCGATCCGCTCGAGTACGACCTCTATGCCCACCAGGCCGAGGCCCTCGAGGCGCTGGCCCGCGACGAGAATGTCTGCGTCGCGACGAGCACGTCCTCGGGGAAGACGCGGATCTACGCGCTCCAGATCGCGCGGAACTACCTCGAGGCCCGCGCCCGGAACGAGGACGCGACGGCGTACGTCCTCTACCCGACGAAGGCGCTCTCGCGGGATCAGGAACGCGAGTTGAACGACCTCTTCGATCAGTTGGGCCTCGAGATCACCGTCCGCGTCTACGACGGCGACACCGAGCGCGGCAGCAACCGCAAGCGGATCCGCGAGGAGGCCGACGTCATCATCTCGAACTTCGCGGGCGTGAACACCTACCTCCACGACCACGACCGCTGGGCGCGGTTCCTCTCGGCCTGCGATCTCGTCGTGATCGACGAGTCCCACACCTATACGGGCGTCCACGGGATGCACGTCGCCTGGATCGTCCGCCGGCTGAAACGCGTCCTCGAGTACTACGACGCCGATCCGCAGTTCGTCCTGACGAGCGCGACGATCGGGAACCCCGGCGAGCACTCCGCGGCGCTGATCGACGAGTCCGTGACCGTCGTCGACGAGGACGGTTCGCCGACGGGGCCGCGGGATCTGGTGCTCTGGAATCCGCCCCCTCGAGCGCGGGAAGACACGGCGGACGAGCGCGACGAGTGGCGCGAGGACGCCGCCGAGACCGAATCTACCGACGATCCCGACTCGGGGGACACCGTCGTCGAGCGCGTCCCCGCCACCGTCGAGGCCCCGCGACTGCTCTCGCACCTGACCTACAACGACGCCCAGACGCTGCTGTTTACTCCTTCGAGGAAACTCGCCGAACTCTCGGTCAAGCGGGCGTCGAAACACCGCCACGATAACCGGCGTTACTACACGAATCCGGACCGCGGGAGCGCCATCGAGCCCTACCACGCGGGCCACTCGCGGAAGAAGCGCCACGGAACTGAACATCAGCTCAAGACCGGCGTGTTAGACGGCGTCGCCTCGACGAACGCCCTCGAGTTGGGGATCAACATCGGCGAGATGGACGCGACGGTTCAGTTGGGCTATCCGGGCCAGCGCCAGTCGTTCTGGCAGCAGATCGGCCGCGCGGGCCGCGGAACGAAGCGCGCGCTCTCGGTGCTCGTCGCCGAGCACCGCACGCTCGACCAGTACGTCGTGAACAATCCCGACTACCTCCTCGAGTCCGACGTCGAGGACGCCGTGGTCGACGTGGACAACGACGCGGTGTTCGCCCAGCACCTGCGCTGTGCGGCCGACGAACTCGCGATCGACGAGTCGGACGTCGGGACTCTCGCCGACCGCGAGCGCCTCGAGCGGGCGATCGAGATGTGGCGCCGCGCGGGCCGGCTACGGGGGCGCCTCGAGACGGGCGTCTCCTACGTGGGACCGCCCCGCCCGCAGCAGACGATTTCGCTGTACGCGACGACGGGCGAGGAGTACGAGGTCGACCTCGCCGACGGCGTCGACGAGCGCCGCGACCCGGGAATGGAGCCGCTGGCGAGGGAGCGCGTGCTGCGGGACTTCCACGAGGGCGCGGTTCGGCTGCACCAGGGCCAGCAGTACGAGGTCGTCGACGTCGACCACGGCGCACCACGGCCCTCGGTTACGGTCCGGCCGACGGACGTCGACTACTACACGCGCACCCGGACCGACGTGACGGTCCTCGACGCGGTCTCCGAGGAGTCCCGAGACATCGGCGACTTCACGCTGCACTTCGGCCGCGGCCGGGTGCTCGTCTACCACGGGACCTACGACAAGGTCGCGGTCCACGGCGGGGAGAAGAAAGAGCAGGGGATCCCCACCGAGAACCCGCCGCTCGAGATGGAGACCCAACTGTGCTGGCTCGAGGTGCCCCAGTACGTCGAGGACGCGCTGGTCGAGAAGTACCGGGACTTCACCGTCCCCGAGATGGACGGCGAGCTGGCCCAGACGGCCCACCTGGGCTACGCCGGCGGCCTCCACGCCGCCGAGCACGCCACGATCGGCGTCGCGCCGCTCGAGTTGATGGTCGACAAGCGCGATCTGGGTGGCCTGGCGACGCTGACGATCGATTCGCACCTCGATCAGGACGCGGGCGGAGACGACGGTAGCGAGGGTGGTATGGGTCCGGGAGCAAAGCCCACAGGCCCGGTGGGCGACGGCGCGCCGCGAAACATCGCTGCGGCCGAGGCCACGGTCCGGGAGATCGCCAGCGGCCTCGAGCGCACCCCCGCCAGCGGCTGGTTCATCTACGACGGGATCGAGGGCGGACTGGGCTTCGCGCGGGCGATCTACGAGAACTACGAGGCCGTCGCGGAGCGCGCTCGAGACCTCATCGCGGACTGCGACTGCGGCAACGTCGACGGCTGTCCGGCCTGCGTGATGGACGAGCAGTGTGGCAACGACAACCAGCCGCTGCACCGCGACGCGGCCGTGGACGTGCTGGATCAGTTGCTGGGAGAGGCGGACGAGGGCGCGCTCGAGGCCCACCTCCCCGACGAGGAGTACGGCGGAGACCGACGGCCGCCGCTGTTCTACGCTTGAAATAAGATAAGAAGTTTAACATTTTTCCAGGGCCGAGTGCGGAATATGTCTGTCCTCGGAACCGCACCGCTCGAGCAGGTCGGTACTCTACTCGTTAGGGGTCTCGTGAGCGGTATAGCTTGTTATCTCGCGATTCGCGTCACTGACGGACTCTTCGCCCAGTTAGCTGCGGCCGTCTTCTTCACCATCGTGCTCGCCGTACCGTGGGAACTGGTGAATCGACTTGTCGGTCGCGAACCGAACGACGGGGAGTGACGTCGGTGCGCTCAGGGTGACGAGCCACCGATATCGGTGGGTTCGTACTCGAAGCGCGTTCCTCGCTAGGCTCGGAGCGGCCGTGACGCTCGCTGTGAGTCCCCGACGGTCCGTGGCTGCCGCCGGGTTCGACTGGCGAGTGATCGACGGACGCTCGGGACCCGTCGGTTCGCGTCGTCACCGGCTGTTGCTTCGCGCTCTTCGAGTGCGGATCGAAACCTCGAGGATCGAGTTCACTACTCGACATCGCTCATTCGGGGCTCGGATACGCCAGTCTCCAGAGTCCCCACGGAACCGCCAGCGAAAACGGGAGGAGAAACGCGACCGAAACCAGCGAGATCACCGACAGCCACGGCTTGTACCAGAGGATGAGAGCCCCGGCGAATCCGACGCCGAGAACGACCGCGGCCCCTGCGAGCCGTCGATCGATCGGGTCCAGGTCCGCCGTCCGCAGCCGTAATTCGAACGCGGAGACGAACGCGTCGGGATCCGCCACGGGGCCGAGGTCTCGCTCGAACTCGTCGTCGCCCCACCCCATCGTGACGTCGAAGGTCCGCGTCCCGAGCAGGTGGTCCGGGAGGTGATCGACGACGACCGCAGCGTCCCGGATCTCGTGAAGGGGGACGGACCACTGCGGTTCGTCGACCCACGTATCGTACGCGACGAGTCGATCCCCGTACCGGCGGTACTCCAGCGGTCCGTATCTGAGAACGGTCTCCACGAACTCCGCCGCGGGAATCACCAGGAGCAGGAGCGCGAACGCGACGCCGGTACCGACCGTGAGCGATAGCGGGGTGTCGTCGCCGGCGACTATCGAGAGCACGACGACCAACGAACTCAGAATCCACTGTGCGAAAAAGACGGCTTTGAAGAGCGTCTGGTGGACGGCGGTATACAGGACGGCGGTGTCGTCGGTCGAAATTCGAACGTCGGGGTCGCCGTCGGGTACCGCCGGCGGATCGGCCGGCTCCGTCGGATCGTCCGGACCGGCGAGCCAGCCGGTGAGTCGTCCCGGCTCGCCGTGGGCGGCGCGGAAGGACGCCCACTCGACGAGCACCTTGACGAAGACGAATCCGGCGAGGAGCGCGACCCCGCCGATGGCTTCGGGACTCGCGACTGCCATGAGGACGAGCGCGAGAAGGAACATCTGGCCGAGGTGCGCCTGAACGACTTCGTAGGCGGAGACCGTCTCGTAGCGGCCGCCGCGGAAGTAGTCGCGCCACGCGTCGGCCGCGGTGGCGGCTACGAGGGCGACGATGCTCAGCACCACCTCCGATCGCCAGAGCACGTCCGCGACTGGAATCGCCGCGCTAATGGCCATCGCGACGACCATCGATATACCCGCGAACCAGGTGAAGACTGTGCCGACGAACGGCACGTTCCGGGGGTAGACCGGCGGGAGCCACGATACCAGTTCCGCGCTGCCGCGTCGCTGCTTCAGTTCGTCCGAGACGCTGGGGTCCCCGTCATCGTCAATTTTCGGCGGCTGCCGGGCGAACAGCGCCTTCGCCGCCGTGAGCGGAAACGCCAGAACCACCTCGAGCGCGTAGACCGTCACCAGCGTCGCCGCGTCCCAGCCGAACGCGAGGACGCCAGCGAGCGGAAGCAGGTTCGCGACGAGGATGGGAGCGAACCCGAGCCGAGAGGGAGAGCGCTCGAGCGTCTGCGGCGAAACCATCGGCTACGCTGTTCGTGTTGGTCGCCGAATCTTATAATTCTACTGAACTATCGAACGAAACGGGGATCGCTACCGGACGCTCGAGGCCGTCCGATCTGAGTATCAGCAGAACTATTATTCTCATCAAACACGACTGAGATATGCCTGCGCTCCAATCCGTGCTCACGGACTGGGATGTCGACCGGATCTACAGGGCCATCACGGCCGCAGCGGCGGTATTTCTTTCGCTGGGCGTAACGGACGGAGCGATCGCCGCGGTCGCGACCACTGCGCTCTTGCTCGCCGGATTCGGTGTCTGCTGGTCAGTCGGAACGCGAATCGCCGCCCGGTCACGGACGGTGAACTCGTGAGCCGTCGATAGTCACTAATTTCCCCACGATCGTGCATAGGTTCGACTCGAGGAAAGAGCAACGCTTACAGGTTCGTGCGTTCCGCTATCGACCATGCGAGAGAACGTGCTCCTGATCGGCGGCGGTGGCCGCGAACACGCCATCGCTCGCGCGCTCGAGGACAGCGAGGCCGACCTCTACGCTTGCGCGGGGAACCGTAATCCGGGCATCGCCGAGATCGCGATCGACTTCGAGACGCTCGAGACGACCAATCCGAAGGCCGTCGTCGACTACGCCGAGGACGTCGGCGCGACGATCGCCGTCATCGGCCCCGAGTCGCCGCTGGAAGCCGGCGTCGCGGACGAACTCGAGGCGGCGGGCGTCTACGCCTTCGGCCCGAAGGAGGAAGACGCCCGGATCGAGACGGACAAGGCGTTCCAGCGCCGATTCATGGCGGAGAACGACATTCCGGGCTGTCCGGACTTCGAGACGTTCGACGACATGGAGGCGGCCTGCGACTACATCGACGAGTACGACGGCGATCTGGCGATCAAGCCCGCCGGCCTCACGGGCGGGAAGGGCGTGAAGGTCATCGGCGATCAGGTCACCGCCGAGGAGGGCAAGGAGTACATCCGCGAGTCCGACTACGACCGGATCGTCCTCGAGGAACGGCTGATCGGCGAGGAGTTCACCGTCCAGGCGTTCGTCGCCAACGGCGAATTCCGCACCGCGCCCGCGGTCCAGGACCACAAGCGCGCCTACGAGGGCGACGAGGGGCCGAACACGGGCGGGATGGGAAGCTACTCCGACGCGACGACTCACCTGCCGTTCATGTCCGAGGAGGACTACGAGGAGGCCGTCTCGATCATCGAGGCGACCGTCGACGCTCTCGATGACTACCGGGGCATCCTCTACGGCCAGTTCATGCTGACCGAGACCGGCCCCCGCGTCGTCGAGTTCAACGCCCGCTTCGGCGACCCCGAGGCGATGAACACGCTGCCCGTCCTCGAGACGGACTTCCTCGAGATCCTCACCGCGGCTCGCGACGGCGAGGCCCCGCCGGAACTCGACTTCGCCGACCAGGCGACGGTCTGTAAGTACGCCGTCCCCGAGGGGTACCCGACCGATCCCGAGGCCGGCGCGAAGGTGCAGGTCGACGAGGAGAGCGCGGGCGACGCCCTACTCTACTACGCCAGCGTCGACGAGCGCGACGACGGCATCTACACGACCACGTCGCGCGCGTTCGCCCTCGTCGGCCTCGCCGACTCGATCACCGAGGCCGAGGAAATCGCGGAGGACGCCCTCGAGGTCGCCGGCGACGAGGGGCTACACGTGCGCCACGACATCGGCAAACCCGACCTCGTTCAGCGCCGTATCGACCACATGACCGAGATCCGCGGCGAGTAACGCGGCGTCAATCGATCGTCGGGACGCCGTCGGGCCGCTCGGGCCGATCGTCGACCGACCGAAGGAGATCGACGGCGATCGGAAAGGCGGAGTCGACCGCCACCGACTCGTTTTTCGCGTCGTAATCGACGATCCCCGCGTCGTCGAGCGCCGGCAGGTGGACGTGATACAGTCGCGTTGCGATTCGAGATCGGCGGTCGTCGCTCGTTGCGGACGACCGTTCGGTGCGAGCGTCGGCGACGAACGCGCTCAGTTCCCCGACGGAAACGACGTGCTCGTCGGCGCGTGCGAGGTGTCGGCAAACGAGACGCCGCCGTGAGTCACCTAGCGTCGAGAACACGCGATCGAGCGTTTGATCGGTCATTCGTATCGGTAGTGGCCGTTCGAACGGATGCGTCGCGTCCCTGAATCGTGAGGCAGTTAAGACCGGGTCCGTAGTAGCACCTCCCGAACGAGCGTCGCGGTCCCGCGTCGCAGGCGCTCCGAAAGCGCCTGCGAGGAGATGTTCAGCGTCGCCGCGAGTTCGGTCTGCGTAGTCGTTCGCGGGACGTCGAAGTAGCCGGCGTCGTACGCCGCCGCCAGCGCCGCGTACTGGTCGTCGGTCAACTGGGACTCGGCGGAGCAGTCCGCGTCGGCCTCCCGATAGAGCGACCGGAGCTGGAAGTCGAGGTCTCGGTCGCGCAGGGCCGATCGGTACCGCGCGAGCGTCTCCCTGTCCGGGATTCGCATGCGATTCTCCCACCCGTCGTGCGTGGCCCTCGCCTCGAGCAGGACGATGTCGAGTTCGCTCCACAGCGGGAACGTCGTGGCGTCACGCCCGCGGTCGGTCAGAGAGATGCGGTACAATCGCCGCGGGCCGCTCTCCGCGAGCAGTTTGCGGTCGGTGACGGTCGGGTCGTCGTCGAGGCCGGCCTCGAACGCGGACTGCTGGTCTCCCTCCGCCCAGAAGAGCCATCGGATCTCCCCCGTTTCGGCGAGGTACTGCTCCTCGCTGTAGACCGTGGTGTTCGGCGCTCGGTCGAGCGCCGCCATCAGAAGGGGAGAATCGACGCGGTATTCGACGGTCAGCATACCGGTGGAACGGTATCGGTCCGGAAAGAGACGTACGTGTTGTTCACACAGTGAGCACGTCCCGTATCACTCAAGTTTTCGGTCGCCGTTCGTACCGGAGCCCCGATACCGCCGCTGACGTTGCCGGACGAATCGGCTTTCGTCGCCGATCCGCGCAAGCGACGGCAGCGATCGATCCGCGGACGGGTCGACTATCGGCTCGCTCGAGAACGGAACGCGAGAAGTAGCGGCGTTCGAGCGCACTCGCCGGGTCGCTTCGGCCGTCGACGGTCGTTGCTTCCGGACGCGTCTCAGTTCTGGTTTTGCTCGCCGGTGAACTCGTCGGTCTGCTCCGACACCGACGACTGGATCTCGTCGACGTCGACGGCCGAGCGCAGCTCGTCCCGATCGATCGCCTCGTCGAGCAGCTGGGCGTCGGTCACCGCTCCCAGCCCGCCCTCGTCGACCGCGTTCTTCAGCGACTGGGTGTCGATGGCGGAGTCGATCGCGTCCTGGTCGTCGTTCGTCGCCGACTGGAGGGCTCGTCGGACGGCGACGTACCCGGCCAGTGCGATCCCGCCCGAGGCGATCGCTCCCGGAATCCCGTATCGTTTGTAGCCGAACGTGACCGCTTTCTTGCCGACGGTGAATGCGCCGATCATCGTACGTCGGGTTCGCGCGGACGGGGGAAGAGCCACCGGCTTTCGTACGACGACGTGCGGGCTCGACCGCCGGAGGACGGCGCTCTCACTCGAATTCCGGCGCGACGTCCGCGACGGCCTCGAGCAGCAGCTCCGTTCCCAGATCGATCTCGCGTTCGGTGACGTCGAGCGGCGGCAACAGGCGCAGCGTCTTGTGGCCGCAGCCCAGCGTGAGCAGCCCGCGCTCGAAGGCCGCCTCGAGGACGGCCTCGCGGCGCTCCTCGGTATCGAACTCGACGGCGAGCATCAGCCCGCGGCCCCGGACCTCGAGGGCGCCGGGCGCGTCGCCGTCCGCGATGGCGTCCTCGAGTCCGTTCCGCAACTGGCGGCCGCGCTCGCGGGCGTTGGCCAGCAGGTTCTCCTCGTGGATGGTATCGATCGTCAGCGCGCCCTGCAGCGAGGCGATGATATCACCGGCGCCCCACGTCGAGGAGAGGCGGCTCTTCTCGGTGGGGAACACGTCCGATCGGGAGATCGTCGCGCCGACGCGCAGCCCCTTCCCGGCCGTGATGACGTCCGGCGTGAGATCGAGGTGGTCGACGGCCCACAGCTCCCCCGTCCGTCCGACTCCGGACTGGATCTCGTCGGCGACGATGCGGAGGCCGTACCGGTCGCGAAGCGCCTCGAGGTCCCGCGCGAACTCGGGGTGGGCGACCCGGTAGCCGCCCTCGCCCTGGATCGGCTCGAGGATCAGGTAGGCGACCTCGTCGGGGTCGATCACGCCGCGCTCGGGGTGGAGTTTGTCCGCGACGACGTTGCCGCCGGGGCCGTCGGTGCGCCAGCGACGCTCGTACTCCTCGTCGGTAGCGGGGTAGGGCACGCTGACGACGCCCGGAATCTCGGGGTAGCCCCGGCGGTGGACGGCCTTCGAGCGATTCAGGGAGAGCGCGCCCAGCGTGCGGCCGTGAAAGGCTCCGTCGAAGGTGAACGCGCGGTGGCCGCCCGCGGCGTAGCAGATCTTGATGGCGTTCTCGACGGCCTCGGCGCCGGAGTTCGAGAGGAAGACCCGATCCATGTCGTAGTGGTCGGTCATCGCGACCAGGCGATCCATCAACTGGGTCGGCCCCGGAAACTCGGGGTCCTCGGGTGGCCCCCCGCCGCTGACGTAGAAGTCCTGGCCGGCGATCTTCAGCGGATCGACGAGGTCGAACGCTTCGAATTTCTCGCGGATCGCGGGGTTGTTGTACCCCAGCGGCGCCGCGGCGACGTGACTCGTGAAGTCCAGCAGGACGTTGCCGTCGACGTCGGTGCAGAACGGCCCGACGGCCTCGGCGGTCGCGTCCCAGACGAACTCGTAGACGTACGTGCTCGGCGCGGCGAACTCGTGGTGGTAGTCGACCCACTGTCTGGCGCGTTCGTCGGGGATCGTCCCGACCCGCGGTTCGACCGTATCGCGGTCCATAGCGTATGTTATCACGCGGAAGTGAAATAGGCGCCGACCAGTTTCACGAGACGGTCGGCGTCCGACGACGGAGGGCCGGAGCGTCAGCGGTCGATACTCGCTCGTCCGTCCGCCGTCTCGAGCGAGACGAACGCCGGCGGTATCGATCCAAGAGCTGATTCGGCGACGCGGATGCGGTGGCTGAACTCCCAAGGGAGTGTATTATGCTACCATATATCACAGTTTCTACCGGGGTGGCAACTAATGGCAGAAACAGCGACGGATCCGAACCGACTCGCTACCGAATACGCGACCATCTGGAACGAACAGGAGTTCTCGAGGCTCTCGGAGGTCGTCGCCGACTCGTTTACGTTCACCTCGCCGACCGCCGGCACGATCGAGGGGCGCGAGGCGTTCGAGGCGTACGCTCGAGAGATCACGGACGCGTTCCCCGACTTCGAGATCACCGTCCACGAGACGCTGGCCGGCGAGAACCTGCTCATGGCGGAGGGGACGCTCTCGGGCACGCACGAGGGAGAGTTCGACGGGATTCCGCCGACCGGCGAACGGTTCGAGATTCGCGATATGGCGCGGTTCGTCGTCGAAGACGGCAAGCTACGGGAAGAGCGCGCGTTCTTCGATCGGCAGGAACTCTTCGACCAGCTCGGGCTCCTCGAGGAGTGACGGCGGTCCGCTTTTCTCGGTCTTCGCTCGGCTCTCTAGACGACGATCGCGACCGTCGCGACCGCGCCGCCGAGCAGCAACAGACCGCTGTAGACCGCGACCTGATTGCGGAAGCCGTCGTTCGAGGACGTCGACGCGAGCAGGGCCTTGACGACGATGCTCGAGACGGTCGCCAATAGGATGGCGATGGTCGCCTCCGCGGGCCCCAGCTGGCCGCCCCGATAGAGGACGACCGCCGAGGTGGTCGCGCCGGCGCTCGAGACGAAGCCGCTGGCGACGGCGGTGGCGTAGAAGCCGAGCGTCCCGAACCAGGTCTCGGCCAGCGACCCGAAGACGAGGACGACGAGGAAGACGGCGCCGAACGCGAGCGCGTTCTTCAGCGAGAAGGGGGACTCGAGTTCGATCGGACCCGACTCGTCCCAGTCGGCGGTCCAGGCGGCGACGGCGAACGCGACCAGGATGACCGCGCCCAGCGGGACGATCGCCTCGAAGAGGATCGGACTCCCGCTGCCGACGGTGAACCCGACGGCGATGGCGAGGTTGCGAACGGCCATCGCCGCGTTGGCCAACAGGATCGCGGCGACGGCGTAGGAGGCGGCCTCGGGGCGCTGGTTGACGTGGTCGAGCATCGTCCCGACGACGGCCGTCGACGAGGCCAGCCCGCCGAAGAACCCGGTCACGGCGATACCGCGGCCGCCGTACGTCGTGACGATCGCGTAGTTGGCGATGCCGATGCCGGCGACCGCGACGACCATCAGCCAGATCACCTGGGGCTCGAGCGGGATCGAGACGCCGCCGACGTCCGCGGTGACCTCGGCGGGGAGGACCGGGTAGATGACGAACGCGAGGATGGCGAACTCGATCGTCGAGCGCATCTCCTCGTGGGAGAGCCCCCACGCGAACTCGTGGAGTTCGCGCTTGAGGACCAACAGCAGCGACGAGAGGACGGCGACGGTGACGCCTTCGATGATGAAGCCGGCGGCGACCAGCACGCCGACGCCGTAGGCGACGAGCATCGAGACCGAGGTGGTCAGCGAGAGGCCGGCGTCGTCCTCGCTCAACAGCCCCTGAACTGCCAGCAGGACGCCCTGAACGATCACGAGCACGCCGCCGAGGATGAGCAGCGTTTCGCCGATCTCGCTCTCGAAGACCAGCAGCGTAAAGACCGCACCGAGGAGGCTGATCAGCGAGAACGTCCGGATCCCGGCCGACTTCTGGGACCACTCCCGTTCGAGGCCGAGGAACATCCCCAGCGCTCCGGCCAGCGCGATCCGGACGACCGTCTCGTCCAGCGGCGCATCGGCGATCTGCAACGCGATCTCGTTCACTGTCGGTCGTTCACGGCGTATTACCATAAACGGCGCGCCGGCTCGCAGGGAGACCGTCGCCTCGAGCGACTGACGGAAACGCGGAAAAGCGCCGCGAAACTCGAGGAAAGCAGGTGACGAGACGATCCTCGACGCCGAACCGCAAACCCGCGAGCGAAGCGATCGGGCGCGATCGAGCGACGCGCTACGTGCTACGTGCTACGGGGCGAGTGGCCCGTCGTTACAGGTCGACGTACTGTCCCTCCCACTCGCGACGGGCCTCGAGTTCGCGGCGACCGCGCCGGGTCAGGGTGTAGAAGTTCGTCCGGCGGTCGCGCCGCCCCTTCTCGACGAGGCCCTTGTCGACGAGGGTGTCGAGGTTCGGGTAGAGTCGACCGTGGTGGATCTCCTTCTCGTAGTAGTTCTCGAGTTCCTCCTTGATCGCTAGCCCGTGGGGCTCCTCCTCGCCGGCGATGACGTACAGCAGATCTCGCTGGAATCCTGTCAGGTCGTACATTGGGAAAGTACCAGTTGCACTTACTGTCGAATTTTAATAAGGCTATCGGGTTGTTTCGATCGAAACAGCGATATTACCGATTGACCGCGTCGTTTGCGTGCGATTCCGAATAGATAACGGCTATGATGGGTTCTCGCGCTAATTCACGTAACGTGCAGTTCATGTTTACACACCATGCGTATTGTTTCGGTATTTTAATGATATCGGAGCGCGAGAAAGGCGGCTTCGAGTAACAGTGAGATTCAATTGAACGAGAACGCGGTCGCTGTGAGATGTGAGTTCGAAACAGGAAAGCAGATCGCGTGACGGGAAAAGTGTCACGCGATCGCTTGCCGCCCTGAATTGGTCCCCGCTGACGCTTCGGCCCTCCAAGCGAAGCGTCATCTGAACGCTTTCGCCGAGAATACTTAAAAGTAACGACACCGGATCGGCGTTTGATACGTTCCGCGGCTCAGATGTGCTCCTCCTCGAGCACCCAGCCGATGGCGCGCTTGTAGTGGGTGAACATCTGCCTGACGCCCTCGTGGCGCATGTCTTCGCTCTCGAGGTGTTCGGTGAGGAACTCGTACTGCTCGCGGATTTCTTCTTCGTCGCGCATGCTCGCCACTAGGGCCGGAAAACGGAAAAAACGGTCGCCGGACGGGATTCGCTCCGTCGTCCGGCGGTGGAGACGGGCCGACGGGGTGGCGCTATCGGGACGGCGTCGGCCGTCCGTTCGGCTCCGCCCGGCAGCTCGAGATCGCGCTATCGACGGACCGGAGGTAACTGGGGATTGGGACGGCGGCTACCGATCGACGCCGACGCTTTCGGCGATAAGGACGCGATTTGAGAGTGACAACAGTTCACGAACCGTTCGCGGGCGATTCCGATCGCCGGGTGGCGGACGGAGACGGCCAACTCCGACTCCGTCGCTGTCGCTCCCCGACGAGCGCCTGAAAAAGCGATGGGACACGGCGGCCGACGATCGACCGCCAGATTCCTGTCGACTACCGCTGCGCGCTGTCGATCGTTCGGAGCCGATCGATCGGCGTTAGCTGTCGTCCGATTCGTTATCGGACTCGTTTTCCTCGCCGTTGCCGCCCAGCATGCCGTCGTCGGACTCGTTGTCCGACTCGTTACCCGAGCTGCCGTCCTCGCCGAGAGTTAGCGTGACCTCCTCGTCGCCGCCGTCGATCTCGACGTCGTCCTCGGCTTCCTCGCCCTCGTGCTCGGCGGTGACGGTGTACTCGCCGTCCTCAAGTTCGTCGAACTCGACTTCGCCGTTCTCGTCGGTCTCCTCTTCTCGCGGCCACTCCTCCTCGCTGGCGCCGAGTCCGCCGTCCTCGGTCTCGTTGCCGGATTCGTTCTCCGACTCGTTTTCCTCGCCGTTACCGCCCAGCATGCCGTCGTCGGACTCGTTCTCGGACTCGTTGTCCTCCTGGATGAACGAGCCGACTTCCGACTCGTTGTCGGAGTCGTTTTCTTCGCCGTTGCCGCCCAGCATGCCGTCGTCGGACTCGTTGTCCGACTCGTTCTCGCCGCCGTCGCCGCCGAGCATCCCGCTTCCGGCCTGCTCGAGCGTGACGGTCGCGCCCTCGACGGGTTCCTCCTGATCGTCCTCGACGGTGACCGTCAGGGAATACGTCTCGTCTTCCGACCCTTCGGTCTCGTTTCCGTTTCCGGTTCCGGTGTCGTTCGTCTCTTCGCCGTTTTCGGTTTCGTTGTCTTCGCCGCCGGGTCCGCTGTCAGCGCAGCCAGCGAGTACGAGCGCGCCTGCGGTACCAGTTGCGGCGACGAACTTGCGTCGATTGAGTTCTGAATCGGACATATTCCTGGAAAGGACGTTCCATGTGGTTGCAGTGTGGCCTGCAACTGCCGCCCGTTAATCACCTATTGAACGTCGACTAGCCGTTCGTGATCGTCATCGGTTTCGTACCGTTCGATCGGTAAATCCGACGGTAGACGGCGGAACTGTCAGGAATTCGGGCCGCTCACGTCAGCGATCGAACCGATCACGAACGTTTCTCTATCGCGTCGGTTTCGGTACCCCGGAAGAACGAGCCCGATCGGTTGGAGAGAGTCCCCGTCGCCACCGTCGCGTCTGAAACGGGCGGCCGTCCCCGCGGCGTTCGGTCGACTCCGGTGTGATTTTGGGTCGTCCGCGCGTAGGACCGTCCATGAAGATCAGGGGCGAGCGCGAGTGCAAGGAGTGCGGGACGCGGTGGTCGTACTACGAGACCGGCAGCGTCGGCTGTCCGGCCTGCGGGAGCCTCCACAGCGTCGGCGTCGACGACCGGACCGAACACACCGATCTCCAGGTCACGTTCGACCTCACGGCGATCCGCAACGCCATCGACGACCAGCCCGTCGGCGACCTCGCCGAGCGGGCCCGCGAGGAGTGTCGGGAGTACGTTCGGCGGCGCGGCTTCGTCAACGCGGGCACGCTCCGGGAGCTCGACGACGACTACCTGGCCGCGAACGAACTCCTCCACGTCGCCGATATCGTCCGCCGGGAGATCGACCTCGAGGAGCGCGAAGAACTCTACTTCCTCTCCTTGCTCCGGGACGCCGACGGCGGCGGCCCGCGATCCGACGACGGCCAGCGACCGCCCGCTGAGGAAGTCCCGCCCGGCCTCCGGAGCGCGCGCGGTCTCGCCGCCGCGAACGCCGTCCGCGACTACCGCCGGGACATCCGCACCTGGGCCGAGGATCGCGACCTGACGACCGCCGAGCGCGGCGCCCTCGAGACGCTCGGCGAACACGTCACCCGCATCCGGATGCTCGACGGCGACGTCGATCCCCGGACCGCCGATCGACTGATCGAGGCCGCCCGCGACCTGGCGAACGGCCTCCGCGGCGACGAGCTCGCGTTTACCCGCGCGCAGGACCGCCTCGAGGACCTCGAGTTCGGAACCGACGGTTCGGGCGATCGGTTCGGGGACTGAGTCGGTGACCGCGACGGGTCCGGAAGCACCGGCCTCGCGAACGCCGGGTGCCGATCAGTTAATTATCTTATCATCCCGGTGTAAATCTTGCCGCTCTTATACCGTCGATCGAGAAGGTTCCGACGAACGCACGGACCGCCCTCGATCGGCTCGGCTCGCGCGACGGAACGGGTTCTCGCGCGAGCCTGCAGCGGCCGACGCGAGCGACCGCTCGCGGGGGTCCTGCACACACGCACACTATGGCGCACGGACCATCCGAAGAGAAACCGGACACGAGCGAGAGTCGCACAGCGCACGAACGGGCGGAACGCGGGCCGTCCCCGTACGTCCCCGCGGGGAAGAGCGTGGCCGAACTCACGATCAAGGCGGTCGCGATGGGCCTCACGCTCAACGTGGTGATGCTGACCGCGAACATGTATCTCGGGATGCGCTCGGGCATGACGATCAGCGCCTCCATTCCGGCGGCGGTCATCAGCATGGGCCTCTTCTACGGGCTCCGGCAGGCCGGGATCGGCGGGACGATCCTCGAGAACAACATCGTCCAGACGATGACCTCCGCGGGCGAGGCGCTCGCGGCGGGCGTCATCTTCACGATCGCGGGCGTAACTTTCCTCGATCAACCGATCGACATCGTCAACACCGCGGTCGTGGCGATTCTGGGCGGCCTGCTCGGGGTCCTGTTTATGATCCCGATGCGCCGCTACCTCATCGTCGACAAACACGAGGAGCTTCCCTATCCGGAGGGGACGGCCTGTGCCGACGTGCTCGAGGCGGGCTCGCGCGGCGACGAGGGCGTGAAACTCATCTCCTTCGGCTTCCTCGTGAGCTTCGTCTACATGTGGCTGGCCAGCGGGATGGCCGCCTTCCGGACGACGATCCAGACGGCGTTCTCGGCCGGTGAGACCGACGGATTCGCCATCGGTGGCGACTTCACGCCCGCCCTGATCGGCGTCGGCTACATCATCGGCCCCCGAATCGCCGGCTACGTGTTCGGCGGCGGGCTGATCGCCTGGATGATGCTGATCCCGCTGCTCATCACGGGCGGGTTCGTCCCCGAGTCGGCGGCCGACGCGGCGCTGATGACCCAAGCCGAGGCGGTCTGGGACGAGTACATCCGCTACGTCGGCGCGGGCGCGATGATCGTCGGCGGGTTCTACGCCGTCCTCTCGATGCGGGGCACGATCGCCGACGCGCTGGGAACCGCAGTCGCGGAGATTCGCGGCTCCGGTGCGGCCGCGACCGGGGACCGGAAGCGCACGCAGCGGGATCTCCCGATGAAGGTCGTCGTGGTCGGCGCCGTCCTGATCGCGCTCGCGCTGGTCGCGGTCCCGCAGGTCCAGGTCGGCCTGCTGGGCGGGTTCATCGCCGTGATCGCCGCGTTCCTCTTCGTCGCCGTCTCGGCGTACCTGGTCGGGGTCGTCGGCAGCTCGTCGAACCCCGTCTCCGGGATGGCCGTGGCGACGATCCTGATCGCCGCGCTGGCGCTGCGATCGACCGGCGTCACCGATCCCGTCGTGGTGCTGGTGACGGCCTCGGTCGTGGCCATCGCCGCGGCGGTCGCGGGCGACACCTCCCAGGACTTGAAGACCGGCTACCTGCTCGGCGCAACCCCGCGAAACCAGCAGATCGCGCAGGTGATCGGGATCGCCATCTCGGCGCTGTTCGCCGGCTGGGTGCTGTACTTCTTCCACCAGGCCTACGGCATCGGGAGCGAGACCATCCCCGCGCCACAGGCCGGGATGATGGCGCTGATCTCCGAGGGCGTCCTCACGGGCACCGCCCAGTGGGGGATGATCCTCATCGGCGCCGTCTTCGCGTTCGTCCTGATCCTCATGGACGTCCCCGTCCTGCCCTTCGCGGTCGGGATCTACCTGCCGATCACGCTCGCCACGCCGATCTTCCTCGGCGGCCTGTTGCGGGCCGGCATCGACCGCTACGTCTCGCGACGAGACGACGAGGACGGATCGCTCGCCGAGCACACGACCTCGAGGGGCCGGATCGTCGCGGCCGGACTCATCACCGGCGAGGCGATCATGGGGATCGTCATCGGCGCGCTCTACATCACCGGGACCGGGAACGCCGAGGGCGCGCCGTTCCCGCTCGGACTCGGCGGCCAGACGCAGACGATCCTCGGCGTCGTCGCCGTCGTCGCGCTCGTCGGACTCTTCGTGGCCAGCGTGCTCCGGAACGCGCCCGACGCGGCGGACCGATGAGTTCGCACGGGCCGAGCGCCGTCCCGATCCGGACCGCCGACGACTGGGAAGCGACGGTCGTCGACGGTGAGCCACGAGTCACCGTCTACTGGACGAAGACGCCGCGCAACCGGCTCGACCGGTTCCTGTTCGATCTCTTCGGAACGAGTCGGGAGCGGGAACTCACGCTGGATCCCGTCGGGACGACGGTCTGGCGCCGCTGCGACGGCGACCACACCGTCGCCGAGATCGCGTCGGTCGTCGCGGACTCCCACGCCGACGAACGCGTCGCTCCCGTGGACGAGACGCTCGCGCACTTCCTCATGCAACTCGAGGAGCGCGGGCTGATTCGGTTCGACGAGGAAGCGTAGTCGGAGAGGAGCGCGTTCGAAAGCCGTCGGGCAGCGCCGAGCGCGGATCGCCCGCGGCCGAATCGGACACTCGAGAGTCGGGATTCGCGGGTAGAAGTTCGATACCGACTCTCCGACGCCTCGAGAAACCGATCCGGCGTTCGATCGCAGCGTCCGGTCAGGGCAGGTCGACGTCGACGTCTTCCTGCAGGCTCGCGGCCTTGACCGTGTTATAGAGTAACATCGCTCGCGTCATCGGGCCGACGCCGCCCGGGACGGGCGTGATCGCGCTCGCCTGCTCCTTCGCGCTCTCGAACTCGACGTCGCCGACCAGTTCGTACCCCTTCTCGTTGTCCGCGTCCACGCGATTGACGCCGACGTCGATCACGACCGCGCCCTCGCCGATCATCGAGCCGTCGACGAGTTCCGGCGCGCCGGCGGCGGCGACGACGACGTCGGCGCTGCGAGTCTTCTCGGCGAGATCCTCGGTCCGGGAGTGACAGAGGGTCACCGTCGCGTTGCCGTCGTCGGCCTTCTGGATCAGCAGGTTGGCCAGCGGCTTGCCGACGATGTCCGAGCGGCCGACGATCGTTACGTCCTTGCCTTCGGTGTCGACGTCGGCGGACTCGAGCAACTTCTGGACGCCGTGGGGGGTGCAGGGACGGAAGCGGGCGTCGCCGGCGACCAGCCGGCCGACGTTCTCGGGGTGGAAGCCGTCGACGTCCTTCGCGGGGTCGACCCGGCGGATGACCTCGCGGTAGTCGACGTGATCGGGAACCGGGGCCTGCACGATGTAGCCGTGGACGTCGTCGTTGCCGTTGAGGTCGGCGATCTCGTCGTACAGCGTCTCGGGCGAGGCGTCGCCGTCGACGTCGACGTGGTAGCTCTCGATGCCGACCTCCTCGCAGTCGCGTTGCTTCATGTTGACGTAGGTCTGGCTCGCGGGGTCGTCGCCCATCAGCACGGTCGCCAGCCCCGGACGCGCGCCCGCGTCGGCGAGCGTCTCGATCGCGTCGGTCAGGTCGTCTCGAATCTGACTCGCGACGGCGTCGCCGTCGATGATCTCGGTCATTACTCGAGTGGGCGACCGCGAGGCTAATCAACCCTCGGATTCGTGCGCAGAACAGGTACCGAGAGCCGCTCTGATGACCACGAACGTGGATAGGTGATGGCGGCGTCTGGCGGCGGTCGCGAGTCGCGAACGGCGCCGCCGCTCTCGGATCTGCACCAGTTCGGATCCGCAGATCGCTATCGGATCGGTACCGCCCGTCCGTGCGTAATCAGAGGTAACCGAGACGGTCCGTTTCGGTAGCGACCGTCAGCCTCGAGTATCGAGGTAGTTCTCGCTCGCTCCGTCTTCACGGCGACGGAATAGTCGGCGGCGAGGCCGACGATCGGCAGCGTCTCGCGTTCCGAGCGTCGGCGCGGTGTCCGACCGTCGCGCTCGGTACCGACGTTCGGTATCGCCGCTTACCACCAGCGGCCCCAGGCGCGACCGCGACCCGGGTGGGACGACCGGCTGTCGAGTTCGTGCCGGACGGTGTCGGCCATCGTGCCGACGCGGAAGTCCTGTTCGGTGCGTTCTCGAATGCCGTTCGTGACGTACGCGAACGCGATGTCGTTTTCGGGGTCGGCCCAGCCGACGCTGCTGCCGAGGCCGGCGTGACCGAACGCCGTCGGCGGCGCGGTGACGCCGAGGTTGCTCTGGACGACGCCGCCGAGGAAAAAGCCCATCGCGAACCGGCCGGAGACGTCCCGGCTCATGTCGTCGGCGGTTTCGGCCTGCAGCGAGGTCCACTCGTCGATCGTCTCCGGGGTGAACAGGCGCGTGCCCTCGAGTTTTCCGCCGTTCAACAGGCAGGCGTAGAACCGGAGCATGTCGCTCGCCGTCCCGATCCCGTTCGCCGCCGGGATGATCGCCTGCTGCTGGACGAAGTCGCTGTTGAAACTATCGGCGGTGTCCTGGTTCGTTCCCGACTGGACGCCCGAACTGGCCGACGTGATCTGATCGTAGGGTTCGAAGCCGACCAGCGTGGCGACGTCGACCTCCTCGCCTTCGGGGAGCCCGATGCTGGTGTTGTCCATTCCGAGGGGCTCGAAGATCTCGTCCCGCGCGAACCGGTCGATCCGTCGACCGGAGACCTTCCGCACGATCTCGCCGACCAGCCAGCCGAAGCTGAGCGTGTGGTAGTTCGGCTCCGTCCCCGGCTCGTAGACCGGTTCGGCCGCCTCCATTCCCTCGGCGATCGCGTCCGGATCGCTCCACAGGTGAGCCTGGCCGTCGATTTCGACGGCCGGAACGCCCGCCTGGTGCGAGAGCACGTGACGGATCGTCGTCTTCGCTTTCCGCGTTCCCTCCTCGGCGTAGTCGGGCCAGTGCTCGACGACGCGGTCGTCGTAATCGAGTTCCCCTCGCTGGGCGAGCAGATGGACGCAGGCCGCGGCGTACGGTTTCGTACACGAAAACAGAACGTGTCGCGTTTCCGTGGTCGTTTCGCCCCCCTCCGGATCGGAGAGACCGCCGGCCGTATCGACCACGAACTCCCCGTCGTGGTAGATCGCCAGCTGGGCGCCGTGATGGAGCTCCTGTTCGAGCTGCCGATCGAAGGTCGCCGTGATGCGATCGGTGCCCGTCTTCAGAACCGCCGACTCCGTGTCGTCACCGTCGTCCTTCCAGTTCCCCCGTCCCCGTTCGGATCGATCGTTCCCTCCCTGTGCTGCTGCGCTCGTCGACGCACCGGTAGCAAGCGTCGCCCCCACCGTACCGAGCGTCGCAAGCACACGTCGTCGATCCATCGAAGTCCTCTGTGATGGCATCACGCGAAACCATAGGATCCGACGTATATGAATCCATTCATAATCAATTCAGAATACAATATAGTCACGAGAAGTGTCCTGTAGCTGGATACCGGCATTTAAACCCGTCAGCAACAGGCCAGCCGTTTCAGTTTCCGTGACTGTTCAGGTCCCGGTATCGCCGTCGACGACCACGGGCTGGTAGGTCGTCTCGAGGTCGCCGTACTCGTCCGCGTCCGCGGCGTCGGTCAGCCGGAGCGCCTGTCGCTCGTGGCACTCCCGCGCGGCCTCGAGCGCGTCCGCGTCGACGTCGACGGCGTTCGACTCGAGCGCCGGCGCGATTCGGTCGGTCCACGCCCCGTCCTCGAGCAGGCACACCGCTCGGTCGTCGACCGTGAGGGGCGGTTTGCCGGCGACGTGATCGCCCGAGCCGACGATATCGTAGGTTTCGATCCCCTCGAGGATTCCGACGACGTCGGCTTCGGGAACGTCGGTGGGTGCCTCGGCCATGACCTCGTCGAGCACGAGCGCGTCGATCGGCGCGTCCATCGTCTCGGGTCGCGGGGTCGGATCGCCGTCGCGCTCGCGGGCGATGGTCTCCTCGGCGACGGGGTCGCTGTCGTCCGGCGTCCCCGGCAGCGGCTCGGGACGGTACGGGTCGCCGTCGTCGAACCGGACCGGAACGAGGCCGATCGTCTCGGCGGCCGTCATCGCGTCGAACAGCAGCGGCCGATCGGCGTCGTAGGACTCGAGGTCCAGTCCCAGCCCCTCCGGCGGGGCGGCGCGCACCAGCGGATCGGGGACGGGCGCGACGATCTCGCCGTCCTCCTCGCGGAGCTGGCGCGGGTACGGCGCGTCGCCGGTTTGGGGCTCCGGAATCCCGCTGAGCACGAGCATGGGTTCGCCCTCGTACTCGTCGACGCCCCAGTCGACGTGGTCGCCCGGCTCGGCGCCCATGAAATCGGCGACCGGCGTCAACTCGAGGGCCAGTTCCGAGGCCGCCGTCGTCGCGGTCTCGCGAAGCTCGAGCAGTCGATCGTCGTCGAGAACGGTTCCGATCGGATTCGTAGCCATTGACGGCGGTACGTCCAGCCGGTGGAAAAGCCGCGTGCCGGCGAATGACAGGGAGCGGGAATCGAGCGGTCGCGGCGTCGTGACCGATCGTCAGCGCCTCGAGCCCGAACTGTCGGTAGCGGACGCGAGCTACCGGCGATCGGTCCTACTCCGACTCGTCCTCGTCCACATCCTCGCCTTCGTCCGATTCGAGAGACTCGCCGGTCCCTTCGCGGCGCTCTCGAGCCTGTCGCGAGTCCTCGTCGCTCACTTCGTCCTCGTCCGTCGATCCGTCATCGGCGACGAATTCGACCGCCGGTGGCGGCTCGTCTTCGGTGATGGTCTGTTCGTCGAGCGGTTCGCGGTCCGCGTTCGCGTCGAACCTCGATTCGTCGCTCATAGGTGGTGTGTCGCGGAGCGGGTCGCGAAACGGTCCGGTTTCGACTGCGGACTCGTCGCTCGCTACCGGGCCCGTGTCCGTGTCGGACGGCACCACGTAGCACGGATGACGGTGTTGCTTGCCAGTTCGGGCACCACCGAAACCGAAAACAGCACCGATTGCAGCCGCGTCGGCGACGACCGGTCGCGACGGATTCGAACCGGTCGAGACGGCGCGGTTATCGACTACTCGTACAGCGGGTTCGCGTCACACAGCGTCGCGACTTCCTCGCGGACCGCCTCGATGACGGCCTCGTCCTCGGGAGCGTCGACGACGCGGGTGATCAGGTCACCCACCTTGCGGCAGTCCTCCTCGTCGAAGCCGCGGGTGGTCAGCGCGGGGGTGCCCGCGCGGATGCCCGAGGGATCGAACGGCGAGCGCGTCTCGCCGGGGACCGTGTTTCCGTTGAGGACGATGCCGGCCTCCTCTAAGGCCTCCTCGGCGTCGCCGCCGGAGGTGTCGGGGTGGCTCTCGCGGAGGTCGACGAGGACGAGGTGGTTGTCCGTGCCCTCCGAAACCAGCGAGAAGCCGTTCTCCGCGAGGCTCTCGCCGAGGGCCTTCGCGTTGGCGACGGTCTGCTCGGCGTACTCCTCGAACTCGGGCTCGAGGGCTTCCTTGAAGCCGACCGCCTTGCCCGCGATGTTGTGCATGAGCGGGCCGCCCTGTCCGCCGGGGAAGACCGCCGAGTCGATGTCGTCGGCGTACTCCTCGTCGCACATGACGATGCCGCCCCGACCCGAGCGGATCGTCTTGTGGGTCGAGCCGGTAACGAAGTCGGCGGTGCCGACCGGCGAGGGGTGGACGCCGGCGGCGACGAGGCCGGTGATGTGGGCGATGTCCGCGAGGTGGAGCGCGCCGACGCTGTCGGCGGCCTCCTGGATGCGCTCCCACTCGATTTCGCGCGGGTACGCGGAGTAGCCGGAGACGATGATGTCCGGCTCGAACTCCTCGGCGTGTTCGGCCAGCCCCTCGTAGTCGAGGTAGCCCGTCTCGGCGTCGACCTCGTACTGTTCGACCTCGTAGAGCTGCCCGACGAAGTTCGCCGGGTGGCCGTGGCTCAGGTGCCCGCCGTGGTTGAGATCCAGCGAGAGGATCTTGTCGCCGGGCTCGAGCATCGCGAAGTAGACGGCCTGGTTGGCCTGCGTGCCCGAGTGGGGCTGGACGTTGACGTGCTCGGCGCCGAACAGCTCGGTCGCGCGGTCGATGGCCAGCTGTTCGACCTCGTCGGCGTACTCGCAGCCGCCGTAGTAGCGCGAGCCGGGGTACCCCTCGGCGTACTTGTTCGTCAGGGCGCTGCCCTGCGCGTCGATGACCGCCTGACTGACGTGGTTCTCGCTGGCGATCATCTGCAGCGTCTCTCGTTGGCGGTCGACCTCTCCCTCGAGTGCATCGGCGACGGCGGGATCGACGTCCCGTACGTGCTCGTGCTCCATGTCCGATGTGCCGGCTGGCGACTGTATAAGTGTACCCGTCTTCGGCGAATCTCACCGCCGAAGGCGATCCCGACGCGTCGATTCGCTCGGACCCCACCGCCGGAAATCGGCCAAACGACGGTCGCTCCCGGCACCTCTCCTGAATTATCAAAACTTTGACTCCCGATACAACTAACTTTCTCGGGGAACATTCAGCGTACCGAATGATAGAGTGGGCGGTAGACGACGGGGCGCTCCGCGTGACTGACGCCGACAACGCCGAACTGTCGGTCCGCGGTAGCGACCTCGTCGTCGGCGGAACCGGACCCGACATCCCACGGCCCGTCGACGAGACGGTCGTCGTGACGACGGACGAACTCCGATTCCCCCACGCGGTCGCCTACGCGTTTTCGCTCGGCTCGGACGAGCAACACGAGCTCGATCCCGACGGGGCGCCGCTCTCGCTGTCCCCGGGCGAGTACGTCGTCGACATCGACACGGAGATCAAGACGTACCTCCGGTTTTCCGGGACGGCGACGATCGAGAAGACCGGCGGCTACGAGGAGACCGTCGTCAGATTTCCCGATCGCGTGCGCGTGATCGTCGGCTTCCGGAGTCGCCACGAACTCCCCGCGGGAACCATCACCGTTCCCGACACGCCCGAGGGGGTCGCCGCCGGACTCACGCATCTCGCCACCTCCCACAAGACCGACGGTCCGGATCGCACCTATCCGACCCTCAGGGGCCACCCGTCGCTGCTCGAGTGCGGCGACGGCCTCGAGATTCCGGACTGCATCCGGGAGGACTTCTCGCCGTCGGGGATCGAACTGATCGTCCCGGCCGACTACGAGTCGCTGTTCGTCGCCGCGCCGCTGGCCTACTACCTGCAGGCGACGATTCAACCCCGCGAGCGTCCCGCGACCGGGCCGAACCACGCGACGCTTCGCGTCCCGGAGTTCGCCGTCGAGAAGCGGCTGTCGCCGATGCCCGGTCTCGAGCGCGACGTCGATCGACTGCTCCGGAAGGTCTTCTTCTTCGACTGCCTCGTCCGCAACGCCGGCCCCTACGGGACGAACCTGGCCGAGCAGAGCATGCTCGAGGTCCTCGGTCTCGACGCCGAGGAACTCTACGAGGCCGGCCCACAGCGCCGACTCGCGACCTACCTCGAGGTGCCCGACGCCGCCATCGAACACCGCCTCCCCGACTGGCACCTCTCGACGTACGTCCGCCCCGACTACGACAGCGTCGAGTCGCTCCCCTTTCTGCTCGACCGGATGAGCCTGATCCACATGCCCCGGACCTCCGAACTCGAGGGGAAGGAACTCGTCGAGCGCTCGCTGGAGGACTTCTACCGCGGCGGCGGTTCCCGCGACGGAACCGACGGCCGCGACGGCCGCAGCCGGGCGAGTGCCGGGAAGGTCGCGTCGGTCGACATCGTCAAACCCGAACTCCACAACGGGCGGGTCCACGGCTGGCTCGCCGACGGCGTCCCGATCGACGTCTTCAAGACGACCCCCGAGGCCTATCACAACCGACTGGACTACCTCGAGCGCGCGACCGACTCGACGTCGATCGCCGTCGTCCTGAACGATCCCGAGATGGCCGGCGAACACGACGACGTCGCCGAGATCTACCGCCAGCGATCCGAGGAGCTCTCGATGGAGGTGACCGTCGACGAATCGCTCTCGACGGCCGAACTCGCGCGCGTCTTCGAGGACGACCACGACTTCGTCCACTACATCGGCCACTGCGAAACCGACGGCCTGCGCTGTCCCGACGGCTACCTCTCGACCTCGTCTCTCGGTCGCTGTAACACCCAGACGTTCTTCCTCAACGCCTGCGGCTCCTACTACGAGGGGATGGGGCTCATCGAGCGGGGGAGCGTCGCCGGCGCGGTCACCTTCTCGAAGGTCCTCAACGACCACGCCGTCAAAGTCGGCTCGACGTTCGCCAAACTCCTCGTCCACGGGTTCAGCATCGAACGCGCGATGGGGCTCGCGCGCAGGCGCATCATGATGGGGAAAGACTACGCCGTCGTCGGCGACGGCACGCACTCGCTGACCCAGGGCGAACACCGCGTCCCGACCACGCTCACGCTCGAGAAACTCGAGGACGAGCGCGCCGAGTACCTGGTCACGTTCGACTGTTACTCGACGCGGGTCACGGGCTCGTACTACTTCCCGCACGTCGAGGACAACGAGTTCGCCTACCTCTGTGGCACGCAGTCGAATTTCACCGTGACGAAGTCGGAACTGGCCACGCTACTCCAAGAAACGGAAGCGTCGGTGATCTTCAACGGCGACGTCTACTGGTCGACGGAGTTGGCGTCGCGGTTCGTCGAGTGATTCCCACAGAGAGTCCGACAGCCAAGCGGAGGAATCCACGACTGCAGTCGTGGGAGGCGGTCAAGGGCCGCCGTACGTGCTGACGCGCTTGGCTCGCATCGCCGGTCGATCCGCTCTCTCGGCCGTGTGTGCCTGATAGAGGAGCTCACGCGCAACCGACCACAACCGCTCGCAGCTAACACCCATATGACCTAACAATAACAGATCGTTACTATATATCTATCGTCAATTCCGCAACTGTTTACGAGTGGCTAACGACGGTGCAGTCGAACGGTCTCGCGGCTCTAGACAGATTTCCGACAAGATATCGATTCGGCACCATCTCGTCGGTGAACTGACGAAAGCGCGGACAAAAATTACCGGCGTCGCCGTCGCACACGATGTTCTGGTGTGGATTCGGCCACCAAAATTAAGTAATATCCGTACGTTTACTTCTGTATAGACATGACCTCGAATTTACTCAACCACCAGATTGACGATATCCTCGACTCCGTACTCGAGGAGGCGACCGGGGACGTCTACATGGTCAACCCGTCGGGGGACGCCATCGAAGAGTTCGTTTCGGTCGCGACCGCGTTCGACGGCGACCTGCCGTCCGTCCACATGCTCGCCGACGAACGAACGCTGAAAGACGTCATGGACGACTTCATCGTCGCCTCGAACGCCGCGGACCTCATCAGCGAGGACGCCCTCGCGCTCCGCACGCTCGAGGAGGCGCCCGAGAACTCGCTTTTGGTCACCGAGGACCGAGTGATCGCCATCGTCCACGCCGGCGACCGCGTCGGCGGCCTCGTCACGGACGACGAGAGCTTCGTCGAAGACACCTACGACACCTACGCGGCCCGCTGGGACGACGCCGCCGAATTCAACCTCCGGACGCCGCCGATCACGGCCGTTCGCGAGACCCTCTCCGAGGAGATCAGCCCCGAGGCCGAGGAGGACTTCACGTCGATCCTCAACTCGCTCGAGACCGCCCGCGGCGACGGCGACGGCCTCGACGAAGTGACGATCTCGCTGCTCGTCGCGGCCAAGAACGAGGCCCTACTGTACGACATCAGCAAGTGGGGCGAGGACGTCGGCATCGCTAGTAAGGCCACGTTCAGCCGCACGAAGACCAAGCTCGAGGATATGGGCCTGATCGACACCGAGAAGGTCCCGATCGACGTCGGCCGTCCGCGCCTTCGCCTGAAGATCGGCGACGACCGACTCCAGGAAGCGGATAACGGGCAGCTCGCGACGGTCGCGCAGTCCATCCTGAACTAGAACCGAACTTTTGCTCTGCGTGGGGTCGCGCAGCGACCCCACTCGGCAAAACTTCGATGAAAAGCACTCCTCCTTCCGTTCGTTCGTCTCTCCAGTCCTCACTCACATCAGTCGTCGGCCCGCTCGCTCCCTTCGGTCGCTCGCGGTCGTATCGGGTAATGGCCTGCCTTCCCCCGGGTCACACGTCTCTCGCAGTTGCTCGAGACGCGTTCCCGGCCACGTGATTTTGCGAGCGACTCGACGCTGAGTACCGTCGCATGACGCAAACCCCAAGTCGCCGCCGCGAGACGACTCGAGTATGTACGAGGCCGTCCACGCCCGCCCAGACGGAGAGAGCACGGTCGCCCGGTTCGCCAAGACGGCGGCCGACTACGGCTTCGAGGGCGTGGTCGTGCGCAACCACCACGATTCGCGCGCGGAGTACGACGCCGAGGCGATCCGCGAGGCGTACGGGATCGACGTCGTGGAGGGCCTCGAGATCCGCGCCGACGACCCGCAGGCGGCCGGCGGCTCCGTCGGGAACTACCGGACGACCGAGACGATCGTCGGCGTCCACGGCGGAACGAACGCCGTGAACCGGTTCGCCGTCGAGAGCGAGAAGGTCGACGTGCTGGCCCACCCGATGGCCGACAACGGCGACGTGAACCACGTGCTGGTGAAGGCGGCGGTCGAGAACGGCGTCCGCCTCGAGTTCGACCTCTCGGGGGTGCTCCGGACCAGCGGCGGACGTCGCGTCAGAGTCCTCCAGTCGCTGCGCAAGCTCGAGGAGATCGTCGGCCACTACGACGCCCCCTACGTGGTCAGCGCGAACCCGCGCTCGCACCTCGAGTTGCGCGCCCCCCGCGAACTGACGGCGCTCGGCGAGGAGATCGGCCTCTCGACGGCGTTCGTCGAGCGAGGGTTAGCGGAGTGGGGACGGCTCGCCGAGCGCAACCGTCGGATCCAGTCCGAGTCGTTCATTGAGCCCGGGGTCGAACGAGGGAGGTATGAAGAAGAGCCTTGAGGACCACGCCGCCCGATTCGACGAGAAGGCCGGCGAATACGACGAATCGAACTCCGACGAGTACCGCGCCTGTGCGAACCTGGTCGTCGAACACGCCGCCCCCGGCGAGGACGACGTCGTCCTCGACCTCGGAACGGGGACCGGCGCCATCGCGCTCGCGCTCGCCCCCGACGCCGACCGCGTGGTCGGCCGCGACATCAGCGAGGGGATGATGGAGGAAGCCGAGCGGAAAGCCGACGAGGAAGGCCTCGAGAACCTCGAGTTCGATTACGGCACCTTCCGGGAGCCCGAGTACGACGGCCCGGTCGACGTCGTCACCTCGAACTTCGCCATGCACCACCTCTCGGACGACGAGAAGCGCGAGGCGATCGACGTCATCGCCGCCCTCGAGCCGCGCAAGTTCGTCCTCGGGGACGTGATGTTCTTCGGCGAGCCGGATTCCGACGCGCCGTTCTACTCGCCCGAGGTCGACGACCCCGCGACGGTCGGCGCGCTCGCCGACGCCTTCACCGACGCCGGCTTCTCGCTGACCGCCGTCGAACGCGTCCACGACCAGGTCGGCGTGCTGGTCGCCGAGCGGTCGCCGACCGCCGCTGACGCCGACGCCGACGCCGACGCCGAGGGCGAGGTCGGCGATCCCGGCGACGACCCCGCCGCGGACGCATGAAACACCTCCCGAAACACCTCCAGCCGCGGTGGCGGTATCTCGCCGTCGAGCTCGAGAGCTGGCCCGACGCCGGGATCGATCGCCGAGCGTTTCAACGCGAGTGCTGGTACGCGGCCCAGAACCTGCTGGGAGATCCGGGCAGCGCCCACGCCGATATGACCGTCGTCAGGTTCGAATTCGCCGGCGAAACCGGCGAGGCGATCGTCCGCGTCCGCCGCGGCGAGACCGAACCGGCCCGCGCTGCCCTGGCCTGTATCGACGAGATCGACGGCGCTGCGGTCGGCCTGCGAGTCTGCGGTATCAGTGGCACGATCCGTGCCGCTGAAGAAAAGTATTTAGGACGCCGCGGGCAAGATTCCGAGGAGAGAAACGTCGTGTTCGGGAACGAGGAGCGAGTCGCCGTCCTGCGGGAATGCGTTGCAGACGTGCGACTCGATGAGGCGTTCGCGGGTGCGACAGACCTCGATTACGATTTAGCGTGATACTATGCAGGGACAAGCCCAACAGCAGGCGTACGACCGCGGCATCACGATCTTCTCGCCCGACGGCCGACTCTACCAGGTCGAGTATGCTCGCGAGGCGGTCAAGCGAGGAACGGCGAGCATCGGCGTCCGAACGAGCGACGGCGTCGTGCTGGCAGTCGACAAACGAGTCCCCTCCCCGCTGCTCGAGGACTCGAGCGTCGAGAAGATTCACAAGGCCGACGACCACATCGGCATCGCCAGCGCGGGCCACGTCGCCGACGCCCGCCAGCTGATCGACTTCGCGCGCCGCCAGACGCAGGTCAACCAGCTGCGTTACGGCGAACCGATCGGCGTCGAGACGCTGACCAAGGAGGTCACCGACCACATCCAGCAGTACACGCAGGTCGGCGGCGCCCGTCCGTTCGGCGTCGCGCTGATCGTCGGCGGTATCGACAACGGCGAGCCGCGCCTGTTCGAGACCGACCCCTCGGGGACGCCCTACGAGTGGAAGGCCCTGGCCGTCGGCGCCGACCGCGGCGAACTCCAGGACTACTTAGAGGAGAACTACGACGAGGAAGCCGACCTGGACGGCGGCATCGCGCTCGCGCTCGACGCCCTCGCGTCGGTCAACGACGGCTCGCTCCTCCCGACCGAGGTCGGCCTCGCGACGGTCGACGTCGAGACCGAGTCCTTCGAGCAGTTCGACTACGACCGGATCGAGTCCCACCTCGAGGAGAACGACATCTTAGACGAGGGCGACGACGCCGCCGCGGACGACGAAGAGCAAGAGTAACCGACTCGCTCGATTTCGACTCGAGTACCGCCTTCGTCCCGCGCGTCGACGGGTTCGACCCACGGAACGATTCGCTTCTCCCGTTTCCAATCTGTGCGTGTGAGCGTGCGAACTGTCCACCGTCTGCCTGCACCCGCGCACGATGGACGACGACCGGATCCGTACCCGCTCAGCGGCGGCGCTCGCGAGCGGCGGCTCGCCTCGACTGACCGGACGACCGGCTGTCGCCGATTCGAAGCGGGGTCGAACCCGGAACCCGCGCCGTGATATCGGGAAACACTCTTTTCATTGGCGGGGGAAGCAACCGATATGATATCGCTCGACGAGGCGGTGACGGCGCGACTCGAGTCACACGGGGCGCGCTTCGAGGTGCTCGTAGATCCGGACGCGGCGTTGGCGATCAAACGCGACGAGTTCGACGGCGACCTCGAGGACGTAATCGCGGCCGAGGACGTCTTCGAGGACGCGTCGCGGGGCGACCGACCCGCCGAGGACGACCTCGAGACGGTCTTCGACACGACGGATCCCCTCGAGATCATCCCCGAAGTGATCAAGGAGGGGGAGATCCAGATCACGGCCGACCAGCGCCGCGAGATGCAAGAACAGAAGCGCAAGCAGCTGATCGACACCATCGCGCGCAACGCGGTCAACCCCCAGATGGACAACGCGCCCCACCCGCCCGAGCGCATCGAGAACGCCCTGGAGCAGGCCGGGTTCACGGTCGATCCGATGGAACCCGTCGAGAGCCAGGTCGACGACGCGCTCGACGACCTGCGTCCCGTCATTCCGATCCGATTCGAGGAGGTGACCATCGCCGTACAGATCCCCGCCGAGTACGCCGGCAGCGCGCAGGCACAGGTCCGTCAGTTCGGCGACTTAGAGCGCGAGGAGTGGCAGGCCGACGGCTCGTGGGTCGGCGTCATCACCTTCCCCGCGGGGATGCAAAACGACTTCTACGACGTCGTCAACGAACACTCCAGCGGCGAGGCCGAGACGGAGATCATCAAGGACAAGGACGACCTGAAGACGCGGTAGGGCGGTTCGGCGGGCGGTGGGTCCTTCTCAGCCGCGGTGGTAGCCGATCAGGAAGCCGCTGGCGAAGCCGGCCCCGACCGCGACCATCGAGAGCGCCGACACGAGCCAGTGAACGCCCTCCTGGGCGCGGTCGCCCGTCTCGAGCAGTCCCGCGGAGAGGCGACTCCAGTCGACCGTGACAATTTCCTGGGACTCGAGGTAGCGAAAGGCCATCAACTCGACGCCGACGATGATCGCGAGCACCTTCGCGATCTGTTTCGTGGCGAATCCGAGTACCCCGCCAACGACCGCGCTGCCCCCGAACTCGAGGCCTAACCCCGTCGGATCGACGTCTAGCATTACGGTCTCGTATTCGGGTCGTCTCCAATGACTGTTATGGCTTCGTGATTTTTCGAGCGGTTGACGTCCGCTTTCGATCTGCGACGCGCTGCTCGCTGCGGATCGAGTCACGTTCCGGCACGTCGATTCCGCCGCGAACACCGCGGCCTGCGGACGCGCCACGGGATTCAAGACCGTCGGGAGCGTACGGTCGGGTATGTGCCGTATCCGTCGAACAGTAACGGAGGTGTTCGACCGCCATCCGTAGCGCGATCGGGCAGCCGCGGTCGCGAGTATCGAGCCGCCGTACCCAGCCCGTGGGACCGACGGGCCGTCGGGTCGCCCAGCGACCCGTCTCGCGTCGTCTCGAGCCTTCTTCTCCGAACGAGAGCTACGAGCACGTCTTTCCACCCGCATGAGAGCAATCATCGCCAAGCGCGTCGATTCGGGAACGCCCGACACGAGTGAGATCCGCGACCTCGCCGCGGCCGCGGGGTACACCGTCGTCGGCGAGATCACCCAGTCGCGGAAGGCCGATCCCGCCCTCCAGCTGGGCGAGGGGAAAGCCGAGGAACTCGCCGACGAGGTCGTCGCGACCGACGCGACGACCGTCATCTTCGACAACCGGCTCGGCCCCTACCAGACGTACAACCTCGGGCAACTGCTCCCCGAAGGCGTCGAAGTGATCGATCGATTCACGCTGATCCTCGAGATCTTCGGCCAGCGCGCCCAGACCCGCAAGGCCCAGCTCCAGGTCGAACTGGCCGAACTCCGGTACGAACTGCCCCGCGCCGAGGCCAAGACGAGCCTCGCCAAGCGCGAGGAACACCCCGGCTTCATGGGGCTCGGCGAGTACGACGAGAGCCGCGAACAGGACATCAAGGATCAGATCAGCCGGATCAACGACGAGCTCGAGCGGATCGAGCAGACCGAGCAACACCGCCGGGAGCGCCGGCGCGACTCCGGCTTCGATCTAGTCGCGTTGGCCGGCTACACCAACGCCGGCAAGTCGACCCTGCTGCGCCGGCTCGCCGACGACCTCACGGTCGAGGAAAACGAGGATCTCCACCCGGATCTCGACGCGACCGCCGAGTCCCAGGACAAGTTGTTCACGACGCTGGGGACGACGACCCGCCGCGCGGACATCGAGCCCCGCGACGTGCTGGTGACCGACACCGTCGGCTTCATCAGCGATCTGCCCCACTGGCTGGTCGAGTCGTTCAAGTCGACGCTCGACTCCGTCTACCGGGCCGACTTGGTGTTGCTCGTCGTCGACGTCAGCGAGGACATCGACGAGATCCACGAGAAGCTCGTCACCAGCCACGACACGCTCTACGAGCGCAACGAGGCGCCGATCGTGACGGTGCTGAACAAGATCGACAAGGTCGACGACGAGGAGCTCGCGGAGAAGCGCGACGCCCTGTCGGCGCTCGCCCCGAACCCCGTCGCCGTCAGCGGCCGGGAGGGGACGAACGTCGACGCGCTGCTCGAGCGCATCGACGAGGAACTGCCCGACTGGGAGGAAGAGCGGCTCCTCCTGCCGATGACCGACGACACGATGAGCGTCGTCTCGTGGCTCCACGACAACGCCCACGTCGAGGAGGTCGCCTACGGCGACGAGGACGTCGTCGTCTCCTTCGAAGCTCGGCCGGCGATCGTCTCGCAGGCGCGCTCGCGGGCCAGCGAGTTGCGGACGGCGGCGGCCGAATCGGCCTGATCGAACGGCGACGGACGCTCGCTCTCTCTCCCTCCCGGCTCGGTCCCCGACGACGACGTCGCGACGGCGGCGGCCTAACCCCACCTTATAAATCGATGACTCGAGTCCCCTAGGCTATGGAACGTGTTGCAATCATCGGTGCGTCGATGACCCAGTTCGGGCAACGCGAGGGGGAGTGGGTCCTCGACCTCCTCGCGGAGGCCGGCCTCGAGTGTCTCGAGGATTCCGGCGTCGACGCCAGCGACGTCGACCACCTGTACGTGTCGAACATGGCCAGCGGCGAGTTCGAGGGCCAGACCGGGATTCCCAACGCCTTGGCCCACGACATCGACGCGATGCCGGCGTACACCCAGCGCGTCGATCAGACGAGTTCCAGCGGCGGCGCGGGGATCTACGCCGCCTGGCAGTCGGTGGCCAGCGGCGCCAGCGACATGACGATGCTCGTCGGCGGCGAGAAGATGACCCACCGGACGACCGGCGAAGCGACCGACGTCATCGCGTCGCTGACCCATCCGGCGGAGTACAAACACGGCGTGACGCTCCCGTCGTTCGCGGGGCTGACCGCCCGCCACTACCTCGAGCGGTTCGACGCGCCGCGGGACAGTCTGGCGAAGGTGGCGGTCAAGAACCACGAGAACGGCGTCGATAACCCCAACGCCCAGTTCCAGAAGGAGATCGACGAGGAGACGGCCCTCGAGTCACCGATCGTCGCCGATCCGCTGCGGCTGTACGACTTCTGTCCGATCACGGACGGCTCCGCGGCGCTGATGCTCTGTCCGGAGTCCGTCGCCGAGGAGTACACCGACGACTACGTCGTTATTTCGGGTATCGACGGCGCCACCGACACACACGTCGTCCACGAGCGGGAGGATCCGACCGTGATGGGCGGCGTCGTCGAGAGCGGCAAGGGCGCCTACGAGATGAGCGGCTACGGCCCAGACGACATCGACGTCGCCGAACTCCACGACATGTTCACCATCCTCGAGTTCCTCCAGATGGAGGGACTCGGATTCGCCGAGCAGGGCGAAGCCTGGAAACTCGTCGAGGAGGGCTACACCGAACGCGACACGGGCGAACTGCCGATCAACACCTCCGGCGGCCTCAAGTCGAAGGGGCATCCACTGGGTGCCAGCGGCGTCGCACAGGGCGTCGAGATCTACGAACAGCTGATGGGCGAAGCGGGGCCGCGACAGGTCGACGCGGACGTCGGCCTCTGCTGTAACGTCGGCGGCTTCGGCAACTGCGTTATCACCACCATCATGGAGGCGGCACGATGACCATGGACGCTTACGAGTACGAGGACGGATCGATCAGCTACCCCGGGCACCCGCGCGGTCCCGGCGGCACCGAGCCGGTAGACACGATCGACCTCAGCGAGTACACCGGCGAGGTCGTCACCTGGACGACCAGTACGGCGACGCCGCCGGGCGTCCGCGAACCGAACACGCTCGCCATCGTCGAGTTCGACGTTGATGGGGAGTCGGTCCGCGCGCTCGGGCAGGTGACCACCGACGAGATCGAAACCGGCGACGAGGTCGAACCGGTCCACGTCGAGGAACTTCGCGAGCCCGGCGCCGGCATCCGCGAACCGGAGAGTCAGGACTGGGACGGCTACCGGTTCCAGCCGGTCTAGGCCGCGTCGGAACCGTTTTCGCTCGAGTCGGAGTCGTCGTCATCAGCGGCGGCGCCGTCGCCAGACGCGTCGGATTTATCGCCATCGGACTCACCGGAGTCGTCACCGGCAGTATCGTCGGCACCGTCGTCGCGCCCGTACTGATCCTTCAGGGTCTCGAGTTCGGCATCGACGTCGACGCCCGGGTCCGGCTCCGGCTCGTCGTCGTCCGACGAACCGTCGAGCGGGTCGCCGTCCTCGATGTCGATTCGGACGGCGTCCGTCGCGTCGGTCGATCGGCGCTCGAGGTCGTCGGCGGCGTCCCGGAGTCGCCGGTCGACGTCGTCGCGCAGTTCGCGGGCCTCCGAGAGCAACTCGCGAGCCCCTTCGTCGGCAGGGAGGTCGCCGTCCGACGCCGCCCGCTGGAGTTCGGCGAGGACGGTGTCGAGTCCGGAGAGCGTCGATCGGCGGAGGTCGTCGGCGCGCTCCCCCGCGGTCCGCGTGGCTTCGGTCGTCCGGTCGCGAACGTCCCGTTCGGTCCGGGCGAGTTGCAGGGCCCGCTGGAAGCCCTCGAGCGCGCGGACGCTGGTCTCGAGGGCCGCGATCGCGGCGGGAATCGCGACTTCGTCGGTGAACGCGAGGAGTTCCCGAGGCGTCGGCGGTCGGGGCGCCGGCGGGCGGAACGGCGGCCGGCGCCGGGTCGACTCGAGTTCCGACCGGAGCTCCTCGATCGTCCGTGTGAGTTCGCGGACGGCCTCGGCGAGTTCGTCGTCGGGATCGGCCATAGTTCAGCTACGGCGGCCGAAACAAAAAGCCGGGCGATCGGACCGATCGCTATTATTCGCTCGGCGATCGCGTAGGTGGATCCCGGCCACAATATTTATTATAATACCGAGGACTCGATATAAAGGATGACAACTGAACGAGGGGGTGCTGCGGTGGAGCGAACCGCCTTCGCCCAGACGCTTGCGAGGCTCAAGCGCGACGGGAGCAACGTCTTGCTCGTCGGCGCGGAGACGGCCGACGTGCATACGTCGCTCTGTCATCGGTTGCTGGGAGAGACGGGGGACGGCGCGCGGTATCGATTGTTCGTGACCGACGGACGCGAGCCGCTCGCGAACGCGAACGACGAGCCGGACGAAGGGACCGCTCGAACGATCGACTACTCGGCGCTCGACCCCACCGCAACCGAGGACGCCGAACTGCGCGGTCGCACCCCGCTCGGGACGCTGGGGATCGAGATCGCCGACGCGATCGACGGCTTTCAGGGCGACGCCGACGGCCTCGAGCCGTCTCAGCTACGCGTTTGCGTCGACTCGTTGGCAGCGCTGCTCGAGGAACACACGGCGGAGAAGGTGTTTCGACTGTTGCACATGACGACGTCGCGGGTGGACGCCCTCCAGGGGATGGGTCACTACCACCTGCCGCTCGATCGCGACCACGAGGCGGTCCACCTCTTCGAACCGCTGTTCGACGCGGTCGTCGAGATTCGCGTCCGTGACGGCGTCGCCGAACAGCGATGGGAGCTCAGGGATCGGGAGACGGCGACCGACTGGCTCCCCGTCTGATCGGATCCACGCCGGGCCGGTAGGTCGGTCGCGATGAGAGAGGTTCCGCAACCGTTCTCTCGAGGTAACAATCACGAAATAACGATAGTTATCAGCGCTGTCGATACGACTGTAATCTAGTGATTGGAGTGTGATAAGAACGATCGATCTGGAAACGGGTACGCACCAGAAATAGCGTGTGACGGCCGTCTTCGGACCGAAGCACTCCAGGGATATTGGTGTTACGGCAGAAGGACTATATACGGAACGACCTATCGGATTAGAGAGTACAATATATGGAAGTCAATGCTGAGCTTCTCGGCGGAGCTGCCGTCACCGTCTTCCTCGCGCTCCTCTTTTTCGGCGTCGTCGTGCTGTGGGACGTCGCGCTGGCGTTACGGAGCGTCGGGGACAAGATCGACAAGCTGGAAGACAATATCGACGACGATCTGACGGATATCGGCCACTCGCTGGACAACATTTCGAACGGGCGCGGCGGCGGCGGTGGCGGTGGCGGAACGCAGCTGCACCTCAACGGCGGGACTATCAGCTCCGGCCCGAACCCCGGGCAGGCGCAGGGCCAGACAGCACAGACGACACAGAGTCCGGGCCCGCAAGCGGCCGGCGGGCCACAGCCCGCAGAACCGCAGCAAGCGGCCCAGCACTCCCCGAACGGGAACGGTAGCGCCGCCGCTGACGCGACGACGGCGACGGCTCCCGGTGCCGAAACGGGTCCGATGAGGGCCGATACCGCGGCGGGAGCGGCGCGCGGTACCGGCGGCGTCGAAACGGAAACCGCCGACGCTCGCGCTGCCGATCGAGCCGCCGCCGGCGAGGCCGAAACGTCGGCCAACGGCGCTGCTGTCGCCGGAGTCGACGAACCGTCGCCCGACCTCGAGACCGACCCGACGGCGCCCGGAACGGACGCGACTGAAGCGGCTCTCGCCGACGAACGGTCGACGGTCTCAGCCGAGACAGCGACTGACTCCGACGTTGACGCCGGTGAGACCACCGTCGATGCCGACGTGGCGGACGAACCGGATGCTGCTTCCAGCCACGAGGTGACGACGGACAGCGATGCCGCGACCGACGAGACGCCGAACGATCAGGCGGCCCGCAACCAGGGTCGGTTCGTCACGCAATCCGACGGGACGGCGTGGTACGCGGTTCGGCTCGATCGCGACGCGATCGCCGACCCGGGACCGACGATCGCCGGCGAGCTAACCGACGGCTCGGAGCGCGACGACGCGGTCATCGCCGCCGGGCCGGTCGACTCGACCGCCACGAGCGAGACGGACGCGTCAGCCGCGGCCGCCGACGACTCCGAGGCCGACGAAACCGATTCCGTCGTGGCGGCGCCGCCGGCCGAGACGGCCGAAGACGACCCCGAGCGGGAATCGACAGCGCCGACGACCGCCGACGCGTCGGACGACGACCCCGAAGCGGCCTCGGTCGACGACGACGCGGACAGCGACGAGACGGGCGACACTGCTGTCGACTCGGCCGAGGACGACGGTGCGGTCGAGGGCGATACCGTCGGTGAGGACGGAACCGAAACCGACGCCGAAGCGCTCGAGTCCGGCGCCGACGACGCGACGGCTCCGAACGTGTTCGCGTTCGAGGAGACCGATCCGGTGACCGAGTCGCCGTCGGACGCGGCGTCCGAGCCGGAGGCCGACGAGGGCGACGACGAGAGCGAGGCCGACGACGCTGCTGCGAACGACCGGCCGACGGCGGAGACGGACCTCGAGCTCGACGACGCTGCTACTGAGACGAACGAAACGGATGCTGAGGCGGCCGAGACGGACGCCGACGACGAGGGCGGCGAGTCGGACGCGGCCGGTCTGGAGACCGTCGACGACGCCGTTTCGGACGACGAGACAGCTCAGTCCGACGACGAGCCGACTGTCGACGCGGCCGATCCGCTCGCCGGCGACGTGGCCGCCTTCGAGTTCGACGACGAGGACCTCGAGGACGTGACGGTCGAGGAGGCCGTCGACTCGATCAACGAGGAGGCGCCGACGCCGGAGCTCTCGAGCCACCGGTTCGACGTCTCGGCGGAAGTCTACGGGACCGACGAGGGCGGCGACGGGACTGCTCCCGACGGCTCGGAGCGCGACGACGGCGGCGAGAACACCGTCCTGACCTACGAGTTCGAGACTGACACCGTCGATATCAGCGGCTCGACGAAGCGGCTGCTCCAGTACCAGCTGCGGAGCTTCGCTGACCGCGACGCGACGCCCGAGGCCGACGTGTCGATCGGCCGGAACCGCATCGTCATCGAAATCCCCGACTCGGACGGCGACGCCGTTCAGCGCTGGAGCGAGGCGGCCGTCGACATCATCGACCGGACGCTCTACCTCTCGGACAACAGCTCCGACGACAGCTGAGCTTCGACTCCGACGATTCCTCCCTCTCTCTCGACTCTATCGCCACCCGATTCTTCGTCTAGCGCGTCGTTCGATCCCGCTGTCGTCCGGCCGTTCGCTCGATTCGTCGCCGTCGATCCAATCGCTTTTAGTTCGCTCGTCCCCCTCGAAGTGGTGTGCGAATCGAGAACAGTTTCATTCCCGTCCGCGGTGTCGGGGAGACCACCGAACGCAAACTCTGGCAACACGGAATCACCCACTGGGACGAGTTCGACGGCAGCGTCGTCGGCGACACGTTAGCCGACCGCATCCACACGTTCATCGAGGAGGGGCGAACCCACCTCGAGCGCGGCGACGTCGCTCCGTTCGCGGAGCAGCTGCCGGCCGCGAGCCGCTGGCGGTGCTACGAGAACGTCCGCGAGGAGACCTGCTTTCTGGACATCGAGACGACCGGACTCGACGCCTCCTGCGAGGACGTCACGACCGTCAGCGTCCACCGCGGCGGCGAGACGAAGACCTTCGTCAAGGACCGGGATCTGACGGCCCGTCGGCTGGCGGACGAACTCGAGGAGTCGTCGCTGCTGGTCACCTTCAACGGTCAGCGGTTCGACGTCCCGTTCCTCGAGACGTGCTACGACATCGACGTGACGACGCCCCACGTCGATCTCATGTACCCCTGTAAGCAACTCGGGCTCGACGGCGGGCTGAAGGCGATCGAGCGCGATCTGGGCATCGATCGGGACATGCCCGACCTCAGCGGCCGGGACGCCGTCCGGCTCTGGCACGAGTACGAACGGGGCGACGAGGGCGCCCTCGGGACGCTCGTGGAGTACAACCGGGCCGACACCCGGAACATGGAACCGCTGATGGAGATCGTCGCGGACCGCCTCCACGAGACCGTGTTCGAGGCGGCCTGTGCCGACGAGTAGCGACGTCGTCGACGAGCCAGCCGACCGAAGACGGACCCGTTTTTGCTGCCCGGAAACCGTCGGTACGCAGTCGAACGGCTAACTACGCGGAGCGAGTCGGGAGCGACGCGGCCAGCGACCGATGCTCGCCGCTGACGGGATCGCGATCAGCTTCGATCGAACGACCGCTTATCGGCCGCCGGTTTTCTCGAGAACGTCGACGTCGCCGTCGCTGGTGACGACGACGCGGTAGCCACAGAAGACGAATTCTACCCGGCCGGAGCCTCGTCTCGTGCCGTCCTCTCGGGGCGCGAAGAGGGAATCGAGGGCTTCCGGATTGATGACGTCGTACAGCGCGTCGTACTCCGGCGGTTCGACCTCCACCGGATCGATGCCCTCCTGCTCGGCGACAGCGCTGATAACTTCAAAACTGAGTGAGTCTGCGGTGGTCGCATCCGATGAATCGGCTGAGAGTAGCATTGCCCGGACGGTTACAGTCGTCGAATATAAATCCACCGGCCCCAATGAAGTGTTGCTGTACAGAGATGACCAATAGAGCGCAAAAACATACATCATCGGACATTTTCAGTAGTGATTTTAGTTTAATATTATTATAGAGCTATGATCTGGAACGATTCAGGGAGTAATTTTCGCGGTGCAGGCGTCCCTTGCGAACGGCCAGAATTCGTTTCGGGTAAGAATTGTGAGGGGGACGATTCGGTCTCGAACGGACGAAACACGGCTACCGGGCTCGTCCTGTCGAGTCCCGAGTCGCGATCCGGTCGCGATAACGGGGAATATGTTCGGGAGAGGGTACTGGACCGACGCGGCCGTTTTCGCTACTGTGATGAATCCCTTCACCCAGTCCACGACGCCAGGCGGCGACGGATTCGATTCGTGGGACGCGTTCGATCCGGACCGTGCGCCGGCGCCCGGCCCGTTCCTTGAGGGCCACGACGTGCTCGCGGGCGACGACCACCTCGCCTTTCACCGGCTCACCCGCGAGTTGTTCGAGGAACGGGGCGTCTACGACGCGACGTTCGGCTACAACCTCGCGCGGCTCAACCTCGATCGGCGCCACCCCGACGCCGGGTTCCGGTACGCGGTCGACGCCGACGAGCCGTCGATCCTGCGCGCGGAGTTCACGCCGACGACCGAGTTCTGTCCGCAAGCCGAGGCGCTCGTCACGGGCGCGTTCCGAGCGTGGAACGGACTCGCGGATCGCCACGAATACGATCTCGTGCGCGTGCGCGCCCACCCGTTACACCACCAGTCCGACGCGCTCGACGCCGAAATCGAGCGACTCGAGACCGAGTTCCGCGAGACGGGGACCGTTCCGGGCGCGGAGTCGGACGCCGACGCGGCTACGGGCGACGGAACGACCGCGCAGTCGCCGTTCTGATCGGACTTGGCCCGCAACCACCCGTTTCGGGTCGCGCTCTCCTCTCTCGAGCGGATCGGTCCTGCCGGGTGACCGTCGCGACGGATTTCTGCCGGTGGACCTCGGCACGGGCGACCGAATCGGTCAGGAATTCGCAGGCTCGAGTCTTAGGACCGAGTCGAACGGACGTCCCACTATGGATACCGCACGGTCGGGCGAGGACGACGGTCTGTCCGTCACGGCTCTCGGGACGGGGGCGTCGGCACTGGACAACGGGCGCGCGTCCGTCGGATACGTCGTCCACGTCGACGAGGAGCCGAGGTTGCTCGTCGACGCCGGCGGCGGGACCGCCGGTCGGCTCAGCGACGCCCGGATCGACCTGACGGCGTTGGACGCGGTCCTCCTCGGCCATCTGCACATCGATCACACGGCCGATCTCCCGGCGATCGTCAAGGCCGCGTACCAACAGGGGCGCGGCGATCGTCCGCTCGAGGTGTACGGACCCGCGGGAAACGCGGCACAGCCGGGGACCGAGGCGTGGATTTCGACCCTGTTCGACGCGGAGTCGGGCGCGTACGGCTACCTCTCCGACTTCGTCGAACGGTACGCCGACGGCGAACTCTCGCTTCCGACCACCGAGATCGACGCCGTCGCCGGGCGGGACGACGCGGTGACGCGAGTCTACGACCGCGACGGCGTCACCGTCGACGCGATTCCCGTCGTCCACGGCCGGGTGCCGACGCTCGCCTATCGCGTCGCCGCGAACGGCGCGTCGATCACCTTCAGCGGCGATTACGCCGCCGAGACCGACAACGTCGCGCGACTCGCCGACGGAAGCGACGTCCTCGTCCAGCACCGACTGCTCGAGGCGGGGGCCGACGGCCCGAAGACCGAGCTCCACCCGCTTCCCGAGGAGGTCGGTCGGATCGCTCGCGACGCCGGCGTCGGGACGCTCGCCGTCTCTCACGTCGGTCGCGACGACCGCGAGGCCCTCGAGTCCGCACTCGAGACCGTCCGCGAGGCGTTCGATGGCCGGATTGTCGTACTCGACGATCTGGTCGATATCGCCCCCGACGGAACCGTTCTCGAGACGCAGGAAATTCGCGAGACGGGATCGGGATCGGGAGCGTCGAGGCGCCGGTCCGAGGCGTTCGTCTTCGCCAGTGAGCGATCTGACTCGTGACGACGCACCGCCGTGGACCCGTCGCCGCGCCGGCCCGTGAGTTGATCGAATCGAGTCAGGCCGGCTCTCGGCGAATTGAGCGATGAGCAACGAATCTGTGCCGGACTTGCGAAGGACGGCAAGACGTTGATGCGAGTACTTCTGGACGGTACGGTAAACCGGTCGCGAGATCGGTGGCTCCGAGACGCGGCCCGTCACCGCCCGCACGGGCCGCTCGAGGAGGATACCGACGGCCCGACCGGTTACACGCGCAGTCGCGGTACGGGTCCCCGGTCTGCGCGCGCCGAGTCGACCCGGAGTTTCAACGATGTCAGACGACGACTCTACGCCCACCGAACGAGACGAAGAGCAACCGCAAGCGACCGACGGCGGCGAGAGCGACGAGTCCCGCTCCGACGCCGAATCCGGCCGAACCGGAACCAGCCGCGACGACGATATCGACGAGAACAGCAAGCAGGAGCAACTCGACGACGTTCGCGAGAACCCCGAGGGCGAGCGGCTGACGAGCGACCACGGGGTGACGATCAGCGACACGGACAACTCCCTGAAGGCCGGCGAGCGCGGGCCGACGATCATGGAGGACTTCCACTTCCGGGAGAAGATGACCCAGTTCGACCACGAGTCGATCCCGGAACGAGTCGTCCACGCCCGCGGGTCGGGCGCCCACGGCTACTTCCAGCCCTACGAGGACCCCGACCTCGGCGAGTACGACGACATCGAGGAGCTGACGAAAGCGAAGGTGCTGACCGATCCCGATCAGAAGACGCCCGTCTTCACCCGGTTCTCGACGGTCGTCGGCTCCCGCGGCTCGGCGGACACGGTCCGGGACGTCCGCGGCTTCGCGACGAAGTTCTACACCGAGGAGGGCAACTGGGACCTCGTCGGGAACAACATCCCGGTCTTCTTCATCCAGGACGCGATGGAGTTCCCCGATCTGGTCCACTCGATCAAGCCCGAGCCCGACGACGGAACGCCCCAGGCCTCGGCGGCCCACGACACCTTCTGGGACTTCGCCTCGCTCAAACCCGAAATCACGCACATGATCATGTGGGTGCTCTCGGGTCGCGCGCTACCGCGGGCCTACCGGATGATGCAGGGCTTCGGCGTCCACACCTTCCGGCTGGTCAACGACGAGGGCGACGCGCGGTTCGTCAAGTTCCACTGGACGCCCGAACTCGACACCAGCCAACTCGTCTGGGACGAGACCCAGAAGATCGCCGGCAAGAACCCCGATTTCAACCGGATGGACCTCTACGACGTCATCGAAGCGGGGTACGAACTCGAGTGGGAGTTGGGCGTCCAGGTCTTCGACGAGGAGGAGGCCGCCGAGTTCGACTTCGACGTCCTCGATCCGACGAAGATCGTCCCCGAGAGCGAGGTCCCGGTCCGCCCGATCGGGAAGATGGTGCTCAACGAGACGCCGGACAACTTCTTCGCGGAGGTCGAACAGGTCGCGTTCCACCCGGGGAACGTCGTCCCCGGTATCGACTTCTCGAACGACCCCCTGCTACAGGGACGGCTCTTCTCCTACCAGGACACCCAGCTCAACCGCTTCGGCAGCGCCAACTGGGACGAGATCCCGATCAACCGACCCGTCGCCGAGCGACACAACAACCAGCGGGCCGGCTTCATGCGCCAGGAGATCAACGAGGGGAAAGCCTCCTACAAGCCCAACTCGATCGGCGACGACGATCCCCAGGAGGTTCCCGAAGGAGAGGGCGGGTACGAACACCACGCCGAGAAGATCGACGGGAAGAAGATTCGCAACCGGTCGGAGAGCTTCCAGACCCACTTCGACCAGGCACGGCTGTTCTGGAACAGCATGACCGAACCCGAGAAGCAGAACATCGTCGACGCCGCCCACTTCGAACTCGGGAAGGTCGACCGCGTCGAGATCCGCGAGCGGATGGTCTACGACCTGTTCAACAACGTCGACCACGAGTTCGCCAAGCGGGTCGCGGAGGGCATCGGGATCGAGCCCCCCGAAGAGCCCGGCGACGAGATGCCGACGCACGACCGCGAGGACTCGCGGCTGAGCATCGAGCAGCGCCGCGACGCCGACTCCATCGAAACCCGCAAGATCGCCGTCCTCGTCGACGACGGCTACGACAGCGACCACCTCGAGACCATCGAATCGACGCTGGAAGACGAGGGCGCCCGCGTGAAGATCGTCTCGAAGATCCTCGGCGACAAGACGTCCGAGAACGGCGACACGGTCGAGGCCGACAAGAGCCACGTGACCACCGAATCGGTGCTGTTCGACGCCCTCTTCGTCCCCGGCGGCGAGGACAGCGTCGACGCGCTCGTCGAGCAGGGCGACGCGAAACACTTCGTCGCCGAGACGTTCAAGCACAAGAAGCCGATCGCCGCCGCCGGTTCGGGGACGGAGCTCCTCGAGGCGGTCGACCTCCCCGACGTGGAGATCGCCGACGACGGCGAAACCGTCTCCTCGGACGGCGTGGTGACGGGACGGGGCGACGACCTCGAGGAATTGGCCGAGGCGTTCGTCGACGCGATCGCCGAACACCGCCACTGGGAGCGGAGCCCGAAGGAAGTGCCGGCGTAAGTAGCCTCGGCGAGCGGCTCACTCGCGGGCTTCGGCCCGTTTCTCGAGCCAGCGGACCGCGGGCGTCGCGGTGATCCCGTGGACGACGATGGAGATGAGGACGACGGCCCCGACGACGGCCCACAGGACGTCTGCGTCGGGGAACGCGGCCTCGTTGAGGCCGTGTGCGAGGTAGTAGAACGAGCCGATCCCGCGGACGCCGAAGGCGGCGATCGTCGCCCGCTCGGCGATATCGCGGTCGAAGCCGAGGAATCCGACGATGCCCGCCAGCGGCCGGACCAGAAAGACGATCGCGACCGCCGCGGCGAGCCCCTCGAGCGTCAGCGGTTCCAGGAGGCCGCCGACGATGGCGCCGCCGAAGAAGAGCATGATCAGCCCCATCATCACCTGTTCGGCGAACTCGCTGACCTCGTGGAGCGAGCGGTTGTAGTCGTGGGTGCGCTCGTAGTGGCGGACCATCAGCGCCGCGACGAAGACCGCGATGAAGCCGTAGCCGCCGAGGAGTTCCGTCGCCCCGTAGACCAGCAGGGTGCCGGCGACGGCCTCGAGTCCCTGCACCGACTCCGCGACGGGGGTGTCGGGCTCCGTCGCGAAGACGAGCCGCGCGGTCAGGTAGCCGAGGACGACGCCGACGATCGCGCCGACGACGATCCGATAGCCGACGTCGATCAGGAGCCACTCGCCGACCCAGTTGCCGGGCGCGAGGCCGACGAGCGCGAACGCGATCGCCAGGTTCGTAAACGGGAAGGCCAGCCCGTCGTTCAGCCCGGCCTCCGAGGTGAGCGCGAATCGGACCTCGTCTTCCATCCCGGCCGCTTCCTCCTCGTCCTCCGCCTCGCTGCCCATCCCCGGACCGCCGACCTGGACCTCCGAGGCCAGCACCGGGTCGGTGGGGGCGATGCACGCGCCCAGCAGGACGGCGGTGGGGATCACGAGGCCGAGCCACCAGCCAAGCAGCGCCGCGCCGGCGATCGACAGCGGCATCGTCACGACGAGCAGCCGCCACGTCGACGCCCACGCGCGCAATCCCGGCGGTCTGTCGATCTTCAGCCCGACGCCCATCAGGGCGATGATGACGCCGAGTTCCGCGAGGTGTTCCGTCGTCGTTCCCTGCTCCAGGGGATCCGGCGGCGGGAGCCCGATCGGCAGTCCGAAGGCGAGCATCCCGAAGCCGACGAAGAAGATCGGCATCGAGATCGCTCGGTCGGAGACGAACCTGGGGAGAACGGCGATACCGAACAGCGCGATCCCGACGACGACGAGGCCGACGTTGTACAGCTCGAGTGCCATCTGGGTCGATCGTAGGCGTGCCTACGAGAAATCGGTCCTTTAGCCCGATGCCGGCGTTTGCCGAACGAATCCCTTTGCCGCGAGGCGACGAGGGTACACGTATGAAGCGGTCAGCGTCGGAATCGACGGACCGGACGAGCCGACGACGGCTGTTGCAGGCGAGCGCGGTCGCCGCGACCGTCGGCCTCGCCGGTTGTATCGAGGAGATGGGGACCGAGTTCCCGCAGAACACGAAGTGGCCGGTGTCAGAACAGGTACCCGATCTCCCCGTCCGCGAGCGGGTCGAGATCGTCGAGGAGCGGATTCACGAACTCGCCGAGGCGGATATCGCCGGTCCCGACGAACTCGTCTCGACGCTCGGCGAGTACGATATGGCGATCGAATCGATCGAGCGCGAACGGGACGTGCTGACGCTCGAGTACGTCAACACGGATCGCGCCGACGAGGGAAACCTCCACGACGTCGGGCTGCTCGCGGGCGGCTACGCCGCGCTGATCGACGGCGGGTACGAGGCCGCGGCGCTGGGGGCGACGATCCTCGACGACGCGCCGGCGTCGTACGGCTCGGCGACGGTCGAGACGCCGTGGGCCGTCGAATACAACCACGGCGAGCTGACGGCCGCCGAGTACGGCGAACACGTCGCGGGCACGATCGAGTCACAGCGGTACGAACCCGAGGTCGAGGTCGACCCCGAGGAATAGGTCTCGTCCGGCGTCGCGGCGGTCCGACGCCCGGAACGGTCATCGCTCCGGCGCGGGATCGACGTCGGGCTCGGGATCGCCGCCGGTTCCGGCGCCGCCCGTCGATTCGCGGACGCCCGTCAGGACGCCCGCGAGGCCGTTCGGTCCGTGGCGGTGAATCGTCAGGAGCACGTTCGCCACGAACAGGCAGAGCCCGAGCGCCGCGAGCGCGGTTCCGGCGGTCGCGACCGCCTCGGAGAGATCGAACAGCGGAGCGGCGGCGATCCCGAGGAAGCCGACCGCGGTCAGCCCGAAGTCCGCGCGCTCGAGGCGGCCGTCGTAGAGGTCGTCGATCATCGGCACCTGCTCGAAGCCGAGCCGGTCGCTGTAGCGCTCGTGCCAGATGATGAAGGGGACGATGTGGTACAGCGAGCCGACGACGACGAAGGCGAAGACGCCGACGACCAGCACGGCGCCGCCGTCGGGGTGGCCGAACAGCGTGCCGTACTCGAGGGGCGCGAGCCACCACGCCGGCGCGGTCAGGGCCAGCCAGGCCCACAGCGACGCGACGACGACCCAGTAGCGGTCGATCATCGGCGAGCGGTCGACCGTCGCCCCCAGAAGTTGGCGGGCGACGACGACGGTAAACGCCGCGAGCCCGAGGAGCGCGGCGACGGCGCCGACGCGAGCCAGCGGGAGCGACTCGAGCCCGCGTCCGGCGGCGAAGAGGACCACGCCGGCCGGGAAGGTCAGTTGCTCGAGACCGAGCAGCCGCTCGTCGATCGGGGTGCGGTCGGCCTGAGTGAACATCGTGACGAGCTGGGCGAGCGCGCCGACGACCGTCGCCGTGATGGCGCCGAACAGCGCCAGCGTCGCGTGGACGAGCAGGACGTCCCCCCGCGTCAGCGCGGTCGCGTCGAAGACCGGCGTCGTGAAGTCGACGGCCAGCAGGAAGCCGAGCGGGACGACGAGCGCGAAGGCGCCGAGCGCGACCGCGAAGTGTCGCTCCGTGAAATCGAGCGGACGGGCCCGCCACAGCGTCCGGCCGACGTTGTAGACGAACGTCCAGATCCCCACCAGCAGCGCCGCGCCGGCGATGGGGAGGGCGGACAGCGCGCCGGCCAGCAGCGCCGCGCCGAACCCGACCAGTCCGACGGCGACGAGCGCGAGTTGGACGACCGCGAGCCGTCTCGAGTGAAGCGACACGCCGGACCAGACCGGGACGAACTGGGTCATCGCGCCCATGATGGTGATCGCGATCCAGCCGATCAGGAGGACGTGGACGTGCGCGAGGCTCGCGAGTCCCGGCAGCGTCGTGACCGCCGTCGCGAGCTCCGCGCCGATCCCCACGACGAGGAAGGCGAGTCCGAGGACGAAGTGCCCGAGGGGAATCGCCATCGGGGGCTGCTGGTCGGTTCGGAGACCGCCCGGAATCCGGTTCATATCCGTCGGTAGGCGCTCCACCGCCGTCCCGTTGAACCCGAACACGTTCGCATGAGGAGAGTTGCTCGTTCCGGTCGTACGATCGCGTATGACCGCCGAAACCACCGAGGCGATCGAGACGGCCGCAGGCGAGAGCCGAGAGCGTCGAACGGCGCGGGAAGAGTCGACGGAGACGCGCCCACAGACGACCGTCACCGTGCGCTGTACCGGCCACGTCCGCGACGCCGTCGGCGCCCACGAACTCGAGTACGCCTTCGCGGGGACGCGTCTCCGGGACTTCCTCGAGGCCTTCTTCGACGACTACGACGTCGAGGAGCTGCTGATCGCGGAGACCGAAGCGGACGCGACCCACAGCGGCTGGGCGCCGGTTCCCGACGACCTGCCCGGCACGTGGCGCAAGAATCCGGAAGGCGACCAGACCCGGCCGTTCGCCCGCGTCTGCATCAACGGCCGGTTCAACGAGCACTTCGAGGGGTTCGAGACGGAACTCGAGGACGGGGACCGGGTCGCGCTGATATACCCGTTCATGTTCTGCTGCTGAGCGGGCCCGCGTCCGGTCGCACCGGAACCGACGGCCGCTGACGATCGCAGACCGAACGGGTTCGTCTCAACCCTCACGTCCGCTCGAGTCCGACGAACGCGTATGAGCGACGGTAGTGCGGACCCCGACGTCGAGCCCGTCACCCGCCGCGAACACGACGTCTCGTGGTCGGCGAACCTCGAGAAGCCCCGCCACGCGGCGGACCGCGACCTCGTCGTCTCGCAGGCCAAAGACGCGGTCGAGGCGACCGCCGCGGGTACCCACGTCAACCTCGTCACCCACGGTGACCACGGCCGGCCCGAGAACTACCTCTGGGACGAACTCGAGGCCGCGTTCGAGGGGATCGACCTCGAGATCGAATACGTCGACCGCTGTGGCTGCGGCGGTCACGTGACTCGAGTGCACGTCGGCGACTGAGTCCCGATCACGTCGACGGCGACCGGGCGGACCGATCGTCGGCGATCGATTTCTCGGCCCGCGATTGCGGAATCGCGACGGAAAACGTCGCGCCCTCGCCGGGTTCGGCGTCGACGCGGATCTCCCCGCCGTGACGTTCGACGATACGTTTGCACACCGCCAGTCCGATCCCCGATCCGGCGCTCTCCTCGACGGAGTGGAGCCGCTGGAAGAGCGCGAAGATCCGGTCGGCGTCCGCGGGGTCGATGCCGATCCCCTCGTCGCGGACCGCGATCACCCACTCGGAACCGGTCTCCGCAGCCGATACGGCCACGCGCGGCGGCTCGTCGCCGCTGTACTCCAGCGCGTTCGACAGCAGATTCTGGAGCACCTGGCGCAGTTGGCCGGCGTCGCCGGTCACCGTCGGGAGCGGCTCGCGAGCGATCGCGGCGTCGGTCTCTTCGATCCGAAGCTGGAGGTCGGTGAGCACGTCGTCGAGGACCGCGTCCAGATCGACCGGCTCGAACGGGTCCCCCTGCGTCTCGACCCGCGAGTACTCGAGCAGGCCGTCGATCATCCGGCGCATGCGGTCGGCGCCGTCGACCGCGAAGTCGATGAACTCCCGGCCGTCCTCGTCCAAGGCGTCCGCGTACCGGCGCTCGAGCAACTGCAGATAGCTCGAGATCATCCGTAACGGCTCCTGGAGGTCGTGGCTGGCCGCGTAAGCGAACTCCTCGAGGCGTTCGTTCGAGGCCTCGAGCCGGGCGTTGGCGCGCTCGAGTTGCGCCTTGGTCGCCTCCAGGTCGTCGTTGCGCCGCTCGACGGCGTGTTTCTCCGTGAGTTCCTCGTTCTGTCGCTCGAGCGTTCGGGAGTGGGTGATCGCGCGGGCTTCGTGGACGCCGACGGCCAGCCCGGCGATCGACCCGGTCGCGACCGACGCCGTCTGCGTGCTGACGGTGAACGTCACGTCGACGGCGGGGTCGAGCGCGCGCAACGCGATCAGACCGACCATCACCGCGATCCCGCCGACGATCCACGCGGCGATCCGCGGATGGAGATCGGGATCGATATCGGTACCCGGCAGCCAGACGCCGACGGACAGCAACACCAGCCCCGGGGCGCTGATCAGAAAGACGTCGAGAACCGCCTCGAGAGCGGTCCCGCCGTCGGCGAGCGTCGCGGCCGCGGTGGCGAGTGCGACGACGACGAGGACGAGCCCGGCTACGGTAATTACGCGGTGCCAACGAATCATCGTGGACGGTAGGCGATCCGGTACCATCAACGGTGCGGATAGCGGGGCTGAACGTCGCGAAACGGGGAGTATCGCCGTTTCCGTTCAGTCCGCGGCGCCGCCCGCGACCGATCCCGGGTGCTCGCCGCGGATCTCCTCGTCCCGGAGGTAACACTGCGGATCCGGCGCGAACGGATCGCCGGTCGTCGCGAGCGCGCGCAACCGCGACGCGCCGCGGCAGATCGACTTGTATCGACAGTCCGCGCACTTCCCGGTGAGCCGGTCCTCGCGCTCGCGCAGCGCCGACAGCAGCGGGTTCGACTCGTCCTCCCAGATCTCGCCGAACGGCCGGTCGCGGACGTTGCCGAGGCTGTAGCCCTGCCAGAACTGCGTCGGGTGGACGTTGCCCGCGTAGTCGACGTCCGCGATCCGCTCGCCCGTCGGATCGCCGCCGTTTCGCTCGAGGTAGTCGTAGACCGCCCGCGCCTTCGCCTCGCCGAACTCCTCGCGGGCGTACTCCACGAGGAAGGCGGCGTCGGCGTAGTTGCCCACGAGCAGGGTCTCGATCTCCTCGCCGCGGTCGTGGTACTCGAGCGTGAGGTCGGCGACCCGCTCGATGGCCGCGCGTTTCTCCTGCGGGGAGAGGTCGGCGTCGACGATTTCGGCGCCGCGACCGCCGTAGTCGAGGTGGTAGAAACAGAACCGATCGAGTCCCTTCTCGACCAGCAGGTCCACCACGCCCTCGAGGTCCGGCGCGTTGGCCTCGGTGATCGTGTACCGCAGGCCCGTCTTGAGGCCGACGTCGAGACAGTGCTCGATGCCGCGGACGGCGGCCTCGAACGCGCCGTCCTCGCCGCGGAACTCGTCGTTGCGCTGGGGCAGGCCGTCGACGGAGATGCCGGCGTACTGCAGCCCCGCTTCGTCGAGCGCCTCGGCCTTCTCCCGCGTCAGGAGGGTCCCGTTCGAGGAGAGCACCGGCCGCAGGCCGAGCTCCGCGGCGTAATCGACCAGTTCGATCAGGTCGTCCCGGACGAGCGGTTCGCCCCCCGAGAAGAGGATCACGGGTGCCCCGAAGTCGGCCAACTGCTCGAGGAAAGTCTTCGCTTCGCTCGTCGAGAACTCGCCGGGGGCGGCCTCGAGGTCGGCGCCGGCGTAACAGTGCGAACAGTAGAGGTTGCACCGCCGCGTGGCGTTCCAGACGACGACCGGCCGGCGCTGTTTCTCCTCGGTGATCTGGGGCTTCGAGGAGCCGTCGGCCGCGTCGTAGCGCAGCCCGTCGCCCTCGGCGTCGAGGTCGCAGAGGAGCTTGCTGATCGAGATCACAGGCTGTTCACCTCGGAGGCGCCGGCGGTTTCCTTGTAGACGCGGGGTTCTCCGTCGCCGTCGCTGTCGTCGTCTCCATCACCGTCGGAATCGGTCCCGTCACCGGCGTCGTCGGATCGTTCGCTCTCGGACTCGAGGCCGCGCGTCGAGTACCGCCCGACCGCGTCGGCCGGACAGAGCCAGACGTCGACGGCGTACCAGCCGAACAGCCGCGAGGCGTGTTCGTGGGCCTCGCTCTCGCTCCCGGCCGCGACGCTGCCGACGTGTCGCAGCGGATCACCTGGCTCCTCGCGCAGGAACACTTCCCACTGCGGCGTCGGGTTCCCCCGTTCGTCGGCCTCGACCCGTTCGCGTCGTGCTTTCTCGACCATACCGACCCGTACGAACGGGCGCCGTAGAACCGTCTCTCAAACTCCCAGGCCGTGGGAACACCTGCCCGCGATCCCGAACTCGTTCGTCGTCGTTCCCGCCGGCCGGGAAGTCCGGCGACCTTTTCGACCGTTTGGCGCCGACTCCCGATAATGCGCCCCGGCACGCTCGATACGTCCGACCGACCGATGGTCCTCATCTGGGAACTCACCCAGGCCTGCGGGCTGGCCTGCGATCACTGTCGGGCCGACGCCCGGCCGAACCGCCACCCCGACGAGCTCTCGACCGCCGAGGGGAAACGCCTGCTCGAGGACGCCGCCGAGTTCGGCGACGGCCAGCTGGTCGTCCTCTCGGGCGGCGACCCCCTCGTGCGCGACGACGTCGAGGAGCTGATCGCCCACGGCGACGACCTGGGACTCCGGATGACGATCACGCCGAGCGGCACCGGCTCGCTGACCGCGGACCGCATTCGGGCGATGGCCGACGCCGGGCTCAAGCGGATGGCCGTCAGCATCGACGGCGCGTCTCCCGAGAGCCACGACGAGTTCCGCGGCGAGACCGGCAGCTTCGAGGAGACCGTCCGCGCCGTCGAGGACGCCAAGGCGGCGGGGCTCCCGGTTCAGGTCAACACGACGGTCTGTCGCCAGACGGTCGGCGAACTCCCCGAAATTCGGGACCTCCTGCGAGAGATCGGCGCCGTGATGTGGAGCGTCTTCTTCCTCGTCCCCGTCGGCCGCGGCCGCATCTTAGAGCCGATCGATCCCGACGAGGCCGACGCCGTGATGGCCTGGCTCGACGAGGTCAGCGACGAAGAGCCGTTCGGCCTCAAGACGACCGAAGCGCCCCACTATCGGCGGGTCTCGATGCAACGCCAGCGCGCTCGAGCGGACGAGAACGGCGACGGCGGTGACGACGACGGTCGACCGCCCTCGCAGGGACTCGAGCGTCGCGGCGGGATCGTCGCCGGGGACGGCTTCGCGTTCGTGAGCCACACCGGCGAGGTCTTCCCCTCCGGCTTTCTGCCGGAGTCGGCCGGGAACGTCCGCGAGCGGCCCGTCACCGAACTCTACCGTGAGTCGGATCTCTTCCGAGCGCTGCGCGACCGCGACAACCTCTCGGGCAAGTGTGGGGCCTGTCCCTACCGCCACGTCTGCGGCGGGAGTCGCTCGCGGGCGTTCGCGACGACCGGCGATCCGCTGGCGAGCGACCCGCTCTGCCCGTACGTTCCCGAGGGCTACGACGGTCCGCTCCCGTGGGAGGCTCCGGAGACGACCCCCGGCCAGCCGTCGTCGAGCGACTGATCCTGCTCGGACGGCCCTCGCTTCGACGACGAGTTCCGAGAAACGGAGGCTCGAGGCTGTCAGTGAATCGCCCGGAGGTCTCGAGTGCGGTCTCTGATCACCGGTTAGTCTCGTTCGGGTGGACGGGCAGTGATCGTCGTCACCATCCCGAGCAGACCGGTATTCGACTCCTCGACGGTCAGTTCCGATCGTGAGACGATCGCCAGCGGCTCTTGATTCCACCGGCAGCCGGTCTTCTCGTACCTCGGTTCCGCGCGCCAGTCCTGGAGCCGCGCAATCGGGCCGACGCTGCTTCGTCCGTGTTCGAGGAGCAGGATCCGCCCGTCGGGCGTGCAGACGCGTGCCATCTCCTCGAGCGCGGCGACGGGGTCCGGAAACATGCAGGTCGACATCGAGGAGACGACGGTGTCGAAGCTGTCGTCGTCGAACGCGAGGTCCTGTGCGTCCATCTCGTACAGCGATTCGCCTCGCGTTAGGTACTCGAAGCGATCTGCCGCCCGGGTCAGCATTTCGGGGCAGATGTCGACGCCGACGTACGCCACGTCGTCCGGCAGGTACTCGACGTTCGTGCCGGTGCCACAGGCGACATCGAGGACGCGACCGCCGGCTCGAGCGAAGTGACGACGGCGGTAGCGGGCGGTCAGCAGCCGGTTAACTGTGGAACTCCCGTCCATCTCGTCTACGTGGTCAGCGACTGCGTCCTGAATCTCCGGTATCGACTTCGAGCGGTTGCCGATTCCGTCGTGATCACCGATCGCGTGTGAGTGGCCGTGTCGCGCGGATTCGTTCGTCGTCATCCCTACTGTCGAGAACGCGGTGGATTCCGTTGTAGTCACTCATCGGAACGGTTCCCGATGCCGAAATCGTTTCACGGGGAGGAACGCCGCGCGCCTCGCGGGCCGTTCGGTCGCCGCAGGCAGTGCCGTCCGATACCGGACAGTCCTGAACCGGTGGCACGACGAAGCTATTTACGTTACTCACGAGAGAGTGGCTACCGTGGCCGAAGGCGCGTTCAACGAGGAGATCCTGAGGACGGCCGTCGAACGCCGCGACGCGTTAGCACTGCTGGCGGACGGCCCGCACCATCGCCGCGAAATCCAGGCGGAACTCGATCTCTCGAAGACGACGTGTCACCGGATCGTCCGGACATTCGATAACTACGGACTGCTCGAACGGACCGACGACGGCTACGAACTGACCGCGAAGGGAACACTGCTCGAGGAAGCCGTCGACAACTACGCCAAAAACGTCCGAGCGACGTTCGAATACGGGCCGTTCGTGACTGCCTTCGCGGAGACCGACGTGACGTTCGCCGTCGAAGCCTTCCACGACGCCCGGATTACCCGGCCGGAGCCGAACGATCCCACGCTCCCGCTCGATCGCGAGTTCGACATCTTCCGACAGGCCGAGTACTTCACCGTCGTCGACGGGAACCAGCACGTCCCGGAACTCTACCTCGAGCAGGTGATCGAGATCGGACTCGAGCAGGGGAAGGAAGCCGAACACATCGCGCCCCTACCGATCGTCGAGAAACGCCTCTCTCAGTTTCCAGAGGCACACAAGAAGCACTCAGACGTCGACGCGACGATACAGTACCGCATCTGTCCGGCGCTACCGTTCGGGCTCGTCCTCTACGAAGACGAACACGTGGTCGTTCGGACCTACGACGACGAAACCGGATCGATCGAACTGATGGCGGATACCGACGCGGACGCCGCGGTCGCCTGGGCTCGGGACGTGATACGGCACTACCGCGAGCGGGCAGATCCCCCGTCGGCGTTCGACGACCTCCCCGACTGGACGCCGGACGAACGGGTGAGCTTCCGCGACGACGCGTGATTCCGTCTGCCGGACTGGACGCGGTCCGATCCGCGAAACCCCACCAGCGTTCGGAACCGTTCCGAGAGGTGGCTACAACCGCTACCCGCTCGAACGTCCTCGTGTCTCGCGATGTCGGCACAACTCACGCTCCGGCGGTACGACCTCGACGACGCGGATCGCGTCTGGACCGTCCACGAGCGCGCGATGCGAGCGGCTCCGATCGAATTCGTCGACGACGCTCCCAACGACCGCCCACTGCGACACGTTCGGGACCACTATCTCGAGGCAGGTGGCGAGTTTCTCGTCGGTCTCGTCGACGACACCGTCGTCGCGATCGGCGGCTTCCAGCGGGACGACGCCAGTACCTGTCAGCTCCGTCACGTCCGGGTGGACCCAGCCCACCAGCGCCGGGGATACGGCACACGGCTGCTTTCCGAACTGGAAGCGCGTGCCCGCGCGGACGGGTTTCGGGAGGCAATGCTCTGGACGAACGAACGCCTCTCCGCTGCGCGACGGTTGTACGAGGGAAACGGGTACGAGGAAACGGCCCGGGAAACCCACGCGGAGTCGGGACACGTCGTCGTTCGGTACCGGAAATCGCTCGAAAGCGACCAGCTCTAACCGTCTTCTCGGCGGCTACGGCGGTCCGCTGCCGTGGGACCACGACGACGACACGGCAGCCGGAGACCCACTCGCGGGCCTCGCGTCGGATAGGTGGATCGTGACCTACTATACGTGTCCCAAGACGGTCCGGTCATCGCGCCGCGGCGCTCGAGGCGGACGGGGACACCAACGTCTCCCTCCTGAAAGACGGCCTGCAGGAGCGGGCCAGAAAGGGGTAGCCGCTCGTCGGGTCGGCGGTCAACTGAGCGACGACTCACCGGCGGGTTCAGTGCACCGCAACGAAAGAGACGACCGCAGAACGGCGGACACCGGAACGACGGTGACTGCCCGAACTTCCACCACGAAATTCGTGCACACAACGACCGTCGCCCGGATCCGTTCGTCGCAATCGTCGACCGATCACGCCGACGACCGATCGCCGGCTGATCGTGTCACGCGGCCGGGGCGTCGAATCGACGCGTCCGAACCCGCGTGTAGCGGCCGTTTCGATGGTGGCCCCTTCAGCGTTCACCCGCATATGTTCACCGAGGTCGACCGCCGTCTCGACGATCGGCGAGGACGCTGAACTGAGAAGCGAGCAATCCGCCCCGCGACGCGACTGGCGAAGTGCTCCGTCGGGGAAACCGATACGGGTCGCGTGCCGATATCCGGGACTCGGTACCGCCGCGTTACTCGAGGACGACCAGCGTATCGCCCATATCGACGCTCTGGTCTTCCTCGACGGCGATCTCGGTGACGGTGCCGCCCTTGGAGGCGACGATGTCGTTTTCCATCTTCATCGCCTCGAGGACGACCAGCACGTCGCCGGCGGCGACCTCGTCGCCGACCTCGACCTCGACGTCGAGGATGGTGCCCTGCATCTCGGCGTCGACGGTCTCGCCGCTACCCTCGAGTTCGTCGCCGCCGCCGGAGCCCCCGCCGGGTTGCGGTCGTTCGGCCTGACCGCCGCCGACGTCGACGTCGCCGGCCGGAATGGCGGGCGCGCCGTGTTCCTCGAGTTCGACCTCGAAGCGCTTCCCGTTGACCTCGACGGTGAACTCGCGTTCGACGGACTCCTCGTCGTCGCCGGCGCCGCCGTCGCCGGTGTCGCCGCCCCACTGTTCCTGGGCCTCCTCGATCCGGGTCTCGTCGAGTTCCTCGTCCAGGTATTTCGTGGTGTGGGTGCTCTGAACGAACTCCTCGTCGGTGAGCATCAGCCGGTGGAACGGGATGATCGTCGGGATCCCCTCGATCTCGTACTCCCGCAGCGCGCGCAGCGAGCGCTCGATACACTCGTCGCGGTCCTCGCCCCAGACGACCAGTTTCGCGATCATCGAGTCGTAGTCGGTGACGAGGTCGTCGCCCTGCCGGAGGGCGTCGTCCAGACGGACGCCGATCCCGCCCGGCGGGTCGTAGGTCTCTAACTGTCCGCCGGTCGCGGGCGCGAAGTCGTTGGCCGCGTTCTCGGCGTTGATCCGGAACTCCATCGCGTGGCCGTCGATATCGACGTCGGCCTGCTCGAAGTCGATCTCCTCGCCGGCGGCGACCCGGACCTGGCGCTTGACGATGTCGTAGCCGGTGATCTCCTCGGTGACCGTGTGCTCGACCTGGATCCGCGTGTTGACCTCGAGGAAGTAGAAGTTCGCGTCGGGACCGAGCAGTTCGCCCGCCTCGCGGTCCTCCTCCTCGACGAGGAACTCGACGGTGCCGGCGTTGGTGTAGTCGGCCGCGGCGACGCCGCGGCGGGCGGCCTCGCCGATCTTCTCGCGGAGTTCGTCCGAGAGGGCAGCCGACGGCCCCTCCTCGATGACCTTCTGGTGACGGCGCTGGAGCGAACAGTCCCGCTCGCCGAGATGGCGGACGTTACCGTGTTCGTCGGCCAGAATCTGGACCTCGATGTGACGGGGTTGCTCGAGGTAGCGCTCGAGGTAGACCGAGTCGTTGTCGAAGTAGGCCTCGCCCTCGCGCTTGGCGCTCTCGAGTTGGTCCTCGACTTCGCTTTCCTCCCAGACGACCTTCATCCCGCGGCCGCCGCCGCCGCCCTCGGCCTTGATGGCGATCGGGTAGCCGTGTTCCTCGCCGAAGGCCTTGACCTCCTCGGGGTCGGTGACGGGGTCCGTGGTCCCGGGGACGATCGGCACGTCGGCGTCGCTCATGATCGTGCGGGCCTTGGTCTTCTCGCCCAGCGATTCCATGGCGTCGCTGGACGGGCCGATCCAGGTGATCCCCTCGGCGTCCTCGACCTTGCTCGCGAACTCGGCGTTCTCCGCGAGGAAGCCGTAGCCGGGGTGGATGGCGTCGGCGTCGGCCTTCCGAGCGGCCTCGATGACGGCCTCGTGATCGAGATACGAGTCGGCCGCGCGGGCCGGCCCCACGTTGTACGCCTCGTCGGCGTAGCGGACGTGTCCCGAGTCCTTGTCGGCCTCGGAGTAGACGGCGACGGTCCCGATGTTCAACTCCTCGCACGCGCGCATCACTCGAACCGCGATCTCCCCGCGGTTCGCCACGAGAACCTTCCGAAACATTCCTGAGTAAACCACATGCGAACGCACTACGTTACTTTTTCGCAATGGGTCGTATATTGACGAGAGTCCGCGAAAACGACGGTCGTCGCGCCGAGTGCGAGGCTTCTCGAGCGGAGTGAATCACCGAAAGGGACGTGGACGAGGGAGAGGCGGAGATGTGGACGCGGGCGAGAGGTGCTCGTTCCCGGGAACGAGCATGCGACGGGCCGGAGCGACGCGCAATGCCGGTCGTGACGTGAAAAGCGCCGTAAACCGGCATCCGGACAAATGCCGCGACGGAATAAAAAGTCAGCGGTCGGCGAATCGCCGAAAGCGCTGCGACTAAGAGCTACTCACCGTGAGCGAACGGATGCGCGGCGCTACGCGCCGCGAAACGACGAGCGGCGCAAGCCGCGAGTCAGTGAGCGAGCGGGCCGACGACTGCTGTGAACGAGCGAGGACGCGACGCGAAGCGTCGCTACCGAGCGAGTGAACGGAAGGAAGAGGCTTTTCATCGACCGTTTTGCCGAGTGCGGTCGCTTCGCGACCGCACGTGGTTCGAGACACCTTCGACGTCTCGTCATCAAGCGAGACCTCCGGTCTCGCGGACCTCGCGAATCGAAGATTCGCGCAGTCACGAGAGAGCTTCGCTCTCTCGAACGACAGCGCAAAAGGTTGGCTAGAGACGACGGTCCCGAAGCGCCGGGAACTCCTCGCGAACCCGATCGACCGCGCCGAGGTCGAGGTCGGCGACGACCAGCGTCGGATCGTCGCCGCTCGAGGCCAGCGTCGTCCCCCAGGGGTCGTAGACCGTCGAACGACCGAGCAGCGTCGCGTCCTCGTCGGGGAACCGGCCCGAGCCGTTGATCGCCGCGACGAAGGCCTGATTTTCGATCGCTCGCGCGCGCGAAAGCGTCTCCCAGTGTTCGATCCGCGGATAGGGCCACGCGCTCGGGACGAGGACCAGTTCCGCGCCGGCGTCGATCAGCCGCCGGTACAGTTCCGGAAACCGCAGATCGTAGCAGGTCGTCGCGCCGACGGGGACGCCGGCGACGGTCGCCGTCTCGATTCGCTCGCCGGGAACGAGCAGTTCCGACTCGGCCGACTGGTAGCCGAAGAGGTGGTGTTTCCGGTAGACCAGTTGCAACTCGCCGCTGGCGTCGAACAGCGCCGCGGTGTTGGCGAGCCCCTCCTCGGCCGGGGTGTCGACGATCCCGGTGGCCGAGAGGTCCTCGACGATACTCCCCGCCAGAACGGCGATACCGTGGTCGGCCGCCGCCTCGCGGAGTCGCGTGAGCGTCTCTCCCTCGAGCGGTTCGGCGAGACGGTTGTAACTGTCGAACGCGAAGTAGCCCACGTTGAACAGCTCCGGAAGCGCGACGAGGTCGGCGCCCCGCTCGGCGGCCCGGGAAATCGCCTCGAGCGCCCGCTCGACGTTCGCGTCGACCGCGGTCGGTTCGACCTCGAGCTGTGCGAGCGCGAGCCGCAGCCGCTCGTCGGTCGCCCCGGTCATGGTTCCTCGGAGGGGGACGACCGCAGGTCGCGCTCGAGCGCCCGCTGGAGGTTCCGGAGTTCGTCGTCCAGATTGCGCTTGAAGAACTTCTCGACGCCCGGCAGTTTGCCGTCGACGACGAAGTGGTTCTCGAGGCGGGTGCCGTCGTCGGTCTCGACGACCTCGTGTTCGCCGGTGACGTCCATCACCTTCGATTTGCCGACGAACTTGACGTACGACGGCGGCTCGCGCGTGACGTCCTCGGTCTCGACGGCGATCGTTTTGCGGACGAGCGGGATCGGGAGCTCGACGTGCCAGGTGACCCGCCGCGCCGCCGAGTCCTCGACGGTGTAGCGCTGGACCACGCTGATCGCCCGGGCGCGGTTCTCCGGGTCGGCGATGAACTCCCAGACGCGCTCGGGCGAGGCCGCGAGTTCGAACGAGCGGTCGACGCGTACAGTCATGGCACTAAGTGGGAGAGTCGGTAATAAAAAGACCGCGGACCGGGAGGCAACCGCCGTTTGAGTCGGCTACCGCTCCCGACGCGAGCGGGCCGCGGGCGAGCTCAACTGAGGGAGACTTTCCAGGTCGTCGACCGAGCGCGTCCCCATTTCTCGATGTCGACGTCGTCTGATTTCTCCGCCAGGTGGGGGAGTCGCACGCCGACCTGTTTCGACGAGAGTCCGATCGCGTCCGCGATGTTCTTCGCCCGGAAGTACTGTTCACCACGGGCGGCACTCTCCCGGAGGTACGAGAGAATTCGTTGCTCTTCGTCGGAGTAATCGGTCATCGTCCGTACGTCCCCTAGGGCGTCGGTGCTCTTAACTGTTAACGGTCGTTTCAGTCTCGATCGCGATCGAGACGTCCCGACTCGAGTGCGATCAGTCCCAGTAGAGGTGGATGCCGACGACGGCGAGTGCGCTAAAGCACATCGCCGCGGCGAATCCCCAGGCGGCGGTAACGTCCGGAGCGCCGGTGAACATCACCAGCGCACCGATCGTCGCGACCGCGCCGAGTGCGAGCGCCAGTCCAACACCCATGTCCGTCGTTGACTCGGTTTCGGTGGCCATGTCAGGGGATTGCGTACGGGGTCTCTTAAGCGCATTCATTCAGCGTCGGCGAAACGAACGCCGGGTCGGCCACGGAAAACGACGCCGGACGCCGCTCTCGAGGGGACGGACGAGCGGCGAAACCGCGGCGATCAGAACCGGTCGGTGCGGCCGGCGGCCGACCACGGATCGGTCGGCGTCTCGCGCGGGACGCGGACGGTCCGGTGTTGCTGGGAGCGGATCCGTCCGGCGAACGACCAGCGTTTGTCGTCCCAGGTCTCCTCCCCGTCGGCCGCCGCGGCGGCGGCCGCGAGCGCCTGATCGTGGAGGTGGGCGCCGATCGCGGCCGCGATCGCCGCGGTCTCCTCGTCGTTCGCATCGTCGGGAACGTCGAGTTCGACGTCCGCGAGGAGCTCGCCCGCGTCGGCGGCCGCGGCGTCGCCCGACGTCGCCGCGGTCGCGTCGTCCGGCCCCTCCTCGAACTTGACGTTCGACTGGTTGGCGGTCATTGGTTACAGCGGGATGTTGCCGTGTTTCTTGTCGGGATTCTGTTCGCGTTTCGTCTCGAGCATCTCGAGGTCGTCGATCAGCCGCGGCCGCGTCTCCGTGGGGACGATCACGTCGTCGAGGAAGCCTTTGTCCGTTGCAGTGTACGGGTTGGCGAACTCCTCGCGGTACTCCTCGATGAGTTCGTCCCGGAGCTCGTCGGGGTTGTCGGACTCCGCGAGTTCCTCCCGATAGAGGATGTTGACCGCGCCCTGTGGTCCCATGACTGCGATCTCGGCGGTCGGCCAGGCGTAGTTGACGTCGGCGCCGAGGTTCTTCGAGGCCATGACGCAGTAGGCGCCGCCGTAGGCCTTCCGAGTGATGACCGTCAGCAGGGGGACGGTGGCTTCCGCGTACGCGTAGAGCAGTTTCGCGCCGTGGCGGATGATCCCGCGGTGTTCCTGATCGGTGCCGGGCATGTAGCCGGGGACGTCGACGAAGGTGACGATGGGGATGTTAAAGGAGTCACAGAAGCGGACGAACCGCGACCCCTTCATCGAGGAGTCGACGGTGAGCGTGCCGGCGTTGACGCGGGGCTGGTTGGCGACGAGGCCGACCGAGCGCCCGTCGAGGCGGCCGAAGCCGACGACCAGTTCCTTGGCGAAGTTCTCCGCGACCTCGAAGAACGAACCCTCGTCGACGACGCTGTCGATGACGTCGACCATGTCGTAGGGCTTCTGGGGGCTCGGCGGGACGATCGACTTCAGCTCCTCGTCCCGGCGGTCGGGGTCGTCCCACGGCTCGACGCGCGGCGGATCTTCCATGTTGTTCTGCGGGAGATAAGAGAGCAGTCGCTTGATGTCGTCTAAGGCCTGCTCTTCGCTCTCGCAGGCGAACTGGGCGACGCCGGTCTTGCCGGCGTGGGTCATCGCGCCACCGAGCTCCTCGTGGGTGACCTCCTCGCCGGTGACGGTCTTGGTGACCCCGGGCCCGGTGATGTACATGTGGCTCGTGTCCTTGACCATGAAGATGAAGTCGGTAATCGACGGCGAGTAGACCGCGCCGCCGGCGCAGGGGCCCATGATAGAGGAGATCTGGGGAACGACGCCGCTGGCTTCCTGATTGCGCCGGAAGATTTCGGTGAACCCGGCCAGACTCTTGACGCCCTCCTGAATGCGGGCGCCTGCGGAGTCGTTGAGCCCGACGACGGGAGCGCCGACCTCCATGGCCATGTCCATGACCTTGCAGATCTTCTCGGCGAAGACCTCCCCGAGCGAGCCGCCGAAGACGGTGAAGTCGTGGGCGAAGACGAAGACGGTACGTCCGTTGACCTCGCCGTAGCCCGTGACGACGCCGTCGCCGGGAATCTTCTTCTCCTCCATCCCGAACTGGCTCGTCTGGTGGGTCCGGAGCTGATCGAACTCCGTGAAGGTGCCCTCGTCGAGGAAGTAGTCGATCCGCTCCCGGGCGGTCATCTTCCCCTTGTCGTGTTGCTTTTCGATGCGGTCCTCGCCGCCGCCTAGCTCGGCTTCCTCGCGGAGGTCCTGGAGTTCGTCGATACGGTCTTCCATCGTCATTGTTGATGAACCCTCCCGCTCATTGCCCGAGGAAACGACCACATCCCCCAAAAACGTTCGGTAAATCTGAGTGATATCCCGCCGATGGTGTGCGAAATTATACCATGATTGTTCGGTTACGCGTACCGTCGGCTTCGGTGACCCGTGAACGGACGCGATCGTCGCCGCGGACTCGTTGCAGCACAAACATCTATATAGGATACCTTGTCACTATTACCCATGGTAAGGCAAGTCAATCGGAGGTGGGTACTCAGTGGGATCAGTGGTGCAGGTGCGATCGGTCTCGCCGGATGTATCGGCGACGAAGGGGCCGTCGAAGGAGGCGGCCCGGACGTCCTGAACGTCATCGGCTACCCGGAGAGCGGCATTCAGATCTTTCGGGACTTCTACGCCGACTTCGACACCGGGACGGAGATCATCGTCCCCGACGGCCTACAGGACGGCGATCTCCCCGACGAAGTCGGGAACGACATGACGAACGTCACCGGCACCGCGCCGGCGTCCCAGGGCCCGCACGAAGACGCCTTCGCAGAGCTCTACGAGGACGAGTTCGGCGAATCACCGGGCGTGTTCACCTCGCACACGTTCGACGCCGTCGCGGTGTGTACCCTCGCGAACGTCGCGGCCGGCGAGAACGACGGCCAGGCGATCCGAGATCAGATGCGCCGGGTCGCGAACCCCGGCGGCGACGAGTACGGCCCCGGCGAACTCCAGGCGGCCGCCGAAGCCGCCGCGGCCGGCAACGAGATCGCCTATCAGGGCGCTTCGAGCGCGGTCGACTTCGACGACGTCGGTGACCCCGCGGAGGCCGCCTACGACGTCTGGGAGTTCAGCGACGGTGACATCGAAACGGTCGATACGATCACGTTCGAGGGAGACGGTCCCGGCGGCGAGACGGCCGACGAGTCGCCCGGCGGGACCGGACGCGACGTGATGGTCGCGATGTTGCTCCCCGAGACGGGAGACCTCGGCGAACTCGGCACCCCGATGATCGACGCCGGCCGCCTGGCCATTCGACGGATGGAAGGGGTCGACCTCACGTTCGATCTGCAGGTCGAGGACACGGAGACCGACGAGGACACGACCCTCAGCAACGGCGGCGCGCTCATCGACGCGGGGTATCCCGCGATCGTCGGCGCCGCGTCGTCCGGCAACTCCGTCCCGCTGGTCGGCGAGACCAGCAGCGCGAGCGTCGTCCAGTGTTCGCCGGCCAGTACGGCGCTGTCCCTGTCGAACGTCGAGGACGACGGCTACTTCTTCCGGACCGCGCCGAGCGACCTGCTGCAAGGGCAGGTGATGGCGGAGGTCTCCGCGAATCGCCTCGACGCGGACCAGGTGGCCACGCTGTACGTCAACAACGACTACGGACAGCAGCTCTCGGAGCAGTACGTCGAGTCCGTCGAGAACGATCAGGGCGGCGAGGCGCTCAACGAGGTCTCGTTCGAGCCCGAACAGGGCTCGTACACCGGCGAACTCGAGTCCGCACTGGCCGAGTAGTACCGCGGCGCCGCGGTGGCCGGTCGCGACCGGACTCCGCTTTCGTCGCCCGCCGACACGCGTCGATACCACCCGACGACCGCCGAGTCGCGCGCGGATCGCGAGCTAACCGCCGAGGAACTGCTGGCGGACCTCGTCGTCGTTCAGCAGGGCCTCGCCGGCGTCCTCGTATCGGTTCGAGCCCTGAACGAGGACGTAGCCCCGGTCGCAGCGGTGCAAGGCCTCCTTCGCGTTCTGTTCGACGACCAAGACGGCGGTACCGCTGGCGTTGATCGCGTCGACGTGATCGAACATCTCGTCGACGAGGTCGGGGGCCAGGCCCGCGCTGGGTTCGTCGAGCAACAACAGGTCGGGATCGAGCATCAGCGCGCGCCCCATCGCGACCATCTGCTGTTGGCCGCCGCTCATCGAGCCCGCCTTCTGCTCCTGTCGCTCGCGGAGTACGGGGAACTGAGCGAACACGCTCTCGAGCGCCGCCTCCGGCACCTCGTCGAGGATGTACGCGCCCATCTCGAGGTTCTCGCGGACCGTCAGCGACGGGAAGACGTTGTCGTTCTGGGGAACGTAGCCGATTCCCTCGTGGATGATCTCGTCGGGCGAGCGGCCGGTGATGTCCGCTCCTTTGAACTCGACCGTCCCCCCCATGTACGTCGTCAGTCCGAAGACGGACTTCATGGCCGTCGACTTCCCGGCGCCGTTGGGGCCGACGATGACCACGTACTCGTCTTCGGTCACCTCGAGATCGACGCCGTGCAGGATCTGCAGGTCCCCGTAGCCGGCGTCGAGGTCCCTGACGTCGAGCATCGCCATCAGACCTCACCTCCGAGATAGGCCTCGATGACCCGCTCGTTCGAGGTGATCGCTTCCGGGGCGCCCTCGGCCAGCACCGACCCCTGGTGCATGACGATGACCCGCTCGCAGTTCTCCATGATGAGGTCCATGTCGTGTTCGACGATCAGGAACGTGTACCCCTCCTCGCGGAGGTCGTGGACGTGTTCGAGCAACTTCTTCTCGAGCGTGGGGTTGACGCCCGCGAACGGCTCGTCGAGCAGGAGCATCTCCGGGTCGGTCATCAACGCGCGCGCCAGTTCGAGGAGCTTCCGCTGGCCGCCCGAGAGGGTTCCCGCTTTCTCCGCCGCGAGGTGCTGAATCTCGAAGAACTCGAGGGTGTCCCACACGCGCTCTAGGAGTTCGCGCTCCTCTCGGACGACGTCCCGGCGGGTGACCGGCAACACCGATCGCCAGAGCGCTTCGCCCCGCTGGCGTTTCGCCGGCAGCATCAGGTTCTCGAGGACCGTCATATTCGCCATCTCCCGAGCGATCTGGAACGTCCGGACGAGCCCGTGTTCGGCGCACTGGTAGGGCCTGATGCCCGTGATGTCCTCCCCCTGAAACGTCACCGTTCCGGCGTCGGGTTCGTGGATCCCCGTGATGCAGTTGAACGTCGTCGACTTCCCCGCGCCGTTGGGACCGATCAGTCCGGTCATCGATCCCGACTCGACCGCGAACGTCGCGCCGTCGACGGCCGTGATCCCGCCGAAGCGCTTGACCAGACCGTCGACGGCCAACTCGACGCCGTCCGTCGGTCGATCCGGGCGCTCGCTCGTCAGGGAGTCGGTCGGTTCGGTGGTCGTATCGCTCACTGGGAATCACCCCCGTGATCGGAATCAGTTCCAGGTCCGGCTGCGGTCTCGCCTCCGGTCTCGGCGGCGGGTCGATCCGTCAGGGGGATCGCCGCCGCCGTCTCCTCCCGATGGCCGAGCAGCCCGTCGGGCCGTCGATGCATGAGGAGGACGAGCGCGACGCCCATCAACACGAACTGCAGCGTCAGGAACTCGTCGAAGGTGTACCGCAGGAACGGCGCCGGGTTCGCCGAGAGCAGCGGCCCCACGGCACCGGCGAACGTGTTCGGCGCGTCGCCGACCGTGATGACCTCCTCGATCAGGCGGCGCACGTAGCGTGGCCCCTCGAACAGCACCGCGACGAAGAGCCCGGAGCCGAGGACGCTGCCGGTGTTCGAACCGGCGCCACCGATTATCAGCGCGATCCAGATGTAGAACGTGACGTGCGGTCGGAACGCCGTCGGCGTCACGCCGGTGCGACGGAACCGCCAGAGGATGCCGGCCAGGCCCATCAGGGCACAGCCGAGCACGAACACCTTGATCTTGAATCGGTTCGTGTTCTTCCCGAGCGATTGGGCGGCCTCCTCGTCCTCGCGGATCGCTTTGAGGACGCGTCCGAACGGCGATCGACTGGTCCGCTGGATGAGCCAGTAGAACCCGATCAGGACGAGCACGAGCACGATCGAATAGGCCAGCGACCGCGCCTGCGTCGGCCCGAAGCCGAACAGGGCGTTCGTGAGGTCGACGAACGAGGAGAACGCCTCGAGCTCGAAGATGACGTTCATCGGATCGGCGTAGTTTCGAGTGAGACCGCGACCGCCGCCGGTCCCCAGTTCGGCCCCGAGGACGCTGAACTGCTGGGCCGCACCAGAGGTGAGCCCCAACCGGACGATCTCCGCGAAGGCGATCGTCGTGATCGCGAAGTAGTCGGCCCGGAGGCGCAACGCGGGGATCGCGACGACGAGGCCCGCCAGGCCGGCGGCGACGACGCCGCCGGCGATCGCGATCGGCATCGGGAGCCCGAGCCCCGGGTACTGTGCGGCGCCGGTCGGGTCGACCGGTTTCGCCAGCATCATCGTCACGTACAGCCCGATCGCCATGAATCCCGCGACACCGATGTTGAACAGGCCGGTGTACCCCCAGTGGAGGTTCAGCGCCAGCGTGACCATCCCGTAGACGGCGATCAGGTAGGTCATCCGCCGCAAGGTGTTGACGATCCCGTCGAGGGAGTAGCCGAGCGCGAGACCGATCGCCGCGTAGACGAGATAGATCGCCGCGAAGGCCGCGAGGATCTTCACGGCGTCCCGTTCCCAGAGCGCTTCCAATCGAGTCCGTTCGTCCGCCGCGTTCGCGGTCGTATTCGCGCTCATGCCGTCGTCTTCCCTCCGAAGAGTCCGGACGGTCTGATCAGCAGGACGAGGATCATCAGCAGGAACGCGGTGATCGTCGTGAAGTCGCCGCCGGGGAGCCAGATCATCGACATGTGCATGCCGACGCCGATGACCAGGCCGCCGAAGATGGCCCCGTAGATCGAGCCGATCCCGCCGAGGATCACGGCCGCGAAGATCAGCAACAACAGCAACCACCCGAACTGCCAGTCGATGGTCCCCGTCCACAACACCATGAGATAGCCCGCGGTGCCGGCGAGGCCGCCGCCGATCATCCAGGTCCACCGGATCACCCGTTCGGTCGGGATGCCGGTGACGAGGGCCAGGTCTCGGTTGTCCGACATCGCTCGCATCGCTTTCCCGAGTTTCGTCCGCTGGAGCAGGAAGTGAACGCCGAGCATCAGCGCGACCGCGGCGACGATCAACGTCGCGTCGTGGGCGCCGATCGACACGTAGCCGTCGACCAGGAGGAAATCGACGGACGGTACGCTCGCGGTCGTGCCGCGCGTGCTGCTCGAGTAGACGAACACGAGAACGTACCGGAGCGCGAACGCCACGCCGACGCTCGTGATCAGCAGCGGAATACCGCCCGAACCGCGGACCGGTTTGAAAGCCACGCGGTCGATCAGCAACACGAAAAGCGCCGTCGCGACGCCGGCCACGAGGAGGCCGGCGAGGACGGCGACCGGCGTCGCGGTGATCGCGACGTCAAGTTGCGCTCCGGAGACCTCGCGCTGAGGTGCGACGAGGACGAGCGGGCCGACGCTCGCGACGCCCCAACCGGCGACGAGGTACGTGACTCCCCACCCGAAAAACGCCCCCGTCGTCACGTAGTCCCCGTGAGCGAAGTTCGCGAAGTTGAGGATGCTGTAGGTCATCGAGAGCCCGATCCCGGCGAGCCCGATAATCAGCCCGTAGAGGATCCCTTCCGTCACGTATCGGGCGACACGTGAGATGCTGTACGTCCCGCTCGCGAGGCCGAGAATCAGGTCTCCCAGCAACGCCACGGCACCGATCCCCACGATCAGTAACAGGAGCTGCTCGGACGAGAGATTTCGACCCCGGTTGACCGCCTCATCTACTGTGGACATGCACAGGCCTCCGTACGAGTCGATACTTTCAGCGTGCCGTGTTATATGTTATGGAGGACCTTGATAATGTATGTCATCCAGGCGGCAAGCAAGGCAATTTTCTCACATAGATGTGCGTGAGAAAACGTCCGAAAAGGACCGCGGTCGGTGTTCCCCGCGACTGCCCCAGATGCAGGACTGTCGAAGTGTTCACCGACCGCCCCACGATTTATTACAGGATAGTTACTCGTTATCAGCGATGATAAACTCGGACTGCGAATGTAAGGCTTTAGGACCCCGGGGGGCAGTCGCATAACGTATGGCACAACGCGAAACATGGGCAACGAGAACAGGCTTCATCCTGGCTGCCGTCGGCAGCGCAGTCGGGCTAGGGAATATCTGGCGGTTCCCGTTCATTACGGCAGACGGGGGCGGGGCGGCGTTTCTCGTCGTCTATCTGCTGTTCGTCGCGTTCATCGGCTTCCCGGCGATTCTGGTCGAGTTCGTCGTCGGGCGCCGAACCGAACGGAACCCGGTCGGAGCGCTGCTCGAACTCGGCGGTAACGCCTGGAAGTACGTCGGCGGCGTGTTCATCGTCACCGGCTTCGTGATCCTGTCGTACTACAGCGTCGTCGCCGGCTGGTTCATCCGCTACTTTTTCGAGGGCTTCCGCGGAAGCTACGCGGACCGCCTCGCCACACACGGCGGCGAAGCGGGCGCGATGTTCGGCGAAGTATCCACGGGAATGGACGCGTTCGTTCTGCACACGGTCTTCATGGCCGTGACGATCGGCGTCGTCGCGCTCGGGATCCGACGCGGCATCGAGGTCGCGACGAAGGCGATGGTGCCGGCGATCGTCGTCCTGCTCGCCGGGCTGGCCGTCTGGGCGTTCACCCTCTCCGGGTCCGGTGCCGGCTACGAGTACTACCTCTCTCCGGACTTCAGCACCATCACGTCGAACTGGACGAACCTCCTGCCGGCGGCGGCCGGACAGGCGTTCTTCACCCTCTCGCTCGGGATGGGTGTGATGATCACCTACGCGTCCTACCTCGGCGAAGATCGGAACCTGACTAAAGACGCCGCGACGATCATCGGGTTCGACACCGGAATCGCGTTCCTGACCGGTCTAGTCGTCTTCCCCATCTTCTTCGCGGCCGGCATCACCGATCCGGGCGAGGGCGGTCCCGGTGCGATCTTCGTCTCGATGACTCAAGCGTTCGCCGACCTCTCCGGCGGGCGACTGCTCGGCCTCCTCTTCTTCGGCACCGTCGCCATCGCGGCGCTCTCGAGCGCGATTTCGCTGCTCGAGGTCGTGACGGCGTACGTCATCGACGAGAAGGGTGTCGAACGGTGGAAGGCGGCCCTCGGGATGGGCGGCGTCATCTACCTGCTCGGTATTCCGGTCACGTACGACCTGATCTTCCTCGACCTGCTGGACCTGTTCGCCGACGGCATTCTGCTGGTGTTTGGCGCGCTCGTATTGATGCTGCTCGTCGGCTGGGTCGCCCCGCAATTCGCCGTCGAGGAACTCTCGAAGGGAATCGGCGATCTCGGATCGCTCGGACAGGCGTGGATCTGGGCGGTTCGCGTCCCGATCATCGCCGTCCTCGCCGTCTCCCTGTACCTGGGGATCGTCGACTACGTCGACTTCCTCACCGGTCCGTTCTCGGAGTGGGTCAGCGCGAACCTGTAACGAGGCGTCGATCGTCCGTTCCGTTTTTTCAGGCCTCGCCGTACACCGGCACGGCTGCGCCGCTCGTTACCGACGCGCCGTCGCTACAGAGGAAGGCCATCACGTCCGCGATCTCGGCGGGGTCGACCCACGAGTCGTGATCCGCGTCAGGCATCATCTCGCGGTTCGTCGGCGTATCGATCACGCTGGGCATCACGCAGTTCGCGCGGACGGTGCCCTCGTTCTCCTCGGCCAGCGTCTCCGTCAGCAGCCGGATGCCGGCCTTCGTGATCCGGTAGGGGCCGTCGCCCTCGCCGCCCTCGAGCGAGGAGCGCGCGCTGACGCTCACGATCGAGCCCTCGCTGTCCTGGAGGTGCGGGAGCGCGTGTTTCGAGGCCAGAAACGCCGTTTTGAGGTTGATATCGACGAGCAGGTCGAACTCCTCGAGATCGGTTTCCTCGATGTGGTCGCCGCCGCGCCACGTCCCGGCGATGTTCACCAGGTGATCGATCCGGCCGTGATCGTCGACGACGGCGGTCATCAGTTCCTCGACGTCGCGCTCGTCGGTCAGATCGGCCTCGTAGAAGTGCGTCTTCGAATCGGGCTCGAGCAGGCTGTCCTCGTCGTCCGGCGCGACGACGTCGACGGCGCAGACGGTCGCGCCGGCCGTCCGGAACCGCTCGACGGCGGCGCTGCCGAGCGCGCCGCTCGCGCCCGTAACCACGGCGACGGTATCGTCGAAGTCGACGGAGTACGCTGTCGTCGGTGCCATGTCCTACCGTGCGACGGCGGGCGACGTAATAGCTCGCCCTCCGTCGGCCGGAGACGAGAAGCGGCGGCGAGGGCGTCGGTCCGATCACGCCGACATCGGCGGCAGCGCGGCCCGCTGGAACCAGAAGTCCGCGACGGCCTCGACCATCTCGGTGTACTCGATCGGATCGGTCGGCTTGGTCAGGTAGGCGTTGGCCGCGAGTTCGTAGCTCTCGTGGATGTCCTCGATGGCCTCGGAGCTGGTGAGGACGAGGACGGGAATGCGGGCGAGTTTCGGCTCCTCCTGAATCGATTCGAGGAACTCGAGGCCGCCCATCCGCGGGAGGTTCAGATCGAGGAGCACGAGGTCCGGCAGCGGGGCGGAGCCGTCGTCGCAGCGCTCCGTGAGGAACTCGACTCCCTCGTCGCCGTCGGTCGCGACGTGGATCGTCGTCTCCGTGGACAGTTGCCGGAACGCTTCCTGGGTGAGGCGGACGTCGCCGGGATTGTCCTCCACCAGGAGGATGTCGATCTGCTCGTCGCGTCGATCGTTCATGGGTCGGTTACCTCCAGCAGCGGTCTTGTCGCAGTCGGTGAGAATACGGTCGGGACACTAACGAATGCTCCTAACGGAAGTACCCGTATAACAGTACTTGCTAAAGGCTTTGGAACCTTCGCCGATTCCGTACCGACAGGAGCTGTAAGTCCCGATTCTCGCGATCGGCTCGACTGCCGGTTGGGAACGCGCGCGAGAATCGGCGACCGACTGAAACCCCTCGCCGCTCTTTCTCCCACCGAATGCGTCTGATCGCCCACCGCGGGTTCGCCGCGACCGCGGCCGAGAACACGATCCCGGCGCTCCGGTCGGCCGCCGACCGCGCGGACGCCGTCGAGTTCGACGTCCGCCGCTGTGGCTCGGGCGAACTCGTCGTCGTCCACGACGAGACGATCGACCGCGTGACCGACGGAACCGGCGCGGTCGCCGACAGCAGCCTCGCTACGCTTAGATCCCACACCGTCCTCGACTCCGGCGAGCGCATCCCGACCCTCGAGGCGGTGCTCGAAGCGCTTCCGCCGTCGGTCGAGATCAACCTCGAGCTCAAGGACGTCGGCATCGCGGCGGACGTTCTCGAGGCCGTCGACGGCGTGGAGAACCGGGTCGTCGCGACGTCATTTCTGGCGTCCGAACTGCGGACGATCCGCGAGCTCGATCCCGACCAGCCGATCGGACTGCTGGTCAGTCGGCGCCTCGAGACGCCGGTCACGACCGCCGTCGAACTCGACTGCGACGTCCTCGGCGCGAGCTACTGGCGCTGTCTCGCGACGGGCGTGGTGCCCCGGGCGAAGTCCGTCGGTCTCGAGGTTCACGCCTGGACGATCGAGCGGCGCCCCCTGGCAAAACTGCTCGAATCGCGAGGGGTCGACTGCGTCTCCGCAGACCGGCCGCTCCGTGTGTGACGACGGAGGCCACAGACCGCTCCGACTACTCGCCGACGGTCGTCACGGAAACCGTCCGCGACCGCGGTCCGTCGCACTCGACGAACAGGACCGATTGCCACGTCCCGAGCGCTAACTCGCCGTCCTCGACGGGAATCGTCACGTCGGGCCCGATCAGGGTCGCCCGCAGGTGCGAGTCCGCGTTGCCGTCTAACCGATCGTGGGCGTGGCCCTCGTCGGGGACGAGTTCCCGGAGAAACGTCTCTATGTCGCCGCGCAGCCGCGACTCGTTCTCCTGGACGACCAGTCCGGCGGTCGTGTGCTGAACGAAGACCGTCGCGGTGCCCGACTCGAGGTCGTCGGGAACGGCTGCAGCGATGCGATCGGTCACGTCGACGGTCGTCAGGCGCGCGTCGGTCTCGACGGAAAACGTCGACCGGCTCATACCCGACTCGAGGCGGGCCAGCCACCACTGTCTTGCGGTCGCGCGGCTACGCCGACGAGACGCGATCCAGCGCCCAGCTCGCCCGCTCGCGGACGTCCGGGTTCGGATCCTCGTGGGCCAGCGTCGAGAGTCGGTCCGCGGCCGCGTCGACGCGGCCGTGCCCGAGCGCGACGGCGGCGTTGGCCCGCACGCGGTCGTGGTCGTCGTCCAACCGCTCGAGCAACGGCTCCCGGACCGGCTCGAGGACCGACGTGAGCTCCGCCGTCACGCGCGCGATCGCGACGGCGGCGTTGGCCCGGGTCTCCCCGTCGTCGTGCTCGAGCGCGGTCGCGAGCTCCGGAACGGCCGGTTCGACCGCGGTGGGCGTCCGGCGGGCGACGTCGGCCAGACAGCCGACGGCGTTTCGGCGAAGGGGGACGGCGTCGTGGTCGACGAGTTCCAGCGCCGGGTCGACGAACTCGAGGGTCGGCAGCGGCGTCTCCGATCGGGCCAGTCGGCCGACCGCCGACAGCACCACCACGCCGTGACGCTCCGGATCGTCCTCGAGGGCCGCGGTGAGAACCGGGACCGCAGACTGAATCGCGCCCGGTTGCGCCGCCGAGAGCTGCTGGAAGATCTTCAGTCCCCGGCGATCGTACCCGGGGCGGCGGTCGATCACGTCGGCGATCGCGTCGGCGTGATCGACGACGGCGGAGGGCTGGTCGGCCGCGATCGTCGCGAGACAGCGAAGCAACTCGGCGGTCGCCGGCCGTTCGGGGTTCTCGACGGTGAACGCGACGATCTCGTCGGTCGACGGCGCGACGTCGGCGGTCGATTCGGTCGCGAGTTCGGCCAGACAGTAGGCGACCTCCCCGTGAAAGTCGACATCGGCGTCGCCGAGCAGCCGGCGCAGTTTCGGGACGGTCGGGAGACAGACCGCCGGGTCGTCGGCCAGCGTGTCTCGAACCGCCGCGACGGCGGCCCGCTGCTCGTCGCGGTCGTCCGTATCGAGTCGTGCGAGGACGGCCGGCAGCTCGAACGCGTCGTCGGCCCGCGGCGTTCCGACTGTCCGGCCCCCTTCCCCATCCATTGTATCCCGAGGATGTGCGATGGGGAGTAAAAGCCTTCCGAGTGTTTCGTGCCGGCGCGAAAATACGAAACGAATATCAGGCGAGCCACTCGTCCGGTTTCGTGTCGTAATCGACGTCGTCGGCGGCGAGATGGTCGACCTCCTCCCAGGGGACGTCCTCGACGGTCACCTCGTCGCCGTCGTACCGGATCAGTTTCCCGCGCTCTTCGGGTTCGGGCTCGCGGTTCCGGCGCTTGGCGACCTCGATGTCGTGGTCGTCGATCTCCTTGACGATGGTCAGCAGGTTCACCGGCCGACCCCAGAGCTCGAAGATCCGTTTCAGGGTCTCCCTGGCCTGGCCGAGATCGAGCATGACGCCGTTGTACTGGTGGCCGAGCAGCAGTTCGTTGGCGTTGTTGTAGTTGCCGTCGTAGACCGCGATCGTCGGCTTCCCGAAGTTGGTGAACTGCAGGAGCAACTTCTTCTTGACGTCCTCGGCGGCGTCGCTGGCGACGTGGAACTGGCCGGTCGCCTGCGAGTGCTCGTAGGTGAAGTAGTTGTTCTCCGTGATGAACTCCTGGGTGAGGAACTCGTCTAAGAAGGTCACGTCGTTGTGGCTCTCGCGGATGTCGAACATGCGGTCCCAGCCCGCGGCGAAGTCGACGTCCGCGAGCGCCTCCTCGACGGTCTCGTAGCGGGCGTCGTCGAAGAGGTAGCGCCCGATCTGCTCGAGGTCGTTCTGACTAACCCGGGTCAGGAACCCGCGGTTCTGGCGCTTGACCAGCGAGTAGTGACGGCGAGCCAGCCCCTCCTCGGTCAGGACCTTCCACGGATACTTCGCGACGTCGATCTCGCCATCGCGGGCGGCCTCGAGCGCCTCGCAGTCGATCCACTCGTCGGGAACCTCCTCGAGCGCGTCGAGCGTCTCCGGCGTGATCGTGTCGATCGCTTCCGGCGGCTCGAGGGTCTCGAGCACCTCGTCGAAGTCGACGACGTCCATCAGGTTCCGCCAGGAGATCCCCTCGACGCGCAGCAGGTGCTCGAGGACCTCGCGGCGGTTCGTCCGGTTCTCGACGTACTCCCAGAGCTCCATCCCGAGGCTGTAGGGGTTGAGCCCCCCCGACGCCAGGACCTTCGCCATGTGGTCGGCGTAGTTCATGAACTCGTCGTCGCCGGCGAAGGCCTCGTCGGTCATCATCGTCGACTCCCAGTAGGCGGCCCACCCCTCGTTCATCACCTTCGTCATCTTCTGGGCGGCGAAGTAGTAGGCCTCCGCGCGCATCATGTCGAGCACGTCGCGTTGCCACTCCTCCATCTCGACGGCCCGGCCGGCCTCGTCGTCGTACCGCTTGCCGTGCTCGCGGACGAACGCGAGGACGTCCTTCTGGGGCTCCTCGGGGAAGCTGATGGCCTCGTCGGCGTCCTCGAGTTTCTCGAGCCACTCGTCGTCGAAGACCTCGCCCTTCACCTCGTCGGAGAGGCCGAGTTCGTCCAGTTTCTCCGCGAGGTCGTCGTCTAAGTCGTCGGCCGGCCCGTCGACGTCGAGGCGGCGCTCGAAGACGCGGTGCTGGTCGATGTTGTCCTCCAGCGAGAGGCAGTGGTCGATCCACTTCTCGACCTCGGCGCGGTCGATCTCGGGGTCGGCCATGTACTCGTCGATCGCGCGCGCGTGGCGCTCGAGCATGGCGGCGGCGTTGACCTGATCCTCGTCGGCGCGCCCGCGGGTGAACATACCGAACCACTCGTTGTTCGCGAAGAAGTCCGAGTGGGCCTCGACGTGGGTGATGACCGCCTTCTGGTCGGCGACCGTGTTCGACTCCTGGAGGAACGCGTGGGCCGGGTTGTCGTTGTTGACGATTTCGAAGGCCTTCCCGCCGCCGTACTGGCCCTGCTTTTGCTGCTTGTCGTACTGCATGCCCCACCGCCAGTGGGGGTACCGGCTCTGGAACCCCCCGTAGGCGATGAGTTCGTTCATCTCGTCGTAGTCGATGATCCAGTACTTCACCGGGTAGGGATCGAGGCCGAGCTTCCGGGCCAGGTTCCTGGCCTCCGAAACCGGTTCCTCGAGGTCGCCGGCGATCGCCTGCTTGCGGAATCGGTCCGCGTTGGAGTTGCGTTTACTCATCTGCTTCACCTTCCGTGGAGAGGATCTCGTAGATCGCGTCGGTCACGTCGTCCTTGCTGTTGACGTAGGCCACCGCGACGTCGTCGGCGTCGGTGCCGAAGTGGCGCTCGAGTTCCTCGGCGTGGGTGGCGTTGATCGCGTTGCCGCTGGGTTGGGTCTCCACGTAGGCGTGGAGGTTCGCCGGGATCTGCTCCATCATCGGGATGACCCGCTCTTCGGTGTCGTTCGAGGAGTTCTCGGAGTCGCCCGCGGCGAACACGTAGCGGTTCCAGTCGCTCCAGGGGTACTCCTCTAACAGCTCCTGGGCGAGTTCGTAGGCGCTCGAGATCTTCGTCCCGCCGCCGCTGCGGATGCCGAAGAAGTCGTCGCGTTCGACCTCCCAGGCGTCGGCGTCGTGGGCGATGTAGACGAACTCGGCGTTGTCGTACTTGCCCTGGAGGTACCAGTCCAGTGGCGTGAAGGTCCGCTCGACGAGTTCCCGCTTCTTCTCGCGCATCGAGCCGGAGACGTCGCGGATGTTGACGACCACGACGTTCTTCTCCTTCTCCTCGATGATCTCGGGGTGGCGGTAGCGCTCGTCCTCACGGCGGAAGGGCACCTGTTTGATTCCCTCGCGGCGGATCTTCTGCTGGACGCTCTCGCGCTCGACGTTCTCCTCGACCTCCTCGATGGAGGCCCACTTCCCGCGTTCGTCTTCGGGAACGTCCTTGTAGGCTTCCTCGACCCAGGCCATCGAGACCGGGAGGTTCTCGCCGCGGGCCCACTCGAAGACCTCGCGGGGCTCGATCCCCTCGACCTTGCAGAGTTCGCGCAGGAACTCCTCGTCGAAGTCCATCGCGAGCTTGCGCTTGAGCCCCTCCTTGAACATCCGCTCGAAGTCGAGCGTGCTGTCGGGGCCCGTCCGGGTCATATCGGTGAAGGGACCTTCCTTCTCCTCGACGACCTTCTTCCCCTTCGGATCCAGATCGAGGCCGAGTTCCTCGTCGAGTTCCTCGGCGAACTCGTCGGGGTCCATCTCGTAGTACTCGTGGTCGCCGCCCTCCTCGCCGGGTTCGCCGTCCTCGCCGTCCTCGTCGCCCGGCTGGGGTTGGGGCTGGCCGACCGGCTGGCCGGGCTGGGGCGTGCCGTCCTCGCCCTGGCCGACGCCGCCCTTATCCCGTTGATCGTACTCGAACTCGGGCAGCGAGACGATCTTGACCGGGATCTGGATGTCGCTGTTGCCGCCGCCGCTCAGATCGCCGTACTGGATGAAGTCGGCCAGATCCTCGCGGCGTTGTTCGCCCACTTCGCGGAATCGCTCGAGGTCGTCTTTCAGTCCCATCTGTAACTCACCTGTCCCATGACGTGTCGGCTGGTTAGCTCGGCCGACGCCTCCGAGTAGTCGAAGAGGTCGACCATCGTCTCGATCGTTCGCTCCTTGACCGACGCCGTCTGCGTGCCGCTGGGCGGGTCGTCCCACTGGCGCGGATCGAAGTCCTCGAAGGTCCGCTGGACGTCCTCCCAGTCGTGGCTCTCGAGGACGGTCTTGATCACCGGGATCGCGGTGAGGTCGACGTCCTCGACCGAGAAGTCCTCGTTGCGGTGTTCCCACGCGTGGCGGTTCAGCGAGGTGATCACCTTCTCGCGGCGGAAGTTCCGGACGCTCTCGCGGGGGAGGTTGCCCTCGTACTCGCCCTCGGAGAACCGGCCGAGGTGTTCGATCTCGAAGAGCTTCATCTTCAGCGGATCCGGCTCGACGCGCTCGCCGCGGTCGTTGTACAGCGGCTCCTCGGTCTCCCAGGCGTAGACGTGTTCGACGTACTCGGCGACGGTCTCCTCGTCGACCCGCTTGTCGTGCATGATCGCCTCGATGACGTCGCTCTCCTGCTGGTCGAAGAGGTAGTTTTTCACGGGCACGATTCGGTTCTCGAACTCCGAGCGCTCGCCCGTCGAGAAGACGGGGGCGTCGGCCAGTCCTTCGGCCATCGCGTTCAGGACGTCCCGGGGCATGACGACGTTCTCGACCGGCAGGTCGGGGTGATGGCGGTCCCGCTCGGCCTGGAGCAGTTCGGCGAGGGTGTCCCGCGTGTAGGTCACCGGGATGCCGTGTTCGCCGTCGTGGGCCTCGCCGTCGAAGTCGAAGTCGTCCTTCTCGCGCCGGGAGTCGCCCTCCTGGAGGTAGCCCTGGTCGTAGATCAGGGCCTTGTCGACGAGGTCCAGCCCGTTGGGGAGGTTCTCCTCGTCGAGGCGCGTGACGACCGCGTAGAGGGCGGCCGCCTCGATCGCGTGGGGCGCGAACTCCCGCGCGTGCGTCTCGCCGTCCTGATCTCTGATCGTCACCGACACCGGTTCGCGGATCCGCTCCTCGAGTTCGTCGTAGCTCTCGGCCTCCCAGACCGAGGTCTCGTTGGTCAGTTCGCGCCGGATGAGCTCGCACTCCAGCGAGAGGTTCGTCAGGTAGCCGAACTGGTGTTTGTCCAGCCGGCGTTTGAGGGCTTTCAGGGGGTCCATGCCGTTGCGGTCGGAGTGCTGGTTGAGCTGGGCCTCGAGGTCGGGGTTCGAGATGATCAACAGCTGGGAGTCGACGTCCATGCCGATCCCCTTGTCCAGCTTGACGGACTGCTCGTCGGGGACGTTCAGCAGCTTCTGCAGGAGGTCGGCGTGTTGGGCCGCGTCCTCGACGATCGTGAGGACGCCGTTGCCCTGCGAGAGCACGCCGTCGTAGCTGAACGCCTGCGGGTTCTTGCGCCCGCGCGAGTCCAGTTCCTGGAGCATGCCGTGCATCCAGGAGCCGACGAGCCGTTCCTTCGGTCGGCCCTCGTCCTCCGAGTGGAGGACGCCGACGCCCTGGCCGACGTCGACGACGTAGTTCTTCACGCGGAGGTGGGCGTCGTCGGTGATCGCCGAGAACAGTTCCTCCTCGCCCTCCCGGCGGTAGCGCTCTTCTAAGAAATCGTAGGCCTCTCGGGAGAAGGGGTCGAGTTCCGCGTCGACCTGGACGGGGACGTGGTCGTCGAGTTCGGCGTTCAAGTCCTCGAGCAACCGCTCGCGGACGTCCTGGGGGAACACCGACAGCGGGTGAGTCTGGACGGGGCTCTCGTACCAGTGCTGGTCGTCCGTCGCGGTCGGATCGCCGGTGCCGTAGCTCAGCCCGCGGTCGTCGGCCTCGGCGGTCGTGACGTTCCACTCGACCGTGTAGCGCCGTCCCTCGGGGGTCTTCGAGTACTCGCGCAGCCCGTTGACCAGACAGCGCTTGAGTTCGGACTTGCCCGTCGCCGTGGGCCCCTCGAACCAGATGATCTTCTCGTCTTTCGCCCGCCCCGCCGCGATCGAGCGGAGGTCGTCGACGAACCCGTTGAGGACCTCGGTGTTACCGAGGATGGCGTGTTCGCCGTCGTTGTGCGGATCGTCGAAGAAGCGGTAGCGCTCCTTCTCCTCGCCCTCCTCGACGACGGTTCGGGTGCCGGCGGCCTCGATCGCCTCGAGCAGGTACTTCGAGGCGTGGGAGGCGATCGTCGGGTTCTCGAAGATCCGATCGACGTAGGTCGCGAGGTCCATCGGCTCCTCGTAGGTCTCCTCTAAGGTCCGATCGGCCTCGGTGACGTAGTCGTCGCCCGTCATGTTAGTCGACCCCGATCATGTTAGTCGTCCATCTCCGCTTTGGCGACCTCCGCGCCGGCGAACTCCAGGACCTCCTTGGCGCCCGCCTCGGAGTAGCCCTGTTCCATCAGGGCGTCGATCCACGCGGAGCGCTCGTCGTCGTCGAACTCGTTGGCGCTGACCAGCGCGGAGAAGTTGATGTTGTGCTTCTTGTCCTCCCAGAGCTTGCGCTCTAGGGCGCGACGCAGGCGCTCGTTGTCCTGCGGGTTGAACGCCTCGCCCTCGCGGGCCCGGCGGGAGACCCAGTTGGAGACCTCCTGGCGGAAGTCCTCCTTGCGGTCCTCGGGGATGTCGAGTTTCTCCTCGACGCTGCGGAGGAACGTCTCGTCGGGCTCCTGCTCGCGGCCCGTGAGGTCGTCCTCGATGGTGTCGTCGTCGATGTAGGCCATCACGTGGTCCATGTACTTCTCGCCCTGGCGCTGGATCTCGTCGATGTCGTAGGCCAGCGCGTGGCGGACGTCCTCGATGGCTCGCTCCTTGTACTCCTCGCGGACCGTCTCGAGGTAGCGGTAGTACTTCTCGAAGTTGTCCTCGGGGATGGAGCCGTGGTGTTCGAGGTTCTCCTCGAAGAAGTTGAACACCGTCAGCGGCGAGAGGAACCCGCGCTGGCGGTGTTTCGAGTCCATGATGGCCTCGGCGATCTCGTCGCCGATGAACCGGGGCGAGACGCCGACCATGCCCTCGCCGATCTCGGCCTTCTGTTCGGCTTCCTCGCGGAGCTTCTTCGTGTCGATGTCGTCGCCCTCGTCGATCTCGCCGTTGTAGGCCTTGGCCTTCGAGAGCAGATCGATCGTCTCGGTGTCGGGCTCCTCGACGCGCGTGAGGACGCCGAACAGCCCCGCCATCTCGAGCGTGTGGGGCTCAACGTTGATGTCGGGGACGTCGGCGTTGTTGAGCATCTTCTCGTAGATGCGGGCCTCGTCCTCGTAGGAGAGGACGTACGGGAAGTCGATCCGCTTGGTGCGGTCGTTGAAGGCCTCCATCTTCTCGTCGCCCTTCTTGTCCTTGTACTCGGGCATGTTCGTCCGCCCGACGATCACCTGGTCGATGTCGATCCGCGGGTTGTTCTTGGGCTTGATCGTCTGCTCCTGGGTCGCGTGCAGGAAGTCGTAGAGGAACTCCCGCTGGAGTTTCAGCAGCTCCTCGCCGGAGAAGATGCCGCGGTTGGCGTTACAGAACGCCCCCGAGTAGTCGAACGCGCGCGGGTCCGACTCGCCGTAGATGGCGATCTTCGAGTAGTTGACGTCGCCCGTGAGTTCGGTCTCGTCCTGGTTCTTCTTGTCCTTTGGCTCGAAGGTCTCCAGTCCCTGGCGCTTGTTCTCGTCGGCGACGAACCGGACGATCTCGATGTGGTTCTCTAAGACCTGCTGGAGGTCGTCGTCGTAGTAGGCCAGCAGCTTGTCCATGTAGAACTCGCTTTCCGGATCCAGCGCCTGCTCGTTCTGGATCGTGTAGGGCGCGTCGAGATTCTCGTTGAGATCGTCGATCACGCGCTGGCGCTGCTCCAACGGTAGCAAGACGAGGGGATCCTGATTCATCGGGGACCGGACGGTGTCGTCGGCGGGGTCCTGATCCTGGATGACGTCACAGAGGTTGGTCCACCGGAACGTGTACATCCGGCCCTCCTCGCGGAGCGTGTAGTCCTCGAAGTACTTGCGGACCTGCTTGTCGAAGTGGGACTTCCCGGAACCGACCGGGCCGAGCAGCAGTTTGATACGGCGCTCGGGGCCGAGTCGGCGGGCGCCCGACTTGACCTTGTTCACGAACTCGTGGATCGACTGGTGAATCACCCGGCCGTAGAAGGTGTTCTCACCGTCGTTCAGCGGATCCTCGCTCGCGAGGAGGTACTCGACGACGCCCTCGGTCTCGTCGTAGGTCGTCCCGTAGTAGTCGAACATGTCCGCGACGCGCTGGTGGGCGTTGCGGGTGATCTTCGGGTCCTCGTAGCACTCTTCTAGGTACCAGTCGAAGGACTTGGTCTCCCGCAGGTCTGCGGGCATCGATTCCTTGTAATCCGTGCTGAGCGTCTCGAGTGTCTCGATGTCACCGGTCATGGTATCATTGCCAGTTACGGGTCCCCCGTCTGCAGCGTCCGTTGTCACACGGACCGTTAGTCGCGCGGACGTCGTTCGACCAGCCGTGGCGTCGTGGCCGAACCGTCGGAATCCGTCGAACCGCGTCACCCGACAGCGCGACGTCGCTACCGCCGTCGCGTCGCTCCGAGAGCGGGGCGCTCCCGGAACGGACCGAACGGCGGCGGGCGGCGGTCTGTCGTGTCATGTGTGATCGTGTACCACTCTCCGTTGCGCATCGAGCGCGTCGGGGACTCGGGCAACGGTGCGCCGGGGACGGGCGCGGAGTGGATCGGTCCGGCGAGCGGATACCGATAGTATTTAATGAGTGAGTAATCCATCTACTTAGCTTTGGCCCCAAAAGGTATTTATCGGGACTTTATTACGGGTAAATTCTACCAGTATCGTATTGTGATGCTCGATACCACACCTCATCTTCGAAGGTCAGCGGCATAAACCACCGGCCAGCAATGGCCAGTCGCGCTCGCGCGCGCCGGCCGCGCGACTCGCGCGACACGGTCCTGTCGTCGAGTTCACACGAAATCGGGGCGATCGCCGCCGAATCGGCGTCCGACGACGAGGCTTTATGAGTGCCGCCCGTAGCGTCGCTCATGACCGACCCGGCTGTCGACGCCGATTCCGACGCGCTATCGCCGCTTCCGGACGGTTGGGACGTCTGGAACCGGAGCGAGGACGGCCGACTCGTGCTCGCCTACCGGCCGGACGTCTTCGACGGCGACGACTTCCCGGCGGCCTGTCTCCCCACGCTCTACCTGACACACGGGAAGCGGACGCGCCGGCCCGGAACCAACCCTACCAGTACGGCCGACGACGAGGACTGGTACGTCACCCTCTACCTCGAGCCCGACGTCTCGGCGGACACCGAACGGTTCGCGACGCGGGAGGCGGGCCTCGAGCGGGTCGCCGAACTCGCCCGAGAATTCGACACCGGCGAGATCGACTACCGGGGGCTCTACCAGGTCCCGCGCGAGACGTACTTCGAGCGGCTGGACGAGCTGACGAGCGGGGGCGACGCGGAGACCGCTTCCGGAGGGTGAACGCGCGATAGCAACCGTTGATCGACCGCAGCGGGCCGTCAGCGGCGAGCAGTTCCGTTCGGCGTCGGATCCGCTAACGCGTGAGTCTTAACCGCTACCGCCGACTACGTAGTGCTATGTCGACCGTCACGCTCGTCGGAACCCGGCTGGCCGAACCGGGAACCGAGTTCGTCTACCACGGCGAGGCCGACGCCTGCGCCGGCTGTCCCTACCGAAGCCAGTGTCTCAATCTCGAGTCCGGCACCAAGTACCGCATCACGTCCGTCCGGGAGAACGCCCAGACCTTAGAGTGCGCCATGCACGACGGGGGCGTCCGCGCCGTCGAAGTCGAGCCCGCCGACGTGCGCGCGAACATCACGTCGAAGGGCGCCTTCGCCGGCAGCAAGACCAGCCTCCCCGGCCCCTGTCCCTACGTCGAGTGTCCCAGCCACGAGTACTGCGAACCCGACGGGGCCGAGTTCGACACGGAGTATCGCATCCGCGAGATCCTCGGCGACCCGCCACACGACGTCTGCCACCTCGACCGCGCGCTCGAGTTGGTCGAACTGGACACCGACGACTGACCGTCCCGACGAACCGACCGATCGAGGGGCTCCGTTCTCCGCTGTCGTCGGATGACGATTTCGCTAGCTGCAAAGCGTCTCTGATTCTACAGAAGATATTTATTTCCAGTATTACCTATCCGACATATGGATCGTCGACGGTTCCTCGCTGCGTCCGGACCGAGCGTCGCAGTCGCAGTTGCCGGCTGTCTCAGAGGGGGTCGATTGTCCGACGGCAGCGACGATGAGAACGGGGCGGACGACGGGTCCGGACCCGGGACCGAAGCCGACGACGATGGAACCTCGGTCGAAGAGGATCGACGGGTCACGAAACCGCCCCAGAAGATCGAGCCGCCGGAGCCGCCGGACGACCCCGAAGCGTTCGACGAGTGGAACGACGGGTATCTCGGGGAACACATGGCGACGGAGCCGTCGCTCGCGTTCGATCCGCTCTCCGTTCGGGTCGGCTGGGTTCGGGACACCGGACTCGAACTCGGGGCGACGGAGCGCCGGGCCGACGAGGCGTACGAAGCCAGAGTCGTGGCCGACGAGGACGACTACGAGGAGACGTTTTACAGAGACCGGATGGATGGATCACTCCGGAGCAGGCTCGACGGCGTCGACTTCGACGAGTCCGTGCTGGTCATCGTCGAGTCCGGCTTCGGCTCCAGTTCGGTCGACCACCGCTGGGTGCGCGTCGAAGCCGACGGGGCCGTCGTCCACCTCCACGGATACGACACTGCCCCGTACGAACGGAACTCGGATATCGACTCGCGGTTCTCCGTCCTCGAGATCGAACGGCCGTCCGAGGGCTTCGATCTCGCTCGCGTGAGCCTCACCGTCGACGACGAGCGCCGAGTTCGGTTCAACTCGACGGAAGGAATCGTCGCGCTCGAGGTGTGAGAGCGCGGGTTCGCCGGAGCCACGGAGTCCGACCGCGACTCGTCCGGGCGGACCGAGGTGTTTTTGATCGATCCACCCTAACGCCGAGACAGACACGTGCTGTCGGTTGAACTCCACACTCACTCGTCGCTGTCCTACGACGGCCGCGACCCGGTCGAACTCATCCTCGAACAGGCCGACGCCGTCGGGTTGGACGCGATCGCCGTCACCGACCACGACGAGATCGACGCGAGCCTCGAGGCCGCCGAACGCGCCGCCGACTACGGGCTGCTCGGGATCCCCGGCATGGAGATCTCGAGCAAGGCCGGTCACATTCTGGGCTTCGGACTCGAGGAGGCCGTCCCGCCGGGGCTCTCCTACGAATCGACGCTCGAAGCGATCTGGGAACAGGACGGACTGGCCGTCATCCCCCACCCCTTCCAGGAGTCGCGCCACGGCGTGATGGCCCGCATCTCCCGCGAGGAACTCGCTCGGGGAGACGCCATCGAGGTCTACAACTCCCGGCTCCTGACCGGCCGCGCGAACCGCCAGGCCGAACGGTTCGCCCGCGCCCGCGACCTGCCGATGACCGCCGGTAGCGACGCCCACATCAGCGAGATGGTCGGTCAGGCGGTCACCCGCGTCGACGCCGAGGAACGATCCGTCGACGCCGTCCTCGAGGCGATCCGCGAGGGGCGGACCACCGTCGAAGGCAAACGGACGCCCTGGCACATCAGCTTCCGACAGGCCGCCGGCGGCGTCACCCGCCGCGTCAGAAACACCATGCTCGGGCTGTTCCGATGACGCTGCGCGGCGCCGACCCGGACACCGTCCGCGCGGCCCTCGAGAGCGGCGATCCGCTCCCCGCGACGAGCGGCTTCGCCGGCGAACTCGAGGGAACGCTCGTCCGGGACGTCCTCGGCCGCGTGCCGGTCTACGTCGAGACCGACGGACGCGCCACGCCGAGCGCGAGCGACGCGAACGACGCCGGCGAGGTCCGCGAGACTCGCGAGTGGGCCTTCGAACCCGGCGCCCTCGAGGCGCCGGAACTCCTGCCGGCGGGAACGACGCTCGATCTCACGGTCCCCGACGCCGGGCCAGAGCGCCGCTGGACGCTTCCCGACCCGACCCCCGAGAGCGATCCCGAGGCGGCACTCGAGGCCCTCTCCGACGCGATCGAGACCGCCGCGGCCGACGCGCTCGCTCCCGACCGGGAGATCGCCGTCGCCTTCTCCGGCGGCGTCGACTCGGCGCTGGTCGCCGAACTGCTGGACGCGCCGCTGTACGTCGTCGGCTTCCCGGACAGCCACGACGTCGAGGCCGCCCGGACCGCCGCCGACGCGATGGGGCGGGAGCTGACCGTCGTCGACCTCGAGCCGGCCGATCTGGAGCGAGCCGTCCCCCGCGTCGCTGCGGCGACCGGGCGCACGAACGCGATGGACGTCCAGATCGCGCTGCCGCTGTACCTGGTCGGCGAGCGCGTCGCGGCCGACGGCTTCGACGCGCTGGCGGTCGGCCAGGGCGCCGACGAACTGTTCGGCGGCTACGAGAAGGTCGTCCGCCTCGATCACCGCGTCGACGCCGAGACGACGCGGGCCGCGGTGCGCGAGCAGATCGCCTCCCTGCCCGACCAGCTTCCGCGGGACGTCCGCGCGATCGAGGCGACCGGGCTCGAGCCGGTCGCGCCGCTCTTACACGATACCGTCGTCGACGCGGCGCTGCGGCTCCCGGATTCGCTGCTGGCCGACGAGGACGAGCGGAAGCGCGCGCTTCGGCGCGTCGCGGCCGACTCCCTCCCCGACGAGGTCGTCTCGAGGGAGAAGAAGGCCGTCCAGTACGGAAGCCTCGTCGCCCGCGAACTCGACCGCCTCGCCAGGCAGGCCGGCTACAAGCGCCGCATCGACGACCACGTGACGAAGTACGTCCGCTCGCTGACGCCGGGCGTCGAGGCGCCCGAACCGCCGGCGGACTCCTGACGGTCTCGGGCGGTGATAGCTCGCCGGGCGAACGCCCTCGACGGCGGCCCTGCCTGCCGATTCCCAGCCAATCTATTTACATCCGCTCGGTGGCCGTTCAGCCATGGCCGAGAAAACCGTCAACGAACAGACCGTGACGCGAGAGGAGGCCGCGGACCTCGTTCAGGAACTCGCTCGCGAACTGCGCGACGAGGGCCCCGCCGAGGTACGGGTCGGGAACAAGATGTTGACGCTCTCGCCGACGCCCGAAGTCGAGTACGGAATCGAAGTCCAGGAGCGCTCGCCGATGCTCGGCGGGCCCCGAGAGGAGATTACGGTGACCCTCGAGTGGGAGGTCGAAGAAGAACCCGCGCCGTGACGCAGCGCGCGGACGTATCGCATATGCTCTAACAGCGTCGTCGATCGAACGGTCCTCGAGCCGTTAGTCTTCGGTCTCGGTCGGGAGCTGGTTGTCCGGACCGCCCTCGGTGTTGTCGGCGACCCGCTGTCGGTTGGTCATCCCGACGCGGTCGGAGACGTCCGCGACGAGGTCCGCGAGGGTCTCCTGTACCTCGCTCGTCTCGTCCTTGACGAGCGCGCCCTCGCTGCCCTCGGCGCCGAAGTCGGGGTGGATCGGGATCTGACCGAGCAGCGGCGTGTCGTACTTGTCGACGATCGTCTGTGCCCCTTCGGTGCCGAACAGGCCGTGCTGGTCGCCACAGGACGGACAGATGAACGAGCTCATGTTCTCGACGACGCCCAGCACGGGCGTGTCGTGCTTCTGGAACATCTGGATCCCCTTTCGGGTGTCGTCTAAGGACATCTCCTGGGGCGTCGTGACGACGACCGCACCGGTGACGGGCATCGACTGCAGGAGGTTCAGCGTCGCGTCGCCCGTCCCCGGCGGCAGGTCGACGACGAGGTAGTCGAGGCGACCCCACTCGACGCCCTCGAGGAACTTCAGCATGAACTTGTTGACCATCGGACCGCGCAAGATTGCGGGGTCGTCCTCGTCTTCGGTCAGCATGCCCATGCTGATGACGCGGACGCCGTCCGAGCTAAGGACATCTCCTGGGGCGTCGTGACGACGACCGCACCGGTGACGGGCATCGACTGCAGGAGGTTCAGCGTCGCGTCGCCCGTCCCCGGCGGCAGGTCGACGACGAGGTAGTCGAGGCGACCCCACTCGACGCCCTCGAGGAACTTCAGCATGAACTTGTTGACCATCGGACCGCGCAAGATTGCGGGGTCGTCCTCGTCTTCGGTCAGCATGCCCATGCTGATGACGCGGACGCCGTCCGAGCGGGGCGGGACGATGTCCTCGTTGGGCGTGACGCCGGGCTCGCTCTCGGGCGGGAGGATCCGCGGGACGTTCGGCCCGTGGATGTCGGCGTCGAGCAGACCGACCATCGCGCCGCGCTTCTCGAGGCCGGCCGCGATGTTGGCGGCGACCGTCGTCTTGCCGACCCCGCCCTTCCCGGAGGCGACGGCGATGACGTTGCGGACCCGCGGGAGGACCTCGTCGTCGAAGCCGTGCTCCTCGCCGACGTGGGCTCGCAGATCGGCCTCGAGGCCGGCCTCGTCACAGACCTCGCGGATCCGGTTGCCCAGCTCCATCTCGGAGGGCGCGTAGGGCGCGTTCAGCGCGAGGTCGATCCGCGCCGTTTCGTCCTCGATACGGACGTCGTTGACCAGGCCGAGCGAGACGATATCGTCGCCGAGATCCGGATCCTCGATGTCCTCGAGTTTGATCTTGAGTTCGTGCTCTGTGATGCTCATAGCGGATGTTACTGCACGTAAGGCATCGGAACGGGATACGTGTGATGGTTCGAAACTCGAGCCCCGCCGCTGGCGTCGATTTCCGCGTCGATCGAGGGGAGTTGCGACACCGTCGAACGGTGTCGCCGGCCGCTTACTGCCCCGGCAGTTCGCCGAAGAAGACGATCCCGAGTATCACCGTCAACACGAGCATCGACACCCACATCGACGTGGTGATGCCGACGAGGTAGGAGACCCCGAGCAGCCCCGTCCTGGTGTCGCGCGGGGTGCCGACGAACCACGCGACGAGCATCACGTAGATCGGGACCAGAATGACCGCGAAGATGATCCAGGTCCCCTCGTTAGCGAAGCCGGTCCAGCCCTGCGTCCCCTCGTAGCCGTGATAGAGGACCGTCGCCAGCGCGTCGACGAGCGTCATAGGTGAGGTTTTCCGTTCGGCAGCGTCGTGGTTTCCCTTGCTTGTGCGTGGTTGCCACGGAGCAAGCGACGCGGCCGTCGCTCTCGCTCGTCGATGACGGCCGGACCAAAAAAGCGAATCGCGGAAACGGAGCGTCGAGCGGTCGTTACGGACCGGGGGCGCCGATCGGTTCCGGCGCGCCGCCGTAGAAGACCAGCCCGATGATCACGGTCAGCACGAACATGCCGATCCACATCGACGAGGTGAGCCCGACGAGGTAGGAGACGCCGAGCAGTCCGCTCTTCGTGTCGCGGGGTTCGCCGGTGAACCACGCGACCAGCATGATGTAGACCGGGACCAGGATGATCGCGAAGATGACCCAGGTCCCCTCGTTGACGAACCCGGTCCACCCTTCGGTACCGTTGTAGCCGTGATAGAGGAGTTGCTGTGAGAGACTCAGCAGTGACATTAGGCCTTCACCTCCGGTTCCGTAGCGTGTTCATCGCCCTCCTCGTGCCCGTGCTCGCCGCGCATGTGCTCGACGGCGTGGAGTTCGACCACGGGAACGAGCTTCGAGAGGTTGAGGAACAGCAGCGCGACCAGACCGGCCGTCCCGGCGAGGGACAGCCACTCGATGAGGCTCGGGAAGTACGTCCCGGGCGTCGCCGCGTAGATGTCGAAGGTCGGATGGAAGAACCCTTCGACGACGAACAGGACCTTCTCGGTCAGCGTTCCCGTCAGGATCACGCCGCTGGCGAGGAGCGCCCGTTTCTTGCTGAACAGCGCCGGACGGATCCCCTGCAGGAAGATGAACACGAGCGTGCCGAACATCATCGCCATCGCGACCTGATAGGCCGGGTGTGCCATCTTCGCCTCGGCCGCGTGTTGGCTCGAGAGCGGCCCCATGAACACGCCGTTGAGGACGGACTGGAGCTGGAACCACAGGAACAGCAGGGTGAAAAAGCCCAGCCACAGGAGCAGGCCGCGGAAGATGTCGTCGGTGATGATGTGCTCCCAGTCGTAGGCGCGGCGGAACGCGTAGGAGATGATCATCACGCCGCTGATCGCCGACATCAGCGCGATGCTGAGGAACATCGGCCCCTGAATGCCGCCGGACCAGCCGGGCATCGCCGGGAGCAGCGCGAACAGCCACGGAATGACGCCGCCGTGAAGCAGGAGCGGCGCCATGATGATGACCGCCGCTGCGAGCCACCAGACCATCCGGTCGATGACCTCGTCTTCCTTCTCGGTGTAGCCGATCGTCATCAGCTTGTAGACCGGCTCGAACATGTCCGGAAGGTCGTCGCGCAGCCGGCTAACGTCGTAGCGAAGCGTCAGGCCGAGGTACGTCGCCGACAGCACGAAGTACGCCGTAATGACGGTCACGTCCCACACCAGTGGCGAGTTGTTGACCGTGATGTGGTAGTGACCCAGGACGCTCGTGACCATCCGGTCCGGGCGACCCATGTGGACCAGGATGTAGAACCCGGCGGCCGAGAGGCCGCCGATCGTGGTCATCTCCGCGAGTCGGGCGATCGGCATGTACCGATCCATGCCGAGCAGGCGAACGGCGGCCGAGAGAATGATCCCGCCGTGTGCCACACCGACCCACCAGATGAACGCGCCGATGTACAGCCCCCAGGTCGAACCGCCGCCGGTCCCCCAGTCGCCGAGGCCGGTGACGATCAGTCCCTTCTGGAGCTGGTACGCCCAGCCCACGAGGAACGCCAGCAGCGCCAGCGAGGCGATGCCGTACAGGATGAAGTACTTCTTCGTGAGCGTGTTGATCGGTCGGAGGATGTCCTCCTCCGTGGGCAGTTTCGTGCTCACAGCGACCACCCGACGTCACCGACGGTCCCCTCGTCGAGGATCTCCTGGCGCTTGTCGACCAGATCGACTTCGGAGCCGTCCGAGCGCTCGTAGGAGATATCACTGTACTCCGACGGCCCTTCGACCTGCTCGGCTTCCGGACCGGGTTCTTGACCGATGTACGTGATGTTCGGGTGCGTCCCGATGTCCTCGAGCAGCTTGAACTTCGAGCTGGGGTTGCCGGCGAACTCCCGGAGTCGAGCGTTGGCGTCGTCTTCTTCGCCGCCTCCGAGTCGCAGTTCCGTCAGCACCTCCTCGCTCTCGAGATCGACGTACTGTTCGAGCGCGTCGAGCGACTCGAGGATCGTCTCTTCGCCCTCGAGGATACTGTTGTTCTCCTCGTCGCCGGGCCCGAGGCGCTCGCTGACGATACCGATCGCCTTCATGATGCTGACCACTTCGGCATCGAGATCGAGTTCCTCGTTCTCGAGGACGGTCTCTAAGTCGTCGCCGTCGCTGAGCTGCTCGTCGACCGTCTCGGGATCCGGCACGTCGTTGTTGATCTCGATGATCGCGCGGCTCTTGCTCGGGTGTTCGCCGTGCTGGTAGGCGTCGCTGTGTTCGTCTTTGACGTTCCCGAACTGAATCGCGTCCGGCGGACAGGCGCGCTCACAGGCGGTCGTACCGACTCTGTCTTCGCCCTGTCGGCCGTCCTGCATCGACGGGCACATTGTACACTTGCTCATCGTGCCCCGGGGCGAGCGGCTGTCGACCCACCGTTCGGTGCCGTTCTCGTAATCGGCGTGGGTGATCTCCGAGGGGTCGTCGACTTCCGCGCCGTCGTAGCCGTTGATATCCTCGTGGGCCACGTCGGGTTCGTCCCACTGGAAGTAGTTGACGCCGTACGGACAGGCGACCTGGCAGTACCGGCAGCCGATACAGACGTCGTAGTCGGTCAGCACGAGCCCGTCCTTGTCGCGGGTGTGACGGGCCGTGGTCGGACACACCTTCTCACAAGGGGCGTCCGTACAGTGCTGACACGGCCGGACGAGCATATTGTGGTCGCTCGTTCCGCCGACGATGTTGTCGGGTGCCGGAGAACCGCCGGACGTGAGCTCGTCCTCGAAGGCCATGACGTACATCCAGTTGACGCCCTGGTCCAGGTCGTTCTCGCTGGCGCAGGCCTCCATACAGGAGAGACAGCCGTCACAGCGCTCGAGGTCGATGGTCATCCCCCACTGGAGATCCTCGTTCTGCTCGGCTTGGGAGTGGCCGCCACCGTGGCCCTCCCCTTCCTCGGCGAGCGAGGGTTGTCCGTCGATAGTGCTACCGAACGCACCCATCCCGACGGCGGCCGCACCGACGCCCATCTTCTTCATGACGTCGCGGCGACTCTCTTCGCCGTCGCCGTCGAACGCGGAGAGCATGCGGGAGACCGTCCCCTTGGCTTCTTCCTGGGCCGCTTCGAAGGCCTCCTTGGTGGGACGCTGGTCCTCGCCGAACTCCTCCATCACGTCCTCGTGATACATCTCGTGGAACTCGGCTTCGGAGAGCTCGCCCTTCGTGACCCGCATCGCGTCCTGGGCCATCTGCATACCGAGATCCGTATCGTACTCGGTATCGTCGAGCATCTCCTCGAGCTCGCCCTCCCACTCCTGACCGAGCGGATGGAATGATTCGTCGTCCGTGCTCATGCCGTGAGAACACCTCCGGACGAGAATCCGTACGATGCAAAGCGATTACACGCCGACACGCACGTCAATATGGTCATATATGGATCCTCTACACCGGACTCACAACTAGACGACGTTGAAGTATAGAGCCGATTTCCATCGCGTGAGAATCGACGCGAATATGTTCGTGAGTATAATACGCGTCTTAATAGCTTTCACTTGTGCTGGCCTGCATTCCGAATCGCGCGGTAGTATAGACGGCTGATATGACGGGGGTGAAACTCCCTCGAAAACTCCGCAGGAGTTTTTCGAACGCGATCGAGTTCGTCGCAGTTCGGAGTCGAGATATCGACCGGTATATGGATCACCGAACCTGTTCGCGGCAGTTCTCACGGGTGTCCGTCCCGATGCGGTAACCGTATGACCGACACCGATCAACTGACGACGCGGACGGAACGCCGACGCCTCGACGAGTTCGAGGAGACGCCCCACGCGAACGTGTTCGACGGCGAGCCGCGGACGGTGCGACTCGAACTCGCCGCCGGCGAGGGCGTGCCGGCGCATCGACATCCCGAACGCACGATCGTCTGTCACGTCCTCGAGGGGACCCTCGAGATGCGGCTCGGCGACGAGAAGTACGCGCTCGAGGCGGGAGAGGTACTCAGGTTCGACGGGCGACAGGAGATCGCGCCCGAGGCCCGAACCGACGCGACGGCGCTACTCGTGTTGGCGCCCCGAGGCGACTAACGCGTCGCGAGCTGTTCCTCGAGGGGGTCCCCCTCGACGCCCGGCAGATCCTCGACGAATCGCTTGATGATCGCCTCTTCGGCCCGGTGGAGGGTCTCGCTACAGGTCGACTTCGCGATATCCAGCTGTTCGGCGAGTTCCGTCAACGAGGACTCTCGGGGGGTGTCGTAGTAGCCTTCCTCGACGGCGGCGACGACCACCTCGAGCTGGCGGTCCGAGAGCAGTTGGCTCTCGTGGAGCCGTGCCGATCCCGCGAGCCGGTCACCTCGATGGTCGCCTCGCCGTCGACGATCTCGACGGGGAGTTCGATCGGCATCCCCGAGTCCCGCGAGGAGAACAGCAACAGCGGGACCGTCGTCTCGAAGTGGACCGTCACCTCGTTGTCGCTGTACTGAGCGAGGGAGAGTTCGGTGATCTGGTCGTGGTCGCGCATGTCCTCGACGACGTCCGCGACGTCGGGGCCGGTGATACGGACGAGCGCGAATCCGGTCTCGGAGCTCGGGACGGCGGCCAGCACCCGGAAGGTCGCCTCCGGATACGACGTCGAGAGCTGCTGGAGCCAGATCTGTTCGGGCAGCGTGATAGTGAGTGTCGCCTGAGCCATACGAACGTGTTCCGTTCGACGGTATATCCTCGTACCGTCGAATATATTCGCCGTAGTTCCCAGGCCGTGGGAACGCCGGCGAATCGAACACGTTCGCCCGAATAGCCACGCTCGTTCCGCCCCACAGTCGACCCATGGCAACCGATTCAACCGCGTCCGAGACGATCCTCGACGTCCGCGAGATCGACGGCCCGCCGTTCGACGACATCGTCGCCGCCCTCGAGGAGCTCCCGGCGGACGGCCGACTCCACCTGATCGCGCCCTTCGAACCGAAGCCGCTCTACGAGGTCCTCGAGACCCGCGGGTTCGAGCGCGAGGTCGAGCGCAACGGGACCTCGGAGGGAGCGAGCGGCGATGCCGCGAGCCGCGAAACCGAACGACGCGACGACGTCTGGCACGTCTTCATCGAGCGCGCCTAGACGCGACGATCCGCCGCTCGCGGGCGAACACGTTCGGACGAACACCCATGCGGTCGCGATACCCACCACTATCCGTATGACACGACTCGACGTCAGGGACGTGCCGCCGATGAACCGCCATCCCAAGATCCACGACGCCTTCGAGGAACTCGAGCCCGGCGAGACGCTGACGATCGTCAACGATCACGAGCCGAAGCCGTTGTTCTACGAGTTCCAGGCGGAGGTCGACGCGTTCGACGCCGACGGCTACGAGGTCGAACGCGTCGAGGCCGACGAGTTCGTCGCCCGGTTCCCCAAGGTCGAGGCGTAGCCGGCCGCCGACCCGCGTCGCTCGTCCCGACCCGGCCGGCTCGATCCCCGTCGGTGCCGGTCGTCACGACTCCCCTCTCTAACCGAACACGTACGGGACGAAAGCGAGGTCCCGTCGTCGCGAACGACCACGTATGCAATCGCCCGCTACCGTCGTCGATAGCACCGATGCGCCGAGCGACAGACCGCGGACGGTGATCGACGTGCGGTCGCTCGGCCCGCCGGAGCCGCTGAAAAACACCCTCGAGAAACTGGTCGAACTGCCCGACGAGACCGTCCTCGTCCAGCGCAACGACCGCGTCCCGCAGTTCCTCTTCCCCAAACTCGAGGACCGCGGCTACGCGTACGAGACCGTCGAGGGCGGCGAAGCGTCCGATGACGGCGAGGGACGAGGTCCCTCGAACAGTCGGACGCGGTCCGACGACGAGGTCGTGACCGTCATCTGGCGGCCGTAGTCGGCTCGGCAGGCGCGACTGCGACCGCGACTACGCGCCGTTTTCGAACGTCTCGAGCAACAGCTCCGTCAGTCGGGTCGGCCGTTCGTGTTGCACCCAGTGGCTCGTCTCCGACAGGAGTTCGAGGCGGCTCCGGCGACACCGCTGGTCGCTGTCGACCGCGAGCGACGGCGTCAGCGCGGCGTCGTCCTCGCCCCAGACGATCGTCGTCGGGGCGTCGACCCGCTCTCGAGGCGGCGGCGAGGGAGCGCGAGCGGCCGCCCGGTACCAGTCGAGCATCCCGGTCAGCGCGTCCGGTCGAGCCCAGGCGCGGCGGTACCGGTCCAGTTCCGCGTCGGTGAACGTCCCCGGAGCGGCCGTCCCCCGGAGCGCGCGCTCGAGCAGTCGGAAGTCGTTGCGCCGGAAGGCCAGTTCGGGCAGCCACGGGAGCTGGATCGCTGCCGCGTACCAACTGCGGCGCAACTGCTCGGGGTCCGACAGCAGGTGCTGGCGGTAGACCGTCGGATGCGGCGCGTTGACGATCGCGAGCCGATCGACCGCCGAGGGATGCCGAAGCGCGAGATCCCAGGCGGCCATGCCGCCCCAGTCGTGGCCGACGACGCGCGCGCCGTCCCGTCCCTCGGTCTCGATCAGGGCGGCGATATCCCGCGCGCACTCGCCGATTCGATAGGCCCGCAGCGCCTCCGGCTTCTCGCTCAGGTTGTACCCTCGTTGGTCCGGCGCGAGCACGCGGTAACCGGCCTCGACGAGCGGCTCGAGTTGGTGGCGCCAGCCGTACCAGAACTCGGGGAATCCGTGCAACAAGACGACGAGCGGGTCGTTCTCGTCGCCCGCGGCGACGACGTGCAACCGGACCCCGTTGACCTCCCGGACGGTCGATTCCGCGTCGACCGTCGACAGTAGCTCCGCGTCCGTTCCGGTCCGCGTCGACGGCATCGTAGCCATACCTCGACCGACGACGGAGAGCGTGATACCGGTTTGGGGGCGACCGCCGCGAGTCGGCGCGTCAGATCGGAATCCGCCGGTCGACCCGGTAGCGCCGCGCTACGTCCAGACGCGGAGGCACTCGCTCGAGCAGAAGTGGAGTTCGACCCGCTCGTCAGGCGCGTCCGCGACGTGGGTCGTCAGCGTGTAGGCGACCTCCTCGGCTCGGCAGTTGTCGCAGTTCATACGCGACACGTCGGTACTGATGGGTTTCAGTATACAGTTACTATATTCGGTTCGGATCGGTTAGTGGCGTAATAACTCGAGTCAAGCCGGTATTGACGACCGACCGTGATCGACGGCCGGCGGAGCCCCGATCGGGTCGAGACCCCGCGCTCCGGCCTCGATCCGCAACGACGGTATCGAAACCCTTACTCTCCGCCCGCCGGTTCGAGCAACCATGAGCGACGACGCCGTCAGCCCCGAGGAGGTCCGCCACGTCGCGGGACTCGCTCGCGTCGACCTCGACGACGACGAGGTCGACCGGTTCGCGCGACAGTTCGCGGACATCCTCGAGTACTTCGAGACGCTAGACGAGGTGCCCGAGGTCGACCGCGAGGCCGCCCTCACGAACGTGATGCGCCCAGACGAGGAGCGCGACTCGCTGGACCGCGAGGCGGCCCTCGAGAACGCCTCGGAGACCGAGGACGGCTACTTCAAAGGACCGAACGTATCCTGAGCATGTCGGAGAACATCTACATCACCGAGGAGCGAATCGAGGGGGCCGACGACGGGCCGCTGTCGGGAACGACCGTCGCGGTCAAGGACAACATCTCGACCGAGGGCGTCCGGACGACCTGCGGTTCGAAGATGCTCGAAGAGTACGTCCCGCCCTACGACGCGACGGTCGTCTCCCGTCTCAAGGAGGCCGGCGCGACCATCGTCGGGAAGGCCAACATGGACGAGTTCGGGATGGGGACGACCAACGAGACCTCCCACTTCGGCTCGGTCGACAACCCCGCCGCGCCCGGTCGCGTCCCCGGCGGCTCCTCCGGCGGTTCGGCGGCCGCGGTCGCCGCCGGCGAGGCCGACGTCGCGCTGGGCTCGGACACCGGCGGCTCGGTCCGCTGTCCCGCCGCCTTCTGCGGCGTCGTCGGCATCAAGCCCACCTACGGCCTGGTCTCCCGGTACGGCCTGGTCGCCTACGCGAACAGCTTAGAGCAGATCGGTCCCTTCGGCGAGACCGTCGAGGACGCCGCGCAGTTGCTCGACGTCATCGCCGGCGACGACGAGCGGGACGCGACGACCCGCGAACTGCCTCTCGAGGAGGGCGAGACCTACGCCGACGCCGCGACCGGGGACGTTGACGGCCTGCAGATCGGGGTGCCAACGGAACTGCTCGACGGCGCCGACGAGGGCGTCGTCGAGACCTTCTGGGACGCCATCGCCGAGTTGGAGGACCGCGGCGCGGAGTACCACGAGGTCTCCCTGCCCTCCGTCGAGCACGCCGTCGAGGCCTACTACGTGATCGCGATGTCCGAGGCCTCCTCCAACCTGGCGCGGTTCGACGGCGTCCGCTACGGCCACTCGGCCGACGCCGAGGGCAACTGGAACGAGACGTTCGCCCGGACCCGCGAGGAAGGGTTCGGCGACGAGGTCAAGCGTCGGATCCTGCTCGGCACCTACGCCCTCTCGGCGGGCTACCACGACAAGTACTACAAGAAGGCTCAGGACGCCCGCGCGTGGGTCAAGCGGGACTTCGACGAGGCGCTCTCCGACGCGGACGTCCTCGCCTCGCCGACGATGCCCGTCCCGCCGTTCGAACTCGGCGAGAGCCTCGACGACCCGCTCCAGATGTACCTCGCCGACGCGAACACGGTGCCGGTCAATCTGGCCGACCTCCCCGCGATCTCGGTGCCGGCCGGCGAGACCGACGGCCTCCCCGTCGGGCTCCAGCTGGTCGGCCCCGCGTTCGGCGAGCGGCGGCTGATCCGCGCCGCGAGCGCGCTGGCCTGAGCCGCGACTCACGTCTCGAGTCGGAGGATAGCTTTTTATACTAATTTTGCTAACAGTACTCATAGCTAACCGATCGCTCGGTGACCGTTCAATGCAAATTACACACAATCAACAGGTCGAGTTCGACGAGTTCTCTCGAGCGTGCGATCTCGTCGAAGGCTACTTCGGGGAGACGATCGACGATATCGCGCTGCACGCACCGGTCTCGCGGCGCCAGCTCGTGGCCGTCCTCGCGCGAGCGCAGCTGTCGGGACGCCAGCTCGCGATCGAAGGGCTGACCGAGGAGGGAGAGGTCGTCTACCAGTCCAACGACGAAACGCTGCTCTGGCTCGACGGCGGGTTCTGGAACGACATGCGAGGTCGACACCACTTAGAGCCGGACGAGGGACGGGCCGCACGCGAGGTCCATCGTCGGCTCATCGAGGCGATCGACGGTGACGTTCCCTACTACAACCGCGAGCGGGATCCGTTCGTCCTCATCGAGCGGTTCGATCCCTACGAGTAGCCGTCGCTTGACAATCGGGTCCGTCGAAAAGCGAGTGCTCGAGTCGCGGTCGGTCGCTAGTCCTCGTAAGCGAGGTTCATGATCCACTGCGAGAAGGCGTCGCTGTTGGGATCGACCTCCTCCTCGCCGATAAACGGCGAGAGCATGTCGCCGGCCATCAGCAGGGTGAAATCCAGATCGCGAGCGGTCGGCGTGATGTAGTAGGTGTTGTGTCCGTCGTAGACCGTGTCCTCTCGGTCGACGAGTTCCTTTTCGACCAGCGACTCGACGATCCGGCTGCCCTTTCGCGAGGAGACGCCCAGTTCCTTCCAGAAGTCGCTCTGGTGGATGCCGCCGGTCTCGCGAACGAGTTCGAGCCCGGCGCGCTCGTCCTCGGAGAGTTCCGCTTCGGCCGTCGACATGCTCACGGTGACCACCTCTCCGTACTCGTCGCTAGCGGCAGGAGTGCGTCCATGTGCGTATGAGATGGACGGAGGCGCATGAATCTACCGCTCCCCGGTTCGGTCCGCCGGCGGCCGCTCGGGAACCAGTGAGCCGGCGTGCGTTATTCCCGCCCCTCCGAGGCGAGATCGGTCTCGAGAGAGACGGGTTCGTACGCCGTCTCACAGGGTGGTCCCGGTGCGAACTCGTAGCGCGGCCCCGCGGAACCGAGCGCGATCAGCGACGACGACCGCGTCCCGAACCCGTTGCGGTGGATGCAGACGCCGTACTCGTGGTCGCCCAAGACCTCGCCGGCCCGCTCGAGCCACTCGTCGACCGATTCGCCGGTAGCGGTGCCGCCGTCTCCGTCGCCGTCGCCGTCGACCGCCAACGCCTCGCGGACCCTGCGAGCGTTCGCGGCCTGCCGACGCCCCGCATCCGCCCGGAACTCGGGCACGTCGACCGTCTCGTCGGCCGCGACGTTGACCACGACGTGGACGCCGGGCTCGAAGTCGATCCGCTCGAGGGAGCCGTCCCAGTAGTAACAGTACGCGTCCGTCTCGTCGGCGACGACGAGGTAGAACCCGTCGTACTCGTCGTCGTCCGTCTGGGCTTCGACGATCGCACCGGCTTCGGCGGCCGACGTCGCCTCGAGAACGTCGGCGACGAGCAGGCCTCGCGAGCGCTCCCCCGCGAGGTCGGCGTCGGTCCACTTGTTCGTGATCCCCGCGAAGACGCCGCGCTCGTTGTAACCGATCCACGTTCCGCCGGCCTCGGCGTCTCTGGGCGCGACGGTAAGCGGATCCTCGCGGTAGACGCCCGGCGGGAGCGACTCGCGGCCGACCGCCTCGTCGCGGTTAGCGGCGACCGCGACCGGCGCGTCCTCGAAGACCTGCCAGGCGAGGGTCAGTGTACACACGACTCGAGAGAGGGGGCGAAGCGCCTTAACTCCGGTTCCGGCGGCAGTCTCGAGGGGTTCCTGCCGTCTCGAGACGATTTCGGAGTCACGCCGATTCGGTCGCGTCGATCCCGCCCTCGAGCAGCCGTTCGCGGACGGCCGTCCGATCGACGGTCCCCGAGGCGGTCCGGGGGAGGGCGTCGGCGATCCCGATCGTCTTCGGCCGCTTGAATCCCGCGAGCCGATCGTCGCAGTGTGTGAGCAGCGACTCGATATCGATCGCGTCGGTCCCGCTGGCATCGGTCGCGGCGCCGTTAGCGGGGACGACCAGCGCGGCCACGCGTTCGCCCCACTCCGGGTCCTCGAGGCCGACGACCGCCGCCTCCTCGACCGCCGGGTGGGAGCGCAGCGCCGCGATCACTTCGCCGGGATCGACGTTCTCGCCGCCGGTGACGATCCGGTCGCTCCGCCGGTTGAGGATCCACAGACGGCCGCCCTCGTCGCGGTAGCCGATATCGCCGGTGTGCAGGCCGTGCTCGCCGAAGGCCGCCTCGGTCTCAGCGTCGGAGAGATAGCCCGGCGTCACCGTCGGCCCGGCGACGACGAGTTCGCCGGACTCCCCCGCCGGACACGGCTCGCCGCTCTCGTCGACGACCGTCACGTCCGTACAGACGAGCGGCCGGCCGACCGTTCCCTCACGGGTCGCCACCTCCTCCGGCGTCGCCGTCGCGATCTGGGAGGCCGTCTCGGTCATCCCGTAGGTCGGGTGGACCGGCACGCCGGCCTCGCGACAGCGCTCGAGCAACTCGCTCGAGGCGGGCGCGCCGCCCAGCAGGACGAACCGCAGCGAGTCCGGCGGCGACCAGCCGGCGTCGAGCAGCCGCTTGCACATCGTCGGGACGAGCGAGACGCCCGTGATATCGTACTCGTCGACGACCCGCGCGGTCGCCTCGGGATCGAACGACCGCTGGATCACGACGGGCGTCCCGTAGAGCGTCGAGCGGACGACCGGGGCCAGCCCGCCCATGTGGTACATCGGGAGACAGCAGAGCCACCGGTCGTCGGGCGTGACGCCCAGCCGGAAGGCCGACGCGTTCGCGCTCGAGACGAGGTTTCCGAGAGTCAGCCGAACGATCTTCGGATCGCCCGAGGTCCCCGAAGTGAACATGAGCAGGTGAGTCCGGTCGCGCTCGAGAACGACCGGCTCCAGATCCGGGGTCGTCCCGCCATTCGAGCGGAGCGAATCCACGCCCCCGCCTTCGGACTCGTCGACCGAGGCGATCGGACAGTCCGCGATTTCCGCGGCGAGGTCCGCCGTCTCGGCCTCGCAGACGAGCGCGTCGAGATCGGTTCGTCGAACCTTCGACTCGAGTTCGGCGGCCGTCTCGCGGACGTTCAGCGGGACGACCGTGACGCCCCGGCGCATCGCGGCGAAGTAGAGTTCGGCGAACTCGACGCGCGTCTCCATCAACACGCCGAGTCGGGCGGGGTCGTCGAGTCGACCGTCGGAGTCGGCGAGGAGCGACTCGAGGCGGGCGGCGACGGCGTCGACTCGCCGATCGAACTCGCCGAACGTCCACGACTCGTCGTTGTCGGCGTCGATCACGGCCGTCGCGTCAGGCGTCGTCGACGCGCGGTGGGCGAGGAGGTCCCTCGTCGGCCACTCGACCGGCCCGGGCGTCACTCCTCCCACACCCCCTCGACGCCCAGCCCCTTCGCCTGTGGGACGACCGCCGACCCCTTCTCGAGGAGGACGGGATCCTTGCCGAGGTCGTTCGCGAGCAGGTCCGCGGTGGCCAGCCCGCAGGCCGACACGTCGGGGATCGACGCGGCCAGGTGGACCGCCCCCGTCCGGGCGACGACGGCGTCGATCGTCGTCGTCACGATCGGGTCGATGTCGAGTTCGCTCACCCACGCCGAGACCGTTCGGGCGACGTCGACGCCGCCCAGCGCCATCGGCTTCAGGACGAGGGCGTCGGCCGCCTCGGCGTCGCAGATCGCGTCGACGCCGTGTTCGAGCAGCCCCTCGTCGAGCGCGATGTCGACCCCCTCTCCCCGATCGTCCGCGCGGAGGTCCGCGTGCCCCTCGAGGGCCCCCGCGGGAAGCGGCTGCTCGAGCAGCGACACGTCGAACTCGGCGGCGGCCTCGAGCGCTGTCGCCGCCTCCTCGTACGTCCAGCCCTCGTTGGCGTCGACCCGCAGTTCGACGTCGGGCCCGACGGCCTCGCGGACGCGCCGGATCCGTTCGATGTCCTCCTCGACGCTCCGCCGGCCGGCTTTCAGCTTGCAACAACTGAACCCGCGGTCGACGGCATCGGTGGCCTCCCGGACGGTCTCGACCGTCGAGCCGTCGCCGATCGTCGCGTTGACCGGCACCCGCCCGACCATCGGTCCCTGTCCGATGTACCGGTACAGCGGCGTCGATTCGCGCTGCGCTGTCAGATCCGTCAGCGCGAGCCCGACCGCGTGTCTGGCCGCGACCTGCTCGTCGACCGCCTCGATCGCCGCGGCAGAGCCGGCCTCGATCTCTTCGGCGGCCCGCGCCAGCGCCGCCTCGCAGTCGGCGTGGGACTCCGTCCAGCCCGGCAGCGGCGTCGCCTCGCCGTATCCCACGGGGCTGTCGTCGGCCCCCCGATCGGTGATCCGAACGAGGAAGCCGTTGCGCGAGTCGATCGTCCCGTCGGCCGTCTCGAGCGGATCCGCGAGATCGAGCGAAAACGGTCGGTACTCGAGGTCGAGCTCTCGGTCGTCGGACATGCTACGTCGCCACCCCCGCGGCGAACAGGATCGCGTAGATCGCCAGCAGTTTGCCGGTTCCCTCGAGCGCCGGGTTCAGCGCCTCGCCGTCGGTCCGCGTACAGACCGTGCGGGCGACGACGGCCGCGTAGGGCAGCGAGGCGAGGGGCAGCAACGCGCGCGGGCCGAACCCCTCGGCCAGCCAGAGCCACGGCGGCACGAGGTAGGCGAGCCCGAGCAGCGCGGCGTACTCGACGCGGCTCCAGCGGTAGCCGATCCGAACCGCCAGCGTCCGTTTGCCGGTCTCGGCGTCGGTCTCGAGGTCGCGGATGTTGTTCACCACGATGATCGCCGTCGAGATGCCGGCGACCGGGAGGCTCGCGAGGAACGCCTCGCGGGTGACGGTTCCCTCGGGGATCGTCGTCGTCAGCGGTTCGGCGAGCGTCGCCGCGGCCTGGACGTAGAACGTCCCCATCACGGCGACGAGTCCGAAGAAAATGAAGACGAACAGGTCCCCGAGGCCGTGGTAGCCCAGCGGATAGGGGCCGCCGGTGTAGGCCCAGCCGCAGACGACGCTCGCCAGTCCGACGACGAGGATCGGCAGGCCGCCGACGTAGACGAGGTAGGTCCCCGACAGGATCGCCAGCGCGAAAGTGACGAACGTCGCCAGCTTCACCTGTTCCGGGGAGATGATCCCCGCCTGGGTCACCCGGGTGAACCCCTCCCTGTCGTCGGTGTCGGCCCCCTTGATCGCGTCGTAGTAGTCGTTCGCGAAGTTGGTCCCGATCTGGATCAGCGCCGCGCCGACGAACGCCAGCAGCGCCGGCAGCGGGGCGAACACGCCCTCGTGGAGCGCGACCCCCGTCCCGGCGATCACCGGCGCCGCGGCCGCGGGCAGCGTCTGCGGGCGTGCGGCCATCAACCACGCCTTCGTTCGTGAGATATCGACCTCGGCCGTACTCATTGCTCGAGTGTCCCACTCGCGGAAGTGTCAACGTTGGCATTGCGATCGATCGAGACGCCGGGCCGATCCGGGGCCGCGGCCACGCGAGTAACCTTCCATCGTTGTCTCGATCGCCGCTACCGTCGGGCCCGCAGCCAGAGCGCCGCGCCGAGACCGGCCAGCCCGGCCAACCCGGCCAGCAGCGTCAGTCCGGGGACGGGATCCTCGAGGCCGCCGTCGCTCTCGTCGCCCGCGGCGCCGTCGACGACCAGCGTCGCGTTGCGTTCGACCGGATCGACCGGATAGCCGCTCGGGAACATCGCCGAGTCGTCCGCGATCGCGAGGGGCTCGTCGGTCGTCGGCGCGTCCTCGCTGACCTCGAGAGTGATCGTCGCCGTCGGTCCGGTTCCCGTCGCGCCGTTCCCCGGCGGGGTCCGCTCCTGCTCGACCGTAATCACGCCGGCTTCGTCGTCGATCTCGACGTCGCCGTCGACCGTGGCGTTCCCGCCCTCCCCGCCGGCCAGCATCGGTCCCTGTCGGACGTCGGTCACGGTGAGCACGTCGGGGTCGTACTCGATCGCGTAGGAGAGCCCGCTGATCCCGTTGCCCGCGGGGTTGCCGTGCGTGCTCGCCACGAGATCGAGCGTCACGGTCTCGCCGGCCGCGACGTCGATCTCGGTCGTGTCGTCGTTGAACCCCTCGGAGTCGAAGTACAGCAGCGTCGCGCTGTCGATGGCGCCGGCCGGCGCGGGGACGAACGCGAGCGGGGCGAGGAGGAGCCCGCAGGCGACGACGGCCGCCAGCGCGGCCGAGCGGACGGCCGCAAGCCGCTTCTCAGCCATCGTCCTCCGGCACCCGCAGTTCGATCGGCGGCATCTCGAGGAAGGCCGTATCGTACCCCTGGTGGCGGGCGACCTGCGGCGGCGACCGGATCGTCAGCGTCACCGTATCGCCGGCCCGGAGAGCGACGTCCTCGAGCGACGTCCCGTAGTGCAGACCGTACTCGCCGTCGATGGTCTGCCCGAGGGGAACGGGCTCGTCGGTAACGGCCCCACCGTCGCGGTCGACCGTCACGGTCGGGGCCGTGTTCGGGAGCGGGACGCGGTTGTACGGCGTCCGCGGCGAGACGAGCAGATACGACTCGTCGCCGTCGGCCAGCCGGTGGTCCGACTCGAGGACGGTCGCGAGAAACGCCGCGTCGCCGCTCCGAGGCAGGTCCGCTGTCGTGTCGGGTCGTTCGCCGTCGGAGTCGACGAGGAGCGTCCCGGGGAACGCGTCGACTTCGGGGAGCTGGGAGTAGGGCATCTCGCCCTGCCCCGGCGGCTCGAGGGCGCCGCGGTCGCCCCACCGCTGCTCGTCGAAGTATTCGATGTCCGTGACCGACTCGCGAAACTCCTGATCGTAGTCGAACTCGAAGGTCGCGGTCTCGCGCTCGTCGAACCGACCCGCGAGCTCGCCGGTCGTCCGCGCCGATAACGGCGGCAGTTCGACCTCGGCCGCGTAGGTGCCGTCGTCCTCGAGGGGGACGTTGTCGCCGAAGTGAAAGCCCATCTCCTGGGAGAGCATCGGCCACATCGACTGCGGAGACCCGACCCGCTCGCCGTCCCGAGAGAGCCTGACGACGGCGCCGCTATCGACCGGCAGGACGACGCCCGTCTCGGCGTCCCAGAGGGTGAACATCATGTGGACGCCCCGCATCTGATCGGGTACGACGTGCTGGACGTCGTCCTCGCCGTCGCCGGTCACGGTCCAGAACGGGTGGGGGTACGACAGCATCGGCGCGAGACGGTAGTCGCCGGCCGCGATCGGCTCGAGAGCGCGCATCGACTCGCGGTGGGTCGGCACGTAGACCGCGTCCGGTTTGTCCTCGATTTCGGGGAACGGAGGCGCGACGTCGACGGTCTCGTTTGGTTCCTCGTCGGTTTCGTTCCGCTCGCCGCCGTTTTCGTCGCCGTCCTCGCCCAGACAGCCCGCCAGCGCGAGCGCGCCGGTCGCCGCCCCCGTCCAGCCGACGAACGTCCGTCGATCGATTTCGTGGTCCATGTGGATGGTCGTGAGTCGTCTGTCGGTTTCGTCCTCGAGTCGTCTAGTCGGGATTCGCCGGCGGCAGCGCCCGCAGCGACCGCGGCGGGAGCAGGTAGTTCCCGCGTCGGTCGACGAAGATGTAGCCGGTGATGCCGTTGTTGAGGTTGGTCACGTCGAGGTCGGTGCCCTCCATCGCCCGGCGCACGCGAACGAAATCCTCGATCCCCTCCTGGAGGGCGAGGAAGTGGACGCCCGGCCGGTCGTCGTCGACCGTGCTGAAGTCGCGTCGCAACAGCGGCGGCTTCCCGTCCTCGCGTCCGCGGGCGGCCTTCTGGGCGTGGCCGACGACGCCGCGGTCGCTGGCGTCGGCTTCGGTCGCCGCGATCCGCTCGTCGGTCAGCCCGTTGGTCGTCGTCAGCTTCTCGCCGGTCGCGCCGACCGCGTCCTCGTCGGCGTGTTCCGGGCTGAACATCTTCTGGACGCGCTGGTGTTGGCTGTCCTGTTCGAACCACTGCCGGAGGTTGAGCGCCATCGAGGAGACGTGCTGGGTCGTCGCCCCCTCGAACGGCCCCTCCGCGACCGTCACGCGATCCTCGGGGGCCTGGCTCTCGGCGAATCCCGATCGAAAGCCCATCAGCGACGGCGCCTCGTCGGGGATCGACTCCGGAACGCCGTCGAGGTCGGTGTGGTTGGCAGGAAGTCCCGCCCCGACGAAGCCGGTCCGGCGCCGCTCGTCGACGCGCTCGAAGACGCCGGTCAGGTCCGTCTCGATTTCGAGGCCGTTGTACTCGTCGCGCTCGCCGAACAGCCCCTGCTCGGCCTCGAGGGTGACCTCCGGGTGATCGCTGGCGAGGTGGAGGACGGCGTCGAACTCGTCGAACCTGTCGACGTCACCGACGATCGGTTCCGGATCGGGGAGGTCGACCGAGTCGGGCAGCGAGCCGTCGAATCGGTCGAAGTACGCCGGCGTGTAGCCCAGCGTGAAGACGAGCCCCTCGTTGCTCCACTCGTAGGCGCGCTCGAGGGCCCGAAGCGCGTCCTCGACCTGCTCGCGCGCTTCGTCGGTCGGCTCGGTCGAGAGCGACAGCGCCACCAGCACGTGGTGTTCCGGCAACTGAACGTTCCCGTCGTCGTCCGTCGAGAGGAACTCGTTCCAGGCGTGCTGCCGCGCCGGCAGCGAATCGGGGTCGTCGGTTCCGGACGGGACGTCGACCTCCTCGTCGCCGCTCTCGGAGAGGCAAGCGCTGAGCGCCGACGCGCCGCCGACGGCCACCAGCGCCCGGAGGTAGTCCCGGCGGGACAGCGCGGACCGATCGGGAAGTGTCACTGGTCGGAAGTCGGGCGCCGACGCTCAAATGATTTTCTCCCCTGATCGAAGGGTCGAACCAACGTGCTCGAGGAGTGTTATCAGTGAACACAGGATTGTTCTCACCAGTGGTGGCGGTCCAACGTGCAGTGGCGCGCGCTGACGGCTGACCGAGCGTTAGCGAGGGCAGTCGTCGATACTGCGCGAGGGATGAACGGCGTGAATCCCTCGGGCCCGAACGAATCGGTTGGGGAGGGCGTGGTGCTCCCCGTTGCCAGCAGTAGTAGTCCGCTCGAGAGGCGGCGACGTCTCGCTACGAACGGGTCTACTCACACAGCCGATAGCCTATCGACGGTGCGAATCACGCGATCAGCCGCTCAGTAGTGCCACGGGAAGTCGTCGAAATCGGGGTCGCGGCCCTCGACGAAGGCGTCTCGACCCTCCTTCGCCTCGTCGGTCATGTAGCCCAGCCGCGTCGCCTCGCCGGCGAAGACCTGCTGGCCGATCATGCCGTCGTCGGTCATGTTGAAGGCGTACTTGAGCATCCGCATCGCCGTCGGGCTCTTGGAATTGATGCGCTCGCCCCACTCGAGGGCGGTCTCCTCGAGCTCGTCGTGGGGGACCGCTTCGTTGACCATGCCCATCTCCGCGGCCTCGTCGGCGTCGTAGGTCTTTCCGAGGAAGAACACCTCGCGCGCTTTCTTCTGGCCGATCTGTTTCGCGAGGTAGGCCGAGCCGAAGCCGGCGTCGTAGCTCGCCACGTCGGGATCGGTCTGGAGGAACTTCGCGTGCTCCTCGCTCGCGAGCGTGAGGTCGCAGACGACGTGCAGCGAGTGGCCGCCGCCGACGGCCCACCCCGGGACGACGGCTACGACCACCTTCGGGATGTGACGAATGAGACGCTGGACCTCGAGGATGTGCAGCCGTCCCTGCTCCGAGGCTCGTTCTTCATCCCCTTCGTACTGGTAGCCGTCCTCGCCGCGGATGGTCTGGTCGCCGCCCGAACAGAACGCCCAGCCGCCGTCCTTCGAGGAGGGGCCGTTGCCGGTCAGCAGGATGCAGCCGACGTCGGTCTGGCGTTTGGCGTGGTCCAGGGCATCGTACAGTTCGTCGACGGTCCCCGGCCGGAAGGCGTTGCGCACGTCGGGCCGGTCGAATGCGATCCGGACCGTGCCGGAGTCGACCGCCCGGTGGTAGGTGATATCGCTGAACTCGTCGTTCAGCTCCGCGACCGGCTCCCAGCGCTCGGGGTCGAACAGTTCCGAAACCATTGGCTCGACGTTGGTCCGCGGCCCGTGAAATAGGTTCGCGTCGCGCTCGAGTCCCTCGAGCGCGGTCTCGATGCGCCGTCCGAGCAGCCGGTCCGCTGCGTTCGAGCCGTTGTTTCGTTCGGGCGATCCGAATCAGGTCACTCTCGAGTCGCGTTCAGTCCCCGCTGAATATCGACGGCGTAGGTCTCGTCGATCTCGAGCGGCGCGGGACTGTTTCGAACGGTATTCGTCGCGACGACGCCCGCCTCGCCGGAGCGGATCCGGATGCCGGCGTCCGCGGCGTCGCTGATCGCGTTCCCGGTCACGGTGAAGCTGTAGGGACGCTCCGTCTCGCGGGCGGCCTCGTTGTCGCTGTCGGCGGGGACCGTCCGAGCGAGGATCCCGACCGGACAGTTATCGACCTGATTGCCCGAAATGGTGATATCGAAAGAGCGCGCCAGCGGGGTGTCGGCGATCTCTTCGCGGACGTGGGTCTCCTTGTACTCGATCTCGATGCCCGCCTCGCCGCCGGGGTCGGGGGCATACTCCTCGAGATTCCGGCAGACGTTCCCGACGATCGCGCCCTGCTGGGCGGGCGAGCAGGCGATGAGGCTGTGGCCGCCGTCCTCGACGACGTTGCCGTAGACGGTGAAGTTGCTGACGTTGTAGGTCGCGATGTTGTTGTAGGTCACGCCGGCGACGTAGTTGCGCGCGACGACGACGTTCTCGGAGCGACGCAGGTCCAGCTCGTCGTCAGCGGCCCGGGCGGTGATCCCGTACCAGTTGGGGTCGAGCACCTCGTTGCCGACGAGCTGTGCGTTCGTACACCGCGAAAACGAGATCGCCATCTGGAAGCCGTCGACGGTGCGGTTGTTCGCCACCAGCAGACCGTCGCAGCCGTCGGCCTGAATCGCGTGGTTGTCGAGTTGCGTTCCGTTCGCGTCGAACTCGATATTGGCGATCGTCACGTCGTCGCCGCGGGCGCGGATCAGGTCGTGGCCCGACGGTTCGTCGCTCGTCGCGCCGTCTTCTCCGCCGGCGACGACGAGCCGCGTTCCCTGCTGGCCGACCAGCGCGGTGTCGTCACCGATCGTGGCCGGACCGCCAAAGCGGAAGTCGCCGCCGCCCGCGACGACGGTGCCGCCGCTCGAGTCGAGTTCGTCGATATGTCTGTCGATGTGTCAGCCATAGTTTCTTATAATACACCTATTATTGAATTTCATGTCAACGCGCCGATTCCGGCGGTCGCTCCGAGGCCGCCGAGGAACGTCCGTCGCGTCGACTGTCCGAACCGCTGGCCGCTGGTGGCGTTGGTGTCGTTGGACATCACCCGTCACTGTCGATGTGTCAGCCATAGTTTCTTATAATACACCTATTATTGAATTTCATGACCTCTTGTTCGGAACATACTGGTCCTGACGAGTGTATAGCGGTCACGTCTGATTGCCGTATACCGATTCGAAGAGCGCTGGCGGCGATCGAGGCGATCGGGTCACCGATCTCGAGTCGCGTTTCGATCGAGTGCCGGATCCGAGACCGGCACGGTTCGCCGTCCGTCAACCAAGTTCGACGCTTTCAGACGCCCAGGCGTTCGATATCGTCGCCAGAGAGGTGATACTCCGTCTCGATCAAACGCTCCATTTGATATAGCACTATACAATATATCGATCTGAGAAACGACGCACCGAGACGTCGCTTTCAGTTTCCGATCCGGACTCGGACGCCGATCACCTAAGCCGATTGATTTTTCAGCCGGCCGTTCGACACCGAAGGCGATGGGCGAGACGTACTACGACGTCCTCGAGGTCGAGCCAGACGCGACTCGCGAGGAGATTCAAACCGCCTACCGCGAGCGCGTCCTCGAGACCCATCCGGACCACAACGACGCGCCCGACGCCGCCGAGCAGTTCACGCGCGTCTCGACGGCGAAGTCGGTGCTGACCGACGGCACCGAGCGGGCCCGGTACGACCGCTTGGGCCACGAGTCCTACGTCCGTCTCGCCGACCACTCCGCTGGGGGGACCGGGGACGACTCGAGTGCGTCGACCGACGGATCGAACGCGTCAGCGACTGGCTCGAACGCATCGTCGTCGAACGCAGCAAGCGCGACGACGGCCGGCGACTCGAGCACCGATGCGAGCGCGAACGCGACGGGATCGAGAGCAACGCAGCGGACGAACTCGAACACGGGATCGAAGAGCGGCCGGCACCGCAGCAGTAGCCGAACCGCTGCCGGCTCGAGTCGGACCGACTCGGACCGCTCCGGATCCCAACGCGGCGCGCGGACCGAGAGCCACCACGCGCGACAGCGCAAGCGGCGACGCCAGCAGCGGGCCCGACAGCGAGCGACGGGCGGGTTGTCGTTCGACGACGAGACGACGGCGTCGGCGACCTCGACCCGCGGCGGGTCGACCGCGACGGCTACCGGAGCCGACGGCGACGCCGAGGCCTCGGAGTTCCAGTACGCCGTCCACGACTGGACGGATGACGTCGACCTCGAGTGGGAGGGCCAGTCCCTCGAGTACTCGACTGCGGTGACGATCGGCTGTTGCTGGCTGCTCTATCCGGTGTTCGTCGCGGCGGCGCTGACGCCGGTGTTCTCGATGCCGGTCAAGGCCGTCGTCGCCGCCTGCACGCTCGGCCTCGTGGGCTACCTGCTCACTAGACCGCGGGTGGCGGCAGTAGTGTTCGGCTCCTGGAGCGTCCTGTTCCCGATCGGAATCGAGTGGCTGGCCCCCGTGTCGCAGTTCTCGCTGCCCGGGCTGGTCGCGCTCGGCTTCGTCTGGATCCCTTTCGGCTACGCCCTCGCGCTCTGGTGGGCGCTTCGTCCTTGAATAGCGGGTAGTGGCGTCTGTATTGGACGAGGACGATCAAAACTTGCCGAACAAGACGGAATACGGAACGTGTTCTGCTCACGCTGGTGGCAAGGGATGCCCACGTCCTCCCCAGCCGATTCGTTCGCTCCTTGCAGTCGCTCACTCATCCACTGTCAGAACGAGTTCTGACACGCCTTCGTTCACTCCGTTCACGAAGACCTCGCACGGCTTCGACCTGCGCCACACTCTCCGTTCGGCGCAGGACAGCGCGCGCCACCGCACGCCAGAACAGTCATAACGACGCTACTCGCCCTCCCCTCGAAGCTCCGCATGGATCCGCTCCGCGAGCGCGTCCCGCCGCCGGTGGCTCGCCTCGGAGTCGAATTCGACGGCGAGCACCTGCGTCCCCTCGGACTCGAGCGACCGCCGATACGCGCTCGCGAAGTCGACGGGGGCGACGCGCTCGAACGCGAGGTCGTAAAAGTCGGCCAGCGCGTCGAACTCGAGGCCGTGGGGCGTCTTGAACTGGTCCGTGAAGGGCGGCTCGAACGCCTCGATCGGCAGTTCGTGGAAGATGCCGCCGCCGTCGTTGTCCAGCAGGACGATGGTGGCGTCGACGCCACAGCGGTCGACGGCGAGCAATCCGTTGGAATCGTGGTAGAAGGCCAGATCGCCGGTGACGAGCACCAGCGGCTCGTCGGTCGTGCTGCCGGCGCCGAGCGCCGCGCTCGTGATCCCGTCGATCCCGCTGGCGCCGCGGTTCGCCAGCACCGTCAGGTCGGCGTCGCGGGGCCGGCCGAACCGGTCGGCGTCCCGGATCGGCATGCTGTTGGACACGAAAATCGTCGCCGGATCGGGCGCGGCCTCGAAGACGTCGGCGAGAACGGCCCCTTCGAACGGCTCGGACTCGAGGGGCGCCGACTCGAGGGCCGCGTCGCGAACCGCCCAGTGGCGACGCTCCGCGTCGGCGAAGGCGGCCAGCCACCCGTTTTCGGATTCTGGCTGCGCCACGTCGTCGGCCTCGAGGCGCTCGCACAGCCCCTCGAAGACGGGCCCCGGCGACGCGGCCAGCAGATCCGTCGCGGTGAACGTCGCCTCGCGCCAGTCGCCCGCGGGGTCGATCAGGAACTGACGGGCGTCCGAATCCCGCAGCGCGTTCCGCAGGGGTTTCGAGGTCGGCGACGCGCCGAACCGCACGACGACGTCGGGTGCCGGCAGCAGGTCGATGTAGGCGTCGTAACCGCCGTACACCGGCCCCGTCACGGACTCCCGGTCGACGTGCGGGCCGAACCGCAGGTTCGAGAGCGGATCCGCGAGGATCGGCGCGCCGACGCGCTCGGCGACGGTGGCGACGCGGTCGGGATCGAGCGCGGACAGATCGGCGGGATCCGCCGGTCCCGCGACGATCAGCGGCCGGTCGGCGTCCTCGAGTGCGCGGACGAGTTTCTCGTACTGCGCGTCCGCGAGCGATCGCGTTCCCAACTCGGTGTCGACGAACGCGCCGTCGCGTCCGCGTCCGGCGGACGTCTCCGCGAACGCGTCGGGGACGGCGTCGGGGACTTCGATCGGCTCGAGGGGCTTGCGGAACGGACAGTTCAGGTGGACGGGACCGGGATCGACGCCGCCGGTCTCGGACAGCGCCCGGGCGGCGGTCGTTCGGAGGCTCCGCACCTTGCGCTCGTCCGCCTCGGGATCGGGGAGTTCGGCGTCCCAGCGGACCGCGTCGCCGTAGAGTTCGACCTGATCGACGGTCTGATTCGCGCCGCTGTCGCGGAGTTCGTGCGGGCGGTCCGCCGTGAGCACGAGCAGCGGGACGCGGGCCTGGTCGGCCTCCATCACGGCCGGGTGAAAGTTCGCGGTCGCCGTCCCGGAGGTAGAAACGATCGCCGTCGGCTCGCCGGTCCGGCGCGCCCGGCCGAGCGCGAAGTAGGCCGCCGAGCGCTCGTCGAGGTGGGAGTAGACGTCGATCTCCTCGTGTGCGGCGAAGGCGACCGTCAGCGGCGTCGACCGGCTGCCGGGGGCGATGCAGACCGCCTCGAGGCCGCCCTTGGCGAGTTCGTCGACCAACACGCGGCCCCACAGCGTCGCGCGGTTCGGTGCGCTCATCGGTCGTCCAGTTCGTCGAGGATCGGTCGAAACTTCAGCTGTACCTCCTCCCACTCTTCGGCGGGGTCGCTGTCGGCGACGATGCCGCTGCCCGCGAAGAGCGTGACCGTCTCGTCGGTCGCGATCCCCGAGCGGAGGCCGACCGCGAACTCGCCGTCGCCGGCAGCGTCGAACCAGCCGATGGGCGCCGCGTACCAGCCGCGATCGAACGTCTCGGCGTCGCGGATCGTCTCCCAGGCCGCCGCGGGCGGCACGCCGCCGACGGCGGGCGTCGGGTGCAGCGCCTCGACGATCTCGAGGACGTGGCGATCGCCCTCGAGAGTCGCTTCGATCGGCGTCTGCAGGTGTTGAATGTTCGCCAGCCGCCTGATCGTCCGCTCGTCGATCGTCAGGTCGCTCGCGAGCGGCTCGAGTTGCTCGCGGATCGCGTCGGCGACGAGGCCGTGTTCGCGCTGGAACTTCTCGCTGTCGCGCATCTCGTCGGCGTAGGCCCGGTCGGCTTCGGGGGTTTCGCCGCGGGGGACCGACCCCGCGAGCGCCTCCGTCTCGACGCGGTCGCCGCGCTTGGCGACGAGCCGTTCCGGCGGCGCGCCGAAGAACGTGCCGCCGTCTTCGCGGCCGACCAGGAACCGGTAACAGTTCGGGTACCGGCGGCGCAGCCGCTCGAGCGTTTCGGGGACGTCGACCGGTCCCTCGAGGTCGACCGACAGCGCCTGCGCGAGGACGACCTTGGTGAGTTCGCCCCGTTCGATCCGCTCGAGGGCGGTCTCGACCTGGGCGGTCCAGTCCGCGCGCGACGTGGTTCTCCGGGTCGATTCGACGCCGGGGCCGTCGCCGCTCGGTCGCATCGACGGCAGCTCCCGGAGCCGGTCGGTCCAGCGCTCGAGTCGGTCCGCCGCCGTCTCGTGGTCCGACGCGACGGTCGTCAGCCAGGTGTCCGCGTCGCTCCGGACGACCAGTACCTGCGGGACGACGAACTCGCCCGCCCGAAATCCGGTCCACGGCAGCGTCGGCTCGTGGCCGTCGTGAAAGGAGAGGCCGCCGAAGGCTCGTGGTCGGGCGACGCGCGGGCCGTCGTGTTCGAGGTCGTCGAACGCCCGGTTCGCGCGGGCCCGGAGTCGGTCGAACCGCTCGGTTCCGTCGGCCGTGAGGCGAGCGGCGACGCCTCGGCCGACGATCTCCAGTCCGTCGGGCGTCGACCAGAGCACTCGCGACTCGTCGTCGGCGTCGACGACCGCGCCGAACGACACGTCCTCGAGTTTCCGGCTGGCGCTGACGAGGGGGGTCGCGTCGGCGCTTAGCAGCGAGTCGGAATCACTCGCGAGCCGACGCTCACCCGACGATCGATCCATCGAACGCAGTTCGGGACCGCCGCGCCTTCAGCCTAACTATCCCGGGCGCCGGCCCGCGCTCCCCGCTATCGATCCCCGCTCGCGCCTAGCTGTACCGTTCTTCTTCCCACGGATTCGCCGTCTCCGAGTAGCCGCGTTTCTCCCAGTAGCCTCGCTGGGGCTCGGTGAGGAATTCGACGCCGTCGACCCACTTCGCCCCCTTGTAGGCGTACTTGTGGGGCGTGACGACCCGCAGCGGACCGCCGTGGTCCTCGGGGAGGGGCTCGCCGTCGTAGGCCCACGCGAACAGGACCTCCTCGCGCATGCAGTCCTCGAGGGGGAGATCGGTGGTGTAGCCGTCGAGCGCGGAGAACATCACGTGGACCACGTCGTCGTGCATTCCCGCGCGCTCGGCGATCTCTGTGAAGGAAACGCCCGTGAACTGACAGTCGAACTTGCTCCAGCCGGTGACGCAGTGGAAGTCCTGCTGTTGGGTCTCGCTCGGCAGGTCGCGGAACTCGTCCCACGAGAGCGAGAGTTCCTCGTCGACGGCGCCGGTGACGGTGAACTCCCACGTCTCTGGATCCCAGTCGGGCGTCCCGCTCTTCGAGAGCACCGGAAACGCTGAAGTCTCCCGCTGCCCGGGCGGCAGCCGCTCGTCGCCGAACTCGCGGTAGAGTTCCGTAACGTCGGTCGCGTCGTCGTTGGTCATACGCGTGCGTACGTCCCGACACGGGTAGATGTGACGCCTCCAGCGGACGGACTGAGCCGATAACCCATCCATCGACGTGTCGCGTGTGACCGAGACACACCGCTCGAATGAAACGATCGTCGACACGTAAGCTCGTATTTCCGGGCCGGTGGCGGGGATGAAACGAACTGTAACAGTCGGTCCGACATCACAATTCAGGGGCTTCCTCTCGAAACCCTCGCCATCCCTTAGTACAGTCTCGACCACGCTTACCTGTATGGCAAGTAGACAGCAGATAGCCGAACGAGAAGTCACCGAACAGTCAGCGGAACAAGTCGGCGAAGAAGCCATGGGTCCCGCGTTCGTCGCGTCGGCCGCATCCGTCGGCCTCTCGCTGTACTACTTCTTCCTTCGAGGCGAGCGAGAGTTGGGTACGTTCATCGGGCTCTGGCCGCCGACCATCCTCGCGTTCGCGAGCTACTTCAACCAGCGGAAGATGCTCAACCAGCTCCAGTCGATCACCCAGCCGGGGACGACGCTGAAGAACGCGTTCGACTCCATGATGGGCAACCGGTAACGGCATCGAACGCGACCGATACCCGCGGTTACGATCGCGATTCGATCGCTGCGTCGCCGTCAGCGGTCCTTTCTAGACGGGTACTAGCGACCATCGATCCGACGGCTCGCGGAGTGGTCGGTCGCGCCGAGATAGCTGCTCTCCCGACTCGAGACCGCCCGCAGCGAACTCGAAGCGACCGACCCTCGATCCGCGAGCGGTAGCGCCAATTCGCGGTCGGCGCCGCGTGCGACGATCGGGGACGATCCGCGGCGTGTAGTGTCCCCGTCAGACCTAAATACCCCCTCGCCGAAAGCCGAATCAGATGCCGAAAGTAGAGATCACCATCCCGGAACACCTCGAGATGCAGATCGCCCAGATGGTCGAGCGCGGCGAGTTCGTCAACCGCGAGGAGGCGATCGAAGACCTCCTCTCGACGGGGATCAAAGCCTACAAGACCAGCGGACCGATGGACGAGGAAGAGGGGACGAGCGGTGGAACCGGCCTCGAAGACGACGGTATGATGGGTCACGACGACGAGTACGTCTTCTAACGCCGCCGATTTTCGCTCTCGACCACTCAGTTAGACCGCGAGCAACGGGATTCCGAACGCGACGGCCAGGCCGAGGAGTGCGACGACGAGGCCGATTCCGACCTCGCGCATCCCGTAGTCGCTCATCGGTGCGGTCGTCCGCTCGGCCTCGAGATCGTGGCCGACGTCGGCGCCCGTATCGCCGTCTGCCGTCTGGTTCGTGTCGTCTGCCATACTCGCCTGTTGCCGACTCACCGCCTTAAAGACACCTCTCTCGTCGACGAACGGAGACTCGCTCGTTCCTCGAGGCCGTCGAACGGTCGTTTGGCGCGACTCAGCGTCTCGCAACGAAAAGCGTCGGTCGGAGAATCGCGCTCCCGAATCCGGTCAATCACTATATATTTACACTTAGACTACCAATACGGTGTCGATGCCCTCCACATCGCTCTCTCGCCGGCGGCTGCTCGCAGCGAGCGGCGGCTGTCTTTCGGCCGCGTTCGCCGGCTGCGTCGGGTTCAGCGAAGGCGAATCGGTCTCCGGCCACTCCTCCTCCGAGGGAGGCACGCTCGAGTCGACCCACGAGTACGAGTCGCTGTCGATCCGTTCGGCGGACGACACGCCCGTCGCCTACTCGAGCGAGGACGCCGCGGAAGACGCCGAAGAGAAACGGGCCCCGCGCTATCTGGCGGATTTCTTCGTCACCGACGAGGACGACGCCGCCGCGCTGTGGTTCACCGGCGCCGCCGCGGACGACGACGTCGACGCCGCTCGAGCGTTCGTCGAAGAGACCGATTTCGACGGCGAATCGATCTACGTCGACCAGCGGTCGATCGACGACTGCTATCGCCGACGGCTGCTGAGCGTCCGCGCGGCCGACGGCGAGTTCCGAACGGACTACTGTCGAGCGCTGAAAGCCCCGATGGAGCCGTGCGAGGCGGACAGATCCGTCACGGAAGCGGTGTTCGTCCGCGTCCACCGCCCGTACGACGATCCCCCCTCGAGTCGAGGGAGTTCCGAACGCACCACCTGTCCGAGCGGCGCCGGCGGTGGGAACGGCTCCGCGGCGAACGAGACGGACGGAACCGACACCGCGAACGAAACTGCCGGAACCGAGACCAACGACACTGACGCTCCGAGCGCGGAGGAACCGCGATGAGCGACTGCGGCCGCAGCCATCGCCGACGGTTCTTATCGGGGGTCGCCGCGGTCGGCAGTGCCGCGCTCGCCGGCTGTAGCGCGCTCTCGTGGACCGACGACGGGAGATCGTCGTTCACCGCGGCCGACGCGGCCGACGTGCTCGCCGACGAGACCGAGCCGCCGGAGATCGAGTGGCCGGTACCGGTGGTTCCGACGTCGGACGCCGTCGACGACGGCCTCGAGCGCGTCGAGACGCTACTGGCGGACGTTCCGGACTCGCTCGAGGCCGAGGCGGTCCCCAACGGCGTCGTTCGGCAGTCGATCGGCGAGCGTCGGGACGAGGCCCGCGACTACCGCGACGAGGCCGCCGCGGCCACCGGAGACGATCGGTACCACGCGCTTCGAACGACGCGAGAGGCGCGCGACGCCGCGCGGGTAGCGTCGACCACGCTCGACGCCATCGAGGGCGAGAAGGGAACGATCGTCGCGGACCTGCGCGAGGAGCGACATGCGGTCCGCTCGAGCGTCAACGACCGACTCAGTTCGGTCGCGTACCGCGGCGGTGACGGCGAGGACGAACTGCTTCGGGCGGCGCTGTTCTACGCGCGCCAGGAATCGGACCTCCGGCGCGCGGCGGAGCAACTCAGTCGGAATCGGTGGAACGTCGACGACGGCGCCTCCGTCATCGACATCGGCGACGGCGCCGGCGTGCTCGAGTTCGCGACGGCCACGCGGACCGTCTGGGAGCACCTCGCGGCGCGGTTCGACGGGCGGACCGACGAGTCGACCGACCTGAAGCCGATCTTCGACGCCGCGCTCGAGACGTCGACCGAGCGCATCGAGAGCGTCACCATCCCCGATCGGGCCGACGACGACTGGCTCGAGGGAATCGTCGACGCGGACCTCGACGACCAGCATCTCGGGCAGGTGCTCTGGCGGACGGTGGATCCGGTCTCGAGGGCGGCGGACGGCCTGAACGGGGCGATCGAGGACGGACACGCAGGTATCGCGCTCACCGAGGCCGTCCGGTTCGAGGCGCGGTACCGGGCGTTCGAGCGGGTGCGGGGCCGTATCGACGACGGGACGCTGGCGGCCCCCGAATCGGTCGCGGAGATCCGCGCGGAGCGAACGGCCGCGATCGAGGCGGCCGCGTCGGCCGTCGCGTCGGTGACCGAGCCGTCGATCGGCGCGTACGTCCTCGCGGAGACGCTCCGCTCGCTCGAGTGGACCGACGACGGCGTCCGGCGGGCCGCGGACAACGATCCCGAGGTCGGCGTCTCGCTGCTCACCGAGTACGGCGAGTACGCGCGCATCCGGGCGCAACTCGAGGCGCTTCCCGACGCGGTCGAGGCGTTCCGGGAGCGACTGCGGTCGGCCTGAGGACGGCGTCGCGGCGATCGCGGTGACGACTCGCCGACCGGGACGGCACCCCGTCCGTCGCTCGAACGAGCGATGGGGACGACTTTACTATCCCGGGTTCCAAGGCTCGCACAACGACCACATGCTGACAAAGCGAATCATCCCGTGTATCGACGTGGACTTGGACGAGGACGGGAACCCGGCGGTCTACACCGGCGTCAACTTCGAGGACCTGAAGTACACCGGCGATCCGGTGGAGATGGCCAAGGCGTACAACGAGTCCGGCGCCGACGAGTTCGTCTTCCTCGACATCACCGCCTCCGCGGAGGGCCGCGAGACGATGCTCGACGTCGTCGAGCGCGTCGCCGACGAGGTCTTCATCCCCCTCACCGTCGGGGGCGGCATCCGCACCACCGACGACATCAAGGAGACGCTACGGGCCGGCGCCGACAAGGTCTCGATCACGACCGGCGCGCTCGAGCGCCCCGAACTGATCACCGAGGGCGCGAAAGCCTTCGGCAACCAGTGTATCGTCATCAGCGTCGACGCCAGGCGGCGGTTCGACGAGCAGGGCGAACACTACGTCGAGATCGACGGCGAGTCCTGCTGGTTCGAGTGCACCAAGAAGGGCGGCCGCGAGGGAACCGGTATCGACGTCCTCGAGTGGGCACGGGAAGCCGAACGCCGCGGCGCGGGCGAACTGTTCGTCAACTCGATCGACAAGGACGGCACCAAGGACGGTTACGACCTGCCGCTGACGAAGGCGGTCTGCGAGACCGTCGACACGCCAGTCATCGCCTCCTCTGGCTGTGGCGGTCCCGAGGACATGTACGACGTGTTCACTGAAGCCGGCGCCGACGCCGGCCTCGCGGCCTCGATCTTCCACTTCGACGAGTACTCGATCGAGGAGACCAAGGAGTATCTGGACGAGCGAGACGTTCCGGTGCGACTCTGAGCTGCGAGATCCGGACGGAGCGAGTATCTCGAGAATGCGAGCGGTGAAACCGCGAGCCGCGAGCGAACGAAACGGCGAACGGCAGTCGGCCGTGAGCCAGTGAGCGTGGCAATTCAGGCCGTTCGTTTCGACTTCCAACACGCTTATATCGACACGGTCGTGCGTTACGACCAGTGAAGTGGCGGTGCACGTGGTGTGGCAAACCTCACGCGGAAAACGACCCTCCCTGTGATAACTGCGGGCACAACACCTTCGAGAAGGCGGTCGTCCGCGAGGGCGAAGGCGAGACAGAGGCCGAGCGAAGCGAGTCCTCGAGCGACCCCGCCGTCGACACCGGCGTGACCGAGACGGAAACGGTCGATACCGGCACCACCTACGTCTGGCGCTGTCAGGACTGCGGTCGCGACCACGTCAAGTACAACCCGCCGTGTTCGCGCTGCGGTAACCACGACTTGGAGAAGATCGAGCAGCGCTACGACGACGTCGCCGGCGAACTCGAGACGTCCAGCTGGCTCGAGGTGGCCAAGCCGTACGCACCGATCCTGGCGGCCATCGTCGTCGTCGCCGCGCTGTTCGCGACCGGCGTCGTCCCGCTGTCGATCCTCCCGGGCGTCGGCGAGCCGTCGCCGCCCGACGCGCCGGGCCAGGGCAGCCAGGCCGCGGGGATCGACCTCGAGGCGACCGAACTCGAGGTTCACGACCGACTCGAGGCCGAACGCGATAGCTCGCGCTCGTACGACGACGGGCTCGCGGCCTACGCCGAGTACAACAACCGAGCGTACGTAGCGAGCGAGCACGACGGGACGGAATCAGAGGGCGTCCGGCCGAGCGATTTCGGCGTCGATTGCGGGAGCGCAGGCGCCAGCGGTCCGTTGACCCCGCCGCTATCGATCGACGACTACGACGACGAGGCCGCCCTCGCCGACGAAATCGCCGGCGGACTCGAGACCAGCGACGCGGTCACGGATCCCGAACTCGAGCGCGAGGGACTCGATCTGCACGTCGTCGAAGGAGAGGTCTACGTCCACTACGCGGCCTGCTAGACTCATTGATGATCCGGCACGGTAGTCGGTCAGACTGATTGGAGCCGAGAGCACGCTGCTCCGTCGACTACGCCGTGCTCGTCCGGACGGAGCGCGGACTATCTCGAGCGAGAGTTCCGGCGAGAAGACGAGGACTCGAGCCCCGAGATCGAGTGTCGAAGCTCCTGTTCAGGCGGCCGCTTCGAACGCCTCGCGGAAGGAGATGGCCTTCTCGCGGACGTTGACTGCCGCATCCTCGAGGGCCTCGAGCGGCTCGACGCCGCCCTCGGTCTTGATCGTGAGGATGGGTTCGGTCTGGCCACCCGACTGTTCGGGGTTGACGTCGTAGGTGGCCGCGCTGACGTTCTCGTGCTCGAGCAGTGCGCCCTTGAGGACGTTCATGAAGGTGTGATCCTCGCCGGCGATCTCGATCGAGAGTTCGGTGTCGGTGCTCTCGGTGACCCGCAGTTCCATGTCCACCGTTCCGGTCGTCGGCCGCTTGTAGCTTTCTGTTCGGGCTCGAGGGGCGGCGGTCGGCGACGGGGGTCGACCGCGCGTGCGTGATCGGCGATCGCGCGACCCGCGATAGGGATAACCTAAACCAATATACAGCCGCGGCCGAACCACTGGATATGCTCTCGCAGGAGGCCCTCCTGACGATCGTCCTGTCGGTCGTCTTCCCGCTGTTCGTGGTGGCGGCGGCGCTCGCCTCCGTCGCCGTCGTCCGCCGACTCCACAGCCCCGCCCGCCGCTGGGGCGACGTCGCCCGCTCGCGACTCGTCCTGGGCGTCCCGTGGGGGTCGTTACTCGTGATCGCGCTGGTCTACTGCGTCTATCTGTTCGTCCAGGACGGAATCACCGCGTTCGGGAACCCGGTAACGCTCCCCTACCGCGCGTATTCGTACTTCTACCCGCTGGGGATGCTGACCGCGTCGTTCTCCCACGCCGGCCCGGGACACCTCATCGGGAACCTCGCCGGCGCCGTCGTCGTCGCGCCGATCGCGGAGTACGCCTGGGGCCACTACCCCGATGGACGGGGCGAGACGGCGGGGACGTCGTGGCGGACCGATCCGTGGATCCGCGCGCTGGTGGTCTTCCCGCTGATCGTCGTCGCGATCACGATCGGCTCGAGCCTGTTCGCGCTCGGCCCGGTCATCGGCTTTTCGGGGGTCGTCTTCGCCTTCGCGGCCTTCTCGCTCGTCCACTATCCGATCGTGACGCTCGTCGGCGTGCTCGGCGTGCAGGGCGCACTGCTGACGCTCTATCGCGCGCTCCAGACGCCGATCGGCGTCTACGTCGCCCAGCCGCGGGCCCCGTCGGCGCCCTCGTGGGCCGGCATCGCCATCCAGGGCCACGCGCTGGGATTCTTCATCGGGCTCGTCCTCGCGATCGGACTCCTCCGGCGACGGGGCCACCGTCCCGACGCGCTTCGGGTCTGGATCGCGATCCTGCTGTTCGGCTTCGCCCAGGGCCTGTGGCAGATCTACTGGTTCGGCAGCGCGAACGTCTACTACCTCTTTCAGGGCCCCGGCGTCCTCGTCGTCGTCGTCCTCGCGCTCGTCGTCACGATCGCGATAACGGCCTCGGAGCGCCCGGTCGTCCCCGACCGACTCGAGCGTCGCCTCGCTCGACTCCGCGGCTCGAGTTCCGGATCGGCCGTCGCTCGGCCGCTCGAGATCGCCCGCGGCGGCGATCGGTCGTCGACCTCGCCCCTCGAGCGGATCGGCGAGATCGCGACGGCGGCGACCGACCGGGGGTCGACGCGGCTCTCGTCGGTCACGCGGCGCAAGACGGCGCTGTTCGCCGTGTTGGCCGTCTTCGCCGTCGTCGCCGGCGCGGCGGTCCCGGTCAACCTCTTCGTGCTCGACGACGCGACCGCGGCCTCCGAGTCGGCCGTCCAGATCGAGGACTACACGATCCAGTACGCCGAAGGAGTCGAGAACCAGAAGGTCTCGCCGGTCCAGGTGGGGCCGCTCGCGGAGGCCGTCTCGCTCGAGTCCAGCGGGGTGATCGTCTCGAGCACGGAGCGCCAGATCTGGGTGGAGGAGGTGCCGGCCAACCGGCTCGCCTTCACCGGCGACGCCGAGGTCGTCGTCGGCGGCCCGGGCTGGCGCGAGACCGTCCACGTCGAGCGGACCGGCTGGGAGCCGGTCGGCAACGACACCGTCTATCAGGTCGAGATCTGGCCCGAGGGGGAGGACCGACGGCTCGCCCACGAGTCCGAGGGGTCGCGGGCGGACGTCCGCATCGACGACCGCAACGTCACGATCGAGTCCCGAGACGGCGAGTTCGTCCTCGAGATCGAGACGCAGGCGGGCGAGACCGTCGGGACGACGCCGATGCCCGCCGACGGCGAAACGGAGACGGCGGGCGGACTCACGTTCGATCGGGTCGACGACACGATCTACGCGAGCGCCGACGGGACCAGGGTCGCGGTCGCGACCCGAGAGACGTACAGATAGGTCCGACAGATCGCGCGATCAGCCCGTTTCTCCCGACCGCCTCGCCGCAGCAGCGTCGCCGCTCTCGTAAATCGGTTCGTATGGACGACAGTCCGCAGTACTTTCACGTTTCGATCGACCGGACCGGGGTTCGAGCGCGTATCGCTCGCGTTCTCGAACGGTCAGGGTTCGATAACGGTGCTCTCGCGAAGACGTTCTTGCGGCGATCACAACGTCCGTTAACGACCGCGTGGCTTCGGGAAGCCTGAGAGAAACAATGACCCGCTGCGTGGTCGGTCCGATCGAGTTGACCTACGGACCGATGAGCGACCATGCACTCCGGCGGACGACCCCCCAGGCCGGCCCGACGACCACCGACGAGCGCGAATCGCCGACGGCCGTTCGCCTCAAGGACGTCACCCACGAGTACGGCTCGAGCGGCGGCCGCGGTCGCTCGAGCGAGGACCGGACGGTGACGGCGCTTCGAGACGTCACGCTCGAGGTGGGCGCGGGCGAGACCGTCGGTCTCGAGGGACCGAGCGGCAGCGGCAAGTCGACGATCCTGCACGCGGTCAGCGGGCTGTTAGTGCCGACCGCGGGACGGATCCAGCTGCTCGACACGGCCGACCTCACGTCGCTTTCGGACCGCGAGCGAACGCGGCTGCGACGCCACCACGTCGGCATCGTCTTCCAGCGGTTTCACCTCCTGCCGTCGCTGTCGGCCCGCGCGAACGTCGCCCTCCCCCTCGTCCAGGCCGGGATCGGCCGATCGACGCGACGCGAGCGGGCCAAGTCGCTGCTCGAGCAGGTCGGCCTCGGGGACCGGATCGACCACTCTCCGGGCGAACTCAGCGGCGGCGAACGCCAGCGCGTCGCGATCGCTCGGGCGCTGGTGACGGATCCGGACGTGATCGTCGCCGACGAGCCGACGGGAGAGCTCGACACGGCGACCGGCGCGGACGTGCTCGACCTCCTGACGGACATCGGACGCGACCGGACCGTGCTGGTCGCCTCCCACGACGACTCGACGCTGGCCGTCGCCGACCGCGTGGTCACGCTTCGCGACGGGCGGGTGGTCGACGATGGCAGGTGACGATCGGTTCGAGACGACGACCGCGGGCAGTCGCCGCGCTCGCTGGTGGGGGGTCGTCACCGTCTCGGTCGTCCGCCTCTGGAAGCGCGCGACGGGGACTAGATCGCGACGGCTCGCGGCGACGACGGCCGCCGTCGCGCTGACCATCGCTCTCCTGATCGTCGTCACCGGGATCGCGCTGGGGCTCGCCGACGGCGCCACCGTCGACCAGGACGACGCCGACGTCCGCGTCGCTCCCGCGGAAAGCGACTCCCTCGCGGCGGTCGACGGCGTCGAGAAGTCCCAGCTCGGCGAGGCCAACGCGCGCGCCGAGCGGATCCGGAATCGGGACGGCGTCGGCCACGCCTCCCCGGTGCTCGTCGAACCGGTCGCGCTCGAGTCGGCCGACGGCGAGTCGAAGCGCATCCTGCTCGTCGGCGTCGTCCCCGACGACGCCTCCCGCACCGTCGCCGGGCTTCCGACGGACGAACTCGAGTCCGGCGATCCCCACTACGCCGACGGCTCGTACGACGGCCCGCGCCGGGGCGAGATCGTGCTCTCGGCGGCCGCGGCGGATCGACTCGAGGCCGAGGCCGGCGACGAGCTCACGCCGGGCGGCGAGCAGTTGCCCGACGGCGCGGCGCCGTCGTCGACGGTCGCGGCGGTCGAGACGGCCGGCGACGGCGAGACCGAGACGCCGGTCGGGCTGATCCACCTGAGCGAACTGCAGGCGCTGACCGGGGCGTCCGACGGCGAACTGGCCGATCAGGTGCTGGTGTGGGGCGACGACGCCGCCGCGGAGTCGGCCGCCGCCGACGCCTATCCCGAGGCGACGGTCCAGTCGGTCGATCGAACGAACCCCGCAACGCTGTTCGAGGACGAACTGGCCTTCGCGACGAGCCTGCTCGCGCTGATCGTCGGCGTGGCGATCTGCGCCTCGTTCGTCGCGACGACGATGGGGATGACCGTCAACGAGGACCGGCGGACGCTGGCCGTCCTCGAGTCGGTCGGCTTCACGACGCGCAGTCGGCTCGCCATCGTCGCCGTCTCGACGCTGTTGACGACCCTCGGCGGTGCGCTCGTGGGAGTCGCGCTCGGCGCGGGCGGGATCTACGCCGTCAACCGGATCGCCAGCGCGACCGTCGCGCCGGGCGCCGTCGCCGAACTCCATCCGCTGTTCGTTCCCTACGCGGTCGCCGTCGCGCTCGTCGCGGGACTGGTGGCCGTCCCCTACCCGCTGGTCGTCGCGGCTCGCACGTCCGTCCTGACGGAGGTGGGGCGATGAGCCCGCGACTGCGCCGCGCGGCGGTCCGAACGCGGGCCGTCGTCGGGTTGGCGTTCGCACAGCTTCGCCGCTCGCCCGGTCGGACCGCGCTGACCGTCCTCGCGGTGGCGCTTGCCGTGCTGTCGGTGACGCTACTGGCGAGTCTCGGCGTCGGCGTCGTCGAAACGGGAGAGAACGGCCTCGAGAACGCCGGCCGGGACATCTGGGTCACGAGCGAATCGATCGATCCCGAATCCAGCGACACGGCGAACCCGATCGTCGACGCCCACGCGATGTCGGCCGAGATGACCCAACGCGACGACGTCAGCTCCGCCTCGCCGATCGCGATGCACGAACTCTACGTCGCGACGGGCGACGACGCGGTGCGGACGTCGGCGGTCGGGGTCCACGAGACCCACGACGGCTTCGACTTCGAGGCCGGCGGCGGGTTCGAGACCGAGATGAACCACTCGGACGGCAACTACTCCGCCGCCGACCGGCCGAGCGAGCCGACGACGGAGGAGATCGTGCTCGATCCCGGCACGGCCGAGTCGCTGGGCGTCTCGGTCGGCGATACGGTCTCCGTCGGGACCAGCCGCCAGACGGCCCGAGACAACGAGTTCACCGTCGTCGGCATCGCCTCCTACTACTCGCAGTTCCTCGGCACGGACGTCGAGACGGTGCCGCTGACTGACCTGCAGGCGGTCGCCGGAACGACCGGCACCGACCGGGCGACGTTCGTCACGGCCAGCGTCGAGGAGGGGGCCGACCGCGACGCCGTCGCCGAGGACCTGGACGCGGCGTATCCGGGCTACGACGTCCGCACGAGCGACGAGCAGATCGGGTCGATGGTCGAAGAACGGCCGCTCGTCCTCGCCAGCGGCGCGACGCTGGTCGGGCTCTCGCTGGTCGGCGGCATCGTCCTGACGGTCAACCTGTTCGCCCTCGTGGCCTACCAGCAGCGGGACGAACTCGCCGCGCTCCGGGCGGTCGGCCTCTCGCGGTGGGTCCTCGCGGGGACGATCGGCGTCCAGGGGCTGGTCATCGGGCTGCTGGGCGGAGTCGTCGGCCTCGCCGCGACGCCGTTGCTCACGCGCGGACTCAACCGCCTCACGGCGACGGTCGTCGGCTTCGAGTCGCTCCTGCGGACGCCCCTCGAGGTGTACGCCGTCGGGTTCGCCCTGGCGATCGTCGTCGGGACCGTCGTCGCGCTCCTGACGGGCTGGCGGGCGGGTCGGTACGCCCGACTCGAGCACCTCGAGGCCTAACGGTAGACAGAGGCGTTACCGTTCCTATTCGATCATCCGACGTGCAGTGGCGCGCGCTGGACTGCGGTGAGCTACCGGCGAACCGCAGTCGAAACTCGTGCGAGGTCTTCGTGAGTGAAACGAACGAAGTCGTTCGAGACGGCGAAGCCGTCTCGTGATGCGAAAATCTCCGATTTTCAGCAGCTTGGAAGGCGCGAAGCGTCTTCCAGTGGATGAGCGAGTGGTGCGGGACCGAAGGTCCCGCAGACCATGCGAACGGGCGCGAAGCGCCCGTGAGCAGATGAAACGAGCGAATCGGGTGGGGAGGGCGTGGCAACTCCCTGTTGCCACGATAGCAGAACGCTTCTTTTCAGTGTTCTCTGCTGAACATACGGCTTCAGTACAGACGCGAATATCTCCCGTTACGAATCAGCCACTCACCACTCGATCCGGAACACTTCCGCCTCGAGCGTCGCCTCCGCCTCGGTGTGAAACTCGAAGCGCTTCGCGATCGGGAACTCGGCCCGGAACGCGTGGGTCACGTCGGCGCCGGCGTCGGCCGCGTACGACTCGACGAACTCCTGGCTGCCCTCGTTGTGGATCGTGTAGGAGACGGTCGCGATCGAGCGGGCGGTCTCGAGGAACTCGCGGTCGGCGTGGCGGTTCCCGCGCTGGGCGCCGAAGGGCGGGTTCGAGAGAACGGTGACGTCGCCGTCGACGGGCGGCGACAGCGGCGGTTCGGCAGCGTCGCCGCGGATCCACTCGAGCGGACCGTCTTTGCCCGCCTCGTCGATCCGGGCGGCGTTGGTCCGGGCCAGCGCGAGGGCCTCGGGATCGACGTCGATCCCGACGACGCCCTCGGCGCCGGCCAGCGAGGCGGCGATCGCGAGCATCCCGGTTCCGGTCCCGAGATCGACGGTCCACCCCTCGAGATCGCCCTGCATGCGCGCCTGGTGGGCGATGTGGGCGGCGATCTCCGGCGGCGTGAGATACTGCTCGAGGGCGGGTGACGGATCGGCGAAATCGGCGAGCGCTTCGAGCGCTCGAGCGAGCGTCCGCCGCGACGGCCCTGACATGCCGACGCGTTAGGCGTCGATCGTAATAGGCCCCTCGAGTTCGAGCGCGAGCCCTTCGCGTTCGGCCCGTTCGGCACAGGCCGCGAGCGCGGGGCGGACCTTCTCCGGATCGGCGACGTCGTCGACGCGGACCGTCACGCTCCCGACGCCGAGGAACGATCCCGCCCGCACGTAGCCGCGCACGCGGTCGATCTCGTCCTGGGTCGCCAGCGAGCAGTCCTCGTCGAAACAGGCGTCGACGGAGAGGCGGGCCGGAACCAGGGCCTCGTCGGTGAGTTCGCGTTTCAGATCGCGCAGGTACTCCGGCGCCGTCGACTCCAGCGACTCGGCCTCGAGCGTGACGGGGGTGGCGTCGGCGGGTCGACAGCGGTCGATCGTCGATTCGAGTTCGGGAGACGATGACGTGCTCATTGCGAGGGGATACACTAGTTGCATACAAAAACCTTTGTAAATGTCCAGTAGTAATATAGCGTCCGTTCGCTCGACGACGAGTCGGCGCTGCCGGCGGCCGAAATATACTTTTTCGTGATAGTTTCGAATAGAGTTAAGGAGAGTCCGTGTGAGTGAGTCGGATATGAACTGTCCACGGTGTCAGGGCTCGCTCGAGGAACTCTCGTTGGGCGACGTCTCGACGACCATGTGTCCCCACTGTGGATTCGCGGACATCCCCGTCGACCACATCCGCGAGGGGGAAGAGCCGGAATCCTGGCGCGACGCGTTCAACCGGTTTTACGAGAGTTGACCGCCGGTAGGGGGGGCCGTCGAACTCGAGCCGAGTGCGTCGATACGACGGGCTCTGGGGGAGAATCGAACGGAAAGAACGGGGGGACGAGTTATTCGGCTTCGGCTTCCGCTTCGACGTCGTCGTCGGCCTCGTGGTCGACGTCCTCGTCGGATCGGGCGGCGACGAGGCCACCGCGTGCGACGCTGTAGAGGGGTTCGTTCGCGTGGGTCACGCCACTGATCGAGAACGGAATGTTCGCGTCCTCTAAGTGGTCACGGAACAGCGCCTCGAAGCCGCTGGGGCTCGAGGTGCCGCCGGTGACGACGACGGGGACGTCCAGTCCTTCCTCGACGTCCTCCTCGTCGACTTCCTTGACGATGTTCTCGATGACGTAGTCGAGCAGGTTCTCGTAGTAGATCGAGAGCGCGCCCTCGACGCCGCCGACGTCGGTCGTGAAGTCGAGTTCGAAGTCGTCCTCCTTGATGGAGGTGACTTTGTCGACGGGCGTGCCCGTCGCGCGGGCGGCCTGCTCGTCGACCCAGTCGCCGCCGCGGGCGACGGAGAACTTCATGACGGGCACCGCGTAGTAGGCCAGGCAGACGTTCGTCATGCCGGCGCCGAAGCTGATGCCCAGTCCGGTGAAGTTGTTGTCCGCGAGTTCGCTGTAGATGACGGACATCCCTTCGTTGATCGGTTCGGAGTCGTATCCCATGTCGTCGAGGAACGACTCGATCGTCTTCTGGTGGTACAGCGTCGAGAGGTCCGAGTCGATCGGATCCGCCGGGGAAGAGAAGTAGAGCTTCTCGTCCGGATACGCGGGCTCGCCGACGACCTGCTCGATGATGAGCTTCATCATCGGGATCGCGCTCTTCTCGTCGTTCGAGAGGATCCCGTGTTTCATCGGTCGGCGGGTCTCCTTGTTGAAAATGTTCGCGAAATTGAGTGCGTCGTCGCCGACGACGTACACCTTGTCGTCCTTCCGGATATGAAGAACTTCGCTCCGCGAGAGCATTTGCTCGGCCATATCCGAGTACTCGATTTCCACGAAGGAGTTACGCTGCTGCACGAATACCGTATCGTTCCCATCCTGTTGTGCTGACAGGATGTTCATCGTTCCAACGTCTAGGCCTTTCGCCATAGTTGGCCAAGGTGGCCCACGGATTATAAATCTATGTGAATTCCTTACATCTCAAACTACGTGGTAGTAAGAATATTTTAACTTTGGGTAGCGAAGGATTACTCTTGACCCAGCAGTTGACGCAACCGGGCGAGCAGGCCGGACAGCGGCGAGCCGTCGTCGTCGGCCGTCGCCATCTCCTCGGCCCGCTGTTGCTCGCGGAGTTCCTTCAGTTTCGCCGTCTGATCGTCGACCGTCGATTGCGAGGTGGTCGTCTTCGTCTCGCCGCCTTTCAGTCCCTTGAGTCCGGCGACCTGCGCGTCGACGCCGGTCGAACGGGTCGTCTTCGTCCCGGCGTCGGCGTCGATCGAGACCTCGTCCAACTCGTCCTCGGAGAAACTCAGACGCTTGTGTTCGGTCTTCTGGACGCCGCCCCAGGAGAGTTCGACGTCCTCCATCGCCTCGTCGATGTCGCCCCGAACGTCGGCGTCGGTGAGTTCGTCCTCCTCGTCCTCGTCGTCAGTTTCGACGGCCTGGACGCGCTGGGCCATATCGAGGTAGTGGGCGATCAGCGCCGCGCCGGTCGACGCCGTCAGGCCGGCGAGACCGATCGCGTAAATCGCGACGACCTGCGCCGTGTAGTCGGCTCCGTAACCGTTCCAGTCGTCGGGGTAGGCGTACAGGAAGCCGACGACGGCCACGAGCGTAACGGCGACGCCCGCTATCGACGTGTACAGCACCCGGCGCTCGGAGGGGAGCAAGACCACGATCCCCAGCATGAGAAGCGGGAGCGCGATCATGACGATACCGTACGCGGGTTCGGCCCACGTTATGTGGGCCGCGCTGCGGGCTTCGAACGTACTGCTCCACAGAAAGAGCAACAGCGCGATGCTTGCCAGGCCGATGCCGCCGAGAAACAGACCGAAGCCGACGTAGACGTCGGTTCGATCCTCCGGCTCGCCGATGTACCGACGGTAGAGGTCGAAGAGAAATCCGTCTGGAGACTGTTCCGCTGACATTAGCACCCCGTTTATACTCCAGTACTATGACTGTTGGGTCGCGAAACCAATCCGTTTCAGCGGGGTGCTGCGGTCACATCGGCGCCACCGATCGCGACCGACTTGTTCTCTTTCACGCGCCCGCACGGGAACGTGCACCCACTCCCGTATCACGGTCTCAGTATCGCCGCCGACGGACCCCGCTTGGGGCCGTCCGACGACGGGTCGAAAAGCGCGGCCGTTTTACGTCCGTGGCCGCTATGACGGATAATGAGTCAGGAGTCGGAGTACACCGAGGGGGACCTCCGGAACACCGGAATGCAGCTCAAACACGACCGCGAGTGGGACTACGAACTCGAGCAGATCGTCGAAGCCATCGAGGAGCGGGACGCGAAGAAGGTCGGCCTGCAGTTCCCGGAGGGACTGAAACGGCGCGGCCCGGCCGTCGCCGACGACCTCCGCGAACTGTCCGACGACGACGTGACGTTCATGCTCTCGGGTCAGCCCTGTTACGGCGCCTGCGACCTCGACACCTATCTGATGAAGCGCACCGACGTGTTCGTCCACTTCGGCCACTCGCCGATGAAGAACACGGACAAGGTGATCTACGTGCCGCTGTTCTCGAACGTCGAGGTCACGCCGATCATGGAGGAGGCCCTCGATACCCTGGAGCCGCCCGAGGAGACCGAAGACGTCGGTCTCGTGACGACGGCCCAGCACATGAACCGCTACGAGGAGATGAGCGAGTTCCTCGAGGAACGGGGCTACGACGTCCACAGCCGTCGCGGCGACGAGCGGCTGACCCACGAGGGGCAGGTGCTCGGCTGTAACTACGCGAGCGCGGACGTGCCGGCGGATCAGGTCCTCTACGTCGGCGGCGGAAAGTTCCATCCCCTGGGCTTGGCGATGGAATACCCCGACAAGCACGTCGTCATCGCCGACCCCGTCAACAACGTCGTCACCGTCGCCGACACCGAGAAGTTCATGAAACAGCGGTACGGCGCCGTCCACCGCGCGATGGACGCCGAGAAGTGGGGCGTCATCTTCTGTACCAAGATCGGCCAGGGCCGCTGGGAGCAGGCCCAGGAGATCCTCGACGACAACGACGACGCCTACCTCATCACGATGGACGAGGTGACGCCGGACCGCCTGCGCAACTTCGACATGGACGCGTTCGTCAACACCGGCTGTCCGCGGATCACGACCGACGACGGCCCGCAGTTCCACAAGCCGATGCTCACGCCCGGCGAGTACGAGATCGCCGTCGGCAACAAGTCCCTCGAGGATCTCTCCTTCGACACGTTCCACGGAACCTGGTAGGCGGCCTCAGTCCCGTGTCTCGGTTCTCCGCTCTTCAGCTAGATCGCACCCCATCGGCCTCGAGTTCGGTCCCGGCCGTCTCCGTGAGCAGTTCGTATCGCTTCCCGACGCCGCCCCAGTCGACGACGTTCCACCACGCCTCGACGTAGGCCTCGCGATCGTTCTCGTACTGGAGGTAATAGGCGTGCTCCCAGACGTCGAGCGCGAGGATCGGCACCGCGCGCTGGTGGGCGAGTTCGTTCTGGTCCTCGACCTGTCCGACGACGAGCGCGTCGGCCAGCGGTTCGTAGAACAGCATCGCCCAGCCGTCGCCCTCGACCGCGTTCGCGGTCGCGGTGAACTCCGCCTGGAACGCCTCGAACGAGCCGAACTGCGACTCGAGCGCCGCCGCGAGGTCGCCCTCGGGAGCGCCGCCGCCGTCGGGGCTCATGCTCTCCCAGAAGACGGTGTGGTTGACGTGGCCGGAGAGGTTGAACGAGAAGTCGCGCTTCGCGGCCCGGACTCCGTCGAACTCGCCGGCCGATCGCATCGATTCGAACGCCTCGAGTGCCGCGTTCGCGCCGTCGACGTACGACTGGTGGTGTTCGCTGTGGTGGAGCTCCATGATCCGCTCGTCGATGTGCGGCTCGAGCGCGTCGTACGCGTACGGGAGGTCGGGCAGTCGATATCGCGGATGACGCCCGGTTACGGCTGCCTCATCGTCGTCCGCGGCCGCCGGTACCGTCGTCGCACCCGTACCGAGCAACGCGATAGCGGCCGTGCCGCCGATCGTTTCTAAGACGTTTCGTCGTCGGAATCCGGAATCCAATTGGCCGTTTGACATGCAATATGTGTTCCCGCGAGAAAGCGTCGTCAACGTTATCCCGGCACTCGACGGCGTCTCACGTGGCAGTCGATCGCAGGGGAGATCGGGTAATTACCGATAAAACGTTTCGCTCACGATAGTCCCGCGAGGGTGACGTACAGTACCAAACGTCATAGTATGGAGCTGATATCGAAATACCGTACTACTATTAACGGGAATTTAGACTTCTAGCGGAGATATTCAGCGAAACATGGGTAATCTCGTACTGATTCCAAAGTGGTTTGGAGCAGTTCTTTAGCCCCACTAACACAGACCAGTAGTTGATGAGTAATCCTGGTGTCAGCGGCCGATCGACGTCTCAAGACGAGGTTTTCGACGCGCTTGCGGACGGAACCCGTCGCGAAGCCCTTCGGATCGTCCGCGAGCGATCGCCGGACGGAATCGCGAAAACGGATCTCGCCTACGAGCTCGCGGCGGTAACCGACGATAAACCGCTCGCGGAAGTCTCCGAGGACGACCACCGGCGCGCGCGCCTCGACTGTACCCACCGCGTCCTGCCCGCCCTGCTCGAGGCCGGCGTCCTCGTCGAGACGGACGACGACCGACTCGTCGCGGCCGACCACCCGCTGTTCGACGACGCCGAACTCGTGGCCCTCCTCGGGCGCGAAAGGACCGATTACGAGACCGATCTCGACGGGCTGTTCGCCGCGCTCGCCGATGCGCGACGACGGACGATCCTCACCGTGCTGGCCAACCAGTACCACCCGATCACGGCCGAGACGCTCGCTCGAGACGTCGCGGCCCGTGAGGACGGGACGGCCGAGCGCGAGGTGTCCCAGGAGCGCGTCGACGAGGTTCGACTCTCGCTGCGCCACGTCCACCTCCCGCTGCTGAACGACGCCGGGCTGATCGGCTACGACAGTGAGAGCGAGACCGTCTCCTACGAGGGCCACCCGGACCTCCGCATCGAGTGGCTCGAGACCCGAGAGGACGGCGCGGGCGAGACTGCGGACGACCGCGACGCCGATGACGACCGATCGGCGACCGACGAGGGCGTTCGCACGCTCGAGGGTCGCGATCGAATCATCGCGACCGGCCAGTCGCTGTGCGAGCGGGCCGACGACGAACTGTTCATGATGTTCACGACGACGGGGCTGCTCGAAGAGGGCTGCATCCGTCGGGTCGAGGACGCGATCGACCGGGGCGTCGACGTCTACGTCGGCTCGAGCGATCCGCGCGTGCGCGAACTCGTCCGCGAGCGGGCGCCGGAGGCGACCCTCTGGGAACCCCAGCTCGACTGGCTCGACCTGCCGGCGAACGGCGAATCGGTCGGTCGGCTCGTGTTCGCCGATCGCGAGGCGGTGATGCTCGGAACCTTCGGAACGCCGGCCGGCGGCGACGAGTACGACGAGACGGCGATCCTCGGCGAGGGACCGGGGAACGGGCTCGTCGTGCTCATGCGACAGCTGCTGGGCTCGCGACTCGACGGCCGGGACGCAACCGACGAGACCGACGCGTTCGGGATTCCGCTGTAGCGAGTCTGCGCCGTCGACGGTACCCTCGAGACGGTCGACAACGCCGCACAGCGACCCGAAAGCTCGCACCGATCGTCCCGTTTCGATCGCGACACCACCGATTACTCTTCGTTTCCGGCTTCCGCTCCCCGTTAGACTCGCGTCGGCTCGCGTCCGTCGAGACAATAACACTTACCCAGTCGGTCCTCCCACCCTGGCACATGGTTCAAAGCGATTGGGGAGACTGGCTCGTCCGCGACATCGAAGACGCCTCGCCCGATAGCGTCGGGATCTGGTATCTCGGCTGCAACGGCTTCGTCCTCAAGGGACGCGAGGGGACGACGGTCTACATCGATCCGTATCTCGGCCTGGGCACCCCGCCGCGGACGATCCGGATGATTCCCGTTCCGTTCGATCCCGAAGACGTCACCGAGGCCGACGCCGTGCTCGCGACCCACGAACACTCCGACCACGTCCACGGCGAGAGCCAGGCGCCGATCCTCGAGTCGACGGACGCGTCCTTCTACGCGCCCGACGACAGCCTCGCGGTGACTCGCGAGGAGAACTGGACCGACGAGTGGGACCTCGACGACGACCAGTTCGTCGACGTGAGCGAGGGCGACACGTTCGAGATCGGCGAGTTCACGGTCCACGTCGAGGCGGCCCACGACCCCGACTCGACCCAGCCGGTCAGCTACGTCTTCGAACACGAGGACGGAACGATCTTCCACGGCGGTGATACGAAGCCGAGCGACGAGTTCGAGCGACTCGGCGAAGAGTACGACATCGACCTCGGGATCCTCGCGTTCGGCACCGTCGGAATGATCCCCGACAAGGAGACCGGCGAGCCCGAGCGGACGCGCTGGTACAACGACGAGAACCAGATCGTCGAGGCCGCCGAGGCGCTCGAACTCGAGCGACTGCTGCCGAGTCACTGGGACATGTGGAAGCGACTCACCTCCGACCCGAAAGTCCTCCACCACCACGCCAGAAGCTTCGACTACCCGCGGGAACTGGAGATCGTCGAAATCGGCGATCGGCTCGATCTCTAGATCGCCGTCGCCGGGCGCCGAATTCGTTAACCAGATCTGATATTGTCCGTATCCTTTATAGTAATGCTGTGGTAACGTTGGCCTCATGAGTAGCACCGCCGACACGGACGACGAAGTCGAAGTCAGCGCCGACGGGTTGTCCGTTCGGAAGACGTTTGCGGCGGACGAGTTTCCCGTCCCCGCCATCCGGTTCGAGATCGAATCGGAGCGCGAGGATCAGGTCGAGTTTCGTCTCTCCGAGGAGATCCCGGAATCGTTCCCGATGGACAAGGTCGGGTTCCACCCCGAGTATCACAGCGACGACTGGACCGCGTTCCAGGACAACCACGTCGAGTTCACCGGCAGTCTCGACGCGAACGAACGGCTCGTAACGGTCTACGGCATCCGAATCGACGACGAGAGCGAGGCCGCCGAGTTCCTGACGAAGCCGGAACTGGTCGAGGTCAGCTCCGACGCCGAGAGCGACTCCGAGGCCGAGGAAGTCGACGACGACGTCATCGGCAATATCGTCTCCGAAGACCGGAATCAACCCGTCAAGGACATGATCGCCGGCGACTCGAAGTCGGTACCCGGCCTCGAGGCGGACGACGACGCCGCGGACGCTGAGACCGACGATACCGAGGTCGACGCCGCCGGGGCCGAGGAAGACGATGCTGACGACGTCGAGGACGAGACCGCCGAAGACGACTCCGTCGACGAGTCGTCCGGCCTCGATCTGGACCTCGACGACGTCGATCCCGAACCCGACGACTCGGTCGTCGACGAGGACGACGCCGACGACGCGCCGGATATCGACCTCGGCTTCGAGGAAGAGGAGATTCCCGGTACCGAAGAGACGGCTGCGGATACCGACGACGAGGACGCGGGCGTCGAAATCGACCTCGGAACCGACGAGACCGGCGAGACCGTCGAGGAGCCTGCGGCGGCCGAAGACGACGGCGACGAACCCGAGATCGAACTCGATCTCGAGGCCGCCGCGGCCGGCGCCGATGAGGCGGACGACGACGACGACGGTGCCCCGGAGATCGACCTCGGAGCCGAGGAGAGCGACGAACCGGACGCCGACGCTTCCGAGCCGAACGTGACCGACGAGGACGACGAAGCGGACGACCAGACTACTGGTGAGGTCGACGACGAGGACGCGCTCGAGGCGGAGTCGGACGAAACCGACGACGCGGCGACCCCGCTCGAGGACGGCGAGGCGGAAGCGAGCGAATCCGACGCCGAGACGGCCCCCGCCCCGACGTCGACAGCGGACGCCGACGACGCGGAACCCGAGTCCGTCGCGTCCGTCGAGGGATCGATCGGCGCCCGTCTCGCAACCGAGATTCGCGAGGACGAACTCGAGGACGACGATCTGACGGCCCTTCGCTCCGCGCTCGACCTCGAGCCGTCGGGGCCGGAAATCGCGAAGGTCGACCACCTCCAGTCGCGCGTCGAGGAGGTTCTCGCCTACGCCGACGCCCTGAAATCGTTCCTCGAGGAGAACGGCACCGGCGAGCAGCTCATCGAGGAGCTCCAGTCGGATCTCGCGGCGCTCGAAGACGAGTTCGACGCGATGGGAACTCGAGTCGAGGACAACGAGGGACGGCTCGACGACGTCGAGACCGATCTCGACGCGGTCTCCGAGGACGTGACGGCCGTCGAGAGCGTGGTTGGCGACCTCGAGGACGACGTTGCGGCCGTCGACGGAGACGTCGACGAGCTCTCGACCGACGTGACCGAACTCGAGGGGGACGTCGAAACGGTCGAAGCGGACGTCGAGGGCGTTTCGGACGATCTCGACGAGGTCGCCGACGACGTCGACGAGCTCGAGGGCGAGGTCGACGACCTCGAGGACGACATCGAGGACGTCCGCGCCGAGGTTACGGACATTCAGGACTGGCGCGACCAGCTCGGCTCGATGTTCTCGGAGTAACCCGCGCTCGCCGTTCTGCTGGAAACGCAACTCGTTTATCCGTTGGCGGTCGAGAACGGAGCGATGGGCGAGACGATCCCGATCGCAGTGCCACGGAAAGGACGACCCCTCGAGTCGGTGCTGGACCGACTCGCGCGTCGACTCGACGTCCCGGAGCTCGCGGACGATATCACGTCGACGCTCCGCCACGAGAAGGCGGTCACGAAGGGAAAAGTCGATTCTGAACCCGGCGCCGAAGAACACGTGTACCATCGTCTCGCCGACTACAGCGCCGTCGACGATCGCACCGAACCGGAGTACACCCTGTTGCGCGACGATCGCGCCGGGAAACCCCGCCGGATCGTCTTCGACAGCGTCACGATCCCGCTCGAGGGCGTCGACGGCGTCCCCGACGACGCGGCCATCCAGTTGATCGGCCGCGAGGAACCGTTTCGAGCGCTGCGGACTCACGAGTTCGCGCTCGGGTTCGACAGCGCCGATCTCATTCTCGAGGAGGTCGTCGAACTCCGCCCGGAGCCGCTGGATCGGATCGCCGATATCAACGCCCGGATCGACCCCGCGGACACGGACGTCCGCGTGGTCACCGGTCTCGGCGACACCGTCTACCACACGCTGATGGCCACGCCCGACGTCGCCCCGTCGGGCGACTCGCTCGACCGGTCGTTCCTCGAGTCCTACGAGGGGCCGCTGTGTATCGAACCGCGGTACGAGCGGCTCGTCCAGGCCGTCCTCGGCACCCGAACCCTCGACGGCGTCGGCTTCGAGTACCCCGTCGAGGGTCGCGAAGAGGAAGCCGCGATCGCCGACACCGGACTCGGGGTCTACCTGACCGTGACGGGATCGACGGCCCGGGAGCACGGCCTCCTGCTGGGCGAACAACTGTTCCCCAGCGAGACCGTCCTGCTCGAGACGAAACCGGAAGTGACCGACACCGCGGCGGCCGTTCGGGCGCTGTTGAACGGCGCCGACCTCGAGACGGAACTCGCGGTCGAGACCTGACTCGACGGCTGCTTCTCCGGACGGACGCATATGGCGGTCTCGCGTTCGATTTTCCGAATATCGAGGATCGAAGGTTCGGTTTCGATCAGCGCCAATTAGATATAGCGAGATGCGGTTTATCAGGCTGGTTTCGGACAGTAGAGACAACTACCATAGTAGTAAATTTGAGCCATCATCTCGATCAGAGGACGCGATTCGCCGGTAGCAGCCGCCAGCGGACAATCGCCACGATAGCTAGCCGCTGCTGCAGGACGGCCGGTCTCAGGGCATCACGGAGTAGATGTGCTCGAGGTAGGTTTCCCGGACGCGATCGCCCCAGTTGTGGGTGTAGGTGTCGATCACGTCGCTGGCGACGTCGCCCCGGAGGTACTGGACGATCCCGCGGTCGCCCGTCCGATCGCGGAGGTGAGTCGTGAAGAAGTGCCGGAAGTAGTGGGGCGTCACGTTCTCCGCGGCGCCGCCGCCGGTGCGGTACCAGCCGCGGTCCCTCGCGTACCCTTCGACCACGTGGTGGACGATATCCGGCGTGAGTCGCTCGCCCCAGCTATCGGCGGTACCGACGAACAGCGGCCCCGTCGCAGGGGCTGACGGCGCGCTCGCGGGCGTATCCGGACGCACGGCGAGCCATCGGAGCAACACCGCCTTCAATTCCTCGTCGATCGGGACGACGGTCTCGCGTTTCCGTTTGTTCGACGCCGTCCGCCGCTCGCCGCCGGATTCGCGTCCGTAGGTGTGCTCGGTCGCGATAAACAGCGAATCCGGGCGGCCGGCGATGTGGGCCCGCGGCTGCCAGGTCTGAGCCTCGTGATCGAGGTGGAGGTCGATCAAATCCAGATTGCAGAGCTCTCCGGCCCTGATCCCGGTCTTCAGCAGCGTCGTTACGATGGCTCGATGCAGCGGATGGCGAATCTCCCCGACGAACGACCGCATCTCGGGCAGCGTCACGTCGCGTCGGGTCGGGTTCGACTCGATCGACTCGTTCATCTCCTCTAAGACGACCGTCATCGGGTTCTCGTCGGTGTGTCCGACCCGCTCGAGGTAGCTGTAGAACCGGTTGAGATACGAGGCGTACGTCGCCACGGTGCTTTCGGAGTGCGTGGTCCGGAGTTCGTGCACCCAGGCCATGCAGTCCCGGTAGCTCGCCTCCGGCGGCGTCTTCTCGAACCGCTCGGTGAGGAACGCTTCGTAGTCCGAGAGGACCCGTTCGTAGGCCGCTGCGGTCCGTTCGTTTCGACCGTGGTGCTCGATGTCCTGCAGGAAGTATTCGACCGTGTTCGTCTCCTGACGGCCCTCACTCATCGTCGGTCACCACGTAGCCGCCGTCGCGACCGCTGTAGCGGATCCGATTTTCGTCCTGTAACCGCTGGAGTTCCGCGTCGAGGTCGGCTTCGACGTCGTCGACTAAGGCGTCGACGAGATCGTCCCAGTCGAGAACGCCGCGGCGCTGGAGCACCTCGAGAATTCGATCCGCGAGGTCGGCGCCACCGGTGGCGCCGGCGTCGGAGCCACCCTGCTCGGTCGTCCCGTCCGTCGGTATCTCGTAAGACGTGCGTCCCGCCTGTACCATCGTTCGGACGAACTCGCTTTGACTCATCTCGAGTTCCTCGGCCTGGGCTTCCCAGAGCTCTTTCTGGTACCGCGGCACGTAGGTCTTGACGGCGACTCGTTCGTCGTCGGCCATACGGGGTGGCTCTCAGCGGAACCACATCAATCTATCCCACATTCACAAATAAGGGCATTTATTTGTACTCGAGGGACCCCGATAACGCGCATCCAGTAGCATTATTTGTATGTGTGGGACTTCGAAATCACCCACTGTAGTCCCACTACTGAGAATAAAGAAATAGTCAGAACGGGGTGCCGAGGAGCAGAGAGAACGAAAGGATAGAAGAGCAACATGAACGAGCGGTTCGTATCGAGAGGGTCGACGAACTGATCCGAATCGGAGTTCGTTCGGCTCCGAATCTGAACCAGAACCGGCAAAATTTGAACGGCATTCTCCCGGGTCAGACCCTTGGGGTTAGGACTCGAAAACAGGGTTCCAGAATGTATTTCTTCCGCCGGGAAATAATTAGATTTCTAATATAATAGTGGCGTGTGAGTGGGTAACGTGATATGTCATCGGATGGATGGCTACCAGATCGGTGACGGTCACGCACTACCGTCGATCCCTAGTCGGAGTCGACTCGAGGTATCGGCCGGACCGAGCGAGGAGACACGATCGGGGTCCCCTTGTCACGACGTCCCGTCCCTCCGCAAACGGGGACCGAGAGGAACCGAACGGAAACTCGTGACGTGGTAGGGCTACTCGAGTCCGAGAGACGGTGCTCAATTTCACTCGAGGCCACCCGTTCCGAACCAACCGAATGAGGTCGGCGGTCGTTCTCGGTCGCGACCGGTCCCCGTGATTGGAGGAGAGACGCACGTCGAACGGCGGATGGTGGAGTCCCCAACTGTGCAACATCCGCGTACCGGATAGTCCCGTTCACGTCTCCCGCGGAATGTGGGATCGCTGGGCAGTTCCCAGAAGTCGGTAATCGGCCGCCGTCGCTGTCGCTTTCGACGTGCGAATTGGATTCGATGGCTGGACTGGTGTCTCGAGAAAACGGACTCAGCGGCAGCTCAAGACGAAAGCACGGACGTGAACCGTCGGCAGGGAGAGCGACGTGAGCGGAACGGACCTGAGACGATGGGACCGCTTTACTGGGCACGAGACCGTCCCGAACCGCGTGACGATTGCTCGTAGATCCAACCGAACCTCACTGGCTCACGGGCGGGCTGTATCGGACGGTCGATAAACGAGGTTCGCTGCTACTCCCGGCACCAACAGATCGCCCAATCGACCCAGACTGTTCGGGAGGAGTCAGCGTGGCCCTCCGCTCACGAGCACATACGCTCGTTCGCCTGCGCTCGAGGTCTCGTTGCCGGACTCTTCGAGAATTCGAGAGCGCGGCCGTCGATTCCGTTCCGGTTGCGTTCGGAAATCGCGATGCGACCTCGAGCCAAGCGGGATCGAAGAACTGGGATGGCAGCGAGTCATCTGCAGCCCGTATTCTTCGCGGCCGCCAGACATCGCCCGGCGGCAGCTAGAAATTTCCGCGCTGTTACTTGTGTCGTCAGCGTGATGTCCGTGGCCGCAGTGCACGCACTCGAGCCCGCATATCACGCTATCGGACGGCGTGAACCCGCGGTGTGAACCGCTGCACGCGTTCTCGAGACAGCCTGCTCGACCGCGATACCGTTTCGGCTGCCCGTGCTCAACTATCTCGAGCCCAGCAGTCGACCGCCCACTCGTCCCCTGTGACGCCAACGCGTTCACGAACGGCAACCGGCCCGTCGAGCGAGGAGCCTCGCGAAACTCGAGGACCGACTGCGATCGGCGAACTGAATTCTCCGATGGCAACGGTAAGCTTCGAACCCGTACGCGAATGGACGGACAACGATTCGCAGTCGGTCTCGGGTCAGTCAAGCGATCGAATCGGTGGCACTGAAGCGGTTGTGGGATTCGATGAACGGGTAATTGCGGTATAGTATCTCATCTCACAGTCTGGACGAGGGGGGACGGATAAATCCTATAGCGCTATACTGAATGTCCGGAAGACGCCTACCACAGATCCTGCGTTTGGTTTCCTACAAACCACCAATCAAGCGACAATTCTCATAGACTCTAAATTAATTCAGTGCTTTGGAAGAGCTGGTCGACACCCAGTACTCAAGAGTAAATAGAGCGAATATCGGGTTCTTGGTCCGCTTTGCAGAGAAATCTAGTTTTGATCTGAGCTGTTGTCACTACTCCATCACGGAGGATCGGGTTTGAGTCGTAGCTTACTTGCAGGATTGCGAGAAGCGAATCGCCTGATCAGTAGAACTGCGAACTGAACGACTTCGACCTATTCGCTCGTTAGTTCGCGGAGTTTCTCCCGACCTGGAGCGATCAGTTCATCGAGATAGCCAGCTACTGTCTCTTTGGCATCAGCTGGATGCAATTCTCCGGATTCGAGCGCCGCCGCGAGGTCATCGTAGCGCTCGTATGTCCGATTTCCACCGTACTTCTTGGGCCGTCTCACGGTCACCGACTCGAACCGCGGAAACACGTAGTACTCGAACAACTGTAGGACGGGGTTCTCGCGGTCGCCCTCGGGATCACGGGTTGGAGGACAAAACGCCGACTCGATCTTTCGCTTGAGGTCCGCAGTGGAATCCTCCATCGAGATCGTCGTCCCCTCGCTTGACGACATCTTTCCTTCGCCAGTTTCGAGATCGGCGAGGATGGGCGTGTGCAAACACGGTCGCACCTCGTATCCCAGCTCCGGCAGTTTCTCCCGGGCGAGCATGTGTACTTTCCGCTGGTCGGTTCCGCCGACAGCGAGGTCGATGCCGAGGAATTCGAAATCGAGGACCTGCATCAAGGGGTACACTGTATGGCTCACCGTTGCGGTGTCACCACTTTGGAGTTCGGCAACCGCTCGTTGGGCGCGGTTGAGCGTCGTCGAGACGCCGAGTTCGTGCAGATCGAGCGAGTAGTACGCTTCAAGCTGGAAGTCAGATCCGTAGACGTATTCAGTATTGTTCTCATTGAGGCCGTACGCGGCGAACTGTGCCTTCATTCGCTCCGCTGTCTCGTGAATCTCCTCGAAACTGCCCTTCCCGTTGAGATGTGCGTGAACATCTGCAAGCAGGACTACAACATCCATCCCCGCTTCCTGCGCGTCAATGAGTTTATTCGCCGTCAGAAGGTGACCGAGGTGGAGGACACCGGATGGTTCGTAGCCGACGTAGACTCGTTTGTCTGCCGGATCATCGGCGAGTTCACGTACCTCTTGCTCAGTAACGACTTCCTCAGTGTTCCGGGTGAGTAACTCGTAGGTATTCATACAGATTTCAACTCCTTTGATCCAGAAATCCTCATAGTATCCAATGCGTCGATCATAGTCGACAGATCGTCGTTTAGCGTCTCGACGAATTCTTTGGCATGATCCGTCGTCGTTGCACCTGCTGAACACGGTTCGATGAGTTCTTGTTCCTCAAGAACACGCAGCGAGTACCGAACCTTGTGGTGCGGGAGACCAGTCTGGGTAGATAATTTGACGATACCAATTGGTTCGGCCTGCGATACGAGGACAAATACCTCTAAATGCCGATCGAGAACATCGACCTCTTTCTCAAGACGGTCAATTATGGTTTGCTCGACCATACCATCTCAGCTTATTCACCGAGGATATATAAATTATATTAAGGTATGCTATGATGGCTGTAATACTAGATGCTATTCTACCACATGGTGTTCGAACCGATCGGTATGCACACGCAGTTGTCGTGAGCGTGGTGTCCGAGAAATTCACCAGCGTCGGACAGGCGATCGTGAACCAGCGGTAAGTACAGTGACTTAGAGAACAACCTCAAACGCGAACTATTCGTGGGCAAGTAGTTTATCGAAAATAGGTCTAAGACCCTCCTAAAGAGCAACCGAGTAAGAAGTGGATACAGCGCCACACAGTTCACGTTTCTCTCCAGTATTTCCAGAGAAGAGGCAAGTCACTGGGATAAAATAATTTGACGATATCACGCATATTTCCGTTGTTGATCGCTGAGAGGGTGTCTCCGCTGACCTCGTTCAGATCCCGCATGAGCTGATCGTACCGTTCATTTGGTGCGAGATACAGCAGTTTGGTCATCATCAGACGGCGTTCTTGTTGGGATGCGACCTGCTCATGCCAGAGATCGTCGTAGACCGCCATCGCTCTCGTAGATGTATCCACCGAGCCAGTGAGACAGCGATCGACAGTCATCGCGGCTGCACGAGCCGACTTCATACACTTATACACACCTTCACCCCAGACGGGATCGATCGATGGGACTGTATCGCCAATCGCCATGAATGATGTAGTACTCATTGACCCTGGCGGCTGGATATGTGCGGAGCCACGAACCTGTGTCTCAGAAATTCGTTTAGCGTTCTCAAAACGTGGATCAGTATCAAGCCAGTGTTCGAGGTAACCGTCCACAGTTCGATTCTTGATGGCGTGCTCTCGATAACGCTCGTTTTGAATAAAACAGACGCCAACTTTTGCCGTGTCCTCACCAGTGTGGAAGATCCAAGAATATCCACCGGGAGCGTACTCGTGATTTAGCTGTAGCATCATCGCGTCAGCAAGGTCGGCGTATTCGGGATGAGTGAGGTTGATTCCCTCAAATTGGTATTCGATACCAATCGCGTGATTTGTGCGCTCAAGATCGACGATACCTAAGCTTTTGGCCAACGGCGCAGCTGGCCCCGTAGCATCGATGATGATCTCTGCGTAGATCTCCTCGTCACCATTGTATCGGACGCCAACGACATCCCCATCTTTCATGATCGGATCTCTTACACGGGCGTCAAAGCGATATTCTGCCCCTTTATTACGGCTATCCTCTACAAGGAATTCTTTGAATTCGACAAATTCCAGAATGAACCCCGGCTGATTTTGGATGAGATAGTTGTTGGGGGATTCAAGAACTACTGAATCAGTCGCGTGCATGACCACGTCGTCGGGGATACCGAAGGAGGTCATCATTGATGCGAAGGTGCCGCCTGTGGATTTGTTGCTCTGTGCCGGGAACTCGTCCTCTGCTTCGGTCTCTAAGACGACCACATCGTAGCCACGCTCGGCTAGATCTCGCGCACACTGCGCCCCTGCTGGGCCCGCACCAGCGATTATCACGTCGTAGCGATTATTCATTTCTGATATACAAATACCCAGAAGCGGTCGAAAGGGTGTTGGAACACAGTGCCACTTTCAGTTTGTTCTAATCTGCACTCCTACCTCGCAGATTCCAATCCAATCTCATAGACGGCACTGATCAGAAATTATTCTAGTATCTAATATGGAAGTGGTGTGAGGCTATGGAGACAGAACAGCACTTACAATTCGTTTGGACGTACAACGATACTTATGACAGAATTGAGCGAACTGGGACTCTCAAGTTACGAAGAGAAGGTATATCGGGCGCTACTGGTGACAGGACCAGTAACTGCGACCGAACTCTCTGATATTAGTGACGTTCCGAAAGGCCGTATCTATGATGTACTCAATGGCCTTGAAGCTCGCAAACTGATCCGGACGCAGTCAAACGATCCAAAACAGTACGTCGCTGTACAACCAGAAATCGTCGTTGAGAGACTTCTGGCTGAGAGGACATACGAACTCACTCAAGAGTGGAATCGCTATCGAGAGAGAGCTGAAACGGTCCGTTCGAACCTTCTGCCGACACCACCTATCGAGAGTAGTTTCTGGCACGGATCGCTCGGGAGTGATGAGATGAGCACGGCTTTTCAGCAACACATGCGGACTGCGGAGGATTTCGTTCACGCAGTCATTGGAACCCCCTATGAAAATTCCACCTGGGATACCTTCCGAACTGAAGTTGAGGCCCTTTTCGAGGGCGCTAACCCAGATGTCACAGTTGATCTACTATTTAGTAAAAAGGTAGTCACCGAACTCCCTGACAGATTCCCGTGCCTAATTGACGAGCGGTCGGTGGATGTAACTGTCAGAACCATTTCTGATGTCGTACTCTCTTTCGATGTGATCGATCAAGTAGAGACGACAATTGACCTCCCACATCCAGTATCCGGTGACGATCGGATTGGAGTAGTCGGAATTAAAGATTCGAAGGTGGTCGAAGAGTTTGAGAAGTACTTCCAACAACTGTGGGCCAATGGCGATCCGCTCCTTTAGTAAATTATAGATCCCTCTGAATTACGTGATTTCGGTTAAGACGTTCTACACGAAGTCAAACTCCACTCCGAACTGGATGACATTCCGGTGATTGTCCCGACTGGAATAGATGAAGACCTAATTGAAGCCCATGACCTCAACCACGATGCAGACGAGGATGCAATCCTCGAAAAACCGGCTGACCCCGGCGAGTTTGTTGAGGTAATTCGGTCGTTCGAGAAGTTCCGGTTAGCAGTTATGCGAGCGGACTGGGCTTCTACGGTAACTCCTTGTCCTGACTGAACGGCAACTACGCACCGTTCAGACAGCGAGTCCCGGTGCGAGAATCGAACTGCGCGTCTCAACCCGCATAGACTGAAGGATACCCACTACCCCAACCTGGACACGTGGACACTGCATCACTCGCTACCGCGGTGAGCTGATTATAAGCCAGGGATATTTTCATAGTATGAAGGTGAAACTGGCTTCCGATAGACGCCTGTTCTGCTCTGTTCTTCGGCTATACTTACCGCGAGTTTCGCGAGTTACCCTGAATAAAGAAACCGTGCTACTATCTACTGTTAGGACAAGGATTGAATGGCATATGAACAACTGCTACCACTCCTCTCTAGGGGATTGTTCGTGGACAGGGTCTAACGTCATCCTCGAGGTCAATAGAATATAGAGATTCTGAACAAAGAACCCGCGTCACCAATTACTGCTACTCTTCATTATCTTCTGTCTCAGTGTTTCTTTCGACCTCTTCGATTGGTTGGAGGCTCTCTTCCAAGCGTCTATCTCGAGCCTTTCTCCGCTCCTCCTTTGATGGTTCCTTAGGAACGATGGAGGCACCCTCTGGCATTTCAGGCGGAAGATCGTGTTGTGGGTCCAGGTCAGTCACCATTTTGAGGATCTCCATATCCCGAGTGACTCGTCCAATCATCTGCTCAAACGCCGTATCCCGTTCGTGGCGGACGCGACGCAGCTCTCGAACCTTCCGCACGTATTCTGTATTCTCTGCCCAGTCGTACACGCGACGTCCAAGAATTGTGAGCCCGTACCGCTTTTCTGTCCCGTGTTCCGTTGGAGCATGAGCGACTTTGTACACGTCTTTCTCAACCCCCTCAGAGAGCCGTGAGGAAACCGTTGAGGAACTAATCGAAACCGCATCAACGAGCGCTTTGAACGTCGCCGTTCCTCGTCCGATCTCCGTGATGAGTTCTGCCGCACCTTTCTTCCGGAGGAACTTCTCCAACTCGTCTCGTCCCATCGTGCCCTTCTTATTTCAACTACTGGTATAAATCAAACTATATTCAAACTCATACCTATTTTGGGTCCGCATTGATTCTTGGCCTCGACCAATTCTTAGGGTACAGCTCCCCTAACCCTTCATGTCCTCGCATCAATATGATCTAAGTAGATGATCGGATACACTACCGGACCAATCTCGCGCTCCAATTCATACTGAAATTCTGGTATTCACCTGATGTACTCTTCACAGAATCACAATAATGGCTGGTGGCATTCGTGCTACCAGACTGGCAACTCTCTCCAGAGGTAGATTTATCTCACCTACTCCTTCAGGCGTTGCTGATTCGATCGTTATCCACGCAGAGGCGCTTTGTGAGCAGGAGGATCACCTCTGGGATGTCATTCGTCAGCTTTCGATCCCTGTCGACAATCTTGAGGATGCGCGCGATCAGAACCGCGTTAGCTTCGGAACCGACGAAATGTTTCGTACGCTCCTGTTCAAAGGGATTCGCGGTATCTCACAGAACGAGTTAGCGCAACGACTTGGCCGGGAGCCGAGCTTAGTCAAGAGCTTCCACCTCGATATTACCGATCTCGCGAACACACCGACTCAACAACAGCTTTCGTACACGCACGCGCAGTTCAGCGAGGATACTCAGGAAGTCCTCAATCGGACGGTTGCTGGCGTCCGACAAGTTGCTCTCGACAACGGTGTCCTCACAGAAGGGCTCGTCCCATCAGTCCCAGCCGACGCTGAGGAGGAGTCACAAAGCGCGAATGAGTACAAGAAGGAGAAGGCCCAGAAGACGCTGACGCTCGCTCGAAAACACGTCATCCCTGAGTTCGACACGCACCGAGCAGCCCACAAGACGTACTCCGACGAGGTAATGCTGGATATGTTCGCGAGCATCTGCGCGAACAACGGTAGTGCTCATTCAGAAGCCGAGTACGGCTGGCTCACCGACGACGAACTCATCTGCGACGACTCGACCTTCCTACGGGCAATCAAGAAGATAGCCACGCCCAAAGACTCGGACGGCCAGCTCACGTTCGAGAACTTCGAGGACGATGATTCGATGCCCGAAATCGACCGGATTCGGGACGCAATTATGACAGCGTTCAACGCCGCGACGGAAAACATCATCAACTCGATCCGTGGTGACGATCCCTTCGACTCTCGGGAGACCGTCGCAGCGATCGACATCACGCACAAGCAGTTCCACGTCTGGCCGTGGGAGGACAAGGAGGCAGGGATCGCGAAGCCGAACTATCCGAAGATGGTGAGTGGGTACAAGAAAGGTGGCGAGTACAAGCGTGGATACAAGTACGCGACGATCACCTTAGTCGGGGACCACGCACCGATTGTACTCGGCATCGAGCCAGTGAAAGAGGACTCTGCGTGGGAACCCGACGACTCTCCATCGTACTCGAAAGCCGACTTAGTAAGTCGGTTGCTTGACCGGGCCGAGCAGTTCGTCGACCTGGACATGGTGATGTTCGACCGTGGATTCTACGTCAATCGCGTGTACGCAGATGTTCACGAACGCGGGCTCACGTACCTCTCCCCAGTGCCGACGTACGAGGATGACTTGGCAGCGATTCAAGATATTCAGGAGCATCCGACGGCGGACGCAGTTGTCAAGCACGACGTTCCGTTCGGAATCGATGGCGAGGTGCATCACGAGGCAGAGTTCCTGTACGCGCCGAGCACGAGTGACGATGCCGAGGGGAAGTACGCGGTGTTCGTGACGAATGAAGACCGCGTTGAACCCGAGGAGATTCGGAGTATCGTGAACGGGTACAGTCGGCGCTGGGATATCGAGAACCAGTACAAGTCGATCAAGGACTTCATGCCGAAGACGTCGTCGACGGACTACCGGCTTCGGCTGTGTAACTTCGCGTTGTCGACGCTGATCTATAATCTGTGGCGGCTCACAGACTATCTGATCAAGGTCGCACTCGACGAGCCGATCCGGTCGCCGCCAGTGATTACGGCGAAGACGTTTGTCCGAGCGTTGGGCGACTTCCTACGGGAGTTCGGGTAACGCTTTTCTCACTCCGGGTTCTCCGATTGGATAGCGGTTGCTCTGTTGATTTTTTGTGTTTTCGCACTACTTGTCATACAGGAGACCAATCTACAGTCGTTAATTCGATCTCGTCCAGCCTTCGCACCGAATATTGAGTCGTCAGCTCGGGAATTTTCTAGTTTCATTTGTAAGTTTATAATCACGCGAAGAACGTGGCCTACCGAACACCGCCGGCGATACAACCCGCTTCGAGGGTAGCAACGGCTACAGCCGGTTTCGATCGTCCCGTTGATCCGATGGAACCGCTGGATTGCACCCGCCAGATCCGGGAAATTCGTCTCTGTGCTCGAGTCAGGCATTGAACTCCGGAACAGGCTCGTCGATCCATCCGACGACGAAACTCGAGGCCCGATCGGACGATCGTTGGGTCGAGTCGAGGAGCGACCCCGCTCTCGAGGCCATACGACGCCACTGACGAAATCAACGACAAAATCGAGGGGTCCGCGAGTCAGCCGTCGCATGAACACACGTGACACCCTGATCGTGCACACGGAACACGAGTCGCAGCCGGTTTCCAGTCGGAAAACGAGAGTGAACCGAGGTCGTCGCTCGGTCTCAGTGCGTCGTCGTCGTTCGAACGTCTTCGACGCGATACAGGTCGGCCGTGAGCCCCTCGCCGTCACAGTCCTCGTTCGGGCACTCGTAGTGCCATCCGTCCTGCGTGGCGTCGCCCTCCCGGAATCGTTCGCCGCATACCTGACAGAGGAGTTGTCCCTTTCGACACGTATCGCGGTGGAGTTCGAGGTCGAGTTCGGTTTGGAACGACTGGTTGCAGTTGCGACAGGTGTGCATATTTCGTCAGACGCGAGCATTCGCCAAAACTGCTTGGGTTTTTTATTCCGCTAGATAACGGCCTGATACGGCTTCGATACCCCGATTTGCCGGCGAATGATCGGGAAAAAAGACAGACCGAACGGGGTGATTACTCGGTCTCGAGTATTCCGTCGGTTGGTAAATCGACCGAACAGTGTTCCCTGTGAACGCGGCCACTGAAACGGTGTCACATCACTGGTAGTACGATCGGTAGTTCTGATTTCGCTCGGCCATAATTTCCCCGAGCGATTTGTGTGCGGAGAGTCAAAGCCGAAGTAATGAACTCGCTCGTCATCGGTGGGCGACTGTTCGCAGGCGTCTTGCTCATTCTGGCGAACGCCTTCTTCGTCGCCATCGAGTTCGCGCTGACCCGTGCGCGACAGTTCACGGAGGAGGAATTCGTCGGCGGCAACCCCAAACTGGAGCGGGCGTGGGCGATGACCGACGACCTCGAACTCTACTTGACGACGTGTCAGGTGGGTATCACGGCCTCGAGTATCGCCGTCGGGATCGTGGCCGAACCCGCGCTGGCGGCCATCTTCGAACCGTTGTTCGAGAACACGGTACTGGCCTCGGTCGGGAGCGGGGCGATCATCGCCTTCCTGATCATCAACCTCGTCCACCTGACCCACGGCGAACAGACGCCGACGTATCTGGGCGTCGAACGCTCGCGGATGGTCTGTCGGTACGGTGCCGCACCGCTGTACTGGTTCCACTGGCTGATTTCTCCGGTCATCACGCTCGGCGACGGCATCGCGAAACTGACGCTGAAACTCTTCGGGATCGAGATGACCGGCGCGTGGCTCGAGACCGAAGAGGACGTCATCGAGTCCCGGGCAGATCTCCGGAACCGGCTCGGTTCGGTCCTCCAAGAGGGCGATCTCTCGGAGGAACGCCGCGAGGAGGTGATGAACGCGTTTCAGATCGGCGAACAGTCCATCAGCGAACTGATGGTGCCGCCCGAGGAAATCGTCACACTGTCGACCGAAGCCGATACCGAGGAGAACTTCCGGAAGATGGAGGAGCGACCGCAGACGCGGTATCCGCTGGTCGGCGATGAACTGACTGACTTCCGCGGGATCGTCTACACACCGATTTTCCTCAGACACCGCGAGGAGTTGGCCGAGGGCGATATCGACTTCACCGAGCTAGCGGCGCCACCGATGACGCTCTCACCCGACGCGGACGTCAGCGACGCGGTCGACCAGTTCCAGGCCGAGAATCAGGAACTCGCGCTGGTGATCGAAGACGGTGAGGTCGTCGGGCTGGTGACCGTGACCGACCTGCTCGAGGCGGTGATGGGTGATATCGAGGACCCGATCGACGAGGCAGAGCTCGAGCCGGTCGATCGCTGATCGTCCGTCGATCCCGTTCCGGATCGCAGCTTTCTGCCACGCGACTGCGCGCGTTCGCTTTTTCCTCGCGGCCGTGAACGCGACAGCCATGTACGACGCTATTCTGGTTCCGACCGACGGGAGCGACTCGAGCACGGCGGCGGTCGAGCAGGCCGTCGCGATCGCCGAGGGTGACGCGACGACGGTTCATTTCCTCCACGTCATCGACGTGGGCACGGAAATGTCCGCGGGTGCATCCGGGAGCATCGCTCCCCAGCTCACCGAGACGCTCGAGGACGAGGCCGAATCGGCGCTCGACGAGGCCACGAGCCGGGCCGAACGGGCGGGAGTGAGTCACGAGCGCGTCACACGGGAGGGCGATCCCCACGAGGTGATCGCGGAGTACACCGCTGAAAGCGGGATCGATATCGTAGTTATGGGCGCAAGCGGCCAGTCGGGCGTGAAAGAACGCCTCCTCGGAAGTACGACCGATCGCGTCGTTCGATCCGTCGATACGTCGGTACTGATCGCTCGCCCCTGAACCGGCCGAATCCGAGTCGATTCGATCGAAAGAGCGTACCGGATCGCCTCAGTCGTCCTGACCGAGGATACCGCGCTCGGTCATCTTTCGGGGGTCGAGGACCTCGTCGGCCTCCTCCTCGTCTAAGTAGCCCTTCTCGAGGACGACCTCGCGAACGGTCTTGTCCTCCTTGAGCGCGGTCTTGGCGACCTCGCTGGCCTTGTCGTAGCCGATGTGGACGTTCAGCGAGGTGGCCATCGCCATCGACTCCTCGACGCGCTCGGCGCAGTACTCCTCGTTGGCCTCGAGTTCCGCGACGAAGCGCTCGGCGAAGACCTGGCTCGCGTTCGAGATGAGTTCGGCCGACTCGAGGAAGTTGTGCGCGAGCACGGGCTTGTAGAGGTTGAGGTCGATCTGGCCCTCGGCGGCGCCGGCGGAGACGGCGGCGTCGTTGCCGACGACCTGCTTGTGGACCTGGTTGACGGCCTCGGCGACGACGGGGTTGATCTTGCCGGGCATGATCGAGGAGCCGGGCTGGTTCTCGGGCTGTTCGATCTCGCCGAGGCCGTTACGGGGGCCGGAGGCGAGCAGTCGCAGGTCGTTGGCGATCTTGTTCAGCGAGCCAGCGACGACGCGCAGGGCGCCGTGGGCCTCGGACATCGCGTCGTGGGCGGCCTGGGCCTCGAAGTGGTTGTCGGCCTCTCGGAACTGGACGCCGGTCTCCTTGGTGATGTACTCGGCGGCGCGGCCGGGGAACTCGGGGTGGGTGTTCAGTCCCGTTCCGGTCGCGGTGCCGCCCAGCGCGAGTTCCGCGAGGTGTTCGCGGACCTTGTCGACCCGCGAGAGCCCCTTCTCGACCTGCGTTCGGTAGCCGGAGAACTCCTGGCCCAGGGTTACGGGCGTCGCGTCCTGCAGGTGGGTCCGGCCCGTTTTCACGACGTCGTCGAACTCCTCTTCTTTCTCCTCTAAGGCCTCGCGGAGCGTGTCGAGGGCGGGAATGACGTCCTTCTCGACGGCCTCGAGGGAGGCGACGTGCATCGCGGTCGGGATGACGTCGTTGGAGGACTGGCCGTAGTTGACGTGGTCGTTGGGGTGGACGACGCGGTCGCCGATTTCGCTGCCCATGAGCTCGGCGGCGCGGTTGGCGATGACCTCGTTGGCGTTCATGTTCGAGGAGGTGCCGGAACCGGTCTGGAAGACGTCGACCGGGAACTGGTCGTCGTGCTCGCCGGCGATGACCTCGTCGGCCGCCTCGACGATCGCTTCGGCGACGTCGTCGTCGATCAGGTCCAGATCGCGGTTGGCCTGCGCGGCGGCCTTCTTGACGACGCCGAGCCCGCGGATGAACCGACGGCTGAACGAGATTCCCGAGATCGGGAAGTTCTGGATAGCGCGTTGGGTCTGGGCGCCCCAGTAGGCGTCCGCGGGTACCTGCATCTCGCCGAGGCTGTCGCGTTCGACTCTGTAGTCCTCACTCATGTGCGGAGGGTTGACCGGCGGGTGCGTAAAATCCACCGGTATACGTCCGAGACACGGTGCTGAATACCGGGGGATCGGATCGCCCTATCTGAGCGTGGTATCGCCAGCCCGCAAGGTATTCGTCAGCCGGCTTAGCAGATTCACTCAGAATGTAATTAATTATGGAAACTATTAAGGGGGGTATGGACTATTAATTATGTGTGATTCACTGTGGCCGACGGTAACAACCTATCACGTCGAACGATTCTCAAGGGTGCGGGTATAGCAGGAACGGCGAGTGTAACCGCCCTCGCGGGCTGTACCGGCGGTGGCGGCAGTACGCTCGAAGTCCTTCACGGATGGACCGGCGGCGACGGGAAAGAGGCCGCTGACGCGCTCTTCTCGGCGTTCGAGGAAGAGCACTCGGACGTCGACTACGACGAGAACCCGATCGGCGGCGGCGGCAACGAAAACCTCGACAACACGGTTCGTAACCGACTCCAGGGGAACGATCCGCCGAGTTCGTTCGCCGGATGGCCCGGCGCGAACCTCGAACTGTACGGAGATGCGGTCGGCGACATCGAGTCGGAGGTGTGGGACGAGGCCGACCTGAAGGACGCCCACGTCGAGGAAGCGGTCGAACTCTGCCAGCACAACGGCGGCTTCTCGGCGGTTCCGCTCGGCTCCCACCGCCTGAACGACCTCTTTTACAACGTCGAGGTCCTCGAGAGCGCCGGCGTCGATCCGAGTTCGATCGACAGCGCCGACGCGCTGATCGACGCGCTGGACGCCGTGGAGTCGGAGACCGACGCGACGCCGTTCGCGTTCTCGCTCGAGCCGTGGTGTATCCTCCAGACGTGGGCCCAGACGATGCTCGGCGAACACGGCTACGAGGCCTACATGAACTTCATCGAAGGCAACGGCGACGAGAGCGCCGTCCGCGACACCTTCGAGAAGCTCGAAGAGATCCTCGGTTACATCAACAACGACGCGGCCTCCGTCGACTTCACCGAGGTCAACCAGGACATCATGAGCGGCGACGCCGCGTTCATCCACCAGGGCAACTGGGCCGCCGGCGCATACATCGCGGACGACCGCGACCTCGAGTACGGCACCGACTGGGACGCGATCCAGTACCCCGGGACGGAGGACTACTACACCCTCCACATCGACTCGTTCATCTACCCGAGCGACAATCCGACGCCGGACGATACCGCGACCTGGCTCCAGTTCGTCGGGTCCGAAGAAGCGCAGGTCGCGTTCAACCAGTACAAGGGATCGATTCCGACGCTGACGGACGTGCCTACCGACGAGTTCAACGCCTACCTCACGGACACGATCGACGACTTCGATAACGTGTCGGAGAAGCCGCCGACGCTCGCACACGGTCTCGCCGTGAATCCGACCACCCAGGACGACCTCGAGGGCGTCCTCAACAACAACTTCGCGGACCCCTATGACGTCGACGGTGCAACGAGCGGGTTCATGGACTCCGTCTAACTCGTCCCACAAACATGAAACGTTTTTTAGCATTACTGCGTAGCGTCCGGCGTACCCGGGTCGAGGACTCCGAAAGCGAACGGACGAGTCGCGAGCGACGCGTCGTGACTGACGGGGGGACGAGCGAGGAGCGCTCGACACTTCGACGCTGGCTCGACAGCGATATCGTGCAGTCGTCGCCGTTCTGGCTGCCGCCGTTCCTGCTGATGGGCTTTTTCGTCTACGCCGCCATCGGTTGGAACCTCCTGCTCTCGCTGACGGAGTACTCCGGATTCGGCGATCCGGACTACAGCAACCTCGGGCTGCACAACTACCGGGCGATGCTGGACGATCCGGGGATGTGGGCGGCGACGCGAAACACGTTCGTCCTGCTCGTGGGATTCACGCTCGTGTGTCTGGTCGTCGGCCTGCTCCTCGCGCTGCTGCTCGACCGTGAGATCCGGTTCAGCAGGTCGTTTCGAACGATCTACCTCCTGCCGTTCGCCCTCTCGTTCATCGTCACGGCCCAGTTCTGGCGGTGGATGTACAACGTGAACAACGGCATCGTCAACCAGTTCATCGGGCTCTTCGGCCTCGGCCCCTATCGCTGGCTCGGGAGTCCCAAACTCGTGTTGGGAGCGGTGATCTTCGCGCTCGTCTGGCAGTTCAGCGGGTACACGATGATCATCTACCTCGCAGCGCTCCGGTCGATCCCGAACGACCAGTACGAGGCCGCACGAGTCGACGGAGCGAGCACGCTTCGGATGTACTGGCGCGTAATCGTTCCGCAGTTACGGCCGGCGACGGTCAGCGCATCCGTCGTGTTAGTGCTGTTCGCGCTGAAGGCCTTCGACTTCCTGTACGCGACCTTCGACGGTTACCGACCTCGCCGCGGGGCCGACATTCTGGCGACCAAGATGGTCCGCGAGTCGTTCGGTCGAGCAGAGTGGGCGTACGGATCGTCGATCGCGCTCATGTTGTTCGTGCTGTCGCTGGCGGTCATCGCGCCGTACCTGTACAATCAATACAAGCGGGGGAACCTATGAGCGAACAATCAGTCACCACCGAGCAGGCGACGTCGACAGACCACGAGACCGGCGGGATTTCGATCGGCCAGATCGGGCTGTACGCGACGCTGGCCGGCCTCGTCGGGTTCTACCTGATCCCGATCGAGTCCGGACTCGTGACGTCGATCAAAACGTCGGCGGGACTCGATAATACCATGCCCTTCCTTCCGCCCACTACCGGAAGCTGGATCACGTTCGAGAAGTGGCAGGTCGCGTTCGATTTCCTCGCGCCCGGGATGGTCAACAGCATGCTGTTCACCATCCCCTCGACGATCCTGTGTGCGATCTTGGGCAGCATGGCCGCCTACGGGCTGACGCTCGTCGACTGGCGAGGGCAGATCGCCGTGCTGTCGCTGTTCATCGCGGGCATCTTCGTCCCGTATCAGGCGGTGATCGTCCCGCTCTTCCAGTTCTGGAGCCAGTACATGCAACTGGGCACGCGGCTCTCGTTCCTGTGGGGCCTCCCGCTGCTCGAGCCGCACTACGCGACGATCCTCGAGTTGATCATCACGCACACGGCCTACGGGATTCCGATCGTGACGCTGCTGTTCCGGTCGCAGTACAAGACGATGTCCGAGGAGATGATCGAGGCCGCGCGACTCGACGGCGCGTCGATCTGGCGGGTCTACCAACGGATCGTCCTCCCGCTGTCGATCCCGATGTTCGCGGTCGTGTTCATCTTCCAGTTCACCCAGATCTGGAACGAGTTCCTGTTCTCGCTGACGATCATCGGGAGCACCAACGACCCGGCCGCGTCCGCGACCCTCATCCTGTCCGGGCTCGGCCAGTCGCTCGAGGGAACGGACTACCCGCTTCGGATGGCGGGCGCGTTCATCACGGCGCTCCCCACGCTGCTCGTCTACGTGCTGTTCGCCGACAAGTTCGCGGAGGGGGTACAGACATGACCGACCGACGACTACTGGTACGAAACCGGAGGCTCTGACGATGGCAGAAACCCAACTCGACGACGTACGAAAAGTATTCACGGAAGACGACGGCAACGAGATCGTCGCCGTCAACGACGTATCGATCGACATCGAGGACGGGGAGTTCCTCGTCCTCGTCGGCCCCTCGGGCTGTGGCAAGTCGACGACGCTGCGAATGATCGCGGGACTCGAGTCGATCACGGACGGCGAGATTCGCCTCGACGACCGGGTGATCAACGACTTGCCGGCGAAGGAGCGAAACATCGCGATGGTGTTCCAGTCCTACGCGCTGTACCCGCACATGACCGTGCGGGAGAACATGGCGTTCGGACTCGAGGAGTCCACCGACCTCTCGGACGACGAGATCGCCACCCGAGTCGAAGAGACCGCCAAGATGATGGGGATCGATCCCCTGCTGGACCGGAAGCCCGAAGAGCTCTCCGGCGGCCAGCAACAGCGGGTCGCGCTCGGCCGCGCGATCGTCCGGGAGCCGGCCGTCTTCCTGATGGACGAACCCCTCTCGAACTTAGACGCCAAGCTCCGCGCGCAGATGCGGACCGAGCTCCAGCAGCTCCAGGAGCAACTCGAGACGACGACGGTCTACGTCACGCACGACCAGACGGAAGCGATGACGATGGGCGACCGGATCGCCATCCTCAACGACGGCGAACTGCAGCAGGTCGGCACGCCCCTCGAGTGCTACCACGAACCAGCGAACGCGTTCGTGGCGGACTTCATCGGCGAGCCGGCGATGAACTTCTTCGACGTCACGCGCCGCGACGCGGACGGCGACGGAGCCGTTCTCGTCGGCGGGAACCTCGAGTACGCCGTCTCGGACGACATCGCGACGGCGATCGGCGACCGGAGCGATCTCGTCCTCGGCGTGCGGCCGGAGGATATCGACATCCAACACAGCGACGGCAACCCTCGGCGCGCGGACGGCCACACCGTCCCCGCGACGGTCACCGTCGTCGAACCGACCGGCGACGAGAACATCGTCTACCTCGATCTCGGCGAGGACGGAAGCGAGACGGCCATCGTGACGATCGACGGGATGAGCCGGATCGAAGCCGGCGACAGCGTGGTCGCACACATCCCCGAGGACGCGATTCACGTCTTCGACGGGAAAACCAACGAGGCGCTCCACAACCGCCGCGTCGAGAGCAGCGAGCCTCGAGCGCCGAACATCTGATCGACGACGATCGACCCGCCGGTTCTCGAGACCGGTGATAGCGACTCCTTCTCTCGAGACGGCTCGACGTTCGATCGGCCGTTCCTATCTCGGCCCGCCGCCCGACGCTCGAGCGTAGCCGACGCCGACGGCGCGGGCGCCCGCGACGACGGCGTAGGCGGCGACCCCCGCGGCGAGCAACCCCAGCACGTCGCCACGACTGACGGCTATCGCGACGAGCCACGCCGCGACCACGACGAACGAAAATCCGACGGTCCACCGCAGGAAGTACGTCGGATCGGTCAACGCGGGCAGTACCGTCTCCGCCTCGGCGGCCGCGCGCAGTCGTCCGGTCGAGACGCTCGCGGCCACGGCGGCCGGATACGCGTACGCACACGCGACGAAGAAGAAGATCGCGATCGTCGAGGAGACGAGCGAGAACAGTCCCAGCCCCGCGCCGTTCTCTTGTGCGAGCGCCGCCGGCGTCTCGATCAGCGATCGCGTCAGCAGGGCGATCGCCGGGACGAGGACGACGACCGACAAGGCGAGCGCCTCGAGGCCGGGGCGGACGACCGCCCGAACGGACGGCAACGGTCGTCGGTCGTCCGATCCGAGGATGACGGCCGCCGTGCCGAAGAGGACGACGGCGCCGACGAACGCGACGGCCGCGGGAACGAGCGCGACGACCGACGGCGCGACCGCGACCGCGTACCGCACCCCGACCGCGAGCGCGACGACGCTGACGCCGCACCTGAGCAGCGCCGCTCGTCCGAGGGCGTCGCTGACCGGGTACCGAAGCGCGTCGCTGATCATGACCGCCCCCGGTTGCGCTCCGCGATTGCTCGGTCGATGCCGGCTGAAGCCATACTCTGCGAGTCGAACGGTCGGGGCAAAAACGTCGTGATCTCACGCGGCACCGCAGCGACGTCGGCCGCCGACTCGAACGCGGTGTCGGCGCGGGGACTCACGATCGGTCGCCGGGCTCCACCGAGAGCCCGACGTCGTCTCCGGCACGCTCGCGCAAGGCCGTCTGCAGTCGCTCGCCGCAGGTTTCGTGGAGCGTCCGCGCCGTCTCGAGATCGATGTCCTCGATCGTCGGTTCCGACCAGGAGAACGTCTGGGAGCTGGCCGTATCGACGACCAGCGACGCGAGTCCGAGGCGGCGCTGGAAGATCGACCGCCGCGTCGAGATCGTTTGCACGCGGTAATAGGGAATAACCGTCGTCCGCCGTCGCCAGAACCCGCGCCGGATCACGATGTGATCGTCCCCGACGTGATAGCCGATGTTGACGTACTTCAGGTGCGCGGCGGGCGGCGCCGCCGCGACGGCGACCGCGGCGAGATACCAGCGCTCGAGGCCCGTCACTCGACTGGCTCCGAAGGCGAGGGCGACGACGCCGACGGCCAGCAGCGAGTAGCGCACGAGGTACCGACGTCGGGCAAGCGGCGACGCGCCGCGAAAGTCGGGGCGGTCGACGCCGGTCAGCGCCGTCGCGAAGCGATAGATCCGCGATTCGGCGGCCATCGGAACGGCCGACTGATTCCCGCCGGCGCTCTCCGGTCCGTAGCCGGCGGTCTCGACCCAGAGGCCGGCGTAGCCGACCAGCCGCTGGAGCGGGTTGTCGGTCACCGTCACCGACTGAATCTTGTCGGTCGGGATCGAGCCGCTGTAGCGCTGGAGCAGCCCGCGCTCGTAGAGCAGATCGTTCCCCTGCCGGCCGAGCCGGAACCCGTAGTAGTTCACGATCGTGTAGAGCGCGCTGGCGACGTACGTGGCGACGAACCACTGCAGCGCGGCGACCGCGGCCAGAATGAGGAGCGCGTTGACCGGGGCCCCGTCGATCGATTCGGGACCGCCGACCGCCCGGGCGGTCTCGAAGACGAAGTCGGGAACGAAGCCCGCACCCGAATCGGCGTCCAGAAACAGGGTCACCAGCAGAATCGGGAAGACAGCGGCGCCCCACCGAAACGCCGTCGCGGCGTAGACCAGCAGTTCGCCGACCTCCAGTTCGAACAGGAGCGTCGTCGATCGATCGCCTCGAGCGGCGTCATTGTCGCGCTGGGGCTCTACGACGTCCTCGTCGGCGGTCTCGGAGACCGAATCGGGCGCCGCGGACCCCTCGGCCGCGTCGCTCGCGTCGTCGAGCGCGGCCGTTCGCCGTCGGATTTCCGAGCGGACGCGATCGGCCTCGTCGCTGCTCACGAACCGCAGCGTCGCCTCGGTGCTGCCGCCGCCGGCGGTCTCGATCGAGACGGCGGCGAGGCCGAGCAGTCGCTGGACGATCCCCTGCGAGACGTCGACGTTCTGGACGCGGCGGTACGGAATCTCGCGGGCGCGCCGGGAGAATACTCCCGACGTCACGTCGAACGTGTCCGCCGTGAGCGCGTACGTAAAGCGGTAGTAGTACGCGAGGCCGTAGCCGACGCCGACGACGAAGCCGAGCGGAGCGAGGACGAACAGGAGGTCGACGGCCAAGTCGGCGTCGATGCCGAGGGCGGTCGGGACGATTCCCGTGAGGAACACGGGAATCGAGAGTCCGGTGACGCCCCGCCGAACGGCCATCATCGCCCCGCTGAGCGGGTGGAGACGGTTCGTCTCAGACGCCATCGTCGGCCTCGCTTTCGACGGCCAGTTTGCGAAGCGTATCCTGCAGGTCGCGCGCTCGGTCGGGGGTCAGCCCCGGAATGCGGACGTCCGCGTTCCGGGAGCCCGCCGTGTAGACGACCACGCTCGAGAGCCCGAGGGCGCGCTCGATCGGCCCGAACTGCGTGTCGACGTGCTGGACGCGAACGAACGGCACCGAGGTCTCGACGAACGTGAGGACACCCCGTTCCAGGTAGAGCGCGTCGGACTGGACTTCGTACTGCCAGACCCGGTAGAGCTGTACCGCGTACGCGATTCCGAGGCCGAGGCCGAGGAGCACGACGGCGGCGATCGCGGCGGTCGGAACGTCGGTCACCCACTGATCGACGGCCGCGAGCACGACGCCGAGAGCGATCGCGCCGATCGCTCCCTTCGCGATCCAGAAGAGTCTGATGCGGGGATGGAGGGCTTCCATATCCGAAAAGTGTTAGTGCTGTTCAATAAAATCTCGGGATCGTCGCGGCTCACGTAAAGTCGATCGTCAGCCCGCTGTCGTCGGCTCGGGCGCGCTCGCGAAGGGCCGTCTGGAGGCGTTTTCGGCCGGTGCCGTGAACGTCGCGCGCGTCCTCGAGGTCGACGTCGTAGATCGTCGGCGACGTCCAGTAGAAACTGCGCGAACTCGCCGTGTCGACGACCAGCGACGCGAGCCCGAGGCGACGCTGGAAGATCGACCGCCGCGTCGAGACCGTCTGGATCCGGTAGTAAGGGATCACGGTCGTCCGTCGCTTCCAGAAGCCCCGTCGGACGACGAGGTGGTCCTCGCCGACGTAGTAGCCCAGGTTGACGTACTTCAGGAAGGCCGCGGGCGGGACCGCGACGAAGACGACGGCGGCGGCGTACCAGCGCTCGAGGGCGGTAAACTGCGCGACGGCGAACGCGGCCGCGACGACGAGCGTTGCGACGATTGCGTACCGGGCGAGATACCGTCGGAGCGCCGTCGTCGGCGGGCTTCTAAACCGCGGCGATTCGACGCCGGTGAGCGTCTCGGTGAACCGATGGACGCGACCCTGTTCCGCCAGGGGCACGGCCGACTGGCTGCCCCCGCTGTCGCTCTCGGGCCCGTAGCCGGCCGTTTCGACCCACAGTCCGGCGTATCCGATCAGTCGCTGGAGCGGGTTGGCGGTCACCGTCACCGACTGCACCTTCTCGACGGGGATCGAGCCGCTGTAGCGCTGGAGCAGCCCGCGCTCGTAGACGAAGTCCCCGCCGGCCCGACCGAGTCGGAAGTCGTAGTAGGCGGCGAACGTGTAGACGACGCTCAGCACGTACGCGGAGACGACGCCGTTGACGATCGACACCACCGTGAGGATTCCGTAGCTGGCGGTCGACCCCTCGCCCAGCGTCGCTGGACCGCCGAACGGCCGCGCGGCGCTCACGAGCAGTTCGATGGCGAGGTCGGTCGCGAGGAAGAACAACCCCAGCAGGGCCGCGACGGCGGCGGGGCGGAACGACGTAAACGAGTAGAGCAGGAGTTCCCGCGCCTCGAGTGCGAACAGGTGCTGTCGACGCGGTCCCCGCGGGTCGGGTCCGGCGACGCGGTCGCGACCGGCTGAGACCGGTTCCGAATCGCTCGTTGTCGTATCGTCCGTCGACTCGGGTTCCGCCGTCGGTCCGTCGGCGTCGGGCGCCGGTTCGTCGAGGTCGGTCGCGGCGTTCGTCCGCTCGGCCTCGGCGTCGCTCGAGGCCTCGTCGGTCGCAGGGCTCCGCTCGTCGGTCGCCGACGCGTCGGACCGTCCGCGCCCGCGCCGGCGGTCTTTCACCTCGGCGGTTCGCGTGCGGATCTGGTGTTGGAGCCGGGTGGCCTCCGATTCGCTGACGAAGTTCAGCGCGGCCTCGGTGCTGCCGCCGCCGGCGGTCTCGATGGAGACGACGGCGAGGCCGAGCAGTCGTTGAAAGACGCCCTGTCGGACGTCGACGTTCTGGATGCGTTCGTACGGGATTTCGCGCGATCGGCGGGCGAGCACCCCCGAGGCGACGTCGAACGTGTCCGGAGTGATGCCGTACTCGAACCGGTAGTAGTAGGCGATTCCGTAGGCCGCTCCGACGACGAGGCCCACCGGCGCGGCGATGGGAACCCAGGCCGACTCGATCGCGTCGAAGATCCCGCCGAGGAGGAGCGTGAGGATCGACGCGACCGACAGCCAGAGGAATCCGTACTGGAGGGCGTACGCGGCCGCGCTGAGTGGGTGCAGACGGTTCATCGCGGTCAGACGGCGTCGGTGGCGTCGCTCTCGGTGGCCAGTTGGCGGAGCGTATCCTGGATCTTCTCGGCGCGCTCCGGGGTCAGCCCCGGAATGCGAACGTCGGCGTTCCGCGAGCCCGCGGTGTAGACGACCACGCTCGAGAGGCCGAAGACGCGTTCGACGGGGCCGAACTGCGTGTCGACGTGCTGGACCCGGACGAACGGGACCGCGGTCTCGACGAAGGTGACGACGCCCCGTTCGAGGTAGAGCGCGTCCGACTCGATCTCGAACCGCCAGACGCCGTAGCGCCGGACGGCGTAGGCGACGCCGAGGACGACGCCGAACGCGACGACGACGCCGAGGGCGATCGTCGGAACGTCGACGACCCACCGGTCGACGGCCGCGAGTCCGACGCCGAGCGCGATCGCCGCGAGCGCCCCCTGGGCGATCCAGAGGAGTCGAACGCGGGGGTGAAGCGATTCCATACGGGTATCTTTCAGGAACGGCGGATAAAACTGGGGTTCGGCGGTTCGACGGCGCGGCCGACGGTCGGGAGAGCGCCAGCCATGGTAACCCGTCGTTAGCCCTCGTACTCCTCGTATTCCTCGGGTGTGTAGGTCGACAGCTCGAGGGCGTGGATGTCCGTCGTCATGTGGCCGTCGAGGGCGTCGTAGACCTGCTGGTGTTGCTGGACCAGCGGCTGGCCCTCGAACGCGGGCGAAACGACCGTCGCCGCGAGGTGGTCGTCGTCGTGTTCGTCTCGCGCGTGCGTGACCTCCGCCTCCGCGTCCTCGAGGTTCGATTCGATGAGTTCCTCGACGTCTGCCGGTTGCATGGTCGAAACGACGGGCGCTCGAGGCAAAAACACGGCGGTCCGCGCTCGTCCCCGACGGGAACGGACGCCCGCGGCGCTTCGAACGGGCGTGTGACCCCCTGTTTTATACCCGCTCCACCCGCTGTCGGTGGTATGTCACTGGCAGCCGAGACGCGCCGGGCGGTCGATCGACGGCCGTTCCTCCGGGCCGCGTTACGGGCAGGCGTCGTCAACTACACCGCCGCCGCCCGGTATCTGGACGTCGACGAGGGGACCGACGCGGTGGCGACGGCGCTGCGCCGCTACGCCGAGGAGTTGCCGGCGTACGACACGGGCTCAAGGGACGCCAGAGTTCGGATGCAGAGCGGAATCGCCGCTCTCGACGACGGGAGCGGGCGCGGCGAACGGGGCGACGGCGAAGCGACTGGGACGGACGACGGCGACTCCGAACCGGGGCTGCTGACGGTCGGCGGCACGACGTTCGGTCCGCGGAACGGAGACGGGAGTCTGACCGCAATCGTCGCGACGGGGGCCGTCGACTCGCGGGCCCTCGCGACGGCGCTCCAAGCGCTCTCGATCGATGACACCGAACCCGTCGCGGCCGCCGTCGGCGACGGCTCGCTGGTCGTCGTCGTCGACCGCCGTGACGGCGCGATGGCGCTGCGAACGATCGAGGACGCCCTCGAGCGCGTTCCGGCGGCGGCCTCGAGCGAACGGTAGTCCGGTGATCGATCGGCCGGGAGGGTAGTCGGCTTCGAGGGTGGACGCGAGGCAGACCCCGCGTCGCGGCCCTAGCTCCGCCGTGTGTAGATGACACGGTTTAACTTCCGGCCGGGGGAAGTGTCGCTAATGACCCTGCACGTGACGAACACGTTGACGGGCGAGAAGGAGCCGTTCGAGCCACGGGATCCCGAGAGCGTCCTGCTGTACTACTGTGGCCTGACGGTCTCCGACCCGCCCCACCTGGGCCACGCGCGGTCGTGGGTCCACGTCGACGTCATGCACCGCTGGCTCGAGTACCTCGGCTACGACGTGCGTCACGTCGAGAACTTCACCGACATCAACGAGAAGATCGTCGCCCGCGTCGGCGAGGACGAGCTGGGCGAGGACGAACTCGGCGTCGCCGAGACCTACATCGAGCGCACCCTCGCGGACATGCGATCGCTGAACCTCCTGCGGGCCGAGGTCTACCCCCGCGTCTCCGAGCACATTCCCGAGATCATCGACCTCGTCGAGACCTTGGTCGAGGAGGGCTACGCCTACGAGTCCAACGGCTCGGTCTACTTCGACGTGACGAGCTTCGAGGAGTACGGCAAGCTCTCGAACCAGGAACTCGACGAGATCGAGTCCCAGGGCGATCCGGACGAGCGCTCGGAGAAGCGCCACCCGGCGGACTTCGCGCTCTGGAAGGCCGGCGCCGTCGACGAGAGCGCGGTCGAAGAACACCGCCACGAGGGCGTCGAGCACGGCGCCGACCCGCCCGCGGGCGAGACCTGGGAGTCGCCGTGGGGCGAGGGCCGACCCGGCTGGCACATCGAGTGCTCGGCGATGAGCATGACCCACTTAGACGAGACGCTGGACATCCACGTCGGGGGACGGGACCTCGTCTTCCCCCACCACGAGAACGAGGTCGCCCAGTCCGAGGCCGCGACCGGCCAGGCGTTCGCGAACTACTGGCTCCACTGCGAGCTGTTCCAGATGGACGACGAGAAGATGTCCTCGAGTCTGGGGAACTTCGTCACCGTCGACGACGCGGTCGACCGGTGGGGAACGAACGTCCTGCGGACGTTCCTGACCGCGGGCTCGTACAACAGCAAACAGCTCTACTCCGACGAGACGATCGCCGAGGCCGAGGAACGCTGGGACCGCCTCGAGCGCGCCTACGAGGCCGCGGTCGAGGCGGTCGACTCCCCCGACGCGCGGACGAAAGTCGAGGACGCGTCGTTCCGCGAGGAGATCGAGACGGCCCGCGACGCGTTCGTCGCGGCGATGAACGACGACTTCAACACGCGCGAGGCCCAGTCCGCGTTGCTCGAGATCGCGACGGCGATCAACGCCCACCTCGAGGACCGCGCGGAGTACGACTATCGGGGCCTCCGGGACGCCGTCGACGCCCTCGAGGAACTCGGCGACGTGCTCGGGCTTTCCTTCGCCGGCGAGACGACCGGGACGGCCGACCTCGCGGGCGACGTCGTCGACCTCGTCCTCGAGGTCCGCGAGCGCGAACGCGAGGCGGGCAACTACGAGCGCGCCGACGACCTGCGCGACGAACTGCAGGCGCTTGGTATCGAGGTCCAGGACACCGACGACGGCGCGACCTATCGGCTCCCCTCCGGCGAGTAACGGTCGGCCGGACACCCTGCGAACCGTCGATGCCGACGCCGGCGTCCGTCGTTCCCGTTCCCGTTCCCGTTCCACGACGTGACGAAGACCACGAAATTTATGCTTCAGAGTACGGTCGACCAGAATAGTATGAATCGACGACGATTCGTTGCCGCGGCCGCCGCCGGCGCCGTCGGCGTCTCAGCGGGCTGTCTCAGCGATCTCATCGACGACGCCACGACGTTCGAAGCCTCGCCGATCCGCGTCAGCGAGGACGCGGCCGGGGAGGCCGGCTACGAGTACCAGGGAACCGAGGAACTCGTCGAAGAGCGCGAGTTCGCCGGCGAGTCGGTCGAAGTCACGAACTACATCACCGAGTACACGCGGACGATCGAACTGCCCCTTGACGCCTTCGGCTCCGACACGAAAGCGGGCGTCTTCGCGCTCGTCTCGACGCCGCAGGTCTCCGTCGCCGGCGAGGAGTTCAATCCCGTCGGGGAGATGTCCAAGGCCGAACTCGTCGACTACCTGCAGGGACAGTACGAGGGCCTCGAGGTCGGCGACAATATCGGCGGCCGGGCCATCACCAAAGACGAGATCGACGGCCTCGACGCGGCGGTGCGGTTCGACACGTGGGAGGGGGCGGCGACGCTGCAGGGCGAAACCGAAGTCGACGTCTACGTCGACGTCGCCCGGGCCGAACACGGCGGCGATCACGTCGTCGTCGTCGCCGTCTATCCCGACGACGAGAACGTTCCGATGGAGTCCGAGCAGGATCGCGCCGATACCATGACCGCCGGGATCCAGCACGGCGACGACGTGGACGTCGAACTCGAGGACGGCGACGAGTAACTCGAGCGGACCACGTAATCGATCCGCGACGATGCGATTCAGCGCGATTCGTTTTTCCGCGGAATAGAAGCCTCGTGACCGGCGCTCCCGTCGACGCGATCAGAGTCCCAGCGCCGCCGCCAGCGAGAGCCCGCTCGCGAGCGCGCCGACGAGGTAGCCGGCGATCGCACCGCCGTTGAGCAGCGGCAGTCCCGCGTGGGGTCGGCCCTTGAGGACCATGTACATGAGCACGAGCAGGCCGGCGATCGTGCCGAGCAGCGCGCCCAGCGCCGGAACGTTCAACGCGATTACGGGGACGTCGAGCGTCCCGACCTCGAGGAAGTACGCCGCGCTCGCGACGAGGACCGTCGGAATGACGGCGTCGCCGAGCCCGATGAAGAGGGCGTCGCGCTCGAGGGCGTCGTCCCCGTCGGCCGCCGGGTCGGCGTCGGTCTCGTCCGCCGCCGCTGTGTCGTCCGGACGCGGCCCGCCGTCGGTGCTCGAGGCGGCGGTCGGACTCGAGTCGTCGACGCTGCTCGGGTCGCCGGTATCACTTCCAGCGTCGGTCTCTTCGTGGCCGTCGACGACGCCCTCGGTGCTCTCGGGGTCGAGGTAGGAAAAGGAGAGCGTCGTCGGGACGACGAGGACGACGGGGATCTTGAGCGCCATCACGCCCTCGGCGAGGTCCAGCATGTGCTCGGTGCCGTAGACGCTGATCGCGTCGTAGACCGCGAGGACGGTCAGCAACAGCAGCGCGGGCAGGAGCCCGAAGCTGATGCCGAACAGGGCGGCCGCGCCGGCGCCCATCACGACGCCCGTGATGTCGATGACGTACCACTCGGGATAGAGCAGGAGGGCGCCGCCGACGGCCACGGCGGCGGCCGCGGCGACGACGTTGACCGAGCCCACGGTGACCACGGACGGGACGAGTTCGGCGAAGACGTACCACGAGATCATCACGCTGACGCCGATGATCATGGCCTTGATGAGCCACTCGACGTCGTACTTGATGGTGACGAGCATGAGCGCGGTCGCGACGAGAATGATACCGAAGTAGACGAGACTGTTGGTCGGATCGTCGGGGTTCTCGACGGACTGGTGGCCGCCCTCGTAGAAGGGTTCGACCAGCGCCAGCGCGCCGAGTTGGACGCTCAGAAAGAGCGCGACCGTCAATCCGACGGCGAGAAGGACTCGCGTCCGATCGTTCATAGCCCGCGGTTCGCACCCGCCTCCTATGGGTGTTTTCCTCTCCCCTCGAGGCGGCTCGAAGAATCGACGGCTCGGGGCCGAGACGGGGGTAGCGTTACCGCGCGTACAGCGTCGACCCGACGAGCGACGGCAGGTGGACGTCGTCGTCCGGCGTCACCGCGAGATACGGGCGGTCGACCGGACCGAAGACGTCGACGACGCGACCGACCGACTCGAGGGAGTCGTCGAGAACCGACGTTCCGATCTCGTCGCGGAAGCGATCGCCGTCGTTCGATCCGTCGTCGGTGTCCTCCGCCCGCAGGACGGCCAGTCCCTGTGCGGTGCGGACGACGGAGCCGATCCGGCGCACGTCAGTCGCGCATCGCGACGACGTACGCCGCGACGGCTTGAACGAGGTCGTTTTTCGTCGAGTCGTCGGCGCCGCGGACGACGACCCGGCCGCGGTCGGCCCAGTGCTCTCGAGAGTAGGCCTTGTCCCGCTCGATCGTGGCGTCGTAGCCGATCTGCTGGACGGCTTTCGCGATTTCGTCGACCGACGGCTCTTCGACCGCGAGGTCCTGCGAGACGCGCCGTCCCTCCGAGCGGGTTCGGTTCGCGTCGAGATAGGCGGGCCAGATGACGTTTTCGACCATACACTCATCTCGGCAGTCCGACGGGTAAATGCTTTTCAAAACGGGGCGCCGGGGACGGCGGTTGCGGTTCGGCGGTTATCGACGACGCGCGAGGATGCCGACGCCGGCGAGCGCCGCGGCGACCGCGACGGGAGCCCCGAAGCCGGGGATCGTGTCCTCCTCACCGTCAGCGCTCGTCTCGTCCTCCTCTTCTGCCGCCTGTTCTTCGGCGGCCTGCGCGAGGGTTTCGACCGTCTCGACGATCATCGGCCCGGGCTGGTTCATGAAGTTGTCGTTGACCGCGACGGTGTTCCCGTTCTGATACGCCGTCGTCGACTCGACGGCGTCGGGAACGGGCGGTTCGTCCTGGTAGTCCGGGTAGACGATTAGATCCGGATCCGCGTCGACGACCGACTCGGGATCGATCTCGCCCCAGCCCTCGACGCCGGCCTCCTCGGCGATGTTCTCGAGTCCGGCGGCTTCCAGCACGTCGTGGTTGAACGTTCCCGGACCGGCCGTGGTCCCGTCGTCGCCCATCGCGTAGTACGCGGTCGGCGACTCGTCGGCGTCCGGCTCGACATCGTCGAGGCGCTCCGCCATCTCCTCGATCGTGTCGTTCGCACCCTCACATTCGCCGGCGAGCTGTCCGGTCACGGCGACGTTGTCGTAGACGTCGTCGATCGACGTCGCCTCGTCGACGACGTAGACGGTCAGGCCCGCTTCGTCGCGGAGCTGCTCGATCAGACCCTCCTGATACAGCGCCGTGTTGGCCGCGATCACCACGTCCGGCTCGAGGTCGATCACTTGCTCGGTGTCGACGCTCGATCCGTCGTCTTCGCTGATATCGGTCGCGTGGTCCTCGACCTCGAGGTAGTCCGTGTACTGGCTGATCGGCATCCCGACGACCTTGTCTTCGGCGCCGATCGCGTAGGTCGTCTGGGCGTCGCTGGGCTGTAACGCGACGATCTCTTCGGGCGGTTCGTCTATCGTGACTGTTTCGCCGGTCGCGTCGGTGAGTTCGATCGGGTACTCACAGTCGAGGTCGGCGTCCTGTTGTGCCGACGTACCGTCCGTGCCGACGGCGGTGGCGCTGCTCCCGGCAACTGCGGCCGGGGCGAACGCTGCAGTAGCAACGAGCATCACAACGAAAACGGATAATACAGTTCGCATACCTCGAGTTCTGGGGGTACTTCAACAAATATTTGCCTAAACCAACCGTGGTTGAGACCCATGTACCAGCGAGGCCGCGTCGTCGCGTGGTCGACCGGCTTGATCGCGCTGCTGGCGACCGTCGTCGTCGCCAGCGCCGCGCTCGGTTCGGTCCGGATCGAGCCGACGACGGTCGCGATGGCCGTCCTCAACGCGATCGCCGTTCCCGTCGGACTCGCGGTCGAGAGCGCGACGATCCCCGGACTCGGCATCGGGGTTCCGGTCCCCGGCCTCGAGTACGCGCCGCTCTTCTCGTTCGACGTGCGGTCGTCCCACCAGATCATCGTCGCGGACATTCGGCTGCCTCGAATCGTCCTCGCCGCCACGGTCGGGATCTCGCTTTCGACCGCGGGAACGGTGATGCAGGGCTTTTTCAGAAATCCGCTGGCCGATCCGTCGATCATCGGCGTCTCGTCGGGGGCCGCGGCGGGCGCGGTCGCGGCGATCGCGTTCCCGGCGCTGGTCCCGTTCGGGAGCCTCCACCTCTCGGCGTTCGTCGGCGCGCTGGGGACGGCGTTTCTCGTCTACGCGATCGCGACCGAGGGCGGCCGGACGCCGGTCGCGACGCTCCTGTTGGCCGGCGTCGCCGTCCAGGCGTTTCTCGGCGCGATGATCTCGTACATGCTCGTCCACAGCGGCGACGACCTCCGCCAGGCCGTCGTCTGGATGATGGGACACCTCAGCAACAGCACGTGGGGCGACGTGAAGTTCGCGCTCCCGGTGACGGTCGTCGGCGTGACGATCTTGCTGGCCTACGCCCGGGACCTGAACGTCCTCCTGCTGGGCGAGGAGGACGCTCACCACCTCGGCGTCGACGTCGAGCGGACCAAACTCCTCCTGCTCGCGCTCGCGAGTCTCGTCACCGCGGCCGGCGTCGCCGTCGCCGGCGTCATCGGCTTCGTCGGCCTCGTCGTGCCCCACATCATGCGGCTGCTCGTCGGTCCCGACCACCGGATTCTGTTGCCCACCAGCGCCCTCGCCGGCGCGTCGTTTCTGGTCGCGACCGACACGATCGCGCGGCTCGGAACGCTTCCGCTGCCCGTCGGCCCCGCGATCGACACGCCGATCGTTCCCGTGGGCATCATCACGGCCGCGCTCGGCGCGCCCTTCTTCCTGTTCCTGCTGACCCGCCGGGAGGTGCATTCGGTGTGAGGGGCTTCGAAAACGGCGAGCGCGGCGACGGCACCAATCGGGACCCACCCGTCGATCCCGATCCCGATCCCGAACCCGAATCGTCCGTCGAGTCGGCGTCGATCGCCGTCGACGGCGTCTCGCGTTCCTTCGGCGACCTCACGGTGCTCGAGGACGTCTCGCTGACCGTCGATCCCGGCGAGTTCGTCGGCTTCGTCGGTCCCAACGGCGCCGGGAAGACGACCCTCCTGCGGCTACTCAGCGGCGCGCTCGAGCCGGATTCGGGAACGGTCACCGTCGACGGCGTCGACGTCCACGACGTCCCCTCGAAGCGCTCGAGTCAGTTGGTCTCGGTCGTCCCGCAGGACACGACGCTGTCGTTTTCCTTCCCCGTTCGCGACGTCGTCGAGATGGGGCGACACCCCCACCGCTCGCGGTTCTCGGGACCGACGCCCGAGGATCGCGCGGTAGTCGAACGGGCCCTCGAGCGCACCCGCACCGCCGAGTTGGCGGACCGACCGATCGACGAGGTCAGCGGGGGCCAGCGCCAGCGGGTCGTGCTCGCGCGGGCCATCGCGCAGGCGACGCCGGTCATGCTGCTCGACGAACCGACGGCGAGCCTCGACGTCAACCACCAGCTCGAGACCCTCGAGTTGGTCCGCGAGCTGGTCGCGGAGGGCCGGACCGTCTGCGCGGCGATCCACGACCTCGAGCTGGCCGCGCGCTACTGCGACCGGCTGGTGATGCTCGCCGACGGCGAGGTCTATCGGAACGGACTGCCGGCGGACGTCCTCACCGGCGAGTCGCTTTCGGACGTCTTCGACGCGACCGCAGCAGTGACGCGGAATCCGATCACGGGGACGGAGACGGTGACGGCGTTCCCGAACGACGCCGGAGTCGAGGTCCGCAGCGAGGACGGACCCGACCGTCGCGTTCGCGTCCACGTCCTCGGGACCGGACAGGCCGCCGCGGGCGTCGTCGCCCGACTCGCGACGGCGGGAGCGGAGTTCGACGTTTCCGTCGGCCCCGTCACGAGCGGCGATACGGCGGCCGAAACCGCTCGCTCGCTCGAGATCGATCGCCTCGAGGTGGCGCCGTTCGAGTCGCTCTCGCCGGCCGATCTGACGGCGTTCGAGGATCGCGTTCGGAACGCCGACGCGACGGTCGTGACCGAGAGCGTGTTCGAATCCGACGGCGCGGGGACGCGGCGGCTCCTCGAGTCGGTCGAGGCGGCGGCCGACGCGGTCGTCATCGCGACGCGGGCGGAAGACGATTCGTCTCGAGCGGGACCGACTGCGTCTCCGGAACGGAAGCGGGGGCTCGTGGCGACCCCGGAGACGATCCTCGAGGCGATCCGGAGCGCGCTCGAAAGCGGATCGGAATCGGCGCGCTCGGTCGTCGATTTCGACTCGTCGGAGACCGACTCGAGTTCGTCGGACGGCGACTCGAGTGCGGGCGTGTCGGCCGAGTCCTCGAACGACTGAACCGGCCGGTGAGGCCGACCGCGACGACGTCGACGCCTACTGGCGCTGCACGTACTTCCCGATCGATCGGACGCTCGGGAGGTGGGAGCCGCCGATCTCGATCGCGCCGACGCGGTGTGCTGTGACGTAGACGAGCAAGGCTCCGAAGAAGGTCGCCGGCGTCAACGCGAAGTGCCACAGGAGCGTGGTTTGAACCTCGTACCCCAGTCCCTCGAGCACCTCGGCCGCGGTCTCGAGCGCGAACAGAACGGCGGGATGTGCGACGTAAACGCCGACGGCGTACTTCCCCCACGCGGGGAGCGGCGTCCGCGCGCCGAGCGTCGGACGCGACAGGAGAAACAGGAACAGCGAGAGCGTGACCAGCGCCGTCGCGATCGTGTAACTCGACGTGTAGACGCCGTGACCCAACGTCTCGTCCGTCACGACGTATCCCAGAACGTATCGTTCGCCCAGGTGGAGCGCGCCGAAGAGGACGGTCGCGCCGAGAAAGAGCGCGCTTCGATCGGCACTCGGTCGCCACTCGCTCGAGTGGAGCGCGTACCCCAGGCTGGTGTAAAAGAATCCGAAGAACAGCGCGTCTCTGACTTCGAACGGAACGTCCACGAACATCGTGTAGCTCGATCCGAGGAGGCCGACGACGTGGAGGCCGAGCGAAATCGGAACCAGGTATTTCGTGGCGCCGAAGACGACGAACGAACAGATGATCGCGAGCGAGAAGAGCAGCGCCGGAAGGAACCAGAGGATCTCGCTCACCGAATTGCCGTAGTACAGGAGCGCGAGCGGCGAGACGAACTCGGTCAGTTTGAGCACGACGGTGCTCGCGATGTCTCGGTTCTCGAGACCGGCGCGGACGACCCACCCCGCGAGGAACACCGGCGCAGAGAGCAACAGTCCGAACGCGTAGATCGACGAAATCGTCGCCGCTCGCTCGGCGAAATACTCGACCGGATCGCGGCGAGCGATCTTGCGGGCGAACAAGTATCCGGACGTTACGAAAAAGAACGGCACCGCGAACCGCGCCGACGAATCTATAACGAAGTTGAGGATATTGCCGTGCGCACCGATCCCTCTGAACGGGTCTGTGTGTATTGTGATAATAAACGCCATCGCAATGATGCGCATTGCATCTATGCTGTAGATGCGATCGGACATTGTCCGGGCAAATTTCACCCTTATATATTGCTTTTGGGCCTCAATTAGAAGATATTCAGACTCGGGAACGTATTTAGTGGGACGGCCCTCCCTACTACCTAATTCACTTGACTAGAGTTCGGTGTGAAGCCGAACCGTTCGATACTCTCGCCAATATCGTCCATTATTTGATTTGGTGTTGACATTAGTTTCGGACGGAAGACCGAGCGATCGGTAACTCGCAGTCGGCCCGAAGGCGATCACGGGGAGACGCCGAACGATCCCGCAGTCGGCCGAGGGTGCCCTCGAGGCTTGAAACGCGCACGCGCTCGAGCGGAAATCGCGGCCGTTTCTCCGAGCTAGAGATAGTTTAGCACAGTTTCGCGCGCAAACCGCGCTCTAACCGGACGCAGAACGTCGTTTCTCGAGAGACGGGTGCGTGGCTTTTTCTCCGGCCGCGGGATCTCGCAACCACATGAGCGATTACGATCCGACCCGACGGACGGCGCTGCGGCTCATCGGTGCGACGGCCGCCGCGAGCGGACTGGCGACTGCGGCGACCGCCCAAGAGAACGAGAGTAACGAGAGCGACGGGGACGCTCACGAGGGCACGGGTGACGACGCCGACCGGAGACCGATCATCCTCGCCGGCCGGAGCGAGTACTGGTACGGCATCGCGCCCGAGGAGATCGAAGGCGAGGAGAACCCGACGCTGGACCTCGCGGCGGGGACGGAGTACGAATTGGTTTGGATCAACGTCGACGGCGCCGAACACGAACTGATCATCGAGACCGAGGACGGCGAGGAACTCGAGGAGTCCGATTCCTCGGAGGAAGCGGGCGAGGCGGTGTCGATGACGTTCGAAGCGAGCGAGGACGCCGCGGAGTACTACTGCGAGTACCATCCCGAGGCGATGCGCGGCGACGTCGAACTGGGCCAGGGATTCGACTTGGCGCCCCACGAACACGAGGGACACGAACACGGAACGGAGGGCAACGAGTCGGCGGACGAGAACTCAAGCGAGTGATCGAACGAGCGGAGTCGCGGTCTGGTCTCCGCTCGTTCGGCGTGATCACCCTCGAGTGTCGAGTGCGAACGTTTCAGCAGGATCCTCGAGCGACTGCGCTCAGTGTCCGAGGACGCGGAGGATGATTCCGATCACGATCCCCGAGATCCCGACGACGATGCCGACGCCGGGGATGACGGGGATCGGGATGAGACCGATACCGAGGACGATCGCGAGCAGGATCACGATCGTGGAGAGTCTGACCATACTCGAGTGAGCGGACAGCGGGGCGTAGCCGTTGGGCTTGCTCGTGCGACTGCACCGCGGCGGTCAGCCGACGATCTCCCCCTCGAGGCGGAGCGCTCGTTCCGTCCGTCTCGCTTCCGGCCCCGCTTCGACGAGCGTCGGCTCGTCGATCGGTTCCGAGAAGCGATCGGGATCGGGCTCGACGCGCTCGAGCATCGCGGAGAATTCCGATCCGCGCCGACCGCCCGCGGAGACGATACCGCCGTACTTGCGCTCCTCGAAGCCCGTTTCGTCGGGGTTGGGAAACGCTTCGCGGATGAGCGCCGCCGTTTCCCTGAGGTACTCCGCCGCGCACTGTTGCGTGTAGACGCTCTCCCTGTAGTAGGTCTCCGCGTGATCGTCGGTCAACGCTTCCGACGAGTGCTCCGGCGACTCGTAGCGGATCGATTTCGGCGTGGTGTAGCTGCCGGCGAATCGGATATTCGTCGTGAAGCTATCGGGGTAGCGAAGGATGAGCGGCGAGAACAACATGTCCGTCACGGTCGTCCGCTGTTGGATGCGCCACAGCCCCTCGACGTAATAGGCGGCGATCGCCCCGAGTCGATCGTCGCGCTCGCCGCGGTGGTACGCCCTGGCGACCGCTCGGTAGTCGTCGCCGACGATCCGGCGAAGCCGCCGCTCGAAACTCTCAGCGACGCGCTCGAGTTCCGCCTCATAGGCGTCCAGGAGCGGGACGTCGGGATCGGCGAGCAGGTCCGCCTTCCGCTCGCGGGCCGCCGCGACGGTCATCATGTTCTCGTGGAATACCCGCTCGGCCTTGAGGTTCGGCAACGGCGTTCTCACCGCGCGATGATACAGTACCTCCGCGTCCCCGTTGAATCGGTCCCGTTTCCCCATCGTACGGAAGCATACGTCGAAACGCGCTATTAAGTCGATCGGCACGCGCGAGCCTCCCGGGAGAACGAACACGCGACCGACGCCGCGAAACCGAATCCCGGCGGAACGGGGCCGCCGTCGGTCCGGCCGTAACTGGACGGTTTTTTACCCCTCCGCCTCCGAGTGGCCGCCAATGAGCGAGTACGATTACGACGAGCTCGGACTCGTCGCCGGGCTGGAGATCCACCAGCAACTCGACACGGCGACGAAGCTGTTCTGCCAGTGTCCGACCGAGCTCCGCGAACCGGAGGAGTCGACGCGCAGCTTCACGCGCTACCTCCACCCGACGCGGAGCGAACTGGGCGAGATCGACCAGGCCGCCTTGGAGGAGAGCAAGGTCGACCGCGAGTTCGAGTACCTCGCGTACGACACGACCTGTCTCGTCGAGGAGGACGACGAACCGCCCCACGAGTTGGACGCGGAGGCCCTCGAGACGGCCCTCGAGATCGCCCAGCTCATGGATATGAAACCGGTCGATCAGGCCCACGTGATGCGCAAGATCGTCGTCGACGGCTCGAACACGACGGGGTTCCAGCGCTCGACGCTGATCGCCACCGAGGGCGAGATCGAGACCAGCGAGGGTGCCGTTGGAATCGAGGACATGCTGCTCGAAGAGGAGAGCGCCCAGCGCGTCGAAGAGACCGATTCGGGCGTGCGCTACAGCCTCGACCGGCTCGGGATTCCGCTGGTCGAGATCGGCACCAGCCCGGACATCTCGACGCCTGAGCAGGCCCTCGAGGCCGCCGAGCGGATCGGGATGCTCCTGCGCTCGACGGGGAAGGTCAAGCGCGGGCTCGGGACGATCCGCCAGGACGTCAACGTCTCCATCGAGGAGGGCGCCCGCGTCGAGATCAAGGGCGTCCAGAGTCTCGACGACATCGACGACATCGTCCGCAACGAGGTCGGCCGGCAGGCCGAACTCGTCGACATCGCCGCGGAGTTAGCAGAGCGCGAGGCCTCCGTGGGCGAGGTACAGGACGTGACGGACGTCTTCGCGGAGACGGAAAGCGGCGTGATCGCGGGCGCGCTGAACTCCGGCGGGTCCGTGATGGCGGTGCCGCTCTACGGCTTCGACGGAATCGTCGGCCGCGAGATCGCCCCCGACCGTCGTCTGGGGACCGAACTCTCCGATCACGCCAAGCGCCACGGCACCGGCGGGATCTTCCACACGGACGAACTGCCGGCCTACGGCGTGACGGAAGGCGAGGTCGACGACCTGCGCGAGGCCGTCGGCGCCGGGTCCGAGGACGCCGTCGCCATCGTCGCCGCCGACACCGACGTCGCCGAGGCGGCCATCGACGCCGCCGCCGAGCGCGCCGCGACCGCCCTCGAGGGCGTCCCCGAGGAGACACGCGACGCGAACGACGACGGGACGACCCGCTACCTCCGTCCGCTCCCGGGTGCGGCGCGGATGTACCCCGAGACGGACGTGCCGCCGGTCGAACCCGATCCGAGCGAGGTTCCCGAGCCCGAACTGCTCACCGAGAAGGTCGAGCGCTACCGGGACGAGTACGGCCTCGGCGAGGGGCTGGCCGAGCAGGTCGCCTACGGCGAGTACATGCCGCTGTTCGAGGACGTCGTCGCCGACGGTGTCGATCCGACGCTCGCGGCGTCGACCCTCGAGTCGACGCTGACCGAACTCCGACGGGACGACGTCCCCGTCGAGAACCTCGAGCGGGAGCACCTCGAGGGCGTCTTCGCGATGGCCGAGAGCGGCGACCTCCCCAACGAGGGCGTGCCGGACCTGCTGACCGCGCTGGCCGAAGATCCGGACCGGACCGCCGAAGAGGCGGCCGAAGAAGCCGGCCTCGGGGGCGCCGACGAGGAAGAGGTCCGCGACGCCATCGCCGAGGTCGTCGAGCGCAACGAGGAACAGGTCGAAGAAGAAGGGATGCAGGCGTTCTCGGGCCTCATGGGCGAGTGCATGGGCGCCCTGCGCGGCAAGGCCGACGGCGACCTCGTGAGCGAACTGCTCCGCGAGGAGATCCAGAAGCGCGCGTAGGAACCACGCCTCGAGTCCGTCTCAATTCGAGTCCAGTCGATTCTCACTCGTCGGTTAGCTCCTCGAGCAGCGTCTCCAACTCGTAGCTCTGGAGCGCGTCCCGTTCCTCGATCGCCGAGATGACGAACGTCGAGTCGGTCCGCTCGACGCCCTCGAGCTGCTCGAACTCGGCGATCAACCGTTCGACCATCTCGCTGCCGCTCAGTCGAGCGACGACGATGAAGTCGGTCTCCCCCATCGTGAAGTAGACGTTCGTAACCCCCTCGACGGTCAGCAGTCGGTCCGCGAACTCCTCGTACGACCCCTGATAGTCGGCGTGAACTTCGACCAAGACGGTGACGCCGAGTCCGAGTTCCTCGAGGTCGATCTCGTAGCGATCGTTCGCGATGATCCCCTCCTCTCGGAGGTTGTTGAGCCGGTAGTGGATCGTCGAGACCGGAATGCCGGTCGCCTCGTGGAGCCGTTCCGGGCTCCCCGTCTCGAGTTCGGCGATCGCCTTCAGCAGGCGCACGTCGCGTTCGTCGATGGCCATGAACGAGGGTTGGTCGGGTAGCGGGATGTGTCTTCCGACCGAAGTAATTGGAGTTATCTACAACATTGGTGCCAGTCGTGGATGGGTACTCGGAAGACATCCATATGTGTGGTTTTCAATCCAGGAAAATCCGCTCGCTTGTAGAAGAGCCTAAATATAGCGACGATTTCCGAAGCGGATATGAAACTGTTCGATTCGGTGCCGAGCGGGTACCGCGAAGCGGTGCTCTTTTCGATGCTAGCGCTGTGCTGGGGAACGTCGTTCGTCGCGATCGAGGTCGGTCTCGAACACGTGCCGCCGCTGCTGTTCGCCGGGCTCCGCTACGCGGTCGCCGGCGCGATCGTCTTCGGGTACGCGACCGTCGTGACCGATCGCACGCGGCCGCGAAGCCGAGCGGAGTGGCTGGCGGTAAGCGTCGCCGGCGTCTTCGTCATCGCGCTCTATCACGGGCTGTTGTACCTCGGCGAACTGCACGTCTCGGGCGCGGTCGCGGCGACGCTCGTCAGTACGGCCCCGATCCTCACGGCGGCGTTCGCCGGCCTCGTCCTTCCGGAGGAACGGCTCTCGCTCGGCGGCGTCGTCGGCTTCGTGCTCGGGCTGGTCGGCGTCATCGCCGTAGTCCAGCCGTCCCCGGGATCGCTCGGCGACGACGTCACCGTCGGGGCCGCGCTGGTGTTCGCCTCGGCCGTCGCGTTCGCCCTCGGCAGCGTGTTCGTGCGACCGATCGACTCGGAGCTCCCGCTCGAGACGCTCCAGGCTTGGTCGATGCTCGTCGGCGGCGCGGTGCTGTTGGGCTGGGCGGCCCTCCGGGGCGAATCGGTCGCGACGATCGATCCGACCCTGTCGGCGCTGGTCTCCTACGGCTATCTGACGCTCGTCTCCGGCGTGTTCGCGTTCCTGCTCTACTTCGAACTGCTCGATCGAAGCGGAGCGACGCAGGTCAGTCTGGTCAGCTACGCGGAACCGGTCGTCGCGATGGGCGTCAGCTGGATCGCGCTCGGCTACGTCGTCGATTCGGTGATGCTCCTCGGGTTGGTGACGATCCTCGCGGGCTTCGCCATCATCAAGCGCGGCGCGCTCCGGGCGCTGCTGCGGTCGGCGCTCGAAACGCGCTCGACTGCGACCTCGAAGTAGGAACGTACGTCGGCGACGGAGGGTGGTCGTCCGATTCCGACGATCGCCGAATTTCGACAGAGACGAACAGTCTCGCTGGATGGCTAGTGTCGGATATCTGCGGCGTCGGTAATCTTTATCAGTTCACACGTTGGTCGGACGAACACCGAACCAATGACGCCAGCGACACACGAAACCGAGATCACCGCCGTCTGCCACGTTCGAGCGCCGCTGCTGCTCGAGCCGGTCGACAGGCAGGTCGAGACCCTCCGCGCCTGTGAGTCCGAGGGCGCTGTCGACGACCTGCTGTTGCGCAGTTGGCCCAAGGAGGTCACGCTGACCGACGACACGCCCTATCGGGAAGCCCTCGAGAGCGTCGAGCGCTTCGAGGGGTGGGCGGACCGCCGAGGCGTGAGCATCCGACCGCCGTTCCGGGAGCGCACCGCGACCAACCAGATCAGCGGCGAGACGACCGACGTGCTGATCATGCCGATGCTCTGTCTCGAACTCTACGCGGACGACGAACTGGTCGGCGTGTTCCCCCACACCGACGAGGACGCCGACGAGACGTACACGACCGACGAGGCCATCGCCGCGCTCCGAACCGGGGAGCTTCCCACGCCGCTCGGCGGCGAACCCGAAGAGACGGCGGCCGCGGATTCGGGGACCGACGACTGTCCGGACTGCGGCGCCTCGCTGATCGACGGTCAGGGGCTGTTCGCCTGCCCCGAGTGCGGCTGGGTCGGAACCGTCACCGAGACGGGTCAGTTAGTCGCCAGGGAAGAACCGTCTCGAACGACCGAACGCGAGACCGCGGCGGCCGAATCCCGGTAAGACGTCCGACTCGACGATCCGTCGGATTCGCGTCCGAATTGCTCTTCTCGAAGCTCGTCTCGAGGCCGTTACTCGCGGCCTCGGTTCTCGGCGGGTCGTTCGGTCGCCCGCCGAAGGATGCCGAGCAGCGTGTTCGCCTCGCGTTCGGTCAGATCCGCGCGGCCGAACACGCGCCGGAGCATCCGCATCGTCTTGTCGCGTTTCTCTTCGGGATGGTTGATCTCGCCGAGGAGGGCCGCCCACTGATCGTAGAGGCGATCGACCGTCGGTTCGGGGGCGCGGACGCGTTCGACGTCCGGTAGCTGGGTCTCGTCGTCGTCGAGGGCCAGCGAGCGCAGTTCGTACAGCGTGATCGTCGCGGCCTGGCCGAGGTTGAGGACGGGGTACTCGGCGCTGGCCGGGATCGAACAGATCTCGTCGATGCGGGCGAGTTCCTCGTTCGTCAGCCCGACGCGTTCGCGGCCGAAGACCAGCGCCGTCGGCGCCTCGACGGTCGGCAGTCGCTCCGCGAGGTCCGCGGGCGTCGAGAACGGGAACCGGACGTGACTCCGGTCGTCCTCGTTGGTGACCGCCGTACAGCCGATCGTGTGATACTCCGCGACGAGCCGGTCGAACGAGATCTCCGTCGCGTTCGGAAGCACGTCCTCCCGGGCGTGACCCGCGAATCCGTAGGCCTCCCCGTCGGGATCGAGTTCCGGCGGATCGACCAGCAGGAGGTCCTCGAATCCGAAGTTCTTCATCGCTCGAGCGATGGTACCGACGTTGCCCGGGAACTGGGCGTCGACGACGGCGACCGCTGGCGGGGTCCGATCGGACGGCGGTTCGGCGGCGGGCGGTTCGGGAGTCATCGTTCGATGGCGGATATCGGCTCGAGGAGTCGTGTATCCGTTTCGGTTCCGTCCGTTCGCACACGTCGGTACGGGAGTCCACGGCTCGGGTCGACGGACTGAGAGGGCGGCGACTCGAGGGACGCGTCGATCATACCTCGACTATCCGCTACGGTGGCAAAAGGGACGCGTTCGGGAGGTCCAGCGGTTACGTTCGGAACGACGGTTACTCCGCCTTGGGGGATCACGCTGATAACGAACTCTATCCTACCTGTTATCAAATAACCTTTAGTATTACTAGACCACGTTACTAGACTAGCTAGAACTAGATCTAGAACTATTCTAGATCTTAGTCTAGACGGCGTCTAAGACGGTCTGGAGATCTGTTCGATCCGTATTTTTTGGAGTTGGTTGGCTCGCTGGCGTTCGCTGAATCCGCGTTTTCCGATGGTGTGGACTCTCTGAGCGGTTCTGAACCAGTTCGTCCTCGAGCGATCGTGTCTCATCCGAGTCGTTGAGGGGACACACACCCCCATCGCGTTTGTAACGCCGTCTAGGTGTGGGGGTCTCTTCGTGGAACACACCTGTGTCGCGGATGTAAATTCGGCGGGTCAGTGCCTCGAATCTCGTCGAAATCCGGAATAATTCTGCAACCCCCTCCCCACCTTTCCCGTTACAAACGCGACGGGGGTGTGTGTCCCCTCCGCGTCAGACGTGCGTCGCACAGGGGGCAAGATCACCCGCTTTCCCGGCTCTCGGACGGATTCTTCTCACTCTCGTGATGTCTGTCCTCGGTTCTCCCGACTTCGGCGGCGGATCGAAGTTCGGCGGTTGACCGATGTCAGCGTTACATCCGCGACGGGGGTGTCGGTGTTTGACACGCTCGAGTCGCCGCCGCCGTTAGAAGCGCGAGGCCGCCGTCTCCTGTCAGTTCCGACGATACGGGTACTCGCGGCCGTCATAGGCCTATTCAGTCGGTATTTACATCCGCGAGCGATCTCCATACCTTTATTTCAATCCAGCGGGAAGGCACGGGGTACCGCAATGTCCGCAAACGACGATCGAGACCCGCTCTTTCGGTACGACGATCCGGTCTTCGCCGACGAGCGCCTGCTCGAGATTACGCACCTGCCCGGTCCGGATCGGATCGTCGGGCGCGACGAGCAGATGCAACGGGTTGCGGACGCCCTGAACCCGGCTATTTTCGGGAGCGAACCCAACCACCTGTTCATCTTCGGCAAGACCGGAACCGGCAAGTCGCTCATCTCCCGTTCGATCACCCAGCGGGTGATTTCCGAAGCACAGCGCGACGACATCACCGTCAAGTACGCCTTCATCGACTGCGGCGAGCAAAACACCGAGGCGTCGATCGTGAAGACGATCGCCCAGATCGTCAACGAACCCGATCGGAGCGGCGTCTCCGTCCCCGATCGCGGCCTCGGCACCGGCGACTACTACAAGCGACTCTGGCAGGCGATCGACCACTGCACCGACGTCACCATCGTCATCTTAGACGAGATCGATATGCTCGAGGACGACGAAGTCCTCCGGAAGCTCTCCCGTGCGGGAGAAAACCGGCGCATCTCGGACTCGAGTATCGGCATCATCGGCATCTCCAACAAGATCGACTTTCCCGACCACCTCTCGGAACGCGTCAAATCCAGTCTCTCTCGCGACGAACTCGTCTTCTCGCCGTACGACGCCAACCAACTCGTCGAAATCTTGGAGAAGCGGCGCGACGCCTTCCACGACGGCGTGCTCTCGGACGACGTCATTCCCCTCACGGCGGCGCTGGCGGCCCAGGAACACGGCGACGCCCGCAAGGCGATCGACATCCTCCGCAACGCCGGTCGCATCGCGAAGAAACAGAACGCGACGCGGGTCACCGCCGACCACGTCCGCGACGCCAAGGAGAAGACCGAGGCCGACCGCTTCAACGAACTCATCGAGGGCTCGCCCCAGCAGGCCAAGGCCATTCTCTACTCGCTGACGCTGCTGACCGAGAACAGCACGGAGAAGGAGTTCCCGACGAAGATCATCTACAACCAGTACAAGGAGGTCGCCCTCCAACTCGACTTCGACGTGCTCTCCGAGCGGCGCGTTCAGGAAATCCTTCAGGAACAGAACTTTCTCAACGTGATCCAGTCCGAACGCGAGGGTCGCGGACGCGGCCGCGGCGCCCACGCCAAACACCGACTGCTCGAGAACCCCTCGATCGTCAAGAAGGTGCTCTTGCGGGACTCGCGGCTCGCCGTCCTCGAGGACGACGGCGACGACGCTGCGTAGTTGCACACCGAGAACGATTTCTGCATCGCCCGGTCGCCGAATACGCCGGAACCGGGGGTCATTTCCGTTTCCTCTCCTCAGATCGGGTATGCACAACGTCGACGCTGCGGGGCTGGGGATCGGTGACGACCACCCGCCCCGCATTATGGGCGTGTTGAACGTCAGCGAGGAGTCCCCCTACGATCCCAGCGTCTACGACGACCCCGGCGAGGCGGCCCGATACGTCGACGAGGAACTCATCGGCGCCGGCGCCGATATCGTCGACATCGGTCTCGAGTCGGCGAACAAACGGTTCGACGTGCTCTCCGCGGACGAGGAACTCGATCGCCTCCACGTCGCCCTCGAGACGATCGAGAGCGTCTCCGGGGACGCCGTCTTCTCGATCGAGACCCGCTACGCCGAAGTGGCCGACGCGGCCCTCTCGAAGGGGTTCGACATGGTCAACGACATCGCCGGCTTCGCGGATCCGGAGATGCCGACCGTCTGCGAGGAGCACGACGTCGCCGTCGCGAAGATGGCCAGTCCGCCGAACCTCGAGCGGCCGGGGGCCGTGGAGGAAACGGACTGGGCCGCGCGCAAGTCGGCGGACTGGGCCGAGCGGGCCGACTACGTCGATCAGGTCTACGAGGCCCTCAAGCAGAACGGCCTGACCGACAAGACGATCGTCGACCCCGCCTTCGGCGGCTGGAGCGAGGCCCAGACCCTCGAGGACGACCGCGAGACCTTCCGCCGACTGCGCGAGTTCCGCGCGCTCGACCGGCCGATGCTGGTCTCGATCAACCGGAAGAACTTCCTCGGCGAGATCGCCGGCCGCGAGACCGACGAGCGGCTCCCGGTCAGCCTCGCGGCCACGTCGATGGCCGTCGAGCGCGGCGCGCACGTGATCAGGACCCACGACGTCGCCGAGACGCGGGACGCGGCCCTGATCGGCGACGCGTTCAGCGAACGCTCGCGGACCGTCGACGACCTCTCGGTGACCCGACTCGACGTGCACTCGAGTCGAGAACTGCGCGCGTACCTCGACGAACGCGGCGTCGATCCCGCCGTCGCCGACGACTGGTACGCGCTCGCGATCGAGATTGAGGGACTCCGGAGCGAGGATCGGGACCGCATTCGGTCGATCGTCGACGACGCCGACGCGTCCGTGTATCGTGGTACCAATAACCAGGTATTGATCGTCGGTTCGGTAACCGGAATTTCCGCCGTCAAAACGTGTCTTCGCGACGAAGACGGAGACCTGTCTTCGGTCGGGGAGTCGCTCGCACAAATGCTTGAGTAAGAGAAAGCTTATACCGCATGCTTCAAAAAGAGGGAGTGGACGCCGGGCGGCCTCCCGGGTAGGGGTACTTTGGAGGCGACTCCCGGCCCACAACACGGAATTATTGTGGCCTTACGTCGACCAGTGACGACTCGACCGGGCCGACGGTCCGTATCGGCCAGCGACGAGTCCGAACACCGATAGGACTCCGGCCGCCAGTACGACTATGGAGTTCGACGAGTGGGAGCCCGTCTACGAGGCCATCTGTCGCGACTTCGGCTACGATCGAACCGGCGACGAACGAGCCCGCGACGTCCTGGCTTCGCTGACCGACGACTTCGATCTCGACCGCCTCTCGAGCCTTCGGGACGCCACGGTGGCGGTCGCCGGCGCCGGCCCGTCCCTCGAGTCGGCGTCGGCCCTCGAGCGGGCGCGGGCGGCCGACGCCGTCGTCGCGGCTTCGACGGCGGTCGACACGCTTGCGGCGAACGGGATCGACGCCGACTGCATGGTGACGGATCTGGACAAGAACCCCGAGACCGTCCGTCGGTTGACCGGCGCGGAGACGACGGTCGCGGTCCACGCCCACGGCGACAACGTTCCTCTCGTTCGCGACGTCGTCCCCGACTGCGCGGGCGAGTTCGTCCTCCCGACGACGCAGGCCGCGCCGCGCGGCCCGGTCCGGAACTTCGGGGGGTTCACCGACGGCGACCGCGCGGCCTTCCTCGCCGACCACCTCGGCGCCGCGGAACTCGCCTTCGTCGGGTGGGACCTCGAGGACCCCGCCGTCGACTCGCCCAAAGCGCGCAAACTCGAGTGGGCCGAGCGACTGCTCTACTGGCTCGAGTCGCGGCGCGACGAGCGCTTCTCGGTGCTGGACGGCCGGCGGGACGCGATCGAGACGAGCGCCCTGCCCGTCGAGTGACGGCCCGTTCGAACGACGGCGGATGGCGGACCGTCTGGACAGCGCTCGGCGGCGGTCGTTCAGTCGTCGACGGCCGGACTAGTGAGTACAGTCGAGCGCGTTCGTCACTCGATGCGGTACCGCGCGACGCCGTCGCAGCCACAGGTCGGACAGGACACGCCGTCTAGCTCGCGGGTCGTCCCGCAGCGCCGACACTCCTCGACGATCGTCCCACCGTCGTCGCGGCCGAAGACAGTCTCGAGGACGATTCGCAGTCCCACCGATACCGACTCCCGGTTCGGTCTCCCCTGACCTCGCATACGCAGCGGTCCCACCGTATTCGGTTTCGTTATGATCTTGTTACCGTGAATGACACGAGATATGATAGGAATGCGGTCCCAATACCCACGGTCAGCCGCGACGTAATGCGGCGCTTACCGCCGTCGGACACCGGCGAACGACGGCGAACCGTCTCGAATTACACCGTTCGGTCGACGGATCGTTCGGGAGGAGACGGAACTCCCAACTGCGTCTCGTCACAGGCCGCCGCCGAACCTATCGGAACGATGGTAATAACGGTTAAGACGAACAGGTCGCCATCGTAGTACGTGGATCCCCGACTCATCGTCACGGTCCCGGTACTGACGTACTACGTCATCATGGGGTTGTTCGCCCTCGCCCAGTCATCAGTGGGCGCGACGTTTACGCAGGGCCAGCCCGCCTTTCTGCTGGTCGTCGGCGTCGTCGGCCCCCTGGTTGCACTCGGATTGATCTGGCTGCGAAACTACATCTACGGAGCCCCGTTGCTCGTGGGCGCGTTGTTGCCGACCGCGTGGTTCGTCTGCTACTTCTTCTTCGTTCACGAGAACCCGGCGAACGTGTTCGCGGTCGGCGGCGAGGGCTCGACGGCCTATCTGGTGGCGACGTTCGGGATCGTCGCCACGTCGCTGATCGCCGCGGGCGTCAGCTGCTGGCTCTGGTATCAGGTGAGCCCGCAGTTCCGGACCGCGGTCGATCGGTTCATTCGTCCGGAGGCCGCCGAGTAGTCGCCCGGCGTCGCCCGGCGACGTCCGTTCGGACCGCCGATTTCGTCAGACGATATCCGACGGCGGATTTCAGAACCGCAAAATACCGTCGTTTGACGGGTTGTGCGGGTACTTTGTCACGAGGGTTTGAGAGCCGCTACGCTTATCGGGCCGTTCGGTGTAGCGACGGCTATGTCCGCTTCGTCCGACCCGTCGTCCGATGCGGTGGCACCCAGCCAGGCCGTCATCGAGGCGATCGCCGCCCACGAGGGCGTCGACGTCACCGACGTCGAACCGCCGGCATACGAGCCGCTGTACGCCGTGGTCAACCCCGAGGCGCTAGACCGACTGTTCCAGCCCGCAGCCGGGTCGACGACCGCACGGGTCGTCCTCGAGTACGAGGGGTACGAGATCACGGTCTCCAGCGACGGTCGCGTCGACGTCAACGATCGATCGGTCGCCGACGGCTCCATCGAGTTCTCGCTGGAGGACTAGGCACGCACTCGAGGCGCGAGGACCGCCCTCCTAGTCGGCCCAGTAGGCTTCGCCCGGCTCCGTCTCGAAGACCGCTCGCTCGAGCAGGTCGACCGCCTTCTCGAGGCCCTCCCGAGAGCTGGTCAGCGAGTCCTCGTGTTCGATGCTCAGCGCGCCGTCGTAGCCGACCATCCGCAGCGTCGAGACGATGTCCTTCCAGTGACCCTCGCCGTGGCCGTAGCCGACCGAGCGGAAGAGCCACGAGCGGTTCGGCTCGTCGTCGTAGGCGGTCGTATCGAGGACCCCCTTCTCGCGGGCCTGGGCGTCGTAGATCTTGGTGTCCTTGGCGTGGACGTGGTGGATCGCGTCGCGCTCGCCGAGATAGCGGATCGCGTCGGTGATCGTGATCCCCTGCCAGTAGAGGTGGGACGGATCGAAGTTCGCCCCGATGCGCTCGCCCGTCTCCTCGCGCAGTCGGGCCATCCCGTGGGGCTCGTAGACCAGCATGTTCGGGTGCATCTCGATCGCGATATCGACGCCGTGCTCGTCGGCGTACTCGTTGAGGTCGCTCCAGTAGGCCACCGCTTGCTCCCACTGGTACTCGAGCGCCTCATCGTGTTCCGGCGGCCAAGGGGCCGTGATCCAGTTGGGGACTTCGTCGTTCGGCCCCCCGGCGGGGAGGCCGGAGAAACAGGTGACGGCGTCGACGTCGAGCTGAGCGGCCAGCTCGATCGCCTCGCGCAGTTCCGTGTCCGCCCGCTCGGCCCGTTCGTCGTCCGGATGCAGCGGGTTGTTGTGCGTCGCGAGCGCGCTGATCCGCATGTCGCGCTCGTCGAGGAGGTTTCGCACCTCCTGTTGTTCGGCGTCGTTGTCGAGGTATTCGGCCCGCGGGAGGTGGTCCTGTCCCGGATGGCCGCCGACGCCCGGTTCGATCGCGCTCACGCCGAGTTCGTCGAGATACGAGAGTGCCCCCTCGAGCGATTCGTCCGCCAGCGGCGGGGTGTGTACGCCGATGTCCATATCGACCACCAACCACGGCGGGAGAAATAAAACGCGGGCCGGCAACGCGGGGTCTCGACTCCCGCGATCTCCGGCGGGGGTTCGGTTCGATACGTCTCCGGCGGAGCGAGCCTCGCGGCTCGGTTCCGCTCGCCGTTCAGCGACGCTACCGGGTTGCGCGCTATCTCGTCGGCGGACCGACCCGCCGCGGCCGCCGGTCCGTCGTCGACCGAGGGAGCGCTCGAACCAACGTCGACGTCGACCGGTAGCGGACCCGTTCGGTCGGCGACTTGGTCGCGACGAGTTTCCAGAAGCCGGGCGAGCGAAACGCGATCTCACACCGGCCGCGGCCGTCCGTTCGCTTTCGCTTCGAGCCGGCCTCGACGAGCGCCCCCTCGATCGGGTTGTTCCCCTTGTCGCGGACCCGGACGGTGATCGGCCGTCCGACGGGCACCTCGTGGCGGCTGATCTCGAGCACGAGGGATCGTTCGATCTGCATGCGAGCAACTACCACAACTGCGGAGAAAACGACGTATCTGCAATCGCAGGCACCGGCGTCGGAGTCCCGGCTTACTCCTCGATCGTGATCGTGTGGCCGTCGTCGCTGGACCGGTAGATCGCGTCGATGATCCGCTGGACGGAGAGCCCGTGCTCGACGCTCCTGTCGTCGGGGTCGTCGCGGAGGATCCGATCGTAGAACTCCTCCTGTTCCGCCGAGTGCGTGTCGTTCTGGCGCGTCTCGACGGACGTGTTCTCGAGGTGGTCGGGACCGGCGGTGCTCGCCGAGTGGATGGTCAGATCCCCCTCGAGCAGGTCGAACCGCGCGGCCGCCTCGGTGCCTCGAACGACGAACTCGTGGTTGGCCGGCCGGTTGGTCGCCCACGCGACTTCCAGCGAGATGGTCCGGTCGCCCCCACACCGGATGAACGCGCTGGCGGAGTCGTCGACGTCGAAGCCGGCCGGGCCGGCGTCCTCGCCCCACATGTCGAGATAGGCGTACTCCTCGTCCGCTCCGAACTCGCCGCGGGCGACCCCGCTTACCTCCGAAACGGGCGGATAGTCCAGCAGGTAGAGGGCCAGATCGATGGCGTGGACGCCGAGATCGATGAGCGACCCGCCCCCGGCGATCTGCCGGCGGGTGAACCACGAACCCCGCCCCGGTATGCCTCGGCGGCGAACGTAGTTGGCTTCGACGTGGGTCACCTCGCCCAGATCGCCGCGTTCGATCCGGTTGCGGACGATCTGGACCGTGTTCGAAAACCGGTTGTTGAATCCGACCATCGCGTGGCCGTCCGAGTCCGCGGCGGCGTCGGCGATCCGTTGGGCGCTCTCGAGGGAGTGCGCGAGGGGTTTCTCGAGCAGGACGTGCAGATCGCGCTCGAAGGCGTCGACGGCGTACTCCTCGTGGTACTTGTTCGGCGTCGTGATGACGACGGCGTCGACGGTGTCGTACAGTTCGTGGTGGTCCTCGTAGACGTCGACGTCGTAGCGGCGGGCGAACCGCGAGCGCGCCTCGGCGGCGACGTCCATCCCTCCCACGAGCGGAACGCCCAGTTCGATGAGGCGTTCCGCGTGGTACTGGCCGATGTTCCCCAAGCCGACGATTCCCGTTCTGATGTCGCTTCGATCTGTTGTCATCGGAGTGTCGATAGCTGCAGTCTGTTCTCGTACTGATACACCCAGTACCGCGATATCGAACCTTCGTACTCGAACGTCTTCTGTCCGTTGCCAAACGGCAGCGGCTGATAAGCCGATCGGCGGGTCGGCGGTCGCTCGCCGCCGGTGGTCGAGACGTGTCAGCTATCGGCTTCCGTCGGCGTCGTTCCGGGCTCTCGCTCCGAGCGGTCGGTCAGGCCGTGGAGCAAGGCGTCGCCGGTCGCCGTGTCGAAGAGGTGAATTTTCGATCGATCGAGCACGACGTCGACGTCCTCGTTCGCCTCGATCTCCGTATCGGGGGTGACGCTCATCAGCAACTGGTTCGGCGACGTGGCGGGGTCCTGATCCATCGACCCCTCCGCCGCTTCGGAGAGCAGGAGGTAGACGAAGACCTCGTCGCCCATCGGCTCCAAGACGTCGGTTCGGGCGTCGATCGGATCCGTCGGCGCGGCCAGCGAGTCCGCGTACTGGGACAGGTGGACGTCCTCCGGCCTGACCCCAAGTGTGACGTCGTCGCCGATCGAGACGCCAGAGAGTCGGCCCGGATCGAGATCGACGGTGAAGTTGTTCGTCTCGAGGCCGCCCTCGACGAGCGTCCCTTCGATGAAGTTCATCGACGGCGAGCCGATGAAGCCCGCGACGAAGAGGTTCGTGGGCTCGTTGTAACAGACCAGCGGCGGGGCGATCTGCTGGAGTTTCCCGTCGTTCAAGACGGCGATCCGGTTGGACATCGTCATCGCCTCGGCCTGGTCGTGAGTGACGTAGATGACCGTCGCGTCTAACTCCCGGTGGAGCCGCTGGAGTTCCGTCCGCATGTGCACCCGGAGCTTCGCGTCTAAGTTCGCCAGCGGCTCGTCCATCAGGAAGACGTCCGGGTTCCGAACGATCGCGCGGGCGATGCCGACCCGCTGTTGCTGGCCGCCGGACATCTCCGCCGGCATCCGGTCTAACATCCCCTCCAGTTGGACGATATCGGCGGCCTCTTCGACGCGGCGCCGGACCTCCTCGTCGTCGTACTTCCGGAGGCGCAACCCGAACGAGATGTTCTCGTAGACGTCCATGTGCGGGAACAGCGCGATGTTCTGGAAGACCATCGCGACCCCGCGGTCCTTGGGAGCCAGGTCGGTGACGTCGTCGTCGCCGATGTAGACCCGTCCCTCCGTGGGCGTCGTCAGCCCCGCGACCGTCTCCATCGTCGTCGACTTGCCACAGCCCGAGGGGCCGACGAAGGTGACGAACTCGCCGTCCTCGACCTCGAGGCTGATGTCGTCGACCGCCGTTTCCTCTCCGTACCGTTTCGTGATGTTCTCGAGTCGTACTCGTGCCATTGTGTTACTCCTTGAGTGCTCCTGCGGTGAGTCCGCTGACGATCTTTTCCTGTGCGATGACCACAAGAATCGCGACGGGGATCACCCCGATGATACTCGCGGCGGCCATCAGATGGTACAGCACCTCGTACTGCCCCTGATAGGCGAGCATGCCCTCGAGGATCGGCGCCCAGTTCTCGGGCTGGCCGTCGGTCATCAGGAACGAGAAGAAGAACTCGTTGTAGACCGCGATGAACGTCAGCACGCCGGCGGTCGCGACGCCGGGGGCCGACAGCGGAATGATGACTCTGAACAGCGCGCCCAGTCGGGTCGTCCCCTCGACGCGGGCCGCGTCCTCTAACCCGTCCGGGATCTGCGAGTAGAAGGTCGTCAGGATGAAGATCGCCAAGGGCATGAAGATCGCCGACAGCGGCGTCACCATCGCGAAGGGCGTGTTGTAGAGGGTGCCGTCGCCCGTGATCGGTTCGAGGAAGAAGAACGACGTGTTGAACAGGTCGTTCAGCGGGATGAAGAACGCCGCCGGCGGGAAGAACGAAATCACCAGCACCAGCAGCATCAGCGGCGTCCGACCGGGGAACTCGAGGCGGCCGAACGCGTAGCCGGCGAGGCTGCCGACGAGGAGGACGACGGCGGTCGACCCCAGCGCGATCACGAAGCTGTTGAACATGTACCAGTGGAACGGGATGACCTCGAACACCTCGACGAAGGCGCCGGGGTTGAACCCGTTCGGCGTGAAGACGATGTCCTGGAGCTGTCCTTCCGGCGTCAGCGCGACCATGAGCAGCCAGTAGAACGGGAACAGCGTCGTAAAGAGGAAGAAGATCGCCGCGACGTAGAACAGCGCCCGGTAGACTCGCTCCGGGTTCTGGATCGAGTCGGCGGCCCACCGCTGAAGCGGCCCGCGGTCGAGTTCCGCCTCGCGGCCGTTTTTGAGGACGTCCGTGCCCCCGTCGGGGCGGCGGAGCGTCGGATCCCGCGGTCGGTCGTCCGCGTCGGTACCCCCGGTGTCGGTCGGATCGGTGGAGCTATTCGGATCGGACATCAGTACATCCCTCCTTCGGTGTCGCGGAACAGGACCACGTAACCGCCGATGATGAGGCCGATAACGAGCGCGGTCGTGAACGCGACGGTCGCCGCGGTCGCGAAGATGCGGGTGCCGCCGAACATCGCCTCCACGACGAGGCAGGTCAGCGACGGCACCGTGGTACAGCCGGCGGTCGACTCGATCAGCCCGAAGACCCGCATCGCGTCCATCGTCCGGAACAGCATCGCGACCAGCAGGGCCGGCATCACCAGCGGCAGCGTGATCAGCTTGAACCGCTGCCACGGCGAGGCGCCGGCGACCTTCGCGACGTCGTAGAGGCTCCGGTCGACGCTCTGGAGCCCCGCGAGGATCAGCAGGGCCATAAAGGCCGAGGACTTCCAGATGTCGGCCACGAGGATGATGATAAAGGAGTCCCGGCTGTTGGCCAGCGGGGCGTCGCTGAAGAGGCCGAACCACTGCATGACGTCGGTTCCGAACCCGACTTCCGGCTGGAACATCAGGAAGAAGATCATCCCCTGGATGACGATCGGCACCGCCCACGGCAGGATGATCGCCACGCGGACCCAGCGTCGACCCCGGAAGTCTTGGTCGAGCACGTACGCCTGTCCGAACCCGATGAGCGTCTCGAGGAGGACGCTGATGATCGCGAACGCGAGCGTGACGAACAGCGCCTGCTGGAAGAACGGAACGCCGAGTTCGATAAAGGGGAACGAGGCGGTCAGCGAGACGTCGAGGAACTGCCGCGCGAGGCGGGCGTTGCCCGTGAGGATGTCGACGTAGTTATCGACGCCGACGAACCCGCCCAGCGGATCGAAGCCGCGGGTCTGATCCGCTCGCAAGGACATGACGAACGTCCGGAGCAGCGGGTAGAACGCCACCAGCGTCAACAGTGCGAACGCCGGCAACAGGAGCAGGTAGGCGTAGGCCGCCTCGCTCAGGTTCTCCATCCAGTTGACGACGACGTTCCCGGTGCGGTCGCGTTCGGTCGTCTCGCCTCCGGTCACCGTATCGGTATCAGTCGACATTTTGTTCGGCCACCTCCGTTTCGCTCGACTCCAGTCGCTCCGCGAGGTCGCTCATCGCTCCCGCCGGCGATTTCGTGCCCCGGTAGGCGGCGTTGACCTCCTGGTAGATCAGCGCCGACTGCTCCGGCCAGACGTCGGTCACCGGCCGCGGAATCGCGTTCTCGCTGGCCTGCAGGAGAACGTCCGTGTACCGGGCCGACGGCCCGATCTCCTCGGGATCGGCCTCTTCGATCAGGTTCACGTTCGGGGGCAGGAACCCGCCCAGTTCGTAGACCGTGAGCTGTACCTCCGGATCGGTGAAGGCCTCGAGGACTTGCAGGGCCTCCTCCCGGCGCTCCGAGAACGGGCTCACGACGAGGTTCCAGCCGCCGAGCGCCGAAGCGGAGCCGCCGACCCCCTCGTACTCGGCCTCTTCGGGAGAGACCGCGTACGGCCGCGTCATGACGCCCAGGTCCTCGCCGAACCCGTCCTCGCCGCCGGTCTCGGCGATCGCGAACGGCCAGTTGCGGTTGGCGACGGCGTCGCCGGCCGCGAAGGGGTTGAGCGACTCCTGTTCGGTCCACTGGACGACGGCGGACGGACAGATCTCCGGAAACCCGTCGAGGCCGTTCGGATCGTCGCCGTTGATGAACGCGCGCATCATGCGGATCGCGTCGATCGTCGGCTCCGCGTCGACCGTGACCGGACGGTCGCCGGCCGTGAACAGGTTCTCGACGCCGCCGAAGTACGCGCCGCCCCAGGAGGTCATCACCTCGTTGAACGTACAGCAGGCCAGTCCCTCGTAGGCGGCCCCCTGGGTCGTAAAGCCGTACTGGACGTCGGACTGACTCATCGCGTCGTCGACGGCCGTCGCGAACTCCTCCCAGGAGGGCGGCTCGGTCGCCCAGTTGCTCGTATCGTGGCCCGCGTCCTCGATGAGATCCTGTCGGTACAGCATCAGGCCGAAGTCCGGAAACAGCGGCACGGCGTGTAGATCGTCTGTTTCCGGGTGACGAGCCGTCTCGACGATCGCTTGGCTGTAGTCCTCATCGACGCGCGAGAGGGCCTCGTCCCCGAGGTGTTCGCTCAGGTTGGTCGTCTGCTCCCGGAGGATGAAGGGGATCGTCCACCCGCTGTCCATCATGTGGATGTCCGGCGGGGCGCGACCCGCCTGAAGCGCCGCCTGGGCCTCCTGCATCCGCTGGACGGAGTCGCTGACGACGGTCTGGACCTCGACGCGGATGTCGGCGTCCAGCCCGGCGTCCCACAGGGCCTGCTGGATCGACGGCTCGTCTCCGTCGCTGTGCATGATCCCCGCGACGTCCTGGGCGGCGGTCATCACCACGGTTCCCGGAGCGCTGCCGCTACCGAGACAGCCGGTAACGGCCACTGCACCGCCCGCAGCGGCCACTGATGCGGTCTGCAGGAACGACCGCCGTCGGAGCCGCGGGCGATCGCTGCAACCGCCGGTATCACGTCCCATGACCTGTGGGCCGTCCACGTTATGTGCCTTAGCTGTTGGCAATAAATGGTATGATAAGATCTGACAGTCACGATGGCGGCCTCGTTACGGCCTCTTTGTCGGCAATCACGGGATTATGGGGGGAACTATGGATGTAGGTGGGTAAGCTGAGAAACAGTTTCGCAGCGCGCCTAATCGGCCATTGCTATCGGCGGTCGGCAGATGCCGGCCGACGACCGATGTTCCGGGGAGTGATATCGATCGGAACTTCGTCCGTCTCGAGCGGTAAGTGGTGGACTTCCACCCTGTCCAGGCGGGACCGTCGCGTCGACGGGGTCGTCCGTCGGCGGTCGACCGCTCAGTCCTCGAGCGTCGGCGGCTCGTTGCGGCCGATGTGGATCTCGTGGGCTTCGACGTCTTCGAGGGCGGCGACGCGGCCGCCGACGGTGATCTCCTCGCCCTCCTCGGTCTCCATAGTGAGGCTGGCGACTTCCTCGCTGACCTCGAAGGAGACGTCGAGGATGCGCCCGCGGACGACGCGCGGCCCGCCGACGTCGACGTCTCGACCCTCGATCGTCGCGTAGAACTCGCCGCCCTCCTCCATGATGTCCTTCACGCAGCGGCGGATCGTGGCGTACTTGCGCGGATACGTCCGCGTGCTACCGTCCTCGCCCAGCGTCCGTTCGGCGGTCGTCCAGAGGACGGTCCCGAAGAAGCCGGAGACGAGAAAGCCGAGCGCCGAGCGGTTGAAGATGACGCCGTAGCGGTCCTGATCGTCGCGCAGGGCGTCCTGGGTCGCGTAGATCGAGTAGTTGCCGTCGGCGACGGCGACGACCGGCGTCGTGATCCCGCGTCGCGCGCGGGCGGTCGTCGCGATCTCGAGGTAGTCGAACTCGGACGGATCGGGCGCCTCGCCGGCCGGCGTCACGATCAGGTCGACGCTGACGCCGGCGTCGACGGCGGCCTTCAGCTCGTCCTCGAAGCGGGTCAACAGGTCCGGCGTCAGCGACAGGGAGAGCTCGTAGTCGGCGGCGTCGATGACCTCCTCGAGGTAGCGCAGGATCGTCGAGCGCGATTTGACCAGCGAGACGGCCTCCGTGTCGCGGGCGGGCGCGGTGTACCGGGCCTCGAGTTCGTTGATCATCTCCTCCAAGGACTGCTGGACGTTCTCGAAGGCCTCCTCGGGATCGATCGCGACGACTTTCATCGGGCGGGACTCGCGGAGTTCGACGAGCCCGCGGTCGCTGAGACTGCGGACGGTGTCGTAGACCCGCGGCTGCGGGATGTCGGTCCGATCCGCGATTTCGCTCGCGGTGAGCTGTCCTTGCTCGAGAACGGTGAGATAGGCGTCGATCTCGTACTCGCCGAGATTGAATCGCTCGCCGACCCCTTCGACGGTCGTGCGGAGCTCGTCTGGTGCCATACGAGCCCCTACGCTCCCGACGGATATATGATTTATTATAACCCGAGTAGCACCTGTTTTCGAAATCGGGTAGTTCCGTCCAGTGAGAGTGGTTCCCAGTTAGCACGACAGCCGTGACAGTCAGAACTCTTAACCACAGCGGCCCAGAGTGTGCTGCTATGCGCGGGGTGTTACAGGGAAACGAGAGCGAGGCCAGCGAAGCGGCAAAGGGCGTGCGAAGCGTGTTGCCGTTCGACGTCTCGCAGTCCACGGTCGACATCACCCTCTCGCTTCTCGTGGTCATCGCCGGCTGGTACCTCTCGAAGTACGTCGTTCGGATCGCCGGGCGGACGGTCGCTCGCCGGATCGAACGCCCCAGCGTCACTCGGACCGTCCTCCGCGGCGTCAGGTTCTCCGTGCTGTTGTTCTCCCTGTTCGTCGCCGCGGGTATCCTCGGCGTCGGGAACACGCAGATCCTCCTCTCGGTGACCGTCATCTCGGCGGTCATCGCCGTCGTCCTCGCGCCCCTGGTCGGCAGCCTGATCAACGGCTTCTTCGTGCTCGCCGACCGGCCCTACGAGATCGGCGACATGATCGAGATTCCCGATCAGGGCCACCGCGGGTTCGTCGAGGACATCACGATCCGGTACACCAAGATCTTCACCCTCCAGAACACGTTCATCGTGATCCCGAACTCCGCGATTCAGGAACGGGACGTGGTCAACTACTCCGCCGAGGACGAACGGACCCGGATCTCGCTCTCCTTTGCGGTCACCTACGGGAGCGACGTCGAGGCCGCGCGCCGGCAGGCCGAACGGGCCGCCAGAGCCGTCGGCACGGTAATCTCCGGCGGTCCGGACATCCGGATCGGCAGCGCGCGGTACGGCGCGGCGCCCCTCTGTAACATCGCCGAATTCGCCGACCACGGCGTCGCCCTCGAGCTCTTCTTCTGGGTGAAAAACCCCTACAAGCTGAACGTCGCCCGTTCGGAGGTGCAAACGGAGTTGCGCGACCGGTTCGCCGAGATCGATGTCGAGTTCGCCTACCCGCGACGCCACCACGTCTTCGACGAGACGAGCGGCGTCGCCCGCATGTCCATCGAGGAGCGGGGCGCCGAGCGGCCGGCGCCCGAGTCGTCGGTCGAGCGGGACCCGCGGTCCGAGGGCGAGGGCGAAGAGGGCGACGGGACCGACATCGGCGAACCGGCCGATCAGTGACGCCGGGCCGACCGGGCACGTCGTCGCCGCTCCGTCGGACGGACACTACCGCCGCGAGAGAACTGTGACCGTCTTTTATCCGGGTTCCCGTCCAAGTCTGCGGTAGCCGACGATGTACGACGACATCCTCATTCCGACCGACGGGAGCGAGACGATCGCCGAGACGCTGGCCCACGGCCTGCCGATCGCCGAGCACAACGACGCGACGGTCCACTCGCTGTACGTGGTCGACAGCCGCGTCACCGCCGCGGCGACCGACGAGACGGGTCCCGAGCTCGAGGCCTCCCTCGAGGACGAGGGCCGCGAGGCCGTCGCGGACGTCGCCGATCGGGCCGACCGACGGGGGCTCGAGACCGTCACCGACGTCCGGAAGGGGACGCCGTCGAAGGCGATCCTCGAGTACGCCGACGAGCACGGTATCGACCTCATCGTCATCGGGACGCGGGGGAAAAGTCCGCGGGAGAAGATCGCCTCGCTGGGCAGCGTCTCGGAGCGGGTCGTCGACAACGCCGAGATTCCGGTGTTCGTCGTCCGCGATGCGGGCGGCACCGACTAGCGGCGCGTCCGGACGCCGGCAGTAACGCGAGCGCCGCCGGCGAAGAATCGCGATGCGGTCGAGTCGCCGTTTTACGCGCGGGCGCCTTCGACCGTAATGACCTCGCACTCGAGGTGGCTCCGCAGATACTGGTCGATATCCGGGTTGTCGGTAAAGCGCCGGAAGAGCCGGCGCAGTCGGCTCGCCTGCTGGCTGCCGATGACGACCGCGTCGGCCTCCTCCGCCGCCACCTCGTCGAGGATGCTCTCCTCGACGAGAAAGCCCGTCCGCACGACGTACCGCGCGTTCTCGAGGTGGCCGAACGTCCGCTCGACGGCGGTTTTCAGGTCGACCCGCGTCACTTTCCGCCCGTTCTGATAGAGGTCGACGTGGAGGACCGTCAGCGCCGCCTCCCGCTCGCGAGCGATCTCGATGGCTCGCTCGAGCGTGCGTTTGGAGCGTTTCGACAGGGGATACCGAACGGGGACGACGACCAGCGACATTACCCAAGCGAACGACTCCCGCCCGGGTAAACCTTTCAGTTAGGACAATCACGATTGTGAACGTGTATCACGGTCTGCTCGCGGCCGCTCCCGGTGCTCCGTGCGGGGACGACGGAAGGACAGTCATTTATCCCGAGCGACGATAGCAGGTGGTATGCAATCACGGTCCACTACGGACGGGACGACCGTCTACGTGACGGAGACCGAGGGCGACCGCGGCTCGAAGGGACCGTTCCTCGTCGCCTACGAGTCTCGCGACGCCGACCGGCGGTACGGCTGGTTCTGTACCAACTGCGAGAGTTTCGACAACGCGATGGATTCGATGGGCCGCATCAAGTGCAACCAGTGTGGCAACTTCCGGAAGCCGACCGAGTGGGACGCCGCACACGAGTAACCGTCGTCTCGCGCCCGCAGCCGTGCGGGCACCGCTTGGACGCGAACGACGCGGACGACGGCGAGCGACGGGTACCGACCCTGGTGCCCCGCGAACCGTCGATCAGTCACGTTTCTGAGGAGACGGTCGACTTCCCGCCACTAACCGAGACGATAGGTTCCGAACTGTCTCTAAACGGGCGCACGGAGTGCGTTCGTCGGAGAATCTCGACCCCCTTGTTACGGACTAACATTTATGGTGGAGGCCGTCGTAGGGAGTGGTGAATGGGTCCTGTTAACATGCGACTCGTCGAGCAGGCCAGGTCGATCTTCGCAGAGCTCGGTTACACCGTCGAAGGAACCGGCCCGACGTTCCGCGCCGAACGCGAGTGGAAAGTCGTCCACGTAAACGCCGTCCTCGAGACGGGAGAGCTCCCCTCCGAGTCGGGGCAGTTCCACTGTTTCGTCGCCGAACCCGAGGACGCGGACGACCTCGAGAACAAGCTCCGGAGCCGGAATCCGGACTACGAGTGGGCCATCATCGTCGTCGACGGGGAAGACTATCAGGTGGAACGAGCCCCGCCAGGACCGCGCGTCTCCGCGTAACGACGCAGACGAGAATCCGAACCGCTTTTTTCGCCGCTACAGTGCGTCTCGAGTCGCCGACACGCCGGTCCCGGGATCGACGTCCGCGCCCATCGACTCGAGGACGTCGCCCAGCGCCGTCACGACGTAGATGACGTTCTCCGGGCGCGCCGAGTGACCCATACAGCCGATCCGGAAGATCTCGCCGTCCAGATCGCCCAGCCCGCTGGCGATCTCGAGATCGTACTGCTCGAGCAAGGCGTCACAGACCGCGCCGTCGTCGACGCCGTCGGGGACGCGGACGGCGTTTAAGCTGGGCAGCCAGTACTCGTCCGGGGCGTTCATCTCCAGGCCCATCCCCTCGACGCCGGCTTTCAGCGCGCCGGCCAGTCGCTCGTGGCGCGCCCAGCGCTCCTCGATTCCCTCCTCGGCGACCAGCCGGAGCGCCTCCCGGAGCGCGTAGACGTTCGTGACCGGCGCCGTGTGGTGGTAGGATCGCTCGTCGCCCCAGTAGCCCTCGAGCAGGGAGAGATCGAGGTACCACGAGCGGGGCTCTTCGTCACGCGCGAGGACCTTCTCCATGGCCTCGTCCGAGAGCGTGAGTGGGCTGGCACCGGGCGGACAGGAGAGACACTTCTGTGGCCCCGAGTAGGCGACGTCGATATCCCACTCGTCGACCCGTAGCTCCACTCCGCCGAGGGAGGTGACGGTGTCGGCGATGACGAGCGCGTCGCGGTCGTGGGCCGCCGCCGTCAGTTCGGGAACGTCGGGCTGGAGGACGCCCGTGCTCGTCTCCGCGTGGACGAACCCGAAGACGTCGGGATCGTGCTCGGCCAGCGCGTCCGCGACGTCGTCGGTATCGAGGGGCTCTCCCCACGGCGCGTCGACTTCGACGACCTCGCCGCCGGCCCGGCGGGCCATCGAGGCCATGCGGCCGCCGAAGTAGCCGTTCGTGGGCACCAGCATGGTGTCCCCCGGCTCGACGACGTTGCCGATCGCGGCCTCCATGGCCGCGGACCCGGTCCCCGAGACCGGGATCGTCCACTGGTTGTCGGTGCGGAACGTGTAGCGCAACAGTTCCTGGACCTCGTCCATGATCTCGACGAACGACGGATCGAGGTGGCCCACCAGCGGCGTGCTCATCGCCCGGAGCACGCGCGGGTTCACGTCGCTCGGTCCGGGACCCATCAGCGTGCGATCCGGTGGGGTGAGTTCGCCGACCGACGGCGCGCGAGCCGACTCGTTCAACGGAGTCTGAGCCATATGAACGTGTGCTCGAGTGCCACTCGCAAAGGCCTACCGGCATCGGAAGTACTGGACGCCGGACGGCGGATCACGTCCGCACCCGGCTGTACTCCCGATCGAGCGGGCGCTGAGCGACTCGAGTTCTGCGGGTTGCTATCGTTTCTCGCGGCTGCGATCCGTTTAAGCCTACCCGACACATAGCCGAGCTATCGTGTTCGTCGGTCACGCCCTCCTCGCGTTCGCCGTCGCGGCGCTGATCGCCGACTGGCGAGGCTGGGAGCGCCGCCCGGCGCTGATCGTCGGGACCGTCGCCGGCGCGTTCGCCGCGATTCCCGACATCGACGTCGCGTACGCCCTCGTTGGGCTCCTCCGGTGGCAGGTCGCCGACGGCGTCCTCGGCGCGTCGACGGCCTTCTGGGACGCGAGCCGGGTCGTCCACCGCTCGGCCACCCACTCGCTGGTCGTCGGCGCCGTCGCCGCGCCGGCGTTCGGACTGCTCGCCGTTCGCGGCCGTTCCGATCGCGCTCGAGTCGCGCGCACGGGCGCGCTCGCGACACTCGCTGCGCTCGTCGCGGTCGCGTTTCTCGCCGACGGGCCCCTGACTGCGGTCGTCGTGGTCCTGTTCGCGGCGAGCGGCGTTCTCGTCGCCCGCGGCGTCGCTCGACGGACCACGCTCTCGCCGTCGACGGTCGCCGTCGCCGCGCTCTGGGGCCTCTGGTCGCACCCGTGGGGAGACCTCGTCACCGGCTCGCCGCCCGACTGGTTCTTCCCCTTCGACCTCCCCGTCCTCGAGTCGCGGGTGGTCCTCCACCCGGACCCGACGCTGCACCTGCTCGGCGCGTTCGCGATCGAACTCGCGGCGATCTGGCTCGCCGTCGCGGTCGTCTGTCGGCTCACCGACCGAGCGATCCTCGCGTCCGTCGACCGCCGTGCCGGCGTCGGCGTCGCCTACGGGCTCGCCGCGCTCGCGGTCGCGCCGCCGACCCTCGACGTTTCGTACCACTTCGTCTTCTCGATTCTCGGCGTCGGCCTCTGCTGCGGCGTCGTTCGAGGGGGGCACTCGATGCCCGTCCGCCGGCTGTGGGGCCGACAACTCCCCCGCACGGAGCCGACCCTCGAGGTCGCGCTCACGGCTCTGGCCGCCGTGACCGTCGCGCTCGCGGCGTACGCCGCAGTGTACCTCTTCGTCGCTCCGGCCGGGTAGCGACGGACGTCCCCCGCGCCGTCCGCTCCTTTCAGTACAAGACGAAATACGCTTTTGTGAGAACGGTCAGTACCAGTCACTGTGTCTCAAACTTCACTCGAGGAACTGCTCGCTGACGGCCGCACCAACGCGGTGATCGCGTGGGCGTTGGTCGTCGCGATCGCGGTCGTCGGCATCAGCGAACTGGTGACCGGCGGGTTCCTGTGGGCGACGTTCGCTGCGGTGCTCGTCGCGCTCGCGGTGCTCCCCTCGATCGCCTACCGATCGGCGGTCGTGATGGTCCCCTGGGAGGTGTTGCTGATGGCGGCGCTGCCGGTACTCGGGATGGCCGTCGGCGCGGAGCGGTTAACGGGGCACTTCGCGTCCTATCTCTCGGTCGCGGCCATCGCGCTCGTTCTCGCCGTCGAACTGCAGTCGTTTACGACCGTCCGGATGACCTCTAGTTTCGCCGTCGTCTTCGTCGTCGTGACGACGATGGCCGCGGCGGGACTGTGGGCGCTGCTCCGGTGGAGCGCCGCCCAGACGCTCGGCATCCCGTTCACGGCCGACCACGACGCGGTCATGTGGGAGTTCGTCTACTCCGCCGTCGCCGGACTCGGCGCCGGCGTCGTCTTCGAACTGTACTTCAGGCGGTACGCCCGTCCGGAACGGCGCGTTCCGGCGACGGTCCAGCCGGCCGCGGAGGTCGACGATGCGTAATCTCGTCCGCGGACTGCGATCGCAGCGCCGGCAGCGACAGCTCACCTACCTCATGGAGATCGGGCTGATCGGCATGCTGTTCGTCGGTATCGAGCGCGGCAACGGCGGCATCGTGATCAACACCGGCGTGGCGCTGATCGTCACCCAACTTCCGCCGCTGCTCGAGCGCGACTACGAGATCCCGATGGATCCGCGACTCACGCTGTGGATCACCGCCGCCGTCTTCCTCCACGCCTTCGGGACCGTCGGGCTGCCGGGCGCTACCGTCACGCTCTACAGCCAGATCTGGTGGTGGGATCACATGACCCACGCGCTGTCGGCCTCGCTGGTCGCCGGCGCGGGCTACGCCACCGTCCGCGCGCTCCACGAACACGCCGACGGCATTCACTTTCCCCAGCGATTCGTCGCCGTGTTCATCCTGCTGTTCGTCCTCGCGTTCGGCGTCCTCTGGGAAATCCTCGAGTTCGCCATCGCGCTGGCGGCTCAGGCGCTTGGGACCAGGGCCGTGCTCACCCAGTACGGCCTCGAGGACACGATGCTCGACTTCGTCTTCAATTCGATCGGCGCGCTCATCGTCGCGCTGTGGGGCGGTGCGTACCTCACCGACGTCTCCGGTGCGATCCGCGACCGACTCGAAGCGCGGGCCGACTGACGGCGGGCCGACATCCCAGTACCGATTCACGAGGCGAAACTGACGACCAGCTTTACGTCCGCGTACGGTGTAGCGATCCGGGCCATGGTCTTCAAGAAGATCACCCTGATCGGCACGAGTACGGAGAGCTTCGACGACGCCGCCGACAACGCGATCGACCGCGCGGAGGACACCCTGCAGAACCTCTACTGGATCGAAGTCGACGAGCTCGGCGTCGAACTCGCCAGCGTCGAGGAGCGACAGTACCAGGCGGAAGTGACCGTCGCCTTCGAACTCGAGGAATAGTCGACTCGCCGGGGCTTACGCGGATATCGCACCCGGTCGGTAGCACACCGGAACGCCGGCCAGCAGAACCCGTCCGAGCGTCGGCCGCTGTCGACGGAGGGCCGCTATCGACGGAGGGCCGCTGTCGACCGACGGCCTCCCGCGACGGTCCCGCCGCTGGTCGGCATCGCGAGACCGCAGCGAACGGACGGCGAGAAGCGTCGACCGACGTTACGTTCGGAACGATTCGCCGCAGCCGCACTCGCTGACGACGTTGGGGTTGTCCACGTGGAACCCCTCGGCCTGCAGCCCGTCTTCGTAATCGAGGACGCTGCCCTCGATGTACTTCAGGCTGGCCGGATCGACGAACACCCGGAGGTCGTGGTGTTCGTAGATCGTGTCGTCCTCGTCGGGCGCGTCGTCGAAGCGCATCCCGTAGGACAGTCCCGCACAGCCGCCCTGTTGGACGAACAGGCGCAGACCGGCTTCGCCGTCGTCGAGTCCTTCTCCCTCGAGCAGCGACAGTGCCTGCTCGGCCGCGTCTTCGGTTACTTCGATCTCGGGACGCGTCTCCGCCTCCCCGCCATCCATGCTGTCCGTGCTCATGTGTATTCCGTACCGGCGCTACGATGTTAACTGTGACGCCACCGGCACCGCTCCTCGACCTGTGATCGTCCGGAGACACGTTCGATAGCAAGCCCGCCTCGAGTGCCGTTCGCCGGGGTCGGTGACGGACGCCGCGGGGCTACTCGCCGTAGCTGTTCACGTGTTGTTGCACCGTGCGATAGTACGTCCCGAACTGCCGCTCGTCGTTGCGCGACAGTTCGATGTCGTGTTCCGCCAGTAGTTCGAGCATTCGCTTGGGCTCGCAGTCGTACCACATCGACAGGAGCCGGACGTTCTTCTGGGCGTAGTCGTAATTTCGCTCGAGTACGCGTCCGTCGGTCGGATCGACCACCGACTCGCGATCGGGCTCACGGTCGCATTCACGCCGTGACATCTTAATTCGTACTTGCGGATCCAGCACCGTAAAAACTCGGTTGGCCGTGTTCGGAACTCGACCGACCGCCGTAACTACTGCTTACACCCCGTCGTTCTCCCGGTCTTCGAGTCGACGTCGAACGCTTTCGGCGTGGGCCTCGAGCCCTTCGGCGTCGGCCAGCGTCGTGATCGTGTCCCCGATGCCGGCCAGCCCCTCGGCGGACAGACGCTGAACCGTCGTCGACCGGAGGAACGTCTCGATCGAGAGCCCCCCGGCCACGCGCGCGCCGCCGTTCGTCGGCAGCACGTGGTTCGTTCCGCTGGCGTAATCGCCCGCGGCGACCGGCGTGTTCGGCCCGAGGAAGACGCTGCCCGCGCTGTCGATCCGCTCGAGGATCGACTCCTCGTCGTCGGCGATAATCGAGAGGTGTTCGGGGGCGTACTCCTCGGTGAACAGGATCGCCTCGCTCATCGAGCGGGCGAGCAAGACGCCGCTCGCGTCGTTCTCGAGCGCACCGCGTATCACGTCCTCGCGCTCGCGCGCCTCGGTCTGTTCGTCGACGGCCGCGGCGACGGCGTCTGCGGTGTCCGCGTCGTCCGTGACGGCGACCACGGACGCGTTCGGGTCGTGCTCGGCCTGCGCGACCAGTTCCGCGGCGACGAGGTCCGGATCGGCGGTCTCGTCGGCGACGACGACCACTTCGCTGGGCCCCGCGAGGAAGTCGATCTCGACGTCGCCCCGGACGGCCGCTTTCGCTGCCGTCACCCACTTGTTGCCCGGCCCGACGATCTTCTGGACCCGCGTGATCGTCTCGGTGCCGTAGGCCAGTCCGGCGATCGCCTGCGCGCCGCCGACGCTGTAGACCGCGTCCGCGCCCGCGACGTGGATCGCCGCCAGCGTCACGGGATTCAGCTCGTCGGCCGGGGGCGTGACGACCGCGACGTGGTCGACGCCCGCGACGACCGCCGGGACGACGCCCATGATCGCACTCGAGGGGTAGGCCGCGGAGCCGCCGGGCACGTAGACGCCGACCCGCTCTATCGGGCGAAACCGCCGGCCGAGTTCCCGTCCGGGACCGAACTCGCGGCGCCAGTCCTCGGGGAGTTGGGCCTCGTGGAACTCCCTGACGTTCTCCGCGGCCGTCTCGATCGCCTCCCGAACGTCGTCCTCGAGATCATCGTACGCGCGCTCGCACGCGTCGGTGATTTCGATGTTTCCCAGCTCGACGTCGTCGAACTCGCTCGTGAACTCGCGAACGGCGACGTCGCCCTCCTCGTGTACGCGGTCGACGATCTCCCGCACGTCGTCGCTGATCGCGTCGATACCGGCGTCGCGGTCGAAGAACGCGGTCCGATCGGCCGGTCCGAGGTCGGCGAGTTCCCGTACGTCCACAGTCATACCATCCGATTCGTGGGGTGGCGGAAAAACGGTTTCCTTAGTCCCGCCTCAGGCCTCGTCGTTCTCGACCGTCCAGACGCCGACCGCGTCCAGCGTCGCCCGGACGAACAGGTAGACGACGATGAGAAAACCGACGACCGCGAACGGCGCCTGGAGCACCTCCGCGACGTCGCGGCCGAGGGCCAGCTGGCCGAACCCGCGGACGAAGAAACTCAGCACGACCAGCCCGATCCCGACGACCGCGAGCTTGACGAATCCCGATCGATCCATACGCGAGCATACGACGCCGATCGGTAAATCGTATCGATTAGCCGGAGTCCGACCCGACCCGACCCGACTGCCCGCGTTCGACCTCCCATCCGTAACGCGTTCAGCCGCTCCGTACAGTTTCGTTCCACCGGGCGCGGTAAATCGACCGTTTCGAACGGCAGTTCGGTACCGTGGCCGTCCCGATCAGCGATACGTGCCTTCCGGCCGGCGCCGCGCGGACCGTCACCCGCGCGGTCAACAGGCGCTGCATAACTATCCACTCCCCACCGCACCGCCCTCGTATGTGGCCGTGGGAACACGCGATCGTCGCCTACCTCGCCTACTCGACGTTTTGTCACGCGATCTATCGGGACTCCCCGTCCGGACTCGAGGCGATCACCGTCGTCTTCGCGTCGGTCTTCCCGGATCTCGTCGATAAACTGCTGGCCTGGGAGTTCGGCGTCTTCGACGCCGGTTACGCGCTCGGCCACTCCGTTTTCGCCGCCGTTCCGATCTCGATCGGTATCGGCCTCGCGGCTCGCTCGACGGGTCGCCCTCGAGCCGGGATCGCGTTCGCGCTCGGCTACCTCCTACACCTACCCGCGGACGTCTTCGACTCCTACGTCCGCGAGGGGATTTTTCAGCCGGAACTGATGCTCTGGCCCGTCGTCGTCGTTCAGGATCACAGTGCGACTCAGGGGTTCGTCGACCAGTTCCTGCTGTTTTTCTCCCGGTATCGGGACGAACTGCTCGCGGGGGACCTCACGACGTACCGCTGGCTCCAGATCGGACTCGCCGTCTTTACCGCCCTCCTGTGGCTCTACGACGGTGCACCCGTGCTTCGGGACCTCCTCCGTGGCTTTCGCCGGCTGCTCCTCGGCGTGGTCGGATCGAATCACCGATTCGACGAGTCCACCGGCCGCCGCTAGCGATCCCGGACTTCGATTTGTTCCCAACAGTTTCGTCTTCCTGACAGACTCTCGGTACTGATCAACGTACGGCAGACGCCTCTCGAGACGACGGCCTTATATATGTCCCCGGCTTCCGTCACTAATGCGAACGACGTGGCCCACGCCGCCACGTCCCCTCCGGCCGCATTCCGGCGCGGAGGTAGGCACAATATCCCGCCTCTCGTTGCGAGCCGTCGATTCGATCGACCGGTTCGCTCGAGGGCACGCGGATCACCTCGCGACCGACGCCGACCGGCGTCGTGAGACGACGGCCTTATATGGGCTGGCGTCGTACATTGAAGTACGCGAAACCCGATGCCGGATGTGGTTTCCGGATGTCAGGTTGATCCGATGCCCTTAACTGTATGAGGGCGTTGGGATATGAACGCAAACGCGTGATCGACGGGACGTTCAACTCGTCCCGTCATCCCGGACCACTCGAGTCCGAAGGGGTTAAGTACCCTTCGTGGCTTACGAGTAGGTCCGAAGGAGATGAGGATTCCACCCCTGCGGTCCGCCGTACAGATGGGATCTGATGTTAGCCTTGGTAGTTCGGTGACGCCCGATCGGTCGACGATCATTGTGGTCACCGAACGTGGACCCATGTGTGAGTGTGTATCTTAACATTCACCGCCAACAAACCCTCCCCAACTGGGGAGACAGATAGCATTCCGGTTGATCCTGCCGGAGGTCATTGCTATTGGAGTCCGATTTAGCCATGCTAGTTGCACGGGTTGAGACCCGTAGCAGATAGCTCAGTAACACGTGGCCAAACTACCCTATGGATCCGGACAACCTCGGGAAACTGAGGCTAATCCGGAATACGATTCCCACGCTGGAACTGCGGGGAATCCGAAACGTTACGGCGCCATAGGATGTGGCTGCGGCCGATTAGGTAGACGGTGGGGTAACGGCCCACCGTGCCAATAATCGGTACGGGTTGTGAGAGCAAGAGCCCGGAGACGGTATCTGAGACAAGATACCGGGCCCTACGGGGCGCAGCAGGCGCGAAACCTTTACACTGCACGCGAGTGCGATAAGGGGACTCCAAGTGCGAGGGCATATCGTCCTCGCTTTTCGCGACCGTAAGGTGGTCGCAGAATAAGTGCTGGGCAAGACCGGTGCCAGCCGCCGCGGTAATACCGGCAGCACGAGTGATGACCGCTATTATTGGGCCTAAAGCGTCCGTAGCTGGCCACTCAAGTCCATCGGGAAATCCGCGCGCTTAACGCGCGGGCGTCCGGTGGAAACTGAGTGGCTTGGGACCGGAAGACCTGAGGGGTACGTCCGGGGTAGGAGTGAAATCCCGTAATCCTGGACGGACCACCGGTGGCGAAAGCGCCTCAGGAAGACGGATCCGACGGTGAGGGACGAAAGCTCGGGTCACGAACCGGATTAGATACCCGGGTAGTCCGAGCTGTAAACGATGTCTGCTAGGTGTGACACAGGCTACGAGCCTGTGTTGTGCCGTAGGGAAGCCGTGAAGCAGACCGCCTGGGAAGTACGTCCGCAAGGATGAAACTTAAAGGAATTGGCGGGGGAGCACTACAACCGGAGGAGCCTGCGGTTTAATTGGACTCAACGCCGGACATCTCACCAGCATCGACAACGTGCTGTGAAGGTCAGTGTGATGAGCTTACTGGAGCCGTTGAGAGGAGGTGCATGGCCGCCGTCAGCTCGTACCGTGAGGCGTCCTGTTAAGTCAGGCAACGAGCGAGACCCGCACTCCTAATTGCCAGCAATACCCTTGTGGTAGTTGGGTACATTAGGAGGACTGCCAGTGCCAAACTGGAGGAAGGAACGGGCAACGGTAGGTCAGTATGCCCCGAATGTGCTGGGCGACACGCGGGCTACAATGGCCAAGACAGTGGGATGCAACCCCGAAAGGGGGCGCTAATCTCCGAAACTTGGTCGTAGTTCGGATTGAGGGCTGAAACTCGCCCTCATGAAGCTGGATTCGGTAGTAATCGCGCCTCAGAAGGGCGCGGTGAATACGTCCCTGCTCCTTGCACACACCGCCCGTCAAAGCACCCGAGTGGGGTCCGGATGAGGCCACTGCAACAGTGGTCGAATCTGGGCTCCGCAAGGGGGCTTAAGTCGTAACAAGGTAGCCGTAGGGGAATCTGCGGCTGGATCACCTCCACAGACCGAGACCAGGCCGACGGCCTGGCTCACTAGCGGTTTCCACGTTCGATCGACCAGCGTTTGGCCGATCGGGCACCTTAGAACTACCAAGGCTAACACTTTCGCGCTCTGTCCACCCCTCTGGGTGGACGTGGGCCCATAGCTCAGTGGTAGAGTGCCTCCTTTGCAAGGAGGATGCCCAGGGTTCGAATCCCTGTGGGTCCATGGCTCGGAGCGGATCGAATCGTGCCCCTTAAGTGGGGCAGGCGATTTCGATCTAATCCGAACGAACCGATGCACCAGCCCGTGTAAACGTGGCTGGGAAGGGTTAATGCATGCCGCGTCTACGGCGTGCAGATGAGACCGTGTGTACGTGTAGTCCAGGCGTCCACTGGACCCGTTCCCGGGTCACATACCATTGCACTTCTGTGCAATGCCGATCCGATGAACGTGGCTACTGTGCCAGCTGGTGGATCGCTCGGCTTGAGAGCTGAAGAAGGACGTGCCAAGCTGCGATAAGCCTATGGGAGCCGCACGGAGGCAAAGAACATAGGATCTCCGAATGGGAATCCCCACCGCAATTGCTTCGCGCAATGGGGAACGTCGAGAATTGAAACATCTTAGTATCGACAGGAAAAGAAAGCAAACGCGATGTCGTTAGTATTGGCGAAAGAACGCGACACAGTCCAAACCGAAGCCCTCACGGGCAATGTGGTGTTCGGACTGACGATCACTTCCCGAACCGCGACACGAAGTCTCCTGGAACGGAGCACGAGACAGGGTGACAGTCCCGTACTGTCGGGTAGTAAGGAACGAGTCAGCTCCAGAGTATCGGGGGTTGGATATCCCTCGTGAAGATCGCGGGCATCGACCGCGAAGACTAAACACTCCTCAAGACCGATAGCGAACAAGTAGCGTGAGCGAACGCTGAAAAGCACCCCACGAAGGGAGGTGCAATAGGGCGTGAAATCAGTTGGCGATGGAGCGACAGGGCATACAAGGTCCCGGACACAATGACTCAGGTGCAAACCTGTAGTAAGCCGTCCGGGAAGCCGGTGTTCTGTCGTACGTTTTGAAAAACGAACCAGGGAGTGTGCCTGTTTGACGAGTCTAACCTGATCATCAGGGAAGGCGTAGGGAAACCGACATGGCCGCAGTCTTACGACGAGGGCCGCCGTGTTCAAGCGCGGGGAGTCAAACGGGCACGACCCGAAACCGGATGATCTAGGCGTGGGCAGGGTGAAGCGTGCCGAAAGGCACGTGGAGGCCCGATAGCGTTGGTGTCCTACAATACCCTCGCGTGACCTACGTCTAGGGGTGAAAGGCCCATCGAATCCGGAAACAGCTGGTTCCAACCGAAAGATGTCGAAGCATCACCTCTGCCGAGGTAGTTCATGGGGTAGAGCGACGGATTGGGGGACCGCACTCCGAGAGGAGTGCGCCCCCCTGTCCAACTCCGAACCTATGAACGCCGTTCGACGCAGGGAGTCCGGTGCACGGGGTAAGCCTGTGTACCGTGAGGGAGACAACCCAGAGCTGGGTTAAGGTCCCCAAGTGTAGACTAAGTGCGATCGAAGGTGGTCGCAAGCCCTAGACAGCCGGGAGGTGAGCTTAGAAGCAGCTACCCTCTAAGAAAAGCGTAACAGCTTACCGGCCGAGGTTTGCGGCGCCCAAAATGATCGGGGCTCAAGTCTACCACCGAGACCTAGCGGCACTCTTGATCGAGTGATCCCGTAGGTTGGCGTTCTGTTCGGGTGGAAGCACGGCTGAGAAGTCGTGTGGACCGTTCAGTAACGAAAATCCTGGTCATAGTAGCAGCGTTAGTCGGGTGAGAACCCCGACGGCCGAACGAGTAAGGGTTCCTCAGCAATGCTGATCAGCTGAGGGTTAGCCGGTCCTAAGTCAGCCCGTAAGTCGAAGCTGACAACAGGGAAATAGGTTAATATTCCTATGCCAGTGTGCACTCAAAGCCGACGCTTTGGGGCCGCCTCTCCCGAGTTTTCGCTCGGGCGAACAGTCGAAGTTCGTGGAAGCCGTAATGGCAGGAAGCGAACGAATGGCTGGATAGCGCAAGAGAGGTCAACCTAGAGCCCGTGAAAAGGTGAGCACACTGTCCGTACCGAGATCCGACACAGGTACTCGTGGCGGCGAAAGCCAAGGTCTGTCGGGATCAACCGACGTTAGGGAATTCGGCAAGTTAGTCCCGTACGTTCGCAATAAGGGATGCCTGCCTCGCAACGAGGCAGGTCGCAGTGACTCGGGCGCTCCAACTGTCTAGTAACAACATAGGTGACCGCAAATCCGTAAGGACTCGTACGGTCACTGAATCCTGCCCAGTGCAGGTATCTGAACACCCCGTACAAGGGGACGAAGGACCTGTTAACGGCGGGGGTAACTATGACCCTCTTAAGGTAGCGTAGTACCTTGCCGCTTCAGTAGCGGCTTGCATGAATGGATCAATGAGAGCGCCACTGTCCCAACGTTGGGCCCGGTGAACTGTACGTTCCAGTGCGGAGTCTGGAGACCCCCAAGGGGAAGCGAAGACCCTATAGAGCTTTACTGCAGGCTGTCACTGAGACGTGGTCGCCATTGTGCAGCATAGGTAGGAGGCGCTACACAGGTACCCGCGCTAGCGGGCCACCGAGCCAACATTGAAATACTACCCGATGGTGACTGCGACTCTCACTCCTGGCGGAGGACACTGGTAGCCGGGCAGTTTGACTGGGGCGGTACGCGCTTGAAAAGATATCGAGCGCGCCCCAAGATTTCCTCACCCGCGTCGGAGACGCGGGAAAGAGCGCAAGAGCATAAGGAAGTCTGACAGTGTCCGGCACAACGACGGACGCTGACGCGAAAGCGTGGTCTAGCGAACCAATGCGGCTGCTTGATGCGGCCCATTGCTGACAGAAAAGCTACCTTAGGGATAACAGAGTCGTCACCCGCAAGAGCACATATCGACCGGGTGGCTTGCTACCTCGATGTCGGTTCCCTCCATCCTGCCTGTGCAGAAGCAGGCAAGGGTGAGGTTGTTCGCCTATTAAAGGAGGTCGTGAGCTGGGTTTAGACCGTCGTGAGACAGGTCGGCTGCTATCTATTGGGGGTGTTACGGTATCTGACAAGAACGTTCGTATAGTACGAGAGGAACTACGAATGGGTGCCACTCGTGTACCGGCTGTCCGAGAGGGCACGTGCCGGGCAGCGACGCACCACGGGGTAAGAGCTGAACGCATCTAAGCTCGAAACCCACTTGGAAAAGAGATACCACTGAGATCACTCGTAGAAGACGAGTTCGATAGACTCGGGATGTACGCACCAAGGCAACGAGGTGTTGAGTCCGCGAGCACTAACCGATCGAGCCACACACTCATATCGCATCTGGATCAGACCCGGAAACGGGTCCAGGCGCTAACTGGACTACACGTACTAACACGGTCGCACCACCGATATTGGTATTGCGGCGGTTCGATTCCGCTGATCGGCGTTCGGCGGCCACAGCGGCGGGGTTCCACCCGTACCCATCCCGAACACGGACGTTAAGCCCGCCTGCGTTTCGGCGAGTACTGGAGTGGGCGACCCTCTGGGAGACCCGATTCGCCGCCACCACTCATACTCTCATCATCACGCCCCGCACAGCACCGGCTGTGCGGGGCTACTCGTATTTATTCCGTAGTGACATCGCTATCAGTCGTATTAACCCTCGGCACAACGATTCCCGTTCCAACCGGACCAAATATTTTTGGAGCGGGGCTTATTCGGGTGTGTGGAAAACCGTGTAATATGGAATCAGAACGTCTCTCCTTGGACGTCGTATACGGACTTCTTTCCGAGTCGCGCTGTCGATACCTCCTCTACTACTTTTTAGAGAACGACCACGCGAACATTGAGAGCGTTTCATTACAGATCGCCGCTTGGGAACAAGGCGAATCGATCGAGGCCGTCACCGAGGCACAAAAACAACGTGTCACGACATCGCTGATCCACAGCCACCTTCCGAAGCTCGAGGACCACGGTCTCATCGAACACGACAATCGGACGGGGGACGTGATCGGTAGCGACGGATTCGACGAGATCAGCGAAACGGTTCGTCAGGCGCGGGCGAGCGAAGACGAAGTCACGATAACAGGGTCATCGATGGAGTCGTTCCTGTACAGCGAACCGGTGCCCTCATCGAACAGGGAGCAGTAGTAGAGCACAAGCGACTTGGCTCTCGTTCGGTAACCACGAGTCGACGCGACGGAGATGTTAGTCCAAGGGGGAATGGAGCGTGTGGGTGTGATACCCACGGTGATGAATGCTAACGCACAGGGTATTACACGTTTGCTCGGCTTGCAGCGGATGAAAGCGGAGCTACCGGGTGGAAATCGGTATCGCCCGGAACACTAACGTCCAGCCTCATCCCGTGGCGGCGTGCCGCGTCGGCTGGCTAACCCTCGTGCCGGGCGGAGGAGCGGTCGTGCTCCTCGAACGGGTGGGCAAGGCCCACCGGATATCGCGTGCCCGGGTTCGCCGTGCTGTCATCGCACCCGGATGGGTAGACTCGGACGGGGACTAAAGGCACGCACTCCCCTTAGGAGGTCGTCCGGTTTAACTCTTCCATCGTGCGATCGGTATCGGGTCCCTCTCAATCGGGGTTCGGCGCTTCGGCGACGGTCCCCTCGTTTTCCGAAAGCCACTGGTCGTAGGTTTCGGAGTCGACGACCACGATCTCACCTTGCATCCGCGAGTGGCCGGCGCCGCAGAACTCCGCACAGACCACGTCGTAGCGGCCGGGTTCGTCGACGACGGTCCGTGCGCGAGTGTAGTCGCCGGGGAACGCGTCCTGCTTGACGCCCAGATCCGGAATGAAAAGTGAGTGGATCACGTCGTCACTGGTCAGCCAGAACGTCACGTCCTCGCCGGCGGGAATCACGATCTGGTTTTCAGTCGTGACGTTGGCGTCCGGATAGGTTGCCTGCCACTCCCACTGATAGCCGCGGACGTGAACCTCTTCGTCGCCGGTATCGGGGAGGTCCTCGAAGGAGTCGAACCCCTCTTGGCTTCGATCGTCGGTATCGATCGCCTGCGACGGTGAGATATAGGGGTTGACGAGGACAGAGTAGCCGGAGAGGCCGACGAACAGCAGGATAATCGCCGTCGCGGCGGTCCAAGTGATCTCGAGCGCGGGGTCCTCGGTCGTCGGCTGCGGATCGTCGTTGTCGTGGAACTTGACGGCCGCGTAGATCAGAATCATCAGGACGAACAGCGTTAGCGGCAGAGCCGCGTAGAGCAACTGATACTCGAGGCCATCGATGAGTTCGCGATTAGGTGACTGTGCCGCGACCGTGCCGGTCAGCGCGAGGAGCGTCGAGAGCGCCGCGGCGGTGGACGCGACGATCGTACGACGGCGACTACTCATTGACGGCGATTCAACGACCGGCGTGATATACGTCGTCCATCGTTTGGTGAACAATCACGGTTCTGGACAGTTTTAGATGAATGCTGGAATTCGAAGGAATATCAAAATAAACGACAGTCACTGTCACGTCAGTTCATATTTATTGGGGTCGGTGGTGAGCCTACCGCTATGTACGACGACGAGCGGTGCGGTCGGACCGGCGGTGGTGAGCGCCGATGAATCGCGCGCTCACAGAAGTCTCGTTGTTTGCCGTCGTCGTTATCGGCTGTCTCCTGACGATCGTTTTGGCGCGGCGTGCTCGAGACGAGCCGTCGCCGGACGGGGGATACGCGACGGGACACCGTCGCGAACTGAGCCTGGCCGAGGCGAAGGCGGCCGCGATTCGCTGGGCGACGACGACGAATCACCGCGAAATCGGACTGCTCTACATCGCGTTCGGCACCGTCGCGGCGATCTGGGGCGGGATCGACGCGATGATGATTCGGACGCATCTGCTGACGCCGGAGGCGAACCTCTGGACGGAGCAGACGTACAACGAACTGTTTACGATGCACGGGCTGACGATGCTGATCTTCTTCGTTACGCCGGTGTTCTTCGGGATCGGGAACTACTTCCTGCCGCTGCTGATCGGCGCCGACGACATGGCGTTTCCGCGGCTCAACGCCATCGGGTTCTGGCTCCTCCCGCCGTCGCTGTTGCTCGCCCGCCTGGGAATCGTCGCCGAAGTGACGGGGGCGGTGCTCGCGGTCGTCGTTCCGGGCGAGTGGCTGTCGGTTCTGCTGGCGTTTCAGGAGCCGGCGATCGGATGGACGATGTATCCGCCCCTATCGTTGGCGCCGAATCCCCAGACGAACTTCCTCCTGTTGGGCCTCCACTTGAGCGGCATCGCGACCACGATCGGCGGGATCAACTTCATCGCGACGGTCGTCTACGAGCGCGACGAGTCGATCGGGTGGGCGAACCTCGACATCTTCTCGTGGAACATGCTCATCACGAGCGCGATCGTCATCTTCGCGTTCCCGTTGCTCGGCACCGCGTTGCTCATGTTGCTGCTCGACCGCAATTTCGGAACGACGTTCTTCGCGGTCGAGGGCGGCGGCCCCATCCTCTGGCAGCACCTGCTGTGGTTCTGGGGCCATCCCGAGGTGTATATCATCTTCCTCCCGGCGACCGGCCTGATGAGCCTCATACTCCCGAAGTTCGTCGGCAGGAAGCTGTTCGGGTTCAAGTTCATCGTCTACTCGACGATCGCGATCGGCGTCCTCTCCTTCGGCGTCTGGGCCCACCACATGTTCGTGACCGGCGTCGATCCCCGCATCCGGGCGAGTTTCATGGCGACGTCGATCGCGATCGCCGTTCCCAGCGCGATCAAGGTGTTCAACTGGATCACGACGATGTGGAACGGCGACGTCCGGCTGGCCGCGCCGACGATTCTCTGTGTCGGCTCGGTTGGACTGTTCATCGTCGGCGGCGTGACCGGCATCTTCCTCGCGGTCATCCCCGTCGACATTATCTACCACGGCACCTACTACGTCGTCGGCCACTTCCACCTCATCATCATGGGGATCATCCCGTTCATGATGTTCGCGGCCAGTTACTACTGGTACCCCCTGATTACCGGGCGGATGTACGACCGTCGGCTCGCGATCTTCCAGTCGTCGCTGCTGGTCATCGGCTCCGGCCTCACGTTCATGACGCTGATGGCGCTCGGCTTCCTCGAGCACCCCCGTCGGTACGCGACCTATCCGGCGGAGTACTCGGGGCTGCACGTCGTCGCGACCGTCGGCTCGTTCATCATCGGGATCAGCGTGCTCATGTGGCTCTACAACATGCTCTGGTCGTACTTCCAGGGGTCGCGGGTCGAGACCGCGGACCCGTGGGAGCTGAAGGCGACCCAGCAGTTCACGCCCGAGTGGCAGTGGTTCGAGGACCGCCTCGAGCGCAAGCACGGGATTCCGCCGAGCGAACCCGAGGAAGTTCGGCCGTCGTACGTGCCCGCCCAGGAGGAGCGGCCGCCGTCGCTGTACGGTCGCATCGTGCCGGTCGCCCGACGCGCTCTGAGCGACGCGGGCGCGGGCGCGGCCGGCGGTTTCGTCGGGACGGTACTGATGACCGGCGCCCTCCTCGTCGCGGTCGCACTGGGCGTCTTCGACCTCGAGTCCTTCGCGAACCTCGCGACGCTGGTGGGGCTGCCGGCGAACCTCGCGCTCGGCTACGGGCTCTTCCTCTTCGCGGGCATGACGGTCTGGCCCCTGCTGTTCCTCTCGCTCGGAGAGTACCTACCGGGCGAACTCACGTTCATCACGGGCCTGTGGTACGCGACGGTCATCGCCTCGGGATTCGTCATCGCCTTCTACACCGGGCAGACCGGCCTCGAGCTGGTGACGTACCTCGTCTTCGCACTGCTCGCCCACTGGATCTACGGGCTGGGGCTTGCCGGGATGATCACGTACCTCGGCGGTCGCCGCCCGACGTCGCCGGAGGGGCCCCGATGAGCGACGACGACGCCACGCCGTCCGACGCGGACGAACCGCCCGCCACGGACAGCACCGGCCCCGTCGAGCCGACCGCGTCGTCGGAGTCGCTCATGTTGACCTACGCCGCCCCCTTTCTCGGCGTTCTGCTGATCGCCGTCGGCCTTCCCCTCTCGATCGTCGGCGGCTACGTGGTCGTCCAGGACGGCCTCGGGCTGTGCGGCGAGCCGACGCTCACGGCGACGCCCGCCGACGAGTACGACGAATCGCTGGCGACCATCGACGAAATTCCCGCCGAGCAGCTCTCGTCGGCCGAACGGGAGGCCCTCGAGGAGGCGATCGACAGCCCCCTGCGAGAGGGAGTGGTTTCGGGCGAGCTCGAGAACCGGGCGGCGTTGCTCGAGGGGGTCGTCGTCGAGTACGAGGGGACGCGCTATTACGTGCAGATCGCGTCCCAGAACTCCTGTCTCGAGGTGCAGCCGTTGCTGTTCCCGATCGGCGCGGTGGCGATCCTCATGGGGATCGGCGGCGTGTTGACCCCGCCGATCTACCGGAAACTGGCGGGCTTCGAGGAACGGATGCGGCGATGAGGCGGCCGGTCGACGGTTCTCGCGGCCGCGATCACGGAGCCGTCTCCTCCGAGACCGCGCGACGGGCGCCGAGCGCTCGGCTTACTGGTTCGAGTCGGTCGCGTTCCCGTCGGAGGACTTCGAGTCGCTCGTCTCCGAGATGCCGGTCGCGTTCGAATCGCTGGCGGCGGACTCGTCGGGCCGGCTCGGCGTGTCGTTCGTCATCGGACTCGGTTGGGGGGCGATGACTTCCCCGTCGCCCGGCTGCTCGGGGAGATAGGAGAACTGCCCCTTGCCGTCCGGCGACTCGCCCTGCGTCCAGGGGTAGCCGGGGTCGGGCTGCTGTTCGCGCCGGGTCGACATGAACGCGTAGTTGTACTCCTGGTTTTCCTGTTCCTGCGGGAAGCTCGCGGGCACCGGCACCGGGTCGTCGAGCGACTCGAGGGCCTCGAGCCACTGGTTCTGGTGCATGGTGTCTCGGGCGATGAGATAGGCGAGCATGTCCTTCATGCCGGGATCGTCGGTGTACTCGTAGAGCCGGGTCGCGAGCGTGCGCCCGGTCGCCTCGGACATCACGTTCGCGTAGAGGTCGCCCGCGAGGTTGCCCGACGCGACGATGTAGTTGCCGGTGAAGGGGACGCCGTTGCTGTCGACGGGCATCGCCGACTCGCCCGCCGAGAGGAACTGGCGGGGGTTTTGCCCGGTCATCGCCGCGGCCGTCGCCGCGGTCTCCTCGGCGTCGTCGCTCATCTGCTTCGCCGAGCCGCGGAGGTTCTTGGTGACCGCGGTGGCGAGCATCTCGATGTGACCGAGTTCCTCCGCTGCGGTCTCCATCAGTAGGTTCCGATACTCCTCGTAGCCTTCGGGGAGCGCCCACGCCTGGAACATGTACTGCATCGCGACGCGCATCTCCCCTTCCTGTCCCCCGATCGCCTGCTGGAGAAGTTTCGCGAAGTGCGGATCCGGTTCTTCGACGGTGACCTCGTACTGGAGCTCCGGTTCTTGGAAGAACATCCAGATATCACTGGCCAGAGCCACTGAAATAACGCTGTTACTTGCCAATGCGCCGTTGTGTCAGCATGGGAAATCATTATCCCATCGTCGATGGTCGAGAACACGGAGCGTACTCATGCGCCAGGATACGTCAGGATCGACGACGCGACGAACGTTCGTCAAGTGCGGCCTCCTGTCGACCGGAGCGCTCGTCGGCACCTCGAGTACTGGGGTAGCCGACGGGTCGCTGACCGAGTCGACCGAGAGCGCGGAGCAACCGATCGAGCAGGGCGTGATGCGTTCCTACCAGCACATGCCCGACAGCGCGATCACGGTCGGGGAGCCCGTCGACTGGCAGCCCCGAGGACTCGACGAGGCGACCGGCCACGTGGTCTCGTACGACGCTGCGCCCTCCTTCCGCGCGCTCCTGTTTACGACCGCCGGCGGTACCGGCGACGGCGGCGACGGCAATACAGACAACGGCGGATCCGGCTCCGATCCCCTGCAGCCGGGCGATTCGCTCTCGCTGGGTACCGTTCGCGGATCGCCGGCGGCGGCGAATTCGCAGTACGTCACCGTCGACCTCGGGGTCGACGAGACGGCCGGTCCGAGCGCCGACTAGTCGACGACCACCGATTCGGCTCCACACCCGCCCCGCGGCGGCCGGTCCACCGGGGTTTTTCCCCGCTGGCTCTCGTACCCCGGACTCGAGGTGATATCAGTGGCCGAACACGAGAAGCGACGGCGTGCCGCGGCGAAGTGCGTCGGCTGTGGCCGGATCGGCATCGTTCACGTCTGGCCCGACGGTACGCGCAAACCGCTCGGGCAGACGAACTTCTGTGAGTGTTCCGATCCGACGCTCCGACTCCTCGAGGAAGAGCGCGAGGCGGGCGACGATCTCCCGTAGCGACGGAGACGCCGTTAGGGCCACGACGTAGCGCGACGGCGGGAGAAGGTGTATCGTCGCGCGACCGAGTTCGCGGGCCGTTCAGACGGTCGCGCCCACGTAGAGGACGAGCACGAGGAACACCCAGACGAAGTCGACGAAGTGCCAGTACAGCGAGACGGTCGCGACGGAGGTGTCCCGATCGGGGCCGTAGTGGCCGCGGAGCGCGCGCCAGCACAGCACGGCGATCCCGCCGACGCCGAGCGCGACGTGAAAGCCGTGGAGCCCGGTCAGCCCGTAGAAGGCGGTCCCGAAGACGCCGCTGGAGATCGAGAACCCCTCGTGGACGACGAACTCGTAGTACTCGTAGACCTGGCCGCCGAGGAAGACGATCCCGAGGACCAGCGTCGTCCCGAGCAGGCCGAGGAAGCGGCGCCGGTTCCCCTCCTCGAGCGCTTCGTGCGCGTAGTGGAACGTGACGCTGCTGGCGAGCAGGATCGCGGTGTTGACGATCACGAGCGATCCCAGCAGCGGCGGCAGCTCTTCGGGCGGCCACGCGCCGACTCTGACGAAGAAGTAGTAGATGAACAGCGCGCCGAACGTCGAGACGTCGGTCGTCAGAAAGAGCAGCGTCGTCCAGACGTACGACTCTCGAGACGACCCGCCGACGGCTCCCTCTCGCGCGGGTGCGAGAAAAACCTCGTCGACCCAGCCGGCGATGCCGGCCAGCAGGACAATCGTCCCGACGACGGCGAGGGCGACGCCCACGAGCGGCGGCAGCAGGCCCGTTTCGTTCCCGAGAATCGCGATCGCGGCGCCGCCGTAGAGACCGCCGGCGCCGACGGCGGCGACGAGCGGCCAGCGACTGCGGTGTTCGTGTTCGTCGTGATCGACGTCGGGTTCGTGAGGGCTATCGGGGCCGACGGGGCCGTCCGGATCGTGCCCGACCGTCGCGCCGTCGCTCGAGACGCCGTGGCCGCCGCCGTCGGTTCGAACCGGAGCCGTCTCGAACGCCGTGTCGTCGCCCGAACCGCTCGCGTCGGTACGTCGAGCCATATCCGCAGTCCAACGTCGAGCCGGAAAAAGGATCGCCGCTTACGCGCCGGGAGGGTGTTCGTACGATCATCCGCGGGTCCGTCGCCGTCGGGGCCTCGAGTATCGGTATCGATACCGTCCGTCCTGCGACTGTCATCCGGCGCCGGGTTGCGATTCCCGGTCCGTCGCTTCGCGTTCGTCCGCCGCGGCGTCGGCGCTCGGTCCCGCGGCGTCCGCGGGCGCGCCTCGCGTGACTACCGGATCGCGAGAATCGCGCTTCGGTTCTCGAGCAGGTCCTGAGCAGCCCCACGAGAAGTACTGGAGGTCGTCCCAGACGTCGTAGCGGGGACGCCAGAATGAGGTACCCGAGTCAGGCGACGCACGCGTCGGTGAGAGACCGACGGGTGCGGTCGCTGTCGATAGCTGGCGCGTGTCCCCGTCCGATCCGCCTCTCCCTAAGTGCTGGTTCCCCCTAACTGGCCGGGAAACGCAGTCGCGGGCGAACCGAGGCGAGCGGAACGCGAGACTCAGTAGAAGTACTCGTCCTCGCGCAACTGGACGTAGCCGCCGTCGCGGTAGGCGAACTTCCGGCGCTTGTACTCGAGGAGGACCTTCGAGGCGCCGATCCCGGCGGAGTAGCCGCGGCTGACCAGGCCCTCGCCGTCGTCGCCCTGCATCCGGTTGACGATCTCGAACGTGCGGTCCCAGTCGGCGGGTTCGTACTCCTCGACGATGTCGGCGAAGGAGACGTTGCGCAGGATCTCGTCGCCGATGGCCTGCTTCCAGACGTCGTTGTAGTTCGCGAGCGAATCGGTCCCGACGAGTCGGCCGGCGATCTTCCCGGTGCGGACGGCGACGTGGTAGCCGCCTTCGTGGAAGGCCGAGGTGGTGCCCATCGCGCCGCCGGCGACGGCGATGTTGGCGCCGACGGGCGACTCGATCGGTCGCGTCGAGGAGATGGGGTACGTCTCGGTCCCCTTCGACTTCCCGCGGTCCTCGACGCGCGGGATGTCCTCCTCGATGTCGTACTCGTCGCCGTACTCGCGCTCGAGCAGGCGCCGGATGTACTCCGCGCCCGAGGGGAGCTTGTCGTCGTCGTGCTCGAGCAGGGCGTAGGCGGCGGGGTTTTCGACGTCCTCGAGTTCCATTCCGATGGGCATGGTCAGTCCGACGCGGGCGACCGTGCCGTCGTTGGGGAAGACCCACGGGTAGGCGGTCTCGCCGGGCATGTACCCCCACCAGAACTTGAGGGTGTCCTCGAACTCCTCGAACAGCTCGGAGGGGAAGTCCCGATACTCCTGGTAGGCGATGTGGTTTGCCTCCGGCGGCGAGAGGTAGTCGGAGACGCTGCGACCGGGCGCGGTGAACTGGTCGAGCGCGTCCAGCGTGACGCGGCGCTGGGGGCCGTCCGCGAGGACGACGTACTGGGCCTCGAGCTCGTCCCCGTTCGAGAGGGTCAGCGTGTGGGTCGGCCCCTTCGGGCTCGAGGCGCGGAGGTCGGTCTCGAGGTCCTTGACGCCCGTCCCGACGCGGAGGTCGGCGCCGGCGTCCTCGGCGCGCTCGTAGAGCCAGTCGTCCATGCGCGCGCGATGGAAGGTGTAGCCGAAGTTGGGGTAGCTGGCGTCCATCCCCGTACTCGTCAGTTCGACCGACGTCGAGGGGCCGACGAACTCGGTCGCCTCGAGCTCCCGTAAGATGACGTCGTCGGGAATCTCCCGGTAGTCGAACTCCATGATATCGATCCAGTAGTCGAGCATCCCGGCGGCGTCGGTCGAGTCGGGACCGAGGCCGTCGCGGTCCTCCCGCGGGACGCCCTGTTCGAAGAGAACGGTCTCGGCGCCGTGGGCGGCGGCCCGCTCGGCCGCGGACGCCCCCGCGGGTCCGCCACCGACGATCGCGACATCTACGCGTTCCATACTCCGTAGAGGTCTCAGCCTCCCGTATTAAAATGCTTGAAACCGACGGCGACTGAACCGAACGGAAACGAGCGGTAGCCGCGCCGAATCGGAGATCACGCGATCGATTCCGGTTTCTCGACGTGGAAGGGGAGACTGGCGTGGCCGTCCTGTTGAAACTCGGAGATGATCCGGTTGAACTCCTCGTAGTCGACGACGTTCTTGTAGACCATCTTCTCGATGATCCGGCGCCGATACTCGAGGTCGTCGTAGATGTCTCGCGTGTCCTCGTAGCCGTGCAGCGTCGCGATCTTGTCCTCTAAGAGCACCGAGTTGTTCATGCCGGTAAACTCCAGTTGGTCGTCGACGGGATCCCACTCGAAGACCTTGTTCGTGACCAGTCCGCCGAGTTCGCTCGAGAACTTGTCGATTTCGTAAATGCTCGTACAGCGCCGGTAGTCGTCGCTCTGGATGAAGTTCTGAAAGATGACGAGGTCGAGGTTGTCCAGATGGGAGTAGGGGACGTTGATCGGATTGCCCTTCAGCCGCTGGACTAAGCTCTTGATGTTGCCGGCGTGGAAGGTCATCATCACGGGGTGGCCCGTCTGGATCGCCTGGAAGGCCATCCGGACCTCCTCGCCGCGGGCCTCGCCGATGATGATGCAGTCGGGCCGCGAGCGGAGCGCGGCGGCGACGAGGTCGAAGAGGTCGACCTCGTTGCTGGTTCCCTCCCGCGTGAGGAGCTGTTGCCAGGTGTCGTGGGGCGGGATGACCTCGGCGGTGTCCTCGGCCGTGAAAATCTTCGCGTCGTCCGGGATGAACGACGTCAACGCGTTGAGCGTCGTCGTCTTCCCCGACGCGGTCTCCCCGGCGACGATGGCGCTGGTCTCGTTTTCCATCGCCAGCCAGAGGTACGCCGCGGCCGTCGGCGAGAAGGTTCCGCCGCGGGTGATCGCCGTCATCGTCAGCGGGATTTCGTCCTGCTGGCGGATCGTCATCGACGGCCCCTTCACCGAGACGTCGTTGCTGAACACGACGTTGAATCGGGAGCCGTCGGGGAGGGTTCCGTCCGTGATCGGGTCGGCGTCGGAGAGCGGGTCGCCGATCCGTTCGCCCATCGACCGCAGGAAGTGCTCGTACTCGTACTCCGATCCGAAGTCGATGTCCGTCCGAACCAGGCCGAAGACGTCGTTGTAGACGTGGAGGTTGTCGTGGGCGAGCACGTGGATGTCCTCGTTACTGTCGTCGAGCAAGACCGGCTCGAGCGGCCCCAGACCGAGCACGTCCCGCCGGAACTGATACCGCAGTCGCTCGTAGGTCCGCTGGTCGACCGAGATCGGCCGCCGGGAGAGCGCGCCGCGGAGCCGACCGAGGAGGCCGTCGACGGCCGACCGCTCCTCCGGCGGCGCCTCCGTCGTCACCGAAACCACCGGCTCGAGGACCTCGTCGATGTCCTCGCGGTCCACGTCGCCGGGATCGGTCACGTTCTCGTTTAGCACCCGGTTTTTCACCTCTCGGAACAGCGTGACCTCGTCGTAACTCAGGGAGGGTTCGATCGCGTAGTAGATCGGGTCCTGATCGGTCGATCCGTACACGTGGGCGAAGACGAGATCGTCGATCTGCCAGCAGTAGTTGGGGTGGTCGACCGTCGTGTTGTGGTGGTCCTCCGGTTCGTCGATGTACCGCGGGTAGACGTTCGCTCGGTCGTGGAACGCGGTGACGTGTTCCTCGAGGTGCGGATGGCGATCCATCTGCTCCTCGAGGTCGCTCGAGAGACTCGTTTCGTCGAAGTCGCCGGGATCGATTTGCCAGGCCATCGATGCTAGGTGTCGTTCGTCTGCCGTCCGGTTCGAGAGACGCCCCGCGTCGAACTGCGAGTCGGCCCTCGAGGCCGCGGACGGAGGTGCCGACGGGACGCCGGCCGGCGGTCCGCGGTGATCGGGTCGGGTGGCGTCACAGTGTTCGCTCGGTGCCGTTCGCGCCGGTCACGCGGAGTTCGTCGGTCTGCGGATCGTACCGCAGCGATCGTCCCGCGTCGCCGCCGGTATCCTCGGCGACGATCTCGACGCCGTTGTCGGACAGTTCGCGCCGGGCCGCCTCAACGTTTCGGCTGCCGATCGGGGTGTCGACCCGATCGAAGTCGACCATCGTCGCGCCGCCGGCGAGCTTGGCCGAGGCCGACGAGAGGTCGCCGCCGGTCGCGACGAACGCCGAGAGCATCGCGGCGATCCCCGTGTCGGCGAACTTCGCGTCGCTGTGGTTCTGCCCGTTCGATTCCGCGGCCCGCGGGAGCATGAAGTGTAAGAGGCCGCTGACGCCCCGAACGTCGTCGTGGACGACGAGACCGAGACAGGAGCCGAGCCCGCTCGTCCGCAGCGGTCGCCCCTCGTCGGTGATCGCGTACTCCGCGACGCCGACAGAGATGGGGTCGGCCGTCGGCTCCGGGTCGTCGGACTCGCCGAAGACCGGAATTTCGAAGTCGTCGTCATCACCGTCGCCGTCGTCGCCATCGGCGTCGCCGTCCCCGTCCGCGCTCGAGTCGTCCGCCGACTCGCCGTAGACCGGGACCTCGACCTCGTCGTCGTCATCGCCGTCGTCCTCGTCGCCGTCGGTCGCCGGCGTGTAGACGCTGATCCCGAGGTCGTCGGTGTCGTCGCCCTCGTCGTCGGCCCCGTCGTCGGCGCCGTAGATTGTGATCCCGCCGTCCTCGCCGCCCGCGTCGTTCGCGTCGTCGCTCATCGCTGGGCCCAGTAGTCCGCGATTTCCTTCGGGCTGAGCAGCAGGTAGACGTCGCAGCTGAGATCGCCCGCCGTCGATTCGAGCAGCCCCTCGAGGCTGAGGACGAACCGTTCGCCCGGCCCGAGGTTCGCGACCACGTCGTTGACGATCGACGACCGCATGTCGTCGACGATCGTCGGCTCGCCGGCCCGAACCGCTACCTCGAGCCGGTCGGCGATCTCGTCGACGAGGCTCGTCGTCACCGCGGCGCCGACCTCGTCGGTCGATCCGTCGCGGTCGTCGAAGAAGGTGATCGCGGAGCCGATCGGCGGATCGACGAGTTCGACCACCGCGCCGAGGCTCTCCTCGTCGGAAACCGTCTCCGACAGTCGCTCGGCCGGAACGATATCCAGCGTGTCGATCGCGACGTCGGCGTCGAACTCGGTCGTCTCGAGGAGGTGATCGCCGATCGACCGCGGTTCCATCCCGTCCAGCGCCGTCAGCACCTCGAGGAGTTCGTAATCGATCGCGCTGGCGTCGGGGTCCGCGCCGAACTGGGTTCGGGACGTCGCCTCGTCGAGGAAGAGGAACATCTGGAACTCGATCTCGTCGTCGGGCGTCACGATCGAACTGCGCTGGGAGAGCACGTGCTCGGTCTCCTCGAGGAGTTCGGATCGAACGCCCTCCTCGGCGTCGAACGCGCTCGAGACGACCGACGGCGGCGACATGACGATCGACTCGCCCTGGACGTTCGCCCAGCCGTCGACGTAGCCGCTGACCATCACGTTACAGATCTCCTCGACGGCCGACTCGTGTTTCGACGTGTAGCCGTCGTCCGAGGGAAGCATCGGCATGAACGCCTCGGCGAGTTCGCGGGCGCTGGCGCTGTCGAGGACGGTGACGACCTCCCCCTCGAGATAGCCCTCGAGGGAGATGGAGATGGCGAGCACGTCGTCGCGCTCGAACTCGTCGATCACCGCCGTCGCGGCGACGACGTGTAAGCGACTGCAGTCGACCGAGGTGTCGACCCCGGTGAGTCCGGAGAGGCGGTCGCTCGCCCCGTCGGCGCCGTCGATGGCCATCTGGTCGAATTCTTCTAGCTTTCGTAAGTCGAGTTTCATACTCATGGTTACAGTGTCTCCACGTCGAGGATCATCACGACCTCGCCCTCGCCGAGGACGGACGCCCCGCTGATGCCGGGCGCGCCGCTCAGGATCCCCTCGAACGGTTTGATGACGACCTCCTCCTGTCCGACGACGTCCGAACAGCGGATGCAGACCTGACGGACGTCCGTCTTGATCCGGATCACCATGTCGTCGTCGGAGCGCTCGGCGTCGCCGACGTCGAGGGTGTCGTCGAGCGCGATGAGGGGGTACACGCGGTCGTCGTGCGTGATGATCTCCTGGCCCTCGATCGTCTCGATGGCGAGGTCCTCGAGTTCGGAGATCTCGTCGATGTTCTTGATCGGAATGCCGTACGTTTCGTCCCCGATCGTCACGAAGAGCACTCGGACGATCGCCACGCTAACGGGGAGCGTGAGCGTGACGCTCGTGCCCTCGTCGGGCTCGCTCTCGACGTTGATCGTCCCGTCGACGCCGCGAACGACCTCGTTGACGACGTCCATCCCGACGCCGCGACCGCTGACTTCGGTCACCTCGTCGCGCGTCGAGAACCCCGGGTGGAAGATCAGGTCGTAGACTTCGGACTCGTCGAGGACGTCGATCTCCTCCTGGGTCATGATTCCCTTCTCGACGGCCTTCTCCTTGATCCGCTCGACGTCGAGGCCGGCGCCGTCGTCCTCGACGGTGATCGACACGCGGTCGCGTTCGCGCTCACCGGTGAGGCGGATCGTCCCCTCGCGGGGCTTGCCCTTCTCCTCGCGGACCGCCGGCGGCTCGATCCCGTGGTCGACCGCGTTCCGAATGATGTGCATCAGCGGGTCGCTCAGTTCGTTGAGGATCGACCGGTCCATCTCGTTGTCGACGCCCTCCATCTCGAAGTCGATCTCCTTGCCCTGATCGCGCGCGAGGTCGCGGACGACCCGCGGGAAGTTGCCGACGATCTTCTCTAGGGGAACGAGGCGGATCTCGAGGACCGTATCCTGCAGGCTCGAGGTGATCTTACCGTGTTCCTCGAGTTCCTCCTCGGCGGAGACGAGTCCGCTCCCCTTGATGATCTTGCGGAGCTTGATCCGACTCGTGACCATCTCCTCGACCTGGTTGTAGAGGCGGTCGACCTGTTCGACGTCGACGCGGATCGATTCGACTTCCTTGTTGCGTCGCGAGGCGATCGATGCCCCCTCGGAGTTCGATTCGTCGGAGTCGTCGTCGCCGTCCTCGCTTGACGCGTCGGGAGCGGTCTCGACTCCGCTATCGTCCGTCTGCGCGGGCGTCTCGTCGGCCGTCTCCGTCTCGGTCGCGTCGGCGACCGAATCGACGGACACCGATTCGACGTAGCGACTCTCCTCGTAGAACGACGCGATCTCGTCGCCGGCTGCGTCGTCGTCGACCGCCAGTTCGACGTCGAACGTGCCGTCGAACTCGCCGTCCTCGATCGCGTCCCGATCGGGAACGGTGCGGACCAGCTCGAACGCGTCGGCGTCGCCCGTCGCGTCGAGGACGAACATCGCGTCGACGCGTTTGGCGTCGGTCTCGCCCACGTCGACGGTCGCGCGGTAGCGAGATCGGTCGTCGCCGCCCGCGTTGGCGGCGTTTTCAGCGGACTGTCCGGTCGCCGCCCGAGCGCTCTCGCCGTCGATCGAAGCGCGAATCGATTCGATCGTCTCCGCGGGATCGGTCGTCGGCTCGCCGTTCTCGGCGATCTCGTCGACCATCAGCTCGATCTGGTCGACCGCTTCGAAGACGAGATCCATCCGCTCGGAGGTCACCTCGAGCCGGCCGTCCCGGATCTGATCGAGGAGGTCTTCGACGGCGTGTGAGAGCTCGCTGGCCGTGGCGAAGCCCATGATGCCGAAGTTCCCCTTGAGGTTGTGGGCGACCCGGAAGACGGTCTCGATCGCCTCGTTGCCGTCGGGATCGTTCTCGAGGTCGAGCAGGGCGTTGTTCAGCTTCCGGATGTCTTCCTCGCTCTCGTGGACGAAGGTGGTGATGGCGTCGCTCACCCGGACCACCCGTCGAGCGCGTTAACGATTCCTTCGGCGAGCCGTTCCTCCGGCAACACCATGTCGACGTCGCCGGTTTCGACCGCGCGGCCGGGCATGCCGAAGACTCTGGAGGTCTCCTCGTCCTGCGCGATGGTCTTCCCGCCGGCGGCCTTGATCGCGGAGAGTCCGGCCGCGCCGTCGGCGCCCATGCCGGTGAACACCGCCCCCACGAGGGGGCCGGAGACCGCCTCGGCGGCCGACTGCATCGTGACGTCGATCGCGGGTTTGACGTTGTGGATCTTGGGCCCGTCGTCGTGGGCGACCGCGAGCTCGCCGTCGCGATCGGCCGTCACCTCGAGGTGGCGACCGCCCTTTGCGACGACCGCGTCGCCCGCCCCGACCGTGTCGCCGTCCGATGCTTCTCGACACTCGTATGCTGTTCGCTCGTTCAGACGCATTGCAAAACGTCCGGTGTAGTGGTCTGTCATGTGTTGTACGATGAGAACCCGTAACTTCGCTTCTCGCGGCAGTTCTGCGAGCACCCGTTCGAGGACCTGCGGACCGCCGGTCGACGACCCGATGACGACCGTCGATCCGTCCGGGACCCGATCGGCCGGAACCGTCGACTGAACCGGCTCCGCGCCGGCGTCCTGGGTAAGCGTCGTCGGATCGACCGCGGCCGCGGCCCGAACCTTCTCGACGATCTCGTCACGCTGGGACCAGATGTCGACCGAGAGCTGCCCGCTCGGCTTCGCGATGAAGTCGACGGCTCCCCGGTCGAGGGCCTCGAACGTCTCCGACGCCCCGTCGTTCGCTCGAGCGCTGATCACCAGCATCGGCGTCGGTCGCTCGGCCATGACCTCTTCGATCACTTCCAGGCCGTTCTTGTCCGGCATGCTGATGTCGATCGTCGCGACGTCGGGATCCCGCTCTAAGATCGCGCGGACGGCGCTCGTTCCGTCCTCGACCGCCTCGACGACCTCGATTCCGGCCGCCGTGAGAATCTCGGAGAGAATCTCGCGCATGACGCCGGAATCGTCCGCGATAACGGCGCGAACCATCAGGAGACGACATCGTGAATCGCTTCTCGGATCGTGCTGTTCTCGAACGGCTTCATGATGTAGCCGTCGGCTCCGGCCTCGATCGCCGGCTTCATCCGCTCCTGTTGGGTCACGCTCGTACAGAAGATGACCTTGATATCGGGAGCTTTCTCCTTGATCGTGGCCGTCGCCTCGACGCCGTCGATGCCCGGCATCACCATGTCCATCATGATGACGTCGACGTCGTAGGTCTCGACCGCTTCGATCGCTTCCGCTCCGTTTTCGGCCTCCGCGACGACGGAAAACTCCTCCTTGATCGCTTCTTCCAACACTTCCCGCATCACTTCGGAGTTATCGACGATCAGTACCTTCACTGTCATAGTGGTGGCCTTCTAACGACACCCGTATAAAGAATACGGCTAACTAATATGATTTCTTACCATATAGGTTTGGACTCAAATCTCGATACGAGGTTTGAGTTGATATCGTCCCCATATTCGATTACTTAGAACGCGTTTGTCCAGTTATCGGCCTTTCAACAGCCATCGGAGTTATGTAGTATGCGGCAGAACCGTTGACCGAATGGCGCGACTCGCGCGGCTCTGTGTAACCAATCAGAAAGGGGGCGTCGGAAAGACGACAGTGGCGATCACTCTCGCCGGCGCGCTCAGTCAGCGAAACAGGAACGTCCTCTTCGTCGATCTCGATCCCCAAGGCAACGGTACCGAGGGGCTCGGCCTCACCGACGCGTACGACGCGGCTCCGCCGACGTTGTTCGACGCGCTCGTCGACGACTCGTCGGTCTCGTTCGACGAGCTCGTCTGGCACCACGACGAGATGGACGTGCTCCCGAGCAACATCGACATGACGGCCGCCGAAGCGTCGCTGTTGCAACTGGACGACGGCGAACGGCGACTCGCAAAGCTGCTCGACGCCGCGGATTACGGCTACGACTACGTGATCGTCGACTGCCCGCCCCACCTCGGGATGCTCACCGATAACGCGCTGTACGCCGCGCCCAACCTCGTCATTCCGGCGCTGGCCGAATCGACGAGCAAGCGCTCCCTCGAGTTGCTGTTCGACTACACGCGGGCGTTCGAGATGGAACACGACGTGCAGATCGACGCCAAATCGCTGGTCGTCAACCGGATCGAAAACACCGGCGAGGCGACCGAGATGCTCGAGTGGTTCGAGGAGGCCGTCCCCGACGTCCCCACGTTCGAGGTCCGGAAACGCGTCGCCCTCCAGCGGGCGTTCTCGAGCGGCCGGTCGATCTTCGCGGCCGACGAGGAGATCGACATGTGCGAGCGGTTCCGAGCGGTCGCGGCGTCGCTCGACGAGGAGTTTTCCACCACGGAGATGACAGTATGACTGACGAACGAGCAGAACGAATCAAACGGATCCGGAACCGATCCCGATCGCAGGCGACTGCGAACGCGAACAACGGCGACGAAGACGAATCGGCGGCGGACGACGCCGCCGACGCGGACGCCGCGCCCGAGACGGACGATTCCGGGACGAACGACCCCGACTCGAGCGACCCCGAACCGACCGCGACCGACGCCGCCGCCAGCGCCGATCGGTCCGACGACGGCGTCGAAACGGCCGCCGCCGAGTCCGGTTCCGGTGACGTCTCCGAACCGGCTTCCCGCGACGTCCCCGAGCACTCAGGCGATTCGGCCGAGCGAGCGACCGAGTCGACCGGACAGGCGACGCAGCCTCGAGACCGGGCCGCCGAACCGGCCGCACGGACGGGTACTCGCGCGGCGTCCGCCCCGGGACGGGGCGCCGAACCAGAAGCGTACGCCGGCGGGCCGGCCGCCCGCGCCGATCCGGCGACCCGCGCGAACCACTCTCTCACTCCGGCCGCGGAATCGGCAGCCGCGGGCGACGGAGCTGCGGCCGGTCGCGTCCAGCAGTTCGACGCGGCCGACGGAATGGAACCGATCGTGGACGCGACGGCGCTGGAGACCGACACGGCGTCCGGGGACGGGTCGGTCCTCCGGGGTGCGGTCGACGCCGAAGACGGGATGTTCGCCGACGACACCGCGTTGAACCACTCGGCCCGCAGCGACGAGAGCACCGTTCAGGTCCTCGAGTTCTCGCTCAACGACGACCGGTACGCGATCGCGATCGATCGCATCAGCGCGATCGTGGAGATGAAAGAGATCACCCGGTTCCCGCGCGGTCCGGAAGCGATCGACGGCGTCACGGACCTCCGCGGCGAGATCACGGCGGTCGTCGATCCGACGGCCCTGTTGAACGTCGAGCGGAGCGAACCCTCGGACGAGCAGTACATCGTCGTGCTCAACCGCGGCGACGACAAGCAGAAACTCGGCATCAGGGTGACCGACGTCCGTCAGGCCGCGACGTATCACGAGGACCAGATCGACGAGTCTCGAGGCGCCGACGACAACGGCCACGAGTTCGTCGACTCGGTCATCAAGAAACCCAACGGCGATCACACGAGCCTGATCTCGTGGCTGGATATCGACAGCATCATCGAGCGGATCAAGTAACGTCCGCGACCCCGCCGTATCGGCTCGAATATCTACACGCTTTCAGACTTTTAGTCATATTCTTATCATAGATGGATGTCTCCCACATCTGGGTATCACGGGCGTATATTAGCGTTTCGGCCGCTTCTCGGCTATTGATATCCGTATAGCAAAAATATTTAACTTGTTGTATATCAGCCTAGCTACTATGATACGAGAGTGCGGACTACCGACCGGCGCCGCCAGCGTAGTGCCCGACCGACGGCCGTCGACGGGCGACGAGACTCCGACCGACCGACGGCGACCCGCCGGCGGCGAACAGTGACCATGGCGACGAAGTCGCTCCAGTCCGACGCCGACGGAACGCACGTCCTCGAGTTCGATCTCGGTGAGAACCGCTACTGCGTCGAGATCGGCTACATCGCCGAGATCGTCAACTCCGACGAACTGACCGCGATCCCGAACACGCCGGCCCACGTCGAGGGCGTCATGGACCTCCGCGGCGAGACCACCAGGATCGTGAACCTCAAGACGCTTCTCGGGCTCGAGGACGACGGGTTCGGGGATCGGATCATCGTCTTCAAACGCAAACGGGGGGCGCCCGAACGGATCGGCTGGTTCGCCGACGAAGTCCACCAGGTGCAGGCGCTGGCGTCCGACGTCGTCAACACGGCGGTCGACGGGGACGGGATCGCCGGCGTCATCCGACGAGAAGACGAGTTCGTCGTCTGGGTCGATCCGACCGCGATCAGGATCTGACGCGGACCCGAGCGCATTCGAGACCGACTCCCGTGACGGAGCTGACTCCATGACACACACCGACGATTTCGACCGCCTCCTTTCGCACATCGAATCCCGGTACGGATTCGCGACGAGTTACTACGCCGATCGGTATCTCCGCCGCCGGATCCGATCCCGGCTGTCGAGAAACGGTCTCGAGCGAGACGCCTACAGCAGCTACCTCTCGTTGCTCGAGGCCGACGACGGCGCCGAGCGGACGGCGTTGCTCGATACGCTGAGCGTCAACGTCACGTCGTTCTTCCGCGACACCTCCGTCTGGGACGAGCTTCGAGGCGTCCTCGAGACGCTCCAGGAACGGCGGGACCGACCGCTTTCGGCGTGGAGCGTTCCCTGCTCCGACGGTCGCGAGCCGTACTCGCTGGCGATGCTCGCTCGGGAAAGTGCCGGGATTTCGTCCCACCGCCTCTCCATTCGCGCCAGCGACATCGACGAAAACGCGCTCGAACGGGCGCGAAACGGCGTCTACGAACAGCAACGAACGTCCAACCTCGAGACGGAGTTGTCGTATCTCGACGCGTACCGCTCCTACCTCGACTGTCCGGGCGACCGGGACGACGGGGAGGCCTACCGAGTGGGCTCCTCGATCAAGCGGATGGTCGACTTCGACCGGTTCGATCTGATCACCGATTCGATCGGATCGACCTACGATCTGGTGCTCTGTCGGAACTTCTTCATCTACGTCGACGACCGCCACCACCGAACCGTGCTCGAGAAGCTCGCCGACGCGATCCGTCCGGGCGGCTATCTGGTTATCGGCAAGTCGGAATCGCTGACGCGGAACATCGAGAACGCGTTCGAGCCGGCCGATAGGGCGTCGCGGATCTACCGGCGGCAGTGATCGCCGGCGGAGACGACCGCCGAACGGAGCGCGACGTCGTCCGTTCGCTCGCTATCGATCGGGATGATTGATGTGTCTCGCACGCGTCGACAGCGATATGTCCACGCCGACCGACGTTCTGGTGCTCCGGAAGGGAACTCACGGCATGCCGATCGAACGGTACGCGGACGCGCTCCGCGACCGGCTGCCCGACGGCACCGTCGACCTCGCCCGCACGCCGACGGCGGAGCGCGACCGGATTCGAGACGCCCGCTTCGTCACCGGGATGACCCTCGAGGACGAACTGCTCGAGGCCGCCGAGAACCTCGAGGTCTTCGCCTGCGCCTACGCGGGGACCGGCCACCTTCCCCTCGAGGAACTCGAGGAGCGCGGCGTCGCCGTGACGAACGCCTCGGGCGTCCACGGACCCAACATCGGCGAACACGTGCTGGGCGCGATTCTCCGCTTTACCCGCCGGTTCCACGTCGGCGCGCGCCAGCAGCGCCGTCGGAAGTGGCGCCACTACCAGGCCGAGGAACTGCAGGGGTCGACGGTGACGATCGTCGGACTGGGCGCGATCGGCGAGTCGGTCGCCGACCGCCTCAAGCCCTTCGGCGTCGAGACGATCGGCGTCCGGTACACGCCCGAGAAGGGCGGCCCGACCGACGAGGTGGTCGGCTTCGAGGGCGAGGGCTTCGAGGACGCACTGGCGCGGACCGACTATCTGGTGCTCGCGTGTCCGCTCACGGAGACCACGCGCGGGCTGATCGACCGCGAGGCGTTCGTGACGATGGATCCCGGCGCGGTCCTCGTCAACGTCGCCCGCGGGCCGGTCGTCGACACCGACGCGCTCGTCGAGGCGCTGCGTTCGAACTGGATCCGCGGCGCGTCGCTCGACGTCACCGATCCCGAACCGCTGCCGGAGGACCACCCGCTGTGGACCTTCGAGAACGTCCAGATCACGCCCCACAACGCCGGACACACCCCCGAGTACTACGAGCGACTCGCCGATATCGTGGCCGAGAACGCTCGCCGGTTCGCCGACGATCCCGACGCGGACCTCGAGAATCAGGTCCGTCCCTGAACGCCGTCCGGTCCCGTTAACCGGAGGATTCGACTGCAGTTTTTTCACGGCACCGCACCAACTTCCGGTATGGAACCAGCAGTCGCCCGTCGATCCCGCGGTCGGAGCGCTCGCGATCGAACGGAACCGCTGTCCCGAGCGGGTTGGGGCCGAACGAACCGAAACCGAACGGACCGAACTCGAGCGGAGGGTGACCGATGACGCTCTCGTTCGACGGACCGATCCTCGTCCCCGTCGCGACCCCCGAAGACGGCGAGCGAACGGCCGCGGCGCTCGCCCCGTACCTCGCCGACTCGAGTCGGGCGATCGTCGTCAACGTGATCGAGAAGGCCGGCGGCGCGCCCGACAAGGCCGGCATGGAACAGCGCGAGGAGTACGCCGAGGAGATCTTCGGCCGCGCGCGCGGGCCGCTCGAGGCGACCGACGCGACCGTCGAGACGGCGGTCCTCTACGGCACCGACGTCGTCGAGCGGATCTTCGCCGAAGCGGAGGACCGCGAGGTCGACGCCGTCGTCTTCGCGGCTCGAAAGGGGAACCGGCTTGCGGAGCTACTGACCGGCGACGTGGCGCGACGGCTGGTCAAGGAGGCGTCAGTTCCGGTGGTCGCGCTACCGCTCGAGTCGTCTTCGGAGAAGTCGTGAGTCGTGTGGCTCGATCGTTAGCGTCCTGAACGCGCGGTACTCGACGGTTCGTCGCCGCGTAGCGCGTTTTTCTCGAGCCTTCCGAGATTACGACGTCGACGTTCCGGCGGCACGACCGCGGGCTGCGCCGTTCGCGTTCCGCTCGGCTTCGCTTTCGGCGTCCGGCTCCGCGTCGATATCGTCCGCTCGAGCGAGCAACTGCTCGCCGCGCTCGGTCAGCGCGACGGTGTTCGAATCGATATCGAACGCGACGGCTCCGACGTCCGCCAGCTTCGGCACGTGGCTGTGTCGGAGCGTGATCGCGACGCGTCGCCGCGTCCCGAACAGGGCGTCGCCGCAACTGGCCAGCGCGCCGCCGTCGTCCGCGTCGTCCTCGAGCACGAGGTGGTCCGCGAGGTCGGGCAGCGAGACGGACTCCGCGTCGCGGTCGTCCAGATATCGGAGGACGGCCCGGCGACGCCGATCCGCGAGCGCGTCGAACTGCGAGCCGTCGCCGGCGGGCTCGCCGGTAACGGGGGTCAGCGACTCGGGATCGGAGATGACTGGGAGCATATCCGTCGTAAGGGTCGTCCCTACTTGTGCCCCCCGCCAAATCAGTCAGGTATGCTCGCGAACGGACTGATCGAAAATCGGTGGCCGACGGCGGCGAGCGCCCTCAGCAGTTAGATATAGCCCTGCTCGAGCAGGAGTTCGCCGTTCAGCACGCTGGCGCCCGCGGCGCCGCGGATGGTGTTGTGCGCGAGGCAGTTGTACTGGAGCCCGAAGGGCGTCTCCTGGAGGCCGCCCGCGGCGATGGCCATCCCGTCGCCGAGCGTGCGGTCCATCCGGGGCTGGGGCCGGTCGGGTTCCTCGAAGACGTGGATGAGCGGGTCGGGCGAGGAGCGCAGGTCCAGCGAGGGGTACTCGCGCATGGCCTCGGCGGCCGCGTCGACGGTCAGTTCCTCTTCGGTCTCGACCCAGACGTTCTCGAGGTGGCCGTCGATGGTCGGGATGCGGTTACAGGAGGCCGAGACCGCCATGCCGTTGTGGCTCAGTTCGGCGCCGTCGAACTCGCCGAGGAGCTTGCGGGACTCGGTCTCGAGTTTGTCCTCCTCGCTGCCGATGTAGGGGATGGCGTTGTCGATGATCTCCATCGAACTGACGCCGTCGTAGCCCGCGCCGGAGACGGCCTGCAGCGTCGAGACGTGGACCTTCTCGAGGCCGAACTCCGCGAGGGCGGCCAGCGTGGGGACGAAGGTGATCGTCGAGCAGTTGGGGTTCTTGACCATCGCGCCGTCCCAGCCGCGCTCGTCGCGCTGGACCTCGAGCAGGTCGATGTGTTCGGGGTTGACCTCCGGGATCACGAGCGGGATGTCGTCGTCCATTCGGCCGTTCGAGGAGTTCGAGGAGACGACGTAGCCCGCCTCGCAGAACGGCGGCTCGACCTCCGCGCCGACGCTCGAGGGGAGCGACGAGAAGATCAGGTCGACGTCGTCGGGGACTTCGTCGGGATCGGTCGCCGTGACGGTCATGTCGGCGACGTCGTCGGGGATGGGGCTGTTAACGCGCCACTTCGCGGCCTGCCGGTAGCTCTTGCCGGCGCTGGAGTCGCTGGCGGTCAGTGCTGCGATCTCGAACTCCGGGTGAGGGTCGAGAAGCTGGATTAGTCGCTGTCCGACGGCACCGGTCGCGCCGAGGACGCCTACTCGTACTGCCATTTTCCCGCACTCAGTTGCGTGTCCGCAAAACCGTTTGGGTTTTCGTCGCACGAGCGGCGCCCGCTCGACGCGGCGCATAGAAGACGTTAAGAAAACGGAGTGAAATTGATTCACCGATGCACACGCAACACGTTCGATTCGACTCGGACGCGGGGTGGTCCCGATGACGAGTTCGACCGCGAACTCGAGCGGCATCGGCCCGTTCGACGGCCTGTTCCAGACCGGGGCCGCAGTCGTCTCGGTGATCCTGTTTCTCGTCGCCGTCGTCTTCGCCTGGACGGGATTTCAGGGGATGGAACTGTTCGTCGTCGGCACGGAGATGAACATCGTCACCGGCGCGGTCGGCTTCATGCTGACCATGTTCTTCGCCATCGGCGCGCTCATCGTCGCCCTCTTCATGGACTCCGGCTTCGACCACTGACCGTTCTGCCGACTCGAACTCGACCCCGACCCCGACGCGCCGTCCGTTCGTCGACGGCTCTCCCGCTCACCTCTGACGCTACCCGTCACTATCAGTCGCGATACCGGTGGCTCACGGCCGCGAAACCCGAGAGAAAACGCTCTGATTACGCTGCGGCCGCCTGCGAACTCTTCTTGCGGGTGACGTAGCCCGCGATGCGGTTGCGAACGCCCTTGGATTCGACGTTCGTGAGCTTCTCGACGCTTTCCTTGTTCTGCTCGAAGTCGGTCGTGAACGCGTCCGGGTACCGTTCCAGGAGGATGGTCCCCGTCTTCTTGACGTAGGCCGGTTTGATTGCCATATTGGCCCTTCCGTCTAGAGGCTCTTATAACGCACCATTTTCGCTAGTGGGTGATCACGTGGATTGTCACGCGTAGCCGGCGGTCTCGCGACCCCGAAGCGGTTCGGCGGTCGCTCGAGGGACTCGCTTCCCGAGACGATCCGACGGTGGGTTTAAAAGAAAAGGGGCGGCAAACGGCGGCGATGGGACTGCACTTCAAGGAAGCGACGAGCGTATACCGGAAAACGCTCCCGTACGTTCTCCTCCAGTTCGGAATCGGCGTCTTGTTCGCGCTCTTCGGCGTGATATATCTCGGCCTCGTCGGCTGGTTGGCGCTCAGAGTCGTCGCCGGCGACGGCGGCCTGAGTCTGCTCGCCGTCGCGGGCGTGATGATCGTCGGACTCGTCACGTTCGCGGCGGTCTGGCGGCTGATACAGCGGTACCTGCTGTACATGGTCAAGGCCGGTCACGTCGCCGTGATCGCACACGTCGTCGAGGAGGGCGAAGCGCCGGACAACCAGATCAGATACGGCGTGAATCAGGTTCGGGAGTACTTCCTCTCCGCGACGGGGCTGTTCGGGGTCAGCACGCTGGTCGATGCGGTGCTCAAGCAGTTCACCCGCGCGACGGCGCGGCTCAAGGAACTGATTCCCGTTCCGATCCCGCAGCAACTCGAGACGCTGCTCGCGATCGTCCAGAAGTCGATCGTGCTGGCGGTCCGGTACCTCGATAACGCGATCATCGCTTACATGTTCGTCGACGGGAACGAGAACCGCTGGCAGTCGGCTCGAGAGGGGCTCGTCCTCTACGCCCAGGCCTGGAAGACGGTGCTCGGCTCGACGCTGGTTATCGTCGGCGGAATGTACGCCCTGTCGTTCGTGCTGTTGACGCTGCTGGCACCGGTCTCGGCGGCGCTGGACGTCCTGCCGACGGCGCTCGAGGCGATCTCGTGGCTGATCGTCGCCGGACTGGTCGCGATCGTCCACACCGGGTTGGTCAAGCCGTGGGTGAAGACGGTCGTGATCACGACGTTCCTCGTCGAGCAGCGCGAGCGGACGCCCGACGAAGAAACGGAACACGCACTCACGGACCGCTCCGAAAAGTTCCGCGAGATCGTCGTGAAAGCCGAGAACGACGAACCGATCGACGAGGACCGTCAAGGGAGCAACGGTACGGCCGAGACTCCGGGTGATACTACGGCGTAGGGTCGCTCTCGATCGCGACCGCTCGTCGCACCGTCGGCATCACCACGACGAATGCTCGCGTACGCGCTCGAGCGCCTCGCGCTCGCGCGGACCGCCCGCGCGGTCGACGACCGAAGCGTAGTACTCGAGGCGCTCCCGGAGGTCCTCGTCGTCGTAGCCGGCGACGCCCAGCCGCGAGGCGGCGACGGTGGCCTCGACGACGGCGCCGAACCCGCGGTCGATCGTCGGCACCGCCGTCGATTCGACGGCGGCCTCGACGGGCCGAAGGGTCCACCGTTCCCACTCGGTCCCCTCGTCGACGCCCGTCTCGAGCGACTCGACGGCGACGCGGGCCCACGCGCTCGCAGCGTCGGGAACCGGCGCTTCGCGCTCCACGATCGAGAGCGCGGCGTCGGCGAAGAGGACGGGATCGTCGACGAACAGCACGTACCCCTCGCCCTGTCGGCGGAAGTTCCCGCGGGTGCGGGTGGACCCCCACGTGCGCGCGGTGACGAGATTGGAGCCCTCGCTCGAGTCGCCCTCGGGATCCTCGTTCGCGACGTCGCTCCGCTCCGGCGCGAACAGGCCGAGCGCGGCGAGGTTCCACAGCCCGTTCGGCCCGCGCGTGGCGACGACGGTCTCGGTGACCCCCGACAGCGAGACGGGCCACGCGACGGAGTCGACGTCCTCGCCGCTCGTCTCGAGCGCGTCCGACCCCGACTCGTCGCCGGTCATACGTCGACCGCCTCGCGCTCGAGGGCGACGAACAGCCCCGCGGCCGCGATGTCGGCGGTCGTCCCCGGGTTGACGCCGCGGGCGACGAGCTCCTCTGCGAAGGCCTCCACCGCGTCGGGGTCGGTCTCGAGTGCCTCGCGCTCGAGTAACTCGGCCGCGCGGTCGGTGACCTCCCGCGCGACGGCCTCGCCGCTGCGGTTCGCGACGAGCGTGTCCGGCCGTTCGGCGAGCAGCGAGAGAAAGACGGCCGCGGTGCGGTCACCCAGCGGGCCCTCGGCCGCGGCGAGGCGTTCGGCGGCCCGGAAGGAGCGTTCGAAGCCCTCGACCCACTCGCGCGCGACGTCGTCGCCCGGGACGCTCCGGCTCATGACGTCCAGTAGCGTCAGCCCTCGGTCCTCGACGGCCGGGACGGCGTCGCTCCCGCGGCGGACGTCCAGGGGCTCCATGTCCGCGGGCGGATCGCCGACGAAGACGTCGACGTGGTCGAACGCCCGGTAGAAGTTCGCCGCGTCGGCGACGGTGGTGTCCTCGCAGACGGCCTCGACGACGGGCGCGGAGAGGTCCTCGCGGGCCGCGCGGACGAGCGGAACGAGCAACAGCAGCGAGCCGAACTGGGTGTTGCCGCCGCGCTGGCCGGCCATCCCCGCCACGGCGCGTTCGAAGGCAGCGCCGACCGCGCCGCCGTTCGCCGCTATCTCGAGGCCGTCGCGGGCGCCGACGGCCCCCGCGAGGAAGTGTTCGAATCGCAGGTCCTCGAGGTCGCGGCGCCGGTCGACGTTGCCCGGTTTGGGCGTGCCGGCGACCTCGAGGAGGAGCGCCAGTTGTGCGTTCGCCGCTGGCGTTCTGGCTGTCATGGCTTCAGGTACGGTCCGGTCGGGTTTAGGCGTGTGTTTCTTCGAACGGCGGTTCGATTCGGATCGCGGCCCGCGGCCGGAGCGGAGCCGTCTCGGTTTGCGGCCTTACCGGATACGGTCGATCCTTGAAACGGAATTCAGACACCCGCATCAGTCACCCGTCCTGCGAACGGAACGCCGCGACACTTCTCGGCTCTCAGCGGTGGTGACTCTCCTCTGTTGTCACGCCGCGAACAGGATCTTTAAACAGTTGAGTACCCAAGCAGCGGAAGTATTGACCACACATCATTTACGTAATGACACGATGGACACGTCCTGCACGACCGACCCCGAGTCGCTTACCGTTCTCTTCGAACTGTTGGCTGATCGCCGCCGTCGATACGCGCTGTACTACCTGCAGACGGCGTCCGACGATGTTGTGGGGTTCGATGCGGTCGTGACACAACTCGCTAACTGGGAGACGCGACTCGAGACCGAGCCCACGAACGATCACAGGGAGGAAATCGAAATCGCACTTCACCACGAGCATCTTCCGAAGCTGGAAGATCACGATATTATCGACTACGACTCGGAGAGCGAGACGATCCGGTACCGGGACGGGTTCCCGAAGCGGACGTGGCTCGAGCAGGCGAGAACTGAAGAGTTCGAGACGGGAGAGCGGCGTGAGTCGAGAACGGACGAAGAGACCGTAACTACCGCACTGACATCGACACTGAAAGACGCCTACGACGCCGATGTCGAACTCGCGCGTTCATTCAGCTGCGACACCGGGCCATCCTATCCGGACTGGGACGTGACGATTGCCGAAGTGAATCGACCGGCGGAAGACACGTGAAAGGAGAACGTAGGCGCGAACTGAGAAACGCCGTCCGGAACGGAATGGAGATGAGGTGACCGGTAACGGGTCCCTCATCGTACCACGGTGGGTGCCTGTAGGGTAGATGGTGTGGTCTTTCTCGCTGGGTCGGACGGATCATCCCGACCCGTTCGTTGCTCCGTTACGGACGGCCGTAGCTATTATACCGTCTGAATCCGGTGGAGACGCGACTGGTCGTATTCGCTCTCGAGAATCGTCTGTTCCCGCAGTAGTTCCTATCTGAGACTTCGATCCGATTGCTGATCCCGGTTCGGTCTCCGTCAGTGGGTTATCGAGTCCGCGTTCGCCGTCGGCGCCGACATCGGCGGCTCAGTCACGGTCTGCTCTCTGACTTCGATCGTCCGCTGAACACCGCTTCGAAGGCGGCTCACCGCTTCGTGATGCTGCGCCTTCCGCCGATGGATCTCCGTCGGGCCGACGTTATACTCGTCGTATGCGGTAAACGCTCCGACGGGGACGGGTCCCGACTCGCCGAGATACCACCGCAACTCGACGAACAGTGCGTGCAGATGGATAAACTCGCTTTTCCGCATGATACCAATGCCTGACGCCGTCACAGGCCGTAAGTCGACTACCTCAGCACTCCGGTGGGACGGGACCCGGAAACCGAGCGTCACCCGTCGTTCCCGTCGTCGAACGCCGCGGTGAGAAGCTTCCGAAGCCCGACCTGCAGATGTTGGTGAAACGTCGACGATGAGATGTCGAGCGTGTCTGCGATCTCGTTCCCCGTCGATCGCCGCGGGTGCTCGAAGTACCCCGCAAAATAGGCCGCCTGCAGCACCTCTCGCTGTTTCTCGGTGAGCTGATCGGCGACGGCGTGTCGGAACCCCCGCTCGGTCGTGAGCGGCCGATCGCGGTGCCGTTTGGTCACGACCTCCGAGTCGGGAAACGTCGTTTGAAACGCGTCGACGGCAGCTCGCACATCCGCAGTCTGCGGTAACTCCACGGTTACGGTTCCAGTACCGTCCGCGATACGCGCGGCCGTGACCGTCGCTCCGTACTCCGCGAACGTTTCCGCGACCGTCGGCCCCGCGAATACGAACTCCACGAGTGCGTCCCCCTCACGTTCCTCCACGACGCGCACGTGATCGATGTTCGGAGACCGTTCGGCACGCTCGACTACCGCCTCCGGCGGGACGCCGATCGCCGTGACGTAGACGAGATAATCCCCGTCGGACTGCGTGATCACCTGTTCGAGCGCGAACGTGACGTCGATATCGGCCGTCACGGCGAAGAAAAAGTGCTCGGGATCGCGGACTCGAACCTCCAGTTCGACGACTTCGTCGGTAACGAGCGCCTCCTTGCGCTCCGTTGCCGCGATCACGAACCCGATCCGTCTTCCGGCCTCCGCGAGCATCGTCTGGTGCCGGTCGGTAACCGCAGCCGACCCGTCGGCGTACGCCACGAGTACGCCGTAACACGTGTCCTCGTACTCGAGCGGAACCGCCAGCGCCGAGTCGAGCCCTCGGTCCCGTAGCTGCCGGTGGAAACGGTCGACGACCGACGCGTCGTCTCCGAACTGACACGCCGCCGGCTGTCCGGTATCGACCGCGCGACTCGGGAACTCCGGCCGTATCGACGCAGTCTGACCCGGATCGGTATCGGTCGCCAGCCGGATCGTCTCGTCGCTGATACCGGCCCACACCGTCGGCGTCGGTCGCTGATCCGTTACCGGTCGGTTGCTGATCCAGGCCGCGTCGTAGAACGCGGACCCGGCGACCCGGTCACAGACCGTTTGCTCGATCCGAGAACGGGTCGGTTCCGCTATCACTGCTCCGAGAAGGTCGGAAACGAAGTCCTTGTACTGGTTCTCCCGCTCGAGCGTCGTGATCTGCCGGCGCTGTTCGAGCCGGACTTTCAGCCAGCGGCCCAGCAGCGCGTGGAACCGTTTTTCTTCCCTCGAGACCGGTCGTTCCCGGAATTGCGAGTTGACGAAGAAGAGGATCCGATTACGGTCTCCGTCGACCTCGACGTAGGTGCCGATCGGGGCCTGCAACCCGAACTCCGTGAGGACGGTGACGTCCTCGGACCCGTTCTCATCGAGCAGGTCATCGGCGACGGTTCCGCTGTCGATAGCAGTTTCGCAGTAGGTCTCCGAGAGCGGGAGTTCGGCACCGGGCTCGAAGTACTCGTGGTCGCCGTTCGTCCGGTCGATTTCGAATCGTCCGGTTTCGCGATCGGCGTGTGCAACCACTCCGAGGTCGCGATCGAACTGGTCGCAACCGAGATCGAACAGCAGCTGTAGGCGTTCCTCGAACGATTCGTCCGACTCGTCCGATCCGGCCGTGATGGTGTTCAGATCGCGGAGGAACCGAACCTGCTCTCGAAGCGCGCGCTTCGCCTCGGTGGCCTCGACTAACCCCTCGAGCAGCCGGTCCGTATCCGGTCTCTGATCGCGATCGCGCTCCGAAACCTCCGCCGGCGACGCGGAGTAGAAGACGTTCCGGCTGATCGTCTCCTCGTAGATGACGTGGGGATGGGTCTCGAGAACGTCACGGATCACTGCGTCGGAGAATCGGTCGTGGTCGTACTGGCACAGCGTGATCGCCTCCTGTCCGTGAAGCAGGTCGTTCACCCGCGTCTCGTACTCCATAACGTCATCGACCGCCGTATCGCTCCGTCCGATCCAGTTCATTTCGGCGGTTACACGGAGCGCGTCGTGATCGGAGACGCCCTTCTCGAGGGCGTCGGCGAAAAACGCGAGCGTCTCGTCGGGGTCAAACGTCCCATCCGGAAGATAGATCTCTTCGAGGGAGCGAACGACCAGTTGGCCCCTATCGATCGCGTCGGCCGCGTCCAGCCCGGCCGCGTCGAGTTCGTCTACCACGTCGGTTCGCTCGTTCTCACTGGCGATGTAGAGGCAGCGTTCGCCCCGCTCGAGCCCCTGTTCGAGGAACGGAATCACGGCGGCGAACTGCTGTTCACGAGACTCGTAGATCAGGGAGAGATGTTCGGTCGAGGCGTGCTCGCCGAGCGGTTCGACGGGCCCCTGAAATTCGGGCCGCGACGATAACGCACCGAGTCTGCTCGCTCGGGCGGCTCTAGTACGATGGTCCACGGTTCGAAACCGGGCTTTTGCGCGGTAACATGTTCTCTCTCCTACTCGCTCTCGCGCTCGTACTTCGACGGAGAGGCCTAAAAGCATAGGCATTAGATGGACTGGCGACTATCAAATCCGGCCGCGATTGTATGTTCCGAAGCCGAGGGCTCGGAACGCGGTCGCGGGTCAGCCGAACTCGTCGGTGACGTCCGTTCCGAACCCGTCGAACGGACGAACGTCTTCCCGCCGCGTGCCGAGATCGATCACGCTACGTCACCGAACACGGATCCGTACCCGTTCCCACAGCGGTCGTGATAGAACACCGGATCGGATGACGCCGAGTACGAATCCGATCAGCCGGCTTTCGTAACGATAAGCCGCTCGGAGTCACGGATCTGTACAGTATAGTGGGACTCGTCGTGAAGACCGAGTTCGATCGTGACGACGACATCAGAAGCGTCAGTCGTGAGCCGATCGAGCGCTTCCGGATCGATGTGATCGGAGAGCTGCACCCCACATTCGGCCGGCAACGCGGTGGGGTCGGTGTTCTCGAGGGCCGCGATGGCGCGCACGATCGCGAGGCTGGGTGGTGTCCCAGCCTCGTATGCACACGTGATCTTGGCGTCGTCGGACATTAGGGAACCGTCCACACGAATCGGTGTGAAACCGGTCGACCATAGTTCCGGTACTGTAGGCACGGCTCGCAGTACGGAGGACACACTGCCATCGACCAGATACGATGGCTGCTGTCGGAGGACAGTGAAATCCCACCCGCGTATACCGGATTAATCCGGTAGGGAAGTGATAACCTGTCGGGTATCCGGTGTCTCTGCGCACGTGCCGCCTTGGTCGACGAACGGACTGACACCGAACCGCGACCCGATCACCGATATGAGCGGCTTCGTACTCTCCCGCCGAGCGTGGTGACGACCGATAGAGGGCACCGATTCAACCGTCCGCCGTCAGTTCTCGGTCAGAGACGACCTCGGCCTGCTCCTGATATCGGTGACGGACCGTCGGGACCGTTACCTGTGCCACGTCCGCAACCTCCTCTTGAGAACGGTCCCGACCACAGCGGCGGGCGGCGAGATAGACTGCTGCGGCCGCAATGCTAACGGGTGACCTGCCGGAGTGAAGGCCCTCCTCGGCCGTGACGTCGACGATCAGCTGCGCTTCCCGACGAGTCTCCTCGCCGAGCTCGAGCGCCGAACAGAACCGGGGCAGGAACAGTTCCGGATCGATCGGTTCGATCGCGAGCTCGAGTTCCTGGGCGATGTACCGGTACGCGCGTCCGATCCGCCGCCGGTCCACGCGGGAGACCCGTGCGAGTTCATCGAGACTTCGCGGGACATCCTCTTGCCGACACGCCGCGTACAGAGCCGCCGTCGCGATCCCCTCGATCGACCGCCCGCGAAGGAGGTCGGCGTCCAGCGCCTCCTGATACAGCGTGCTCGCGATTTCCTGGACTGATCGAGGCACGCCGAGCGCGCTGGCCATCCGGGAGAGTTCGCCGAGTGCTTGCCGGAGGTTACGCTCGCGAGCGTCGCCGACCTGCGCCCGTTGCTGCCACATCCGTAAGCGCCGGGCCCGGTCCCGCTGTCCGGCCTCGATCATCCGCCCGGCAGCGTCCCGGTCGCGCCAATCGATAGTCGTGGTGAGACCTTTGTCGTGAAGCAATTCCGTCGTCGGAGCACCCGCGCGCGACCGGTCCTCTCGCTCGGCCTCCGTGAACGCCCGCCACTCGGGTCCGTAGTCGATCGTCTCATCGACCACAACCAGTCCACACTCACCGCAGACGACCTCGTGCTGGTCGCCATCGCGGAGAAGACTCGCTGACTCGCACTCCGGACAGACGGTCCGCTCGCTGGCATCGGGCGCCTCCTCGACTCGTCGCCGCTCCGATCGGGCGCTCGTATCGTTCGGCGACGTCTTCTCTGCGGTTTGATTCGGTCTCTGAACCATGATCACGACGTTCGCGTTACCCATCGACGCTACGCTCGAACGCGGCCCCGTCAACCGATCGATTCGAAAGCGGATGCCGAGCGAGTATCACTGCTCATCACCCCAGTCACCGACGAGCATCTGCGGTTCCTCCTCTAACTCGAGGGACAGATCGTCCGCTTCCGGGTCGTAAACGTACGTCGCGATTCGGGTCCCATCGTACATCGCCGTACGGGTGAGCCGGACGGCGACCGGGCTCTCGTTCGGAACGCTACACGACGCCGTAACGATGAGTTCTCCCCCGCAGTCGGGGCAGGTATCAGGTACCGCTGTCGACCGCGACTCGACGAACGTCGCGACGTCAGCGAACGGCCGGCCATCGCCCTCGGCTGCGAGCCCAGCGGTCCCGCTTCGGAGCCCGAGTGACGCCGCAGAACCACTGCCCGTCACGGAACCACGTTCGGTACGGAGCGGTTAAATACGGATACCACATCGGTCCGTGGGACGGACTCGCCGTCGCGTTCGATAGCTCATCGTCGCCCTTCCGTCACCCCCTCCGGCCGGCTCTCCGGAAACTCCCGACCGCGGCTCCGAACTCGGAGCGCGTAATCGAACCCGTGTGGTTCCTCTCTCACTTGGCCGACCGGATTCCAGCGAAAGCAGGCCGAAAGCCAGCGATAAGAGGCCGTCTTTTCACCGGTTGCTAACTCTAAATAGCGGGGCGCCGTAATAGCGATAGAGTGATCAACGATAGTCGGGGAGTGACACCCAGTCCCACGGAGACCTATTGGTTCCAATGAGAAACAATTCGATAAGAGATCGTTCTGACGGGGGATCGAACGCTTCAAACGACTATCCGAGAGGTCTCGAATCACCGGACGTAGAGGAGAACGGAAACGAAGAACGCACTTCGACCCCGGAACCGTTATGAGCCCCTCTCACACCGAGACGCCCGACCGATTCGGCCTCGAGGGTGCACTGGAAACGAACCCTCACCGACGGGACGAGAGCGGCGGGGGCGATCATCACGACGGGGAGGCGGAAACGGCCGGACACCTCGCGTTGATCTACGACACTCGAGACGAGCGGCTCGAGACGGTCGTTCCCTTCCTCCAGCAGGGGCTCGAACGGGGAGAACGCTGTCTGTACGTTGCGGACGGCGACACGCCGGAGGAGGTCCGAGCCCTGTTGCGCGAGGGCGGGATCGACGTCGCGGCTGCCCTCGACGCCGGGACGCTCGTAATCTGCACGGAATCCGATACGTACCTGCAGACGGGCGAATTCGATCCCGACGAGATGATCGAACGCTCCGGCGAGATCGTCGAAGAGGCGACCGCCGAATATCCGGGGCTTCGCGTGACCGCCGAAGCGACCTGGGTCCTCGATGAGTGGACGAGGGTCGGGAACTTCATGGAGTACGAGAGCCGGGCGAACGACCTCTTTCGCGGGGAGGACTGCCTCGTTCTGTGCCAATACGATCGGACGCGATTTCCGGAGTCCGTGCTTGCGGACGTCATTCGAACCCATCCGCTGGTCGTCTCCGACGGCATAGTGGCTCGAAACGAGTATTATTCCCCGCCGACGGAATTCCTCGGGACGACCCTTCCGTCACTTGACGTCGAACGAACGCTGGAGGAGGCGACCGGTCACGCCCGGGCGCAATACGTTCTGGACGAGAGCAATCCCTGCGACGAGACCGTGGACGCGATTACCGACGAAGAGACGTTTAGCAGAGTGCTGAGTGCAGTGCTTCGCGCCGGCTACGAAAACGATATCGCGCTCGAACGCAGCTACGTCTGCCGGAACGGACCGCCGTATCCCGATTGGGACGTCACAATTCACGCCGTCGGAAAACCACCGAGCGAGACGCCCGATACGGAGACGGCCCCCGATACGCTCACTGACGAGGAGACGTTCAGGGAGACGCTGAACGCGATACTTCGCGCCGGCTACGAGAGCGATCTCGACCTCGCATCCGACAGTTTCACCTGCCGGAACGAACCGCCGTATCCCGACTGGGACGTCACGGTTCACACCGTATACGACCCTCCTACCGATGGGTGACGCATCGAATCCCTCGATCGATGACGAACACGAGGTGGTACTGGAAGCGGCGTACGAGGCGGGCTATTTCGAGCATCCCCGCCGTACCGCCGGCGAGGAAATTGCCGCGTCGCTCGACCTTTCCCCGGCCGCGTTTCAGATCCGCCTGCAAGAAGCGATAGCCGCCTGCGTCGAGCGCTACCTCGCCGAACGCGACGAGGCGGACGACTGATACGAGATGGTATGTCAACTGCCGATTGGATATCCAGTCGACCGTGTTCCAGCCAGTGCTGTACTCATCCTCTGTAGTCACCTGCACGATAGATCCGGATACTGACGGGAGCCGCCGTTCCGAAAGTCGTGAATTCGACGGCTTCGATCAGCGGTAGATGTTCTGGTAGGCCTCGCGGTACTCGCGAAGGGCGAGGCGCGCCCGCCGCCGGGAGGCGAAGCCGAATCCGACCGACGGACAGTCCTCGGTGGGGCACACCCAGTGAAACGTCTCCGACCCGGGGTCTCTGGCGACCGATACGTCCGCGTCGCAGCGGGGACACTCCCATCCCCAGCGCATATCGCCGGCGTACTCGTTGGGACGGCCCATGCTGGTTCTACGTCGGGGTTGTACGTCGCACTGAAAAGTCTCCGTCCGAACATAGTGGCCCTTTATTACAGTCAGTAGGGCTCGAGGCGACCTCCCGGTATCGCGGCCACGTTATCGCGACGGGGGTCCCTCGAGAACGAGGTGGTGATCGACGGCCTCGCGGACGCGCTCGAGGACGACCGGGTTGTCGCTGGGGCGACCGACGCTGACCGCGTCGGCGCCGTAGTCGACGTACTCGCGGACGGTCGCGTCGTCGCGGACGCCGTTGTTGGCGACGACGAACAGGTCGGTGGCGTCGGCGATATCGCGGACGACCGACTCGGTGTCCATCGCGTCGACGTGGACGTAGTCGGCGCCCGCGGTCTCGAGCGCGGCCGCGAGCGCGGGGAGGTCGACGTCGGGGACCTCGGCGCGGACCTTCACGCCGACGGTGGCGCCGGTGTCGGCGGCCCGCCGGACGTAGTCGCGGAGGCGCTCGCGGTCCCGCAGGAGCGTCTCGCCGCAGCCGGCCGCGCAGAGTTCGTCCTGTCGGCAGTGGGCGTTGATCTCGAGGAACGCGCCCCGGTCCCGGCAGACGCGGGCGGCGTCGGGGATCGGATCGGGCGTCGCGCTCCGAACGTTGAACGCCGGCTGGATCGGCGCGTCCTCGAGAGCGGCGAGCTGCCGGTCGATGAAGGCGATGGGATCGTCGGGGAGGAACTCGGTTCGGTCGCGTTCGACGAGTTCCCGCGCCGCTGCGCGGGACTCCGCGTCGATGGCGATGCCGCCGAGCACGGCGGCGCCCGCGTAGTCGGCGCCCGCTCGAGCCCACTCGGCGTCGGCTTCCCCGCTGAGGCTGGCCAGGGCGAGCGGCGGCGTGAACATACTCGAGCGTCGGCGCCGAGGGGCCTTGAACGTAGTCGTTCGCGGCCGGCGGTCGACTGCCCTCGGTCGAGAATTTGCGACGGGGGGCGACGCTCAGTCGACGATATCGATCGCTTCCTCGACCGTCCGGGCGACGCGCGCGGCGTCGTCCGAGGAGCCGATCTCGATGTCGGTCTGGAGCGTCGGCCGGTCGAACTCGGCGTCGTCGCCCTCGTCGATGACGAAGGCGTCGGCGAACGGATAGGCCGTCGCGAGCCCCTCGGTGCTGGGGTCGGCGTTGACCGCCGACATGAGATCGCCCGCGGGCCCCGAGAAGGCGTCGTCACCGAGGAACGGCGAGACCGCGACGACCGTCGACTGACTGAGCGTATCGGCCACGCCAGGCAGCGTCAGCATCGGCCCGATGCTCGTGACGGGGTTCGAGGGGCCGATGACGACGGTGTCCTCGAGCGCGTCGATGACGCCCGGCGCGGGCTCGGCGTTCGAAGAGCCGCGGAACTCGACGGTCTCGACGGTCGGTTCGCCGCGGTGGGCCACCCAGTACTCCTGGAAGTGCATCATTCCCTGCTCGGTGTGGACGAGGCTCGCGACGGGGTCGTCGCTCATCGGCAGGAGGTCGATCGTCAGCCCGAAGGCGTCCGCGAGCCGCTGGGTCGCTTCGCTCAACGAGAGTCCCTGATCGAGGAGGCTCGTCCGCGTGATGTGGACGGCCCGGTCGCGGTCGCCGATCGTCATGAACTCGGCGACCCCCGAGAAGCGCCGCCAGTTCGCGAGGTCGCGCCCCTCGGTCTGTCGCTCCTCCGGGAGGTACTGCGGGCCGTCGGGCAGCCCCGCGGCCGACGCGATATCCGACAGCGCGGCGTTGGTCCGGTGCGTGTCCCCGTCGATCCCCCACCACGTTTCGCGGTCGAGTACGCCGCCACCCTGAAACAGCAGCGTATCGACGTCCGGCGAGACGAACAGACCACCGATTTCGATGTCGTCGCCCGTGTTGGCGACGACGGTGGTCTCCTCCGGCGAGAACGCGGCGGCGGCACCGTCTAACAGCTTCGGCGTTCCGGTGCCTCCGGAGAGGAAAGTTACCATACGCAACACTCTCGAGCGTGAATACTTAATCACTTGTGGCTGGTTCCGAGGCGAGGCGATCCGACGTCAGGCTGGGGCGGTTCCGCCGAAATCGCGTCAGTCGTCGCCGACGCTCCCGCTGCTCTCGGCGCCGACCGCGGCGCCGGTTTGGACCGACGTCGAATCGAGCCAGTCGCCCCAGTTGAACCAGGCGTAGGCGATCCCGCCACCGACGACGGTCGAGACGGCGAAGGCGGCCCAGACGCCGTTCGAGCCGACGCTTTGGGCGCCGAACCACGCGAGCGGAAAACGGATCACGCCGAGGGTGAGCACGGAGATCGCCGCGGCGATCATCGTTTTCCCGGCCCCGCGAAAGCCGCCGCTGTAGGCCCGCATTACACCCATGGACCCGAACGTCAGGGCCGTGTAGCGGAGGAAGGTCGCGCCCTCGGCGACGACCGCGGCGTCGGTCGTGAACACCGAGACGATCGGCGCGGCGGCCAGGAAGACCACCGCGCCGAGGCCGGTGAGCGTGACCAGCATGACCTTCGCGCCGAAGTGGTTCGTCCGCTCGGCGCGCCCGCGCTTCCCGGCGCCGATGTTCTGGCCGGTCATCGTCTCGATCCCCTGGGAGAAGGCGATCGCCGGGAGGAAGATCACCGAGAACACGCGGGTTCCGATCCCGAAGGCGGCGACGACCGTCTCGGGGAACATCGCGATGATGACCAACAGCAGGTTGATCGAGAGGGCCCGCGCGGTCCCCTCGACCGACGCCGGCGTCCCGATCTCGACGAGTTTCCGCGCGTACTCGAGGTCGGGTTTCATCTGCGAGAGGCGGATCCGGACGCCGTGCGTACCCCGGAACATGATCGCGAGGCCGACGGCAAAGGCCAGCGCCCGCGAGAAGACGGTCGCGATCGCGGCGCCCTCGATCCCCGACCCGGCGTAGCCGGTGGCGGCGAGCAGCTCGGCCTCGAGGCCGCCCAATCCGAGGTAGCCGAACAGCGGGTTGCCCTCGAATCCGAAGATGAGGAACGGGTCGAGGACGATGTTGAGCACGACCGAGCCGAACATGACGAGCATCGGCGTGACGGTGTCGCCGTACCCCCGCATGAGCGCGAGGAAGACGAGGAAGCCGAAGACGGCCACCAGCCCGACGGAGTAGACCTCCATGTAGGCGGTGACCAGCGGCTCGATGTCGGCCTCGGCGCCGAACAACGCGAGGATGTCGCCGGCGAAGACGTAGCCGACGGCGCCGAGCGCGAGCGACGCGAGAATCGCGTACATGATCGTCTGCGAGGCGGCGTACTCCGCCCGTTCGGGGTTATCCGCGCCGGTGTGCTGGGCGACGAGGACGCTCCCGGCGACGGAGACGCCGAGCGCCAGCGCGATGAGGAAGAAGACCATCGGGAACGCGAAACTGATCGCCGCCAGTGACGTCGTGCTGTGCTGGCCGAGCCAGAACGTGTCCGCGAGGTTGTAGGTGACCTGCAACACGTTCGTGATGATCAATGGAATCGAGAGGTAGATCAGCGGCCGCGCGATCCCGCCCTCGGTCAGGTCGAGCTCGTCGGCCGATTTGAAGATCGCCTCGAGGTGATCGCGCACCGTCACTCGAATCGCTCCTCCGTCTCGTCGGCGTCGGCTGCGAGCAGTTCGCGGCGGACGTAGGTCTCGAGTGCGCTCCGGGTCCGCTCGAGCGGGTGATCGACGGCCACGTGGCGCGTCTGGGCGCCGTTCAACGCGGTGACGATGAACTCGGCGGTCTCGTCGGGGTCGACGTCCGGCCGGAAGACGTCCTCGTCCTGTCCGTCCTCGATCAGCGATCGGATCCGTCCGCGAAGCATTCGGTCGAACTCGGCGAGTTCCGCCCGGAACCGGTCGTCGTACGGCCCCTGGGCTTTGATCTCGAGCAGCGCGGTCCGGAATTCGGGCAGCGAGTCGTCCGCGGCGGGCTCGAGGTAGATATCGACGAGCGCCAGAATCCGTTCGGCCGGCGTCTCGCCCTCGAGGGTCTCGACTCGTTCCGCGAAGGAGTCGGTGAGATAGTCCAGCAGCGCGTAGAGGAGGTTCTGCTTGCTCTCGTAGTGGTAGTGGAGCGTGGCCTTGCTCTTTGACGATTCGGCGGCGATATCTCGCATCCGGAGCGACGCGTAGCCGTGCTTGCAGAGCGCGGCGTAGGTCGCCTCCATGAGTTCGTCGGTAGTTGCTGTCGTCTCAGTCATTAGGATCCCGGGGTCCGAAGGCGGTCGTTCTCGTCGTAACTGACCGGCCAGTTAGGGAAGTATCTTGGGATTCAATTCGGCCACCGAGCGGGCTGCGAGCCCTTCTCACGGCTAATTCGCCGACCAAAAGGAGAGCCGGTGAACGGTCGGCGTCGCCGGATCGCTCGAGCCGAGTCGCGCGACCGAATCAACGAATCGCCCGCCGCGAGACGGGTCGAAGAACTGCCGGACGCGAGACGGTTCCGAGAAACCGCGGAAACGAGCTGTGCTCGAGGAACCGCCGAACGAGGACCGATCCCGAGACCCGACTAGTCGCCGATCCAGTCGGCGAAACTCCCGTCGAGGAGCGTCTCCGACTGTCGGTGGATGTACGCCTGCTGCATCGCCTCGATCGCCGCGTCGAGGTCGGCGCCGTCCGCGAGCGCCGACCGGACCTGCTCGCGTTTCCAGCTGGCGGGCGTCACCTCCTGGCGGACCCGCCGCCGGAGCGGATAGAGGTACTTCGCGGCCTCTTCCTCGCTCAGGCCGCGGTTCGTCAGCCCGTCCTCGGCGTGGGCCAGCAGGTCCTCGTAGAGCGCGAGCTTGTCGGCGGTCTCCTTGCCGTCGTTGGTGACCCAGTTCAACTCGGCCTCGAGGCCGTCGACCATCGCCGCGTAGAAGTTCTCCCGAGCGAGCTGCCAGTCGAGCTCGAGGACGGGGTGCTCGAGGCGGGTCAGACTCTCCATCAGCCCGGCGAAGGCGGCGAGGAAGGCCGTGGAGTCGCGGACGGTCGGCTGGGCGGGGATGGGGCGGAACTCGATGCGGGCGTTGGCGGCCGAGCGCGTCGGTCCGCCGAACACCGGGCGGATCCACCGCCAGTAGGTACCGTGTTTGCGGCTGAAGTGGGGGAACCGGTCGTCGAAGCGCTCGCCGGCTTCGACGGGCATCGGAACGATGGTGTCGTCGTCGGCGATCCGGTCGATCGCCTCCTCGACGTTTTCCAGATCGCGAGGGAAGCGGACCTTCCCCTCGCCGGTCGTGGGATCGTTGAGCACGGTCTCGAAGACGCTGATACGGTGTTCCATCCAGCCGTCCCGGAGGATCTCCTCGGGGGTCGCCTCGTCGTCGTAGAGGTCGGCCGGGAAGAACGGCGAGTTGACGCCGAGCGCGAGCAGCGGCCCCGCGATGCGCAGCGCGTAGTTGAAGTAGTCGGGGAGGTCCGGCGCGTGGGCCACCTGATAGTGGGGTTGGATCGAGGTGATGAGGCTCTCGGGCATGACGGTGTCGGCCTGGAGCGACACGTGGGGGGCCTGGATGCACATGCCGGCGGACTCGGCCTGGTCCGTGTTGGCCATCGCGTGGTAGCGCGCGGAGTCGCTCATGTTGGTGGCGATCCGGAACGACCGCTCGGTGCCGTCGTCGTCGGTCGTCGTCCGCTCGACGCTGTCGGTGAGGTACGTCGTCGCGTCCTCGCCTTCAGGCGGCAGCGTCCAGAGCGCGTCGCTGACCAGCCGCATCTGTTCGGACTGGGTGACGTCAAGCGCCGTCTGGAGCCGGGCCTTGACCTCAGACTCCTGGGCCGCCAGCCCGTGGGCGTTCAACGGCTGCGGGCTGGTCGTCATCTCCGCGTTGTGCAGCCCGAGTTCCTTCTCGAACCCGATCAGTTCGAGCAACCGGCGGGGAACCCGCCGCAGCGCGCAGTCGTCGTTCTTGACCGCGTAGAACTCGTACTCGAGGCCGACGATCGCCTGCGGATTGTCGAAAACGCCCTCGTCGACGGCGTCTTTGATCACCTCGGCGTCCGCCTGCGCCTGCTCGCGAAACCCCGCGGCGTCGACGGTCAGCACGTCGGCGACTCGCTCGGCGAGCTCCTCCTCTGGCATACCTCCGAGTGCGAGCGCGATTGTCTTTAAAGCACAGCCTCGCGCCCGCGCCGCGGCGCTCGGGACCCCTCACTCGAGCGGTCTCAGAACCGTTTTACTCCCGCCGCCGGTACACTCCGGCGATGGAGTTCGCCACGTTCGCCGACCGCGCCGCCGCGATCGAAGCCGAGCCGGCCGACCTCGAGATCGTCGCCCGAACCAGCGAGTTGCTCGCGGACGCCGGCGACGATAGCGAGGAACGACGTTCCGCTGACTCTGCGGTGGACCCGCAGACCGTCGAGATCGTCGCTCGGTTCGTCCAGGGACGCGTCTTCCCGGCCTGGGACTCGACGAAACTCGACATCGGCCCGACGACGTGCTACGAGGCGATCGCCCGCGCGGCGGGGACGAACGTGGGAAGCGACGACGTCGAGGAGCGACTGGCCGAGGTCGGCGAGATCGGCGAGGTGGCCGCCGGCTACGAGTTCGGCGGCCAGCAGGGCCTGGGCGCGTTCACCGGCGGGGGCGGAAACGGTGGCGGCGCCGGCGGGAACGATCTCACCGTTCGCGAGGTCTACGAGACGCTCGCCGACCTCGCCGCCGCGGAGGGCTCGGGGAGCCAGGACCGCAAGATCGATCTCCTTTTCGGGCTCTTCAATCGCTGCTCGAGCGAGGAGGCCCGCTATCTCGCCCGCCTCGTCCTCTCGGAGATGCGCATCGGCGTCGGCGAGGGCACGGTCCGGGACGCGATCGCCGAGGCGTTCGACGTCCCCGAGGAGCGGGTCGAACGCGCCCTGCAGGTCTCGAACGACTACGGCGAGGTCGCCCGCGTCGCCCGGGACGAAGGCCTCGAGGGCCTGGACCGACTGGACCTCGAAGTCGGCCGCCCCGTCCAGGCGATGCTCGCACAGGCGGGGACGGTCACCGACGCCCTCGAGGAGTGGGACGAGGCCGCCGTCGAGTGGAAGTACGACGGGGCGCGCATCCAGTTGCACTACGATCCCGAGGCCGCCGAGGCGGGCACCGAGACCCGCGTCTTCTCGAGAAACATGGAGTCGGTCACCGACGCCCTCCCCGAAGTCGTCGAGTTCGCCGAGGCGACCCTCGAGGAACCCGCGATTCTGGACGGCGAGGTCGTCGCGATCGACGAGAACGACGATCCGCTCCCGTTCCAGGAGGTGCTCAAGCGCTTCCGCCGGAAACACGACGTCGCGAAGGCCCGCGAGGACGTGACGGTTCGGCCGGTCTTCTTCGACTGCCTGCACGCCGACGGCGAGGACTTACTCGAGGAGCCGCTGACGACGCGCCACGAGCGGCTGCGGGCGGTGCTGGCGGACGGCGAGGCGCCGGAGCGGGACGAGGACGAGATCGAGGGGCTCTCGCTGCTCTGGACGACCGACGATCCCGACGCGATCGAGGCGATCGACGCCGAGGCCCTCGAGGCGGGCCACGAGGGGATCATGCTCAAGGATCCCGACTCGACGTACTCGCCGGGCCGACGGGGCAAACACTGGCGCAAGCGCAAACCAGACGTGGAGACGCTGGACTGCGTGGTGACCGGCGCGGAGTGGGGCGAGGGTCGGCGCGCGACGTTCTTGGGCACCTTCGAACTCTCCGTGCGCGCGGGCGACGACTTGGAGACCGTCGGCAAGGTCGCGACGGGCATCACCGACGAGAAACTCGAGGAACTCACGGAACTCCTCGAGCCCCACGTCGCCGCCGAGGAGGGTCAGGCGGTGGACATAGAGCCTGCAGTCGTCTTCGAGGTCGGCTACGAGGAGATCCAGACCTCGCCGACCTACTCGTCGGGCTACGCGCTTCGCTTCCCGCGGTTTCTGGGCGTTCGCTCCGACAAGGACCCCGAGGACGCGGACACGCTCGAGCGCGTCGAACGGCTGCAGGCGTAGCGAGCGACAACGGCGATATCGTCGGGGATGACTTAGAGAATCGTGTACTGACAGTTCCGCTTTCGGAACGCTTGAGAGCGACTGTCGGAAAGCGTGACCGTGTCCCGAACCCGACTCTTCGCGTCTCTCTGCGGCCTCGTCTTCCTCCTCAACCTCGCCAGAATCATCTTCGCGCCGCTGCTTGACGTCTTCATCGCCGAGTTCGCGATCGGCGAGGCGACGGCGGGGCTCATCGTGACCCTCGTGTGGGTCGGGAGCGCCTCCCCGCGGCTGCCGACGGGGTGGCTGCTCACGAGAGTTCCGAGACACCGCGTCGTGATCGGCTCCGGGACGATTCTCGCGATCTCCGCGGCGCTCGCTGCGAACGCGACGACCGTTCGACACCTGCTGATCGGCGCCTTCCTCATGGGCATCGCCTCCGGCGTCTACTTCGTCGCGGCGAACCCGCTGCTGAGCGAACTCTTCCCGTCGCGGGTCGGCCGCGCGATGGGGATCCACGGCGCCGCCGCCCAGATCGGCGCGGTGGCCGCCGCCCCGTTCGTCGCGCTCACGCTGCTCGTCGACTGGCGGCTCTCGCTGTGGACGATCGCCGCCGGCGCGGCGCTGCTGACGGCCGTCACGTGGGTCACCGCGCGACGGACCGAGATGCCGGCGGCGGGCGAGGCCGACCGCGACTTCGTCGCCGGCGCGCTCTCGGAGTGGAAGCTCATCGCGACGGCGCTGGCGATCGTCGGCGCGACCTCGTTCGTCTGGCAGGGGCTGTTCAACTTCTACGAACTCTATATGCAGTCGAAGGGGCTCTCGGACGGCGCGGCGGGCACGCTGCTCACGATCGTCTTCGCGGCCGGCGTCCCCGCGTTCTTCTTCAGCGGGGATCTGGCCGATCGGTTCCCCTACGTTCCGTACCTGCTCGGCGTCGTCGGAACGTTCGCCGCGACGCTACTCCTGTTGACGGCGGTCGAGGGCTTCCTCGCGCTGGCCGTCCTCAGCGCGGTTGTCGGACTCGTCATCCACGCGCTGTTCCCGGCCACGGACGCGTACCTCCTCGATACGCTCCCGGACTCGACGCGGAGCAGCGCCTACGCCGTGTTCAGCTCCGCCTGGATGCTCGCGCAGGCGCTGGGCTCGTCCGCCCTGGGGTGGGTCCTCGAGCGCGGCCACACCTACGACGGCGTGTTCGCCGGCGCCGCGCTCCTCCTCGGAGCCTCGGCCGTCGTCCTCCTGGGTCTCGAGCGAATCGGGCGGCTCCCGAACTGAACCGGCGCCGTTCGGGAGCGTCGACCGTCGGGACGGGAAACTCCCCGCGTCGAAGACAGGTAAGCACCCTTAAGACCCACGCCCGACAGGATGCTCGTATGCAACCGCGCGACCTGTCCGACCACGTCGCCTACGAGGCGGGTCGAGGCATCGAGGAAGTCGCCCGCGAACTCGGGCGCGACCCCTCGGAATTCGTCAAACTCGCCTCCAACGAGAACCCGCACGGCCCCTCCCCCGCGGCCGCCGTGGCGCTTCGCGACGCCGCCTCGAGCGTCAGTTCCTACCCGAAAGCCGCCCACGCCGACCTGACCGCCGCCGTCGCCGACCGCTGGAACGTCGGCGACGAGCAGGTCTGGCTTGCCAACGGCGGCGACGGGGCGATCGACTACCTCCACCGGGCGACCCTCGAGCCCGGTGACACCGTCTGCGTCCCGACGCCGGGCTTCGCCTACTACGGGATGAGCGCCCGCTACCACCACGGCGAGGTCCGGGAGTACGCCATCGAGCGCGAGGACGACTTCGCACAGACCGCCGAGACGGTCCTCGACTCCTACGACGGCGACCGCGTCGTCTGGGTCACCAGCCCGCACAATCCGACGGGGTCGACGATGCCGCTGGCCGAAATCGAGCGACTCGCCGACGAGACCGACGACGAGACGCTGATCGTCGTCGACGAGGCCTACGGCGAGTTCGCCGACCGCGACAGCGCCGTCGCCCTGATCGAGGGTCGGGACGGCTACGACGCTCGCGACGATATCGCCGTCCTGCGGACGTTCTCGAAGGCCTACGGGCTGGCCGGCGTCCGCCTCGGCTACGCCGTCGTCCCCGCGGAGTGGGGCGCGGCCTACGCTCGGGTGAACACCCCCTTCGCGGCCAGCGAACTCGCCTGCCGGGCCGGCCTCGCGGCGATCGACGACGAGGAACACGTCGAGAGAACCGCCGAGACGGCCCGCGAATCACGCGAGCACATGCGCGACGCGATCGACGCGCACGTCTGGGAGAGCGAGGGGAACTTCGTGCTCGTCGACGTCGGCGACGCCAGCGCGGTCGCCGAGGAGATGCAGCGGCGGGGCGTCATCGTCCGCGACTGCTCGAGTTTCGGCCTCCCGGCCTGCATCCGCATCACCTGCGGCACCGACGAGGAGACCGAGCGCGCGGTCGAGACGCTCAACGACGTGCTCGCGGACCTCGATCTCGAGTCCGAACCCGACAGCGACGCGGACCCCGACGGCGAACCCGCGATGGATCCGGACCCGGAAGCGGAGGTGTCCGACACGTGAGAGTCGCCGTCACCGGGACCCCGGGAACCGGGAAGACCACCGCGACCGAACTGCTCGAGTCGCGGTTCGCGGATGACGACGCGGCGCCCGACTTCGACGTCGTCCACCTCAACCGCGTCCTCGAGGACGAGGGCCTCTACACCGAGGTCGACGCCGACCGCGAGAGCCTGGTTGCCGACCTCGAGGCCATGAGCGAGTGGCTCGAGGGCCGGGACGACGTCGTGATCGAGTCCCACCTCGCCCACCACTTCGCGGCCGACCGGGTCGCCGTCCTGCGGTGTGCGCCGGAACGGCTCGAGGCGCGACTCCGCGAGCGCGGCGAGACCGAGGCGAAGGCGACGGAAAACGCCGAGAGCGAGGCGCTGGACGTCATCCTCTCGGAGGCGGTCGACGAACACGGCCTCGAGTCGGTCTACGAGATCGATACCACCGACCGCGATCCCGAGGCCGTCGCGGACGCCCTCGAGGCGGTCGCGACGGGCGAACGAGAGCCGAGCGCCGGCGAGGTCGACTACGTGGGGTACCTGGCATGACGCTGGACAAACTCAGACCGTACGTCTCCCGATTCTTGGATCCGTTCGTCAGAGGCTTCGACCGCGTCGGGTTGACCCCCGACGGCGTGAGCGTGCTGGCCTTCGGCATGGCCGTCCTCGCGGCGGCCGCGTTCGCGCTGGGCGGTCGCGCCGATCCGATCTGGTACGTCGCGGCCGCGACGCTGGTCTTCCTCAACGGCTGGCTGGACATCATCGACGGCGCGCTCGCCCGCGAACAACAGGTCGCCTCCGCGGGCGGCGACCTCCTCGATCACGTCCTCGACCGCTACGCCGACATCGTCGTCATCGCCGGCCTCGCTGCGGGCATCGACGACTATCTGCTGGGCTTCCTGGCCGTGACGGGCGTCGTGATGACCTCCTACCTCGGCACGCAGGCCCAGGCCGTCGGCCTCGACCGCGTCTACGGCGGCCTCGTCGGCCGCGCGGACCGACTGGCGATCATCGGGATCGTCGGCTTCGTCGCCTACCCGCTGGCCGACCTCGAGCCGGGCGGAGTCACGGTGATCGGCTGGCTGCTCGTCTTCCTCGCGGTCGTCGGTCACCTGACCGCGCTCCAGCGGTTCGCCTACTCCTGGGCGGCGCTTGACTGAGTCTCGCGCTCTCGAGGTCGCGTTTCTCTTTCGTCCCGATTCACTCGAGAACACTACGTAAGCCCTGTCCCGTTCGTTCCCACCTGTGCCGGCTGATCTATCAGGCCATCGCGGGCGGAAATGAAAGGGGACGGGGCTTTCGTGGAGTTTCCAGCCGTCGCGGCATCCAACGTCGACGCTACGAAGATCGACACAAAGACGCCAACGGAAACATCGAATCATCGAGACCGCGCCGCATGGTTTATGGCTCGCCGCGATATACGTACCCCCATGGTCCAGTGCGAGATGTGTGGCGCCGAGACGTCGTCTCCGAAGACAATCAAGGTCGAGGGCGCGAAGCTCGACGTGTGTTCGAACTGTACCGATTTCGGTACCGAGGTCAAGCAGACCTCCAGCTCGAGCTCCTCGACGAAGTACTCGACCGGCTCGAGTTCGTCGTCCAGCTCCGGGGGTAGTTCGGGTGGCTCTGCATCGAGTTCGTCGTCCCGTTCGGGCGGCTCGAGTTCCCAGCGTCGGTCGGACATGTTCGACGACATGGACGAACTCGCGACCGACTACGACGACCGCGTCCGCAACGCCCGCGAGCAGAAGGGGCTCAGCCAGTCGGACCTGGCCAACGAACTCAACGAGAAGGCGAGCCTGATCCGCAAGATCGAACGCGGGGACACGCTCCCCAGCGACCGCGTCCAGTCGGAACTCGAGAGCTTCCTCGAGATCGACCTGAGCGCCGAGGGGAGCTCCGGCGACGATTCGGAGTGGTCTGGCGGGTCGGCCTCGGGCAGTTACACGCTCGGCGACGTCGTCAAGCGAAAGGACTGACGGGCGACCGATCCGGGCGCCGACGCCGATTCGCGCCGGCGACTCGCAAGCTATTTCTTCCGTGCGGATGGCTGTGCTCGTATGTTCGTTCTCGTTAACCTGAAGACGTATCCCTGCGACCCCGTCGCAGTCGCCGAAGCCGTCCGCGACGTCGACGAATCGACCGACGCGCGCCTCGCGGTCGCACCGCAGGCGGCCGACCTCGCCCGCGTCGCCGAGACGGGCGTCGAGACGTGGGCCCAGCACGTCGACCCGATCGAACACGGGAGCAACACCGGCCACACGCTCGCCGAATCGGTCGCCGACGCGGGCGCGGTCGGGACGCTGATCAACCACTCCGAGAAGCGGCTGAAACTGGCCGATATCGACGGCTCCGTCCGCGCCGCTGAGCGCGCGGGCCTCGAGACGGTCGTCTGCGCGAACAACCCCGAACAGATCGGCGCGGCGGCGGCGCTGGGTCCGGACGCGGTCGCCGTCGAGCCGCCGGAACTGATCGGCACCGGAACGCCGGTCAGTCAGGCCGATCCAGATATCGTCGAGGACGCCGTCGAGGCGGCCGACAACGTCGATAGCGAGGTGTCGGTCCTCTGCGGTGCCGGCATCAGCACCGGCGACGACGTCGTCGCGGCCGGCGACCTCGGCGCCGAGGGCGTCCTGCTGGCCAGCGGCGTCGCGAAGGCCGACGACCCGCAGGCGGCTCTTGAAGATCTCGTCGACCCGCTCTGATCGGGAGTTGATAGGTCACGGAGAATCGATCACATCGCGAGGTGCGGCAGGGCCGCGCCACTGGACTTTTCCCCTCGGTCACGGTAGCGTATCGCATGACTAACGACTACCCCATCCCGGTGACGCTCGAGAACCGCCTGATGGGACAGGGGATCTACGTCACGGGCTGTGAGTTGCGACCGCCGGACGACGAGCGCGACGGCTCGGACTCGACCGCGGATGATGTCACTGACGGCGAGACTGCAACTGCGGTTCCGGACGGGGCTGGCATCGTCCTCGAGTACGAGACCGTCGCCGAGACACCCGCCGTCGACAGCAATGAAGTCGGGACCGTCGTCCGAACGGTACTCGATATCGCCGCCGAGCGCGAGTGGTCGCCGGGCCGCCTCGAGGCGACGTCGCTGACGACCGACGGGCAGCGGCGCGGCGAGTGGCACGTGAAACGAGAGTGGTTCGAGGGACTGGGACTGGAGATCGACGACCTCGAGTTCTCGCAGCGGGTCCTCGGGACGGTGCAGTCGGCCGACGGGTAGGATCCGTACCGGCCTGCGGTTGGCCGAACGACGGACGGGCAGATAGGAAGACGGACAGTCAGGGAATCGTTCGCTGAATCAGTCAGTAGGTTTTTCAGGCGATCGTGACGGTCTGAAAGTAGGTAGATTAATAATCTCTCACACACCAGTCGTCGTAGATTCGCAGATGACCGGAGAACAGATCTACGTCTCGCACGCCCCCGGCGACCTCGAGCTCGTCCAGGAACTGTTCTCGACGGTCAAGAACTTCCCCTTCGGCGTCCACATCGCCCTCGAGGAGGTCGAGTCCGGCCGCTCGCGGAAGCGACTCGAGGGACGACTCGCGAACAGCGACGTCGTCGTCGCGGTGGTAACCGACGACGCGGCGACCGACCGGTGGATCAACCAGGAGATCGGCTACGCGCGGGCCAAGGGGATTCCGGTGCTCCCGCTCCACGAGGACGAACGCCAGCGGGACGGGTACGTAAGCGACGTCGACGGCGTGGCGATCGATCGGGAGAACCCGTCGTTTACGATCTTCAATCTGCTCAGTCGCCTCCGGAGCGAACTCGCGCCCCTCGGGGCGCTCTCGGTGCCTAACTGGTACATCCGGTTTCCCTGTACGATTCCCGACTGCGGCCACCCGGTCACGCTGGATATCGAACGGGACCAGACGAAGCTGTGGAAACAGTACAAACACGGGAAGCTGTTGACGGCCTCGTGTGCGGACTGCCGCTCGACGTACTACTTCGATCCGGCGACGATCGGCTTCGTTCGCCGAGAGGAGCGACCCGGATAGCGGTCGTTGGGGTCGCCCGGATCGAGTCAGGTCCGATCGACGAACTCGACGATGCGTTCGGCGATCTCCTCGCCGGCGTCCTCCTGTAGGAAATGTGCCGCCTCGTCGATCCAGACGTCGGGCTGCTCGGTCGCGGTCGGGATGTGTTGTCGGAGCGGATCCCGGTCGTGAGACGTGATCGGATCCTCCCTGCCGAACAGCACGAACGCCGGTTTCTCCCACTCGCCGAGGCGCTCCTGCGTTTCGGCCATCAGCTCCGCCCCGGGGTCGTCGGGCGATGTCGGGACGAGGCCGGGGAACGTCCGCGCGGCGGCCATGTGTCGCTCGTCGGGGAACGGCGCGCGATAGGCGTCGACGACCGCCTCAGAGAGGTCGCGGTAACAGCCGTTCCGGACGAGTCTGCCGATGTCGAGGTCGTCGGCGGTCGCCACCATCTCGGCGAACTCGTGCCATCGGTCGCTCATCTCCTGGGTCCCGTCCGGGACGCCGGTGTTCATCGGAACGAGTCGCGCGAACCGCTCCGGCCGGTGGACCGCGAGCGGGAGCCCGAGGACGCCGCCCCAGTCCTGGCAGACGAGCGTGACGTTCGTCAGATCGAGTGCCTCGACGAACGTCTCGAGCGCGTCGTAGTGCATCTCGACGGAGTAGGCGTCGCGGTCCTCGTACCTGTCGGAGCGCCCGCAGCCGATCAGATCGGGGACCACGACGCGGCCGCGCTCGGCCAGGATCGGCATCATCTTTCGGTAGAGGAACGACCACGTCGGCTCGCCGTGGAGACAGAGGAACGTCTCCTCGTCTCTGCCGCCGTCCCCGCTCCCGCCGGTTTCGACGTAGGCCATTCGCAACTCGCCGACGTCGACGTACTCCGGCTCGTAGTCGAAATCGGGCACGTCGGCGAACCGTTCCTCCGAGATGCGTACTACCATGAGCCGTGTGACCACACAGTAATATTAAACGGTTGGGGAACCGACGTGAACGGGCCGCGCGTTGTCAGCGCTCGAGCCCCCGAATCTCGAACCGGAGCGCGTTCGCAGGGCGCTCTATGGGACGCAACCGGCGTTTTCAGACGCTCGCTCCGTCCGTTTTCTCTCGAAGCGAACATCCAAAAACGTTATATTTTCGTTAACCTCCTCTAGAGACGTGGTTTACGAGACGGACAACCGGACGGTCGACGACGCGCTCGAGCGGGTGCTGGCCGGCGAGCGACTGGATCGGACCGACGGGCTAGCGCTGATGGCGCAACCGGTCGAACCGCTCGCAGAGGCCGGTGCCGTCGTGCGCGACCGCTTCGGCGACGGCACGGTCGACGCCTGTTCGATCGTCAACGCGAAGGCCGGCAACTGCGCCGAGGACTGCGGCTTCTGCGCCCAGTCGGTCCACTTCGACACCGGAATCGACACCTACGGCTTCCTCGGTCCCGAGAAGATCCTCGAGGCCGCCAAGCGAGCCGAGGCCGACGGCGCCCAGCGCTTCGGCATCGTCGTCGCCGAGAAGGGCGTCTCGAAGGAACGCCGCCCCGAGGAGTGGCAGGAGGTCATCGAGTCGATCCGGCTCGTCCGCGACGAGTGCGATCTCGAGGTCGACGCCTCGCTGGGCATTCTGACCGAGGAGGAGGCCGCGATCCTCGCCGACGAGGGGATCAACCACTACAATCACAACATCGAGACCTCGCCGCGGTACTTCCCCGAGATCGTCGACACCCACAGCTTCGAGGATCGCGTCGAGACCCTCGAGGTGGCCAAGGAAGCGGGGATGGACCTCTGTGCCGGCGTCATCCTCGGGATGGGCGAGACGCCGGCCGACCGCGTCGAGGCCGCGATCGCCCTCCAGGACATCGGCATCTCCTCGCTGCCGGTGAACGTGTTGAACCCGGTCGAGGGGACGCCGCTGTACGAGCAGGGTGCCGACATCACCACCGAGGAGATCGTGAAGACGGTCGCGGTCTACAAACTGCTCCACCCCGAATCGCGGGTGCGCCTGACCGGCGGTCGGGAGGCGAACCTGGCGCCCGAGGAGCAGCACCTGCCACTCGAGGCCGGCGCCGACGGGCTGCTCACGGGCGATTACCTGACCACGGAGGGCCAGTCGCCCGGCGACGACCTCGCGATCGTCGAGCGGGCCGGACTCGAGCCAAACATGGAGGCCAACGAGTTCGACCCCGAGACGGTCAAGGCCCGCCACGACGACGCCGCGGAATCGTCGACCGAGACGTCGGCGAGTACGGGCGCGGAACCGAGCGACGACTGACGAACGAGAGACGCGAGTACACTCATGGACGAAGTCACGTTTGCAGTACTTGGAACGGGAGGTATCGGCCGACGAGCGCTCGAGGTCAGCCAGCACAAGGACGATCTGACGCCTGTCGCGGCTTGCGATCGTCACGGCACGGCGATCGATTTCGACGGGCTGGACGTCGACGAACTGCTGGCGGCGACGGAGGGCAATATCGACAACGAAGTCGCTGCCGACGGCGGGGGAGCGACTGCCGTCGACAGCGAGGGCGGCGTCAAACGACACGGCGAGGACAGGGGCGTCGTCGCCTCCGAGCAGGCTCGCCCCAGCGAGGACCCCATTCGGGACGTCATCGATCGCGGCGACGGGATCGACGCCGTCCTGCTCGCGCTGCCGAACTACGAACACGACTTCATCCCGCGGGTCGCCGACCGCTTCCTCGAGGGCGGCTACTCGGGTGTACTGATCGACGTGCTCAAGCGCTCGCGCGTGATCGACATGCTGGACGAGCGCAGCGCGGCCTTCGAGGACGCGGGCATCACCTTCATCTGCGGCGCCGGGGCGACGCCCGGTCTCCTGACGGGCGCCGCGGCGCTCGCCGCCCAGTCGTTCGTCGAGGTCACCGACGTCGACATCTGGTGGGGCGTCGGCCTCAAATCGGGCTACGAGGACAACCGCGGCACCGTCCGCGAGGACGTCGCCCACCTCCCCGACTACGACCTCGAGACCGCGCGCGACCTCTCCGACGAGGAGATCGAGGCGATCATCGACGACCGCGACGGCGTCATCGAGTTCGAGGACATGGAACACGCCGACGACGTTCTGCTCGAGCGCGCGGGGGTCTGCGACGCCGAGGACGTCACGGTGGGCGGCATCCTCGACGTGCGCAGCGACGAGAAGCCGACGACCACGACCGTCCGCGTGACTGGCCGAACGTTCGACGGCGAGACGGCGACGAACACGTTCCGACTCGGCGACGAGACGAGCATGGAAGCCAACGTCAACGGACCGGCGCTCGGCTACCTGAAAGCCGGCGCTCGCCGAAACCGTGCGGGCGAGTACGGCGTTTTCGGCCCGGCCGAACTGATGCCCGGGTTCTGAACCGCTCGAGCCGTCCCGTCCGCACCGCCGATGCAGCTACGGCAGCGCTTGAGTCGTTCTCCCGGACGGTATCGCGGGAAACGGCCGCTCCGAACGGAACCGTGAGAGTGAAACCATGGCGATGTCACCCTTTACCCGAATGGAAGATCGCGGGTTCGACCTCGAGGACCGGCTCCGATCGCTCGAGGACGCCGATCTGAAACGATCGCTCTCGCCCGTCGACCGAGTCGCCGAGCGGGGTTACTTCGCCCCGCCGTCGGGCGGCGAGCTACCGGTCCTCGACTCGACCGAGGCGCTGGTTTTCGCCTCGAACAATTACCTGGGGCTGACCGACGACCAGCGCGTCGAGAACGCCGCCCGGCAGGCCGCCGCGACCGTCGGCACGGGCGCCGGCGCGAGCCGGCTGGTGACCGGCGATACGATGGTCCACCGGGACTTAGAGCGCCAGCTCGCCGAGACGAAAGACGCCGAGCGCGCGCTCGTCTTCTCCTCGGGGTACGCCGCCAACGTCGGGACGATCGCGGCCTTAGCGCCGGACGTCATCTTCTCCGACGAGCTCAATCACGCGAGCATCATCGACGGCTGTCGTCTCGCCGACGCCGAGACGGTCGTCTACGACCACTGCGACGCCGCGGACCTGCGGTCGAAACTCGAGGACCGGGCCGACCGCGCCGGCGCGAGCGAGGAGTCCTGGCTGGTCGTCACCGACTCGGTGTTCAGCATGGACGGCACCGTCGCGCCCCTCGAGGCGATCTGCGACGCCGCCGAAGCCCACGGCGCGTGGGTGATGGTCGACGAGGCCCACGCGACCGGGCTCTACGCCGACGGCGGCGGCGTCGTCCAGGCCGAGGGCATCGCGGACCGCGTCCACGTCCAGCTGGGAACGCTCTCGAAGGCGCTGGCGAGTCAGGGCGGCTACGTCGCGGGCAGCGAGGATCTGATCGAGTGTCTCGTGAACGACGCCCGCTCGTTCGTCTTCTCGACCGGCCTCGCCCCGCCCGCCGCCGCCGCCGCCAGCGAGGCGCTGCACGTCGCCCGTCACAGCGACGTCCGCGAGCGCCTCTGGGAGAACGTCTCGCACCTCCGAGACGGCCTCGAGTCGATGGGCCTGGAGGTGCTCGGTGACTCGCAGATCCTCCCGGTCATCGTCGGCGATCGAACCGACGCGCTCGCGCTCGCGGAGGGCGTGCGAGAACGAAACGTCGTCGCGCCCGCGATCAGACCCCCCACGGTTCCCGAGGGGACCAGTCGCATCCGGGTCGTTCCGATGGCGACCCACGATCGCGACGACATCGTCGCCTGCCTCGAGGCGTTCCGGGCGACCGGCGACGAGCTCGGACTGCTGTAACCCATGACCGAACCCATCGCAGTCGTCGGCACCGGAACCGGAATCGGAAAGACCGTCGTCACCGCCGGGATCACTCGTTGGTTCCGCGAACGGGGCGTCGACGCCCGGGCGATCAAACCCGCCCAAACGGGATCGCCGCCGGACGACGACGCCGGCTTCGTCGCCGACGCCTGCGGCGACCCCGACGCGGCGACCTGTCCCCGCTATCTCGAGCCCGCGCTGGCGCCGCGAGTCGCGGCCGAGGTGGCCGACGAGGAACTCTCCTACGAGGAACTTCGGACGGCCTGCGAGGACGCCGTCGCCGAGACGCCCGTGCCGATCGTCGAGGGGATCGGCGGCCTCCGCGTCCCGCTGGCCGGCGACCGCGAGGTGATCGATCTCGTCGCCGATCTCGAGGCGACGGCCGTCGTCGTCACCCGGTCGGGGCTGGGCACGCTGAACCACACCGCGCTCTCGATCGAGGCCTTAGAGCGCCGCGGCGTCGCTATCGCGGGGATCGTCTGCAACGAGTACGCCGGGGCGACGGTCGCCGAACGGACGAACCCCGACGAACTCGAGCGCATGACCGGCCACGGCGTCGAGACGGTGCCGCCGCTCGACGGCGAATCGCCGGCGGCGCTGGCCGCCGGTGTCAGCGACGCGCTCTCGGTTTCGTTTCTCGAGCGACTCTCGACTGCGGACGACTGAAGTCCGTTCGGGGTCAGCCGACGCTCGACGTGGACGAAAAGCGAGTAGAACAGAGCGAGGACGGGAACCTCAGTCGGCCGACGGCGCCTGTCGGTCCTCTCCGACGACCGTCGGATCGCCGTCGACCCGGCCCCCGGCGCCGGCGTCGTGCAGGTCGACGAACTCGGCGACGATCTCCGACTTCCGGTGTTCGACCTCGAGGTGAACCCGGAGGCTCGTTCGATCGTCGTACGCGTCCGCACAGAGGGGACAGGTGTGTTGGCCAGTCATTCGGTCGGTCACCGGGAGTAACTGTCGTCGTTCTCCGAAGTAATAGTGCCGGTAGTACTACACAGTGGTATATCAGTACTCGTAGACTCTCTCGAAGGTAGACTGGTTCGCATCGTTACGGTCGACTAGAGGAAGTCGGAGAGTCCCGACTGGTCGTCGTCGGTGTCGGGGTCCTCGTCGCCGTCCGCGTCGGTCGCGTCGGCGACCGGCTCCGTCGCTTCGTTCGCCTCGTCCGCCGAGCCGGCCGCCGCGAGGGTCTCCTGCCCGTCGGCCTCGTCGCTCGAGTCCGCGGCGTCGGGGTCGCCCTCGCCGTCGGCGTCGCCGGCGTCCTCTGGTTCGAAGAACGCCGAGCCGGAGTGTTCGACGGTCTCCTCGGCTCGTCGCTCCTCGGCCTCTTCGACGATGGACTCGACCTTGTTGGTGTCCTTCCCGCTGCCGGTGACGAACGAGACTTCCTTCTCGTCGAGTTCGTACACCGCGGCCATCCGGACCGTCAGATCCCGGTTCTTGCAGTGGTGGGTCATCGCCGAGAGGAACGGGAGGATCTCCCGCCGGGCGGTCCCGACGCTGGTGCCCTCGCGTTCGGCGATGCGTTCCGCGATGGCGTCGCGGGTGTTCCGGGTCCCCTTGGTGCGGCCGAGTTTCGACCAGTAGCTCGGCGGTCCGTAGCGGGTCCAACCGCCCTTGGGCTCGCGGCGCGAGGCGGCGACCCCGGCGGTCATGTTGTCCGTCGCGTAGCGCCAGTAGGAGTAGTTCTGGGTCGCCCGCACCCGGCCCAGCCAGCGGTCGGCGTTCGCGAGGAACTCGTAGGCGTCGGCCAGCTCCGCGCCCGCGTAGTCCTTGGGGACGTTGTCCTCGATCCAGTTCAGCATCTCGTCGGGGTTCTCGTCGACGTCGTACGACGCGCGAAGGGCGCCCTCGGCGTCTTCCTCCTTGATGAGCGCGTCGAGGAAGTCGAAGATCCCCTCCGTGGTGTCGCGCTGGCCGGTGACGACGTCCTCGACGGTCAGCCGCTCGGCCTCCTCGGCGACCGCCTGCAGGTCGTTGACCGCCGAGCGCAGGTCGCCGCTGGTGTCCTCGGCGATCTTCTCTAGGGCCTCCTCCTCGAACTCGATGTCCTCGCGCCGGCAGATGTCGCGCAGCACGGGGACGATCGAGCGCTTCGAGACGTCGCGGAACTCGATGGTCTCGCAGCTGTTGCGCAGCGACTGGCTCATATCGTAGAACTCGTTGGCCACGAGGACGATCGGCTGGTTGGCGTCCTTGACCACCCGCGTGACCTCGGCCGAGCCGCCGTAGTCGGCGTTGCCGTGGAAGTTGTCCGCCTCGTCCAAGATCACGAGCCGCCGGCCGGCCTCGCCGCCCGTGAGCGTGCCGCTCTTCGAGGCCTCGCCAGCGACGCGCTCGATGACGTCGGCCCCTCGGCTGTCGCTGGCGTTGAGCTCCATCACCGGCCACCCCATGTCGCCGGCCAGCGCGTGGGCCGCGGAGGTCTTCCCCACGCCCGGGCTCCCGTGGACGATCACCGCGTCCCGGTGGTCGTCCCAGCTCTCGGCCCACTCCTCGAGTTTGTCGCGGGCCTTGTTGTTTCCGCGTACCTCCGACAGCGTCGTCGGACGGTACTTCTCGGTCCAGTCGGTCATTGCCACCCGATTGGTGCGAGTCGCGTTTAGTGGTTGCGGACGCTATTCTCCGGAGACCGTCTTCAGGTCGAGCCGAGGCGTAACGTCCTCGTATGTGTCATCGCTCGAGACGATGGTCTCTCCGTTCGATTCGACGAGATGAAGTGCGTCAAACGGCGTGAACCCGTGGTCTTCCACGTACGTCGCCGCCGTAACGACCGTTTCCACGTCACCGCGCACCTCGACGAGGTTGGCGGCGTTCGAAACGACGCGCTCGGTATCACGTTCCTCGCGGTAGGCGACCATCAGGAGTTCGATGAGCGTGAACTGCGACGTCCACAACTCGTCGCGGTGCTCTCGGTATACCGACTCGGCGGCGTCTCCGAGCCAGTCGTCGTCCTTAATCAGCGCGAGAAGGAAATCGGTTTCCGCATACATCTATCGTCCGGCCTCGTCGAGCGCTGCTTCACGTGCTTCTTCACGAAGTTTGTCGGCCGACTTCTCGACACCTGCGAATTCGTCCCTGAGTGCCTCGAGCGGGTCGTCGGCGACCGGAACCAATTTGATCCCGTCGGGAAGCTGAACGACGTGATATCGGTCTCCGTATCGCTCTCGGACCTCCTTCGGGAGCGTGAGACGGCCGCGGTCGTCAAGCGCTACGTCTGACATACCTCTGTGTATGGTGGGCAAAAATAAAAACGTTCCCCGATATATGGAGATACCCATTCCGTCTCCTCTGGTCGGCATTTGTCTTCACATCTACGAGCGAACGACGATGCGTATTCGACGTTCTCAGTACATCGGATCTACATCGCATTTTCCCGACTTCTCGGTCCAGTCGGTCATTGTGACGTCGTTGGGTCGTTCGGCGTTTAGTGGTTGCGGAGCGCGCGTTCGAAAGCGCCGGCTCGTCGCCGTAGTCGACGGTCGTTCAGGGCCACAGAGGACCGTACGGCCGCGGACTCACTGCGTCGGATTCCGCGTCGCGGGAAGCGTAAACGAGAACGTCGACCCCGCGCCGGGTTCGGACTCGACCCAGATTTCGCCGCCGTGATTGTTGACGATCTTCTGGCAGAGCGAGAGTCCGACTCCCGTCCCCGAGTACTCGTCGTCGTGGTGGAGCCGCTTGAAAACGTCGAATATCTTGTCCGCTTCGTCCGGCGCGATCCCGATTCCGTTATCGGTAACCGAGAATTCCCAGCCGTTAGACCGCTGTTCGGCCGAGATTTCGACGCGCGGCCGATCACTTTCGTTGTACTTGATAGCGTTCGAGACGAGATTACTGAACAGGTGCTCGAGTTGCTCGTGGTCGCCGCTCACGGTCGGCAGTGACTCGCTGCTGATCTCCGCGTCGTTCTCCTCGATCTGCATCCGGAGATCGTCGGTGACGTGGTCGAGGACCGAGTCACAGTCGACCGGATCGAACTCGTCGTCGGCGTGTTCGACCCGCGAGAACGCGAGCAGATCGTCGACCATCTCCCGCATCCGGTCGGCTCCGTTGACCGCGAAATCGATGAATTCCTGCGCGTCCCCGTCGAGCTCCTCCTTGTACCGGTTTTCCAGCAGCTGTAGATACGTCGAAACCATCCGGAGCGGTTCCTGCAGGTCGTGCGAGGCGGCGTACGCGAACTGCCGCAGCCGGTCGTTGGATCGTTCTAGTTGATCGATCGTGTCCTTGAGGTCGGCCTCGTGTTGTTGGCGTTCGATTTCGTAGCTCACACACTGGCCGAGGATATCGAGAAACACCTGCTCCGCCTCGGTGAATTCTGCTCGAGTCCCCATATCCGTGAAACAGACGGTGCCGAAGTTCTCGTCGCGGACGAACACCTGCGTCCCGGCGTAACACTCGAGATCGAATTCGTGGTAGAGCGCGTCGCCGTCCCACCCGGCCGCCCCGGCGTCGCCGACGCTAATCGAGTCCCCGGTGTTGACGACGCGACGGCAGTAGTTGTCCGTCAACGGCGGGGTGAGCGTCCCTTCGTCGAGTTCGGGATGCGTCCCGTGCATGTGCTCGATCTCGAACGCCCGCTCGCGTTTACGAGTGAGCATCCCGATGGGGAGGTTCAGCCGCTTGCAGCCGACTGCTAGCAATCGATCGATCTTCTCGTCCGGATCGAGATCGGGATCGGCGGTGATTTCGTAGAGTTTCCGCTGGGAGTCGTTGTTTTCGCGGCGCTCGATTTCGTAGCTGACCCACTGCCCCATCAACTCGATAAACGAGCGTTCGGTCTCCGAAAACGGTCGCTCCCGCGGTTCGGTGCTCCCGAACCAGAGCGTGCCGTACGGCGCGGCTCCGGTCGACACTTTCGTCCCGAGGTAGCTCGTTAGTCCGAACTCCTGGTAGATCGCGTCCTCGGCCCAATGAGTGCCGCGCACGTCGAGCATCTCGACCGGACTATCCTCGGTCACGGTCTGACGGCAGTAACAGCCGTTGTCCGGGTCGGTCCACAGCTCCTCGTCGGAATCTAAGCCGAGTCCGATCCCCTTCTCGAGTCGGAATTTGCCGTCCCACGACGGCAAGTGATTCAGGCCGGCGATCTCGAGGTCGAACCGGTCGCACCCGAGTTCGAGTAACTGCTCGAGTTTCTCCTCGAAGCCGAGGGCGGGATCGGACGTGATCTCGTAGCACTCGTGGAGGAACCGTTCGCGCTGCTGGCGTTCGAGTTCGTACTTGACCCACTGCCCCAGCAACCGCTGGAACGTGCGCTCGTTGGCCGAGAAGGCCTCGTCGCGCGGCTTCTCGGACACGAAGAAGAACGTTCGGTTGTCGTCGCCCTCGACCTCGATATAGGTGCCGAGATACGTCTTGATGCCGAACTCGTTGTGAACGTAGATATCGTCGTACCCGGCCGCAACGGGATCGGCCACGCTCCCGATCCCGCCGGTGTCGGTCGCCGCGGTGCAGTACGTTTCCGACAGCGGGAGTTCGAGACCCGCCTCGAAGTACTCGTGATCGTCACTCACGAACTCGACCTCGAACTGATCGGCATCGGGATCGACCGTGGCCATCGCCCCGAGTTCGAGGTCGAACTGCTCGCATCCGAGATCGAACAGCGCCTGTAATTTCTCTTCGAACGAGAGCGTGGGATCGGACGAGACCTCGTACAGATGCTGCAGGAATCGTTCGCGGCGGTGGAGTTGGACCTTCGCCGTGGTCCGGTCCCGGAGCGTCCGGAGCATGCGCTCGTTTTCGCGGGCCGGTGCGTCGGCGCCGAAGAACTCCTCCGGCGGCGTGTAGTAGACGTTGTGGCACGCGGCGCCGTCGTAGATGAGATGCGGGTGCGTCTGGACGACGTTCCGGATGACCTCCGGTGCGAACAGGTCGCGGTCGTACTGGCAGATCGCGAGCGAATCCGTCTGGTCGAAGAGATCGTTGATTTTCTGCTCGTACTCGATGAACTGCTCGATCGGCGTCTCGTCGTCGTCGTCGAGCCACGTCATCTCGGCGACGATCCGGAGCGCCTCGTAGTCCGCCGTAGCCTCGGCGACCATCTCATCGTAGAAGTCGATCATCTCGTCGGGGTCGAACGATCCGTTTCGGAGATAGGTCTCCTGTACGGTGTGGAACGTCAGTGCGCCCGTAGTGAGCGCGGTATCGACGTCGAGTCCGGCGTCGCACATTGCGTCCCGCACCTCGGCTTCGGTACTCTCGTCGATGACATACATGACGCGCTCGCCGCGCTCGAGCCCGTGCCGAATAAACGGGATGGCGGCCTCGAACTTCTCCGCAGGAGTCTCGTAGATGTGTGCGAAGTGATCGTTGCAGGTGTGCTCGTCGAGCGGTTCAACCGGGCCACGGAACTCGGAACTGGACTGAAACGCCTCGAGACCGTTCTCGAGGCCCAGTACCGTTGGCTGGTCATAGCGTCCGGCGGCTTGATTCATTAGACCGAGATATTCGATTCAGACGGTTAAAGATCGGCATTCCCGAGATAGTGATAATTACCCGCAAGGCCTGTGGCTGAGGGATGTAACGCTGCCGAATGGAGTTCTCTACGAGCGGACATTCAGTAGTCCAAACACGCACGAATACATCCGTGTAGTGCGGGTAGAAATACCGAAAGTGCACCCCGAAATAGAAGATCTATCCAGCACTGGGCTCGTCGTCGGGGTGCGGAAACGGACACGGAACGGTTCCGACCGTCGCCGTAACGAACCCCGACGCCAAGCGGTATGCCTCTCGAGAGCGAACCGCTCGGTATGGGAGAGCACTCGAGTCACGGCGACGGATCGACCGACGCGGATCGGGGGCACGCACCCGGGGGACACGCCGCACCGGGCGGCCTGTCGCTCGCGGCGAACGGACTCCGCCTCGAGCCGTCGGAGACGCGGTTCGAGCCCGAGGCGCCCGTCCACTGGACGTTCCGAATCGTCGACGAGGACGGGGCGGTCGTGACCGACTTCGAGGAGGCACACGGCCGACCGAGCCACCTCGTCGTCGTGCGGCGGGATCTGACCCGATTCCAGCACCGCCACCCGGAACTGCAGGCGGACGGGACGTGGCTCGTCGAGGATCTCGCGGTGCCGGATCCGGGCGTCTACCGCGCGTTCGTGGACGTCGTCGTCGACGGGCACCCGACCACGTTGGGCTTCGATCTGCTCGCACCCGGGACGGCGACCCACGACGAGCGCCCGGACGCCTCGCGCCGCGCGACGGCGGGGAACTACGAGCTCGAACTGCTCACCGACGACGTCGCCGCCGGCGAACGCACGCGACTGTCGTTCGCGGTTCGCCGAGGCGGAGAGCCGGTCTCGGAACTCGAGCCGTACCTCGGCGCGCTCGGGCATCTCGTCGCGCTCCGCGAGGGCGACCTCGCGTACCTGCACGTCCATCCCGAAGCGACGGCCCCCGACAGCGGCCGCGTCGAGTTCGGGGCCAGATTCCCGACCCCGGGTCGGTATCGGCTGTTCTTACAGACCAAGCCGGAGGGGGCTCTGATCACGGCACAGTTCGACGTTCGCGTCGCTCCGTAGCGCCGGTTCGGTGCGCCGCGGCCGATCACTGTCCCGACGATAGCGACGAGTACGCGACGCGGGTTCTCGAGGGCGGTCACACCCCGGTTTGATGCAACTGGCTCGAGTCGGTTCCGTAATGACGGATCCCGTCGCCCTCGTCGCGCGGTCGCTGGCCGACGAGACGCGCCGCGAGTTCGATCGGCGCGTCGACGAGCAGGCCGCGCGGGTCACCGACGCCCTCCGCGCCGGCCGACTCGACAGCCCCGGATTCGGACTGGGGCTCGAGCTCGAGGCCTACGCCGTCGACGAGGCGGGGCGCCTCGCTCGCGTCCCGGACGCCGTCTTCGAGGGCCGCTGCGAGCGCGAACTCGGGCGACACAACGTCGAATTCAACACCGACCCGACGCCGTTCGACGGGCCGGGCATCGCCGCGCAGGCGGCCCAACTCGAGCGTCGCGTCCGGAACGCGCAGACGGCCGCGGAGACGGCGGGCCTCGAGCTCGTGCTGGACGCCATGTGGACGACGCCGCCGCCGGAGGGCGCGGAGACGTATCTCTCGGCCGTTCGCGAGCGAGCGGGCGCGACGCTCGCCGAGAACATGACGCCCTCGCCGCGATACTACGCGATCGACAACCACGTGCTGGCTCGGACGGCGGGCGAGATCGCGCTCTCGGTCCCGGGCGTCGAGCGGGCGTTTCCGTCGCTCCTGTTCGAGTCGCTGACGAGCTCGGTCCAGCCCCACGTCCAGCTCCCCGACGTCGAATCGTTTCCGCGCTACTACAACGCCGCGCTCGCGACGCTCGGACCCGTCCTCGCGCTCGCGACGAACTCGCCGTTGCTGCCGCCGGAGCTGTACGATTTCGGGGACGGCGAGGCCGACGGACCCGCCGATCCGGACGCGCTCCTCGAGGCGACCGCTCACGAACTTCGGATTCCGGTGTTCGAACAGTCCGTCAATCGGGCCTGGGAGAAGGTCCGCGTGCCGAGGCGCATCGAACGCGCGACCGACGCCGTCGACAGGCTCGTCGCCGATCCGACCTGCGCCCCGTTCCTCCGGGAGTGGGTCGCCGACGGCGACCGCGAGACGGTCGCCGACAGGTTCTGGGAACTCGACCACAAGCGCGGGACCTACTGGCGGTGGCTCCGCACCGTCGTCGGCGGCCAGCCGGTCGGACGGGGCGATCGCTGGTCGGTCCGCCTCGAGTATCGACCGCTGCCGACCCAGCCGACGGTCGCCGAGACCGTCGGCCTCCAGTGTCTCGTCGCCGGTCTCCTCCGCGGACTCGCCGAGGCCGACCACCCGCTCGCGACGCTCGAGTACGAGGCCGCCGCGGGGAGTTTCTACGCCGCGGTCGAAGACGGCCTCGAGGCCGACCTCGCGTGGATCACCGCCGACGGCGACCGGACGACCGACCGGGACGCGATCTACGACGAACTCTTCGCGTTCGCCCGCCGCGGCCTCCGGGAACAGGGCGTGTCCGACGAGACGATCGAGACGTATCTCGGCCCCCTCGAGGCGCGTTGGACCGAGCGAACGACGCCCAGCCGGTGGAAGCTCGAGCGAGTGCGCGACCGTCTGGATGCCGGCGAGCGATTCGTCGACGCGGTCGCCGGGATGCAGTCCGAATACGTCCGTCGAGCGGGAGCCGACGAACCGATCACGCGGTGGTCGTGACGGCACCCGCCTCCGCCGGTCCGAGACGGGGTGTCGGCCCGGAATCGTCGCCGATTTCGATCGCGTTCCGCGGGCGGAGCGGCTAACTGACTCGAGGCCGAACGGCGGCTATGCACGTCGCGATCGTCACCGTCGGCGACGAGTTGCTGGCCGGAGCGACGACGAACACGAACGCAGCCTGGCTGGCCGAGCGGATCACCGAGCGCGGGAGCACCGTCGATCGCATCCTGACGATTCCCGACGACAGCGCGTTGATCGCCGACTACGCCGCCCGCTGGAACGACGCGTTCGACGCCGTGATCGTCACCGGCGGGATCGGCGGCACGCCCGACGACGTGACCGTCGAAGCCGTCGCGGACGGCCTCGACCGCGAGTTCGTCGTCTTCGATCGCATCCGGGAGCAGTTGTTCGAGAAGGCGGCCGAGTTCCGCGACGAGAATCCGGACCTGGTCGAGGAGTACGACCTCGAACTCGATCTCGACGCCGCGGCGTCGCTGCCCGAAGGCGCGACGCCGATCGTGACCGACGCGGGCTGGGCGCCGGGCTGTATCGTCGAGAACGTCTACGTCTTCGCCGGCATCCCCGACGAGATGCAGGCGATGTTCCATGCGGTCGAAGACGAGTTCCGGGGTGACGCCGTCGCCGAGACGATCTACACCCCCGCCCCCGAGGGATCGCTGCACGAGGTGCTCGAGGCGGTCACCGAAACGTTCGACGTCAGCGTCGGCAGCTATCCGCGGGGCGAGAATCGGCCGGGGCGGATCCGCGTGCGAGGGACCGACGAGGCGGCCGTCGCGGACGCGATCGCCTGGCTCGAAGACCGCGTCGAGACGACCGAGCCGCCGTCGACCGAGTAGTCAGCGTTACCGGTACAGCGAGACGTAGAGCATGCCGAAACCGACGATAAACGGCACCGTCTCGACGACGCGAAACAGCGTCATCGGATCCGGGAGTTGCGAAACGATCGTCGTGAGTCCGACGCCCATACTGAGAAACGCGAAGCCGATGAACGCGGACTCGAGGCGCTTGGACTGGCGTTGGCGGTAGGACTGGAAGCTGATGAGCGTCAGCCCGAGCGAGAGCGCGAAGACGGCCATCTGCATCACCATGAGCAGCGCCTGACTGAGCCCGGCGACGGTCATCGTGTCTCACCGGCGTGCCGAGTGGATGTCGCTGTGTCTCCTGTCATGCTGTCTCGAGTCACTATTTCACGCCGAGTTCGTCCCAGAGCTGGGAAAACCGGTCGGGAAGGTTCTCCTCCCGGAAGATACGAACGTCGTACTCGTCGTCGTCGAGCGAGATGACCGTGCTGTTGAAGTTACACGTGTACTCCTTGTAGTGGTTCCCGTCGTCCGCGACGAGGGTGCGGTACTCGATGAGATCGTTCGCTTCGAGGAGCTCGAGGCGGCGATAGATCGTCGGTTGGGAGAGATCGAGCCGTTCGGACAGCTCCTTCGCGGAGCCGGGTTCGCGGCTGATCGAGGCGAGGACGGTCCGGGCGTGCTCGTCCCCGATCGTATTGAGAATCTCCTCGATGGAGGATTCGTCGTCCATACGTGACCGCTTTGGAGATTCATTGCTAAATGTTTTCCGAGTAGTAGAGAGTGTCTTCGACGCTGATATATCGTATCGTCCGGTCATCGTCACCTCTCGAGAACGGCGCGAGACGGTCACAAAAGCGTCGTTATCGCCGACGAAGTGACCGAGTCCGATTCGTCTCGAATTGTCACCGCGAGCGTCACGTCGCGTCTTCAATTTGCGAAAATACCTATATATACCCCTTCTCCCGATCCGCAGTCGCTGTCGACGATATATGGGGGTGCAGTGTAAGGTCCGTATATGGCAACGACGAACGGCGTATCAGACGGGATGACCGAACCGTGTGCGGTCTGCGGAACCGATACGCTCCACGAGGTTTCGATCCAACTGATAACCGAGGGCGACGACGACGAAACCGCTCAGTACTCTCGCGAACCCTACCGCGTCCGCGAGTGCTCGCGCTGTGGCAACCGCGAGAGCAAGCGGATGAACAACGCGTGACGCAACTGGGCGTGACGCAACTGGTGCGGTCCTGACGAGTCGGTCGCGTCGATTCGCTTCGTTTCGAGGATTCGATTCGCGACCATCCGGAGTCTGACGACGACGAAACGAGTTATTCTCTCGCTCGGCGACCGGGGCTGTTCGTTCGGTCTCCGACGTGATTTCGCTGGCATCGGATCACTGCAGGTCGCGTACTCCGTGTTTTCCGTCGTACCGCGAACCGGCCGTCGTCGACCGATCGGTCGGGCGTATCGAATACGACGACCGTCTTCGATTACCGCCAGTGGGTCACCGTCTGCAGGTTCCGTTTCGGCCGGTCGGTTCCGTGACTTATCACGAACGGGATAAACTGTCCCGGGATGGAGAATAACACAATGGACGATAATTACATATGGTATGTGGTGTGAACCGCTTCGATTAGTTCAAAGTCCCGATTACGTCCTGCGATTAACAACGTCGGATGTCGAAATCATATAATATATGTTATCGTAACTAGTCGCGAATGCGGCCAAACTACCGATCTCAAGAGCGCCGATAATGCGCTCATAAGTTATAGAAATCCACTGCGCTATATACGAATGAGAAATGGATCCAGTATCGGCTAATTATGGAAAACGCTTATATGCCTATTCCTCATATGATAGTATAGATTATGACTGGATATTACGACATTGTTCTCGGCCTCATCCCAGTCGCACTGCTCGGCATCACCGCAGCCCTCACGCTCGTGGGACTCTCGTTGACGGCTGCGGTGCCTGTCGGCGCGTTCGTCGCGATGGCGATCATCGGGCACGCGATGTTCGTCAACACGCCCGCAGACGGTGCGGACGAACCCAAGTCCACGCGGCCGCCGATGAACGCCGACTGATCTCCGTCTCGTCTCCCCGGTTTTTATCTCCGCTCGCGTTCCGTTTTCGTTCATGACTGCGACCTCGTTTCTCTCGAGTGACGACGTGGCCGACCTCGCAACGCCCGCCGACTACGTCGACGCCGTCCGCGAGGGTTACCGCCAGCGCGGCGAGGGCGCGCCGGCCCAGCCGCGGTCGAAGTTCTTCCGCGCCGATCCCGAGGGGATGCTGACGAGCTACGCCGCCGTCCTCCCCGAGAACGGGGCGATGGGCGGCTACATGTACAGCGCCGGCTTCGGCGCCGGAGACGCGTGGTTCATGACGCCGCTGTTCGACGCCGACAGCGGCGCGCCGCTCGCCCTGCTCGACGGCGCCAGCATGAACCCCCACAAGACCGGCGCGGCGGGCGCCGTCGCGGTCGACGAACTCGCGCGCGAGGACGCGACCGTCCTCGCCGTCATCGGCAGCGGCGCGCAGGCGCGGGGCCAACTGCGCGCGACGGCGACCGTCCGCGACTTCGCCGAGGTTCGCGTCTACTCTCCGACCCCCGAGAGCCGCGAGTCCTTCGCCGCCGACTTCGACGCGGACCTCGAGGCCGACGTTCACGCGGTCGACTCGAGTGAGGCCGCGGTCACCGGCGCAGACGTCGTCATCACGGCGACGAAAGCCGGCGAGCCGGTCTTCGACGGCGACGACTTAGAGCCTGGCACCCACGTGACGGCGATGGGCCAGTACTCGCCGGACAAGCGCGAGGTGGACACGCGGACGGTCGAGCGGGCGACCTACGTCCCCGACCTGCGAGAGCGCGCGACGTTCGACTCCGGGGAGTTCATGCTGGCCGTCCAGGAGGGCGCGGTAACGGAGGGGGACATCCACGCGGAACTAGGCGAGATCGTGGCCGGGAACGAGCCCGGTCGGACCGACGACGACGAGATTACGCTCTTCGACAGCGGCGGGACGGGCATCGAGACCGTCGCCGCGGCGCACATGCTCTACGAGCGCGCCGAGCGCGAGGGCCGCGGACAGACGATCGAGTTCGCGCCCGCGAGCGAAGCGCTGACCGGAGACTGATCGCTCGGCCGCGGACCGGGTCCGTTCCGACTCGCTTCTCGTCGCACGAATATCGACAGCGTCCGAGCTGTCATCTCTGAAGAAAACAATCTACCCACCTGTATAAGAATTCGGACAGCACGAAAACTGCAAACCGGGGTCCGCTCGTTACACGAATCTGGGAGCGAGACGGTCGGTTATGTAGGCGACATTCGAACGACTAGCTATGAGAATACGACGAGTCATACCGGATATCAGTAGGGGTATATATCGGCCCCTCCAGACGTCCGGCGGACGGCGCGACCGGAGGGATCGACGATGACGTTCGTGGAGACCGTCATCGGGAACGACCTGTTCGTCCTGTTCTTGGCGGTCGTCGTCGGCATGGGAATCGGCCGTCTCAGCGCCGGCGGGATCAAACTCGGCGTCGCGGGGCCGCTGTTCGCGGGCCTCGTGCTCGGCCACCTCGGCCTGTCGGTCCCCGGCGCCTACAGCACGCTCACGCTCGCGCTGTTCGTCGCGGCGGTCGGCCTGATCGCCGCACAGGACATCAAGAGCACGATCGCGACCTACGGGCTGCACTTCATCGCCCTCGGCGCGATCATGACCACCGTCGCGCTGGGCGGCACCTACGTCTGGACCCAGTACCTGTTCAGCGACGCGTCGACGCCGCTGATCATGGGGTCGTTCTCCGGGGCGCTGACGAGCAGCCCCGGGCTGGGTTCGGCGGTCGAAGCCCTCCCCGAAGCGGCCCGTTCGGAGTACCAGATCGGCCACTCCGTCGGCTACGTCGTCGGCGTCCTGCTCATCGTCATGTTCCAGCAGTTGTACCCGGCCGTGGCCGACCTCGATCTCGGCGCCGAAAAGGAGCGGTTCGCCGACGACGTCGGGAGCACCGGTTCGGACGAGACCGCCGACGCGAGCGCGTCCGGGGGCGTCGAAGCTGACGGCTCCGGCGTCACCTTCAGCGTGATGGGATACGCGCTCGTCATCGCCGTCGGCGGTATCGTCGGTTCGATTCCGATCCCGATGGGCTCGTTCGGCACCCCCTCGCTCGGGACGACGGGCGGCGTGCTCATCGCCGCGCTGGGACTGGGTTATCTCGGGCAGGTCGGGCCGGTCACGACGCGGATGGACACGTCGATCCTCTCGGAGATCAGGGCGTTCACGCTCGCGATGTTCCTGGCTGTCGTCGGCCTCGACGCCGGCGCCGGCTTCCTCGAGACGATCTCCCAGTACGGCGTTCAGATCGTCGCCGCCGCCGCGCTCAACAGCCTGCTCGCGATCGCCGCCGGACTGGTCGTCACCCGCTTCGTCTGGAAGATGGACTGGATCAGCGCGGCCGGCGGGATCACGGGCGGACACACCGACACGAAGGGACTCGCCGCCGCGATCGACGCGACGGGCGCCGACGAGGTCGGCGCCGGCTACGGCGGAACCTATCCCTTCGCGCTCCTGTTCATGGTCATCTACGCGAAGGTGCTGGTCATGCTCGTTCCACTGGTCGTGTAGTCCCTCGACGACCGCCCTTTCTCGAGCAGCGATCCGGTTGGCCCCGTTCGATTGTCCCGCTCGCGCGTCCTCGTAGCGCCGCCCAGCCGGAAAATCGGCTCGAGGACCGCCTACCCCGCGGGCCGAACCTTGAACCCGTAGCGGGTCACGCCCTCCTGCGTGTAGATGCGGCGGATCGTCGTCTCGATCCGCTCGCCGACCGCGAACGCCTCCGGGGCCGCGTCGGTGGCCATCGCGGAGACGCTAACCGACTCGGTTCCGTCCTCGTCTTCGAGGGCCACGATCGCCGCCGCGTAGTCGCCCGATCGAGCCTGCTGCTCGGCGAACTCCGGCGGGGCGCCGCCCTGCGAGATGGTCGTGACGGCCTCGACGGTCCCCGTACCGGGAAGCTCGACCGGCTCGTACTCCACGAGCGACCCGCAATCGGTGCAGGCCCCTTCCGGTGGGAACGAGAGCGCGCCGCAGTCGGGACAGCGGCCGGCCTCGAGGCGGTAGCGCTGGGGAATCGACCGGCGCCACGAGGGAACGCTGACGTAGGCGCCGCCGCCCGACGGCGGGCCGGTCGTGACGACGCCGCGCCGGCGCAGGTACTCGGCGTAGGAGAGCGTGTCGTCGCCCTCGAGGGTCGTTTCTGCGGGAACCTCACCGCTGGACTCCACAACGAAGGCGTCCGCGCCCGCGCCGCTGCCGTGGGCGACCGCGAGAACGGACTCGGCGCCGTCCTCGAGGGCCGTCGCGAGCGAGACGGGGACGCTCGCGGCGCCCAGATCGCCCAGTTCGTGGACCGTCGCGGCGGCCTGAATCTCGTCGGTGCCGACGCCCGCCGCGCCCGCGGCGCGGTAGGGGAGTTTGCCGTCGGGCGCCTGAATCGCGACGGCGTCGGGTTCCGGATCGGTCTCGAGGCCGTCGACGGCCCCGCCGATCGTCTCGGTGAACGCCGAACGGTCGTACTGGGTGACGCCCAGTCCCTGCGTCTCGTCCTCGCCGGTGTTGCGGAATCGCGTGCCGGGGTAGGGCGTCGCGTACTCGGCGCGGTCGACGATCTCTGTGGGCCCGTCGCCGCTACTCCGGTGTGTCTCCGACGCACCGCCCTCGAGGACGAACGCGGCGGCGCCGGCGCCCGCGGCGTGATCCACGCCGTCGTCGGGGTCGCCCTTCGGGGCGTCGGCCGCGACGACGAGCCCGACGGTCGCGTCTGCACCGATCGCGTCCATGCCGGCCCAGAGCGCGCGGGTCCCGGCGCGCGTGCTGCCGGTGAACAGCTGCCGGGTCGTCGCTTCGTCGAGGGCGAGCATCGCGCCCAGCCGGGCGGTCAGGTCCTCCTCGGCCGCCGGCGGTCGCGAGGACGCGAAGGCGAGCCAGTCGACGCTCGAGGGGTCGACGGCGGCGGCCTCGAGCGCCCGCGTGGCGGCCTCGTAGCCCATCGTCAGCGCGTCCTCGTCGGCCGCGGGAACGGCCTTCTCCGTGATGCCGGCCGCGTGGAACTGACCCCACGCCTCCTCGAAGGCCTCGGCCGTGATGCGGAACCGCGGCGCGTATGCGCCGACACCAGTGATCGCGGTCATCAGGCGCTCACCTCCTGTTCTTTCTCAAACACGTGAACGACGGCCGCACCACCGCTGCCGCCGACGTTGTGGGTCAGGCCGCGGGTCGGGTTCTCGACCTGCCGCTCGCCCGCCTTCCCGGAGAGCTGTTTGAACGCCTCGACGACCTGTCCGGCGCCGGTCGCGCCGATGGGGTGGCCCTTGGACTTGAGGCCGCCGGAGGTGTTGACGGGGAGCTCGCCGCCGAGTTCGGTCGCACCGGACTCGATCAGGTCGCCGGCCTCGCCGCGCTCGCAGAAGCCCAGATCCTCGTAGGCCAGCAGTTCGGCGATGGCGAAGCAGTCGTGGACCTCCGCGAAGTCGAGGTCGTTCGGCTCGACGCCGGCCATCTCGTAGGCCCGTTCGCCGGCGCGTTGGCTCGCGGGGACGCCGGTGTAGGTGTCGCGCTGGAAGAGCCCGACGTCGTCGCTGCCCGCGCCGACGCCGGCGATCCGGATCGGGTCCGACGTGTAGTCGTCTACCACGTCCTCGCTGACGATGAGGGCGCAGGCCGCGCCGTCGGAGGTCGGACAGCAGTGATAGAGGTTCAGGGGGTCCGCGACGACCGGCGCGGACTCGGCGTCCTCGAGCGAGCACTCGAACCCCAATTGAGCGTGGGGGTTCTTCGCGCCGTTCGCGTGGTTCTTGACGGCCACTCGAGAGAGCTGTTCGCGGGTGGTACCGTACCGCTCCATGTGGACGGAAGCCATCTGGGCGTAGACGCCCGAGAAGGTCGTCCCGGAGAGTCGTTCCCACTCCGTTTCGCCGGAGACGCCGAGCCAGTACTTCGTCGCGTCGGAGCTCGTGTCGGACATGACCTCGAAGCCGCCGGCCAGCACGACGTCGGCCATCCCCGACTTGACCGCCTGGACGGCCTGGCGAACGGCGAAGCCGCTGGCCGCGCAGGCGTTCTCGACGCGCGTACAGGGGACCCCGCCGAGGCCGACGTGTTCGGTGACCGCGGGCCCCGAGAGGCCGAGCTGTCGACCGCCGACCCCCAGGTGGCCGACGAAGGCCTCGTCGATTTCCTCGCCGTCGATCCCGTTCGGTACGCTCTCCGTCGCCGCTTCGAACGCCGTCCGGAACAGGGACCGGTAGCTCTCCTCGGGGAACGCCCCGTAGTCCGACTGCCCCGCGCCGACGAGATAGGCGTCTCGCATACACGTGGGTGAGATCTCCCAGGATAAAAGATGTACATACTCGCGGAGGGCGCTGGATCCACCGACACGTAGCCCAGTACGGGCCGGGCAAGCGCGAGGAGGAGACGACGACCGTCGAGCGACCGACGGACGTTCCCGACCTTCGCGAGCGCCGACGGTTGATTCGGCGAGTTCTGCTGGTCGTCAAAGCGGGCGCCGTGACCGCGAAGTAACGCTCGGCCGGCTATCGCGTTTCGGGTTCCGGTTCGGCCCCGGTGTCGACGTCGTGCGGTCCGGAGGCTCGAGTCGCCTCGACGATCGCGCGGAGGAGCGTCGACTCGGCCGCGCGAAGCCGCTGGGAGACCGCCGACTTCGAGATCGAAAGCGTCGCCGCGAGCGTCTCGAGATCCGTCTCTCGAGGGCAGTCGAAGTATCCCTGCTCGACGGCGACCTCGAGCGCTTCCCACTGTTTCGGCGTCACGTCCCGGACGTCGATTCGGAGCGTCGTCGGGCGGCGACTCGAGCCGGGTGCGTCGACGATGCGAGCGTCGACCACGTCCTCGACGCAGTCGACGAGCTGTTCGATCGAATCGTCCTCGGTCACGGTCACCGTGACTCGGATCCGGTTGCCGTCGGTATCGTTCCTCATGGGCGGACAGCGCGTTGATCGGCCCCGGGTTTCTCGCCGATACCGGACACTGGGACGGGGGTGTTTGTTTCGATTTGCATCGTTCTAACTGCGCTGGAAACGGGGACCGATCACCCGTCGTACGTCGGTCTTCGAAGATCGATTCTCACGGATTCGGATCGTAGATCTCGGGATCCGCCTCGCCGTCGACGTCGATGACCGCGAGCGCACCCCGCCGAGCCGCGCGGGTGAGCGCGTGGTCGACGATCTTAACCGGTCCCGGGACGGGGAACTCCATCTCGGCCGCGGCGGTCGTCCCCGGCGCCACGGGCGCCGTCTCGATGTTGCGATCGGGCTCGGTCAGGAAACCGCCGTCGCGGTAGAACCGACTCCAGACGTTGCCGATCGGGTGCCACGAACTCAGTAGGTTCGGCCCGCCGTTGGCGAAGTAGACGCGGGCGGTTTCGCCGACTTCGGCGTGCATCGGCCCGACGCCGTCTTCGGTGAACCCGTAGGCCTGCCCGTTGAAGACGACGTACGTGGGCTGCTCGGCCAGCATCGCGTCGAAGTCGAAGCCGTGGTGTCCCTCCTCGCCGACGTCGCCGTCGGTGTAGATCTCGTGCTGGCCGAGGTAGAACTCCCGGTCGACCTCCGGAAGGCCGTCCTCGGGCTCGACGAGGATCGAGCCGAACATCCCGGCGCTGATGTGCTGATCCATGTTCGGAATCGCACAGTGGTAGATGAACACGCCCGGGTACTCGGCGCTGAAGCTGAGCTGCGCGGGATCGTCGCCGGGGCTGATCGTCGTCGCGTCGGCGCCCGGTCCGTAAACCGCGTGGAAATCCATGTTGTGGTTCGTGACGTTCAGGTCGTCGGGGACCTCGAACGTGAGGTTCACCCGGTCGCCGCGGCGGACCCGCAGCATCGGACCGGGAACCTGCCCCTCGAAGGTCATGTACTCGAAGGCGACGCCCGGTTCGATCTCGGCGGTCACCCGCTCGGTTCGAACCGTGACGTCGTGCTCGCGAGGTTCGTTCCAGTCGACCGGATCGGGGATAGCCGTCGGATCGCGAGCGATCCGATCGACGTCGACGGACTCGACCGCCGCCGGCTCCCCCTCCTCGTCCGTCTCGGTATCGGTGCCCTGTGCGTTCTGCTCGCCGTCGTTAGACAGTCCGTCGAGACAACCGGCGATCGCCAGCGCGGTCGCCCCACCGGCCGTTTGCAGGAACCGTCGTCGGGAGTTGGTGGTCGGGGTCATGACGTGACACCTGGGTATCGATGCGTTCGATTATTGAACCAAGCGGCGCGTTTCTCCGGGATGGGAAGCCTACTGTAGGGGTACAGCCGCGTTACCTCCGCTCGAGAACGGACCCGAAGATGTTCTGATTTCGGTATAAGCGTGTTCGACGGCACCTCGAGAGCGACCGCCCGAGTTCGGTCTCGGCCCGAGCCGGCGTTCCTTCGAGCGAACCGCGCGATGGAGCTGGGACCGCCGATACTGTTCGTGAGACGCGACGCGGGATTCAAACGTCTCGTCGTCGTACATCAAGTATGTCCCGCGCAGACGAACTCGTGGCCGTCCTCGAGACGGTGGAGTCGCTGGCGATCGTCTGCCACGACAACCCGGATCCGGACTGTCTGGCCAGCGCCCTGGCCCTCGAAGCGATCGCAGCCGACCACGACGTCGAGGAAGTGACGATCGCTTACGGCGGCGAGATCTCCCACCAGCAAAACCGGGCGCTCGTCAACATGCTCGACATCTCCCTGCAGCCGGTCGAGGACACCGCCATCGACGACTACGACTGCATCGGCTTCGTCGATCACTCACAGCCGGGGGCCAACACCGAACTCTCGACGGAGATCGAGCCCGGGATCGTCGTCGATCACCACCCCGGCGAGTCGGTCGGCGCGCCCTTCGAGGACGTCCGGACCCGGATCGGCGCGACCGCGACCATCTTCGTCGAGTACCTCTGCGAACTCGAGATCGAGTTGACGACGCGGCTCGCCTCGGCGCTGCTGTTCGCGCTCCACCGCGAACGGCTCGACTTCGTCCGCGAGCCGACCCGCCGGGAGTACGAGGCGGCGCTGGCGGTCTATCCTCACGCGGACCTAGAGACCCTCGAGCAACTCTACAGCAGCGCGTTCTCGCCGGGAACGCTCGACGCGATCGGGAAGGCGATCGCGAGCCGCGAGCGCCGTGGCTCCTCGCTGGTCGCGAGCGTCGGCAAGACGACCGAGACCGACGCCTTGCCCCAGGCCGCGGACTACCTGCTGAACCTCGAGGGCGTCGACACGGTGCTCGTCTACGGCGTCGTCGACGGCTCGATCCGGCTGAGCGCGCGCTCGATCGATCCGCGGATCCACATCGGGGAGACGCTCCAGACCGCCTTCGACGATCTCGGACAGGTCGGCGGCCACCACGACATGGCCGGCGGACGGATCGAGCTCGGCCTCTTCGCCGACGAGGCCGACGACACGGACGCGCTGCTCGAGTTCGTCGACGGCCGCCTCACGCGTCGGTTCTTCGACGCCCTGAACCTCGACGACATCCAGTGAGCGCGCGCCAGTCGATCCGGGCACACACCTGGTGTCGGGGCCGTCGCGATCGGTCGATGGCTGTTGGCTGCGGCATCGCCGGTCAGTCGATGTCGATCGTCCGCGTCTCGCCGCCGGTCTCCAGTTTCGGAAGCCGAACCGTGAGGACGCCGTTGTTGACGGTCGCGGTCGCGGCGTCGGCGTCGACCGGCTCGGGAAGCCGAACCTGCCGGCTGAACGACTGTAACTCGCGCTCGCGGCGAATGTAGGTTCCCTCTTGCTCGCCGGGCTCGCCCGCCCGGTCGCGTTCGCTCGTCCCGCGTGTCTCCTCACGCTCGCGGTCCTCGAGATCGTCGCGTTCGTCGAGTCCGCCGCTCTCCGCGACCGCGTGCTGCCGTTCGCCCCTGATGGCGAGCGTCTCGTCGCGGACGCGAATCTCGAGGTCGTCGCTCTCGTAGCCGGGGACGTCGACGGTGGCGACGAACTCGTCGCCCCGATCGGTCAGATCCAGCCGGGTCGCCGCCCCGCTCATCGAGAGGTCGAGTCGACTCCGGTCGTCGACCTCCGACTGCCAGGTTCGGGCGGCCGTCTCGAGCCGCCGATTCAGTTGGTCGAACAGCTCGTCGAGTCCGTCGAACGGAGTGGGTCTATCTGACATGGTATATTGTAACAAACGACGCGAACGGCGAAAAAGGCCACTCTCGTCGTCGCGGATTGTCACGCACGGAAACGTATCGAAGCGAGACATTGCGGCAGAACCGAGGGGAGGGCTGGTCGTTTTTACGCTCCGTCCCGTACGAACGGGTGTGAGTTCTGCACTGTTCGTCGTCAGCGAAGAGGGGTATTGGGGAGAAGAATGCGTCGAGCCGCTCGAGACGCTCTCGGACGCGGGCTTCGAGATCACGGTCGCGACGCCCTCCGGGAAGCCGCCGAAGGTCGACGAGCGCTCGATCGACCCCGACGAAGTCGGCGAGGAGACCGCCGAGCACGTCCGGGAGGTCCACGAGAACGACGAGCGGCTGAACGATCCGATCCCGACGGCCCAGGCCGAGGCCGAGGGCTACGACGCGGTCGTCTTCCCCGGCGGTCACGGCACCGAGTGGGACGTCAACCAGGACAGCGACGCGCGGCGCCTCCTCCGCGAGGCGGTCGCCGGCGACGACGGCAAGGCGCTGGTCGTCTGCCACGCCGTCGGCATCCTCGCGTTCGCCCGCGACCGACAGGGCGCGTTCATCGTCAACGGTCGCGACGTCACCGGCTTCCCCAACGAGTGGGAGGAGGGCATCGTCGACGAGAACGACCTGATGCCCAGCGGCCGAAAACTGCCCTACTGGGTCGAAGACGAGGTCACGGAAGCCGGCGCCAACTGGGACGCCGAACTCGACGCGGACACCAGCGTCACCGTCGACGGCGACCTGCTGACCGCCCGCGGTCCCGAATCCTCGAGCGCCGCGGCCGAGACGCTGCTCGAGGAACTCGGCGAGTAACGCCCCCGACGTACCACCGGCGACCCGATAGCGTCCGTCGATATTGCTAATCCGTCCCCGTTCGGACGGCTCTCGTGCGACCGTTCGCGACTCGGTCCGACCCGGATCGACCGCCGACCGAGCGAGTTATCCCCGCTGGTTCCCGAGCACGACTGTGGTCCCCGCTGAATCGAACCCGTCCGCAGAAGTCCGCCTAGAGAGCCGTAGCTACCGAATTACGGTCGACGACGGCCGCGAGTCGTTCTTCGCACTCAGCATCGAAGACGCCGCCAACGAGGACGCGTGGCTCATGTCGGACACCGTCGTCGCCCTCGAGAACATGCGATAGTTCGACCGCGACCGACCGTCGGTCGCATCGGGTCCCTCGAGTCCCGTCTCACTCAGTCGCGACGTCGCGCGTCGTCGATGGGAAAGCGCTTCAAGCGGGACGACGTTCTCCGATCCGATGAATCGTCGGACCCTGTTGGCCGCCGGCGGCGTTCTCGCGGGAACGGTTACCGCCGGCGTCGCGAGTCAGCCGTCGGGTAACGACCGGCTGCTCGCGGCCGCTCGAGCGCCGAGCGACGCGGGCGAGGCCGAAACGCAGACGCAACGGCTCCTTCCGGACACCGATCACGAGACGCCGCTGTACGAGATCGACTCGCCGCGGGACGGTCCGACGGCGATGGTGTTCGGCGGCGTCCACGGCGACGAGCGAAGCGGCGTCGCGGTCGCTCGCGAGGTCGTCGACTGGCGCCCCGACGCGGGCACGCTCGTCGTCGTCCCCGAGACGAACCGGGAGGCCGTCGAGAACGACGAGCGGGAGGGCCCCGACGGCGATTTGAACCGCATGTTTCCGGTCGGTCAGGAGCCGACGACCGAACTCGCGCGCGGAATCTGGGACGCCGTCGAACGCCGCGAACCGGACGTCGTCCTCGACCTCCACCGCTCGCTCGGCGTCTACGGACTTCACCGGGAGTACGTCGGGCAGGCGATCTTTCACTCGCCGGACGCCCGCGGCGACGAACTCGCCGCCGCGCTCGACGCCGACGGCGTCCCCTGGTACCTCCCCTTCCACCGGTTCACGGCCCGGGAGACCGACCTCTCGAGCCCCCTGCTCTTCCAGAAGGCCGCCCGCGAACTCGAGTCGACGGCCTACCTCTTCGAGACGACCGAGTTCCTGTTGGACCGCGAGACGAGGGTCGAACTGACGCGGCTGGCGACGGCGCGCGTCCTCGCGATGCACGGCCTGCTCGAGGTCGAGGCCGGAGGTGCCGAATGACCGCCGAACGCGAGCGTCCGGGGGACGGTGCGAGCGCCGCGCTCGAGCGGTACCTGCCGGCGTCGCTCCGCCGGGCCGTCGCGAGCCCCGCGACGGTCGCCGCCTTCGCGGCGGTCGTCGTCCCGTTCGCCCTCGGTTGGCTCGACTCGCGGCTGTTCTCGCCGTTCGCGCTCCCGGGGTACCTGCTCTACGGCGTCGGGACGGCGATCGGAAACGCCCTCGCGCCGCGCTTCGAGTTCTGGATCTACTGGGTGCCGTTCCTCGGCGCGAGCTATTCGATCGCGGTCGCCGTCGGCTACGGCTACGAGCGGTTGCGCGACCGGGCGACGGCGGCGAACGACTGAATCAGTCCCTTTTTACGCGACCGCGGGGAACCATCGGGTATGAGCTTCGAGGAAGACGATCGCGTCGTCCTGAACGACGAGCACAGCGAGTTCGACGGAGAGACCGGCACCGTCACCCAGACGATGGAGTCGATGTTCGGCGACGTCACCTACACCGTCAGCTTCGAGGACGGACAGGAGACCGGCGTCCCCGAGGACGACCTCGAGGCGGCCGACGACGACGGCGAAGACGAAGACGAGGACGAGGAATAACGACCGCTGGTCGCGAGGATTCGATTCGCGACCGTTTCACGGACACGGACACGGACACGGACAGGTTCAGATGCCACAGATCCCGCTTCACTACGTCGACTTACGCACGTTCTGCTACGCCACCGAGGACGAGAAACGCGTCGAGGAGGCCCTGCGCACGTTTCTTCCCGACGGCGACGACGAACCGTTCGAGATCGAACGCGTCGAGAGCGAGGGCCACTACGGCGACCGCATTCTGGTCCTCTCGGCTCGCGTCGAGAAGGCCGACGACGTCCGCCACGTCCTCTCGCGGCTGGCCGACCTCGAGAGCTTCGACGACGTGATCGACGAACTCGACGAGCGGGTCACCGAGAACACCGAACTCTTCCTGCGACTCGACAAGCAGGCCGCCTTCCAAGGGGACGTTCGACTCGGCGACGGCATCACCTTCCGCGGGAAGGTCGAGGCCTATCCCGCCAAGAAGGAGAAGGCCGTCGAGAACGCCCGCGACGTCCTCGAGCGACTGCGCGAGCAGGACTGAGTTTCGTCGTCGCGACGCGTCGGACGGCGAGTATCCGTCCTGCCGTCTCAGTATCAGTAGTTAGTACTCCGATTCCTTTATTCAGAACGACGCCTGGAACTGGATATCTGATTTCGTTGAGTACGTGTTCGAACGTAACGGGAGAACGCTTATAGCGAGACGAGACGAATTATTACGAAATGCCGTCGACTGATTCCAATTCGGAAGGATTGGACGTTTCGCTCCGCAATGCGATTGTAGTTGTCCTTTCCCTGTTCATTTTTTACCTCGGAAGGGGGTGGGCGCGAGGACTCGTAGAAGGGAACTATCCGATAGGCATATTAGGCCTGATACTCGCTCTTGCACCGATAGTCTGGCTACTGGTTGTGATCAGAGAGGCATATTTCTGAAAATCCGCTTAGATGTGGGCCTTCTATTAGAATTATACTGTTGAGAGCCACACAATAGCGCCCGTGGCCCCTATACCGACCGATTCATACTCGTTCTCTATTGAACGATTCGTGAGTTCTCTCTATTGAGTGACTGTTTCACACTGCTGTCCGAATAAAGAAATCGCGTTACTATCTACTGTTCTCGTCCCTCTTGCCATCTCTTTGACCGCCCGTCTTGCGATCCAGTCGATCGCGACCGTCCGGTTGCAAAGCCCTTTTGACTGGCCGGTCAGTAAGTCGAGTAACGAAATCTCGAATGTCCGAAGATACCGTCGACGATCTCATGGAGGCGACGTACCGGGCGCTCTGCAAACACGGCTACGCGGAGTTGACGATGCAAGACATCGCCGCGGAGTCGGACAAGAGCAAGGGCACCCTGCACTACCACTTCGACGGCAAGGGGGACCTCCTCGAGTCGTTCCTCGGCTTCCTGCTCGATCGGTTCGAGGAGCGACTCGAAACGCTCGCCGGCGAGACGCCGGTCGAACGGCTCCACGCGCTGTTCGACGAGTTGCTGACGGAAGGCGACGACGACGCCGCCGAGGAGTTCCGGACGGCGATCCTCGAGATCAAGTCCCAGTCGCCGTACAACGAGGCCTACCGGGAGCGGCTGACCGAGTTCGATCGGACGATGCACGACCGGATCGCGAGCTTCGTCGAGGCCGGAGTCGAAGCCGGGCAGTTCCGCGAGGACGTCGATCCCGACGAGACCGCCGAGTTCCTCGTCACCGTCTTCCACGGCGCCCAGACGCGCGCGGCGGCCGTCGATCAGTCCCTCGAGCAGACCAGGCGGTACGTCCACGAGTACATCGAGGGCCTGCGGGCCGACGACTCGAGTCTCGACGACGATGACGCGTCTTCGACCGACGGGACGGCAGACGCCTCGTCGGCCGCCGAGACGGACGCGACGACAGCGGACGGCTCGGAGGACGCGGGAGATGAGGAGACGGAGGGTGACTAGATGAGCCTCGCGGATCGCCTTTCAAATCTCTTCAAGGGCCGCGAGGAGTTCGATCTGACCGAGGGCGGGATCGCGCGGCCGCTGTTCTACCTCTCCTTGCCGATCATCGTCACGAACCTGCTGCAGACCGCCTACAACCTCATCGACACGTTCTGGCTCGGCCAGTACAGCACGGACGCGCTGGCGGCGATCAGCTTCGCGTTCCCGATGGTCTTCCTGCTGATCTCGGTCGGGATGGGGCTGTCGGTCGCCGGGAGCGTCCTGGTCGCCCAGCACATCGGCGCGGACGAAGAGAGCGAAGCGGAGTACGCCGCCTCCCAGACCGTCGCGCTGTCGCTGCTCGGCGCCACCCTCATCGGGGTCGCCGGCTACGGCTTCGTCAGAGAGCTCCTCGGGCTGCTGGGCGCCTCCCAGGCCGTGTTGCCGCTGGCGACCGACTACATGCAGGTCATCTCGCTCGGCATGCCCTTCATGTTCGGCTTCTTCGTCTTCATCGCGCTCATGCGGGGCTACGGGGACACGATCACGCCGATGCTCGTCATGTTCGGCTCGGTGTTGCTCAACGTCGTCATCGACCCGTTCCTGATCTTCGGCTGGGGGCCGTTCCCCGAACTCGGCATTCAGGGCGCGGCGATCGCGACCGTCTTCTCCCGAGGGGTCGCCCTCGTCGTCGGCCTCGCGATCATGTTTCGCGGCGCGAGGGGCGTCAAGATTCGACCGAAACAGATGCGGCCGGACCTCTCGTACGCGCGGAAACTCGTCGAAATCGGCGTTCCGGCGTCGGTCGAGGGGATGGGCCGGGCGCTGTCGATCAACCTGTTGCTGGTCATCGTCGCGTTCTTCCCGGACACGGTCGTCGCCGCCTACGGCGTCGGGACGCGCGTGTTCTCGGTCATCTTCCTGCCGGCGGTGGCGGTCGCCCGCGGCGTCGAGACGATGACCGGCCAGAACGTCGGCGCCGGCAAACCGGACCGCGCGGCCGACGCCGCCAACTTCGCGGCTCGAGTGATGTTCGTCGTGCTGGGCGCCCTCGGCGTCGTGGCGTGGCTCGGGGCGCGGCCGATCATCGCCGTGTTCACCACCGATCCCGAGGTCGTCGACATCGGCGTCTCCTTCCTGCGGTACGTCGCGCCGTCGTTCGGCTTCATCGGCGTGATGCGGGCGTACAACGGGAGCTTCCGGGGCACCGGCAAGACGCTCACGGCGGCGGCGATCGTCCTCGTGATCTACGCCGGCATCCGCCTCCCGACCGCCTACGGCCTCTCGAGGGCGATCGGCTACGAGGGGATCTGGATCGCATTCGCCGTCTCGAACGCCATCGGCGCCGCCCTCGCCTACGGCTGGTACCGCCGGGGCACCTGGCGGGACGCCGGCGTGCGCGGCGCCGAACCCGCCGCCGCTCAGGGCGTCGGCGACGACCTCGAGGTCGAGGAGGTGAGTACCGATGACTGAGGGATACGTTCCGATTCCGTTGGACATCCCCACGAGTGAAGTGGCCGTGACCCGACGTATTCGATCGAGCTGCCTCTTCATGGACTACCCCGCCCACAGCCGCCGCCGGTTCGCTCGAGGGGAACAGCGACGCAACCGCTCGACTCGTCGCTCGAGGTGGTGATCGATGGTCGAAGCCGTTCACATCGATATTCTAAGCCTCCTGCTCGTCCTGACGGTCGCGTGGATCTTCGGCGGGGTCGCCGAGCGCTTCGGCTACCCGACGATGATGGGGGAGCTGTTCGCTGGCATCGTGTTCGGCCCGCCGTTGCTGGGACTGTTACACCCCTCGGAGCTGCTGACCGTCCTCTCGGAGCTCGGCGTGTTCCTCCTGATGGTGTTCGTCGGGATGGAGGTCGACCTCCGGGAACTGTTCCGCCTCGGGCCCCAGTCGCTGCTGATCGCCTTCGGCGCCTTCGTCATCCCGTTCGGGCTGGGCTATGGCGCGGGGATCCTGCTCGATATCTCCGTCGGCGCGGCCCTGTTCCTCGGGCTCGCGATGGCAGCCACGTCGCTGGCCACGAAGTCCCGCATCCTCGCGGACCTCGAGCTCTTGGACACGCGGATCGCGAACGTGTTGCTCGGCGGAGCGCTGGCCTCCGACGTGGGGGTGCTCGTCGCGTTCGCCGGCGTCGACAGCTACGTCACCGCCGGCGCGTTCGACGCGACCGAGATCGGGCTGATCCTCGCGAAGGCGCTCGCCTTCTTCGTGATCACGCTCCTGATTGGCTATCGCTTCCTGCCCGTCGCGTGGCACCACATCGAGCGCCAGCGCGAGCGGTACGGCTTCGTCGACCGGACGACCGCCTTCACCTTCGCCCTGCTCGTTTCGATGCTGTTCGCCTACCTGGCGACGCTCGCGGAACTGCACATGATCATCGGCGGCTTCATGGCCGGCATGTTCCTCCGGCAGGCCGACGTCGAGCCGGACCTCTACGAGCACATGCACACCGTCATCTACGACCTCGCGATGGGGCTGTTCGCGCCCGTCTTCTTCGTGACGGTCGGTTTCGACATCACGTTCGACGTCTTCTCCGATTCGCTGGGCGTCCTCGTCGCCCTCGTCGCCATCGCCTTCCTCGGAAAGATCGTCGGCTCCTGGCTCTTCTCGCTGCCGACGTCGCTGACCTCTCGGGAGGGGCTCGTCGTCGGCTTCGGGATGAACGGACGGGGAACCGTCGAGATCATCATCGCCACCGTCGCCCTCGAGGCCGGCGTCATCGACACGCAGATGTTCTCGATACTGGTCTTCATCGCGATCTTCACCACCGCGCTCGTCCCCGTGACCGTCACCTGGGGCGTTCGCTTGCTCGAGCGGGCCGACGAACTCGTCTACGTCGACGCGGACGCCGCCTCGAGCGACTGATCGAGCTCGAGCGACCGATCGGTTCGAGACCCGCGCTCGAGTCGCACTCCGTTTTCCCGTGATCGGTGTCGAATCGTCGCTCGAGGGCGCCGGGTTATCTCGTTTGGGCCAAGCGTTATTCGGATCGGTACCGTATGTCACATATGACACCGCTTTCAGTCGATCCCGTGCAAACGGTCGCCGAGGATCCGCTGCTGGTCGTCGGTGCGCTCGTTCTCGTCGTCGTGGTCGCCACCGTCTGGTCGATGGTCGAGATCGTCGACGCCTACGACAGGGGCGCGCTCACCGTCCTCGGCGAGTATCGCAAACTGCTCGAGCCGGGGTTGAACATCGTCCCGCCGTTCGTCTCGCGGGTCTACACGTTCGACATGCGGACCCAGACGATCGACGTGCCCAGCCAGGAGGCCATCACGCGGGACAACTCGCCCGTGACGGCCGACGCCGTCGTCTACATCCGGGTGATGGACGCCAAGCGCGCGTTCCTCGAGGTCGACGACTACCAGCGGGCCGTCTCGAATCTGGCCCAGACGACCCTCCGCGCGGTCATCGGCGATATGGAACTCGACGACACGCTCTCGCGGCGCGAGATGATCAACGAACGGATCCGCCAGGAACTGGACGAACCCACCGACGAGTGGGGGATCCGCGTCGAGAGCGTCGAGGTCCGCGAGGTCACGCCCTCGAAGGGCGTCAAGGGCGCGATGGAGGAACAGACCTCCGCCGAGCGACGCCGACGCGCCATGATCCTCGAGGCCCAGGGTGAACGCCGCAGCGCCGTCGAACAGGCGGAGGGTGACAAGCAGTCGAACATCATCCGCGCCCAGGGTGAAAAGCAGAGCCAGATCCTCGAGGCCCAGGGTGACGCGATTTCGACGGTCCTGCGCGCCAAATCCGCCGAGTCGATGGGCGAACGCGCGGTCATCGAGAAGGGAATGGAGACGCTCGCCGACATCGGTCAGGGCGAGTCGACGACCTTCGTCATGCCCCAGGAACTCACCTCGCTGGTCGGCCGCTACGGCTCCCACCTCACCGGGAGCGACGTCGAGAGGGACGGTCAACAGCTCGAGAGCCTCGAGTTCGACGAGGAGACCCGCGAACTGATCGGGCTGGACGACATCGCCGAGATGCTCGGCGAGATCGAGGACGTCGAGATGGACGTCGAGGCGATGGAACAGGAGGCCCAGGCGATCCAGGAGGGCGAGGACATGCCCTCGGAGACCGGCGAGACGATCGACATCGCCGAGACCCGCCAGGAGACGGACGGCGACGGCGATTCCGACGACGACTGAGACCCTCGAGAGACTCGCACCCGATCGCGACCGAGCGCGGCCCTTTTGATGCCGGCCTGTGAGTGATCCGGTATGAACGTACACGTCGTCGGTGACGATCCGGTCCGCGAGGCGGTCGTCACCGCACTCGGAGACGTCGACGTCACCGTCGAAGACGCGACAGCCGACGACCTCGAGGACGCCCGCTTCGCGGTCGTCAGCGACGTGGCCGGCGCGGCCACGTTCCGCCGAGCGGACGCCGCGCGCGCCGGCGGCACGCCGTGGATCGCCGTCGAGATCGGCGGCGTCGGCGGCCAGCCCCTCGCCGCCGTCGACGCGGCCGTCTCGGGCTTCGCGCCCGCGACGGGCTGTTTCGACTGTCTCCGCCAGCGCGTCGCCGCGAACATAGCGGAGGGAGAGCGGAGCGACCGACCGCAGGCCGATCGCAGCACGGCCCGTCTCGCCGGCGCGCTCGCGGGCCGGGAGTGCGTCCGCGTCCTGTCGGGCGACGACCGGTCGGTGATCGGCCACGTCGTGGAACTGCCCCACGCGAGGCGGCGAGTTCTCCCCGTTCCCGGCTGTGAGTGTCAGACCGACACGCGGGATCGGACCCTCGACCGCGACGATGCCGACGCGCTCGCCCTCGACGCGGCCGTCGAGCACGCCGAGGCGGCGATCGACGACCGCGTCGGCATCGTCAGGACCATCGGCGAGATCGAATCGTTCCCCGCGCCCTACTACCTCGCGACGACGACTAACACGCAGGGGTTCAGCGACGCGAGCGCGCCGACGCAAGCGGCCGGCGTCGCCGACGACTGGAACGCCGCGCTGATGAAGGCCGTCGGCGAGGGCCTCGAGCGCTACTGCGCCGGCGTCTACCGGGACGAGGAGTTCGTTCACGCCAGCGAGGACGACCTCGAGAACGCGGTCTCGCCGACGGCGCTCGTGTGCCCGGACGATGCACCCGCCTACGACCCGAGCGACGAGCACCGGTGGGTGCCGGGCGAGAACGTCGCGACCGGCGACGGCGCCCACCTGCCGGCCGACGCGGTCCAGTTCCCGCAACCCGCAGGCGGTCGGGGGCTCGTCCCCGGCATCACGACGGGGCTCGGACTCGGCTCGTCGACGGTCGACGCCCTGCTCTCGGGCCTGACGGAGGTCATCGAGCGGGACGCGACGATGCTCGCGTGGTACTCGACGTTCGACCCGCTCGGGCTGACCGTCGACGACGACGGCTTCGCCGTCCTCGAACGCCGCGCCCGCGGCGAGGGACTGTCGGTGACGCCGCTGCTGGTCACCCAGGACGTCGACGTCCCGGTCGTCGCCGTCGCCGTCCACCGCGATCCGGACTCCCTCGAGGGCGCCGTCGATCCGACGGCCGACGAGTGGCCGGCGTTCGCCGTCGGCTCCGCGGCCGACCTCGACGCGACGGCCGCCGCGCGCTCGGCGCTCGAGGAGGCGCTGCAGAACTGGATGGAACTGCGGAACCTCGGCCCCGAGGAGGTCGGCGACGCCTCGGGCGCCATCGGGGAGTACGCGGCGTTCCCCGAGGTCGTCCGCGGGTTCGTCGACGTCGAGCGGACGGTTTCGGCCGAAAGCGTCGGGCCGGAGACCGCGCCCGAGGGCCGGGCGGCGCTGACGGAACTCGTCGAACGGACGACCAATGCCGACCTGACGCCGTACGCGGCGCGGCTGACGACGCGAGACGTCGCGGAGACCGGCTTCGAGGCGGTCAGGGTCGTCGTTCCCGGCGCCCAGCCGCTGTTCACCGGCGAGCCGTTCTTCGGCGAGCGGGCGCGGACGGTGCCGGCGGATCTCGGCTTCGAACCGCGCCTCGAGCGCGCGTTCCACCCCTATCCGTGAGCGGCCGGGAGGAGCGGTGAGTGGTCGGGAAGAGCGTAGACGGTCGAATCCGGTATTTGGAGCGAGTACTCGAGAAGCGTCTCTTCGTCTCGAGAACTGGCGGTCTCGTAGGTAGCGAGCTATTCCGCGCCGGCGCCGCGCGAGGAGAATGCCGACTTACTCGTCCGCGTCGGTCTCGTTTGCGGCCGTCTCGTTGCCGGTCGCGTCGGGGTCGGTCTGGTTGCCGTTCCCTGCCGTCTCATTTCCGTCGCCGTCCCCGTCCTCGCCGTCGGCGATCTCGTCTTCGCCGTCGTCCCGGCGGACCTCGACCACGAGGTCGTCGTCGTAGAGCAGAATCTTCACGAGGTCGGTATCGGGCGTCACCGACACCGCTCTGACGGTCGCCTCCGTTTCGTTCTCGATCTTGGCGACGCGAAAGCTCTGTTCCGTCTGGTCGAGGTGGGGCGCGCTGACGGTCTCCCCCGGGGTGACGGAGTAACTCTGCTCGTAGCTCTGCCGGCCCGACTCGCGTTCGCGCGACTCGAGGAGGATGTTCTGCGTCTCGTCGGCTTCGCTCTGGATCTCGACGGGGATGACGCCCTGCAGCCCGAAGTGCTCCTTGACGCCCTCGATACAGCCCGCGAGTCCCGCGAGGGCCGACGTCGCGGCGAATCCGAGTACCGTACGGCGGTTCACACTCGGTGCTCGGGAGCGGACGACCGTATGCGTTTCTCTTCGCGTACCGCCGCTCTCCGCGATTGTGTGCGATACGATATCGCGGGGCAATTTATACCGTCGCGGCTGAATGTGCCGCTATGGAGAAGACCGCGGTCGACGACGGCGAGATCGAACGCAATCCGAGGGCGGTTCACTCCGTCAGACGGCCGATCTCGCAGGCGCTCGGCTTCACGGACTTCGCGATGAACTATACTGCCGGCTGTAACGGTTCGGAGATTCGCCGTAGCAGTCCGGCGAATCTCCGGCACTGACTTACAGCCGACAGTATTCGAACTCGAGCCCGGCGAGTCCCTCTCGGGCGGGCTTCACACCCACCACGATCAAGCGGAAGTCTTCTACGTGCAAGAGGGGACGGTGACCTTCGACACGCGCTCGCCGGACGGCGAGGCGGACGCGCGGGAGGGCGTCGTCGAGGCGGGCGAGGTGATCCGCTTCGCGCCGGGGGAGTTCCAGCACGGCTACGACGACTCGGACGAGCCGGTCGTCGGCTTCGCCTTCGGCGCGCCCGACGCGAGACGCGACTGGGACCAGATCGAGTCGCTGCTCTACTGCCGGGAGTGCGAAGCCGAGGTCGGACACGGCCTCGAGCTCACCGACGAGGGCGCCTTTTGCATGACCTGTACCGAGTGCGGTAATTCGTTCGTCGCCGACTGATCGCCGGTCGTCCGCCTCGACGATCGTTGCTCCGTCGGACTGCTTCTCGCGACTCGAGGCGCTGGACGGGTTCTCGAGGGCGGTCTCGAGTCCGCTGTTGACATGTTAACGAGCACTTTCTCGGGAGTCTGTGATGCGATACTAAGTATCACGGCAGTTGGTGACATACGACGATACGTCGGCCGACGACGATCCGCTGTGGTGACAGCTACGGGCCGGGGTTCGTCCCCGGTAGGGTTGACCGCAACTACGGTGACACGGATCAATGGCACGAAATACCACGATGGCCGCGATCGGTGTGCTCTCGCTGGGTGCACTGGCAACGGCGAGTCTCGGGTTGTACAGGGTGTTCTCGGTCGTCGCGGCGGCGCTCATCCTCGCGGTGATCGCCTCGGCGACGATCGAGCGAGGGACCGGCGATCCCGATCTGGCGCCGTACACGGCGCTAATCGGAGCGCTAACGGCGTTCTTCCTGATCGGACTGGCCGGCATCTGGCTGACGTGGGCGCCGGGGACCACCGAGTACAGCTACGTCCTCGGCGTCCCGACCGCCACGCTGATCTACTTCGGGTTCATCTGGCTGCTTCCGCTGACCGCGGCGATCTACTACTCGCTGATCTTCGACCGCATCGCCGGCGAGGAGATCGTCGACGACATCGTCGAGTCGGCCCGCGAACGCCAGCGCCGCGAGTCGTTCCCGCTGGCGCCGGAGCAGCCGTCCCGGACCACCGAAGTGGCCGACGGCGGCGAAGTAACGGACGGAGGTGAGGGCGATGAGTAGTCCGCTCGCACCCGCGCCCCTTCAGGAGGGGATCCCCGTCGCCGACGACCCCGTCATCCTCGGGTTCGGCGCGGCGTACCTGCTCATCGTCGTCCTGATCGGCGTCTGGGGCTGGATGCGGACCGAGTCGACGAGCGACTTCCTGATCACCGGCAAGAGCGTCGGGACGTGGGTGCTCGCGATGACCGCGTTCTCGGTGATCCAGTCGGGCTTCGGTTTCGTCGGCGGCCCCGAACTGGTCTACGCGTACGGCACGACCGCGCTGTGGATCTTCTTCACCGCGCCGCTCGGGTTCCTGCTGACGTGGATCGTCCTCGCAAAGCGGATGCGACTGCTGGCGGACGTCCGCAACGTGCTGACGCTGGCCGACGGGATGTACGTCCGCTACGAGAGCGACACCGTCCGGGGGCTGACCGGCCTCGCGGTGATCGTCGGCGTCGTCGCCTACCTCGCGACGAACCTCGCGGCGCTGCAGTTCGTCATGCGCGCCATCTTCGGCATCCCCGTCATCTGGGGGCTGCTCGGCGGGGCCCTCATCCTGCTGCTCTATAGCATGCTCGGGGGGATGATCGCGGGCGTCTGGACGGACTTCCTGCAGGCGCTCACCATGATCACCGGCGCCGTCTTCGTCTTCGCGTACGCGCTGTCGTTCGGCGGCGGCATGGAGAACATCTCCCGGAATCTGGCGAGCGCGGATCCGAACCTGGTCTCGCCGTTCGGCGCGATGGGCGGCGCGACGACGGCCGTCCTCGTCGGCATCGCGTGGTGGATCCTGTTCTCCGTCGGATCGGCCGGCCAGCCCCACCTCATCACGAAGTTCTACATGAGCCGCGACATGACGATCCTCAAGTGGGGCGCCCCCATCGCCGCCATCTCCTACGCGGTCTCGAGCCTGATCGCCTTCTCCGCCGGCTTCTCGATGCGCGCGATGGTCGAGGTCGGTGAGATCGGGGAGACGTTCAGCGCCAGCGAGGTCGGCCCCGTCTTCGTCCTGGAGCAGACGCCGAGCGTCATCGCCGGGCTGATCCTCGCGGCGCTGCTGGCGGCGATCATGTCCACCAGCGACTCGTTCCTCAACATCGGCGCGGCGGCGGTCTCGCGGGACATCCCGCGAGCGCTCGGTCGACCGATCGAGGACGACAGGACGGAACTGCGCGTGACGCAGATCGCGCTGGCCGGGTTGACGGTCCTCGCCACCGGCGTCGTCTACTTCTCCGATACGCTCGTCGGTATCCTCGGAACGATCGGCTGGGGCTTCTTCGCCGCCGCGTTCGTCCCCATCGCCGTCTTCGGCCTGAACTGGAAGGGCGCGACGAAGGAGGGGGCGATCGTCGCCGTCCTCGGTGGCCTCTTCGTCAACATCGTCTTCAGCGCGCTTCCGATGGCGCTCGAGGTCGCCGGACTCGACGGATTGGCGTCGACCATCATGGCGTTCTACGTCTTCCCCGACGTGTTCCCCGTCGGAACGGTCGCGCTGCTCGTCGCCATCGTCCTGTTCGTCGGCGTCTCGCTGGTGACTCAGACCCGACACACCGTCCCGAGCGACCTCCACGCGCTGATCGAACGATGATGGTCGGAACCGATCCCGACTCCGAACCGGAGCCGGACGGAGGATCCGATCCGGAGGGTGACGCCGCGGACGAGACGGAACTCGCGCGGCTCACCCAGTGGCTTCGCCAGCGGCCGAACTCGATCGAGCTGTGGGAGCTCGTGGTGACCGACGAGCGCCTCGTCTGGTGTTTCGTCGGCGAGTCCTACCGCTCGATGCTGTTGCGGGCCGATATGGGTCACCGCGACCGCGCGCTCGTCGACGACAGCCGGCTCGAGGAACTCCTCGGCCTCGACGAGGCGAACTTCGCGGTCCCCCTCGAGCGCCTCGAGTCGATCCGGCTGACGGAGGGGACGCGGTTTCGCCGCGCCAGACTCGAGATCGAGTGGGACGACCGGGCCGGAACGCGCTACGACGGGTCGATGACGCTGGTCAGCACCAGCGACGCCGACCCCCAACGCGATCGCGTGGCCGCCCTCGGTGACGAGCCGCGACTCGAGGGCGTCGCGGTCGGCGTCGAGTCGCCGCGCTGGTCGCTCTTCTGACCGTCCGTCCGGTTTCGGCCGTGCGAGGGAGTCACGACCGCCGCAAGAGTCGCATTATTTTTCACCCTGAACCGAGAGCGGGCACACATGTCCACGGGAGCGACGACGACGGTCGAGATCGACACGACACTGTTTATCACCGTCTCCGGCCCGCCGGGCTGTGGCGCGACGACGCTGTGCGAGCGACTCGCCGACGCGATGGGCTGTCCGTACGTCTCGGGCGGGGAGGTCTTCCGCGAACTCGCCGAGGACCGGGACATGAGCCTGAATCAGCTGACGGCGAAGGCCGACGAGTCAGACGAGATCGACCGCGCGATCGACCAGCGCCTCCAGCAGATCGCCGAGAAGTGGGGGATGGCGAACAAACCCTTCATCCTCGAGTCCCGGCTGGCGGGCTGGCTGGCCGGCGAGCGCGCGGACCTGCGGATCTGGCTCGATGCGCCCGAGGACGTCCGCCTCGAGCGAATCGAGGAGCGCGTCGAGACCGAGGCCGAGATGCGGGTTCGCGAGGTCAGCGAGGCCGGTCGCTATCAGTCGTACTACGACATCGACATCGACGACCGCGAGTTCTACGACTTGAACGTCAACACGGCCCGCTGGGGGAAGGAGGGCGTCTTCAACCTCGTCCGCACCGCGCTCGAGGAGTACGACCCCGACGTCGACGAGGGGGCGTTCTCGACGCCGGACCTGAATCCGTAGCGATTTTCGGTCAATTTTCGTCGGGCCGCGAACGGGCGGTTCGTGTGAGCCGTGAGGCCGGCGAGTCGAACGGGGCGACAGTTCTTTCTTGTCGTGTGTGGGCAGCTAGCACGACATGGCGTACACCGTCACGCTCGAGGGCGAGACGTACGACGCGGCGTCCGAATCGTTCGCGTGGGACGTGCCGGACGACTTCAACGCGGCCGCGGATCTGGTCGGGAAACACGACGACGGTGAGCGGGTCGCGCTGTATCAAGTCGACGACGACGGCGGGCACGAGGCGTACACGTTCGACGAGCTCGACGAGCGTTCGAACGCCGTCGCGAACGCGCTCGCGTCCCGCGGCGTAGAGCGCGAGGATCGAGTCGCGGTCGTCGTCCCGCAAAAGCCCGCGAACGTCCTGACGCATCTGGCGTGCTGGAAGCTAGGCGCGATCTCGCTGCCGCTGTCGGTGCTGTTCGGCGACGACGCGCTCCGCTATCGGCTGACCGACAGCGAGGCCCGCGTCGCCGTCGTCGACGCGAGCCAGTGGCCGACGATGCGCGAGGTCGCGCCCGACTGCCCCGCCCTCGAGTCCGTCCTCGTCGTCGACGGGGGACCCGAAAGCGCGGGCGAGGGAGCCGATACCGCCGCTGACGCGGACACGGACGCGCTCGAGGACGTAACCGTCGAACGGTTCGACGAGGCCGTCGACTGGAGCGAGACGACGTTCGATACCGCGGACACCGACGTCGACACCCCCGCGATCGTCATGTACACCAGCGGCAGCACCGGCGAGCCGAAGGGCGTGCTCCACACTCACGGCGTCTGGCTCGGCCACTGTCCCGCGTTTCAGATGTACTTCGAGCGCGACGTCCGCGACGGCGTCTACTGGACGCCCGCCGACTGGGCCTGGATCGGCGCGCTCGGCGATCTCGTTTTCCCAGCCTGGCACTACGGACGGCCCGTCGTCGGCTACCCGATGGGGTCGTTCGACCCCGAGCGGGCCTACGAGATCATGGCCGAGTTCGACGTGACGAACGCGTTCGTCCCGCCGACCGCCATTCGGATGTTAATGAACGTCGACCGGCCGACCCAGCGGTACGACCTCTCGCTCGAGGCGATCTGTTCGGGCGGCGAACCGCTGACCCGCGAGATCCTCGAGTGGGCCGACGCGGAACTCGCGGGCGTGGCCGTCAACGAACTCTACGGCCAGACGGAGGCGAACCTGCTCGTGACGAACTGCCGGGAGTGGTTCCCCGCGAAGCCGGGCAGCATGGGGAAGCCGGTGTCGGGCCACGACGTCGCCGTCCTCGATCCGGAGACGGGCGAGCGCGTCGAGCGGGGCGATATCGGCGAGATCGCGGTCCGTCGCGGCGACGACCCCGTGATTTTCGAGGAGTACTGGAACGAGCCGGAGAAGACCGAGCGGGTGACCCTCGAGGACGGGCCGGCGGACGAAGCGTGGCACCTGACCGGCGATCTGGCCGAACGCGACGAAGACGGGTATCTGTGGTTCACCTCGCGGGACGACGACCTGATCATCACGAGCGGCTACCGGGTCGCCCCGCGGGAGGTCGAGGAGACGATCCTCGCACACGAGGCGGTCGAACAGGTCGGCGTCGTCGGCGTCCCCGACGAGACCCGCGGGGAGATCATCAAGGCGGTGGTCCAGCCGGTCTCGGGGGAGACGGGTTCGGACGACCTGCGAAGCGAGATTCGCGATCGCGTCCGCGAGAAGCTAGCCGAGTACGAGTATCCGCGCGAGATCGAGTTCGTCGACGAACTGCCGACGACGACGACCGGGAAGATCCGCCGGACGGAGCTGCAGTGACGGTCGCGGTGAGGCGATTCGCGATCGCGGGTATGTACGGATACTACCGCGGTTCACTCGTCGTCCTCACCAGTTCATCCCCGGATCGTCCGCGGCTTGCCGTACCCAAGACGCGACCAGTTCCTCGTCCAGCGCATCCGTCTCCTTCAGATCCAGAGCCTGTCTGTCCGGACCAGTTCCGCCGGGCGGTTCCGGATCGAGGTAGGACCCACTCACGAACGTCAGTTTCACGTGTTTCGAGAAGGCGCTGAACGACGCGAACCATCCGTCGTCCTCGATGCCATAGAACGGCTGGTGATACCTCACCGCGCTGCGGACGTTGGCCACTTCTCGTCGAACGATCTCGTCGAATCGCGTCGCGATCTCCCGCTTCCATCCCGGAAGCGCTGCGATGTAAGCCGCCACCGCTGCCGAGCCATCGGTGTCGTCCTTCCGCCGCGCTGCTCGGTATCGTTTTTGCCGTTCTTCCCACTCCTCTCGCGTCGGAACCTGGTCCGGCAGTTCGATTTCTCCGAAGTCGGCGTCCGCGATGCTGTGCTCCCCCTCTCGCCCGTAGATCGCAGTTACGACCGCGATCGAGTCCGAGCCGTCGGAGGCGGAATGCAGGTCAACGTCTAGGCGCAACGTCTGTCCTCGCCAGTGACGAGCGAAGCCCACCCAGCCGTCGGAGTCGTCGCGGGCGGCTCGCTCGACCCGGAAGAGACCCTGTAACGCCGGGATGACGTCGGCACCCCACTGGAGCCCCTTTTCCGGATCCGTGAACTGAACTCCGTCGTCGTGGTCGCGACGGTAGTAGGGAGCTCTGATCGCTCGGTTCGCCGTCACGATTTCACAGATTTGCTGCGGCGTGAGTGATTCTGACGCACTCATGATCGCTTATAATAGGTCGCGCAGGGTTATCAAGATTCCCGGGTCTCGGGTGAGCGGCAGGCCGAATTTCTCCTCCTCAGGCGAGGAAACGGGGTTTCACGTGATCTTCTGGGAGAGCCGGGTGACCGTGCTGGCCGACCGTCTGGAGACTGAAGACCACCAACGGACGACGACAATGAAGGGCAGCGTAATCAATACGAACCGCGACCGCCCACTCGAGCGCCGTCGAATACGGGCGGGTGAGTCGGTCCGGAACTGCGCTCGCGAGGCCGTCGAAACGCCCTTACTCGCCGTCGGGCGAGTAGTTGGGCGCCTCGTCGGTGATGACGACGTCGTGGGCGTGGCTCTCGGCCTGGCCGGCCGAGGAGACGCGGACGAACTCCGAGCGCTCCTTGAACTCGGGGATCGTCTCCGCGCCGACGTAGCCCATGCCCGACTGCATGCCGCCGGCGAGCTGGTGGAGTTCGGACTTGAGCGTGCCCTTGTACGGCGTCGCGGCCTCGACGCCCTCGGGGACGTACTCGTCGTCCTCGTCGGGCTCTTCTTTCAGGTATCGGTCGCTGTCGCCGGACTTCATGGCGCCGACCGAGCCCATGCCGCGGTACTGCTTGTACTTCTTGCCGTTCATCGTGACCACGCGGCCGGGCGCCTCGTCGGTGCCGGCGAAGTAGGAGCCGAGCATGACCGCGTCCGCGCCGGCGGCGACCGCCTTGATCGCGTCGCCCGAATAGCGGATGCCGCCGTCGGCGATGACCGGGACGTCGTGTTCGGCGGCGACGTCCGCGACCTGCGCGACGGCCGTGATCTGGGGCATCCCCGATCCCGAGACGATGCGGGTCGTACAGATCGAGCCCGGCCCGATGCCGACCTTGATACCGTCCGCGAAGTCGACGAGGTCCTCGGCGGCCTCGCGGGTGCCGACGTTGCCGACCACGACGTCCGCGTCGACGGACTCCTTGATCTCGCGGGCGCCGTCGATGACGTTCAGGTTGTGGGCGTGGGCGGTGTCGATGAAGAGGACGTCGGCGCCGGCCTCGTCGGCGGCCTCGGCTCGATCCCGCTCGAACGGGCTGACGGCGACGCCACAGCGGAGGCGACCGTCCTCGTCGCGAACGGCCTCCTTGTACTCGCGGCGCTGGAGGATGCCCTGCATCGTGACGAGTCCGACCAGGAGGTTCTCGTCGTCGACGACCGGCACGCGCTCGATCTTGTGCTCGTACATCAGGTCGAACGCGTCGCGGGCGTCGATCTCCTCGTGGGCCGTGATGACCTCGTCGGTCATCGCTTCGGTGACCGGGTCGTCCTCGTTGACCTCGAGGTGGGGTCGGATGTCCGTACTCGAGATGATCCCCAGCACTTCGCCGTTGGTGTTGACGACCGGCGCGCCGCCGACGCCGCGGCGAGCCATCCGCTCGTCGACCTCGCGGACCGTCATCTCGGGGTCTGCGGTGACGACCTCCTCGCGGGGAATGATGAGTTCGTCGGCGCTCTTGACGCGCTCGATCTCCTCGACCATCTCGTCGATGTTCATGTTCCGGTGGAGCACGCCGAGTCCGCCCTGCCGGGCCATCGCGATGGCCATGTCGCTCTCGGTGACGGTGTCCATCGCGGCCGAGAGGATCGGCACCGATACCTCGACGTTCTTCGAGACGTTCGAGGTGAGGTCGGCGTCGTCGGGTTCGACGCGGCTCTCCTTCGGTCGAAGGAGCACGTCGTCGAACGTCAGCGCTTCCGGTACGTCCAGCTTTGCAGAATAGGGCTCGTGCTCAGGAATGTCGTTCGCCATGTAAATCGTCCGGCCCCGTCGCGGAAAAACGTTGCGAGTTAGCGTCGGGTGACAAGGAGTACCGGGGCTCTCGAGGTCGGACGCGGCCGACGCGGTCGATTACGAGCCGGCGCGGTTCCGGGCCGTCCGTCGTTCGGGAGTCGACCGCACTCGAGGCGAAGGTCGTCGTCCGAACGCCGGTCGGGGATCGTTTCCGTGGTCCGCAAGGATGTACATTTTCGCGCGAATCTGGCGGCTAGTGTCTGGAATACGGCGGGTTGTGAGACCACGTCCCACACAACGTTTATTGAGAGTCCAGTCGTCCGTTCGGGTATGATCGCTGTGAGTTTCAGTGTCCCCCGAACCGCTGGTCGGACGAGCGTCGAAAGCGACGCCGCCAAATTCCAGTTCGGGAACTTTACACTGAAACTCACAGCGCGAGGCCGCGGTCCGAATCCCACGAATTGGTGGCTCGCCCACCAGTCCGTCCGGGATCGTCCTCCCTATTACCCACCGGCCTCGGGTCACGGCCACCAGCCCTGACCGATGAGTACGTCACGACACCCGGTCGCACTCCGCCTCGAGAGCATCGTCGGCGGCGACGCGCGCCTGTTGGCGCTCGTGATGATGCTGCCGCTGATCGACGGCGTCTTCCCGGCGCTGATCCTCGCGGGCGCCCTGAACGACCCGCTGGGGGCCGTTCAGGTCGGCCTGCTGATCTTCGGCGGCAGCGCCACCGTCGCGGTGATCCTCGCGGAGATGTCCGGCACGCCCCGCGAACAGGCGGCGATCGTCCTGCTGGTCGGCATCCCGCTGATACTGCTGTCGGCCGTGCAGGCGGCGCTGGCGCCGTCGTTCGAGAGCCTGATCGACATCGCCATCTTCGAGCGCTTCGCCGCGCTGGTCATCGCCGCCATCGCGGCCAAGACCGCCAGCGCGACGATCGGCGAGTATCTGCCCAATCCGATCGTCATCATCGGACTGGGGCTGGTCGCCAGCGTCGACCCCAGCGGGGCCACGTTCACCGTGATGAACGACCCCGCGCTCGTCGCGAACGCGACCCTCGCGGCGGCCATCGGCGTCGCTTTCGCGCTGGCGATCGCGCTCGGCGCGCCGTACCTGCGCGACTGCATGGACATCGACCGCTTCCGCTTCGGTAGCGCGGTCGCGCTCGGCCTGCTCCCGCTGTCCCTGCTCGGGATGGCCTTCGGACAGGCCCCGCTGGCCGCCCTGATCGTCGCCGCGGTCTTCGCGATCGACCTGCCGCTCGAGCGCGACTCGAGCGACGCGGCGGACGACGGCCCCGCGATGGCCGTCGATCCGATCGCCGACGGCGGCGACGCCGACGAGAGCGTGGAACTGGACGTCGAACCGGTCGAGGAGCCCGACGACGCCGACGCGGGAACGTATCCGGGCGACGATACGACCGACACCGAAGGGCGCGCCCCGTGGCTGTAGGACGGTTCGGAATCGAAACCACTTTAGGCAGGATGGCCCAACTGGAGAGCGAGGGGTCGTGGCCAAGCCCGGCATGGCGACTGACTCCAGAGGCAACGCGCCCGGGACGAAACTCCAGACTGATATACTGATCGGGCACCTGATCAGTGTCCGTGTGATGACCCTCTGGAGTTCCGAGGCGCACCGGAGATATCAGTCGATCGGGGGTTCAAATCCCTCCGACCCCATTTCCTCATCGCGAACAACATCGTGAGCGATGCGTATTGGAAACGGAGGATTTGAGCCCAGAGGACGAGCGAAGCGAAGTCCTCGTGGTTCAAATCCCTCCGACCCCATTCCTCTGCCGCGAGCAAAACCGCGAGCGGCAGGTATGTCTCGGTGGGATTTGAATCAGGGAGCAGCTCGCTGCGACCGTGGTTCAAATCCCTCCGACCCATCTGAAATAAAAACCGAGGAGCGACTTCTCTCGGGTTCTCGATACACTTCGAACACGGGGTAGTCCGCGTGACGATCACCCCGTGGTCGCCGACCGATACCGAGTCGACGTGTGACCACTGCGGAGCACACGTCTCGGATCAATTCTGCCGCGTGTACGGCGATAACGGCGACCGCGCCCATCGCTGCGGAGAGTGCGATACCTACGCACGACTGAGCCGCGGGTCCGCCGTTGGGAAGGACGTCGCAATTCCGGATCCGGAGACGTCACCCGGTCGGCACGGAGGTGAGCCCGATGTCTGAGCTCGTCCCGGCCAGCGAACTCTACGACGTCGGGAGTCGGATGCCCATCGCCCATCCGGCCCATCAAGCGACCGATCCCGACGTTCGCCGTGCGCTCGAGCAGTTAGAGACTCGAGCTGGATTCTCAATTCGTGCGACTACAGCTTGCATATGGGGGGATCGATGACGGTCGCCGAGAACCGCGAGCGCGGCCACGACGTCGAGAAGAGGGTACGAACTGAGCACCGAAAAGTAACGACTTACAGTGGAAACTGATAGGCTGTAATCCTATCATGGTGTAATATTGAAGCCTGCTTCTTAATGCCCACACAGCCATATCCATCAGTAATGGCTTCGGAAGACGAAGAAATCATTCAGATACTTACAGACTCCATCAATCGTGAAATTTTAATAGCTCTCAATGGTTCCCCTCGCGGCCTCTCTGTAACGGAGATCGCTGGACGACTTTCTTCGGCGGACGGGATGGAACTCGAGCGGACGATCGTCTCGCTCCATCACGAGTACCTTCCCCGACTCGACGAAGTCGGACTCGTCGCGTACGACCACGATGAAAATATCGTCACCGCTGGCTATCGCTCGACGGATGACGCCGATTGGATGGACGTCGAAGCGCTCGACGAACTGCTCTCGCAGTTCGGGACGGGACGGAGATCAGACGAGCGTACCGTCGGACGGCTCGAGGGTCGCGAAGCGGTGTACGAATACTGTCGAGACCTGGCTGACAGAGCCGACGACGAACTCTTTCTGATCTACGCGTCCGACGAATTACTCGACGAGGAGTGTCTCCCGTACGCGGAAGACGCCATTGAGCGCGGCGTTGAACTTCACGCCGGGACGAAAAACCGAGACGCTCGAGAGTTCTTTCGGGAGCGTCTCCCGGAAGCGACGATCTGGGACCCACAGATGGATTGGATGTACGAGCAGGCGAACTATCCCAAGGTGAGCCGGCTCATCGTCGTCGATCGAGAGACTGTCGTCGTCGGCCTCTGGGAGGAGGATGCCACCGGTGCGAAAACGGAGGTCGCGATGATCGGAGAGGGACGAACCAACCCGCTGGTGGTACTCACCCGCGAACTGCTTGGCTCTCGATTGGACCATCTCGATTATCAGAGTGACGAGTTTCTCGAAGGTCTTCCGTTTGAAACGTGAGCAGCGGTCTCGCTGTGGCGACCTCGTTACCGACGTGATTGATTCGCTCGTGGCGTCTCTCCGGCGGTAGCGCACCACTATTCTGGCCGTTCGTCGTCTACGACTCGAGTGCCCTCACTGAACCGCGGCGCCGGTCGGGCGCCGAGACATCGCCTCCAGACTATCGCCGTCAGCGTTCGGCGCCAGGCGGGTTCGAGACGGCATGCGAACAGTCGCTCCCGACCGCAGAGAATCGACGAATCCGTTTCGAGACGGTAGATCGCAAACTGACCGGCGGGCGGTCAGCGATCAGTCGCCGGCGCAGTACGATCGGGAGCCGCTCGAGTCCGAGGCCGGCGCGTTCTCGTCCGCCGGGCGAGCGGTGATCGTCGTCCCGCACTCGGGACAGCTGTAGTGTTCGCGGCCGTCGCGTTGCTCGAGGTTCCAGTCGCCGTCGACTGCGCTCTCGTGGCCGCACTCGAAGCAAAACAGCAGGGCTTTGCTATCGGGCGGTCGGCTGGTGTCCGTCACGGTGGAGTTCATCACCGATGCTAGCTGCCCAACGGTAAAAACGGTGTTGGCCCCGAGAAGGCTTGCCGGCCGATTTCGCCCACGACAGCGGCTAACAGTCATGATTCTCCCTGACACTCGGTGCGTGTTCCCGTCCGCCGACGCCGGGTCACACCCCGTCGCGAGACCGTATCAATCGCCGTCGCGGCTCCCGAAACGAATCACGTTTCCGACGGCTCGCGGACGATCGCGAACCAGAACTCCTCGATCTCGTCGACGAACGAGACGAAGTCCGCCGGCTCGACCGGCTTTCGAACGTAGAAGTCCGCCTCGAGGCCGTGGGACTGGACGATCGCTTCGCCCATCTCCGAACTCGTGAGCACGGCGACGGGAATGTCGGAGAGGATCGGTTCGCCGTCCAGTTCGGCGAGGACGTCCATGCCGCTGGTACCGGGGAGCTGTGGCTCCAGCAGGATGATGTCAGGCGGAGACGCGTCGGCGTACTCGCCGCGCTGGTGGAGAAAATCGAGGGCGGCGTCGCCGTCGGAGACGGCGTGGACGGTGTTCATGAGCTTCGCGTCCCTGAAGTTCTCCGTGAACAGTCGGGTGTCTCCAGGATTCGGCTCGACGAGTAAGATGTCGATTACGTCCTCGATGCTGTCGTTGCCGCTGGTCATAGAGCATAGTTCGCGCCGGACGATAAAACAACGAGGGTGCCGTCCGCGGGCAGTCGTCTCGGCCGACGGAGCCCGACCGTCGCGCGAACGAGTCCGCGGCGACGGCCTTCGAACGATCGTTTCCGGCACCGAAAACCGCACAGTCACGCGCTCCGACGATTCCTGACCGGCGTCTGTACCCGGCTCGGGGCAGTCTCCGGGGTAGTGAACCCGAGAGTGGCCCGCCGCGGTCGGTACAGCGGCCTCGAGACCGGACTCGAGGCGCTGGACGCCAGTCCGTCGGCCCCGGTCCCGTCGAGTCGATCGCCAGCCGCGAACCCCCGCGCTCGTCACCGAGTGGCATAATGCGTGGGTATCATTTAGAGCAGTGGCGCGCGTACGAACGCGCATGAGCACCAGCCGAACGACCGACGCCCGGTCACCGCTGCCGGAACGACTGGTCGGACTGGCCGCCGCGATCGGCGCCTGGATCCTCTGGTCGGGGGTCGTACTGACCGGAACCGGACTGATCGTCGCCAACAACGCCGTCTTCGGGGCGGCGATCGCCTTCTTCGCCGCCTACACCGCGGGGTGGCCCGACGGCGGTCGGCTCCCGAGTATCGCCGCGCCGGCGCTCGTCGTCCTCCTCGGGCTCTGGGTGGTGGCCGCCCCCTTCGTGCTCGAGGCGAGCGTCGATCGGCTCCTCTGGAGTAACGTTATCGCCGGCGCCCTCGTCGCGCTGCTGGCCGCCGGCAGCATCGTCGGCGGTCGTCGATCGACGGGGTCGGCCACCGCCAGCGCCTGACGAGTCGGTGACCGCGACGGTCGTCGGTCGCGTCTCTCGACGGCGACGCCGGACCGCCCGAACGAGCGATGGTATCGACTACAAGCGGTGCTTAGCGAACGATATCCCAAAGAAAACGCAACACAAGCCGGCCTGCATTCCCTGTCGACCAAGCTCGACGCCTTGGTCAGATGACTATTAGCGGCCACTAATATTATAGCTTTTCGATGCCTTCAGAAAGTGCAATCGACGACGGGAACTGCGATAGTCTTACCCGACCGCCCGAGTTTCGATTAGTAAACTTTTCCTGACTTTCAGGATATCTTGGTGGCGGGAAAGGCTACCGGAAACCCAACGAGTCTATGCCCCGTTGTGGTTGGTGACGCTAATGACGACGGTCGTCGAACTCGACATCCCGGCCGACCGTCTCGCGGCCGCTCAGTCGTTCGAACGAGTACCGGAACTCGAGTACCAGATCGGCGGGATGATCGGTGACGCGCCGCCGCTGGTCTGGCTCTCCGGCCCGGATCGGGAGACCGTCCGGGCGGCGCTCGAGACCGATCCCTCGGTCGACGTGATCGCGAGCGTGACCGACGAGACGACGACCGATCGGTCGAGTACCGGCGCGGCCGCCGACCGCGAGCGGTGGCTGTTCCGCCTCGCCTTCGGCGATCGGTTCAAACTCTTCGAACGGATCGTCGCGGAGAACGGCGGAGCGATCCTCGAGGCCAGCGGGAACGACGGCTCGTGGTCGGTGACGTTGCTCTTCCACGATCGGGACTCGCTGTCGGCGTGTTACTCGCTGTTCGACCAGTACGACTTCGGGGTCGACGTGACCCGTCTGACGGGGATCGACGATCTGGCGAGCGCCGGGACGCCGCTCACCGAGACCCAGTACGAGACGATCCGGGCGGCCCACGAACTCGGCTACTTCGAAGTTCCGCGCCGGATCACGCTCAAGGAACTCGCGGCGGAACTCGACGTCTCACACCAGGCGCTGTCGGAACGGCTCCGCCGGTGTCACGCCGCGCTCGTCAACGCGGAGTTGACCGGCGGACTGAGGCCGACCGCGATCGATCCGTAATCGCCGGGCTCGCCCCGCCGGGCCGATTCGAGACGCGAGTCGAACGGACGATTACCGTTCTCTGCGCACCACTCGAATTATGCCTGGGTAATAGTCTACCTCGCCTAATTCGGGGACGTATGTCCACTAAGATCTAGAATAAGGTCGAATATACCTCGATGAACAGCTTTATTACTGGACGGAACGAAACGTAAGGTGTCGGCGCGATGCCGACTCCGCGACGAGCTACCGAGTGCGATACGCGCCGGTGGATCACTCGTGCTCAATCACAGCGGTCACTCGTGGCTGTGTGACCGTCTTTCACCCTTTCTCCCGGACTTCGAGTTCGGACGCACGGGAATCCGAGCCGCGAGACGGTCATTGGCCGGAACGACCAAGTTATTAACCGACCCCGACGACACGTCTCCTATCGACGATGGCGGACACTGCGTCCCGAAGCGGGTGCACCGACGCGGGACACTCCTCGCGCGGAGCTGAACCGAACGACGAACAGTCGGAACTCGAGCCGGACGATATCTTCCATATCCTCCAGACCAGCCGTCGGCGCCACGTGCTCCGGTATCTCCGACGCGCGGGCGAGCCGATGACGCTTCGCGACCTCGCCGAGCGGATCGCCGCCGACGAACACGAGACGACCGTCGAGAACCTGACCTCCGACCAGCGCCAGCGGGTCTACATCTCCCTCTACCAGTCGCACCTGCCGAAACTCGACACGCGCGGGATCGTCGACTACGACAAGGATCGGGGGATCGTCGAGTCGACGCCGATGGCCGCTCAGTTCGATCCGTACCTCTCGGGACTCGAGTCGGGGTCGACCGATCCGTGGCCGCGTCGGTACGCGGGAACGGTGGGCGGCTGTGCGCTGCTCGCGGTCGCGACGGCCGGCGGCCTGCTGCCGATTCCGTGGTTCGCGGTCTCGTCGGTCGTCCTCTTAGCGGTCGCCGCCGTGACGGCGATCCACTGGTATTCGGAACTGATCGCGTCCTAGACGGCGTGCGGCAGCTTCTCGGTACCGAATATCGCGAAGGCGGAAAGAGGAAGGAAGCGACCGAGAACGCGGCGGCGCCCGACGAAGTCGACGACCGTCAGTCGGCACGGGAGCCGAGCGCCGTCGCGTTCGGATCGGCGGCGATCTCGGTCTCGAGGACGCGGTGGGCGTAGAAGACGACCGAGAAGTCCTGCGGACTGGGAACCGAGCAGGCGAGCCAGCCGATCGCGACGGCCATCGCGATCGGCGAGTCGGCCGGGATGGCGCCCCCGAACCCGGCCGCGAAGACGGGAACGGCGAGGAGGACGGGCGCCAGCGCCGCGGCGCGAAGGTGGACCGCCGGTTCGCGACCGGTCGGCCGGGGCTCGACGACGGCCCACGGACAACACGTCAGCAGGCCGATGATGCCGTCGGTTCGACCGGGGAGGTAGGAGACCGTGTGATCGATCCCGGCGAGCCGCAAGACGAGGGCGTGGGCCCACTCGTGGACCGCCAGTCCGACGACTACCGCGAGGGCGAGGGCGGGGGCGGCGACGACCACATCCGTACCGATCATGGGGGAGCGACGTGAGATGCACACCTGTTCGCTCGACCCGGTTCGGGTCGACAGTCATCTCACGCAACCGGTGAGACGAACCAGCCGAGGAAGGCGATCCGGATTCACCTGTGGGTCTATTAAGTTCGGCGCGACGCCGCGAATCGTCTCCGTCCCGCGTTCGCCCCCGGAAGCTGCCGCTCGGCAAGGGTTAAGTACTGTTGTGTGGCAACATCCGACATGGTGTCTTCCCAACCACTGGAGTTCGGCCACGACGACCGGAGACGGATCTACGAGTACGTCGAGCGCCACGGGGCGGTCGCTCCGGACGACGCCCGGTCGGAGCTACGCATCGACCCCAGCGGCTTCCGCCACCACGTCGCGATCCTCAAACGCGACGGGCGCCTCGAGGCGACGGACGGAACGCTCCGGGTGGTTCTCGACGCCGGCGCCGAGGAGGAGTACGTCGCCGACGACCTCGAGTTCCACGTCCGGCCGGCCAGACAGGAAGACCTCTCGGGGATCGTCGGCGCGATCCGGCAGGTCGCCGAGGAGAAGACCTACATCGAAGCCGAGAGCGTCGCCGACGAGATCGACCACGAGGAGGCCCTGCTCCGGCACAACGAACTCGAGTCCCGGATGTTCTTCGTCGCGACAGTCGACGAGGACGTCGTCGGCTGGGTCCACCTCCACGCGCCGGAGTTAGAGAAGTTGTCCCACACCGCCGAGCTCACCGTCGGCGTCCTGGAGGAGTACCGCGGCCACGGGCTCGGCTCGCACCTCCTCTCGCGGGGCCTCGAGTGGGCCGGCTCTCGGGGCTACGAGCGGGTCTACCAGAGCGTCCCCTCGAGCAACGACGACGCCATCGCCTTCCTCGAAGCGCACGACTGGGAGATCGAAGCGGTCCGCGAGGACCACTACAAGCTCAACGGCCACTACGTCGACGAGGTGATGCTGGCTATCGAGCTCTGAGTCGACAATTCGATTTATATAACCGTCCCTGAAACGGGGAGGTATGCGTTCTGCTACCCCCGCTCGGCTCGACCGGGTGGATTGGGGCGAATCGACCGCCGCGATCGTCGCCATGGGGCTCGCGCTGGCGGTCGCCGGGATCGTCCGGACGCTCGAGACGCCGGTCTCGCAGCCGGTCGTCGCGTTCGAACTGTTCGTCTCGTTGCTCGTTCCGACCGGGCTGGCCACCGGCGGCTACTGGCTCGCCAGCCGGAACGTCTCGTCGGATATCCGCTGGCGAGCCGTGACCCGGGTGTCGATCGGGATCGTCGTCGCCTGCGGGCTCGCCGCCTGGCTGACGGCGTACGTGACCCTCGAGGGCGGCGCGATCCGCGATCCGCTCTCGCTGCTGACGACGCTGGCCGCCGTCGGCGGTGCGACCGGCTTCGCCACCGCCGTTCGGGAGCCGCTGGGCGTCGCGTCGTCCGATTCGATCGCCTCGAGCGTTTCCGCCTCCGCAGGTGCGGCCGAGACCGAGTCACCGGTCGAAACCGAACCGCCGGCCGCGGCCGAGCCGAACGAGGACACCGCGCAGTCGTCGGCCACGACCGGTTCGCCGATCGAACCGACGATGGAACGGCCGACGGCGGCCGCTGCCGCCACCGTGACGACCGCGCTCGAGTCGACGACCGATACCGTCCCGACGACCGATCGGTCGACCGACGGTGCCACGGCCGATTCCGATGCGTCGACGACCGCCGGGACGGGGGCTGACGCCGAGGTATCGCAGACGGTCAGCGCGGCGATCCCTTCGGAGTCGGAGGCGGGAACGTCACCCGCCATCTGGAACGACACCAGTCCCGAGGGCCGAACCGCCGCCCCCGCGCGTCCCGTGGAGCCACCCGAACCCGCGGCGGACGGCGATTCCGTCCACGATACGTTCGAGACACCCGATCGCGACGCGTTCGACGGCGCTCCCGACTCGCCGGACCCCCTCGAGTCGCCGACGCCGAGACGGGATCCGGGCGTCGACGCCGTCGCGGCCGTTCCGTCGACGGCGGAAACGGTCCTCGAAGTGCTACGGAACGAACGATCTCGACTCGCCCTGGCCGTCCTCTACCACGAGTGGGACGGCCAGGCGCGCTCGGTCGACGCGCTCGCCCGCGCGGTCTCCTATCACACGGACGACTCCGCCGACGCGGTCGCGGCCGGGCTCACCCACGCGACGCTCCCCCGACTCGCCGAGATTCGGGCCGTCGACTGGGATCCCCACGCGAATCGCGTCTCGGCGTCGGACCACGCCGTCTTCGAAGAAGGCGTTCGCGAAGCGTCCGTGCTGCTCGAGTCGTTCGAACCGGGAACGAGGTAACGACGGGACCGGCGGTCAGTTCGGATCGCCCCGCTACGCGGGACTCTCCTCTTCTTCGGCGATCTCGAACAGCTGATCGTAGCCCTCGTCCTCGGACAACTGCCGCTCGATATCCTCGAGTACCCCGCTAGTGACCGCCTCCGCGACGACGTCCGTCACGACCCGCGCGTGGAAGGCGGCGTCGGCCCGGTCGTCCTCGTCGATCTCCTCGCGCTCGGCGACGCGGTCGACGAACTCGCCGAAGTCGAACCGCTCGACGTCGTCGACCTCCTCGAGGAACCGGCCGAGTTCGTCGGGGAGTTGCGCGCCGAGGTTCTCGGCGTCGTCTGGCTGGACGCGCTCGGAGAGGGTCGTCAGGGTCGCCCGCGAAACGCTCAGCGCGGCCTCTCGGGAGTCGAGCTGTGCGCGGTGCTGGACTTCGCCGATAAAGTCGTCGTACTGCATGTTCGACGGTGGCGTCGTCGCGGGGAAAGCCGTGATCCCTTCAGTCGAAGGTCGGCCGCTCAGCGCTCGTCCGTAGGCGCCGTCGGGTCGTCCGACGCCGCGGACGTTTCGCTGTCCGGCACCCGCTGGCCCCAGAAGCCCTCGTACTTTCGGACCGCGAGATCGCCCTCGACTCGCGTCTGGCACGACAGCCGGAGCCCGGCGTCGGGATCGTGCGGCGGGATCGCGAGGCGGCGGCGTTCGGCCGCGGTCGGTTCGCTCGCGTCGCCCTCGATCGCGACGGCGCAGGTCCCGCAGGTGCCGTGTCCGCGACAGTTGAGCCAGTTCGCGCGACCGTTGTGCGGCGACTCGCCCGCTTCGAGGAGGACGTCGCGGAGGATCCGTCCGCGTTCGCACTCGATCTCTCGTCCGCGAAACTCGATCGTCGGCATGTCGACCGGTACGACGCGCGGCGGCTTCGTTCTTTGCCGCCCGCGGCCGCTCGAGTCGAACGTCTCTCGGCGGGTCGCGCCCGCCGTCGGAGAATCCCCAATCGAAAGGCAATTTTGCGCCACGCGAGTACCGAACGGTATGCTTTCGATCGCGCTTGCCGGAAAGCCCAACGCCGGCAAGTCCACGTTCTACACCGCGGCGACGATGGCCGACGTCGACGTCGCCAACTACCCCTTCACGACGATCGACGCCAACCGCGGCGTCAGCTACGTCCGGACCGAGTGCCCCTGCCTCGAGCGCGAGGAGCGCTGTAACGCCGACAACTGCGAGGACGGCAAGCGCTACGTCCCGATCGAACTGATCGACGTGGCGGGGCTGGTGCCGGGCGCCCACGAGGGGAAGGGCCTCGGAAATCAGTTCCTCGACGAACTCACCAACGCCGACGTCATCGTCAACGTGATCGACGCCTCCGGCGGCACCAACGAGAAGGGCGAACCCGTCGACATCGGCGAGCACGACCCGCTCGAGGACATCGACTTCGTCGAGGAGGAGATGGACCTCTGGCTGGCCGGCATCGTCGAGCGCAACTGGGAGTCCGTCGAGCGCAAGTCCCGCTCGCCCGACTTCGACATCGACGACGTCCTGGCGGACATGCTCTCGGGCTTCGGCGCGTCGCCCAAACAGATCGCCGTCGTCCTCCGGGAACTCGACTACCCCGAGGACCCGATCCAGTGGGAGGACGACCACCGCGAGGAACTCGCGCGGCTGGTCCGCGAGCGGACCAAACCGATCGTCGTCGCCGCGAACAAGATCGACGTCGCCCCCGAGGAGAACGTCGAGAAACTGCTCGACCTCGACAAGCCCGTCATCCCCACGACCGCCGAGGGCGAACTCGCCCTTCGACGCGCCGCCGACAACGGGTTAGTCGACTACGACCCCGGCGACGAGACGCTGGCGATCGGCGACGACGTCAACGACGCCCAGCGCGGCGCCCTCGAGGACCTGGCCGAGACGATGGCCGAGCACGGCGGCACCGGCGTCCAGGGCGCGCTGAACTACGCGGTCTACGACCTGCTCGAGCACCTCACCGCCTATCCGGTCGAGGACGCCGCGAAGTGGTCCGACGGGAGCGGCAACATCCTGCCCGACGCTTTCCTGCTGCCCGACGGCTCGACGCCGGTCGATCTGGCCTACGCCGTCCACTCCGACATCGGCGACGGCTACCTCCACGCCGTCAACGCGAAGACGAACCGAGAGGTCGGCGAGGAGTACGAACTCGAGGAGGGCGACGTGATCAAGATCGTGAGCACCAATTGACAAACAATCCTCATAGCTCTACATATTTTCGTCGAGAACAGCGTTCAGTATCGGTCGAGTAGTGAACGGTCGGAGGTTAATTATGTTGAAATCATCTACTGGTCAATTTCTTCATGCACTGACTCACCCTTCCCGGGCTTCGATTCCCATTCCCACTCATCTTCAACTCTAATACGACCATCGTCGAGAAGTTCGACATCACCGATGGAGTGGCCGGTAGCGGTTTCGTTTTCTGTATTTATTTGAGTGTACCGGATATTCCACTGTTCCCCATCGAAGGTTCCAACCAAATGTCCGTCCACAACACTGCCACCAGAATAGTTCGCGTATATTCGTTCGCCGTTCTGCTCGAAGTGAAAGATGGTATCTGCACCCACTTCTCCGCCTTCATCATTTGCAACGCTAGCAAGTGTCCGTCCATCCAGTGAAATATCGTCTGCCATACGCTACCTGTGTCAGCTCAGCGAATAATACTTCTGCCGTTCCATTCGCATCTGCAGTGACCGCGAAGATCGAAGCAGATGGAATTTATACGTTGTGCACACTGTGTGTACTCAAAAATAGTAATCAAGATCGTGAGTACGAACTGATAAAACTGGAACCGTAGCGCGTTACTCGTTTTCGAGCGCGTCGTAGATATCTCGGTTCGCGTCCCGGTCTGCCGCTGCTACTCGCTGGACGAGTTCTCGTCGGATATCGTCCATCACCTCATCGAGCGGGGAGCCGGACTCCGAACCTTCCTCGGTCGCCATGTTTAGATTATCGTCCCGACTGCGGTTAATCGTTCGGGTTAGACGAGCCACCGGTTAGTTCATCCAGTCCGTACTGGATGAGGTCGTCGCGCCATTGTTCGATCTCTCCCGCGAGGTTGATCTCTTCAGTGTGTGAACGCAGATATTCGACGGTTTTCGCTTCATCGACGGTCGCTTGATCGGTGCCGAACTGCTTGAGAATCGTCCTGATCTCGTCGTCGTACGTGAATCGATATCCGTTGAGAAAGTAGAATACAACCGTCGTGTTGAGCGCAGTGCGCTTGTTTGCATCGACGAACGGGTGGTTCGCCACCAACAGTCTGAGGGGTGAAACGCTTTCTCGTGAATCGTCTCGGGTACCGTCTCGAAACTCCCGTTCTCGACGTAGTTCAGGGCAAACTCGATATCGCCACGATTCTGGACGCCAGCGTGCGTGTCGGAATACTCCGATACAATATCGTCGTGGATGTCGAGAACGTCGTCGACTGACGGGTACCAGAACGAATCAGCCATTCATTTCGCCGTTTAGACCGCGCCCGGGGTAATCCTTGCTATCAACTTTTATCCGTTGTGTACACCGTGTCGACTCCGTATCGGTAATCAAGATCGTGAGTACGAACTGACAATGTGCCAATAATAAGGCTCAGTATTTGCGTTTTAGCCGGGCACAGCGAGCTGGACGGGTACCAGAACGAATCAGCCATTCATTTCGCCGTTTAGACCGCGCCCGGGGTAATCCTTTGCTATCAACTTTATCCGTTGTGTACACCGTGTCGACTCCGTATCGGTAATCAAGATCGTGAGTACGAACTGACAATGTGCCAATAATAAGGCTCAGTATTTGCGTTTTAGCCGGGCACAGCGAGCTGTGTCGGCGGATAGATCAACAACTACCCATCTGAGAAGAAATAAGAAGAAACGCTCCAGTGAGAACTGCCACGGCCGTTATCCCGAGTCCGAATACGTAGTACGGATTCGCGATCTCGGGGTTCGTGAGAAACAGGAACAGCAGCGGACCGGAACCCAGAAGAAGAACTAACGCACCGCGAAGCCTCGTATTCTCCGTTTCCGCAAAGAAACTCCGTACTGCTTCAGCCATGGTACTATATCGAGCGTCGTCTCGTATAGTAGTTGGTGGTCTGACACCGGTGTTGCCCGTGTTCGGGATGAAACGAGCTACCGCTGCCAGCGCTCGTAACCGAGACTCGCGCTCCCGATACCGAGTAACGCAACTGCGCTCGTCACGATCGGCGTATCGCATCGATTCACGCCCCCGTCCGGCGAGTACCCCATCCAGCCGCGGTGAAACTCGTAGAACTCGAACCCGCCGGGCGGCCCGTTACCTGTGTACCCGACGTCGGTACACGACGAGACCGGCAACTCGGGGAACGAGGGGCGATGAGGGTCGCTACGAACAGTCCGCTCGAGAGACAGCCGACTGCGACTACGTTCAACCGGGTGGGCATCGGTCGTAGTTACAATTCGGTGAACATACTTCTTGGGTGCTCGACGGCTGTAATAACCCTCTGAAGCAGTGATTAGCACCGCGGGCACGAACGCTCGACCGACAGTTCCGATCCCGATTCTCGTCGATCGATCCCGTCCGCCGTCTCCGCTCAGTCGGCTCGCTCGAGGCCGGTGATCTCGAACCGCGCGCCGCCGTCGGCGCCCTCGGTCACGCGGACGTCCCAGCCGTGGGCGTCGGCCACCTGTTCGACGATCGAGAGGCCGAACCCGGTTCCATCCTCGACGGTCGAGTAGCCGGACTCGAGCGCTCGTTCGCGTTGCGTCTCGGTGATTCCGTCGCCGTCGTCTTCCACGAAGAAGCCGTCCTCGAATCCGCCGACAGCGACCGTTACGTCAGCGCCGCCGTGTTCGATCGCGTTCCGCATGAGGTTCTCGAAGAGCTGCCGGAGACGGCTTCGATCGGCCCGAATCGTCCGGTCGAGATCGACGACGAGCGTCGCCTCGGCGGTCGCGACGTGGTCCCAACAGCACCGGGCGAACGCGTCGAGGTCGACCGGTTCCGTCTCCCCGATTCGCTCGCCGTCGTTGGCCAGCGACAGTAGATCCGTGATCAACGCGCTCATCCGTCGGTGTGCCCGCTCGACCTCGTCGAGGTGGTCGCTGTCGCAGTCCTCGCGGGCCAGTTCCAGTCTGCCCTGAGCGATGGTGAGCGGGTTCCGGAGATCGTGGCTCGCGACGGACGCGAACTCCGCCAGTTGCTCCTCGCGCTCCTTGCGACTCGAGATGTCCCGTCCGATGCACAACACCGCGGTCTCCCCCCGGTAGGAAATAATACTGGAACTGATCTCGACGGGGAACGTTTCCCCGGACTTCGTCTCGTGGACCGTCTCGAAGACCTGCACCTCGTCCTCCGGCATCCCCTCGATGAGGTCCGTGATTTCCTCGTCGTCGAGGCCCGCGTCGATATCGTGCGGGCGCATCGAACGCAGTTCCGCCTTCGAATAGCCGAGCGTTTCGACGGCGGCGTCGTTCACCGTCAGGAACGTGTGGTCGGGACCGATAACCCAGGCCGTATCGTTCATCCCGTTGATCAGTTCCTCGTACTCCGCGCGGGCCTGCTCGAGGTCGCGTTCGCGCTCCTTTCGGTCGGTGATGTCCTGAACCGCACCGCGGAGCGTCACGACCGTTCCGTCTTCGACCGTCGGAACGCCTTGGACCCGAAGCCAGCGGATCTCGCCGTCCGGTCGTCGCGCCCGCACTTCCATGTCGAAGGAATCGCCGTAGTCGAGCGCCGCTTCGACGGCGCGTTCGACGGCCGGGCGGTCGTCCTCGTGGTAGACCGAGAGGGCCTCCTCCAGCGAGGGCACCTCGTCGTACCCCAGCAGTTCGAAGAGGTGGTCCGTCCAGAACACGTCTCTCGTGTCCGTATCGAGTTCCCAGCCGCCGACGTCGGCGATGCGCTCGGTCTTCTCGAGGAGGTCGCTCGTCCGCTCGAGTTCCCGCTCGCGTCGCTTTCGGTCGGTGATGTCGCGGACGAAGCCGACGATCCGGGAGACGGTTTCGCCGTCGAAGACCGGTTTGGTCTCGGCGCGAACCCACCGCCGTTCGCCGTCGGGGCGAACCACGCGGTATTCCATCTCGTCTTCCGCACCGTTCGAGAGCCGCTCCATCGACCGACGCACGCGCTCCCGGTCGTCGGGGTGGACGGCGTCGAGGAAGGACCTGGAATCCTCCCGAAGGGTGTCGATCGGCCGGCCCCAGATCGCTTCGTACGCGGAGTTGACGAACAGCAGCTCGCTCCAGTCGCCGTCGAACAGAAAGAGCACGTCGTTCGTGTTCTCGGCGATTCGAGAGAGTTTCCGCTCGGCGTCCTCGATGGCGCGTCTCGCTCGATACTGTTCGACGGCGTTGCCGATCCGGTTCGCCAGCACCGCGTACTGACTGGTGGTGGACTCCTTCCGGAGGTAGTCCGTGACGCCGGCCGAAATCGCCTCGCTGGCGACCGCTTCGCTGCCCTTGCCCGTAAACAGGAGAAACGGCAGGTCCGGGTAGTCCGCGCGGACGGCTTCGAGAAACGCGATCCCGTCCCGACCGGGCATGTCGTAGTCCGAGACGACGCAGTCGACCTCGTGGTCGGCGAGGAACGCGAGGCCCTCGCCGGCGCTGGCGACCGTTTCGACGCTGAACCGGTCGTCCTCCCGCTCGAGAACGGTCGCGGCTAACTCGGCGAGACTCGGATCGTCGTCGACGAGAAGAATCCGAACGGTATCGCCCATTACCGTTGCACACGGCTTCGATACCAAAATTGTTCTGGCGTCTCTCCGGCTCTCGACCGACGGGTCCGGGCGCCCCGCGACTCGAGGCCATCCTCGTTAGGCACATCGTTTTTGCCGGAATTCGTTGGAGAGTTCCGTATGGTGGACAAGACCCTTTCCGCCGAGGAACTCACGCGCGACGAGGCCGCCGAACGACTCCGCGAGCTGGCCGACGAGCTCGAGGGCGACGGCCCGGCGTCGGTCCGGACGGGGAACAAGACGGTGGAGCTCCGGCCGTCGCAGTCGATCGCCTACGAGCTGGGCGTCCGCGAGCGGTCGTCGATCCTGCGGGGCTCGCACGAAACGATCTCCCTCAAAATGGACTGGAAGCCGCCGAAGTCGTCCGACGGGGAGTGAGCGGCGCCGTCGTCGACTCGTTACAATTTCTTCACGGGAACCCGACGCCGGCGAGCGGCTCGAACCAGACGGCGGTGACGAGCACGGCGAGGAAGACGTAGGAGCCGCGGACGAGCAACATCGTAGCGACGGTCGGCTCCGCGCGGCGGGCGACGAGCGCGACCGCGCCGAAGGCGAGCGCGGCCAGCGCCGTCGTCGGCGGGAAGACGCGAGCGACGGCGAAGGCGAGGACGGCCAGCAGGGCCGTCAGCATCAGCCCGTAGGCCAGCGCGTACGCGCGGTCCGGCCCGACGGTGACGGCGACGGTGCGCTTCTCGATCGACCGGTCGTAGTCGTAGTCCTGGGCGTCGTCGATGACCTTGACCCCCGACAGGAGCACGAGGAAGACGAGGGCGAACCCCAGCGCGACGCCGCTGATCGTCCCGGCCTGCGCGTAGAACCCGCCGAGGATCGCGAGGGCGATCCCGAGCGGGTAGCCGGTCGTCGCGGTGAGGGGGTTCGTGTCCAACTGCGGCGCGTGGTGGTAGGCGATCAGCCACGTGGGCAGCGTCAGGGCGACCGCGATCGGATCGACGAGCGCCCACAGGAGCCCGCAGCAGGCGGCGAAGACCGCCGTCGAGAGCGCCAGACCCACCCGACACCCTCGCTCGGTCAGCGGGTGCTCGTCGTCCTCGCCGCGGACGTGGAAGTCGACGTAGCCGTCCTTGACGTGGGCCGTGTAGACCGCGGCGAAGATCGCGACGGCGTGGATCGCCGCGACCGTCGGATCGATCCGCCCGGCGAGGACCGCACCGAACAGCGCCGCCGCGACCGGCGGCGTCATGAAGACGGGGTGGACCTGTGACAGGAACGCTCGCACCGTCGCTCGCGGGCCCGTACCGGTTCTCGCGAGGGCCATACTCGAGCGACAACGAACTGATGTATAATACCCGGGCCGGCACGCCGTTCGCTGCGGGTCGGGTGTACCCGTGGGCCCCGATACGCTCGCCGCGGATTCGGGCCGGTCTCTCCGCAACCGGCGCGTCGCTCCGTAACGCACAGTTTGATGTGCCGTCCCGTGCCACTGACGGGCATGACAGAGGGGTACACCGGAGCCGATCTCTTCACGGACGCGCTCGAGTCCTACGGCGTCGACTACGTCTTCGGGAATCCGGGAACGACGGAGCTACCGATCGTGGAAGCGATCGGCGAGAGCGACCTCGAGTACCGGCTCGGGCTCCACGAGGACATCGCGGTCGGGATGGCCGGCGGCTACGCCCAGCGGCGTCGGTACCACGCCCACCACGACGACTCGATCACGCCGGTCGGGGTGGCCAACCTCCACATCGCGCCCGGACTGGCCCACGGACTGGGGAACCTCTACGCGGCCGAGGTCGCCGGCGCGCCGCTGGTCGTCACCGCGGGCAACCACAGCACCGACTTCCGCCACGAGGAGCCGATCCTCTCGGGCCGACTCGCCGACATGGCCCGCCAGTTCTGCAAGTGGTCCGACGAGGTGTTAGACGTCGCCGCGCTTCCGACGATGCTCCGGCGGGCGTTCCGGGTCGCGATGACGCCCCCGACCGGGCCGGTCTTCCTCGCGTTGCCGCTCGACGTCACGATGGCCGAGACCGACGCCGAGCCCGAGCGGCTGGGCCCGATCCCGAACGCGGGCAGCGGCGACCCCGCACAGCTCGAGCGGGCCGCCGACCTGCTGGCCGAGGCCGACGATCCGGCGTTGGTCGTCGGCGACCACGTCGCCCGCTCGGGCGCCGACGCCGTCGCCGCGGCGGACGAACTCGCCGAGGCGACCGGCGCCCGCGTCCACGGCGAGATCCTCTCCTGCGAGGTCGACTTCCCGACCGACCACGACCAGTGGGTCTCCTACCTGCCGACCAGCGAGGACGCCGCCGCGACGTTGATGGACACCGACACGATCTGCTTCGCCGGCGTCTCGACGAACACGACGCTGACCCGCCACGAGGAGGCGCTGGTCGACCCCGACACGACCTGCATCCATCTCAGCGACGACGCCTGGGAGGTCGGGAAGAACCAGCCCGCCGACGCGGCGGTCGTCGGCGATCCCGGCCTCGTCATGCAGGAACTGACCGAGCGCGTACGGGGCAAACTCTCCGACGACGTCGTGGCCGACCGCCTCGAGTCGGTCGCCGAGGTGAAGGAACTGGTCGCGGCCGAGATGTCGGGCTACGGCGAGGGCGACGCCGAGGACGACCCGCGCGCTTCGAAGGCCGAACTGGTCGACGCGATGGAACGCGTCGCGGGCGACGCCGCCATCGTCGACGAGGGCGTCACCTCGAAGTACGCCATGCTGACGCGGTGGGAGTTCGCGCCCGAGCAGTACATCTCGAACAAGGGCGGCGGTCTCGGCTACGGGCTCCCGGCGGCGGTCGGCGCGGCCGTCGCGGAGGCCCAGCGGGACGACCCCCGCGACGTGGTCGGCTTCATCGGCGACGGCTCCTACCAGTACTATCCCCACTCGATCTACAGCGCCGCCCGCTACGATCTGGACCTGACGGTCGTCATCTCGGACAACCGCAACTACCGCATCCTCAAGGACAACACCCTCCACCTCATGGGCGGCGAGGAGGAGGACTACGAGTTCGTCGGCATGGACTTCGAGCCCGGCGTCGACCTCGTGCAAAACGCCGAGAGCCACGGCGCCAGCGCCGAGCTCGTCGAAACCCCCGACGAAATCGACGAGGCGCTGGCGGACGCGCTGGCCCGGGACGGCCCGGACGTCCTCGACGTGCTGGTCCACGACTGAGCCGAGCGCCGAACGGCCGGGCCCTCGAGGGCGGGCAACGTCCGACCGAGGGGCCGGTCGCATCAGTGGTAGGCCGGTAGACACTTGACCGTCGTTGATGCAGAGAGAGGTATCACGGATGGGCTGGATGATCAACCCGTACAGCATCGTGCTGTTGCTGTCCCTCGCCGTCGCCGTCGGGACCGCGGTCGCGGCGTGGCGGTCGCGTCCGGCCGCCGGTTCGGTCCCGCTCTCCGCGCTGATGGCGAGCGTCGCGTTCTGGCTGGGAACGCACGTCCTCGAGGTCGAGTCGACGGCGTTCGTCTGGAAGGCCCGCTGGGCGGACCTCCAGTGGGTGTCGGCCGCCCTCATCCCGACGCTGGTTCTCGTCTTCGCTCTCGAGTACACGGGGCGGGACCGCTGGCTCACCCGCCGCCGACTCGGGCTGTTGGCGATCGAGCCGCTGGTCATGATCGGCCTGTTGGCGCTCAACGGTCGGACCCGCGTCCTGTGGGGGCCGCCGTTCGAGGCGACGGTCCCGCTGAACGTCCCGTGGGCCGACCCGGCGACGGTCGTCACCGCGGAGCCGAACGTCGGGCTGTTCGTCCACCTCGCGTACGCGACGCTCTGTCTCGCGGCCACCGCGATCGTCGTCCTCGACGTCGCAGTTCGGAGCAACAGCCTCCACCGCTGGCAGGGGATCGCCCTCCTCGTCGCGGTGGCGGTTCCCTGGTCGTCGGCCGTCGTCGCGAGTTCGTCCCTCGAGATCATCGGGACGACCCCGATCGGGCTGACGATCACCGGGCTCGCGATCACGTTCGGCCTCTACCGCTACCACCTGCTCGAGCTCGCGCCGATCGCGCGCAACGAGGTCGTCGCCAACCTCGAGGACGGCGTGCTCGTCGTCGACGCCGACCGTCGGATCATCGACAGCAACCCCGTCGCACAGCGTCTGTTCGAGCGGGACCGCGACGCGCTCGTCGGTACTCCCGTCGACGACGTCGTTCCGACGGTCGACGTCGACGCGGTGATCGATGCGCCCTCCGAGGACGGCGACGATCACGTCGCCCAGTTCTCGCTCGCCGACGGCGCCGAGCGTCGCACCTACGAGCTCTCGGTCTCGCCCATCGACGGCCGCGGCGGCCCTCTCGGCTGGACGATCGTCGTCCACGACGTGACCGACCGCGTCCGACGGGAGCGCGAACTCGAGCGCAAGAACCGCAAGCTCGACGAGTTCGCCAGCGTGGTCAGTCACGACCTGCGCAACCCGCTGACGGTGTCGAAGGGCTACCTCGACCTGCTCGAGGAGGAGTACGATCCCGAGCACGTCCGCACGATCGCTCGGTCCCACGAGCGAATGGAGGAACTGATCGACGACGTCCTGACGCTCGCCCGCCAGGGGCAGGCCGCCCTCGAGCCCGAACCCGTCGCCCTCGAGACCGCGGCGAGGGCGGCCTGGGAGACGGTCGACACGGGCGACGCCGCGCTTACGGTCGCCGACGATCGGACGATCCGCGCCGACCCCGCACAGTTCCGCCAGTTGCTCGAGAACCTGTTTCGGAACGCTGTCGAACACGGTTCGACAGGCTCTCCTTCGCAAGCTCAGGAGGACGCCGTGGAGCACGGCTCCACGAGCCCTGACTCGCACGCTCGTCAGGACGACGGAAGACGCTCCGCGTCTTCCGAGCCCTCGGTCGCTGACGCTCCCGAGGACAGCGTGGAACACGGTTCCACGGGCAGTCGGCCGCAGGCCGACGACAGTGTCGAGCACGGCTCGACAAGCAGTCAGCGCGAGAACCGCGCTGACGACAGCGTGGAACACGGCTCTGCGTCCCTCGAGTCGCGGCCTCGCCGGCAGGTCGAACGCGACGGCGGCGCCGTCACCGTCACCGTCGGCGCGCTCGAGGACGGGTTCTACGTGGCGGACACGGGTCGGGGCTTCGCGGCCGAACCCGACCGCCTCTTCGAGCCGGGATACACGACCGGCGACGGGGGAACGGGGCTCGGACTGTCGATCGTCGCCGACGTCGTCGACCACCACGGCTGGTCGATCGCGGCGAGCGACGCCGACGGCGGCGGCGCGCGATTCGAGATTACCGGCGTCGAGTTCGTCGAGGCGACCGACGACGAATGAAGGTCGCGACTCGAGCCCTCGCCGTCAGCGCCGCGGCTTCCGCACGCCCTCACCGTCTTCGGTTTCCGGGAAGAGTTTGCCCGGATTCAGGGTTCCCGTCGGATCGAGCGCGTGTTTGATCGACCGCATGGCGTCGACGGCGCCCGCGCCGTGTTCCGGCTCGAGGTACTTCCGTTTCCCCTGACCGATGCCGTGTTCGCCGGTCGCGGTCCCGCCTATTTCGATCGCCCGCTCGACGACCTCGCGGTAGACTCGGTCGCCCCGCTCGAGTTGGTCGGGATCGTCCGGATCGACGAGGGGGCTGTAGTGGAGGTTGCCGTCCCCCGCGTGCCCGTAACAGGGGACGAGGAGGTCGTGCTCGTCGGCGAGCCGTTTGACCTCGCGGACGATCTCGGGGTAGGAACTGATCGGCACCGTCACGTCGCCGGGGTGGAGCGGCCGGAGCTCAGGTTCGTAGTTCCGCATGGCGTACGCCAGTTCCCGGCGGGCCTCCCAGAGGTCGGCCATCGCCGTCTCGTCGGCGCTCACTTCGAACCGGCGGACGCCGTGGCCCTCGAAGATCGTCCGGCAGAGGTCGATCTCCGTCTCGATCCCGTGGTTGGCGTGGAACTCGAGGAAGACCATCGGCGCGTCGGGGAGGTCGCCGCCGAGGTAGCGGTTCGCCATCCGGGCGCTCAGCCCGTCGACGAGTTCGATCTTGGCGACGTCGACCTCGGTGCGCACCGCCTCGGAGATGGCCTCGGCCGCGTCCTCGAGCGTCTCGAAGATCGCCCGTCCGCCGCGGATCTGTTCCGGCCGGCCCGACAACTCGAGGGTGGCTTCGGTGACCACCGCCAGCGTCCCCTCGCTGCCGACGAGCAGGTCGGTCAGGTTGTAGCCGCTCGAGGTCTTGCTCGCCCGCGACCCGGTCTCGACGACGGTCCCGTCCGCGAGGACGGCCTCGAGTCCGAGCACCCAGTCGGCGACCTCGCCGTACCTGACCGTCTGCATCCCGCTGGCGTCGGTCGCGATCATCCCGCCGATCGTGGAGATGTCGCCCGAGGAGGGCAGCGGCGGGAAGAAGAGGCCGTCCGGCGCGACGTGCTCGTCGACGGCCGAACCGATGATTCCAGGTCCGACGTCGATCTGAAAGTCGTCGGGCCGGTAGTCGACGATCGCGTCCATCCGCGTCAGATCGAGGCTGATCCCGCCGCGGGCCGGGACGGCGTTGCCCTCGAGCCCCGTGCCGGCCGCGTAGGGCGTGACCGGAACGCCGCGCTCGGTCGCGGCCTCGAGGACGGCCGAGACGTCGGCCGTGCGCTCGGGGTAGACGACCGCGTCAGGCAGTACGCCGCCGCTCCGCTCGGTGCCGAAATCGGCCGCGTGCGATTCTCGGCGTCCCTCCGCGAACGAGAGCTGGTCGTCCGCGAGGTCGAGGTCCTCGAGGAACGAGCAGTCGTGTGTCATACGGGCACATTATTCACTACCTGCATCAATGTTTCCCGACGTACCTTTTTACGCCTCGGGATTCCTCACTGCGTTCGGAACCGCTCGGCGCAAAAATCTACGCTAAAAAGGCCGCCTTCACGGGCTTCGCCCGTTCCGGCGGTACTCTCTCGTTGAGCCTTCGCGCAGCGTCGCTACGCGAACGGTCGTCGAGACCGGAGTCCGACATTACTCGGGACTGCTGATTAGAGCACGTTACCGGATTCGAACGAGAGCTGTTATCGGAGACACAGTATATTGGAGTGTTTTCACTGGTCAACTACTACACTTCTCGGACCCCTGATACCGATCATGACCGACGATTCCAATCCAGTCCAAACGGGGGATGGGGCCGAGAACGAGCTAGCGGAGCTTCACTATCACCTCGAGGCCACCGCCGAGTTGCCGATCGACCGGACGGCGAACCGCTGGCTCGGCGAGGCCGAAGCCGTCGCTGCCGACGTCGCGACGAGCGACCTCGATCGGACGACGGTCCTCGAGCGAGTCGAGAAGATTCAGCACCTGCTCGCGGAAGTCGACGAAACGGGCCACGAGGGAGCCGACGATCACCTCGAGGCGGCGAAGGAGGTCTGTACAGAGATTCTCGAGGACGGTGGGTCGACGCCTCCGTAGCCGTGTCCAGTCCCGTTGCGACGCGAGCCGACCGTGCGATGCGGCGATTCTTCCTTCCATAGAATAACCGAGAGGATTTATTATAGGGTGCGCAGAAATAATAGATACATGACAGTTTCTCCGTCGTCGCCGACGCGAACGTTCGAATGGATCGACGGCGCGATTCCCCGCTACGAGTCGTTCTTCACGGTGGACGAACACCGCGAGCGCGACCGGGCGCTCGCGGCCGAGCACGATCACGTCGAGTACGACGAACGCGGCGAGAGCGCGAACGGCGAGCCGCTGTGGACGGTCACCGTCGGCGACGGCGACCGGAGCGCGCTCCTGTTCGGCGCGCCCCACCCGAACGAACCGATCGGGTCGATGACGATCGACTTCCTGCTCCACGAACTCCCCGTTCACGCTCTCGAACTACGCGCAGAACTTCTACCGAACGCCGCCGGACGAGCAGGTCGAAGCCACCTTTCCGGTCGAACGCGAGGGCTACGCCTTCGACGACCCGGCGCCGGGGACGCGGGCGCTGATGGACCTGATCGAGACCCGCCGCCCGGAGTTCGTCTACAGCTTCCACAACGCCGCGTTCGGCGGCTGTTACTACTACCTCTCCGACCCTCTCGAACCGCTCTACGACGCGCTCTCGTCGCTCCCGGGGGAGTACGACGTTCCGCTCCACCGGGGCGAACCCGAGTGGTTCGCGATGGAGGCGTTCGACGACGTCGTCTATCGACTGCCGACCTTCGCGGATCAGTTCGGCGACGTTCAGGACCAAGACGACGTCGACCCCGAAACGGCGCTCCTCGGCGGCAACGCCTACGACTACGCCACCCGGTTCAACGAGGACGTCGTCGAACTCGTCGTCGAACTGCCGTACTTCCGCGATCCGCAGATACGGGATCGAACCGAACTCGAGCGCACCCGCGCGGACGTCATCCGGGAGGGGGTTCGAAAGCGGCAGACGCTCCTCGAGGCGATGCGAGACGGGATCGATGCCGTCGCCGAGCACTTACCGGAGACGCCGATGGCCCGGGAGGCGACGGGGGCCGTCCCCCACTTCGAGGACGAACTCGAGTCGAAACTCGAGTGGGCGGAATCGGCCGCGGAGACGGACCAACCGGCGACGGTCGCCCAGCGCGTCGACGAGCACTTCCTCAGGCAGTATCACCTATTGACGTACCTGGGGATGCTGGTACGATCGATCGACCGCGCCGCGATGAGCGCCGACGGGGGCGCTCGCGAGACACTCGCGGAGACGAAAGCCGCGCTCGAGGACGTCTTCTTCGAGCGACTCGAGGATATCCGAGCGGAACTCGACTACGAGACGATCCCGATCTGGAAACTCGTCGCGATCCAGGCCCGCGCGGGACTGCTCTGTCTGGACACCCTGCAGAACCGACCCGAGCGGTGACGTCGAACGCGAATCGAGACGTCCACCGTTCCGCGATCGGTCGAGCGCGCGGCTGAACGAAAACATCATAATTTTATGTGATTGGCTGTCGCGGTAGCGGACGATGACAGTCAGCCGACCGATTCGACTACCGTGGAGGACGGATCCGTGAACGCCGAGTTGGACCTGCTGGTGCGGCTCAACGACTACGAGCGCCCGCAGGACGTCGCCGACCGCGCCGTGCAGGCCGAGGAATTGGGCTTCGACCGCATCACGGTCGGCGAGACGACCGGCTGGAACATCGTGCCGCCGCTGACGCTGGCCGCCGACCGCACTGAGGAACTGGGCATCTCCAACGACGTCATCTCGCCGTACGGCCGCTCGCCGGCGCTGCTCGCCCAGACGGCGCTGACGATGCACGACGCCTCCGACGGGCGGTTCCGCCTCGGTCTCGGCCCGAGTTCGCCCGCGATCACCGAACGCTGGCACGGCCTCGAGTTCGACCGACCGCTCCGGCGCACGCGCGAGGCCATCGAGGTGATCCGGTCGGTCTACGACGACGGCAATCCGGCCTACGAGGGCGAAATCTTCGATATCGCCGGACTCGGTTACGAGCGCGAGGTTCCCGAGAACCCGCCGCCGATCGACCTCGGGACGCTCGGCCCGACGGCCACCGAGATGGCCGGCCGCTTCGGCGACGGCTGGACGCCCCAACTCTTCACGAAAGCGGGCCTCGAGGATCGCCTCGACGACCTCGAGCGAGGGGCCGACCTCGCGGACAAGGACCTCGAGGACCTGCGCGTGGCCCCGATCGTCCGCGGAATCGCCAGCGAGGACCGCGAGGCCGCGCGGGCGAAGGCGCGATCGACGATCGCGTTCCTGCTCGGCGCCTACGGCCCCTACTACGGCAATTCGGTCGCCGAGCAGGGGTACGCCGACGTCGTCGCGGACGTTCGGGCGGCCTGGGACGACCGAGACACGGACGCGATGGCCGCAGCCCTTCCCGACGCGGCGCTTGACGACCTCGCCCCGGCAGGAACGCCCGACGAGGTCCGGGAGTGGGTCGACGAGTACGCGGCCATCGAGGGCGTCGACGCGGTTCGAATCGGCTTCGTCAACGAGATGACCGAGGACGAGAAGGTGACGACGATGGAAGCGGTCGCCGATCTCGTCTGACCCGTTCACGGGAGGCTTCACGATACCGACGCCACCGTCGCTATTTCGACCGGTGCCGGCCGAGTGTTTCGATCGCACTCACAGATCGGTTAAATACCGTGCGACGCCTATAGGGGGTATGATTCCGCCCGGCAACTCACCGTCCGCGAGCCCCGATGTGGACGATTTCAGCGGCGAGGACGTCGATACGGTGATGGGACTGTTGGCCGATCAGCGGCGACGAGCGCTGTTGCGCTTCCTCGAGCGCGCCGACGGCACCGCGACGCTGTCCGAGATCGCGGAAGCGATCGCGACCGAGGCACGGAACCCCGACCCGGGAGCGATTTCGGACCTCGCCGGCGTCTCCTCGCGGGACGTACGGGAGGTTCGCATCTCGCTGCACCACCTTCACGTCCCGAAGTTGGCCGCCGCGGGCGCGATCGACTACGATTCGGAGACGGAGACGCTCACGCTCCGCGAGCGCGGCCGCACGCTGCTGGACCGGCAGGAGGCCGTCTGCGGACCGCTTCGATAACGGGTTTCGGCGAGTTTCTCGAGCGAGCAGCGAACTGTTGTTCTGTAGTAGATAGCGAACTGGACAGCGCAGCGTAGGTCGCTATCGCGTCGTCACGGAATCGCCTGTCGAACCCCCGAACGTGGTCGCGTTACGGCTCGAGGACCAACTTTCCGAGGAAGCTGTCGTTCATCACGTCGCGCTGAGCCTGGGCCGCCTCCTCGAGGTCGTACGTTCGCGCGAGTTCGATCGACAGCTCGTCGGTCGCCAGGAGGTGGGCGACGCCGCGCAGCGGGACGCGCAGGTCCGGCGTGTTGAACATGCTCATGAACTGGTAGCTGACGTCCTTCGAGCGGGCGGCGCCGTCGTTCGAGAAGCCCGGATCGGGGCTGTTCTCGCCGATCCCGACGACGCGACAGCCGGTCGCGGCGACGTCCGCGTCGAACTGGAGGTAGTCGTCCAGCCGGTGGTCTAACACGGCGTCGACGCCCCCGTCGCTGGCCTCGAGGACGGCGTCCGCGAGGTCGTCGCGCCCGTAGTCGAGGACCGTTTCGGCGCCGAGGTCCGCGAGGGTCTCGTGATACTCCGCCGAAGCGGTGGTGATGACCCGTGCGCTGACCGCGTCGGCGATCTGAACCGCGGCGTGGCCGACGCCGCCGGAGCCGCCGTGGACCAGACAGCGCTCGGCGGGGTCGAGCGCGGCGTGGTCGACCAGCGCGCGCCAGGCGGTGACGGCGGCGACGCCCGCCGCGCCGGCCTCGGACAGGTCCGCGCCGTCCGGCAGGTGAACCACCCGGTCCGTCGGGACCGTCGCGTACTCGGCGTAGGCGCCCTGGAAGCCGCCGTTGCCGATTCCGGTTCCGAAAACGCGGTCGCCCGCCGAGAAGCCGTCGACGCCCGCGCCGGTCTCGGCGACGACGCCGGCGAAGTCGACGCCCGGCGTGAAGGGCACGCCGACCGGTTCGTACGAGCCGTCCCGGAAGTAGGTGTCGACGGGGTTGATCCCCGCGGCGGCCACCTCGAGGAGCAGTTCGTCCTCGCCGGGCTCGGGTCGGTCGACGTCGTCTACCTGCAGTACGTCCGCGTCGCCGTGGTCGTGAAGGCGTACAGCGCGCATCTCGTTGGTACCATGCCCGCAGAGGCGTATAAGACTACAGTTCCCGGCGGCTCGCGCGGTCGACGAGTGGTCGAATCGTCGCGGCTGCACCAGCAAGTCCAACCCTTCTCCGTTTGACGACTCTACCCGAACACATGGTAGATATCGACGTCGACGGCAGCGAACTCGAGGACGTGTCGGTCGCGGTGTTCCTCGCGCAGGAGGGCACCGAGGAGGTAGAGTTCGTCGAACCGAAGGACCTCGTCACCGACGCCGGTGCGACGGTCGACGTCGTCGGGAGCGAGACCGGCGAGGGGCAGACGGTGAACAACGACTTGGAGGAGAGCGAGAGCTACGAGATCGAGAAGGGCTTCGACGAGGTCTCCGCGGACGACTACGACGCGGTGATCGTCCCCGGGGGCACCGTCGGCGCGGACACCCTCCGGACGCGAGACGAGGGCGTCGAACTGCTCCGCCAGCACGTCGAGGCCGGCAAGCCGACGGCCGTCATCTGTCACGGCCCGTGGACGCTGGTCGAGGCGGACGTCGTCGACGGGAAGCAACTGACCTCCTACCACAGCCTCCAGACCGACGTCCGTAACGCCGGCGGCGAGTGGGTCGACGAGGAGGTCGTCGTCGACGACGGCCTGATCACGAGTCGGAACCCGGACGACCTCGAGGCCTTCTGCGAGACGATCCTCGAGGAATTCGACGAGCGGAGCTAACGGGAACGGCTTCGCGGCGGTCGATCGCGACGGGATTTCTCGGCCGAACCTACTCGCGGACGCCGCGTTCGGTACGTCGCCGTACTCCTCGTCGCGGATTCAGTAGCCCGTCCCCTCTACGCTACCGACGGCGTGAGAACACGTCTCGGTAGCGACGGCCGCTCAGCAGACGTCCTGGGACTACTCGAGCATATAAACAGTGCGGCGAACATATTCTGCCGGTTCTCACCCGATAGGAACCGCCTGTCCCCCTATTCGTGGGGAATTCATATGCCCGTCTATGAGCGAACACGCTCCGGCTGCCGGAACGGGAATCTCGCGGCGGAAGCTCCTCCTGGTCTCCGGTGCGGCGGGAATTTCCGCCTTCGCGGGCTGTGCCACGGGCGGTACGCCGTCTGAGACCGGACCGGAGACGGTCCCGCGGACCGTCGCGGACCACTCGTCGCCCGACCTCGAGAAGTGGATCGACGAGGTACCGCGTCCGGGCGCCGCAGAGCCGACCGGGACGAAGGACGGACAGCCCTACTACGAACTCGAGATGAACGAGTTCGAACAGAAACTCCACAGCGACCTGCCGCCGACGACCGTTTGGGGGTACGACGGGCAGTTCCCCGGCCCGACGATCGAGGCCGAGCAGGGCGAGCCGATCTACGTGCGGTGGCAGAACGACCTGCCGGACGAGCACCTCCTGCCGGTCGACACGACGGTTCACGAGGAGCTGATCCCGTACGATATCGACGGCGTTCGGACCGTCACGCACCTCCACGGCGGGAACGTCGAAGCCGCGAGCGACGGCAAGGCCATGGGATGGTTCACCCGTGACTTCGCGGAAAAGGGTCCGAAATTCGAAAAAAAGGACTACTACTACGTCAACGACCAGCCGCCGGCGACGCTGTGGTATCACGACCACGCGGTCGGCATCACGCGACTGAACGTCTACGCCGGCCTCGCGGGGTTCTATCTCCTCCGGAACGACCACGAGCGGGAGCTCGGACTGCCCGAAGACGAGTACGAGATCCCGCTCGTGATTCAAGACCGGAGTATCGACGAGGACGGGTCGCTGTTCTATCCCTCGGCCGTTTCGGCGGACCGAGGCGGCGACGATTCGCACCCCGAGACGAGCATCGTTCCGGAGTTCTACGGGGACGTCCCGGTCGTCAACGGGAAGGCCTGGCCGCGGCTCTCCGTCGAACCCGAGACGTACCGGTTTCGACTCCTCAACGGGTCCAACAGCCGATATTACAATCTCGAGCTGCTCGAGTACGACGAGGCCACGGGCGAGACGGGCGGCGCGGGCCCGTCGTTCGTCCAGGTCGGGAACGACGGCGGCCTCCTCTCGGAGCCGGTCGAGATCGACGGCCGCCTCGAGATGGGGGTGGGACAGCGCGCCGACGTCGCCGTCGACTTCTCCGACTACGCGGGGGAGACGTTGCTGCTCCACAACGACGCACCGTCGCTGTACCGCGGTTCCGTCGATAACAGCGACGAGACGAAGCCGCTCTCCGAGATCGTGCTCGTCGACGTCGCGGAGTCGGGGTCGGCCGAGGAGCCCGAGACGGTGCCCGAGACGTTGACCGACGTCCCCGACCTCCGCGCCGAGTCGGTCGACCAGCACAGGCACCTCACGCTCGCCACGGGGAGCGACGAGTACGGTCGGATGAAACACTTCCTGGGGAACCGAGAGCAGTCGTCGGGGTACGCGCTCGACGATCCCGTCACCGAGGAGCCGGAGCTCGGGTCGACCGAGATCTGGAGCATCGCCAACAATACCGCGATGTCTCACCCCATGCACCTTCATCTCGTCCACTTCCAGGTGCTGGGACGAGAGTCGCTGAGCGACTACGATTCGGATACGGACGGCGTCGATCCGGACGCGCTCGAGTCGCCCGAGCCGTACGAACTGGGCTGGAACGACGTCGTCACCGTCGATCCCGCAGAGGTCGTTCACGTGATCGTTCACTTCGGGGAGTACGAGGGGCTATTCAACGACCAGACGGGCGAATACATGTGGCACTGTCACATGATCGAGCACGAGGACTACGACATGATGCGCCCCTTCAGGGTGCTGCCCGCTGACGACGACAGCGACGAGTAGCTCCTCCCCGACTACTCGAGACGCGTCGTCACCGCGGTTCCCGAGAGGTTGACCCACAGCATTCCCTCGCCCATCTCCTCGTAATCGAACGACGCGCCGACGACGGCGTCGGCGCCGAGTTCCTCGGCCTCCGCGCGGATGTCGGCGACCGCCTCCTCGCGGCCCGTCGCGATCTTCTTCTCGTAGGAGCCGCTGCGCCCGCCGACGATATCGCGGATACCGGCGGCGATATCGCTGACGACGTTCGCGCCGATGATCGCCTCGCCCGAGACGATGCCGCGGTACTCGACGATCTCTCGGCCCTCGAGACGATCCGTCGTTGTGATGGTGATCTCGTCCATATACGTGGATAGAGGACGGACGGGACTATAAACGTGTTACTCGAGCTATCAGTCTCGCGAATCGGGACGGCGGCGACCCTTACTGCACCGCCCGCGTCGCGTCGTCGATGATCTCGAGGGCCGCCTTCAGATCCTCGGTGCCCGTCGCGTACGAGAGTCGGGCGTACCCCTCGCCGTGTTCGCCGAAGGCGTCGCCCGGCACCACGACCACGCCGCGGTCCAGCACCTCGTCACACCAGCCCTCGGGCACCTTCGGCATCGCGTAGAAGGCCCCCTCCGGCGTCGGTACCTCGAGGCCGGCGTCCTCGAGGCCGTCGACGACGAGGTCGCGCCGCCGTTCGAACGTCTCGACCATCTCCTCGACCGGCTCTTGGGGGCCCGTGAGCGCCGCCTCGGCCGCGTACTGAGCGGGCGCGGAGGCGCAGGCCTGGCCGTACTGGTGGACGCGCAGCATCCGCTCGATGCGGCGGTCGGAGGCGGCGACCCAGCCCAGCCGCCAGCCGGTCATCGAGTAGGTCTTCGAACAGGCGCTGACGACGACCACGTTGTCGGTCTCGGCGAACTCCATCGGCGAGCGGTGTGCGCCCTCGAAGACGATGTGCTCGTAGACCTCGTCGGAGAGACAGAGCACGTCGTGCTCGTCGGCGATGCGGGCGAACTCGCGCATATCCGCCTCGCTCTGGACCGCGCCGGTCGGGTTCGCGGGGCTGTTGACGACGAAGACGGCGGTGTCGTCGGTGATGGCTTCCTCGACGGTCGCGGGATCGAGCGTGAGGTCCTCGCGCAGCGGCACCGGTTTGGGCGTCCCGTCGGCGATGTTCGTCAGGGCGTCGTAGGAGACGAAGCCGGGATCCGGGAAGATGACCTCCTCGCCCGGATCCACGTGGGCCTGCAGGACGAGGTGCAGCGCCTCGCTGCCGCCCGAGGTCGCGATGACGTCCGCGGGATCGATCTCGAGGCCGTAGTCCCGGTCGTACTTCGCCGAGATCGCTTCCCGGAGGCTGCGCGTGCCCTTGTTCGACGTGTAGGCGTCCGTGTGGCCCGATTCGATCGCTTCGATCGCCCCGCGGCGAGCGTGGGCGGGCGTCGGGAAGTCCGGCTGTCCCAGCCCGAGGTTGATCGCGTCCTCGCTGGCGGCTTCGAACACTTCGCGAATCCCGCTGATCGACACCTGCTCGACCCGATTGGCGAACTCGGTCATGCCTAAACCGGTGAGGGCGACCCCGATAACGCTTGCTGTGTTCGCCGTCGTCCCCCGAGCAGCGGACCTCCGGTTCCACTAATTTCGCCGCGCTGACAGCCGAGCCGGCCTGCCACAAGGAATATACAGTTGCTGACGAAGGTGAGGATGATGACTACGTTTCGCCGAACGGTTCTCGCGTCCGGCGCGACCGGCGCGCTCGCGCTCGCGGCCGGCTGTCTCGATTTCGCGCTCGGAAACGGCCCGCTCGAGGTCGCGGCCGAACGCGCGGCACCGACCGACGACGCGCTCGAGGCGGCCGACTACGAGGAGAAGGCAGTCGAGCAGGAGACCATCGAGGAGAGCGTCGACGTCGGCGTCGAGCGCGACGTCGAAGCGACGGTCTGGGCCTCGACGTACACGAAGGAGATCGAGCACCGCGGCACCGAGGGCGAGGGCTGTGCGTTCGCCGCGATTTCGATCCCCGACGTCTCGGTCGCGGGCCGGTCGTTCAATCCGATCGGGGAGTTGAGCAACGAGGAACTGCTCTCGGAGTACGGCGACAAGTTCGAGCGCGGCGGCGCCTCGATCGAGAACCTCACGCACCGGGAGTCGTTCGGCCTCGAGATCCTCGGCGACGGCCGGTCGGTCGACGTGTTCGAGGGGACGACGACGTTCGAGGGCGACGAAATCGACGTCGACGTCGCGGTGACGTCGTTCGCACACGAGGACGATCGACTGGTGCTGGTCGGCAGCTATCCCGCCGCGCTCGCCGCGGAGTCGGCGACCGTCGAGGAGCTGCTGGAGTCCGTCGAACACCCCGTCTGATCGAGCGCCGGCTCGACGTTCGGGCTCGAGTCCGTCGAGTCCGTCGGGAGATCGGCCCGTTTCACCGCTCGTCCCGTACTCGTCGCCTTTCACCACGGCGCCGTCGCTACTCCGATAGCGCGCGAAAAAGGGACGGCAGTTCGTCGGTCGTTAGTAGAACTCGCGGACGAGGTCCATCGCGTCTTCCGGCGCGCCGTCCGGAATGTCCGACATGTCCTCGGTGACGCCGTGTTTCTCGTGGTACGGGACGGAGTTTTCGTCCTGGTACATGACGCCCTGGTACTCCTTGTCGCTGTCGAGGATGACTTCCTTGGCGGCCTCGTAGTCGTTGGGGTCGTGACCTTCGTCCTGGAGGTCGACGAGGTTGTCGCGGAAGTAGTCGTAGGTGTCGACGTCGTTGAACGTGACGCAGGGGCTGAAGACGTTGACGAAGCCGAAGCCGTCGTGCTCGATCGCTTTCTGGACGATCTCCTGGTGGCGCAGGGCGTCGGAGGCGAACGACTGGGCGATGAAGGACGCCCCGGAGGCCAGCGCCAGGGCCAGCGGATTGACCGGCGGCTGCTTGGGGCCTTCGGGGGTCGTCGACGTCTCGAAGTCGGACCGCGAGGTCGGCGAGGCCTGCCCCTTCGTCAGGCCGTAGATGCGGTTGTCCATGACGACGTAGGACATGTCGACGTTCCGGCGGACGGCGTGGACGAAGTGACCGGCACCGATCGAGTAGCCGTCACCGTCCCCGCCGGCGACCATCACTTCGATGTCCGGACGGGCCATCTTGACGCCGGTGCCGACCGGGAGCGCACGGCCGTGGACCCCGTGGAGGGCGTAGCTGTGCATGTAGGTCCCGATCTTGCCGGAACAGCCGATCCCGGCGACCACGAACGTGTTGTCGGGGTCGTTGCCGGTCTCGGCGAGGGCTTTCATCATGCCGTTCATCGTCCCGAAGTCGCCGCATCCGGGACACCAGGTCGGCTGCTTGTCGGATTTGAAGTCGGTGAATCGTACGTCTGAGCTCATTATGCAGGCACCTCCGCGGAGAGTTGCTCGGTGATCTGTTCGGCGAGTTCGTCCGCCTTGAAGCGGACGCCGGTATACTTGTTGATGCGCTTGACGCGGGTAAGTACGTCGTGTTCGATCAGGTCGGCGAACTGGCCGGTCGCGTTACACTCGACGACGATCACGTCGTCGGCGGCCTCGATCTCCTCCGAGAGGTCGGGCCGCGGGAAGATGTAGGGCACCGAGATCACGCGGACGTCGATGCCGTCCTCCTCGAGGTAGTCGAGGGCTTCGACGAGCGCGCCCTCGTTCGAGCCCCACGAGATGATGAGGTTGTCGGCGTCTTCGTCGCCGAACTCGCGGTAGTCCCAGTCCTCTTCCTCCTGGGCGGTCTCGACTTTCCGGTAGCGCTTGTCGACCTGCCGGACGCGTTCGTCCTGATCCTCGGTCCGGCGACCGAGCTCGTCGTGCTCGAGGCCGGTGGACATGTGAGCGCCGTCGACCGTGCCGGGGATCGCGCGCGGGCTGACGCCGTCGTCGGTGACGGCGTGGGCGCGGAAGTGACCCTGCGCGTCGAGCCACTCGTCGACCTCGTCGTCGTCGACGAGCTTGCCGCGGTCGATCTCGACGTCGTCCATGTCGAAGGCTTCCGGCGGGAACGTCTGTTCGGTGACGGACATCGCCAGGTCCGAGACCAGGAACACCGGCGTCTGGTACTTCTCGGCGAGGTTAAACGCCTCGACGGTCTTCCAGAAGCACTCGGTGATCGACGTCGGCGTGATGACGAACCGCGGCACCTCGCCGTGGCCGCCGTACAGCGCCATGTTGAGGTCGCCCTGTTCCTGCTTCGTCGGCATCCCCGTCGAGGGACCGGAGCGCTGGACGTCGGCGATGACCAGCGGCGTCTCGCTGGTCGCGACCAGACCGAACGTCTCGGTCATCAGGTCGATCCCGGCGCCGGACGTCGCGGTCATGGCTCGAGCGCCCGCTCGCGCGCCGCCGAGCGCCATGTTGATCGCCGACAGCTCGTCTTCGGCCTGAACGACGTGGCCGCCGTAGTCCTCGATCCGGCCCGTCAGGTACTCCATGATCGAGGTCGCGGGCGTGATCGGGTAGCCGGCGTAGAACCGGCAGCCGGCGGCGATCGCACCCATGCCGATCGCCTCGTTGCCGTTGAGCAGGACGTAGTCGTTGTCCGTGGTCTCGACGCTGTAGCCGAGGTGCTCGAGGTCGTAGTTCTCCGCGACGTACTCCTGTCCGAGGCGCGCGGCCTCCTTGTTGTTCTCGACGATCTGCGAGCCCTTGCCGCCGAAGCGCTTCTCGAGGGCTTCGTCCAGGTACTCGACGTCGAAGCCGGTGATCTCACACGCGGCGCCGAGCGCGACGATGTTGCGCATGATCGCGCCGCCGGCGTCCTCGGCCAGCGACTTCAGCGGGACGTCGACCGCCGTCATCTCGTCGGGGATCTCGGCCTCCCAGGAGCGCTCGCCGTCGTAAATAATGGCGCTCCCGTCGTGGAGTTCGTCGAGATTCTCGTCGATCGTTCGCTGCGTGAGCGCGACCAAGATGTCCAGGCGATCGACGACGCTCTGGACCTCCTCGACGGAGGTTCGAATCTTGTAGGCTGTGTAGCCGCCGCGGATACGCGACGCGAAGTCTTTCGACGTGAATACGTGCCGTCCGGCTCGGGCGAGTGCCTGAGCGAAGATCTTACCCGTGGAGTCGATACCGTCCCCGGCCTCGCCTCCAACCGCCCAGTTGAGGTCCTCAGCCATGTTATGCCGACCCTTGCTCCCAGTAAATGAAAAGGCTTCTGAAAGCATAGCCGGACCTCCGCAACAGTCGCCGTTATGTCCGGGGCTAAGCGACAGTTTTCATTACTCAGTATCGAATTAATACGAGAATCGGAATACGAGACCGACTGCCGAAATCGCCGGGCAGCGACGCTGTGCCCGATCTATCATGATGTATTTCTCAGTATCTGACGCCGATCGAGCCGTCGCTTTTCGAGGACCGCTACCGACGGCCCGCCGGGGAACGGAACGCCTTTTCGACCGGCCGTTAAACGTGGTCGACATGCCAATCGAGGGGACGCCAGTCACCGTCGAATCGATCCGCGAAGTAGGCCCCGACACCGTCGCGCTCGAACTCGAGACGCCCGAGGAGTTCGACGCCCGCCCCGGCCAGTTCGTTCTGCTCCGGGCCGTGCCCCGTGACGTCGGCGGAGACGAGACGGTCGACGACGACGAGGTCGTCATGCGCCACTACACGCTCTCGTCCCCGTCGGTCGGCGAGACCTTCGAGATCACGGTCGGGATCGACCCCGAGGGCGATCTCTCGACGTGGCTGGCCGACCTCGAGGGCGGCGAGACCGTCCACGTCGAGGGCCCGTTCGGGACGATCACCTACGAGGGCGACGAGGACGTCGTCGCCGTCGCGGGCGGCCCGGGCGTCGGCCCCGCGGTCGCCATCGCCGAGGCGGCCCACGAGTCGGGCCACGACGCGGCCGTCATCTATCGGGCCGACGCGCCGGCCCACACCGATCGCCTCGAGGCCCTCGAGGACGCGGGCGCGGACGTCGTCGTTCTCGACGGCGACGACGACGCGGGGCTCGAGGACGCGCTCGAGAGCCACCTCGAGGACGGTCGGGTCTACGCGTTCGGCTTCGAGGACTTCGTGACGCTCGTCGCGGACACCATCGAGGACGCGGGCGGAGATCCCGACGAGGCGCTGATCGAAAACTTCGGCTGAGGTCGAGAGCGTCGGGTTCGACGCTCAAAAGGAAGACCGGTCGCTCGCAAGCAGTGAGTCTACGCGCGCCCGCGTGGTAGCGCGGCTATGGTAGACGAGGACCTCGAACTCGAGCGCGACATCGGCGAGGCGACGATCGTGTACGACGAACCCGACGAGACCGTCCGGAAGTCGGTGCCCAACGAACACATCGCCTACTTCCAGGACCACTGGATCATCAAGACCGGCGAGGACGACGAGGGGCGGGATATCGTCCGCCGGATTCCGGCCCGGCGCGTCCACTACGTCGAGCGTACCGTCGACGAGTTCGCGGAGGAGGTCGAGACGCTGGTCGATCAGGTTCAGTCGTTCGCCAGCGACCTCCGGACGAAGATTCCGGTCGGCGGAAGCGACAGCGGCGAGAGCGAACGGCCGGAACCCCACCGCATCGACGTCGACCGCGGCGAACCGAGCGAGAGCGAGAACCGACTCGAGTAGCCCGATACTCGGCGCCCCTCGTTCCGCTTTACTCAGTGTTCGACGAGTTCGATCAGAATCCCGCCGGTGTCCTTGGGGTGGAGGAACGCGACCGAGTGGCCCCACGCGCCGGGCCGCGGATCGTCGTCGATCAACGCGACGTCGTGGTCGCGCGCGGTCTCGAGGGCCGCCTCCACGTCATCGGTCGCGAGCGCGAGGTGGTGGATGCCGGCCCCGTTGTCCTCGAGATAGCGCGAAATGGTGCCGTCTTCGAGGGGTTCGAGCAGTTCGAAGTAGCCGTCGCCCGTCTCGAGGAAGACGACGCGCATGCCGTCGAACTCCTCCTCGTGGGCGACCTCGAGGCCGAAGAGGTCGCCGTACAGGGCGGCGAGTTCTCGTGCGTCCTCGGTCGCGATCCCTGCGTGATCGAAGTGCATGGATGGTCGTTTCTCGTGGTCGACAAATAGCGCTTGGATTCCGGACAATTAATCGTCTCGGATCGTGGCTTGCGGCGTTCGCTCGAGTGTTGGTATTGTAGATCCCACTCGCGGATCCAAGACGAACCGAACCGTTCTGCTATCGTGGCAACAGGGAATCGCCACACCCTCCCCAGCCGATTGCGGTCCTCGCTCCCCGAAGTCGCTGCGGTCCTCGTCCCTCGCGCAGTTTTGAGCCGCGACTCGCTCGTCGCTCGCGCGGCTCAGCGCGCGCCACCGCATACGATGAGTAATCGAAGCGGTGCGGAGATCGCCTCCCGGTCGTTCGATCCGAGAGACCTCTCACCGCAGTCCGAGCGTCGCGGCCACCTGATCCCAGAGGCCGTCGCCGACGTCGGCGACCGCCGCCAGCTCGTCGTTCGAGAGTTCGAAGTCGAAAATATCGGCGTTCGCTTCGATGTGCTCGCGGCTCGAGGCCTTCGGAATCGCCGCCACGCCGGGCTGCTGGACGAGCCAGCGCAGCGCGACCTGCGACGCCGACTTGTCGTGGGGCTCGCCGATTTCGGCGAGCCGGTCGTCGCCCGGGACGGTCCCCTCCGCGAGCGGGCTGTACGCCGTCAGGCAAACGTCGCGATCGACGCAGTACTCGAGCAGGTCGTCCCGGTGGTGGTAGGGGTGGTACTTCACCTGGTTCGCGACGATGGGCGTCTCGGACAGCTCGCGGGCGGACTCGAGTCGCTCGACCGAGAAGTTGCTGACGCCGACGTGATCGACGGCCCCCTCGTCCTGGAGGTCGTTCATCGCGGCCAGCGTTTCCTCGAGGGGCGCGCGGTCGCTCGGCGCGTGGAGCAAGAGGAGGTCGACCGCCTCGAGCCCGAGTCGCTCGAGGCTCTCGCGGGTCGACGCGAGGACGTCGTCGCGCGCGGCGTTGTCGGGGTGGACCTTGGTGACGACGAAGACGTCCTCGCGGCTCACGTGTCGCTCCTCGCTCGCGGTTTCACCGCTCGCTTCACCGGGATCCTCGCTTCGCTCGGAGCCCGCATCTCCCGCTCGTTTCTCCGAGGACTCACTGCGTTCGTCCTCACGGGTGACTCCGCTGGCGGCGAGGGCCTCGCCGACGGCGCGCTCGTTGTCGTACATCTGGGCGGTGTCGACGTGTCGGTAGCCGACCTCGAGTGCGGTCTCGACGGCCCGCCGGCACTCGTCGCCGGTCATTCTGGCGGTGCCGAATCCGAGCGCCGGAATCTCGGCGTTCCCTGCGGTAACGGTCGCTGTCGAGACGGTCTCGCGCATGGCTCCGTGTTTCACGTCGTGAGCCATCAACCCCGGGCCGGCAAAGAGAGTCGCAATCGCTGTGGTTCGAGGATGGGCCCGGCGGGTGGCTCGAGTCGACTCGAGCGGGATCGAACCGTCGAACCGAAGCGACGCGGCGACGGCGGGCTCAGGCGCCGTCGCTGGTCTCGTTCGCGCTCGGCGTCTCGTTGTCGGTCGCGTTCTCACCGTCGGTGGCGTTCTCGGCGATCGGCTCGTCCTGCGTGTCCTCGGTCGCGTTCTCGTCGGCCGCCTGATCCCCGGATTCGACCGCTTCGTCCTCCGCGGGCGGTTCCAGCGACTCGCCCTCTCCCGGCGGGACGATCTCGAAGACCGTGCCCGTGTCGCCCTCCGGAACGCCCACCTGGTTGGCGAGCACGTACACGTTGCCCTCGAGGTCTTGGCCGAACTGCCGGACGAAGTACGGGAACGAGCCGTCTTCTGAGCCGGCGAGCTGGAGTTCCTCCATGTTCCAGAGCTCGTCTCGCGGGACGACCTGCTCTTGGCCGCCACCGCCGACGTCCGCCGCGCCGTCGTCGGGCGTCTCGTTGGACGCGTTCGTCTCATTGGTCGCGTTCGTCTCGTTCTCGAAGCCTCCCTCTTCGATCCCGCCCTCGCCGGGCGTCACGTTCTCCGAATCCTCCTGGTCGTCGGGACTCGTCCCTTCGGTCTGGTTGCCGCCGCCGTTACCGGTCGTCTGTCCGGTGCCGTCGCTCGGCTCCGAAGCGGCGAGGATTCGCCCCTGCGGGGACTGTCGTGCCGGATCGGCCGTCCAGTCGCCGAAGACGTACTTCCCGTCGAGGTCCTCGATGTCGCCGGCCTCGTAGACGTGGCCGCCGATGATCGTGATGCCGACCACCTGTTCCTCGTAGACGTGTGGGTACTCGACGATCGGATTCTGTAGCTCCTGTCCGTCGTACGGCGCTTCGTCGGGCGCCGAGTCGGGGCAGTCCTCCGGCGGTTGGCTGGGGCTCTCCGTGCTGAAGCAGTGGGTCCCCTCCTTGACGTTCCAGCCGTAGTTGCCGCCCGCCTCGACGAGGTTCGCTTCCTCGAAGAGGTCCTGGCCGGCGTCGGAGACGAACAGCCGTCCGTCGCTGTCGAAGGAGATCCCGAACGGGTTTCGGAAGCCCCACGCGTAGTGTTCGGGGAGCGCGTTATCCTCGTCGACCAGCGGGTTGTCCTCGGGGATCCCGTACGGTCGATCCTCGCCCTCCTGATCGACGTCGAGTCGGAGGACGCTTCCGAGGAGATTCTCGCTGACGTCCTGGCCGTTCCCGCCGTCGTTCTCGTCGTACCAGTCGTCGACGTGGCCGAGCATATCGTCGTTGGCGCCGCCGCCGTCGCCCATCGGGACGTAGAGGTAGCCGTCGGGGCCGAACGCCATCGGGCCGGCAACGTGGTTGTACTGCGGGGACTGAATCTCGAGGAGGCGACGCTCGGAGTCCGGATCGGCGCTCGAGCCGTCGTCCGCGACCGTGAACTCGGACAGTACCGAGACGTGGCTCCAGCGGTCCGGGGTCTCCTCGTTCGGCGGTGCGCTGTACCGGACGAAGAATCGTCCGTTCTCGGCGAAGTCGGGGTGGAACTCGACCCCGAGCAGTCCGCGTTCGTCGTAGTCTTGGGTCCCTTCGGCGTACTCGCCCCGGAAGGTTCCGAGTTCGAGCATCCGGTCGCTGACGTCGAGGAACGGCTCGTCCTGCAGGCCGTCTCCCGTGACGACCCACAGTTCGCCGGTCTGGTCGGCGACGAAGTATCGCTCCTGCTCCTCGTCGGCGACCGCCATGTCCGTCGGGGCGGTCATCCCCTCTGCGACCGTCTGCACGCCGATCTCCGCGCCGGGATCGAAGAATGCTGCGGCCTCCTCGTCAGTCGCTTCGTCCTGCTCCGCCCCGCCTGCACCCCCGCCGCCGATCTCGATATCCCCGCGCATCGTCGCCGAATGGGGCTCGCAGTAGTACTCGGCCATCTCCTCGGTCGCCTCGAACTCGAGCGTCTGGGTCTCGCCCTGCCCGGTCAGGAGTTCCGTCCGCTCGAGTTCCTCTCCCTCGCCGCTCTCGATGACGATATTGTGGGGTTGCCCGTCGAGGTTCTCCCAGGTCAGTTCGTAGGCGGTTCCGGCCTCGAGTTCCAGCGTCGGGTTCGTCTCGCCGGCGATGTCCTCGGGCGCGACGCCTTCCCAGCCGCTGGTCTGGCCACCCAGTTCGATCGTCTCGGTCTCCTGGGCGGCCGCGAGATCGCCCAGCGCGACGACGCCGCCCGCGGCGGCCGCGGCCTGCAACAGGCGGCGACGGGAGGTCCCAGTGGCGTCAACCGGCGGTTCGGATACCGGGGTCGGACGCTCGTCGAGTCGCTCGTCGGATCGCTCGCTCATAGGTAACTCACGGCATCGCTGTCGGCCGATATTCGGATAAACAGAGCCGACCGTTCCCCCGAGTTCCCCGCACAACGGAGTGTTGCCTCTGAACCGCCCGACGGCAGCGTCCGTAAACGAGTGTTACTCGAGACACATCGGTAGCGTTACTCGAATCAACTCGTGGGTTCAGTTCCTCAGACCGCGCCGCCGGGCTGGTACTCGCCGAACTCGTCGCGCATGACGTTACAGATCTCGCCGACCGTCGCGTACACCTTCACGGCCTCGATGATGTAGGGCATGAGATTCGCGTCGCCCTGCGCGGCCTCGCGCAGCGCCTCGAGTTTCGCGTCGACGGCCTCGTCGTCGCGCTCGGCCCGGACCGTCTCGAGACCGTCGATCTGGCGCTGCTGGTCTTCCTGGGTGACTTCCTCGACGTCCATCTCGGGCTCTTCGTCCTCGATCTGGAACTCGTTGACGCCGACGATGATCCGCTCTCTCTCCTCGATCTCCTTCTGCCGGTCGAAGGCCGTGTCCTGGATCTGGCGCTGGACCCACTGCTGCTCGACGGCCTCGAGCATCCCGCCGCGCTCCTCGACCTCATTGAGAATCTCGTAGGCCTCTTCTTCGACCTCGTCGGTCAGCGATTCGACGTAGTAGCTGCCCGCCAGCGGGTCGATGGTGTCGGCGGCGCCGGACTCGTGGGCGAGGATCTGCTGGGTGCGCAGGGCGGTCCGAACCGATTCCTCGGTCGGCAGCGCGAGCGCCTCGTCCTTGCCGTTGGTGTGGAGGCTCTGCGTGCCGCCGAGCACCGCGGCCAGCGCCTGATAGGCGACGCGGACGACGTTGTTCTCGATCTGCTGGGCGGTCAGCATCGAGCCCGCGGTCTGGGTGTGGAACTTCAGCTGCTTGGACTTGGGATCGTCCGGATCGAACCGCTCCTCGACGATGTCGTGCCACATCCGCCTCGCGGCGCGGAACTTGGCGACCTCCTCGAAGATGTTGTTGTGGCCGTTGAAGAAGAACGAGAGCTGCGGGGCGAAGTCGTCGACGTCGAGGCCGGCCTCGATGGCCGTCTCGACGTACTCGATGCCGTTGCCAAGCGTGAAGGCCAGTTCCTGTGCGGCCGTCGAGCCCGCCTCGCGGATGTGGTAGCCCGAGATCGAGATGGTGTTGAACTTCGGCGTCTCGTCGGCGCAGAATTCGAAGATGTCCGTGATGATCCGCATCGACGGCTCGGGCGGATAGATGTAGGTGTTGCGCGCGATGTACTCCTTCAAGAGGTCGTTCTGAATCGTCCCCCGGAGCTCCGAGCGGTCGACGCCCTGCTGGTCGCCGACCGCGATGTACATCGCCAGCAGCACCGACGCGGGCGCGTTGATCGTCATCGACGTCGAGACCTCGTCTAACGGGATGCCGTCGAAGACGGTCTCCATGTCCGAAAGCGAGTCGATGGCGACGCCCGCCTTGCCGACCTCGCCGGCGGCCATCGGGTCGTCGGAGTCGTAGCCCATCTGGGTCGGCAGGTCGAAGGCCATCGAGAGCCCCGTCTGCCCCTCGTCGAGCAGGTAGTGATACCGCTCGTTGGTGTCTTCGGGCGTCGAGAAGCCGGCGTACTGGCGCATCGTCCACAGCCGCCCGCGATACCCCGTGGAGTAGACCCCGCGCGTGTACGGCGGCTCGCCGGGGTTCCCCAGATCCTCCTGGTAGTCGAGGTCGGCGACGTCGTCGGGCGCGTAGAGCCGATCGACCTCCTGGCCCCCGGTATCGGTGGTGAACGTGTCCTTGCGCTCGCCGAAGCGCTCGAGGACGGGCGCGACCTCCTCCTCGTGCCACTCCGCCTTGCTGGCACGGATCTCCTCGAGATCGTCCTGGTCGAACATTATCGTTACTGATTGACGGGCTGGGGCTTGAAGGTTCATGAAGGCGGCCAGTATCGTCCCGAGTCGCGACGGGACTCCGGCGGAATCGTCTCGAGCGACGGCGCCGTCACCGCACACACCTCCGATTTCGTGACCGTCACTCGGCGCGGCACGACCGCTTTTCAGCGATGCCGTAGTAGGGCCGGTATGGAGCCGCCGGTACCGACCGACGACGACCGAAACCGCCGTCGGGCGGCGCTGTACGTCGCCCCGTTTCTCGCGATCGGGGTGGCGAACCTCGTCCTGTTACTCGGCTGGGGGCTGGATCCGCTGTGGGGGTTCGCGATCCTGCCGCCGATCCTCGCCGTCTCCGCGATCGCGTGGGTCGCGTTCGCCCACGGGTTCGACAGGCAGCCACAGCAGATACACGATCGGCGTAACTGAGCCGTCGCTCGATCCTCGGCGCGACCGGGGCGTTTCGCGACGCGTTACCGACCCGTATCGTACTTGTACGTCGCCGACTCGGTGTCGATCCCGAAGTCCTCGGCCGATTCGTCGTTCGACACGTCCTCGCGGCCCTCGGGAGCGCGTTTGAACGCCTCGCGGAGGCGGTCGGGCATCCGGAACCGATCGACGTCGATCGTGAGCGGCACGGCGTCCGGATCGACGCCGTCGCGCTTGTCCTCGAGTCGATCCCGGAGCACCGCCGGCAGTTCCGACTCCTCGACGCGCTCGAAGCCGAACTGGGCGAGGTAGGCTCCCTCGCCGGTCAGCGCGTAGACGGTGTCGAACCCCTCGTCGCCGGCGTACTCGACGATCCGTTCGACGACGTGGGCGCCGACGCCCTGTTCGCGCCAGCCCTCGAGCACGCCGATGCTGGTCAGCTCGCAGACGTCGTCCGCGCGCCCGCCGGCGCGATCGGAGTCGGCGTTAGCCGACGCAGCGCCGTCGGTTTTGTGGATCCGAATCCGCCCGAAGCCGGCCTTCTCGCCGGAGGCTTCGTCCACCGCGACGACGTAGTCGCGCGAGCGGAACGCCGTCTCGTCGAGCCCCATTGCCTCGATGTGATCGAGCAACCAGACCTCTTCCCTGTTTTTCGCGTCCCGCACGTACATGATTCGAGGTACGACCCGTGCAGCCAAAAGTATTTGCGGGTTCGCGGACGCCCGATTCGGCCTCCCGTAGCGCGAACGGGGGTTCCTCGTCATCGATCGAATCCCCTGCTGCATCCGTCCGGATAACTGTTCGAACAATTCTGCCACCGTATATGGGGACTTTGTCCTATAGATCCGGGGATATGGAGTCATGCTAGTCGAGAATAGGGAATTATGTCCACACATGGGAAACACTTATTCTGAAGTGTGGTTATAGTTCGCATACAATGGTCGAATGCGAACGCTGCGGTGACGAGGTATCCCGTCTCTTCGAGCACCGAGCCCGAACGGAGACCATGACCCATCGGCGAACCGAGCGCGTCTGTGCGAGTTGCCATCCGACGCTGCCGGCCGAGCTCGAGCGCAAGCAGACGCGCGAGCGCGCGGTCACCGACGGCGGCACGCGCGTGAGTTGCTGCCCGACCTGTTCGGGAACGACGATCGACGACGGCGGCGTCCTCAGGTGCGTCGAGTGCGGCTGGACCGGTGTGTGAACGAGTCGTCCCGTTCGATCCCGTCGCGTCCCGTCCTCGAGTTCTCGCGCTGACCCATTTCGTTCGCCATAGTCACTCATCGCCCCGAAACGCGTTCTCGAACGGCTCGAGACGATCGTCGTTGCCGCTCTCCGCTTCCACGTCTCCACCGGCCCCGCTACGATATCGTTCTCGCTAGTCCGAACCGTCTCGAGGCGCTCACTGAACCCGTTGCGACCGGCCGTTCGCCGAGCCGGTCCGCGCCCGCTCGACCAACCGTTCGACCCGCTCGCTCGTGTCGGGGTGCGTCGAGAAGAGCCGCGTCCAGTCGTCGTCCTCGGTGTGCACGTACAGCGGCGAGAGCAGCCCGCGGCGCGGATCGGCCACGCGCTGGATCTTCCGAAGAGCGCGGGCGAGCGCGAGCGGGTTCCCGGTGACCGCGGCCGCGCGGTCGTCGGCGGCGTACTCCCGCCGGCGCGAGTGGGCGCGGACGGCGAGGGTCACCAGCAGGAACGCCAGTTGGACGCCGCGCTCGAGGCGCCGGAGGAGGCGACCGAAGATCGTGCGCGGCCACGCGCCGGGGCGGCCGCGCATCAACGCGATCGCCCGCGCGGCGCCGACGATCGCCAACAGGAGCGGCGAGCACAGCAGAACGAGGAGCCCGGCGACCGTCTGAAACACGCTCAGCGCCAGCGTCTGGACGAACGCGTCGTACCCCTCGAGGTGGGCGAGCTCGTGGGCGAGCAGCCCCTCGAGTTCGTCGACGGTCAGGAATCGAAGCAGCGACCGGTCGAGGACGATCGCGCCGCTGCGCGCCGAGCCGATGGCGAACGCGTTGGGCGCCGGGAGTTGAGCGACGTAGATCGTCGGCGCGTCGACGCCCATCCGTTCCTCGAGGCGGTCGAGTCGGTAGTAGAGCTTCGGGGCCCGCGACCGCGGGAGTTCGACGGCCTCGAGCCGCGAGAGGACCGCCGACGTGCCGAACCGGTAGCTCAGGTAGCCGACCAGCAGTCCGGTTCCGACGACGACGAGCGCGGTCGTCGCGGGGTCGGGGGCCGCCCGCCAGAGGGCGGCGAGCGCCAGGTAGCCGATCCCGGCGACCCCGAGGTACGTCAGGAGGAGCAGGCAGCCGACGGCGACCATCAGGAAGCGGGTGCCCGTCGAGCGGGAACGCATGGCTACCGACCGGTAGGGCCGGCTCTCGGAAACGGGTATCGGATTTCGCGGTTACGACCGTCGGACCGAGCCGACTACCCCGCCGTCAGCGCCTCCTCGAGGCGCTCCTCGATCGCCTCGAGGTCGTCGGTGAGCGCCTCGCCCTCGGCGTCCGCGAGTTCGTCGATGCGGTCGGCCAGGCCCTGCAGCCGCGAGTACTTCTCGTCCTCGTCGACGCCGATCTTCTGGACGTAGACGTCCTCCTCGGCGTCGAACACCGCGTCCTCCTCGAGGTCGGTCACCGACAGCACGACGTCGAGTTTGTCCGGGTCGACGCCGAGGACCCACTCGCGGGGGATCCCGCGCTCGTCGAGCGCGGCGAGAACGGTCTCGTCGTCCTTCGGGCGGCGGCGCGTGCGGGTCGTCCGCCGGACGGTCCCGAAGCGGCCGTGCAGTTCCTGCTCGGGCCCGAGCCGCTCGAGCAGTTCGTCTCGGGCCGTCGCGCGGACCCCGTCGGCGCCGCGCTGGACGTCCGAGGCGAGGACGTAGTAGTCCGTCAGGGACTCGGTATCGAGCGACTCGAGGGCGCCGTGGTCGTCGACGTCTAGGTGTTCGACGAGGTGGGCCAACAGCAGGGCGTCGTCGTGGAGCCGCTCCGGCGGCGTTCGCGCGTCGGCAGCCGAGACGAGAAACGGGCTCTCGCCGCCCGTCGCGTCCTCGTCTCTGACGATCGTGTCGCCCTCGACGGCGTACGAGTCGGAGAGCGAGGACGCTGCGCGTAGGGTCTGACGCCCGGCTGCAGATCGTCGACGGCCATTCCTGGTCCTCGAGCGGTCGTCGAAGACGCCGAACTGCTCGCGCCAGAGCGGGCGCGCGTCGGCAGCCGAGACGGCGTTCGCGCGTCGGCAGCCGAGACGAGAAACGGGCTCTCGCCGCCCGTCGCGTCCTCGTCTCTGACGATCGTGTCGCCCTCGACGGCGTACGAGTCGGAGAGCGTGAGGACCGCCGCGTAGGGTTCGACGCCCGGCTGCAGATCGTCGACGGCCATTCCCTGGTCCTCGAGCCGGTCGTCGAAGACGCCGAACTGCTCGCGCCAGAGCGGGCGTTCCTCGGTGCTGTCCGCGAAGCGGACGACGATTCGGTCCTCGGCGTCGGTCTCGATTCGGAACGGCCGCTCGGACAGCGGCGTCAGGAGCTGTGCGCCGGACTCGAGGGCCGTACACTGCGATCGAAGGTCGTTCCAGTCCGCGTCGTTCATAGCGGTCGCTCCCACCCTCGAGTGCAAAAAGCGATGGCCGGAATCTGCGGCGATCCGAGCGTCGTCGCGGTCGACTCGCGTCGGCCCCGTGCGGCGCGTCGCTCCCTGACAGTTCGTGGGAAACCGTTACACACCTCCTCGGCGCACGGCCGGCCATGGACTGTCTCTTCTGTAACGCGGCGGTACCGTTCACCCAACACGAGATGGCGTACCACATCTTCGAACTCGCCGACGTCGACAATCGGTGGCGGCTCTGTCGGGACTGCGCGGCGTTCCGAACGGCGGGCGAGGAGTACACGGGCACCGGTCACCGGAGCACCGGCAGCCGGCACGGACCCGGGACCTGCGTCGACTGCGACGCGGACGCGGCGTACGGCGTCGCGCTGTTCAAGGAGACGCCCGCGGGCGATACCGTTCCCGACGACAGCGTCTATCACGTCCTCTGCCGCGTTGTGGGCCGCCTGCACGTCGACCGGTCGATCGCCGACGTACAGCGCCGACTCGGCCTCGAGGGAGTCCATGGCGCGTTCGATGTTGGTCGGATCGGGCTTGCGCCGGGAGAGACCGTCGGGGGTGAGCGGACAGCCGTAGACGGTCTCGAACAGCGATCGAAGGCCGAAGCGGTCGAGCAGCCGCGAGACCACGGTCGGGTGGTTGTCGCTGACGACCCCCAGCGGCGCCTCGAGCGATCGCACGGCGGCGACGTCGTCGTACATCGAACGCAGGCCGCGTTCGACGTCCGCGAGCTGGGTCCGGATCATTTCGCTGGCCGCCTGCGAACAGAAGGTATCGGTGTCGACCTCGAGCCGTCGACAGCGGTCGGCGATCGATTCGAAGTCGCCGCTCAGCACCTCCTGGACCGTCTCCGCCGCGGGGTCGGAGCGGCCGAGCTGCTCGTAGGTCCGCGCGAGCGCGTCGTACATGCGCCGTGGCGAGGGGTTCTCGACCACGACGCCGTCGAAGTCGAACAGAACGGCGTCGTACTGCATTCTTGCAGGCTGTTATGCAGTCGAGAACAAAAAGATATATGTGTGAAAGTTACCCACGACAGATCGACACGCACCTCGAATCGCGGGGCTCCCGGACGAGACGGCGGAGAAAACGCGGCGAATCCGAGAGCGGGGGCGTTCCGACGCGAGCCTCGAGTCGTCCCCGCTCCCGGTGGACTGACCGGTGAAAAGGGTTCGTCGTTCGTTGGGTCTCGACGGGATCGCGGAAACGGGCCGCGCGATAACGGGTCCGGAGCGACGGTGGACGCCCGTTGCAATACGTCACGAAGGTGCGCGGCCCGCCGTCGAGCACGGTGCGCCCATCGGCCGTCGGACTTGCTATCGCCCGACTGTACTCCTCGCTAGAGCGGCCACGAGCATAAACTATGTGGGTGACATACTCATGCACGTCTCGGGAGAGGCGGTGCTCGGCCGCCGTCTGGGCTCGTCTCGCGACGACGGATCGCGCCGAGGTCGTCGCCATCACCGGCGTGCCGGTCCCCCGAGAGTACCTGCGGAGTGTGCAGGGACGGTCCTGATAGCCGCCTAACCGGTAATCGGGTCAGACTCAGCAGATGGATCCGCGAGAATTCTATCGACAGACCCTCGATCGGACCGCCAGAACGCCGGCGAAAATCGCACAGGCCCCGCTGCGCACGGGCCAACTCGCGACCGCCGAGCCCGGCGTCACCCCCTACGAGGTCGTCTACGAGGAAGGACCGGCGTCGCTCCGACGGTACGAACCCCGTGTTCCCGCCGACGAACGTCGGGACGTGCCACTGGCGATCGCGTATCCCTTCATCAACGACCCGTCGATCCTCGACTTCGCCGACGACCGGAGCGTCGTCAGTGGGTTCCTCGACGACGGGTTCCCCGTCTACGTCGTCGAGTGGGGCGACGCCTCGCCGCTCGACCGCTCGCTCGACCTCGGCGATTACGTCTGTCGATTCCTGTACGACTGCATCGATCACGTCCGCGAAGAGACCGGTTCGGACGCGGTTCACCTCCACGGCTACTCGACGAGCGCCCCGCTGGCTGCCGGCTACGCGGGTCTCTTTCCAGACGACGTTCGGACCCTCGTCCTTCAGGGACCGCCGCTCGCGTTCGAGACGGCCGCCGACGGCGAGTCGGAACCGCGTGCCGCGACGGCTCCGACGCGCACACCGGCCCGTCGACCGAGGCCGTCGATAGCGCGGACGGCATCGACCTCGTGCGAACGCTGGCGGCCAACCACGACCCCCAGCAGATCGCCGACGCCTTCGACGCCGTCCCGTCGCCGCTGCTCGAGGCCGCGCTGGCGCTTCGCAAGCCCGTCGAGTACACCGTGACGAACCCGCTGCGGCTCTGGGATCGGCTCGACGACCCCGCCGTCGTCGAGGAGTACGGCCGGAAGCGCTCGTGGGCCGCGGGCGGCCCGGCGCTCTCCGGCGCGGCCTACGCGGAGTTCGTCACGGAACTGGTCCTCGAGAATCGACTGCTCGAGGGCACCTGGGAACTGCACGGTCGGTCCGTCGACCTCGAACGGATCGACATGCCGGTCCTGTTGATCCTCGGGACCGAGGACGAATTCGTCCCACCGCGGGCCGCTCGCCCCTTCCTCGAGGCCGTCGCCAGCGAGGACGCGGCCGCCCTCGAGTTCCCGACGAGTCACGTCGGGACGTCGGTGGCTCCCGAGGCCCACGACGAGTGGTGGCCGCGGGCCCGCGAGTGGCTCTCGGAGCGGAGCGGCGTCTCGAGCGAGAGCGAGCCGGCTTGACATCCACCCCGCGCTGAAGCGCGAGGCTTTCGCCTCGAATCTTCCGTAATACCGTTCGCAGCCACGACTCTCCGTCAGTCGGAACGCTCCTCAGGCCTCGAGCGCCTTCGGTGCCGTCCGCTCGAGGAACGACCGAACTCGCGAGTCGAACGTGAGCTTTCGCTCGTGGAAGGCGCCGTGTTTCGCGCCCGAAACGATCTCGAGCTCCCCGTTCGACAGCCCGTCGGCGGTCTCGCGCGCGAGGTCCGCGGTGAAGTACGGATCCCGCTCGCCGGCGAAGACCAGCGTGGGCTGGTCGATCGCCGCGAGTCGATCGCAGCCGTCGAACTCGAGGATGAACTCGAGCGAGCGCCGGACGTCGGCCGGGACGGCCGGGCGGGGTTGCACGAATCGGCCGGCCGTCTGGAGCGTGAGCGGATACGCCATCGCGCGCCCGTCGGAGAACATCGCGACGGCCAGTTCCGAGCGGATCGACGCCCAGTCGCGCTCGCGGGCGAAGCGTTCGAGCCGCCGCACGGTCGATCGGGCGTCGCCGTCGAGTCGACAGGCGGTGTTCGCGAGAACGAGGCGGTCGACCAGTTCCGGCTCTCGGCGAGCGAGGGCCTGCCCGATCAGACCGCCCATCGAGATGCCGATCACGTCGACGCCGTTGCTTGAGCCGGCGATCGCTTCGAACGCCGCGGTGTGCGAGGCGATCGCGTCGTCCTCGTCGTATCCCGCCGGCAGCCCGCGCGGGCGACTGAGGACGTAAACGGTGTACTCGTCGAGGTATCGAGCGAAGTAAGGGGCGAGCGTCCACCCCGAAAACGGTGGATAACTGCCGGAGAACATCGCGTCGCCGAACCCCGGCATGACGACGAGCGCGCGATCACCGCTCCCGACGCTGACGTAGGGGTGGCCGCCGGGGAGCGTTCCGGTATCGCTGCTAATCACGGGCCCTACGACGGGGTCAGCCGGTCCCACAGCGACTTCATGTCCGAGGCCGTCTCCATCGCCGACAGTTCGCGGTAAGTCGACTCTTCCTCGTCGTGGTTGGACTTGAGGGGTTTCTTGATCTCGTTGTCGTACCCGATCTTGTTCGCCATCGTGGTGAGGCCCTCGTAGGACGTCATCTCGATGCGCTCGGTCATCATCGCGGCGTTCAGATAGGCCATGTTGAGCATGTCGTCGTCCTCGATAGCGTCTTCGAGGGTCGCCCGCTCCTGCTCGAGCGCGTCGAGGACGGGATCCTCTCGTCGCTCCGCCGGCCGGTCGAGAGCCGCGAAGACCTCCTCCAGACGCTGGACGTGCGTCCGGGTCTCGTCGCGGTGGTCCGCGAAGCCCTCGCTCATCCGATCGTTGCTCGCGTTGATCGCCATCTCGTCTAACGCCTCGACGAGTTCCTGCTCGGTGTAGTACATCTGGGCGAGTTTGTGGTGGAACAGTTCCTCGAGGTCGTCGATGCGGTCGACGTTGGTAGTCGCCATACGAATACCGGCGACGACTACGCGCTTAGTCGTGGGCCCCGAACACGCAGGCCACAAATCGGCTCATCTATCGCCCGAAAATCTCCTCCACACGTGCTCTAAACGGAGATTAGAGATCGGCGACGAACCGGCGGCGCATCACTCGAGGCGACTCGAGGAACCGACACCGTCGGGAGTACGATGGACCGTCCGGAATCACGCGACGTCGTCGGGAACGTCGAAGTCGTGGAAGTGCTCACCCTTCTCCTTGCTCAGAATGTCCAGCGCGGCCGAGGCGCCGTCGCCCGCGGCGATGACGGCCTGCCACTCCTCGTCGCGGACCATCGCGCCCGTCGCGTAGAGGTCGTCGACGCTCGTCTCGGTGTCCAGATCGACGTCGACGGTGCCGTCGTCGGAAAAGTCTACCTCGAGATCCTCGGCCATCGACCGGTCGGCGCCCGTCGCGAGGACGACGTAATCGGCGTCGTAAGCGTCGTCCTCTGTTTCGATGGTGAAGCCGTCGCCGCCGGGGTCGACGTCGGTCACCTCCTCGCCGACGCGGACGTCGGCGCCGCGATCGCTGACCTGCCCGCGGGTCAGTTCCATGAACTCGCTGCCGCTGATGCTCCGGATTCCGGGGTAGTTGAACAGGTGCGCCTTGTGCATCCAGGTCTCGTCGGTGTCGAAGACGACCGTCTCGAGGTCGTTCTTCGCGGTGAACAACGCTGCGCTCAGGCCGGCGGGACCGCCGCCGACGATTACGACGTCTGGCATGGACGGCGGTACCACGAACGACCGGAAAAGGATTATTTAGGCGTTAGAGACCGTCTCGGGTTCGAGAACGCCGGCGGTGCTCAGTCGTCGCTCGGCCCGGCGGCGGGGGTCTCCGAGTCCGCGCTCGCGTCGGTCGCCACGGGGGCGGCGTCGAACAGCGGGCTCGAGTCGCCGGGGACGAACGTGTTGAGCGCCAGCGCCGACAGCGCGGTCGCGATGACCGGCTGGCCGAAGAACAGTTCGGCGCGGCTCGGCAGTCCCGCGAGGGCCTCGGGCGTCGTCGCGATGCCGAGACCGAGGCCGAGCGAAACGGCGACGATGACCGTGTTCCGGCGATCGAGTTCGACGTGCGTGACGATCAGTCGGAACCCGCTCGCGGCGACCATCCCGGCCATCAGCAACACCGCGCCGCCGAAGACCGCGCTGGGGATCGTCGTGACGGCGGCGCCCACTTTGGGACTCAGGCCGAGGACGGCGAGGAAGACGCCGCCGATGCCGACGACGTGGCGGCTCATCACGCCGGTGAAGTTGACGATGCCGACGTTCTGGGAGAACGAGGTGATCGGGAACGCGCCGAAGATCGAGCCGAGCGAACTCAGCAGGCCGTCGTTGAACAGCCCGCCGCGGAACTCCTCGTCGGTCGGGTTCCGGCCTTCGGCGGCCGTGACGCCGGACATGTCGCCGACGGTCTCCATCGAGGAGACCAGAAAGAGGACGGCGAACGTGGCGATCGCGATCGGCTCGAACTCGAAGCCGAAGCGGGTCGGCGACGGCAGGGCGATCCACGCGGCCTCGCCGACGGGTCCGAAGTCGACGATCTCGAGGCCCGTCGCGAACGTGAGGGCGATGGCGGCCGCGTAGCCGACGACGATCGCGACCAGCACGGACAGCAGTCGCGTGACGCCGCGCGTGAACATGTTGAGCCCGACGGCGATCGCCAGCACGAGCGCGGCCAGTCCGAGGTGTTGCAGGCCGCCGAAGGTGCCCGCCGCTTCGGCGGCGGAGCCGCCGGCGACGTAGTCCATCGCGACGGGAACGAGGTAGAGGCCGATGATGACGACGACGAGGCCGGTCACCAGCGGCGGGAAGAAGGGTTTGATGCGTTTGAACTGCCAGCCGATCAGGCCTTCGACGACGAAGCCGGTGACGAGAATCGCGCCGAAGACGGCGGCCAGCCCGAAGCTGGCGCCGATATCGATCGTCGCGCCGACGAAGGTGAAACTCGAGCCCATGACGATCGGCAGCCGAGCGCCGACCGGGCCGACGGTGTAGGCCTGGACCATCGTCGCCAGTCCGGAAAACAGCAGGACCATCTGGACGAGGTAGGCCGCGTCGGCCTCGAGACCGACCCCGTTCGCGACGACGTACGCCACCGCCGTCGCCGGCACGATCATGACCGCGACGTGTTGCAAGCCCAGCAGGATCGATTTCGGTAACGGCGGTTTGTCGTCGACGCCGTATTCGATCTGAATGCCCCCGTCAGTTTCGTTCGACATGCTATACCCTCTCCGTAGCGAATCGATGTACAAAAACTCTCGTATATGCGCTCATCGAGCGGCCGTCCGGGGGCGACTATATGCACTATCGTGCATAGAAGTGCGATAGCAGCGACGCGGAGCCGCCGCTACCCGGTCCGGCGAAACGAACGATGGAAGCCGAACGAGCGCCGATCAGTGAACCGTGACTTCGCCGTCTTCGACGGTGATGTCGAGGAGGCTCGTCGCCTCGAACGGCGTCTCGTCGAGCGCGGAGTCGCCGACCTTCCGCATCACGACCACGATGTCGACGATATCGGCGCCGATGTCGTCCAGCGCGGTGCAGATGGCCGCCAGCGTCCCGCCGGTCGAGAGCATGTCGTCGACGATCAGGACGCGGTCGCCCGCCTCGACGTCGTTGATGTACATCTCCGACTCGGAGTAGCCGGTCTGCTGGTGGAGCGAGACCTCGCCCTCGAGGCCGTAGGGACGTTTGCGGATCACGACCAGCGGGATGTCGGTCTGCAGGGAGAGGGCGGTCGCGAGGTGGATCCCCATCGCCTCCGGGGCGACGATCTTGTCGACGTCCAGATCGGCCGTCTGCATGACCTCGACGACGACCTCGCGCAGCAGGTCGGGGTCGAGCATCGGCACGCCGTTGCTGATCGGGTGGACGAGGTACTCGTAGCCGTCCTTGTCGATGATCGGGGCGTCGGAAAGGGACTCGATGAGCTTCTCCATACCGCCGATTGGGGGAATCGGTGCAAAAACGGATCGTTCCGTATCGCGGGTCGCCCATCGGTCCCCCGTCCGACCGCGACGACCGCGTCGGCCCGTCGCGGTCAGTCGTCCGCCCCGTGGGGCCGCTCGCGCCCGGAGACGGCGCTGCTGATCGTGCTGCCGGTCCGCTCGACGATCCGCCGCAGTTCCGACCGTCGGTGGACGAACAACGCCAGCCCGAGGACGATGTAGACGGCGCTATAGACGAGCAGCATCTGGTAGGTCGAGATCGGCAGCGTGACGACCTCGCGGATCACGGCGAACTCGAGCAGCACCTGCGAGACGAACAGCACGAGCAGGGCGACCGCTTCCCGGGCCGTAACCTCGAAGTCGATCAGGAGCGCGATGGCGAAGAACGACTGGGCGGCGGTGAGCCAGATCTCGCCCATCTGCTTCTGGTCGAACGGCAGCGCGCCGTACTGGCCCAGCGCGAGCGAGTAGACGACCACGAGCGTCCCGATGAGCAGCGTCCACTGGTTGAGCTTCGAGGAGATGAGGGCGTTGAAGCCGGCCGTCGATCGGGTCTTGTTGACGAGGTAGGCGACGACGATCAGCTCCGGCGACTCGGAGGCCAGCGGCGCGATCCACTGGATCATGAAGAAGGGCGGAATCCCGGCCTCGGTGCCGAGATCCTCGAGCCCGTGGGCGAACGGCTCGACGGCGACGAAGATCACCAGCCCGGAGTAGGCGAACAGCCCGACGACGCTGGCGATCCGCTTCGGCTTAGAGAACGACTGGAGGTATGCCGGGACGCCGGTGTGCATCTCGTTGGGCTCGACGTCGCCGCGGAGGATGATCGCGATGTAGGCGACGTACAGGCCGACCAGAAAGGCCATGTCCAGCGCGTCGATACCGCCGTTCAGCGGCACTAGGAACGCCCACAGCGTCGCCAGCAACAGGAAGACGATCTCGAGGCTGATGTCGGGATCGATCCTGACCGAATCGCGGAGATAGCCGTCGCGGTTGATGACGGCGGGATCTTCCCTCGAATCGCGCCGGAAGACCGTGAACAGCGCGATACCCGACCAGCCGAGGCCGATGAGGATCCGGTTGGCGCCGGTCATGTTGGCGACGGCGAGGTTGCCGGCCTCGATCCCGCGCTCGGTGCCCGCGAACTGGCCCGCGTTCCACGCGTAGAGGGCGTCGACCGCGTACTCAGGGGCGACCGCCAGCACCGCGAGGACCGCGATCGCGAACGCCCGGGGGACGTCCTTCTCGGCGGTCTCGGCAGCCCACGCGAGTAGGAACGCGGCACCGAGGATCGAGACTCCGCTGGCCGCGACGGTGCCGAGCGTCGAGAGCCCGCCGAACGTCGGCCCGAATCCGAGCGCGGGCAGCGCGTCGGTCGTCGCCCAGAGGAGCATCCACGGCAGCGTCAGCGCGGCCGCCGCGCCGATCGTTCCGAGCGAGCGGTTGCTCACGGAATCACCTCCGTTTCCGTCTCCGCTTCCGTTCCCGTCTCCGTCCACGTCACCGACGGCACTCCGTCCGGTCGCGTCCCCGCAGACTCCGTTCCGACGCCGAGCCGTCGATCACCTCGATCGCGACGCGTCTGCTCGGCCGCGCGACCGCTTTCCCTCGGGACCGCGACGGGCGACCGATCCCGACCTCGGCGGCCGCGATCGAACCCCCCGAACAGTCGCCATTCGTCCATGGACGCACGCACTCGCAGGGAGGAGTAAAGCCTGCCGCCTGCCATCCCGCGGTCGAGAACCGCTCGGAGCGGCGTCGACGGCCGGACGGCTCCGAACCGAGTCCCTGCGGAGGCGGTTGCCGAGTTCACCATCCGATCCGTACAGGTGCTGTCCGAGGACGAGTCGGTCGACGAGGAACTGGTCCCCGACCTCTCCGACGAGGAGCGCATCGCCGCGGGGATTCGGAACGCGCTCGAGTTCGGCTGTGGTCGACGGCTCGACTTCGCGGTACGGCCGAGCGCGACCGCGAGCCGATCCCGGGGAGTCGTCGACGTCGGCACAGTCCCGCCCGGGTACTATCCCCCGTGAGCGCGTGTATCACCGCATGGCCGACACGGTCCTCATCACCGGTTGTTCCTCAGGTATCGGACGCGCGACCGCTCGGGCGTTCCTCCGGGACGGCTGGGACGTCTACGCGACGGCCCGCGATACCGAGTCGCTGACCGACCTCGAGGCGGCCGGCGCGACCACGATGGGCCTCGACGTCACGTCGGACGCGGACGTCGATCGAGCGGTCGACCGCATCGTCGAGGAACGGGGTCGGATCGACTGTCTCGTCAACAACGCCGGCTTCGGGCAACTGGGCCCCATCGAGGACGTCCCCATCGACAAGGTCCGCGAGCAGTACGACGTGAACACCTTCGGTCCACAGCGGCTGGTGCGCGCCGCGCTCCCGCACATGCGCCGGCAGCGGTCCGGGACGATCGTCAACGTCACGAGCATCACGGCGCGGTTGCCGATCGCGGGCATGGGGGCCTACAACGGCTCGAAGGCGGCGCTCGACGCCGTCAGTTTGACCCTCCGTCAGGAGGTACGAGACCTCGGTATCGACGTGGTGGTCGTCGAACCGACGGTCGCGGCGACGCCCCTCTACGATCGGATCCGCGAGGAACTCGTCGACGTCGATCACGGGACGGCCTACACCGACCTCTACGAGTTGCACGAACTGCTCCACACCGTCAAGGCGGGCGGGCTCGGCATCGCGTCTCCCGAAGCGGTCGCCGAGACGATACTCGAGGCGGCGAACAGCGATACGCCGAAGCGCCGATACACGGTCGGTTGGACGGGGAAAGTCGGAGGGATCGTCGCGAGCGTGGTTCCGGAGCGGTGGCGCGCGCCGCTGCTCGCCGCCGGCGTTCGCGTCGCCACCTCGGCCCCGGGAAATCGAATCCTCAAATGGTGGTTCGCGAGAAATCACCGCGTAGACCGCGTCGATTACCCCGAAGCCGGTGAGCGCCCGCTGGGGGAGCGACGCTGACGGACGGGTCGACCGACCTCAGCGAGGACGACCGAGCGCGCTCCGCTCGAGGACGTTCACCGCCTCGAGACCGTCCGGTGGGGCGGAAAAACGGCTTTGTGACTGCTCGGCGAAGCGAGGGTCGAACCCACCGTGAGCGACCGTCAGTCAGAGATCCGCGACGTCGAAGCCCTGTTCGCCTACGAACTCGAGGCCGTCTACGACATGGAGGTGCGGCTGGTCGACGCCTTGGACGACATGTCGCAGTTGGCGACCAACGACAATCTCAGCAAGGGGTTCGCGATCCACCGCAGGGAGACGGAGCGACAGGTCGAGAACGTCGAGGCGGCGTTCGCGGCGCTCGGCCGGGAGCCGAACCGACGACCCAACCGGATCGTCGACGGCCTGTTGGCCGAGCGAGAGGGGATCGACGCCGGAGTCGCGGACGACGCCCTCCGGAACGTTTACTACCGCAACGCGGCGATCCGAACCGAGCGGCTCGAGATCACCAGCTACGAGGGACTGCTCGAACTCGCGGAGCGGGGCGACCTCGGGGCCGCCGTCACCGAACCGCTCGAGCGCAACCTCGCCCAAGAGGAGAAGACCCTCCGGAAGCTCGAGGGACTCGCCGACGACGATTCGGGGCTGAAATCGCTCTGGGACGACGTGACCGGATCGTAGCCGCGTCGTCGCAGACCGGCGATTTCACCCTCGGGGCCTTTTGTGCCGGCTGTGGATAGCACGAGCCGTTGATTCCCATGGCAGACGATTTCGCACCCGATTCCGAACCCCCCTCCCCGCGCCCGCGGTCGCTGTGGCTGGCCACGACGCCGACCACCGACTACGACCCCCTCGAGGGCGACCTCGAGGTGGACGTCGCCGTCGTCGGCGGCGGCATCACCGGACTGACCGCCGCGATCGAGTTACAGGAGGCCGGAAAGACGGTCGTCGTCCTCGAGTCGGACCGCATCGTCGAGAGCACGACCGGTCACACGACGGCTAAACTGACCTCCCAGCACGGGCTGATCTACGATACGCTCGTCTCCAAATTCGGACGGAAGCGAGCCGGACAGTACGCCCGGGCGAACGAGGCGGCGATCGACGCCGTCGAACGTCGCGTCGAGGAACACGGTATCGACTGCGACTTCCGGCGGACGCCGGCCTACACGTACGCGGCGTCGTCCGACGAGATCTCGACGGTCAGCGAGGAGGTGGAGACGGCCCAGCGGCTCGGGCTCCCGGCCGAGTACGTCGAAGAGACGCCCCTCCCGTTCGAGACCAACGGGGCGGTTCGGTTCGACGAGCAGGCGGAGTTCCACCCGCGGAAGTATCTGCTCGCGATCGCCGAGCAAATCCACGAGGACGACGGCGACAGCGCCGTCTTCGAGGAGACCCGCGCGGTCGATATCGATCCCGGCGAGCCCTGTCGCGTCGAGACCGAACGCGGCGCGGTCGTCGCCGACGACGTCGTCGTGGCCACGCACTTCCCCGTTCTCGATCGGGCGGGCTACTTCTCGCGGATGCACCCCCACCGGGCCTACCTGCTGGCGGTCCGCGTCGACGAGGAGCCGCCCGAGGGGATGTACTACAACACGGCCTCGCCGCCGGCCACGATTCGAACGCAGCCGGCCGAACCGGCCGACGACACCGACGAGCCCGAAGAGCTCGTCCTCGTCGGCGGTCAGAGCCACAAGCCGAGCGTCAGCGGGCCGCCGACCTCCGAACGATATCGACGCTGCGAGCGGTTCGCCCGCGAACACTTCAGCGTCGAATCGATCGAGTACCGGTGGTCGACGATGGACTACTCGCCGGTCGACAAGGTTCCGTTCATCGGACAGATCGATCCGCTGGCCGAGCACGTCTACGTCGGTACCGGGTTCAAGGGGTGGGGGATGTCCGGCGGCACCGCCGCGGGGATGATCCTCGCCGACCTGATCGTCGACGGCGCGAACCCCTGGGCCGACGTGTTCGACCCCCAGCGGTTCACCCCGAAGGCGTCGGCCAAGAGCTTCCTCGAGGAGAACGCGAAAGTCGGCGGCAGTTTCGTCGGCGACCGCATCAAGTCCTTCCTCGCCTCGCTGGGCGCCGACGGGAGCGATATTCCCGACCCCGGCGAGGGCGGGATCGTTCGGCGGACCGGCCGCCCGATGGGCGTCTACCGCGACGAGGAGGGCTCGGTCCACGCCGTCTCCGCGGTCTGTCCGCACATGGGCTGTCTCGTCCGGTGGAACGACGCCGAGCGGACGTGGGACTGCCCCTGTCACGGCTCGCGGTTCACCCACGAGGGGAACGTGCTCTCCGGGCCCGCGCTCGAGGGACTGCCGTATCGGAAGCTGTGAGTTCCACGGCCTGAACGCCGTGGTGGATATTAATCACGAACCCGTCTCTGAACACACCCGTTAGTCAGGTATACCCGTTGAAATAACCGCCGTTCGGCCGTCACGGCGCGTATTCGAGTCCCGGTAAACTAGTGCGATTATTCACACTACGTCAACGATAATCCTTATGCGCGCCGAGTTGGTTCGCTGAGACAGCATGGCACGTGAGACTTGGGCGAGTCGCGCCGGATTCATTCTGGCCGCGGTCGGAAGCGCAATCGGCTTGGGGAACATCTGGCGGTTCCCGTGGATGACCGCGGAAAACGGCGGGAGCGCCTTTCTGCTGTTGTATCTGCTTATCGTCCTCGTCGTCGGGGTGCCGGGATTGCTGGCCGCGTTCGTGATCGGACGACGGGCGAATCGGAACCCGGTCGGAGCGTTCAAATCGCTCGCCGGGTCGCGTTTCTGGACGGCGCTGGGCGTGCTCTGCGTCGTCACCTCGATCATGCTGATGTCGTTCTACAGCGTCGTCGGCGGGTGGATCCTTCGGTACTTCCTCGAGAGCGCGACGGGCGCCTACTTCGCGGCTCCCGAAACCCACTTCGCGTCGATCAGCTACGGTGCCGAAGCGTTCGGCTACCAACTCGCCGTTCTCGCGGCCACGTCGCTGATCGTCGCCGCGGGGATCAGACGCGGCATCGAGGCGACGACGAAGGTGATGATGCCCGGCGTCGTCCTGTTGCTCATCGGACTCGCGGTCTGGGCGGCCCGGCAGCCCGGCGCTGCACAGGGATACGAGTTCTACCTCGAGTTCGACGGCGCCTACCTCGCGGAGAACTTCCTCTCGGTGCTGGGATCGGCCGCCGGCCAGGCGCTGTTCACCCTCTCGATCGGTAGCGGAACGATGATCACCTACGCCTCCTACGTCGACGACGACCGCTCGCTGCCCCTCGACGCCTCGGCCATCGCCGTGTTCAACCTCGGCATCGGCATCCTGGCCGGACTCGTGGTCTTCCCGCTGCTGTTCTCGTTCGCGCCGGGACCGACCGAGGGCGGCCCCGGCGCCCTGTTCGTCGGGATCGCCGGCGCGTTCGCGAACCTACCCGGCGGGCGACTCCTCGGCGCGGTCTTCTTCCTCGTCGTGCTCCTCGCCGCCCTCACGAGCCTGATCAGCATGCTCGAGATCCCGGTCTCGTTTCTGGTCGACGAGTTCGATCTCGAGCGGTCGACGGCGACCTGGGGGCTATTCGCGCTGGTCGCACTCACCGGCGGCGTGAACGCGTTCAGCCCCGCGGTGTTTACGCTGTTCGCGGACCAGCTCGTCGATCTCCTCCTGGTGCTCGGTCTGACCGGGTTTATGGTGTACACGGCCTGGGTGCTCGGCCCGGCCGCGATCGAAGAGTACCTCGAAGGCGCGGGACCGGTCTCGCGCCCGCTGGTGATCCCGTGGCGGTACGCCATCGGGACCGTCTTCCCGGCGTTCCTCCTCTTTACGTTCTACGCCGACGTCGCGGCCGTGATCGGCCTCTCGACGGGAACGGGGCCGTTGTTGGTGGCGACGCTGCTGACGGTGGTCCCGCTCGTCCTCGTGGCCCGCCGTTCCGTCTCCGAAAACCGACCGCAACCGAGCGAGAGCGCGGACTGACGAGCCGTCGATCACGACGGTTGCCGTACCGTTCCGCTCGCTGTTCGTTCGTGCGCGACCCTTTTTCGCAGATCGACCCACCGCGCTACTCGAAGGTGACGAGTCAGAGCCCGACGTCGTCGAGGTCGATCCGCGTCGGTTCGGGCACAGCCCCGTCGTCACTCGAGTCCGAGACGGCGTACGCGCCGCGCTCGACCGCCGTCTCGTCGGTATCGCCGGTGAGGACGATGGCGCCGTCGGCCAGCAGCGGCGCGAGCACGCCCGCCGCGACGGTTCGGGGATCGGAGAGCGGCGCCCGGACGACTACGCGGTCGCCCGCCTCGAGGCCGTAGTCGTCGACGACTTCGCGAGCGGCCTCGAGGACGTCAGCGTGGCTCACCGTCCGATCGCCGTCGGTCAGCAGCGCGGTCTCGGGATCGATATCTAAGGGCGGGAACGCGGGGTTCTCGCTCCAGACGCCGGCGTCGAAGTGGTGGACGTCGGGCTCGTCGGGCTTCGCGCCGTAGCCGACGCGCTGGGCGCCCGGCGGCAGGTCGTAGACGTCGGACTCGAGGTCCCGAACCGGCGCCACGAGCGCCCGGAAGTCCTCGGCGTCGGCGAGGTCCGCGGGCGGATCGAACCGCGTCGTCCCCTCGAGCAGCGTCGTCCCGAAAAAGGCGAGCAGCGGGAGCGGGGCCTCCCCGACGACGCCGACGGTGACGCCCTCGCGAACGCCCGCGTGTCGCAGGAAGTTCCCGGCCTTCCACGCGGTCGTACACAGCCAGTGGTGGTCGAACTCCCGGCCCGTCGCGTCGACCAGCGACGTGTGGTCGTCCCGGAGCTCGCGCGTCAGCAGGTCGTCGACTGTCGCGGCGGTCATACTACTCCCTCGCGAGGCGGTCGAAAAAAGCGCGCCGACTCGAGTCGGCGAGGGACCGTCACCGGCCGTCGTACGACGGGACCGTCGCTCGTGCGCGCCGAGCCGTCGTCAGTCTGCGCTCGCGAGTACGAGACGTCGTCAGTCGTCCGCGGCGGCCGGCGCGGCGTCCGCGTGATCGATCTCGGTGCCGAGCACGTCGAGGAATTCAGCGAGCCACTCGGGGTGGTCCGGCCACGCCTGTCCCGTCACGAGGGTGCCGTCGCGCGTGACGCCGTCTTCCCACTCGCCGCCGGCGATCGTCACGTCGGCCTCGAGCGCCGGATAGCCGGTGCAGGTCCGGCCCTCGAGGACGTCCGCGGCGGCGAGGAGCTGGACGCCGTGACAGAGCGCCGCGACGGGTTTCTCTTCCTCGAAGAAGTGGCGGGTGAGCTCGAGGACCTCGTCGTAGGTCCGGAGGTACTCGGGCGCGCGACCGCCGGGGACGACCAGCGCGTCGTACTCGGCGGGGTCGACGGCGTCGAAGTCGCGGTTCAGCTCGAAGTTGTGGCCCGGCTTCTCGGTGTAGGTCTGGTCGCCCTCGAAGTCGTGGATCGCCGTCGGACAGGCGTCGCCTGCCTCCTTCTCGGGACAGACGGCGTGGACGTCGTGGCCGACCATCTGGAGCGCCTGGAACGGGACCATTACCTCGTAGTCCTCGACGAAGTCGCCCGCGAGGAGCAGGATCTGTTGTGACATGGATATCCCACGTGTTCGTTCGACGACAGTCGGCATAGCTGTGTGGGGTGGTTTCGCACCACGCACAGGGCGGAGACGAGTCGCTCGAGTCGATCGTATCGATAGAGTTCTGAACAGCAAATAGCACCAACATTCCTTTACGAAGTATCGTAATTGAAATTGAGTCTGGTAATTCGATAATTATGTGTGCAGATTGACCACTCCGAAACTACGCTTCGACCATCAGCCTCCTTAACGCTCGAGAGTGATACCGTGGGCCCACGGGCCTCCTTCCATTATCAGTATCTCCGAAAATGCGCACTCTCCTTCGATACTGCTGGATACAAAACTGATATCCAACAGTCTTATCACAAAACCGTTCAAGGTAATTGATATGAATCGCCGAAAATTGCTGCTTGCGAGTGGTATGACACTTACGACCGCGCTGGCCGGCTGTTCTGGTGACACCGATGAAAACGGTGAGGAAAACGGCACTGCCAACGGGAACGAAAACGGCGACGAAAACGGTACTGAAAACGAGAGTCCCGACGAAGACGAGAACGATGGAGACGGCGAAGTCGACGAGACCGCTGACCAACCGGAGACGCAGACTTTCGAGGGGACCGGCGCTACGGTCGAAGAGGTCGAGATCGAGGGCGGACTAACCGTCGTCGACGCCGAGCACACTGGCGAGTCGAACTTCCAGGTCCGAATCTATGAGGGCGATGACGACGAGTACGGTACCGGCTTCGTGAACGCGATCGGTGACTACGAGGGCGCCAGTGCCGACCTCATCGAGGGAGGGACCCAGACGATGGACGTCGAAGCGGACGGAAGCTGGCGACTTGAAGTCCGCCAACCGCGAGCAACCGAGGCCGAAGCCGACAATCTCCCGCAGACCCTCAGTGGGGACACGCCGGACGTCGTCGGCCCGATCGCGTTCAACGGACGGCACAGTGCCTACGGAGAGCACGACGGCGAGTCGAACTTCCAGGTCCGTGTCTATCCCGAGGACGGCATGTTCGGTGAGGGCGTGTTCAACGAGATCGGCGAGTATGAAGGCGAGACGACGTTCAGCCACGACGGCGTCGGCTGGGTCGATGTCGAGGCCGACGGTAACTGGACCGTCGAGATGGAATAGCTGCGAAAAAGAGGGGTATCGAGTCTCGCATCGAGACTGGTTCCCTCGAACTGGCTCGCATAGAGCGTTCGGTCCGACGAGTCCCGAACGTTCGCTTCCGTAACGCCTGCGTCCTCTCTACTGACCGCGATTTTCACACCTCACTCTGAATAACGAAATCGCATTACCAACCACTGTGAATAAATACCGCGACCGGTGTCCCGGCCATTCAGTCGTCGCTCGGCGCCGCGGCCCGTTGATCCCTGACGTGGTCGACGATCTCCTCGGTCTCGGAGACGAACGCCTCGCGGTCGACCTCCGCGCCGTGGAGCACCGTCGAGAAGTATCGCACGCCGCTGGCGACGCCGATCGCTTCGGACAGCTCCTCGTCGGTCACGTCCTCGAGTTTCGCCTCCTCCCTGTGGAAGTGCACGCAGTACGGACACTGCATCGCCGACGCCGCGCCGAGGGCGATCAATGCCTTCTCCCGCCCCTCGAGTTCGGTCTCCTCGAGCTCGAGGTCGCGCACGATCCCCCAGCTGTGGTCCGCGGCCGGCTCCGGAAGCGCGTCGATCCAGCTCGGAACGCGTCCGAGGTACTCTTCGATCTCCGCTCGCGTTTCGGGTGTTACCATTGTCTCCCTCCTGTGGGTTTTCTCGCCGTCATTCGGCCCGATATTGGGGCCGCGGAACGACCGGAAACCCGTTTCTACTACGCGCCGCGAGGAGATGAACCTGTCAGAAAACATCTGATACCACGGGTAGAAGAGTTAACACGAGTCGTACTGACCGCAAGAGCGGTATCGACCGAGACGCCTCGACGGGGGTCCCGAACGGGTGTGTCGGCGATCCCGAGGAGCTCCGAGGCGGTCGATCGCGGAGCGAGGATCGGTCGCGGGTCGGCGTTCGAGCTAGAACGCCCGCTTGATCTTCTCGAAGAAGCCTTCGTTGACCTCGATCTCGTCGCCGCCGGCCTCGGCGAACGCCTCGAGGGCCTCGCGCTGTTCCTCGTTCAAGTTCTCGGGCGTGACGACCTGCACCTGCACGTGGAGGTCGCCGTGTCCGCGGCCGCGCAGGCGGGGCATCCCCTCCCCCTCGAGTCGGAAGGTCTCGCCGCTCTGGGTACCCTTCGGAATGTCGAGTTCGACGGCGCCGGAAAGCGTCGGGATTTCGACGGTGTCGCCGAAGGTGGCCTGCGGGAACGAGATGGGGAGCCGGTACTGGAGGTCGTCGCCCTCGCGCTCGAACTCCTCGTGATCGCGGACCGAGACGTCGATCAGGAGGTCGCCGTGCCGGCCGCCTTCGGGACTCGGCGCGCCCTCGCGCTCCATCCGGAGCGTCTGGCCCTCCTGAATGCCCGCCGGGACCTCGACGGTCAACTGGGCCTCGTTGCGGACGTAGCCCTCGCCGCGACACTCGTCGCAGGACTCGGAGTACAGCGTGCCGTCGCCCTCACAGCGCGGGCAGGTGGTCGTCTGCTGGACCCGGCCCAGCGGCGTCTGCTGGACCTGCGTCACCTGCCCCCGGCCCTGACACTCCGGACAGGTCTGGGAGTCCGCCTCCGGCGGGTGGCCCTCGCCGTCACAGACGTCACACTCCTCGGGCCGCTCGACGGTGAACTGCTTCTGCACGCCCTCGTAGGCCTCCTCAAGGTCGATCTCGAGTTCGGTCCGCAGGTCCCGACCCTTGCGCGGTCGCCGGCGGCCGCGCCCGCCGCCACCGCCGCCGAAGACCTGCTCGAAGATGTCGCCGAGACCGCCGCCACCCATGCCGCCACCGCCGCCCATGCCGCCGAACGGGCCGCCGCCCATCCCGCCGGCACCGGCGCCGCCCTCGCTGGCGTCGAAGCCGTGCTTCTCGGCCTGCTCGTAGCGGTCGTGGCCCATGCGGTCGTAGGCCTGGCGCTTCTCCTCGTCGGTGAGGACCTTCTTCGCCTTCTGAATCTTCTTGAATTTCTCCTCGGCGTCGGGGTCGTCGCTCACGTCCGGGTGATACTCGGTGGCCTTCTGCCGGTAGGCCTGTTTGATCTCCTCAGCAGACGCATCGGAGTCAACACCGAGTACGTCGTAGAAGTCCTCGCTCATTCGTTGTACACCGATTGTCGATTGAGCCACTTGAAACGAACGTTCCGGACCAACCTTTTGCGCTGCGTGCGGTCGCGAAGCGACCGCACTCGGCAAAACGGTGATGAAAAGCCTCCTCCCTCCCCTACGGGTCGATCGTCGCCCGCTCGCTCCCGTCGGTCGCTCGCGGGTGCAGCGCTTGCGCTTCGATCGGGGTGGTACGGTTTCCGCCGTATTCTATCCGCATGCGCCGAAGTCGACGGCTTACTTGTCGCCTTCGTCACGTTCGAAAACGCGGCCTCGCGTTACTCGTCCTCGTCGTCGACAGCACAAAATTGGAGATTCACTAGCAGACACGGACGAGGACTGGGTGGTCCTCGCCCGACCGGAGATGGCGATTTACTCGTCGTCTTCCTCGTCCACGTCCTCGAAATCGGCGTCGACGAACTCCTCGTCATCGCCGCCGGCCGCACCGGCGTCGGGACCGGGGTTCGGACCGCCGCCCATGCCGCCGGGTCCGGCGCCTGCTGCGCCGCCAGCGGCACCGCCCGCGGCGCCACGGCCGCACCAGCGCCGCCGGCGCCGCTGCGCCGGCCTCCTGGTAGATCTGCTTGCCGATCTCCTGGAGTTCCTTGCTCAGGTCCTCGGTCGCGGCTTCGATGTCTTCGGCGTCGGCCTCGTCGTCGTCGATCGTCTCCTCGAGATCCTCGATCGCGGCCTCGATGTCGGCGCGGAGATCGTCGTCGACCTCCTCGTCGTTCTCCTCGAGGAGGGTCTCGGCGCGCTGGATCGTCGCCTCGGCGGTGTTGCGAGCCTCGATGCGCTCGCGCTTCTGCTTGTCCTCCTCGGCGTGTTTCTCGGCTTCCTCCTGCATCTTCTCGATCTCGGAGTCGGAGAGGCCGGCGCCGCCCTCGATGGTGATCTCCTCGCTCTCGCCGGAGCCCTTGTCCTCGGCGGAGACGTTGACGATCCCGTTCTCGTCGATGGAGAACGTGACCTCGATCTGGGGCGTTCCGGCGGGGGCCGGCGGGATGCCGGTCAGGTGGAACTCGCCGAGCAGCTCGTTCTTCTCGGCCAGTTCGCGCTCACCCTGGAAGACCCGGACCTGCACGGAAGTCTGGTTGTCCGCCGCCGTGGTGAAGATCTTCGACTCCTCGGTCGGGATCGTCGTGTTCTTCTCGATGAGACGCTCGAAGAGGCCGCCCTTGACCTCGATACCGAGCGAGAGGGGCGTGACGTCGAGCAGGACGATGTCGTCGACCTCGCCGCCCAGCACGCCGCCCTGAATCGCCGCGCCCAGCGCGACGGCCTCGTCGGGGTTGACGTTCTTCTGGGGCTCCTTGCCCGTCAGCTCCTCGACCTTCTCCTCGACCTGAGGCATGCGGGTGGAACCGCCGACGAGGAGGACCTCGTCGATGTCGTCCTTCTCGTAGCCCGCGTCCTCGAGGGCCTGTTCGGTCGGCTCGACGGTGCGGTCGATGAGGTCGCTGGTGAGCGACTCGAACTTAGCGCGGGTGAGCGACTCCTCGAGGTGGATCGGGCCGTCGTCGGTCGCCGTGATAAAGGGCAGGTTGATCTCGGTCTCCTTGCGCGAGGAGAGTTCGATCTTGGCCTCCTCGGCGGCGTCCTTGAGCCGCTGGAGGGCCTGTCGGTCGTCGCGGAGGTCGATGCCGTGTTCCGCCTCGAACTCCTCGGCGAGCCAGTCGATGATCGCCTCGTCCCAGTCGTCGCCGCCGAGGTCGTTGTCGCCGTTGGTCGCGACGACCTCGTAGACGCCGCCGCCGAGATCGAGAATAGAGACGTCGAACGTACCGCCACCGAGGTCGTAGACGAGAACGGTCTGGTCGGAATCGTCGTCGAGGCCGTAGGCCATCGAGGCGGCCGTCGGCTCGTTGATGATGCGCTCGACCTCGAAGCCGGCGATCTCGCCGGCGTCCTTGGTCGCCTGGCGCTGTCGATCCGAGAAGTACGCCGGGACCGTGATGACGGCCTTCTCGATCTCGTCGCCGAGGTAGTCCTCGGCGTCGCGCTTGATCTTCTGGAGGATCATCGCCGAGATCTGTTCGGGCGTGTACTCCTCGTCCTCGATCTCGACGGTGTAATCCTCTTCGCCGATGTGACGCTTGATCGACTGAATCGTCTTTTCGGGGTTCTGAACGGCCTGGTTTTTCGCCGGTTTCCCGACGAGTCGCTCGTCGTCGGTAAAGGCGACGACGGAGGGCGTCGTCCGTTCGCCTTCGGAGTTGACGATGATCTCCGGATCGCCGCCTTCCATCACCGCAAAGGCGCTGTTCGTCGTCCCGAGGTCGATTCCGAGAATCTTGTTGCTCGCCATCGTGGAGGGCTATTGTGTGCACTTTGTTTTAAAGGTTACTAGGGGATATCGAGGGTCGAATAAAATCTCCCAAATGGGCCGTAGACACCGCTCTAGCGGCCCAAAACACGATCTTGTGAATTAGTCACGAAGTCGAAAAACGACCGATAATCGACGCGCAATCGGCGGGAAGCCGTCAGATTCCTATCTAGTCGGCGACCTCACTCCGAGTCGGCGGTCGCTTCGTCGTCTGCCTCCGTCTGACCGTCCTCGTCTGCGACCTCGCCGCCGAGTTCGATCGCACCCTCGCTGTCGTCGTCCGATTCGTCCTCGTCGGAATCGGCCGTCGATCCGTCGTCCGCGGCCTCGTCGCTTTCGTTCGTCGCATCGTCTTCGCCGTCTTCGGCCTCGAGTTCGCCGTTGGAAACGGTCACCTGCGCGTTCTGGATGACCTTGTCGCCCATCTCGTAGCCGGGCGTGTAGACGTCGGCGACGGTCCCTTCGGGCTGGGCGCTGTCGACCTGCATCATGACCTCGTGGCGCTGCGGGTCGGTCTCGGTGCCGGGGTCGGGATCGATCTCCGAGACGTTCTCGTCCTCGAGGATGCGGTCGAACTCCCTGAGGGTCATCTCGACGCCCTCGCGGAGGCTGTCGGCGTCGTCGCTGTCCTCCTCGAGGGCGCGTTTCAGGTTGTCCCGGACGCCGAGCAGTCGCTCGACGAGGTCCTCGGTCGCGCGCTCTTTGATCTGGTCCTGTCGCTTCTTGGCCCGCTTCTTGTAGTTCTGGAAGTCGGCCTGTTTGCGCTTCAGCCGGCTCTTCAAGTCTTCGACCTCCTCTTCGGCCTCCTCGAGTCGCTGCTCTCTGGCCTCGAGCTCGTCCTGGAGCTCCTCGATCGTGGCGGCCTGTTCCTCGACGCGCTCGGTCAGGTCCTCGAGTTCCTCGCGCTGGTCGGAGACGGTCCCGTTCAGGTCCCGGGCCTCCTCGACGATGGCGTTGACCTTGTGCGCGAGTTCGTCGTCGTACTCCGTGACCCGATCGAGGAGTTGCTGGACGTCGTCGCTCGTTTCGGGTCGCGAGGCCGTCTCGCCGTTTTCGTCCGCGTTCGATTCGTCTCCCGCGCGCTCCTCCGAGTCCTCGTCGGTGGCCGACGAGTCGGTCTCCGGCGCGTCGGCGTCGACGGCCGATTCGTCGGCGTCGGTCGTCGGTACGCTCTCGTCCGAATCGGCGTCGCCGGAGTGGTCCTCGGACGGGACACCCTGGGCGGTAGCGTCCGTGCCCTCGTCTTCGCTCATGTGGCTGTCAACGAACAGCGGTAATAAAAGGGTTGAGGTACGGTGATCGTCGTTCCGCCCGTCGCCAGTCCGACAGTATTTGGTCGTCCGGCCGCGAGTTGGGACCGTGACGCGGCCCCAGAACGACCGTCCGGAGTCGCCGCCGATCGCGCTCCGGTACGAGGACGGCACCGTCCGGATCGACGACCTCGAGAGCGACGCCCTCGACGCCGTCCGCGAGGCGGTCCCCGACCTCGCGGCCGATCCGCGCACCGACGGACGGCGCGTCCCCGCGTTTCGCTACGCCGCTCTTCGGGCTGCCCTGGTGGACGCGACGTCGGCTCCCGACCGAATCGACGATCGGGTGCTCGAACTCGAGTCCCTTCCGGACCTCCACTCGGCGTACGAACTCCGCGAGTATCAACGCGAGGCGCTGTCGGCGTGGCTCGAGACCGACCGCTGGGCGGACGCCGCCGTCGACGATTCCGACCGTCGCCCGATGACCCGCGCACCTGCGGGCGTCCTCGAACTCCCGACGGGCAGCGGCAAGACGGTCATCGCGCTGAAGGCGATCGAGCGCCTCTCAGTGCCGACGCTCGTCGTCGTGCCGACGATCGATCTGCTCGAGCAGTGGCAGCGGGAACTCGAGCGGGAGTTCGATCGGCCGATCGGGCGCTTCGGCGGCGGCGAGCAGCGCCTCGAGCCGATCACGGTCTCGACGTACGACTCGGCGTACCTGAAAGCCGATTCGGTCGGCGACCGGTTCGGACTGGTCGTCTTCGACGAGGTCCACCACCTCGGCGGCGAGGGCTACCGCGAGATCGGGCGCCTGCTCGCGGCGCCCGCCCGGTTGGGACTGACCGCGACCTTCGAGCGCCCGGACGGCGCCCACGAGGTGATCGAGACGATCGTCGGGCCGCTCGTCCACCGCGTCGGGGCCGACGAATTGGCGGGCGACCACCTGGCGAACTACGATATCAAGCGACTCGCGGTGTCGCTGACGCCCGACGAGCGCGAGGCGTACGAGCGCAACCAGGAGGTGTTCACCGACTACCTCGCGCGCTCGGGCATCGAGATGCGCAGCGGCTCGGACTACCGGGAACTGGTCAAGCGGTCGGGATCGGACCCGGAGGCCCGCGAGGCCCTGCTCGCTCGCCAGCGCGCACGGGAGCTCATGTTCGGCAGCGCGGCCAAACTCGAGGCCCTCGAGGGGATCCTCGACGACCACCGCGGCGAGCGGACGATCGTCTTCACGGCTCACAACGACCTCGCGTACGACGTCAGCGAGCGGTTCCTGATTCCGACGATAACGCACCAGACCGGGACCGCCGAGCGGCGGGAGATCCTGGAGCGCTTTCGCGAGGGGACGTACAGCCGTATCGCGACTTCGAACGTACTCGACGAGGGGGTCGACGTCCCCGACGCCTCGCTCGCGGTCGTCCTCTCGGGCAGCGGCAGCGAGCGGGAGTTCGTCCAGCGACTCGGCCGGATCTTGCGGCCGAAAGCGGACGGCGGTCGCGCGCTCCTCTACGAAGTCGTCGCCGAGGACACCGGCGAGGAACGGATCGCGAGACGGCGCCGTAACTGACGGCCAGCGGGACGGAGAATACGTTCAGTCCGAAACCGAGCGGGGCTGTACTCGTTCGTGGAGGGAGACGAGATAGCGGGCGACCTCGCGCTGCGTGTGGGTGCCGACGAGGTGCGTCTCGAGCGTCTGGTCCGGTTCCAGCGTTTCCCGACAGAGCGGACACTCGACCGGCGGTTCGTATGGCATTTGCTTACTCTCCGTCGGTTCGAGACAAATCGATACAGCATGCATACGCTCGTCCCTCATCCGTTTCGGACGGCGCGTCGATGAGACTCGATACGGCGCCGATCCGTCTTTACCGCTCGGTTTCGACCGAAACGGCGCGAGCAGGTTCGTACTCAGCCCGTCGTTCGCCGCCGGACGGCTCAACCTCGAACTCCGGTTTCAGTGTCTGCCGACGCGGTCGCCCGGAGTTGCCCCCGAAGGTACCGCTCGCCGCGCCGCGTCAACCGATACTTGCCCCGTTCGACCTTTTCGACGAACCCGTGGTCCGCGAGTTCGATCAGGCGCCGGTTCACTTCCTTCCGGCTGAATCCGGTGTTGAAGGCGACGACCGCCGGCGTCAGCACGAGCTCAGTGCCGTGGAGCGCACCGAGGATCTCGTCGTCCATCGGCGTCATCCACTCGGCCGGTCGTCGGACCCGCGACGGTTCGCTCAACAGCACTCGCTCCCACTCCGTCGTTCGCACGTCGTTCGTCACGGGATCGTAGAGACCGTAGACGACCAGCAACGCGGCCAGGCCGTGAACCCAGTGGACCAGTTGCGGCGCGACCAGCTCGACGATCGGACCGCCGATCACGGCCAGCACCAGCCCGCCGACGGTGACGAGCACGAACCGACGGTACGCCGTCACCGACGCCTCGAGCGAGAGGAGATACAGGAGCTCGAGGGCGACGACGACCCCGATCGCCAGGTTGTAGCCGACGACGGGGGTCAGTCCGTCCACGCGGCCTCACCTCCCGATCGGTCGCGGCGGAGCTGTCGGTGGCGGAGTATCAGCAGGGCGACGAAGATCGCGACGATCGTGTTCGCCGCGCTTCGGAGAACGTCCAAGACCGGCGACGCCGGCTCGACGACGAGCAGCATCGTGTGGTAGATCGTCAGCGCGGCCATCCCGACCGAGAGGAGCGCGATCGCCGTGCCGAAGGGCGAGTCCCGAAAGATGCCCCAGGACAGGAGCGCGAACACCCCGGCGCCGGTGCCGGCGACGATCGCGAACGGAACGCCGAGGAGGTGGATGACGGAATGGGTCACACCGCGGGCTTCAGTTTCGGCGGTCGTTAAGCTGCGGCATGGTATTTCATCGGTGTGACGACCGGGTCGAGAGGCCCTGACGCCGGGCGGTAGCGGACAGCAGCAGCGATAGCGAGCCCGCCAAACCCGTCATTGGGTCGCCGGTAATCGTCCGTGAACCGCCCCTCACCGATCGGCGATCCCGCCGTTCCCGCCGCGGGTATCGAACCTCACCGTTCGGCCGCGTCGCGGTGGCCTGCGGATAACAAAGCCGGTCGCCGGCGTCCCTTCGATCGCAATGGCACTAACTCGGATCGACCACGTCAGCGAGAACGAGAAGATGCAAGAGTGTATCGACAACTGCTTCGAAGCCGCGCAGGCCTGCGAGTGGTGTGCCGACGAGTGCGCCGGCGAGGGCGAGGAGATGGCCGAGTGTCTCCGGCTCTGTCGGGACGTCGCCGACCTGACGACGATGCACGCGCGGTTCATGGCTCGCGACTCGAACTACAGCGCGGAACTCGCCGAAGCCTGCGCCGGCGCCTGCGAGGAGTGCGCCGAGGAGTGCGAACGCCACGACGACGAACACTGCCAGGTCTGTGCGGACGCCCTCCGCGACTGCGCGGAGACCTGCCGAGACATGGCGTCGGCCTGATCGGTACGGCCGCGTCCTCCGATCGAGGACTGCGAGCGCCGACCGCCACTCATCGGGTCACGATCACGAACTCGGATCCATGCACGCGACCGCGAAACTGACCGGCGGCGGAAACGGGATGCTCGGCTGCTGGCTGCTCGCGGCGCCGTTCGTCCTCGGCGCGCCCGCGGTCGGTCGTTGGAACGACGTCATCGTCGGCACGGTCGTGTTGCTCGTCGTCGGCTACGGCCGCATCGGAACCGACAGCCGACCTCCCGCGAGCGCGACCGGTGCGGGACTCGTCGCGATCCTCGGGCTCTGGCTCCTCCTCGCTCCGTTCGTCCTCGGCTTCGAGGGGCTACCGCTGTGGAACGACGTCGTCGCGGGAACCGTCGTGACGAGCTTCGGTAGCTACGACGCCTACGACGCGTCCGTTTCGTCGGTCGGTCGCGAGCGGTCCGGTCGCACACCCGTCGAATAGCGCCTGTCGGAACGACGAACAGATCGGCGACCGGAACCTCATTCTCGCGGTCGGATTGCGGCTCTGGGACCGACTACTCCGAGGCGGAACCGTCCCGACTGCCGCCGTCGGTCTCGGCGTCTCGGTGGCGCTCGAGGAGCTGTTGGACGCCGGCTCGGAGGGCTTCGCTCTTGGAGTGGTAGACGCCGTCGTCGACGAGCGACTCGAGCGCCGCGAGCTGGTCGTCGGTGGCCCGAAACGTCACTCGCTCGAGCGTAGGGCCGTTCTCCGCGCGGGAGTGGTTCGGATCGGCCGCGATACCGTCGGGCGATGAACTACGCGACATTATCGGTCACCTCGTTCCGGTCGCGACCGACTCGAAAGTCGACCGTTCGCTCGTCACCCGCCGCTGCGTGTCCCATGCTCGTTTCCGTGAGGACCATACGCTGAGAAGGGGATCGCCGGTGAAAAGGACTCGCGTACCACGGTGAAAGTGAAAATGAAGGATTCGAGTCGGGATGGCGGGAAACGCCGGGTTTCAGCCACCGCGGTTCGCCGGTCGATCGGCCGTCGGTCCGAGGGGCCGGATCGCGCGATTCCACCCCCCGACGGACAGCGTTATCCTCGTCGAACCCCTGTACGTGACGCGGGCAACCGCAGAAACCAACCATGCCCGAAGATACGCATTCATCCGCCGAGAGCAACGCATCCGAGACCGATCGGTTCGAGCGACTCGAGGGCGCCGACTACGACCGCGTTACCGAGTTCCTTCGCGACCGCGTCGCCTTCACCGCCCGCGAGTGGGCGATCGCGCGCCTCTGTGCCGACTTTCGAACCGGGACGGGCGTCGAAATGACGACCGTCGGGGAACACCTCCCCGACCTCGTCCCCTTCATGGACGACCAGTACACGCGCCAGGCCGTCTACCAGTCGCGCCGCTCCTTCGAGGAGAAGGTTCGGCGAGCGGGCGCGACGTTTCTCTACGGCGCCTACGCCGACTTCTTCACGGCCGACGAGGTCGACGACATCGTCTACGAAGCGACGGAGGTGGCCCGGTTCCTGATCGAGGTCGAAGGCGCCTCCCTCTCGCCGACCGACGAATCGAACGCCGAAGAGCGAGTCAGCGCGGCGATGGAGGCCGTCCACCGCTCGAGTCGCGACCTCCGCTACGACCGCTGTCCGAACTGCGGCGAGCGACTCGGGGAGGACGCGATCGAATCCGAGTGAGCCGTCCCCGAGGCGGGTCGGGACGGGCTTCCGTCACGCGTACGTCTCCGGATTCCATTCGCCTCCGAGTTCGGTCCGTTTAGTGGTTTCGAACGACCCGTCTTCGAAGATCGTTACGCGGCCGGTCTCCTCGCTCAGCGTCAGCGTCGAGATCACGTTCGGCCGCCGCGAGGTATCCAGGGCGCTCATGTGGCGCGATCCCATCCAGTCTTCGTACTCGGAGTCGGCCGAGTCGACGGCCTCGAGCTCCTCGGGCAGCAGATCGGTAAAGCGGACCATCTGTTCCTGGACGACGCCGTCGACGCTGACGACGAGCGCGCCGTCCCGCGTCATCGCGACCTCGCGGGCCGTCTCGTAGAAGCTCTCCAAATCCAGACAGACGTCCCGGCAGCGGTCGGTCGGCCACGCGTTCCGCCCCATCGGATCCGCGAAGTCGGCGACCGACGGGCCCGTGACCACCGCGACGTACATCCCCGGCCCCTTCACGTACTGTTCGCCCCACCGGTCGAAGTTCAGGCTGATCGACTCGAGGGAGTGGTGGAGACAGTCGATCAGCTCCTGGACCCCGTCGTGGGTCTCGTAGGCGATCCGCAGCTCGTCGTCCATATCGGCCCTTGGAACCGGCGCGCCGTAACCCCGGTGCCTGAACGCCCCGTCGGGCCCGTCGGGCGGTTCGGGAGCGGACCACTTTTTGCCGCGCCGCGCCGATACCGACCGAATGCTGACCAAGGACCTGCTCCGCGTCTCGCGGGCCGGCGGCGGCTACCACCTCCAGTTCGCCGACCGGGAGCATCGTCCGCTCGCCGCCCGCGCGATCGGCACGTACCAGGGCCACGTCGGCGAATCCCGCGCGGAACTCGAGGAGGCCCTGACCGAACTCGAGCGCGACGCGGACGACTTCAAGCTCGTCAGGGGGCTGTCGGCGCTGCTCGAGCGCGACGCGACGTTCGAGACCGACGCCGAGATCGACCCCGAGCGAGCGCGCCGGGCCGCCTTCGAAGCCGCCGAGGCGGTCGGCGTCGTGACCGAGGACGAGCGCGCCGCGGCCCTCGTTCGCGCCGGCGAGTCGCTCGGCGTCTCGGCCGACGAGGTTGCGGGGGCGCTGTACGCCGACCTCGAGGAGCGACAGGTCCTCGCCGAACTGGCCGCGCGGTGGGTGCCCGACGAGCTGGTGGCCCAGTACAACCTCTCGCTGGCCCAGACCGCCCTTTTCGACGCCACCGAACTCCGGGTCCGCTCGAGCGATCCGAAGGCGCTCGTTTCGGCGATCAAGCGACTGCGGCTGATGTACGAGATTCGACGGCTCGAGGGCGACGACGACGAGAACGGCGGTGACGCGTCCGATGGTGGCATCGCCGAGCGCGAGGTGATCGTCACCGGGCCGACCCACCTCTTCCGGGCGACCCGCCGGTACGGCACCCGGTTCGCCCGCCTCCTCCGGACGGTCGCGAAGGCCGACGAGTGGCGCCTCGAGGCGACGATCGACGACCGCGGAACTGAACGGACGCTGCGGCTCTCGGACGCGGATCCCGTCCGCGTTCCCGACGCCGAACCCGTCGCCGAGGTGTCCTTCGACAGCGGCGTCGAGGCCGACTTCGCCGCGCGCTTCTCGAACCTGGACCTCGAGTGGGACCTCGTACGCGAACCCGAGCCGCTCGCGACGGGAACGCGGGTGATGATCCCCGATTTCGCGTTCGATTACCGTCCCGGGGGTAGCGCCCGCAGGGACTCGTCGGACGAGGCCGACGGCGGGCACGGCGAGTTCCGCGTCTACTTCGAAATTATGGGCTTCTGGACGCCCGAGTACGTCGAGAAGAAACTCGCGCAGTTATCGGACCTCGAGGACGTCGAACTGATCGTCGCCGTCGACGAGTCTCTCGGCGTCGGCGAGGAAATCGCGGCTCGGGACTTCCGGGCGATCCCCTACTCCGGGAACGTCCGACTGAAGGACGTCGCCGGCGTCCTCCGAGAGTACGAACGTCAACTCGTCGCCGAGAGCGCCGCCGCGCTGCCGGACGAACTGCGCCCCGACGAGGACGTGATTTCCCTCGAGGCGCTGGCCGGCCGGCGGGGCGTCAGCGAGGACGCGCTGGCCGACGTCGCGTTCCCCGACCACGAGCGGGTCGGCCGGACGCTCGTCCGACCGGCCGTCCTCGAGTCGCTGGCGGACGAGATCGAGGCCGGGATGGCGCTTTCCGACGCCGAGGAGAGCCTCGCGGCGGCCGGGTTCAGCGACTCGAGTGCGATCCTCTCGGAACTCGGCTACCGCGTCGAGTGGGAAGGGCTGGCCGGCGGGACGCTCGTCGAGCGGTAGTCGGATCGTCGCGTCGTCGACGCGAACGGCGACCGGACCCCCTCGAACGCGTTGAAACGGCGATTCGGGAGCTGTTGGTGGGCCGATAGCTCGGATCCCTAACCCGAGACCTACTAGGATTCCGAGAGGAACTAATCCGGACTATCTTTAGTTACATACGCTTTTTCGGCCGGTATCGTTAGGGTGCGTTCACACGTATCGAGCTCCGAAGAGGGTTCGATCCAATTTCTTTAGTACGCAGACTTAACCGGGCGTGGTGTCAACGAAGAAATGTGCATCTCCGTGACCAACCATCGTGAGGCCGAGCCGATACAGATCTTGCTCGTCGAAGACAATCCCGGCGACGTTCGGCTAGTCGAGGAAGCGTTCCGAGAGGCCGGGGTCGAGACGACCTTCCACACGGCCCACGACGGTGATACGGCCCTCGAGTTCCTCCGCGATCAGCGGGCCGGCGTCGACGCCACGGAGCTGAGTCTGGTCCTCCTCGATCTGAACCTGCCCCGGACGAGCGGGTTCGACGTCCTCGAGGCGATCAAGACCGAACCGGACGTGAGCGCACCGCCGGTGCTCGTGCTCACGAGTTCGGAGGCGACCGAGGACATCGCTCGGAGCTACGAGCTCTGTGCGAACGCCTATCTCACCAAGCCGAGCGATCCCGACGAGTTCACCGAGATCGGCCGGGCCGTCGAAGCGTTTTGGTTCGACGAGGCGACGTTGCCCCCCGCGTCCGCGTAACCCCCTTCTGCGAGCGCCGACCGACGATACAACCGCCAGCCGAGCGTCGGCCCCAGCGTTATCCCGCTCGCCGTGGTACGACCGCCCATGCCGACGGCAACTCCCGGCCTCCACCACGTCACCGCCATCGCGAGCGATCCGCAGCGAAACTACGAGTTCTACACCGAGGTGCTCGGCCTCCGACTCGTCAAGCGAAGCGTCAATCAGGACGACGTCTCGGTCTACCACCTCTTCTACGCCGACCACGAGGGGACGCCGGGGACGAGCGTGACCTTCTTCCCCTACACCGACGCCCGCGACGGACGGGTCGGCGCGGGCCAGGCCAGCGCGGTGTCATTTCTCGTTCCCGACGGCTCGCTCGACTACTGGCGCGAGCGACTCGCCGACGCCGGCGCCGAGCCGGCGGAACCGCGCGAGCGGTTCGGCGACACCGTCCTCCCGTTTACCGACCCCGACGGGCTGCCGCTGGAACTGGTCGCTCGCGCGGACGCGCCGCCGGCGAACCTCCCGGAGAGCCCCGTTCCCCACGCCCACGCGATTCGGGGCTTCTTCGGCGTGACCCTCTCGCTGACCAGCGCCGACCCGACCGGCGACCTCCTGAAGGAGATGGGCTACCGCCAGACCGACCGCGACGGCACGCGCAAGCGCTACACGGCCGACGGCGACCTGGGCTTCGTCGTCGACGTCGTGGAGAACCCGCAGGCGCAGCGCGGGATTCCCGGTGCCGGCACCGTCCACCACGTCGCGTTCCAGGTCGCCGAAGACGAACAGGAGGACTGGCGCCAGTTCCTGATCGACCGCGGGCTGCGACCCACCGAGATCATCGACCGCAAGTGGTTCAAATCGGTCTACGCCCGCGAGTACGGCACCGTGCTCTTCGAGTACGCCACCAAGGAGCCCGGGTACACGGTCGACGAGGAACTCGAGGCGCTCGGCGACCGGCTCGTCCTGCCCGAGTGGCTCGAGGACCGACGCGAGGAGATCGAGGACGGGTTGCCGGACCTGTCCGCGTAACCACGGCGCGAAGGACGGTTTCGGTCTCTAACACGGTTCGTGGTCCGTCCTGCGGCGAGAGGGGACGCGAATCACCGCGGCACGAGCGGGTTCAACTATTTTACGCGTCGACGGTGCAGCACGTCTCGAGAGGATTCGGATGGGAGCCACACTGACGCAACGGTTCGACACCGGACAGTTCGACGGCCGGTACCCGTACGTCCGCGTCGGCCACGGTCCGGAGACGCTGCTCGTGATCCCCGGCATCGGCGACGCGATGTTCGACGGGGCGTACGGCCGCACCGACGCGGTGACGACCGCCGCCACCTTCCGCCGGTTTCTCGCCGACTACACCGTCTATCTGGTCAGTCGCCCGCGCGGGCTCGAGGACCGTCAGTCGATCGGCGCGATGGCCCGCGACTACGAGCGCGTCCTCGCGGACCACGTCGGAGCGGCGTCCGTGCTGGGGCTCTCGATGGGCGGGCTGATCGGGCAGGAACTCGCCCGCGAGCGGCCCGACCTGGTCGACCGACTCGTCCTCGGCGTCTCGGGCTGTCGGCTCGCGGAGAGCGGCCGGCCGCTCGTCCGCGAACTCCATCGCCTGGCCCTCGAGGGCGAGTGGACCGAGATTCGCGCCCGACTCTACGAGGCCATGTTCACGGGCACTTGGCGGCGAGCCGTGCCGTTGCTCTCCCGAACGGTCGGACGAGTCAGCCCGCCGAACCCCGCCGATCCGCGAGACGTGCCGATCTCCTTCGAGGCGGTCCGCGACTACGACGGGACCGACCGCCTCGCGGAACTCGAGTCCCGAACGCTGGTCATCGGCGGCACCGACGACCCGTTCTTCCCCGAGGAGATCCTCCGCGAGACCTACGAGGGACTCCCGGACGGCCAACTCGCGATGTTCTCCGGCGCCCGTCACGGCGCCTTCCTCGAGCGAAAGGCGGGGTTCGACGACTGGGTCGAGCGGTTTCTCCGCGGCGAAGCAGCGACTCGAGTGTGGCAGTAAGAGCGCGTCTTCGGACCGAACGCGTCAGTCCGCGGAAGGTGTAGCGGAGGGGGCGCGACCGGTATCGCGGTCGTCGGGGACGTAGACGTTGCCGTCGACGACGACGCAATCGTCCGCGGCCGGCCGGCGCCGCGGTTTGTAGCCGGCGACCGGTGCCAGGAGTCGCCAGAGCGACGGGAGCTGACAGAGGGCGAAGCCGAGGACGATCATCCCGAACCCGCCGACCGTCGCGAGCGTGATCGATTCGCCCAGCAGCGCCCAGCCGACGAGAGCGGCGACGACGGGCGAGGCGTAATTGACGAGGCTGAGCTGGCTCGCGCCGATGCGGTCGAGCAGGAGGAAGTACGCGAGGAACCCGCCCGCGGTGGCGACGATCCCCAGGTACGCGAGCGCGGCGACCGTCGCGGTCGTCCACGCCGTCAGCGAGGGAACGGTTTCGCCCGGGTGAGCGTAGCTCACGCCGTGCAGGATCCCCGCGCCGAGGGCCATCGCCCACGTCTGCAACGACAGTACCGGCAGCGTTCGCTGCAATCGTTCGGTCAGTACCGAGCCCACCGCGAAGGCGAACGCCGAACCGAACAGCAGGCCGACGCCGATCGCCTGGCCGCCGAGCGAGCCGCCCGAAAGCGCGATCGCGACGACGCCGGCGAGCCCGACGAAGAGCCCGACGACGGCGGGTGCACGGAGCCGTTCCTGCGGGAGGAGCGCGAGCGCGAGCGGCGGCGTCGCGATCGGCGTCAGACTCAGGACGATCGCGGCGACGGCGCTCGAGACGTACGACTGACCGATGAACAACAGCCCGTAATGAGCGCCGACCATCAGCCCGCCCGCGACGCCGATCGTTATCCAGTCGGTGCGCGTCCGGGGTCGCCACTCGCGTCCGAGGACGACGATGGCGCCGGCAAACAGCAGTGTCGCGACGTCGAGCCGGAAGGCCGCAAAGAGGATCGGCGGCAGCGTCGCCAGTCCGACCTCGATCGCCGCGAAGGCGGTCCCCCAAGCGATCGCGAGGAGAACGAAGAGCGTTAGGTCTCTCTTTGTAGTCATTTCATATCGAAACGGTTCCCGAACACTTGTATGTTGCTAATTTCCAGATACAGGGCCTGAAACACCCATATTCGCCGCCACACGATAACAAATGGCACAGTAATAGAAAGCCATGATAATCATTGATAGGACAAGACGACCGAGGGTATCGCAGCGGGGCTGCACCGCGGACTGCCGACGGCGTGTCGGCTCCGACCGGACGACCGTGACCGATCGACGACGGCGACAACTGTGGAGCCGAGGGGGCTCGCCGCCGCTGACTCAAATACTCTCTCGGAGAACGGCTGCGCGAGCGATCGCGACGTCAGCCGGCGTCACGAGAACTCGAGCGTTTCGGTCTCCTCCTCGGGGAGTTCCTGCTGCAGGACGAACGGCCCGAAGTCCGCCGCGGTCCGCCGCGCGATGGTCGCGATCCGGAGCACGTAGAGCAAGAGAACGGCGAACGGGCTGAACAGGGCCGTGATCGTCGCGCTCACGACGAGGACGTACACGTACGGGTGGAGGCCGAGCGCCAGCAGATTTCCGTAGGCGACGATGACGAACGCGCCGCCGAGCAGCGTCGGGAAGCCGACGTAGAGCAGGATCTTCGAGAGGTCGGCCAGCTCCTGTTGCATGTAGACGCTCTTGAAGTACTGCCGGGCGATGTGAATGTCTCCGAGCAGTTCCTCGAGTCGCTCTAACTGCCCGTCGGCGGCCTCCGAGAGCTCCGACCGATGGGTCTCTCGGAGCTGGCGGACGACCTGCAGCTGCCACGGATCGTTGTAGTGGAGAATCACGGAGATGACCGTGAACGAGCCGAACTGCGCCGCTCCGAGGGTCTCGATCGCGTCCCGGTCCCGCGGGTCGGTCTGCGAGACGAACGAATCGATCCGCGATCGGACGTCGGCCGGCGCGTCTCGACAGACGTTCCGCAGCCCCAGCGCCGTCTTCCGCTTGGCTTCGATGAGAACGCGGAGGAACTCCGACGGTTCGGCGGGCGAGGGCCGATAGCCGGTGTGTTCCTCGATCCGATGGCGGTACTCCTGGGTCTCCTCTAACCGCTGGAAGAACGCGCCCGTCGAGCCGAACTCCTCGGAGAGGATCAGCTGGTTGATCGCGAGGACGACGGTGATGAAGGGGAGCATCCCGCCGATCAGCGCGCCCGCGAGCGTCGTCACGTCGCCAGCCTCGGCGGGCGTGATCAGCCCGGCCCGAATGAGTAGCAGCGAAACGCCGAAGACGGCCGCGAGCAGGATCGCTGACAGGCGGCGCCGATCGCCGTAGAGGTAGATCCAGCGGACGAGTTCGCCGGCCTCGAGGCGCTCTGCGAGACCCGTGTCGGGCTGGGACGCCGTCGGGGCCTCTTCGTCGCTCATACGGGCGCTACCAGCACCGCTCACTTAGTAGCTAGATGGACCTTCACCCTGTGAATCGCGCGGGGTCGCTCCGGCGGCTCGAGGCCGTCCGCTACAGCTCCCGCTGGCGCCCCTTCGGAACCATCGAGCGCAGTTCGCCGTGGACGTAGAGGCCGATCCCGATCGGCTCGAGGTCGCCGGCGATTTCGTGGGCGCCGATCAGGTACCCCCAGTCGCCGTCCCAGCGCTCGATCTCCTGGTCCTCGCCGGTCGCAAAGGCCCGTGCCTCTTCGGAGTCGAGTTCGATCACGCAGTCGGTCGCGCGACCGCCGAAGCGCTGGACGAAGTCCGTCGTCGGCTTCCAGTGTTCCTGGCGCGTCCGCAGACAGGTCATCCCGATGGCCTCGATCTCGAGGGGCGTCGGCGCCTCGCCGGCGTAGATCCAGATCTTGCCGGCGCCCTTCTCCCAGAACGTGTAGTCGGCGAACGTTTCGGGCGGAATCCCGAACCGGTCCTCGAAGTAGTCGACGACCTCCTCGCGGCTGACCCGGCCCTCGACGATCCGCTCGGCCGGCGTCGCGGGGAGACGGTCGAAGCGCTGCCCGTCGTTTTCGCTCATCAGGCGGTCACCTCCAGTTTCGCCACGAAGAAGCCGCCGGTGTCGTTCTGGTGGGGGTAGATCCGCGCCGCCCGCTCGAGGGACGCGTCGTACTCGTCGCCGTCCCACTCGGTCAGCCCGGGCGAGTGCTCGAGGTCGAGATCGAAGTCGACGACGCGGCAGTCCTCCTCTTCGAGGACGTGCTGGACGACTGCCTCGTTCTCCTCGGGGGCGAAGGTACACGTCGAGTAGACGACGGTGCCGCCCTCGCGGGTGGCCTGTATCGCCCGCCGGAGGATGCCCTTCTGGACGCCCGAGACCGACGCGATAGCTCCCTCCGACCAGTTGTCCAGCGCGTCGGGGTTCTTCCGGATCGTCCCCTCGCAGGTACAGGGCGCGTCGACGAGCGCGCGGTCGAACTCGTCGAAGTCGAACCGGTTCAGGGAGTAGTTGCGCGCGTCGGCGTTCGTGACGGCGAGGCTCGTCGCGCCGAGGCGCTCGGCGTTGAAGCGCAGCGCCGAGATGCGCCCGAGGTTGTTGTCGTTGGCCACGACGGTCCCCTCGTCGCCCATCAGCGCCGCGATCTGGGTCGCTTTCCCGCCGGGTGCGGCACAGCTGTCCCAGACCCGCTCGCCGGGTCGGGGATCGAGGACGACCGGCGGCACCGCCGAGACCTCCTCCTGGCCGTGGGTGAAGCCGTGGAACGAGGTCCACGTCGACCCCGGCGACCCCGTCTCGAGGCGCAGCACGCGGGGGTTCCAGTCGGCCTGCTCGTACGCGAGACCCTCCTCCTCGAGGGCCTCGAGCGTCCGCTCGACCGAGGCCTTGATGGTGTTGACGCGGGCGGCGTTGCCCAGCGGCCGCTCGCAGGCCTCGAGGAACGCGTCGAAATCGTCGATAATCGGTCGATACCGCTCGAGTGGCTCCATAGGACCCGGATTCGCACGCCCCGCGTTTGTGGGTTTCGAAGCGCCGGGCGCGGCCGAATCGACGCCGCTCCGGCCCGGTAGCCGCCGCCCTCGATTTTATGGGTGCGCCGACAGACGTCTCGCACATGGCACAGATCCGCCAGCAGGGCCCCGAGATGGACCTCGAGGAACCGGTTCTCGTCGAGGGCTTCCCGGGACTCGGACTCGTCGGCAAGATCGCGACCGATCACCTCGTCGAGGAACTCGACATGCGCTACTACGCCAGCGTCGACTGCGGCGGGTTACCCCGCGTCGGCGTCTACCGCGGCGGCGACCGCACGGCCCGGCCGCCGGTCCGGATCTACGCCAGCGAGGACCACGACCTCCTCGCCCTCCGGAGCGACGCGCCGATCAAATCCGACGCCGTCGGCTCCGTCGCCGAGTGTCTCACCGAGTGGATCGTCGGGCAGGACGCGCTGCCGCTCTACCTCAGCGGACTGCCGGCCGAACGCGAGGGCGAGGACGAACCCGACATCTACGGCATCGGAACCGGCGACGCCGCCGAGCGACTCGAGGAGCACGGGATCGCCGTGCCGCCCGAGGACGGCGTCGTCACGGGGCCGACGGGGGCGCTCATCAACCGCGCCGCACAGCGCGGCTACGACAGCGTCGGACTCGTCGTCGAATCGAGCCCGCAGTTCCCCGACCCCGAGGCCGCGAGCGTCCTCCTCGAGGACGGCGTCTGTCCGATCGCCGACGTCGAGGTCGAGGTGCAGGAACTCCTCGACCGAGCGGCGGAGATCCGCGAGAAGCGCGAGCAGTTCGCCCAGCAGATGCAACAGATCGGCGAGGAGGAGAGTTCGCAGGCGCAGCCGCTGCGAATGTACCAGTAGTCCCGTTCGCGGTCGCACCGATTCCACCGTTCGACCACGGTCGTTTATATGTAAGTATCGCTACGAGTACGACATGGATATTACCGACGCGCGCGCGGAGTGCAACGCCGTCCTCGATGCCGTCAGTCGGAGCGTCATCGCGGACCGGGAGTTCCTCGAGACCGTGCTGCTCGGCGTCCTCGCGCGCGGACACGTCCTTCTGGAGGACGTGCCCGGAACCGGGAAGACCCTGACCGCGAACAGTCTGGCGTCGGCGCTGGGGTTGTCGTTCTCTCGGATTCAGTTCACGCCGGACCTGCTGCCGGCCGACGTGACCGGGACTCACGTGTTCGACGAGTCCGAGGGCACCTTCGACTTCACCGAGGGACCGATCTTCGCGAACGTCGTGCTGGCCGACGAGATCAACCGCGCGCCCCCCAAAACGCAGGCCGCGCTGCTCGAGGCGATGGCGGAAGGCCAGGTCACCGTCGACGGGGACACGCACCAGCTTCCGCGGCCGTTTTTCGTGATCGCGACGCAGAACCCCGTCGAACAGGCCGGCACCTTCCCGCTGCCGGAGGCCCAGGTCGACCGCTTCCTGGTGAAACGGTCGATCGGCTACCCCGACGCGGACGGCGAACGGGAGCTGTTGCAGCGTCGACTCGGCCGCACCGAACGGAGTCCGAGCATCGATCCGGTGCTGGACGGGGACCGCGTCCGCGCGCTCCGGGAGGTCCCCGAGTCGGTCCGGGTCGACGACGACCTCGTCACCTACATCGCCGATATCGCCCGCGAAACGCGCACGCGAAACCGGGTCGACGTCGGCGTCTCGCCGCGGGGCACCCAGCGCCTGCTCGAGGCGGCGCGGGCCCGCGCCGTCGTCGTCGGCCGCGACTACGTGACGCCCGACGACGTCAAGCGGGTGGCCGGCCCCGTGTTGGCCCACCGGCTCGTGCTCACGCCCGACGCCTCGGTCGACGGGACCTCGAAGGCGGCCATCGTCGAGCAGGTGCTCGATTCCGTCTCCGTCCCGACGCTCGAGTAGGACAGCTATTTCTACCGGAACTCGAGCGGCCGACGGAGTCGCGTCGCCGCAGAACTGATTATCGCTGCAACGCTGCCAGCAGCAGTATCGCCCCGAATAGCATGGCGATCACGGCCGCGACCGGCTGCCCGCTGGGACCGGCGATAAAGACCGCGTAGCTCCCGACGGCGGCGACCAGCCCGACGACGACCGTGGCGCCGACGTGCGGGAGCTCCGCCCTCGCCGTCGTCGCCTCCCGGCCGAGTTGCTCGCCGATCCCGACCGCGTGGTGGCCGGCGTCCCAGGCCAGCACGGTCGCGGTGACGCTCGCGAGCATGGGAACCGACGGAACCCCCTGAATGCCGCCCGCGAGCAGCCCCGCGAGCGCGACGGCGGTACCGATCGTGACGGCACGACGGGACCCCGTCCAGAGCCCGCCGCCGAGGAGCACCAGCGCGGCGGCGCCGCCGACGAGCACGAACGGCGAGTAGAGGGCGCTCGAGAGCACCCCGAGGAGTAACGCGACGATCGAGAGCCCACTCGTCAGGACCGCGGGCCGGTGATCGGGGTCGACCGCGTCGACGTCGGTGCTCACGCCGACCACCGCCGTCGACTGCGCTCGAGCGTCGCCGCCAGCGATTCGTCCGCCGGCCAGTCGACGACCCTGATGCCCGCTCCCCTGAGCGTCGAGATGCGGACCGCTCGTTCGACCGCCCCGAGCCGTTCGCCGGGCGTATCCCCGCCCGTCGGATCGGGGCTCACGATCGTCACGAGGTGGCCGTCGGCCTCGAGCAACCGCGCGGTCCGCACGACGTCGTCGTCGCAAAGCGGCGTGAACAGGATCACCTGCGAATCGGGCGGCATCCGCGAGCGGAACCGCTTTCGCTGGACGTACAGCATCGACGTCGACGACTCCGGCGGGGACAGATCGAACGCCGAATCGGTCGCGAGCAGTCGGCGGGCCGACGCCCGGTGGTCGGCCCCAGAGCCCGGCGCCAGCCACTGCGGGTGCGGGCCGAAACTGGCGAGGCCGACGTTGTTGCCGCCCGCATCCAGCGCGTCGAGCGCGGCGACGGCCGCCTCGATGCTGCGATCGACCGCGTGACGGCCCGTCTCGTCGGGCCGACGGTACGCGTCCGTGCGCGTGTCGACGGCGAGCATCACCGTCGCCGACCGTTCCTCGCGAAACGTCACGGTCGTCAGCTCCTGGCCTCGAGCCCGGCGGTTCCAGTCGATCCGCGAGAGCGGGTCGCCGCGGCGGTACTCCCGCGTCGAGTGGAACTCGAGACCCTCGCCGCCGACGTCGGTCTCGACGCGGCCGGTCAGGGGCAGCGTCAGCGACCGCAGCGGGAGGTCGGTCTCGATCTCGGCGGGCGGACAGCGGAGTTCGTCGTCGACGCGGATCCGCTGGACGCGCTCGACGGCGCCGGTGAACCCTCGCGCGACGACGACGACCGGTTCGAACGCGTGGGCGCCCTGCCGAGCGGTCACCGCGTAGGAGAACGTCTCCGTCTCGCCCGGCCGGAGCGCGGTCCCGTGTCTCGGGGAGCCGTCGGTGACGACGAGTTCCGCCGGCACGCCGTCGACGAGCCGGAGATCCGGAAGGAGTTCGTCCCCGTCGTTGCGGACGCGCACCGTCACGCGAACGGGCTCGCCGGGCTCGAGGTCGTCGTCCTCGAGTTCGCGGCTGATCGAGAGCGTCGGGGACGGCGGCCGACCGGCCCGGGCGTAGGCCGCGTACGCGATGCCGACGACCGCCGCCAGCAACAGCGCCGGCGACGTGACGACGACGCCGGCGCCGCCGAACACCGAGGCGACGGCGGCGACGCCGGTCCAGCGGTTCGTCTCTCGGACGCTCGAGTCGACGACGACCGATTCCGCGGCGTCTGCGGTCTCGCCATCCGCGCCTTCGGCCCCGTCGTTCCCATCGTTGTCGGATTCGGTCGCGACGCCAGTGCTGGAGTCCGTCTCGGCGGCAGTGCTAGACTCAGTCTCGGCGCCCGGCCGACCACCGGCGTCGGCATCGGAACCCGGTTCGGAGCGAGTTTCCGTATCGATTCCGGCGGCCTCGCCGCCGTCGGCTCGCTCGCTCCGGCCGTCCGTCGGTCGTCGGTCGTCAGGCGATCGCCCGCCCTCGTTTCCGTCCGTCATTCGTCGTCGTGCACCCCCGAAATTCGCGCGATCTCGGCCGCGGCGCGTCTGGCGCGGCGGGGACGGTCGCGACGCACCGCCGTTCGGACCCGGACGCGCCACGGCGCCCAGTCGGGAACGGTGTTCGTGAACTGGGCCGCCGCCAGCGGATCGTCCGTCCAGGTTCCGTTCTCGAGGGCTTGCCGGGCCTCGTCCTCGGTCAGCCCCTCCCCGAGCACCAGCGCGTCGACGGCCGCCCGCTCGAGTCGCTCGTTGAGCTTTCGTCCCTGCCGTCCGAACGTCACGTCGCCCGATTCGATCGTCGCGTCGATCTCCTCGCCCGGAGTCGGCAGCTCCTGTGGCCGCTCCGGCGTCGGCAGTTCCGTCTGCCCGACGTCGGCGTGTCGGCGACCTTGCACCGTTCGAAGCCCCTGGAGGAGCGCGATCACGCCGATCACGGTCACGATCGACTCGCCGAGGCTGAGGGGGCCGGTCAGTTCCGGGACCGCCGCGAACGCCAGACCGAGCAGGACCAGTCCGGCGCCGACTATCGCGTACTTGTTCATGGGTATCCGTTCATCGTGTCGCTCCGTTCTCGCGGTCGCGATCGTCGTCGGCGTAGGTCGCTTCGATCCGTCTGAGCAGCTCGACGGCGCGGCGCTCGCGGTCGTCCGTGACCGAGCGATCGCCGTAGCGGACGTCCTCGAACATCGTCCGCAACTCGTCGACGTGGGACGGATCCAGCCCCGCGTCCCGCGCCGCGGCCGCGAACTCGCCGGGCGTACTCGAGTCGGGCCGGTCGACGGAGAGCGGCTCCGTCATCTCGCGCCAGGCCCGGTAGACGTCGTTCTCGAAGTCGTCGCCCGCCTCGATTCGGTCGGCGGCCTCACCGGCCGCGCGGCCGAGTTCGCCCCGCTGTACGGTGTCGTCCGGCTCCGCGACCGGGTCCGCCGATTCCCGGCCCTCGTCGTCACCGCTGTAGAACAGCGCCGCGAACGCCCCGACGACGGTCACCAGCAGAACGGTCAACACGAGCAGCGAGGGCAGGGTCGGCCCGGAAACGGAACCGTCGCCGTCGCCGCCGCCGAGCGGACCGCCGGATTCGTTCTCCGCGGGCGGCTGTATATCGGCCGGCGGAGCCGGCGGCTCGAGGGTCTGCGTCCCGCAGCCGCCGGTGAGGACGACGAAGACGAGCACGACCAGCGGGAGCAAGGCGACCGAGAGCATGAGCGTTATCTTGGTATCGTACGATCGGGTCGCCAGCGCGGCGATTCCGACCGCGCCCAACACGAGCGCGAGGAACCCGAGCTCCGAGTCGAGGAACGCGACGCACAGTTCCGTGAACTCGAACGCCTCGCCCCCTCCGGCGCCCGAATCGGCCGCCGGGGGCTCACCCTGTTCCTCGACGTCGCTGGCGCCGCCGTCGCCGCCGCCGAACCCGCCGCCGCTCCCGCCGTTCTCGACCATCGACGGCAACGTCGCCGCCGCGAGCACGACGGCGAGACAGCACAGGACGGCGATCGCCACGACGCGACCCGTATCTCTGTCCACGCCCGTTCTTTCTTGTAATACGTAAAATGTTTTACTCCCGACCGGATCGACGCGAATTCGCGTCGAATTCGCGGTACCGGAACGCAGTGCGGACGGCTCGTCGCAGCGCCCTCCACGGTAACGGACTGCATGACGGCTTCCGGTATACACTACTGCAAACACAACTCCTTTTCGCGCCCTGTTCTTCCCTCCGCACATGGGAACGGAAGACGCCGAAACTGTTGCGCCCGGAACGTGTCCGACCGCGAACGGCATGCCGATGCTCGGGTTCGGCACCTGGCAACACGACGATCCGGATCGGTGCGTCGAGAGCGTCCGGACGGCCCTCGAGGCGGGCTACCGCCACATCGACACCGCCCAGGCCTACGACAACGAGGCGGCCGTCGGCGAGGGGATCGCGGCGGCCGACGTCGACCGCGAGGACGTCTTCCTCGCGACCAAGGTCTGGCGCGACAACCTCGCGCACGACGACGTCCTCGAGACGGCCCGCGAGAGCATCGACCGGCTCGGCGTCGACTACCTCGACCTGCTGTACATCCACTGGCCGACCGGCGAGTACGACCCCGAGGGGACGCTGTCGGCGCTCTCGGAGCTGTACGACGAGGGGCTGATCGAGAACGTCGGCATCAGCAACTTCCTCCCCGAGCAGGTCCGGGAGGCCGTCGACGTCTGCGACGCGCCGATCCTGGCCAACCAGGTCGAACTCCACCCGCTGCTCCCCCAACCTGACCTCCGGGAGGCCTGCGAGAACGCCGGCGTCGAGGTCGTCGCCTACTCGCCGATCGCCCGCGGCGAGATCTTCGACCAGCCCGAGGTTCAGGACGTCGCGGAGAAACACGGCGTCAGCGAGGCCCAGGTCAGTCTCGCTTGGCTGCGCGAGAAGGGCGTCACCGCGATTCCGAAGGCGACCGGCGAGGAGCACATCCGCGACAACTGGGAGTCCCTGACCCTCGAGCTGGATCGAGAGGACATCGACAAAATCGATAGCATCGACGAGACGCAGCGGCAGGTCGACCCCAGCTTCGCGCCCTGGAACTGAGACCTCTCGAGCGGCCGACACCGTCGCTAGCCGCTGTCGAGGTGGAAGCGGCCGTCGATTTCGACCTGTTTCTCTCGCGGAAAATTCAGGAAAGCTTACGGTACACCGGATTTATGGCTCGCGTATGTCTACCCGCTCACGACAACGTGGCGGTGGTGGGTTCGTCGGCGCGATCAAGGCCGACGTACAGCGGTTACACGGTGCGTGGATGGAACTCGTCTTTCCACGTCAGCGTGGCCGCGGCCACTCCGTCATGGGGAAGTGGAAGCCGGAAACGCTCCCCCAGAAGATCGGCTACAACGGCTGGAGTATCCTCGGGTTATTCGGCTTACTGCTCCTCTACCCGCTGACCGTCATCGGACTCGCAACCCGCTACTACGCGGCGAAACTCGACTCGACGCGCACCCGTCTCGGCATCGTCGGCGTCACGGGCGTCGCGCTGCTCGGCTGGGGGCTCCTGACCGTCGCCTGGGGCGCGATGTCGTACATGGAACAGGTCGAAATTCCGATCGATTCGGTCCTCGCCGTCGCGGCGGCGAGCGCGGTCGCGACGGTGTCGACCGCGCTCGCGGCGACGTGTACCAAGGTCGGCGGCCGCGCGGTGACGGTGATCTTCGCCTATCCGTTCGCGATGACGGCGCTGTTCCTCCCGCCGGTCGTCGCGGCACTCGTGACGCCGTCGCTGCACCCGTACATCTTAGACCCCAGCTACGAGTTCGCCGCCTGGGCGCTCGACAACGTGCTCACCGTCGGCGGCGTCAACGAGTACCTGCGATCGAACTACCAACTCGAGGGCGCCGCCTACGCGGCGATGTGGCTCGGCATCTCGATCCCGCTGGGCTGGTTCCTCGGGATCGTCGTCGCGCTGGCGAACCTGGTCCGTCCGTCCGAGTAACTGTTTTCCGTCCGTTCAATTTTCGCGAACGGACTGCCGATTCCCGATACCATTAGGCGGCCGGTTCCCAAGGGCCGCATATGGAGTTCGACCTTCCCAAGACAGCGGCCGCGTTCATCGTCGTGATCGCGCTCGGCGTCGGTGGCATGATCGGCGCGGATATGATGGAAACGAGCACCGTGTTAATGATGGTCGCGCCGTCGATGATCGCGTTCGGACTGCTGATGCTCGGTATCGGAGTCAAACACGGCGAGTATCGCGCGACGGGCCGATAACGACGGCAGGCCTCGGCGCTATCGCTACTGTTTCGTCGCGACCGTTACGATTTCGACCGCGCCAGCAGCGGCTCTCGAGCGAGCGAAATCGAAAAATCGGCGATGAGCGGTCAGTCAGTGGTCGACCGCGAGCGGCCTACATGTAGCCGAGGTCGCGCAGGCGCTCCATCAGGTCCTCCTTGTCCTGGGCGCGGCCCGCGCGCTCGGTGGTTCCCTCGAGGTCCTGCAGCCAGGCGGGGTCCTCGTCGCTCTTCTCGGTGCTGACCTCGCTGCCCAGCGAGCGGAAGCCGGCGAAGTACTTCGGCGAGATCGGGATGTCTTCCTGTTCGACGCCCTCGGGGAGGTCGTCGTCGGCCTCGGGGACGTAGCCCTCCTCGGGGAAGTTCTCGACCGTGTCCGGCACCACGAAGTTCCAGAAGGCGTCCCAGACGGCGGCCTCGTCGAACTGCAGGATGGGCTGGATGCGGTCGTGGGGCGGGTAGATGTCCGGATCGTGGCGCGGCGAGAAGAACGTCTCGTCGGCGCGGGCCTCCTGTTCGTCCCAGCGGACGCCGGAGATGACGCCGTCGATGTCGTGCTCCTCGAGCGCGTCGTTGAGCGCGACCGTCTTCAGCAGGTGGTTGCCGACGTAGGTGTCGAGCAGGAACGGGAACTCGTCTTCCTCGTACTCGAGGATGTTCTCGACGTGGTGCTGGTTGTGCTCGGAGAGTTCGTCGATCTCGATGTCGTCGCCCGGCTCGAGGCCGTGCTCGTCGACGTACTCGCCGACGTCCTCGTTGCGCGCGTAGATGACTTCGAGGTCCCACTCGTCGGCCCAGTGGTCGACGAAGTCGTGGATCTCGTCGAAGTGCTGGTAGTGGTCGATGAACACCGCCGGCGGTACCTCGAGGTCGAAGCGGTCGGCGACCTCCTTGATGAAGTACAGCGTGAGCGTGGAGTCCTTGCCGCCGGTCCACATCACGGCCGGGTTCTCGTACTCCTCGAGACCCTCGCGAGTGACCTCGATGGCCTTCTCGATCTTGTCCTGAATCTGGGGATAGTCTTCGGGATCCTCGCCGTCGCCGTCCTCGTAGTCGACGTCGACGTAGTCGGGGAAGTTCTCGCTCATGTGGTGTAATTAGATATAATTAGGAGGGATAAACGCTTTGGGGGAGCGGAAACGTCTGTCGGAATCTGCGACGATCGGTCGGCGATGACGGTATCGCGCGCCGACGCGGATCTCGTTCGACGAAGTGAGTCAGGAACTGGCCTTTCAGGTGCTGAACTGTACGAACGACGGCTGCTCGTCGTGGTCGATGAGCGGCGTCTCGAGTTCGGCGATCCGTGCGGTGTGTTCACTCGAGGGCCGGAACGGCGGCGTGGTCGCGTCGCCGTTCGTCCGACGGGGCGGCGAAATAATTGCCGCAACCAGTGGCCGTCGGGACCGCCGTCGACACCGATGACCGTCGGCGCCGACGGAAGTCGACGCTGTTCGGGTATGTGGGCCTCCCGAAAGCGGGTTCGAAGAATCGTTCGTCGGCGATACGGGTTCGGCCCCCGGGTCGGCCGGGCTGCGCAGCGGCGGCGCGCGGCCGGACCGGACGGCGAACTGGACGGCGTCGTCGCGGTTACTCCTCGTCTTCCTCGACGACTTCGGGATCGCTCATCGCGCTCTGGAGGCTGTCGAGCCCGTTGATCCACTCCGTGACGAGACCGTACTCGAGGTCCTCGGCGACGGACATGTCGAGTTCCTCGCCGTCGATGATGAGCGTGCCCGCTTGTGCGGCGTAGCCGAGCGCGGCGTCGAGATCCTCCTCGGCCTCGGCGTCGGCCGCGGCGCCGAGGTAGTCGCCGACGCTGCCCTCTTCGGCGGGGCCACCCGCGATGTACTCCTCGGCGGCGAAGAAGACGCAGACGAGGCTCGTCTGGACGCCGTCGACGAGGATCAGTTTCTCCTCGTCCTCGATGTCGACCTCGCCGAGAACGATCTCCCGGACGTCGTTGATCTCTTCGAGCGCTTCCTCCTCGCCGAGTTCCCCGTCGTCGTAGGCGGCGACGATCTTGGCGATCGCGATCGCCGTGTCGTCCTGCAGGTTCAACAGGAGCCGGGCCGAGTCTTCGTCCTCCGGATCGATGTCTTCGTCCTTGATGCGGCCGATCCAGTTCTGCCAGCGTTCCTCCGAGTAGAACTCGGTCGGGGGATTGCTCATACAGACACCTACACCGGCCGCTTGAAATGCCTTTCTCTACTCTATGCCGATCTTACTCGAGCGAAATCTGGGCTTTAGGCCCGCTCGAGCGTCCCTTCCGTGTCGATTCCGTACACGCGTTCCGGCGTCTCGACGTGGGCGATCCGGACCGCGTCCTCGTGGTCGTTCTCGAGCAGCCAGCGGACGCGCCGGGGCACCGTCTTCGGACCGAGGACGGCGCCGGGGCGGTCCGGATCGTCGATGTAGTCGGTCTCCATCAGGAACGGCTCGCCGCGCTCGGCGGCGGTCTCGAGGCGATCCTTCTCGCTCATCACGCTCGGGACCGGCCCCTCGAGGCGACCGCTCGCGTAGTGTTTGACTACCTTGTGCGCGGGGAGGCCGACTGCTTCGGCCCAGTCGGTCACCTCGGTCATGTCCTCGCTGGCCTCGGCGTGCAACTGGACGGCGCAGTCCAGTTCGGCGCCGCGCTCGAAGGCCCGGCGCATGACCGCGTTCGAGGCCGCCCACACGTCGTCGTCGACCTCGTAGTGGGGCCGACCCGACTTCAGCGCCAGCGCCTCGCCGGACTCGACGTACTCCGCGGCGACATCGATCCCCGCTTGCATCAGGTCCCGCGCGTCGTCGGGACTGAAGCCGCGGTCGTCGACGAGCCGCGTGATCAGTCCGGGATGGACCCCCAGAACGGGCCAGGCCCGTCCGTCGAGTTCGCTCGAGGCCTCGTCGACGATTTCGATCGTCCGCTCGAAGACCGCGCGGAAGTCCTCGCCGGTCTCGGCCTCGACGCCGAGGTGCCAGGAGGGTTTGTTCACGACCAGCAGGTGGGTGCCGCCGAGGCGAGCGAAGTCGCGGACGGCGTCGATACCGCGGTGGTTGTCCGGATCGAGGTGGAGGTGGTTGTCGAGGACCGGCGTCTCGTCGTCGAGCATGTGCGCTAGTGGGCCGACCGGGCGTGAAAATTCTCCGACTTCCGTCGAGTCGTCGGACTCCCTCGCGGCTAAATCGCCCGGCGATACTTGCAGTGCGGGCAGTAGACCGTCCGGTGGCGAACGATCAGGAGCGACTCCCCGCACTTGCACGGGCCGCCGACGGAGACGCCGTCGGTCTCTCGGACGATCCCTCGCAACGTGTTCTCCAGCCGGTCGATGTTCCGTTCGGCATCGTCGAGTCGTTCCTCGAGTTCGCGGAGCCGTCGAGAGTACAGATGGCGTCCTCTCATGGGGGTCGGGCTGGACCGGCTTCTGTGATCCATGGACTGAGTAACGACTCGCGAGCGATTAAGCGTATGGGGGTAAGTGGCAAGCGAAGTGACGGTGGCTACGCGTCGGGCGCTGCCGCCGGGAGCGTCACGGTGAACGTCGTCCCCTCGCCCGGCTCGGAGTCGACGCCGATCTCCCCGCCGTGGTTGGTGACGATCCGCCGGCAGAGCGCGAGGCCGATCCCCGTGCCGGGAAACTCCCCGATCGCGTGGAGGCGGTTGAAGACGTCGAAGATCTGGTCGTGGTAGTCGGGATCGATCCCGATCCCGTCGTCCGCCACGGCGAGTCGCCACTCGGGGCCGCACTTCGTCGCGTCGATCTCGATGCGCGGCGACGAGTCGCCGCGGTACTTGATCGCGTTTCCGATCAGATTCGAAAAGAGCTGCTCGAGTTGGGTTCGGTCGCCCCTGACCGTCGGGAGCGTGCCGATCTCGACCGTCGCCTCGCTCTCCTCGATCTGTACCTGGTGGTCCGTGACGACGGTCTCGACGACGGCCTCGCAGTCGACCGGCTCGAGGGACGTCTCGCCCGTCTCGATCCGGGAGAACTCGAGCAGCCCGTCGATCATCTCGCGCATGCGATCGGCGCCGCCGACGGCGAAGTCGATGTACTCGCGCGCGTCCGCGTCGAGGTCGTCGCGGTAGTTTCGCTCGAGCAACTGGAGGTAGCTCGAGACCATCCGCAGCGGTTCCTGGAGGTCGTGGGAGGCGATGTAGGCGAACCGCTGGAGCTGTTCGTTCGACTCCTCCAGGGCCTCGATCGTCTCGTCGCGCTCGACCTTCGCCGTCGTTCGCTCGTAGAGCGTGCCCAGCATGCGATCGACCTCGCGGTCCGGTCGGTCGGGGCCGAAGAACTCCTCGGGCGGGATGTAGTAGAAGTTGTGGCAGACGGCGCCGTCGTAGACGAGGTGGGGGTGAGTGCGGACGACGTCGCAGAGGATCTCAGCCGGGATCACGTTTCGGTCGTACTGGCAGAGCGCGATGCAGTCCTCGCCGTCGAAGAGGTCGTTGACCCGGCTCTCGTACTCCATGAACCGCTCGAGGCTCGTTCCCTCGTCTACGATCCAGGTCGTCTCGGCGCTGATGCGCAGCCCCGCGTAGTCGTCGCGAGCCGCCTCGATGGCGTTCCGGTAGCACTCGAGCATGTCGTCGGGATCGAACCGTCCGGTCCGAAGGTAGGTGTCCCCGATCGTGTGAAACGTGAGCGCGCCGGATTCCGTCGCCGCGTCGACGTCGATGCCGCCGTCTTCCATCGCCGCCGTCATCTCGGCCTCCGTGTTCTCGTTGACCACGTACATGCAGCGTTCGCCCCGCTCGAGGCCCTGGCGCACGAACGGGACGACGGCCGCGAGCTGCTCGTCCCGGTCCTCGTAGATCACCGCGAGGTGTTCGTTCGGCTCGTGCTCGCCGAGGGACTCGACGGGACCGCGAAACTCCGGACTCGAGCGCAGGGCGTCGAGTCCGCTCTCCAGTCCGAGCGGGCCGCTGGACTCGCCGCTCCGGACGTCAACCGCGGTCTGCTCGTCGTGGCCGAAGGAACACATGCTGATCTCTTAAAAGAGGGGCGAGCATGAACGCTTCGGCACGGCGTATCAACCGTCGAGACGGTCGTTTCGCGTCAGTCGCCGAGCGTGATCGCCTCGTCGGCCGCGTTCCGCAGGGCGTCCGAGCGGCCGTACGTGCCCGGCGCGATGGCGACCGTCTCGACGCCGACGGTGCCCGCGTACTCGAGGACGGGCTTGAAGTCGGTGTCGCGGGAGCCGATCGCCAGCCGATCGATCGTGCCGTCGCCGCAGAGGGCGGTCGCGTCGACGGCGAGTTTCACGTCGACGTCGCCGCTGGTGACGATCACCTCGAAGCCGCGAGCCTCGGCGGCCTGGATGAGCCCCGGCGTCGCGTGTTCGTCGAGGTACAACCGGATGACGCCGACGCGACCGAGTTCCCGCGCGGCGTCCCGGAGGTCGTTCAGGTCGACGTCGAACTCGTCGCGGAAGACGTTCGGCCCGTCGACCAGCAGCCCCACCGTCGGCTCGGTTTCGGGTAGCGTGCCTGCGCGGCGAGCGAGACGGGCGCGAACGCGGTCGAACATACACTGGCCGTTTCAGCGGCCCCGAGATAGGTGTGACGGATCGACTCGAGGGGAAAACGCGTCGGTCGGTTGATCCAACGTCGACCGAGTTGTTCCGTGAGTTCGTCCGGGTTCTAAACGGCTACCTTCACAGGTTCGGCACTTACTTGGATACCGTATTTCCGTTTGATACACTCACTCGAATACGATGTTGAATAAATCTCCGTTCGTTCGAGAAGCGTTTACTACGGGCCGTTAGTTGTGCTTTCCGTCAGATGAAACGGATTGGTCCCCGTGACGACGACGAGAGCGGTATCGCCTGCGATCGACGAACGTTCCTGGTCGGCGGCGGAGCGCTCGCGCTGGGCGGGCTGGTGGGCTCGAGCGGCCTCGGCGCGCCGTCGGACCGCGTCCCGTGGCCGGAGACCGAGGAGTTCGTCGTCGGCTTCTCGCCGGCGGTTTCGGACGTCGCGGCGGCGGCGCACGCCGCGGTTCCCGACGCCGTCGACGTCCGTCACTCGAACGAGACGATCGGGTACGCGACCGTGTCGCTTCCGTCGGTGTCGGAGCGAGTCCGAGACGGGGCCCTCGAGGCGATCGCGGCGACGGACGTCGTCGAGTACGTCGAACCGAACGCGTCCCTCCACGCGTCGGTCGTTCCGAACGACAGCGAGTACGGCCGACAGAGCGCGCCCCAGCAGGTCGGTTGCGAGGCCGCCTGGGAGACGACTTTCGGGAGCGAGGACGTGTCCGTCGCCGTCGTCGATCAGGGCGTCCAGTCCGACCACCCCGACCTCGAGGACGCGACGGGCGAGGCGGGCGCGAACTTCGTCGGGAGCGGCGACGATCCCTCCCCGGCCGATGCCGACGAGCGCCACGGCACCCACGTCGCCGGCATCGCCGTCGGCGCGACGGACAACGGCGTCGGGACGGCCGGGATCAGCGACTGTTCGCTGCTGACCGCCCGCGCGCTCGGCGGGAACGGCGACGGCTCGCTTTCGAACATCGTCGACGGGATCCAGTGGGCCGCCGACGCCGGCGCCGACGTCATCAACGTCTCGTTCGGCGCGCCCCGACACTACGAGACGCTGTCCTCGGTCTGCGAGTACGCCCTCGAGCAGGGGGCCCTGCTCGTCGGCGCCGCCGGCAACGAGGGGAGCGAGACCGTCGACTTTCCCGCGGCCTACGAGGACGTCGTCGCCGTCGCGGCCCTCGACGGCGACGAGATCGCGTCGTACTCCAACGCCGGTCCGGCGATCGACGTCGCCGCGCCGGGGACCGACCTCCTCTCGACGGTCCCGTGGGACGACTACGCGCGGATCTCGGGCACGTCGATGGCGGCGCCGGTCGTCGCCGGCGTCGCGGGCCTCGCGCTGTCGGCCCATCCCGACCTCTCGCCGCTGGAACTCCGCGAGCACCTCCTGGCGACGGCGACCGATCTCGGCCTCGAGGCGACCGCACAGGGCGCCGGCCGGATCGACGCGGCCGCGGCCGTCGAGACGGCGCCGTCAGGAAACGGCGCCAACGGGGACGCGACGGGCGAGTAAAGCGACGGAGCTGTTCGTGTTAGCGCCCCGTGGCGCCTCGAGTCGGGACATCGTTCCGACCGGCTGACAACCGCAGTATTGCGATCGGCGCCGATCGAGCATCAACCGCCGGGCCGTTGTTTTCGGCCGGCGACGGCCACCTGAACGGCCGCCTCTACCAGTTCGCGTTTTAATAGCCGGTCCGGTTCCGTTCTCGCCCGCTCGAGCCGGAACAATCTCGAATAAACAACATTCAGTTCGATAAGAGTTTACTAATTTCAGGTTCTGTTGACTGTCACTCCATGACACAAAACGGTCCCCGAGACGGAGACGCGGGCGGCGGCTACGAGAGACGACGGATTCTGACCGGTGCCGGCGCGCTCGCCGCGGGCGGGTTGCTCGGCGCGAGCGGGGTGGCCAGCGCGACCCCGGAGCGCGAACCGGGCCCGAAGAAAGACGAACTCGTCGTCGGTATCTCGGCGTCGGCGCCGGACGTCGCCCGCGAGGCGCGCGCGGCCGTCCCCGGCGACGCGGACGTCGTCCACGCCAACGAGACGATCGGGTACGCGACCGTCAGCTTCCCCTCCGAAGCGCCGGCCCACGCCCGCGAGCAGTTCATCGAGGCGATCGAGCGGGCCGAGCACGTCGAGTACGTCGAACGGAACGCGACCGTCCAGTCGTTCGGCGAACCCGACGACACCTACTACGGCTACCAGAGCGCTCCCCAGCAGGTCAACTGCGAGACGGCGTGGGAGACCACGACCGGGAGCGCGGACGTCCTCATCGCCACCGTCGACCAGGGCGTCCAGTACGACCACCCCGACCTCGAGGGCGCCGTCGACGACCGGCTGGGCGAGAATATCGCCGAGCACGGGAGCGATCCGTACCCGTCGGCCGGCGACGAACAGCACGGGACCCACGTCGCCGGTATCGCCGTCGCCGAGACGGACAACGGCCGGGGAACGGCGGGGATCAGCGACTGTTCGCTGCTGGCCGTGCGCGCCCTCGACGCGAACGGGCAAGGGTCGCTCTCGGACATCGCCGACGGGATCCAGTGGGCCGCCGACGCCGGCGCCGACGTGATCAACCTCTCGCTGGGCGCCGCCGACGACTACCGGACGCTGGCCGCGGCCTGCGAGTACGCCCTCGAGCAGGGGGCCTTGATCGTCGGCGCCGCGGGCAACGCGGGCGCCGACGGCGTCGCCTACCCAGCCGCCTACGAGGACGTCATCGGCGTCTCGGCCCTCGAGGACGAGTCGGTGGCCGACTTCTCCAACACGGGACCGGAGATCGACCTCGCCGCGCCGGGGACCGGCCTCGTCTCGACGGTCCCGTGGGGCGACTACGGTCGGATGACCGGAACGTCGATGGCGGCGCCGGTCGTCGCCGGCGTCGCGGGCCTCGCGCTCTCGGCCCACCCCGACCTCTCGCCGCTGGCGCTCCGCGAGCACCTCCTGGCGACGGCGACCGACCTCGGTCTCGAGGCGACCGCGCAGGGCGCCGGCCGGGTCGACGCGGCTGCAGCCGTCGAGGCGGACCCGAACGCGGCCGAGAACGCCGACGGAACCGACGAGAACGACGCCGGTCAGTGCGGCGACGAGACCGTCCGCGCGAGGGCCGACGGCTCCCTTTCCGGCGGCTGGTGGGGCGAGAGCGATCGGTACGTGTACGCGCCCCGGACCGCCGATCCGTGTTCGGCGACGATCACGCTCGAGGGGCCCGCCGGCGCCGATTTCGACCTCTACGTGAACGTCGACGGCGAGTCGCCGACGCGGTGGAACCACGACGAGTCGTCCGCGGGCGACGGCGCCAGCGAGGCGATCGACCTCGAACTCTCGGGCGACGAGGAGCTGCGCATCCAGGTCCACGCGAACGCCGGCAGCGGGTCGTACACGATGCGGATCGAAGAGCTGGGTCGGTAACAGTAGCTAGTAGCGGGACTTTTTATTCAGTCCGGGCAGTGTAACTCCGTTCAGTACAGCCCGCTCGCCTATCGATATCGTTGTACCGATCCGAACCTATCGGTGTACGGGACAGCCGCGACGACTTATGTCACCCGTGCACGATTCGTGAGGGAGATTCCCACCAGCACGACGGCGCCACCGAGAATCGTCACGGCTTCCGGCACCTCACCGAGCAAGACGAGCGCGAGGATCGTACTCCCGACGGGCTCGCCCAGTAACGAGACGCTCACGACGCTCGACTCGACGTACTTCAGCGCCCAGTTGATGACCGTGTGGCCGAACATGCCCGGGAGCAGGGCCATCGCGAGGAAGAGCATCCACTCCGTCTGCGAGTAGCCGAGGAGCGGCGCATCGGTCCCGACGGCGAGGGAGCCGAGGGCGACGGCACACACGGCGTAGACGACGAACGTGTAGGCGAACAGCGGGAGCCGCTGGCGGAGCGAGCGGCCCGAGAGCGTGTAGACGGCGCCGACGACCGCGCCGGCGAGCGCGAGGGCGTTGCCGTACAGTTGGGTAGCGCTCCCCGCGAACGCGGTCTCGAGCGCCGCGACGATGTCGCCGCCGCCGAGCAACGGGTCGACGACGAGCGGCCCCACCGACATCGCGAACGCACCCGCGAGCGCGACGGTCATCCCGCCGATCATCCGCGGCGTGAGCCGCTCGTCGAGGAGCGCCGCCGCAGCGACGCCGACGAATATCGGCTGGGTCGTGATCAGCGTCACCGACGCGGCCACCGTGGTCAGCTCCAGACTCTCGAAAAAGCTCGCGAAGTGGGCGGCCAGCGCCAGCCCCGAGACGATCGCAAGGACGAGGTCGCGCCTCGAGATCGCTCGGAGGGCGTCGACGTCGCGGAGCGCAAACGGCGCGACGGCGACCGCCATGAACAGCACCCGGTAGAACGCCTTCACGACGCTCGGCGCTCCGCTCCACCGAACGAGGATCGCACTCGTACTGATGGCGATGACTGCGACCACGACGCCGACCATCGGATCGACCCGCTGTTCTAGAGCCGTTATCCACTGATTCATACCGGGTGTTCAGCGAACTGGGACAGTTCTCTCATGTCAGATTCATCTCCGGGCAGCAATATCCTATCAAATCTACGAGGGGATCTCCTCTCATCAGTCTTGTATAACTTCCATTCAATCTGTTTCACGGTAGAGATTTCGACCCCGCTCGAAGTTATATCATTTCTGGAAGCTATTCACGCCGGTGAAATTGTTTCACGACAGACGAACGGGCGCGAGCCCGTGAGTCGGGGAGCGAGCGGCCTTTTTAGCATAGGTTTTTGCGCCAAGAGGTGAGCGAGCGCAGCGAGCGATCGAGGCGGAAAAGGTACCTGTGCACGCGTGCCGAACCAGGGTGAATCGGGCGTCCGGTTCCGGACTCGAGTCGAGCCGATTCGGGAGCACTCGTCGCCGGATCGCTACCGCGGGTCGCTCCCGTTCCGAGCGACGAAAAGACATTACTACTCCGCCGGCGAACCACTCGAGCATGCCGCTTCAGACGCCGCCGTTGCGTGGGCTCCACGACGAGCGTGGCGCGAAGTTCACGGAGTTTGGCGGCTGGGACATGCCGGTCGAGTTCGATTCGATCCGGACGGAACACGCGGCCGTCCGCGAGGCCGTCGGGATCTTCGACGTCTCCCACATGGGACAGATCCACGTTACCGGGCCGGACGCGACCGAACTGATGCAACGGCTCACGACCAACGACGTCGCCCGACTCGCCGTCGGTGACTCCCAGTACGCCGCGATCACCGACGAGGACGGCGTCATCATCGACGACACGGTCGTCTACCGGCTTCCCGACGAGACCGCCGAGGGGGCCGGCGACGAGGCAGGGGGCGAGCCGACCTACCTCTTCGTCCCCAACGCCGGGACCGACGAGTCGACCCACGAGCGCTGGATCACCTACCGCAACGAGTGGGGCCTCGAGGCGACCGTCGACAATCGGACCGACGAGTACGCCATGTTCGCCGTACAGGGGCCCGACGCCGCCGAACTGGTCGACGAGGCGACCGCGGAGTCGATCACCGAACTGGACCGGTTCGAGGCCCAGTACGCGACGGTCGACGGCGTCGACTGCTGGATCGCCCGCACGGGGTACACCGGCGAGGACGGCTTCGAACTGATCGTCCCGTGGTCGGAGGCCGAGCACGTCTGGTCGCTGTTCGACTGCCAGCCCTGCGGGCTGGGCGCCCGGGACACGCTCCGGATCGAGGCCGGCCTCCTGCTGGCCGGCCAGGACTTCGATCGCGAGTCCGATCCGCGAACGCCTTACGAGGCCGGCATCGGCTTCACGGTCGCCCTCGAGACCGAGTTCGTCGGTCGGGACGCCCTCGAGCGCGTCCGCGAAGAGGGCGTCGAGGAGAAGCTGGTCGGCTTCCAGTTGATCGACCGCGGCGTCCCGCGACACGGCTACGACATCACGAACACCGACAGCCGCGTGATCGGCACCGTCACCAGCGGCACGATGAGTCCCTCGCTCGAGCAACCCATCGGACTGGGCTACGTGCCCGTCGAGTACGCGGAACCGGGGACGACCCTGCAGGTCGTCGTCCGCGGCCAGTCCAAAAAGGCAAGAGTTGAAACGACACCGTTCATCGACACCGTATAACCATGAGCTTCGACGTTCCCGACGACAGACGCTACCTGGAATCGCACGAGTGGGCACTCGAGGACGACGGCACCGTCCGAGTCGGCATCACCGACTTCGCGCAGGACGAACTCGGCGACGTCGTCTTCGTCGAACTCCCCGACGAGGGCGACGACGTCACGCAGGAGGAGGAGTTCGGCGTGGTCGAGTCCATCAAGGCCGTCTCCGACCTCTACGCGCCGGTCAGCGGCGAGGTCACGGCCGTCAACGACGACCTGTTCGACGCGCCGGAACTGGTCAACGACGACCCCTTCGGCGACGGCTGGATGCTCGAGATCGACGCCGACGACGCGAGCGAACTCGACGACCTGCTCACCGCCGACGAGTACGAAGACCAGATCGCCTGACGGCGGTTCGACTGAGAACCGTTCGCGCTGGTCGGGTCTCGCTGCCTGGGGCAGACTCTATCCGTCGATCGTCCGTCTCCGACCCGTCCCCGACTCGTCGGCTCGAGTCGAAACGTGTATCCTTTCTCACCTGTTAGCTGCCGTAAGACACCGATATGTCGCTCACGGCCGTCGGCATCGCCGCCCGCTCGTCGGTCACCGGGTTAGATCTGCTCGCGTTAGCCCTGCTCCTGCACGGCTGGTTCGTCGGCGTCGGTATCGCCGTCTGCACGGACGGGTCGGGACTCCCGTTGAGTCGCCGCATCGACATGGGCTGGCGGGCGTTCACCCTGTGGACGTTCCTCGGCACGGTCGCCGTCTGGCTGCCGTTCGCGCTCGGGTCCCTCTCGAACGCGGTCGCATTGCTCGGCGGGCGCAGCGGTCCGTTCCTGCTCGCGCTCGTCGCGGGCCCGGTCTGAGTCGGTTTCTACTACCTCGGCGGCGCCGTGACGACGCTCCGATCGTATCTCCGGGTCCGCCGAACGCCCGTCACCGACGCCGGCGACGTCGTCGGCGACGGGAGTCCCGTACGAGTGAGCGGAACGGTGCGGCCGCTCGAGGAACCCCTCAAGGCGCCGCTGTCGGGTCGCGAAGCGGTCTGTTACGAACTCTCGGTCACCCGCGAGGGCGTCGCCGAATCCGACGACGAGCCCGAGACGACGCGGTCCGGTCGCGGCGCGTCGTTTCTCTCGTTCGCGGACGCGACGCTGCGGGAGACCCGCCCCATCGACGACCGCCGAACGGCGTTCCTCCTCGAGGACGAAACCGGCCGCGTCGCCGTCGACCCGGCGGACGCGACACTGCGACTGGAGGAGACCGAGTCGACGGACGTGCCCGCCGGCGAACGGCTGTCCGGATCGCTCCGGACGCACCTCGCCGAGACCGACTACGACCCGACCGAGCACCGGGAGACGTACCGCGAGGCGACCGTCGAACCGGGCGACGAACTCACCGTCGTCGGCGTGGCTCGAGGTAGAGACCGGGCGAAACCGGACCGAAACGTCCGGCAGGTCCCGAACGCTCGAGACGACGGCTCGAGACCGGACCGGGCCGACGAATCGGCACTCGCACTCGAGGCGCTCCCGACGGTGACCGACGGCGAGGAATCCGGCTCCGAGCATATCGTCGCCGTCGGCTGTGAGCGACGCGTCGACCGACGGTTCCGCCGGACGATCGCGGGCTGTGCGCTCGCGGGGCTCGCGCTGACGGGGAGCGGGCTCCTCGCGCTGTCGCTAGTGGCTGGACTCTGGTGAGGTGAGGGAATCGACGGCCGCCGGTGTCGCGTGACGAGTGATTACGGGAACAAGTAGTTACGGAGACGAGTCGTCCCGGTTGACGAGGACGAGTGCGAACCCGAGAGCACTATCATCGCGGCCGCCCAGCGGAGCCACAGCAGCGGCTCGTCGGCGCGGATCGTCAGCGCCAGTGTGACCGCGAAGACCGCGGTCAGGGCGACCGTTACGCGTCCCGTCCAGTCGAGCATCGTGGAGGGCGGGGACCGGGGAGCGGACGAGTCGCTCACTCGAGGCCGACGAGGTACTCGAGCATCCCGTCGAGATCGGTGTTCGTCACGGCCAGCGAGTAGCCGTCGATGCGGGCCAGATCGGCGGCGTGATCCCAGAGGTCTTCCTCGTCGATCCCGTGGAGGACGACCGCGTTCGGCGTCGGATTGACGACCCGCAGGGCGACCAGCGGCGACTCGCCGCGGGAGACGCCCGTAAACACCAGCACGCGGTTCGTGCTCTGCCCGTAGAGCCGGAAGAACTCCTCGCTCGAGAGGCGCGTGATCGCCTGGATGCTGTCGATGACCGTGTGGCCGCTGATGCGGTCGGTGCTCCCGGCGGTGATCTGCGTCGCGTCGATATCGTCGTACAGTTTCTCGAGCGGGATCGAGGTGGCGTACTCCCGCAGATCGTGGACGACGTCGCTGTCGAAGCCGGCCGAGAGGACCCGGCCGTACTGCCGGATGCGGTCGCCGCCCCGCCGTTCGTCGATCGAGAGCAGTCCGTCGACGAGCCGGCGGACGACGCCGATGCCGGGGCTCTCCCGGCGCCCGCTCTCGTAGTCGGAGATGACCGACGACGAGACGTCCAACTCGGTGGCGAGATCCGTCTGCGAGATGTCGAAATCGGTGCGCCACTTCCGCAAGGTCGCGCCGGGATCGTCGCTCAGCGTGATTTCCCCGGCGATCTTCTCCGCGAGTTCCCGTTTTGGCCCACGTCCGCCCATACGCGAGGCGTCGCGCGGTCGACTCAAGTAGCTACTGGAGACGCCGCGGCCCGTGACCCCATATCATGATGGCGGTCCCCACGGTACCACGTCCCGAAAAGCGAGTCCAGCGCGCGATTACGCGGTCCCGCTCCGGCCTGCGACGGTCGCGTACCCGACGCGCCAGCCGACCAGCAGGAGGAACCCGAACCCCGTGATCACGAGCGGGAACGGCCAGGTCGCCGAGTCGCCGAACAGCCCCTGCCGGAGGAGCAACCCGACGTTCGCCGCGCCGAGCCACACCACCGCCGTCAGCCGCGCCGCTCGCGACGGCGCCGCGGCGGCCGACCGCGTGTAGAGTCCGGCCAGCGCCGCGACGACGATCCAGCCGATCACGAACGGGGCGATCGTCTCGAGCGTCCCGAGGGGCTGTGCGAGCGGATTCGCCTCGTGGCTGAGTTGACCGTAGACCAGCAATCCGGTGACCAGGCCGACGTCGCCGACGCCGAGGGCGAGCGTCGTTCGGTCGACCGCTTCGGTCCGGCCGTCCGTTCGAACTGCGGTGTCCATAAGTCCCTCTCGCGGCCGAACCACTATTGATGTCCCGGTTGCGGTGCGCCGTCGCGGGACGGGTCTCCCACTCTGACCGGTCCCACGGGAGCGACGGATTCGGCGGCGTTCCGCCGCCGACCGGTCCGTTCGACGGTTGTCTGTCAAAAGAAAACTAATTAAGGAGGAATACGAAGGTTGCGCCAATGGCTGTGGCCGACGACCGTCAGGCAGGCTGTGAGGGGTGTGGCCGAACGGTGCCGCTCGAGGACCTGACGACGGTGACGATGCCCGACGGGGAGCGGGTCGCGTGCTGTCCCCGCTGTGAGCCCCACGCACGCGAGGCCGCGCGGAAGTGCTCGTCGCTCGACCAGCGGCGGGCCGCCTGCGACGGCTGTACCGGCACCTACCTCGAGACCGAACTCGAGGACGTCGTCCTCGAGGACGGAACGGTGCTCGCGTGCTGTCCGTCCTGTGCGACGGAGGCGCCGAACGGGAACGCCGGCGCGGCAAGCGCGGACGACGGGGAGCGCGCGGCCGCCGACCGCGGCGACGAGGCCGAGGGGAGCGGCGAGGAAACCCTCTGTCTGCAGTGCAACGAGTGGGTTGCCGCCGAACTGTTCCGCGTGACGACCATCGACGACCGGACCGAGAAGTTCTGCCCGACCTGCAAGGAACGCGCGGAAGCGGACGGCATCGTCAAGGACGTCGACATGCGGAAGACGAAAGCCCGGGAGGTCCTCGGCGTCGAGGCCGACGCGACCGACGACGAACTCAAGACGGCCTTCCATCGACAGGTCAAGCGGGCCCATCCCGACCGGGAAAGCGGCAGCAAGTCGGCGTTCAAACTGGTCCGAGAGGCCTACGAGCGACTGACGGAAGACGACTGACGACCGCCGATCCGGAGCGGAACGGTCGGTCGCGTTATCCGGCGTCTCAGCGTCCCGCTTTTCGCGTCTCGACTCGCACTTCCCTAGGCCTCGGTATCGGGCTCGAGCGAGCCATTCTCGGTGGTATCGCGATAACACACTGCCCGAAGGGTTTCCGACAGCGTTTGTGCCGGCCTCATGATCTGTCTCACGTCGTGATTTCCGCAACTGTCATCCCGAACGCGTTATAATTGTATATTTACCGACCTTCTATCGTGAATCGACCGACGGCGGCCGTTACGCTAATACGCTTTCGACCCGGCTCGGCGGGGGCGAAAAAATTCCGAAAGTTAAAGTCATGCTATTATGTACGTTTAGGGAAGAACTTCATGACTGATAGTACGATGAACGCAAATTCGGGCGAGGGCGCGCTCGACGTCGGGGGGGCCGACGACCTGTTCGGCGACCTCGAGGAGGAGGTCGACGACGGGGAGGCGACCGACGAGACGGCCGAGGAGTCGTCGAACGGGGCGGACGAATCCGAGACCGTCGAAGATCGGACGGCCGCCGCGGTTTTCGGAGAACTACAGAACGCCGCGACCGACGCCGCCGAGATCGACGACGTGCTCGAGGACGAGAGTCCCGACGACATCATCGCGAGCATGGACGAGCCGAAATCCGAGGCAGAATCGGTCGACGACGACCTGCTCGTCGACGAGGGCGAACTCGCGGATCTCCTGTTGACCGATCGGACGAAAGACGAGGAGTTCCTCTGGGTCGAGACCGACGACGAAACCGACGAGTCGTCGACCGATGCGTCCGATGACGTCGGTGTCGATAGCCCCGCCGAGACGGACGATCGCGACGTTGACACCGCGTCGACCGAAACCGAAGCCGACGGCGGCGATGATCCGGACGCCGAAGCGGCGGCCGCGGCGACCGACGTCGACCAGTCTTTCGACGCGGACGACAGTTCGTCGGTTTCGGCCGATAACGGCGACGGGGACGGGAGCGACGCTGACGACGCTCGAGCCACCGTTTCGGGCTCGACGTCGTTGGCCGTCGACGCCGACGACACGACGGTCGACGAGGCCGCAGCATCGGTGGACACCGAGACTGAGACGGCGGCCGAACCCGCCGAGTCGACGGCCGCGGACGAAGCGGACGACGAGGCGGACGTCGAGGAGACCTCGCTCGACCCCGCCGAGAACACGGACGTTCCCGCGACGACGGACGAGGACGACGGCTCCGGCGGCCTGCTCGGCTGGCTGCGCTCGAAGCTCGGCGGCCTGTTCTGAGTCCGATTTCCGCGGCCGACCGCCCCCTACGACACCCGCAATCCGGTACGTGCGCTTCGATCCGGTCGGTGCTTCGTTCTCGACGTGATTCGCTCTCGAGTCGATCGCTCCGGACTCGTCCTCGAGTTGTCGCGACCGCGGACGCGCTAACGCTCCGGATGCCACACGACGTCCTCCCGGCGGACCGTGAACGAGCGACTCCCGCACTCGGGACAGCCGGTTCCGCCGCGGTCCATATCCGGTCGTTCGGGGATCGTATGCGCGGTTCCACACTCGTCACACACGATACTGACGGGCATAGCCGAACGGACGGTCGGCTCCCGCAAGGGAGTGCTGCCGGGATCTGCGCGTTCCGACGGGGCGACGAGTGCCGGCTGCGCGACTGCTCGGTCGACACGCGACGGACGCGCTCGAAAAAACGACGGCCGAAACCGACGATGGTCGCCCCTCGAGTCGCGACTCGAGAGGATCCCGACCGATCGCGGCGTTACGCGAGGAACTCTTCGATGTGGTCGGCGACTTCCTCGGGCGTGTCGCCGACGGGGACGCCCGCGTCGTTGAGGGCGCTGATCTTGCTCTCGGCGGTACCGGTCCCGGAGCCGGAGACGATGGCGCCGGCGTGACCCATCCGCTTGCCCGGCGGCGCCGTGCGGCCGGCGATGAAGCCGGCGACCGGCGTGTCGACGTAGTCGTCGATGAACGCGGCGGCCTCCTCCTCGTCCTCGCCGCCGATCTCGCCGCACATGACGATGGCGTCGGTGTCGGGGTCGTCCTCGAACAGCTCGAGGGCGTCGACGAAGTCGGTGCCGATGATCGGGTCGCCGCCGATACCGATGGCCGTCGTCTGCCCGATACCGCGGTTGGTCAGGCTGTCGACGACCTGGTAGGTCAGCGTCCCCGAACGGGAGACGAGGCCGACGTTCCCCTCGGCGAAGATGTTGCCGGGGAGAATGCCGAGTTTGGCCTCGCCGGGGGTGATGAGACCCGGACAGTTCGGACCGATGAGTCGGGTGTCGGTCTCGGTGAGGCGCTTGTTGACGCGGGCCATGTCCTGGGTCGGAATGCCCTCCGTGATCGCGACCGCGAGGTCGAGATCGGCGTCGAGCGACTCGAAGACGGCGTCGCCGGCGAACGCCGGCGGGACGAAGATGACCGAGGTGTCGGCGTTCTCCTCCTCGACGGCCTCGTGGACCGTGTCGTAGACGGGGACGCCTTCGACCTCCTGGCCGCCCTTGCCGGGGACCGCGCCGGCAACGACGTTGGTGCCGTACTCCATCATCTGCTTGGCGTGGAACTTGCCTTCCCCGCCGGTGATGCCCTGTACCACGACGCGCGTGTCGTCGTCGACTAGAACGCTCATTATTCGTTCACCTCCCCAGCGTACTCGACGGCACGCTGTACCGCATCCTCGAGGGTCTGTTCGACCGTCACGAGGTCCTCGTTGAGAATTTCCATACCTTCCTCCCAGTTGGTGCCGGCCAGACGGACGACGACCGGCTTGGGGATCTCGTCGAACTGCTCTAACGCCTCGTTGATCCCGCGGGCGACCTCGTCGCCGCGCGTGATCCCGCCGAAGATGTTGAAGACGACCGAATCGACGTTGTCGTCCGAGAACACCATATCGAGCGCGTTCGCGATGCGCTCGGCCTTCGCGCCGCCGCCGACGTCGAGGAAGTTGGCGGGCTCGCCGCCGTAGTGATCGACGAGGTCGAGCGTCGTCATCACGAGACCGGCGCCGTTGCCGATGATGCCGACGTTACCGTCCAGACGGACGTAGTCGAAGTCGTACTCGTCGGCCTTCTGCTCGAGTTCGTCGCCGCCCGCGGCCTCCTCTTCCATCTCGGCGAGTTCGGGCTGGCGGAACAGCGCGTCCTCGTCGATGTTCATCACGGCGTCGGCCGCGATGACCTCGTCGTCGCTGGTGACCATCAGCGGGTTGATCTCGGCGTCGGAACCGTCGCGAGCGTCCCAGAGTTCGTAGAGAGTCATCAGGACGTTCGAGACGTCGCGAGCGACGCTCTGATCGACGCCCGCGTCGTAGACGGCCTTGCGGGCCTGGTAGGCGTGCATCCCGAAGGAGGGATCGATGTGCTCGCGCGCGATGGCGTCGGGGTCCTCCTCGGCGACCTCCTCGATGTTGACGCCGCCTTTCGTCGAGACCATCGCGACGGGTTTGCCCTCGCCGCGATCCATCGTGATCCCCACGTAGAGCTCGTTAGTGAAATCGACCGCTTCCTCGACGAGGACGCGATCGACGTGGTAGCCCTTGAGATCCATCCCCAGAATCTCGTCGGCCGCCTCGCGCGCTTCGTCCTCGTCCTCGACGAGTTTGATCCCGCCGGCCTTCCCGCGGCCACCGACCTGTACCTGCGCCTTGATCGCGACTGGATACCCGATCTCCTCGGCCGCGGCGACCGCGCCGTCGACGTCGGAGGCGAGTTCTGATGCCGGCGTCGGAATGCCGGCGTCGGCGAAGACCTGCTTCGCCTGGTACTCGTGCAATTTCATAGCCATTCGAACGGCCGTTCCGACCTTGCTTAAATCCTGTTAGTTTCCACTCGCGACGGAAAATCGATCGATGACCGGAAACTCCATCGCGTTCGTCCGGGCCGAACGTGTTTCCAGTCGACTCCTTTGTGGAGATTTTCAACTAGGGGACGGAAACTGCTTTCCACTCGTCCGAACTCACCGGCACTTTCCTCCCTCGAGTACCCGATTTTGTAATTCGATCAATCGTCGGCGGCCGTGGACTCGTCGACCGGGGAAGCGCTGCGATTCCGGCCGTTTTCGTTCGCGTCCGCCCCCGGCGTCTCCAGCCGCGCGACGTCGACGATCAACACGTTATCGGTCGGCTGGATGGCGTCGATCACGCCCGCCAGCAGTAGTTCCGTTCCGGGGGAGATCCCGACCGCGATCGTGTCGCCCTCGTCGAACTCCTGGAGGGACTGCTGAAATTGGAGGTGCGCCCGGCACAGGTCCGGGTGATGGACGTTCGTAAAGCGGACCTCGTCGACGACCGCGTTGACGCGGTCGAAGTCGCGGGCCAGCACGCTCGGTTCGGGATCCTCGTCCGGCTGTCGACCGAGCACCGAGTACGCGATATCGGTCGGCCGGTAGCCGCCTTTCGGCCCCCTGACTCCCTCGACCAGATTCAGCTCTCGAAGGTGACCCATCTGTCGGCGGACGCTCTCGGTTTCGAGTCCGAGCTCCGCCGCGACGGTTTTCGCCCGAACGGGAGACTCGTCCGACTGATACTCGTTGACCAGCGCAGTCACCGCCCGCCGCTGCGCCGTCGTCAACGTAATCTCTGCCATACCGGGAGTAGTCAACGCCGCTACTTATCCCTGCGGGTGTACCGGGATACCGAGCGAAACGCCCGTCTCGAGTCGTCCCGATCGACCCCCTCTCGAGGGTCGTTCGGTCCGTGCCAACACAGCATTCAAGCGTCTTCCATCCCACGTTCTCCCACGGTCGTGGCCGAACTCGTGAGCAACTCGATCGCATCGCACCGAACCCGACGCTGGATGTCGTCGCTCGAGTCGGTCCTCCGGCTGCTCGTCCACAGCAACCTCTTCATCTCGCTGTCGACGACCAGCGTCGTCGTCACGACGATCCTGCTCGCGAATCTGCCCCTCGAGCCGCTCCCCCTCTTTATCGTCTTCGCGGCCACGCTGTTCGTCTACACCGTCAACCGGTTCACCGACCTCGAGGAGGACGAGGAAAACGTCCCGGAGCGGGCCTCGTTTACGAAACGGTACGGCCGACTGCTGCTCGCCGCGGGCGTCGGCCTGTACGTCGCCGCCATCGGCGTCGCCCTCGCCCTCGGCCTCCCCGGTGCGATCTACCTCTTCCTCCCGCCGATCGTCATCTTGCTCTACTCGGTCGGCGGGATCAAGCAGGTCTTCCTCGTGAAGAACCTGTTCGTCGGGTTCGCCTGGGGCATCGTCCCGCTGGGCGTCGGCTACTACTACGGCCGGCTCTGGACGCTCGAGATCCTCGCGTTCGCGGTGTATCTGACCGCGATGATCACCGTCGCGGCCGCCATCTTCGACATCAAGGACATCGAGGGCGACCGACAGGAGGGGATCGCGACCGTTCCGAATCGGTTCGGGACGGCCGCGACCCGTCGGTACTCCCAGGCCGCGAACCTCGCGATCGCCGCGGCCGTCGTCGCCGTCGTCGCCGGGAGCGACCTCCCCCTCGAGTTCCTCTCCCTGCTCGCGATGAACGGCTACGTCGCCTGTTACATCCCCTTCGCGACGCCCGACCGCGGCCCGCTGTACTACGGGTTCGTCGTCGACGGCGAGCACGTCTTTCTGGCGGCCGTCGTGGTGGGACTCGACTGGCTGATCTGGTAAGCGGTGGCCCGGCCGCTAGCGCGGACCGGCTCCTCCGGGTTTATGACCCGTCATGGTGTATGATAACACTTGAAACACCATGTCCGAACACGATCGCGAGCAAGAGCTGGAGGACTTCCTCATCCTCCGCGAGCTGGACGAACCGATCACCGAGGCTGAACTGGAGGCGGCCGGCGAGCAATCCGGAGAGGCACTGTCGACCCTCCGGGACGAGGGCGTCGGCATCCGATGGGTCGAATCCGAAGTCCTGACCACCGAGGACGGCGACGTCACCGGCACGTTCTGTCACTACCGAGCCGAGAGCGAGGATGCCATCCGCGAACACGCCGATCGAGCCGGGCTGCCGGCGACGCGCATCGATCGGCGCGGGGAGCCGCTCGAGGGCGAATAGTTCGCGCACCGATCGCGGGAGAACCGTCGGTGACGCGTCCACACCGACCGTCGTCTTCTTCGTCCGGTACAGGGATCGAAACGCGGTTTAGCACGGGAAGACACTTCCCAGAGGTGGGGAAAAGAAACCGTATGGCGAACACTCCGTCACCGGCGTCTCTCGTCGCGACGATCGTCGCGGCGGTCCTGGGGGTCGTTGGAGTGTGGCTCCCGTGGGTTCGGAAGCGTCCGGTCGGCTACAGGGACGGGCGGTCTACACCACAGAATACGTGTCGGGTATGGAGACCGGCCTCCGCGGTATCGACCCGGCCGTCATTGTACTCGTCGTGGCCGTCGTCGGCGTCGCCGTACTAGCCCGATTCCGACCCTGGCGACCGGATATCGCACTCGTCGGTGCCGGCGGACTGTTACTCTGGGTGTTCGGCGACATCTTTCACAGCTACTGGTCGGTCGAACGGTATGCAGTCGGGTCGGGATTGTACCTGCTGCTCGCCAGCGGGTCCCTATTCGTTCTCGTCGGCGCCGGTGGCGTTCTCAAATGTCGCCTCGGATCCGGGACGGATCACGGCCGCGACGCGCGAGTCGGGTAATCCGAGCACCCGGCTGTCGAACTGATACACGCATTCTCAGAGGCGTTCTGTAGAAGCAAATCGTGCTACTCGCTACTGCTCGCCGATCGAAAACGCGGTCGCTGCTCGAGCCGCCTGCGACCGACGACGGACCGCTCAGTCCCGGTCTGCCTCGCTCCAGTCGCAGTCCTGGCACTTCCAGCCGGTGACGAGCTCGGTGACCGACGGCATGTAGGTCACCTCGAGGACGTTGCCGCCGCAGTCCGGACAGTCCCGGTCGGCCTCCTCGATGGAGTCGACCTCCATGACGGAGTCGCCCTCGACCATCTCGGCCAGTTTCTCGGCCGTAACCATTCGCCCCTGAACGACGCGGTTCTCGCTCACGGTCGGCGCTACCGGGTGCGGGACCCTAAGCGTTTTCAACGCCGGTCGCGCTCCGCGTACGAATCGGACAATTTAACCCGAAGAGGCGAGAATCCGCCACTGCGTGCGAGGGTAGCCAAGCGGCCAACGGCGGCGGACTCAAGATCCGCTCGTGTAGACGTTCAAGGGTTCGATTCCCTTCCCTCGCATCGCATGCGGTGCGAAAGCACCGGTAAAGATGCGGAAGATCAACACGGAGCGATCTTCCCTCGCAAACTTCTCCGTGCCGCTCGAACCGACCAGTCGGAGCTCTGACTGCAGTAATTCGTCCGACGCGCTCCTGCGGAATAGCTATGCCTATTGATACCGTAGATCACCCATGAACGACCGCGTTCTCGTCCCGTTCGACGGATCGGCGCCCGCCCGTCACGCGCTGGAACACGCGCTCGAGAACTTTCCGGACGCGGAGATCACGGTGCTGACGGTCATCGACGAGGTCGGGCGCGAGTCGGAGTACGCGGAGGCCGAAGAGACGGGGCAACTGTTCGCGAGCGCGAAGCGGCGGCTGGAAACCGCCGACGCGATCGCCGAGGAGTGTGGCGGTTCGATCCGCCGCGTCGCCGATATCGGCCCGACCTGCGAGACGATCACCGAGTACGCGGAGGCCGCGGACGTCGATCACGTCGTTATCGGGACCCACGGCCGAACGGGGATCGCCAGAATCGTCGTCGGGAGCGTCGCCGAAACCGTCGTTCGGCAGAGCCCGTCGCCCGTCACGGCCGTCAAGTAGCGGTTCGACGCTCGGCCTCGAGCGAACCGCGGGTATATACGTCCGAGGGTCGACTGTACGGACGACCGAAAGACGCGCTGTCTTTCACACACTGCGTCGGGAGCGGGAACGAACGCGTCGTTCGCGCCCGCCGACGGAGTCGCACGGCAGTCGAGTTCGACTACCGCATCTGTGACAGGCCGCTATGATCGGCGTTTCCTATGGAAATCGAAATCGCAACAATCGGCGGCTACGAGGAAGTCGGACGGCAGATGACCGCCGTCCGCGCGGGAACCGACATCGTCATCTTCGACATGGGGCTGAACCTGTCGAAGGTGCTGATCCACGACAACCTCCGCACGGAGGGGATGCACAGCCTGGACCTGATCGACATGGGGGCGATCCCCGACGATCGGATCATGAGCGACCTCGAGGGCGACGTGAAAGCGATCGTCCCGACCCACGGCCACTTGGACCACATCGGCGCCATCTCGAAGCTGGCCCACCGGTACGACGCGCCGGTGGTCGCGACGCCGTTCACGATCGAACTCGTCAAGGGCGAACTCGCGGACGAGCAGAAGTTCGACAGCGGGAACGACCTCGTGAAGATGGACGCCGGCGAGACGATGTCGATCGGCGACTCCGGAAAGATCGAACTCGAGTTCGTCAACGTCACCCACTCGATCATCGACGCGATCAACCCCGTCCTCCACACCCCGGAGGGCGCGATCGTCTACGGGCTCGACAAGCGGATGGACCACACGCCCGTCATCGGCGATCCGATCGACATGAAGCGGTTCCGCGAGATCGGTCGCGAAGGCGAGGGCGTCCTCTGTTACATCGAGGACTGCACCAACGCTAACAAGAAGGGCCGCACCCAGTCCGAGCGGGTCGCCCGGGAACACCTCCGGGACGTCCTCTACAGCGTCGAAGACTACGACGGCGGCATCGTCGCCACCACCTTCTCGAGTCACATCGCCCGCGTGAAGAGCTTAGTCGAGTTCGCGAAGGACATCGGCCGCCAGCCCGTCCTGCTGGGCCGCTCGATGGAACAGTACTCGGGCACCGCCGAACGGATGGGCTTCGCCGAGTTCCCGGACGACCTCGGCATGTTCGGGCACCGAAACTCCGTCGACCGCACGTTCGAGCGCATCATGAACGAGGGGAAGGAAGATTACCTGCCCGTCGTCACCGGCCACCAGGGCGAACCCCGCGCGATGCTCACTCGGATGGGCCGCGGCGAGACGCCCTACGAACTGGACGACGGCGACAAGGTCGTCTTCTCGGCCGGAATCATTCCGGAGCCGACCAACGAGGGCCAGCGCTACCAGGCCGAGAAACTGCTCGGCATGCAGGGCGCGCGGATCTACTCCGACATCCACGTCTCGGGTCACCTCCGCCAGGAGGGCCACTACGAGATGCTCGACGCCCTCCAGCCCCAGCACGTCATCCCGGCTCACCAGAACATGAAGGGCTTCTCGGGGTACGTCGACCTCGCCTCGAACCAGGGATACACGCTCGGACGCGATCTCCACGTCACGTGTAACGGAAACCTCATCCAGCTCGTCTGATCGGGGCCGCCGCGCCCTCGATCGCGAGACGTTCTCGAATCGCGTCTCGGTACCTCCCGCTCGAGCGACGCGGAGTCGTCCGCTCGGACGAGCCGCTGCAGCGACCCCCTCCATCGCGGATGTAAACGCCGGGTTCTACCGGCCGTCGGTCGGTACGACGACGGTTTGTCTTCGCAATTACACGACTCGAGAGCGTCGTCTCCGTCGGTCGGACGGGCCGTATCATTTACCAGTTGGTGGCGTCAATCGGGACGGCAATGGGTGAGCGAGCCGAAATCGTCGAGCTGGTCGGGAGCTCGACCGAATCGTGGGAGGACGCCGTACAGAACGCGATGGACGCCGCCGACGGAACGATCGAACACGTCAGCGGGGTCGAGATCGACTCGGAGCCGACCGAGACCGATCGCGAGGGGGAGACCGAACGGTACGTGGTCACGCTCGAGGCCTCGTTCGACCCGGAGGAGAGCTGAAGGCGTCGTCGGCCGGTCGCTCGGCGTCGCCGCGTTCCGTGCGCCGCCGTCTCGTTTTCGATCGCTTCGAAGCGCGGAAACCGGTTCGGACCGACCGCGGGCGGGCCCGCGACCGCGTTCAATCGTCCCGCGGCGGCGGCGAGTAATCGCCGCGGGCGAACCTGCCGAAGCAGAGTTCGCGGAACGTGAGCACGTAGTTCTGCTCCTGGTACTCGCGTTCGACCGCCTGGAAGTAGTTGACGACCGTTACGAGCAACACGCCGCCGATGGTGTTTCCGAGGAGCACGGGGAGGGCGAAGTCGATCGCGCCGGTCGCGAGCGCCAGCTCGCCGCGGAAGGCGAGAAACAGCACTTCGGTCGCCGAGACCACGCCGTGGTAGAGGTTCCCGACCGGGATCGCGAGGAAGGCGACGTACACCAGCACCAGCCGCGCGGTCGTGTCCTGGGACGCGTAGTCGAGCCAGACGACGCCCGCGACGAGCAGGCCGGCGAACGCCCCCTTGAAGAACAGGCTCCACCACGCCGTTTCGACCCCCTGTTCGGCGATCCCGACCGCGGTGGACATGACGGACGGGGAGAAGACCCCCGTGTTCGCCAGCACGTACGCGCCCAGTGCGCCGCCGAGCAGGTTGCCGAACAGCACGATCGTCCAGACGGTCAGCAGCGCCGGCACGCTCGCCAGTCGCTCGAGGACGAGCGCGACCGGCGGCAGCGTGTTCTCGGTGAACAGCTGGTAGTCGCCGATGATGATGTAGACGAAGCCCAGCGGATAGAGGAGCGCGCCGACGATCGGCGCGCCGCCGGTCCCGTCGGTCAGCGACGCGTAGAGCATGAACGTCAGCGTGATCGCGAAGCCCGCCGCCAGCGCGCTGAAGAACAGCTCCCGGATCCCGGTCGTGATCTCGTCGTCGGCCGCGGCGACGATCCGGTGGAAGATCTCGTCCGCCGAGAACCGGTCGCGGACGACGGCCCCGGCGGCCGGAACCCCGCGCGAGGACTGCTCGACGGCCTCTCGGATCGTCTCGTCGTCGAGTGCCTCCTGCGCTTCCGGCTCGTCTCGTCCCCGCTTCTCGCGGGACCGCTCATCGGCGCTCATGGTGGCGAGTACGCGATGGGCCGAATAAAGCTGTCGTCACACGAGTGAAATGAACAGTCCTGTCCATCGAGAGCGTCGAACTCGAGTCGGTCGGCGAGACCGCGCGCTCGCCGCGGCGCCGGCGGTTCGAGCCGGACCCAAAGGGCAACGCCTTTTGACGCCGTCGCCCCGACGAACACCATGAGCAAACACGATGGGGACGCCGGGCGCGCGAGCGTCGCGGTCCACGCCGCCCGCGCCGGGGCGGACGTCGCCGCGGGCTCCTTTCGCGGCGAGCTCGAGGTCGACCGGAAGGACGGCAAGACCGACGTCGTCACGCAGGCCGACCGCGAGGCTCAACGGCGCGTGATCGACGTGATCGAGGCCTCGTACCCGGACGATCCGATCGTCGGCGAGGAGGACGACGCGCTGAAGGCGGTCCCCGAGGCGGGGCCGGCCTGGATCGTCGACCCCATCGACGGGACGAACAACTACGTCAACGGGATCCGCGCGTTCGGAACGGCCGTCGCGGCGGTCCGTGACGGCGATCCCATCGGTGCGGCCACCGTCTGTCCCGCCTTGGGAGACACCTACCGCGTCGGGCCGACGGAGGCCGTTCGCAACGGCGAGCCGCTCTCGGTCAGCGACTGCGCCGACCCCGAGGCCGCGACCGTCTGTCCCACCTACTGGTGGAACTTCGACCAGCGCGACCAGTACGCCGCGGCGGTCCGCGGCCTCACCGACCGCTTCGGCGACGTTCGTCGCTTCGGCTGCGCCCAGCTCGAGCTCGCGATGGTCGCGTCGGGCGCCCTCGAGGGGACGATCACGAACCTGCGGGCCAACCCGTGGGACACCGTCGCGGGCGTCGCGCTGATCCGGGCGGCCGGCGGGACCGTGACGGACCTCGAGGGGAACCGCTGGCGCCACGACAGCGAGGGGCTGGTCGCCTCGAACGGAGCGCTCCACGACGAACTCCGCGCCGCCGCGCGGACGATCGACGACGGCGGCGACTGACGGCGGTCGGGATCCGTCGGGCGTCCGGTGCAAAAAAATCGGAAACGGTAAGCGGCCCCCGTACAGCTACTCTCGCATGGACGAGTTCATCGAACGGTACGGGGCCGAGCGAATCTGGGCCGCGACCGTCGTTCTCCTCGCCGTCAGCGTGGCGCTCGCCGCCTCCCTCTTCTATCAGTCCGTCTACGTCGAGCTGATCTGGCAGTACTACTGGGGACCGGTGGTCGCCGACGCCCACGGCTGGAGCTGCATCGCCTGGGCCGACGGCCAGCAAATACACTGCAGCAACGCCGGCGCCAACGCCGGTCCGACCGCCGAGCCCGGCTACACGTTCGTCTCCTATGCGGGCTACATCCCGACGCTCGTCCTGATGGCGATCGGGGTCCTCTTCCTGGTTCGCCGCCTCGAGATCGAGCGCTACCGCGCGGGCTTCTTCGCGCTGTTCCCGTTCATGCTCTTCGGCGGCGCCCTGCGGGTCGTCGAGGACACGAGCGTCGCCGCCTACCGGGAGACGGGCGAACTCATGATGGGGCTGCCGTGGATCGGCTTCCTGATCAGCCCGCTGATCTATTTCACCGTCGCCCTCCTCACGGTGCTCGCCGTCGTCGTGGCGGTCTGGCTCGACCGGACCGACCGCGTCTCGGGCTACGAGTACCCGCTCGCGGCGATCGGGACGGCCTACTTGACGCTCACGCTCGCCTATCTGGGGTACGCGTCGACCCAGCCCTACGCGGACTTCCATCCGCTGCTCCTGGTGACGACGCTCGTCGGCGCGACCCTCGCCACAGCTGTCACCTGGCTCCTCATCGGGCGGTTCGCCCCCGAGATCAACCGGGGAACGGAGTACATGGGAGTGGTCGTCATCTGGGCGCACGCGGTCGACGGCGTCGCGAACGTCATCGGCCTCGACTGGGCGACCGCCTTCGGCCTCGAGCACAACCTCACGCCGAAACATCCCATCAACGGGGCGATCGTGGACATCACCGGCTCGGTGTTGCCTCCCAACGTCGTCGACGCGATCGGCGCCGCCTGGCCGTTCCTGCTCGTCAAACTCGTCGCCGCCACGTTCGTCGTCTGGGTCTTCAACGAGGAGATCTTCGACGAACAGCCCCGCTTCGCCATCCTGATGCTGATCACCGTCGTCGCCGTCGGCCTCGGTCCCGGGACGCGGGACATGCTCCGGGCGACGTTCGGAGTCTAGGCGCCGCGGCGGCGACTCGACCCCTTCCTCGACGAGCGACGAAACGGAAACAGCTACGGCACCACCTGACAACCGTTCGAATAGTGATGCAGGCCTACTTGTTCGTTCACTTCAGGGAGAAGCGGACGCCGGACGGTGAGCAGGTGTACTTCGGGATCAGCGAGGACGGGTTCCGCTGGGAGGCGGTAAACGGCGGCGATCCCGTCCTCTGGAGTTACGAGGGCGATAAGGGGGTCAGGGACTGCACGATCACCAGAACGACCGACGGGCGGTTCGTGATCATGGGGACGGACCTCAGCCTGGCCTACGGGATGCCCAATCAGTACGACGACTCGTGGGAGGAGATAACGCGCAACGGGAGTACCTCGCTGGTGATGTGGGAATCCGAAAATCTGGTCGACTGGTCCGAACAGCGGATGGTCGAACTCGGCGACGAGTCGTTCGGCTGCCTCTGGGCGCCGGATATCACGTACGACAGCGAGAACGACGAGTACGTCGTTCACTGGTCGTCGGCCCACCGCAGCGACGATTTCGAGGAGAAGGCGATCTACTACGCGCGGACCGAGTCGTTCGAGGAGTTCTCGGAGCCGGAACTGCAGTACCGAAAGCCGGACAGCGGCGTCATCGACTCCGCGATGTACGAGGAGAACGGATCGTACTACTGTTTCCTGAAAAGCGAAGCGAACCCCGCCGGAATCATCCTGTTGAAGGCCCAGCGTCCGACCGGACCGTTCACTCGAGTGACGGCGTTCGATCGCACCATGGAGGGACTGGAGGGCGAGCGGTACGAGGCGCCGACCGCCGTGAAACTCGAGGACGGCCGGTGGTGTCTGTTCGTCGATTACTTCGGCGGTAGCCCCGAGACGCAGGGTTACGTTCCGTTCGTAGCCGAGTCGCTGGAGGACGAGTTCGTGCGCGCCGACGACGAGTTCTCGTTTCCCTACGGGTTCAAACACGGCACGGTGCTGCCGATCACGGGAGAGGAGTACGACCGCCTGAAGGCCTACGAGAAGGATCCGTCGGAGCGGTAGGCGACGCGCCCGACGATCACTGTCACCGCCGCCAGAACGCGCCGGTGAAGAGGACGAGCGCCGGGATGATCTCGAGGCGACCGATCCACATCAGGAAGATCATCACGAGCTTCGAGGAGTCGGGGAACTCGCGGTAACTGCCGAAGGGGCCGAGTTCGCCGAAGCCCGGTCCGATGTTCCCGATCGTCGCGATGCTGGCGCTGATCGCGTCGATCGGCTCGAGCGAGACCGCGCCGCGGGTCGAGTCGACGGCGATGAACACCGTCGCGACGACGAAGATGAACAGGTACAGCAGAGTGAAGCCGAGGACCCCGCGGATGACGTCCTCGTCGACGACGTAGCCGCCGAGTCGGATCGGTTTGACGGCCTCGGGGTGGGCGGCGGTAAACAGCTCCCGGCGGGCGACCTTCAGGACGACCAGCCAGCGGATGACCTTGACGCCGCCGCCGGTCGAGCCGGCGCAGCCGCCGATGAACATCGCGACGAGGAGGACGGTCTGGGCGACCGGTCCCCACTCCGCGAAGTCGCTCGTCGCGTACCCCGTCGAGTTCAACAACGAGACGGTCTGGAAGGCCGCGTGGCGCAGGGCGCTCTCGCCGTACCCCTCCGTCGTGCCGCCGAGTTCGCCCAGCGGCGGGGCGCTGCCGCTGTAGAGCAACGCGGCGACGATCGCGGTCACGACGGCGATCGCACCCGCGTAGGCTCGAAACTCGGTGTTCTGGAAGAGCCGCCTGGGCTCGCCGTCTAACACGTACCAGAACAGCGCGAAGTTGGTGCCGGCGATCGCCATGAAGGGGATGACGAGCCACTGCACGGCGGCGGAGAACGCGGCGATGCTGTTCGCCTCGGGCGAGAACCCGCCGGTCGGGAGCGTCGTGAAACCGTGGGCGACCGCGTTGTAGAAGTCCATGTTCGGCGCCATCCCCGCCAGATGGAGGCCGTACAGCAGGGCGATGTAGACGATCGTGAACCCGAAGTAGACGAGCCAGAGGATGCGGGCCGTCTCGGCGATCTTCGGCGTCAGCTTCTGGAGCTCCGGCCCCGGCGCCTCCGAGCGGATCAGCTGCGCGCCGTTGACCGCCAGCTCCGGCAGGATCGCGATCATCAACACGATGATCCCCATCCCGCCGAGCCACTGGGTCAGCTGACGCCACATCATGAGGGCGTGGGAGTGTTGCTCGACGGAAATCTCGGCCATCACGGTCGCCCCGGTCGTCGTGAACCCGGACATCGACTCGAACAGCGCGTTCACCGGATGTCTGAGCGCCGAATCGGTCCCGTAGCCGGCGATGACGTACGGGATCGCTCCGACGACCGCGACGGCCAGCCACGAGAGCGCGACCAGCAACAGCGCCTCTCGCGGCTGCAGATCGGGATCGGGCTCGAGTCGCTCGAGGCCGAACCCGATCGCGACGGTGATCGCGATCGTCGCCGCGAACACGAGGAAGTGTTCCCCGTAGATGACGGCGACGACGACCGGCACGAACAGCGTGAGGGCGAGATACTTGAGAACGGTTCCAGTCAGCGCGACGCTCGCCCGCCAATCGACACGTATATTCATACTCTCAGGCCTGGCTCCGCTCGAGCCGGAATCGTGGTCGTGGGAACTCGACGTCGGTACATAATTCCACTGAAGTGGGTTCGATCGCGGAGACCGACGGCGCCGCCGGACGTCGCTGATCGACGCCGCGATCGGGACCCGAGCCGCCGACCATGTCAACCGACCATCTATATGCGCGCGTCGCGTAGGTTCACTCGGCATGGCTCGACTTCCAAGCGTCCGGCACCCGGCCTCGTTCTTCGACGTCTTTACCGTCACCGCCGTGTCGATCGTCGTCGTCGCCGCGGTGCTGACGGTCTGGCACGGGACGTTCGTCCGCACCGAGATGGCCGTCTTCACCGTGCTCGTCTTCGGCTGGGTCGCCTGGGCGATCAACCGGATCCTCGAGGAATCGGTCCGCAGTTCCCAGCGGTGACGCAACTCGAGACGGGACCGATCGGAGGGGAGCCGCTACGGTCGCTCGAGTCCGGTTACCTCGTTCCGAGCAGATCCGTGACGCGGGCTGATCCGAAGTAGGCTGACCCGAAGTAACCGGACTCGCGCGCTGTTTTACGGGAACAAACAGCCCTCGTACTGCAGGAGTTCGAGCGGAACGATACGTGGCTACCGGCGCTGCTCGACGGCGAAGCGTTCGCTCCGTTCCCGTTAGCGGCGATCGGTTTCGAACGCGTCGAGCGTGGAGTCGGTGAACTCGCCTCGAGAGAGGACGGTCAGGATGTCGCCGGCCCGGATCTCGCTTTCCCCCGTCGGCGTCAGCACGGCGTCGTCGCGTTCGATCGAAACGACGAGCACGCCGTCCTCGAGGACGTCCTCCGCCCCGGCGCGTTCCAGGGTCATGCCGGCGATCGGCGCGTCGTCGTCGACGGTCAGTTCGACGACCTCGTTGCCGCCGGTGAGGCTGACGTAGTCCGAGAACTGCTGATGGGTCTCGGCCGGGCCGAAGGGCTGGTAGGACTGAAACTGGTCCGTTCGGAGCATCTTCTCGTCGTCGATCTCGAGGCCCAGCGCCGCGAGCTCCCGGCCGACGTCGTTGATCGCGTCGACGTCGTCGCCGACGGCGAGGACGTGGAGGTTCTCCCGGCCGGCGACGAACTCCCGAACGTTGACGACGCCGGCGATCGTCCGCGACTGCTGGGCGAGGCGCGTGCGCTCTTCGACGGGCGCCGTCGCCACGTACAGCGTCGTGAGCATGCCGTCGGCGGCGTCGAAGTCCACGTTCGCGTGATAGCCGCTGATGATGCCGGCGTCCTCGAGCTGATTGATCCGGTTTCGAATCGTCGCCGGCGAGACGCCCACCTCCTCGGCGATCATCGGGGCGGACGTGTTCCGCGCGTCGTCCATCAGCGCGTGGATGATCCGTTTGTTCACATCGTCGAGACGAACGCTCATACCCCCGACTACGGCCACGGGACTGAAGGCTCCTGCTTTTTGATCGCCGCCCGGACACTACCGGTGACGCGACTGCGCTTCGGCCGAGTCGGGAGGGAGCGCTATCGAGGGGGACCGTCCGGCTCCCGATCGTCGGCGTCCCCGTGGTGACCGTAAACACTGGACGGGTGAGGGACGAGCAGCTCGAGTCGGCCGGATTCTCTTCGGAACTGAGTCGGACAGACTATAACCGAGAACGAACAAGCTGTTGTCATACTCTCGAATCGCGTCACGAACGATTCCCCGAGGGATACTGAAGATGTATATCGTCATCATCGGCGCCGGAAGCATCGGCTCGAATCTGATCGATCTCGCGGTCCGCGACGGCAACGACGTCGTCGTCATCGAGACCGACGAACAGCGAGCGAACGACGTGGCCTCGACGTACGACTGTCTCGTGCTCAACGCCGACGCGACCACCCACGACACGCTTCGGGACGCGGACATCGATAGGGCAGACGCGGTCATCTCGACGACGGACATCGACGCGGTCAACATCATGGTGATGTTGCTCGCCCAGGAACACGACGTGCCGAACCTCGTCAGCGTCGTCCACGACCCGGAGAACCTGCCCGTCTTCGAGAAAATCGGCGTCAACTTGATCGAGAACCCCCAGCGGCTGATCGCCGACTACCTCTATCACTCCGTGCGGTATCCCGACGTCAGCGACTTCATCGACCTCGACGACGAGACCGAACTCGTCGAACTCACCGTCACCGAGGACGCCCCGATGGCCGGCCAACTGCTCTCGACGGCGAAGGAAGGCGGCGCGCTCCCCGAGGGCTGTCTCGTCGTCGCCCTCCAGCGGAACGGTGAGATCCGAGCCCCGCGGGGCGAGACGACGATCAAAGCCGGCGACAAGGTGACGGTGTTCACCGACGACGTCACGCTGGCCGACGCGGTCGCGGCGTTCACCGGCGACCATCCATGAGAGTCCGGTATTCGGCGGTGGGGCGAGACCTCGGCCGAATCGTGCAGGTCGTCTCGCTGATGTTGCTCGTCTCGATCCCGGTCGCGCTCGTCCACGGGGAGTTCTACGCGATCCCCGCCTTCGCCGGCTCCGCCCTCCTGATGGGCGGAATCGGTCTCGGTCTCGCGCGGCGATACCAGGACGTGTCCGACACCGGTCGACTCGAGGCGATGGTCACGGCCGCGGCCGCGTGGGGGACCGTCGGCGTGTTCGGCGGCCTCCCGTTCCTGCTGATCGCGTGGACGATCGCGATCGATCCGTATCCGGCGTGGGCGAACACGCCGGCGATGACCGACACGGTCGCCGTCTTTCGCCGTCCGCTCCACGGGATCTTCGAGAGCATCAGCGGCTTCACCAGCACCGGGCTGACGATGGCCGCGGTCGAGGAGGACCTGCCGCGGTCGCTGCACTGGTGGCGCTCCTTTACCGAGTGGATCGGCGGCGTCGGCGTCATCGTGCTCACCGTCGCTATCCTCGCTCGGCCGGGCAGCGGGTCGCTCACCCTCTACAAGAGCGAGGCCCGGTCGGAGAAGATCCACCCGAGCATCGTCTCGACGGTGACGGAAATCTGGAAGATCTACCTCGGATTCACGCTCGCCGGTATCGTCCTGTTCCTCGCCGCCGGGATGCCGGCGTGGGACGCGATCAATCACTCGATGACGGCCATCGCGACCGGCGGGTTCTCCGTCCACGCCGACTCGATCGGCCATTACGGCAGCCCGCTCATCGAGTACGCGGTCATCCCGATGATGGTCGCGGGCAGCATCGCGTTCCCCATCCACTACCTGCTGCTCAAGGGGGAACTCGAGAACTTCTACACCGACATCCAGACCCGCTGGGTGTTCCTCTGGTTCGGAATCGGCTCGATCGCACTGCTGGCGCTGCTCTCGGTCGGCAACCAGTACGAAACGCTCGAGGAGACGTTCCGGATCGCGCTGTTCCAGTTCGTCTCCGCGACGTCCAACGCCGGTTTCGGCACGGCGACGATCGGCGGCGGCACCGAGCGCGTCTGGACGGCCGGCCCGACGCTGCTGCTCTGTCTCGGGATGCTGACCGGCGCCGCGGCGGGGTCGACGGTCGGCGGCCTCAAACTCGTCCGCGTCATCACGCTGATCAAGGGGACGATCTGGCAGATCCGGAGCGTCTTCGTGCCGGCCAGCGCGATTCGACGGCTCCGAATCGGCGATCGCAGTCTCGATCAGTCCCAGGCCCAGCGCGAGTACACGGAGGCGACCGTCGTCTTCGTCCTCTGGCTCGCCGGCCTCGCCGTCGGCATCGCGGTCTTCCTCTGGACGCTGCCGCCCGAGTACCCCCTCGAGTACGTCGTCTTCGACGTGATGAGCGCCCAGAGCACGGTCGGCCTGGACGCGGGGATCACCGGGCCGGAGATGCCGACGGCCGCGAAGACGGTGCTGATCTTCAACATGTGGATCGGCCGCCTCGAGATCATCCCCGTCGCCGTGTTGCTGGGTGCGCTCTTCCAGAAGCTCGACCTCTATCGGTGAGCGTCACCCGGTTGTCTTCGAGCCGATCCGGCCGATCATGCCGGCGGCCGTTCGCCCTCGATTCTGGCGCGGTGGCCCTGTTACCGGTCGCTCAGCTACTGCGTCGTGTGCATCCTAATCGGTCGGTTCGGAGAACTCGATCGCCCTGGACGTTCACACATCCGGCGAGCCGTGAGTCCGCCGGTCGCGCCCAGTGAAGCGAGGGACACGAGGTCACGACCCGCCAGAACACCCATCGTAATTCCAGTTCTTAACCCCGATACGGAATGAGTAAATGTAATGGGTTTATATTACTGAATCAGTAACGGAGGCAGTGATGCAACGATGTCGACAGCCAGGTCGGGACCGCGGCGCCGCGAGCGCCCGGTCCGACCGGCGGAGGTGACCCGATGACCGATTCGATCACGACGCACACGGTCGTCCCGATCGCGACCGAGGACGACGCGCGGGCGACGTGCGACGCGCTCGAGGACGCCGTCGAGGAGATCGAGACGCTCACCGTCGTCCACGTCATCGAAAAGACGGAGGGCTACCCGGACAAGGCACCGTTCGAGGCGCGCCGCGAGCAAGCGGAGCGGATCTTTTCCATCGTCGAGGAGCGGTTCCCCGACGGGCCGGCGATCCGGCGCGAGCTCAGGTACGGGACCGACGTCGTCGACGAAGTCGTGGCCGCTGCCGCGGACGTCGACGCGACGGCCATCGGGTTTCGGCCCCGGCCCGGCGGTCGCCTCCGCCGACTGCTGTCGGGATCCGATTCGTATAGACTGATCACCGAGAGCGAACGTCCGGTCGTCGTCTTCTCGCGACTGGGCTCGCAGACGACCTAGGAGGATCCAACGATGTATATCGTCATTATCGGCGCCGGGAGTATCGGCTCGAACCTGATCGATCTCGCGGTCCGCGACGGCAACGACGTCGTCGTCATCGAGACCGACGAACAGCGAGCGAACGACGTGGCCTCGTCGTACGACTGTCTCGTACTCAACGCCGACGCGACCACCCACGACACGCTCCGGGACGCGGACATCGACCGCGCGGATGCAGTTATTTCGACGACGGACATCGACGCGGTCAACATCATGGTGATGTTGCTCGCCCAGGAACACGACGTGCCGAACCTCGTCAGCGTCGTCCACGACCCCGAAAACCTGCCCGTCTTCGAGAAAATCGGCGTCAACTTAATCGAGAACCCCCAGCGGTTGATCGCCGACTACCTCTACCACTCCGTGCGGTATCCGGGCGTCACCGACTTCATCGACCTCGACGACGAGACCGAACTCGTCGAACTCACCGTCACCGAGGACGCCCCGATGCACGACCAACTGCTCTCCTCGGCGAAAGAGTCCGGCGCGCTCCCCGAGGGCTGTCTCGTCGTCGCTCTCCAGCGCGACGGCGACATTCGCGCGCCTCGCGGCGGGACGACCGTCCGCGCCGGCGATCACGTGACCGTCTTCACCGACGACGCCACCTTGGACGCCGCCGTCCGGGCGTTTACCGGCGAGCAGCCATGAAGGCCCGCTACCCGGTAATCGGGCGGGACGTCGGCCGGATCCTCCAGGTGGTCTCACTGATGCTGCTGGTCTCGATCCCCATCGCCGCCGTCCACCGCGAGTTCTACGCGATCCCCGCGTTCCTCCTCTCGGCGGTCGTGATGGCCGGGCTCGGAGTCGCGCTCGCCCGTCGATACCGCGGCGCGGCCGACCCCGGAACGCTCGAGGCGATGATCACCGCGGCCGGTTCCTGGGCGGCGGTCGGCGTCCTCGGCGGCCTCCCGTTCCTGCTGATCGCGTGGACGATCGCGGTCGATCCGTACCCCGCGTGGGCGAACACGCCGCCGCTTGACGACACGACGGACATCTTCCTGAACCCGCTCGACGCGGTGTTCGAGAGCATGAGCGGCTTCACCGGGACGGGGCTGACCGTCGCCGCGGTCGAGGAGGAGTTACCGCGGTCGCTACACTGGTGGCGCTCCTTTACCGAGTGGATCGGCGGCGTCGGCGTCATCGTGCTCACCGTCGCCATCCTCGCCCGGCCGGGCAGCGGGTCGCTCACCCTCTACCAGAGCGAGGCCCGGTCGGAGAAGATCCACCCCAGCATCGTCAACACGGTCACGGAGATCTGGAAGATCTACCTCGGGCTGACGCTCGGGTCGATCGCGCTGTTCCTCCTCGTCGGCATGCCCCTGTGGGACGCGATCAACCACGCGATGACGGGGATCGCCACCGGCGGGTTCTCCGTCCACGCCGACTCGATCGGCCACTACGGCAGCCCGCTCATCGAGTACGCGGTCGTCCCGGTGATGGTCGCGGGCAGCATCGCGTTCCCCATCCACTACCTGATCTTTAGGGGCGAACTCGAGAACTTCTACAAAGACGTCCAGACGCGCTGGGTCTTCCTCTGGTTCGGGATCGGGTCGCTGGCCCTGACCGCGATCCTCTGGGCCAACGGACAGTACGAGACGTTCGAGGAGACGTTCCGGGTCTCGCTGTTCCAGTTCGTCTCCGCGACGTCGAACACCGGTTTCGGCACGGCGACGGTCGGCGAGGGCACGGAACCGGTCTGGTCGGCCGGGGCGACGTTCGTGACGTGTCTGGGAATGCTGACCGGCGCCGCAGCGGGGTCGACTGTCAGCGGTCTCAAACTCGTCCGCGTCGTCACGCTCGTCAAGGGGACGGCCTGGCAGATCGGCTCGGTCTTCGAGCCGGACAGCGCGATTCGTCGGCTCCGGATCGGCACACGGAGCCTCAGCGAGGACCAGTTCCAGCGGGAGTACACCGAAGCGGCCGTCGTCTTCCTGCTCTGGATCACCTTCCTCGCCGTCGGCGTGGCCGTCCTCCTGCGGACGCTCTCGCCGGCTCACCCCGTCGAGTACGTCATCTTCGACGTGATGAGCGCACAGAGCAACGTCGGGCTCGACTCGGGGATCACCGGTCCGGGAATGCCCGACACCGCGAAGGCGATGCTGATCATCAACATGTGGGTCGGCCGCCTCGAGATCATCCCCGTCGCCGTGTTGCTGAGCGCGGTCTTCCGGCGGATCGGGCTCTACCGCTGACTCACAGCGCGGCCGACACTTCGTCGAGGGCGGTCGCGTCGACGAACAACACGACGTGGTCGCCGGCGCGGGGAACCGTCGTCCCGCGGGGCGTGACGAGGTCGCCGCCGCGGGAGATCGCGCCGATGACGACGCAGTCGGGGAGCCCCTCCATCGACTCCGCGATCTCCCGGCCCACCAGGGCGCTGTCGTCGTCGAGTTCGACCTCGATGACCTCGGCGCGGTCGTGTTCTAACATCGCGATCTTCTCGGTCTGATCCGTCCGCGTAAAGCGGACGATCTCCTCGGCGGTCTCCTCTCGAGGGTTGATCGCGACGTCGATCCCGACGGCCTCGAAGAGGTCGGTGTACTCGGTGTTCTCGATGATCGCGACGGTCCGGTCGACGCCGACCCGTTGGGCCAGCAGCGAGACGAGCAGGTTCTTCTCGTCGCTGTCGAGGGCGGCGACCACGATGTCGGCCTCGTCGACGTGCTCGCGGGTGAGGAAGTCGGTGTCGGTCGCGTCGCTCTGCATGACGAACGTGTCCGGCAGCGCCTCGGCCATCTCGCGGGCGCGCTCCTGATCCCGCTCGATCAGCCGCGGCTCGAAGCCGTGGGCCTCGAACTCCCGGGCGGCCTGGAACCCGATCTCGCTGCCGCCGACGATGACCACGTCGTCGGTGCTCGAGGTCGTGTCCGGAACCATCGCCATGGCGAACTCCTTGACGGAACTGGGGCTCCCGATGACGACGATCCGGTCGCCGGCGCGGAACTCGGTGTCGCCGCGGGCGACGATCAGTTGCTCCTCCCGGAAGACGGCGGCGAACGTCATCGAGTCGTACCGGTCGGCTTCCTCGACGCGCTTGCCGACCAGCGGGCTCTCCGGGCCGATCTCGAACTCGGCCATCCTGACGAGGCCGCCGGCGAACGTCTCGACGTCCTGGGCCCGCGGGAAGCCGGAGATCCGGAAGATCGTCTGGGCGACCAGCAGGTCCGTACAGACCATGAAATCCACGCCGAAGGCGCCCCGGGATCCCTCCCACGTGTTCAGCAGCGTTCGCCGCCGGACGCGCGCGATAGTAAACGTCTCGCTGGCGGTCTTGGCGGTGCCACAGACGACGATGTTGGTCTCGTCGCTGTCGGTACAGGCGACGACCAGATCCGCCCGCTCGAGGCCGGCTTCCCGGAGCGTCTCGAGTTCCGTCCCGTCGCCCTGGACCGAGAGCACGTCGTACGAGTAGGTGATCTCGTCGGCGAGTTCGGGGTCGCGTTCGACCACCGCGACGTCGTGAGAGTCCGCTAAGTTCGCGGCGATCATCTGGCCGACCTGCCCCGCGCCGACGATCAGTACGTACATGGCTGGGACCTCCGTCGCTTGTACATCCTTCCCGGACGTTTTCGGGGCGGACCGATAGGCGTTTCGACGATCGGTCACCGCCCTGGAACGTCGTCAGCGCGGTCGAAACCGCTGCGCTCGGGGAATCGCGACGCGCCGTCTCCGCTCGCGTACTGCTCGGGCGCGCGTGCGGACCGGTCGGCGCCGTTCGAGAACGCATATACGACCGCGGCCTCCAAGGGAGAGACATGACTGACAGTGCCGGAGCGGACGACGGCTGGTTCGAGGCCCTCGCGTCCGACGGCCCCGAGGCGGCCGCGACGGCGGTTCGCGAGGGGTCCGCCGACGAGCCCCGCGACTGGCCCGCGCTCGCGGTCGAAGCGGGGGTCGTCGACGACGAGGACGACTACTACGACGTCCTGCGAACCGCGACGACGGCGGCGGCGAGGGCGGCGGTGACCGAGCGCGAGGCGGCCGACGACCGCCAGCTCGTCCACGCGGTGCGGGCGATGGACGACTGCACGCGGACCGCGAACGAACTCGCCGAACGGCTGGCCGAGTGGGCGGGGACCGTCGACCCCGACGCCGGCACGGGCGTCGGCTACGCCCGCGAACTGGCGAGCCGAGACGAAACGCCCGACGCCGCGCCGGACGCGCTCGTCTCGCTGGCCGAGCGCGTCGCCGGCCTCGCCGACGAGGCCGACGAGCTGCGCGAGTACGTCGAGCGGACGGCGCCGACGGTGGCGCCCAACCTCGCCGCGATGGCCGGCCCCGTCCTCGCGGCGCGGCTGCTCTCGCTGGCCGGCGGCCTCGAGAGCCTGGCCAAGAAACCCAGCGGCACGGTTCAGGTGCTCGGCGCCGAGGACGCGCTCTTCGCCCACCTGCGCGGGCACGCGCCCTCGCCTAAGCACGGGATCATCTACACGCACGACGCGGTCCGGGGCACCCACCCCGACGAGCGCGGCTCGGCGGCCCGCGCGGTGGCCGGGAAGCTCGCCATCGCCGCCCGCGTCGACCACTACTCGGGCGAGTCGAAGCCCGAACTCGAGGCCGAACTCGAGGAGCGCATCGAGACGATTCAGGCGCGGACGGACGACGGCGACGCCGACGAGGACGGTTCCGCTGCCGGCGCCGACGGAGGTGCCGACGATGAGTGAGTCCCTCCCGGACGGCGTCGAGCGCCGCGCGTTCGACGGAACCGAGCGACTCGCGACCGAGGGAGAACCCGTTTACGGCGAACCGACCGACGGCGAGTGGCGCGCGTGGAACCCGAACCGATCGAAGCTGGGTGCGATGCTCGAGTTGGGCATGGACACCGGCCTCGAGGGCGGCGAGACGGTGCTCTACCTCGGCGCGGCCAGCGGAACGACCGTGAGTCACGTCGCGGACTTCGCCGGCCCGACTTACGCCGTCGAGTTCGCCGCGCGACCGACGCGGGACCTGCTCGAGGCGGCGGAGAGCCGGCCGCGGCTCTTCCCGCTGCTCAAGGACGCCCGGAAGCCCGAAACGTACGCCCACGTCGTCGAGTCGAACGTGGACGTGCTCGTGCAGGACGTCGCGACCCGGGGACAGGCGCGGGTAGCTCTCGAGAACCGGCGCTTCCTGGCCGACGACGGGCGGTTGCTGCTGGCCGTGAAGGCCCGGAGCGAGGACGTCACGCGCGACCCCGACGACGTCTTCGCGGACGTGCGCGAGGAACTCGAGGAGGGGTACGAGATTTCGGAGACGCAACGGCTCGAGGACTATCACGCGGACCATCTCGGGATCATCGCGCGGCCGCGGTAGTCGGTGAAACGAGCGTGTGACCTTCGGGAAGGCTTATTCGGCAGACCGATTGAGTTTCTAACGTGAATCGACGAACGATCCTCGCGACGACGGGGAGTTCCGTCGGTTGCGGACTCGCCGGGTGTCTGGGATCGGACGCTCCGGCCGACTCGAGTGCGCCCGGTGACGACGGCGACGACCCGACCGACGACGGATCCACGGAGATTTCGGAGGGCGAACTCGAACGGTGCCACCTCGTCTCCGTCGACTACGAGTCGCTTCCGGACGCGATCCGAGCCGAGGTCGATGCCGTACTCGAGGACGGCCGCTACGAGTCCGACGCGCTCCTGTTCGACGACGCCGTCGATCCCGAGCGGTCGTTCCTCGTCGTCGACGACGCGCCCTACGATCCTCGCGTCGATGCGGACGGTGGGACGGCGACGCTCGAACTCGAGCCGGTCGACGTCGTCAGGCTACCCGAGCCCGCAGTTATCAGCGTCAGTAACGGAGCCGAACGCGACCACGACGTGCGCGTCGAGCTGACCGCGGACGACGGCGAGACCGTCGTCGACGAAACCGTTTCGCTCGAGCCGGGCGAAACGTGCGAACTCGAGGCGACCGACGCGTTCGGAAGCTACGAGCTGACGGCCCGAGCGCTGACGGGACACGAAGCGACGGACGAGTTCGGGTTTCGGATCGGCGACTCGCACTTCGACGGGGTGGTCGCGGTGAGCGACGACGGACTCTCGGCCACCCAGTCGGTCGCCGATACGCTCCCGTGTCCGTGGGACGTCCGGTACGGCTGAGGCCCGGCCGGTCGAGGGATCGACTCGATCGAGCGGTCTCGAGGCGGCTCGCCGCGGGCCGACCGGCCGTCAATAACGGCTATAAGGCCGTTCGTGGTACCGATTCGTGGTATGACACAGCACCCCACGATAGGCGATACCCTCGAGCAGACGGTCGACCGCTATCCCGACCGGGACGCGATCGTCTATCCGCGGAAGGACCAGCGGTGGACCTACGCCGAGTTCGACGAGCGCGTCGACCGGCTGGCGAACGCGATGCGCGACCTCGGGATCGAGAAGGGGGACAGGGTCGCGACGGTCCTGCACAACGGCTCGGAGATGGCGCTTATCGTCTACGCGTGCGCGAAGCTCGGCGCCGTCTTCACGCCGCTGAACTTCCGCCTGCCGTCGGGCGAGATCGAGTACATCGTCACCGACGCCGAAGCCGAGCTGGTCCTGTTCGAATCCGAGACGCGGGAGGCGGTCGAAGGGGCGCGACCGAGCCTCGAGACCGTCTCGGAGTACGTGTTCATCGACGACGACCGCGACGACCCGCCGGCGTACGCGCGGGGGTTCTACGACCTCCTCGAGTCGGGGACCGCCGAGCGGCCCGACGTGGCCGTCGAGGAGGACGACGTCTACGCGTTCATCTACACGTCGGGAACGACGGGCCGTCCGAAGGGCGTGGTCCACGAACACCGGAGCATGGTCGAGCACAATCTGCTGTGCATCGCGGAACTCGATCTCACCCGCGACGACGTCGGCCTCTCGATCATGCCGCTGTACCACTGCGCCGAACTCCACTGCAGCCTGTTCGCGCGGGTCCACCGCGGCGCGGCGAACGTCATCCACCACGAGTTCGACCCGGAAGCGGCCCTCGAGGCGATCGAAGACCACGGCGTCACGGTCCTCTTCGCGGCGCCGACCGCGTGGAACGCGCTGTCGCTGACCGCCGCCGAGGCCGACGTCGACGTCTCGTCGCTCCGGATCGGCCTCTACGGTGCGGCGCCGATGCCCGAACGGGTCCTCGAGAACTGCATGGACCACCTCTGCGAGGCGTACGTCCAGGCCTACGGGATGACCGAGCTCGGGCCGGCGGCGGTCTTCCAGCCGCCGGAGGACCAGATTCCGAAGCAGGGGTCGGCCGGCCTGCCCGCGCTCAACCACCGCGTCCGCGTGGTCGACCCCGACGCCGATCCGGACGCCGAGGTCGAGGCGGGCCAGATCGGCGAGATCCTGCTCTCGAGCCCGTGTACGATGCGCGAGTACTGGAACCGCCCCGAGGCGACCGCCGAATCGCTGCGCGAGGCCGACGGAACGACGTGGTACTACACCGGCGACCTGGGCTACCGCGACGACGACGGCTACCTCTACGTCGTCGACCGGAAGGACGACATGATCGTCTCGGGCGGCGAAAACGTCTACCCCGCGGAAGTGGAGGACGTGCTGTTCGCCCACGACGCCGTCGAGGAGGCGGCCGTCGTCGGCGAACCCGACGAGGAGTGGGGCGAACGGGTCGTCGCGTACGTCGTCGCCGACGGCGTCGACGCGGCCGCCCTCGACGAGTTCGTCCTCGAGAGCGATCGGCTCGCGGACTTCAAGCGGCCGCGGACGTACTACTTCGTCGACGAACTCCCGAAGAACCCGAGCGGCAAGATCCAGAAGTTCAAACTCCGGGAGGACGAGGCGGACGTCGATCCCGAAGCCGAGCGCGTCGCGTCCTGATCGGTGCTCGACGGCGAGCGACTCGAGGCGACGCTCCGAACGAAGCCGAGACGGACCGCGGGTCAGGCGGTCCGTCTCGGGGATCAGAAGACCAGCAACAGCCCCAGGACGACGACCGAAACGTACAGCGTGACGATCGCCGCGTACGTCGCGAACTCCCGCCAGTCGAAGCCGCGGATCGAGAGGATGCCGGCGAACAGGAACGCGAGCCAGAGGTTCGAGACGCCCGCACCGTACATCGTCGCGATCAGGGAGACGACGAGATCGACGTCGGCGGCCGCCAGCGCCCGCCCCTGAAGGACCCAGACGGAGGCGGGATCCGGGACGAGCAAGCCCAAGACGACGGCGACGACGTACGACGCCGCGCCGGGAACGCCCGTGCTCGCGATCGCGTCGCCGATCGGTCCGTACAGGTCGGCTTCGGTCAGCAACGCGACGACCGAAGCGTACAGCAGGAACGGGATCGCCACGTGGTTGGCCCACCGCGTCGCGTCCTCCGTCTTCTCCCGGAAGGCCATCGGCGGTCCCTGGACCAACAAACCGAGCACGACCAGCGCGAACGCGAGCCAGGGCAGCGTCAGCGCGCCGCCGGTTCCGAAGTGCCACCCCGCGGACGCGAGGCCGACGGCGACCGTCGCCAGGCTGATGAGGCGGCTGTTCTCGAGCCGGTCGCCGAGCCGCCAGTCCTCGCGGTCCCGCGCCGGCGAGTAGTGCGACAGCGTCTCGGCGATCGACCCCTCGAGAACGCGGTTGCGCTCCGCGAGCGGTTCGATCTCGGCGTCCTCGTTCGGCGCGAGCCAGACCAGCAGGAGCGGGAGCGTGACGACGAAGACCGCCGTCGAGACGAGGTTCACCGGGTGAAGCACGAACGACGACATCGAAACGCTCCCGGCGTCCTCGGCCACGACGTTCGCGACGCCGCTCCCGTCGGCCATCAGCAACGCGCCGGGACTCGAGAGCCCCTGGTTCGCGACGACCAGCGACAGCAGGGCGCCGGTCAGCACGAGCGGGTAGTGGACCGCGGTCCCCTCGGCGCGAGCGCGCCGACAGAGCCTCTGGCCGACGAGGACGCCGGCGATCAGCCCGAGCGCCCAGTTGACCCAGCCCAGCGCCAGCGAGAGGACGGCCGTCGAGAAGACGATCCCCCGCTGGCTCGTCGGGAGGGCGTCGGCGACCCGGTCGAGAACGGCGCCGACGCGCGGCGCTTCGACGACCGCGGCGCTGAGCACCCAGAAGAGGATCACGAACATCTGCAGCGCGAACAGATCGTAGAAGCCGGTCGCGAACACCTCGAGTTGGGTCAGCGGCTCGAGGAAGGGAGCCGTCGCGACGAGCGCCAGTCCCGCCAGCAGGACCGCGCCGACGAGCGACTCGGGGAAGTACTGGCCGAAGGCGGGGACGAACCCCGTTCGATCGGTCCCGTCGGCGACCGACCGGTCCGTCCGTTCGGCGTCGTGAGTGGATGTTTCGCCGCTCATGACGATCACCCGACGACCCCCATCAGGATCGCCCCGGCACCCATCACGATCCCGGAGAAGACGAACAGCACGACGACGTAGCCCATCATGTCTCGGATGGTCAGCCCGGCGATGCCGAGCACCGGAATGGCCCAGAACGGCTGGACCATGTTGGTCCACTGGTCGCCCATCGCGAAGGCGATCATCATGTGGTTCATCTGCGTTCCCGGGATCGAATGGGTGGCCGAGGCGTAGATCTCGCCCATCACCGTCCACTGGCCGCCGCCGGAGGGGACGAAGAAGTTGACGATGCCCCCGGAGACGAACACCATCAGATACCACGTCGTCTCCGTCGCGTAGGTAGCGGCCGTCTCGGCGATCAGCTCGGCCAGTCCGGAGAAGACCATGATGCCCATGATCCCGCCGTAGAACTGGAACTGGATGATGATCTGGCTGGCCCCGCGGATCGCCTCGTGGAAGACGTCGATGTAGCTGCGAAGCGACATGTGTGCGAGGAAGCCGAGGCCGAACATCGCGGAGATGAGGATGTTGATGTTCAGGACGTCCATGAACGGCTCCGTCGCGAACAGGTAGCCCAGATACGTCCACATCAGCAGCCCGACCCCGACGCAGAGCGCCGTGCTATCGAGCAGGAGTTCCTTCGATCGCGATTCGTGCAGGCGATGCGGCCGCGCGCCGGCGGTCGCGGTCATCCCACCGTCGGAACGGAGCTCCGACGTTCGCTTCGTTCCACTCGGCTCACCCCCATCAGTCATCGCCTCGCCGCGCGCCTGCCGCAGCTTCTCCTCGGGGACCGTCGTGATATTTTCGTCGTCGGGCGCCATCAGCGGCATGAGCACCACGACGACGGCGACGGTCGCCGCGACCAGCGCGAGGTTGAACGGGTGGAAGATCGTCTCGGAGACGGGGATGACGCCCATGCTCTCCTCGGCGAAGTGGCCGTCCGTCGCGACGAGCAACAGCGAGGCCGCGGAGAGGCCCTGATGCCACGGGAGCAGCCCCGCGTAGGCGGCCGCGACCAGCAGCGGATAGTGGACGTCGACGTCCTTCTCGGCCATCGCGATGCCGACCTCGCGGGCGAGGATCGCGCCGGCGATCAACACGACGCCCCAGTGGAACAGCCCGAGTAACTGCCCGCAAAATGCGACGACGACGATCGCTCCCGTCTGGCTGCTCGGGATCGCCGCGATCCGTCGCAGCCCGCGTTTGACCGGCGGGGAATCCGCCAGCGCCCAGCCGGTCAACAGCGCCAGCGTCGCCTGCGTCGAGAACGTGACGACCTCCCAGAAGCCCGCTCCCCAGTGGGTCGCGACGTCGGCGAGACCCGTATCGGTGACCAGGACCGCGATCCCCATCGTCAGAAACGTCAGCAGGAGCGCGAAGATGAACGCGTCGGGGAGATAGCGTCGGACGAGCCTGCTCGAGAGTTCGCCGAGTCCGGTGAAAAAGCGACGGACCGCGCCCTTCTCGCTCGAGGCCGCGCTCATACTTTCCCTCCGCTCGGCGACGACGGTCGCGGTCCCAGACGGTGCACCCGAACCGGTCGCTGCGGCGGACCGTTCGCTTTCGGTACCATAGCTGTCTACGGGGGACCAGAACCAGACCGATAAGTGAACTGCCAAAACAGCTTGAGACCACCACGGGAACCGACTGCTTCGGTCGGATACCGGCCGTCGAACACCGGTCCGATCCGCGAGACGTCCGGTCGAATTTCGACTCCCGATCGGGTGCTCGAGCCCGCAAGACGACCGTTCGATTCGACCGCCGTCACCGCGCTGCCGAGTCCAAACGGTATTTACCGTCGCGGTCGAAAACGGCAGACGATGGAACGCGGGTCCCGGGATTCGTTTACGCGCATGGGCACGCTGGGGATCGAAGAGGAGTGTTTCGTCGTCGACGACGACGGTCGCCCCACGAGCGGCACCGACGATCTCGTCTACGAGTACGACCCGCCCGAGATCCTCGAGGGACGGCTCGATCACGAACTGTTCAAGTTCGTCATCGAGACCCAGACGCCGCTGATCGAGGCTCCCGACGACGCTCGAGAGACGCTGCTCGAGATTCGACGGGCGCTGGTCGATCACGCCACCGACCACGGCTACCGGATCGCCGCGGCGGGGCTGCATCCGCTGGCGAAGTGGCAGGAACTCGAACACGCCGAAAAGCCGCGGTATCGGTCGCAACTCGACCGGATCCAGTACCCGCAACACCGGAACACGACGGCGGGCGTCCACGTCCACGTCGGCGTCGACGACGCCGATAAGGCGGTCTGGATCGCCAACGAACTGCGCTGGTACGTCCCGATCATCCTCGCGCTCTCCGCGAACTCGCCGTACTGGAACGGGTACGACACCGGGCTCCAGTCGGCCCGCGCGAAGATCTTCGAGGCGCTGCCGAACACGGGGATGCCGACCTACTTCGAGGACTACGAGGCCTTCGACCGGTTCGAGCGCCGAATGCTCGAGACCGAGTCGATCCGCGACCGCGGCGAACTCTGGTACGACGTGCGGCCCCACACCGCCCACGGGACCGTCGAACTCCGGACGCCGGACGGGCAAGCCGACCCCGAAATCGTCCTCGCGTTCGTCGAGTACGCCCACGCGCTCGTGGAAGCGCTCGCCGAGGAGTACGAGGACGGCGCCGACGGCTACGGCCGGAATCACCGCCGCGAACTGTTAGACGAGAACAAGTGGCGGGCGATCCGCCACGGCCACGAGGCCACCCTCATCGACCGCGAGATGGAGGGGACGATCGATCTCGGCGAACTCGTCGACCGCGAGTGCGAGCGCCTGGGGATCGACGGGATCAGGCGCGTCTACGAGCGCGACAGCGGCGCCGAGCGACAGCGGCGCCTGCTCGAGGAGGAGGGTCCCGACGCCCTCTGCGAGTCGCTGCTGCTCGGGACCGAGTGAGCGCGCCGCCGCCCGTTTGTGCCCGATTCGGCCGTTCGTATCGACCGGAAACAGTTCGTGATATTGATTCCCGCAAAGGTTTACCCCTGTGGGAAGCCTCGTCCCGGACGAGAGGACATATGGCTTCAGACGACACTGACGAACGTCGAGGAGGCGACGGGAGCGGCCGCCCGCAGCGCGACGAATCGGACGATCAGTTCGACGAATCGCCCCTCGAGCCCGGTGCGGACGACCCGGCGGAGCCTCGAGACGAGGGCGATCGAGCGGCCGCCGTCGAGGAGGTCGACGGCCGGATCGTCGATCTGCTCTCGTGGATCCTCGATACGGAGACCCGCGCGAAGATCTACGTCTACCTGCTGGCCAATCCGGGCAGCACCTCCGAGGAGGTCGCCACGGGGACCGGTCTCTATCCGAGCACGGTCCGGGAGGCCCTCGCGGAACTCCACGAGGAGGAGCGCGTGAATCGGGAGAAACGCGCCAGCGAGGGCGCCGGCAACAACCCCTACGAGTACACGGCCATTCAGCCGAGCGAACTCGTCGGCGGCGTCGTCGATCAGGTCCAGCAGGAGCTGAACACCATCTTCACGCTCGATCGGCTCCTCGATCGCCACGGTGCGTCCGATCCCGGTCTCGAGGGCGGCAACGAACCGGTGACGATCACCGTCGACGACACCGAGCCCCCGGAGCCCGCCGCGACCGAAGCGTCCGAGACGGCGCGCTCGGAGTCCGAGGACGCCACCTCCACGGGGCGCGACGCCGACTCGGCCGACGAAGACGACGCGACCGAGTCGTCGTCAGCTCCCGGCTCCGAGACGTAACGACGGCGCGAAACCGTCGCCGGCCACTCGTCGCCCCGGTTCTCTCGATTTCTCGGCTCAGTCCTCGAGCGTCAGCACGGCCGGCCGCTCGAGTTCTAACTCGTACCCGACGGCGCTGGCGGTCGTCGTCGGCCAGTTGTCCGTGTCCGTCAGCGACTCGACCGCGTCCTCGGTGACGAGGTGAGTGTCCTCGCTCTTCGCGCCCTCGACGGTCGGGTTCCAGGCGTAGGCCATCGGCGCCGTCACCGGCGCGTCGTGGTCGGGCGTCGCGATCCACTCCCGGCCGGCGAAGCCGGCGGCGCCGCCCTGGTGGTGGCGCTCCCACTCGCCCGCGTAGCCGAGCGCGTCGTAGGCGTCCCGAATCGCCGCGAAGACGTCGCCGGCCGTCCCCGCGGTTCCGTCGTCGCCGGCCGCCGCCTGCGTCGCCGCCAGCGCCGTCGTCTCGACGCGGGCCGCGGTCGCGTGTCGCTCCTCGAGCCACGACGGCGGGTCGAAGGCGACCGTTCGAGTACAGCTCGCGTGGAGGCCGGCCCGCTGGGTCGTCACCGAGACGAGCGCGTAGTCGCCGAGTTCGGCCTCGGTCGGCGTGTAGTGGCGGTACCGCTGGGCGCGTTCGGCGCCGCCGACGAGGACGACGGGCGCCTCGACGTCCCGGGCCGAGAGGGCGACCCGCAGGGCCGACGCGACCTCGTGTTCAGTGTCCTCGGCCCGGAGTTCCCGACAGACCGACTCGACGGCGGCGGCCGTCTCCCGTCCCAGCCGCCGGTAGCGCTCGCGATCCCGTTTCGTCAACGGCTGTCGGAGCGGCGTCGGATCGACGCGCTCTAAGCCCGGCACGTCGACGTCCGCGGCGGCCCGTTCGTCGGAGCCGACGCGGGCCGCGATGGCCGCTTCGAGCGACGAGTCGTGCCACGGGAACCGCTCGATCGAGATTTCGTCGGCGTCGAGATCCGGCAACTCCTCGTCGGCGATCCGATCGGCTTCGATGGTGTCCGTCACGATCCGGAGGGTCGTCCCGTCGTAGCCGACGGCGGCGACGCCGGCGTCGGTCTCGCGGTCGACGACGTTGTTCCCCCCGGTCAGCCAGGCGAACGAGTTCGGCCGGGCGAACCAGACAGAATCGAGGTCGTTCGACTCGAGGTAACTCTCGAGGCGCTCGCGTTTCTCCATGTCGAGTGCTGGCGTGGCCGACTCTTGAATGCGGCGAACGCGAAGCCGTCGGTCGCGGCGAGCGTCCGTTCGGCGGGAGTCGTAATCGGGCGCTGTCCGGGGGTCAGCCCCCCGATTCCAGCGCGGTAAGAACGACTCGGGTAACCTAAGTACGGGCCGTCCTAAGCCATCGTCGAACGTCCGTGTCGACCAACAGTCAGACCTCTCGTCCGGTAGTTCGTCCGCTGATCGAACGGTTCGGCTTTCCGCATCTGCTCGCGGCGACGCTCGTGATGGTCGCGGCGACGATCCTGCTCGGCATCGCCGCGAAGGCGACCGGGTCGGGGTTGGCCTGCGAGGCCAACTGGCCTCAGTGTGACGCCGGCCCGTACAACCTGCTCCCGGCGAACCTCCCGAGTTTCTACGAGTGGTTCCACCGCTTCGTCGCCATGTTCGCCGGCTTCGCGATCATCGGGACGGCCGTCGCCGCCGTTCGCCTGCCGGACGTCGACCGTCGCGTCGCCGGGCTCGTCGTCGCCGGACTGGTGCTGACGCCGATTCAGGTCGCCCTCGGTCGCGAAACCGTCACGACGTACACGATGGACATTCTCGGACTCCACTTCTGGACCGCGATCTCGATCTTCGTGGTGTTTACCGTCGCGACGGTCCTCGTCTGGGCGCCGCGGCTGACGGCGGGTCACGTCACCGGCGCGCTCGTGGTGGGCACGGTCGCGCTCCCGGCCCACGTGGTGATCAGCCCGACGGTGATGAGCGACGTCACGACGTACGGCCCGTCGATGCAGATGTTCCAGTACGGCGTCACGCTCGTCATCCTCGCGTCCGTCATCGTCGCCACGATCATCGGCCGCCGCCGGTTCGACGAGGGTCGGCTGACCGCGTTCCTGAGCGCGACGGCGGTGCTCGCGCTCGCCGTCACCTACCTCGGCCGACAGGCCGTCAACCCCGCGTTCGACACCCTCTACGCCGTCGGCGCCGGCGTGCTCTTCGTCGCGTTCCTGGCGGGCGTCGGCCTGACGCGCCGCGCCTCGAGGACGTCGCGGACGCCGGCGTCCCGATAACAACGTTCACGGCTTTCTGCCGTTCGTCGCTGGCCTAACCCCATTAGCCGAACGTCGCGACGATTCCCGCGCCCGCGAGTACCGCCGCGACCCCGAGGCCAAACAGAACGTAGTTGGCCAGCGGATTCGCCGTTCGGGTCACCGCGAGCGTGTAGCGGCGACTCGAGAGGGGCCAGAGGGGACGGATCCCCATCGGCGTCAGCGCGTCCGCGAGGAGGTGCGAGCAGATCGAGAGCGCGCCGACGACGAACGCGAAACCGACGAGGCCGGCGCCGAGGAGGGGCGAACCGGTCCCGGCGAGCGTCGCGGCGATGCCGGCGAGACCGGCGCCGACCAACAGGGCGAACGCCAGCGAGTGGGTCGGGCCGCGGTGCTCGACGAGCGGCAGTTTGCGGTCGCAATCGGGGAGCGTCGAGAGCGCGACGCAGGCGAGCGCGCCGAGTATCGCCGCCGTCTCGTGTCCGCCGAGGGCGACGGCGGTGCCAAGCGGCGCGTACGCCAGCAGCGCCGTCCCGTAATGGCCGACCTGATACATATGTTCGTTGAACATTCGGTGACGAACAATAAACACACCGCTGCGGGGGCTCCCGTCCGCCGTTTTCGGACAGGTTCGATCGCGACCGACGGGCTCGCCCGCCACTCGACTCGAGTCTCCGTCCGATAACGGCCGTCATTTAAATCGCTTCGATAGCAAACCCGCCAATTCTTGTAAGCACCTGTGGATGTTTCATCGACGATCCCTCCATGTACCCTGCTACCGGACGGACGGCGAGCGAATCGAGGCAGTCGAATCGAGTTCGACGACGGGACCGTACCGGCCGCGTCGGCCCGTCGGTAACGGTGCGGAGCGAACGATGAGTCTCGTCGCGACGGTCGTCGTCCCGGCGGCGGAGTTTCAGCTCGGGTCGCTGCTCGATACGGACGAGGACGTGACGCTGACCGTCGAGACGACGGTCCCGACCAGCGAGTCGGTCGTCCCGTACTTCTGGGCGCCGGCCGACGTCGCCGACTCGATCGTCGCCACCCTCGAGTCCGACCGGACGGTCGCCGCGGTCTCGATCGTCGACGAGCTCGACGATCACGTCCTCGTCAAGATCGCGTGGAACGATCGGGTCGACGGCGTCCTCGAGACGATCCGCGAGCGCGACGTGATCGTCACGAGCGCCGTCGGCACGGAGTCACGCTGGACGTTCCGCCTCCGGTTTCCGTCCTCCGAGGACCTGTCGGCCTTCTACAGCAGTTGCCTCGAGCGGGATATCTCGATCGAACTCGTCCGCCTCCACGAGACGGGCGAACCGAGCGGCGGCCGCGGGTTCGGACTGACGACGGCCCAGCGAGAACTGCTGGTCGCCGCCTACGAGGCCGGCTACTTCGACGTCCCGCGGCGAACCACGCTGGTCGAACTGGGCGACCGGCTCGACGTGTCCGACTCGGCGGTTTCACAGCGGCTGCGCCGCGGCCTCGCGGCGCTCATCGGCTCGACCATCGCGGTCGATGCCGACGACGAACCGGCGTCGCCCTCGCGTCGATTGGACGAGGAACTCGAGGTCGAAACGCAGTCGGATCCGTGACTCGAAACTCGAGCGGGAGGCGGCCGTCTCGCCGCCGCTATCGCATCGGCTGAACGCGGGTTCTGCGGTTCGGATCGTCGTGAGGCAGGCGTTCGGCGACGCCCGGATCCGCGCGTCCGCAGGGGTGCAGCGGTCTCCGATCCCCCCTCGAGGTCCCCGTCGCTGCGACCGGTCGGAGGACGAACGTTTATCCACGGTATGATGGACGTGATCCCATGCGGCTCGTGGAAGTACTTATTCCGACACAACAGCGCGAAACCGTCGAGGAGACGCTCGAGAACGAAGGTCTCGATTTCACTCTCGTCGAGGAGCGGAGCCGCGACGAACCCTCGGTCGTCATCACGTTCCCGTTACCCGCGCCCGCGGTCGAATCCGTCCTCGACGAACTCCGGGACGCGGGACTCGACGAGGATTCCTACACCGTGATCGTCGAGGCGGAAACCGTCGTCTCCGAACGGTACGACGAACTCGAACAGCGATACGCCCAGGACACCGCACGGATCTCCCGCGAGGAACTGCAGGCGGAAGCGAAGGACCTCACCCCCACGTTCGGCACGTACCTCGTCATGACGGTTATGAGCGTGCTCGTCGCGACCGCCGGTCTGCTACTCGATTCGCCGGCGGTCGTCGTCGGCTCGATGGTGATCGCACCGCTGATCGGTCCCGCGCTCGGCGCGAGCGTCGGCACGGTCATCAACGACCACGCGTTGTTCCGGCGCGGGATCAAGCTTCAGGCGCTCGGGCTCGGCGTCGGCGTCGTCACCGCCGCCGGCTTCGCGTTCGTCGCCCGGACGACCGGACTCGTCTCGCCGATGCTCGACATCTTCGAAATCTCGGAGATTCAGGGCCGACTCACCCCCGATATACTCTCGCTCGTCATCGCGGCCGGCGCCGGCGTCGCGGGGGCGTGGACGCTCACCGCCGGCACGTCCGCCGCCCTCGTCGGCGTCGGCATCGGTCTCGCGTGGGGGCTCCCGGAGGTCACGCTCGCCGCGAGCGTCCTCGTCCTCGTGAACGTCCTCACGATCAACATCACCAGCCTCGCCGTGCTCTGGTACAAGGGGTATCGGCCGGACAACTGGTTCCAGCAGGACGAAGCCCGCGTCGCCACGAAGAAACGCGCCGTCGCACTCGCGGTTACGATCGTCGTCCTCTCGGGATTTCTCGGCGCCGTGACCTACGACACCTACCGAACCGGGGTCTACGAGGAGAACGTCAACGAGGACGTGACGGCCGTTCTCGATTCGCCCGAATACGCCGAACTCACGCTCATCGACGTCACGGTCGAGTACACCGATCCGGTCCCGCTCCGCCAGCCGGAACGCGTCGTCGTTCGGGTCGGCTATCCGGTCGGCACCGAGCCGCCGCGGATCAGCGACGAGATCGAATCCCGAGGGAGCGTCACCGCCGAGTCGGCGTTTCACCTGCCGACCGGGCCGCTCGTCGACTCCCACCGCGCCGAGGTGGTCGTCTACTACATTCCGAGGGGATAGATTCGATGCGCTCGCGCCGCGAGGGACGCTCGCCCCCGCGATCGAGCCTGCGACATCGCCCGCGAGTAACCGGTAACCGGTAACCGGGGCGGTTAAGCCTCTCGATGAGCTTTCGATAGGCGTGAAGAACGTCACAGAGCGGACGAGCAACCCGTTCGGACTGCGACCGCCGTTCGATCGGACCGGGCCCGACGAGCGGACCGCCGTCTTCGGCTACGGCGACGCCAACGCCGACTTCCACCTGATCGGCGACCACCCCGACGTCCACGGCGGGCGGTCGACCGGCGTGCCGTTCACCGAAACCGAGTCCGGCGTCGCGATTCAGGAGGTCGCTCGCGCGGTCGACTTCGCCAGCGGCCCGTTCGACCGACCCGACCTCGAGAACCTGTACTGCAGCTACATCCACATGTGCTGTCTGCCGCCCGGAGAGACGCCGAGCGACGAATCCTACGCCGACCTCGAGCGGTTCTTCGACGCCGAACTCCGGGCGATCAACGCCCACATCCTGCTGCCGGTCGGCGAGCGGGCGACCGATCACGTCCTCCGGGAGTACACCACGCAACGGCACCGAATCGACCTCGATATGGCCGTCCTCCACGCCACCGAGATCCGCGGACGAGGCTTCCTGATCGTCCCGATTCGGGAGCCGACCGAGTGGGAAGACACCGACGAAGAGGCGATCGTCGCGCGACTCGAGGCGATCCTGGGACGGGATTACCGCCAGACGAAAGGCGTCGCGACGCTGGTCGGCTGAGAGCTGATCTTCAGACGCCCGCGAATTCTGACAGAGACGGAACCCGGTCGGAACGCCGCTCGAGAACGATGTCCGCTGTCGCCCGGTGCTAGCAGTAGTCGGTAATACGGTTTCGTTATTCAGCGTCGGAACCGATGTGCCTCCCTAGAGGGCCGGCGAAAAATTGCTCGTCTCGGGGACCTGACCGGTTCGCCGAGAGTCGTAGTTACGGCCGCTTTCAGCGACTGGTTAGCGTACTTGCAGCGCATCCAGCGTGTCGGCGGCGTTCAAGCGACCCGCACCGAGGTCGTCGTCGCTTTGCCCGTTGACGAGATCGGCGCCGTTCTTGATGGCCCGTTCAACTTGATGCGCGTTAGCGTCCGGGACGGCTTCGCGAACGAGCGCAGCGGCGCCGGTGACCTGCGGGGCCGCCATCGACGTCCCGGCTGCCCACCCGTAACTCGGGCCGGGGAGCGTCGAAAACACGAGGTTCTGTGGGTACGGCCATGGAGTGTCCGTGCTCTCGGTCTTCTCACTCGTCTCGTACCCGCCACCCGGCGCCCCGACGGCGATGTCATTGGAACCGTAGTTCGAGTAGAACGCTCGGAGGTCGTCCGGGCCGGTGGCGCTGACGCTCATCGCGCCGGCGACGCTGCTCGTGAGGTGGAAGAACCCGCCTTGCTTGAGGTTCGCGTCCTCGTTACCAGCACTCGCTGAGACGAGCAGCCCTCGGCGGACCGCGTTATTAACGACCTTCTCGCGGGCGGCGCGGAGTCCCCCGGCGTTGGCCTGCGGGGGGTAGGGTCCCGCCCCGAGGCTGATGTTCGCTACGTCGGCACCTCGGTCGGCGGCGTACTCCAGGGCCAACAGAATATCGCTCGCAGACGCGAGCAAGTCACCCTCTTCCGGGAACACCCGCAAGTTCAGGATGGTGGCGTCCGGTGCCATTCCAGTGACGCTCCCGCCCTGAGCGGCGGCGATCCCCGCGACGTGCGTTCCGTGCCAGTGTACCCACCCACCGTCGCCGGCGGTCACGGCACCGTCGACGATCGCGGCGCTGTTAGTGGTGTCCACGTTCTGGAGGTCCGGATGGCTCGCGTCAACCCCCGTATCGATGACCGCGATCGTGGAACCGTCTCCAGTCGCCGTCTGATGGGCCTCTCTCGCGTCGGTGACGTGCTTGTCCCACTGCCGGTCCCAAAAAGTGGGCTCGTCGAAGCGTTCGTCAACCGGTTCTGTCGCCACCGGCTCCTCCAGGGCGAATAAGACGTCTCGTGCGGCCGCTCTGACACCCCGGATTCCTTCGAGATCATCAACTGCATTCGCTCTGCCGACGGCAACTACCACAGCACCGCCAGCGAGCACGTTTTCGATTGCGAACTCCGCGGCCTCAAGACGATCACGGGCGCGATCGGTTTCGACGGTAACGATATACCGAGCACCGCCCTCGGCAGTTGCGAACCCCGCGAACGTCAGCGATACACCCGTTGCACCGATACCCTCGAGTACCGATCGTCTGTTTAGTTTCATGTTCTCATACCCCAAACAGGGTCTTTTAGACATCGAACTACCCACATATAAGTAAACTGTAATTTATGGATGGTGGGGCGACGGTGAGATGTTCCGCTAGCGTTTCTTCGCGAATCCCGACTTCAGCGGTGATGGACGTCAGCTGTCTCTTGTAATTGTAACGGAAAGATAACTTTCAGGGCGGTGTGTGATCGCAGCTAGCCGGTTCAGTACCGTTCCCGTACTGAGTCGGCAGCCGGATTGAGAGCGGATCACACGTGACCGTTCCTCGTCGGGAGAGCCCCGCCGAATACGCGGCCTGTATCCAGCATTCGCTGCGTCCCTCGTTCGACGGACGGAACTCCCGTCGGTCAATAAGCACACGTAGTTACCGGTTCGATTGCGTTTCAGTCGTATCGTCGAATGACGAAACCGCGCAGTAGGTTAGTCTCTCCGTACGTCCGGGATGGACCGCCGCTCTCGGACCGAATCGTTATCCCAGCATCTCGAGCGAGAGCGACTGCAGCAACAATCGACGGAGAAACGAAACGATTCGCACGTCGGTACCCGAGCGAACGGATCGACCGCGCGAGTCACCAACCGAAGTGCTTCCGGATCGTCGCCCGCAGCGGCAGCCCCAGGCCGCCGACGATCGGGAGAACGACGAGCGCCGCGAGATCGCTCCCCAGCGTCGCCTCGCCGGCCGCCGCCGCGGCGAACCCGGCCAGCGGGGCGAGCACGGGAACGACGTACAGATACGACGGTTTCCAGCCGGGACCGCGCCGGGTGTGACGGACGATCACGGCGAACAGCATCGGCATGAGCACCGCGCCGGCCAGCAGCGGCCCGCCGACGAGGACGGTCGTCGCGGTGACCGCGAGCGCGACCACGATCGTCTCGTCGATCGTCACCGGCCCCCAGGTGTCGCCGTCTCGGTAGGCGCGCACGCCGAGCAACGTCAGGAGCGTCAGGCCGACCGCGCCGGCCAGCGCGGCGTACCACAGCGGCTCCGCGAGCGGCGGCGCGACGAGTTCGAAGGCCGTCAGATACGCGACGCTCGAGTCGATCCCGTAGCGCCCGCTCGAGAGCGCCGTCGCGAGGGCGTCGGGATCGGTGCCGGCGGCGGCCAGTTCGGCTCGCAGGGCCTCGAGGGCCGACCGGTTGGCGGACGCGAAGTGGCCGAGCCCGGAGAGGTAGACGACGACCGACAGCCAGATCAGCGGGAGGGAGAAGTTCTGGCGGCGCCACCAGCGGACGACGGCGTTGTCGCCGAACCCGCCGGGTTCGGACTCCGCGCTTGAGTCGACGTTCGATTCGGACGTTCCCGCGGTTCCCGTCGTTCCCGTCGTCGTTCGGCCCGCCGTTCTCGTCCCGGTCGAACCGGTTCCGGTCGTCCCGCTCGTTCCCGCGGTGCTCGAACTCGACGTCGCGCCCGCGCTCGCGGTCGATCCCGTTGCGGTCGATGCACTCGAGGTCGACGCGCTCGAGGCGGTGCCCGAACTCGCGCCGGCGCTCGACCGCGAGTCCGTCGTCGACGTCGTTCCGCTCGTTCCGGCCGCCGCGCCCGCGGTCGCCGTCGCTCGCTCCCGTTCCTCGTCGGCGTCGGACGTCTCGTCGGACGAATCGCTCGACCGCCAGACGTCCGCCGAGGGGAGGCCGCTGGTTCGTTTCGCGACGTAGTCCTCGTGACCGAGGCGGTCGTAGGCCTGGCGCTCGACCGGATCCCCGAGGATGTCGTAGGCTTTCTTGACCGCCGTGAACTGTGCTCGAGCCCGTTCGTCGTCGTTGTGGTCGGGGTGGTAGACGCGAACCTGCTCGCGGTAGGCGGTCTTGATCTCGTCCTGGGAGGCGTCGTCAGGAACGTCGAGAAGGTCGTAGAAATCCTCAGTCATGTGAGAGTCACGGGATCGTGTTATCGGATGTGAGTTGTCGGCTCGGCATATAATTATCGTGTCGTTCGGTGCAGGATGGTACCTCTCGTCGCTCCACCCAATTGATTATTTCGGCTGCGGTGACCTGTCTGAACTGGAGACGTTCACCGATTCGCGAAATCGGTCAGCGAGGACTGTCCGTCTTCGAGGTCTCGAGAGGCGTCCGGCGACGCCGGTTCGTCGCCATCGCTCGGGTCGAACGTCGATTCGGTTTCGTCGCTCGGGTCGTCGGTCGCCCCGCCGCCGTCGGTGCGCTGCTCGTCGGCGCGTCGCTCCCAGCCGTCGAGGCTGGCCTGATCGGCGGCCGCGAACTCGAGGTTGGCTACGCGGACGCCGACCTTGCGGACGGGGTCGGTTTCGAACTCGGCGAAGAGGTCGCGAGCGATGCGTTCGACGAGGTCGGGGTCGTCGACCGGCCCGGAGAGGGACCTCGCGCGCGTGTTGACGTCGTACGGCGGCAGGACGGCCTTGACGCCGACGGTGCGGTACAGCGCCCCCTCGCGTCGGGCGCGGTCGGCGACCGCCGACGCGAGCGTCTCGATCTGCTCGTACTTCGGCTCGGGTTCCGAGACGGGGTCGGCGAAGGCCGATTCCCGCGAGAAGCTCTTGGGTTCGCCCTTCGGCTCGACCCGGCGGTCGTCGTCGCCGCGGGCGCGGTCGTACAGCTCCCGGCCGCGCTCGCCGAACGCCTCGACCAGCGGCTCCGGATCGGCCGCGGCGACGTCGGCCGCGGTCTCGAGGCCCATCTCCCGTAGCTCGCGGGCCGTCACGGGACCGACGCCGTGGAGCAGGTCGACCTCGAGCGGAGCCAGAAACTCCCGCACTTCCCCGGGGCGGACGACCGTGAGGCCGTCGGGCTTGTCGAAGTCGCTGGCGATCTTGGCCGCGCTCATCGTCGGCGCGACGCCGACGCTGACGGTGACGCCGACCTCGCGGCGGATGCGATCCTTGACGTGGCGGGCGAAGCCGTCGGCGACCTCCCAGGCGGTGCGCTCGGTGACGTCGAGGTAGGCCTCGTCGATGCTCACCTCCCGGACGACGTCGGCGCAGTCGTGGAGGATCTCGCGGACCTCGCTCGCGACCGACTCGTAGTAGTCCATATCGACGGGGCGGTAGAACCCGGTCTCCTCGCGGGTGAGGTCCGGTTCGTAGTCCTCGGCGTCGTCCGAGAGCGCGGCGCGGCGCGGCAGGTTCTCGAGGGCCGTCGAGATGGCCTGGGCGCTCTCGACGCCGAACTCGCGGGCCTCGTAGCTGGCGGTGGCGACGGCGCCGACGGTCTCGCCGGGTTCGTAGCCCATGCCGACGACGACGGGTTCGCCCTCGAGTTCGGGCTCGCGCAGTCGCTCGCAGGAGGCGTAGAAGCAGTCGGCGTCGACGTGACAGACGATGCGGTCCTCGTCCTCCTCGTCCGTCTCGACGCCCGGCAACCGCGGCCCCTCGGACATTCGTCTACTGGAGGGTTCGCGCGAATCGTTGTGAACGTTGTGTCCGCGCTCGTCCGTCGTCCGATCGGCGACCCGCGGGCGCCGGTCGCGGTTACTCGTTCTGAAGCTCCTCTCGCGGCGCCCAGAGCGCGCACCAGTCCGCCGAGCGGATCTCGCCGGCGACCTCGGTGCACGCTCCGACCGCGTCGCCGTCGCGGTCGTCGATGTAGTACGTACAGGTGCCGCAGTGGTTCCCGTCCGCGGGCCCGCACTGGTAGCTGGCTTCCTCCTTCGACGCCAGCTCGCCCTCCGGCTTCCGTTCGATCCCGTCGATGCTCACCGCGTTCGCTTCCGCCTCCGGGACGGCGTCGTCCAGTCGATCGAAACACCAGTCGGCCGGTCGGTCGAGCGCCGGTTCGCCGGCTTCCTGACTGGTGTCTTCGCCTACGGACACGCACCCGGCGAGCACGATCGCCGACCCACATCCCGTGGCCCGAAGCACCCGCCGCCGCGACTCCCCTGACTCCCCGTCTGCCATACTATTTGCTATGTGTTACCACGCCAAAAGTCCGGTGTGCGGCGATCCGGACGGTCAGTCGCGCCGAACGGTTCCGACCGCTCGAGTCCGACACCGCGCTCGAGACGGACCCGAAACCCGTGCGATACCGTCCCCTCTCCCGAACGAATCGCCGCCCCGTCTCGACGCCCCGGCGAGTACAAGGGCGTCCGTTATCTCATCGCGAGCCCTCATTCGAGGCATTAGCTAGCACGGCACGTAATCGGAATCCACACAACGGTGGGTGGCTACGATGGGTGACAACGAGAACGTAACCGACGACGGGCCGAGCCGATGGCCCGAGGGTGACCGACGGACGGAACTCGAACGGATGCTCGAGGACGCCGACCACGACGCGGAACTCGGGCTCGAGATGGCGCGGGACGCCCGGCGAGTCACGGCGGGAGAGCTCTCGGAAGCCGAGTTCTACGACCGGTATCACGAGGCCGTGGTCGCGGAGTTCGGCGAGGACGACCGACCGCTCGAGCGGCCGGGCGACGGGCGCGACGCGGAGACGGGTTCGCGGTTCGGCGTCGACGAGGAATCGCGTCGCGGCGTGATGCGCAAGGTCGGCGCCGGGGCGGGAGCCGTCGGACTCAGCGCGTGGGTCGCGACGGCGGACGACGATACGGCGCCGTCGGCGGCCGAGGCGCCGGAGGCGTCCGAGGGGGACGACGAGGGAACGCAGTGGGGGATGGTGCTCGACCTCGAGCAGTGCGACGGCTGCCTCTCCTGCGTCGTCGCCTGCGCCGAGGAGCACAACTGGGAGCGGGGGGCCAACTGGATGTACGTCCTCGACTACGAGGAGAGCGCGTCCGACGGCCATAACCGACTCATTCGCCCCTGTCAACACTGTACGGACGCGCCCTGCGAGAAGGTCTGTCCGACGACCGCCCGTCACACGCGGGACAGCGACGGCCTCGTGTTGACCGACTACGACGTCTGCATCGGTTGTCGGTACTGTCAGGTCGCCTGTCCCTACGGCGTCAACTACTTCCAGTGGGACGATCCGGGCGTCTCGGCGGACGAACTCGAGGACGATCACGTCTACGACGCCCGCGGGCGTCCGGTCGGGAGCCGCGGGCCGCGGGGCGTCATGGAGAAGTGTACGTTCTGTGCGACCCGCCAGGACGGCACCAAAGGCGAGGAGTTCGTCGGCCGGACCGCCTGCGAGGACGCCTGTCCGCCCGAGGCGATCCAGTTCGGCGACATGAACGACCCCGAAAGCGACACGCGACGGTACCTCGAGGATCCCGAACTGGCTCGCGTGCGAGCGCAGAACCCGCCCGAGGACGAACTGCAGGAGGCGATCGCCGTCCTCACCGGCGAGACCGACCCGGCCGAGGACAGCGACGACGGGCTGACCGAACGGGAGGCGCGAGCGCTCGTTCGGGCCGAGGTCGGTACCGCCGAGTCGACGTTCCGGCTCCTCGAGGACATCGGGACCGAACCGAACATCGTCTATATCGGGGACGAGCCGAGCGCCGATGCCCACCAGGTCGACGGGCCGATCGACTACGACGAGGTCGGCCACGTGGACAACCGAACGGACGTCCTCGATCAGGGGACCGTCGGACTCGAACTGCCCGACTGACCGGCGCTCGGAGCGCTCGAGCGGTAACACAGACGGAACGAGCCGCGTCGGGACGGCGCGATGCCGGCCGGTATCGCGCCTCGAGTCGACTACTCTTCTTCGGGGAACTCGACCAGTACCTCTTTGCTCTCAGCTGCGAGCTCGTCCCAACTCACGCTCCCCCGCTCCGCGATCGTCGACGGCTCCAATAGCGGATCCTCGTACACCAGTTCCGCGGTGAGCGCCGGCGGTCGAAGCTCGACTTCCTCGCCGTTCGTCTCGACCGGTCCCGACGGACCGAACGCCGGTTCGGCCGGCGGGTCACCGACGACGATCCGCGCGACCATCCCGAAGATCTCGTGGGGCGCACACAGGACGTCGTAAACGCCGGGCTTATCGAAGCGGTAGAGCCAGAACGTCCCCGTGCCCAAGACCGGCGACGAGAACGCCGGGACCCCGTCGGGAACGCGGCGTTGCCGGCCGAGCTGTGGATGATACGCGGTGACGGTGTGGTCGGGCGTCTCCAGGTTGAAGCGGACCACGTCACCGGGATCGACGGCGAGGCCGGTCGGTTGGAAGAAGAACTCCGGTAGCGGCCGTTCCCCTCCCTCCTCCGGCGGTCGCGTGATCAGATCGACCTCGTAGTCGGGCTGGAGCGGCGACGGCACCCGTTCCTCGCCCTCGAGACCCGAGTAGCCGAGCACCGGGTGGATACACTGCGATTGGGCACACTCCCGTCGCGCCTGTCCCCGATCTCGACCGTTGCCCCGCTTGCGCTCGTCACTGCGCGCCGCGCCGAGCCCGGACGCGAGGGGAATCGTCGACGTTACGCCGGCCGCCTTGAGGATCTGCCTGCGATCCATGGCGGCCACCTGCCCCCATTGCGGATTAGTTATGAGGTGACATTGCGCTGATAAACGGTTCTTGTGGAGAAACCGTCATCTCCAGTTGGGGATTACTCCCGCATCGATTCGCGGGTCGAAATCCGCATCTGGCGGGCGGTCCGACGGGGTCGCCGAGCGGCGTGACCGCGGATCCGCGCTCGATCCCCCGCGATCGTATCGTCGGCGAACACTTTTTGTCTCGGCAACAGTATCGTGCGGTATGGACTCCGACGCGACCGACACGCCGCCGCCGATCGACACCTACGGGACGGACTCGGACGCGAGATCGGATTCGAACCGGACCGTCAACGCCCTGCTCGGTGGCGGCGTCGGGATCGTGCTGTCGTTCCTCCCGGGATCGACCGTTCTCGGCGGGGCCGTCGCCGGCTACCTCGAGGGCGGTGGGGCCGACGAGGGACTTCGGGTCGGCGCGCTCGCGGGGCTCGTCATGCTCGTCCCGAAACTGCTGTTCGGGCTGGTCGCGCTCTGGTTTCTCGGGGTTCTGGGACCGGGCGGCTTCGGGGCCGTGGTCGTCCTCCTCCTGCTTGGCATCGCGGCGTACACTCTCGTCCTGAGTATCGTCGGCGCGGTGATCGGAACCGTCCTCGAGAGCGAATTCGACCGATCTGGCCCTCAGTTGTAGCCGCGCCAGCGGTGGCCGCACTCGGTGCACTTGAAAAAGCGCGTCGGCGGTTCGTCGGCCGAGGCGGTCTGTTTGAGGGTGTACCACGCCTCCTGGTTCTCGCACTCGTCGCAGATCACGTCCGTCGCCTTCGGCTTCCCCTCGAAGTTGGCGTTCTCGTCGGACTCGATCACGTCGTCGTCGGTCTGGGACTCGGTCGTGACGAACGCGTCCTCCTGCTCGCGGTCGCGTTCGCTCGCGGCGCCGCAGTCGTCGTTCGTACAGACCATGCGATCGCCCTGAGCTTTCATCATCGAGCCGCAATCGTCGCAGAACTGCATAGCCGAGTGTAGCGGATCGAGCAGGAAAAGTGCACCTCTCGCGGGCCCGCGGGCGATTACTCGCGACCCTCGAGCGCTTCGTCCTCCGAGACGACCGGACAGTCGGCGACCCGGAACCGATCCAGCGCGGGCATATCGAGGATGTCGGTTCCCTCGCGGGTACACGCGACGGTCGGCGGCGACGCGAAGTGTTCGCACTGGTGGCAGTAGCCGTCCGTCTCGATCTCGCGGATCTCCCGCTCCTCGTCGCGAGGGGGCGCCCCCGGCGCGTCGTCGTTCTCGAGGCGCTCCCAGAGTCGGTCGCGGTCGAGAGCCGCGACGTCCTCGCGGTCGAACAGTTCGTCGAAGTCGATCCCGGCGGCGTCGGCGCCGTCTCCGGCCGCGCTCCGCCGCTCGTCGACCGCCGCGGCCAGATCGCTAAGGGGACCGGTTCGGTCGATATCGTCGGCTTCCGACGGGGTCGAACCGCCCGCGGCGTCCGGCTCGAATGCGATCGACCGATCGGACTCGAGCGCTCCGTCCGACGGCGCATCCTCGGTCATCGGACCGTCTCCTCCGAATCGAAGCCGAGAACGGCCGCCGCGCTCGGGCCGTCAGCCCGTTCGTTTCCCTCGTCTTCACGGTCCGCGCCGTTCCGTTCGGTTCGGTCGCGCACCTCGTCGCGGTCCGGCGGGTCCGCCTCGAGCGCGTCGAAGATCGGTTCCTCCGACGACGGCGACGACGCGCCGTCGTCGACCCGTCCCTCGAGCGCCGGCGGCTCGCCGGTCACGAGCGTGTGGGAGCCGAAGAACGAGGTCTTCTCGGCGACGTCCGTGATCGCCGTCGAGCAGTGGGGACAGGCGGGCTCGGTCAACAGCGCGAGGTCGACCGCGGCGTCGCAGGCGTCGCAGACGGCGGTACGAATTCCGAGCCGGTTGGCCGCGCGTTTGAGCCGATCGGCCGCCGCCCGGCGGCGCTCCCGTTCGGCGACGGCGTCCCGGCGGTCGCGGAGGTCCAGCACGATGTTGGCCAGCGCGGTCGTCCGATCGTCGAGCGCCGCCGTCTCGTCGACGAGGGACTCGAGGACGTCCTCGAAGTTCTCGAAGCCGTCGTCGACGGTCGCCTCGAGGGTCGCGAGGTCCTCTCGGACGGCCGCGAACTCGTCCTCGCCGACGTGGTCGGCGTGATCGTGGTCGGCGGGCGCCTTGGCGTCGGTCTCGCGTTTGACCTGGACGACGCGACTCCGGACGTCCTCGAGTAATTCCGTAAACTCGTCGCGCTGGGCGTCGATCCGGCCCTGGACGGCAGTGAGATCGTCGAGGTCGCTCGGCTCGATGTCGTCGTCGGTCGCGACGGCGTGGGCCGCCGTAACCAGACGACGGCAGACGTCGTCGCGGCTCTCGCCGCGCCGGCTGGCCTCCCGGGCGAGCCAGTCGTCGACCTCGCCGGGCGGGGCGAACGAGATGCCGCCGTCGTCTTCGCTCGACATTTGTTCGATCTACGGTTCGGTCGAAGCGGGCTTAAGGGTTGGTTCGGACTCACCGTTCGATACGCACGGTAGAGGTGGTCTTAGCGGATTTTTCGAACGTTACTGATGTCGAATCCGCTGTCGTTGATCGCCGTCTCGAACCGGACGATGTCCTCGTCCTCGAGTCGCGAGAGGACCCCGCGGAACTGTTCGACGACGAGCGTTCGGGCGCGCTCGGAGCCGCCGCTCTCCCACTCGAACAGCAGGGTCCCGTCGGTGGCCTCCTTCAAGCGCCCCAGCTCCGTCGGCTCGAGGGCCTCCGCGTTGACCAGCAGCAGGACGACGCCGCCCCAGCGGTGGGCGGCGCGTTTGAGTCCCTTCAAGAGGACCGTCAGGTCCGACCAGGCCATCCGATCGTCCGCCGTCGCGACGAGATCGGTCACGGAGTCGATCACGACGAGGCTCCCCGCCGCGTGCTCGGTGAGGTACTCGCCCAGCGCCTCGAGGACGTCGCTGCGATCGGTCCGCCGGCCGAGTTCGGTGATGTCGGTCGCGCGCTCGGCGTACCAGTCCGTCGGCACCGGCGTCAGCTGGAAGTACGACTCCGCGAGTTCGACGACGGAGACGCCGTCCGTCCCCGCGTCGACGAGGTCGGCGTCCATGACCAACTCCATCTCGTCGACGATCGCCGCCCGTTCGTCCGTAAACGAGACGTAGTGGACCGCGTCGGGGAGTTCGGTCCCCGACTCGAGGTCGCCGTAGTAGCGATCGAACTCGTCGGGCGCCGAGCCCGCGAGGCCGTTCAACACCGCGCTCGTGTAGGCGAACTCCCGCGCGCCGGCCCCGGCCTCGCCCGCGAGCAACACGACGCTACCGGCGGGCGCGCCCCCGTCGATCATCCGGTCGAGCCTCGAGATTCCGAGAGGAAGTCGTTTCATATCGCGCCAGTCGAAGCGTGTCCGTTTACGTATTATGGCGGTCCGAGCGGCTTCTAAGAGGCGTCGATCACTGTTTGGAGCGGATCACACGGTCGGTAACGACGGCTACGCTACCGACGCTGGCAACGGGGAATTGCCACGTCCTCACCATCCGATTCGCTCACTGTGTTCGCTCATCCCTCGCGCGATGTCGTCGATCGATCCTCGCCACTGCTCGGATACGATCGACATCGCGCGCCGCTACATACTCGCTCGCGCGGGTCGCGGCTACGATCGCTCGCCATCGGACAGAACCCGAGCCCCGTCCGTCGCCGGTTCGGTCACCAGAATCCGCCCCCCGAGTCCGTTGTCCGCCAGCGCCGCTCGAGCCGCCGACTCGGCCTCGGCGGCGTGGCTGCGGTCTGTGACGCCGTAGACGACGGGGCCCCACGACGACTGGCCGATGCCCGACAGCACCGGACAGTCCTCGAGCGCCTCGACGAGCGTTCCCGCCGGCGGACGGAAGACGCCGCCCTGCGCGTCGGCGTACCAAGCGCCGTTCTTCCGGCCGATCTCGGCGACCGCTTCGCCGAAGGCCTCGAGGCGACCCTCGGCGGCGGCCGGAAGCAGTTTGCGGGTGACGACGCCGGCGATCTCGTCCGCGACGGCGGGGTCGGCGCGCTCGACGACGGCGCGCATGCTCGCGTCCTCGTCGTCGCCGCTGCGGCCGGGGTCGGCGTCGGGAACCGCGACGAGGAAGCGCCAGTTCTCGGGGAGGTCGTGGCGGGCGACGACCGGGGGCACCGTCCAGTCGCCCTCCGCCGGCGGCTCGGTGGTAAAGCGGTTGGTCGGATGGCCGGCGTCGACGACGAAGCCCCCGTCCTCGAAGGTCGCGACGCCGACGCCGCTGCGTCCGCCCCGGCCCATCGCCGGCGCGAGGTCCCTGACTCGAGGCTCGAGGCCGTGGGCCCGCGCCGTCGCGGCGAGAACCGAGAGGGCCAGCTGGGTCCCGCTGCCGAGGCCGACGTGGCGGGGCAGCCGCTCCTCGAGCGTGACCGCGACTCCCGGAACGTCGAGGGCCTCGACGGCGCGGGCGGCGTACTCCCGTCCGAGCGGATCGTCGCTCTCGACGCCGGACGCGGGTTCGGCGGTGACCGTCACGCGGGGCGCCTCGAGTCCGACGCCGATCCCGCCGTAGAGTCGTCTGCGAGCGAGCGAGAGGTTCTGGAAGCCGACGTGGAGTCGCGCTCCCGCGCTGACGGTCGCCATGTCACGGCGTAGGGGAAGCCCCGTCAAGGGGATTTCGACGGTGGCAACGAACAACGGTCGAACCGCTCTCTCGCGGTCCGGCGGTCGCGCGGAGTCGGACTGCCGGCGCCGGCGACGGCCGCAGCGAGAAATCGCCGTCGAGCGAGTCGATCACCGCTCGCGCCGATCAGTACGGCGCGTAGAACACCCACCCCTCGGGCGGAACCGCGACCTCGACCCAGCCGTCGCCGTTGACCTCGATGTCGTCGGCGTTGCCGCTGTAGTCCTTGAGCGTCTCGTTGCTCCAGGTCGTGTCCACCCACTCACTTCGCCAGTTGTCGGTACCGTTGTTGAGACCGACGAGCAGGTTGTTCTCCCGCTCGTAAACTGCGAGGTCGGAGTCGGCGTGTCGCCAGTAGGTCGCGCCGCCGGCGAGGTTCGTCTTGACCCACACCACGTTGTTGATCGCGTCGTCGGTGAGGATCTCGTCGGGATGGAGGTTGTATACCATCGGCGTCCCCTCGATCGTGAGCGCGAAGGCGTGTGCGAGGTGGTACTGTGGCGGCGCGCCCTCGTCGTGGTTCTGGACGAACGGCCACGAGTGGAACGGGTCCTGAGCGACGACTCCCGCGCCTTCGAGTCTGCTCATATCGCCGTGGTCGAAGACCTCCTCCATGACGAAGTACAGCGGGTAGTCGAAGGCGTTCATGCCGGTATCGATGTAGTTCTGCACGTAGTCGACGCCGCCGTCGAACACCTCCCCGATTCGACTCATGCCGAACTCGTCGGCCCACTGGTTGGCGTACTGCGCCCAGAATTCGCGCTCGACGTGTTTGACCGCGTCGTACCGGTAGCCGTCGGCGCCGGTGTCCGCGATCTTTTTCATGTAGTCGTACAGCTGCTCGCGGACGTACGGCGCGGTGTCCTCGTGTCCGTGGTCCTCGAGTTGCGCGAGGTCCTTCAAGCCGAGGAGGTTCCCGTGCTCGACCTGGTGTTCGTCGTCCCAGTCGTCGATCGAACCGACGTGAGTGTGGAAGTGTTGCTCCTCGAACTGCGAGAAGTCGTAGCCGCGATCCGCGGCCATGTGGTTCATCACGCAGTCGACGTAGACTTCGAGGCCGTGTTCGTGTGCGGTCTCGACGAGCCGGTCGAGGTCCGCTTCGGTCCCGAACTCGCTGTCGAACGAGCGGAAGTCGACCGGCTGGTAGCCCAACGGCGGATCGTTCCGGCCGTCCCGGTCGCTCCAGGTCAACTCGCTCTCTTGGGGCGCCTGGATCCAGACGCCGTCGTAGCCGCGGTCCGCGACCGTCGAGAGGTCGTCAGTGATCGTCGGCCACGTCTCGTGGAAGTACTGGAAAAACACCCGCTCGTCGCCGGCCGCGGCCGCCGCGGTGGCTCCCATACCGGCGAGGGAAAACCCGGCCGCTGCGGCGGTGCTCATGAAGGCTCGTCTGTTCATCGCGTCGCCGATTCGGCCACTAGACCGTTGAGTGTCATTGTCTGACATTCAACTATGAGGTATTATTTCGTAATACATAAAGATAGCCGGAAAATTAGTTACAATTATAATCGGTCCGGGCTTGCTACAACGTCGGTAGGGCTGGATTCAGCGGGCCCGAAACCAGTCGCGGCGATCAGGGAGAGTGGGCCGACCCCTCCCGTGTCGGACTGCGACGTCACGCTCAGACGCGGTGTGTCCGTCTCCGCACCGGCGGGCCGCGGATTCGAGAGTGACGGTCCGGACAGCGGCGGCGACCCGACACGGCAGAGCGGTTATATTGCTCGGGCCGACAGTCACCGACGATGTCCGACGTCGACGCCTCGGTCGTCGTCCCCGCTCGCGACGAAGGATCGCGACTCGAGCGAACGCTGAATTCGCTCGTCGCGCAGACCTTCGACGGCCGTTTCGAGGTGGTCGTCGTCGCGAGCGGCGAACGGACGCTGGCAGCGGCTCGAGCGCATCCGATCGTCGACCGAGTCCTGATCGACGACAGCCGGGTGGGACCCGGCCGGGCCAGGAACCGGGGCGCTGCGGCCGCGACCGGCGACGTCCTGCTGTTCACCGACGCCGACACGGTCGTCCCGTCGGCGTGGGTGCGACGCCACTGGCGCCACTACGCGACGCCATCGGTCGTCGGCGTCGGCGGTCCGCTCCGGCCCCTCGCCGGTGGACTGGCCCACCGCGTTCGCTTTCGGCTCCTCTCGGACTGGTGGTACCGGGTGAGCTGGCCCGTCGGCTTCGTCCAGCAACCGGGGTCGAACTGCAGCGTGCGCCGGTCGGCGTTCGAGGCGGTCGACGGCTTCGACGAATCGCTTTCCTTCCTCGAGGACACGGACCTCTCCCTGCGATTGTGCGAGGCGGGGTCCGTCGTCTACGACCCCAGTTGCCCGGTCCGGACGTCGGTGCGGCGTCACGAGCGAGAGGGCTACCTCCCGCTCCTGCTGGCGTACCTCGTGGGCTACCTCGAGTATGCGCTGCCGGGCCGGTCGCCGACGCGGGACCACTTCTCGTAGCCGCCGCACTCGGCGACCGACCGCCGACCCTTTCTTGCCGGTCGTCGTACCGTCGGATATGGACGACGACCCGGATCCCGATCTCGTCGACGCCCTCGCGGCCGACGCCTCGCTCACCTGCGTCGTCGGCGCCGGGGGCAAGAAATCGACGCTGTACGAACTCGCCGGCCGCCTCGAGCGCGCCGTCGTGACGGCGACCGTCCGCATTCCGATCTTCGACCGGCAGGTCGCCGCGGTGCGAGTCACCGAGGACCCGGCCGACCTGCTCGAGCGGGCCGACGCCGGCGAGGCCGACGGCGCCGTGAACGGCCTCGAGTGGCCGCTGGGCCTGGTCCCGGAACAGGAGCGAGACGATCGGTACCTGGGGTACGAACCGGACGTCGTCGACCGGATCGCGGCGGCCTCGAGCGTCGATCACGTCCTCGTCAAGGCCGACGGGGCGCGAACGCGGCTGCTGAAGGCGCCGAACGAGCGCGAGCCGCAGCTTCCGGAGACGGTCGACACGGTGCTCGCGATCGCCAGCGTCGACGCGGTCGGCCGTCCCCTCGACGAGGGGGCCGTCCACCGGCCGGAGCGCGTCGCGGCCGTTACCGGACGCGATCTCGGCGACACGATTCGGCCGGACGACGTCGCGACGATCCTCACCAGCCCCGACGGCGGGCTGAAGGACGTGCCGCCGGACGCGACGTACGTACCGGTGCTCAACATGGTCGACGACGCGGACGACCGCGCGGTCGCCCGCGAGGTCGCGACGCGAATTCTCGAGCGGAGCGCGGACGCCGGTGCGGCCGCCCACGGGCGAATCTCGCGCGTCGTCCTGACGAGCATGATCGCCGACGAGCCGTTGGTCGACGTCCTCGAGTGACGCCGTCGATCCCGTCCCGTCCTCGAGTTCCCAGATGCGATGGAATGGGGACGTGGTTTATGGGCTAGCTGGTCCTATCGCCGCCCGTGACCAGCGAACGCTCGCTCGGCGGCGTCGTCCTCGCCGGCGGCTACTCCACGCGCTTCGGCGAGTCGGACAAGGCCGTCGCCGACCTCGCGGGAACGCCCATGATCCGCCGAGTCGTCGACCGACTCGCGACCGTGACCGACGACCTCGTGGTCAACTGCCGCGACGATCAGCTCGAGGCGATTCGGGCCGCGCTCGCTGGCAGCGACCTCGAGCCCCGATACGCGACCGACCCCGTCCCGGACAGGGGGCCGCTGGCCGGCATGCGGGTCGGCCTCGAGGCCGTCGACCGCGAGTACGCGGCCGTCGTCGCCTGCGACATGCCCTTCGTCGAGCCCGCGCTGCTCGAGACGCTCCACGAGCGCGCCCGCGGCCGCGACGGCGCCGTGGTCCGCCTCGAGGACGGCTGGTACCAGACGACCCAGGCCGTCTACCGGGCCGACGCGATGGCCGAGGCCTGCGCGGAGACCCTCGACTCCGAGGACGAGCGGATCGTCGCCGCGATCGACCGCATCGACGTCGCGGAAGTCGGCGAGGAGGCCCTCGAGGGCGTCTCCGAGCGGACGTTCGAGGGGATCGACACGCAGGAGGCACTCGAGGAAGCGGAGCGTCGACTCGAGGAGTGATCGCGGGCGACCGCCCGGATCGCTTGCAGATCTGTATCGGCGATCAATCGTCGTCTGCGGGCTCGTACGTGAAGATATTCTCGATCCGGCAATCGAAGTACAGCGCCAGTTCGAAGGCTAACTCGAGGCTCGGATCGTACCGTCCGCGCTCGATGGCGTTGATCGTCTGCCGGGAGACGTCTACCTCGTCGGCGAGTTCGGCCTGCGTGACGTCGGCTTTCGCCCGCCAGACCTTGAGATTGTTCTCCATAGGCGATCAGAACTGCCGTCTGTACCACGCTTTCGAGACGAGCAGGGAAGCGAACCCGAGTGCCATCGCCGTCATTACGATCGAGTGAGCGTCGATCGGGAGCGCGGAGGTCGCGTCGCCGTCGCCCTCTCCGATTCCGGCCATCGCGAAGACGAACAGGAACCAGAACACCGCCCAGAAGGCGACGTAGCCGGCCCGATAGTTGATGGCCATGTACCGCTCGTCGTTCTCGAGTCCGTCCCTGGCGTGTTGATACCAGCCGAGGGAGACCCCGCCGACGACGCCACTGCCCAGGGCGAGCGCCGCGTTCGGTTCTTGCGCTACTCCCGGCCCGCCGTGGATCCCGAGGAGCGTGCCGCAGATTCCGATCAGTCCGAACGCGAACGCCACGTATCGTTTCGAGTCAGCCATCTCACGTAAAGCTTGTACGACAAAATGTAATAAGTATGCTCCCTTTCGGAGCGAGTAGCCGACATCCAATCGGAGCAACACGGCCGTCCGACGCGGAGTCCCAGCTGTCCGTTCCGTCGGATCAAACCCGGCGTACGGTCTCGAAACGGCTGGTCCTGTCGAAAAACGGACTGCCGACAAGGACCGAATCTCGACCGTCGAAAACCGTGGACGAAAAATCCGCCACCGCACTCCGTTCGGCGGCGGTGAAACCGCGCCTTCGGCGCGGTACGCTGCCAACTCGCTAGTCCTGCTTCGCGCCGGGGTTCGTCACGGCGCCGTTCGCCGCCGAACCGAACATCTGGCCGTACTTCGCCAGCACGCCCGTCGTGTAGTTGGGTTCCGGCTCGTCGCGTTCCTCGAGTCGCTGTTCGAGTTCCTCGTCTGTGAGGTCCACGGAGAGCTCGTGGTCGTCGATGTCGATGGTGATCGTGTCGCCGTCCTCGAGGGCCGCGATGGGGCCGCCGACGGCGGCCTCCGGCGCGACGTGGCCGATGGAAAAGCCGCGGGTCGCCCCGGAGAACCGACCGTCGGTAAAGAGCGCGACGTCCTCGGCGTGGCCCTGGCCGGCGACCGCGCTCGTGACGCCGAGCATCTCGCGCATGCCGGGGCCGCCCTGGGGACCCTCGTTCCGGATCCCGATGACGTCGCCGCTCTCGACGTGGCCTTCCTGGACGTACGCCATCGCGTTCTCCTCCTCCTCGAAGATCCGGACGGGGCCCTCGTGGTGGAGGTGGTCCTCGCCGGTGATCTTGATGACGGCGCCGTCGGGCGCGAGGTTGCCCGTCAGGATACGGATCGCGCCGCGCTCGTGGATCGGCTCGTCGACGGTGTTGAGGAAGTCCGCGTCGAGGTCCTCGATGGCCGGCGGATCGATGCGCTCGAGCCCCTCGGCGATCGTCTCGCCCGTCACGGTCAGCGCGTCGCCGTGGAGCAAGTCCGCCTCGAGCAGTTCGCGGAGGACGACGGGGACGCCGCCGACCTCGTGGAGGTCCTTCATGACGCGCTCGCCGCCGGGCTGGAGGTCGGCGATCTTGGGCGTGCGGGCGCTGATCTCGTTGAACTCCTCGATGTCGAGATCGACGCCGGCCTCGGCGGCCATCGCCAGCAGGTGGAGGACGGCGTTGGTCGAGCCGCCGACGGCGACCTGGAGCGCGATGGCGTTCTCGAAGGACTCCTTGGTGAGGAAGTCCGAGGGTTTACGCCGTTCCTCGACGGCCTCGACGGCGAGTTCGCCGCTCTCGCGGGCGACCTCGTAGCGGTCCTCGTCCTCGGCGAGCGGCGAGGACGAGCCCAGCGGCGCGAAGCCGATGGTCTCGGAAATCGACGCCATCGTGTTGGCGGTGAACATCCCGCCGCAGGAGCCGGCGCCGGGGCAGGCGTTGCGCTCCATCTCGTCGAGTTCCTCGCGGGACATCTCGCCGTCGGCGACGGCGCCGACGCCCTCGAAGAGGTTCTGGACCGTGATCTCGCGGCCCTCGTGCTCGCCGGGCATGATCGAGCCGCCGTAGAGGAAGACGCTGGGGAGATCCGTCCGGATGGCGGCCATCATCATGCCGGGCATGTTCTTGTCGCAGCCGCCGATGGTGACCAGCCCGTCCATGCGCTCGCCGAAGGCGACGAGTTCGACGGAGTCGGCGATGACTTCCCGGGAGATGAGGGAGGCCTTCATCCCCTCGGTCCCCATCGAGATGGCGTCGGAGATGGTGATGGTCCCGAACTCGATAGGCATCCCGCCGGCCTCGTCGACGGCGTCGTAGGCCGACCCCGCGACGTCGTCTAGGTGGACGTTACAGGGGGTGATGTCGGCCGCCGGGTTCGCGACGCCGATCATCGGCGAGTCGAAGTCCTCGTCGTCGTACCCCATCGCGCGGAACATCGCACGGTGGGGCGCGCGTTCGACCCCCTCCGTGACCTCGTTGCTCGGCAGGTCGTCCGGTTTGCCCTCCGCGGGCGACCGCTGTTCGGGCTGTTGGCTCATACCGGGAGATTGCTACCTCGGCGCTTAAAGTCCTCGGATACCGGTATCGGCCACTATCACGCTCGTAGCGAACACCTTCGGGCGATCGGCGGCGGTCCGATCGACGACCGTTACGACCGATATCGACAGTAAACGCAGCTGTCAGAACGACCGAAAACCGGTTCCGATCCACTCACTTGCACACGACATTTGAATGCTAACGCCGGCGTTCTCGGCCCTGTACACGCTCGCGCCCTTCGATTTCCTGCACGAACCTTTCCCGCCGCTGTCACAGAGTGACTGACAGAGCCACGAATGCATAAGTACTGTCTGGAGTGTGACTGGCAGGCCAGCACCGCCGGGGGCACGACCGAGGCGGAGGTCTCGGAGCAGGCCATCGAACACTTCGTCGAGACTGGACACACGATCGATTCGATGCGTCTCCCCCCGCCGGTTATCCTGGAAAACTGACGGGAGCGCCCGCGGTTCGGGCCCTCAGCCGCGGCGCTCGAGGATCCGATCGATGATCAGCCGCGTCGAGAGGATCTCGTCTTCTCGCTCGGGGTCGCGGGCGCTCGCGCGTTCGACGGTGCAGTCGATTCCGCGGCGCTCGAGTTCGGCCTCGATCGCGTCGTCGTCGTGGTGCTGGTCGTGACCCAACGCGATCACGTCGGGATCGATCTCCTCGATGGGCGCGAAGATGTCCTCCTCGTGGCCGACGATCGCGTCGTCGACGGCCTCGAGGGCGGCGACGACGTCCCGACGCTGTGCCGCCGGACAGATCGGTTTCTCCTTGTGGTCGACGTTCGACTTCCGGGCGACGATGACGAGCAGTTCGTCGCCCATCGCCGCGGCCTCCTCGAGGTAGTGGACGTGTCCGGGATGGAGGATGTCGAAGGTCCCCTGGGCGACGACCGTCCGCGTCATCGCGCCCCCCGAAGCCCCGTCGCGGCTCCCTCGGTCGTCGGTCGATCGGTTCGTCGTCTCGGTTTCGCAGTCGGTCCGCGGACCGGACCGGGAGTCGTCTCGAGCATCATACTATCGAAGTTCGTCGTCGATATCCGCCTGGGTGAAATCGAAGAAGTCCTCGGTTTCGGGCAGCTCCACGTCGATCACGTTCAACTGGGTCGGTTCGCCACCCGAATCGAAGGCCCGCCAGTCCGAGCGGCGATAGGGCGCGCCGATGATGATATGGACGCTGCCCCGACCGAACGTCTCCAGATCCGCGCTGCTCGGGCTGATCACGCCGTTCGGGTGCGAGTGAACGCTGCCGAGCGCCTTCACGTCGTTCGGGATCTGGCTCGTCTTGACGGTCGCGCTGACGCTGTTCGACTCGGTGCCGGGAATCACGAGAACATCCGTGATGACGAGTCCGTCCCGGTCGATCCCGAGTCGCTCCGCCTCGGTTCCCCGGAGAAACCCCATGTACTCGTCGGGGTGGGCGGCTTCGGAGGACTCGAGGGCGAACTCGAGGGTTTCCTCGGCGATGCCGAGGATCGAACTCGAGCGAAACAGCGCGTCGAACAGCCCCATGACACGACCTGCGTGCTTGCGGTTGCTAAACGTTCCGATGGTCGTTTCGGCGACGGCTCCGCGGCGAGCGTCGGGCCGGCGGCTGCGATCTCGCCGCGTAATCGTCCCGGGCGCCCGTGATATCTGTCGATCGTCAACTAGGTGTGTATATATTACCTATCCCTACTAGGGTACTGTTTTTCCGGCGGCTCTCCGTATTCGCATTTATGTCACTAGACGACGATTCGCTCGAGTACCACCGCGAAGAGCCCCCCGGCAAGGTCGAGATCCGCACGACGAAGTCGACGACCACCCAGCGCGACCTCTCGCTGGCGTACTCGCCTGGCGTCGCCGCGCCGTGTCTCGAGATCGCCGATCGCGAAGACGACGCCTACCAGTACACGGCCAAAGGGAATCTCGTCGGCGTCGTCTCGAACGGCTCGGCGGTACTCGGACTGGGTGACATCGGCGCTCAGGCGTCGAAACCCGTCATGGAGGGGAAGGGCGTGCTGTTCAAGCGATTCGCCGACATCGACGTCTTCGACATCGAACTGGACCACGACGACGTCGACGCCTTCGTCGAGTCGGTCGCGGCGATGGAGCCGACGTTCGGCGGCGTCAACATCGAGGACATCGCGGCGCCGGCCTGCTTCACGATCGAGGAGCGACTGCGCGAGCGGATGGACGTCCCGGTCTTTCACGACGACCAGCACGGCACCGCGATCATCTCCGGCGCGGCCTTGCTCAACGCCGTCGACATCGCCGGCAAGGACATGGCGGAGCTCTCGGTCACGTTCTCCGGCGCCGGTGCGGCGGCCATCGCGACCGCCCGGTTTTTCGTCTCGCTGGGCGTCCCGAAGGAGAACATCACCATGGTCGACATCGACGGTATCCTGACGACCGAGCGGGCCGAGTCCGGCGACCTCGACCCCTACAGCCGCGAGTTCGCTCGCGACGTGCCCCCGGGCGACGTCGCCGACGCGATCGTCGACGCGGACGTCTTCGTCGGCCTCTCGGTCGGCGACATCGTCGACCCGGAGATGGTGCGGTCCATGGCCGACGATCCGATCATCTTCGCGATGGCCAACCCCGACCCGGAGATCGACTACGAGACGGCCAAGAACGCCCGGGACGACACGGTCATCATGGCGACCGGGCGCTCGGACTACCCGAACCAGGTCAACAACGTCCTCGGCTTTCCCTTCATCTTCCGCGGCGCGCTCGACGTCCGGGCCAGCGAGATCAACGAGGAGATGAAGGTCGCCGCCGCGGAGGCCATCGCCGACCTCGCGCGGACCGACGTCCCCGACGCCGTCCGCAAGGCCTACGGCGACCAGCCGCTGCAGTTCGGCCCCGAGTACATCATTCCGAAGCCCCTCGATCCGCGCGTGCTCTTCGAGGTCGCGCCCGCCGTCGCCCGCGCCGCGGTCGAGAGCGGCGCCGCTCGCACCGACCTCGACCTCGAGACCTACGTCGAGGACCTCGAGGCCCGTCTGGGCAAGTCCCGCGAGATGATGCGGACCGTGTTCAACAAGGCCAAGACCGATCCGAAGCGGCTCGCGCTGGCCGAAGGGACCAACGAGAAGATCGTTCGGGCGGCGGCCCAGCTCGAGGACCGCGACCTCGCGCGGCCGGTGCTGATCGGCGACGCCGAGGAGATCCGGGCCACCGTCGCCGATCTCAACCTCGAGTTCGACCCCGAGATCGTCGATCCGTCGACCGGCGACTACGAGGAGTACGCCGAAGCGCTCTACGAGCGCCGCCGGCGCAAGGGCGTGACGAGGACCGAGGCGCGAGAGCGGATCCGGGACAGCGACTACTTCGCGTCGGTGATGGTCGATCGGGGCGACGCCGACGCGATGCTCACCGGGCTCACGAACCACTACCCGTCGGCGCTGCGGCCGCCGCTGCAGGTGGTCGGCACGGCGCCCGACACCGACTACGCCGCGGGCGTCTACATGCTGACGTTCAAGAACCGCGTCGTCTTCCTCGCCGACGCGACGGTCAACCAGGACCCCGACGAGGACGTGTTAGCCGAGATCACGCGCCACACGGCCGACCTCGCGCGGCGGTTCAACGTCGAGCCGCGGGCCGCCCTCCTGTCGTACTCGGACTTCGGCAGCGTCGACAACCGGGGAACGCGTAAACCCCGCCGGGCGGCACAGCGACTCCGAGCGGACCCCGACGTCGACTTCCCCGTCGACGGCGAGATGCAGGCCGACACCGCCGTCGTCGAGGAACTGCTCGAGGACAACTACGAGTTCGCCGACTTAGACGAACCCGCGAACGTGCTCGTCCTCCCCAACCTCGAGGCGGGCAACGTCTGCTACAAGCTGCTCCAGCGGCTGGGCGGCGCCGAGGCGATCGGGCCGATGCTGGTCGGCATGGACCGCCCGGTCCACGTCCTCCAGCGGGACGACGAGGTCAGCGACATCGTGAACCTCGCGGCCGTCGCGACCGTCGACGCGCAGGGCGAGTAGCGGGGCCGCCCGACTGCGGCGCTGATCTCCGGTCTCCGGTCTGACCCGTCCGTTCGCACTCCGAGGCCATCCGTCTGCACCGCGTCCGACGGACCGATCTTCGGTGTCATCGTCCCGGCCGCGCTCTGCCGTCTCGTCACGGGATTTCGTCTCGTCGTAGCTGTCGTCGGGGCCGCGCGTCGAAACTACGTGTGCGAACTGAACGACCGAATTGTCTTTCGAGCCGGTTCCGCGGTGTCAGCCGCGCACCTCGACGACAGTAGTGTTGATCTCAGTAAGCCTCGCCAGATTTCTGGTACCGAACGCGATCGCCATAGACGACTCCGGATATCGATCCGTAGCCGACACGCCGCGGCGAGGGACGTTTCGCCGAAGCTGTTCTCGAGCCGTCGTATCGCTTCTTGACAAGGGTTATACGCGACCGGCTCAAACTACGGTTCAAGATGACACGTGAGTCCGCCGGGGATCCCGGCGCAGATGACGGGGATTCCGTCGTCTACGATCTCGCTGCCGAGTGTACGGCAGAGGATGTAGAGCGAAACCGACCGTATCTCGCCGAAATCAACGGTATCGTCGATTACGGCGTCTTCGTCGATCTCTCTGAGTCCGTCTCCGGGCTCGTCCACGAATCGGTCCTCGAGGGCACCTTCGCCGTCGGCGACGAGCTCGTCGTCGAACTCGAGAGCGTCCGTGACAACGGCGACATGGCCTTCGAGCCGGTCGACGTCGAGGAGTACACGCTCCAGAACGTCGCCCACGACTACGCCCTGACCGGCACCGACCGGCTCAAGGCGAACATCGGCGACCAGATCCACCTCGAGGGCAAGATCGTCCAGGTCAAACAGACCGCCGGCCCGACGATCTTCCACGTCGCCGACGAGTACGGCGTCGTCCCCTGCGCCGCCTTCGAGGAGGCCGGCGTCCGCGCCTACCCCGCCACCGAGGTCGGCGACGTCGTCCGCGTGACCGGCACGCCCGAGCGCCGCGAGGGCTCGATCCAGATCGAGGTCGACGGCCTCTCGAAACTCGAGGGCGCCGACGCCGAGGACGCCCGCGAACGCCTCGAGGACGCCCTCGAAGAGCGCGCCGAACCCCACGACGTCGAGCCGCTGATCGACTGGCCCGCCTTCGAGAAGCTGCGGCCGAACCTGCGGGAGGTCGCGAAGCTGCTTCGCCGGACCGTCCTCGAGGGACGCCCCATTCGGGTGCGCCACCACGCCGACGGCGACGGCATGTGCGCCGCCGTCCCCGTCCAGATCGCTCTCGAGCGATTCATCGCGGACGTCCACGAGGACGAGAACGCCCCGCGCCACCTCATCAAGCGCCTGCCCGCCAAGGCGCCGTTCTACGAGATGGAAGACGCCACGCGGGACTTGAACTTCGCCCTCGAGGACCGCGAGAAACACGGCCAGCAGCTCCCCCTGCTGCTCATGCTGGACAACGGCTCGACGGCCGAGGACGTTCCGGCCTACGAGACGCTGGCCCACTACGACATCCCGATCGCGGTCGTCGACCACCACCACCCCGATCCCGACGCCGTCGAGGACCTGCTCGACGCCCACGTGAACCCCTACCTCCACGACGAGGACTACCGGATCACGACGGGGATGTGCTGCGTCGAACTCGCGCGGATGATCTACCCCGACCTCGGCGACGAACTCCGGCACGTCCCCGCCGTCGCGGGCCTCTCGGATCGCTCGAAGGCCGACGCGATGGACGACTACCTCGAGCTCGCTTCCGAGGAGGGGTACGACGAGGAGCGGCTTCAGGACTTAAGCGAGGCGCTGGACTACGCCGCCTTCTGGCTGCGCTACAACTCCGGCGACCAGCTGATTCAGGACCTGCTCCAGATCGATTCGGCCGACGAGGATCGCCACCGCGAACTCGTCTCCTTCTTCGCCGACCGGGCCCGCGAGGAGGTCGACGAGCAACTCGAGGCGGCGATGCCCCACCTCGAGCACGAGGAGCTCGACAACGGCGCCCACCTCTACCGGATCGACGTCGAGAACTACGCCCACCGCTTTACCTACCCCGCACCGGGGAAGACCACCGGCGAGATCCACGACCGGAAGATCGAGGAGACCGGCGACCCCGTGATCACGGTCGGCTACGGGCCGGACTTCGCCGTCCTCCGGAGCGACGGCGTGCGGCTGGACATTCCGAACATGGTCTCGGAACTCGAGGAGGAGGTCCCCGGCGGCGGCGTCTCCGGCGGCGGCCACCTCGTCGTCGGCTCGATCAAGTTTGTCAAGGGCAAACGCGAGGACGTCATCGACGCCCTCGTAGAGAAGATGGAGGACGCGGAGATCGACGAAGCGCTCTCGAGCGCGGCGCCGATCGACGACTAACGGTGACTGCTCCCCTCGAGTCCGACCGTCGCCGAACGGGCGTCGACCGGACTCGAACCGAGACGGACGCGGTTCCGAGCGGCGGCCATCGATCGCCTGTCACATGACTCTCCCACCCCAGACTGACGAGCACCGTCGTGCCGGCGAGCGCTACCGGAACCGAGACCCCGGCCTCGAGCGCCCGGTCTCGCCGACGGTCGGGAGCGAGCGCCGGGACGGGCGACGGGACCGAGGTGACCGGACTCGATGATCGACCGAGGCGAATCGGCGGAACCGGCCGACGTGTTACTCGTCGAGCCCTCCGACGAGCGCGCTCGCCACACGAGAGACGGGTTTTCGGACACGGGGGCGACGACCATGCACGCGGTCTCGGACGGCGACGAGGCGCTGGCGTTTCTCGAGGGGCGCGACGAGTACGCCGACGCGCCGGCTCCCTGTCTCGTCGTGCTTCGGCTGGAGCTCCCGGGTCCGGGTCCGGACGGGGTCGACGTGCTCGAGCGGATGGCCGAGCGGACGGAACTCTCGCGGATTCCGGTCGTCGTCACCGTCGACGAGCCCGAAGACGACGTCGTCACTGATGCCTACAACCGGGGCGCTAACGCCGTCCTGCCGACGCCGTCCGATCCCGCGGCGCTCGCCGAGACGATGGCGCGAGTCGCCGAGTTCTGGATCGCGACCGCGCGGCTCCCCAACCGGATCGATCGGCTCTGAGGGAGTCGGTTCCGCGGAGCGCCTCCTTTCGAATCGCAACGTACCGCGTCAGCCGCGGAATTCGGCCGGAAATTAGAACTGATAGCGCCGCTCGTCGTCCATCGTCGGATACTGATCCGCGCCGGTCATCTCCTCGAAAGTCATCCCCGAGAGGTACTCGTCGTAGGTGACGTCGTAGGCCGTTCGCAGCTGGAAGTCCAGCTTCCCGGTATCGATCGTCGACTGGAAGAGCATGTGGATCGCCCGCCGGACGAGTTCGTCCGTCTCCTCGGGCTCGAGGGCGGTCTCGAGCAAGGCGAGTTCGTTGCGCGTCTCCCGGTCGAGCGAGACGGTGAGGTCCTCGTCCAGCGCGCTGTAGGCGTCCGTCACGTCGTCGTTGAGGTCGTCGAGGCTCATACGGGAGGGGACTCGAGCCGACGGGATAGGGCTTTCGTGGTCGACTCGTCGCGTGCCAACGGCCGACGGGACAGCGATCGATCCCGAACCGCCACCAGTAAGACCGGCGGGTCGCTAGATCGACCGATGAGTGAGAGCGATGACGATGCCGACGCCGGTTCGGGTGCGGGCGACGGGGAGTGGTCGCTCCCCGACGACCTCGAGGCCGTCCGCGAGGCCCTGATCGCGTGGTACGAGGACGACCACCGCGAGTTCCCGTGGCGGCGGACCGACGATCCCTACGGGATCCTCGTCAGCGAGGTGATGAGCCAGCAGACCCAACTGGACCGCGTCGTCGAGGCCTGGGAGGAATTCCTCGAGCGCTGGCCGACGACGGCCGACCTCGCCGCCGCGGATCGAGCGGACGTCGTGGGCTTCTGGACGGACCACAGCCTCGGCTACAACAACCGGGCGAAGTACCTCCACGAGGCGGCCGGGCAGGTGGAGTCGGAGTACGGCGGCGACTTCCCCGAAACGCCCGACGAACTGCAGGAACTGATGGGCGTCGGTCCCTACACCGCCAACGCGGTCGCGAGTTTCGCCTTCAACGACGGCGACGCGGTCGTCGACACGAACGTCAAGCGCGTCGCCTACCGCGCGTTCTCCGTTCCGGACGACGACGCGGCGTTCGAGACGGCCGCGAGCGAACTCATGCCCGACGGCGAGTCGCGAGTCTGGAACAACGCGATCATGGAACTGGGCGGCGTCGCCTGCACCAAGACGCCGAAGTGCGACGAGGTCGGCTGCCCCTGGCGCGAGTGGTGTGACGCCTACGCCAGCGGCGACTTCACCGCGCCGGACGTCCCCACCCAGCCCTCCTTCGAGGGGAGTCGCCGCCAGTTCCGCGGCCGCGTGATCGGCACCCTGCGGGAGTACGACGAACTCGAGTTGGACACTCTGGGTCACCGCATCCGCGTCGACTACGCCCCCGACGGCGAGTACGGACGGGAGTGGCTCACGGGACTGCTGACCGATCTCGAGTCGGACGGACTAGTTGACCTCGAAGAGGCCGAAGACGGTGGTCTCGTGGCCCGACTCCGCCGATAACGCGCGCAGTCGGCCCCCGGATCCGTTATTTGCCTTCGTCACCTCGAGCGGGCACGTGCGGTCACTCGATATCGCTCGAACCTCCGACCGGTGGGCTGTATCAGTCACCGACGAAGAGCGATTGACGCCGCTTTCAGTGCGGTGGTGACGTGAGATCCCGTCCGTCTCGAACGTCGACTCCCTCACCGGTTGGACCGCTTATATCTGCCTCGAGATCGACGACCCGACATGGCCGACGTTCACGTCACCGCAGTCTGTGGCAGTCTCCGCGAGGCGAGTACGACCCGCGCCGCCCTCGAGCGCGTCCTCGAGGCCGCCGAGCGCGGCGGCGCGACGACCGAACTGCTCGACCTGCGCGAGTACGAGTTACCGACCTTCGACGCGGATCGAGATCGGGAGGACGCAGGCGACGCCGAGGAACTGGCGGCCCGCCTCCGCGAGGCGGACGCGATCGTCCTCGGCTCGCCGATGTACCACGGCTCCTTTTCCTCGCCGCTGAAGACCGCGATCGACTACTGCGGGTTCGACGAGTTTCGGGGCAAGACCGTCGGACTGTTGGCGGTTTCCGGCGGCGCCTTCCCCGTCACCGCCCTCGAGCACATGCGGTCTGTCTGCCGGGCGCTGAACGCGTGGGTGATCCCCCACGAGGCGGCCGTGCCGAACTCCCACTCGGCGATCGAGGACGGCGCGTTCGCCGACGAGAAACTCGAGGAGCGCGTCGCGACCCTCGGTCGGCGCGCGGTCCAGTACGCCGCGATCGAGCCGGATCCGGACTCGTTCCAGAGCGACCAGAACGTCGGCGCCGAGGGGAAGTGATCAGGGGCAGGGCTCGAGGAGCCGTTCGAACCGCCGCTGGTGGGCGAGAAAGGCCATGAGGCCGAAGACGACGACGCCGACCTGCACCGCGTCGACCCGGAGGACGATCGTCGTCGCCTCGAGCGACAGCGGGGGCGTGGCGACCGCCCAGTCGGTGAACCAGGCCGACGCCAGCAGCGCCGCCGCGCCGACGGCCAGCAACAGGCCGGGCACGATCGGTGCCCGCGTCGTCAGGGACGACGACTGGAGACAAAAGGCGCGCCGCTCGAGGACGAACTGCCCGACGAGGAGGCTGGCGTGCAGGACGGTCGCGACGGCGAGCCCCCCGACGCCGCCGACCTCCTGGGCCGCGAGCAGCCAGACAATCCAGCTCCCGGTCAACAGGAGGGCGACGCCGAGCCGCTGGGGACGGAGGACGTCGCCGACGTCGCTGACGGTCGCTCCGAACACGCTCGCCCGGAGCAGCGAGCCGCAAAACAGGATTCCGAGCGCGGCGAGTGCGGTCGACGCGCTCGGCGATCCGACCACGAGCGCGAACCAGAGCCCGACGGCGACCGCTTCGACGGCGGCCGTCGAGAACGCCGCGGTCACCCCGACGACGCGGCGTCGGGTCGTTCGACCGAGGACGCCGGGCTGTCGGATGACGCTCATACCCGCCCACGTCACAGGCGAGGCCTTTCGTTATGGGAGTCATTATGTCACACAGTAATGGGTTCGTAACGACGCGTTCGTCCGAGCCGAATATATAGGGCGCTAATAGTCCGTTTCCCGAACCGGTTTCGCGAACGGGTCCGCGTACGAACGGACACCGTGGTGGAGACGAGACGATCGGCGAACAGGTACGGGCCGGAAGGGACAGCGATAGCGTCCCGGAACCGAAGCCACCCGGCGAACCACCGGGCTCGAGACCGCTACGCCGTCGGTCGGAAACGCGGTATCGATCGCGGTCGACGGACGCGCCGACGCTCGAGTCGCGGGCCCCGAACGTAGGGAGCAGTTACGACGACGTTCGTCGGTCGGTAGCCGCGCCATAACTGGTCAGGAACCGATTCGTTCACTGGAAACGGTGGACAGAACTATTTACGGGGATGTGGTCGGGAGCGATTATGGCCGAAAGCGAGCAACAGGAGAAGATGTTGTCCGAGACTATCGTCAAGGAAGCCGTCGGGCTGGGCATGAAGTCCCCGCTGCGCGACTCGATCGTCGAGGCCGTCGACGAGGCCGGCGGATCCGACTCCGGAGGCGGCTCCGGTCTGCCGCTGGCGGGCGCCCTCTTCGGCGCCGGCGCGGCGCTCGGTTTCCTCGCGGGTCGACAGTCCCCCGAACTCGAGGAGACGTCCCTCGAGGAGATCGAGGAACCGGAGATCATCGAGGACGTCATGGAAGCGGGCGGCGACGAGGAGGAGTCGATCACCGAGATGACGCCCGAGACGGAGTCCGAAACGGAGTCGGAGGGCGGTTCGAGCCGGCTGGTGCAGCTCCTGATCACCGTCGGCGCGATCGCCGCCGTCGCCGTGCTTCGCCGCCGCCTCTCCGGCGGCGAGGAAGAGGAGTGGGAGCCGATCGAGGAGTTCGAACCCGCGACGGGCGACGATATCACGGGCGGTGACGACGAGGAAGACGAGGAGGCCGTCGAAGCCGAGGCGGAGTCCGAAGACGCGGACGAGGAAGAAGAGGAGTAAGCCGGCCGGTTTTTCCCGTCGTCGACCGACGCTCGATCGTTATCGGCGACGCCGTCTGACGAAGAAGCTAAGGGGTCGACGCCGACACGTCAAGGCAATGGAGACGACCCACCGCGTCTTCGTCGGTGACTCCCGGGATCTCGCCGCGATCGACGACGACTCCGTCGAACTCGTCGTCACCTCCCCGCCCTATCCCATGATCGAGATGTGGGACGACCTCTTTACCCGCCTCGATCCGGCTATCGGCGACGCGCTCGAGGCCGGCGACGGCCGCGCGGCCTTCGACGCGATGCACGCCCAGCTCGACCGCGTCTGGGACGAACTCGAGCGCGTGCTGGTCGACGGCGGCATCGCCTGTATCAACGTCGGCGACGCGACCCGGTCGGTCGACGACAGCTTCCGGGTCTACGCCAACCACGCGCGGGTCCTCGAGGCCTTCGAGTCGCGGGGGTTCGATCCGCTGCCGGACGTCCTCTGGCGCAAGCCGGCCAACAGCGCCGCGAAGTTCATGGGCAGCGGGATGATCCCGCCCAACGCCTACGTGACCCTCGAACACGAGTACGTGCTGGTCTTCCGCAAGGGCGGCGAGAGCCGGTCGTTCGAACCCGGCGCCGACCGGCGCTACGAGGCCGCCTACTTCTGGGAGGAGCGCAACCGCTGGTTCACCGACGTCTGGACCGACGTTCGCGGCGAACTGCAGGCGCTTTCGGACGATCACGACGAGCTTCGCGACCGGTCGGCGGCCTACCCCCTCGAGATCCCCTACCGGCTGATCTGCATGTACTCCGCCTACGGCGACACCGTGTTCGACCCCTTCTGGGGGACCGGCACGACAACGCTCGCGGCGATGTGCGCCGGTCGTAACTCCGTCGGCTCGGAACTCGAGTCGTCGTTCCTCGAGGTGTTCGACGACCGCCTCGAGGACGTGCCGGCGCTGTCGCGGTCGGTCGGGCGACGGCGACTCGAGCGCCACCGGGAGTTCGTCACTCGCCGCCGCGAGGAGGGGAAATCCTTCGAGTACCGGGCCACGAACTACGAGACGCCGGTCGTCACGAAGATGGAGCGGAACCTCCAGCTTCGGGAGGTCGCGGCCGTCGACGCGCTCGACGATGTCGACGAGGGAACGGACGATGGGTCCACCGACGAGGCCGCTGCGGACGCGAACGCCGTACACGGGTACCGCGCCGAACACGTACCGCTGACTCTCGAGTAACGCGTTCGATGGACGTTGTCACGTCCGGTGGGAACTAGCACGTCGATGGGCATTTGGGCCGCTGTGTCGAACCGACGGGTATGACGCTCGACGAATATCCCGATGCGGTCGACGCGCTCGAGCCGGCCGACGGCGAGGTCGAAACGGCGGAACTGGTCGTCAGCGACGACGTGCTCGTCAAGGCGTTCGCGCTCGGTCCGGACGCCGAACTCGAGGCCCACGACCATCCGGAGAGTACGAACGTCTTCCACGTCCTCGAGGGGACGGTCACGGTGGTACAGGACGGCGAGAGCGAGACGATCGACGCGCCGGGCGTCGTCCACCACGAGCGCGGCGCCGTCCACGGCGCGCGAAACGAGACCGACGAGCGGGTCGTGTTCACGGCCAGCCTCTGTCCGCTCCCGTCCTGACCGTCGGCGTTCGTCGGCCGAACCTGTCCGCCCCACGAGGTTTTTATCCGCGCCCCTCCCATCGACAGCTATGCATCGCGGCCTCGAGGTTCCCGAACCGACCCCGGTACGAGTCCTCTCGGTCGGGACGTCGACGTGGTTGCAACGGGCGACGGCGGGGATCGACGCGGACGACGACGAGATCGCGATTCGCGGACCGCTCGATCCGGCGACCGAACTCGAGGACGCGTCCCTCGACGAGACGGACTGCCTGCTCACCGACGACCGAGCGGTCCTCGAGCGGGTCGACGGGGAGTGCCCGGTCGTCTACGCGCTCGACTCGTCCGCGGACGAGTCGATCGATCGGCTCCGCGCCGACGGGGCGACGGACGTGATCCCCGAAGCCGCGGCCGAGCGGTCGTCGCTGCTCGCCAACCGACTGCGCCGAACCGCCGAGTTCGACGCCGTCCGTCGCACGGCCGCGCGTCAGGAGACGCGGTTCCGTGCGCTGCTCGAGCACTCCTCGGACGCGGTGCTCGTCGTCGACGACGACGGCACGATCTCGGCCGTGGGTCCGTCGGCCGAGGGGATCGCCGGCTACGGGCCCGAGACGCTCGTCGGAACCCACTATCTGGACCTCGTTCACCCGGACGACGTCGCGTCGATCCGGACCGCGTTCGACGACCTCTGTGCGAGCGAGCCGGGGACGACGACGACCGTCGAGTACCGCTGTCAGCACGCCGACGACGCCTGGTACGTCCACGAGGCCGTGCTCACGAATCGGCTGGCCGCCGAGGACCGCGCCGGCGGCGAGTCGGACGCCGAGATCGACGGGATCGTCGCGTCGATCCGCGACGTGACGGCCGTCCACCGGGTCGAACGCGAACTCGAGCGCTCGCTCGAACGGGTCAGCGACGCGTTCTACGCGCTCGATTCGGAGCTGCGGTTCACGTACGTCAACGATCGGGCGGGGACCCTCCTCGGCGTCGATCCCGCCACGGTGATCGGCCATCCGATCCTCGAGCTGTTCCCGGAGCTCCGGGAGACGCCGTTCCGGACGGCCGCGGCCGAGGCGATGGAAACCCAGGAGCCCGCGTCGATCGAACACTACTACGAACCGACCGACCGCTGGTACGACGTCCGCCTCTACCCGTCGCCGTCCGGACTCTCGGTGTACTTCCAGGACGTGACCGATCGGGTCGAGCGCGAACGGAAACTGCAGGACCGGACGGAACAGCTGGAGACGATCATCCGGAACATCCCCGTCGTTCTCTTCGAGCTCGAGGCCGACGGGACGATCGCGCTGGCGGAAGGGCGCGCCCTCGAGCGAAGCGAGGCGGTCGCCGACGACATCGTCGGCGAGTCGGCGTTCGACGTCTTCGACGACAAGCCCGCGATCCGCGCCGACTTCAGGGCGGCTCTCGAGGGCGTGTCGACCCACTCTTCGATCGAACTCGACGGCCGGGTCTTCGAACAGTGGTGTCGGCCGATCGTCGAGGACGACGCGGTCGACCGCGTGATCGGTATCGCCGCCGACGTCACCGAACGCGCCCAGTATCAGACGGCGTTGAACGCCCTCCACGAGGCGACGAGCCACCTGCTGACCGTCGAATCGGAGCAGGCCGCCTGCGAGTACGTGGTCGACGTCGCGAACGACGTTCTCGATCTCGAGACCGTCGTCTATCGGTTCGACGACCGGGAAAACGAACTCGTGCCGACGGCCTACTCGCCAACCCTCGAGTCGACGGTCGGATCGCCCCCGCGACTCCGTCCCGGCGAGAGCCTCGCCTGGCGAGCGTTCGTCGACGACAGGCCGGCCCGGTTCGACGACGTCAGGGACGCTCCGCAGGTGTTCGACCCGACCACGGACGCTCGCAGCGGTCTCTACGTCCCGATCGGCGAACACGGCGTCCTCGTCGCTCTCGACTCCGAACCGGGGCGCTACGACGAAGAGACGTTCGAACTCGCCAAGCTGTTCGCCAGGACGGCGGAGGCGGCGCTCGACCGCATCACTCGAACGCGCCGGCTCCACGGCCACGAGTGGGAGCTCAAGCGCCAGAACGAACACCTCGAGCGGCTCAACGCGGCCGGTCAGGTTCGCCAGGACCTCGAGCAGTTGCTCCTGATGGCCGACTCCCGCGCCGAGATTGAACGCGGGATCTGCGAGCGCCTCGCCGACCTCGAGTGCTGTTCGTTCGCCTGGATCGGCGAGCCGGATCCGGGCGGAAATCAGCTGTTGCCCCGCCGACGGGCGGGCCACGAACGGGGCTACCTCGACGCGGTTTCGGTGACGACCGTCGACGACTCCGCCGCCGAACCGGCGGGTCGAACGGCGCGGACGCGGTCGCCGGTGTTCGTCGAGAACGTCGCCGACTCGATCCGCGAGGGGACCTGGCGCGGCGAAGCCCTCTCCCGGAGTTTCCAATCGGTATACGCCGTCCCGCTCGTCTACGACGACTTCCTCTACGGCGTCCTGACGCTGTACAGCGACGATCGAGACGCGTTCGACGAGCCGCTCCGATCCATGCTCGCCGAACTCGGCGAAACCATCGGCTACTCGATCGATGCCGTCAAACGAAAGACCCCGCTGGACGGCGAGAGCGTTCCCGCAGTCGAACTCGAGCTCGCCCTCGAGGGACCGAATCCGCTGGGTCGTATCGCCGACCGACTGGACGCGCGAGTCGAGTTCGAGGGCGGAGCGATCCGCGGCGACGGGACGCCGACGGTGTTCGCGGTCGTCGACGAGGCGGACGACGTCGATCCGGCCGCCGTCGCCGAACTGGAGGGAATCGACGACGCGTCCGTGATCGCCGACACCGACGCGGAGACGCTGTTGCAACTCCAGTACGCGGACCCGTTTCTCGGCGCCGCCGTCGACGCCCACGGCGGGACGCTGCGGTCGCTCGTCGCCGACGATACCGGGACGCGAGCGGTCGTCGAGGTTCCGGAGACGGTCGAGGTCAGGAACGTGCTGTCGCAACTCAACCGCCGCGAGTTCGCGGTCTCGCTCGTCGCCCGCCGGGAGGGCGCGACGCGGACGCGGTCGACGATCGACGCCGCCGCCCGCAACGCGTTGCTCGAGCAACTGACCGACAGGCAACGCGAGGTCGTCCAGACGGCCTACCACGGCGGCTTCTTCGAGTGGCCGCGGGAAACGACCGGGGAATCGATCGCCGACTCGCTGGGAATCTCCTCCCCCGCCTTCCAGAAACACGTCCGAGCCACCGAGCGGAAGCTCTTCACCGCGCTGTTCGACGGCCGCTCGCTGGATGGTTAACTGTATAACCCGCCCCCGATCGGTCGGTTATACAGATAACGATCAGATTCTTTACGACGACCGGTGAAGAACGGCTGTCTTCCCACAGACCGCACTGGGGGTGCGCGAAATCAATGACTGAGATGACTACACGATCACCGTCCGCGCAAGCGGACGCAGAGTACGTTACGCAGTACGATCGACTCGACGACGAACCACTGAGCGTCGCTATCGTCAACGCGGTCGCGGCGTTCGGCAACGAATCGGTAACAGAACTCGAGCCGCTTCACTACACGATCAACACCGACGCGCTCGAGCGACTGTTCGAACCGCGTACGGACGGGGTTCGATCAGGGGGGTCCGTCTCCTTCGAGTACCTCGACTATCTCGTCACCGTCACCGCTGACGGTGAGATCCGCGTCGAAGCGGCGTAACTCGACGCCCGCTGACGCGTTCTCCGCCTCTTTATTCGCGACCTCGAGCAGCGCCTACTGACCGGTCGCGCCGCTACTACGTTCGAGTCGGTAGCCGTCCCCCTCCTCTCGAGGGCGGATTCCGGTTGCTGCCGCTATCTCGACGCAGAACGAGCCCGTCTCGATTACACGACGCCTCCCGAACCGACCGCCCGTCGGGCCGGCGACAGACGCCGCTCAGTCGCCGTGTGACTCCTCCGGCGACTCGCCGCTCGGGTCGGTGTGGTTCGCTGTCGTAATCTCGACGGCTCCGGAGCCGTCGACGCGAACGCGATGGCCCCGATACGGGAAGGAAATCGAGAGCGCCGCCCTGCTCGAGTCGATCAGCCGCTCGAGCGCGTCGGGATCGACGACGGCGTGAAGCGGCGGCTCGAGGTCAGTCGGATCGACGTCCTCGATTTCGGCGATCTGCGTGACGATGCTGTGACTCGGTTTCGATGAGACCCCCGTCCCCATACGCCGCCATGCTATGGTACGTCTGATAAAGCTGGTGATGCGGGCCGAATTGACGGTTCGTTCTGGTTTCTCGACTCGAGTGTGGTCGAAAACCGGGGCTCCTGCCCGCGGAGAGACGAGCGAGGCGAGCCTCTCCTGCCTCGCGTTCGCCCCAGACGCCACTCGCTCCGTTCGTAACGTCGCGTAGAAAGCCAGTGCCCGGGGAGGGATCCTAACCCGATCTTTACATGCCCATAGTTAAAGTATAAGTCATGACCGCGAACCCGGAGCAGTCGATCAAACGACTCCGTGAGCGGATCGACGAGGCCGAGGACATGAGCGACGACGATGCCGAAGCGCTCCGTCGGATGTCCGACCGGATCCGAATCCTCGGCCAGTCGAAGTACGGCGATTTCGCTCACGAGAAGTACCTCATGCGTGCGGTGAAGATGGCCCAGGAGGTCGGCGGCCTCGCCGACGCCCTCGAGGACCGCGGCGCCGCCGAGCAACTCGTCGCCTGGATCAACACCGAGAAGGCCAACTCCCCAGAGACCAACAAGGACTATCGCGTCACTCTCCGCCAGTTCGGAAAGCTCGCCAGCGATAACGACGTCGACGGGATCCCCGAAAGCCTCGAATGGGTTCCGGGCGGCTACCCCAGCAACTACGATCCGGCGCCGGATCCTGGCGACATGCTCCGCTGGGAAGAGGAGATCCTCCCGATGATCGATGCCTGTGCGAACCTTCGCGATCGCGCCCTGATCGCGCTGGCCTGGGACCTCGGACCGCGGCCGTACGAACTGTTCGACCTGACGCCGAAGCAGATCTCCGACCACAAGTACGGCCTCCAGGTCACCGTCGACGGGAAGCAGGGTCGTCGGTCGCCCGTCCTGATCCCGTCGGTCCCCTACGTCAACCGGTGGCTCGAGGTCCATCCCGGCGCTCGCGACGATCCGCTCTGGTGTAACCTCAACTCGGGCGACTCGATCACGAACAATCGCGTGCGCGACATCCTGAAAGATAAGGCTCGACGAGCCGACGTCGAGCGACCGGTCACTCCCTCGAACTTCCGGAAGTCCAGCGCTTCGCATCTCGCGAGTCAGGGCGTCTCCCAGGCTCACCTCGAGGACCATCATGGCTGGACTCGAGGCAGCGACATCGCCTCCCGGTACATCTCGGTCTTCGGCGACGCGAACGACCGGGAGATCGCGAAGGCCCATGGCCTCGACGTCCAGGAAGACGAGCACGAGGATCTCGCACCGCTCGAATGTCCCCGTTGCGACCGCGAGACGCCGCGGGATAGCGATGTCTGCGTCTGGTGCGGCCAAGCGATGAGTCAGCGGGCGATCGACGAAGAGGACGAAATCGAGCGGCGTTGGATGGAGTCCGCCGGCGCCGTCGCCGAGCTCGAGGATCTCTCCCTCGAGGACATCATGGAGGCGAAGGACGCCGTCGACGAGAACGCGGCCCTCCGACAGCTCCTCCTGGGCGACGACTGACGGCATCTACTCGTCACCTCCGTCGGCGATCTCGAGGATGCGTTCGATGTCCTCCGAGATCGGCAGGTCGGCCTCGGCGATACGTTCGAACAGATCGCGTTTCTCCTCGACGGTCTCTACGGCTTTTTCCTCGGGGTCGGTTGGTGCGTCAGTCATACTCATCGGTCGCTCACCTCGAGCTGGTCACGAATGTAGCGGCGTTCATCTCGCGGGCGGTTCGATAGGGGGATGCAGGTCCGGAGCAACCCATCGTCGGAGGCCAAGAGGATCAGCTCAGTGACCTCGTGAAACCGAGCGTGCCGGGCCGGCGGTCGCGCTGACGGGTAGTCGACCGGGACGGCCTCAAGCCACGCGACGCGCGGGTTGAGGTTCGGTCGGTCGGAGCGTTCGGCCCAGCGCTCGCGGCAGTGACTCGAGACGGAGATCTCCTCGAAGGTCGGCGCCGCTGCGACGTCGACGTCTTCGACGATGCTCATAGGATCACCCCGATGAGGACGCCCCAGCCGAAGCCGATCGTCAGCGCGGTCAGGGCGCGGAGGATGGTACAGGGCATCTAGCGGACACCCCCGTCGCGTTTAGTCTCCGTGTGTAGTAACCGACATTGGCGAACAGAACTGTCGTTGGACGAACGAACAACAACGGCTAGATTAAGGGACGTCGACAGTGTTTTGAGAAAGTGTGTGATTAATATGGTCCAACCCGAGCAGGCACAATCCGAGCGCGTTGTAGGCGTCTGTGAACGCTGCGGATCAGTATATGCTGCAAAAGTGCTTTCGTCGGGGCGAGTCCGTCCAATTGGAAGAGACAGTTGCTCTTGTGGAAACGAGAGATTCCGAACTATGCGGTGATCAGTACTGCTCGAGGCGTTACCGCCGATCGCCATCCCGTCGTCGGTCGCAACGATCGCCTCGTGGTGGAACACTTCCTTGAGGCCGCCGTCGGCCGCGACCTCTGGCTCGGCGCCGTCGTCGGCTTCCTCCTGCTTTTTCTTTTCGATGAGGTTGTTGCACTTCCCGACGAGGATCTGGCGGGTGATGTCGTATTCTTCGTGTTCGATGCGGACAAGTTCCCGAAGCCGATCGACCTCGGCTCGAGCGAGCAGTCCGTGCCAGGAGATGAGGTCCTCGTTGTTGACCGCACGGCCGATCGCCTCCTGGACGTCGGCCTTCTCGACACTGTCGAGCTTGCGGCCTTGGTGGACGAGGTTACCTCGGCAGCCCCAGCGCGAATCCGTTCCGGCTGGGTACTCGTGGACGTTGTCGAGCACCCACTGGTAGATGTCAATCTCGCCGCCGTCGGTCGCGATCTTGCTGGCCTTCTCGAACCCGCCATCCGCGGCGGCCTCTTCTTCGTCTTCCTCGAGGGCGGCCTCGCAGGCGTCGCAGGTCGACCTCTCGGCGAGTCGGCGCGGGTCGTCGCGGACGTCGGCGACCGGCGTCTCGAAGATCTCCCCGCACGCGGCAACGTGGCTCGTGCCCTCGAAGTACATCGAGGCGTGCCACGTTTCCTCGAGGTCCTGGACCCAGCAGACGATCCCCGCGTCGGCGTCGAAGTGATCCGACGGGACGCCGTAGCGGTCCTCGATCGAGCAGTCGCGGCAGATGCGTCGATCCGGCGCGGTGGTCGCTCCGCAGTCGGCACACTCCCTAGTCATCGTCCTCACGCTCCGTGCGCTGGGCGATCAGGAGGTCCTCGTTACCGTCATCGACGAGGATCACGTCGGCCGCAGTCTCGAGGACATCGGCCGTCGATCGGTCGACGGCGCCGACGACTTCATAGCGCGTAGTCATCGAACCACCTCGCCAGTACTGGCTGGCCACTCTCGCCGATAGAGCGCGAGCAGTTTCTGGATCAGCTTTCGGCTGGGAGCCCGCTGTCCCTTTTCGACAGCCCGGATCATCTGCTGGCTGTAGTTGATCTCGTCAGCGACATCATCGACTGACAGCTCGCACTCCTTGCGGAGGTATCGGAGATCACTGCCGGTCGGAATCGCGAACGTGCTCGGCGAGACGTCGGGTTCCTTGCCGCGCAGACACGCGACGTGGTACTCGATCTGGTTGAGATGGTAGTCGGGCGACGGCATCAGGCGCTCACCTCGCCGTCCTCGAGCGTCGACTGTTTGGCCTGATCGTCCGCTTTGACGTCGGCGTTCATCAGCACCGCACCTCCTCGATGTCCTGGGTTCGGATCCAGGCGCCGCCGTTGCTTGGATCCTTGAGCACGTAGTAACCTGTTTCCTCGACGTGCGCCTGGCAACTGGGTTGGTCGCTATTGTCCTCGAGGCGCGCGAGGGCGCTGCGAACGACGCCGACCGTCTCGGCGAGGTTGGTACTGTTCGTTCCGTTAGCGTTTTCGTCGTGGTCTTCGTTCGTGTTCATGGTCACGTCTGGTGCCGGGAGCGATCGACCTCCCGGAATGGTCTTCGTTCGTGACCCGCGGACAGCCGGGGCGCGATTTGATTGGTACTTGGGTCGCGCTCCGGCCGTGGCCGCGAGTGGTTGATTCTGTTGTTGGCCCCGATACGCACTAAAAGTGACCCGCGTCGTTTCGAAACAGCGGTCAGTGAGTAATCCGCCGCTACTTACGCTGTTAGCTGCTATAGCCGCCGGTTTACTATGGACACGCGTGGTGTCGTAGGTCATGCGTACCGAGGTCATTTGTCTCGAGTCGGGTGCTATGACACCCGACTCACTGCAGTTTAGTTCGTAGCCTGTGCTCCACCGGCATCGCCGTCGCTCTCTCCGATGTTCTCGTCAGAACGATGGCGGTCGACGAATTCTTGGGCGGCCTCTTGGATGATCGCGGAGCGGCTAACCCGGTTCCCAGGTTCGCTACGCTCGTGCGCGATCTCGTCGAGGTCAGCTTTCAAATCCTCGTCGAGGTAGATGCTCGTCTCAGCCATCACATAATTCTATTTCCCTATTGGACTAATAGCTTATGGTGCCATTGGACACACAACGGACCTAGATTTATAATCTGCTAGTCTAATTGTCTACTATATGAGCGAGGACATGAAGACGGTCAGCATCTATGCTCCCGAAGACCTCGTCGATGATTTCGACGACAAGGTCTGGCAGATGAAGGCCGAAGGCGAGATTGACCGAGATGCATCTCGGAGTGAGGTTCTCCGCCATTTAATGGAGGAATGGACAGAGGGAAACTCGAAGTCAGATTCGAAGGCGGCGATGATGACAGCTGACTAATCCAGTTCTGCAGTCTCTCGCGGATCAAACTCAACGGGCGCTTCTAATTCCGGATCACCCACACCGTATCGCTTCGAATTCGTCGACCCGCTCGCTTCGATCAGGTCGTAGCCTTCCAATTTTCGCAATTCGTGAAGTCCGAATAGGGAGTAATACTTGTTATTCCAACAGGTAGAAGTGAATGTATAGAGTAGTGGTCTGTATGGAAGAACCGGACGAAATGCCGGCGAACAAGTGGAATTCCGATAGCTATGATGAGGGACACTCTTTTGTCTTTGAGTACGGTGAAGGGGTAGTCGATCTACTGGAGCCAGAGCACGGGGAGCGGATACTCGATCTCGGGTGTGGGACTGGCCACCTTACAGATCGAATTGCCGAGTCAGGAGCAACTGTCGTCGGTCTCGACGCCTCTAAAGAGATGGTTGAGACGGCCCACGAGACCTATCCCGAGTACACATTCGTCAACGAGGACGCCCGGGACTTCTCGTTCGACGATCCGTTCGACGCCGTGTTCTCCAACGCAGCCCTCCACTGGATTCCTGAACAGGATGCCGTTCTTGAGTCGGTCGCCGACGCACTTGTTCCCGGTGGTCGGTTCGTCGCGGAACTTGGTGGGACAGGAAACGTCGCTGCCATTGTGAACGCTGTTCGTGACGAAGCGGCTGCACGCGGCTACGATGTTGAGAGTCCATGGTATTTCCCGAGTGTCGGCGAATACGCCTCGAAACTGGAATCGCACGGTCTCGAAACGCGCTACGCGACACTTTTCGACCGACCGACTGAACTTGATAACGGGACCGATGGACTTGCGGACTGGCTCGGCATGTTTGGTGACAGTCTATTGTCTACGATCCCCGATGATGAACAGTCAACGGTCATCGCCGCTGTTGAGGATCGGCTTCGAGAGACCCAGTTCCAAGACGGGACATGGATCGCGGACTATCGGCGGCTTCGCGTCGTTGCTCGGAAGACCCAGAGTAGTGACGAACGGTAAAACTATACACTCTATTGATCATAGCGTTCTTCCTTAGAACGTCTGGAAAGCAATGCAGCGGTTTGCTATGTACACGTGCGAACTTAACGCGTCCCCTTCTATCAAACATCGGTTATATTGGTAGAACAGTGCTGAACAGAGAACGTGTATGAAGCAGGTCAGTCAAACAGTCGATAGTTCGACACTTCGGCGTTGAAGGGATAATGCTCAAGCCCATAAGAATATACGTTCGACTTGAGATGCAGGTATTCTCGTCGGCTGATGCTCGGAAGCGTGGGGTCTTCGTTACCGTTCTCCTCTTGGCTGCGTTCGTTCTCCTCTACCTATTGCTTCGACGATACGTACCGTTCATTTTCCATCCTGACGAACTCCGAACGTGGATAGATCAATTCGGTGTTCTTGCACCGGCCGCCTTCATGTTCGTCCAGATCGGTCAGGTGGTTGTCGCGCCGGTTCCGGGGCAGGTCGTTGCGCTCGTTGCCGGCTACCTCTTTGGTTCGGTGGCCGGCACGGTCTACAGCATTACCGGCGTTCTCATTGGGAGTGCAATCGCGTTCTTGTTCGCAGATCGATACGGTCGTACGTTCGTCGAAGACATACTCCACGAAGACGTCGTAGCTCGTTTTGACGATTTTGTTGACCGGGTCGGGTTCCCGGGTCTCGTCGCGTTCGTCCTCATCCCCGGGCTTCCGGACGACGCGATTTGCTTTCTCGCCGGACTCACCAAGTGGCAGCTCCGAACGTTCATGGTCGCTATCACCGTCGGACGCCTCCCGGCGTACGTTCTCACCGTCTACGCCGGCGGCGAACTGGCAAGCGGTGAGTTCACCGAAGGGATGGTAATCATCGGAACCGTGATCGTCGCCTCCGCTGTCGGCTACTACAAACGTGAAGCGATACGGGACTTGGTAGGCAGTTTGCGGGAGCGCGCTCCGTTCTGATTTTCGTGTTCCTGAAAACGAGCTACCGCCCCGACCACTCGATAAGGGAACTCAGCGTCTGGCCATGTGAACTCGGTCACTCTATCTATCCCACGTTCTGACTGAAGCGTGGCGTCTCAGGTCCCGGTCGGGTCCGTTCCACGGTGCGCGCGTCCGGCCCGCTCGTCTATTGGGTCTTCGAGGTCACCCATGACCTCCTCGAAGGCGCCCGTCGAGGTCAGGAGACCAACGATCTCGTCGCCCTCGGTGATGAGGGCGAGTTCCTGATTTTCCCTCTGGAAGCGGTCGATGGCGTCGTTGATTTCCTCGTCAGCCGGGAGCGTCATCGGCGATGCGGCGATGTCTTCGATGCTGACTTCGCCGCTTATGAGGTCCTCGAAATGGTTCGTGATCGTCGGGAGATAGACGATGCCGCGGAAGTCGTCTATCTCCTCACCGACCAATGGGTAGCGAGAATGGGAGTGTTCCTCGACGAGCGCGAGGTTCTCCTTGGGAGTGTTCTCGGTCGAGAGCGCGACGATCTCCTCGCGCGGAACCATGATCACCTCGACCGGAATGTCACCAACGGCCAGCGCGTTCATCACCTCCTGCCGGCGTTCTTTGGGAACGTTTCCCGCTTCGAGAGTCGAGCCGAAGCGCTTGTAGAGGCCCGCACGCCCCTGCATGACGTCGGCTTCGGTTTCGAGCCACGCACCGGTCATCTTGACGCCGAACAGCGAAAGCGTCCATTTCGCCGCCCCATCTCCAAACTTGATGACCGGCCAGATGCCCCGCGTCCACCAGTACAGCGGCGTCGCACAGTACCGACAGACCAGTTTCGAGCGCTCGACGCCGAGATAGGTAGGAGTCTGCTCGCCGTGGGTGAGATGGACGAGGTTAACGATGAGAAACGCAAGGATGGCCCCTGCGCCGACCGATGCGAGAACGGTACCGCCGAACAGCGGTTCGAAGATAGCCGTGAGCGCGGGTTCGGCAACGATACCAACCGCGATGCTCGAGAACGTAATCCCGATCTGGCAACTAGTCAAGTAAATCTCCAAATTCTGAGTCATTTCCCACGCGCGTTCAAGACCGGGTTCCATGAACTCCGATTTGGAATACTGTCGGGCGCGGGTCAGCGCGAACTCGATGGCGACGAAAAACCCGTTGGCGAGAATGAGTAATAGACCGACGACAAGCCTGATGGAGGCTTCGAGCGCGGTCATCGGCATAGCAAGTTATATTGGAGCAACACAGATAAACGGCCTGTCTGCGAATCGATTCTTCGCGCTACGACGAATACCGTTCTCACGAAGTGTCTCAAGCCGGATCGCTTTGAGAGTCTAGTCCCGATGTGTCGTCCCTGCGTTGTTCGCGCTGGTAAACGTCAATGGGGTCTTCGAGTTCGCCCATCACTTCCTCGAAGGCATCCGTCGAGGTTAACAGGCCGACGACCCGCCCCTCCTCAGTGACGAGCGCGAGTTCTTGACTTTCCGTCTGGAAGCGGTCGATGGCGTCACTGATTACCTCGTCGGCCCGCAGCGTCATCGGCGACTCGGCAAGGTCTTCAATGTCGATGTCGCCGTTTTTGAACGCCTCGAACTGGTTTGTGATCGCCGCGAGGTAAACGACCCCACGGAAATCGTCGATGTCTTCGCCGACCAGCGGATAGCGGAGATGTGGATACTCCTCAACGGTCGCAAGATTTTCCTCGGGGGTATTGTCGGTTGAGAGTGCGGTGATTTCCTCGCGCGGCACCATGATGTCACGGATGGGGATTTCCTCGACCACCAACGCGTTCATCACTTCCTGACGACGCTCGTCTGGAATCTCATTGTCGTCGAGTATCAACCCGAGCTGTCGGTGGAGGTCCGCACGCCCCTCAATTTCTTCACCGTCGGATTCGAGCCACGCACCGGTCATCTCGACGCCAAACAGCGAAAGCGTCCATTTCGCCACCCAGTCACCGACGCGGAGAATCGGTCGAATGACTAACGTGAACCAATACAGCGGTGTCGCGCCGTAGCGGCAGACCTGTTTCGAGCGCTCAACGCCGAGGTAAGTGGGGGCCTGTTCACCATAGACCTTGTGTACCAAGCTCACGATGATGTACGCCAGGATCACGCCCGCGCCGATCGACGCGAGAACCGTTCCGCCGAACAACGGCTCGAACAGCGCTGCGAGCGCGGGTTCGGCGACGATACCCAGTGCGATGCTACAGGCGGTGATGCCGACCTGACACCCGGTAAGATAGATTTCGAGTTCCTCGGTCATCTCCCACGCGCGTTCGAGACCGGGTTCCATGAACTCCGATTTGGAATACTGTCGAGCGCGGGTTAGCGCGAACTCGATGGTGACGAAAAACCCGTTGGCGAGAATCAACGCGGCACCCGCGATGAGACGGAGGAGTATTTCGGGTGCTTGCATTCGGTATTGGTCCATCGTCGTTGAACCAAAAAAACGTGAGGCCGTCTGACACATGGTCACGATTTTTGGTGTTCAGCCAATAGGACTTTGACGTGTACCGCGACATCCTTATCCCGACGGATGGATCTGATGCGAGCGGAACAGCGCTGGACCATGGGATAGAAATTGCGTCGAGTATGGATGCCAAGGTGCATCTCCTGCACGTTGTAGATGTTGGGACGGAGATGTCCGCATCCGCCGTTGGCAACATCGCGGATGACCTCAGCGAAACACTTGATGAGGAAGCGAAAGAGGCGCTCAATCAGGCCGAGAAAATGGCCGATGAGGCTGGGGTTACGTCCGAACGAGCCGTTCTCGAAGGATTTCCAGAAGACGCAATCCCACAGTATAGCGGCGATAATGGGATCGACCTGATTGTGATCGGAGAAAGCGAGGATTCGACACTCACAGAACAACTCTTCGGGAGTACGACGGAGGACGTTCTCGAGTCGGTGACTACCTCGGTTCTGGTCGCTCGGGAATGAATTCCTCTCGTAGAAACTATTGTTATCGAACGAACACATCAAATAGACAGAATTATCCACGGGGAACTGACCCTCCAGACGAGGATTTACGCCGAAATCGGTAGATCAAGACTCTGATTCGAATTTGTCAGTGCTTTCGTCAGCTTGTACGCGAATCAAACACATCGACTGTGCTGAATGCATGCTCTATATTCAGCAGGTGCTTTTGGCATATTTTGGACAGATCAATAGCCGCTTCGGTAACTGCTTTACCTGTACTGAGCGATAGATATATCTGCGTAGTGACCAGCAAGCGTGTTGTTTGGACCAATCGAAGCTCGCAGCAGACTGGTTGGCCGGAATCGTAGGTTTTACTAAAGTGTCTTCTTATTATGAAAGTAACCACATATGAGACTTCGTCAACCAACTGATTTTCTTATCCTTGAGGAACTCGAAGATAAAGGTCGAAACGTTGCGACGAATTTAGCCTCTCATACGGGGAAGAGTCGCAAGAACATCAATACACGCTTGCCAGTCCTTGAAGACTACGGCCTCGTTCAGAAGATCGGTCCGGCCGAACGATCCGGATTGTATGAAATCACATCCGAGGGGAAGGCAACCCTCCTCTACCGGGACCAGTACGACCAGGTAGACAACTTCGAGGAACTCATCGAGGGGCCCGACACCGTCACCGGCGACGATGCTGACAATCCTCAAGCGAGTTTCGCTCTCGGTGAAGACAAGACAGAAGACACCTAAGTGGCATTATTGAAATCCTCACACGGTGATACGTTTCAATGATCGTGCTGCATACTTGACCTATACTTATCGTGGGTCTCTTGCTTGTGGTTGAAGAAAGAAATCCCGCTACGCTCCCCTGCTACTCCACTTCTGCAGTCTCTTGCGGGTTAAACTCGACAGACGCTTCTAATTCAGGATCGACGGCATCGTACCTTTTCGAATTCGTCGATCCGCTCGCTTCGATCAAGTCGTAGTCCTCGAGTTTGCTCAGATAGTCCCATGCGCGACGCCAGCTGACGGGATCGCGGCCCCGTCCCTCGAAGATCTGCTCCTGGTGTTCGAGGTACGCCCGCTTCATTTCACCCCCGGAAACGGGCCCGATCTCACGGACCAACTCGTAAAGCCGCAGGTACGGCACCGGCAGCGAGCGTAGGTTGTCGCGCCGGATCATCCGCATCGCTCGGTCGAACGAGTCGCGGACGTCGCACTCGTGAAAGGAGTCGTGCCCGCGTTCTTCGGCGAGCTTTGCAGCAGCGAGCACAGACTTGATCGCCCACCGCGCCACCCCGCCGGTCTCGTCGGCGATCCACTCGAGTTGCTTGATGTCGACGGGCCGCCCAATCAGGCCACGCTCGACGCGGGGCTCAAGGATGTCGACGAGCTCCTCGACGTGGTACTTCCGAAATTGGATCTGGCTCTCACCGCGGAAGTGCGGCCGAACGTTCCGATTGACGCGGTTGAGCCACTCGTTGTCCGAGTGGGTGATCGCGACGACAGAGAGTAGGCCGATCGAGAGGAGATCGCCGAGGACGTCCAAGTCGGGAATGACGTCGGCCTCGTCGAGCATCACTACGTACGGCCGGCCGTCGACAGCTGACTCCAGCGCCTCGAGGAGCTCCTCGCGAGGCTGGTTCCGATGGACGACGGCTGCCTTCGAGTGCTTCGTGACGGCCTCGTAGATGATCCCGTTGCGCGTCTTCCCGGAACACTCAATCAATGACCACTCGAGGCCGAAGCGCTGGCGGAGATTCCCGAGCATATACCGTGCGGATGCGGTCTTTCCAACACCGCTGGGGCCGTGGATCAGGATGTCGTCGGCACGCAGGCCATGCTCTGTCGGCCCGAGAAGCCGCGAGAGTGACTGGAGCTCGTCGTGACGATGGAGGATATCGGCCTCCCAATCGTCGTCGAAAACCCACCGAGACTTAATCATATGCGACAGTTTAGACAGATGCCATAAAAGGCGTGATGGGCGTCGTTTCGAAACAGATGCTAAACTGAGACAGTCTTTCACAAGATTAATCACATGTTGTTGGGGTATAGAGTAGTATGCAGAGGCACTCGCCAGACCCCTTCAAACAGGACAACAGTTCTGTGGGTACTGGTGGGTCTGAAAATAGGGGTTATACCTGGCACTATGGAGAGAGGGTTATAGACGAGGTATTTAGCGGCCGCGATGACCTCAGTTGGGACGAGCTCGAAAAAGAGATCGAAGAAGAAGCGAAGAAATTGATCGAGTTCCAAGAAAGCGGGACAGTAAACGGTCCTTACCAAGAATCAGAGGAACTCCAAGTGAAGGTAGACACTCTGCAACAAAGGGTAAGTACACTGGAAGTCCTAATAGAACACGAGATGACAACCGACACGGCCACGATCGATATCTCCGAGTTTCGTACGTTCCTCGGGCTCTCATCACTGGCCAGTGTCGCATTCCTCGTGCTATTTCTGGTGATGTTCAGTGCAGACATCCTTCCAGTGGCTCTTGTTGCGGCACTCACCGTCATACTGTTCCTCTCGGCGCTCGGGTTTGGGAGGCTCTGGTATGATCTTAGCGATTATTAGGGCCGTTGTCAGAGCATTCCTCATCCTCGAAGCGGAGAATCAGGAACTATTCCAGACGCTGAAAAACACGTTATTAGGCGGCATTCTCGGTTTCGTTACGATCGTGACGCTGCTGGTAACGGTTGAAGTGGATCTGATCCAATTTGCCCTCTATTCAGGCGTGACTCTACTCGCAATATTCGTACTACTGGTGTTCTATCGGTGTTGGGAGTTCATCAAATACGAACTTGAGATACCAGGCCAGTAGAAACGAAACAGCCCTCGCCAATCGTAATACAAGCGGCAGGCTCAAGGACAGTGCTAAACCAGTGCGAGTCCAATAATAACGCGACCGGTGGGGTCGCGTTTGGTGGCCCCGTCGGCACGTCTGGTTATGAAGTGCAGGAGCTGCTACTCGTTGGGGCCATGTGAGAAGTGGGCTGCAAATCAAAAGATGATGCGGCTGGAAAATGCTGGTAGCAATATCGAAAAAGAACGCCGATCTATCGCCCGATCGCGATGCCGTCCACACACTCGAGGGCGACCTCGTCGACGGGCTCGCAGCCAGTTTCGCGCCACTGGCAGCCGTTCCACTCGAGGGTCACCCGAAGCCAGCTGCCGTCAGATCGCGGCCGGAACGACACCTTCCGCGGCGGGCCACCGGTCGGCCGGTAGCGGATGTCGATCGCGTCGTCAGTCATCGTCGTCCTCGAGGAACTCGGCGATCTCTCGACAGCGCTGCGCGACTTGCTCCTCGGTGAGGGGGCGCTCGAACGTGAGCGTCATCTCGATCTCGTCACCGCTGGCCGCCATCAGAGACCTCCGTCGACGATATCGATGTCGCGCTCGGCACGATCGAGGCGACGCTCGAGATCCTCGAGCCGGTCGTCGATCGCCTCGTGGCTGTCGACGATGTGCTCGGCGATCGTCTCGTCATCTCCCTCGAGCGCATCGAGTTGTTCCTCGACCTTCTCGAGGCGCTCGTTGAGCGTACACGCCGGGCAGTCTCGCTGCGAGTGGAACACCATGACCGTTCCGCACTGGACGCAGTACGAGAGACCGTCCGGGAGATCGGGGCTCGGCTCGTACCTGGGACCGTTGAACGGCATCACTCCTCACCTCCGTCGGCGCCGTCGTGATCGTGGATCGGCTCCTCAAGGACCAGGTCACAGCGCGGGTAGGGGTAGCGCTTCGGCCCGTTGACGTCGTCCGTATCTCGATTGAGGAACTCGACCTGGTAGACGTCCTCTTCAGGATTGCAGTCGGCGTACTCGGCGACTGTTTCGTCGGCCTCCGGCAGCCAGTACTCGCCAGCACTGTTGTCGGTTACGCGAACGACAAGCATCTTCGGACCGCCATCTTCGTCGCGTTCGCTGACCTGGTCGCCGACATGGAGTTCCGGGAGGTCCACGTCTTCGCGGTCGGCCATCGCCAACTGCGCGTTGACTCGCTGTCCGTGACTGTTCTCCCCGGAACCGTCGGCTCGAACGCCTTCGGCGCCGGCGACGGCCTCGGCACGCCGGTGCTCCTCAAGGTTGGTCTGGATACGCTCTTCGGGCCACTCGTCGACGTCGGAACTCTGGGGTGAGTGGACGGACATCTCAGAACACCTCCTCGAGGACATCCTGCGCTTGGTCGGCCGCCGAGATCGGGCGCTCGGCCCAGCCGCCACACTCCTGGTCGATGAACTGGATCCAGCGACGAACATCGTCGCCGCCGGCGCCGTTCGATGCGAGGACGATCCCTTCTGTGTGGAGGATCGGCCCCTCGAGTGAGAAGACCGGCACGGCGCCGTTGTCATCGCGATCGGCGCGGGACTTCGTGACGACGATCCGCTCGAGCTTTCTATCGACGTGATGATGTCTGTTCTCAACGTCTTCGCCAAGGTAGCCGTAGTTCCACGAGCGGCGCTCGAGGACGACGTCATCGGTCTGTGCTTCCGAAACATCTTCGGTCTGTGGGGTTGTAGCTGACATTGCTTCCTTCCAGAAGCACGGGAGGTCGGTGCTGTAACACCGGCCTCAGATTCTCCGAGGCGTCCCATGCTCTACTACCATCTATTATACCCAAGTACTTAAAAGTTGGCGATACGCAAAGTCGAATAGATTGGTCGATACAATAGCCCGTATCGCAAACTCTTTGGCGGTCCGAAATGTACTACTGCCCGGGTGATCCAGCTTGTGAGTATGGCTATCCAGTACACGAGGTCCATGACTGCGATGCTCGACTGGTTCGATGAACAGCCCTGCTCGTGCGCAACTATCGGCCACATCGCTGACGCGACTGGCTACTCGCGCGAGACGACCAGAAACAACCTGAAACAACTCATGGCCGGAGACTACGCCGAGGTTCGGCACGAGCCGACCGGCGAGTACCGGCTGATCGAAGACCCAAGAAATGACGACTCAGACTAACCGAGAGACATTCTCTGACCTCGAGCACCGGGAGCAAGCACTAGCCGGCGTCCGGGACGCGATCGCAGCGCTCCAGGGCGTCCCCGCGACCGCACTCGACGCCGAGAAACACGAGACGCTGCTCGAGGCGGCCGACGATCTCCAGAGCCTTGAGCGAGCGCTGCAGAACGAAGTCGAACAGATACAGGGTGACAGCGCGGATGAGTAGCACCCAGGAGACTAGCGATCGAACCATCGACTGGCCTCGAGGCCACGATCGTACCGACCCGGACGATCGCGAACCCTACCCGGGCGATCTCACACCCACGCGGAAAGAGTCGTTCCAGAGCGTCGTCGACGAGCTCGAGAAGTGGGAAGCCACCGAGGGGAGCGTCCGGATCGAGACTGCCTCCCAGCACTACGTCGACCGGCCGAACATCCCGCACCAGCACGACAAGCCCGACGACGTCGGCGTCGCTGCCTACTTCCGTCGAGAGGGAGAGGCCGCCGACCAGGAGTTTGCCGTCTCCTGTGACTGCTGGGAGACCCAGCGAGAGAATGCGCGAGCGATCGCACTCTGGGCCCGGCGGCAGCGCCTGGCCGAGCGCTGCGGTGTCCAGACCGCCGCCGACACGGTCGAAACTGCCCGGCTCCCACCAGCTGGCGAAGACGCGATCGCGGCGCCGCCGGCCTCGAGTGACGACGGCCTCGACGAGGAGCCCCACAAAATCCTCGAGATCTCATCGGATGCTTCGGACGACATCGTGCGGGCAGTCGCCCGGCGGAAGGCCGCGGATGTCCATCCTGATAGCGATGCTCCCGACGTTGAGGAGTACAAGCGGATCCAGAAGACGAAAAAAGCGATGTTGGGCAGGTAGCGCTCTATATTCTCGGACCTTCTTCGACAGTTCTGAAGAAGAGCCACCATGCTGCGAATGCCCCTACAGGGATTGTGAAAATACCTGTAACGGGAATAGATATGGTGACTGCTGTGAGTCCAAGGAAGAGCGCTGCGACCGCGATTTTGTCGATGGTTGTCTTCATCTTGTTTTCCGTTTGCACGTGCTTTGGTGCACGGTGTTCGGCCAATTTACCGGCCGTTGGAGTTGATGATCAGGCAATTGCTCTCCCAGGTCGTTTATGAACTATCCAACATCCACATTCTCTGACAGGGACAATAAACGTTTGTCAGACAATAATAACTAGCATAGTATATTTGAATATTACTGGTGTCTATAGTGCACTAAGTCGAGTTCGTCGCGATGCCCTCGAGCACCCGTCGAGATTGACTTTGTCTCTGTTATGGGGTTGGTCAATAATATTATATATGATCGAATCGCTAATTCTGCTATGTCCCTTCCAAATCTGTCCCCGCTCCAAGAATCGCTCGAGGATCGGATAGACGAACTGAACAAGATACAAAATCAGGCGGAAAAAGAACACCGAGGGGATGGTTCTGACCCGGCTGTTTGGGAGAAAGTTGACCCCAAGATACGGCGCGGGGTTGTTAAAAATTGCCTCAATGAACTTGGTGAGGTTGACGAAATGACTGACCTTCTACGGATATTAGCGGAGTGGCGGCGACAGGAACTGGATGAGTGGGTTTTCAAGCGGAATAATTCTCAAACCAAAAACGAGCGCCGGAGAATCAAGAGACATGAGATCGGGGGCTGGACAGAAGAACTCGTGGATTTAATTCCAGAATCTGAATTCGAGTCTTGTTGGCGCTGCGACTCGAATAAACTGCCAAAGAGACACCGTGGGCGGAAGACTGGGTATACGTGGGAATGTTCTAACTGTTAGCGGAAAGAAGTCAACGCGAAACGGAGGATGGTTACAGCGAGTGTCCAGGGCTTTTTATCAGAAGCCGCGGCCAGACGGTGTGATGGCCGATCAGGAACGCGATGACTTACTGACTGCCGTTGCACTGACCGAGTTCTTCGTCCACTACGAAGACGTCGATCCTAAGTTAGCGGAACGAGCCTGGCAGCTGGCCGCCGATCGGCTCGTCGATCACGACGTCGGCCCTCGCGACGTCGACGAAGCGCTCGAGGTCGGAGAGGGGATATAGCGCACTGCTGATTAGGGAGATAGTCACGTGTGTTGGACAATATTAGAGCGTTTCCAGAAAATAGATTTAGGCGAGATCGGGCAGTATGAGTTCTCAAACGGCCACCAAGCTTAATCGGGACCAGCCGAATGCTCGAGATGGCGGGGATGGGGAGTCCGTCGTTGCCGATAGACTATCCGCTCGACTCGAGACATCGAAACCCGCCATCGATCGAGATCGCTCCAACGTCAATGGCCAGTCTTGGTCTCGATCACACCCCTCCCGATTGACACACCACCTTTCGATAGGGGGTTCCGACGCCGGTTGTCCCCAGCGTTTTCTCGTGCCTCTGAGTAACTGTAACAGAAGTGTCCGGGTAAGTGGGGGATTGAAGTTGAATGTGAGCAACCCGGACAGGAATCAGTTTCAATAGGAGAGTAATAAGGACTGGGGCTGTTTCGAGTGCTGAGTCGTGCTTACGTCTGGCGGTTTCGGACAAACGTGCTGCGACAGATCATCAAGAATGAGTATATATTGGGACAAATACTATTGTGACTTGTCTCAAAGCTGAGGATGCTCGAGCCGGCTGGTAGGTGGTGGTGGTTTCGACCAGCTCGAGCATTCTGGTAGTAGGAGGGACACCTAATAAGCTCCTAGAATAATTCATTCAGTCCAGTATACCTAATACGATAATAACATTCGTCATCCAGTGGGGTGCTGAGCGCCGAGACTTTTTATACAAAGCCGCGGCCAGCGGCAGTGATGCCTCTGGATGATCGCCGCGACGATCTCCTCGTCGCGGTCGCGCTGACGGAGTTCTCAGTTCACTACGAGACGGTTGATCCGGACCTCTCGAGAAGAGCCTGGCAGCTGGCCGCGGATCGACTTCTCGAGTACGACGTCGGTCCTCGCGACGTCGACGAAGCGCTCGAGATCGGCGCCGAGTAAAAAGTCATTCAGCCAGCAACTGTCTAATTGCTAGTATCGCTCCAATAGCTGTAGCTACAACCCCAAAACCAGAGGAGCGGTCTTGCTTTCCAGAAACTACCATCGGTGGTGGAGCAGCGCCCTCACTTTCATTAGTAGTACTTTCATTCAGGAATTTGTAATCGAGAGAGTCCTCACTTAGGTTTCTCAGCTCGAATAACTCATCTCGAGAGATGTAGTCGATATCAAGTAGCTCGAGATTTTGCTCTCTCGCGATAGACGCAGACTTCTCAACGATGGTAGTTTGGACACCAGCTAATTTCCCTCGAATAGCCCAGTGGACCTCACTGAGGATGAGGGCATATCCACGCATTCCCAGAATCCCTCGGAAGCGGACAAGGCCCATATTTGCGACATATCGGGTACCGCTGAAGGACAACCGGTACGTAGCCGTTGACTGCAGAAGACAGAGTTCACAGACAAAGAGTAGTATGGAGATTACCAATTCCTCCTCTGCTTCTTTGATAGCGTCTTCACCTTCTGCTTCCAGATACGCTTCTCCAGCTTCTATTAGGTTCTGAGAAGCTGCTACAAGCGGAAGATAAGTGCTTATCTTCCCGGTTGACACATTGAGATCATCGATATAGCTTGTCGGAATATTCGCTCCGAAGTCTTTGTTCAGTAGTTCAGCGATATGCTGTAACCGGTAGGTTTGGCGGTTACCATCCCACGCACCCTGCTTGAACTCATCAAGGTCGAACGTTCCTTCAGCACTCAGTTGCGAGACGGAGTTTTCGAGGCCTTCTGGATCCTCCTCTTTTGCGTTGTAAAACTCATCCCCAATGTTAGAGATTGCACTCTCCACCTCATTGAATAGCTGATCGTCTGACTCGCTAGTATCGTTCTGATCGTTCCCGTCGTTGGTCGCCTGTACCGTACCAGTACCCCCACAGATCAGTAGACCGCCACCCAACGTAGATATGACAGATCTACGGCTTGTGCCCATGGAGGAATTATAATTCTCCGTGAATATAAATCTAGTAACAACTGTACTAACCACTGATTGACTCCTTAAGTACGATGTCGACCCTCGTGACGTCGATGCAGCACTCGTGATTGGACAGCGAGACAAACAGTAGCGTGTCTCGGTAGTCAGCCTTTTGGACGAATAGTAAGAAGACAGCGTCATGGAATGTCAGTCGTGTGGTGAAGAAATAGAAGACGGCAGCCAGTTCTGTCGCTTCTGCGGTGAAGAACTCGTGGCAATCCCTGATGAGGTCGATCTCAAACGAGAGCTTCAGTCAATGGATGGCTATGAGTTCGAACACCTCGTCGCGGATCTCTGGGAAGGGATGGGCTGGAATTGTGAGGTTTCGACGGCGTCAAATGACAAAGGGATCGACGTCCGAGCGAGGAAGACCGACCCGTATGAGCAGAAAGCGTTGATTCAAGCAAAGCGCTATGGAGCAGGTAACAAGGTCGGGAGTCCAGATATCCAGCAGTACTCTAGCCTCAAGCACCAGGAAGACGGCGTCGATAAAGTGGTCATGGTGACGACGTCCTCGTACTCGAGGAATGCTAAAGACTTGGCCGACGACCTCAACGTCAAACTGATTGATGGTGACAATCTCGTTAACCTCATTGAGCAAGAAGACGCCAAAGAGATAGTTACGGAGTATATCGACTTCGAACCGGACGAGGAGGAAGAGAGTGTCGTCGAAGTAGATGACGAGCCAGAACCGGATCGTGGCTGGAGAGATACACCAGCGGCAGATCACGGTAGGACGTCTGAGACGTCTTACCCCAGAAGACGTAATATCTCGCTCCCAGATACAGTCTGGAACAAGTGGGTGAAGATTTGTACGGTAGCCTGGGGTCTTCTATTTGTACTCATCGACGTTCTTCCGGAAGCAATTGGTGGGCCTGTAATCCTAGCCCTGTGGATTGCGCTTCCAGTGTGCCTGTACAAGGATTCACAAGCAACTCGAGAAGTTGTTCAGTGGCCAAAGCGGAGAAAGGCGTATTTGGCGGTGGCCTTGTTCCCTGTATTCGGCCTTTTCGCAGGTATTGCATACCTGATTAATCGATACCGAGTTCAGAGGAGAAGCCTCGATGTCGAACCAAAACCATCAGCCAAAACAGAGAACTCGAGAGTGGACCATCAAGCCGATACCGCTCCTTCCTCGTCATCTAGTAACCTACCTACTGAACTGGGGATCGAGAACTATACTGACGCGACGGACTACGTCAAACAGTTCAAACGCGATAGGAACCACGATGCAGCAGAGGAACTGTTGCTATGGTGTATCGACCAAGCCGAGATGGAAGCGAGAGAGAAGGGCTATTCAGCCCCTCCACGATGGTACTACAAGCATCTCGGGATCGTCTACCGAAGAGACGATCGGTACGCTGACGAACGAGATATTCTTGAGCGATATGTCGATATGTGCAACGAATTAGGTGGAGAACCACGGGAAGAGATTGTCGGCCGGCTCGAGCGCTCTCGAGAGTTGGCACAGCAAGCGTAGCGAGAGCCGGGTTCTCTAACAGATAGTCCCTTGTATTCATCATTAAATGATACAATTGGTCCGAAATAAACCGACGGAAGGTACACCTCGATAGCGGGATCACACTCTCGACCACGCTCGCCGGCTGCTTGAGCACGATGTCGGTCCTCGCGACGTCGACGATGCGCTCGAAATCGGGCAAGGATGTTAACCAGTTACGTGTATCAAAAGCCCCAACGGTCGGAATGGGGCAGGTCCACGGTAACTGAGCGGCAAGGGTGTAGTCGGCGGGTGGTGGGATGACTGGTCGCTACGTCGCGTGGGTGTACGCGACAATGGAGATGTTCGGCGCCAGCACTATCAACCCGGCCACGATTCCGAGTCTATTGGAATCGCCGCTGGTTGTCACTATCCCCCCAAGTGAACACGATTGATTCACCAGAATGTCAAGTGAACTCGAAAATCAGAGTTATCACTCCTGAATTTTACGCTAAAAGCCATTCCGGCGCTTTCGCGCTACGAAATGACCCGTCTCAACCCATGTTCATCTATCCGTTCCATGAGGTTAAATCTAACTGATGTGTTTTACATATTCTAAGCCAGATAGTTTTAAGAATAGTAGCATATACCATCACATTTCCGGGACGTTATCGTCGACCCAAATCGAGAGATTCCGCTCGTAGAGTGACTGGTCTTTCGGACTGCCCCATTCCCCGCCGTAGTGGTAGTGCCGACGCCAGTACGGGATACCGCGTTCGGCGAACTTCTCTTCAAGGAATAGATAGCCGTCGAACTCATCGTCTTCTTTGGCTAACTCATCGCTATCGAACGCGAGCTCGCCGTTTATCCACCCGAGGATTCGGCCATCGGACTCCCCCGGCGTGTTGAGTACCGTCCGGTAGTCGATCGTGTACCACGACCCCTTGTTGACTCCCTTCGACCAGCAGTGGTGCCAGCCATACGGATGTTTCCGAGGATCGTACGTCGCGTCGTAGACTTGGCTGTTGATCGGGATGTCCGCTCCAACAGTCTCGTTATAGAGACCGTCTCGGCTCGAGGCAAATTTACGGTCGGAATACGACCCAGGGTTGCGCACCCCGCCAGCACCGCCACCCTCATTGTCTGGCGGGTCGCCACGGTGGTCGGCTACTCCCGGTAGTTTCGTCCCACCGTGATGATAGCCCTGTCTGATCTCAAAGGTTTCTGGGAAGAATATCTCGTATCGCCCATGCACGACCTTCGGCTCATACCCGACCGCGTTCTCGAGGTACACTCGTTCGTTGATTCCGAGAATTTCCTCCTCCGGGTAGAATACCTCGAGCACTTTCTCGTCACCGCCCGCAGGGTCATCCACGACGTAGCAGTTCTCGCCTCGAGTAGCTTCGAGGCCAGTTGCGGAGTGATAGTCGGGCATCGGATCAGATGGCTTCACGGCGCCGAGAGCCACCTGTGGTTGGTCCTCTTCGACCGACCGGAGCGGACGGATTTGGTCGATGTTGTAGCAGTATCTCGTCGTCTCGGTACCGCCTCCAGTGTAGATCCCGGCCGTCGCGACTAACACCTCACTTTTGATGGGATACTCGACATGGCTCCGACCACGATCGTAGGGAGCTCCGCCGGCAGCGCAAACGACCTGATAGCCTTTGCCGGCCTCGAGAGGCGTCGTGAACGTGAAGGTGTCGCCCGCCTCGAGAGTATCGATCGACCGCCGTTCGAGGATGTCGCCACCGCCGTCCTTGAGGTAGGCCATCACGAGGCCGGATGTCTGGTCGGAGATTCGGCACTCGAGGCCTTCGAGATCTTGCTCTGCACGAATTCGAACTCCGGAGTGGTGGCTCTGTCCGGCCTGTTGCTGGTCGTCAGACTCGAGGTCGAGCGCCTCAAGCGGTTCTGGTTCCTCAGGTTCTTCCGGTTCTGGTTCTGTGTCTGTCCTATTGTCTCGGTCTTGTCCTCTGAGTAGCCACTCAAGGCACTCGAGGATTGCTTTCAGTGGGTTCATTCAGAAATTGCCCCGTTCCACGAAGTTGGCCGCCCAATTCGCCGGGTCGTCGTAGTGGCCGATCGCGCTATTCACTTCGTCGTTGTCAACGAGTCGTAGGTTCCCGCCAGACCCAATCGAGTAGTACTCACAGTCGACCGAGTTTTGGACGACGTTGACCGTCCCCCCAGTGTCTACCCGGCAGACGGCCCCATGGCTCAGCTCGGAGATGATGTTTGAGTTCTGGATCGTAATCTTAGACCGATCGGTCGATGCCCTGACAGCAGCACGATACTGCTCGCCGCCACCATCCTTGCAGATGTACGTAATGCCATCGACGACTACGTTATGGACGTTCGAATCGATCGCGCTGTTCTTAACGGAGTCGTTCGACACGTCATAGATCAGACCTCCCTCGATTCGGACCGTCCCTTCATTATCTTGGTAGCTTCGATACTCGTAGTTGTCATCCGCGATAGAGTTCCTACTCGAGGTGATTCGTATGACCTCATAAGGAACCTCGTGGTACACCTCAATATCCGCGATTCGAAGTGTCTCGACGTTCTCTCGGGCCGATATAGTAGAGTTGGTACTACTAAGATTGATGAGCTTCGCGCCTTGGACTGACGTTGCGCCGTTCGAATCGTCGACGTCCAGTAGGTTGGGATCCATCTGTAAATCCCATCCATCCGGTCGAGCAGGCCCATCCACGTGCCCGAGATTGAAGATACTCACAACGTTTTCGACCGTGTCGTTGCGGCCGATCCTGACATTCGCCTTCGCATTGTTCTGGTATAGACCACCGATGACCCTGTTCGACCCAGGACTTCCGTTCACGTACACCCCGTTATCGTTGAATCCATGGACCTCACACCCGATCCAGTCGATCGTCCCATGGTGGCCGGGGTCGGCGCTAAAACCAATAACCTCGTTGTTCTCGTATCCGTTCGGCACAGAACCGTCGCGGAGATGGACGTTCCGAACCGTGCCGTGGCCACTCTCTGAGGCGATCTGGCAAAGTAGTGTGAACCGATCGCCGGTCGTGTCAGTTACTCGGTCTCGCTTTCCGATAAGCCGGATATTCTCAATATCCAGTGAGTTCTCTACTGTGATCCGTCCAATTCCACAGTCATTAGAGTCTCCGGTGATGTCTATATCAAGATTGTATAGCCCCAGACTCTCGATCGCATTTCCGCCCTCGTAGTCGCCCGTCTCGAACAGCTTGTGAAACCGCCCGTTGACATTAAGAGTGGCCTTCGGCCGGCCGTCGATCACTAGGCGCTCGAGATCTGAGTCACGGACATTCAACTCGCTTTCGACGTTGTAAGTGCCCCCGGGAAGGACCATATAGATCCGGTCGTAGTCGGAAATAAGGTCCCGGATGTAGTCCATCAGATCGCCTCCGGACCCATCCCCTGGATACCCCGCGTTGAAGGGGTTGAACATATTCCAGTCAGTGAGATCCTCCCACGGCCGGGTATCGACGTAGTCCTTCGTAGCGACATCCTGGCTCGAGATTTCCAGTGCCTCAAAATTACCCGAGCTGCCATCATCTGACAAGCTGCTCGTCTTGGTCTGAAGCTGGGTGACGTCGTCACTGAGGTCCTGTTGGTCCGCTTTCCGAAGCACATCAGTATCGTCGACTGGCGCATTCGAGACACTCAACTCACCAAAGCCTCCCGAGTCGCCGATCACCTCGTCGGCCTCGAGGACGCCGATCGAGACGTCGGCCTTTTCGATATCGCCGGGATCGCCATCGGCGTCAGGGACGTCGACGATCTGGATCGTGATGACCTGATTGCCACGTGGGGCTGACCACTGTTGGTTATCTTCGAAGCGGGCGACGAAGACGCCGGCGTGGGTACCAGTTCGCGACAGCTGGTCTGTCTCGAGTTGGTAGCTGACTGCGCCTGTCTCTGGGTCGTCAACGCTAGCGACGTCGTTGACGATCGTCTCGTCGCGGGTCGTGTGCTCGAGGTAGAACCGAACAGAGAGGGCGTCGCTCAGATCGAGTGGGTCGCCGTCACTGATCGGCCTCGAAGCTGGTGGTTCGCCACGGAACGTCTCCTCGATCGGGATGTAGCTATCGCCTCGCTTGCGGACGTAGTCGGGTCGGGTTTTGTGTGTGGTCATGATTGCTGTCGGTCGGGATCCGGCCTTAGTGTAAGTCTAAACGGTGTGGTACACGCCTCGGAAGACTTCTCTCCTTTCTGAGACACATTCTTTCAGCGGAAGCGCGGTGTCGGCTTGTGCTCATTCCAGCCTTAGAGCCAATCACTTGCTCTGGAAGTTGTTTTGAACCCACTCTCGAGTCGCCACCCGGTCGCCCGAGGAATACATCTCCCCAGCACGGACGACTCGGTCGGGTTCTTGCGCCCCCGTGTCGTAAACCGTGGTCCCGATCAGATCGGTTTCGGAGAGACCGGCTTGCCAGTCGTGGGAGCCGAACCACTGTCCGGGTGTGACAGAGACGCCGGTAGCCAGAAACGTATCTGCTCGGACATAGACGTGGTACTGGTGGTCGGTGGCAGACCCGTCTCCAGGGTCCTCAGTGACCACGAAGTCGACGTTGTCGTTCCTGAAGTGCTGGCCGTAGTCGGTGTACTCGGCGCTGAACGCATCTCCCTTTGCGAAGATATAGAAGTCGACGGTCCGGATCGGAGAACCCCCTCGACCCTCGGCAAAGTGGAGTTGGCACCGAATTGCCCCACCACCATTGGTCCCCGAGCTCTTGTCTTTAAGTGAGACAAGTTTGAAGTACTCAGTTCCATTTCCGGAGTTGATCGTGTAGTATCGCGAGTCCCCAGTGACGTCATCGAACGTGAGCCCGTTGAGGCTCGACACGTCAGCACTCGATTCGACCCAGTTCTCGGTCGCGGCCGTCTGGCCGCTGATCTCCGCGGACCCTGCATTGAGCGATTCAGCGTCGGCCGATCCGATGCCCGAGATATCGTTCCCGCCGAGATCCAGCGGAGATCCAACAGTAACGGCTTGGGCGGTGTTGGCTCCGAGGTGATCAGTCCACACATTCGAGACCGAAATATCGGGATCGTCATAGTCACGCACATCGGCATCACGATTGAGCGTATCCCAGACTGTGATTTCCTTAGGCGATCCGTTCGGAACCGTCTGAGTCCCGCCATCGTCGTAGTTGATAACCCACCTTCCGAGATACGTTCCCTCGAGCGGCCACCCCCCATCCATTTCGTATTCGACACGACTCTCTGGCCGATCCGCGATCGTCGCCTGGTCGGCGATGAAGATCTCTCCCTCGGGATCCTCGATGTAGAGATGGACAGTATCGTTTGAGCTGAGCGGGATCGTCGCTCGCCCGCGTGTTAGCTGGTCTCGAATGATCGGTCGATCGTCACCTTTGACGTAATCAGTTTGCATAGTTGAATTGTCTCTGGTTAGTTTTCTTCTGGCGGCTCGACGCGCTCAACCTCGTGAACGCGTAGGGTAACGTTGTCACCAGTCCGATAGCCCCAACGTCCAGGGCCGTCATCCGGGCCGATCCCGTCGATACTGCTCCCGTCATCGTATGGATGGTCCGCCGAATCGATGTACGCAATCGCCTCAGACTCGAGCGGATAGTCCGCGTTCGCATCCCACAGCCCGCCGAGAACGCCGCCCGAGGGCTTGCGATAGATTCCGACGGCGTAGGTCACGCCGGTCGAGAACCAGTCGTAGGTCTGGTCGCTCTCGGCATCGGTCGCGACGTCTTCCTTGTTGTCGGAGTTGTCCCGCGATTGGATCCGAAACGTTTCGTCGTTGTTGATGATCTGGATCTCGTAGCTCGGATCCCGATCGCCCTCATTGCTCGGATCGCCGAAAACTGGGAACCAGATCTGACTGACGTTCTCCCAGTTGTCGATCGTCATCACGTAGATGATCCATTCGTCTGTGTCCGGGTAGCGCTCGAAACCAGAACCCGGGACCGTCCACAAGAAGTTGTATCCCTCGAGTCGCAGCCCGCGGGCCGTGTGGTATCCGGCGTCGTCGACGAGCGTAGTCTCGCCGAGAGTCGAACGCTCGTAGTACGCTGCCATCCGGTCTTCCTCGAAGTTGTCGAAGAAGCTGCGATCAACACCGTCAACGAGGCCGCCGGCCGATGCCGACAGCCCGCCAGCACCAGCTGGATAGCCGCGCATCAGCGAATCATCTCCTTGGTGCTGCTGAGGTCGGCGTCAACCTCCTCAGTACGCTCGGCAACCGAGTACGGACGCTCGATATCGAGCGTCCCGCTCGCCTCTCCGAGGCTCTCCTGGTAGGAGACGCGCTCGAGATCTCGCATCTCGCCGTAGTACGGGACGTTGACGCGCACCCCTGGCGGTAGCAGCCGTGGGAGGATGTCGACCGAGCCCTCTTGCTGATCCTCTGCAAGCCGATCCTCAAGAGTGCTGTCGGCGATCTGCTGGCAGTCCTCGTCGCTCTCGAGATCGGGCTCGGGACCGATGGACTCTTCGAGACGTTCCCCGACACGATCGACCTCCTCAGCATCGACAGCCTCGCCACGATATCGCCGGCCGAGCTCCTCGGAGTAGGCGCCCTCAACGACGACGGCGTTGCGGTAGTCGCCGACGTCCCAGCGTGGATCGATATCAATCCGCGTCCATCCGCTTGGTCGGACGAGCCGTCCTGGCCGGAACGAGATCACGTCGGGACCGTCCGTTGGGAGCATCGTGAAGTAGAACCGCATCCCAGCGCGGTCGTGGAGCTCTTTGAGGATCGACTTCGGCGTCCCGGAAAGCTCAACCTTCGAGAACGTCTGCGGTTCTTCCGGACTCAACACAAGTGCGTCGAAGGGCGTATGGTCGCGCCAAACGCGCTCGATCACTCGATAGAGGTTGGCGTTTTGCTCTTCAACTCGGACGTGACCGAAGCGGATCGCTGAGCCGGGCCCGTATCCCTCAAGGACGGTTTCGGCATCCGTGACCGAAGGATCGACGCGCTGCAGTGTTCCGGTAAAGAGCGTGTTGCCCTGATATCGGACCTCGACGTTGGCGAACCGCCACTCGGGGAGCGTCGGATCCTCGGGAACGGTCGCCTGCCAGTCTGACGAATCCGTATGCTCGCGGACGACGTCGATCGACTCGATATCGGTGAGCGTCCGCGTCTCGCCGGTGTTGCGCTCGAGGTGGATCGAATACCGCGACGGGACGTCTCCGGGATCGGTTGGGGAGTAGGACTCCAGGGAGCCGGCGACGCCAGGCTGCGGCCCGCCGGCAGTCATCGGCGCCGGCCCTCCTGCCGTTCGTCCTGGAGGCGTCTCGGGGAGCGCCACTTAGATCGGCCTCCGGTCGACCGTCACGGCGAGCTGGGCCGACCAGTACTCCTCGTTATCCATGTCGCTGCTCCCGGTGTTGTGCAGTTGGATCCAGTAGGGCTGGATCTCGTTGGGAGATCCGCCGATCGATATTTGCCAGACGGGATCGCCGCCAACGAACTCGGATTCGGCGATCGTCGACTGGGCGGCGGTATCCAGGTCACCGGGCTCCATGATTGAGAGTTCCCAGTTGGAATCCCACGACGCCCTGGATCCCTCGAGAAAGCGATACTGTGCGACCGACCAGACGTGGAGCCACGAATCGCCGGGAATCGCCAGCGGCTGGGCGTAGAAGTCGCCGCTCTCGAGATTGACCGTTGGGGTCGTGATGTTGGGTTGCTGCCAGCCCTGTCGGCCGGACGGTGCGGGTTCACGCCGGCGGTCCTCGACGTCGCTGATCCCGGACGACTGTGTTGCGTTAGGCCCAATCGAGACGATAGCCAGGACGACCGCGTCGCTACTAGCCGTATCGGGTGGCTGGGGCTGCCAGGCGTTCGCGTGACGGTACTCGTTGCCCGAGTCGTCGGTCGGCCACGAGCCAGGATCTCCCTCCTGGACGAAGACCTCGCCAGTCCCGTCGCCGGCGTCTTGGACGAGAACAACGTCGCGCCGAGGATCACCAGACCCGTCCGGATGAGTGACAGCGGTCGGCGCGAACTCGAGCACGTTGCCGTCGATCTGAACGTAGCCACCGTCGACTTCGGTCTCGACGCTCGAGCTCGAGTCGCCCGCCGAGACCTGGCAGCCCTCGAGGACGCCGTCGCCGCGGGTGGCTCGCCTGTTCTGGTTTTGCGTCAGTGCCGTGTGTGCGTGGCCGATTTGGTACTCGTGCATGTGTGGTCAGGTCAGAAGGACAGGTCGGCGACGACCTCGTCGCGAGTCTCGTAGTCGTCGGTCGTCGCGAGCATCGTCACGTCGAGCGTGACGGTAAGCCCCGTTTCGGGAAGCGCATTCGTCTCGTCGTAGCCGTCGACGAGCCCCCAGACGCCACCGGCTGGCGTCTCGTAGGCTGGCTGGAGGCCGACGAGCAGTGACGGATTCCCTGGTGGGACCTGCTCTCGATAGCGTGGTTCGGCCTCGAGGGGCTCGCGGAGAACGTAGCGTCCGGCCCAACGGCCGATCTCAACGACGCGTTCGTAGCGGTCCGTGTGCTCGAGCGGATCGTAGCTCCGGGAACCGGCGGGATCGTGGCGGAAATTGAACTGCCACGAGCCGCTCTCGGCGACCGTCCGCGGCGGGATCTCCTCGACGAGGCCGTCTGCGAACGTGACGTACTCCTCGGTGCCGTCATAGAGATAGACGTACCATGCGGTCCTCGGGACTGATTTCGGCAGATCTGGCATGAATGTGGATTACGCAGTTCGATTCTTTTCGCGCCGGCGGCGGTTGCGGACGGCCTCGTCGGCCATGTCCTCGAGGTCGCCGATCGAGACGAGAGCGTCCCGCGGGAGATTGCCGAAGTCGATCATGACCCGGCGTTCGTCATCGCGCCGCCGCGAGGACTGACGGCCGTTGCCGCCCGCGGGCTGTGGGGTCGGCATTGGGACGTTGGGCGCATCGGGATCTGGCCGAGCCGCGTCGGCGATCATCGCCGAAGCTGACGAAAGTTCGCGAACGCGGTCCTCCATTCCCGATATCATCGCTTCGGGGAGGCCGTAGATCCACTCATCACCGCTTAGCGGACCTCTGTCGGCTGGTGAACTCGGCAGATAGCTTTTCACATCATCGACTGCTCCTGAGACGGCGCTCGTTGCCTCACCGACTGAGTTGCGAATCCCATCCGCGAATGATGAGATCAGGTCACCACCGGCGTTTTTGAACTTGTTCGCGATGTCGACCTCGTCGAGGAGATCCGAAGCCATCTCGCTGACTTCGTCGACAGCGTCGTCGGCCATCGACCGGAGCTCGCCGACCGTGTCGTCTTTCAGGGTAGTTATTGCCGAGACGGCGTCGTCCTTAAGCGACGTCACTCGAGAGGTCGCAGTGTTCTTCAGATTCGTGAACTGGCTGATGGTCTGCGTTTTCAGATTCGTAGCAGTCGCAACGACCGTGTTCTTGGCATTCGTGATCGATGACGTAACTCGGTTTTTCAGGTTCGTGAACTGCGTAACTGTCTGATTCTTGAGACCCGTGACCAGCGTGACCGTTCGGTTTTTCAGATTCGTGACTGACGTGACGACTCTGTTCTTCGCGTTCGTTGCGAGGGTTCCGATCCGATTACCCCAGTTCGTGATCGTCGTGACCGTCTTCGTTTTCAGGGTGGTGAAAAGCGTCGTAACGCGGGTGACGAGGGTCTGTATGGCCGTCTGGATCAGCGAGACCGCGGTCGACTTGATGTAGGCGCCGATCGCCTGGAACATCTCAGGGATTAGGCTGTTGCCGATCAGGCCCTGGTAGAGCCCCTTGGCAGCAGCCATGATCGCGTCGAACGCGAGTTTCGCGGCTGCCTTGAGGATCCCTGGTCCTTCGTTGATCAGCCATGACCCCGCGTCGATGATCATCGACTTGATAATCGAATCACCGTTCCCGGTAACCGCATTGTAAATATCAAGTGCGATGAACCGGATACCTTCCCCAATCTTCCTAAAGGCGGATTTGAGAAGACTGGGCCCGTTCGCCTCCAGCCACGTGGCCGCGCCTGATGCGACGCTCTTCAGCTTCCCGATCGCCTGATTGGCGAACTTGCGAACCACTTCCCTGTTTTCACTCAGAACATAGCCGATTCCGCCGATGGCTGCCACGAGCAAGCCGATCGGACCGAGGACTCCTACCACAGCAGCACCGAACGACCCCATTGTCCCAACGAGGCCAGTGAGTGGCGCTAAGAGTCCACTCACTATTGCTGTCAGAGAACTGAGTGGGGCGATCACACTACCGACGAGACCAGTAACTGGCCCGAGTACCGCAGTGAGACCTCCGAGCGTACCCACAGCCGTCGAAAGTGGGCCGATAAGCGCACCGAACGCGATGAGCAGCGGGCCGAGCGCCGCAGCAACCCCGCCGACGGCGACGATAACTGTCTGTGTCGTCCTTCCGAGCCCCGAGAACCGATCTGCAAGATTCGTCGCGAGGTTGGCAGCCTGCCGGATGTACGGCGTCAGTACACTGCCGAACTCGATCGCAAGGTCAGCGACCGACGACTTGAGCATCTCAATCGAGCCGTGCAGCGTGTCTCGCTGCGTCTCGGCGACTTTCTGCGTCTCGCCGTCGAGTTCGGAGAGGGCTTCCGCCTCATCACGGAGTGCGTCACTACCCTGATCAACGAGAGCTTGCATGGCCGGTCCAGCCTGGTTCCCGAACAGGGCCATGATGTCGGCTGTCTTGGCGCCACTCTCCTCGAGCTGGCCGATGATCTCGTGGAGGGGGAGCATGTTCCCCTCGGCGTCGTTGACCTTGATGCCGAGAGCCTCGATCGTCTCGGCAGCCTTCCCAGTCGGGTTCTGCAGCGAAGATAGAGCGGATCGGAGACCGGTACCAGCCTTCTCGGCCTTGATACCGACGTCGCCCATCATCCCGATTGCGGCCGAGGTCTCCTCGATCGACATCCCGAGACCGGATGCAACCGGCGCAACCTGGCTCATCGCCGACCCCATCCCCTGCATCGTCTGATTGTGCCGGTTGACCGTCCCGGCCATCGTGTCCGTCACACGGGAAAGCTCGGAGGCCTCCATTCCGAACGCCGACATCGTGTCGGTGGCGATGTCGGTCGCCTCGGCCATGTCCATCTGACCGGCTTCCGCGAGCGCGGCGACCTGCGGCATGGCCTCCATCGAATCGGCGGCGTCGAGGCCAGCAGATGCGAGATAGTAGTACGAATTGGCGGCCTCCTCGTGGGATTTGGATGTACTTGTCGCAACCTCGCGGGCTGTCTTCTCGAGTTTCTCACGCTCGGCGTTCGAGACGTCGCCCATGATCGCGATGGACGACTGCATCGATTTCTCGAAGTCAGCAGCAGTCTTCGCCGCTGCACCGCCCATCGCAGCAAGCGGGGCCGTGACGCCGGCAGTCATGGACTTCCCTGCGGATTGCATCCGCTGGCCAGTCGACTCGAACGACGAGCCCATGTCTTCGGCCTGGCCTTGGACGTCCTCAATCGCGGACTTGGCTCCGGAGTGATCTATCTCAATCGAGCCACGAAGTTCTGAAAGCGCACCCACGGCTACACACCTCGCTCACGGGGGATTTCGATCATCTTAGAATCGGCTGCAGTGGGGCGGTTATCGCGCTATACGGCAGGTATTTCTCGAGAAAGACGGAGTGTCAGTCTTCGAGTTCCGAGAGATCGAGCTGCAGCGGGATCCCGTCGGCGATCGCCTCACGCTCGAGTTCGTTCGTCTTGTTCACGATGTCATCAAAGGCGAGGGCGCCGGCGCGGTTCCCGCGCTCACGGGCCGCGTCGCGCTCCTCTTTCGCGTACTCCCGGAACTCGGCGAGCGGGCCGAGCGGGCGGACGACGTCGTCGGTCATGCCCCAACCCCTCCGAAGAAGTACGATCGAGTTTCGATCGACTCGTAGTCGCCGGCGACCCAGTGGGCCGTCCCACAGGCACCGGCGTCGAGCTCGCGATCGGGTCCGTAGATCTGGATATACAGCTCGTCGGCGCCCGGCCAGTCTGGATCGTCGATCTCGGCGATCGCCTCGAGGACAGCGTCGGCGATCTCTCGAACGTCGTCGTCCGACGGCGCCGAGTCGACCGCGTCGTCGAGTTGAACGACAACCTCGTAGCGATACTGTCGACCGTCCGGCGCCGGCGGCAGTTGCTCGGCGTCGACGACGTGAGCAGTGTCCGAACTGGAGAGTAGCGAGCGCATGGCGTAGTATGAAAAACGTTCTCAACTCCACTAGTTGTTCTGGTTGGCTTGCTCGGCCCGCTCACGCTTGGCTGCGGCCTTCGAGCGCACGTACTGCCGGATCGCGTAGCGCTCTTTCGGCTCCGTATCCTGGCCGAACTCGATCGGCGTTTTCCCGAGCCCTTCGACGACGACCTCCATCCAGGCGACGCCGTAGTAGTCGTCGCGCCCGACGAAGTCGTCGATCGCCTCACGTTCGTCGGGAGTTAATTTCCCTCGCCCTCGTCGGTCGCCTCGAGGCGCTCGGCGACGACCTGCTGAGAGAGCGTCGATAGCCCCTCCTTGATGACGTTACCGTCGGCGTCGGTCTCGTCCTCGAGCTTGAATCGACCCCAACGCTGGGCGCCTCGAGAGAGATCGTCGCCCTCGGGAACGGTCTCGTCACCCATCACGGGGTCGGTGCAGAGCTCGGTGATCGTCTCGAGCTGGTGATCGTAGAGCCCCACAACGTTCTTGATCGACTCGGGGTCGAGGTTCTCCTCGATCGTCTCGTTGACTGCCTCGTCGTCGTCAGGGTCGACATCTTCGAAGGTCTCAGGGTCCGACTCGGAGAGGATCTTCATCGTCTGCCGGCGGTGGATCACGCCGGGCTGAGAGAACTCGAACTCACGGCCACGGAACGAGATCGTGTCGACGTCGCGGGTCGTCTCCTGGGTGAGCCAGTCCTCGATCGCCTGGCCGTCGGCAGCGCTCTCGAGTTGTTCCTGTTTCTGCTCTTGGCGTTCAGCCTCGGCGGCTTCATGCTTTTCCTCACCGCGCTCGAGTTGCTCGTCAACATTCTCGCCGCCGAGGTCCTCGAGAACCTCCGCACGATCCTCCGGCTCCGGCGGCTTGGTGGGTGCCTGGGACATGTATGATCAGCTCCCGCCATTGAGTGCTGCGGCGCCGTCGAACCAGTACTTGCCCTCGATGAACAGCGTGAACGTGAACTCGTAGGGCCCGTCGGACAGGCTCTCCTCACCGGTTTGGACGCGAACGTTCTCGCCGACGCGCTTGATCGCGGTCGTGTCGTCGGTTTCATCGGCGCTCGGCCAGATTACAAAGACGACTGCCTCCTGGCGGACGTTGTGGAGTTCAGCTCCGTCTGCGTCGATGAGACCGAGCGTCTGGAGATCGGCATTCTCGGAGTCCGGATAGATCCCGAACTCGGCTTCGCGCGTGACGTGACCCTCCTCGGTGATCGTGTACTGCGAGCCATTGTACTGGAACTCGTCGCTGTCGGAGTCCTTCGAGATTGACGTGTCCGCGTAGACGTGGTCGAGCCATTCGATCGTTTCCTCTGTGGTGCCGAGGTCGGTGACGACGCCGATGTCGACCCATCGACCCTGAAAGTTCGCTTCGGTGTTGGGATTTGCGTTCATAGCGTGTTGTCGGTCCGATCGCTATCCGGGATCGGGGCGGTTACTCGTCGGTCGGTTCGCCTTCGCTGTCATCGCCTTCATTGCCGCCGGCGCTGACGGCCTCGAGGATCGCCGCCTTCGTCGAGTTCCCGTCGACGGCGTCGTAGAGATCGCTCGCTGCGATCCGCTGCAGCGTGCGATACTTGAGGCCCTCGAGGATGTCGCGGTCGATCGCGCCCGTCTTGGGATCGTCGAGGCGCTCGAAGTCGTCGCCGAACTTCTCGAGGATGTGCTCGGGCGGATCGACGATGATCTCGCCGCGGCGGTAGGCGCGGTCAGAGCCGGCCCACGACAGCGTTCCTTTCTGGTTTCTGTAGACTGACATGGTTAGTTGCGGGACTGCTCGAACTGCCACAGCCGAGCGGCACCCTTCTCCCCGGCCTCCATCGGCGACTCGAGGACGCCCGACCCACCGCCAGTGCCCGCGTCAGAGAGTGCGAGGTGGTCGACTCCAAAGCCGACATTCGCTCGCTCACTGACGGCGTCAAGGATCCGGGAGAACGCGATCTCGGGGTTCGGGCCCGGTCGGTTGCCCTCGATCCAACCGGCGGTGACGGTGAGCCCGGCTTCGACCTCGTAGTCGACGAGGACGGCGCCGCCACGATCCGCCGAGGCGACGGCCTGGACGTCGATGATCAGCAGTGCCGGCGGGATATCGTCGGGATCGGGGGCGGTAAGCGGGGTCCGGATCTGCTCGGTTGCATCGCCCGGAGAGTCGCCGTCGCCGAGCGCCTCGAGCAGTGGGCCGTAGCTTCGGAGATCCGTGAGCGCTGCCTGTGTGAGGCCGGCCTCGTTGTCTGAGTGTGGCATGATCAAAGAGCTCGAGCGGCCTGATCCCAGCTTTTGGTGATCCGATCGACGAGATCCTGCTCGACCTTCCGCAGTGCCGGCCGAATCATCGGCTGGGCGCTCATGTAGATCGTCCCGAATTCGTTGTAGGCGCTGTGCTCAGCGCCGGCGATCAGGTGCGCGACGATCTTGCCGGTCATCTGCTCGACTTTGTTTCGGATCGAGTCGCGGAGCTCGCCAGTGTCCACACGAGCACGGGACTGGGCCTCCTCGACGGCCTCGTCGACTGTCGTTTCGACATCGTCCTCAAGGCGGCCGAAGAACTCGTCCTTGAACGTCTCGAGGTCCTCGACGAGCGCGTCTGGTCCCTGGCCGCTCTTCCAGTTGAAAGAGATCACGATGTGACCACCTCGAGCTCGAGTCGAACCGCACTCGGGACGCGACCGTTCGGGCCCAGCACCTCGGCGACGCTTTTGATCGATCGCCGGCGAGGTTCGCGATCGCCACGATGGAGATCAACGCGACGATCGACGCCTGGACGGAGCCGATCGTCAAGCAGGTAGGTACCGTCGCCGGCGATCTCGCCGATGTGGCGCGGGTGGATCGAAACGAAAGCGGTGTCTTGGATGCGCTCGCCGGAGTCCTCGTCGACGATCGTTTTACCCTCGGGGGAGTAGCGGGCAGGGATCTCCTCGGCGATCACGACCCAGTCCTCGATCGGCTGGGTGCCGCCCATGCCGTCGTCCTCGGTCTCACCGGTCTCGGTGTAGGCCAAGACAGTGATCGTGGAATTTTCGTTCATGAATTAGGCGCTCCGGGAGACGAACCAGAACGGCTCGTCGCCTTCGGGGTCGTCGACTGTCGCAGCCCGGTCAGCGAGGACGCCGCTGTCGTCCTCCTCGATCGCCTGCTGGCCGAGGGTCGTCCCGCGAAGCCCTTGCTCGCCGAGATCGCCCTGGTAGTTCGCAGTCGAACCGTCGGCGTCGGACTTGCGGTTGATCTGACGGACGTCGTCGTTCCCAGAGGCGAGGATGTAGTGGCCGGCGAGCAGCGCCTCGAGGATCGGGAGCTTCCACTCAGGGTTACCGTCGGCGAGTTCGTTCTCGACGATCGGAGCCGCTCGTCGCTCGAGCCGGCGGATGATGTACTCGTCGGAGAGGCCTGTCGGATCCCATCCCTCGGCGTGGAGCTCGTCGCGGACGTCCTGGACGTCGGCGTAGTGATCCTCGTTCGTACTCATGGGGGGTTACTCCTCGAGTTGTTCGCGTCGGTTGGCGATCGCCTCGAGGGCGCCGTCGCGATCTTTCTGCGCCTTCTCAGCCTCCTCGATCTCATCGAGAGTAGCATCGAAGTCGCCGGTCTCCAGCTCGTTCTCGAGCTCGGCAACCGTGTACTCTGAGGGATCGAGAGTCTGGTAGTCCTCGTCCGACTCCTCGACGTCCTCGCTCTCGTTGCCCTCCTCGGGCGGATCTTCCCAGCCGCGGGCGCGGAACTTCTCCTCGAGCTCGTCGGGAACGTCGTGGACCTCGGGACCAGCGTACTGCTGGTCACGTCCGAGGAAGGTCGTCGAACGGGGCCAGTATAGCTCAGCCATGGTTACACCTGAGCGACCGCCCAGTTCTGTGGCCGTCGCAGGTGGAAGCCGATGTCCTGCTTGGCGGCCATGTACGTCGAGATCGGGTCGTCGTCGTTCCACATCTGGGTCAGGAACCCGCGCTCGGAGTCGACAGAGAGCGACGACGTCATCGGCGCCTGATCAGCCAGCTGGGTGAGCTTGTTCAGGTACCACGGCATGAACGCAGACTCGACGCCGGGCATTCCGATCACGATGTTTCGATTCTTGGTGCCCGAGTCCGGGTCGTACGGCTCGAGAATGTTGTCCATGACGGCGTCCTCGGCCTCATCGACGACGTTGTCTTCCTCATCGATGAACTCGCCGTTGGCGTTCGTCCGCGGGACCTGCACCGCGACCTCACGGATGCTAGAGATATCGTCGCTCATGAGCCCGGAGATGTCGGCCGTGTTGAGCGTGGTGTCTCGAGTGATCCCGAGGCGGTCCTGAAGGTCCTCGTTGAGTCGGAGATCACGGATGACGTCTGGACCGGCGAACAGCGGCGGGCGGTTCTCGTTGCCCATGAACCGGCCCTGCGTCTTGATGTTGTGCGCGATGTCGAGGACGTCCTGGTAGGGCGTCGCTCCTGCGTGATCGTCCCAGCTAGTGAGCGACGTGTAGGCGTTGCCCTCGGATTCGATGTCCGGGTGCGGGTCGGCGCCGTTGGGGCCGATCAGGCCGTCGATGTTCTCGTCGCCACGCCAGGTGACGATCTCGCGGCGGATGAACGTCTCCGCGTTGAGGTAGCTCGCGCCGTAGTTGAACAGCGAGAACGGAGCGTTGGCCGAGTCGAGTTCAGCCTCGAGCTCCTTTTTGGGATTGACTTTTCGCTTGTAGGAGTGAGTGTCGTAGCTCGTCTTCGAGGGGAGCGTCAGCGCGCCCAGCGGCGACTCGGCGTCCGGCGCTGCGGCGGGCATCCCGCCGGAGACGCCGCCGAAGGTGTAGTACCCTTCCTTGGGGGCGTTCATGTTCACCATCGGGAAGACCGTCAGCGCCGAGGCGTAGCCCTCGTCGTTGCTGACGTTGATGCGATCCATCTGGTTGATGGTCTCGACCATCGTGTTCCGCAGCACTTCCGGCGTCAGACCATCCGTGTTCTGGAAGGTAACTCGCGACATGTGTAGGTATTAGTAGTTGTATGGATGCAGTTGCAGGGACGGTTCCTAGTTGCGACGGACGACGGCCACCTTGCCGGCCGTGTAGTTTCCCTTCGCGATGGTCGTCCAGACCGGACCAACGATCATATCGGCGGTATCACCGCCAGCCGAATCGTAGGCCGCCACGGTACCGCCAGCGTCCGAGACGACGAGGTCGCCCGGCGAGAGGTCGGTCCCATCCGACGGTGTTACCCAGTCGACGGGATGCCGGAGCAGGACGGTTGCCTCACCAATGACGTCGCCGGCACTGTAGCTCGCGTTGGGATCGTACTCATCGGGGAGACGAGCGACGGTTGCGACGCCGGCGCCGGCGTTCTCGACGACCGAAACCTCGGCGTGCTGGGCGTTCTCACCCGTGAGCTCGACGAAGTCGTTCAGATCGGGAACGTTCCCGCTCGAGTCGGCAACGAGCGTGACAGTCGGTCGGTCGCCAGGCTCGAACAGCGAGAGGTCACCGGACGCCATTAGCTCGCACCTCCGTTCTCGCCGATCGCGTCACGGAGCGCCGGCTCGGAGTTGTACTGCGCGGGGTCGACGTCGTACTCGCGCTGGAGGTACTCTCGACGAGAGATGTCCTCGTTGTGGATCCGCTGCATGTCGGAGAGCGAGAGGACGCTTCCAGCGAGCTGCTCGACCTGTTCGGAGTCGACGTCGCCGAGATCGGGGCCACTCTCCTCTTCGCCCTGGCCACGCGGCGACAGTGGCGCCGCAAGCTGTTCCTTGACTTTCTCCGAGTAGGAGAGGTCGTCCTCCTCGACGTCGCCGGCGAGCATCTCGACGAGTTCCTCGGTGTCGTGAGTCTCAGCGATCCGATCAGGGTCGAGTGGCTGGTCGCCGACAGCGATCTCGGCGAGGAGCTCCTTGATCGGACCGACTTCCTCCTCGAGCTCGTCGATGCGGTCCTCGTAGTCCTCGATCGTGCTGTTCTTCTCGGCCAGCTGCTCCTCGAGGTCGGACTTGTCGTCCTCGAGCTCGTCGCGCTCGTCTCGGACCTCGGCCAGCTGTTCTCGTAGTTCGTTGTCGTTGGATCCCATATCTGTTGGATCGGTGGTGTCCGCTGGGGTGTCCGGCGAGGTGCCGGTTGCCGCCCCTATCGTTTTGTTCGATGCGTCCGGATCGGCGAGATACTCGGCCTCGCCCTCCGGATCCGCGACCCGGACGACCGCGCCATTCATGACATGCCGACCGTCGATCTCGATCGGGTCGCCGGCGCCGTCGTCGGCCTCCCGGAGGACAGCATGGAGCGTCTGGGACTGCTCAATCGGCTCCTCAAGTGGGAGCGTGATCGAGCCCTCGCTCCGATCAGCCGGGAACGGGCCGAGCGTCGCAATCGCCTCGCCGAGCGACGGGTCGGGCTCCTCGAGGGCATCGCCCTCCGGGTGGATCGAGACGTAGTAGTCGCCGTCCGAGTAGTACGCGCCCGAGACTGCGACGGCGTCGCCGGCGGTCAGCTGATCGTAGAAGTCAACCCAGCCGTCCGGCGGCGCCGGTGTGAGTGTGTCCGCATGTTGCTCCTGGCCGACGTCCGGCGCATCGGGATTGTAGCCCAGCGCCTCGGCCGTCTCGGGCTCGAGGTCGATCGAGGCGTTCGACGCGCCGCGTTCGACGACGGTCACTCGAGGGAGGCCGAGCACCTCCTCGACAGGCTTGCCGCCACGTTCGTCGTCGTACTCGCCGAGGCGACGAAGCCAGTCGCCTGAGACGTCCAGGAGGTCGAGTTCGATGCGGTCGGCGATCCCTTCGTCGGCGAGCTGAGCTTTCCCGACGGGGCCGACGCCGTCCTCGTACTCCCACTTCTCGACCTTCCCGAGGACGTCGTCGGCAGCGACCTGCTCGTCGAAGCCATAGTGTGGGTTCTTCCCGGCGCGGCCTTTGACGATCGTCGAGCCATCTAGAGCGCCGCTCTCAACGGCCTCCTTCATCGGCTCGGGATCCCAGATCGCGACCTCGTCGTCTTCGGATCCGGGCCGATGTCCGACCGTCCGTTCACCCTCGGGAATTGGGTTGATCCGGACGGTCGTGCCGGTATCCGACGGTTCGGCAACGGCCGCACCGCCGCTTTCAGCTGGAGCTAGCTGTTCTCGCAGTTCGGTATCGTGTTGTGTCATATCTCTACTATGATATATCTGCAACGGCAGTAGGCGTGCGTGTCGTCGACCGGTCTCGGAGCGTCGCCGCTCCGGATCTCGCTCACTTTGTAGGCGTTGCCGTGGAGCGCCCGGCACTGATCGCAGGTCACCTCGTCCAAGACGGCCTGCCACTGCTCGAGGGGCTCACCGTCGATCGTGATGTCCGTCTCGACGTCGACGCCGATCTGTTCAACGCCGAGCTCGGCAGCACGTTCGACGATCGCGTCGTTGACGATCCGTGTGCCGTAGGAGTGTGCGAGGTTCTTGGTTCGGCTCTCGCCGACCTTCCGGACGCGGTCCTTCAGCGCCGAGAGCGTCGCCGCCAGGGTTTCGCTGCCGGCGACAGCGCCGCGGTACTCCCGTGTCGCCTGCCGTCCAGTCTCGCGGGCGATGTCCTCGAGTTCCTGATAGACCTCGACGTACTCGCCGCGGAGCTTCTTCTGGTGAATGTCACTCGAGGCGACGACCGCCGGCGAGACGTCCGGGATATCCGCGCCGGCCTGCCGGATGTCCTCGTCGGCGAGCCGGAGCCCGGTTCGATAGAACTCGTCGACGTAGTCGGCCGTGTAGTGTGCGCCATTACGGACCGCACGGCTTGGAAGCGGTTCGACGACCTCGTCGTCGAGTTGCTGCTCGAACCACTCGCGGAAGTCGGCCGTCTGAAGCGACTCCTCGACGTCGTTCTGGGGGCGGAACTCCGACCCGCCGCGGAACTCGTCGTTGAGCGCACCGACGATCGCCTCGTAGCGCTTGTTGAAGCGACCAGTCCACTTTCTGCGTCGGGTGGTCGATTGCGTCGGGTCTTCGGAGGGCATTACTCGCCGTTGTCATCCTCGAGGTCGTCCTCGCCACCATTCTCGTCGTTCGACTCCTCGTCCTCGGCTTGCGCCTGGGCAACGATCTCCTGGGCGCGCTCGACGGCCGCATCGTCGACCGTTTCCTCCCACTTCTCGCGATCCATGCCTGCGTAGTGGTAGAACAGCTCCATCGGGAACTTCGCGTCCGGCCACTCGTTATGCGCCCGCACGAGGTTGAGGAGGCGTTCGGGATCGAAGTCCTCGCGCTTGAGTGGGTTCTCGTCCTGGGGTTGCTCGATCCGCCAGCGAACCTCGCCCTCGTAGGTGCCGCCGGCGAGCTCGTCGGCCTTCTCGCGGAATAGGGGCTCCCACTTATCCTCGAGGTAGCGCCGTTCGTCGTCGACGAGGAGATCGTCACGCCGGTCGAGTGGTTCGATCACCCACTGGTTGATATCCTGCGCGTAGGCGACCATCGGCTTCGAGACCGGCATCACCGAGAAGATCTCCTCGATCTCGTCCATGATCGCGTCGTTGACGTCCGGGACGTCCGGCGAGACCTCCTCGACGTTGACCTGGTGGTTGACGTAGTCGGTCCGGCCGACGCGCGAACTCGAGGACTCGTCGTCGTCTTTCGGTCCCTCGTTGGCCTGGAGATCCCCCTCATCATGAGCATCAGCAAGCTTCTGGGCCTGCTCTTGGGTCGCGCCCTCGAGGCCGTAGATCAGGTGCGGCCACCCGGTGAGCCGGATCGACGCACCACGGTCACGTTTAATCTTCTGGAACCGACGGATGTTCTCGCGGATCGCCCGCCAGATCATCGTCCCCCAGGCCTGGCCCTCGGGGACGTTGTAGGCGAGCTTGATTATGTCGTCCGCGGCGAACGGGATCTCGTCTTTGGTCGCGTGGCCGTCGTACTGGACGTACGCCGCTGCATCGCCGTTCGGTGTGGTTGGGTGGTCGCCGTCGACGGGATCGTTCGGTTGGACGACGAGGTTCTGATCGTCGCGCTTGTAGATGCTCATCGTCGACGGATCGAGCATCATCACCGCCGCGAGCTCGCTCTCGCTCGAGCGGACCTTTTCGACGAACAGCGTTCCCTTTGACCGCCGATGCGAGGGGCACTTCGAGACAATCGTCATGATGTCCTGGCCGCTCTCGCCGGCGTGGATCGCACAGTTGCGACCCCACGTTTCGAGGGCCTGTGTCATATCCTCGTCTTTATCGCCGTCGATCTCAGCACGAACCGACCAGCCCGGTTCGGACACCGAAAGGTCGAACAGCGTGAGAGCGGCCTGGCCGAGGGCGAACTCCACGTAGAACTCCCGATGGTACTCACCGAGGACGGTTGGCGCGTCCTCGACGTCGGTCTCGATCTCCGATCGAAGATACCGCGTTCGAGGATCGGTCTCGTGGCGGCGGGTTCGTGAGACGACGAAGCTCCCGACGCCCTGGCGTGACTCGCCTCGAGGCTCGAGGTCCTCGGCGTGCTGCTCTTTGAGTTCCTCATCGTCGCCGCTATCGGAGCGCGAAAGTAGGTTTGGCAGTTTCATGGTTATCGAGAAACGATGAACGGATCCTCGTTGTCCTCAGCGTCGATGTGCCGCATCGCGATCTCGATCGCGTCAAGGCGGTCGTCGTGACTCGCGTTCGGGAACTGCAGCCACTCGTTGACCTCGAAGTTGTACCACTTGTCGTCGGTCGGATCGCCGACGATCCGAAGCGTATCGGACTCGAAGTCTGCCGACAGGTTGTGGATCCGCTCCTCTTTATCGCCACTCGAGGTGTCGCCTTCCGCCGGGATCGGTGACTCGTCGCGAAGGCGCTGGGCAACACCGCGGTTCGCGTTCTGCTCGACGAACATCCCGTCGACGTCGATGCCGTCAAGCTGTCCGACGGCCCAGTCGGCCGATTCCTTGACTGAGAGGCCGCGCACTCGCTCGAGTTTCGTCAGGTACCCACGCCCGATGTCGTCATCCCACGCGACCACAGCGAGTGCCGTCCAGTCGGTGTCGTCCTGCGCGGCTTGCTGGAGGTCCTCGACGAGCCCGAGGTCCATCCCAGCGTACCACCGGAACGCTACTCGAGGTTTTGGGAGATCGTCGACGTAGGTCAGCCACTCGCTTTTGAACACGCTGCCGGCGAGCGCGTTCGGATCCTGCTGGTTCTCCCGGCGCCAGATCGGCGTGCTGTCATCGCCGTCGACGATGTCGAATAGCAGCTCGGATGCCGGCTTGTGCTCTGGCCAGAGCACGGTCATATCCCGATCCGGGATCACGCCGTTGTTCGCGAGGTTGACGTCCGCCGGAAGGTCGCCGACGTCGTCGTAGATCACACCGTCGTCGCCGCGGACGCTCCAGGCACGCTCCTCGACGAGCGGCCAGTCGTCCTCGTGGATTGCAGTCGCCGCCTTACAGTCCCACGTCGCACTCGAGAGGATCTCGGTCGCGTACAAGTCGCTCGGGTGCTTCCGGGTGCCGATCATCGCCTGGACGCCGCCGCATTCGAGGACGCAGTCCGGATCGATCAGGTTCTTCTCGTAGTCCTGGAAGTACTCCCGAACGTTCCGGCGCTGTGTCTCCGTGCGCTGGTTGTCCCACTCCGCGATGTCGTCCCAAACGATCACGTCGAAGTGCCGGCCCGTGAGGTTCGACTCCAGGCCGTACGCTGAGATCGTCGGTTCCTTATGCGTGTTCGCGGCCGTCGTCAGCTGTGTGCCGGCGACGTTCTCGAGCTCGACACCGAACATCGGCGCGTAGGTCTCAACCGCGTCGACCACCTTCGAGGAACGCTCGTCGGCGAGGCCCGCTGTCTTCCCGATGATCGCGACGCGGATCCCCGGGTTGTCGAGGATCGCCCACGTCGGGAACACGACGCCGGCGCCCTCGGACTTGCCGTGTCCTCGAGGCAGCAGGCGAGCGACTTTCGTCGGTGCGTATGGAAAATCCGGGTCGACCGCCTTCCACAGCGAGTTGTAGAACTCTTTGAGGTGCGGGCCCGGCGGCAGCGAGTAGTCGAACAGCTGGATCGACGTCGCCGTCGGGTGAGCCAGCGGGTTCCGCTCGGCTATCTCCGTGAACGATGGTTGCGTTGTCTGGCTCATAGCACGATATTACTTCATCGTGTCGGGCTCGACGTCGTTTGCGGCGTCGAGCGCTTCTTTGTCTGCCTCTGAGAGCGTGAGGTCGAGGCCGTCCTCGAGGGCGTCGGCGGTCTTCTGATCGGCATCGTGCAGCAGGTCGAGGTCTTTGAGCCACTGCCTGCGATCCGTCGAGAGCTTCTTTTGCGCCGCGAGAACCACTGACTCCTTGTAGTGGTGCTCCTCGAAGGTCACGATCTCGTTGAACTTGTCCTTCTCCGTCTTGGTGCGCGTCTCCCGGTCGACCATCGGGTTCCCCGACTCGAGGGCCGCCGGTCGGTCAGTCGACCAGTTGTCGAGTACGATGTCCTTAACGTGCGTTACGGAGAGGCGGAACAGCTCGGTCTCGTGGCCGAGTGGCGGCTCGCCGTGGAGGCTGCGGTACTTCTCGAGGTAGTCCGCAAAGATGTCGTCAGCGAGCTGCCGGAGCTCCTCGGAGAGCTCATTCTGGTAGAACGAGTTGCAGTCGGCGTACGCCCCATGTGTCGTGGCGTTGGTGTTGCCCTTCGGAGCGCCGGCGCCTTCCCGAGCGCCGCCCGTTGAGCAGCCGCCGTGGTACTTGCAGTACCCCTCGCCGAGGTGATCGGTTCCCATCCCGGCCTTCTGGCCGCAGTATCCACCGTCCTGAGTCGGGTGGTAGTTACATTTCCCCTCGACTGGCTCCTCGTTGCTCATCGTGACCCCCTCATGGTATGATTGTATTCGAGAGGAGCTATCGCGCTCCCTCGTCCGGCCGTTGTATCGAAAATGTCCGCGTGATATCTCTACCGCTCGAGGACGGACGCCAGCGCTGTTGACGCCGTGGTGGCGCTTGTGGAAAGGATCAGTCTCCGATCAGTCCTCCTGGTCGTCCTGACGCTTCCCACTATCGGCCGAGATCGTGATACCGTTCAGTAGGCGCTGAACCTCGAGATCCCACATACGGCCGAGGATCGAAAACGCAAGTGCAGTGATCGCGATTTGAAGTTCTGCGCGCGGCGGGTCCGCGTTTGCGAACATCGGACCGAGGACGATCGCCGCCCAAACGCCGAAAAGGATGAGTGTCGCGCCCGTTCGCTCGAGCGTCTCACTGTCTGGCATCAGTGTCCTCCCAAGACCAACGCTGTCGGGTCCGGTTTCGATGCATCGATTGACATGATTTTCTGCGTTGACGGTGCCCCCAGTGGGGCGTATGAAAACGGCTCGGAACTGTAAGTACTGAAAGGTGGGGAGGCGGGCTGGCTGATGAGGATCGTTTCACGGCTGGAGGTCGCTCGAGAGAGGTCCTCGCTTTCGCTTGGGCTCTCAAGCGAACCGCTGGATCCTCGGTTGTCCCGAGGGCACCAACGGCCTGCCCATACCGCGGACTCGCTGCACTCGTGGCGCGTAGCGCTTAGACCGAAGAAGATGAACGTTCGACAAACTCCTGTCCAGGACACGACGTCCGAACGCTTGCCGACGGCAGCGTCACGTACCGTGTCAGTCGTGTACCAGCCCTCGAGTACAACGAGAAACTCACAGCGCTCTATCAGAGCGCTCGGGTATCCTCAGTCGGCGATGCTCGCGCGCAACACGAGCAGGGCACCGCTTCATCGGAGACCAGAGCCGGGAGTCGAACCCGTTGAGTCTGGCCCATTGGTGCCAGTACTCCGGCGACGTCCGCAATCCCCTCGGGAATCCGAACGATAGGATACGATCGGTTAGCCACGGCGCCGTCATCGAGGCCGAAGCTCACCGCGCTGTCACAGTCGAGACCACTCCGAGAGCGTCGTCTGGCCCCTGACCACTGGCCGGTCTAGCTCGTCCGACTCTGGCTCACCAGGGACAGGAACGCCCTCGGTCGTCTCTGTGCCCCCTGGCTCGGGATCGGTTGCGTACTCGACCTTATGGGCTTGCTCCTCGAGTTCGGGGCGCTCGGTGATCGACTGGTAAGTGGCGTCGAGTGGGTCGCCGCTGTAGGATCGCATCAGAGAATCACTGCCGCCTCGAGGGCGTCTTGGATCGATCGGTCCGCTTCCGTGTAGACGTCCCAGAACTGTTGCTCGTCGATCGACGTGTCGAGGTCGCGGACGCGCTCGGTGAGATGATGCCCTACGAGCATCGTCGAACAGTTCGACCGAAGATCTTCGTCGACGACGTTGTGTTCCGTGTTGCCGCAGACGTGGCAGATGGTCCCCGTTTTGACCGGGTCGTTCACGCCTGACGTTGGCTCGGGTTCGTTTGCGCGGTCGAACTTGCGTCCAGGGTAGTACTCGCGGATTTCGTTCGACGTCTTGTCCTTGACTTCGTACGCGTAGACCTGCTGGTTCAGCGACGGGAGATCCGGATCATCGTCCTGGTCTCGAGACCCAGTCGGCCGCTGTTTCTCTCCCCACGCAGCATTCTCTGTTCGATACTGGAAGCCGACGGCCGCGGACGGGGCCCGTTCAGGTGGCTCTTCGATGACCTTCAGCTGGCGGAAACACGTTACGCACGTCGTGTGGTCGTGCGTGATCGTGTTGAGGATCGGCTCCGCATCCGCTGCCCGGCGACAGGACTCCGAGCACATCGCAGCATCGTAGAACGAGTGCGCTGGAGCGTAGTCGCCACAGTGGTTACACTGGTACCTGTCGCTCGAGGTTGGTGTTACGGACATGGTTGAGAAGTATCTGTGAGAGACCGGCGCTGTCAACGCCGGCTGGTTATCTACCACATTCTGTTTATTAGTAAATAAAGCGCCGTATAGTGACCTAATAGGTCACTTGTCAAGATCGTACAGTTTTTCCCGAGCGTCGATACCGATGTTGACCCGGCCGTCGACGAGGCCGAGATCCTCGAGGTCGTAGAGTGCTTTGCGGACGGTTCGCAGCGGAAGGTGCGACTCCTCGGCGATCTCCGTCTGGGAGAGCGGTTCGTCCGCGTATTCGAGCGTTTTGTAGACCAGTTTTTGCGCCGGGGTGCACTCCTCGATCGTCTCCTGAGCGTCGGCGCCGGCGTCACTCGGCATCGTCGATACCCCGTTGTCGATCAGTATCAGACCATAATGAACATTCATTCATAACCAATTTCCCAATATAACGGGGGGACAAACTAATCCGTACGAGATGTCTTGAAATCAATCGCCAGATGTTAGCTCGCTGTCCGAATTGTGATGACGGACTTGGTGAGCGGGTCGCAAAGTATGTCTCTGACGGAGAGACGATGGCAGACTTCGTCTGTCCGAATTGTGACCACGAGTGGTCGCTTGCATTCTGATCCGTCCTCATTTCATTCTTCTTTCGAGTGAGATGTTCAATACCGCCGCCTGACATCACGCATCCCCTCCGTTGGAGTTGTAGAGTTGCTGCCGACGAGCGTTCGCGATGCCAATCAACTCGCGGTTCGGGCACTCGGCGACGCTCGAGTGGCTTTCGATCTTCTCGAGCAAGCTCTCGGCGTCGTTGATCCCGAAACGTCTACGGCCCGTGGAGTCCGTGATCTGAACGAGGTCGCCGTTACGACGAGCGGCTGTGATCGCTTTATGGATCTCCTCGAGGGAGGTACCGGCCTCGCGGATCGTTCGCGGCGTCAATGCCGTTGCCTCCGCGAGTTGGGACTGGGAGAGTGAGCCGTCGGCCTCGAGAGTCTTGTAGATCAGACGGATCGCGGGCGACTCGTCAGCGACTGCTATGGGTAGTTGTTCAGGCATCGTGCGGATCGGGAATCGCGGATAGTTCGATGTCGATGCCACTTGTTTCACGTTCGATATACTCGTGGAGGTCACCGCGCTCGACGAGTTCCTCACCCGTCTCCGAGAGCGCCCAGGCGACCTCGCCATCGTCATCGAGCGTTGCATCGTAGAGGCCCAGCTGCCAGCCCTCGAGAAGGACCTCACCAATGGGTGTCTCCTCAGCCTCCTCGAGGATTGCTTTGCGGAGCTCGTCGTTGATTTCACTCGACATCAGGGGTGTCACCTCGCTTGAAATCGATTGCGACAACGCCGGTCGGCTCGGCGATCGTCATGTCCAGGCGGACGGCATCCGACCGGCAGATGAACGCTTCACGGCTCTCGACGCGCTCGGTGACCGCGACCATCTCCTCGAACGGCCGAAACTCTTCGTGATCGTCGGAGACGGTGTCATGCTCGATCTCGACCCAGCCCCGTGGGATCTCGCGGGCCATCTCGAGCGAGATGACGAGACAGCCGTTGCGAGGTTCGTTGCCCAGCTTGGTGAAGCGGTCGCGGGCCTCCAGGAGCGTCTCGATCGAGGTCGGGCCGTCGACGGTCTCGACGGTCTCGTGCTCGAGGGCATTCTGCCAGAGCTTGCAGGTATCCTCGAAGGCGCTCATCGGTCTGACTTACCCCCTTTCGTTCGCGTGGAGCTTCCTGACTGTCGCGTTCCACAGAATGGACAGTACTGGCCGGCTGCCGTGAACGACTTCGAGCAGTCGCTGCAGGTCTGACTGTAGCTCATCGTTCACCCCGCTTGCGGTCAGTGTTCGTGTGTAGTGATCGACCACCTGTTGCTACTGCTGTGACACCCAGACGAGTTACTTCGCTTGTCCTCACGGCGTGCTTTTCTGTGGCGTTAGCCAATTCAGAGGCAATGAAGGGTGGAGAACAAACCCGACTCGTGGCAGCGTGCGAAGACTGCGGGTCGATGTATGCAGCCCTCAAGCGGTCGAACGGTGATATACGACCGATCGGGAATCGGAAGGGGTGTGCATCCTGTGATGGAACAGAGTTCAGGCCGCTCCCAGCGTTCTCGGACAAGGCTGAAGAAGCGAACGCCGACTGAACAGTACCGCCCGTAGAGTGTTCACTCATCGTCATCGCCCTCCGCCTGCTTACGCAGGTACTGGATCCGCTGGTTAGCCAGTCCGATCACATTCCGTCGCGGACTCTCGCGGTACGAGCGATTCGTTTCGATCTTCTCGATCAACGTCTCGGCGTCATCGATCCCCAGCCGGACGTCGCCGCGATTGTCCTCGACGCGGAACAGGTCGCCGTTCCGACGAGCGGCCGTAATCGCTCTATGGAGTTCCTCGAGGCCGTAGCTGCCGTGACCTGCGGCGTGGAGCGTGCCGATGACCGAGGACTGCTTCGCGAGGGGCGGCTGGACCCGACCGGTGTTGTAGTCGACGGCACGGATCAGCGCGTCGTAGACTTCCTTCGATCGCTTGCGTCGCTCTGCTTTGGTCTGGTCTTGCTGGTCGGGCTGTTTCTGCAGCGACATAGTCACACCAGCCTCCCGAGGTAGCGGATATGATCGGTCTGTGGCTCGATCGCCTCACCCTCCTGGAGGAACTTCTCCATGTCCGACTGGAGTTTGCTCGCTGCGTAGTTGTGGCCGAGGTCCTCCCGGACGTACTCAACGACGCTATCGCGTGGAACGCCGTTGCTGTATTCCTCCTCGAGGTCGTTGATGGCCTGGGCGACCGTCTTCCTTCGACTCCGCTGGTCTTTCGACTGACCGACCTCCTGGACATCCGCGTCGAGTTCGCCGTCTTCGTTCTTTCCGATGTCGTCCATCGAGCGGCCGACGATCTCGAGCACTTGGTTGACGTGGCGCTCGTGGATCTCATCGTAGAACTCGAGCTTCGCGAGCGCCTCGCAGACTCTCGTCAGCCCCTCGAGGCTCCGGAACGTGACCGGGATCGGCTCGTTCTCGTCGTAGTTGTACATCCCGCGGAGCTCAAGCCACTTGTCCCGCAGCTGGTGGCGGACGTCTTTTGAGGCGAACGGTGGCGTGGCGCGCTGGCGAGCGAGGGCGATCCACTTCTGGAGGATATTGCCTTCGACCGGCGGTTTGATCCGATCGACGTCGTCGTCCTCGAGGTCACCCCAGTCGCCGCGCTTGGCGGCGTCACGAGACGCGAGGATGTGATCGGCGATGTCCCGGTCTTCCTCTTCGTCAGGTTCGTCCCGCATCGTGAACACGAGGTCAAACCGGGAGATAAGCGCCGAGTCGAACGCGAACTGTTCCGGGACTGGTTCGTACGGGTTGAACCGTCCATCACGAGGGTTGCCCGCCGCCACGACCGAGGCCTCAGTCTGGAACGTAACGCTCTCGCCGGCGAGGTTTGCGCTGAACCGCTGCTTGCTCATCGGCTCGAGCATTCCCGCTCGCGTGTCGGGACTCATGTCGTCGAGTTCGTCGATGCAGACCGTCCCGCCGTTAGCCTTGACGAACGCGCCGGCTTTCATCACCCATTCGCCGTCGCCGAAGTCATCCTGTTCGGCAGCTGCGGTGAGCCCCGGAATCGTCGCTCGTTTCGATGAGACCCCGACTGTTCTCCAGCCGAGTTGCTGGGCCCGGTCGATCAGCTTCGACTTCGCAGTGCCGGGATCACCCAGAAGCAGGACATGGACGTCTGCCCGATCGGCATCGCCCGTCGGGTACTTGATCTGGCCACCGGAGACCAGCGCCAGGATCAGCGCTTTCTTCTCGATATCGTAGCCGTAGATCTTCGGCGCCAGTGACTCCGAGGCGACCTCGAGCGGCTGTCCTTCGGCGCCGTCGCTCAATTCGCGGATTCGCGTGCGCTCCCGACTGGTGACATCGAGGTCCTGCTGATCAGTCTCCTCGATCTCGATGTGGTCCCCAGTGAGATATGGCTCGAACTTGGGCTTCTTCTGCTTGCCAGACGTCTCCTGTTCGAAGTGGATCGTCCCGGAGACGACCACGCGATCGCCGATCGTCACCTTGCCAGCGAGATCATCTTCGACAAACGCGTCGAGCTTCTGGCCAGCGCCATCGGCGAGCTCCGGCGGCACCTTGACTCGGAGCTTCTGGGCGTCGACGAACTCCGACTGATCGAAGTTCACTCTGAACGGGCCCTGTCGTTCGCAGCCCTGGCACTCGTGGGGTTCCTGGAAGTTTCCGTCGGACTGCGGAACTCGAGTGAGGGTCCCGCAGAGCTCGCACTCGAAGGCTGCTTCCTCGATCTTCGGGTAGACGTCGGTCGCCTTCGTGATCTCACCACGGATCGACCGGTAGGTCCCGAGGTGTTCGGAGGGAGAGAACTCGCCCGGGTAGAACGTGTACTCCTCCGGGAGGTTCCCCACGCGGACGTGCGCGTCGAGAGTAATGTCGATCGAGAGGTCGAACATCCGCAGCGCTTCCTCGAAGTAGCGCCGCATCTGCTCCGGCGCCATGAGGTAGTCGTCGGCGACGTCTGGGTCGGAACGGTAGATGTCGTTCCAGTCGACCTCGAGGGAGCGCTGTTCGTTCGGATACTTCTGGGCGAGCTGCCCGATCTCGTCTTTGTAGTAGCGACGGTAGAACTCCGTCGCGAGGCGATCGGTGAGCGGTTCGTCTTCAGCTTGGGTTTGTGCCATGGATTGGTTTTCGTCAGAGACGCTTGGTTTTCGTCCGCGAATAAAACCGAATCGAGGCTTCCAGACGTCGAGAGACGGCGTCGGACGGCGTCGGATTCGGCATACCCGTCAGTAGCGGACAGTTATTTACACATACTACAACACCTAACTTTCACACTCTGAAAGTGGAGGTGGTATCCCTCGGTGGAATAAACTCATTGTTAGAGCACCCCCTCCGAATCCGTTTTCTTCGCGGACGAAAACGACGCTCCCGTTCTCGCCTCGCGTGCATCGACGGTCAGCTTCTTTCCCTTCCCAGTTGGGTTGTGGTACTCGAATCCTGGGGCGTTTGCCGCGAGCTTCATCAGCTTGTAGCAGTAGTCGGCGCTTGGCTCACCGTCGAAGACCTCCCACATGATCGCGTTGTAGTCGAGCGAGGCCTTCCCGTGACCGTCGACAGCGCGCTGGTAAGCATGCTCTCGGACACGGCCGACGCGTCCATCACGATCGAGACTATCGTAGGACTGCTGTTCGTCGATCTCTCGGTACCGTAACTCGAGTGCGGTCAACCGCTCTTTGAGGTCAAGGTTTTCCTCCTCGAGCTCCGCGACGTCGTCTTCGAGATCCGAGCAACGAGACATGGCTCGCTGAGCAACTTGAAGAGCGTCTTCTGGGGTGATGTCGGGCTCAGTCATCGGTCTCGCTCTCCAATGCCTGTATCTGGCCCTCGACGCCCTCTATTTGCGTCTCGAGGCTGACCATCTCCTCCCGGAGATTGCCGACTCTGGCCTCGAGTTCGACGCATTTTGCCAGTACGCGTTGCGAGAGTACCATCGCGTCAGCGGCGCTCGTGTCGCTACACATCGCCGACCACCTCGTAGCCCTCCGAACACTCAGAACAGACAGTCCGTCGGCCGTGCTCTGGGTGTCGGATCACGACGTCGGCATCAGACCGACAGCTCATCGCGCCACAGAACGGGCCAAACCCGCCAGTATCGGCGCTCACGACTGTCCACCTCCAGGAGTCTCAACAGGATCAAAGACGGCTGACCACGGGACCTGTCTGTACTGCTCGACGGTCTGACCGCCACGGCCGCAGTTCGTCCACCGTTCGTCGATCAGCTGATCGATGACCGACGCAGCAACGAACGACATCCGGAGGATGTACTCAGTCTCCGGATCGACGACCGAGAGGATGTACCAGCCGCTGGCGTCGACGAGGCGCTCGTGGTTCGCCCGCGAGATCCACCACTGGCCGCGACGCTGTCTCGAGTCGTACCGGGCCCAACAGGACTTACACTCGATCTGGTCGCCGGCGCCGACGGACTGGCTGCCCGTATCGAAGCTGTCGATCGCGACGAGATCATACCAGCCGTCGCGGTGATCTCGGTCGTCGGCAATGGATTCGAGGGGCCACTGGCGACAGCACTCATCTTCGATGTCGAGGCCGCGGTCGCGGTTGTCGGCCACGGACATCATGCCGATCCCCCCGTTGCTGGCGCTCGAGGACGCTGGAAACCGTTATCTGCTATAGAATTGGTACTACAGGAGTTCGAGTAATGACCGCAAACACCCGTCTTTTGGGGTGTTTTTACGCGGGCATGTAAAGAATTTGATGAGTGCCCGGGGAGGGCTCCGAACCCTCGATCTCCGCATGTCCCAGGTCCGAGGCTCGGCGGTCCTCGTGGGGGACACGGAGGCTTCCAAGGCGTACCGCACCGAATCTCTGAACCCTATGAGTGCGGCGCTATGTCCAGCTAAGCCACCCGGGCTCACTCTTCAGTTGTGCGCTGTGTTTCTTTAACCTTCTCATTCCCGTCCGCCCTGTAACGCCGACCCACGGATTTATACTGGATAGCGAGCCGAACACACGGTCCACCGTGGTCGAGGATGAAGATGACATTCAAGGAAGAGCGAACTGGCGAGCGGTTCGTCACGTTCAGTCTCGAAACCGACGGCGAACACATTCCAGAGAAATCCGCGCTGGACACGCTCAATGCGAGCGACAGCGTGGGCAGTGATCTCGGTATCCGGAACTACATCCCCACCAGCGACGGAAAGACCGTCGAGCAGCTTGACCTCAAAGGCGAATACGAGCGACTCCGCCGAGAGCAACGGAACCTCCCACGGAAAGAACACGGGTCGAGAAACTACGAGAAACAACGGAAGAAGGTCTCGAAGGCCAAGCGACACATCCGTCGAAAGGTGCTGGACTACCAGCACAAGTTGACGACGTGGCTCCTCAAAGAGTACGATGCCGTGTTCGTGGAAGACCGCAACGTTGCCGAAATGCTTCAGGGAGACGGGAATGCTCGGAACAAGCAAGACACGGCATGGCGACAGTTCAGCACGCCCCTCGAATACAAGGCCGAGTTGTACGGCAGACACGTCGTACAGGTTGAACCGCGAGGGACAACGAAGGAGTGCGCACAGAGTGGTATGGAAGTGGCGAAACCCATCTGGGTACGTGAACACTCTGCGCGGGGGAACATTCAAGACACGGCCTTCCCAACTACCCGCGCATGAGCGTTCCGGAAATCGTCCAATCTACTCTCAACGGCGACGAAATCGCGGCTCGAGTCTCTCTGGGCGGCGAAGACGAACTCTTCATCACGTCCTCGAGTTCCCTCGTCTACCGATCCGACGGCATCTTGAGCGACGAATCGATCGAGGAATACCCCCACGAGGCCGACCGGCTGACCCTCTCCGAGGGCCGGCGCAAGACGAAGTTCACCCTCGAGTACTCCCTCGAAGGGACCAAGGAGTTCACCGTCCCTTCGGACAAGACCGATGCGGTCTTGCATCCGGTCCTGGCCGGCGTGTTGAACGGCAACGGGATCACCGATCCCGGCGAGACGGTCGTCAAGACCTACCGTTTCAGCGAACTGACGCTGATCATCACCAGCGACCGTCTGGTCAAACACATCGGCGGGGCGGTCTGGGACGGCGACTACGAGGGCTACCACTTCGACGACGTGACGAAGCTCGCGTTCGAAGACGGGAGCGTCGCCACCCAGATCGTGCTCACGGTCGCCGGCCGCCCGGAGCGGATCAAAGCGCCCAACGAGGAGGCGAACGATCTCCGCGAGCGCCTCAAACGGGCCCTCTTCGAGTACCACGGCGTGACGTCGCTCGCGGAATTCAACGAGACGGTCGGCGTCGACGAGGACGGCGGCGACCGGGACGGCGGCGCGGTCGACTTCGGCGACGGCGTCGATCCGCTCGACGCCAACCCGCCCGAACCGGACGACCGAGAGACGGTCGCGGCGACCGAGGCGGCGGCCGACTCGGACGACTCCCAGTCTCAGTCCCAGCCGACCGATCCGCTCGCGGCCGCCGGCGAACCGCAGCAGTCACAGCGCACGCAACAGCAGTCCGCCCAGCAGTCGGCGCGCGCCACCGCGACCCAAGCCGACACTACGACCGACGACGTCGAGACGGCCTTCGACGGTGCGTCTGACGCACCGGTCGACGACGAACCGGTGCCCGAATCGACGCGGGACGACAGCGGGTTCGCCGCCGACGCGGCGGCCGAGTCCGCGTCCGCAGCGTCCGCCGCGACCGCCGAGAACGCCGAGAACGCCGCCGACTACGATCCGGCCGAACTCGCCGAACGGATCGACTCGCTCGAGGCGGCCGTCGAGGAACAGTCCGAACTCATCGAACGACAACAGGAGACGATCGAACAGCTGATCGCCGAACTCCGGCAGGGTCGCTGAGGCCTAGCCTCACCCGTCCCGTCCCGTCACCTTCCGAATACACGACGAGCCGAACGGCCCCAGTTCGCCGGCGTCGAGGTCGATGAAGTAGCCGGTCGACAGCCCCGACCCGCAGCGCCGGCAGGAGAACTCCCCTTCCTTCGTGATCACGTCACGATCGAAGCTGACGTACTGGCGGCTCTTCGGGCGGACGATGCCGTCGTCGCGCTCGATGATTCCCCGCAGTTCCGCCTCGTCGAGGATCGTCCGCGTCACCGCGGGGTCGCTGGTCACCATCTCGATCCGGTCGACGACGTCGGCCAGCGCGAGCGATTCGTGCTCGAGTCGCTCGAGCAACGCCAGCCCGCGTTCGACGCGGTCGTCGCTGGCGTCGGCTCCCGTCTCGACCCGACGTTCCTCCCGATCCATCGGTGAGTGGTGGTCCCTCCGACCGAATAAACGTTCTGTCCCGACCGCCCAGAGGCACAAAAGTTTCAACGCTCGGTGGGAAAATGCGATCGATGTCGTCCCCCTCGGTGCGAACGCGCGCGGTCGCCGCCGCGGTCGCGATCGGTGCGATCCTCTGTACGGGCGCGCTCGTCTCGCCGTCGGCGCTGCTCGCGACCGTCGAGTCGGTGTCGGCCGATCCGCTCCTGTTCGGTCTCGTCGTGGCCGGTCTCTACCTGGGACGGCCGCTGCTGGCCCTGCCGACGACGCCGCTGGCCGCCGTCGTCGGCTACGGCTACGGCGTCGCGGTCGGCGTTCCGGTGGCGCTGCTCGGCGTCGTGGTAACGGTCGTCCCCGTCTTCCTCGCCGTCCGCTGGATCGCCGTCGGCTCGCCCGACGACACCGGCGTGCAGCCTGCATCAATCTCTGCATCGGCTCCCGGCCCGTTCGGGTCGATCCTCGAGCGAGCCGGAACCGCCGTGGGGCGGTACTACGAGACGGCCGGCCCGGTCCGCGGCGTCGTCGCCTCGCGGCTGGCGCCGATCCCGTCGGACGTGGCGACCTGCGCGGCGGCGGTCAGCGACGTGCGACTCCGCCACCTCGTGATCGGGACGGCGATCGGCGAACTCCCCTGGACGATCGCCGCCGTCGTCGTCGGCGCGTCGGCGGCGACGGTCAGGACCGGCGGGATCGGCGACCTCGGAGCGGCGCTCACGCTCGCCTGTCTGGCGGCTGCGATCGCCCTGCTGGCCGCGCCGGCGTATCGACTCGTTCGGGGTCGAGGAGACCGAAGCCGAACGACCGGCCGACCGACGGACAGGTAACGATCAGCGGTCGCCGTCTTCGACCAGCGACTCGCTCATGTCTTTCAGGTCCGCTTCCAACTGCTGGTAGGCGTCGGTCTCCGCTAGCTCGTCCGGCGCGTGTTCGTCCTCGAGGGTCTCCATCTTGTTCGACAGAGCGGTGAGTTCGCGTCGGCCGTCGCCGCCGTACCGGGACTGGACCCGGAGGTTCTCGATAATCCGCGTCAGCTGCGCTCGAGAGACGGGTTTGGTGACGTAGTCGTCGATATCGAGCTCGACGATATCGAGTCCGGGATCGACCGCCGTGACCATGATCACCCAGCAGTCGTGGCCCGCGGCCCGGATTCGGTTGAGCACCTCGTCGCCGGTCAGATCGGGCATGTGTCGGTCGAGCAGGACGACGTCGACCGCCCCGCTCATCGCCTCGAGCGCCGAGCGGCCGTCGTAGGCGGTGCGAACCTCGTAATCCTCGCTCACCCACGTCGCATAGAGATCGGCCAGTTCGCGCTCGTCCTCGACGACGAGAATCGTCGGTTTCGTAGACGTAGACATACGGATCGTTCGTCCGAGACCACAGCGCGTCGTCTTGTAGCAGTTCCGGGCGACTCACGCCTCGAGTCGGGCGCCGAACCGGAGGTCCCGCGCTCATGGGAGGATCGGCCGTCGCTCCCGAACCGACGACTCGGCTCAGGTCCAGAACGTATCCGCACAGTCGAAGACGACGCCGTGTTGCGGGCAGACGTACTTGCAGTGGCGTTTGAACAGTTCGCCGTCGCAGTGCGGACAGGTCGGGCCGCTCGACCGGGCGGTCGCTCCGCCGCCGTCCGCGTCGGTCTCGGCCGCGTTCCCGGCGTCGGATTCGTCGCTGTCGGCTGCCATACGGATCCCATCGATCGGCCGGTGCTAAGTCCTGGCGGTCCGCTCGAGCGACGCCACCGGGGCCGTCCTCGGCGCCGCCCTCGGCGTGACGGACGTCGGCCTCGTCGGAACCGCGGTCGTCTTCGCCGTCATCGGCGTCACGTGGGCCGTCATCTCCGTCACGACGGGGACGATCGTCACCCAGCTCGCGCCGGCGTCGATCCGCGGCGAGGCGGTAGGGGCCTACAGCGCGCTCGTGGCCTTCGCCGGCGGGCTCGGCAGCGTCACCGGCGGCTGGCTCGCGGCCTCGAGTTGCGGCCTCGCTTTCCCCGTCGGGGGCGGGCTGGTACTTGAGGGGGCCGCCGTCGTCGGCCTGCTGTGGTACCGGACGACGACCGTCCCGGAGCCGGACCGGTCCGTCGCCTGATCGCTTCGAAAACGGCGGAAAACGCGTCGACGAGAAAAACGGTTCGAGACGATTCGGCCGATTTTAGCCGTTAGGACGGCTTAGCACTCGCTCCAGCCACAGGACTCGCAGGTCTTGCAGCCTTCGGAGAAGTACAGCGACATCGAGCCGCAGTCGGGACACTCGGGCGACTCGCCGGCCTCGATTAAGTCCTGCGTCGCGTCGTCTTCGGCGTCCCCGGCGCCGCCCTGAGCGGCCGCCGCGCCGCCGTCGGTCTTCGGCCCGTCGTACTCGATGGCGTCCGCGTCGGCGGACTCCTCGAGCGTCGCCTGCGTCGGGTACGGCTTATCGATCTCGTCCTCGAGGTAGCGGCGCATCGCGGTGCCGATGGCGTCCGGGATGGACTGGATCTGCTCGCCCTTGTCCCAGGCGACCTTCGGACTACGAGTACCGCAGAGTTCGTCGACGATCTCCTCGGGGTCGACGCCCGAGCGCAGCGAGGTCGAGATGACCTTCGCCAGCGCCTCGGTGAAGGAGTTCGTGAAGCCGCCCGAGTGGCCGATGTTGGCGAACAGCTCGAAGGGCTGGCCGGTCTCGGGGTCCTCGTTGATCGTCACGTAGACCTTCCCGTAGCCGGTGTCGATGCGCTGGCTGACGCCCTGCAGGGCGTCGGGGCGCTCGCGCTTCTCGGTGAAGTCGACCTGCACGGGCTCGGCGTCGTCCGCGTCGCCGGCCAGCGGCTCGACGTCCGTCTCGAGGACGTCCTGCACGTCCTCGTTCTCGAGGAACTCCTCGAAGCTGCCGAAGATCTCCTCGATCTGTTCGGCGAGGGCCTCGGCGGCCTCGGTCTCGTCGGCGAAGTCGGTGTTCTTCGCGCGCGTCGTCAGCACCTGCTTGCTGCGGGTGCCGTCGCGGTAGTAGGTGACGCCCTTGCCGCCGTGCTCGTAGATGTACTCGAAGACGTCCTTGGCGTCCTCGAGCGTGGAGTCGTTTGGCGCGTTGACGGTCTTCGAGATGGCGGAGTCGACGCCCTGCTGACAGGCGACCTGCACGCCGGCGTGCTCTTTCGCCGAGAGGTCGCCGGTCGTGACGAACAGTTCGCCGATGGCGTCCGGCACCGTCGAGAGCCCCTCGACGCCGTTGAACTGGTTGGTCGCCATCTGCTCCTGGGCCTCCTCCTTGACGGCGTCGACGTCGATGTCGTTGTCCTCCAGCACGCGGAGGAAGTAGTCGTCGAACTCGACCAGCATCTCGTCGCCCTGGACGTCGTCGGAGACGTTCTTGTAGTAGGCGACGTTGTAGATCGGTTCACAGCCGCCGGTGGTGTTGCCGACCATCGAGGTCGTGCCCGTCGGCGCGATGGTCGTCGTGTTGTGGTTCCGGATCGAGAACCCGTCTTCCCACTCGTCGGCGTCGAGGCCGGTCTGCTTCTCGAACCACTCGCGGTACTCGGTCGGGTTCGCGTACTTGGAGTTGTCCCACTCGTCGAAGCTGCCGCGCTCCTCGGCGAGCTCGTGGGAGGTCCACTTCGAAGTGTGGTTGATGTGGCGCATGAGCTGGCGCGCGACCTCGTTGGAGGCCTCGCTGCCGTACTCCATGCCGAGCTGGATGTACAGCTGGGCCAGCCCCATGATGCCCAGGCCGATCTTGCGCATCTCCCGGACCTTCTGCTCGATCTTCTCGACCGGGAAGTCCGACATCGTGACGACGTTCTCGAGGAACCGCGTCCCCATCTCGATGCGGCGATCGAACTCCTCGAAGTCGACGGCGTCCGCGAGGAAGGCGTCGACGGCGTCCTCGAGCGAGTCGTACTCGTCGCCGTGCTCGTCGTACCAGACGCGCCAGTCGGGCGCCTCCAGATCCGCGAGCGTCGAGAGGTTGATGTGGCCGAGGTTACAGGCCTCGTACTCCTCTAGGGGCTGCTCGCCGCAGGGGTTCGTCGCGAGGATGCGGTGGTCGGGGTGTTTCTCGACGTCGAAGGAGTGCTGTTTGTTGACGCGCTCGAGGTAGATGACGCCGGGTTCGCCGTTCTCGTGGGCGCCCTCGACGATGTCGTCCCACAGCTCTTCTGCGGGAATCGACAGCGCCTCGCCGACCTCGACGTGCTCGCCGAGACCGAACATGTCGTAGAGTTCCTTCGTCTCTTCCGTCGCGATGTGGGGCTCGCCCGTTCGAGGGTTGGTGAACGTGAACTCCTCGCCGTTCTGCAGCGCCTCCATGAAGCCGTCGGTGATACCGACGGAGATGTTGAAGTTCGAGAGGTGGCCCTCGACGGCGTTCCGGAGGTGTTTGGGGACCTTGCCCTCGTCGTCGATGAGTTCGCGGGCCTCGTCGAGCGCCTCCTGGAAGGAGTTGTGCGTGAAGTCGTCGGGGTCGTTCAGACGCAGCGTCTCGGCCAGCGAGACGTCCTTGTTCTTGGCGTGGATGAACTGGATGACGTCCGGGTGGGAGACGCGCATGACGCCCATCTGTGCGCCCCGTCGGGCGCCGCCCTGGGCGATCGTCTCGCACATCTGGTCGTACGTGCGCATGAACGTGATCGGGCCGCTGGCGATGCCGCCGGTCGAGCCGACCGCGTCGCCGTAGGGGCGAAGCTGCCAGAAGGCGTAGCCCATGCCGCCGCCGCTCTGGAAGACCTGGGCGGCCTCTTTGGCGGTCTGGTGGATGTCGTCGATGTCGTCGTCGGGAGAGTCGACGAAACACGCCGAGAGCTGCTGGAGTTCGTCGCCCGCGTTCATCAGGGTCGGCGAGTTCGGCATGAAGTCGAGGTTCTCCATCATGCCCTGGAACTCGTCGGCGACGTCCTCGACGTGGGCGCGGATCTCGTCGGGGAGTTCGGGGACGACGGTGTCGTAGGCGAACTTGTTGACGTTGTAGATAGAGAGCGTCGTCTCGGCGTCGTCTTCTGCAGTGGTACCCGCGCCGAACACCTCCGCGGCGAGTTCGTCGCGCCGCGGGTGGTCGGGCTTGAGCTGATCGGGCGTGACCGTAATCTCGACGTCGCGCTTGCGCGCTTCGAAGACGGCCTCGGCGAGGGCGATGTTCTTGCCGACGCGGTCGAAGAGGTCCTCCTGATCTTCGATGAGTTCCCCGTCGGCGTCCTTGCGCAGGTATCGCGCGGGCAGAATGTTGTGGTAGGCGTTGCCGGTCAGGCGCTCCTCGAGCGTGTCGCCGTCGGTGCGCTTGATCGGGAGGGTCAGATCCTCCGCGGAGAGTTCCGATTCGCTCATGCGCGGGTCACCTCGTAGTTCCCCGGCCGCGGGGTGGCGATTCTAGCGTGGGTCCGAGTGCTGGCTCGCATCATTCGTGACGAAGGTTCGGTAGACATCGGTCCATCTTAAAACGTGGTGTTGTTGTCCTACTTTTCTTGTATTAGGACAAATTCAGTTGGATAGATGTCTCTGGGGTCCTTTCGTATCCTATCGTTTCGGGTTCGAACACGGCTACTCGAGACGGCCGTAACCGTGGCTATCAACACCTACAACGCCGACGGTCTTAACGATTTTCAGAGCGTCCTGAAAGTAGTCTTCAGCGGGTATATTCACCGCGCTGTCGTGTGGTTTCGGGTTCCAAACCGACCGCTCGGCGCTTCGAAGAGTCACGGGAGCGATTCGTTCATTCTATCCGGAAAGATTACGTCCCTGCAATACGCAGGAGTTCCCATGGTCGAACCATTGACCTCGTCGACCGTTCTGCTCGTGCTGGCGGGTCTGGCCGCGCTGGCGGTCGCCGTCGTCGCAATCAAAATCGCGATCAAACTGGCGATCCGCGTCGGTATCGTCTCCGCTATCGTCCTCGCCGGCCTCTACACGGCCGGCGTCACCGACCTGTCGTTCCTGCCGTTCTTCTAACTCGGTATTGACACGGTCCGTAGGTATCGCGTCGAAGCGAGAGCTTCAGCCGGTGTATCGTCAGTTCTGTCTCGACGCTGCTGGGCCTCGAGATGCCCGTCGCTCTCTCGGGTTCGAACTCGGTAACCCGATACTACGTTCGGCCCGCTCGAGGAGACGGTTCAGCCGTCGATCGACTCGAGGAAGTTCTCGATCACGTCGTGACCGACCGCCGTGAGCACGCTCTCGGGGTGGAACTGCACGGCCTCGATCGGATGCTCGCGGTGGCGGACCCCCATCACGAGCGTCTCGCCGTCGTTCTGTGGCTCCGCCGCAGAGCCAGCGGAACGGTGTTCCGTGCTGTGTTCCGCCGTCGCAGTGACGTCGAAACAGTCTGGCACCTCGGTCGCGATCAGCGAGTGATACCGGCCGGCGCGAAGGCCCTGTTCGAGGCCCGCGAAGACTCCCTCGCCGTCGTGGTCGACGGCGGAGGCCTTGCCGTGGATCGGCGCCGGCGCCCGGCCGACGGTGCCGCCGTACTCGTAGACGGCCGCCTCGAGGCCGAGACAGACGCCCAGCGTCGGCACCTCGGGACTCACCTCTCGGAGCACGTCCATCGTGACGCCGACGTCGCGGTCGTTCTTCGGGTGGCCCGGTCCCGGACTGACGATGATCGCGTCGGGGTCGACCGCGCGGACGTCCTCGAGCGAGGCGGTGTTCTTCAGCACCGCGGTTTCGGTGCCCTCGTGCTGGCTGACGTACTCGACTAAGTTGTACGTAAAGGAGTCGTAGTTGTCGACGAACAGCACCGTCAGCGGCTCCGCCTCGCCGCCCGCGTCCGACCCCTCGGTTTCGGCCGCGTCGGCGGACCGCTCGTCGTCCATCGTACTCATCGGCTCACCTCCGGCGAGGACTCGAGTTCGTCGCCGGCCTCGTCGTCCTCGATCGCCTCGAGGGCAGCGAGGACGCCGCCCATCTTCTTCTCGGTCTCCTCGTACTCGGCGGTCGGATCGCTGTCGGCGACCAGGCCGGCGCCGGCGCGGACGGTGATCCGATCCCGGTCTCCTTCGTCCTCTACGGTGGCGGTCCGGATCACGATCGCGAAGTCCGCGTCGCCACACCACGAGTAGTAGCCGACGCCGCCGCCGTACAGTCCCCGCGGGTCACGTTCCAGATCGTCGATGATCTCCATCGCTCGGATCTTCGGCGCGCCGGAGAGGGTGCCGGCGGGGAACGAGGCTCGCGTCGCGTCGAACGCGTCCGCGTCGCTCGCGAGGTCGCCCGTCACCGTCGACTCGATGTGCTGGACGTGGCTGTACTTGAGCACGTTCATGAACTCGTCGACCCGCACGGTGCCGGCCTCCGAGACGCGGCGCACGTCGTTTCGCGCCAGATCGACCAGCATCGTGTGCTCGGCCCGCTCCTTCTCGTCGGCCAGCATCTCGCCGGCCAGTCGGCGGTCCTCGACGGGACTCGAGCCCCGGTCGCACGTCCCCGCGATGGGATTCGACATGACCTCGCGCCCGCGCACGGAGACCAGCGTCTCGGGGCTCGCGCCGACGACGGTCAGATCGTCGTGCTCGAGCAGGTACATGTACGGCGACGGGTTGACGTCGCGCATCGCCTCGTAGAAGCCGAGGGGGTCGACGTCGCCGTACAGTTCGCGCGTCCGCGAGACGACGCCCTGGTAGATGTCGCCGTCGAGGACGTGTTCCTTGGCCCGGCGGACGCTCTCCTCGTACTCGTCTTTCGGCCCGACGACCTCGTCCTCCCGGACGAACCCGCCGGTCTCCGGCGCCGACGCGGCCCGCAGCGTTTCCGCGACGGCTTCGGCCTCCTCGAGGACGGCGTCGTAGACCGCGTCGGGGTCGTCGTCGGCCTCGACGATCGGCGTGCAGTCCAGCGAGACCGTCCCGTCGCGCTCGTCGAACGCGAGCGTCTTCGTCGTCAGAACGAATTCGGCGTCCGGGAACCGCGACTCGGGGCGCTCGCGGCCGACCTCCTCGAGCCAGAGGTCGTAGACGGCGTCGTAGGCCAGAAAGCCGACCAGCCCGCCGGTCAGGTGCTGGCGGTCGTGTTCGGGCGGGTTCGCGAAGCGGACGTCCGGCATCGCCGCCCGGAGCGCGTCGACGGTGTCGCCCTCGGGATCGGTCCCGATCAGCTCCCGCGGCGCGTCGTCCGTGAGTCGCTCGACCGTCGTCTCCTCGGGGTCGACCGTGACGACGGCATCGGGGTCGTAGCCGACGTAGGAGTAGCGCGCGTGGCGATCCGCGTCCGCCGAACTCGGTCGGAAGGCGCCGTCCGGGTCGCTCGAGGCGGTCTTTTCGGCGCTCTCGAGCAGGAAGGCGTACGGCGATCGCTCCCGGTCGCTCGAGGCCGAGCGGCCGGTGAGAGCGGCGTAGGCCTCGAGGGGCGTCGTCTCCACGTCGAGGGTCGCGACGGCGCGGACGACGACCGGGTCCTCGTCCTCGCCCGCGTGCTCGCGGAACGTCTCCCGATCGATGTCGAGCGTCGGCGATACGTCGGTGTCGGCGTCAGTCATAAGTGTGGGAGTCGGTCACGGGTGATCACGGCTCCGCCGTTCGGCGGGCGTTCTTGGCTTGATCGACGAACGATCGGACGGCCCCCGGGTCCTTGACGCCGCCCTCGGCCTCGACGCCGCTGGCGACGTCGACCGCGAACGGTTCGACCGTCCGGACGGCGTCCGCGACGTTGTCGGGCGTGAGTCCGCCCGCCAGGATCAGCGGTGATTCGAGGTCCGCGGTCGCCACCCGCGTCTGGTCCCAGTCGTGGGTCTCGCCGGTGCCGCCGCCGCCGTCCGCGGCCGGCGTGTCGACGAGGAGGCCGTCGACCACGTCGTCGTAGGTCTCGGCGCGGACCGCGTCGTCGGCGTCGACGGCGAGCAGGAGTTTCGCGTCGACGTTCGCGCGCAGGTACGCCAGATCGCCGAGTCGAATGCTCCCGTGGAACTGGATCGCGTCGGGTTCGATCTCGTCGGCCAGTTCGATCGCGCGCTCGGGGCCGGACGGCATCGTCACGAGGACGGTCGTCACGAACGGCGGCGCGGCGTCGACGAGTTCGCGGGCGCGCTCGACCGCGACCTCCCGCGGGGTGTCGACGGAGACGTCGCAGATGATCCCGAGCGCGTCGGCGCCGGCCGCGACGGCCGTCTCGAGGTCGTCCTCGTTTGTCAGCCCGCAGATCTTCACCCGCGTCATCGTCCCTCGGGTTCGGCCACTTCGCCCCGGAGGTGGTCGAGTTTCGTCGCGGCGTCGCCGGACTCGATCGCCTCGCGGGCGGCGTCGGCGCCGGCCGCGAGCGAGTCGGCTTCGCCGGCGACGTAGATCGCCGCGCCGGCGTTCGCGAGGATGACGTCCCGTTTCGCACCCGTGACATCGCCCTCGACGATGCCGCGCATGTCGGCGGCGTTCTCCGCGGGCGAACCGCCCGAGATGTCCGCGATGTCGTGTTCTTCGAGGCCGAGGTCGGCGGGCTCGAGGGCGTACTCCTCGACGTCTGCGCCCGTCACTTCGGCGGCGACGGTCTCGCCGTGGATGGCGATCTCGTCGGTGCCCGCGCCGTGGACGACCAGCGCGCGCTCGACGTCCATCCGCGAGAGGGCGTCCGCGAGGACGGGCACCAGGTCGGGGTCGTAGACGCCGACGACCTGCGCGTTCGCGCCGGCGGGGTTCGTCAGCGGGCCGAGGACGTTGAAGATCGTCCGCATGCCGAGTTCCTTGCGCGGGCCGATGACGGCCTTCATCGCGGGGTGGAACACCGGCGCGAGCATGAAGCCGATGCCGTCGCGTTCGATCGCTTCCTCGACCGCGGGGGGCTCGGCCTCGACGTCGACGCCGACTTCCTCCAGGACGTCCGCGCTGCCCGACGACGACGAGACGGAGTAGTTACCGTGTTTGGCGACCGGGACGCCGGCGCCCGCGGCGACGATCGCGCTGGTCGTCGAGACGTTGATCGTATCGTAGTCGTCCCCGCCCGTCCCGCAGGTATCGACCAGCGGCTCGCGGTCCGGCGTGATCGTTCTGGCCGCGTTGCGCATTCCTTCGGCGAAGCCGGCGATTTCGGCTTCCGTCTCGCCTTTCGCTCGTAACGCCGCCAGCAGCGCGCCGATCTGCGCCTCCGTCGCGCCCTCGAAAACGGCCGTCGAGGCCGCTCGAGCGTCTTCCTGTGTGAGATCCTCGCCCTCGGTCACCCGTTCGACGTACTCCTGCATAGTGAACACCAATGTACGTAGTTGTCTTGTAATGCTCAAATGAGTACATCGACTTAAGCGTGTCGGAGGTCATCGTGCGGTGGAGTCGCGTACGGCGTCCGATTCGAAACCTTCAATTACGGTGGCCGGCAACGATTGAGTGCAGGCGAGGTGGCGACGGACGCCACGCAAGCGAAACCAGGCGGGTTGGTGGTCTAGTCTGGTTATGACACCTCCTTGACATGGAGGAGGCCGGCAGTTCAAATCTGCCCCAACCCATTTCCCCCGCACCGCTACCATAAGGAATCCAGATTCGGGTTCCTTCTTGCGATTTTCCGCGTAGCGACGTATTGATCTCGGAGTTGACTTCACGTGGAGTAGCGACGGTCGTGTTCTATCAGGCTACTGTCCCGTGGTTCAGCTACAAGGAGATCGGGCAAATCCTTAACATTTGTCTTCGATAAGTAGGTCCGGTCAGGCCTGCCTGCCGAGTCGCTCTTGATGGATTCCACATCTATAGGCATCCCGCGTCCTGTCGGACGCGGCGGGCGCATGGCCCGCGATGATAGTTTGTCGCACCGGCTGAAGACTACTGTCCCGAATAACGCAAGAGAAGAGAAACCCGGCTTACTGAACCGGTTCAGCGTCCATCAACTCACCCATCTCACCATCCACTTCATCCGCCATCTCAACATCCATCCCGTTCACATCAATACCCACCTCATCCGTCACCATCTCAATCACTTCCTTCAATTCATCTTCAACCGCATCCCGCTCTTCATCAGTCAATACACCAGCCCCCATGTCTACATCCATCCACGCATTATACTCATCAACAGTCTTATCCAAATATTCCTTGATGTCATCACTATCTGCATCATCATCTTCCATCATCTCAACTATTTCATCCTTCAGTGTTGTCCTGATCATACCATCAGGCCCCAACTGTGACTTAAGGTCTTTATGCAGATGCTTGGGATGTGTATAATACATTGGATTACTCTCTACAGGATGCGGAATCAAGTTATCCAACACATCCTCAAAATAATCCTTCTTCTCTATCGTTGAATCCTGTACACCCAGCACATCCTTACACATCTCTCGAACGTGATCACGTGGAAGTTGTTTGGAATCATACCGAATGATAGCAGTCACTACAGCCTTCTTCGCCTCAACCGTCTGCGGCAGTGAATCGATATGATCAGGATTCACTTCGTGATTCGGATTCATTGGCTGGATTTCGCGAAGAACGTCTGTGGAAAGCGTCACTCCTTCCGATTCAGGATCATACTCTCCCAGTGGATCACCGGATTCATCGGGAACAACATAGCCGTCAACAGCCATTTCAACTGCTTCAACGACATCCACTTCGTGATACTCAGCAATCTGCTGTACTTTGTCGTTAGCCGCTAATTCGAGTAGGCCACGAAGACCGTCAGACTTGTTCTTGTACTGTTCTTCGATTACTTCTTCTGCGTCACGACTCTCCTCGGTGGAGAGTGTGAATGATACGTTGTCAGACACCATTGTTTTGCTTACACATCAAGATAGACAGGGGGTTAGTTAAAAAGTATCGGAGATTTAACGAATCCTAATAGAGTTAGAGGCAATTCTAATAGAGGATACAGGGTCTGTACTCTGAGAATATAGGGAGTAGAACGGTTTTAGGGATGGAACCTCGAAAAACTATACTATACGAAGGAGTTAGAGAAAAGGTAGGCAGGGGTGATTTTTCTGGAGATAGAGAACCTGAGAATACGAATTGTCCGCATTTCCCTGAAACCCGTGATTTCGGGAAGTAGAGAAGCCAACGACATCATCTTACGTAGTAAGATAATGCGTTTGGGGATACCCCTATCATACTATAGGTACTATAGGGTCTTAAACATTTCGGATTCAGGTTAGTTAGTGTTAATTGAGAAAAGGAGAAAGAAAGCAAGTGAACCAAACAGCACTCCCAATCCTGTTGACAAGGACAATCCCAATCCTAATTTAGCCAAGATCGCCGTTCTCATCGTAACCAAAGCAACTCTTTCCCGGTTAGTGCGGTTCTCTGTCTTTCTGGGAAATTTGAGGGGGGCACTCCATTTTTCTGAGTACATCGTATAGTATAGTTTCTCGGAACCCAATCCCAATATCGTTTCTAAATCCTGTTATCGTAGAGTAGAAAGCCTATACCCTCTATTAGAATTGTCTCTAACTCTATTAGGATTCGTTAATTCCCTGAAAAACAGATTCCCGAAATGGGAATCAGTGGCGTCTGACAACGCATTCTTATCTAGGTACTGGTAGGTCTTAAACCCTTCCTGTCTTTCGGATGGGCACGGAGGATGGGACGTAAGTTGCGTCCCGACACCGTGCGAAGGACCATGGTTGCCCAGTGATACTCTCGTGTCCGTGCCCAAATCCTGTTTAATCGTTCTTCATCTTCATTCCATCGTTCGGAGGGCGACACTTGAAACAGTGGAGTGTGGGGGTAGTGGTTAAATGAGGTGGCATTGCCTCTGACTGGCTGAAGACAATTGGTTGTGGCAGTCATGGCAATGGTAGTGCTGCATCAAATCGTAGTCAGGGAATGGGGCTGGTGATTCGTTAAGATGGGATGGTTCGTCTCCGCATTGAGCGCATTCGTCTTCCGATCCCATCATCAATACGTCGTCACTCATCGGAATCACCCGGTGTTTCGGTTACTTCATACAGAGAGTCCTCATTCCCGAACTTGTATCCGGTATCTTCAACGACTAATCCGACTTCTTCGCCTTCGGCGAACCAGACCGAATCACTCACTACTAAATGGCTGTTCACTTCCCCGAATGGTAGGTATTGATCGAGTAGTGATGGTTTGCCGTCCGGCCAGATCACAATCATGTATTTGCCGGAGATGAAGTTCTTCATCGAGGTATCTGTGGCAAGTTCTTCGATGAAGTATTTCGTCTGTTTCGCTGGTGGAATGATTTGTGCGACTTCCCCACTCACAACTTTATTCGTGGAATCGTTTCTGATTCGCTGGATTTCTTCTTCTGATAGGCTCTGAATGGTTTCTTGGATGATGTGGGGGAGTGCGGCTTGTAGTTCGGCGTGTTCCTGTGCGATTTCTTCGAGCCGGTTGTTGGTTTTATTCAGTTCTTCTGCTTCTAATTTCTCAATATTAGTCATCAATATTACTTGGTGATATGCTAGTTAAAGGGTTTCGGGGCTGTCATTTTTGCTTTCGAGTAAACTCGTAGGTTTACTGGTTTACTGTCCAGAAAACCAGCCAAGAAGAACTCACGAAATCTGGTGTGTCTATTCCAACCCAACTCGCTCAAGTTCCTGAGCCATCGCCTTCTCCGTTGGTTCGCTCAGATACGGTTCAATCGCTCTGAATGACGACCAGCCGCCCCATTCCATGACGTGCCGAGGATTCGTACCTAACTCGACCAGATGGCGTTGTGCATATCGTCGCCGGAGATCGTGACAGGAGAGATATTCCCAGTCACTGTTCCCGGTTTCTTCAGCCATGCGTTCCGAGATTCGGTCAATTCGGTATCGAATTGCTTCGTCTGAAATATCGAAGATTTCAGTGTCATCATCGACATCGTTTGGTCGGATTCCTTTCGTTGCCATCACGTTGCGAATTGCCTTGGCAACACGATCTGGAAGGTAGGCATTCCGCCGTTTCTTGACTTCGGCACTTTGATCACCAGTGTCCTTTCCGAAGACCTCGATATAGCGCACGTTGTGAACGTCCGTGTAGACACTTGTAGCCCGTGCGTGAGCGATTTCTTCTCGACGGAGGCCTGCATATCCTCCGAGTTCGAGAATTGCCCTATCTTCCGCGATACGTTCTGTCATTTCCTCGACTTCCGGGTTCTCTCGTGTGTCGGCGCAGTCGAGGAGCTGTTCAAATTCTTTGTCGCTGAAGATGACCTTCTTTGCTGATGAGTCGTTTCTATGATCTTTCAGTCTCATTGTTTCTACACACTTTTACTAAGACAATCCTGTAGGAAAAAGGTTACTACTGAGTAATATCACTTACTAATACGCCGATTTTCGAGGGTCTGAGTAGTTCGGGTAGAATCGCTTTACAGACTATTACCTAATTATCTGTAGAAATCAAAGCGTCGGGGGTGTCAGTGAGAGTCTACGCTATATCTATAGATATAGCGTAAGTTCTCGAACCCTCCAGTTCTACAGTAAAGTTCCAAACTCCATTAATTCTAAGACCCCCTACAAGAAATATTTATATGAAGTCTGATAGGACAGCCTTGAAGCAAACCATGTCCAAGATTCAGGCAACGGAGAATCAAACTATGAACCGAAATACAACCATTGCAGAAGCAGAGGAACCGAATACAGTAACACTCGCAGAACTACTCGCGGCCAACATCAAGCGAGAACTTCACCGGCTCAATCCCGAAGCAACTGAAGACATCAATGTGAATGCAAAGACTGGGCAGAAGTCACGCTCAGACCCTGTTCAGCCCGTACTCGAACTTGATATTCGGGGCGAGAAGGGCGATGAATTGGTGCGTGATGTTGTTGTCTCGTGCGATGTTCCGTGTGCAGTGGATTTCCGGGCACGCAAGCGGTCAACAGCGCAGATGAAGTACAACTTCATCAGCCTGATCAGCACGGACAACATCATGGAGTTAATCGAATTTCTGGAGGAACAGGAAGGTGAAATCGGGGAGATTGACTACGAGATCGGCACCGGAGTCGAGGTGATTCGCAATGAGTAAAGTTCGCTACGTGGCGTTCTACGACGACCCTGAAGCCGGTGAAAATGAAGTTCTGACCCGATACGTTCCCGATAAGCCTCGTGATGTTGTCCATCTCATGAATTGGGATACTGAAGTGATGCGGGAATGTGAATTGATCGGGTACGGTTCGTTAGGTGACTGGACAACACTTGAAGAGGCAGAAGAACGGGCTGATGAAATCGCTGAAGAAGTGTTCGGAGGTGATGACGATGAGTGAAGTACTCGCGGAGACAGCGATCCAGAGCCTTTGCGAAGTGCATAACCGCAAAGCACCTTCCAGTTCGATGTCAGTGGAGATCGGTGCTTCGGGGAATCTTACTGTCTCAGGTAAGTTGCCATCGTGGTTGCTGGGTAGTGGGTATATCGCGTCGTATCAGCAGGATATGGGCGGGATGACGTGTGAGGTCGTCATTGCTCGAAAGGACATCCCACAATTCTTGGCTCATCTGCGGGCGATTCTGCGTGGCCTCGACAACCGGGGTGGTAAGCGATGAAGGGTGTTTGGATTTGGATAGCGGATTACTCCGTGAAAGACGAAACATCTGGCAGTCTTGCCTTTGGAGATCGTGATAAGGCGATGGATTGGGTTGAATATCAAGCTAGTCTCACAGGAAATGAGTGGGAAAAAGTAGAGAAGAATCACTACGAAATCTGTTGGAGTAGCGATGATAGAGCAATCGCCCATGGAACTGTGAGGGCTGTTCGGATCAGTAATCCAGCAGTCCTTCTTCATGAAACTGATTGCCCTCCAAAGAATCGGGGTGATAAGCGATGAATCGGAAGTGTCCGTCGTGTAACCGGCAGACAATGGTATCATCCCTGATCAAGCATCGTGGGGAACCACAGGCAGCAAAGTGCTGTATGGGCGACGGCTGTCGATATACCCTGATTCCCTCGCAGTAACCCGGTTGTTTTTCGCGGTGTTGTTCCCAGAATAGTTTTCACTGGACAGACTAATCAACAGGTATGAAAATCGAGACTCCTGTCGAGCAGTTCACTGAGAAACTGGATGCAGAAGGTGTTGAAGTGCGTAATGACGGAAGGGTGGTTGCGTCTGCAACACTTGATTCACGGATCAATATCATCGCTCTTGGCGTATGTGATGATGTTGAATATATGAATGATACCGATGGAGACATCTGGCAACTAATCATCTATCACGGCGATTCTGGAGACATCTACATGGATGGCAGTGACAACATCATCATCTTGTCTTCCGACAACAATGATGCAGAGCCGTTCGATGAGTTGTTAGAGTGGTTTGACTGGATTGATACCCCGTTTTCCGATGTTCTGACGGATGATGACGCGAGTGTTGACCCTGAAGATATTGAGTGGGACTGGAATCCTGATACAGTAGAGGTTCTTTCTGATGCAACTCGGTTGACGGAGTGGAACCCGGATACTCTATAGAATCAGTATCTCCCGGTGTACTTTCCTTTGAGTCCATGCAGATTGTGTCGTTCGACTGCTTTATCGAATCCTGAATCCCATTCAAAGTGCGGGAGCAGCTGGCCGTCCATTTCATCATCGAATACAGAGTACCGGACTGTGATGTTGTGGTAGGACACCAGAAATAGGAATATAGCCATTAGTCCGCCATCGTTAGATGGGAACGTATCGTGATCAGTAGTCACGATTACGTCGTACTGAGTCATAGCAAGGTCTTCCAATAATTGTTGGAACTTTGTGCGTTCCATTTCGTCAATGTTGTTATCGATGTAGATTGTCGGGTCAGGGTCAGTGGTTGCGTCTTTGCATCCCTCAATGTATTTTTCGTAGAAGGATTCGTTTGGGGGTTGCATGTAGATCGCCGCTATTTCCACATCCTCTTGTTCGTCTTCTTGTTCGGTCATATGGAGCGTTCGTTGGCTGGTAAACTTGTAAGTTTACTTGTCTGAAAACCAGTCTCATTACCTTGGGTAAAAGAAAAGAGGAATCAGAATTGTTGGTAAATATGGCTATCTCACAGATACGATCTCAAATCGGTGATTTCCTCGAAAACAATTCGATCATCACCGTTGCCGCATTCGTAGTTGTCATACTTTATACCGCCTCTATTCTGCCGCTGGCATATTTTCTATCGACACAAACTGGATTAGACTTCGTAGACGCAGTTACTATCTTCTCTCCAGTTGGAACTATTCTCGTTTCTGTGTTGCTGGCAGTGCTGTACTTCGGGATGCTACGTTTGCAATCCCAGCAAGTCGAAATCATGGAAGAGCAGGCAGGATGGGCCGAAGCCGCTAATTCTCCGGCGATTATTATTGAAAGGTGGTATCCAGATGGTGACGAAGTGGTGTTCTACCTTCGCAATGAGGGGAACGCTCACGTCGAAGAGATGAACCTCATAGCAGATTTGGAGATAACAGACAAAATAACTGGTGAGACGGTGGAACATTATCGGAGTACAGCAATTTTGGGTAAGAAGGATTCGGAAGGGTTTGAATCGCACTTTATGCCTGCTCAGACTTCAGACTACATAGAGTATAAGGCAGGTGTGATGTTTTATCGGAATCTTCTCGGTGGGGATGAGTCAGCGGGATTCCGGTTATCGAAAATCGAGGCTCTACTGGGTGATCTGCTGGAGGACCGAAGCACGGTTCTTCCGTGTGAACTTACGTTGAAACTGGAGAGTGTTGCTCCGGGTGAGAACGTGTCTGAACGAGAGTTTTGGAGGACTTCCTTTGGGGTGTTTGAGGAGAAGAATCTGGAAGAAGTGATTGACGAAGGGAAGAAAGAAGATGGGTTATATCATGTTCAGCCCGAGCCAGAGTCACATGAATACCAAATCTGACTGTTTGGAAACATCATATAGCCAAGAAAACTATTCAACTCTCTCCGGTATCATCTGCTTCTTCAACATGGATTATTGAATCAACCTCCCAGAGGTCCCCCATATGGTTCTTAATATGGACAGGAGGCTCCACATTCATCCTATTATAGAACTCCTCTACAAATTCAAATGCGCTCTCAATGCACCACTTTGAGCAATCATAACTCAGATATGATCTTGGAAACGGAAGGTCTGTTCCAATGGGATTCTTCTCGAACTTTCCTTCTAATGATTTTGCAAAACTTGGTCCCTCGCCGAAATCAATCCACTCTACTTGAGCATGAACTAGACGATTTCGCCATTGCTTCACTAAGTATGTACTCTGATATGGTTCACTCCCATGATCAAAAGGATTATTACCCGAAAAAGAGAGCAAATATTGATATTTCTTTAGTACTGGGAGACGCTCAAAATCCTGATCCTCAATTTTGTCAAATTTCGTCAGCAGATCATAGAAATCGTCGTTTTGAACAGCGATTTTCTCTCTATCTCTATCAAAAGCCAATTCGTTAGATTCCTCTGCTATATCCAAGTGAGTATCATAGAACTCGTTGACCACGGCTTCTAAAAAAGAAACTGTACTGGTTACAGAGTTCACTACGTATATGTCATGTCGGTTTCCAATGGGGATTCGAGTATCTAATCGTGGTTCATCCTCTTCTGGGTCAGTCTTCCCAACAAGATGCTTTTCAATTCTTTTGACTTCATCCGCGAAGAAGAGAGCCGAATTAATATGAATATTTGAGGTTTTGTATCGAATTTTGTTGAAGTCATCTAGGGAATTGACAAAATCCGGCACGCCAGATTCGTCTTCAGGGACCCTTTCGCTTGATAGGCGACCTTCTGCCGGGAAGGAATATATCGGGATACTAACGTTGTATTCAGATTTCTCGTCTTCTCCGTTGTCTTCTTGTTCGGTCATATGATGGTTGCTTAGATGGTAAACTTGTAAGTTTACTTGTCTTCTTTAGCAGGAGTAACTAGTCTGGAAGCACGACCCAATATCAATTCACTAACAGAGATGTCCTGCTTTCCATAATAAACCTCCAGATATGCTCTAAAGAGCGTAATATCCCTGTATCGTGCATATCGATAGACACCAATATGGAACTTCCATTCTACCATTCTTTTCACCCATGCTCTGATTCTTTGCTTAAACACATTCAGAATAGGAAGGATTCTGTATAGAGAGAGGATGGAAACCGAAAAACCATACAATAATGCTCCAAGCCCGATTACTGTGAAGGATGAGACGATTAGCGTGAATATATTTGCAAAAATTAACTCATCGAAATCATATACCTGCCCAGAGTAGATTTCTTCAGAAATGAATGTGGCGATGCTAATAAACCCAGCTCCTGCTAAGAACATAGCGGGACCAAAAATCACATCGCTCAAAGCTTCTGCCCATCCATTTTCTTCTTTGTTAAAAAACTGCACCCCCATTTTGAACGCAAATAGACCGGGAAGGATCAAGGAAACAGTAACAATCACAGCAACTGTTTCACTAAACACCCAGTCAACAAACATACTCCCTTCATCACTTCCAATGAGTTCAGATATTACTGCAACAATCAATATAATGGTGAAAAGTACAGAAAAAGATAGCAAGAACACACCCAACTTCATCGACTTTTTCGAGGCCTTTACTACTTCATCAGCAGATGGTTTGACCCCTCCAATAATTTCAGCTAATCCCATTGACTCTCATTATTGAGACAAGTTACATCAGTGTTACTAACTGTCATTAGGAATTACTTGTTGTTAGTCATAGATGAAGCCGTGAACGGAGTCGGTCGGATCGAGATGCCTTCAGTTTCCTCCAGACTGTTTCTTTGATTCGGCCCTGTGATACAGCCTTGAAATGAACCTTATAGACGAAACTGTTGCCGCTGAAGTGCTTTACCTGTCCATACGGTCGTTGCCCGTATTTGTCTAGATACCCTTCGTAGTAGTCGTTTGCGGCGTTGACTACCCAGTTCGGGACACGCCGCATTCGATTGCTGTATGTGTTATCGGCATGTGGGTTACGGCCTTCTGGAGTCAACGGCTCCCACATTCCGAGTTTCATCTTCGCCCATCCAACTGTTTTCGCGTATAGGGGTTCGTGTGGGTTGAGCATGTGTTGATGTTTAAGTCAGATTCCATGAGTGTTTCTGTAGGTGCAGTTCACTATGTTAACTGATATGTCCGAAACCTTTTAACTAGGCCCCTTCCTACCAATGGTGAAGCGACATATCACAAAGTAATACAACTTAGTGATTTGTCGTGATGAACAGCGAATCAAAGAGGTATACAATACATGCAAATAGGACGAGTAGACTTCGTTGACATGGTTCTCGCACCGATCTTCGTTATCGGTGCAATCGTATCGTATGGAATTGGTGTAGTCGATCCGTTCGGCTACGACCTTGCAACCACTCTCTACGAGAGTTCCGGCGGTGATCTCTCAATCACTTACTCATTCCTTCTTTCAGTGACTGCTCTTGGTCTTGCTGCATTGACTAATCAGTTTACGCCATCGAGACTGGGGAAGGAAGAAAAAATTGTCACATTTGGCGGGCTTGGACTTCTGGTGATTGTCGAAGTGTTCAACGCCCTGAATGAAATTGTTGTGGCTAACGACGCCGCTGGTCTTGTTATGACCGGTGTTGGGGGCGCTGTCTTCGCTCTGGTTGCCTACTTCGGAAGCGAGGATTCCGCCTAAACAACTCCTTTGAGGTGATTATTTTATGTCAACAACACAAGAAATGGATGACGAAACTGAAGACGTACAGACATCCGGTGAAGGACAGCCGAATGTCCTGATGAACCGGCGCACTATGCTCAAAACCACTGGTGCAGTCGGTGCTTCCGCCGTCGCCTTTGGTTCACCACAGGTCACACAGGAAGCAGAAGCCATCGCTCCTGTCGTAGTTGCTGGCGGGGTCGCCGCCGCAAGCGCCGCATCCGCCGCAGTCGGCTGGGCAGTCCGTGAATACGAAGTTCTCGGTAGTGATGATCCAGCAGAAGGCCTGACACCGGATGCTCTTAAGCAGTCTGTCTATGAGACTGCGCGAACCCGGCAAAGCACCAACCAATCCACCTTCGTGGATAACCGGAACATTGTAGAAACCGGTCTTAGTCATGCCGTTCACGCGGATGCTAAGTTAGCAGCATTTGAAGAACTCAACGCTGAATCCGATCAGCAAACGGTTCTCGATGCTGCTATTGCCGAGATCGACTCTTACGAAACAACGGTGAAAAAGAACTTATATAAGAGCTGGAATGAGTCGGTGAACGAACTCAACAACTTGGTTTCATCGGCTCAATCCCATGCGGATGTAACCGTTACAAACGTCCTGTATGGTGATGCCAACGATGTAGACTTTAGCGTGAATCAGTGGTTTGAACCCCGAACCAACACTGTTGAACTACCCAACGGTGAGACGTTTGACGCTAAACAGGTTTACTTCGAGGCAGGAAGTATTGAAAACACCTCTTCATCTTCTTCGGTTGGTGGACCAAATGAGGTTTACTGGGATTTAGTGGATACATCCAGCCAGCCGTTCGACGCTGAGGATAATTGGAGTAGTGCTGATGATTCGGCTGCTTACGTGGTCGCTGATACATCAGAGGGAACTGTTGAATACCTCAAATATTCCACTTGGAACGATCTCTACACCGCTATCGATTCGGTATTCCAGAACGTGCGGGATGGAATCTCCCTGTGGGTTGATGAGGTCTATTCACAGGTTCAAGCCGGAGACATCAACGTTGAAGAGCTGATCACACCGCGAGAACGTGCTGAGATGATGACGGATGACGAAGAATATCCGCAGGCGATTGCGGACCTCATGGCGCTTAATATTGCCGTTGACCTTGAACGAGAAGCCGAAATCCATCTGTCCAGTATTAACGGCACGCTGTACGGTACGCTCGGCTTCCCAAGTCCTCCTGATACGGCAATCGAGGCAGGGAACACCTACGATCCGTCTAATATCGGGCCAGTGTACCTGACATACGATGTTTCCCGTGGCCACGGTACATGGGAAGACTATGAAACTGGATTGGATGGCGGCACGGCAATCTTCACAAGCCAACCTCATCCTAATTCAGAATACGTAATCGAAACGAACGAAGGTGAAACTGCAACCGTCACGACATCAGACTTCGTTGCCTACGACAGCAATGGCAATGAGGTCGAGATGGATGCTGATGCGGCATCGACGTGGGAGGTTGACCTGTCGGGGCAGCTATCCGTCGAGATCGCCGAGATCAACTCTGTCGAATATGAGGCCGTTGCTGATGAAACTCAGTACGAGACGATTCAACTCAACGAGTCCTTCGAGGTCGTCTCATTCACCAACACTGAGACTGGTGAAGAAGAATCGTCAGCGTCCTTCACGCAGAGTACGCCGCAGGACGATAGCAACTACATCACTCAAGAAGAGTGGGACGAACTGCAGAAACAGAACCAAGAACTGATCGAGAAGTACGAGAAGTCCGCTAACGGCAGTGGAGGCTTCCTTGATGGCGGTTCATCGACTAAGATGGTTGGTTATCTTGCTGGTGGTGGCGCTCTCGTAGCGGCGATCATCGCGGCGCTCAAGAAGGACGACTAACCAACTGAGGTGATCCATTATTTATGATTCATCTTATCGTTAAGCCGGTTGTTGAGTTGTTCCTATCTTTCCTCAAATCAATTTCACTGTTAGGATTAGTATTCTTATTTGTGCAATACGGTTTAGGGATAGATGTTGCTGGGATGGTTTACGAGGCCGTCCTTCAGGGAATTGTTGAGGAGGTGAAACCATGGTGAGTCGTGAAACCATTAAACGGCTAATCTTGATAGCCGCCATTATTCCGCTTATATTCGGCGCTGGAATGGTTTCCTCGGTAGCTGCACAGGAAAACCCTGTAGAAGACGAAGAAACCTCTGAGAACGAAACTGAGGACGATGAAGAAACTGAAGGGAACTATGCAGAACTCGGAGATGACGGAACGCTATACGTCAAAGACTACGATTTCGATGGCGACACTATCCACGTCACCTTCCAGAACGAATTGCCTACACAGACCGTTGCCCTAACCGACGTTGGATCGGTTGCCGAAACCGATGAAGGCGTACAGACGGCGAATTATCAGACTGTAACCCTTGAACACGGCGAATCGACGGTATCGATGACGACTACTGATAGTGATGTCGGGCAAGGCGTCACGGTCGCAGGCAACGGTGACATGGTGACAATCAAAAAGGAAGACTCGAAGAGTCTTCTCCAGTCCACTCCGACTGTAACACTTCTACAGGTAGCATGGATTTCAGCGGTTATTGGTGGCTCACTTGCCATCCTAACTGCGTTCTGGTACGTCAAACGAAATCGAAACACAGGATTGAGGGATGTCACAGATGAGTTCAAATAACACTACATTCTGGGACGTATTGATCGCGTACAAATGGCCACTGGTATCCCTGTTCTTCCTGCTTATAGCAGGGATTTCCTTTGGCTTCATCCCCGTTCCAGACTTCGGACTCAGTGACCTGCAGAAAGTGATGATCCTTGGCACCCTTGGTGCGTGGATTATCGTCTTCTTCCCCGCGTACATCAAGGCACAGGAAGAAGTTGAGGTTGACTACGAGTTCGTACAGGTCTTGAACGCTGAAACAGACGAAACTCGTGTCTGGGCGGCTCCCCCTGAGAAGGTTGAGGAAATCGACTTCGAGAAAGGTGGATTCGATGATCTTCGTGCAACCGGTGCCCGCTGGAATATTGTCCGTGAATTTGACCCACAGGAAATGGTTGCCGTAGGCAACGACACCAGTATGGCAACGGATCGGGAGCTGCGGGATGATCGGAACGAACTGAAGAACCTTCGCAAGTACATGACTGAAAAAGTCAAGGAAGGCGAACGGCTCCGTGCCCTCGCACCTGTGATGAAGGTTCTATCGGACAATGAAGCGGTCAACAAAGTTGACCGGAATATGCGGCAGGCACTGTCTGATGGTAGTCTTGACTTCCTGCTTATGAGCGAATCGGAATATGAACAAACGCGAGAAGAAGTACAGAAAAAGGATAATATGACTAAAGAAGAGATGAAAGAACAAATTAAAGAAGAATTTAGCGATAACGGTACAGACTCAGAAACAACTGGAGAGAACGGCGGCAACGGGGGTGATGAGGCATGATGCCGGGAGGACCGGAGATGCTGATCATCCTGCTAGTTGCTGTGCTGCTGTTCGGCGCACAGAAAATCCCGAAACTCGCCCGTTCAGTTGGTGAGAGTATGGGTGAGTTCCAGAAAGGACAAGCGAAGGTCGAGAAGGAACTTGAAGAGATGAAACAGGGTGGTGACGATGAATAGTGGATGCCCTGATTGCGGTGCGTCGATGCATGAACCGCATCAACCCGCCAAAATAGACGGCACAGTCGTTCCTCTAAACGAATGTGCAGTATGCGGAACGCTATGGGGTGAGGAACTATGAGCGGAGATGAAGCTTTCCCGTCTGCAAAGGTCGCAGACGCCATCAGAAACGACGAAGTAGACGCACTCATCGACGCGGTGATGACAGACAGCAAGGAGACAGGAGACCTCCTGTTAATGCTGGAACGGGCTAACGGAGGCGAACCTCCCGAAGACTCACCGCTCTACAATATGCTTTCGCGACAGGGCAACACAGACACCCTACGGAAAGCCCGGAAATCCGGTGACGTAGCCACCATGTCAGCAGCGACAGGATGGACAGAAAGCCGTATCGAAGCCACCGGATACGAAATGCTGATCAAGGCAATGAAACCCGCTGCACAACAAGTCCTGATCAAAGGACCGAAAGGAAGCGGGAAAACCGGGATGACAACAGATGCCCTCCGACAACTCCACCGGGACGGCCATATAGACAAAGTGATGATGAACTTCCCTGTGAAGGGAATGCCCCGTGAAGAACTTGAGAAAGTGAACGGGTATGATGCTGGTCATCCATGGCTTGACCCGGACACAAACCCTTCACTGGGTGATCTTGACTTCGTGAGGTTCAGTGAACATATCTCTGATTACCTCGAATTTGCAAAGGAACCCGGCAAAAAGGTCGGTGTGTTTGACGAGTTCAGTACTGTTGGAAATGCGTATAATAACCAGCAGGATGTCGAGAAAGTAATGGGGCTGTCCATCAATGCTTTCCGTAAATCACCGGACGAAGGCGGTGAGTTCAAAACTATCTATATCGGTCACGAGAACGATAACGACATCCACCCCTTGGTGAAGAAACAGTCGGATGTAATCATTCGGAAAGAAGGCAAGAAGGACGAAGGCAAGATCGATAAAGCCGAAGTGTATCGAGGATGGGACGCCTTCAAATCAGGTGAGAAGTGGTTCGGTGTCCGTGGACTGCTTGATGTTCCAGAAGACTCTCCATGGCGCTATGATACGAATTACTTCGCTCATATGGAGTGGAATCTGGATGAACCGGATATGCAGATTGACCGTGGGATGCTGATTGATGACTGGGAGAAGTACCAAGATGACGATGAAGACGGTTCAGACAGCGAGTTAGAGCTGTTGAAGTGTCGTGGTGTAGCGAAAGATGGTGATGGTTGTGGGCAGGTTACACGGCATATTAGCGGGTTCTGTGATATGCATCGGGATCAGTGGCAAGGTGATGATGATCCACGTCGAAAGGATTCGGACTAACTGGCTTGCACGCACGCATGTCGCACGGCCACGCATAGCCCCCCTTACCCCCTCCCCCCTCTAGTACAATTGATTCGCCGGTATTTCCGTATAGTCAGATAGACTTACAATCACACTGGCCGAAGTATGACGTGATGAAGCGGTATCTCCGAACAATTCTGAGGGGAAGTATGATCGGGGTTAGTATTTGTATTTATTATTTGAAACGCCTTCCAGCCTTCCTGAAATGGTTCATTCTACGCGCTACAGGTGTTCTTGCTTTTGTTTTCGTTACAATCCTCTACGTTGTATCACTACCAGTCCCAATCATAGGACGAGTCCTACTGAAAAGCAATTCAAAAGTTGATTTGCCGGACTTCGACATCGCTGACCGCGTTGAGACGTTTCGAGAGGATATGATGGAGATCATGGTGAAGAAGCATACTCCGAACAGCGGTCGTTCCAGCCACGATCTAAAATCCGAGATCGAATTTCGATACTGGAAAGCGAAAAAGAACCATGAACTCGGTGAGATCGTTATTTCCTTCTGGGGCGGCATCATCGCACTCTTGCTCGGAGTGTTCGGGTATTGGGAAGCAGTCTCTTATGTTCTATCTGGCTATATTCTCATCATCACATTCTCAATTCTGCTCCGTATCGTGATTCTGGAACTGCTCGCCTACGAAAACGCTGATGGATATATACGAAAGCGCGAACTGGAACTCAGACTCGGTTGGCAACGAGCAATACTGACAAGTAGTCGATCTCAACTACTGATCCTATTTCTCGGGTTCGTAGGGATTGTGCATAGTCCGAGTTACAGGATAGGTATGGATATGTTGGATAGACATTATGAAAAAGGGATGAAGAAACGGAAGTGGATAGAGATTCTTAGGAAGGAAATCAGAGGGCAAAGCGACTGATGGCTTTGATTCCGTTTTGAAAGACAGTAACAGAATTGTGGATGATGCCACGCGAACCATGAATTTCGGGTGTTTGGGTGGTCTCGTGGGCGTTAACCCATTTCTATATGATGATACCTCCCGGTAAAGAAGTAACGCACTTAGAAAGAAGAACCGGGAGGCAAACTATGAACAGAGCAATCCACCACAACGCACGGGCGGCAATTACATATATGGTTTGATAGGTCTAAGAGTTGTTGATCGAATAATAAATGCCGGATTCCAGTTTTCCTGTGGAATGCATGACTTCTTTCCGTTCGATTCGGCCTTGTCCTTCACTCTGAATAAGGAGGAATAGCGTTTCTGCATCTGAATATCCTTTGTTCTGCATTCTGTGTTCGATGTCGTCTTGGTTCATGCATTCGTCTTCATACGATTCGATTACTTCGATCACTGCTTCGAGATCGGATTCGTCGGGATTTGCTGCAATTGCGTCCATATCTACTAATTAGCACTATACGAATGTAAAAGTCCAAGTTGAGGAAACCATTGCAGCATCCAACCATCACTTCTAAATAAGAACAATTCAAATACGAATGATGCGGGACGTTCCGGCAGGCTGTGCCCCTGCCACAACGGAGCCTCGTGACACACCACCTTCACCACTCCCATCGGATCGAAAAGTAGACGAACTTAGCCCAGCAGATCGGCAAAATCACCACTCCCATCGGACACCCCCACTCCACCATTTCAAGTGTTCAGACAGATACGTTCACAGTCTTCTCCCTTCCCTTCTTGCTCTCCGCTCTCTCTTCTCCTCGGTTCTGCTGATAGCATTCTCGACCATCTGTTCTCTATCCCGTTTCCGTTTCCGCGACGATAACCGAGATGTGATAACCCTGCCAACAACTGCCGTCCCAATTGCCATCCACAAACGCCCAATATACGCAAGATAAATCGGTACCAACTGAACAAGAAATGCATCAAGCACTCCAATTATCTCCGAATCAACATCAGTGTACAGCCAATAAATTCGTTTAGGGATGCGTGATCTGATATGCCTATTACCCCAATTACGCACCTTCAGCCGATAGTGTTGAATCCGTAACCGAATCTTCCAAATTGGTCCATCCATCATCCAAGTTATACTGGCATTCCGTCACGAGAACAAAAAGAACACTATAATATCCTGAACATGATGCTGACCCCCACTCCACCATTTCAAGTGTCGATGCGAAGAAGTTAGCCGTTCATTCCGAACTCTGCACGACGCTGTTCGCGTTTCTGCGCTTCGGAACGCTGATCGTAGTGCTTGTCCAATGTTTTCACGGACATATCCACCCGGTCAGCAACCAATTCCTTGCGATGATCATTATCCAGAAGGTAGGTTACTGATGAACGTCGAAGATCGTGTGGTGGGATGGATGATGGACATCGAGCGGCTAATAGCCGTGACGTTGCCTCGCACTCCGTGATTTCGCGGTCATGTGGGCATTCGTTCTTATATGTGCATGGCCGGGTGATCTGGTTGATGTGTTCGCGGATGTTGCTTTTTGAGACACGGCCATGCTCCGTTGTCAGTAACGGCTGTCGTCCGTGCTTGCCGGTTACATCGTAGCGTTTCCTGTTGATGTAGTCGTCCAGCAGGTCACAGCACCAGATTGCGAGGTTTACTTCTCGCTCGGAGTCTTTGCCGTTCTTGAGCGGTGTATCACTTTCTGGACGGTGATGAAGTTCAACGTAGTGATCTTCAGGATGGTATTCGTCAAGATCAATTGACCGAAGAGCGCCGAGTCGCATTCCTGTGTGCCAAAGCATTGCGAATGCGACGTGCCGAAGGGTTCCGTATTCGTATTTATCGAGGTAGTTCAGAATGGAGTCGGCGGTTTCGGCGTCGATCATCCCGTTCCGTGAGTCGTCTTCTGGCTGGGAGACGACCATGCCGTCCGCTAATCCGTTCTGTACGAGATTCCGGCTTTGCATCCACCGGACGAACGTTCGCAGCACCGTCATCTGGTTGTATAGAGTAACCTCGCCAACCTCGACTTGCCTATCGAGACGGAAGTCTGCGACATCGAATCCATCGATGTCATTCACATACTCAATTCCATGATCATCGCACCACTGCCACCACTGTCGAAGAAGGGATCGGTGGTTGTAGAGTGTGGACTTAGAGACGTTCGGCTCACGTTCTTTGAGATACCGTTCGGCGGCTTGCTTGGGAGTCAGTTTTCGTGGCATGGCTGTCTTCGCCACGGGAGGCTGATTCTGCCTGCCCAAAGGGGCGACCGGCACAATTACCAAATGAAGCCAATTCCGAGTGCAGACACGGAGAGGCTTTGACGCGGGTTGAAACCGCGCTTTTTACCGACACCTCTACATCGGAAGCGCAGCGCCGTGCGCGAGAACCGAGGGAGGAGGCCGGTTGCGCGGCTTCGCCGCGCCAGTGATAATCTGCCCCAACCCATTTCTAACGGAACAACAACCGACGAGCGAAGCGTGACGATACTGTCGCGCGACGCGAGCGAGCGAGCACGTCTCGGCGTAGTTCAAATCTGCCCTAACCCACTACACTCCTTCAGGTCGTGTGAATCGCACGACGGGTAACTTTTCCACAGTATTTCTTTGCTGAGAGCGGGGTATTTCGCTCTCAATTCGTTGCCCTTCGCAAGGGCGGTCCCCAGTGATTTGAACTTGATTTCAACAGAGTCTACAAGAATATCAGGTTGCGGATAAACGAAGATCGACAAGAAGCGAGAGCTATTATATTTTAACTGTTATTTCGAATTATTTTACTCAGGTCACCGGAGATATTCTCAGTAGTTTTGAAGTTAATCCTTGAATGCATTTCGTCACCCGTGATAATTTTCACCTTTTGTACTTCTTCCATATTCAGAAACATAACTATCATAATTAGGGCAATACCAATTAGAAGAATTGGCATAGTTTCTATGAGAATACCTACTACAGAAACTATGGCGCCAAGTCCGCCCAACAGCAAGCCGTTATCATCGAAATCGCTTATATCTTTAACTTCCTTGTCTGATTCTGCTTCGATCGAGCTAATATGTGTATATTCTATATCCTTGAAGGATCCATTACTATTACAAAAAACCAACCTTTTATCAGTTGCACCAAACTCTAAGTTTGAGCCAGATGTAGAGAAAAATTCGTCGTCTTCATCTGGCTTTCCTCCCCAAGAGAGGAGAAGCTCTTCATTGTCTCCAAGATAGTTTTTGAGTGGCATAATTTCTTTTCCAGCCCACACATATATCATATTTTTGATTAATTCTTTCCCAACTTGTTCATTGAAATCAAGTTTCGATTTTGAAACGCGCGCGAGCTATTCCAATTGTTCCCAACCACCGACACCGACTGTGGAGGGGCCAGCAGTTCAAATCTACCCCGACCCACTACTTCTGTCGCGAATAAATCCGCGAGCGACGGAATCGGTACATTGTGCAGATTTGAACTAGACGAGTCGCGCAGCGAACGCGAGCACGTCTCGGCGTAGTTCAAATCTGTCCTCCGCTCTCTTGTTCAACACGAGCGGGTAGTCCCTCGACCGCGCCAGTACTGTCTAGATCCGCCACTCGAGCGCGAAGAGCGATCGCAGTGCGGGACCACGACCGCTCGGGAACCATTTGGAGATGCCGTAAGGACGCCCTACTGGAACAGCTATACTCCCAGCGTGCGTACGTTACCCATGACACACAGAACCACTTCCGAACCGCTCGAGGACCTCGAGTTCCTCGCGCGGTCGGAACACCGCGTCGCCGTGCTCGAGGCGCTGGCCGAGCGGCCGACGAGTCGAGCCGAGCTCCGGACGAAGACGGGTGCGTCGGCGTCGACGATCGGACGGACGCTGCGGGCGTTCGACGAACGCAACTGGATCAGGCGGGACGGGGACCGGTACGAAACGACGCAGTTGGGTGCGTTCGTCGCGGTCGGACTGCGGGAGCTGCTCGCCCGACTCGAGACCGAGCGGACGCTCCGCGACAGCTGGCAGTTTCTCCCGGAGGAGAGCGGGTTCACCGTCGAGATGGCCAGCCGTGCGATCGTGACGGTCGCCGAGCCCGACGCCCCGTACCGGCCGGTGAACCGATTCGCGGCGCTGCTCGAGCGGACGAACCGGTTCCGGTTCGTCGGCGCCGACGTCGCCCTGCTCGAGCCCTGCAAGGACGAGCTTCGGCGGTCGATCGTCGACGGCATGGAAGCGGAGATCATTGATCCGCCGGCGGTCGCCGAATACATCCTCTCGAACTACCGGGAGCACTGTTCGGCCGCCCTCGAGAGCGGCAACCTCTCGGTCAGCGTCCACGACGACGTGCCGGCCTGCGGCGTCAGTCTCTTCGACGATCGGATCGCCGTCAGCGGCTACGATCCGGACAGCGGGATGGTTCGGCTGTTGATCGATACCGACGCGCCGGAGGCGCGCGACTGGGCGGAATCGACGTTCGCGACCTACCGAGACGAGGCCCGTCCGCTCACGCTCGGAGCGGCGGTCGGATAGTTCGGCGCCGCCGGCGCCGCGCTCGCACGGCGGCGGCCGAGTCGCCGACTTGCAGACGATGCACGGTAGTCATCGGCTGCACAGACGGCATCCGTTGCACGAAACCCGCTAGATGCCTCCATAGTTCTACGCCGTGTAGCTCTCTCGAGGAGGGGAACGAAATCATGGTAGACACACGACAAAGCGACGAGACACTGACGGGCCTGGAAGTAGCGTGCGACACCGAAGTGTCGGGCTGCGTCTTCCGCATGCGGACCGAAGTGGACGACCGGGACCGATTGCTCGAAATCACGCGCGACCACGTCAGCGAACGGCACGGCACGGAGTACTCCCTCGAGGAGATCGACGAACAACACGTGACCGAAGTCGAGGTTTAAACCGACACGAAACGATCCACCCATGAGCACAGACCAAGCGACTGTCGACCACCACGAGACCGATTACGAACTCGGGCGCGGCGTGCGGACCGGATCGCTCCTGATGGCGCTCGCCGGCGTCGCGTTCGTCGGCTACGGGGTCGTGTTCCTCGCCAGGACGTTCTTCGGCACCGGCTTCGAACTCGGCGTCGCGACCCTCAACGGCATCACGCCGGCGGACCTGAACGCGATCGATCCGGCGATCATGCACTACATCAACCACCTCCACGTCGCGACCGCGGCGTTCATCATCGCGACCGGAATCGCCATTACGGCGCTGGCGTGGTACGGCGTTCGCGCCGGCCTGCTGTGGGCGTGGGCGACGGCGGTCGCGGCCGCCGTGATCGGCCTGGCGCTCGCGCTCCCGATGCACTACATGGACCTCTTCGCACACGACTGGCTGACCCACCTTGGCCCGATCTACCTCGCGACGATCGTGTTCGTGGCGGGCGCCGCGCTCGCGTTCCGGGGACTGCGAGCCGATCCGCAGTTGTCGGATCCCGGCGACGACGCCGGAGCCTAGGGGTCCGCTATGAATTTTCGACGGCGGTTCACCGCTTCGTCCGTCCGCGAATCCGGCTCACTCGACCCCGGACGGATTCAGGCTCAACCGCTTTTCGTCCCGCGACCGAACGAACCGTATGGACGGTCCGTTCTCGAGGGACACGCTTCGCGGGCGAACCGGTGAAAACCCCGCCGCACACTGGTTCTTGCTCGATGCGAACCGCTGGGTGCTAGCGGGACTGCTGTCTGCCGTCGCCTTCGCCACGTTCGTCGTTCTCGGTGCGGTATCGATTCCCCTCCGGGAAGCGATGGAGAGCGGCACGCCCGTCGATACGGCGTTTCAGGCGCTGATCGCCGCGGTTCTCACCGGCGTGACGCTCGTCGTCTCGATCAACCAGCTCGTGCTCTCCCAGGAACTCGGGCGGCTCGGCGACCAGCACACGTGGATGAACGAGGCGATGGCCTACCGGCACGACGTCGAGGAACTGTTCGGTTCGGTCGGCCCGCCCGACCCCGCGCAGTTCCTGCAGGCGCTCGTGCGGACCAGCAGCGATCGGGCCGAAGCGCTTCGCGAGGCCGTCGCCGACAGCGACGACGAGGTCCTTCGCCGGCGTACCGACCGACTGGTCGAGAACGTCTGCCGGAACTCCGATGAGATCGAGTCCCAACTCGAGACGTCGCGATTCGGCGAGTTCGGCGTCCTCCGGTCGGGACTGAACTACAACTACTCCTGGAAGATCTACGCGGTGCGTCGGCTGCGCGACGAGCACGGCGATAGCCTCGAGGACGACCAACTGGCGGCGTTCGACGAGTTGATCGACAGTCTACGGCTCTTTGGACCGGCCCTCGAGCACTTCAAGTCGCTGTACTTCCAGTGGGAACTCGTCCACCTCACGCGGTCGATGCTCTACTCGGGGCTGCCGGGCGTCGTCGCCGCGACGGCGACGGTGCTGTATCTCGACCCCGGACTGGTCCAGGGGACGACCGTCGGCGTCGATAACCTGGTGTGGCTCGTAAGCGCCAGCGCGACGATCAGTCTGGTTCCGTTCTTCCTGCTGACGACCTACGTCCTCCGAATCGCGACGATCTCGAAGCGGACCGGCTCGCTCGGCCCGTTCATCCTCCGCCGCGCGGAACGGACGGAGGCGATCGACTGGGACGAGTAACCGCATCGACTTCGGCCGCCGATTCGAGTTCGGGCGTCGAAGTCGGCGGAGGCTCCCGATCGAAACGACGGAAGCGCGGGCGAACCACTCGAGTGTTGCTACCGAGACACAGTGACTTCGCCGATCGAACGGTAGAAAAGTCCGAATCGACTCGAGGGTCGTATGGAGCTGTTCGTCCGGTTGTCGGGATTGTTGGTCGTGCTCCTGCTGGGAGCCGGACTCCGAACGACGGGGCTGCTCGACGCCCGACGGACGACGCGGTTGAACGCGGTCGCCTACTACGTCGCCCTGCCGGCGCTGATCTTCGTCTCGACGTACGACCGAGCGATCGGCGAGTTGCTCTCGCTGACGCTGCTGGGCGGCCTGCTGTTCGTGCTGTTCGCGACGGTCGGGCTGGCGTGGCTCGTTCACCGTAACCGGGGGTCGATCGGCCGGCGGAGCGTGGCGGTCGTCCAGTCGTACCACTCGAACCTGGGCTATCTCGGCCTGCCCCTGGTCGCGGCGACGTTCGACGCCGAGGTGACCGCGACCGCGAGCGTCGTTCTGGGCGTCGTCACGCTGACCCAGTTGCCCCTGTCGGTCCTCCTCCTCTCGACGCTCAACGGGGCCGACGCCGCGCTCGGCGACGAACTGCTGGGGCTGGCGAAAAATCCCGTCCTGGGGTCGCTGATCGCCGGACTCGCCGTCGGCTCGCTGGGGATCACGCTTCCCGGCCCGGCCGCGACCGGCCTCGACCTCCTCGGTTCGGTCGCCCTCCCGCTTGCCCTCCTCTGTGTCGGCGCGTCCCTCGAGGTGGATCTCCCGTCGATCGATATCGGCGCGACCGGGGCCGTCATCGGGCTGAAAATCGTCTGTATGCCCGCGCTCGCGTGGGCCGTCTTCTCGGTGCTCGCAGTCGACGCGGCGACGTTCACCGCGGCGGTCGTCATGCTCGGAACGCCGACGGCCGTCTCGACGTTCGTCTTCGCGGCCGAACTCGGCGGCGACGAGGAGTTCGCGTCGCTGAACGTCTTCGCGACGACGCTGGTCTCGATGCTGACCCTGTTCGTGCTGATCACGCTCGTGAGCTAGCGACCGCTCGAGCGTGACGCGGTCGAACGCCCTACTGGGAGCCTCGAGAACGGCGGACGCGAGCGTTCGAACACTCGGAGAACGGAACCGATTGATCGCTGCGATCCCGACCGCTAACCGCCGAAGAACCGTTTGATCCGACCGAGCAAGCCCGGCGAGTCGTCGCCGTCCGCATCGTCGTCGCTCGAGTCCTCGTCGACGCCGACCGATCCCGCGAGCGGGCCGGCGTCGTCGGGAACGTCGGACGTTCCGTCGCTTTCGGCCGCGGACGTCGCCGCCTGGGTCGCTTCCAAGTCGTCCATCGAGAGTTCGATCTCGTCGACGTCGGGCGTGGACTCTCGTCCCTCGCCCGCTTCGGCGGCCCGGACGTCCGCCCCGGTGACGGCGCCGTCCTCGATGCGGGCGGCCAGTTCCTCGAGGGAGGCGTCGTCCGGGACGTCCTCGAGCGACGTCGCGGCGGAGTCGATCGACGACTCGTCGGTACCGCTCCCGATCGTACTCGCGGAGTCCGTCGTCTTCGCAGCGTCGCTCACGTCGGCGGACGCAGCCGTCTCGGTCGACTCGTTCGCGTCCGCCGACTCCGCCGCCGAATCGACGGCGACGTCGTCGGCTCCTCGCTCGTCGGTTGACGGGATCTCCGCCTCGTCGAACGCGGTCGTGACGTCGCCGTCCGTCTCGGTCGGTCCGTCCGCTGTCGCGACGGTTCCGTCGTCCGCTTCCGTCGTGCTATCGATCGGTTCGCTCGGCGCCGATGCAGCCGTCGGTTCGTCGGCCGCCGACGCGGCGCCGTCCGGCTCGGATTTGGTCCCCGCTCCCGTTGGCTCGTCCCCGTCCGTCGCGTCCTCGTCCGCGTCCGCGCTCGCCGACCCGGATTTCGTCGCGTCGAGCGAGTCGAGGATGTCGTCGACGCTCTGGTCGGAGACGACCCGCTGCGGGCCGCCGCCCGGCTCGAGGCTTCCGCTCGAGGCGTCGGCGTCGTCGGCCGACTCGCTCGAGTCGGAGGCCGAATCGGCCGCGGAGGGTTTGTTCGAAGACTGGTCACTCATTGTGGAGGTCTGGCCGTGCCGAGACCATAATCTTTCCCCCCTGCGGTCGATGCGGCGTCCGGGTGCGGCGCCGGCGGCCGGGTCGTCACTCGGCCAGCGGCGGCTCCGAGAGGACGACGTTGAGCACCGCGCCGAAGAGGATGAGCATGCCGGCGAAGTAGAGCCAGGTGACGAACAGCAGGACGGCGCCGACGGCGCCGTAGGCCTGGTACTGGCCGGCGTTGGCCGCGTACAGCTGAAAGCCGGCCTGCAGGATCGTCCAGCCGACCGCGGCGAAGGCGGCGCCGGGAAGCACGTCGACGAACTCGACGGGAATCGGCGGCAACACGTAGTAGATCGGCAGAAACACGAGGACGAGCCCGATCAGCAGGGTCAGCCAGCTCAGCGCGCCGGCGAAGGGGAGGACTGCGGCCGCGAAGCCGACGACCCATCCGATCACGATCATCAGCCCCATCGCGCCCGCGCCCGCGACGATGACGACGAGGCCGTCCCTGAGCTGGTCGACCAGCGACTCGTCGACGACCTCGCCGTAGACCTTATCGAAGGCGAGGCTGAGCCCGCGGAAGACCTTCAGCGCGCCCCAGGCCGAGACGGCGAGCGCGACGACGGTCGCCTGCGCGCGGCCGGATTCGGTCGTCAACGCGTCGGTGACCAGCTCCTCGCCCGCCGCCGGGAGAAAGTCGCCGGCGACCGTGATCAGCCGCTGGGCGGCGTCCTCGCCGCCGAGCAGCGATCCGACGACGAGCGCGAGCAACACCAGCGGGATCAGCGACACGAACGCGTAGTACGCGAAGGCGGCCGCGAGAAAGGAAACGTCGCGGTCGCTCGCCGTTCGATAGACTGCAGTGAGCGTCTCTCGAGCGTCCATACCGAAACGAGAACGGCCGCGGGTAAATGATTATCAGTCCACCGCAGTTTCAGAATCGCTGTTCGGTTCGACGGATGAGAGGTCGACTCGTCCGCTCGCTCCGATCGCGACTCGCCCCCGACCGTCACCGCTCGCGACAGAAGTTGTGCGACGCGTAGACCGCGCCGTCGTCGGCGATGTAGACGCCGACGCCGCCGCGATCCCAGTCGGGCGTCCCCTGCTCGAGGATCGCGCGTCGGTGATCGGTGGAGTTCATCCACTGGTTGACCAGTCCCTCGGCGAGCCCCTCTGCAGTCCGGTAGCGGACGGTCTCGTCCGTCTCCGAATTCTCGACCGGGCGGTCGATCCACGTCAGGGCGATGTTCTCGCCGTAGCCCCGACAGTAGTTGTCGACGTCCCGAAAGCGATCCATCGGCGCCTCGCCGTCGGGATTGATGTGGGCGAAGTACTCCCGCTGGGCCATGTCGTAGCTGTGGGCGCGGCCGACGGAGGCGATCGTTCCGTCCCACTCCAAGGGCTCGAGGCCGTGTTCGGCCCGGCGGTCGTTGACCTCGGCGTGGACGAAGTCCTCGACGGTCGCCGAGCCGACGGTCTCGACGTCGGTTTCGTAGCTCGAGTTCCCCGGATCGTCGGGATCGGTGACGTCGGGGTTGCGCTCGCCCGCCGGCGGCGGGTCCGAACTCGGCGTTACCTCGCTGCCGATGCCGCTGGGCCCCTCGAGATCGCCCGTGTCGACGCTCTCGAGGATCCCGGGGGCGAGGACGGTGGTTCCGAAGGCGAGAACGCCGATCAGGGCGACGGCGACGAGCAGGCGAAACAGCGATCGCAGAACGGCCCTGTCGTCGGAGTCGGCACGATCGGAGGCGGCGGTCGACCGAGACCGGGGACACATCGTTCGAAGCGAACAGATCCCGGAATAAGTGTCTCCTGATCGGTCGCAGCCGCTGACACGTTACTGTACAGCGGACATTCTTTATTATGAGAGCGTCCCCCGAACGAGCGCGTTCATCGCGTCGAGACACGTCTCGAGGGCCTCGAGGACGGCTCTCAGGGACCGACGGTCCCTCGCTGTCCGAGAGCGATCCGCTCTCTCGAGAGTGTCCGAAGGCGCGGCCTTGCCGCGCCCACAGCGCAAAAGTTCGTTGCGCGGTGGCTCCCTACGACCCGGGTCCGAAGGCCGCGATATCGGCGCCCACCGTCGCCAGCGCGTCGGCTGGGTTCGGGTCGCTGTCGGCCAGATGCGTGTACTGGTGTTCTGGAACGCGCGACAGCGCCGCCGCGACGGCCTCGCTGTACGTCTCGACGCCCGGTTCCGTCGGGTCGTCGCCGCCCCAGACGTCTCGGATGACAGTCATCGAATCGATGCGCACGTCCAGCCTGCGCGGCTCGTAGCGAGCCAACAGTTCGGAGAGCCCGAGCTGGAGGGCGACGTACTCGGCGGTGTTGTTTCCCGTCCGGGAGCCGACGGGGCGGCCGAGACGGGCGAGTTGCTCCTCCGAAGCGTCCATGATGACGGCGCCCGCCCCTGCGGGGCCGGGGTTGCCGCGCGAACTACCGTCGACGTAGAGGACGAACGCGTCGCTCGTCGGCTCGGGGACGGGAGGGCGGGAGAGTCCCGAGTTCAGGAGGCTCTCGAGTGCGGAACGCAGCTCGTTCGGGGAGGTCTCGGGATCGAAGAGACCGCCGTAGCCGGGGACGGCGTCGTCGATGGCGTCGGTGGCGGCCGCCACCTCGTAGCCGACGCCCGCGAGCGCCTCGTCGACGAGCGCGGCGAGCGGCGAGAGGTGTTCGGCCGGGAGGGGATCGTCGGTCATACTAGGTGCCCCTTCGTGCGTCGGTTCCAGACTCTCACGTACTCGCTCCCGGACGCTCTCGTCGGCTGGTCGCACCACTGCATATCGGTCCTCGGTGGTCGAGCGGGATAATCTCTTCCGGTAGCACCGGTGATCGGCCGTTTTGAATCAGTCGATCCCTTGAAATCGTCTTTGGCTGTCACAAACGGCCTGCTGAGTAGTGATAGAGGGCGTAATGCGACGGATCGTGATTTACTCGTTTCTTGTCAAAGCCACCGTACGAGAGACGGGGCATGGGCCTCTCACGACTGTCTAATGCGATTTATCGCATACCCGGACAGGCCAGCGGCTACTGCGAACCACACGACTGCTGGGATTTGTTGGCCTTCGATGATATCGCTACGGCTCATCACACTCCATACGACGAGAACTAGTGAAAACCCGAGTTGCGCCTCGAGGGGGACTCGGATTGATAAATCAGTCCCTGCTGAATCTCTCGCCGTAGTTCAATAGTGGCCGCTGGAAGATAATACCGTTCGTTGGCAGCTAGACGGCGTCAGAGAACAGTTCGTAGATGTAGTTACCGGACCGTTCAGGCCCGTTATAGGAATGGTCTGGGAGAAAGAAACCACGCTACTCTCCACTGGTACCGACGACGAGTCGAACCGGATGCCCGACTGAGACCAGGTCGCGCGACGGTCGTTAGTTCCCGCTCCGTCGCTCACCGAAGATCGTCTCGTGGATGCCGATCACGAGGCCGGGAACGACCGCCATGAAGAGGTGTTCCTCGAGCGGGATGCCGGCGATATCGATCCCGGTTCGGAGTTTGATGTCGAAGACGCCGACGGCGAGCGTGTAGCGGTCCCAGCAGTACGCGATCGGGTACAGCGCGAGGATCGTGACGCCGGCTTTCCGGAGCGCGTTCGCCCGGCGGAGGAGGACGGCGGCGACGGCTCCCCAGAACAGTTCCGTCGCGAGGTAGGTGTACCGGCCGAAGACGCTGATATCGGGCACCATACGGGCGATGTCCATTCCAGTCCTCAAAATGGTCTCCCCTGCGCCCACCCGGCTAAAACGTGCGGTATGTTCAAAAGCCCGGCGGCAGTATACTCCCCCAGAAGGATGAATATCGCTGATATCGCCACCACGGAGTTCATCGAAGTCGACGTCGGGACGCGAATGGGGAAAGTCCGATCCATGTTCGAGGACGGCAACCCCAAGGGGATCATCGTCACTGACGACGGGGAGTACGAGGGCGTCATCAGCGAGCGCGAGGTCCTCCAGTCCCACGTCGAAGACGACGCCAAGGTGGCGGCGCTCATGAAACCCAGTCGGAACGCGCCGGCCCCGCAGGTCGACCGCAACGAGGACGTCCGAGAGACGGCCCGCGTGCTCGTCGAGAGCAACGCGAAGGTCGCCCCGGTCTTCGAGAACGACGATCTCTGGGGCGTCATCACCGACGACGCCATCCTCGAGGCGGTCCTCGAAAACCTCGATACGCTCACGGTCGAGGACATCTACACCGCCGATCCGGTCACGCTCGAGGAGGACGACGGGATCGGGCGGGCGATCAACCAGCTGCGCGAACACGGCATCTCCCGACTGCCCGTGCTCAACGAGAACGGCTACCTCTCGGGCGTCGTGACGACCCACGATATCGCCGACTTCGTCATCCGGGAAAACCACACGACGACGACCGGCGACCGGGTCGGCGACACCCAGCGACTGCTCGACGTCCCCGTCTACGACATCATGGCCAGTCCCGTCGAGACGACGACGCTGGACGCCACCGCTCAGGAGGCCGTCAAGACGATGCTCGACAACGACTACGCGGGTCTGATCGTCACCCCCGAGGACGACGATCGGATCGTCATCGGCGTCATCACCAAGACCGACGTCCTGCGCGCGCTGACGTTCACCGAAGAACAGCGCATGGACGTCCAGATCACCAACATCTCGATGCTCGATACGATCACCCGAGAGGGGATCGTCGAGAACATCGAGGACGTCGTCGACAAGTACCAGGACATGCAGGTCCAGCACGCCCACGTCCGGTTCAAGGAACACCAGGAGAAACTCCGCGGGACGCCGCTGATCCACTGTCAGATCCGCCTGCGAACCAACAAGGGGCAGATCGCCGGCACCGGCGAAGGCTACGGCTCCGAGAACGCCTTCCGCGTCGCCATCGACAAACTCGAGCGCAACGTCCTCGAAGTCAAGGGCGTCACCAGCGACGAGGAGTACCGCGGCCAGCTGCTCCGGAAGCTGAACGAACTCTAGAGCGCGGGTACATCCGCGGCCGCTCCCGGACCGCGCGTTAGGGCGTCGCGCCGTCCTCGAACTCGAGATCGACCGTTTTTCGCACGTCCCGCGCCGAGCGGGCCAGTTCGACGGTGTAGGTTCCGGAATCGATCACCCAGCCGTCGGCCGCGTCGTACCGGCCGAGCGCTCTATCGGCGAGGTCGATTTCGACCGTCCGCGTCTCGCCGGCGGGGACGGGAACCGACTCGAAGCCGGCGAGTTCTCGCGTCGGCCGCTCGACCGCGGTCGATTCGGGGGGCCGGACGTACGCCTGCACCACCTCGCGGCCGTCCCGGTCGGCGCCGTTCTCGACGGTGACGCGGACCGTCCGGTCGTCGACGACTGCCGCGTCGCGGTACGCGAAGTCGGCGTAGGAGCGACCGTGACCGAACGGGTACGTGGGCTCGGTGTCGACGGAGTCGCGGTCGAAGTGGCGGTAGCCGACGAACAGTCCCTCCTCGTAGTGCGCTTCGTCGTCGACCCCGGGGTACCGGCGCTCGTCTGCCGTCGGGTACGTCCCTTCGGGGGCGAACGTAACCGGTAGGCGCCCCGACGGATCGCGGTCGCCGTACAGCACCGACGCGACCGCCGCCCCGTCGGCCTGTCCGGGGTACCACGCCTCGAGGACGGCGTCGACGTCCTCGCGCCACGGGAGTTCGACGGGGCCGCTCGACTGGACGACGACGACCGTCTCCGCGGCCGCGCCGGCGACCGCCTCGACGAGTTCGTCCTGCCGGCCCGGCAGCCGAAGCGAGTCCCGGTCCTTCCCCTCGGTCGTCCGGTCGCGGACGAAGACGACCGCGACGTCGGCGTCGCCGGCGGTCCGGACCGCGGCGTCGATATCGGGGTCGGCCGCGTCGATGCCGATCCCCGCGTCCGCCTCCGGCTCGTCGAGCTCCTCGCTGTCGACGAACGGCAGCGCGTCGAACAGCGAGAGGTCCGGAATCGGCTCGCAGCCGCGGGCGACCGTCACCGCGCCGTCGGCCCGCGACTCCATCCCGGCCGCCGGACTCGTCGACCGGAACGGCGTCGTCTCCGAGGAGCCGCCGCCCCCGAGTTTCGCCTCGTGGACGTTCGGGCCGACGACGGCGACGTCCGCCTCGTCCTCGAGCGGGAGGACGCCGTCGTTCTCGAGCAGGACGGTCCCCCGGGCGGCGATCCGCTCGGCGAGGTCGCGGTGGGCGGGCGTATCGATGGCTCCGGCGTCGTCGCCGTCGCCGTCGCCGTCGCCATCGCCGTCACTGCCGGCGCTTCGATCGTCAGCGTCGTTCTCGAGGCGGCCGATCCGCTCGAGTTGCCCGAGGATCCGCCGGACCATGTCGTCCAGCCGCTCGGCCGGCACCTCGCCGGCGTCGATCGCGTCGGCCAGCGGGTCGCCGAACAGATCTCCCGTCGTTCCGTCGGGGAGTCCGCCCATTATCTCGGCGGCCTCGCCCTCGAGGTCGGCCCCGTCGAACGAGCCGTCTCCCTCGTCTCCGTCGTCGCCGACGCCACCGAACCCGCCCTCGATCGCGACGCCGGGCATCTCGAGGTCCAGGCCCGCGTTCGCGGCGCCGACGGTGCTTTCGGTGCCGTACCAGTCCGAGACGACGTAGCCGTCGAACCCCCACTCGCCCTTGAGCACGTCGTCGACGAGGCGGTCGTGATCGCTCATGTACGTCCCGTTGACGCGGTTGTAGGCGGTCATCACGGAGCCGGTACCGGCCTCGACGGCCGCCCGGAACGGCCGCAGATACAGTTCGCGGAGCGTCCGTTCGTCGACCTCGCTGCTGACGCGGACGCGGTCGGTCTCCTGGTTGTTCGCGACGTAGTGTTTGACCGTCGCGACGACGTCCTCGTCCCGGATCCCGTCGACCGCGCCCGCCGTCGTTTCGGCGGCCAGCAGCGGCTCCTCCGAGTAGTACTCGAAATTGCGTCCGCAGTGGGGGACTCGGATCAGGTTCGCGCCGGGCGCGAGCAGCGCGTCCTGCTCGAGCGCCCGCGCCTCGCGGGCCATCGCCGCGCCCTTCTCGCGCGCGAGGTCGGGGTCGAACGTCGCCGCGACGGCGATCGACGCCGGGAACGCCGTCGCCCGCTCTCCCTCGGCGCGAACCCCGAGCGGGCCGTCGACCAGCCGGAAGGGCGGAACGTCGAGTCGCTCGACGCCGGGCAGGTAGCCCGTCGCCGTCCCCGCGGGATCGCCGCGGCCGCTGACCAGGCGCAGTTTCTCCTCGCGGGTCATCGATGCGAGTAGTTCCTCGACGCGTCCGGAACCGTCGGTCATGTCATCCAATTGGTGCGTGGCCCGGTAACTGTTCGGGAGGCGGCTATCGTGACCGAAAATTCGCGCTACTGGCGCATCGACTCGTCGCCGCCCTCGAGTCCCCGGTCCGTGATCCGGAACTGGACGGACTCGCCGACCGCCTTCGAGCGGTGTTTCTCCAGCGTCGCCCGTCGGTTCCCGCCGCGGAACCGCTCGAGGCGGAGGACGACGCCGGTCCAGTGCTCTAACGTGTTCCCGCCGAGCGCGCGCGTGCGATCGGCGTCGGGATCGGCGAAGACCTGGTTCGTCAGGACCACCGCGAGGTCGTGCTTGCGGGCCAACGAGAGGAGGTGGGTCACCTGTCGGGCGACGCTGCGCAGCGCCTCGCCGCCGTCGCTCTCGCCGGTGCGCTCGAGTCGGTAGAAGCCGGTCGCGCTGTCGAGGACGATCAGGTCCGCGCGTTCGGCGAACTCCTCGGTGTCCCGGACGGCCTCGGACTGTTCCTCGAAGTCGACGGCGTCCTCGATGACGATCCGCGAGGCGACGGCCTCGACGTCCTCGTCGTCGACCCGGGCCGAGAGCAGTTGCTGGAAGCGGTCGACCGAGACGCCCTCGGTGTCGACGTAGACCGCGGTCCCGCCGGCGACGGCCGTCTCGACGGCCGCCGACAGCGCGAGGTTGGTCTTCCCCGCCGCGGGCGGGCCGTACACCTGCGTGACGGTTCCGCGTTCGAACCCCCCGCCGAGTAACTCGTCGACCGGGCCACAGCCGGTCGGTATCGCCTCGTCGTTCACGGTTCGAGTTGGCAGGTGGCCCGCAAAAAGCCCCCGGAACGGGCCGGTGAGCGATCGCGAACGGTCGAGCGGCCTCGAGCGGACGTGAGACGGTCCCGATCGCCGAGTCGCGACGGCGGATCGAAGGACGCTTCGGCGGGACCGATACGCGTTCGCTATCGGACGCGAGAGCGCTCGCGAGAAGACGATTACTCGTTCAGTCGACCGGGTGAACGACCGATGCCGGTGGTTCCGACGCGACCACAGTTAGGGCAGTTATAGTACGTTTCGGGCCCTCGATGTGCCGTTTCGCTCCGCTTGATTTCGGCGGATCCGCAGAAGGGGCAGTAGCTGATATCGCTGACAGTCATCTGTGGCTGAAAATCGCCGAGTCAGGATATATACGTTGAGACGATATCGAGCGATGAGCCGCGGACGGGCGCGTCGAACGACGCGTGAGCGGTTGCTGTACGTTTATTCCTCCGGAAGACGAACCTCGAGGCGTGATCGTCGTCGCCACAGCAGATTTCGAGGTGTACCACGGCGTCGTCAACGAACTCCGGGAGCGCGGGACCCAGTTCACGACCGTCGAGCCCGACGAGGAACTCCCGGAGCGGACGACGGTGGTCGTCACCGGCGCCGACCACGCCGACGACTTCGCGACCGTGACGACCGTCGTCGCCGATCCGGACCATCCGCGACGCGCCGTCGACCAGGCCCTGGCCGCGGTCCGGGGCAACGGCGGCCGAACCATCATCGGCGTCGATCCGGGCCGGAAACCCGGTATCGCCGTCCTCGCGGGGGAGATGGTCGTCGCCGCCTTTCAGGTGCCCCTTTCCGACGCCGTGGACGTGATCCAGCGCGAGGCCGACGAGGCGACCAATCCGGTGGTGCGCGTCGGGGACGGCGCCCGCCTCCAGAGCGCCAAACTCGTCAACGATCTCGAGGACGTGACGGTCGAACTCGTCGACGAGACGGGGACGACGCCGTACCTCGGAACCGGCTCGCGGGGGATGGGCGACGTCCTCGCGGCGGCCAACATCGCTCGGCTCGAGGGGGAGGTCGTCGACTCGCGGGATATCGAACCGACCGCCGGCGAGCTACAGGTGATCAAGGATCGCTCGCGCGAGCAAAGCGAGGAGAATCGGGCGATCGACGAGGTGTTGGCTCGACGGGTCGCGGCCGGCGAGTTGACGATCGACGAAGCGCTCTCGGAGCACCGTACCGATGGCGACAGCGACGACGCCGGCAGCACCGAGGACGATACGGACGACACTGGCGACGACGCGACGGCGATGCCGTCGGATGCGAACGGAGATACAGATCGCGAGTAACAGCGGCTGCTAACCGACTTTTGACGGTCGAGACGGACTCGCTCGTCTCAGTTAGGATCGACTCGAGTCAGCGCCGTCTCGATTGCGATCGGCTCGAGTCAGGGTCGTCTCGACGCGAGGCGCTACGTCGGCGACGCGGTCGTCGAAGAGAAAAAGCGATCGATCGGGAATCGCCGTTACGGCGCGATCCAGACGTTCGACGCGGCGACGGCGGACATCTGGACGTTCTCGTTCTCCTGCATGCTCACCTGCGTCGCGGCGGCGTCCCCGTCATCTTCGGCGACGGCGATCGCCGAGTGCTGTTCGTTGACGTTCTCCTGGGTCACGAACTGGGTCTGCTCGAGGGCGGCCGTCGCGTCCTGCGTGACGTCGCTGTTCTGCTCGGCGCTGGTGTCGTAGTCGTAGGACATGCCCGGCGCGTTCTCGACGTCGTTGCCGCCGACGGTGACGGTCGTACTCGAGGTCTGCGCCTCGGTGTCGTACGTGTGGCCCGGCGACGCGTACACGTTGAGCGCGGCGGCGGTGCCGATCTGTGCGTTGTAGTTCCGCTGGGTGGCCATCTGGACGGCCTCGGCCTCGCTGTCGTTGACAGCGATGGCAACGGCCGTGTTCTGGAGGTTGATGTTGAGCTGCTCGACGGCCTGCTCCTGCTCGACGCTGGTCGTCGCGGTCTGGGAGTCGTCCTTGTCCTTCTTGTTCTTGGACGGCGTCTCCGTGTCGACGACGCTGCTGTCGCCGGCGGACGCGACGTTCATCTCGCCCATCGAGGCGAGCAGGTTGGCGGCGTTGGCGGAACCGGTCTGTTCGTTGAGGTTGGTCTGGTCGGTGACCTGGATCGCCGTCGCGGTGCTGTTCTCGCCGACGGCGATGGCGACGGCGGCACCCTGTTCGTTGACGTTCGTCTGTTCGACGGCCTGCTGCTGGGTCAGCCAGGTGTTCGCGCTCTGCTCGGTGTACTCGCCCTGGCCGGCGTAGATGTTCGACGCGTTGGCGGCGCCTTCCTGCAGGTTCTGGTTGTGCTGGTCGGTCTGCTGGAGGGCCGTCGCCGAACTGTTCTCCGCGGCGAGGGCGAAGGCGACGCTTTGTTCGTTGTAGTTCCCCTGCGCGACGTCCTGGGTCTGGGTCACGCTGGCCTCGGCGGACTGCGTGACGGTCTTCTTGTCGCCCTTCTCCGTGGCGACGCCCCAGCCGTTGAACTGCTGGCTGCCGTCGTCGCCCATGATCATGTAAACGGTGCCGACGTCTTCGAACTGAGTCGTCTGGCTGCTGACGACGTTGTTCTCGGCCGACGCCTCGCCGGTCTGGGAGTTGGCGTTGAGCTGGTTGGCTTCCTGGATGGCGGTCGCCTCGCCGCCGTCGATCGCGATCGACACCGCCTCACCCTGCTCGTTGATGTTCACCTGGTCGACGTTCTGGTGCTGGACGACCTCGGTGTCGCTCATCTGGTCCGCGTTCAGTTCCTCGGACGCGTGAGCGTCGATGTACTCCTCGAGGGTCGTTTCGTCGAGATCGGCGCCGAAGACCAGGTAGAGGTCTTCGCCGTCCTCGAGCGCGTGAACCGAATCGGCCTGAACGTCGTCGTTGCCGCCCGCCATCGCGGCTGGCGCGCCGGCGGCCAGCATCGATATGGAAACGATACAGGCCATCAATACTGTCGTATACCGTGAGCGTCTCGTGTCTTCCTCTGTCATGGTAGCTCTGATTTTCGATCGTGAGTTTGTTTTGTCGCTGAACGATTCGACGCGAACGGTCCTATCCCAAAGACAGACTTTGTTATCTACAGGTTGGAAATCGTATTAGTCGTCCTACTAACTAGAACTCGTCCGCTACTCGCGGAAACGACCGTCTACCTCCGCCAGACGACCGCTCAGACGGCCGATTACGCGCCGCCGTCCGGAGGAGTCGACGGATCGATACGCGATACGGCACTACGACCGACTCGTGTTCGAAATTCTTTGGTTCGAGAAGCTTCTTCGATAACGAAACCCAAAACTACCGACGATAGTAGTGATCGAATGACCGTTTCACGATCGAGGGGAGATTCAGCGCGCGGTAATCGACAGTGAACGTGAACGGTTACCATCGATGGCGAGGAGACGCCGGCTTCAACGGCGGCCGCGATCGGCACGCGCGACGACTGCCGTGGCGATCGCGGCGCCTCCCGACGCGATGCAGTCCGACGCTCGCCGGACGGGCCGAGAAGGGGACACCGACGATCAGCGCCGGGGACGGGAGCCGGGGTCTCGAAGCCGATCGATCCGTCACCGCTGCCGGATCAACGATTCTCGCGCGATGAGTCCGCAGCGTGTACACGCGACGATGCCGGATTACGCGACCTCAGAGCGGTGATCAATCGACTCTCGAGGCCGTCGAACCGACGGTATCGAGGAGCGCACGTTCGTTCACGCTGACGAACTGTTCCCGTCCCGGAGACTATTACGACGCCGCGATCAAAGTTACAGCCGATCTACACGAGCTATTTCGAAGACGGCGCGGAATCAGTTCTGCGGGAAATTCCGGCAGTAGCGAATATCTATCCGCATCGGCACAAATATTACACACCTTTCATTAAATTTCCTACTCGTCCTAACGATTGTAACTGTTCGCAATATCGGCTATACATCGTAACCGTTGGGCGGTTTAATACGGAACCCGGCTGTTGTCCCGACTGGGCAACACGGCACGTTGGACGCTCGAGACGGCTGGATTCGCGAGCCGTGCGACGCGAATCGGTCACGATGGAGTGGTGCTCGAGCGTCCATGCGTGTGTGGGTGCCCATGATCAACCATGAAACGCGCAATCTCGATGCTGCTGGCGATCGCACTGGCGTGTAGCTTCGTGTTCGCAGGCGGAGCTGCTGCACAGGTCAACGACATCGATCAGGATACCGACCAAGACGCGGACCTCTATCAGAAGGCGGACGCGGACGTGAAGCAGTACCAGGACGTCGACCAGAAGAACATCGGTCTGCAGGGCGGTAACGTCGCGTACGCAGCGTACGGCGACGCCACGGCCCAGAACAACCTAGACCAGTCGAACCTCAACGTGCAGTACGGTGAGGCCGAGGCCGAGAACGAAGGCGAAATCGACCAGGACGCCGACCAGGAAGCTGAGAACGAGTTCGAGTTCGACGTCTTCTAACTAACTGATCAACAATGAAACGCGCAATCTCGATGCTGCTGGCGATCGCACTGGCGTGTAGCTTCGTATTCGCAGGCGGTGCGGCTGCACAGGTCAACGACGTCGATCAGGATATCGACCAAGACGCGGACCTCTACCAGAAGGCAGACGCGGACGTGAAGCAGTACCAGGACGTCGACCAGACGAACTACGGTCAGCAGGGCGGTAACGCCGCGTACGCAGTGTTCGGCGACGCCACGGCCGAGAACAACCTAGACCAGTCGAACGTCAACGCGCAAATCGGTGTCGCTGAAGCCGAGAACGAAGGCGAAATCGACCAGGACGCCGACCAGGAAGCCGAGAACGAGTTCGAAGTCGACTTGTTCTAGAGACACCCGGCTTCGTTCACTTATTTTTAGCCGTCCGGATCGCCGCGGACCGCAGTTGTGCTCCCGAGCAGCCGACGGTAGGCGGTTCGTCGGAATAGGTCACGAGTAACGATCTAGTCGCGTCAGAAAGCACAGCGAGAACACGCTCTCCGATCCGGGACCGCGTTCGACTCACGTGCGGACGCGAAAAACGTCGAATAACACGCCGTAGGGTCGTTTCCCACGCCGGTCTCGCGAACCGATGCCGTCGCGTTAGCCGTCGGTTAGCAGACGGATATCGACGAAACGGTTCTATTGATTAATGTCCGAATCCGCCGACGAGTGAGACGCTGGGGTCGGGTAACGTGCCTCGGTGTGCTAACTGAACCATGAATCAACGAACCGCGATAGCGCTGACGATCGGACTCGCGGCAGCGGCGGTCGTCGCCGCGGGTGCAACGGTGATCGCTGCACCCGGCGACCCCGTCAGCGATTCGACCGAAAACACATCAGAAACCATGACAGAAACCGAATTCTCGTGGGGTACGGTACTCCACGAAACCGACGCCGAAACCGGCGACACCGACGTCGAAGTGATCGTCGACGCCGACGATGCCGTCTCGATATCGACGATAACGGCCCCCAATGCGACGGATATACGCGGCGACGAAGCGACTGCGGACGGTGCAGCCGTCGAGTCGTTCCCCTGGGGGGCAGTGATCCACGCGACCGATTCCGACACCGGTGCGACCGATATCGAAGTGATCGTCGACGCCGATAATGACGTCTCGGTTTCCGTGACGTCGGTCTCCGAAGACGGCGTTCGGACGTCGACATCGTCCGTCACGTCCACGAGCGAAACGAGCACGAGCGGGACGAGCGTCTCGCAGTCGACCGTTTCGTCGACGACGGTCTCCAGCTCGTCAGTGACCAGTAGCTCGACCGACGTCACGCAATCGTCGAACTGGACCGACGACGAATCGATCGAGATCGATATCGATACCGAGACGGAGGACGACTAGCTCGAGCGGATACGCCGCTCCGGGATGCGGCTTCCGAGCCCCGCTGATTCCGGTTTTCTAGTGCCCCTGTTCGTCCAGCACCGCTCGCTCCGCGCGGCGGGTGACCTCGCGGATCGGGACGTCGGTCTCGCGCGCGACCGCCAGCGCGTCGTCGTGCTCCGCGCTCACGTCGTACACCTCGCCGTCCGCGTCGCTGGCGATTTTCACGGTCACCTCGTAGGTTTCGCCGTCGATCTCGAGGGCCACCGTCTCGAACGCCCGATTCGCGATCCACCGGTGGGTCGCGCCGGCGTCCCGGACGCCCAGCGTTCCGGTCTCTTCGGCCAGCGCTCGAGCGACCCGTTCCCGATCCGCGGGCTTGCAGATCACCTTCACGAGGTGGCCGGGACGGGACTTCTTCATCGTCGCCGGCACGATCGAAACGTCCCGCGCGCCCGCGTTGGCCAGCGTCTCCTGCAGGCCGCCCAGCACCTCCGGCGTCGCGTCATCGAGGTTCGTCTCGAGGACGGCGATATCGTCCTTCACGAGTTCCCCCTGCGCGTCGCCGATCAGGACCCGGAGAACGTTCGGGTGGGGATCGAGGTCGTAACCGCCGGCGCCGTAGCCGACCCCGCGGAGATCGAGCGACGGCAACGAGTCGACGCCGTCGGCGAAGTGACCCAGAATGGCGGCGCCGGTGGGCGTCAGCAGTTCGGCGTCGACCGGGCCGCCGCGAAGCGACCAGTCCGCGCGCTCGGCGATCTCGACGACGGCCGGCGTCGGGACGGGGTACTCGCCGTGGCTCATCGAGACGCTACCGCCGCCCGTCGCGAGCGGTGTCGTGACGATCCGATCGGGCTCGAGGTCGTGGACGAGGAGGGCGGCGCCGACTACGTCGGCGATGGCGTCGTCGGCTCCTACCTCGTGGAAATGGATCTCCTCGAGGGACTCGCCGTGGACGCTGGCTTCGGCCTCGCCGAGCAGTTCGAAGATAGCGAGCGCGTCGCGTTCGACCGCCGGCTCGAGGTCCATCCCCGCGACGATGTCGCGGACCTCGCGGTAGCTCCGGTGGGGGCCGTGGCCCTCGGCGCGGACGCCGTCTCCGCCAGACTGAGCGTCGTCGTGGGCGTGGGTGTGGCCGTCATTGCCGTGGTCGTGGTGGTGGTTGTGGCCGTCGTCGCCGTGGTCGTGCGCTTGGGTATGGCCGTGGTCGTGACCGTGGTGGTCAGCCCCGTCGTGGTCGGCATCGCCGTGGTCGGCATCGCCGTGGTCGTGACCGTGGCCGTCGTCGCCGTGGGACCCCCCGTCGCCGTCGGGCCCGCCGGGATCCGCCGCCGAATCGTCGGTCAGGAACACGTCGACCGTCGTCGACGAGATACCACACTTGACCGTCTCGTCGATTTCGTACGCCACCGCGAGGTCGTCCGTCACGTCCTCGAGGACGTCGGGATCGGCGCCGGCATCGAGCAGCGCGGCGAGGATCATATCGCCGCTTGCGCCCATCCGGCCGTCGAACGCGAGGAGTTGCATAGCTAGGTCGCCGGGTGGAACGATCAAAAAGGCATCCTCTCGGTGCGACTCCCACGGAGGACGACCGGTCCCGCGCCGCGTTCTCGAGGCGGTGTCGGTACCACCAAAACCGACCGATGCCGGTACATCTATGTACGCTGCCGTACCAGTTAGATGTGGTATCAACTAGCATAGGCAACGACGTAGGCTAGCAAAAAACCTATCCGCTCACGAAGCGGAATCACTGACATCGCCGTCCATCCCGAATCATGAACGAAGTTCAACTGGAGGTTGCGAAGGCGTACCCGAACGACTCGGGTCGTGGTATCGCCCGACTCGACCCGGACACGCTGTTGCATCTGAAGCTGAGTCCGGGCGACATCATCGAAATCGAAGGCGCCGACACCACCGCCGCGAAGGTGTGGCGCGCCGACCGGCAGGACTGGAACACCGATACGGTCCGCATCGACGGGTTCACCCGTCAGAACGCCGACGTGGGGATCGGCGAACGCGTAACGATCCGGAAGGCGGAGGCCACGAAGGCGGATAAGCTCACCCTCGCGCCCCCCGAGGAAGCGTCGGTCCAGTTCGGTTCCGACGCCGCCGGCATGGTGAAACGCCAGATCTTGAAGCGGCCGGTCGTCGGTCGCGACATCGTCCCGGTCATGTCCTCGACGAACCATCCGTTCATGCGGTCGCCCGGCCAGGCGATCCCGCTCATCGCCGTCGAGACGGAACCCGAGGGCGTGGTCCTCATCACCGAGGACACCGACGTCGAGCTCCGCGAGGAGCCGATTTCGGGCTTCGAGAAGACCGGCGGCGGCATCACCTACGAGGACATCGGCGGCCTGCAAAGCGAGATCCAGCGGGTCAGGGAGATGGTCGAACTCCCGATGAAACACCCGCAGATCTTCAAGAAGCTCGGCATCGAGCCCCCGCAGGGCGTCCTGCTCCACGGGCCGCCGGGCACCGGGAAGACGCTGCTCGCGAAGGCCGTCGCCAACGAGACCTCCGCGAGCTTCTTCTCGATCGCGGGCCCGGAGATCATCTCCAAGTACTACGGCGAGTCCGAACAGCAGTTACGGGAGATCTTCGAGGACGCGACCGAGGAGTCGCCGTCGATCATCTTCATCGACGAACTCGACTCCATCGCGCCCAAACGGGAGGACGTCACCGGCGAGGTCGAGCGCCGCGTCGTCGCCCAGCTGCTGACCATGATGGACGGCCTCGAGTCCCGCGGTCAGGTCATCGTCATCGCGGCGACCAACCGCGTGGACTCGGTCGACCCCGCGCTGCGCCGGCCGGGCCGGTTCGACCGCGAGATCGAGATCGGCGTCCCGGACGAGGTCGGCCGCGAGGAGATCCTGCAGATCCACACCCGCGGGATGCCCCTCTCGGACGACGTCGACCTCGGTCACCTGGCCGACGAGACCCACGGCTTCGTCGGCGCCGACATCGAGTCGCTGACCAAGGAAGCCGCGATGAAGGCCCTGCGCCGGTACCTCCCCGAGATCGATCTCGACGAGGAGGACATCCCGCCGAGCCTGATCGACCGGATGATCGTCAAGCGCCAGGACTTCCGCGGCGCCTTGAACGAGGTCGAACCCTCGGCGATGCGGGAGGTGCTCGTCGAACTCCCGAAGATCTCCTGGGACGACGTCGGCGGCCTCCACTCCGCCAAGGAGCAGGTCCAGGAGTCCGTCGAGTGGCCCCTCTCGAACCCCGAGCGGTTCGACCGGCTGGGCGTCGATCCGCCGGCCGGCGTCTTGCTGTACGGGCCGCCGGGCACCGGGAAGACGCTCATGGCGAAAGCGGTCGCCAACGAGACCAACGCGAACTTCATCTCGGTGCGCGGTCCGCAGCTCCTCTCGAAGTGGGTCGGCGAATCGGAGAAGGCCATCCGGCAGACCTTCCGCAAGGCGCGGCAGGTCTCGCCGACGGTGATCTTCTTCGACGAGCTCGACGCGCTCGCGCCGGGCCGGGGCGGTGAAACCGGCTCGAACGTCTCCGAGCGGGTCGTCAACCAGCTCCTGACCGAACTCGACGGGCTCGAGGAGATGGAGAACGTGATGGTCATCGGCGCGACCAACCGGCCGGACATGATCGACCCCGCGCTGCTGCGCTCGGGGCGGTTCGACCGGCTGGTCATGATCGGCGAACCCGACGTCGACGGCCGCGAGCGGATCCTCGAGATCCACACGCAGAACACGCCGCTGGCCGCGGACGTCACGCTGCGCGAGATCGCCGAGATCACCGACGGCTACGTCGGCAGCGACCTCGAGTCGATCGCCCGCGAGGCGGCCATCGAGGCGCTGCGCGAGGACGAGGAGGCCGACATCGTCGAGATGCGCCACTTCCGGCAGGCCATGGAGAACGTCCGGCCGACGATCACCGACGACATCCTGGACTACTACGAGCAGATCGAAGAGGAGTTCCAGGGCGGCGGATCGGGCGGCCCCGGACCGACGGGTCGCCGCGACAGTCGGATCGGCTTCCAGTAATCGCACCCTCGGGCTCGGGCTGGACGCGTTCGCGTTATTTTTCGCGGTTTTCGACCGACGAGCAGTCGCCTCTCGGAGCGGCGTCTGAACTGAGCCCCGCTATCGATGGGAGACCAGCCGATAGCGACTCGAGTTTTCTCTCCCAACCCGCGCCGTACGCCGGTCGCGGGAGTTTCCGATCGGTCGTCGGCTCACTCGCTCGAAGATCGACCCGGATCCAGCGCGTGTCCGAACTCCTCGCGCAGCGCCCGTCGCTTGACGAGGACGAAGCCGACCGCGATGAAGCCGAAGCCGGCGGCCGTCGTCGCGTCGACGACTTCCCCGAGGTAGAGCCAGCCGACGACGGCGGCGACGATCGGCGCGACGTAGGAGACCATGTTGATCTCGACGGCGCCCAACCGCTCGAGCAGATCGAAGTAGAGCAGGAAACCCAGCGCGCTGGCGACCAGCGACAGGTAGCCCAGCGCGCCGAGCGCCTCGGGACGGGTCCACGTCGACGGCTCGAGCGGCTCGCCGAGCGCCAGGCTGACGCCGTGCATCAGGACGGCGCCGCCGAGCATCGACCAGGCCTCCATGGTCTCGATCGGGAGCGAGGCGTCGATCCGGCGAGTGAGGACGCTGCCCAGCCCGAAGGCGGCCGCCGCACAGAAGACGAGTCCCGTCGCGACGGCGTCGACCGACAGCAGGTTCGCGGGATCGGGGCGCGCGACGACCGCGACGCCGAGCAGGCCGACCAGGAGGCCGCCGACGCCGACCGGGGAGAGCGCGTCCGAGGGGACGAGCAGGCGGGCGAACCCGGTGGTCAGCACCGGCGAGAGGCTCACGACGATCGCGGCCGCGGCCGCCGTCGTGTGTTGCTGGCCGACGAAGAGGAAGGCGTGGTAGGCCGCGATCAACAGGACGGCGCCAACGGCGACCAGCGACCACTCGCTGCGGCCGCGAGGTCGCCAGTCGTCGACCGCGACGGCGGCGTAGGCGAGCATCAGGACGCCAGCGATATCGTACCGGAAGGCGGCGAACAACACCGGCGGGAAGTGGTCGAGGCCGGCGCTGATCGCGACGAACGCGGAGCCCCAGACGGTTGCGAGCGCGAGAAAGCGAACGAGATTTCGAAAGCGGCTCATACCGGCCGTCTCGTCGGCACGGTTCTACGCGTTTCGATTCGAAACCGGGAGTCGACGGACGGGATCGAAAAAGATCGGACGCTGTACGGAATGGACGGCCGCTGTACGACGAGCTGCGTTACCGCGACGCTCGAGGGTTAGAGCGACGGCAGTTCGCGGATCTCCGGCTCCTCCTCGGTCTGCCGGAACTGCTCGAGCAGCGGCTTGATGTCGTCGAACCCGTCGGCGAGGACGATGTCGCCGTTGCGGAGGTCGTACTCGATGATGTCGTAGTCGGCGAGTCGCGGGAGGTGGTTGTGAACCAGCGAGACGTAGACCCGCTGTCGATCCTCCTTGTCGATCTCGACGGGGTGGACGTCGAACTCCCAGGCGGCGATCCGGGTGACGACGTCCTCGAGGTGGGCGCCGCGGTTCTCGGCGAGCTGGTAGAGCAGGTATCGGCGTTCGGACTCGGCGAGAAGGGAGCAGGCCGCTTCCATCCGGGTGGCGTTCGCGTCGTTCATACTCGATCAAGGCGACCAGCCATATTACACCTACTGCCAACACAGATAGGGACGATCGGCTGAACAGTTCGCTCGCGCCGTCCCGAAACCCGCCGACGGCGGGCCGGTATCCGATATCACCGACTGATAGCACCGACCGATTTCGGTCGGCCGGAGCCGCGCAATTCGACCGCGGTCGATCACGTCCACGAACTCGGGCCGTCCGTCCGCTCGGCGGCCGCCCCGTGGAGGTGACAGGCGACCGGATGCGAGCCGTCGCCGAGGTCGGGCGCCTCTCGTTCGCAGACGCTCTCGTACTCGGCCCGCAACCGGTCGGCGGCGGCCGCCCAGTCGCCCGCCGCGAGTTCCGCGAGCGCCTCGTCCACGACGGCCTCGTGACGCGGCGGCAACTCGGTCTCGAGTAACCGATTCTTCAGCGCTTCGGTCGCAGCGGGGACGTCCTCGTCGGACGCACCGCCGCCGGCGATATCCAACCGCTCGTCGGTTCCGACGGCTTCGAGCGAGACGTCCCGCCGCTCGATCCGCTCGCGGAGGGTCATGAGTTCGCGGTAGGTTTCCTGCTCGATGTCGAGGGTTTCGGGCGGGATCACCATCGGGCATCGGGTCCGGAACCGGCAGCCGCTGGGCGGGTCTCGCGGCGACGGCACGTCGCCGGCCAGCGTCTCCCGGTCGCGCTCGCGCTCGTCGGTCGACGCCCTGGGAACGCTCTCGAGTAGGGCCCGCGTGTAGGGGTGTTTCGGCGCCCCGAACAGCTCGTCGACGGGACCGATTTCGACGATCTCGCCGAGGTACATCACGGCGACGCGATCGCAGACGTGGCGAATCACCGAGAGGTCGTGACTGATCAGCAGGTAGGTGAGGTCGAACTCGTCCTGGAGATCGTCGAGCAGGTTCAGCACTTGCGCCTGGACGGAGACGTCCAGCGCCGAGGTCGGTTCGTCGAGCACGACGAACTCGGGTTCGACGGCCAGCGCGCGGGCGATGCCGATCCGCTGGCGTTGCCCGCCGGAGAACTCGTGAGGGTAGCGGTCGAACTGGTCGGCCGAGAGACCGACGCGCTCGAGGAGGCCGCGGACGCGGTCTCGCCGCTCTTCCTCGGTGCCGACGCCGTGGACGTCCAGTGGCTCCCTGACGATATCGCCGACGGTCATCCGCGGATCGAGACTCGAGAACGGGTCCTGAAAGACGATCTGCACCGCGCGCCGGAACGCGTCGAGGGCGTCCCCCTCGAGGGCGAAGACGGGCTCGCCGTCGAACTCGACCCGGCCGTCGGTCGGCTCCTGGAGCCGCACCATCGTCTCGCCGGCCGTCGACTTGCCGCAGCCGGATTCGCCGACCAGACCGAGGGTCTCGCCCTCGTGGATCTCGAAGCTGACGCCGTCGACGGCGCGGACGGGGACCGGTTCGTCGCCGAACAGCCGGTCGAGCAGCGAGTCGTGCTCCCAGAAGTACTTGCGGAGGTCGTCGACGCGGACGAGCGGGTCGCCGGCGCTCACTGGTGTTCACCTCCGGTCGTCTCGGTCGGCGGGTGCGACCGCTCTTCCGGCGGTTCCTCGTCGGGTTCTTCCGGCCCGGCGTGTTTGTCGGCGGCGGGTCGCTCCGTCTCGCCGAAGTAGCCCTCGGGCAACGCCCGCGTCTCGTCGTACGCCGTCTCGGCGAGGACGCACCGCGCCTCGTGGTGGTCGCTTCCCGCGGCCGGGTACTCCGGCGGATGCTCGAGGCAGTCCTCCATGGCCTTCGGGCAGCGGTCGGCGAAGCGACACCGATCGTCCTGTTCGTCGGCGAGCAGGCTCGGCACGTTCCCCGGGATCGGCTCGAGGCGACTCCGCGCGCCCTCGAGGTCCGGGATCGACCCGAGCAATCCCTCGGTGTACGGATGGACGTGGTCGTCGAAGACGTCCGCGAGGGTCCCCCGCTCGACGATCTCGCCGGCGTACATCACGCCGATCCGGTCGCACATCCGGGCGATGACGCCGAGGTTGTGGGTGATCAGCAGGATGGTCATGCCGGTTTCGGCCTGCAGGTCGTCGAGCAGGTCGAGGATCTGGGCCTGGATGGTGACGTCCAGCGCGGTCGTCGGTTCGTCGGCGATCAAGACGTCGGGTTCGCCGGCCAGCGCCTGGGCGATCATCGCCCGCTGGAGCATTCCGCCGGAGTACTCGTGGGGGTACTCGTCGGCCCGCTCGACCGGGTCCGGGATGCCGACCAGTTCGAGCAGTTCGATCGCCCGCTCGCGGCTCTCCGGCGTGACGTACGTCCGCGAGGGAAGCACCGTCGAGAGCGCGTACGAGGCGAGCGAGTACTCCCGGGTCCGGGCCCGCGTCGACCGCGGGGTCGCGCTGGCCCGGCGCTGGACTTCGACGGCTTCGGCGAGTTGCTCGCCGACCGTCAGCGTCGGATTGAAGCTGCTCTCGGGATCCTGAAAGATCATGCTGAACGAGGTGCCCCGAAGCGAGTCCCGGACGCGTTCGGGGAGCTCGAGCAGGTTCACGAACGTGCCGTCGACGGCGTCGGGGTGATCGTCGGCGACCGCATCGGCCAGCTCGGCGTCGTCGAACCAGATCTCCCCGTCGGTGATCCGCCCGGGCGATTCGACCAGGTCCATGATCGAGCGGGCGGTGACGCTCTTGCCGCTGCCGCTCTCGCCGACGATCCCGAAGACCTCGCCGCGTTCGATCCGCACGTCGAGCTCCGAGACCGCGTTGATCCGTCCCTCCTGCGTGAAGAACCGCGTCGAGAGGTCGCGAACGCGAAGTATGTCGTCCGGTGTCGTCATCCTCGTTCACCTTCGATGTTCGGATCGAGCGCGTCGCGCAGCCAGTCGCCCAACAGGTTGACGGCGATCACCGACAGGACGATCCCGATCCCCGGAATCGTCGCGATCCACCAGCGCGTCCGGAGGTAGTCCTGTCCGCGCTGGATCTCGTAGCCCCACGAGAGCGTCGTCCCCGAAAAGCCGAGAAACGAGAGCGAACTCTCGAGCAGGACGACCGCGGCGACCTGAATCGTCGCGAGCACGATCACCGGCGTCAGACTGTTCGGCAGCACGTGTTTGCGGAGGATCGTCCGGTCGCTCGCGCCGACGCTCCTGGCCGCCTTGACGTACTCCTCGGTGCGGACGGACATCGCCTCGCCGCGGGCGACGCGGGCGAACCAGACCCAGGTGACCAGCGCGACGACGATCGTGACGGTTCCGGGGATGACGGTGCGCTCGGGCATCCCGTCGGCCAGCCCCGCCATCACGATCGGGTCGGGAACGCTGATCCCCGAGGTGCCGAAGACGCCGATTAAGGCGAGCGCGAGGACCAGCGAGGGGAACGCCAGCATGACGTCGGCGATCCGCATCATCGCGTCGTCGACGCGGCCGCCGTAGTAGCCCGCGATCAGGCCGAACGGGACGCCCATGAGAACGGCGAGTCCGGTTCCGAGGAGTCCGACCAGCAGCGACGTCCGCGCGCCGTAGACGAAGCGGGAGAAGACGTCCTGGCCGATGTTGTTCGTCCCGAGGAGGTGCTCTTCGTTCGGTTCGACCTCGACTTCGACGAACTCGCCGTCCTCGCCGATCTGCGTGGTGTACTCCGCGCCCCGCGGCGGATACTCGTTGCCGTTCTCGTCGACGTAGCCGGTCCGCGTCGGATCGTGGGTCGCGATGATCGGCGCGAACACCGCCATGAGCAGGACGCCGACGAGGAGCACCAGCCCCAGCTTCGCCAGCAGGCTCCGGTCGAACTCCCGCTTCAGGTTCGATCGCAGCCGCTCGGGGATCATTCGTCGATCACCCGGGGATCGAGCGAGGCGTACAGCGCGTCGACGACGATGTTGATCAGGACGAATGAGATGCCGATGAAGACGATAATCCCCTGCATGAGCGGCCAGTCGCGGGCGTTCAGCGCCTGAATGAGTCGGTCGCCGAGACCGGGCCAGCTGAACACCGTCTCCGTGATGACCGCGCCGCCGATCAGCGTCCCCAGCTGGAGGCCGAGGACGGTCACGATCGGGATCATCGTGTTCCGGAGGACGTGCTTGTACCGGATCAACGCGGCCGGCAGCCCCTTCGCCTCGGTCGCGTCGACGTACGGCTTGCCGAGTTCGTCGAGCATCCCGCTGCGCGTCAGTCGCGTGATCAGGGCCGTGAAGTACGTCCCCAGCGTGATCGCCGGCAGGATGATGTGTTTGAGCCACACGACGAGTCCGGTGGCGTAACCGGTCGTCGCCAGGGCCGTCAGGGCCTCCGCGAGACCGACCGGCCGCCGACCGGTCGGGAACAGCCCGAGCTGCACGGCGAGCAGCAGGATCAACATCAAGCCCAGCCAGAAGTTCGGCGTCGAGATCCCGAGCAGCGAGAACATCGTCGCCCCGTAGTCGGCGGGTTCGTTCCGGCGGGACGCGCTGATCACGCCCAACGGCACCGCGATGAGGATCGCGATGATCGTCGCCGCGACCGCCAACTCGAGGGTCGCCGGGACCCGTTCGATCACCATCGCCTCGACCTGTCGACCCGACTGGAAGGAGTAGCCGAAGTCGCCGACGACGATCCCTCGCAGGTAGTCGGCGTACTGGACGTATATCGGTTCGTTCAGTCCGTACTGTTGTCTGACCTGTTCGCGGAGGTGCGGGTCGGCGGCCTCGCCGACGATCAGGTTCGCCGGATCGCCCGGCGAGACGGCCCGCAACGTGAACATGACGGTGACGACTCCCCAGACGACGAACACGCCCTGAAGGAGCCGTTTCACCAGGAATTTTCCGAGTGCCATCTGATGGTTACGTCGTTCGCCCCCTACGGGGGCAGTTCGGTCGGACGCCGTACGCCGACCGGGCGTCGATCTACTGGCTCATCTCCCAGGCCCAGATGGTCTCGTCCTCGCGGGGCTCCCACTGGACGTCCTGGCGGACGCCGTAGATGCTCTCCTGTAAGTGGAGGAAGATCCACGGCGCCTTCTCCCGGGCCAGCTCGTTGACCGCCTGTAGCTGTTGCTCGCGCTCTTCGGGATCGTCGATCTCCTTGCTCTCCTCGATCGCCTGATCGAGTTCCTCGTCGCGGAACGTCTGGACGCCGCCGCCCTCCTGGAAGAACCCGGAGACGCCGTAGTCGGTGTCGCCGGTGATGACCCCCCAGCCGATCATGAAGAAGGGGATCTCGTAGTCGTCCATCCCCGCCGAGTTCGCGTCGGAGACGACTCCGAAGTCGACGACGTCGACGTCACAGGAGACGTTCTCGAGCTGGTCGATCTGGTCGGCGACGGTCTGGGCGACGTCGGCGTCGTTCAGGTACCGTCCCTGCGGGGCGACCAGTTCGATCTCCGCCCCGCCGTAGCCGCTCTCCTCGACGAGGCTCTCGGCCTCGTCGGGATCGTAGGGGTACGGGTCGAGGTCGGGGTTGTAGCCGTTGACGCCCGGCGGGACCGGCTGGCTCATCGGTTCCCCGAAGCCGCTGAGGACGTCGTCGATGACGCCCTCGTTGTCGACGGCGTAGTTCATCGCCTGCCGGAATTCTTGACTGTCGAAGGGCTCCGCCTCGTTTTTCATCGGGCAGAAGATGTTCCGGAAGCTCGTCACCGTCCGGACCTCGGCGTCCTCGGTGTCCTGAACCGTCTGGACGTCCTCCGGCAGGACGTTGATAGTGAGATCGCTCTCCCCGGTCTCGAGCGCGGCGACGCGGCCGCTGGACTCCTCGTCGGCGTTGAACACGAGCCGCTCGAACGGCGGCTCGTCGCCCCAGTAGTCGTCGAACGGCTCGAGGACGATTTCGGTGTCCGGCGTGAAGTCGACGACCTCGTAGGGGCCGGTCCCGTTGAAGACGTCCGCCGAGTCGCCGACGATCTCGCCGCTCTCGGCGCTCTCCTGGTCGTCCGTCCACTCGCGGCTCATCGCTCGCGCGTAGTTCCCGAACTCGTACTCGGCGAGCGCGGCCGCTCCCGAGTACTCGAACCGAACGGTCGAGTCGTCGACCGCCTCGGCCCCCTCGATCGATCCCAACCCGGCGACCTGCGAGGAGGCGGGACCGACCTCCGGATCGATCTGGCGCTCGAGGGTGAACGCGACGTCTTCGGCGGTCAGGTCCTGGCCGTCGTGGAACTGTACGTCGTCGCGGAGACGCAACTCGGCGGCGCCGTCGCCGTGCTCCCAGTCTTCGACGACCCGCGACTCGGGCGCCTCGCCCGGTTGAATGTCGAACAGGGGTTCGTAGACGTGATCGAAGACGTCGAAGTAGTCGCCCGTGATGTGGTCGATGGGGTCGACGGTGTCCGGAAACTGCGAGAGCGTGATCACGAACTCGTCGTCGTCCGGCCCCTCACCGCCGAGACAGCCGGCGACCGCCACCGCTGACGCTGCACCCGTTGTCATCAGGAACGACCGCCGCGTCGCCCGTCCCTTTACTTCCCGTGCCATGTCCCCACATACCGTTCGAAAACACATAGGTATGGTGACACAAATAGCGATCGATGACGGTCGGTCGTCGATGACTCTCACCGCTGCTGGAAGTCTCTCCGCTAGTATCCGTCGGAACGCATTAGTAAACGGATCGTACCGCTGTTCGGCACAGTAGCACTCGGTAGCTCGATGTGTGGCATTTGTTATCGCGGACAGAATAGTTAAGTTGGCGAGCGGCTTAGTCGTTCGTATGGCCGCTCACGGCCGGTCCAACCTGCGGGACCTGTTCGACGAGTCGCCCACACCGCACATCGCCCACCCCCCGCGAACCCATCACCGGGACTTCTACGTCGCCACCGACGGCTCCTTCCGGGAGTCCGGCGGCGGACTGGGCGCTGTCATCGAAACGCGCGACGGCACCCGCGTCGCCCGCGTCGCGACCGCGGACGCGCCTCCGGACAACAACGTCGCCGAGTATCGGGCGCTCCACCTCGGTCTCGACGTCCTCGCCGCTCGCGCGCCGCGAGACGCCTGCGTCGGCGTGCTCGTGGACCACGACTCGTTGGCCAGCAACGTCAACAGCACCATCCTCGCGACGAACCATCCGGACGGCAAACCGCCGCGTCCGGTCTCGATCCCGCCCGCGTCGCGCAACCACTGGCGCGGTATCCAGGCCCGTCTCACCGGGTTCGGCGAGGTCAGGGCCGCGCGCATCGACAGCGGACAGAACCCGGCCCACCCGCTCGCGAACGCCCCCGATCGCTACCGACACGTCAACCAGGAACCCGAGCGCTGCGTCCTGCCGGAGACGCCGGAACCGGCCGCCGCCGAGTTCCCGCCGCCGTCTCGAGCCGATCGCAACGGCGGGAGCGGGCGCGCCTCGGACTGACGACTGACGCCGTCCCCCGCGTCCGCGACGGCGGCGCGGAACCGCCACCGTTATCTCGTCGTTCCGGCGACCTCATTCCATGAGCCTTCGCGTCGCGGTCGCCGCCCCGTTCATCCAGAACGGCACCCGGCGCCTCCAGGAAAACGAGTTCGTGGTCGCGCTCTCGCTCGACCGCGACTGGTTCTCGCCCGACCAGTCGAAACGCCTGATCGACGTCGCCACTCAGGACGGTCTCCTCGAGCGCACCGACGACGCCCTCGAGGCCACGTTCGATCCCGGCGAGGTGACCGTCCCCGACGAGTTCGTTCCCGACGAGGAACTCTTACAGGAGCGCTCGGCGTTCGAACGCGTCCTCGACGCGCTCGTCGCCGAGGGGATGGAGAAACACGAGGCGGTCGGCGCCATCAACCAACTACAGGACGACCTCGGTCTGACCATCGAGGCCGCCGCGGTCGTCTACGCCCGGCGAGAGGGCGTCGACGTGAGCGAACTGGTCCCCGTCGCGCGGGAGGCCCTCGCCGACGCGGAAGCCGAAGGGCGTTAGTTCCCGGCCGACCGATCGGAGGGTATGGTCGAGGAGCGGATCACCGACGGTCGCCGGATCGCCGAACTGCTCGCCTCCGAACTCGACGGCCGCGAGGACGACGAACTCGCGTCGATCGAGGTCGCGAACGCCGACCGCGACGTCGAGCCGACGACCGACGGTGCGCGCGCCTACGACGTGGCGCTCGCGCCCCCTCGCTCGGACGACGCCGAACGGATCGCGCGCGTTTTCGTCCACGAGGACAGGGCCCGACTCGAGTTCGAGACGGGACAGGAGGTCGCGGCCGAGGCGGCCCAGGACCTCGAGTTACGCGTTCGTCCGAAAGCGACGCGGCCGCCGCGAACGCTCGTGTTCGTCGAGAGCGGCGCCGCCGTCAAACGGGCGACGGACGTCGTGAAAGCGGTGGTTCGGGCGGAAAAAACGGAATCGTTCTAGCACAGGCCGCCCGCGGTTCGGGCGGCCGATTCTCAGCGGCTCGGTTCAGTAGTCGTCGGGGGTGATTCGGTCCTGATCGGCGTAGACGAACGCCGTCCCCTCGTCGAACGCGAGATCCGTCACCGATCCCGAGTAGCGGAACCGGTGGTAGCCGGCGTCGATCGAGCCGACGGCCGTCCGTCCGTCCCGAATCGAGGCCGCCTCGCTCGAGTCGTCGCCGGCGATCGCCGCGATCCGTCCGTCGACGCTCACCTCGTAGCTCGCGGGCGAGCCGTTGCTGACGATCGTGAGGACGTGGTCGAGTTCCTCGCCGTACTCGTTGGGGTCGACCCGCTCGTCGTCGAGGTAGACGCGGGCCGAGCCGTTGATCGTGAGCGACTCGAGGTCGCCGCTGAACTCGAAGGCGTCGCGCCAGCCCCGCAGCGAACCGCTCACGCGCCCGTCGACGATCGACGTGTCGTCGTTGATCGACGCGCCCTGGTAGTTCGTCGGTTCGGCGTCGCCGCTGACGCGGAAGTCGTAGCTGGTCTTACCGATGATACCGACGCCGTCGATCAACAGCGTGTGCACGGGGTCGTCAGCGGCGTGCCACGGCATGTCGCCCTTCCAGCCGTCGCCGGTCGCGCCCGAAAGCGGATAGCGGCCGAGATACGACGGTCGGTCGTCGACGAGCGGCTCGGCCGGGCCGTCGACGGTGACGTCGACGAGCAGCGAGTCGAACTCCCAGGCGTGGCGGCCGTCGACGACGCGACCCGCAGCGCGCGTCCCGTCGTCGCTGACCCACATGCGGGATTCCTCGACCGTCGCACCGTTGTACGTGGAGGGCTCGATCGGCCCTTCTTCGACTTCGAAGTAGTAGTCGGTCGGTTCGCTCTCGCCCTCAGCGACGAACTCGTAGGTGTGTTCGAACGAGTGGTGCCACGGCATGTCGCCCTTCCAGCCGTCGCCGGTCGCACCCGACTGCGGGTATCGATCGAGGTTCGACTGTCGGTCGTCGACGAGCGGCTCGGCCGGGCCGTCGACGGTGACGTCGACGAGCAGCGAGTCGAACGCCCAGGCGTGGCGGCCGTCGGCGACGCGACCCGCGGCACGCGTGCCGTCGTCGCTGACCCACATGCGGGACTCCTCGACCGTCGCGCCGTTGTACGTGGAGGGTTCGATGGGCCCCTCCTCGACCTCGAAGTAGTAGTCGGTCGGTTCGCTCTCGCCTTCGGCGACGAACTCGTAGGTGTGTTCGAACTCGCGTTCGCCGTCGGTGCTCTCGTCGGTGTCGGTGCTGTCGTCCGTGGTCTCGTCGTTGCTGCCGTCGGTTCCGTCGCTCCCGCCGTCGGGCTCGTCCGACGATCCGCTGTCTGTAGCGTGCCACGGCATGTCTCCCTTCCAGTCGTCGCCGGCCGCGCCCGAACGCGGGTAGCGGTCGAGATTCGACTGTCGGTCGTTGACGAGGGGGGTAGCCGGACCGTCGACGGTGACGTCGACGAGCGGCGAATCGAACTCCCAGGCGTGGCGGCCGTCGACGACGCGGCCCGCGGCGCGCGTGCCGTCGTCGTTGACCCACGTGTACTCCGGTTCGATCGTCGCGCCGTTGTACGACGAAGGCTCGATCGGCCCTTCTTCGACCTCGAAGTAGTAGTCGGTCGGCTCGCTCTCGCCTTCGGCGACGAACTCGTAGGTGTGCTGGAGGTTCTCGTGATCGCCGCGGGTTCGCCGCTCGCCGCCCGAGGCCGCCGCCTCGGCCGACGTGGGAACGCCGTCGGGAATCGAGAGATCCGGAGCGCTCGAGACGGCGCTGCCGACGGTGACGGTCGAGCCGGCGCCCCGACGGATGTTGCCGCTGTAGCCGCCGCTCTCGAAATTGGCGCGGCCGGGCGAGTTGTTCGCGCCGGCGACCAGCGCGTACGGGTACGGGCCGTCGGAGAAGTTCGAGTCGCGGATCGTCACGGTGCCGCCGTTCCAGACCCAGACGGGGCGGCCGTTCGTCTCGCCGTAGCCGCCGTAGCCCTGCCCGTAGTCGGTGTTATCGTTGTACGCGACGCAACCGATGATCGCGTCGTTTCCGCTCGCGACGCGGTACGTCGAAACGCCGTTGTTCTTGCCGAAACAGTACTCGAATCGGGCGCTGCCGCCGTGGGCGGTGTTCGAACAGTAGAAGGCGTTGTTCGGCCACCCCTGTACGTTACAGCGGCGGAACGTCACGTCGGCGTTGTTGTTCCGATGCATGAAGACCGCGCCGGGCCCGTGAACGAAATCCGCACCTTCCTTCGTCGACCCGTCGCCGAGATAGACGTTTTCGACGAGCACGTCGCCGCGGCCGGCGTTGATCGAGATCATGAACCCGTCGCCCCGGTGGAGGCCTTTGAAGCCGACGTTCCGAATCGTCGAGTTCGCTCCGTTGACCATCAACAGCACGCTGCTGCCGGTCGTGAGATCGATCAGTTTGTTCTCGAACGTTTCTCCGCTGCCGATGTTGATCGTCTGTCCCTGGGCCCGAATCACGTCGTAGTCGGCCGCGCTCGCAGCGCCGGTCGCTGCGGTCACTGCGGTCGCCGCGGCCGTCGTTGCCCCCGCCAATTTCAGGTACGAGCGACGGTCAAGTAACGTGTTATTATCCCCGTAATCCGCTCTCTCGGGGTTCGCACCGCTGGATACACCATCATCCGATACTGCAGGATCGCGTGCCATACGATGCTGTAATTCTCCGTTTCCTATATAAGTCTTCTCTTAATTATTGAATAAAACAAACAGAATATCATTGTACCATGACCAAATGTATAATTATGATTGAAGTTGTGGAGATATTTTTGATAAAGGATAGATCGGTACGACGGGAGCCACCGAGGGACGTTTGTTCCTCGCAGCGAACGTCTATCCGAGCGGCGGACGGGTCGCTTCGACGGCGTCCGGCCGCGACTAGACGTAGCCGAGCGCGCTCAACCGATCCTCGACCGCGTCGTCGTCGGCATCCGTCGCGTCGTCGGCCGCGACCGGCGGTTCCGAGACGACCTCCCGGCGCGTGGCGCCGTCGACCTTGAGCCACGGAACGGTCAGCAACTGATCGACGTGGAGTCCGCGCGGGTGGCCGTACAGCCGGATCGGCACGGGAACGCCCCGCTCGCCGATCAGGTTTCCGTGGTCGGCGGTCACCACGCTCTTTCCGTCGAGCGCCTCGAGGAGTGACTCGACGTGGGGCAGGACGATATCGAGGTTCTCCCGGTAGGCGGCTACGACCGTCTCGGCGTCGATATCCTGGTCGTGGATGAGTCCGAACCAGGGGTTGGGCGCGCTCGAGCGCTCGTCGTCGTCCAGGTGGTGCTCGAGACCCTTGTGCGAGAACCGTTCCCCGGTCGGGCCGAGAAACGGGAAGTGGGGCTGCATGAAGTGGACGATGAGCCGCTTGTCGGGGAACCGATCGCGGGCGGCGATCGCCTCCTCGACGACCGCGTCCGGCCGGACGGTCCGTGCGTCCTCGTCCCAGCGCCGATCCAGGAGGTCGACGACCGCGTGAAACACGTCGCCCTCGAGTTCGTAGACGTGGGGATTGGCGGTGACGTACACCGTGTCGTGGAGGTCCTTTCCCGCGAAGTTCGCCTCCATGAACTCCCAGCTGTCGCTGCCTCGGGATCGTTTCCGGGAGAGCGTCCCCTCCAGGTCCGACTGGGCGGCGAACATATCGTGCCGACAGCCGTCGAGGATGAGCAGGTTGTCCCAGTCGGCGTCCATCACGTCGATTCCGTCGTCGGTTCCCCGGTGCTCGTTTCGAAACCGGGCCGCCCGCGAGTTGATCCGCAGACCGAGCGTGAACAGTTCCTTCCGGAGGAGCCTGGGATTCCGAACGACCTTCTGGAGGTTCTCGAGCGAGTATCGCTCCGGGAGAACGGATCGAGTAGCCATGTGTTCGAACCCGTGACTCACATCGTCCTTTGTTAGTCTCCCGTGACGACCGATTATCCGGCCGTTACCTTAGACGTAGCCGAGTTTCTCGAGGCGGTCCTGCACGCCCGCGTCGACGTCGTCGGTCGAGCCGTCGTCGGCGTCCTCGAGCGCCCGTCGCTTGGACTCGATCGCGTCGGTCTCGAATCGGCCGGTCGCCCAGTCGGGGACGGTCCCTCGCGGTTCGTCGTCGCTCGGGCCGTCCGTTTCACGCTGGACCTCGCTCTCGTCGCCGACGCGGCGCTGCCAGCACGGGCGGTCGCGATCGAGTTCGTACTCGCGGCGGTTCCCCAGCGAATCCCAGACGTACTTCGTCGACCCGTCGTAGGCCGCCCGCATCAGCCGATCCCAGTACTCCAGTCGCTCGGGCGGTTCGGGGCCGGCGCTCATGCCGACGTGTTCCGCGACGACGCGGTCGGTCGCGGGATCGACGACCTCGTCGCGGGCCATCGCCGCGAGCAGCGACGGCAACTCGAGGTGGGAGACGAACTCGGATTCGGTTTCGGGGTAGCCGTCGGGCGGGTTGACGACGAGCAGCGGCACGTGTAACAGCCCCTCGGAGAGGCTGCTCTTGTGGCGGACGAGTCCGTCCTCGCACTCGTACCCCTGATTCTCGCCGTGATCGGCGGTGATCACGACCGTCGTCTCGCGGGCCGTGTTCGCCCGCACCCAGTCGACGAAGTCGGCGATAGTCCGGTCGAGGTAGTCGATCGCCGCGCCGTACAGCTCGCGGCGCGTCTCGAGGAACTCGCGGTGCTCCTCGGGGGTCTCCATCAGCTCCCAGACGGTCCGATCGGCCGTCGTGAACGCGTTCGACGCCGCGCGAAGCGATCGGTCGAACGCGCGGAGGTTCCGAAGCGGGGTGTGGGCCTCCATGAACGAACCGAACAGGACGAACGGTCCGTCGGTGTCGTCGATCAGCCCCCTCGAGGTGCGGGTGACGGCGCGCGCACCGTCGTCGAACAGCTTCGGAATCGGCGCGTCCTCGGAGACCGTATCGAGGAAACCGGTAACGCCGTTGGCGAGGCTGTACAGCGGCTGGTCATGAGAGAGCGCGGTACGGAGGAAGTCGAGGTAGACGGCCGGTCCCGACCGGTCGCTGGCCGACCGAACGGCGACCGGATCGACTCCCTCCGGAAACCGGTGGGCCTCGGTGACGTCGACGAACTCGTCGAAGAACGCGTCGAAGCCGTACGGCGAGCCGGCGAAGACGTTCGTACTCACCCCCAGCGCTCGGTGTGACTCGAGGTCCCCGAAGAGCGTCGCCGAGCGATCGATCCCGGAGACGTGCGGGTCGTGAGTATGAACGCCGTGTTCGTGCGGGAGCGCCCCGGTCACCATGCTGGCGTAGCTCGGGGCGCTCCAGGAGCTCGCGGCCCGACACTGCTCGTACGACAGGTCGGCCCGCCCGTCGAGCCGCCGGGCGTACGCGTCGAACGTGTCCTTCCTGACGGAGTCGAGACAGAGCAAAACGACGTTTCGCATAGCGGTCACTCTTCTCGAACACTCATTGTTACGAACCAGTTATCGGCGACCTCCCGGAGCGGGTGACCTGTTACAGATCGATTATCACGAGTTGCGACGACAGTCATCGGTCGAATACTGACCGCTGGGCCGACCGTCGTCCCGCCTCTGCGTGAATCGCCAGCGGCGCGCGGAGCGCGATGCCGCCTCGAGACCGCGGGGGTGGTAACCGGACCACTACAAAAGGGGATGTCGGAGAATCCATCGACGATGTCGAACGACTCCGCCGGAATCGCCGATCTCCGCTCCGTCGCCGACGGCGCGTCGCTGCACTATCTCGGCACCGTCGTCGTCAACGTCGTCGGATTCCTGTTGAACCTCCTGTTGACCCGGCTGCTCGGCGCCAGCGTGTACGGGATCTACGCCTACGGGACGATGATCCTCAACGCGGTGTTGCTGTTCGCCACCGTCGGGACCGACGTCTCGATCACGAAGTACCTCTCGGCGAACCGGGACGATCCCGCCTACCAGCGCCGGATGCTCGGGCTGGCCTACCTGACGACGATCGTCGGCAGTCTCGTCACCGCGGCGATCGTCTACACCGCCGCCCCGACGATCACCGCCCACACGCTCGAGGAGCCGATGCTGACGACCGCCCTCCGAATCTTCGCCATCGCGTTGCCGTTTCAGGCGCTCGGCAAGATCGCCTCGAGCACGGTCCGGGGCCTCGAGAAACCGACCGAGAAGACCGTCATCATGGTCGTCGGACCGACGATCAGGCTCGTCGCGATCGCGGCCGCCGTGGCGCTCGGCTACTCGCTGCTCGGTATCGCGGCGGCGTTCGCGGTCGCGGCGGTGATGGCCGCGCTGTTCGGGATCGGCTACTCGCTGTCGCGAACCGATCTCCGGCCGTCCGGGCGCTTCTCTCGGTCCGAGACGACCGAGTTTTACAACTTCTCGGCGCCGTTGACGCTCTCGAAGGCCTCGTCGTTCCTGTTCAAACGCGTCGACGTCTTCATGGTCGGCTTCCTGCTGGCGTCGGCCGACGTCGGGATCTACAACATCGCCGTCCTGCTCGCGGGCGTGATCGCGATGCCGCTGGCCGGCTTCAACCAGTTCTTCCCCCCGGTGGCCTCGCGGCTGTACTCGAACGCGGAGTACGACACGCTCGAGTCGATATACGCGACCGTCACCCGCTGGTCGATCACGGCCTCGGTCGCCATCGCACTCCCGTTGTACGTCTACCGGACCGAGGTGCTCACGCTGTTCGGTCCCGAGTTCGTCGCCGGGACGCTCGTCGTCACGCTGTTTATCGCCGGGCAGTTGTTCAACGCCGCCGCCGGGCCGGCCAACGACCTCCTGACGATGACCGACCACCAGTACCTCGTGATGGGTAACCACTTCGTCTTCGGCGTCTGTAACGTCGTCCTCAACTACTACTTCATCGTCGAGTTCGGGTTGATCGGCGCCGCGCTCGCGACGGCCGCCGTCCTGGCGACCCTGAACGTCGTCCGCGTCCTCGAGGTGTGGTACCTGGAAGGGTTGTTCGCTTACTCGCCGGCGCTGTGGAAGCCCTGCGTCGCCACCGCCGTCAGCGCCGCCGTCATGTACGGGCTCCGGCTGTACCTCGACGGGCCGGTCGTCGTCTTCGTCGGCGGGGCGGCCGGCACCGCCGCCTTCCTCGGGACGCTGTACCTGCTCGGGCTCGACGAGCAGGACATCCAGATCGCGGACGAGTACCTCGGACTGGTCTCGTAAGCGGCGAGAATCGACCGCCGGTCGGAGTCGCTCGCCGCCGCTACGCGAGGTCGTCGAGAATCGTCGGCAGTTCGGTCGCGATCGACGCCTGTTCGACGTGCGCCACCGCGCGCGGGTCGGGATCGGGGCCGTCCGCCAGAAGGACCTGGATCGCGTCCATGCCGGCGTCGGTCGACCCCGAGACGTCGGCCTCGACTTCGTCGCCGACGTAGACGGCGTCGCGGGGGTCGACGTCCAGTTCGGCGGCGATAGCCTCGAACGCGCGCGGATCCGGTTTGCCGGCCTCGAGCTCGCCGGTGACGAGCGCGGCGTCGAAGGCGTCCTCCCAGCCCAGCGTCGCGAGTTTGTCCCGCTGGGCGCGGACGGGGCCGTTGGTGAGCAGGCCGACGCGGTACTCCCCGCGGAGGTCCGCGAGCATCGACTCGACGCCGGGCAGCGGCTCGAGGGCGTCGGCGATCGTCTCGCGGTAGGCGTCGGCGACCGCGGCCGGCTCCGCGTCCGTCTCCCGCTCGGCGAGCAGGTCCGCGAAGATCGGTTCGCGCGTCTCGCGCGTGAGGTTCCGACGGTGGGCCGCGAGGTACTCCTCGCGGGAGAGCGACGGCGCGTCGGCGGCGGTCGTCGCCTCCGAGAGCAGCGTCGCTCGGTCCCGCGTGGGGACGGCCAGCGTGTAATCGAGGTCGAAGACGACCGCCCGTGGCATAGACGTCACGGGGGACTGGAGGAGGTTGAAGCTATCCCTTTTCAGCGGTCGGGACCCGAACTCGCGGAGCGTCGGTCGTCGTCCGGCCGTCGCTCAGTTGCCACCCAACCGGCGTTCGGTCGGCGCTCAGTCGTCGCTCGACGGTGACGTCGACCCGATCCCCGCCTCGAGTCGCGGGACGACGACGGATTCGATCGCGCTCGAGTACTGCATGAGCGTCGTCCCGACGACGCTCATCACCAGGACGTAGCCGACGGCGAAGGCGTAGACGTCCTCCGCGATCGGTTCGGGGAGCGCGGTTCCGGCGCCGGAGAGCGCGAGGCTCGCGATGATCAGCGAGAACTCGCCGCGGGTGGTCATCCCGAGGCCGACCCGAACCGACCGGCGCTCGCTCAGGTCGTAGATCCGGCCGCCGAGGTAGCCGCTTAGCAGTTTCGTCGGCGTCGTCGCCACCGCCGCGACCGCGATGAGTCCCGCGACGCCGAGGAACAGCGACGGGTCGGTCGACAGTCCGATCCAGAAGAAGAAGATCGCCGCGAAGGCGTCCCGCAACGGCTCGAGCAGGTTCTCCAGATCGTGGACGTGCTCGGTCGCGGAGAAGGCCATCCCGACGAAGAAGGCGGCGACGGCCTCGCTGACGCCGATCGACAGGGCGATCCCGGAGATCAACACCGTGATCCCCAGCGCTCGGAGCACGACGAACTCGTGGGAGTCGGTCTCCAGGCTGCGCTGAAACCACTCCGTTCCGAGGTAGACCAACAGGAGCAACACGAGGATGAAGCCGACCGCGACGCCGATCTGGCCCAGCGCCTCGCCGACGGCGCCGCCGCCGAGCACCAGCGCGGTCGCGACCGCGAGATAGACGGCGATAAAGAGGTCCTCGAAGACCAACGTCCCGAGCATCGCGTCGGACTCGTCGTTGGCGATCCAGCCCAGATCGATCAGCGACTTCGTGATGATCGCGCTCGAGGAGATGTAGACGATCCCGGCGGTGAGGAAGGCGGCGAGGAACGAGCCGAACAGCGCGTAGCCGAGCAGGAGTCCGACGCCGAAGTTGATCGCGAGATCCACCGCTCCCGCTTTCCCGATTCGCTCCTTCGAGGCGATCAGCCGGTCGAGGTTGAACTCGAGGCCGAGGAAGAAGAGGAGGAGGACGATCCCGATCTCGGCGCTGACGTGAACGAAGTCGGTGTCGGCGAGCGCGAGCTCGGCGCCGTGCGGGACGAGCTCCGTCCCGAGCAGCGCCGGGAAGTCGATACTCCCGAGGACGTAGTCGCCCAACAGCATCCCGACGAGGATGTAGAACGGGATCACCGACTGGTTGATCCGGTTCGCGACGAGGCCGGCCAGCGCGACGGCCCCGAAGAGGATCCCGACGTCGATCAGGGCGGTCGATTCAGCAGTTGCCACTCGCGGACACCTCCGACGGAACCGTCATCGGGCGATTATACCTCGTCCCCCAACAGCGTCTCGAACTCGGCGCACTCCTCGCGCTCGCCGATGACGACGAGCGTGTCGCCGACCTGGAGGACCGTCTCCGGCGTCGGCGGTGAGATCAGGTCGTCGCCCCGTTGGATCGCGATGACCGAGACGCCCGTCCGATCCCGGATGTCCGCCTCCTCGAGGGTCTGTCCGGCGATCTCGGCGCTCTCGGCGACGTTGTACCACTCGAGATACGTGTCGTCCGAGAGCATCGTCTCGACCGCCTCGGCCTGTACGGGCTGGAAGTAGGCGCCCTCCAGAATCGTCCCGATCTTCCGGGCGAGCCGATCCGAGACCTCGAACAGCTTATCCCCGTCCGCGTCCGGATTCGCCTTCAGGTACACCTCTCGCTTCCCCGTGTTGTGGGTCACGATGACGAGTCGCTCCCCGTCCTCGAGTTCGACCTCGAACTTCTTCCCGACGCCGGGGAGGTCGCTCTCGTAGATGGTCATACGGAGACGTTCGCCGCGCAGATATTAAAGGGCGGCTGTACAGCGTCCGAAACCGGTCGCTGTGGCCGCGAGATGAGCGAGTGACCGATCAGTCGGCCAACCCCTCGATGAGAAACTCCGCGGACGAGTGATTCGTCGCCAGCGCGACGTCGTGAACGTCACAGATCCGCAACAGCGCCGAGATGTCGGGTTCGTGGGGCTGGGCTCGCAACGGATCCCGGAGGAAGACGATGCCGTCGAGTTTGTCCTCCGCGACCTCGGCGCCAATCATCAGGTCGCCCCCGAGCGGGCCCGACTCCTTGCGTTCGATCTCGAGGTCGGTTTCCTCCTGGAGCCGTTTCCCCGTCGTTCCGGTCGCGATCAGCTCGTACTCCCGGAGTTGGTCCTCGTGTGTCTGCGCGAACTCGATCAGGTCGGGCTTCTTCTCGTCGTGGGCGATCAGCGCGACGCGAGTCATAGGGAACGATCGATTCCCGACGGGATAACGCTAGGCTCTGTCGGGACCGATTCGCCGAGTCAAAACTCCTCGACGTGCGGCCGGAGGTCCAACTCGAGGGTCCACGAGGACCGATCCTGCGTCACGAGGTGCCAGTAGGAGTCGGCGATGGCGTCCGGATCGAGGAACGCCGCCGCGTCGCGATCGGACTCGTCGACGTCCGGCGGCCGGATGCCCCCGTCGATCACGACGTGGGCGACGTGGATCCCCTCGGGGCCGAGTTCGCGGGCCATCGACTCGGCCATCCCGCGGACGGCGAACTTGGCCGCGCTGAAACCGATCGCGCCCTCTCGGCCGCGGACCGCCGACGTCGCGCCGGTGAAGATGATCGTGCCGCCGTCCCCCGCGAGCATGTCGTCGACGGCCGCCTGCGAGCACAGCAAGGCGCCGGCGGCGGAGACGCGCCAGGCCCGTTCGAACGCGTCCGGCGAGATCTCCCGCAGTCCCTGCCAGGCGCCGCCGCTGGCGTGATTGACGAGGACGTCCACCGGGCCGAACTCGTCGCGGACCGCGCGAAAGCCCGCCTCGACCTGCTCGGGGTCCGTGACGTCCGTCGGGACGGCGACGGCGTCGTCGCCGAGGTCGTCCGCCAGGTCCTCGAGGTAGTCCGCCGAGCGAGCGAAGAGCCCGACTCGACAGCCCTCGGCGACGAATTTGCGGGCGAGCGATTCTCCGAGTCCGGGGCCGACGCCGGCGATCACGGCTGTGCGCGTCATGTGGTCAGCGACGGTCGCGGTGACTACCGTTCGGGGGCCAGCACTCGCGGGGTCCGATCGACCGACGCGGGCCGGCGATCGGCTCCCGCAGAACGGGCTCTCTCCTCGAGCGGGAACGTCTTCGTATGGAACGACGGACGATTTCGGTCAGCGGGATGTCCTGCAACGGTTGCGAACGGAACGTCGAGAGCGCGCTGACGACCCTCGAGGGCGTCTCGGACGTGGCGATCGACTACGAGGACGATGCCGTCGACGACGTGGCGGCGGACGACCCCCACACCGCCATCCGCGGGGTCGACCACGAGGCTCCCGACCGCAGAGCGACGATACGATCGCTCGAGGCGCACGTTTCGACGTGTCCTCCGTCGAAACGTCATCCGTTCGTCCGTTCGTCCGCCGATTCCGTTTCGCGGACGGTGAACTCCGCGTTGAGTCCCTCGCTCGAGAGAACCTGCCCGGCGAAGCTGTTCGCGAGGACGGCCGTGACCGACAGGACCATCGCGATCATCGCGAACACCGGGTGGACGAGACCCGTCGTCGCCGCCGCGACGCCGACGCCGTTGAACGCGAACGCCGCGAGGAGGTTCTGGCGGGTCTTCCGGTAACTCTCGCGTCCGATCTCGTCGGCGTCGACCACGCCACCGAGGCGCTCGCCGACGAGGACGACGTCGGCCGATTCGATCGCGATATCGGTCCCGGCACCGATCGCGATTCCGACGTCGGCCTGCGCGAGCGCCGGCGCGTCGTTGACGCCGTCGCCGACCATCGCCACGCGGTGGCCCGCCCCCTGTAGCCGGCGGATCTCCGTCCGCTTCTCGTCGGGGAGGACGTCGGCCAGCACGCGGTCGATACCGACCTCGTCGGCGACCGCGCGGGCCGTCCGCTCGTCGTCGCCGGTGATCATCACGGGCGCGATCCCCGCGTCCCGCAACCGTCGGACGGTCGCGGCGGCGTCGTCCTTGATCTCGTCGCCGATTCCGAGCAGACCGATCAGGTCGCCGTCGCGCGCGACGCCGGAGACGGTGAGTCCGCGTTCTCGGAGTCGCTCGAGGTCGTCGACCGCACTCGAGACGTCGACGCCCTCGGACGCGAGCCAGTCGGGCTTCCCGACCAGCACCGCGTCGCCGCCAACCGTCGCGCGGACGCCCTTCCCGGTCACCGAGTCGAACGCGTCGGGATCGTCGTACTCGAGGCCGCGCTCGTCGGCGCGCTCGAGGACGGCGTCGACCAGCGGGTGTTCGCTGAACGCCTCGGCCGTCGCTGCGGTCGCGAGGACGTCGGTATCGGTCCGGTCGTCGTCGAAAGACGCGACCTCAGCGATACTGGGTTCGCCGACCGTGATCGTCCCCGTCTTGTCGAACACGACGCGGTCGACGTCGGGGAGGAGCTGGAAGGCGTCGGCCGATCGCAGCAGGACGCCGCGCCTGGCCGCGGCACCGCCGCCGCGGATGAGCGCCAGCGGCGTCGCCATCCCGAGCGCGCAGGGGTAGCCGAGCACGAGGACCGCGAGCGCGGCGAACGCGCCGCGTTGCACGTCAGGTCCCGTTCCGAACGGACCGCCCGACCAGACGGCGGGAGCGACGAGCCAGAACAGGAACGAGAGCGCGGCGATCGCGAGGACACCGGGGACGAAGTACCGGAGGACGCGATCGGCGAGCCTGACGATACCGGGTTTCGTCGCGCGGGCCGCTTCGATCTCGCTGGCGACCCGGTTCAGGAACGCGTCGTCGCCCGTCGCGGTGACCGCGACGAGCAGCGTGCCGGTCTCGTTGACGCTGCCGCCGATCACCTCGTCGCCCGGGGTCTTCTCCTCGGGGACGGACTCGCCGGTGGCCACCGACTCGTCGACGGCCGACTCGCCCTCGCGGACCGCGCCGTCGACGGGGACGCTCTCGCCGGGTTTGATTCGGACGCGATCGCCCTCCTCGAGGTCGTCGACGGGGACCTCCTCGGCGGTGCCGTCGTCAGCTATGCGGCGAGCGGTATCGGGCCGCAGCTCGAGGAGATCCTGTACGGCCCGCGAAGCGCGGGTACGGACGAGCAGACTGGTGTACTCCGAGAGGACGTGGTAGGTCGTGACGAAGACCGAGACCGCGAAGAAGTGGACCGTCGGGAAGTGCGGAAAGACCGTCAGGCCGAGGAACCCGCCGAGGAGTCCCGCGAACGCGCCGGCCTCGAGCAGCACGTGCTGGTTGAAGATTCCGCGGCGGAGGCTGTTGATCGCCTTCTCGAGGATGTAACGGCCGGGGCCGAACATCGTTACCAGCGCGAGACCCAGCACGGCGAGATCCATCGGTAGCGATGTCGACTCGAACCGTCCGACGACGACGATCATCCACAGCATCAGTGCGGCCGTCGCGACGGAGGCGCCGCCGGCGAGCGCGAGGCGTCGCTTGCCGGCCTCGAGTTCGGCCTGCTGCTCCCGGAACCGCTCGCGCTTATCGGGATCGCGGATGGTGTAGCCGAGATCCCGCAGCGCGTCCTTCAGCTCGACCGCGCTCACCCGGTCGTCGTCGTACCGCACGCGGACCTCCTCGTGGGCGAGGCTCACGTCGGCGTCCGCGACGCCGTCGGTGCGGTCGTAGGCCTTCCGGATGCTCTCGGCGCAGAACGAGCAGCTCATTCCGCCGACGGCGAACTGTTCCCGGGCGGTTCCCATCGTTCTCGTCTCGCTAGGGACTCGAGCGCCAAAAGCGACCGCTCGACACCGATCGCGGCGGCCGGTGTTCAACTGCCGCGACGGTGACGAACCCGACGGCCGATTTTTGTCCGTGGCGACCGCACACGGCGTATGAACGATCCGCCGGAGTCCGACGACCGAGCATCGCGCCACGTCTGGTCGGCGGGCCGCTATCCCGCGATGGCGCCGAACATGCTGCCGGCCATCGCGCGGCTGGTCAACGCCGCGGGGATCGATCCGGGAAACCGCGTCCTCGACGTCGGTTGCGGGACCGGCAACGCCGCGCTGACGGCCCGCCGGTCGGGCGCCGAGGTCGTCGGCCTCGACCTCGCACACGGTATGCTCGAACTCGCCCGCGAGAACGCCGCGCTCGCGGGGTACGACGACATCGGCTGGCTCGCCGGCGACGCCGAGGCGCTCCCGGTCCCCGACGGCGCGTTCGACGTCGTCCTCTCGAACTTCGGCCACGTGTTCGCGCCGGACTCGACGGCCGCCGGCGCGGAACTGCGCCGCGCGACGAAATCGGGCGGCCGGGTCTGCTTCACGGCGTGGTCGCCAAACGGCGTCGTCGGCGATCTCACCGAGGTGCTGACCGACCACGTCGACGAGTCGCCCAGCGATCCGTGGTCGCACCTCCGGTGGGGCGATCCCGCGTTCGTCCGCGAGCAGTTCGCCGACACCGACCTCTCGTTGCAGCGGCGCCACCTCGAGTTCCGCTACGCCACGCCCCACCACTTCTGGCGGGAGTTCGCCGAGGAGTCCGGCCCGCTGTCGCCGGTCCTCCGGCGGATGGACGACGACGAGGCCCGCGACGCGCTCCGCCGGGACGCCGTCGCGGCCTTGGAGGAGTGGTTCGGCGACAACGCGATCCGCGTCGAATATCTCCAGGTGCGGGCCGTCATCGAGTGACCACGCGCGACCGGATCGAGGTGTGGCGACGCGCGGTCAGAGCGATCGCTCGCCGCCGGCACCGAGCGTCGCCGCGTAGACGACGAGCGCCGGTAGCACCGACTCGATAGCACCGCGGTTGAACTGCCGGACGAACTCGCCGAGGTCGTCGATCGTCGACTCGTCGAACCCGCGATCGGAGAGGGCCGACGGCGACAGCTGCGGGACGTACGGAAGCTCGGCGCAGTGGTCGCCGACGATCCCGTCGGCGTCGTCACAGCCGCGCTCGAAGGCGTCGCTCTCGAGGACGTCCGCGAGGTCCGACCAGGCCGGTTCGAGGTAGTTCGGCCACTGGGCGAGACAGCGATAGATGCTCGGCAGCCCGCCCTCGAGGCCGTGAAAGTCGCGGATCTCGTCGACGGTCGGCTCGAGGTCCGCGGGAATCGCACCGTCGTCGAGCATCGTCACCGACAGGCCGCGATCGCGGTCGAGCCATTCGGGAAGGGGTGCCGTCGACGGCTCGCCGGTCGGCTCCGGGTCCGGAAGCTCGTCGTTCATCGCCCGATCGCAGATCGCGAACGTAAACGCCAGTCGCGGCGCCACGACGTCGAACGTCGCGACCTGACCGCGGAGCTCGCGCCACTCGGGCGGCCGGAGATCGAGGTCGGCGCGCCGGTAGCGCGGGACGTCAGCGGGGGCGTCCTCGAGCGACGAGCGCACCGCGTCCCGGTAGGAGACGGTGAACCGGCCGAACGCGCGCGTCTGGAAGAGCGGCTTGCATTGGGCCCACAGGTATCGAGTGAATTCGGGTTCGTTGGCCGTCAGCGTCCGGAAGAACCAGTTGACGATCGGCGCGCGAAACGTCCCCTCGACGTCCTCGTACAGACCGCGGCGCCAGCCCGTCGCCTCCCGTTCGTACAGCTGTTTGCTCGGGTCCATGCGAGTTGCCACGACGGAGACGACCATCAGTCTCGGGCCGGCAGCGGTTCGAACTGATTCGAATCGCACTCGACTCGCCCGCGATCCGATTCGCCGTCGGGCCAAGCTATTTCGCCGTTCGCGGGGTACCGAGACCGTCATGTCGTTCGATCCCGACGCGGTCGAGACGCTCGCGTTCGACTCGTACGGTACGCTCGTGGACGTCGCCGCGGTCGCCGAACCGATCTCGGAACGCGTCGACGAGTTCGACCCCTCGCTCGTCGCCAAAATCTGGCGCCAGCGCTCGCTGGCGAACGCGATGGTCGGCAACGCGATCGGCGAGTACGACGCGTTCTACGAGATGAACCGCAACGCCCTGCGGGTCGCACTCGAGACGGTCGGCGTCGAACTCGACGCGGACGAGCGCGAGGAGATCCTCTCGACGTACCACGAACTGCCGGTCTTCGACGACGTCCGCGACGGCATGGAGCGCTTCCGGAACCTCGGATACGACTGCTACGTCGTCTCGAACGGCAACGAGGAGATGCTCGAGTCGCTGGTCGAGGGCGCCGACCTCGGGGACGTCCTCGAGGACGCTATCAGCGCCGACGAGATCGAGCAGTTCAAACCCCAGCCCGAACTCTACCGCCACGCCGCCGACGAGATCGGGACGCCGATCGAGGAGATCGCCTTCGTCGCCGCGGGCTGGTGGGACGTCCCCGGTGCGATGAACGCCGGGATGCAGGGCGTCTGGATCAACCGGTCGGACACGCTCTGGGGGCCCTACGAGACCGAGCCCGATCTGACGATCGACAGTTTCCACGACCTGGCCGAGGAACTCGAGGCGGACTGATCGAGGCGCGACGACTCTCGAGTGGCAGCAGTCTTCGAGAAGACGTATGTCGACGGTCAGCCGCGAGCGCGACTCTCCTCCGGCTGGTTTCGCAGCGGCCGGCCACCCAATATAGTATAGAGAACCATTAAAGAGGCTCCGCGGCCAGAGGGGGATAATGAGCGAACAGGTCGTACTCACGTCGAATACAGCCCCGGACGCCGTCGACGACGTCCCGCCGAGCGCGAAACTGGTGTTGACCGTCCTCGCACACGAGGGCTCTCTCACGCAGTCGCGACTCGCCGAGGAGACCATGCTCCCCGCTCGAACGGTCCGCTACGCCCTGAAGCAACTCGAGGAGCACGACCTCGTCGACTCCCAGATCTCGTTTGCGGACGCCAGACAGCGCGTCTACTCCATCAACGGCGATCGGTTCGCGGAGTCGAACGCTCGGTGACCGGGACGGCCCTCGTGGCTCGGGCTCGAGGGCTGTTCCGCGCGGATCGCGCCGATCGGCTACCGGCTACGACAGCTTACACGTCCGAATACCGACGGACGCGAACTTCTAATGGCGTCGGCGTGGCAGCAGCGAGACACATGGACTACGATACGTGGTCCGAGAAGCAGGAGACGACGACGGTCGCCGTCGACGAACACGACCTCGAGGTCGCCTACTACGACGACGGGGACGGGGAGCCGATCCTGTTCTGTCACGGCATTCCGACGTCGTCGTTCCTCTGGCGCGACGTCGCACCGGCGCTGTCGGACGACTACCGGGTGATCGCCCCGGACATGGTCGGCTACGGGAACTCGGCGATGCACGACGGGTTCGACCGCTCGATCAGGGCCCAGGAGGCGATGATCGACGGCCTGGTCGAGGAGTTGGGGCTCGAGTCGCTGACGTTCGTCGGCCACGACCTCGGCGGCGGCGTCGGATTACGCTACGCCGTTCACGATCCGGACGCGATCGACCGACTCGTCCTATCGAACGCGGTCTGTTACGACTCGTGGCCCATCGAGACCATCGTCGACCTCGGACTGCCCGCGACGATCAACGAGATGGGCGTCGACGACGTCCGCGAGACGCTCGAGGGGGTCTTCCGCGACACCCGGTACGACGACCCCGAGGAGGCGTTCGTCGACGGGATGCTCGCCCCGTGGGACTCCGAGGAGGCGGCCGTCTCGCTGTCGCGCAACGCGATCGGGACCAACACGAGCCACACGACCGAGATCGATCCGAGCGAGATCCCCGCTCGGACGCTCCTACTGTGGGGCGCCGAGGACGAGTTCCAGGAGATCGAGTACGCCGAGCGCCTCGAGGGCGATATCTCCGACGCCGAACTCGTCGGACTCGACGAGGCGTCTCACTGGGTCATGGCCGACCGGCCCGACGCCTACACCGAGCGGCTCCGCGAGTTCCTCGACGCGTGAACCGCGACGTGACGATCAGCCGTCGCACGCGGTTTCGATCAGGTTGTCGATCCAGTTCTCGAGATCCTCGCCGCGGTCGGTCTCGAACAACTGCCGGCCGTGATCATCGCCCAGGAGCACCTCGAGTCGCGTCGGCTCGGGCGCCCGTTCGTGTAGCGTTCGGGTCGTTTCGACGAATCGCTCGTCTCCGGTCAGCGTCTCGGTCTGGACCGTGCAGTCGGAAGCGTTTTTCTCCCGGACTCGTAGGTCCACCCGATGACATCACTCAGCGCACACCACGTCGGAATCACCGTCGAAGACCTCGACGAAACGCTTCCCTTCTATCGGGACGTCCTCGGACTCGACGTCGTCGAGCGATTCAGCGTCGGCGGCGAGGAGTTTTCGGACGCCGTCGGCGTCGAGGGTGCCCGCGGGGAGTTCGCCCACCTCGAGGCCGACGGGATCCGGATCGAACTCGTCGAGTACGACCCCGAAGCGCGGGGCTCGCCCGCGGCGGGGCTCAACCAGCCCGGCGCGAAACACGTCGGACTGGCGGTCGACGACCTCGACGCGTTCTACGCGGCGCTTCCCGACGACGTCTCGACGATCAGCGAGCCGCGGACGACGGAAAGCGGAACGTCGATTCTGTTCCTCCGCGATCCGGAGAACAACCCGATCGAAGTGCTCGAGGCGTGAGGAGAGCGGAACTCGGAGCGAACGCCGCTCAAAGGCTCGATAACGCCGATATACGCGCGGACTATCGGGCGGGCGACGGCGTCAGGTCCGATCGGACCTGCTCGACGGCTTCGTCGCAGTCCGAGCAGGCGGTCTTTTCGGAGTCGATGTAGACGGTCCCACACCGCGAGCACTGGAAGAGGTTTCCGGGGGCGTTCGGCGACGGCGCGACGTCGTCCGTTTCGACGCCGTCAGCGTCGGCGTCGTCCGCAGACCGGCCGTCGCCCGCGAACAGCGTCGAGCGGATGCGGTCGCGAAGTCGACCGAGATGCGAGTTAGATTTCTCGTTGGTTCGAATGGCCATACTGTAGCAGACGATTATAATAGCGAAGTAGCTGATGTCTAAAGTATTTGGAGCGGGAAGCGTTCGCATTCGGAATATTCCGGCTCGTCACCGGCGAACGCGCACGATCTTCTCAATCCGATGACTGTCTCGATCTCCCGGACGAACCGGGTCGAACTCGCTTGCGGAACGGCCGCGGTCGCGAGCGCCGACGGGATAGCAACCTTTTCGAGCGGCGGGAGACCACTCGCAGGCATGAACTTCTTCGATCGGCTGCACGACCGCATTCGGACGGTCGACAGCGTCGTCTCGGTCGGGCTCGACCCCGACCAGTCGCGAATTCCCGACCACCTCGCGGAGCACGACCTTCCGCGGTGGGCGTTCAACCGCCGGATCATCGACGCCACCCACGAGCACGCCGCCGCCTACAAGCCCAACGCCGCCTTCTACGAGGACCCCGACGGCTGGCGGGCGCTGGAGGAGACGATCGCCTACGCCCACGGGAAGGACGTCCCCGTCCTGCTCGACGCCAAGCGCGCCGACATCGGGAACACGACACGTCAGTACGCACAACTGCTCGAGACCGCCGACGCGATCACCGTCAACCCCTACATGGGCCGGGACTCGCTGCAGCCGTTCCTGTCGAACGAGGAGGCCGGCGTCTTCGTCCTCTGTCGGACCTCGAACCCCGGCGGCGCCGATGTTCAGGACCTCGAACTCGAGACCGGCGAAGCCGTCTACGAGCGCGTCGCCGCGCTGGCCGACCTCTGGAACGAGAACGACAACGTCGGCCTCGTCGTCGGCGCGACCAAACCCGAGGAACTCGAGGACCTCCGCGAGCAGGTCCCCGATCTCCCCTTCCTCGTTCCCGGCGTGGGTGCACAGGGCGGCGACGCCGAGGCGGCCGTGGAGTACGGACTCGCCGATGGCGTCGGGCTGGTCAACTCCTCGCGCGGGATCATCTTCGCCGGGGAGGATAGCGAGGCGCAAAGCGCCTCGGACAGTCGAGCGGCGGAGCCGCGAGACGACGACGGCGAGGAGTTCGCGAAAGCCAGCGGACAGGCCGCGAAGCGGCTGAAAAAGCGCCTGAATCAGTACCGCGACTAAGCACGTCCCGTACCGATAGGAGTCACCGAAGAACGATGCGTGACGATTCGGCCGGACGAAGAGCCGCCGAGCGACGTCCGGCGGGAACTGGAGCGCGTGCTCGAGTGTACGATTGCCTCTAGAATCGGCGGTACCGGGACGCGATTCGACGCGCGTTACGCGGTTCCGTTCCGGTCCGGATCGACCACGCGGCCCGCGACGCGGCCGTCGACGGTCCGGCCGAGGATTTCGACCGTGACCGGCTCCGCTGGCGGCCGCTCCTCGAGTCGATCCAGCCCTTCGACGACCGCGATATCCAGGGGACTCGCTTCGTTAGGGTGGTCGGCGACGAGTCGGCCGTCGCGCTCCGCGAGGGAGAGTCGAAACCGTTCGCTGACGGCCAGCGAGTCGCCGAGGACGTCGCGGATCGAGGTCACGGCGCTCAGAACCGGTTGATGTCGACGTCTTCGGACTCCGACGGCGACGGTTGGGTCGGATCCGCCTGCGCGGCGCACTCGACGCACAGTTCCTTCCCGTCCTCGTAGTGGACGTCACAGGCGAGCGTGCCGCAGTTCCCACACCGCTCCTGTGCGGGCCGGGACTCGCAGATCTGACAGAGGCCGCTGACGCTCATATCCGAAATACCGTCTCGAGCGCCTTGAAACCGCGGCCGGAACACCCCGGTCGAGAGGGGAATGGACACAGCGGCGTCCCGGCCTGTACGCGCAGTCGCGACCGACTTGGTGCCATCGAGTCTCGCCCCGCTCCGTGTCCAGCGGTCGCCGTACGGATACATACTGTGTGCTATGTTACCACTGTACGGGAAGGTTTTTGCCATGCGGACCGCTACCGTTCCATATGAGCCGTGACCGGGCTCTCCTCGAGCGAGCCCTGGACCGTGGCGAACAGGACGGTGGCAACGTCGAATTCAAGGAACGACTGTCACGAAACGTCCACCTCGAGGGTGGACGACGGGAGAGCCTGGCCGCGCAACTGCGCCACCGACTGCTCTCCGGGGACGGCGAGGCGACGTACGTCGTCGGCGTCACCGACGACGGCGGCCTCGCCGGCATCGACCCCGACACGTTCTCCGAGACGATGGACGTTCTCTCCCTGTTGGCCGAGGAGGCCGACGCCCACATCGACGACGTGCAGACGTGGGGCGTCGAGGACGGACTCGTCGGCGTCGCGCTCATTCGGGAGGGCGGCGTCCTCGAGACCGACGACGAACACGTCGTCGTCGGGACGGCGGGCCACGTCGACCACGGCAAGAGCACGCTCGTCGGGTCGCTCGTCACGGGCAACCCCGACGACGGCGACGGCGCGACGCGGGCGTACCTCGACGTCCAGCCCCACGAGGTCGAGCGGGGACTCTCGGCCGATCTCTCCTACGCCGTCTACGGCTTCGACGAGGACGGGCCGGTCCGCGTGCGAAACCCGAACCGAAAGCAGGACCGCGCCGCGGTCGTCGAGGAGGCCGACCGGCTGGTCTCGTTCGTCGACACCGTCGGTCACGAGCCGTGGCTCCGGACGACGATCCGCGGGCTGGTCGGCCAGAAACTCGACTACGGGCTGCTGGTCGTCGCCGCCGACGACGGGCCCACGCGCACGACCCGAGAACACCTCGGCGTCCTGCTCGCGACGGACCTGCCGACCATCGTCGCGATCACGAAGACCGACACCGTCGGCGAGGAGCGCATCGAGGAGGTCGAACGCGAGGTCGAGCGACTTCTCCGGGAGGTCGACAAGTCGCCGCTGCGGGTGTCCCGCCACGGCGTCGACGCCGCGCTCGAGGAGATCAGCGAGCGCGTGGTTCCGATCGTCGAGACCAGCGCCATCACGATGGACGGCTTGGAGACGCTGGACGAACTGTTCGACCGGCTTCCGAAGACCGCCCGGGACTCCGGCGAGTTCCGGATGTACGTCGACCGGAGCTACTCGGTGACCGGCGTCGGAGCGGTCGCCTCAGGCACCGTCATGTCCGGCGAGGTCGAGGCCGGCGACGAACTCCTGTTGGGGCCGATGCCCGACGGCCGGTTCCAGGAGGTCGAGGTCCGCTCGATCGAGATGCACTACCACCGCGTCGACAAGGCCCAGGCGGGCCGGATCGTCGGCATCGCGCTGAAGGGCGTCAAGGAAAGCGCCATCGAGCGCGGCATGGTACTCCTTCCGCGGGAGGCAGATCCCGACCCCGTCCGGGAGTTCGAGGCCGAGGTCATGGTGCTCAACCACCCCACCCGGATCGGCGAGGGGTACGAACCCGTCGTCCACCTCGAGACGATCGGCGAGGCAGCCGCCTTCTACCCGGAGAACGGCCGCCTCCTGCCGGGTGACTCGGGCGAGACCACCGTCCGGTTCAAGTTCCGCCCGTACCTCGTCGAGGAGGGCCAGAAGTTCGTCTTCCGCGAGGGGCGCAGCAAGGGCGTCGGGACGGTGACCGACGTCCATCCGATGGAGTAACCTCCCTCTCTCGAATCGACCGAGATTCTGTCAAACCACCCACATCATATTTATGCTGTGAGTCGGTACGGTGAAATATGGACGCTAGCACGTTGCGGACCATCCACAGGTACGGGGTGCTCGTCTCGCTCGTCGCGACCGCCGCGGGGGCCATCGGATTCGCCGTGAACGGATCCAACAGCGCTCTCGGGTTATTCTTCGGATTCCTCGGGCCGCTCTGCGGGTTCTACTTCGGTGGTGCGGTCCTCCACGAGGAGCCGCGGTATCGCGTCCTGGGTGAGGAACTCCTCCGCGGCGTCGTCTGGTACTTCGGGAGCCTCGTCGGGTGGTCGGTCGTCGTCACGTCGTCGGCCGCCGTACCGGTGACACCGGCGACCGCGTTCGGACTTCCGGTGCTCACGGCGCTCGGTCTGACCGTCGCGATGGTCGCGATCCGACGGCGGACCGGTCTCGAACTCAAAGTCGAGACCAGAGACGGGCAACTGCTGATCGCGATTCTCGGCGGCGTCGTCGGAGGCTTTCTCGCCCTCTATCTCGTTCTGGCCGCGGGATACTCGCCGTGGCTGCTGGCGCTGTACGCGATCGGGACGATCGCCGGCGCGGCGTTTTGGGACCGCCGCTGGCGTCGTCGGGGGGTCGCGAGCTAACCGTTCGATCCCGTCGCGTCGCCGTCCGAAACCGTCCAGTCCGATCGTCTCGAGTACGCGTGTTCGACCGCTATTCGAACCGGTCGCCGTCGGCCGACCGTTCGGCGAGTTCGAGTAGGACGGCCCACTCGAGCAGTCGGCGAACGCGTTCGAGCCGGGCCGTCTCGCGGCGCCCGTTAGACGTCTCACGCGCGACGGCTCGACGCTCGTCGCGGACCGCGTCGACGACGTCCGCGACGGCGAGCGGCCCGTCCGCTTGCTCGAGTGCCTCGAGAACTGCGTCGGCGCCGTAGACGCGCTCCCGGAACGCCTCTCGAAGTCGAGGGCCCGCGGATTCGAGTGATCCCGTGGGCGGCGATCGCCCGGTCGCGCGACGGTAGCCGGCCGACTCCTCGGTGACGAGGTCGAGCGCTCGCAGGAATACCAACCACGCCTCCGCCGCGTCGCGGGACTCGAGTCGGGTTTCGGCGACGAGGTGTCCACAGCAGTCGTCGACGGCCCCGGCCGTTTCCGGGACGGCCTCGAGGATCGGCGCGACGGCCTCGAGATCGGTCGGCGGTTCGGGAACCGGTTTGAAGCGCACGGTCAGAGGTCGAAGGAGTCGACGAGCAGGTCCTCGTCGGTCTCGCCGTGGACGTAGGTCGGGCCGCCGACCACGTCGACCGTGACCTTCGCGGGCGCGAAGAGGTCCGAGGGGACTTCGGCGAAGTTCCACTCGAGATCGTCGAAGACCTCGCCGAACGGCCGGCCGTGGTCCTCGGCGGCCGTCGAGGGCACGTCGTCGAAGACGTCGGCGTCCTCGCGGACCGTGAGGTGGGCCGTGCCGCCGTAGGCGATGGCGTCGTTCGTGCGGGCGATCGCCGTCTGCTCGTCGCCGGCGACGGGAGCGACCGGCGCCCGGCCCGTCGCGGAGACGATGTCGAGCGGGTCGTAGCCCAGTTCGGAGAGGCGGAACGTCGCGAGTTCGGCCGCTCGAGCGGCGTTCGTGATGGAGCCGACGAGGCTCGCGGTCGGGTAGGCGAGCAGGAAGACGCTGCTGGGTTCGACCTCCGCGAGCTCCGCGACCTGCGCGGCGGCGGCCGCGGTCGGATCCTGCTCGGTCTCGACGGCCAGCGCCGTCAGGTCGAACGCGTCCGTGTAGCCGACGCGGCGGAACTCCTCTTCCTCGGCGACCAGCGCCCGCGCGGGGCCGCTGCCCAGTCCCTCGAAGTCCTCGGTGGTCAGCTCCCAGCCCGCCTTCTGCGAGCACAGCAGCGAGAGCGCGGGCTGGTCGGTCGCGAGCTGGACGTACGGGATCGGGGCGTCGCCGATCTCGCCTAAGTGGTGACTCGGCGTCGCCATGCCCGCCGTCTGGATCTCCGTCAGCAACAGTCCCGCCTCGATTCCGCCCTCGAACTCGAGGCCGAAGTCGAGTACCGTGGCCTCGTTGTCGAGGTCGTAGCCGCCGATGTTCAACTCCTCGGCGTAATCGAGGGCCTCGTCGACCAACTCGATCGCCATCCGGTTGAGACTTTCCATACCGACGCGTTCGCTCCCCGCCGTAAAACAGTTTGTTAGTTCGGAGCCGCGAGGCCGACCGACGGCGCTACTCCGCCTCCGTCTCGTCGTCGCTTTCGTCCCGGTTCGTCGCGGGCCGACCGAGGTGTTCCTCGACGGCCTCGACCTTCTGCTCGGCGGAAGCGTCTCGAGACCGCTTGTCGTCGATCTTCAACACGGTGCTCACCCGGTCGCCGTCGACCGCCTCGTGGGCCGCCTGGGCGGCCGCGAACAGCTCCCCGACGTCGTCGGCTTCGATTACCGTCCCCATCGGGTTCGTCTCGTACTCGACGTCGTAGGCCTCGAGCGCGTCGACGGCCTTCGCGACCTCGCCGGACATGCTACCCTCGATCACCGGTGCGACGCTCAGCAGTGCGATTACCGTCATGACTCGGAATGTCGACGGGGACGCCCCTAAATCCGTGCCATTCGCGGCGTCGCGACTCGAGGGGACGCGAAAACCGAAACCGAAACCGGATCGATGAGAACAGCGGCCGGGACCTGCCGATCGACTCAGTCCGCTCGCGGGTGCGGGGAGTCGGTCGGCGGGTAGATGATCACGTCGCCGTTCGCGTAGACGTACACCTCGTGCTCGAGGGCGGTGAAGGCGATGTGTCCGCCCGTGCGTTCGGTGCCGTCGGCCTTCTTGCTGAAGATGCGATCGAGCGCGTCGGGGTCGACGCTGTCGTAGAGAGAGAACTCGCCCTGGGAGACGTCGGTGTCCGCGATCGAGGCGAGCGCGTGGACGATCGTCGTCGTGATCGTCGCGGTGCCGTCGGGATCGTGGTTGAAGACGTAGCGGTCGTTGGTCTGATCGTACTGCAGGTCGTCGGCGTCGGCGGTTGAAAGTTCAGTTTGCATAGGAGGTCTCGGAGTTCAATCGTCTATTGATTCGTAGTTACTCGGAGTATAAAAGCCAATCGCAGCCGATATTGGTAAACGGACGCGACTGAACATCAGGAGAATAGTTCAAATACGGTTATTCTCGGATACGCGTGACCGTCGAGTGGGGAAACCGGTCGCGGAGCCGATACCGGGCCGGCGGCGACGTAAGGCCGGATTACTCGCCGCCGAGCGATCGATCTCGCAACTAATCGACGGTTGCCGACGATTCTCGCCCGACGAGGATCGCCGAGCGATCGAGCAGCGACAGAACAGCGGAAGGGGTCACTCGATTCCGAGTCCTAGTGTCGATAGTGCGGCGCGAAAAATGATACCGATCGACCGTCGACGCGCGACGTCGGTCGCTACCGCGCTACGCCGGTTGCCGGTGGAACGACTCGAGGATGTCGAGTCCGCGCCGGGTCTTGGCGAACGCCGCGATCGGTCGTTCCGACCCGCAGTGGTCGCACCGGAACCGGTTTCCGGGCGCCGGGAGGGCGGCCGGATCGGCGGTCCACTGTTCCCCGCAATCGGCGCACTCGAGTCGAATCCAACCCTCTCGCATACGCGTGCTAGTACGTAATCCATCGACTTAATCCTCCCTCGTACCCGGGCGGTCGATACCGCCGCTTGCGGCTTTCGCCGCCGCGCGGCTTGCCATCGCCGTCCACGAACGTATTCCGCCGCGCGCCCGATGGCGACGTATGGCTACTGGTTCGACCGACGACATCGAGGCGGCCCTCGAGGAGTTCGGCGACGACCTTCCCGCCGAGGTCGACGAGGCAGCGATCAGCCGCATGCGAACCGTCGCTCGCGCCCTCGACGAGGGATTCCGCCTCCCGGGGACGAACTTCCGGTTCGGACTCGATCCGATCGTCGGGATCCTCCCCGGCGCCGGCGACACCGCGACCGCGCTCGTCTCGCTGTACATCGTCGCCGAGTCCGCCCGCATGGGCGTCTCCCAGTCGACGCTCCTGCGCATGCTGGCGAACATCGCCGTCGACACCATCGGCGGCTCGGTTCCCATACTCGGCGTCCTCTTCGACGCCTTCTGGAAGTCCAACAAGTGGAACGTCAAGCTAGCGATCGAGGAACTCGCCGACTCGAGCGAAGGGTCGGCGTCCGGGCCGGAAACCGTCGTCATCGACTAACGACTCGAGTCCACGGGGTTCTCGCCGCTCTTCTTTATCGGCTGACGCTACGTGTCTGGATCTCGAGACGGGTAGCAGACGGTGCGTAATGTACGATTTCGACGGACTGTAGACTAACAATACGCTTCGCAGTCGCCCGCGGACGTGAATTCGGAGAAGTGCGCTGGCGGGGATTTGAACCACGGGCAGACGGTCGCCTCGCGTCGCTCGGCGCTGCGACTGACCTCATTCAAATCTCAGATCCAATTCCTGACATTCATCGCGTACTCGCGACACGCTTCGCGGTCGCTCGCGGGATTGAATTCAGGAAGTGGGTTGGCGGGGATTTGAACCACGCCCGAGAACCTGCTCGCTCGCGCTCGCAGAACCTCGGTCTGATTCAAACCCAGAACGGTTTTCACTGAACAGACGACTCGCTCCGCTCGTCGATGTTGTTCAGTGAAAATGCGCTGGCGGGGATTTGAACCCCGGTTGTGACCATGGCAAGGTCACGTGATACCACTACACTACCAGCGCGCACACGTGCACTCGGTCTCGAGTACACTCGAACGGATGGACCACGATCACTTATAAATGTCGAAAGCGAGAGTGTCAAGGCACCTAGCCTCGGTCGTGAGTGATCGCCTCGAGAGCGGATACAACAGCTATACTGGCGGAGTTGCGGTTGGCATCCGACAGCTCGTTCCGAACGGTATTCGAACTCGAACGGGGGCTTCGAGCGAGAGACGCCCATCGCGACGGAGCGTTCCGGGGAGGACGATCGGAGCGCCGTGCTGACTACATGGAAACTGCGTCCGAGAAATTGCTCGCTCCGCTCGTCGGTGTTGTTCAGTGAAAATGCGCTGGCGGGGATTTGAACCCCGGTTGTGACCATGGCAAGGTCACGTGATACCACTACACTACCAGCGCCCTGCTGCACTTACACCTACACCGGGATAGATGTATAAGGGTTGCGAATCGACCCGGTATCGGTAGGGAGACACACGCGTTCGACCCCGATGCCGGGTTGCGAAATCGGACGACGGGTCGGCGGGGCTCACGGCTCGCGCTTGTCCGCCGCCGGAAGCGTCACCGCGAACGTCGACCCCTCACCGGGCTCGGACTCGAGACGGATCTCGCCGCCGTGGCGCTCGACGATCCGCTCGCACAGCGCGAGTCCGATGCCGGTACCGTCGTGCTCGCCCCGTGAGTGGAGGCTCTCGAACACCTCGAAGATCTCGTCGGCGTCGTCGGGATCGATCCCGATCCCCTCGTCCCGGACGGCGATCACCCAGCGGTCGTCCCTGCCCGCGCGTCGGCGGGCGGAAACGTGAACGCGCGGCGGCTCGTCGCCGCTGTACTCGAGGGCGTTCTCCAGGAGGTTCTGGAACAGTTGGCGCAACTGATCGCGGTCGCCCGCCACGCGGGGCAGCTCCTCGGCGGAGATCTCGGCGTCCGTTTCCTCGATCCGGACCTGGAGATCCTCGAGGACGTTTTCGAGAACGCCGTCCAGATCGACGGGTTCGAACGGATCGCCGCCCCTCTCGACGCGGGAGTACGCCAGCAGGCCGTCGATCATGTCGCGCATGCGCTCGGCGCCGTCGACCGCGAAGTCGATGAACTCCCGGCCGTCCTCGTCCAGGACGTCCGCGTATCGGCTCTCGATCAACCGGAGATAGCTCGAGACCATCCGCAGGGGTTCCTGGAGGTCGTGGCTGGCCGCGTAGGCGAACTGCTCTAAGCGCTCGTTGGACTCCTCGAGTCGATCGATCAGTTCCTCGAGCCGCCGCTCGCGTTCGACCCGTTCGGTGATCTCCTGTGCGAGGCTCAGCCCGGCGAAGATCTCGCCGTCGGCGTCCCGTAGCGGCGCCGCCCAGATCTGCCAGTGTTCGCCGTCGAACGTGATCGTCGTGCTGTCGGTCTCGCCGTCCTCGATGGCGGCTCGGTACAGCGGGGCCAGTTGTCTGCAGACGTCGTCCGGAAAGACCGCCGACATTCGTTCGCCTTCCATCTGCTCCGCCTCGGGAAGCGTATCGCCCAGAACCGCGCCCTCGATCAGCGTGTACCGGAGGTTCTCGTCGTACACGCCGACCGCGCCGTTCGGGAAGTGCTCGGCCAGCGTCCGGTAGCGGCGTTCGGACTCCTCGAGCTGTCGTTCGCGGCGTTTCAGCTCGGTGATATCCGAGATCGCCCCGTCCAGTCGGACGGGGGTACCGTCGTCGTCGTACTCGACCTCGCCGCGGGCGACGACCCACACGAGGTCGCCGTTCGCGTCCCGAACGCGGTATTCGGCCTCGAGTTCGCCCGTCTCTTCGACGGCGCGCTCGAGTCGCTCCCGCGTCCGGGCCCGGTCGTCCTCGTGGATCGATTCGTAGAAGGCGTCCATCGGTGCGCCGTCGGCGGCCAGCTCCGGATCCATGCCGTACGTCGAGGCGAGATAGTCGTCGGCGGTGACGACGTCCTCCCGAACGTCCCAGGTCCAGATCCCGACGGACGCGGCTTCGGTCGCGATGTCCAGTTGCGTTCGAACCGCCTGCAGATCCCGCTCGCGCTCCCGTTGCTCGGTGATGTCCCGAACGAGGCAGATGAGTTCGCCGTCGTCGGTCTCGGTCAGCGAGTGCTGGGAGAGGAAGGTGGTGCCGTCGCTGCGTACGCAGGTCGTCGTCCCGGACCACTGTCCCTCCGCCGAGATGCGCGGCAGAATGTCGTCGACGAAGCGGGACGAATCGGCTTCGATCCCGAGGTCGTCCCAGTGTTCGCCGATCATCTCCTCGGGCTCGTATCGGAACGTCTCCGCGTACGCGTCGTTGACGTAGATGAACGCGCCGTTCTCGTCGAGCAGGCTGATCCCCTCGCGGGCGGCCTCGAGCGCCCGCACGACGCGTCGACGTTCCTGCTCTCGGCGCTTCCGTTCGGTGATGTCCCGGACGACGCCGATCTCTTCCTGTCGGCCGTCTTCCGTCCGTCGCGTCGCGAACGTCCCTTCGACGGGAACGCGATCCCCGTCGGCCCGCTGCAGTTTCGCTTCCATGACGGGGTTCTCGACGTCCGACTTCCCTTCGCCGGCCGTCGTCAGTCGCTTTTTCGACTCCTCGATCGCGGCCTCGTCGACGACGAGGGAGGCGTGTTCGCCGACCAGGTCCCCGCGGTCGTAGCCGGTCATTCGAGCGTACGCCTCGTTGACCATCGTGAACCGGCCGTCCTCGCCTTTCACGTAGATCCCGTCGGACATCGTCTCGACGATCGTCTCGTACTTGGCCAGTTCCCGCTCGCGTTGCTTCCGCTCGGTGACGTCGCGCCCGATACCGGCCAGCACGCGCGTTCCCTCGGGATTCTCGAGTCCGACGGCGACGAACTCGTAGGGGATCCGCTCGCCGCCTTTGGTCAGCAGCCCCACCTCGAGTCGCGCGCTTCCGGTTTCGAAGACCGCCCGGATCTCCTCGGCGGCTCGCTCGCGGTCCTCCTCGGCGATGAACTCCAGGGCCCGCATCGATTCGATCTCCGCGTCGGTGTAGCCGGTGACCGCGTTCAGCGTCTCGTTCCACCGCTGGACGTCGCCCGTCTCGTCGACGACGTAGAACACGTCGTCGACCGCGTCGAGGATGCCGTCGGTGTACTCCGTGTACCGCTCGAGTCTCGCCTCGCGCTCGCGCAGGCGTCGGTCATTCTCCGCGCGGTCGATCGCCCCCGCGATGACGTTCGCGACGCCGCGGAGAAACGTCGCGTCGCGCTCGGTAAACGTCCGCTGGTCGCTCGAGTAGGCCCCGAGGACGCCCCACGGCTCGCCGGCCGAGCCGACGGGGACGCTGATGCCGCTGGTAACGTCGTGACTGGCGAGCAACTCGGCGTCGAAGACGGCCCCGTCGCATCGTCGATCTTCGACGATCACCGGGTCGTCGGTGCGCAGCGTGACGCCGACCAGCGACTCCCGACCCGCGGGGACGGTCGTCGATCCGACGACGCCCGAACGCCAGCCGACGCCCCCTCGCAACGAGGCCGCGTCCCCGTCCCCGTCCGGGAGCACCTCGAGCACGCCGCAGTACTCGGCACCCAGCGCGTCGGTGACGGCCGCGGCTGCGTCGTCGATCAGCCCGTCGAGGTCGGCCGGTTCCAGCGCCCGCTGTCCGAGTTCCGCGACCGCCTCCTGTTGCCGAAGTCGGCTCTCGAGTTCCGCCTCGATCGGCGAGGGCGATTCCATGCTACCGTGACCGTCTGTGACATAGCGGTAAAATTCCTCGGAATGGGGCGCTCGACCCGCCGCGGTAACGATCCGCTGCTCGCGCGCTCGCGACGGCCGTCGAAGACGTGCTGACAGTTACCAATCACTGGCGGTGAGTGTGTGCCCGCACGGCACGAATTCGGGGGTGTGAGGCGTTATCAGCCGCAATCGAATCCGCTATCCTTTTAAGATCCCCTCCGCAAGACATCGCTACAGTCTAGTGACGCGGCGCCGAAGCGTTTCGGCATGACCGTCAGCGTACTCGTTCCGTCGTCACTCACCCGGGAAGCCGAGGACAAACGCGAGGCGACTCGCAAACTCGGTTACGTCGCCCGCGCGGCGACGATCTTCCGGGCCGATCGCCTGATCGTCTACCCGGACCGGGACGGCGAAACCGGGCGATTCGACGGCGGGTTCGTAAGCACCGTCCTGCGGTACGCCGCAACGCCCCCCTACCTCCGCAACGAGGCCTGGGGGATGCGGGACGAACTGGAGTACGCGGGCGTCTTGCCGCCGCTCCGCGCCATGTCACAGACCGGCTCCGAATCTACCGGTTCGGGGTCGTCAAGACAAGGGATCGTGACCGAGGTCGGACCTGAAGGGCGCGTCCGGGTCAATTGCGGACTGCAACACCCGATCTCCCTCAACGTACCGCCGAAAATGGCGGTCGAGGAGGGGGAGCGCGTGACCGTCAGGATCTCTTCGCGACGACCGGTCCGGGCGAAGCTCGTCGACGAGCCCCTTCCGGGGCTTTCCGTCGAGCGGACGGACCTGCAGACAGCACTCGGCCGTGAGGACGCCGGCGTCCGCATCGCGGCCTCCCGATTCGGTGAAGAGCTCACCGTCGGGCGGCTCGGGACGCTGGCCGGACGTATCGAGGGCGACGGGATGACCGTCGCCTTCGGCGCGCCCGAGAGAGGGCTGCCTGCTATCCTCGGAATCGAGGCATCGGCCATCGAAGCGTCGTCGGGACAAGGCGACGCGATCGAACCGTCGTCCGACCGGGACGACGCAGCCGATGACGGAGTCGAACCCACAGCCGATCCGGGGTTCGACCTCTGGCTAAACACGGTTCCGGACCAAGGGAGCGAGGTGGTGCGAACGGAGGAGGCTCTGTTCGCTACCCTCGCGCCCCTCTCACTGAGAGAGTGATAGAATGCCACAAGCAAATTCACCACGCAAAGGCTCACTCGGGTTCGGCCCACGAAAGCGTGCGACCAGCGAGGTCCCGCGCTTCAACTCGTGGCCGGACGACGAAGGACAGCCGACGCTCCAGGGTTTCGCGGGCTATAAGGCCGGCATGACCCACGTCGTCATGGTCGACGATAAAGCGAACTCGCCGACCGAGGGGATGGAACAGACCGTCCCCGTGACGATCGTGGAGACGCCGCCCATGCGCGCCGTCGCTCTGCGAGCGTACGAAGAAACGCCGTACGGCATGAAGCCGGTCACCGAGGTCTGGACCGACGAGTTCGTCCCCGAACTCGATCGCGTCCTCGACATCCCCGGTGACGACTACGACACCGACGCCGCCGAAGACGAACTTCGCGGCCTCCTCGAGGAGGGACGCGTCGACGACGTTCGCGTCATCACGCACACGGTTCCGTCCGAGATTCCCTCGGTCCCCAAGAAGAAACCGGACGTGATGGAGACGCGCGTCGGCGGCGGTTCCGTCGAGGACCGCGTCGACTTCGCGCTCGAGACCGTCGCAGACGGTGGCGAGCACGTCATGAACGACGTCTTCCGCGCCGGCGAGTACGTCGACGCGAGCGGCGTCACGAAAGGGAAAGGGACGCAGGGTCCCGTCAAGCGATGGGGCGTCCAGAAACGAAAGGGCAAGCACGCCCGGCAGGGATGGCGCCGCCGCATCGGGAACCTCGGTCCCTGGAACCCGTCCCGCGTTCGGTCGACGGTCCCCCAGCAGGGGCAGACCGGCTACCACCAGCGGACGGAACTGAACAAGCGCCTCGTCGACATCGGCGACGGCGCCGACGCGACGGTCGACGGCGGCTTCGTCAACTACGGCGAAGTCGACGGACCGCACGCGCTGATCAAGGGCTCGCTCCCCGGACCGGAACAGCGCCTCGTGCGCTTCCGGCCGGCGATCCGACCCGGAGACCAGCCGCGCCTCGATCCCGAGGTCCGGTACGTCTCCACCGCATCTAACCAGGGATAACACATGGAAGCAACAGTACGCGACCTGGACGGCGCCGAAGCGGACTCGGTCGAGCTCCCGGCGGTCTTCGAGACCCAGTACCGCCCGGACCTGATCGCCCGCGCCGTTCGCGTCGCCCAGGCAAACCGGAAACAGGACTACGGCGCCGACGAGTTCGCCGGCCTTCGAACGCCGGCCGAATCGTTCGGTAGCGGCCGCGGGATGGCCCACGTCCCCCGACAGGAAGGACGCGGTCGCCGCGTTCCCCAGACCGTCAAGGGACGCAAGGCCCACCCGCCGAAAGCCGAGAAGGACCAGTCCGAATCGATCAACACGAAAGCAAAGAAGCTGGCCGTCCGCAGCGCCATCGCTGCGACGACCGACGCCGAGCTCGTCGCCGAGCGCGGCCACGAGTTCGACGGTGACCTCGAGCTGCCCGTCGTCGTCGACGACGAGTTCGAGGACCTCCAGAAGACCCGTGAGGTCGTCGACTTCCTCGAGGCCACCGGCCTCGCAGACGACATCGAACGCGCAGACGAGGGTCGCAGCGTCCGATCCGGGCAGGGGAAAGCCCGCGGCCGGAAGTACAAGACGCCGACGTCGATCCTCTTCGTCACCTCCAGCGAGACCGGCCCGTCCCGCGCGGCCCGGAACCTCGCCGGCGCCGACGTGACGACGGCCGCGGAGGTCAACGCGGAGGATCTCGCGCCCGGCGCACAGCCGGGTCGACTGACCGTCTGGACCGAGAGCGCACTCGAGGAGGTGGCCGACCGATGAGTTCGATCATCGAACACCCCCTCGTGACCGAGAAGGCGATGAACGACATGGACTTCGAGAACAAGCTCCAGTTCGTCGTCAACCCGGACGCGTCCAAACCGGAGATCCGCGACGAGATCGAAGAGCGCTTCGAGATCTCGGTACAGGACATCAACACGCAGGTAACGATGAAGGGTAAAAAGAAAGCGGTCGTCCGCCTCGACGAGGAGGACGACGCACAGGAAGTCGCTTCGCGAATCGGGGTGTTCTAAGAATGGGACGACGCATTCAAGGACAGCGACGCGGTCGCGGGACCTCGACGTTCCGTGCCCCTTCGCACCGCTACAAGGCGGAACTCGATCACAAGAAGTCCGAGGACGACGACGTCGTTCGCGGGACGGTCGTGGACATCGAACACGACCCCGCGCGATCGGCGCCCGTCGCCGCCATCGAGTTCGAGGACGGCGACCAGCGCCTCGTCCTCGCGCCGGAAGGCATCGGCGTCGGCGAGGAGATCCAGGTCGGCGTCTCCGCGGAGATCAAGCCGGGCAACACGCTCCCGCTCGCGGAGATCCCGGAAGGGGTCCCGGTCTGTAACGTCGAAGCCAACCCCGGCGACGGCGGTCGGTTCGCTCGCGCGTCGGGCGTCAACGCGGACCTGATCACCCACGACCGCAACGCCGCGGTCATCCAGCTTCCCAGCGGCGAGGTCAAGCGCCTCGATCCGCAGTGTCGAGCCACCATCGGCGTCGTCGCCGGCGGTGGCCGCACGGAGAAGCCGATGGTCAAGGCGGGTAACAAGCACCACAAGATGAAAGCCCGGGGCACCAAGTGGCCCCGCGTCCGCGGTGTCGCGATGAACGCCGTCGACCACCCGTTCGGTGGCGGCGGCCGACAGCACCCCGGCAAACCCAAGTCCGTCTCGCGGGACGCCCCGCCGGGACGGAAGGTGGGTGACATTTCCTCGCGTCGTACCGGCCGAGGTGGAAACAAATGAGTCAGGAGTACCGAACCGGCCGCGAAGGTGAGTTCACCTACCGCGGTCACACGCTCGAGGAGCTGCAGGCGATGGAGCTCGAGGAAGTTGCGGAACTGCTCCCCGCTCGCCAGCGGCGAAGTATCGAACGCGGTCTCTCCGTCGAGAAGCAGAAGCTGCTCGAGGAGGCCCGCGAGAAAGAAGAGGAAGAGACGGCGAACGCGCCGATCCGAACGCACCTTCGGGATATGCCGATCCTGCCGGAGTTCGTCGGGCTGACCTTCGAGGTCTACACCGGCCAGGCGTTCGAGCGCGTCCGCGTCGAACCCGAGATGATCGGACACTATCTCGGCGAGTTCCAGCTGACCCGCACGTCCGTCGAGCACGGACAGGCCGGGATCGGCGCGACTCGATCCTCGAAGTTCGTCCCACTGAAGTGATCATCGTATGGGAATCAACTACTCAGTCGACGCGGACCCGGACGAGACCGCGAAAGCGATGCTCCGGGAGCGTCACATGAGCCACAAGCACAGCAAAGAGGTCGCTCGCGCGATCAAGGGCCGCACCGTCGAGGACGCTCAGGAGTACCTCCAGCGCGTCATCGACGAGGAGGAGTCGGTCCCGTTCAAGTCCCACAACGCCGGTGCCGGTCACCGATCGGACATCGACGGCTGGGACGCCGGCAAGTACCCCGAGAAGGTCTCGGGGGAGTTCCTCGACCTGCTCGAGAACGTCGAGGCCAACGCCGACCACCAGGGATTCGACGGCGCCTCGATGGAGATCGTCCACGTCGCCGCCCACAAGGTCGGCGAGTCCGTCGGCCGCAAGCCCCGCGCGATGGGGCGGGCGTCCTCGTGGAACACGCCGGAGGTCGACGTCGAGATCGTGGTCAGCGAGCAACCAGAGGACGAAGAAGGTGATAGCTAATGGCTGACGAACAACAGTTCATCGAAAACGGCCTGCAGCGGTCTCAGATCGACGAGTTCTTCCAGGAAGAGCTCGGCCGCGCGGGCTACGGTGGCATGGACGTCGCCAAGACGCCGATGGGAACCCAGATCGTCCTCAAGGCCGAGAAGCCCGGGATGGTCATCGGCAAGGGCGGCGAGAACATCCGGAAGGTCACGACGGCCCTCGAAGAGAAGTTCAACCTCGAGGACCCCCAGATCGACGTCCAGGAGGTCGAGGAACCCGACCTCAACGCGCGGATCGTCGCGGACCGACTGGCCAACGCGCTCGAGCGCGGCTGGTACTTCCGTAAGGCCGGTCACACGACGATCGACCGGATCATGGAAGCCGGCGCGCTCGGCGCCGAGATCGTCCTCTCCGGGAAGGTCACCGGTGCCCGATCGCGCGTCGAGAAGTTCAACCGCGGCTACATCAAGCACAACGGCGAGCCCGCCGAAGAGGTCGTCGACCACGGCCAGGGCGTCGCGGTGATGAAACTCGGCACCATCGGTGTCGACGTCAAGATCATCCCGCCGGGAGCCGAACTCCCCGACGACTTCGAGATCCACGAAGAGATGGATCCCGAGGAACTCGTCCCCGATGCCGTCGAGGCCAACGAGGCCGAGGGCGTCGAGGAACTCCTCGAGGGCGAACCCGAGGAAGCCGAAGCCAGCGCCGAAGGCGCCGAGGCCTCGGCCGACGACGCCGTCGAGACCGAACCCGAGATCGACGAGGAGTCCGTCGAGGAAGTCATCGAGGAGGAGGTCGCCGGCGAGGACGAGGAAGACGTCGAAATCCCCGACGAGTCCCCGATCGAGGAGGATCTGGACGAGCTCGAGGAAGACGTCGAAGCCGAGGCTGAAGAACTCGTCGCCGAGATGGACGAGGAGGCCGACGCCGATGCCGACGCGGACGAAGACGAGGGAGGTGACGCCTGATGGCGATCCTCCACGTCGACGAGATCCGCGACATGACGCCCGCCGAACGGCAGGAGGAGCTTGAGGAACTCGAGACCGAACTGCTGAACCAGAAGTCCGTCCTCGCCGCCGGTGGCGCCCCGGAGAACCCGGGCCGCATCGGCGAGCTCGGCCGCACCATCGCGCGGATCAAGACGATCCAGCGCGAGGAAGGCGACCTGGACGAAGCCGACGAATAACACACAGATGCCACTGACACCCGAGACGCTGCCGCGACACGAGCTCAACGGACTTCCCGTCCGCGTCGTCGAGAGCGACGACGCCTCCCGGGAGGGTCTCGAGGGGCGGGTCGTCATCGAGACGACCAACACCCTCTCCGTAGAGGTTCGTGAGAACGGCGAGTCTCGGGTGGTGATGGTACCGAAATCGGGCTCGACGTTCGAGTTCGCGATCACAGATGACGCCGCCGACCTCGAGAAGGGGTCGGGGACCGCGTCCAAACTGGCCGACACTCAACCTGCAACGGCGGACGAATCGTCCGCCGCCGCAGACCGGGCTGGCGGCGATGCCGCCAGCTGTCGTGGTGACGATCCCTCGCGGGATCGCCGCCACGCTGCCGGCGAGGGCGTGGCCTACGTTACGGTCGATGGATCGCGGCTGCTCTCACGACCCGCCCGACGCACGGAAACGAATGGTGACTCACCATGGCAATAGGACTAGACGTTGAAACCCCTCCGGAACCAGAGAACCCGGAGGAATACGACTACGAGAAGTGTCCGTTCTACGGCGACCTTCCCGTTCGAGGGCAGATCCTCGAGGGAACCGTCGTCTCGACGGACATGGACAAGACCGTAGTCGTCGAACGAGAGTACGACGTAGCGGTTCCGAAGTACGACCGCTACATGAAGCGACGCTCGCGCATTCCGGCTCACGTGCCGGGCGTGCTCGAGCCGCTCTCGGTCGGTGACACGGTCAAGATCGCAGAGACCCGACCACTGTCGAAGACCAAATCGCACGTGGTCGTCGAAGTAACCGAAGAAGCGACCGCGGAGGACGTCGCCGACCTCACCGGCCAGGCCGAACCCGAGCCGGAGCTGTCGGCCGAGGACTTCGCGGGCGAAGACGAGGGTGATCAGTGATGGAGGCGATGAAAGCCGACGTCACTCAGGGACTCAAGAAGGGATCCCTGATCACGTGTGCCGACAACACCGGCGCGCGCGAACTGAAGGTCATCAGCGTCTCGGGCTACCACGGCACCAAGAACCGCCAGCCGAAGGCGGGACTCGGTGACAAGGTGACCGTCTCGGTCACGAAGGGTACCCCCGAGATGCGCCGCCAGGTCCTCGAGGCAGTTATCGTCCGTCAGCGGAAGGCGATCCGCCGACCCGACGGCACCCGACTCAAGTTCGAGGACAACGCGGCCGTCATCATCGACGAGAACGAGGAGCCCCGCGGGACGGAGATCAAGGGGCCGATCGCCCGCGAAGTCGCAGAGCGCTTCGGAGCAATCGCCTCTACCGCGACGATGATCGTATAGATATGAGCGAACAACCATCCAAACAGCGAAATCAGACGGAGCGTGCACCGCTGCACAAGCGACAGAAGCAGCTTCACGCGACGCTGTCCGACGAGCTCCGAGAGGAGTACGACACCCGTCGAACCCGTGTCAACGCGGGCGACACGGTCGAGGTCATGCGCGGCGACCACGCCGGCGACGAAGGCGAGGTCCTGCGCGCGATCCTCGAGGACGGAACGATTCACGTCGAAGACGTGACGGTCGAGACGGCCGACGGCGAAGAGGTGCCGCGACCGCTCGACCCGTCGAACGTCCGTATCACGGAGCTCGACCTCGAGGACGAGCGTCGCGAGGCACGCCTCGAAGGTGATAGCGAATGACGAAACACCAGAAACGACTGTCCGTACCGAAGTCCTGGCCGGTCGAGCGCAAGACAGAGACGTTCACGGTCAAGGCCGGCGCCGGCCCGCACGGCGAAGAGGGTGTCCCCCTCGTCGTCCTGCTGCGGGACGTCCTCGGCTACGTCGACTCGAAGAAGGAAGCGCGATACGCCCTGAGCGAGGACGCGATCCTCGTCAACGGGGAGCCGATCAACGACGAGAAGCGACCGATCGGCATCTTCGACATCGTCGCGTTCCCCGGTCGAGAGGAGTACTTCCGCGTCTTCCCCGACGAAGGCGGTCGGCTCGCGCTGACCGAAATCGACGAGGACGCCGCCGGAAGCCGCCTCGGCAAGATCGAGGGCAAGCAGCAGGTCCCCGGCGGGGACACGCAGCTGACCCTCCACGACGGGACCAACGTCCTCGTCGAGGACGGCAGCGAGTACGAGACGACCGACTCGATCGTCATCGACAACGACGACAAGTCGATCGTCGCCCACTTCCCGTTCGAGGAGGGCGCGCTCGTGACGGCCGTCCGCGGCAACCACGGCGGCAAGATCGGCGAGATCGACGCGATCGACATCACGCCGGGCAGCGGCCCGAACACGGTCGGCGTCTCCACGGACGACGACGGATTCGAGACGATTCAGGAGTACATCGTCGTGATCGACGAGAACTTCACGGGTGATGACGAATGAGCGAAGCTGACGCCGGCGAGTTCCACGAGATGCGCGAACCGCGCGTCGAGAAGGTCGTCGTCCACATGGGCGTCGGTCAGGGCGGTCGAGAACTCGGCCGCGCCGAGGACATCATCGAAGAGATCACGGGTCAGGAAAGCGTCCGGACCCAGGCGAAACGGACCGAACCCGACTTCGGCATTCGCCAGGGCGATCCGATCGGCACGAAGGTCACCCTTCGCGACGACGACGCCTACGACTTCCTCGAGACGGCGCTGCCGCTGTCGAACATCTCGGCAACGCAGTTCGACGACACGGGCAACTTCAGCTTCGGCGTCGAGGAACACACCGAGTTCCCGAGCCAGGAGTACGACCCGAACGTCGGAATCTACGGGCTGGACGTCACCGTCAACATGGTGCGCCCGGGCTACCGCGTCTCCAAGCGCGACAAAGCCACCCGCTCGATTCCGTCGCGACACCGACTGACCCCCGAGGACGCGATCGCGTTCCTCGAGGCGAACTTCGACGTGACCGTCGAGGAGGCAGACGATGAGTGAAAGCGAAACCGAAAGCGACGTAGAAAACGAGCGCACGGGCGAGCACGCCGCAAAGCGCACGGGGCAGGAAGAGGCCTGCCAGCGCTGTGGCCGCAAGCAGGGGTTGGTCGGCAAGTACGACATCAACCTCTGTCGGCAGTGCTTCCGTGAGATCGCTCGCGACATGGGATTCAAGAAGTATCGATAACATGACTGGAAACGATCCACTCAGTAACGCGCTCTCGGGGCTCGACAACGCCGAGAGCGTGGGACATCTCACCCACGAGGTAACGCCCGCCTCGAACGAGATCGGCAGCGTGCTCGAGGTCTTCTACGACCGCGGGTACATCGACGGCTTCGAGTACGTCGACGACGGCAAAGCCGGTCAGTTCGAGGTCGAACTGAAAGGAGCGATCAACGAGTGTGGCCCCGTCAAGCCCCGCTACAGCGTCGGTTCCGAGGACTTCGAGAAGTGGGAGAAGCGCTATCTCCCCGCTCGAGACTTCGGTGCGCTCGTCGTCACGACGAGCAGTGGCATCATGAGCCACTACGAGGCGCGTGAGCAGGGAATCGGCGGCCAGGTGATCGCATACGTCTACTAACAATGCGAGTTGAACTGGAAACCCCTGACAACGTAACCGTCGAGATCGACCACCTCGACGTAACCGTCGAGGGACCGGAAGGGAGCGTCACGCGACGCCTCTGGTACCCCGACGTGAGCGTCGACGTCGAAGGCGACACCGTGGTAATCGAAAGTGAGTCCGAGGACGCGAAGACCAACGCGACCGTCGGCACCTTCGAGAGCCACCTCACCAACGCCTTCCACGGCGTGACCGAGGGCTGGGAGTACAAGATGGAAGTCTTCTACTCTCACTTCCCGATGCAGGTCCGCGTGGAGGGCGACGAGGTCGTCATCGAGAACTTCCTCGGCGAAAAGGCAGCGCGACGAACGACTATCCACGGTGACACCGACGTCTCCGTCGACGACGAGGCACTGACGCTCTCCGGTCCGAACAAGGAGGACGTCGGCCAGACGGCGGCGGACATCGAGCAGCTGACTCGCGTCAGCGGCAAGGACACCCGCGTCTTCCAGGACGGGGTCTACATCACCGAGAAACCCGCGACCGGAGGTGCCTGATAGATGGCAGACGAAGAACCACAGGAACTCGAGGACATCAGCGGCGTCGGCGCGAGCAAGGCCGACGCGCTGCGCGATGCCGGTTTCGAGTCCATCGAGGACGTCAAAGAGGCCGACCAGGACGACCTGGCCGAGGCCGAGGGCATCGGGAACGCACTCGCCGCGCGTATCAAGGCCGACGTCGGTGACCTCGAGGTCACCGAGGAGACCGAGGCCGAGATCGAAGACGAGGGCGCCGAGGAAGAAGAGCCGGAGGAGGACGTCGAAACGGAGCTTCAGCCCCGCGGGCTGACCGAGAAGACGCCCGATCTCTCCGAGGAAGAACAACGGCTGCTCAACCGCCGCAAGAGCGAGGGCAAGCCGCAGTTTAACCGACAGGACTACCACAAGAAAAAGCGGACGCCCGAATCCTGGCGCCGACCCCGCGGCACGCTGTCCAAGCAGCGCCGCGGCATCAAGGGCAAGGGCCCGAAGGTCCAGGCCGGCTACCGCACGCCGAAGTCCGTTCGGGGCAAACACCCCAGCGGCTTCGAGGAAGTCTACGTCGAGAACACGGACGACCTCGAGGGCGTCGACGGCGACACCGAAGCGGTTCGGATCGCCGCTTCGGTCGGCGCGCGCAAGCGCGAACGGATCGAAGAACAGGCCGAGGAGCAGGGCGTTCGCGTCCTGAACCCGACCTACGAGGAAGTCGAGGTGGAATCCAATGACTGATCTCTCCGCACAGAAGCGACTCGCAGCCGACGTCCTGGACGTCGGAGAGAACCGCGTCTGGCTCGACCCCGAAGCCCAGAGCGACATCGCCGAAGCGATCACTCGCGACGAGATCCGCGAACTCGTCGACGAGGGTCGCATTCAGGCCGACGACGCGAAGGGCAACTCCCGCGGCCGCGCTCGAGAGCGCAACGAGAAGCGCGCCTACGGCCACCGCAAGGGCCCGGGCAAGCGCCGCGGCAAGAAGGGCGCCCGCCAGAACGAGAAAGAAGAGTGGCAGGACAAGATTCGCGCACAGCGACGGAAGCTGCGTGACCTCCGCGACAAGGGCGAAATCACGCCCACGCAGTACCGCGAGCTCTACAAGAAGGCTGGCGGCGGGGAGTTCCGTAGCGTCCGGTACCTGATGAACTACATCGACGACAACTACGGTGACCAATAATGGCGACAGGACCACGATACAAAGTTCCGATGCGGCGTCGCCGTGAGGTCCGGACGGACTACCATCAGAGGTTGCGCCTGCTGAAATCGGGCAAACCGCGCCTCGTCGCTCGCAAGAGCAACAAGCACACTACGGCGCAGCTGATAACCCCCGGACCACAGGGCGACGAGACGCTCGCGAGCGCACACTCGAGCGATCTCGAGGAGTACGGCTGGGAAGCCCCCACGAGTAACATTTCCGCGGCGTACCTGACCGGCCTGCTGGCCGGCCAGCGAGCCGTCGAGGCCGGCGTCGAGGAAGCGGTACTCGACATCGGTCTCAACACCGCGACGCCCGGCAACAAGGTGTTCGCGGTTCAGGAGGGGGCCATCGACGCCGGCCTCGAGATCCCGCACAACGACAGCGTGCTCGCGGACTGGTCGCGTACCCGCGGCGAACACATCGCCGAGTACGCCGAGCAGCGAGACGAGCCGCTTTACGGCGGTGACTTCGACGCAACGGATCTACCAGAACACTTCGACGAGGTACGAGAGGCGATCCTCGAATGAGCGCAAACGACTACAACGACGACGGATGGCAGCCGGTCACCCGTCTCGGCCGGATGGTCCAGGAGGGCGACATCGACACGATGGAAGACGCCCTCAGCTCGGGTCTCCCGCTGAAGGAACCCGAGGTCGTCGACCAGCTCCTGCCGGGACTGGACGACGAAGTGCTGGACATCAACATGGTCCAGCGCATGACCGACTCCGGACGCCGCGTGAAGTTCCGATGTGTCGTCGTCGTGGGCAACCGCGACGGCTACGTCGGCTACGCGGAAGGCCGAGACGATCAGGTCGGCTCCGCCATCCAGAAGGCGATCGGTATCGCGAAGCTGAACATGATCAAGGTTCCCCGCGGCTCCGGGTCGTGGGAGGACCGTTCGGACCGACCACACTCGCTGACCCGACGGACGACCGGTAAGGCCGGCTCCGTCGAGGTCGAGGTCATCCCCGCCCCCGAAGGGCTTGGGCTGGCCGCCAGCGACACGGTTCGACACGTCCTCGAGCTGGCCGGCATCGAGAACGCCTGGACCAAGAGCCACGGCAACACTCGAACGACGGTCAACCTCGCGAAAGCGACGTTCAACGCGCTCGAGAACGCGTCCCAGTCGCGCCACCCGCGACGGCGACCGAACCGAGAAGAAGCCGAGGTGAGTGAGTAATGAAGGCTGTCGTGCAGGTACGCGGTGAGGTGAACCGCCACGAAGACGTCGAAGACACGCTGCAGATGCTCAACATCCACAGCGTCAACCACTGTGCGCTCGTCCCCGAGACCGACACCTACACGGGGATGGTCCACAAGGTTAACGACTACGTCGCCCACGGCGAACCCGACGCCGAGGTGCTCGAGACCGTGCTCGAAAAGCGCGCCGAGCCCCTCGAGGGTCGACAGTCCGACGTCGACGAGGAGTGGCTGGCCGAGAACACCGACTACGACGACTTCGGTGCGCTCGCCGAGGCGCTGCTCGCCGAGGAGACGACGCTGCGCGAGCAGGGACTGTCGCCGACGCTGCGACTCCACCCCCCGCGTGGCGGCCACGAGGGTATCAAGAAACCGACGGCCGAGGGCGGCCAACTCGGAAAGCATACAACAGGGCAGATTAACGACCTGCTAGAATCGATGCGATAACCATGACGAGTAAAAAACGACGCCAACGCGGATCGCGCACCCACAGCGGCGGTTCCCACAAGAACCGACGCGGTGCGGGCCACCGCGGTGGCCGCGGCCGTGCCGGACGCAGCAAACACGAATTCCACAACTACGAACCGAAGGGCAAACACGGCTTCAAGCGCCCCCACGACATCCGCGAAGAGGTCGCGGAGATCGACGTCCAGAAGCTCGACGAGGACGCGATCCTCTACGTCGCCGAGGGGCAGGCCGAGGAAACCGACGACGGCTACGCGATCGACGCCCGTGACGTCGTCGAGGACGGCCACGAGGTCGACAAGGTGAAAGTCCTCGGTTCGGGACAGGTCCGCAACGCCCTCGAAGTGACGGCGGACGCCTTCTCGGACGCAGCCGAGGAGAAACTCGAGGCCGCCGGCGGCGAAGCGGTGCTCTCGGAACGAGGTCAGGAGGCCGACGCTGCGGACGAATCCGAAGCGGACGCCGACGCCGAACAGGACGAGGAATAACATATGGGATGGAAGGAAGCCGCCGAACCGGTCTTGACGCGGATGCCCGCAGTGCGCCGTCCGGAGGGACACGTTCCCTTCAAGCGCAAGCTGATGTGGACGGCCGGCATCCTCGTGTTGTACTTCTTCCTGACGAACATCGCGTTGCTCGGGGTCCAAACGGGCGGTACCGACATCCTCGGTCAGTTCCGCTCGGTGCTGGCCGGCGAGCAGGGGTCGATCCTACAGGTCGGTATCGGACCGATCGTCACCGCGAGCATCGTCTTGCAGTTGCTCGGTGGAGCAAACCTTCTCGGTCTCGACACGGACGACCCGCGGGATCAGGTGCTCTACCAGGGGCTGCAGAAGCTGCTCGTCGTCATTATGACGGCGCTGACCGCACTCCCGATGGTGTTCGCCGGCGACTTCCTTCCGGCCATGCAATCGCTGAGTCTCGGCGGTCTCGAATTCGATCAGACGCAGGTCCAGCTGCTGATCTTCGCCCAGATCTTCGCCGGCGGGATTCTCCTGCTGTACATGGACGAAGTCGTCAGCAAATGGGGCGTCGGGAGCGGGATCGGCCTGTTCATCATCGCCAGCGTGAGCCAGAGCCTCGTCACCGGGTTCCTGCAACCGACCCAGGGCGGGTTCTTCTACAACTGGTACCTGATCTTCACCGGCGACATTCAGGTCGGCTCGCTGGTCTCCAGCGACGGGTTGATGACGCTGCTGGTCACCGACCAGGGCGGACAGCTCATCGCCTTGCTGACGACGCTGCTGATCTTCGGGATCGTCGTCTACGCGGAGTCTGTGCGGGTCGAGATCCCGCTCAGTCACGCCCGCGTCAAGGGTGCTCGCGGTCGCTTCCCGGTGAAGCTCATCTACGCGAGCGTCCTGCCGATGATCCTCGTTCGCGCGCTGCAGGCGAACCTGCAGTTCATCGGCCAGATCCTCGCCACCCAGGGTGGCGCCAACGGCGAAGGGCCGATCGAACTGTTCGGCCAGGAGCTCGCGTGGCTCGGCACGTACTCCAACGGCCAGCCCGACGGCGGGTTCTTCTACTACGTCGCGCCGATCTACTCGCCGAGCGACTGGATGTGGTTTACGGCTGACGTCGGCCAAGAGGCCTGGCAGGTGCTGATCCGGATGTCCATCGACGTGGTGTTCATGGTCGTCGGCGGCGCAGTGTTCGCCATCTTCTGGGTCGAGACGACCAACATGGGCCCCGAGGCCACCGCGAAGCAGATCCAGAACTCCGGGATGCAGATCCCCGGCTTCCGACAGAACGTCGGCGTCATCGAGAAGGTCATGGAGCGGTACATCCCGCAAGTGACCGTTATCGGCGGCGCGCTGGTCGGCCTGCTGGCCGTCTGGGCGAACATGCTCGGTACCATCGGCGGCGTCACCGGGACCGGCCTGCTGCTGGCCGTCTCCATCACTTACAAGCTCTACGAGGAAATCGCCGAAGAGCAGATGATGGAGATGCACCCGATGATGCGCGAGATGTTCGGCGGCGGCGACTAACGGTCTCCATTTCTTCTCGCCGTTCACAACCCCTAGCGGCGCACTCGCTCGAGTCAGTGTAGCTCGCACGCCTCGAGACCGCCGCCGGTAGCGCAGTCGTCTCGAGCGGTTTCCAAACGGAAGTAAATAGCTGCCGAGGCGTCTCACCGGCTGTCGCAAGGCCGTATTTTTACACCGAGATTCGTCTTATCGGTCCACGGGATGACAACAGCGCAAGATGTAGCAATCATCGGCGCATCGATGACGAAGTTCGGGCAACGCGAGGGGGAGTGGATCCTCGAGCTCCTCGCGGAGGCCGGACTGGAGTGCCTCGCGGACGCGGGTGCGGAGGCCGGCGACGTCGACCACCTGTACGTCTCGAACATGGCCAGCGGCGAGTTCGAGGGGATGACCGGCGTGATGAACGCCCTCGCTCACGACCTCGGCGCGATGCCGGCGTACACGCAACGGATCGACCAGACGAGTTCCAGCGGCGGCGCGGGAATCTACGCCGCCTGGCAGTCGATCGCCAGCGGCGCCAGCGAGATGACGCTGCTCGTCGGCGGCGAGAAGATGACCCACCGGACGACCGGCGAGTCGACCGATATCATCGCCTCGGTCACTCACCCCGAAGAGTACAAACACGGCGTCACCCTCCCCTCCTTCGCCGGCCTCACTGCACGCCACTACCTCGAGCGGTTCGACGCGCCTCGCGAGAGTCTGGCGGCGGTCGCCGCTAAGAACCACCGGAACGGCGTCGATAACCCCCACGCGCAGTTCCAAAAAGAAGTCGACGTCGAGACGATCCTCGAGTCGCCGATCATCGCCGACCCGCTGCGACTGTACGACTTCTGTCCGGTCACCGACGGCTCGGCCGCCCTCCTGCTCTGTTCCGAGGAGACGGCCCAGGAGTACACCGACGACTACGTCGTCATTGCGGGCGTCGACGGCGCCACCGACACCCACGTCGTCCACGAGCGAGAGGACCCCACGATCATGGGCGGCGTCGTCGAGAGCGGGAAGGGCGCCTACGAGATGAGCGGCTACGGCCCCGACGACATCGACGTCGCCGAACTCCACGACATGTTCACCATCCTCGAGTTCCTCCAGATGGAGGGCCTGGGCTTCGCCGAACAGGGCGAGGCCTGGAAACTCATCGAGGACGGCTACACCGAGCGCGACACGGGCGAACTGCCGATCAATACTTCGGGCGGGCTCAAGTCGAAGGGTCATCCGCTGGGCGCCAGCGGGATCGCACAGGGCGTCGAAATCTATGAACAGCTCGTCGGCGAGGCCGGCCCGCGGCAGGTCGACGCCGACGTCGGGCTGTGCTGTAACGTCGGCGGCTTCGGCAACTGCGTTATCACCACCATCATGGAGGCAGCACGATGAGCATGGACGCCTACGAGTACGAGGACGGCTCGATCAGCTATCCCGGTCACCCACGTAGTCGCGGCGGCGCCGAACCCGTCGGCACGATCGATCTCAGCGAGTACACCGGCGAAGTCGTGACCTGGACTAAGAGCACGGCAACGCCGCCCGGCGTTCGCGAACCCAACACGCTCGCCATCGTCGAATTCGACGTAGAGGGCGAGTCGGTCCGCGCGCTCGGCCAGGCGACCACTGACGACATCGAAACCGGCGACGAGGTCGAACCCGTTTACGTCGAGGAACTCCGCGAACCCGGCGCCGGCATCCGCGAACCGGAGAGTCAGGACTGGGACGGCTACCGCTTCCAACCGGTCTGAGGGTCTGCTCCTCGAGGAGTTAGAGAACGCGCACGGCTCGAGTCAGGCGGAGCTGGATAAGACTCGAGCCGAATAGAGCCAAACACTGATAGCGGACGATGCTGGGGTTCCAGGGCCGTCGTCGATGACGGCGACCGCGGTTACTGGATGGAGTACCCCGCCGCGATGGTCAGCAGGAAGACCATGAACACGGCGGTGGCCATCATGTAGCTAATCGACCGCGGCTCCTCCTTCAGGTGCTGGAAGTAACCGGCGATCAGTCCGACCTTGATGACCGCCAGAATGAGCGTTCCGGCCAACGCCATATCGTAGCCGATTGCCTCGACGTGGAAGAAGACGAACTTCCCCGTAGCCAGCGCCACCAGTGCGATGTATATGAGGGTGTACGTCCGGATATCAGCCATTGGTGTACAATGCGGATGACGGCCACTTATACCTTCCTCAAACGATCGACTGCGGCGAGTCGCGGTACCTTTTCGACGCGATTTCACGGCCGGTTCTCGAGTGAAACGACACGTAGATGGGAGCGCAGTCCAACCGTTTACTAATGAGTGAACGTTCGGTGTTCGCCCGCCGAGTCGGGATCGCCTGTGCGCTCACAGTACTGGCCGTCGGCGCCGGCGCCGGCGTCGTCGCGGCGAGTAACGTCGCGGCGGGACTCGGGGGCAGCCGGGGAGATACGTCGGTTCCGACGTGGCTGTACCTCGCGACCGGCGGCGGCGTCATCGGCGCGTCGGCGGTGCTGACGATGCTCGTGACCGATCGGCGGACCATCGGTCGGTACCACGACGATACGCTCTCCCTGCCGCTCGAGCGGCTCCGAACGGCCGGGTCGTTGCTCCTGGGAACGATCGGCGTCGGAGCGCTCGCGTTCGTCATCGTCGTCGGACTCTTCGGGCCGCCGAACGGCAGTTTCAGCGCGGCCGTGTTGTTGACGTTCGTCGGCGGCCGCGCGCTGTTGACCCTCGGGACGTACGCCGTCGGCAACCCGTGGCCCGCGCTCAACCCGTGGCGGCGAATCGCGACCGCGCTTCCCAACGGCTACGCGACCTACCCGGACCAGCTCGGCTCCTGGCCCGCAGTCGGCGGCCTGCTCGCGCTCGTCTGGCTCGAGTTGGTCGCGCCCCTGAGTAGCTCGCCGCGCGCGCTCGTGGCCGTCGTGGTCGCCTACTCGGCGTTCACGATCGGTGGCGCGGTCGCCTTTACTCCCGAGACGTGGTTCCGGAAGGGCGACCCGCTCTCGGTCTGGTTCCGGCTCTACGGCGCCGTCGCACCCATCCAGCGGACCGACGAGGGACTCGAGTTACGGTATCCGGGCTCGAGGCTGGGCGAGGACGACGTGGTGACCGACGTCTCGCTGGTCGCGTTCGTGCTCGCGTTGGTCTGGGAGTTGACCTACAGCGGCTTCGTCGTGACCGCGCCCGGCGCCCGGACCGTCGAGGCGCTGGTCGGGCTCGGCTTCCCGCCGCGCCTCGTCTACCTCGTGTTGTTGCTGGCCGGGTTCGGCGTCTTCTGGGCGGTCTACTGGATCGCCGCGGAACGCACCCGCGAGCGCGCCGAGACGTACCTCTCGCGGCGATACCTCGGACTCCGGTTTGCGGCCCCGCTGCTCGCGATCGCCGCGGGCTATCACTTCGCCCACTACGCCGGCTTCTCGATCTCGCTGTGGCCGTCGCTGATCGACACCGTCGCCGCGCCGCTGAACCCACCCGAGAACCCGACGGAGTACGCCCTGACGTCGTGGTTCGGCTACGTCGAAATCGCCGGAATCCTGCTCGGTCACGTCCTCGCGGTCTGGCTTTCCCACACCGTCTCGTTCGACCTGTTCCCCGGCAAACTGCAGGCGATCCGGAGCCAGTACCCCTTCATCGTCGTCATGATCTTCTTTACGATGATCAGCCTGTATCTGGTCTCGGTTCCCGGTGCGGAAGCCGCGTACGTGCCGAGCTAAGACGGTATCATCTCCGGCACAGCCAGTATTGCATTCCATACCGCGTCATCGAACACCGGTAGACACTTCTTCGCGTGCTCCCAACGCGAGGACAACGAATGACCGCCGGGCAACTCACCGACGTCGATCTGCACCCCGAACCGGTGACGGAGTACGAGTACGACGTTCCGGCCGGCGAGGAGCCCGAAACGACCTGTCCCTACTGCGGGCGACCGTTTCGCGTCCAGCGGTACGCGACGTACCATCTCGACGTCGCCCATCCCGACGAACTGAGCGACGAGGAGCGGGCGGCCGTCGAGGACGTGCGAGACGACGAAGAGCACGAACTCTTCACCTTCCACGTCAAGGCGGCCGTCTCCGTCTTCCTCACGTACTTTCTGTTTACCTTTATCTACGCGCTCGTCTGGGCCGGCTGACCGATTCGAACGCTGACTCGCGGCGTCTCTCGTCAACCGTTCCGTCTCGGCGACAGTCAGTTCCCCAGAACATTGTTATTCGACGGCTGCCTCTGACGGTAGCATGGCGCCTTCCCTCCCGGACTCGAGTCCGGGCTCCGATCGGCTGCGGTCCGTCGTTCTCGTCTGTCTGGTGCTGACGATGACGCTCTCGACACCCGTCCTCGCTAGCGGTAGCGCTCTCGCCGCCGGCGGTTTCGGCGCGTCGCTGGCCGACGGTGACGCCGACAACGAGACGACGGCCGACGAGTCGATCAGAATCGACGACTCCCTCGAGTCGTCAGACGAGACGGTCGAGGTCGTGGTCCGACTCGAGGAGCCGACGGTTCCCGACGCGGTCCCGGCCGACGACGCCGACGCGTACCTCGCGGAGCGCGCCGAGGAGAGCCAGGAACCGCTGGTCGACTACGTCGACCGAACCGCGGGAATCAGCGTCGAGACCGAGTTCTGGGTGGCCAACGCCGTGTTGCTCACCGTCGACACCGAGCGGGTCGACCTCGAGACGTTCGCTCGGTTCCCCGCGGTCGAGGCGGTCCACGAGAACTTCGAACTCTCCGTCCCCGAGCGGCCGCCGTCGAATACGACCGCAGTGGGGGCGACGGACAGAGCGGAAGCCACGACAACGGACGTCGACACGACCGCTACCGATCCGCGACCGACCGCCGGACTCGAGTTACTGAACGCGTCCGCCGTCTGGGAGGAGTACGGAACGCGGGGCGAGGGGGTCCGCGTCGCCGTCCTCGATACCGGAATCGACGCGACGCACCCGGACCTCGACCTCTACACCGACGATCCGTCGGATCCGACGTACCCGGGCGGCTGGGCCGAGTTCGACGCCGACGGGAACCGCATCGAAGGGTCGACGCCCTACGATTCCGGAACGCACGGCACGCACGTCAGCGGCACCATCGCCGGCGGAACCGCGAGCGGCGCTCGAATCGGCGTCGCTCCGGAGGCGGAGCTGCTCCACGGGCTCGTCCTGCGCGAGACCAGCGGCTCGTTCGCACAGATCGTCGCCGGCATGGAGTGGGCGCTCGCGTCCGAGGCCGACGTGATCAGTATGAGCCTCGGAGTGAACGGCAGACACGACGCGTTGATCGATCCGGTTCGAAACGCCAGGGACAGCGGCGCCGTCGTCGTCGCGGCGGTCGGAAACGAGGGCATCGAGACGTCGAACTCGCCCGGGAACGTCTACGACGCCGTCAGCGTCGGCGCCGTCGACGAGAGCGGTGTCGTCCCCGCGTTTTCCGGCGGTGAACGGATCGACCGATCCGAATGGCAAACGCCGCTGCAATCGTGGCCGTCGTCGTACACCGCTCCCGACGTCGTGGCCCCGGGCGTCCGGGTTACGAGCACCGTTCCCGGCGGCTATCAGTCGCTGCCGGGGACGTCGATGGCGACCCCGCACGTCTCCGGAGCGGTCGCCTTGCTCCGCTCGATCGATCCGACTGCGACGCCCGACGACCTCGAGGACGCGCTGTACGGGACGGCCTGGACACCCCAGACGGCACAGTCGGGATCGGAGATCCGCTACGGTCACGGGATCGTCGACGCCGAGGCGGCGGCGGACGCGCTGGTCTCGAGCGATCGACGCCCCATCAGAGCGACCGCCGGAGAATCCGAGGAGACGCACACCGACGGGACGCCGTCGAGTCTCGTTGCACTCCTCGGTGGCGTGGTGATAGTCGTCGTCACGGCGTGCCTCTTGGTCCTCCGTGCCGGATTCTCGATCCCTCGCGACGACCCGTGATCGCGCCGCTCGGTTCGGCTGACGTCCGTCGGCGGCGAGAATCGTAGCGCCGTACTCACACTCGCTCGAGTCATAACTACGTCGGCAGGTATTCCGAACGTTCGCTTCTCACGTCCGACGTCGAACGGAGACGAGCCGATCGACGATGACGAGCCAATGAACGCGGACGAGACGGTCGTGACTCACGATGGTGGCAGCCGATCGAGCGCCGCGAAAAATCAACCGAATCGTGTAGCGGGCCGCAGGGCCGCTACATCAGGTAGAACAGCGGGAAGAGGAAGACCCAGACGATGTCGACGAAGTGCCAGTAGAGCCCGAAGAACTCCACCGGTCGGTGGTCTTCCAGGTAGGCGTCGACGCTGACGATCCGGTAGATCATGAACAGCGCGACGAGCACGCCGAGGAGCACGTGCAGCGCGTGCAGCCCGGTCGTGACGAAGTAGATCGAGTAATCGATCCCGCTGAACCAGTAGTGACCGTCGGCGAACTTGCTGCTGTACTCGAAGGCCTTGACGCCCATGAAGACGAACGCCAACAGGACCGTCACGACCATCGAGGTGAGCATGGCCTTCTTGTTCTTCCGTTCGGCGAAGGCCAGCGCCAGGATAACCGTGAAGCTCGAGGTGAGCAGGACGTAGGTGTTGAACAGCCCCGCCATAGTGATCGTGTCGAGGTGCCAGTTACCCCAGCCGCTGTGGAGGCGCATGAAGACGTACGCCCCGATCGCGCCGCCGAAGACGACGACGTCCGAGGCCAGGAAGACCCAGACGCCGAGCTTCGTGTTGCCGACGCCGCCGAACGGCCAGCGTTCGGCGACTGCCATCTCGGGCACGTTGAACTCCTCGACGCCGAACTTGAACAGCGCGACACCGAGGATTCCGACGCCGAGAAGCGACAGAATCGGATACGTGATACTCGGTTCGGCCGCGGCGCTGGCGAGGTGTTCCGGCGGGTGGTCGGTGCCCTGAATGAATTCGTGGACGTACGGCGTCATTCCGGACAGGCCGAGGAAGAGGACGAACGTACCGACCCCGATGCCGAAGGGCCAAATACTGGCGTGGTCGGCGTGTTCCTCGTGAGTCGTGTCCACGGCCGTCGCTTCACCGTGTCCGGTCGCGACGCCGCCGTCGGTCGCAGCCGCCGCGTCGTCGACGAACTCGAGGCGACCGCTGGCGTAGCTGGGTCGGTCGGTCCAGTTCTCCAGCGGCGGCGGCGAGGGGATCGCCCACTCGGCGGTACGGGAGTACTCCCAGGGGTTATCGGGTGCGTCGGGACCCGAGAGCAGGCTCTTCCCGAGCGTGAAGAACATGATCAGGAACGACGCGCCGAAGATGAACGCACCGACTGTCGCTGCCTGATGGTAGATCTGTGCGCCCTCGCTGTAGTGGAAGACACGTCGCGGCGTCTCCCAGGCGAGGAACAGCGGGAAGTACAGCAGGTTGAACCCGACGAAGTAGACCGCGAAGTTGAGCTTTCCGAGCGTCTCGGAGTACATCTTCCCGGTTATCTTCGGCCACCAGTAGTAGATCCCGCCGACCAGCGCGGTGACGCCGGAGACCATCACGTAGTGGAAGTGCGCGACGACCCAGTAGGTGCCGCGGAACTCGTAGTCCAGCACGACGGCACCGAGGAAGACCCCGGTGATACCGCCGAGGATGAACAGCACGAGCGCCCCGAGGCTGAACAGGAACGGCGTGGTAAACCGCACGCGTCCCTTGACCATCGTGTAGATCAGCGCGAAGACCATCAGGTCGAACGGCAGCGAGATCCCGATGGTCGTCGCCATGAACAGCGTCTTGATCTCGAGGTTGATCGCCGTCAGGAACATGTGGTGCATCCAGACGAGGAACGACTGGACCGCGACGAGGACCATCGCGATGATGACCCACTTGCGGCCGACGAGTCGTCGCCCCGTGAACGTCTGGAACGTCTCGAACATGATTCCCAGAGCGGGGAAGAAGACGATATACACCTCTGGGTGCCCGAAGAACCAGAACAAGTGCGCCCACAGCAGACTCGAGCCCTGATCGGTCGAGAAGTACTGCGTGAGCATGATCCGGTCGATCGAGAGCAACAGGAGCGCGGCCAGCAACGCCGCGAACGCGAACAGCATCATCCAGACCGTCAGCAGCCACGACCAGGTGAACATCGGCATGTTCCACAGGCCGAGGCCCTCCGCACGCGAGCGGTGGATCGTGACGAGGAAGTTCACCGTCCCGATCGTGATCGAGATGACGAACAGCAGGAGCGCGAGCACCGTCGCGTTCCCGCCGGCCGTCGCCTCCATTACCGTGTTGAACGACGGCACGTTCAGCGGCGCGTACATCGTCCAGCCGCCGGCGAACGTCGTTCCCTGGAAGAAGGAAATCCCCATCAGAACGCCCGAGAACAGGTAGAACCAGTAGCTCAGGGCGTTCAGTCGCGGGAACGCCAGATCCTTCGCACCGATCTGCAGCGGGACGAAGTAGTTCGCGAACCCGGACGCGATCGGCGAGAGGAACCAGAAGACCATCAACAGCCCGTGGGCCGAGACGGCCTGGTTGAACTCGACGGTCTCGAGTAGCCCCGTTCCGCCGGGCGCCCACAGATGCGCACGGAAGAGCAGCGCGAGGACGCCGCCGAGCAGGAGGAAGAACAGGGCCGTCGCGATATAGAGGATCCCGACGTCCTTGTGGTTAGTCGTAACCAGCCACCGCTTGACCGACGTCATCGGCGGTAGATCACTCATTCGCCGTCACCTCCGTCGTCGCTCTCGTTGGTTCCGTTTCCATTATCCGCTTCGTCGGCGCTGCCGACCGTGAAGGTCTCGCTCGAGGGGCCGTCGATTTCGATGGTCTCCTCGACCGTCTCGTACTGGTCGTCCTCGAACGTGATCGTCACGTTGTACTCGCCGCCCTGCTGGAGATCCTCGTGATCGAGACTGATCGTCCCGTTCTCGTCGAAGTCCTCGGCGGTGTACGTGTGCACGAGGTCCTCCTCGTACTGGTCGTTCTGAGTGTGCTCGAGGGTCATCTCGTAGCCTTCGGTGACCGGCTCTTCGTTCTGGTCGACGATCTCGACGTCGAGCGTCAGCTGACCGTTGAGCCACTCGTTGAACGCCTCCTCTTCCATGACCTGTACGTTCCCGACCATGGCCGTGTGGGACTCACCACAGAGTTCGAAACACTTGATCTCGTGTTCCGCTCCGGCTTCGTCGGCCATGAACCACGTCTCGTCGTATTCGCCCGGAATCGCGTCGGCTTTCACCCGTAAGTCGGGTATGCCGAACGTGTGCCAGACGTCGCCCGATGTCGTCTGGATCGCGACCGGCTTGTCGGCCGGAATGCGCATGGTACTACTTGCTTCAACGCCGTTCGCGTACTCGAAGTGCCAGGCGAAGCTCTCACCGGTGACTTCGATTTCGACCGGTTCCTCGTCGAACTCGTCCTGGGGATCCTCGACGTACAGGAGCATCCCGTACGTCCAGATCACCAGCGAAATGACGATGACTGCGCTGATACCGAACGATAGGAACAGCTTCTTTCCACCCTTTCCGCCTGTCGGTAGTTCCCCGAGCGTCGGCAGCGACTCGTCGTCTTTCGCCTCGCCGTCGTCTCGATACTTGTACGCGTTGTACAAGACATACGAGATTACGACGACACCGACGAGCGTCCCGAGTCCGAGAAACACCAGGAAGATGTCCTCGAACACGTCGACGCGTGTCTGCTGCAACGGCATCGGGGTCGTTAGTGCGCTGTAAATTGTGTTCACCTCGTTTGAAGACCGCTTATATGTCGGAGGATGATGGCCGGGAGCACTTATCTATTTGGAAACGGCCCGATAGTCGCCGCTCACCGGTCGTCCGTCCGGTGAATCCGACCGTCTCGTCTTCGTTGCATCGTGCCATCACCTCTCAGTCCCTCAACATTCGGTTGGAGTCGAGGGTCTTTTTTCTGTCGTTGTCCGTCGAAATCGTGTTCTTGTGCGGACAGCTTATCGACCGATTTCCCGTCCGAGAGCGAACGTGTTCGGCCATCAGTCATCGTGACCCGCCGCGACGAATCCCGCTATCGGAGAACGGTCGATTCATCGGCATCGATCGGTGGCTGATTCGCGCACGCGCGACCTGTCCGTGCGGAATACTCTATACCGTTCGAACCGTAGGAGGCCTATGCCGGAAGACGTCCTCTTCGAGTTCGAACGGCGGATGGATCGGGCCGAGATCGCCGACTACCTCCGAACGGTTGCCGACAGCCTCGAGCGCGGCGACCCGGTCAGCCTCGAGGCCGGCGGGGAGTCGGTGACGATGACGCCGCCGTCACGACCCACCTTCGAGATCAAGGCCGAACGCGAGACCTCGAGTTCGGCGCCCGAGGGCCCGGGCGAACTCGGACTCGAGTTCGAACTCGAGTGGGAGGAAGGGGAGGATCGATCCGATGACGGGGAGCTGACGATCGACTAGCGATTGCGGTGATCGACGGGCAGCCGGAACGCGACGAGTCCCGGACTAGAGGTCGACCACCCAGATCCGCGCGTCTTCGGGGAGTTCGTACACCCGCTGGAAGATCGCGTCGAGACACTGGGCGATCCGGTTCGGATCGGCCTTCGCGCTCACCCGAACGTTGGCGCCCTCGGCGTCCTCCGGCCGATTGATCTCGTCGATCTTGAACGCCGGGAACTCCCCGAGAACGGATTTGAGGGTGTCGAGTTCGTCGTCGGTACAGTCGACGTTGATCGTGCTGTCTGCGAACTGGATCCAGGGAGCGCCGAGCGCCGAGTCGGGGGTCTCGGCATCGTCACCGTCGCCTTCGAGGGCGGCCGCGTCGGCTTCGAAGGTCAGGAAACCGCGTCCGCGCTCGCGGTGGGCGGTGATAGCATCGACGTACAGTTTTCGTCGGTCGGTCGCCTCGGCTGCGTCGAAACGAGTCATACCGGAACGGACGTGGTCGTTTCTTTAAGCCTTTATGTGACGCCGGTGAACGGGCGGATATGGCACAGCCACGAATTCTGATCCTGGGTGCGCCCGGGGCAGGAAAGGGGACCCAAAGCGCCAAGATCACCGAGGAGTTCGACGTCGACCACATCACCACCGGCGACGCCCTCCGCGGGAACAAGGACATGGACATCTCCGACATGGACACGGAGTACGACACTCCGCGGGAGTACATGGATCGGGGCGAACTCGTCCCCGACGCGGTCGTCAACGCCATCGTCGAGGAGGCCCTCTCCCAGGCCGACGGCTTCGTCCTCGACGGCTACCCGCGGAACCTAGAGCAGGCCGAGGAACTCGAGGGCATGACCGACCTCGACCTCGCGCTCATGCTCGACGTCGGCGAGGAAGAACTGGTCGACCGACTCACCGGTCGCCGCGTCTGTTCGGAGTGTGGCACCAACTATCACGTCGAGTACGACCAGCCCGAAGAGGAGGGCGTCTGCGACGAGTGCGGCGGCGAACTGATCCAGCGCGACGACGACACCGAGGAAACCGTCCGCGAACGCCTCGAGGTCTACCACGAGAACACGGAACCGGTCATCGAACACTACGAAGAGCAGGGCGACCTCGAGCGCGTCGACGGCGAGCGAGCGCCTGACGAGGTCTGGGAGGACGTGAAGGCGACGATCGAAGACGCGGCGTAGTCGGTCAGTTGTTTTTGATTTCGATCTCGTGTTCGGCGAGATTGAGGTAGGTGAGTTGCGGCGCGGGTGCGTAGCCGTCCGGTATCGGCTCGATGACCGCGTCATCCTCGGGAGTCACGTCGTCGACGCCGTTTAGGTTACTGTCCGTGTTTATCGAATGGACGACCATCGCTCCCTTGAATTCGTTTGCACCCTGAAAATTTAGCTGGTAGCTATCGTCGCGCTTTTTCGATCCTTCGACCGGCCATCCGTTAAAATCATCATCTGCGGGATCTTTGTCGCTTGCAGCGTAGATCAGTCCGTTGAACGTTGGATTCGAGTGAAAATCGATGCCAGTCGTCGACATTCCGTAGACCTGTATGGTTTCGATGCCACCGTCTTCACCACAGTCCGGTTGAATCTCGCCTTTACTCATGACAAGGTCGCCCTCTACGTAGATTTTCAGTTGTCCCTCTCCGTCGGGTCCACAGTCGGAGACGGTGATGCCACCGCTGTTGTCGTCGATTCGAACGTCCCCGTCTACGGCGAGCACCGCGTCGCCGTCGGAGAGGTTGAACTCGAGATTCGGATTGATCAACTCCTCTGCGTAGTAGTCCCCTTCGGTGTACTCCCCGTAGCCATCGATGTGTTCGGCCGATCCGTTCTCGAAATCATCTGTTAGTTGCTGTATTGTCCCGTCCATCGGTTGATACTGCTTGCCCGACGAGATATCGTCGAACGTATCCTTCTTATCATTGATGTTATCTTCGGAGGGAACTGCCACACCCGAAGAGAACGCGTTCGAAATATCGTCGTAGCCGAGTCTCACCTTCACCGTCCCGTCCTCGTTCTCGCCGCCGTAACACGACTCTTGGAGGGTCGTATCGCCCGCCTGCTCAGTGAAGTACTGCTGCCAACCGCGACAGTACTCGCTGTGGATTTCGACGAACACGTGATCGTTCTGGATGTAATTCGTCGGTTCGCGATCGACGTTGGTCTGTTTGATCGTGATATCGCCGGAGTCGATCGTCTTGTCTTCGGTGAGCCCGACGACGGGGAACGATAGCGTACTCGTCTCGTGGTTGTAGTCGATCGGCGGAGAGGAGAGAACTCGCGTTTGTATCCCGGTTTCGCGGAAGACCGCACCGCCCTCGTACGCGATTTTCGTCCCGTCGTCGTCCTCGTACTCGATGGTGCCGATCGATCCGTTCGCGACGGTGTTATTGTTGGAGCCGTTGTAATTCTGCGTCCAGATCTTGTACGTCGCCGAGTCGTGGTGGGCGATCGCTCCCCGATCACCGGCATGTAATTCCATCGACTGCGAGACGTCTCCGGACCCCGCCGACGACGAGATGCTGTTGCTTAACTCGACGAACGCCTGTTCGATTCGTTCTTGCTCGGACTGCTGTTCCGCACCGGTGATTGCGTCACCGGCGATCAGAAAGATCCCGAGGCTGCCGGCTGCGACCATCCCGATCAACAACACGACTCCAATCAACGTCGACTGGCCCCGTTCCGTCGATGTTGTCGTCCCGACCCCACGCGGCTCACTCATATCTGTTCAGAAGACTATCATCCTCATAATACAATCGATCGAACACACATTTCAAAATAGTTTATATAAGCTGCCGTGACAATAGTTTAACGTGATCTCGACCAGACGATAGTGGCTATCGTACCGCAGTCGACGCATTCGCCCGGCTACAGTCTTGCGTTCTGCCAGCGCAAGTGACGGATCCGATCGGCCCACCGAAGATAAACACTTGTATACCGAACGCGACCTAGTCCAAAGCAGATGACGCGTACAGCGGAGAAAATCAACGACCTCGTCCGGGAGGACTCCTCCATGACGGCGGCCCTCGAGGCCATCCGCGAGGCGGCCGACCGGAACGGGGGCGAGGTCCACTGGGCCGACGTCAACGACGACTTGACGAGCGGTCAATGGGGCCGGTTGATCGAGAAAGGAGTACTGGTCGACGGCGACGACGGGTTCGAGATCGCCGACCGCGAGGCGTACGACAGAGCCCTCGACGGTGACGGCGACGGCGGAAGCGCCGCCGCCGACGCCGACGTCGACATCGACGAGGAAGAATCAAGCTGGTCGCAGTGGGACAAACTGGCCGGGATGGGGTCGCTGCTATTGATGTTCGGCTACTGGATCGATTCCGTCCAGCAGACCGTCGGTAGCACGATCGACATCGTGCTCGGTCCCCTGGATACGGCGCTGCCGTTTTACGCCGTAATCCTGTCGGTCGCCCTGCTGACGGGGCTGTACTCGACGCTGCTGCAGGCCAACCTGATGAACCCCGAGGTCATGGGCAAGTATCAGGAGCGCATGCAGGCGATGCAGGAGAAACAGAAGGACGTCCGCGAGCGCAAGCAGGAAGCCGAGGAGCGCGGCGCCAGCGAGGCCGAGATCGAGCGTCTCGAGGACGAACTCGAGGAGGTCCGCGAGGAGCAGATGGAGGCCATGGCCCAGAACCTCGGGATGTTCAAAGAACAGATCCGCCCGATGGTCTGGATCATGCTGTTGACCATCCCGCTGTTCCTCTGGATGTACTGGAAGGTGCAGAACGGCGGGCTCGACGGCAGCGACGCGACGGTCATCATGCCGCTGGCCGGCGAGGTCGGGTGGAACTCCACGCTGGTCGGTCCGTTGCGAGCCTGGATCGTCTGGTACTTCCTGTGCTCGATGGGCTTCAGCCAGCTGCTGCGCAAGGCGCTGAACATCGATATGTCTCCCTCGAGCGCCTGACCCACACCCCTGAAAACAATCGGGCCGTCGTCCCGAGCGCCCGATCGACTCCAATTTCGTCCTTCGTCCGTTTTCGACTCGAAACCCGCGGGACCGCGTTCGCCGCGTCGGGCCGTCGGACGATTCAAAACCCATTTTACTCGGCCCCGCGCAGATGGAATATGTTACTGACCGTCTCCGGTCCACCGGGAAGCGGCAAGAGTACGACGGCGGAGTTACTCGCCGACCGGTTCGACCTCGAACACGTCAGCGGCGGCGACATCTTCCGCGAACTCGCCGAGGAACGCGGCTATACGCCCCTCGAGTTCAACAAGCTCGCCGAGGAGAACGACCAGATCGACCGCGACCTCGACCGCCGGCTCTACGAAATCGCCGTCGAACGCGACGACCTGGTGCTCGAGTCCCGGCTGGCGGGTTGGCTGGCCGGCGAGCAGGCGGACTTCCGGTTCTGGCTGGACGCTCCGGCCCGGGTTCGCGGCGAGCGGATCGCCGAACGCGAGGAGAAGGATCCCGAACGGGCGACGGAGGAGACGAAGGCTCGGGAGGCCAGCGAGGCCAAACGCTACCAGGAGTACTACGGGATCGACATCCGCGATCTGACGATCTACGATCTCTCGGTGAACACGGCTCGCTGGGGACCCGACGCCGTCCTGGACATGCTCGTCACCGCCGTCGAGGTGTACGAGGCCGACGCGGACGAGGGGCAGGCCTACGTCGAGATCGACGACGAGTTCTGATCGATGGCCGATCGCTCTCGCCTCCGCGGTCCGCCCGACGATCGCACGCCCGCGGAACTGCTCACGTTCGGCGTCGTCAATTTAGACAAGCCGCCGGGGCCGTCCTCGCACCAGGTCAGCGGCTGGTTGCGCGACGCGGTCGACGAAACACTGGCCGACCGAGCCCCCGACGCGACGATTGAACAGGCGGCCCACGCCGGGACGCTTGATCCCAAGGTCACCGGCTGTCTCCCGGTCATGCTCGGTGAGGCGACCCGGCTGGCACAGGTCTTCCTCGAGGGCTCCAAGGAGTACGTCGCCGTCCTCGAGTGTCACGCGCCGGTGCCGGCCGACGCCGAATCGGTCGTCGCCGAGTTCGAGGGGCCGATCTACCAGAAGCCCCCGCGCAAGAGCGCGGTCGCCCGACGCCTCCGCGTGCGCGAGATTTACGACCTCGAGGTCCTCGAGACCGACGAGCGTCGGCTCCTGTTGCGCATCCGGTGTGAGAGCGGGACCTACGTCCGGAAGCTCTGTCACGACCTGGGGCTGGCGCTCGGTACCGGCGGTCACATGGGCCACCTGCGCCGGACGGCGACCTCGCCGTTCGACGACCGGGACCTGCACTCGGCCCACGACTTCCTCGACGCGTTAGCGTACTGGCGCGAGGACGACGATCCCGAGGCGCTGTTCGACGTGGTCGACCCCGCCGAACGGATCCTCGAGGGACTCCCCGGCGTGGTTATCGCCCCGAGCGCGGCCCGGGAGGTCGCCAACGGCGCGCCCGTGTACGACCCCGGCGTGATCGAGACAGACGACGACGCACAGGCTGGGGATCTGGTGGCCTGCTACACCCCCAACGGGGCCGCAGTGTGTCTCGGCGAGTTCGTCGACGACGCGAGTCGCGACGTGACTGTGGATCTCGAGCGCGTGCTGGTCTGACTCAATCGGGCCACGTAACCTTATGACATGCTTGGTTCGAAACGACACCCTTAAACGGCAGACGGGCTTGGGTCTACATGCGGGACCGTGGGGTAGTGGTATCCTCTGCGGATGGGGTCCGTAGGACCCGAGTTCAATTCTCGGCGGTCCCACTTTCTGTGACGCAACAAACGAGGAAGCGTAGCGACCGTAGTAATTCGAGGAGAAGAAATGGGATCAAGGAGGAGTTTCGCTCCGACCGTGGTTCCACTTTTCGCGACGTCACGAGCGAAGAAGTGTAGCGACTGTTGCAAGTAAAGAGTAAAATGAGAGCAGAGGCTTTGTTGTAACCGTTGTCATATTTCGGTTTTCTACCCATTCAACTCTTAGCCGCTTGGACCAATGGATTAACCAAATTTTCTAGAGAATAATGACCAGCTATCGACTAACCTCGGTATCCTGATTTCCCTATTTAATCGCAAAGCAACTATATCTTATTAAAAATAGCAATTCAACTGTTCGAACTTCTCTTTACGGAGGTTTTCCCTATAAATAATAGTGTGTATGGGCTATTACGTGCTGAACTCTGCGATTATCGATGAAGAGTCGGTTTGATCATCGATACTACTCGTATTGTCAAGGGAGGAATCTGCATCACCCGTGAAGGCCTGAACAGTGTACGACTCGCCAGTAGTATAATCATCACCACTACTGTTGGTGAAAGTCACAGACTCACCAGTAGATGTGATAATTGCGTCGGTACTGTCATTGATCGGAGTCCCATCTGAACCAACGACAGTTACACCATCTGCATCACCAATATCGGTGACAGTCACTACGGTTTCATTGCCACCATCTTGAACGTCTGTCTCAGCGACTGCGTTCACATTTCCACTACCCATACTGTCGCCCATATCCAGCACGAATGCTGCGATCACGGCCGCCAGAATGACGGTAATCGCGACCATCAGGATAACACCGATAACGGGCGATACTGCTCGCTCTTCTTCGCTGCCGACCAGTTTGTTTCTGTATTTGCTTAGATCCATTGTTGGATTCGTTCTTGTACTCGCCCGTGGACAGTGAGAACGCTTATTTGGGGTAGTGTGGTAGCCACCCGCTGGCGCTCGAGGGGGGGTTGGCACCAGTCCTCGGCGTCACCGTCTCACCGTGTTCGGGCCTGATAGCTACCAGTGCAGTCACCCCATATATATTTATTCGATAGTGAAACCCATCACATCGAAAAACGTTCATGAAAGGCTTTCAGTTGTGATAATCAAGGTACCACAGAGCGGTTACAGCACCCCCTTGAACCGACGCCGTCTTGCGATTTTGAAAAGTAGCATATCGGATAATAAAGCTTCTGGCCGATCGGTTCGGCGCACGGAACCGGTCGATGTGCCCCGATCCGCGACGACGTCGCGCTCGCGCGCACTCGAGCGTCCGCTGCTCGTGACAAGACTCGGTCCGAACGCTCGAGTCGACAGTCGCGCTCGAGCCCACCGACTCGGTCGTGGCGTTCGCTAGCGGAACGCACTGGCTCCTCGGAAAACTGGTGGACGCGCCCATCCGCACGATCTGACCAGCGGTTGATGGGGCGCTCCACCGAGTCGATCCCGGTCGCGGTCCAGGTATCGGCACCGGGATCGATTCGAACAACGGTCGATTCGCTAATAGTTCTGGCGGTTCTGATGGTTCGCTAACATATTCTGAAACGTTTCGGGAGCGATCGCCCGCTACCGTGGCGATTCACCGCCCGTAGCCTCCAGTTCTCGAGTCGTCCCGGCGCTCGAGACGCGGAATCGGCGAACAGATTCAAGCCCGCCCGGAGGTGACTAGCGGTATCGCTGCCATGGACGCTCCGCTCGACGCCCCCGACGACCGCGCCGTCAATCCCCTACTGGGCGTGTTCCTGATCGTCGGGGCCGCGGTCGTCTGCTCGGCCGCGCTCGGAACCGTCCTCATCGGCGTCGATCACGACCTCGAGGGGACGACGCCCCAGGCGACCGTCGAACTCGAGACGGTCGTGACCGACGATACCGACGGCTTCGTCACGCTCGGCGTCGCCGACCGCTCCGCGGCCGACGCGGTCACGGTGACGGCGACGACGACCGACGGTCGGCGGGCGATCGATGACGGCACCCCGGACGGGACCGCCGAGCTGACCGAACGCGGCGAGGCGGTCGCCGACTCGATCACGTTCCGTAAGAGCGTCGAGCCGGACGCGCCGCGGGACGTCGAACTCCGACTCGTCGCTCGCGCCCACCTCGCGGACGACGCCGCCGTGGTCTTCGACCGGACGGTGGTGATCTGATGTTCGGCCTCGAGGACGCCCTCCCGCCGCGGGTCACGAAGACCACGCTCTACCGCGTCGTCGGCTGGGGGCTGCGCTGGTACGTGCTCACGGTGCTGGTCGTCGGCTGCTACAGCCTCCTCTGGGTTCTCGACCTCGCCGGGCTGGTCTCTGAGTCCTGGCTGTCGACGGTCTGGATCGCCATCGCGGTGATGGGAACCCTGTTTCTCGTCCTCCTGATCCCGCTGTTCTACACCTCGCGGTCGTCGACCCGATAGCGACCGCGCTCGCGGTCACCCGACCGGACCGCCCCCTCGAGTCCGGATCCGCCTCGAGAACTAGTCCAACCCAGACCGAACGCGAGAGGAACGGCCGCGGCGACTACGGACGCGGATACGCGGATTCGTCGTCGCTCTCGGCCGTGTCCGCGGCGGCTTCGTCGCTATCCGCCGTTTCGGACGGTCGGTCCCCGATCACGTCGAACGACTCTCCACCACAGGAACACGCGGTCCCCGTTCCGATCGGCCGAATCGATCCGTCGGCCTGGATCCGTACCGCGAGGGCGGTACCGCACTGCTGACAGATCGCGACCGATCGGTCTCCCCTGACAGGCATGTCCCGCCGTATTCCGAGGCGTTATTTCAAGATTTCGAAGGGGAGCGACCGGCGAATCCGTCGAAATCCGTCTGTCCGCCCGGTGTCGGTCACCGCCTCGACGGCTCCGATCCGTCAGGCGATCGGTGCGGTTAGGGTCGTCCGGCGCACACTCACGCGTGATGACGGTCGTCCTCGCCGGCGTCGGTGCCGACACCACGAACCTGGGCGCGCTCGCCCCGCTGTACGACGACGGGCGCTTCGAATACGTGCCGATCCCCGAGAAGACCCCCGACACCGACGAGACCGAAACGCTCGGTTCGTGGGACCTGCGCGCGACCGACGGCACCGCCGCGGACCTCACGAACCGGATCGCCCCCCAGCCGATCGGCGACGCCGACCGGACCGTCGCCGGCGACGCCCTCGAGTCGTGGCCCCTTCACCGCGACCCCAACTTCGCGGCGCTGACCTACGGGGAACACCGGACCAGCGGCTACGTCGAACGTCTCCGAACGCTCGAGTCCGGCGACGTCGTCGGGTTTTACACCGGCCTGCGACGTCCCGGCGGCGACCGCGCCCACCGCTACCTGATCGGCTACTTCACCGTCGATCGAGTCGACGTCGTCGACCCCGACCAGCCGCGGACCGACCGCGAGGCGATTCTGGCGGCCCACCCGGACAACGCCCACGCGAAACGCGCCCGAGACGGAGACCTCTACCTCGAGAAACCGGTCGTCCTGATCGACGGCCGCGAACCCGGCGGCCTGTTCGACCGCCACCCGATCCGGCTCAGCGACTACTACACCAAACCGGGGAACGAACGATCGCAGTATTACTTGCGCGAGGAGATCGCGACCGAGTGGGCCGTCCGCGCCGGCGGCGAGAACATGATGTACAAACCCGCCTACCGCTGTGGGCTCTCCGGAGCGGCGTTTCGCCGCCGCGTCGGCCGACCGGGCGACCGCACGGCCGATCGCGCCCGCCTCGAAACTGAGGACGCCGCCGCCGAGACGACCGACTGACCGCCGCCCGACCTAGACGCGCGGCGGCTCGAGCGGGTCGACGTAGGGCTCGAGGTCCGCGAAGTTCGGTCCGGTGGCCACCGCGTCGCTCGAGCGGTCGTAGACGACGACGTCGTGTTCGGCGAGTCGCGGGAGGTGGTTGTGAACCAACTGGACGGCGAACCCGTCCCGTTCGCGCGCGCACAACTCGGACGTCTCGCGGCTCCAGACCGCGAGTCGTTCGGCGGCGTCGGGGACCGTCGTTCGGTCGACGGTCGCGAGGTGACACAGCAAGTACTCGCGAACCCGATCGGCGAGCAGTGAGTAGACGGTCTCCCGCTCGAGTGACTCAGGCTGGACTGGCATGATAACCGCTACGACGGACCGACTCAGAACAATCATTGTGCCTCACTAGTTAGGGGTCGAACAATTGTACTAGCATACCGAACAGTGTCCGAAACGGACCGGTCCGCGAGACGGCTCGATTCCCCACCGCGAGACGAGCCGAGTCCGGCCACCGGCGGGACGACCGGAACTGACGGCGACCGCGCCCGCGCCGCCTCGATCGATCGGTTTCATGTAGTGATACCGCATACTCCCGGGTAGTGACTGACGAGACGGACTCGCGCCACGACCGCATCCGGCACCACCCGACCGCGGGGCCAGGCAACTCGCTCGCCGACTGGACACGCGCGCGCAACCCGCTCCGGGTCGCGATCTCCTACGTCGCCGTCTGGCTGATCCGAATCTCGCCGAGCCTCCGCCTCAAACGGTGGCTGTTGCGCCGACTCGGCGCCGCCGTCGGCCCCGGCGTCTCCTGGGGGCTCGAGGCCACGCCGGACGTCTTCTGGCCCGACCTGATCACCGTCGAACGCGAGGCGATCGTCGGCTACGACGCGACGATCCTCTGTCACGAGTTCCTCCAGGACGAGTACCGCACGGGCGAGGTCGTGATCGGCGAACGCGCGATGATCGGCGCCGGCGCGATCGTCCTTCCGGGCGTCGAGATCGGCGCGAACGCGCGGGTCGCCGCCAACTCGCTCGTCACCCGTGACGTGCCGCCGGGAACGACCGTGGCCGGCGTCCCGGCCGAACCGGTCGGCTCGAGCGCCGCGGGCGACGCGAGCGCCGAGACGGCCGGCGATACCGCTGCCGATTCCGGAGCCGACGATAGCGAACCGGGGGACGACGAGACCGAACCCGGAGACGTCGGGGTCGGATCCGCCGACGGGACCGACGCCTGATCGACGGTCGAAGACCGGGAGTCGATCGGGAAACGCCGGTCACTGGCAGCCGCGTAGCAACCGCGGCGATCGGCGGAAAAAGCAGGGGTCGAGTCGTACTCGAGACGTCGATCGAGTCGCTTACAGCGACGACCAGGACTTGCGAGCCTCGTTCCAGGAGGTGATGTCCGCGATCCAGCGGGCCGCGATCATCTTCTTGAGGTTCTTCGCGGGGGCGCCGCCGAACGTGTCGACGGGCAGGGAGACGCCGAACGCCGGCTTGACCTCGTGGGCGACGGCCTTCTCGCCGACGGAGATGACGGTCCCCTTGTCCTCGTGCTCCCAGGTCCGCAGCGGACGGTTCTCGATGGCGCGGAGATGTTCTCGCCGGCGACCTCGGCGGCCTGCCAGGCGGCCTGGGCGGTCGGCGGCGCGGGCTGGTCGCCCTGGTTGATGATCGCCGAGTCGCCGATGGCGAAGACGCGCTCGTCGGAGGTCTGGAAGTTGGCCTCCGTGTTGAGGCGGTTGTGCTCCTTCTCGAGGTCGGCGTCGTCGAAGGCGTCGCGGCCGGTGATGCCGCCGGTCCAGACGAGGACGTCGTGATCGAGGGATCACCCTCGTCGAACTCGATGTGATCTTCGGTGGCCTCGGTGATCGGGTCGTCCGTGTGGATCTGGACGCCCGATTCCTCGAGCAGGTCGCGCAGGGCCTGCTGGATCTCGGGGTCGTTGCCGGGGAAGATCTCTTCTAAGGCCTCGACGAGGTGGATCTCGATCGGCGCGCGGTGGTTGTCGCGGAACTCCGCGATCTCGCCGGCGGTCTGGATGCCCGAGAGCCCGGCGCCGCCGATGACGACCTGTGCGGGCTCGCGCGGGTGGCCTCCTGGCTGGCCTCCTTGACGGTGTCGTGGATCTCGAGGGCGTCGTCGAGACTCTTCAGGGTCAGCGAGTGCTCCTCGAGGCCGGGGATGCCGTAGTAGGCGGTCTGGCTGCCCAGACCGACGAGAACGTAGTCGTATTCGACGTCCTCGCTGTCGGCGAGTTCGACGACCTGGTCGTCGACGTCGAGGCCGACGACCTCGTCCTGGATGAATCGGGTCGACGGATCGGCGATCTGGGTGACCGGGAAGGTGATGTCCGAGCGAACGTCCGGATCCCGAATGACGCGGTGGGATTCGTGAAGAACCAGATGATAGTCGACGTCAGCGATCCAGGTCAGCCGTGCATTACCCCCGAGCTCCGACTGGAGCTTGTTGATCGCACCGGCACCGGCGTAACCGGCTCCGAGTACGACGACGTTCTCAGTCATATCTCCTATTCCGAAACCCTCCGATACAAAGGTGTTGGAACGTTCATGCACGTGTTAGGTATTCCCATGCAACGTATCGCCGTCGGAAACTGTCTCCGCAACGACAACTGTTCAGAGAATTCGGTTTCCGAACGCGCTCGCGGTGAGTTCGGCCGCGATGGTCGCCGTCTCGTTCCCCTCATCTAGAATCGGATTGACCTCGACGACGTCCATCGACCGGACGATCTCCTCGGCCGCGTGGCGCTCGGAGACGGTCTCGAGTGCGGCGTGCGCTTCCCGGTAGGTGACGCCGCCGCGGACCGGCGTGCCGACCCCCGGCGCGGTCTTGGGATCGACCCAGTCTAAGTCGAGGCTGACGTGGACGCCGTCGGTGCCGTCGGTCGCGACGTCGAGGGCGTCTTCGACAACGGCGGTCATCCCGCGCTCGTCGATGTCGGCCATCGTGTACGCCGTCATCTCGCTGTCGCGGACCAGTTCGCGCTCGCGCTCGTCGATGCTCCGGAGGCCGACGTAGGCGATCGATTCCTCGCGGACGCGCGGCGCGCGGGCCCACGAGAGGTCGCCGAAGGCGCCCCGGCCCAGCGTCGCGGCCAGCGGCATCCCGTGGACGTTGCCGCTGGGCGACGTCGCTGGCGTGTTGAGGTCCGCGTGGGCGTCGAACCAGATCGCGCCGAGGTCCGCCTCGCGGGCCGAACCGCGCATCGAACCGATGGCGACCGAGTGGTCCCCGCCCAGCACGAGCGGAAACTCGCCGTCCGCCAGCGTTTCCGCGACTCGTTCTTCCAGCCGCGTACAGACGTCCTCGACCTCCCGGAGGAACTTCGCCGTCCCCTCGATCGGCTCGTCGGTGTTGGGATCGCGCTCCTCGGCCCGCGGAATCGAGAGGTCGCCGTCGTCGACGGCGGTGACGCCGGCGTCCGAGAGCCGATCGGCCACCTCGGCGTACCTGATCGCCGACGGTCCCATGTCCACGCCGCGGCGATCCGCCCCGTAGTCCATCGGCGCGCCGATGATTCTGACGGTCGTAGCCATACTCGGCCTTCGTCGCCCGGCGGTTTGACGGTGGCGATAGAGACGGCGACAGCTTTAGGGTTAGACCCGTCTAAATCCGATCACCATGATGCTGAGCGACGTGATGGAGGACTACCTCAAGACGATCTACCAGCTCCAGCGCGAGACCGACGACCGAATCAAGACGTCGGCCATCGCCGACGAGCTGGACGTCACGTCGCCGACGGTCACCAGCATGCTCGACAAACTCGAGGAGCGAGGACTCGTCGACCGCGAGAAGTACAGGGGCGTCACCCTGACCGACGAGGGCGAAACCGTCGCCCTCGAGGTCGTCCGTCACCACCGGCTGCTCGAGGCCTACCTCACCGAACACCTCGACTACGACTGGGCGGAGGTCCACGAGGAGGCCGACCGGCTCGAGCACCACATCAGCGAGGACTTCGAGGCCCGCGTCGCGGACGTCCTCGGCGAACCGACGGTCGACCCCCACGGCGCGCCGATCCCCGGCGCCGACCTCGAGCCGCCCGAACGCCCCGAGGGCGAATCCGTCACCTCGTTCTCGGCGGGCGACACCGTGATCGTCGAGGAGGTCGCCGACCGCGACGCCGACGTCCTCTCCTACCTCGCCGAACACGGGGTCAGACCCGGCGTCGAACTCGAGATCGTCGAGGTCGCCCCCTTCGGGATGATCACCGCCCGCTCGAGCGACCACGACTCCGACGTCTCCCTGCCCGAGTCCGTCGCCCACCACGTCCGCGTCACCGAGCCGCCGGAACTCGAACAGTAGTCCGGCGTCGCGTTCGTTCAGGGGAACTCGACCCGGGTCGTGCCGTACGTGCTGGCGTTCGCGATCCACGGCGTCACGGAGGGGCCGACGTTCGTCGGCGCGGTCGCGCGGGATCGAACGGCGCCGCCGCGGCGTCACTTCGCCTTCAGTTCCACCTCGAGGCGTGGCTCGCCGCGGGCTGAACCGCCGGACGGATCGGCGAACGCACCCGGCCGTCGATCGCCGAAACAAAACACCTTACTAGGGTGCGTTCGAACGACAGAATTACCGCGTTACTCCCGGCTCACCCGTCGGGTTTAAGGAAATCAATTACGAACGATTCAGTATGTCATCCATCGAACTCACCCCCAGCCAGAAGAAGATCCTCCGTGCACTGACGAATCTGCACAAGGAGTCCGAAGCCGCGATCAAAGGCGAGGATATCGCCGAACAGGTCGACCGCAACCCCGGGACGATCCGTAACCAGATGCAGAGTCTCAAAGCCCTCCAACTCGTAGAGGGCGTACCCGGCCCCAAAGGCGGGTACAAACCCACGGCCTCGGCCTACGAGGCCCTCGAGATCCAGCAGATGGACGACCCGGCCTCGGTCCCGATCGAACACGAGGGCGAACCCATCGACGACGTCATCGTCGAGGAGATCGACCTCTCGAGCGTCCACCACCCCGAACTCTGCCGCGCCGAGATCCACATTCAGGGCGCGCTGGGCGACATTCACGAGGACGACGCCGTCACCGTCGGCCCGACCCCGCTGTCGAAGCTCCTCATCGATGGCCGCGTCGACGGCAAGGACGACACGAACAACATCCTCATCCTGCGGATCGAAGACATGGTCGCCCCGGCCGAAGAGCCGTCCCACTAACGGCGACCGACGATCGCTCTCGATTTTTCTTCGCTCTCTTCGCGTTCCAGCGGTCCGCCCGCTCGCGTGATATTCTGTCGCACGACGGCGCCTCGAGTCCCGGAGTCGAGACTCTCGACGCTTACTCGAGCGACGAAAAGAGCGACGGTCGCTATCGCGTTCGACGGGTTCGATAGCCAGCCGGGCTACCGGCCGCGGCCGTCAGTTCTCCTCGGCGTCGGCAGGGACGTCGGCGTCCGCATCGACGTCGCCCGTCGCGGCCGCCGGAATGTCGTCGACGCTGGCGACCGCGTCGCCGTCCTCGACGTCCATGACGATCACGCCCATCGTGTTGCGCCCGACCGTCGAAATTTCGTCGACGCGCGTCCGGACGATCTGGCCGTCCTCGCTCATCATCACCAGCTGATCGTCGTCGTCGACCGCCTTGACGGCCGTCACGGGTCCGTTTCGGTCGCCCGTCTTGATGTCGATCAGTCCCTTGCCGTACCGAGACTGGGTGCGATACTCCGAGAGCCGGGTCCGCTTGCCGTACCCGTTCCGAGTGACGGTCAACAGGGCCTGGCCGTCCGCTTCGTCGGTCGCGACCAGTCCGGCGACCGCGTCGTCGCCCTGGAGCTTGATCCCGTTGACCCCGCGAGCGTTCCGTCCCATCGCGCGGACCTCGTCCTCGTCGAAGCGGATCGTCATGCCGCCCTCGGTGGCGATGACCAGATCCTGCGAGCCGTCGGTGACCTCGACGTCGACGAGTTCGTCGCCCTCCTCGAGATCGGCCGCGATGATCCCCGTCGAGCGAATGTTATCGAACTCCTCGCCGCCGGTTCGTTTGACGTAGCCGTGGCGGGTGGCCATCGTCACGAACTCGCCGTCGCCGAAGGCGTCGGTGTCGACGATGGCCGTGATGTCCTCGCCGGGATCGAGATCGAGGATGTTGACCGCCGACTTGCCGCGGGCGGTCCGGCCCATCTCGGGGATCTCGTAGGTCTTGAGCTGGTAGACCTTCCCCTGGTTGGTAAAGCACAGCAGGTAGTCGTGGGTGTTCGCGCGGAACACCGTCGAGACGCGGTCGCCTTCCTTGACGTCCGCGCCGATGATGCCCTTACCGCCTCGACCCTGGGGGTCGAACTGGTCGATGGGCATCCGCTTGACGTAGTCGTCCTCGGTCATGACGACGAAGACCTCCTCCTCGGGGATGAGGTCCTCGTGGGTGACCGTCCCCTGGTCCTCGACGATCGAGGTCCGCCGCTCGTCGCCGTACTCTTCCTTGATCTCGCGGAGTTCGTCCTTGATGACCGACAGCAGCTCTTCCTCGCTCTCGAGGATGGCGTTCAGGCGTTCGATCTCGGCCTGGACCTCCTCGTACTCTTCTTCGATCTCGGTGGTCTCCATCGAGGTCAGACTACCGAGTTGCATCCGGACGATGTGGTCGGCCTGATCCTGCGAGAAGTCGTAGGCCTCCTGTAGGTTCTCCTTCGCGTCCGATCGGGTCTCGCTGTTGCGGATCAGTTCGACGACGTCGTCGGCGTTCTCGACGGCGGTCAGCCGCCCCTCGAGGATGTGGGCCCGATCTTCGGCCTCCGCGAGATCGTACTCGCTGCGCCGGCGAACGACCTCGCGGCGGTGGGCGACGTACTCCTCTAGGGTCTCCTTCAGCGAGAGCACTCGCGGCTGGCCGTCGACCAGCGCGAGGTTGATGACGCCGAAGGTGCGCTCTAAGTGGTTCTCGAGCAGGCGGTTCTTGACGACCTCGCTGTTGGCGCCGCGCTTGAGTTCGATGACGATGCGGACGCCGTCGCGGTCGGACTCGTCGCGAAGGTCGGAGATTCCCTCGAGTTCGCCCTCGTTGACGTCCTCGGCGATGCGCTCGACGAGACGGGCCTTGTTGGCCTGGAAGGGCAGTTCCGTGACGACGATCCGCTCGCGGCCGTTCTTCCACTCCTCGACCTCGAACTCGGCGCGGACGCGGATGCGGCCGCGGCCGGTCTTGTAGGCGGAGTAGATGGCGTCGCGGCCGACGATGTTCGCGCCGGTCGGGAAGTCGGGGCCCTTGACGTGGTCCATCAGGTCCTCGACCGTCGCGTCGGGGTCGTCGATCAGTTCGATCGTCGCGTCGACGACCTCGCCCAAGTTGTGCGGCGGGATGTTCGTCGACATCCCGACCGCGATCCCCGAGGAACCGTTCACGAGGAGGTTCGGGAACGCCGCGGGGAGCACGTCGGGCTCCTGCAGGCGGTCGTCGTAGTTCGCCGAGAAGTCGACGGTGTCCTTGTCGATATCCTCGAGCAGTTCCTCGGAGATCGAGGACATCCGCGCCTCGGTGTACCGCTGGGCGGCGGCCGGATCGCCGTCCATCGATCCGAAGTTCCCCTGGCCGTCGACCAGCGGGTAGCGCATCGAGAAGTCCTGGGCCATCCGGACCAGGGTGTCGTAGATCGCGCTGTCGCCGTGGGGGTGGTAGTCACCCATCGTCTCCCCGACGATCGAGGAGGACTTGCGGTGGGAGGAGCCGCTCGAGACGCCCATCTCGTGCATCGCGTAGAGGATGCGCCGGTGGACGGGTTTCAGGCCGTCCTCCACCCGCGGGAGCGCGCGACCCGCGATGACGGACATCGCGTAGTCGATATACGACTGCTCCATCTCGTCCTCGATGCGGACGTTCTCTACCGCTCGTGCCTGTACGTCAGTCGGATCGGGTACGTCTGAGCTCATGTGTCATTGGAGTTCGTGATTGCGTTGGTTGCGTGCGATTGGTGTCAAGCACTGCATCCGTGAGAGCGTCCGCTGTGTGGACGCTCGAACGGGCCGACGACCGACCCGGAGCGCGGCTTGCCGCGCGGAGGGGAGGGAGGAGTGCTTTTCATCAAAGTTTTGCCGAGGGTCAGCGAAGCTGACCCGCAGCGCAAAAGTTTGTTAGATATCGATCCATTCGGCCTCCGGCGCGTTGTCCTTGATGAACTGCTTGCGGGGCTCGACGGCGTCGCCCATCAGGACGGAGAACATCTTGTCCGCCGCCGCGGCGTCCTCGATGGTGATCTGTTTGAGGATGCGGTTGTCGGGGTCCATCGTCGTGTCCCAGAGCTGTTGGGGGTTCATCTCGCCCAGTCCCTTGAACCGCTGGACCTGCGACGGGTTCCCGTCGCATTTCTCCGCGACGATCTCGTCGCGTTCTTGCTCGGTCATCGCGTCGTAGGTCTCGCCGCGGTAGCGAATCCGGTAGAGGGGTGGCTGGGTCGCGTAGACGTAGCCGCCCTCGAGCAGCGGGCGCATGTGGCGGTAGAAGAACGTCAACAGCAGCGTCCGGATGTGAGCGCCGTCGACGTCGGCGTCGGTCGCCATGATGATCTTCTTGTAGCGGACGTCCTCGACGTCGAACTCGTCGCCGATCCCCGCGCCGATGGCGGTGATCATGTTCCGGATCTCGTCGTTCTCGAGGATGCGGTCGAGACGGTGTTTCTCGACGTTCAGAATCTTCCCCTTGATGGGGAGGATCGCCTGGAAGTCCGGATTCCGCGCCTGTTTGGCGCTGCCGCCGGCGGAGTCACCCTCCGCGATGAACAGTTCGGCCTCGTCGGGGTCCTTGGTCTGGCAGTCGGCCAGCTTTCCGGGTAAGGACGTGGACTCGAGGGCGGACTTCCGTCGCGTGAGCTCCTCGGCCTTCTGGGCGGCCTTGCGGGCCTTCGCAGCCTCGACGGCCTTCGTGACGATGGCCTGAGCGGTGTCGGGGTGTTCCTCGAAGTAGGTGCCAAGGCCTTCGTGCATCGAACTCTCGACGATACCTCGGACCTCGCTGTTGCCGAGTTTCGTCTTCGTCTGGCCCTCGAACTGCGGGTCGGGGTGTTTGACCGAGATGACGGCGGTGAGCCCCTCGCGGATGTCCTCGCCCTTGAGGTTGTCCTCTAAGTCGCCGAGCATGTCGTTGTCCTTCGCGTAGTCGTTGACCGTCCGGGTCAGCGCGGTCTTGAAGCCGGTGAGGTGGGTGCCGCCCTCGCGGGTGTTGATGTTGTTCGCGAAGGCGTGGATCGAGCCCTGCAGTTCCTCGGTGGCCTGCATCGCGACCTCGACCTGGATGTTCTGCTCCTCGGCCTCGAAGTAGATGACGTCGTCGTGCATCGCCGAGCGCGTCTCGTTTAGGTACTCGACGAACTCGCGGATGCCACCTTGATACTCGTAGGTCTCCTCGATACGGTCGTCTCCTTCGGTCGCCTTCTCGCGTTCGTCGCGGAGCGTGATGTGGACGCCCGAGTTGAGGAAGGCGAGTTCGCGAAGCCGGTTCGAGAGCGTCGAGAAGGAGAACTCGCCGGACTCGAAGATGCCCGTGTCGGGCCAGAATCGGATCTGCGTGCCGGTTTCCTCGTCGGGCTCCATGTCGCGAACGCGCTCCATGTCGCCGACGGGCTCGCCCGCCTCGAAGGCGTGGCGGAAGACGGAACCGTCGCGTTTCACCTCGGCCTCGAGTCGCTCGGAGAGGGCGTTAACCACGCTCACGCCGACGCCGTGGAGGCCGCCGGAGACCTGGTAGGACTTGTTGTCGAACTTACCGCCGGCGTGGAGGACCGTGAGAATCACCTCGAGGGCGGGGCGGTCGTACTCGTCGTGTGTGTCGACGGGGATGCCGCGGCCGTCGTCGGCGACGCTCACCGATCCGTCGTCGTTGATGGAGACGGTGATGTCGTCGCAGTGACCGGCCAGTGCCTCGTCGATCGAGTTGTCCACCACCTCGTAGACCAGATGGTGAAGACCTCGAGAATCCGTAGAGCCGATGTACATCGCCGGCCGTTTCCGCACGGCCTCCAGGCCTTCGAGGACCTGAATTTGGCCTGCGCCGTACTCGCTTTCCTGGGACATGTAAAACCTGCTTTCGGATAGCCGCCCGGCACTAATAAAAGTCACGTGTACGCGCTCGCGCGCGAGGCAATCGCGGAGCGAACAGCGACATGTGACGACGAGAGAAACCGCCGCGGTCGTCCCTAGATGACCGCGTCGAAGTCGTTGTGGCCCTGAATGTCGACGCCCTCGTCCGTGACTGCGGCGAGGAAGACGCCGTTCCCGGAGCCGGTGTCGCGCTCGACGGCGCTCTCGATCGCGCGGGCCGCGACCGACTGCGCCTCCTCGAGCGAGAGGCCCTCCTCGTACTCCTGTTCGAGGAGCCCGTAGGCCAGTTGCATCCCGCTGCCGGTGACGGTGTAGTCGTCCCCCATGACGCCGCCGGCGGGGTCGATGCTGTAGACGTGGCTGCCCTCCTCGTCGACGCCGCCGAGGATGGGGTTGATCGCCCGGAACGGGCCGCCGCGGGCGAAGTTCCCGGCCAGCGTCGCCAGCGCCTCGATGGGCATCGGCTCGCCGCGGCGGGACTCGTAGAGGTTGACCTCGGCGCGCAGCGTTCGGATGAACGACTGGGCGCCGCCGACCGAGCCGACGAGCGTCAGCGCGCCGGTCGGGTGGATCTGCTCGACCTTCTGGACGTTCTTGTTCGAGACGAACCGCCCGCCGAGGCTGGCGCGCATGTCCGTCGCGATGACGACGCCCTCGTCGGTCGTGATGCCGATCGTCGTCGTCCCGGTCTTGTTGACGGTGTCGCCCTGGTCGTCACCCTGACTGCCGTCGGGGAGCGAACCCAGTTCGGGCGCGTACGGCGACGGATCGGTTCCCTGCTGGGTCGGCTCTCGGCTCCAGTTATTCATCGCTCTCCTCCGGCTGGTCGATCTCCGCGACGATCGACTCGAGTCGCTCCTGGGAGACCGTCTGGAACGTCTCGTCTTCCGTATCGATCGTCGCGAGGTCGACGTTTTCGGCGCTGACCGGCTCGTCGTCGGCCGATCCGAGCGCGCGAAGCGCGAGTTCGATTCCCGCCTCGAGGTCGGCGTCCGGCTGGTACTGCTCCTCGAGGAACTCCTGGATCTCGTTGCGGTTGCTGCCGATGGCGGCGGCCTGCCACTCGTAGTCCGTCCCCGAGGGGTCGGTCTCGAACAGGCGCGGCTCGCCGTCGTCGATACCGCCGACGAGCAAGGCGACGCCGAACGGGCGCGCGCCGCCGGTCTGCGTGTACTCCTGAATGTGGTCGGTGACGGCCCGCGTCAGCGTCTCGACGCCGATCGTCTGGCCGTACCGGAGCTGTTCGCCCTGTGCGCGTCGCCGAGCGAGGTCGACGAGCTGGCGCGCGTCGGCCACGTGGCCGGCGCTGGCGATGCCGACGTGGTCGTCGGCCTTGTGGATCTTCTCGACGCTCGAGGGCTCCATGAGCGACGAACTGACCTGCCGGTCTGCTGCGAGCACGACGCCGTCCGGCGTGCGAATACCGACGCTCGCGGTGCCGCGTTTGACGGCCTCGCGAGCGTACTCGACTTGGTAGAGGCGTCCGTCCGGGGAGAAAATCGTGATCCCGCGGTCGTACGCCTGCTGTTGGGATTGCCCTTGCATTGGTTCTCTGGTCGTGGGAGACCTTCACCTCGGGTAAGGGTCTCCCATATATAAGAATTCTTGACACCCATGTTGTAGGTGGCAAGTGTCTCTGGTTTCGAACCCCGGTGACGCGGCGGACGGTTCGCGGAGCCGCGATTTCATCGGTAATTCGGCGATCGAACCGGAAAAATTCACCGAAGGCGACCCGCGCGAGACTGGGACGCGGGCGGCGGTCAGTAATCCCCGAGGACGCCCAGCCGTCGCGCGCGCCGCGTCGCCAGTCCGAACGCGGCGTAGCCGAGCGCCAGGTAGCCGACGGCCGTCGCGACGAGAACGGCGAGCGCCGCGGGGTCGAACTCCCAGAGCCGCGTCCCGCTTCGCATCGCCAACTGGAGCAGCGCGCTCCCCTGAACCAGCGGCAGCGCGGCCAGCCACGGGACGTCGAAGACGGGCGCCGAGATCAGCCCGACGAACGCGAACCCGAGGAGGTTGACGACGCTGGAGATCCGCTTGTACAGGACGCTCAGGCCGCCCATGGCCAGCCCGAGGCCGAGCGCCGAGGCGATCGCCAGCGTCGCCACGGGAACGACGGTGACGAGGTGTAGGTCGAGTCGCGTTCCGGTCGCCAGTAACATCGCCGCGAGGACGACCGCGGACGTGAGAAACGTCCGGAACACGATCGCGACCGCCTTGGCGAGGACCACCGGCCCGAAGCCGAAGGGCGTAACGAAGTGGCGCTCGAGGGTCCCCCAGCCGGCCTCGGCCTGAATATCGTTGACGATCCCCGAGTACGCGCCGGTCGCCAGCGACCACAGGAAGTAGCCGACGATCAGTCCCTCGAGGGAGTCGGCCATCGCCTGCCCCGCCAGCAGGGTGCCGCCGTACAGCAACATTCCGAAGAACAGCAGGTTGATGAACAGCCGCATACCCGCGTTGACGGGGTAGCGGATCCAGATCAGCAGATCGCGGACGACCACGGCTCGCAGGAGGTGGTAGTAGCCGCCCGTCCGTCCGGATCGGGAGTCGACGCTCACCGCGTCCCACCCCCGATATCGTCGGTTCCGCGTTCCGGATCCCGATCGTCGCTCCCCGCATCCGTCCCGTCCCCGCCGGTCAGTTCGACGAACGCGTCCTCGAGGTCGGGCTGGACGGTATCGACCGCGACGACCTCGAGCCCGTGGCCCTCCAGCGCGTCGGTCAATCGGTAGAACGTCTCGGAGTCGGCCGCCACCGCGAACCGCGTCCGGTCCTCGAGGCGCTCGACGTCGGTCACGTCGAAGCGCTCGCGGAGGGCCGCGAGGACCGACTCGTCGGCGCCGCGAACGGCGAGCCGATACCCCTGGGTCTCGAAGGCCGCCAACAGGTTCTCGACGGTGTCGTCGACGACGACTCGCCCCTCGTTCATGATGACCACGCGGTCGCAGACGGCCTCGATGACGTCCATGTCGTGACTCGAGACCACCAGCGTCAGGCCGCGCTCGTCGGCGAGCCGGACGAGTTCGCGCCGGAGCGTCAGCGAACTCTCGACGTCGAGTCCCAGCGTCGGTTCGTCGAGGAAGGCGACGGAGACGTCTCCCGCGAGGACGCTCGCGAGGGACACCTTCTGTTTCATCCCGCGCGAGAGTTCCCGGACCGGCGTGTCGGCCCTGTCGGCGAGGTCGAGTCGCTCCAGCAGCTCCTCGTGGCGATCGGCGAGGGCGTCGGGGTTCCGGCCGCGAATCGCCGCGAAGTACCGCAGATTCTCCCGAACGGTGAGTCGCCAGTAGTCGTTGCGCGCCCCCTCGAGCATGGCGTCGACGTGATCGTAGGCCGCTCTGGGGCGGTCGTAGACGTCGATTCCGTGGATCCGAACCGCGCCCTCGTCGGGGAGGAGCAGTCCCAGAATCGACTTGATCGTGGTCGTCTTGCCGGCGCCGTTGGGCCCGAGCAGTCCGATCACCTCGCCCGGCGCGACGGAAAAGGAGACGTCCTCGACGGCCGCGACGGCCTCGTCCCCGCTCCCGAACGTCTTCGAGAGTCCCTCGACGGCCAGCGCGGGTTCCTCCCGCTCGCGCGTCGCGGAGTCAGCCGCTGTGCCCGACTCGAGACCGGCGTCGGTTCCGACGGCGTCGCTGCGGTCGGCCTCGCGGGCGCCCTCGAGATCCGTCGACTCGCTCGTCATTGGCGTGTTGACACGTTCGTAGCTCCGCCGGGGAGAAGACGTTTGTGGTCCGCTCGAGTTTTCGTGCGGGACGCTATCGGCTCAACGCGGACGGTTGCTATCGCACTGCGCGGTTTATCGTCCGCTCGAGGCGGGAGACGCGACGGCTTCTCGAGTTCCGCGACGCAGGGTCTCAGAGTGCGACGAGGTGGTGATCGCTGTACGCACACGCGGACGACTGTCCCGCACGACGACCGGCGGCCGGCTCGCACGCGGCGGCGTGATAGACCGCCTTCATCTGCCGGCTGGCGACTCTCCTTGCTGGGTGTTCGCAGATAGAACGAGGTGAATTCACGCGGTACGGTTGGAACCGGCGCACGCGACCGCGCTCGGTTGCTGAGGGGAGACGATAGTGCGTCTCCCGCTCACTGACTTATGAAACGTGCATCCGCTCGAACGACGACGGCACCGCGTACGAATATCCCTTTTCCGTCACGCCGGCCTGACCGGCCGGTCGTCGAGGAACCCGTAGACGACGCCCGATCGTCGCCCGCTCGAGGCGACAGCGACCGAGACCGCGGAGGTGGTCGCCGATGAGCGAACGGTCCACCTCGCCGTCCACGATCGTCGACGCCGTTCCCGGCGGGAAGACGCTCCACAACGCCCTCTACAGGTACGGGCTGGGCGTGTTGTTCGCCGCGAACGTCTTCGGCGCCGGCTCGGTGTACATCCTCGCCGACGCCGGGGCGAACTTCGCCTTCTCCCTGCTGTGGGTGCTTCCGCTGGCCTTCCTCATCGACATCGCCCTCCACGACATGAGCGCCCGCCTCGCGGTGGCCGACGAACCGCTGGCGGACTACATCGTCGACGCGGTCCCGGTCGGCGGGCGAGCGCTGGTGATCGCGATCTCGCTGATGTCGGCGCTGTGGGCCGTCTCGAACTACGCCGTCGCGGGCGCGGCCCTGGCCTGGCTCCTGCCGGGGCTCGACAACGTCATCGTCGGCATCGTCCTCGCCGGCGGCGCGGGGATCGCGATCGTCCAACTGAAGGTCTACGACCGAATCGAGGCGGCGATCGCGGCCGCCGTCTTCGCGGTCTTCGGCTCCTACGGCCTCCTGCTGGCCGGTCTGGACGTGCCGTGGCAGTCGGTCGCCGCCGGGCTGCGGCCCGCGCTGAACAGCGACATCGGCTACCTCACGACGGTCATCGCCCTGCTCGGGACGACCGTCTACTGGCCGAACTTCTTCATCCAGTCGAGCATCCAGCCGACCAAGGAGTGGACAGACGTCTGGAAGTACCGCCGGGACAACGCCGCCGGGATCGCGACGACGCTGCTGATCGGCAGCTTCGTGATGATCGTCTCGGCGGTCACCCTCGCGGAGGGCGAGATGACGCTGACCGGCCCCGGCCAGCCGCTGGCCGACATCCTCGGTCAGGGCGCGCTCCTCGTGTTCATGATCGCCGTCTTCCTCGCGAGCATCACCTCCGCGACCGGGACGCTGTTCGGCGCCGGGTTCATGATCCCGCAGTCGCTGGGCGCGCACACGGTGTTCGGCGACTTCCGGTTCCGCCGGACGGTCATCGGACTGATCACCGTCTCGGCGGCGACCGCCCTCCCGCTGCTGGTCTACACCGGGTTCGGCCCCGTCGAGATGGCCATCATCATGCCCGCGGTCAACGGCGCGATCGGCTTGCCGGTGACCGTCTTCGCGCTCATCGGCGCCGTCAACCGGTTCTACGACGTCGAGTGGTACGAAAACGCCGCCTTCGTCGCCGCGGGACTCGTCCTGCTGATCGGCAGCGCCACGACGATCCAGTCGCTCTACGAGACGATCGTGGGGATCCTCTGAGCGACGGCGCCGAATTCGAAGGTGGCTCGAGTCGAGTGCGATTTCTCATCCGAACCGCCGATCGGTCGTCGTGGGGCACTCGCCGGTCCCGGCGACGGTGGGTCGCTAACCGACCGAACGACGGCCTCGAGTCGGCTCGGTTTCGCTCCGCGAGGCGAGCGGCCGGTTGACTCGAGCGCCGCGAGATTCACGACGACGGTCGCGAGAGCAACTCGGCGAGTCGCGTCGGACCTTGCATTGATGGGCCACAATCTCTTCGAGTCAGGGCGCGTAGCGCCGGTGGAGAGACATGGGCGAACGGGCCGGGCGACCGGGGCTACGGCACGAACGACGACGAGCGCTCCCGGCGGGAGTCGCCCTCCTCGGCGTCTGCTGCTCGTTCAAGCGGTCTGGCTCGATCTGGCGGCGGGTCAGTTCTGGAACGACGTCCTCGTCGGCGCGCTGGTAGTCTGTCTCGGCGTCTACAGCGCTGCGAAGATCCGCGACCGGCGACGGCGCGCCGACGCCCGGCCGACGGCTACATTCGACCGGCGGGGTCACTGACCCGATGGCGGTCCGGTAACGCCGTCGCTCGAGCGGCGCGCCGACCCGCGACGCCGCGCGGAGCCGAATTCGTCCCTTACTTCTCTCGTTCCCGACGAAAATGGCGAATTACGGCACAATTCACTTACTTCCGGTGCTGGAAACCCCCAACCAATGCTTCCGCTCGTCGCCTTCGCGTTCGTACTCGTCGTACTCGCGGTCGTCCTTGAGGTAGTGTCGTACGCGTCGCTCAAGCGCATCCCCGCGGTGGCGACCGAGGAGTTTCCGGAAATCGACCGGGAACTGCTGGGCAAGTTCAGCAGTTTCGACCCCGAACTGGGCTGGGTGCCACAGCCGAACCAGGAGAAACAGAAGGACACCGGCGACCACCTCCCCGGCGAGGAGCTCCGGACGGTCGTCACCTACTCGACCGACGAGTACGGGAGCCGGGTCTGTCCCGCGAAAGATCGGGACGAGGACGCGGACGTCACCGTCTCCACCTACGGCGATTCCTACTGTTTCTGCCGGGAGGTCAACAACGACGAGACCTTCCAGCACTACATGGCCCAGGAGCTCGACACGCACGTCGCCAACTACGGCGGCGGCAACTACGGGCTCGATCAGGCGCTGTTGCGCATGCAGCGCCAGTACCCCGAGGAGGAGACCGACTACGTCTTCGTGGTCGTCACCGCCTCCTCGATCGCCCGCATCCTCTCCGTCTGGAAACACTACCAGGAGTTCGGGAACATCTTGGCGGTCAAACCCCGGTACGTCCTCGAGAACGGCGAGTTAGAGCTGATCGACAGCCCCGTCGACGAGAAGGAGGATCTGCTCGACTTGGAGTCCAAGGCCGACTTCCTCCGGGAGTACGACTTCCACTACGACCACTGGTTCAAGCCCCACTACGCGTCCGTGCCGTACACGACCGACTTCCTCGACGACCCCGAGTACCTCCGGTACGCCGCGATCACGGGCTGTAAGGAACTCGAGCGGCGGGCCGGCCGCTCGATTCCGGGCGTCGACTTCGACGCCGCCCAGACCGAGTCGGCCCTGCGGATGGAACAGCCCCGCGTCCGCTACCACGAGCGACTGTTCGAAACTCACGAGTACCTCTTCGACGCGCTGATCGAGGAGTTCGTCGATTACGCCGACGAGCGGGACTTTCAGCCCGTCTTCGTGATGGTCCAACAGCTCCGGTACGCCAAGTACGAGTCCGAACACGGCCCGATCTACGGCGACCTCGTGGATCGACTCGGCGAGACGTACGACGCCCTCGAGACGGTCGACATGGCCCGCCATCTCGATCCCGAGGACGGCGTCGAGTCGCTGTACGTCGAGCGCGGCGAAGGCGGCCACTACAGCCCCGAAACGAACCGGGAGATCGCGAACGTGCTGGCCGACATCGTCGAGGAAGAGTAGCGGTTCGTCGGCTCGTTCTCCGTCGATCCGTTCTCAGTTCGCCATTCGGTGTACTCCGACGCTACCGACCCATTCAGTCTCCGTGCGGTGGCGCGCGCTGTCGGTCGATCCGAGGAACGCGAGGTGCGAACGCAGTGAGCACCTCGAAAGTGAACGGTGAACGAAGTGAGCCGTGAACGAAAGCGAGGATCGACCGACGACACTGTGCGAGGGATGAGCGAACGACCAGCGGGAGTGAGCGAATCGGCTGGGGAGGGCGTGGAAATCACTGTTGCCACGATAGTAGTGGGATTGTCGACGAAGACAAGCGGTCTGCTCATGCTGGCAGCGAGGGATAGCCACATCCTCCCCAGCCGATTCGCTCGTTCCACTCGCTCATCCCTCGCACGGCTTCGTGTCGCGGTTCGAGTCCACTCACCGCGACACAGCGCGCGCCACAGCATAGCGCGGTGATCGAGCGCGAGAATCGAACGACGAGAGATCGAACGCGAGAATCAGGCCTCGACGGCGGGGAGGGTAAAGGAGAACGTCGTCCCCTCGCCGGGCTCGGAGTCGACCCAGATGGTCCCCTCGTGGCGTTCGATGATGCGCTGACAGAGCGCGAGCCCGATCCCGGTCCCGTCGTACTCCTTGCGGCTGTGCAGGCGCTCGAACACCTCGAAGACGCGGTCCTGATCGTCGGGGTCGATGCCGATCCCGTTGTCTGCGACCGAGATGCGCCACGTGGATCGCGCCCGCTCGGCCGCGATCTCTACCCGCGGCGGCTCGTCGCCGCTGTACTCGAGGGCGTTCGACAGCAGGTTCTGGAACACCTGCTGGAGCTGGCTCTCGTCGCCCCGAACGCGGGGCAGCGACTCGACGGCGATCTCGGCGTCGGTCTCTTCGATCTTCATCTGCAGGCCCTCGCAGACGGCGTCGACGACGGTGTCCAGATCGACGGGCTCGAACGGTTCGCCCTGCGTGTCGACCCGGGAGTAGGCCAGCAGCCCGTCGATCATCTGGCGCATGCGTTCGGCGCCGTCGACGGCGAACTCGATGAACTCCTCGCCGTCGTCGTCGAGTTCGTCGCCGTACCGACTCTCGAGCAGTTGGAGGTAGCTCGAGACCATCCGCAGGGGTTCCTGCAGGTCGTGGGAGGCCGCGTAGGCGAACTGCTCGAGTCGCTCGTTGGATTTCTCGAGTTTGCGCTGGTACTCCTTGCGCTCGCTGATGTCGTGGAAGTAGATCGACAGTCCCGACTCGGAGGGGTAGACGTTGTACTCCAGCCAGGTGTCGAGATCCTCGGCGTACACCTCGAAGTTGACCGGCTCTTGGGTCTCCATCGCCTGCTGGAACTGCTCCCGGTAGATCCCCTCCGTATCGTCGGCGAACGTCGTCCAGACCTTCCGTCCGAGGACGTCCTCCCGGGACTCCTGGAGGATCTCGGCGGCCTGCTCGTTGAGGTGGGTAAAGCGCCACTCGTCGTCGAGGGCGTAGAAGGCGTCGGAGATCCGGCCGAGGATCTCGCTCAGTTCGGTCTCGAGTTCGCTCTTCCGCCGCTCGAGCTGTCGTTCGCGGCGTTTCAGCTCGGTGATGTCCTCGGCGGCCGTGACGATGCGTTCGACCTCGCCGTCGGGACCGTGCAGCGGCGTCGCGTTCACGCGAAACTGGAGCCGCTCGCCCTCGGGGGGATCGACCACGAGCTCCTCGTTGAACACCGGGTTGCCGGTCTCTACGACCCGCGCGGCCGGCATCTCGTCCGTCGATAGCCGCTCGCCGTCCGAGTCGTAGATCACCCACTCGCCGGCGTCGTCGGATTCGCCGATGAACTCCTGATCGGAGAGGCCGAGCGACTCCTGCGCCCGCTGGTTCGTCAGTATCGTCTCTCCCTCGGCGTTCTGGACGGCGATCGCGATCGGCGCCGTCCGCAACAGCTTCTCGGTCTGGTTGTACTCCCGGCGGAGGAGCCGTTCGCGCTCCTTCTGGTCGGTGATGTCGTCGATCGCGACGACGATCCGGCCGTCCTCGCCCTGGTCGTCGAGCGGTGCGGCGTTGAGCGAGAGCCAGCGGCGGCCGATCCCCGGGACGTCGACCTGCCGCTGGGCGTCGTACACCGGCTCGCCGCGCTCGCGAGCGCGGGCCCAGGGCCGCTCGTCGGGCGGGACCGGCTCCCCGGCGACGTCGTAGAGCTCCCACGACTCGAGGCTGTACGTCTCGATGGCCGCGTCCTCGATCTCGAAGTGCTCGAGCATCCGCCGATTCGCGCGGACGAGAACGTTGTCCTCGGTCACCACGCCGATCGTGATCGGGACGGTTTCCAAGATCCGTTCGGTGAGGTCCCGTTCCCGGCGGAGCTGCTGTTCGTACTCGCGGCGCTCGGTCATGTCGCGGGTGACCTTCGTAAAGCCCTGCAGCCGGCCGTCGTCGTCCCGAATGGCGGTGATGACGACGTTCGCCCAGAACCGCGTGCCGTCGGCGCGGACGCGCCACCCCTCGTCCTCGACGCGTCCCTCCGCCGCCGCGGTCTCGAGGTTCGTCTGGGGCACGCCGTCGGCGACCGCGTCGTCGGTGTAGAACGTCGAGAAGTGTTTGCCGACGATGTCCGCTTCCGCGTAGCCCTTGATTCGTTCGGCCCCTTCGTTCCAGCTGGCGACGGTGCCGTCGGGGTCGAGCATGAAGATGGCGTAATCCCGGACGGCGCTGACGAAGGCGGCGAACTCCTCCTGTTCGGACCGCCGATCGGGGTCCGTTCCGTCCGCCGTCTCGTCCGGCCACCAGATTCGAGTCGAGGCGTCGATCCGCTTGACGCGAAGCTCACCTCGCTCGAGGAGTTCCTCGAGTCCATGTCGCGCGGGACCCGGAGAACAGTCCAACCGCTCGGCGACCTCGACGGTTGTGAGGGGCGTAGACGACCGCTCGGAGCGCGAAAAAACTCGCCGGACGTCTTCCCCCGACACGCCCGTCGAATCTGAAGATCCCATATATCCACCACTCGATACCAGTCCATAAGGCTTCGCTGTCTGGTCCGCCGTCCGTCGGACCGGAACCGACGCCGATGGAGAACGAATCGGCGTCGTTCGAACGCGCCGTGAAAAAGCCGCGTCAGTAACCGGGCCATCGTTGACGGGTGTCCTTCCGATAGACGGTAGTAATGGAACCGCTGTATCTCGTCGTCGGCATCGTCCTGCTGATCGCCGGCTTCGTCGATATCCTCTGGACGACCCTCTGGGTCGACGGCGGCTCGGGACCCCTCTCCGGACGACTCACGACCGGCGTCTGGCACGCCCTCCGAACGGTGACCGGCGAACACAACAAGGCGCTGAGTCTCGCCGGTCCGCTCATCCTCACCCTGACGCTCGCGATGTGGATCGGGGTCATCTGGATCGGCTGGACGTTCGTCTTCGCCAGCTACCCGCTCGCGTTGGTCAACACGCACACCGGCGGCACCGCCGACTGGGCGGGTCGATTCTACTACGTCGCGTACACGATGTTCACCGACGGCAACGGCGACTACACGCCGGTGTACGGCGGGGACGTCTGGGAGATCGCCAGCGCGCTCACGACGGCGACCGGCATGGCCTTCGTCACGCTGGGCGTCTCCTACGTCCTCACCGTCCTCGGCGCCGTCTCCGATAAGCGCTCCTTCGCCAGCACCGTCACGGGACTGGGACACCGAAGCGAAGCGCTCGTCCGAACGAGCTGGGACGGGGAGGACTTCCAGGGGCTCGACCTGACCCTCGAGACCCTCGCTTCGGATCTGAGCACCCTCGCCGAACAGCACAAGGCGTACCCGATCTTGCACTACTACCACAGCGAGAAGGACGATCGGGCCTCGGCCGTCGCCGTCCCGATCTTCGACGACGCGCTCGCGATCTTCGAGTACGGGATCCCGGACGATCGCAGCCTCGACCCCGCGATCATCGAGAACGGCCGCTCGAGCGCCCGGAGTTACGTCGAAACGCTCGACACGGCGTTCATCGATCCGGCCGAAGAGGTACCGCCGTCGCCCGATCTCGACCGGCTCCGCGAGGACGACATCCCGACCGTCTCCGACGAGGCGTTCGCCGACGAACTCGAGGAACTGACCGAGCACCGGCGACACCTCCTCGGCGTCGTCCGCGCCGACGCGTGGGAGTGGCCGCCGGTCGAAGAGTGAGGATCTCGCCTCGCGGCTCGTTCGCGGACGCTCACCGACCGATCTCGTCGTCTAGACCGATCACGACCGAGCCGTCGCTGACGACGGTCACCAGCGCGCCCCGGTACCGAAACGACGCCGATCGCGGGCCGCGCCGATCGCGTTCGGAGTCGGCCTCGAGGAGGCGATCGAGGGCCTCCGGATCGACGACGTCGTAGAGCGGATCACGGTCGCGTTCGTCGGCGAAGACGGTCTCGACGACGTCGACGACGGCGACGCTCGGCGCCGTCGTCTCGAAATCGTACTGCGCCCGATACCGCCGCGATTCCACGTCGAACTCGACCGGCCCGCTCGGATCACTCATCGGTCTCGTTCTCGTCGACCAGCTGCTTGCCGAAGTGGTCGAACGGCTGTTTGTGTAAGCTCTTCAGGATCTTCGAGTTGACGACGTCGAATCCGAGCTCACTGAGTTCGTCGCTCACGCGAGCGATGTCGTCGGTGTCGGTTCCGACGGCTTCGATCTGGACGTTGTCCGTCCCGTTGAGGACCTCCTGTATCGTGACGACGCCGCTGACCTCGCGAGCCTCGCGGGCGAGTCGTTCGCGGTCCGGGTTCGGGGCCGAACAGATGAAGAGGACGTGTAGCTGGAGCCCCGCCTTGTCGTAATCGACGTCGGGATGGTAGCCGCGGATGATCCCTTCCGATTCCAGCTGTTCGATACGGTTTCGAACGGTGCTGGCCGAGACGCCGATTCGATCCGCCATTTCCTGCGTCGTGATCCGACGTGCGTCCTGCTGGAGGAGATACAGCACCGCTTTGTTCGTAGCGTCGAGATCCATCTCTTAGTTCCGCAGATGTGCCCCACTACTTTGTTCTTTTTGCACCCATCATTCGTTAATTCTGCTTATTTAGCAACATATTATGTAAAACACTATCGTAATCGGGCCGTCAGCTGTGGAAATAGCAATCCGTCCGCTGGACCACGGCTGCTCGAGGAGGGGGACTCGGCGAGACAACTGTTGACCACGTTCACTTTCGCTCCGGTAGCGCACACCTTTTAGCCCCACCGTTAGTATGGAGGGATAATGACCTCGTTTCAGTCGACACTCGGTGACGAGGCGGGGATCGCCGAGGAGCTGGCCGAGAACCAGCAAGCGATCTCCATCGCCGAGTTCTTCGAGAAGAACAAGCACATGCTCGGCTTCGACAGCGGTGCTCGAGGCCTCGTCACGGCCGTCAAAGAGGCCGTCGACAACGCCTTAGACGCCGCCGAGGAGTCGGGTATTCTCCCGGATATCTACGTCGAGATCGAGGAGGCCGGCGACTACTACCGGCTGATCGTCGAAGACAACGGGCCGGGGATCACGAAGGAGTCGCTCCCCAAAGTCTTCGGGAAGCTGCTCTACGGCTCCCGGTTTCACGCCCGCGAACAGTCTCGCGGGCAGCAGGGGATCGGGATCTCCGCCGCCGTCCTCTACTCTCAACTGACGAGCGGGAAACCCGCCAAGATCACCAGCCGAACCCAGGGCTCGAGCGAGGCCGAGTACTTCGAGCTCATCGTCGACACCGACAGCAACGAGCCCGAGATCAGCGTCGAAGAGACCACCTCCTGGGACCGCCCCCACGGGACGCGCATCGAACTCGAGATGGAGGCGAACATGCGCGCCCGCCAGCAGCTCCACGACTACATCAAGCACACGGCGGTCGTCAACCCCCACGCGCGCCTCGAACTCCGCGAACCGCAGGAACACTTCAAGTTCGAGCGCGCGACCGACCAGCTCCCCGAGGAGACCGAGGAGATCCGGCCCCACCCCCACGGGGTCGAGCTCGGAACCGTCATGAAGATGCTGACGTCGACGGACTCCCAGACCGTCTCCGGCTTCCTCCAGGAGGAGTTCACCCGCGTCGGGAAGAAGACCGCCGACTCGATCATCGACGAGTTCCGCGACCGCCACTACGGCCGCGAGATGCGCTGGCGGCCCCCGACGGCGCACGAAGACGTCGATCTCGAGGCCGCCGTCTCCGAGGCGACCGCGAACAAGGGCGCCGACGCCACGGCCGCCTTCGCCGACGCCATCGCCGCGGGCGTCGACGAGACGGACCGAATCGCCCACCACGAACTGCTCGCGGTCGTCGATTCGGCCGCCGACGAGGTCGAGGCCGAGCACGGCACGACGTTCGGCGACACCGTCCGCGAAAACGCCGTCGAGGCCGTCTGGCTCGCGCTGATCGACGCTCGAGCGGACGCCGACGCGTCCGACGAACCCGTCGAGTCGCGACTCGTCGCCGACTGTTACGAGCTCGCCGACGAGGCGACGAGCACCCGCAAGGACGACGAGGTGATCCACGCCTTCGCCGATCGGCTCGCGGCGAAGTTCGACGACGAACTCGAGGGCGGCGAGGGCGAGGACGGCAACGTCCGCCACCGGCTCACCCGCAAGCGAGTCCGCGCGCACGTCGACCGCGCCGCGGATCTCACTGAGGAGTACGACGACGTCTCCTTCGGCGACACCGCTCGCGAGAACATCACGGAGGCCGTCTGGGAGGTGATGGCGACCGTCCCCGACGACCCGCCGCTGGTCCGCGAACTCGCCGGCGACCGGGACGCCGCCAGCGACCTCGTCGACGGGATGCGTGCGACCGACATCATGGCGCCGCCGACGCGGTGTCTCTCGCCGATCTCCGAGGAGCTGATCAGCGCCGGCCTCGAGAAGGAGTTCGACGCCGACTTCTACGCCTCCGCGACCCGCGACGCCGAGGTCCACGGCGGCGATCCGTTCATCGTCGAGGCCGGTATCGCCTACGGCGGCGAGATCGAGGCCGACGGCAGCGCCGACGTCATGCGATTCGCCAACCGCGTCCCGCTGGTCTACCAGCGCGGGGCCTGCGCGACGACCGACGTCGTCAAGTCGATCGGCTGGCGCAACTACGGGCTCGACCAGCCCGGCGGCTCCGGCCTGCCGAAGGGGCCGGCGGTGATCATGATCCACGTCGCGTCGACGAACGTCCCGTTCACCAGCGAGTCGAAGGACGCCGTCGCGAACGTCCCCGAGATCGAAGACGAGATCGAGCTCGCGATCCGCGAGGCGGCCCGGGAGCTCAAGAGCTACCTCAACAAGCGCCGCTCGATGCAACAGCGCCGGAAGAAACAGAACGTCCTCGGGACGATCCTCCCGGAGATGGCCGAGAAGGTCGCCGAGGTCACCGGCCGCGACGAACCCGACATCGACGACGCCATCGCGCGCATCATGAACAACGTGCTCGTCGAGCGCAGCGTCAAAGAAAACGGCGACGGCCAGGCCGTCTCGGTCACCGTCGAGAACAACTCCAATACGAACGAGTCCCTGGAGATCACCGACATCGTCTCCGACGAGCCGACGAGCCTCCCCGACGACGCGACCGTCGTCGAGATGGACGGCGAGTGGTTCGTCAAGTGGGAACCCGAGGTATCGAGCGACGACGAGGCCACCCTCGAGTACGAGGTGGCCGACGGCGCGGAGTACGATCTGGACGTAAAGGGCATCGAAACTGAGAAACTCACGGTGAAACAATGAGCGCAGACAACGACCAGCAGGCCCGAGAGCAGTTGATCGATCTCGCCGCGCAGTTCTACGATCAGTTCGAACTGGGCGAGATCCCCCACATGTCCGTGCCGACGCGGACGAAGAACAACATCGAGTACGACGAAGAGAGCGACGTCTGGGTCTACGGTGACCGGGAATCGACCCGATCCGCGAACTCGGTCAGCGGCGCCCGGAAGCTGCTGAAAGCGACGTATACGATCGACTTCCTCGTAGAGCAACTCGAGCAGGATCGCTCGTCGACCCTGCGTGAACTCTACTACCTCTCGGAGAGCTGGGACAACGACGAGGCCCAGTTCACGAGCCAGGACGAGTCCAACAGCATGGTCGAGGACCTGGAGATCGTCTCCGGAGTCACCCGCGAGGACTTCCACATGCGCCCCGAGGAGTCGGGCGCGAAGGTGATGGGACCGCTCCACATCCGCGAGCAGACCAAGCGCGGCGACCGCGACATCCACTGCCAGCTCGACGTGGGGCAAGGCGGGTACCAGATCCCGAACAACCCGGACATGATCGAGTTCCTCGACAACGACGCCGATTTCGTCCTCTGCGTGGAGACCGGCGGCATGCGCGATCGACTCGTCGAGAACGGCTTCGACGAGGAGTACGACGCGATCGTCGTCCACCTCGGCGGACAGCCCGCGCGGGCCACGCGCCGACTGACGAAGCGCTTCCACGACGAACTCGGTCTTCCCGTGGTGGTCTTCACTGACGGCGACCCGTGGTCGTACCGCATCTACGGCTCCGTCGCCTACGGGTCGATCAAGTCGGCCCACCTCTCGGAGTACCTCGCGACGCCCGAAGCGAAGTTCATCGGCATCCAGCCGGCCGACATCGTCGAGTACGACCTGCCGACCGACCCGCTCTCGGATTCGGACATCAACGCCTTAGAGAGCGAACTCGAGGACCCGCGCTTCCAGACCGACTACTGGGAGGAACAGATCGAGCTCCAGCTCGACATCGAGAAGAAGTCCGAACAGCAGTCGCTGGCGTCCCACGGGCTCGACTTCGTGACGGACACGTATCTGCCCGAACGTCTCAGTGAGATGGGTGTCCTCTAGACGCCGATCGAACCGCCGTTCGGAGAGGGCCGCTACCGGTAGTTGGCGAGACGATCGCTTCACCGAGAGTGGCGTGCGGAACTCGCGTTCAGTAGCATCGACTTCTCTGGCACGTCTCCCTGCTCGTCAAAGGGGGACGGTATTACGACGTCGCCGCTTACGCCACCCATGGTAGACTTGACGGAAGGTGCACTCCGGTTCGTGCAGTTATACGGTCCGTTCGCACTGTTCCTGTTCACCTTCCTCGAGTCGTCGATGCTGTTTCCGTTTCTCCCGAGCGAAGCCGTGGTTCCGGCGGCGGCTGCACTGCTCATCACCGACCCCGTCTCGTTTGTCGTGTTCGTGCTCGCGGCCGGCGCCGGCGGGACGGTCGGCGCGTTCGTTCCGTTCTACGTGTTTCGCGGCTCTCGAGTCGCTGAGAGTGACTGGATCCGGGATCGAATCACCGTTTCAGACGACCGCATCGACGAGGGGCGGGAGTGGTTCCGACGGTGGGGACAATCGTCGGTCCTCTGGGGACGCTTCCTGCCCGTGTTACGTTCCGTGATCTCTATTCCGGCGGGGTTCGCCGACATGCTTCCCGCGAGATTCGGCGTCTACACAGCGGTCGGGACGATCGCGTTTTACGCGGCCGCCGGAGGCGTCGTCTACTACGGGCGCCACCGTTCGCTCTTCGAAACGGCGTTCGAGGCCGCCACCGACAGCCCGATCCTCACCGTCGGAGGGACGCTCGCACTGCTCGGAATCGGACTGCTCGTGAAGAGCCGATTCCGCCGTTCGGCGTTCTCGGAGTGAACGCGCTATCTCGGTGCGGGCGCAGTTACCGAACCGGTCCGAGTCGGCCCGCTTTGCTCCAGTGCGAAGTTCGAACGGGAGCGCTCGTCCTCCGATCTGCCGTGAGTCGCCTCGAGACTCCGGGATCGACTCGAGGTTCCGCGTTCGCTTCTCTCCGGTGTAGTCGACTCGAACGGCGGCACCCGCGCGTCGGTACCGATGCTCAGGCGTGTTCCGGTTCCGGATCGCGGTCCGGCTCCCCAGCCGCGGCCGACTCGGTCGCGGTCCGCTCGCCGGCGCCGGGTCTCTCGGCGTTCGCACACGCCCGGCAGTAGTAGTTGCGTCCCTCGGAGACCGTCAGCGGAACGCCGAGGGCGCAGAACTCGTCCCGGTAGATCCGCTCGAGACCGCGCCCGACGGGTTCCGCACAGGCGGCACACGGGCGGTCGGGGGCGACGACCGTCCGCTCCTCGACCGACCGGATCTGACCGTTCGCCCCGAACGGGTGCCGACCCTCGAGTCGGCGTCGAACCGACGGCAGGGCGCTCGCGCCCAGCGTCGCGAAGAGGACGGCGAGCGCGACCAACACGACGGTCGCCGCCGCGGCCGCGATCTCGAGGGCGACCACCGCGACGATCGCGGCGACCAGCCAGCAGCCGCCGGCGACCGCCCGCCAACGCAGCCCGGAACCGGCCGTGGCCTCGCCTCGAGTCCGCCCGGCCTCGCCGCCCTCGACGCGGTCGGCTCGCAGGACCAGCCGCTCGGCGTCGCCGAAGTACCGGTAGGCGCCCCAGAGGGCGTTGCCGATCCCCATCGTGAACCAGACGGTGACCAGCGCGACCGCGAGGTGCTCCTTCGCGTTTCCGAACGTCCGGCGCACCATGACGGCGCGGTCGCCGAAATCGTGCTCGAGTCGCCACCCCTCTCGGGAGGCCCGCGCGATCCGGTGCTCGAGGCGGTCGCGGTCGCTCGTCCCCGTCTCGGTACCGGCGTTTCGTCCCCTTCGGTCGCTCCGGCTCGCGGCGGCGGGCTGCTTCCGCGGTCCGGCGGTCGATCGATCGGTCGCGACGCCACAGTTCGGACAGTAGTGCATCCGTCTCTCGAGATCGGTCCCACACTGCGCGCAGTACTGCGATGCGGGCCCGTCCCGACCCGACCGACGATAGCCGCCCATACGAGAGCGGTCGGCGGCAGCGACACTAACGCTTTGGAGCGGTCGGTACGGCCGTCTGTCACGGTATCCGACTCGTCGGCAGCGGTCGAGCGCGACCGGCGGCTCAGCGCGTTCCCGGTTCGTCCAACACGACCGGCACGCCGCGGTTCGCGACGTCGACCACGAACGCGTCGGCGTCGGTCTCGATCGCCTCGAACGCGTCGTAGTGGACCGGAAGGACGAGGTCCGGCTCGAGTCGCGCGGCGAGGGCGGCGGCCTCGCGGCGGTCCATCGTGAACGTCCCGCCGATCGGCGGGCAGAAGAGGTCGACGGTCAGCTCCTCGTGGACCGGCAGCGCGTCGGTGTCGCCGGGACAGAACGCGGTGACGCCGTCGATCGTGACGCCGAACCCGCAGCCCTCGCCCTCGGGATGGTAGGGCGCGCCGTTCCCGTCGACGTGCGGTCCCGCGGGATCGTTGTAGGCCGGCGTCGTGAACAGATCCAGCGGCCCGAGGACGAACGACTCGTCGGCGCGAACCCGTTCGACGTCGTAGGGGAGGTCCTCGGGTCCCTCGTCGACCCGGTCGATCCCCGCGGCGTCGATCGACTCGTGGACGAGGACCATGGCGTCCTCTCGGGCCACTCGTCGGATCGAGTCCGGATCGTAGTGGTGGTCGTGAGAGACCAGAATCAGATCGCCGTCCCGTGGCTCGCCCTCGAGCGCGTCGTCCCCCTCCGGGCCCGGATCGACGTAGACGACGGCACCGGTCCGGCCCTCGAGGCGGATCGTCGCGAGGCCGAGCCAGTCGACGGTCACCGCGCCGAATCGAACGGTCATGGCCGTCGCTACGCGCGAGCGACTCGAAAAAGGTTCGGCTGCGGTCGATTCGGCGCCGCTACGCGCGAGCGACTCGAGGCGCCGCTACGCTCAGGGCCGCCGGATGCTGTGCTCGAGCGTCCCGACGCCCTCGACCTCGATCTCGACCTCGTCGCCGTCCTCGAGCGGGCCGACGCCCTCGGGCGTTCCGGTGGCGATGACGTCGCCGGGCTCTAAGGTCATGTAGGTCGTGATCTCGGCGATCAGCTCCGGGATGGGGAAGATGAGCTGCTCGCGGGAGCCGTCCTGCCTGAGTTCGCCGTTGACGCGCGACTGCACGCTGGCGTCGTCGGGCACCTCGTCGGGGGTCGCGAGCACCGGCCCCATCGGCGCGGCGCCGTCGAAGGCCTTCCCGCGGATCCAGTTCTGTTCCTCGTTCTGATCGTCGCGGTTCGAAACGTCGTCGATGCAGGTGTACCCCTCGACGACGTCCATCGCGTCCGAGACGGGGACGTGGCGACACTGCTCGCCGATGACGACGCCGAGTTCGGCCTCGTAGTCGATGCGCTCCTTGCCGGCGGGCGCGGTGACGGTGTCGCCGTGGGCGGCGACGGCGTTCGGCGGCTTCAGGAACAGCAGCGGCCGATCGGGCAGGTCCGACCCCATCTCGTCGGCGTGGTCGGCGTAGTTGCGACCGATGCAGACGATCTTCGACGGCTCGCAGGGAGCCAGCACGTCGATCGCGTCGTCCTCGAGGGCGTAGCTCTCGTTTCCGAAGTGAACGTAGCCGTCTTCGTACTCGCCGCGTCGAACGGCGCCGGCCGGATCGCGGAAGCGAACGAATTTCATGTGCGAGTGGTTGTGTTGCGGGATCAAAAGGATTGAGAAGTCGGCGGCGTTCGCGAATCGACGAGAAAATCGGCGCTTGAAGGATTGAAACGCCACTATTCGGCATCCACTGACTCGGAAATGAGGGCGAAGAGATGACAATAATCCGACCGAGTGAGGACGTGCCATTACGGCCGCGGAACGGAACGTTTTTTACTAGGCCTCGGCAACGACCTATTGCGTTCGACGCACGCTCCGTTGGCGAGATGGACGAAGTCCGTCGAGGCTCGGAGCGGGAACGCAGTGATCGCTCCGTTGGTGTAGTCCGGCCAATCATTTCGGCCTTTCGAGCCGATGACCTGGGTTCAAATCCCAGACGGAGCATACGACGGCCTCGCCGTCGTGCGATTTTCACTTCACTCTTCACTGGAATAGACGAGAGTCTCTACGATGATTGAGTAGATTGTGCTTTCTACCTCGGCGTCGCCGGGCGATTTTCTGAACTGGTCGGTAAATACAGCGGCGGCGGTCAGTCCGGCAGGGGCTCCAATTGAGGGTGGTGAAGCCGCATCACTCGCTGGTCAGTCGTCCGTCGTCGATACACTCGTCGTATGCAGGATACCATCGACGAAGATCTGTCCCTCGTGGGTCAGCGTGACTTGATGATCAGAATATTGGAACGTAAAGTTCCAGTCTCCCTTCTCTTGCTCACATATGTTCTCTAACACTTCGGGGTCGATGTACTCGTACAGCAAATCGAGTTCCCCTGGTTCCACTCCGTCCTGGGCGGCCACCGCTTTGACAACGTTGGTGACGACGTCAGTTTGCGTCATCGTTACTGCTCTTCTGTATAATCTTACAGTTGTTAACCAAGGACTCGGGGATCTCGTCCATTGACTCGAACACGTTCTCGACGATAAATGCCGGTTCCGCGAAATTGGGGCCACGCTGGACACAGAACCGTTCGCGATCCCAGCGAACGTACCCCGCTTCAGCGAGCTTCGGGAGGTGGTGATGGCGCAAGTGAATAGTTAACGTCTCAGAGTCCATCGATTGATTGGGAGATTCTGCGGCTTCAGGCAGCGAGAGCCGGCGCTCTCGAGGTTCATCCAGCAGCGAATTAATGATCTCTCGCCGCGGCTCGGCGGAAAGAATATCGAATAACTGATTCCATCTCTCAGCCCATTCCCAATTGGTAGACGGACTCGTAGCCATACCCCCGCCTATTGTCTCTACGCACTTCACCCTTGTTAGCATACATGTGCGATAATATGTATATTTAAATTATCTGTTCTCTATTCAGGAGTCCCATCTCAGCCGACCTCGCAGCCAATTCAGCAAACCGTACTGCACGTCTGGAGATGGTTCAAGTTCTATATCGGTCCCTGTGCGCCTCTCGATCGATCGGCGGAGTCACGAACGGTGGCGGGAAGCAGTCCGCAACGTCGGTCTCGCGACTCTCGGCTTCGGTTCCGACTCGAGTCCTCGAGTCGCGGTATTATCTCGCCGAGAAAACCGTACGCCCCATTTTAGGGTTCGCTATGCGAACGTGGCGCGTACGATGAGGGACGAACTCGAGGAGGCTACGCAAGACGAGGTCAGAGAGGCGATCGAGCGGACCGAAGCGGACGACGACGATCCAGTGGTCGGTTCGTAGTCGATCCCGGGCGAGGTCCGCGACTAGCGTAGTGGCCGACGAGGACGGTTCTTCCGTCACGGATCCGTGCGAGCGGAGCACGAACCGCGAGCGCGAACGCGTTTCACTCGAGTTTTCGCAGACAGCCGTGACAGAACGAGCCGACCGGGTCGGTTTCCGTCGCGCACGTCGGACAGCGATCGTCGCGACTCGCCGACCGTGAGGAGACCGATGTCGAAATGAGACTCTGCTGCGGGTCCGCGTACGCGTCGATAACGTCGTTCCACGTAACCGCTGGATCGGATTCGCCCGCACGGGCGCTCGTTCGGGCGAGCACCGAACTCCGTTGCATGCGCCCCAGTCCGTACCAGAATCCGAGAAAGGCGAGCGACGGCAGGAGGGAGAGCAACAGGACTGTCCCGAGGAGGAGGATGGTCATACGGGCCGTTTCGACTCGCCCGCTATCAGCGCGGTCGTGAAGCTGTTCGCGAGTAATAAACCCTCCGCGGTGGCCGCTTCCGGCCGGCGTCACTCGGCCGCCGGCAGCGTAAACGAGAACGTCGTCCCCTCGCCGGGCTCGGAGTCGATCCGGATCTCGCCGCCGTGGCGCTCGACGATCCGCTGGCAGAGCGCGAGCCCGATGCCCGTGCCGTCGTACTCCTCCTGGCCGTGCAGTCGGTCGAAGACGGTGAACACGCGCTCCTGATCATCGGGGGCGATGCCGATACCCGCGTCGCGAACCGATAGTTCCCACTGGTCGCCCTGCCGTTCCGCGTCGACGGAGATTCGAGGCGGCTCGTCGCCGTGGTACGTGAGCGCGTTATCCAGCAGGTTCTGGAACACCTGCCGCAACTGGCTGGCGTCGCCCTCGACGGTGGGGAGGGCGTCGAGTTCGAGCGCCGCGTCGGTCTCGTCGATCTGAAACTGCAGGTCGTCGATCACGTCGTCGAGGACGGTCTCGAGGTCCACCGGTTCGAGCGGATCGCCCCGCGTTTCGATCCGGGAGTACGCGAGCAGGCCGTCGATCATCTCGCTCATCCGTTCGGCCCCGTCGACGGCGTAGTCGAGGAACTCCTGTCCGTCCTCGTCGAAGGCGTCTCCGTAGCGGTTCTCGAGCAGCCGAAGGTAGCTCGTGACCATTCGCAGCGGTTCCTGCAGGTCGTGACTGGCCGCGTAGGCGAACTGCTCGAGTCGCTCGTTCGATTCCTCGAGTTTGCGCCGGAACTCCCGACGTTCCGTGATGTCGGTCAGCGTCACGACCCCGCGAGTCACCTCGCCGCACTCGTCCGTGACGGGCATCCCGTGTTCCATGATTACCCGACGCTCGCCGTCGAACGCGTCGATCTCGTAGACGTTTGGCTCCGTCACCGCCTCGCCCTGAAGCACTTGGGCCATCGTCCAGTCCTCGGGATCGACCGGCTCCCCCGAGTCCGCCCAGACCGCGTCGTACTTCGCGTACTCGTCGACGCACCCCGCGTCGAAGACGTCGTCGCCCCAGATCTCCCGCGCGGTGTCGTTGGCCGTGAGCAGCGAGCCGTCGGCGTCGGCGACGACCGCACCCACGGGCAGAATCTGAAACAGCGTCTCGAGTTGCTTGCGTTGCTTCTCGGCCTCGAGTTCGGCCCGCTTTCGGTCCGTGATATCCGTCAGCGCCCCGGGGAACGTCTCGGGGTTCCCGTCGTCGTCGGCCTCGACGTGGCCGCGGGCCACTACCCACCGGAGCTCGTCGTCGGCGTTCCGGACGCGGTACTCCGCCTCGTACTCGTCGCAGTTCTCGACGGCAGTCTCGATCTGCCGTTCGACGCGGTCGCGGTCGTCCTCGTGGATCGACGACAGCAGCGATTCGAGCGGAACGCCGTCCCGCGCCGCTTCGGGGTCGATGCCGAACGTGCGGGCGAACGACGCCCCGGCGACGAACTCGTCTCCGGAGAGGTGCCACTCCCACGTCCCGACCGCGCCCGCTTCGGTCGCGGCCTCGAGTTGCGCTTTCGCGTCCTCGAGGTAGCGCTCCCGCTCCTTGCGTTCGGTCACGTCGCGATCGGAGACGATAATGGAGACGACGTCGCCGTCGTCGTCCGTGACGGGTCTGAAGACGCCGTCGATCGTGTACCGCTCGCCGCTCGGCCGGGTGAGGTCGGTCTCGAACTCGACGTACTCGCCGTTCGCCGCCCGACGGGTCCACTCCCGGACGTCAGATCGGACGTCGTCGCCCTCGCCCCACCACGGCGTCTCCCAGAACGGCTCGCCGGTCACGTCCGCTAAGTCGGCGTCGATGTACTCCATGGCCGTCCCGTTGATGTCGAGGACCGTCCCGTCGGGCTCGAGCAGGCCCACGAGGATGTTCGGGTCCTCGAAGATCGCTTCGAACCGTCGTTCCGCCCGCGCGTTCTCGGTCGCGGACGCGAGCACGGTAGCGACGCTGCGGAGGAAGACCGCGTCGCGGTCGGAAAACGATCGCCGGTCGGTCGCGTGCGCTCGCAGGAGTCCCCACGGCCGCTCGTCCGGGCCGATACTGACGCTGAGCCCGCTGCTGACGTCTCGCTCGCCCAGCCTGTCGGAGCCGGAGAAGCGGTCGTCGCCGTCGAGATCCTCGACGACGACCGGTTGCGCGGCGCGAAGCGTCTCTCCCGCGTACGAACTCGAGTCGGCCGGTATCGTCGCGGTCCCGACCAGATCGTCGGACCAGCCGACGCCGCGTCGAAGGCGGAGTTCCCCGCCGCCCGGGAGCAACTCGAAGACGCTCGCGCACTCGGCGTCCAGGGTCTCGGCGACGGCGGTGACGGCGTCGTGCAGTAACTCGTCGAGATCGTCGGTTTCGAGCGCCTGCTGTCCGAGATCCGCGACGACCTCCTGGCGGCGGATGCGGGGACCGTCGTTCGATTCGGGATCCGCGTTCGGGGAGGTTGTCATTCAAGTCACGTATTCGCGGGCGCGGGATAAGGTCTTCTCTCGAATTCCGACAGCGATACTCGAGCCACGGGCGCCCGTGAGCCGGTTCGACTTACGACCGCGACTCCTGCGACTCCGACGACTCCGACGACTCCGGCGAATCCGGATCGATGCGGATCCCTCGCGCGGCGGTCGCCTTGAACGAGGCGGCGATCTCGCGCCCGGACGCCAGCCCGAGGCGCTCCGAACTGGCCTTCGTGACCAGCGCCTGGAGCGTCGGGTCCCCCCCGTCTCCCTCGAGACCGACGGTCACTCTGGTGATCGACTCGCCCGGTTCGAGGCGATCGACGGTGCCCCGAAACCGGTTGCGCAGGCTGGTGCTATCGGCTTCGAGGGTCTCCTCGGGATCGGTCAGGACGACGGCGTCCGAGCGAACGGCAACCTGGACCTCGCTCGCGTCGTCGGGAACGAGCGCCAGAATCGGGCCGATCCCCGTCTCGACGGTCCCGAGCTCTCCGGTTCGGTCGCGGACGGTGCCCGCGAAGACCGATTCCGTCACTCGAGCGACGCCGTCGAGTGCGGCCTCGTGGCGGTCGAACTGCTGGCGCAACTCCCGGGCGGTCGCGGTCAGTTCGGTCCCGCCGCCGCCGCTGCCGCCGCGCTGGCGTTCGGTGATCGGGCCGACGGCCTCCTCGATCTCCACGACGCGGTTCTGGAGGCGGGCGTAGGAGCGGCCGAGTTCTTCGGCGGCGCGGTGCATCGATCCGTACCGATCGATGGCGTCGAGCATCTCGATGTCGCGCCGGTCGATCGTGACGTCGTCGACCGCGAGTTTCGTGGTGTACTCCTTTTCGATCGTCATAGTAGCTTCGAGCGGTGGTCGGCGCGTGCGCGGCGGGTCTCCGCGATGGTCAGTATATCAGTTCGCCGTCGATAAATTGCCGGGTCCGGTCGTCGCGCGGATCGTCGAACACGCGTTCGGTCCGGTCGACTTCGATGATTTCGTCGCCGAGCAACACGGCGGTGCGGTCCGCGACGCGCCGAGCCTGGTGCATGTCGTGCGTCGCGACGACGACGCCGATCCCCCGATTTCGGGCCTGGAGCACCGCGTCCTCGATGACCGCCGTGTTTCGCGGGTCGAGATCGGACGTGGGTTCGTCCAGCAGGAGGATTTCGGGATCGTACGCCAGCGCTCGGGCGAAGGCGACGCGCTGGGCTTCGCCGCCCGAGAGCGAGTCGGCGTCCTGATCGACCTTGTCGGCCAGCCCGACGGTCTCGAGGGCCTCGACGGCGTCGCCGGTGCCGTTTTGCTCGCCGACGAGTTGCGCGAACTCGTGTCGAATCCGTTCGGGCCACGACTGGCGAACGCGGAGGCCGTAGGCGGCGTTCCGGCGGACGCTCGCGTCGAAGAGGCTCGCGTCCTGAAAGACCATGCCGATGCGACGGCGGTACTCGAGTCGCTGCCCGTCGGGCTGTCGCCAGACGTCCTCGCCGTCGTAGCTGATCGTCCCCCGATCGGGCGCGTCGAACAGCGCGAGCAGGCGGAGCAGCGTCGACTTGCCGACGCCGGAGGGGCCGATGATCGCGACGACCTCCCCCGTCGAGACCGACAGCGAGACGTCGTCGAAGACCGTCTCGTCCCCGTAGCCGTGGGAGACGTCGGTCGCCTCGAGGGTCATCGGTACCCCCCTTCGTCGCTGCCCAGTCGGACGACGATGCCGTTGACGACCAGCACGATCGCGAGGAGGACGGCGCCGAGGATCATCGCCGTCTCGAACCGTCCGCGCTGGGCCTCGAGCTGGATCGCCGTCGTCAGCGTCCGCGTCTTCGAGGTCCCGTCGGCGCCGGCGATGTTTCCGCCGACGATGAGGACGGAGCCGACCTCGCTGATCGCCCGCCCGAAGCCGGCCAGCACCGCGGTCGCGATCCCGTAGCGAGCCTCCTTGATGGTGACCAGCGCCACGTCGAGGCGAGTGCCGCCCATCGCGTACGCCGCGTCGCGGACGTTTTGCTCGACGCTACTCACCGCGGCGAGGCTGACGCCGGTGATCACCGGCGCGGCGAGGACGAATTGGGACATGATCATCGCCTCGCGCGTGAAGACGAGTTCGAGCGAGCCGAGCGGCCCCTCGTTGGAGACCGTAAACAGGACGGCCAGTCCGACGACGACGCTCGGAAACCCCATGCCGGTGTTGATGATCGACGTCAGGAGCCCTTTCCCGCGAAAGTCGGAGAAGCCGACGGCGAGCGCGATCGGGAGGCTGACCAACGTGCTCAACGCGACCGCGGCCACGCTGACGTACAGGGAGACGACGATGATGCTCCGGATGTAGTTCCACTCGAAGGGGAACCCGGCGAGCAGCGGGACCGTCGTCGCGCTCTCGAGGGACATTATTCGTCCGACGAGTCACTCGAGTTGCCGCCGCCGTCGGCGCTCCACCCCTCGGGGACGTACTGCCGGAAGTTCGGCTCTTCGGAGAGGGCCTCGGGGTAGAACAACTGCTCGCCGTTGGCGGTGTAGTTCTCGATGAGGTCCTGGCCCTCCGGGCCGGTGATGAAGCCGATGTAGGCCATCGCGAGGTCGTACTCGACGTTGTCGTGGACCGCCGGGTTGACGGCGACGATCCCGTAGGGATTCGCGAGCAGCTCCGGCCCGTCCTCGATCGGACCCTGCACGTGGATCTCGAGGTCGACCTCGCCTTGCATGTCCAGATACGTCCCGCGGTCGGACAGCGTGTAGGCGCCCTGCTGGTTGGCCATGTTGATGACGTCGCCCATCCCCTGGCCGGCCTCCTGGTACCACTCGCCGAGCTCGTCGGCGCTGCGTCCCGCCTCGTCCCAGATCTCGAGCTCCTTCGTGTGCGTTCCGGAGTCGTCGCCACGGGAGACGAACGGGGATTCCGAGTCGGCGATGGCGGTGAACGCCTCGGTGACGTCGTCGCTGCCACCGATCCCCGCGGGATCGTCGGGACCGCCGATGACGACGAAGTCGTTGTACATGAGGTCGCGTCGGTTGACGCCGTACCCCGCCTCCATGAACTCGTCCTCGAGCGAGCGGGCGTGGACCATCACCACGTCCGAGTCGCCGTTTCGCGCGGTCTCGAGGGCCTGTCCCGTCCCCTGCGAGACGGCGTCGACGGAGACGCCGTACCGGTCCTCGAAGGGCGCGTTGAGTTCGTCGAGCAACCCGGTGTTGTACGTGCTCGAGGTCGTCGTCAGCGTCAGCGTTTCGCCGCTGATTTCGGCGTCGCTGTCGTCGCCGGTCAGCGTCGAGCAGCCGGCGAGTCCGGCGGCGCCGCCGCCGGCGAGCGCGGCGATGAACTCGCGTCGTTGTATCGTCATGGATACCACGATGAACGGCGGGGAGAAATAGCTTTGGTTCGTCCAATAACTGCTGTCAGTTACGCCAGACGAGCGCAACCGGTCGAGAAGTACGACCGAAGCGGTTTCTCACCCTTCGATAACGAGAATCGATTATTCCGATCCCGCGACGGCAACCGCGGTCGACCGCGCGGCCGCGAACGCGAATTCGCTTATTTCGTCCGCCTCAAATACCGAAATAGATGTCGAACGGGGATTTCCTACGCGAAGCAACGACGGGGGCTGTTAGAACTGGATATTCGTAAATACCTTATATACGGAGGACTTCATAGTATACAAATGACCTACGAACACCTGGACACGGATCTGGTAAACGAACTGCTCGGCGACGGACGCGCGAGTCTTCGCAGCCTCGCGGAGGAGCTCGACGTCTCCGTCACGACCGTCTCCAACCACCTCTCGGACCTAGAGGAGGAAGACGTCATTCAGGGGTATACGCCGATCGTCGACTACGACGCCCTCGGCTACGACGTCACCGCGGTGATGCAGCTCAAAGCCGAAGGCAGCGCGCTGCCGAAGATCACCGAGTCCCTGAAGGACCACCGACAGATGATCTCGGTCTACGAAGTCACCGGCAACTACGACGTCATCGCCATCGGGAAGTTCAAAGACACCGACGACATGAACGACCAGATCAAGCAGCTGATCACCGACCCCGACATCAACCAGTCGAACACGAGCATCGTTCTCAACGCCGTCTCGGAGAACGAACAGTTCGAACTCGACCCCGACGAGGATAACTGATCGGCCGGCCGATTCGGTCCTCGAGCCGTCGACTCCCGTTCGGATCCGTAGAACGGGACCGGGCCGACCTCAGTCGGCCGACACCGCGTAGTACTCGGTGTACTTGACGAGATCGCAGCCCTCGAACGCGTCGGCAACGCCGTCGGCGTCGTCGGTCTCCGCTTCGGCCGGGGCGTCGATCAGGAGCGGTACCTGCGCTTTCGCCTCCGCTTCGAGTTCGTCGTAGTGGCAGATGCGGCAGTCGTTCGGAATCTCGTCGACCGGCTCGAGCGTGACACGTTGGCTCATGGTCGTGGCACTAGCCAAGAACCGAGATCTCTTTAGTTTTACGCCCCGGTAAGGAAGTATTCTTCCGAGATAGGTCGCAAATAGCGGAGATATTTGACGAACGTCTACGACGGCCCGCAGTCCGACGCTCGAGCGTCAGTGGTCGATTCCGGGGCGCTGGAAGGTCGTTTCGTCCGACGACGGCGCCTCGAGGGCGTCGTCGATCTCCGGCGCCGCGAGGAGGTCGTTCCGGTCCGGTTCGTCGGGCCGTCTGAAGTAGTAGGTGTCGGCGCAGCCGGCGACCATCGCCGAGAGCGGTTGCTCCTCGTCGTGAACGATCGATACGAGGTCGCCCGTGACCGCGATCAGCGCCGCGTCGTCGGGTTTCCGGAGGTGATCTCGGAGTTCGGCGGCGGTGCAGTCGTCGGGCAGTTGCAGGTGGACACCGTCGACGGTCGCCCATCGCGTCTCCATATTTCGTCGATGGGTCTTCGCGACCTATACCGTTGGGCCCGCAGCTACAGGCCGCTTACCGGATACGGCCCGGTCAGGCCGTCAGCGGCGGTCGAACGACGGGCGAGCGGTGAATCCAGTTTCAGGTAGCGTTCTCTTCGAGCTGGTCGGGATCGTACCGGCGACCGCAGTTCAGACACTGGTAGTCGCCCTCGATGTGCTCGTAGAGGCGCTCCCCACAGTCCTGGCACCGCCAACGGGGGTGCTTCATCTAGTCGATGGTGGGGGACCGGACCCGAATAAGTACTCGGATGGTTCGTCGGGGTCGTCTCGCGGTCGGCGACGGAATTACCCGTCCGCCGCACCAACTCGGCGTATGGACGAGCACACCAGCGACCCGACCGTCGCGCCGCCACCGGGGCTCGAGACGCCGACGGGCTGGCGGCCCGAGGCGGGCCGCTGGGAGCACGCCACGCTTCGTCGGGCGACGGTCCACGGCGTCCGCCTCTTCAACGCCGGCGCCTACCACGAGAGCCACGACTGCTTCGAACTCGAGTGGTACAACTACGGCCGCGGGAGCACCGAGAGCGCGTTCTGCCACGGGATGGTGCAGGTCGCGGCCGGCGCGTACAAGCGGATCGACTTCGACAACGACGACGGACTGCGGTCGCTCTTTCGAACCGCGCTGCAGTACCTGCGGGACGTTCCTCGAGACTACTACGGCGTCGACGTCCTCGAGGTCCGGACCGTGTTGACGAACGCCCTCGAGGAACCGACCCGGATCGACGACTGGCGGATTCCGATCGACGGCGAGCGTCCGACCGCCGGACCGGCCGATTTCGAGTACGCTGAGACACTCGAAGAGTGACAGTTCCGTCCGTTCGTCGACTCGAAACCGGTCGTACCGAGGGGTAGCGGCGTGGCAACTAGCCCCACGACGGCCGGACGGAATGGTCTCGTTCGTGAGAGACCGAATCGCCTTTGGCCACAGAGCCCAATGATGCGGTAATGAGAGTTGCACAGCTCGGGTCAGGAACGCCGGAGATCGCAGTCGTCGCGGGCGTTCACGGGGACGAACCCTGTGGCGTTCGCGCCGTCGAACGGTTGCTCGACGAGCGCCCGACCGTCGAGCGGCCGGTCAAGCTCATCGTCGCCAACGAGGAGGCCCTCGAGCGGCGGGTCCGATTCGTCGACGAGGACTTGAACCGCGCGTTTCCCGGCGACCCGGACGCGAAAACTCACGAGGGACGACTCGCCCATCGGCTCGTCGAGGAGCTCGACGGCTGTCTGACGTTCTCGATGCACTCGACCCAGAGCCACGGCGAGCCCTTCGCGATCGTCAACGGCGTCAGCGAGACCGCGAAAGCGGTCGTCCCGCAGCTTCCGGTGACGGCGATGGTCGAGACGAGTAACTTCGCGGAGGGACGCCTGTTCTCCGAGATCGACACGATCGAAGTCGAGTGCGGCCTGCAGGGGTCGGAGACGGCCGCCCAGAACGCGGACCGACTGACCCGCGCGTTCCTCACGGCCGTCGACGCGTTACCCGGCGATACGATCCACAGCGATCTACCGGTCTACCGGCTCACCGATGTCATCCGTAAGCAAGACGCCGACACCTACGAGGTCTTCGTCGACAACTTCACCGAAGTCGAGGCCGGCGATCCGTTCGCCGCCGCCGACGGCGACACGCAGGTCGCCGACGAACCGTTCTATCCCATCCTGATGTCGCCGAACGGCTACCGGGACGTCTTCGGTTACGCCGCCGAAAAGCTCGACGTCCTGACGGCGCCGCCGGCCGCGGACTAGCGGTCGCGGTCCGTACGCGCGCCGTCCCGTCGCGGCTAGCGATCGGCGACTCAGGCAGTGCTTTCATGCGTAGTCATCTCGAAACCCGAGTGATGAGCGATGCATCTGGTCGCTCGAGGGGGACGATCGACGTGCTGTTGGTCGAGGATAACCCGGGAGACGTCCGCCTCGTCGAGGAGGCGTTTCGCGACGCCGGCGCCGACAGCGAACTCCACGCCGTTACCGACGGCGAGGAGGCGCTCGATTTCGTCTACCGACGCGACGACCACGCGAACGCACCGCGACCGGACCTCGTTATTCTCGACTGGAACCTGCCTCGGACGAGCGGCGAACAGGTGTTGATGGAACTGAAAGACGATCCGGAGCACAAGCACATTCCGATCACCGTCCTCACCGGCTCGCAGGACGAGAGCGACGTCCTGCACTCGTACCGAAAGCACGCGAACGCCTGTCTCAAGAAAGCCGTCGAGCCCGACGAGTTTCTGGAGTCCATTCGGGCCTACGCGGAGTTCTGGTTCACCACGGCGCGGCTGCCGAACGGCGACGAGTAACGCCGCGGCGGTCGGTGAGCCGGCGTCTGTTCCCCGCACCCAACCCGAGGTTTCTCACCGTTCCGTCCCGCAGTACCCGTATGAACGCTCCGACGCGTCGACGCCTGCTGGCGGCGGCCGGCGTCGCGGTTCCCGCGCTCGCGGGCTGTCTCACGGAGTCGGGAACGGATGCGACGGAACTCGCGACGCCCGAGTCCGTCCCCGCCGACGACTGGTCGGAACCCGACTGGCGGCCGGCCGACGCCGTCCCCGGCGAGGACGACGTCGCGGCGACGACGGTCGTCTCCGACCTCGCGATTCCGTGGGATCTCACGTTCGCCGACGGCGACGCCTTCGTCACCGAACGCGACGGCGGTGTCCGCCGGTTCGATGCGGACGAACTGACCGAGGACGCCGATCTGGGACCCGACGACGGCGAGATACTCCTCGAGAGCGCGTCCCTCCCCGATCGCGCGTCGCCCGGCGAGGGCGGGACCCTCGGCGTCGCGGTCCACCCCGACTACCCCGCCACCCCCGACCTGTTCGTCTACTACACGGCCGACGACGGGGCCGTCTCGAATCGGGTCGTCCGCTACGACCTCGAGGCCGACGCCCTCGAGACGGTCCTCGAGGGGATCCCGGGGTCGTCGATTCACAACGGCGGCCGGATCGCGTTCGGCCCCGACGACCACCTCTGGGTGCTGACGGGCGACGCGAGGGAGCCCGCACTGACGCAGGATCCCGGCTCCCGAGCCGGTGCCGTCCTGCGCGTGACGCCCGACGGGGAGCCACATCCCGAGAATCCCGACTGGGGCGACGACGGCGACCGACGCACGTACACGCTCGGCCACCGCAATCCGCAGGGACTCGACTTCACGCCGCAGGGAACGCCGATCCTCGCCGAGCACGGGCCGGGCGCGCGGGACGAGCTCTCGGTCCTCCGGCCGGGCGGCAACTACGGCTGGGATCTCGTCCGCGGCGGACCCGACGACCCCGAGTACGGGAGCTACGACGAGTACGAGGCGGCGACGCCGCCGGTCGTCAACACCGGGGCCGAAACGACGTGGGCGCCGTCCGGACTGGCGTTTTACGACGACGGCGCGATCGAACCGTGGACGAACACCGTCCTCGTCTGCGGGCTCGCCTCGAGCGCGCTGGCCGTCGCCGGGCTCACGCCCCGAAGCGATTCGGACGTCGACGGCGAGGGGAGCCCGGACGGGACCGACGGCGTCCGGTACGACGCCGACTGGCTCGACGACCGCTTTACGGCGACGGTCCACCGCCTGTTCGCCGACGAGTGGGGTCGCCTTCGACACGTCGAGCCCGGGCCGGACGGCTCGCTGTACCTGCTCACGTCGAACCGGGACGGGCGCGCGGACGGACCGTTCCCCCGAGCGAACGACGATCGGATCGTCAGGCTGGACCCGCGGTAGGAGCGTCGTCTCGGGCTCCGTCGGTACCGCGGACGCAAGGCCTATCCCTTCTCGTTGCCATACGACTGATATGGAATTCCCACCGAACCAGGGTCTCGATCAGGACGAGGTCGACGAGCAAGTCGAGGACGCCATCGCGAACAACGAGGTCGTCCTCTTCATGAAGGGGACCGAGCTGATGCCTCAGTGTGGTTACTCCCGGAAGGCGCTCGGTCTCATCGACCAGCACCGCGACGAGTTCGAGACCGTCGACGTCCTGGACTCCCTCGCCGAGTTCCGGGCCGCCCTCGAGGACCACAGCGGCTGGGAAACGATCCCGCAGACGTTCGTCGACGGCGAGTTCGTCGGCGGCTCGGACGTCCTCGAGGAACTCGAGGAACGCGGCGAGCTGGCCGAGACGCTCGACGCCGAATAATCACTCCGAATCGCGCCGATGAATTAATCCGAACGCATCGGCCACGTATCCAATAGCAGGTCATATAAGTCACGCGCTCGTACTAGGAACCCAGCGACTGTCGCCGCAGATCATCCCACCATGTCAACAGAGGAATCCAGACACGTTTATCGGCTGCATTCGACGCTCGAACTACCCCTCGAAGACCTTCGGGAACACATCGAGGAGGCAGAGTACCCGGACGGTATCACCGACGTGGAGATAACGCGGCGCAACAACACGCTCATTCTCAAGGCCGTCGCCGAGGACGAATCGGTCAGCAAGTACACGCCGACCGCCCAGCTCAAGGCCAGCGTCACGGAGAACCGGGTCTACGAGGAGGACCCCGACGAGCGGCGCAACGCCTTCCGCTGGGACGAGGAGGAAGAGGAGGAAATCGAATCCGAACTCGTCGAGTTCGCGGCGTTCAAGGGCGACCGCGAGACCGTCCTCCAGAACTCGCTGTTGCAGTACCAGATGTTCCTGGTCCTCTGTGGCATCGCCGAAGCCGCCGAGAAGGGGACGCTGACGGCGATCTCGGAGCGCGACGGCGAACTCGAGGCGACCCGCATCGTCGAGGGCGAGCCCCGACCGGCCAACATCGAGGTCGTCGAAGGACCGCGGGACCACAACTCGGGCGAGGGCGGCGTCAACTGGCGGGACAACAAGTTCATCTCGGACTGATCGCGCCCGACCTCGCGTGCGTTCGTCGCCTCGCGTGCGTTTTCGTCGATTCGATAGCGACTGCGTTCTCGACCGTTCGCTTTGATTTCGACCCCGGCGAGCGAACGCAATCGGCCGGTTCGCGGGCTGACACGACCGGGCGAGCGGTAGGTGTTTTGCCGCCGGCGCAGTACCACTCTCCATGGCAGAACTTAGCACGCTCGAGCTCGTCGGCCGGCTGGCCGTCGCCGCGTTCGTCATGATCGCGCCCACGCTGTTCTTTCTCGGACTGGTGCGGGGTCTCGAGAAGCTTCGCGACGACGCCTTCATCGATCGGTGGCTGCACGAACAGGGCCACGAGGTCGAGGACGACGTGCTGACCGTGCTCGCGAGCGGGATCGGTATCGAGTCGGAGACCGCCTCGAGCCGTCGGTGTCCGGCCTGTGGGAACCCGAACGCCTCGTCGGCGCGGTACTGTCACCAGTGCCTCGCCAGACTCCCCTCCTGAGGACCGAGTCGTCGCCGTAACGGTCACGTACTCCCGACAGTCGCAGAGTCGTCACCGTCCCGCGGGCGCTCGACCGGAGCCCGAGCGAGCGGCCGTTCGACGGACGCGGGATCGGTCCGGTGGACGCACGCCTCGAGGTCGCGGTCGAACGTCGAGTCGGCGTCGACGGCGAGGGTGACGGTGTCGCCGTCGACCGTCGTGACGGTGAGCAGCGTCTCGCGGCGGCCGTCGATACCCAGCCCGGCGAGTTCCGCGCGGTGGATAGCGGCGTAGCCGGCCAGTCCGAGCCCGGCGAGCGTCACGAGCCCGTAGAGCGGCAGCGAGACGCCGGCCGCGAGGGGAACGACGGCGACGACGGCGCCCAGCGCGAGGATGCCGGTCCCAACGGCGAGTTGCTCGGTCGCGCGACCGATGCCCGGTCGCGTTCGCAGGGAGTGGACGGCCGCGACGAGAGCGACGGTCGCGGCGGCGAGCGCGGTCGTGGCGACCCCCTGAACCGCACTGATACCGGTCGTAGCGACGATCCCGACGACGAGAACGGCGAGGGCGACGAGCCCGCCCAGGAGGCGCAGGGATCGGTTCGGCCCGTCCTCGGATCGGTACTCGACGCGCGTTTGCTCCCGGCGCCGAATCGAGCAGATCCAGTCGTACCTGACGTCGACGAACTCGCCGCTCGCCGAGACGCAGAGGAGTCGACGGTCGGTCGCGCCGATCGTCGCTCGACCGCGAACGGCGTCCCCGAGGAGCCGTCCCGACGCGAGCGCCCGCACCGATTCGTCTTCGACCAGATGGCTCCGGAACCGCTCTTCGACACGTCGCATGCGCGGTGACGTACCCCGACGCGCCACATAGTAAGCCACAGCTTTCAGTCGGACGGCCGCCGACGGACCGTCGCCGCGGGAGGCGACCCGACGGCCAGTACACGTTTACGCTATCGGGCGCATTCACGGCTATGGTCTTTCGGGGCGAGGAGCGCGCGGTCACCGTCCAGATCGGGGCCGTGTTGTTGCTCGCGATCGTCTTCGCCGCGCTGGCGCTCTACCAGCTCAACGCGGTCCCCGCGGAGAACGAACGGGTGGAGTTTACCCACAACCAGGCGGTCCACGACGAGTTACAGGAGCTCCGGAACGCGATCCGGAACGTCGGCACCGAGGGCGGAACGCGGTCGACGGCCGTCACGCTCGGCACCCGATTTCCGTCCCGAACGGTCGCGGCGAACCCGCCCGCGCCGACGGGCCGACTCGAGACGACGGGCACGGAAACCATCAGCATCGACGCCCGATTCGCCGGGGAAGAATCGGCGTACGAGGGCAATCCCCACAACCTGACCGGCAACCACTCCACGACGACCCTCGCCTACACGCCCGCGTACAGGGAGTACGACTCGGCGCCGACGACGCGGATCGAACACGGCTTCGCGTTCAACGAGTTCGACGACGCGCGGGTCTCGCTGACCGATCAGCCGCTGCTCTCCGACGGGACGATCAGGCTCGTCGCGCTCGAGGGCGCGCTCTCGCGGTCGGGCGGCGGCGCAGTGACGGTCGATCCGACCGCGCTCAGCGGCCCGTCCGATCCGGTTCCGATCGAAGGCGAGGGCGACGGGAACGTCACGATCACGGTTCCGACCGCCGCACCGACCGCGTGGAACGACACGATCGGAACGACGTTCGACGACGGTCAGTCGGACGCGCGGGTGACCGCCTACGACGCGACCGACGAGGGGCGCGGCGCGCTCGCGATCGAGCTGGCCGCCGGCGAGTACGAGCTGCAGGTCGCTCGAGTCGGGATCGGGGACGGCGGCGACTCGAGCGGGGAGTACGACGTGACCGCGCGTGACGATGGTGACGGCGAACGCAGCGGCGGCGCCTACACCGTTCACTGGACCGACAATCACGATAGCGCGCGACCGTGTGACGACGGTGAGAGCTGTGATTACCGCGTGTATTCGGGGGAGACCGCAACGTTCGCCGCCAACGCGGAGGCCGAATCAGCGACGCTCGATTTCGCGTATCAACCGTCCGGTCCGACCGTTTCCGAATTCGACGAGAGCGATCGGACGGTCGATTTCGAAGCGGAAGGGTCGGGGGACGTCGACCTCTTCGTCTCGAGCGGGGGGAGCAGCGATACGATCACCGTACGCGTCGAACACGACGAGATTCCCCCCTCGATCGAGGAGTTCGAAGCGAGTAGCGAGAACCACAATAATCACGCGCGGTTCACCGTCACGTGGCGGGCGTCGGCCGGTGACGCGCCGATCACGCGGGGCACCCTCGAGTTACTCGACGACACGGGAGCCGTGGTCGACACGTGGGAGAAGGCGTATCCGAATCGAGACCGCGTCGTCGAAGACGGAATCGAACTCGAGGAGAAGAACGGGTCCGGAAACGAGTACGAAATTCGACTTACCGTTACAGACGGCAACGGAAACAGCCGTACCGAGTCGATCGCGCGAATCGGATAACACCGCTCTCGACGGCTGTCGATCTTTCCATCGACAGTAACATATGTCGTCTCTACGAATGCGACGGTATGACTGCAGTCGGTATCGACGCCATCGAAATCTGGACCGGGAACCTCAAACTCGACTTACCCGGCACGTTCGCTCCCGAGAAGGGCGAAGACCCCGAGAAGTACACGAAAGGGCTCGGGCTGAACGCCAGTTCCTTCCCCGACAGTTACGAGGACATCGTCACGATGGGCGCCAACGCCGCCCACCGACTGATGGAGCGCAAAGGGCTCGAGCCCGACGATATCGGGCGGATCGACGTCGCGACCGAGAGCGCCTTCGACAACTCCAAACCCGTTTCGACGTACGTCGCCGGCTGCCTCGAGCAGGTCTTCGACGGCGACTTCCACCACGCCAACAAGGGCGAGCGGAAGTTCGCCTGCATCGCGGGCACCCAGAGTCTGGACGACGCGTACAACTGGATTCGCGCGGGTCGCAACCGCGGCCGCTCTGCGCTGGTCATCGCGACCGACACGGCGCTGTACGCTCGCGGTGACGCCGGCGAGGCGACCCAGGGCGCCGGCGCCGTCGCGATGCTGATCAGCGAGGATCCCAACCTGGTCGAACTCTCGGCCGAACAGGGGTACGGCTCGGCCGACGAGACCGACTTCCTCAAGCCCAACCAGCAGTTCCCCTCCGTCGACGGCAAACGCTCCGTGCAGGTGTATCTCGCCCGGATGCGCGAGGCCTTGGAGGACTACGAGAGCGTCGCGGGCGACGTCCACTCCGAGGACTTCGCCTACGCGCCGTTCCACACGCCGTTCCCGGGCATGGTCCGGAAGGCGGCCCTGCTGGCCTACCGCCACGTCATCCGCGATACGAGCCTCGAGGACGATCTGGCCGACGAGATCGGTCGCCAGCCCCGTCCCGAAGCGTTCGATACCGACGACGACTACCGCGACGCGCTCCGGGAGTACATGGACCTGCTCAAGGAGACGGACGCGTATCAGGAGTGGTACGCGGAGACGATCGATCCGACGCTGTCGATCTCCCGCGAGGTCGGCAACTGGTACACCGGCTCCGTCCACGTCGCCCGCGCCAGCGCGCTCAAACACGCCCTCGAGAACGGTCGCGACATGACCGGCGAAGCGTTGTTGGTCGGTTCCTACGGCAGCGGCGCCCAGGCGGAGATCCACTCCGAAGTCGTCCGAGAGGGCTGGGAGGACGAGATCGAGGCGCTGAACGTCGACGCGCAACTCGAGGACCGGTACGACATGAGCTGGGACGACTACGAGGAGGTCCACGACGTCCACAACCACGACATGGACGTCGACGTCGAGGAGTTCACGGCCCCCGAGTCGGAGTTCGTTTTCGATGGCTGGGGCCGCATGGGTGAACGGAAGTACCGGTACGTCGAGTAGGCGGTTCGAAGCGGTTTTTTAGCGGCAAGCGAGACGCGAAGCGTCTCGCGGCTCTCGCAAACGCAACGCGTTTGCAAGATAGATTTTTGCGAGCGAGCGGGCGCTCCCTTCAGTGGACTAATCTGTCGGGACGTTGCAGTCGGGGATATGCCAGAGCGTCCAGAGCCGCCGGCGTGGGTCGTCGAGCAGCCCGTTCTCACCGCGCTCGCGCTGATCGCCGTCGTTCTCGGACTCCTCATCGTCCTGCCGTACCTGCAGTACGTCCTCTTCGGCGTCGTCCTCGCGTACATCCTCCTGCCGCTCCAGCGGCGACTCGAGCGGTACGTCCGGCCGATGATCGCCGCGTTCGTCTCCGTCATCACCGCCGTGATCGTCATCCTGCTGCCGCTGGTGTACATCATAAGCGTCGCGCTCCGGCAGACGGGCCAGCTCGTGGACGCCGTCCGGAACGGCGACGTCGATATCGAGCTGATCGAGCGGGAAATCGCGGAGCGGGGGTACGAGGTCAACCTGACCGGGCTCTACGAAACGTACCAGGACGCGATATCCTCCGGCGCGCAGGGGATCGCGACGGGCGCGCTCGACATCGTCGGCGGGCTGCCGGGGCTCATGATCGGGCTGACGATCACCCTGTTCGTCTGCTTTGCGCTGTTGCGGGACGGGGAGCAACTCATGGAGTGGCTGTACCGCGTCGTCCCGATCGACGACGAGATCCAGCGGGAGCTGTTCGCGGAACTGGATCAGCTCATGCAGGCGTCGGTGATCAGCAACGTCCTCGTCGCGGCCATTCAGGCGGTGTTACTCGGCGCGGGGCTCGCGGTGCTCGGCATCCCCGCCGTCGTCTTGCTCACTGTGCTCACGTTCGTGCTCACCCTCCTGCCGCTGGTCGGCGCCTTCGGCGTCTGGCTCCCCGTCGCGATCTACCTCGTCGCGGTCGGCCGGCCCGTCGCCGCCGGCGGACTGGTCGTCTACGGACTGCTCGTCACCTTCTCCGACACCTACCTCCGGCCGGCGCTCATCGGGCGCACGAGCGCCTTCAACTCGGCGATCATCGTGGTCGGCATCTTCGGCGGGCTCATCACCTTCGGCGCGGTCGGGCTGTTCATCGGCCCCGTCGTCCTCGGCGGCGCGAAGATCACGCTGGACGTCTTCGCTCGAGAGCGCGCCGAGCGCGACGGATCGGCACCGGCGCTCGCGGACGACGAGGCGGCCGACGATCGCACCAGCGACGGCGACGAACCGGCCGAAACTGATGATTCCGGCTCGTCCGAGGTCGACGTTGCGTCGAACGAACCCACCGACGACGGCGAGTGATCGAGCGGTCAGTCGTTCTTCCAGTCGCCCGGCTCCGAGCCGTGAATCTCGCCCTTCGCCCGTCGCTCGGTGGGCCAGAACGCCAGCGCGAAAATACAGCCGTGGAAGACGGCCAACGCGACCGCCACCCAGATCCCCGGCAGCCCCGGCAGCTCGGCCGCCTCCGTCCACCGTTGTTCGGGCGTAAACAGCGTCACCTTGAACACCCACGCGACGCCGAGCACCGTGAAGAGGAGCCCGTACACCCGACGGATCCGACGGGAGAGCCCCTCGAGGAAGGAGACCTTGAACGTCGGATGTCGCAGATCGGCGCTCAGTTCCTCGCGCCACTCGGGGTGTTCCGTGCCGACCGGGTCGAGCGCGTTCGCGAACACGTTCTCCTGGACGAACCGGACGCGGGCCCGCCAGTGGTCGTAGAACCGGTAGCGTCGGACCTCGTAGAAGAGGAAGATCGAGAGGACGAAGAGGCCGACCAAGAGGAGAAACGCCGGCATCCGCCGGCTCGAGAAGACGAGCGACAGCAGGGCGGCGATGAGGGCGATCGCCCAGTCGGTGGTGCGGTCGATCCGGTCCTGGGCGCCGTTGGCCTGGCTGACCTCGCCGCGGTAGAAGTGCGGGAGCACGCCGAGAAAGGCCTCCTGATCGGTCGCGATCTTCGCTCCGATCTCGCGGTCGTCGTCCTCGAGCGGGGAGTCTCGCGGAGCGGTCGCGTCGGGATCGTCGGGGTCGACGTCGAACGGCGGCGTCCGGTCGTCGTCTCGGTCGTCTGGACTGGCCATGGGACTGGCCGACACCGCCGGCGAGGAAAGCCCTCGGCGGCGCGTTTGCAGGCTCCGCGGGAACGCGGGGGACCGAGGCGGTCGGTCGCCGCCGCGATCGAAGGGGTGCGTTCATTACCCCGTGACCGCTAGAACCGCGTATCATGTCTCGGATCGGAACCCGCGAACGCTGCGGGAGGGGACGGACGAGTTCGGATCGACGGGACGACGATTAGCCATGCACGGATCAGACGCCACGGGGAGCCCCTACGCACCCCACACGGACGACGAACGGGCGCGGATGCTCGAGGCGGTCGGCGCCGGATCGGTCGACGACCTCTTCGACATTCCCGACGCCGTCGAGTTCGACGGGGAGTTCGGAATCGACGCGCGATCGGAACGGGAGACGAGGCGACTCGTCCGAACGATACTGGGACGCAACGACGACCTGACGGAGCTGCTCGGGCGGGGCCACTACGGCTACTACGTGCCGTCGCTGGTCGACCACCTCGCGGACCGCTCCGAGTTTCTGACCTCCTACACGCAGTACCAGCCCGAAATCTCGCAGGGGTTCTTGCAGGCCCTGTTCGAGTACCAGTCGCTGCTGGTCGAGCTGACCGGCCTCGAGGTGGCCAACTGCTCGATGTACGACGCCGCGACGGCGCTGGGCGAGGCCGCCACGCTGGCCGAGCGCGTCCGCGATACCAGCGGCCACCGCGTGCTCGTCCCCGACCTCCTGCTCGAGGGGCGGCGCTCGACGCTCGAGAACTACGTCGCCGGCACCGATCTGGCGGTCGACACGTACCCCACCGACGACGCCAACGTCGACCTCGCGGCCCTCGAGGAACTGATCGACGAGGAGTGCGTCATGGTCTACGCCGAGAACCCGACCGTTCGAGGGACGATCGAGGAAGGGCTCGAGTCGATCGGCGAGCTGGCGGCCGAACGCGACGCCCTGTTCGCGCTCGGTACGGACCCCGTCGCGCTCTCCTTGTTACAGCGGCCGGCGGACGTCGGCGCCGACGTCGTCGTCGGCGACGCGAGCGTGCTCGGACTGCCGACGAGCTACGGGATGGGACTGGGACTGTTCGCCACGACCGAAGACTACCTCCGGCAGGTCCCCGGTCGGCTGGTCGGCGCCAGCGAGGACGCGACCGACCGGCGGGCGTTCACGCTCACCCTGCAGACCCGCGAACAGCACATCCGTCGCGAACGGGCGACGAGCAACATCTGCACCAACCAGGCCTGGGTCGCGCTCCGAACCGCGATGCACGCCGCGTACCTGGGGCCGAGCGGCATGGTCGACCTCGCCGAGCGGGGCGTCACCCGCGCCGAGGATCTCGCCGAGCGCCTCGACGACCTCGTCGGCGCCACAGCGCCGGTCCACGACCGCCACCACCTGCGGGAGTTCGTCATCCGCGTCGACCAGCCCGCGCCGGCGATCGCGGACGACCTCGAGAAACGCGGCTTCGCGGTTCACGTCGTCGGCGACCACGAACTGCAGGTCTGCGTCGCCGGCGTCCCCGACGAGCGGATCGATCCGTTCGTCGCGGCGTTCCGGGAGGTGATTCGATGAGCGACCGAGACGAGAGCCGCGACGATCCGCGAGCCGAACAGACCCGCTACGATCAGGCCCGCTACGTCGAGAACGGCCAGTACGAACCCCTGCTCTCGGAGAAGGACCAGACTCGCGTCGAGATCGGCGGGAACGGCGGGGACGGCGGCTCGCCCCTGCCCGACGATCTGACCCGGGACTCCCTCGAGTTGCCCGAACTCTCCGAGCCCGAACTGGCGCGCCACTACACGCGCCTCTCCCAGATGATCTACGGGATCGACAGCGGTCCCTACCCGCTGGGCTCGTGTACGATGAAGTACAACCCCAAGTTCACCGAGGACGTGGCGGCGCTCCCCTCGGCGGCCGTCCACCCCGATCGCTCCGAGCGGTCGGTCCAGGGAACCCTCGAGCTCATGTACCGGCTCCAGGACTACCTGGGTCGGATCGGCGGGATGGACGCGGTGACGCTCCAGCCCCCCGCCGGCGCGGCCGGCGAGTTCGTCGGCATCCGCGTCGCCGCGGCCTACCACGAGCACGAGGGCGAGGGCCACCGCGACGAGGTCATCGTCCCCGAGAGCGCCCACGGGACCAACTTCGCGAGCGCGGCGCTGGGCGGCTACGACGTCGTCTCGCTGCCCAGCGACGAGGGCGGCCGGGTCGACCTCGAGGCGCTCGAGGCGGCCCTCTCCGAGAACACCGCGGCGCTGATGCTGACCAACCCGAACACGCTCGGCCTCTTCGAGCGCGACATCGAGGAGATCGCCGAGATGGTCCACGACGTGGGCGGCCTGCTCTACTACGACGGGGCGAATTTGAACGCCCTGCTCGGTCGGGCCCGCCCGGGAGACATGGGCTTCGACGTGATGCACTACAACGTCCACAAGACGTTCGCGACGCCCCACGGGGGCGGCGGTCCGGGCGCGGGCCCGGTCGGCGTCGTCGACGAACTGGCGCCGTTCCTGCCGGCGCCTCGCGTGCGAGAGAACGGCGCGAGCAAGAGCGAACCGGGCTACGAACTGTTCGACCCCGAACACACCATCGGCAAGGTCCACGGCTACCAGGGCAACTGGCTCGTCCTCGTCAAGGCCTTCGCCTACATCGCGCGGCTGGGCGACGAGGGGCTCGCCGACGCCAGCGCGAAAGCGGTGCTGAACGCGAACTACCTCGCGAGCCGGATCGAGTACGAGGTTCCCTACGAGCCGTTCCACCACGAGTTCGTCGCCAGCGCGGGCGAGCAGGACGCCGCCGACGTCGCGAAACGGATGCTCGACTACGGCGTCCACCCGCCGACGACCAAGTGGCCCGAGATCGTCCCCGAGGCGCTGATGACCGAACCGACGGAGGTCGAGGGGAAGGACACGCTGGACCGGCTCGCCGCGGCCTTCAACGCCGTCGCGGACGAGGACGACGAGACGCTCGAGGCGGCGCCGGAACGGACCACCGCGCGCCGGATCGATCAGACCAGCGCGGCGCGGTCGCCGCGGCTCTCGTGGCAGGCCCTCGAGTCCGAAGGCGACGACGAGTGAGCGCCGCGGTGCGTTTCGCTCGTTGTTGCGTCGTGGGCCGGTGAGTTCGAGGCGGTCGACTTCGAGGGCGGAGGCTACCCGCTCGAGTGAACGACGGTCGAAAAAGAAACTCGGCGATCGGAATTCGCGTCGAAGGGGCCGTTACGCGCTCGAGTCGACGGCGGTGCCGTTGTCGCCGATCTTCACGAAGCCGTAGTCGCACTCCGGGCAGTGCCACTTGACCTTTTCGCCGAGGTGCAGCGTCGTGCTCGCCGCGCGGTAGAAGGTCCGTTCGGTGCCGCAGTTCGGGCACTCGTGATCGAGTTCCATGGCCATGCGCGGCGATTGGGCCCCGCAAGTGTAAAACGTACTGGTTGCGCCACGGCGGGCAGGCGAACTCGTCCGGTCCGTCTGCGCCGAAGCGTCCGCTTGAGCGCTCGAGCGGCGCCGGCAGGGATTAAGTGCGTCTCGTCCGTGCACACGGACATGTCGATCTACACAGGCCGCGGCGACGACGGGCAGACGGATCTCCGGGACATGAGCCGCGTCTCGAAGGCCAGTCCGCGCATCGAAGCCTACGGCACCGTCGACGAACTCAACGCCCTCGTCGGGACGATCCGCCCGACCGGCCACGACGACGTCGACGAGCGGCTCCGGGAGATCCAGAACCACCTCCACGTCGTCCAGGCCGACTTCGCGAACCCCGATCCCGACGAGGACGACCCCGCGATCCGCGCCGACCACGTCGAGACCGTCGAGGACTGGATCGACGAGTACGACGAGGAACTCGAGCCCCTGCGGTCGTTCATCCTGCCGACCGGCAGCGAGCGCGGCGCGCAACTTCACCACGCCAGAACCGTCTGCCGGCGCGCCGAGCGCCGGGCGGTCGCGCTGGCCGCGGAGGAGGAGATCAACGAACAGGCCGTCCAGTACTTGAACCGGCTCTCGGACGGCCTGTTCACCTTCGGTCGCGTCGTCAACGCCCGCGACGGCGAGCCGGAAGAGTCGCCCCAGTACTGATTCTACGACTCCGGATCGGCCGTCGGCTCGAGGCCGACTCGCGACCGCCCGAGGACGTCGGCGTAGCCCGACGCGGTGAGCTTCAGCGTGGGCACGCCGACGAAGGTCAGCGTCTGGACGGTCAGCAGCGGATCCGCGACGTCGACGCCGCTCTCGCGGAGCGTCGCCTCGAGCGCCTCGACGCCGGCCGCGACGTCCTCGACCGCCGCGTCGGCCGCCGTCGCTCCGACCGGCATCGGGAGGTCCGCGACGATCGCTCCGTCTCGAGCGACGGCGAATCCGCCGCCCAGCTCCGCGACGCGCTCGGCGGCGGCGACGGCGTCGTCGGCGTCCGCGGCGACGGTCGCCAGCCCGGGCGTCTCCCAGACCGCGCTCGTCGCGACGGCGCCCCGCTCGAGGCCGTAGCCGACGAGAAAGCCGGTGAAGGCGCGGTCGTCGGTCGCCGGATCGCGGTCGATCAGCGTCGCCGTGAGGACGTCGGCGTCCGGATCGGGACCGAGTCGGGCGTCGGTCGCCGCGGCCCCGTCGCCGCGTTCGCCGGCCTCGAGCACGGCGGGTTCGGCGGTCGTCTCGGTCGTGACGAGTCCGCGGCCGACCTCCATCGCGCGGACGACGCCGTCCGGCGCGGCCTCGAGCGGCGCGGTGAAGCGATCCGCGTCGCAGTCAACCGAAACGGTGTCGGTAACCGAGTCGGGATAGGGGTCGGTCCGCGGTTCGACGGCTGGTGTCCCGTCGACCACGACGACCGCGCCGTCGGCGACCACGGTCTGGACGGTCATCGACTCGAGGTCGTCGACGACGAGCAGGTCCGCGAACGCGCCGGGCGCGACGACACCCCGGCCCTCGAGGCCGAAGTGTTCGGCGGGGTTGCGCGTCGCGGCGTCGATCGCGTCCCGCTCGGGGACGCCGGCCTCGATCGCGCGCCGGACCACGTCGGCCATCCCGACCCCGTCGACGAGGTCGGCCGGCCAGACGCCGTCGGTCGACAGCGAGACGCTGCCGCGATCGACGTCGGGGACGGCCGCGGCGAGCGCGTCGATATCGTCGCGGTTCGAGCCGCAGCGGCCGACGACGTGGATCCCGTGTTCGGCCCGCTCGCGGATCCCGTCGGCTTCGATCGCCTCGTGGTCGTTGTCCACGACGGTCGCGAACGCGCGGAGCGACTCGCCCCGACAGCCCGCCCCGTGGCCCACGATCGTCGCGTCCGCGTCGCGAGCGCGGTCGTAGAGCCGTTCGACCGGCGACTCGCGGCCGACGACGTGGATCCAGTCGATCTCCCCGACGCCGACCACGCGCTCGCGCTCGAGCAGGTCGACGAACGCCTCGAGGTCCGCGTCGTCGCCCCGCGCGGGTTCGAAGGTGTCGACGAACCACTGGGGCGGCAGGGTGAGGTAGGCCGTCACCGGCAGGTCGGCGGTCCGCTCGAGGGTGAACTCGACGCCGCGGCTGCCGAAGAGCAGACCGAGTCCGGAGGTCTCGGTGACGATCGACGTGGTGCCGCCGGCGAGCATCGCCGGCGCGGCGCGCTCGGGCGTCACCTGGATGTCCGCGTGGGTGTGGGCGTCGATCAATCCCGGGAGGACGACCCGGTCGGACGCGTCGACGACCGTCGTGTCGGGACCGGTGACGGACTCGGAATCCGGCAGTAGCGCGGCGATTCGGTCGCCGACGACGGCGACGTCTCGCTCGAGAAACTCCCGCCGGTTCGAGACGTACACCCGCCCGTTCGCGACGACCAGATCCGCGGTCGCCCCCTCGCGTTCGAGGGCGACCGGCTGTAACTCGTTCATGCAGTGCTACTGGTCAGCTAGGGCCGTATGCTAACCGATCGCGGCAGAGGACTCGAGCGGCCCGTGCGGGTTCTGTCCCCTGCGAAAGGACTATATCAACTGCCGGCCTCTCTGCGGTAGCGATTCGCATGAACAAGCACTTCGACGACAGCCGGTACTACCTCGCTCGCGCGGCCGAACACGCCAAACTCGGACTCACCGAAACGCTCGCACCGTACGCGACGCGGCTTCGCGCGGCCGTCGGCCGAGACGAACCGGAGCCGGACCCGTCCCGCCTCGAGGCGGTCCGCGACGAACTGCTCGCCCTCGAGCGACGAGCCGAGGGACAGGCCCGCGACGCGGTCGGCAGCGCTCGAGCGACGCTCTCGAGGCCCGGAGCGGACGAGTCCGCCGACGGACGGTGAAAGGAAGTCTTAAGTTGGACCCGCCGATACAACCCTCTGCGGGTTGGTGATCTAGTCCGGTTATGATACCTCCTTCACACGGAGGAAGTCGGCAGTTCAAATCTGCCCCAACCCATTTTTGACAACACAATACGACGAGCGAAGCGAGGAGTCCGTGTCGTCAAAAATTGTCATGGCAGTTTGAACTAGACGAGACGCGCACAGCGAAGCGAGCACGTCACGTCGTAGTTCAAATCTGCTCCACCCACTCGTCGCCTTGCTCCTCGTGAACCCACAGACAGCGTAGGGACGTTTATAGGTAGAACCAGTATCGGCGAACTGGAATTCATCAAGTCCCTTGTCGGGGGTCGTTGCCGTTGTGTGATTATGCTCACGAAGCCTGGAATGAGAGTTCTATCGGAAATCTATTACCAGCGAGAAAAGCGAGAAAATGATATAGTAGGTTTTGCTTTCATCTATTCACTCACAAAAACCACCGAATACAGGTAAACAAACTAATGAAATAGGCAGCCATCTATCCGAATTCTGTTAAAACGTGCTAGATAGGATATTTTATTCATGAAATTGTAATATCATTATTCAACATCAATTAGATTAAGTAAGGTATCCTCCGGTGTGTTTTCTAACCAGATCAAGAATCGGTTGTCGACTACGTCTAAACGTCTATCGTTTGAATTGTAGTCAAGGATAATCGGTTCTATGTTACCTTCAATCTGCAAGTCCACAACTCTCTCTAAGGATTGTGTGAGATTACCCTGATTTAGGTCGTCAGTTTTAGGGTGTTTCTCCTCTATATCCGACATGATTTGATGTATTCCTAAGCCTGTTTCAAGAATATTCGTGTCTGTGGTCACAACCGAATATAATATCCATTTATACAATTCATAGTCTGTTTTCCTAAACCCATCTGCAAATTTCCGTAAAAACGCTCTATATTTCGCACCCTGCTCAGCAACAACTTCATCAATCACTTCTTCAGCATTGATATCTTCCGCGATAGTTGTCTTACTCGCTTGTTTTTCTTCTACTCCACTTCTCTGGCAGGCCTTCAAACATGCTTCCTGAACTATAAAAACGCTATCATAACAATTATTAATCAAGTAATTTTTGAATTTATGATCTAAATTTATATTCAGTCGATTCTCTCCTTTTCTAATTACTTCTCTCAACTCATCTGGACTCCAGTCGTCTGCATCAACGGAAACTACTCTACCAGCTAAGTCACCACTATGTACTATTAGACGGTTTTCTTCTAACCAGACACCAACGATTACAAATGTAACTTCTGTCCTATCATATAATGCTTTTAGAGTACTTGCGAACTTTCTTTGCACCTCAATTGGGAGATAATGAAAGTCTTCAATAGTAATATATCCGTCCAGTCTAATATCCTCTAAAGCCCTAATTATATCATTAACATCAGTTGGATCAATCTCAAGGGTTTCGTAGACCTGCTTATCCGTAGTACCGGCCTTGGCTTCCCCTGATCCCCCCGCTTCTCCAAAACCAGGTATCTTAGCAGTCGCTTTGGCCCGGATTTTTGTATGTTCAGAGGTCGTCTGCTCCCTAAGTACTTCTGTTTCAAACCCAATACCCTTCAAGATCGACTTCTGGAGTTCCTCAAACCCTCTATTATATTGGCAACTGATTACGGCATGTTCTTTTTCCTCAATACAGTGATTTCGCAAACACGTTTTTCCTTGTTTGCTCCCACCATGTATAACGACAAACCGATCACGTTCCAGATTATGGAGAAGCTCTTCATCCACATCCTCCCGTTCAACATAGTTGACAGGCACACTCCGTTGTGTACCGAAAACCTCGTGAGCTTTTAAATTATCCGAGAACATGATCCATTATCATGATTGGGGTCTATTATATCTTCTCCTACAGCAATATCGAGCTTCTTGATGGCTTCAGCTCGACAATTCCTTCTACCCTAATCATTGGTTCCTTACGAACTGCTCACCCGACAGACACACAATCGCCAGATGGACCGGGTGCGACGGAATCAATAACTGACGTATTTCAGTGAGGGGGTCCCGTTCGACGCTACCTAACCACCGATCTATCAGGCCGATGGACCGTCCGTTCCCAATCAGGACGAACGCTTAAGACCGGCCTCGTGGGATGTTATAGTATGGCATACCGGCTCCGGTGTGACAGTTGCGATCTCGAGCGCGAGTGTACCGACTGGCCAGACGCCAACCGCGACGCCAGGGACCACGAGGCCGAGCATCCCGACCACTGGGTGACGATTCACGAGCTACAGCGGGCCTGACGCCGTCGCTCGGCACCTGGCGGCGATTCCGCTTTCCATAGGCTCTTGTTCCCACACCACACTGACAGCAGTATGCAGTACTACGAGGATATCGAGGTCGGCGAGACGCAGGAGTTCGGTGAGTACACCGTTACGAAGGAGGAAATCCTCGAGTTCGCCGAGCGGTACGATCCGCAGCCGTTTCACACCGACGAGGAGGCGGCCGCGGAGTCCGCGTTCGGCGAACTCGTCGCATCGGGGTGGCACACCGCGTCGATCTGCATGCGGCTGCTCGTCGACGGCTCGATTCGAGACCAGGCCAGCATGGGCGCTCGCGGCGTGGACGAACTCCGCTGGAACCGGCCCGTCAGGCCCGGCGATACGCTGTCGGTTCGGACGGAGGTCGTCGACAAGCGCGTCTCCGAGAGCGATCCCGAGCGCGGCTACGTCGACAGCCGCCTCGAGGGCATCAACCAGCACGACGAGGTCGTCATCTCCTGGATCGGACTCGGAATGGTCGAGCGCCGAACCCCCGACGCATAGCCGGCCCGCGAAGCACGGTCACAGCAGTATTCCGGAGTCGGGAACCGATACAGCGCTAGTGAAGGGACCGCGCCATCGACCACCGACGGTACCTCATTCAGTCGGGCCCGCCTCGAGGTGGGCGCCGAGAATCGCCGTCTGAACCGTCCGCAGGTCGGCGTCCCGAATGGTGGCGGCGGCCCGGAACCGCTCGCGAACGTCGGCGACGCGAGTCGGATCGGCCGCGAGGTGGACGAGATCGAACGCGTCGGGAGCGGTCCGTTCGGCGGCCGCGAAATCCGCCCGGTCGTAGAGGTCGGCGAAGGAGTCCAGCACGTCCGCGACGAGGTCGTCGGTCGCGTCGGCGCCCGGATCGCCGACGGGGACCGAATCCGCGGTCTCCTCGAAGTAGGCCTCGACGTCGAGGACGCCCGCTTCGTCGTAGAGATGCTCCTCGAGCGCGTCGGTCACTGGCGCCGAGAGGTAGACCCCGAACACCTTGTATCGGTCGTCACCGGTCATAGCGGGTCGTTCGGCCCCGAGATACAAATAAGGACGATTACCGATCGACTCGACCGAGCTGGAGCGTCGATCAGAACCGCCGTCGGAGCTCCGTCCGCACCGTCGGCGGGAGATCGAGCGCCGCCAGCAGTTCGTCTCGCTGGGCTGGGTCGCCGTGTCCGGCGGCGAACCCGTTCAGCCGGGCGACGACCGTCGAGTCGACGAACGCGTCGCCGTACAGCGCCTCGAGTTCGTCGCCGATGACCGGCGTCGAGCGGAGTTCGTACTTCTGGTGGTACTCCTCGGCCCGGGTGAACCCCTCGAGGCGTTCGGCATCGGTCGCGGCCGACCGTCCGGCCCGATCCTCGAGCGCGGTCCGCCGGTCGAGGGCGGTCTCGTACTGGTCGTCGTCGTGTGCGAGGACGACGCTCCGGTACTGACGTTTCGGCGCCGTCGACGCCCAGTCGTGGCACGACCAGTAGGTCTCGAGCAGGTCCTCGTACGACAGTTCGTCCGGATCGTACTCGACCTGGACGACTTCGGTGTGGTCGCCGAGCGCGTAGTAGCTGGGCTCCGGCGTCGTGCCGCCGGCGTAGCCGACGCGCGTTCGGACGACGCCCTCGTGGGCGCCGAGCCGCGCGTCGGGGCCCCAGAAACAGCCCGCGCCGAACGTCGCCGTCTCCGTCTCGCTCGGCGGCACCGTTCCGGCGGAGCGCTCGAGGGACCGGATCGTCGACGCCGTCCGGCTCGCGTTCGAATCGGCCATACTCGGATCGAGGGGCTCGAGACGGATGCGTTCGTCGCTGGACCCGTCGCTGTGCACCCGTGTGCCTCGACTCTCTACCCGCCTTCGGCCCCGCTCAGAACTCGTAGTGAGCGATTTCCGTCGAGCCACAGGTCGAACACGCCTCGGGCTCGTGATCGAATTTCTCGCCGCAGTTCCGGCACTCGTAGAGCTCTCCCTCGTCGCCGACGAACTGCTTGAGTTTCGTAACGACCCCCATCCCATCCGCTCATTCGGAAGAGATGACTATTAATCAACGGGCCAGCATTGTTCTGGAGGCGTCACGTCCGATAACAGTCACGAGCGTCAATATCTCGCGGGAGTCCCAGCGGTCGTGCGTCTCGCCGGAACGACCGGCGGCACTCGCGCGGATTCTCGAGGCGATGGTGTCGAGTTCGAATAGCTCTTCTGCTGCCGAGAGACGCGGCCCGGACGGGTGCGTTACGGGACGAAAAATCACGTCTGATGAAAGCAAACCGATCCGATACTTGTATCGTACGAGTGTGCCGCGAGTCATCGCAAACGGCACCGCATGGATGCCCGGGTCGGGAAAAAAGGCGTTCAGACGACGCGATTCTCGAGGGGCTCGCCCGCCTGAAATCGGTCGAAGTTTCGCAGGAAGACGTCGGCGCACCGCTCCCAGTAGTGGGGGGTCGAGCCCGCCATGTGGGGCGTCACGAGCACGTCGTCGCGGTCCCACAGCGGCGAGGACTCGGGAAGGGGCTCCTCCTCGAAGACGTCGAGCGCGGCGCCGCCGAGGTCGCCCGCCTCGAGCGCGTCGACGAGCGCCGACTGCTCGACGACCTCGCCGCGGGCGACGTTGACGAGCACCGCGTCGTCTGGAAGCGCCGCCAGCGCGTCGGCGTCGATCAGTCCGCGGGTCTCGTCGGTCAGCGGACAGGCGAGGACGAGGTAGTCGCTGTCCTCGAGGACGGACTCGAGGTCGTCCGGTCCGTAGACGGCGTCCAGCGCCGCGGGCGCGTCGGAGGGATCGCGTTTCGTCCCGACGACGCGAGCGTCGAAGGCGGTGCAGTAGTCGGCGACCTGCGAGCCGATCGCGCCGACGCCGACGATACCGATCGTTCGATCGCCGAGTTCGCGGCCGCCGTGGCGCTCCCACTCGCGCCGGCGCTGTTTGGCGATCGCCCGATCGAATCGCCGTTCGAAGTGGAGCAGATACCCCAGTACCTGCTGGCCGATCGGTTGCGCGTGGATGCCCGAGACCGACGTCAGGGCGACGTCCCGTGCGGCGAGGGCGTCGTAATCGTACTCGTCGGTGCCCGCGCTGAGCGCCTGCACCCAGCGCAGGTTCTCGGCCGCGTCCAGCACGTCCTCGGGGAGCCGGCTGGTCACGAGGACTTCGGCGTCCGTCACCGCCTCGAGTAACTCGTCGTCGTCGGCGTGCTCGAGGTCGATCCCGGGCCGACGGTCGCGAATCTCGGCGACCAGATCCGAACCGCTCCCGCCGACCACGTGCGGCGGGACGACGACGGTCATCGGCTGGAGCCTCCGTACTCGGTCTCGCGTCGGTTGCACACGACGACTCTCGGTCGGCGACGGTGTGGGCGTGTTCGCATGTTCGTGTCGGTCGTTGCGCCGAGGACGACAAAATAGTACGCGTCGGCACTCGCCACGCCGACGTCGGTCCGCCGCGATCGTCGTCTCGCGGCGGCCGTCGCGCCATCCGGGAGAGTCCGCCGTGCGAGACGTGTTTCTCCGAGGTCCGCGGCCGTTCACTCCTCGAGCGATGCCGTTGCCGATCCCGTCAGCAGCGTCTCCCCGTGCTGGTTGGTCGCCTCGAGGGCGACCTCGACGACCCCCTCCTCGCCGCGGACGGATTCGAGTTCGCCGGTCGCGACGATCGTATCGCCGGGGAAAACCTGCGACTGGAAGCGAACGCCGAAGGCGGTGATCGACTCGAGGCCGAACCAATCGGTGACGACGCGCGAGGCGACGCCGGCGGTGAACATACCCTGGCCGAAGACGCTCTCGTTGCCCGCCCCGCGGGCGTAGGGCTCGTCGTAGTGGATCGGGTTGAAGTCGCCGCTCGCGCCGGCGTACTTGACGAAGTGCTTGCGCTCGAGGTCCTCGACGACCACCGTCGGACCGCCGTCGCCGACGTCGACTCCGTCGAGCGAGCGAACGGTATCGACCGGCTCGGCGGCCGGTACCGCTCCGCCGTTGGCCGCCGGTTCCGGATCGACGGTCGCGTCGGTGTCGGCGTTACCGGCATTATTGCTACCACTCGAGTCCGGCTGCGGTTCGTCGTTGCCGGTATCGTCGTCACCGTTGGCGTCGTCTCCCTCGCCCCCCACGGCACCGGAGGTCTCGATAGCAGTTACGCGGTCGGTGAGCACGAGGCCCCCGCTCTCGTCGCGGTACTCGGTCTCGTAGACGGCGAAGGTCATCGAGCCGGCCCGGCCGCCGTCGCGCTGGTAGACGTCGCTCAGCGTGGTCGTCCCCGTTAAAACGTCGCCGACGAGCAGCGGCCGTTCGTACTCGTAGGCCTGCTCGCCGTGGAGGACGTACTCGGGTCGGAAGCCGAGGTCGAAGCCCTTCCCCTGCCCCTCGAGGCCGTCGGGCCGGTACCGCGGAAACCGGCTCACCTGCGCGTACGTCAGCGGCGCCGGAACGGCCTCGTAGCCGCGGTCTCGAGCGACGCTCGCGTCGCGAAAGAGCGGGTCGGACTCCGTGATCGCCCGCGCGAACTCTTCGACCTTGCCGCGCTCGATCCGGAACGCCTCGACGGTTGTCCGGGAGTCGCCGACCATCGCCTCGAGTTCCGAGAGGGGCTTAGTCGGCACGGGGACCACCTCGAGCGATCCGTTCGCGGGCGGGGTCGAGCGCGCGGTTCCGGCCGATCGGGCGCCGGCTCGAGTCGGGCGATCCGTGTACCATTTTCGTGACGGTTCGGTGACTGAACGCATAACTGTGTCCCTCGCGGTAGATCGGCGCCATCTCGATGAGACCGTCCCGCTGGTCGTGTTCCCGTCGGTCGTTCTCGCCGTATCGTAGTGGTGGTGACTGGGATCGAGAGCGCGACCGGAGGACAGCAACGATCCCTCGAGCGGAGCGCTCGACCGTTTGCGGTGGCGCGCGCCGGCGGTCGGCCGAGCGATTGCGAGGGCGATCGGCGACGTCGTGCGAGGGACGAGTGAGCGACCAACGGGAGCGAACGTTAGCGCGGAACCGAAGGTTCCGCGAACCGTGCGAATAGTGCGAGACCAGAGGTCTCGCATACCGTGCGAACGGCCGGAGGCCGTGAGCAGAGGGCGCTTCGCGCCCGTGAGCAGAAATCGGCCGGGGAGGGCATGACAATTCCCCGTTGCCACGGTAGGTGAATCGTCCCGTCGTATTCCGCTCTCACTGGCGGCTAGGATTTCTACCCCCTCCCCCCTTCAGCCGATTCGCTCCACCGCGAGCCAGCGCGCACCACCGAACACCGATTCTATCGATCCTCACGATGTCGGGAGGACCGGTCTACAGCGACTATTTGCCCTCGAATTCGGGTTCGCGGTCCTCGTCGAACGCGGCCGCACCCTCCGCGTGGTCCTCGGTTCCGAGCAGTTCGTCGAAGAGTTGGGCGTCGTAGCGCAGCCCCTCCTCGAGTCCCGACTGCACGGCCATGTGCGCCGAGTCCTTGATCGCCTGGACCGCCAGGGGCGCCTGTCCGGCGAGGTCGGTGACGAACGCGTCGACCTCGTCCTCGAACTCCTCGTCGGGGTAGACGTGGTTGATGATCCCCTCGTCGGCGGCCCGCTGGGCGGAGATGTACTCGCCGGTCATGGCCAGTTCCTTCGCGACCGCGGGGCCGGCCAGCTTCGTCACGTACTGGACGCCGCCGGCGCCGGGGAGGAGCCCGAGGTTGACCTCGGGAAAGCCGAGCGTACTGGACTCGCTCGCCAGCCGGAAGTCGCAGGCGAGCGCGGTCTCGAGGCCGCCCCCGAGACAGTAGCCGTCGATCTTCGCGATCACCGGCGCCGGGAAGTCCCGGATGAACTCGTAGTGGTCCCGCTCGGAACTGGCGCCGGCCGACGCCTCCGAGAAGCCGCCGACGTCCGCGCCGGCGCAGAACGCCTTCTCGCCGGCGCCCTCGAGGACGACCGCCCGCAGGGCGACGCCCTCGGCGTCCTCGTTCTCGGCTTCGAGGCGCTGCAGGCCGGCGATGATGTCCGCCCGAAGCCGGTCGTTCAGCGCGTTGAGCGCGTCCGGCCGGTCCATCGCGATCGTGCCGACGCCGGTCTCGTCGTCGAACGCCACTCGGACCGCATCGAGATCGTCGTCCATACGCGATGGTCGCTACTGGGCCCCAAATAAGTGCACGGAGTGCCTCGAGGATCGCCGCGTCGTCGGCGTGCGGACGGCTCGAGTGGGGGACCGTTTTGTGGACGGAGACGCTCCCAGCCGGACGGAACGACTATCCCGCTCGCCGTGCGACCAGATCACATGAACGATGCAGTCATCGTCGACGCGGTCCGGACGCCGTTCGGCAAGCGGGACGGCTCCCTTCGCGACACCCACCCGCAAGATCTGGCGGCGACGCCGCTCGAGGCCCTCGAGGAGCGAACCGGCTTCGACCCCGATACGATCGAAGACGTGATCTACGGCTGCGTGACGCCGGTCGACGAGCAGGGGCTCAACATCGGTCGCATCGCGCCGATGGTCGCCGGCTGGGGCGACGGCGTCCCCGGCGTCCAGCTCAACCGGATGTGCGGCTCCGGCCAGCAGGCCGCCAACTTCGCGGCGACGAGCGTGATGGCCGGCCAGCACGACGTCCTGGTCGCCGGCGGCGTCGAGCACATGACCCGCGTCCCGCTCGGGTCCGACGGGGCCGACGGCGTGGCCGGCGAGGGCGCCGTCACGGACACCTACTTCGAGTACTTCGACGAACTGACCCACCAGGGCGAGGGCGCCGAACGGATCGCCGAGGAGTACGGCTTCGACCGCGCGGAGCTCGACGAACTCGCCGTCGACTCCCAGCGGCGCTGGGGCGAGGCCTGGGAGGAGGGTCGGTACGCCGACCAGATCGTGCCAGTGGAGACTGAACTCGACGGTGAGCCGGTCACCGTCGACCGAGATGAGCACCCGCGACCAGAGACGGACCTCGAGACGCTCTCGAGCCTCCCGCTTTCCTTCCGCGAGGAGGGCGAGGGCGTCCACCATCCCGGCAACTCCTCGGGCATCGTCGACGGCTCGTCGGCCCTCCTGATCGCCAGCGAGGAGGCGGCCGAGGCCCACGGGTGGGAACCGATGGCCCGCATCGTCGCGACCGAGGTCGTCGGCGTCGATCCCGTGACGATGCTCACCGGCCCGATGCCGGCGACCGAGGGCGTCCTCGAGAAGACCGATCTGGAACTCGAGGACATCGACCTCTTCGAGGTCAACGAGGCCTTCGCCTCGGTCGTCGCCGCCTGGCTCGAGGAGACCGGCGTTTCCTGGGAGGACGTGAACGTCAACGGCGGCGCCATCGCCCACGGCCACCCGCTGGGGGCGACCGGCGCGGCGCTACTGACGAAGTTGGTCCACGAACTCGAGCGCACCGGCGGGGAGCGGGCGCTCTCGACGATGTGTATCGGCTTCGGACAGGGGATCGCGACGATCATCGAGCGGGTCTGAGCCGTCTGGCGCTGCCGTTCCTAGACGGGCGACCTACGCCGTTACCGTGGCACCGATGGGAAGCCACACCCCCCATCGCAAATGGTGTGGGGTCGCAGTAATTGAAATCAGGAGTATTGCGTTGAAAGCGGATTCTTCAGACAGTTATCATAGAGGGAACGACTCGCTACAGGGAGACACCGAATATAGCCAAGACACCCGTTATGAGGAAGTACAGGAGAGAACCCCCGAAGAATACTGCTACTGTTATCAGTAAGACCGTCTGGAGAACTGACTGTCCAGAATCCGTAGAATCTTCCTCCCTCCGACCCATCCCAGTTCCATTATCTATGTATCCCATCGACTGGAGGGCTGAAGTTTCAGAATCTCCGTCCGCATTCTCCATTCTAGCTTCAATATCTCCATTTAGGCTCCCTTCATCCTCGTCCATAATTATTTTAACACTCTTTATGACAATAAGCCTTCCTAGCAATTAGCTATGTCTTCTCGAATGAACAGGAGAAACGCTCTGCATTCAGTACGCAGTTATTGACATCTATCGGAGATAGTGACAGCCTCTCCAGTACCACCTCCGCCTGTACTGAACGCTGATTCACACTCTGTTAAAGAAGCCGTCTTACCAACTACTGACGCAAAAATGCCGCCGACGGACGGCGTCCGTTACTCGTCGAGCGCGTCGATGCGCAGGTCCTCGTCGAACTGCAGCGCGTTCTCGATCTCGGTCTCGTCGACGTCGTCGAAGGCCCAGCGGGCGATCGAGCGGCGGTGGACCTCGTCGGCGCCGTCGACGATCCGGAACGCGCGGACGTTCTCGTAGAAGTGGGCGATCGGAAGGTCCTTCCCGATCCCGTTGCCGCCGCAGCACTGCAGGGCGAGGTCGATGGTGTCCTGCGTGACGTTCGCGGTGAACATCTTCGACATGGCGACCTCGATGCGGGCGTCGCTGCGGTCGAGTTCGCGCGCGGCGTGGCGGACCATACAGCGGGCGGCGTGCAGCCGCGTCTCGGCGTCGGCGATGCGGTGGCGTAGCGCCTGTTTGTCCTCGAGTTTCGTCCCGAAGGCCTCCCGCTCCTGCAGGTAGGCCTTCGCGATCTCGAGGGATCGCTGGGCCATCCCGGAGTAGCGCATGCAGTGTGTGAGTCGGCCGCCGCCGAGTCGCATCTGGGCGATGCGAAAGCCCTCGTTCTCCTCGCCGATCGTGTTCTCGAGGGGGACGCGGACGTTGTCGAACTTCACTTCGGCGTGGCCGCCCTCGCGCTCGGTGATGCCGTGACCGCCGACGTGGGGGATGTTCCGCACGACCTCGACGCCGTCGGCCTCGCGCGGCACGAGGATGATCGAGGTGCCCTCGTAGGGGTGGGCGTCCAGATCGGTCCGGGCCATCACCAGGTAGAAGTCGGCGTCGAGTCCGTCGGAAGTCCACCACTTGTGGGCGTTGATGACCCACTCGTCGCCGTCCTTGACGGCCGTGCTCTGGAGCATCTTCGGATCCGAGCCGCCGCCCTGTTTGGGCTCGGTCATCGCGAACGCCGACGACATTTCGCCCTGGACGAGCGGGCGGAGGTACTCCTCCTTCTGGTCTTCCGTGCCGACCATCTCGAGGGTGTGCATGTTCCCCTCCTGGGGCGCGTTCGCCCGAATCGCGAGCGCGCCGATCAGCGAGCGGCCGACCTGCTCGAAGGAGGGGAGCATGTCGCTGAAGTCCAGTCCCTGCCCGCCGTACTCCTCGGGGACCTGCGGCGCGAACAGGTCGCGCTCCTCGGCCTGCTCCCACAGGTCCTCGATCTCGGCCGTCGAGATCCGCTCGCCGGTGGCGAGCGCCTCGCGTTCGCGCGGGATGACGACCTCGTCCATGAAGTCCGCTACGCGACCCGCAACCGCCGTCGCCGTCTCTGAGTCGTGGTACTCCATACCGGGGAATGCACATACAACATTGTAAATGTGCAGCAAAGCAGTCGGCTACAACGTTGTGAAATAAAGGCCAACAGTGTGCTCTATATAATGAAGTGACTACTCGAGCGAATCGTCCCGCCGGTCGAGACGGTCGCTACAGGAGGAAACTGCCGACCAACGCCAGCACGAAGACGGCGGCGACGACGGCCAGCGCCTCGTACTTGTACTCCCGCTCGTCGGTCACGTCCGGCGTCGCGAAGACGACCCCGAGCAGGCCGCCGACCGCGACGACGAGCACCGCCACGGCGTAGATCGAGTACAGGAGGTCTGCCATGAGATAGCATACGCCGCGAAGCGACGTAAATCCCCCGCGGAGGCGTCGGATTTCCGACGGACTCGAGCCCGCTACCGCTCGAGTCGGCGACTATCGATTCGACTCGCAGTGGCCGAATGCGCCGACTCGAGCGAGCGGAAAATCGACCGCGACGGTCAGTCGTCGGCCTCGCTGGGGCCGTCGTCGCGAGCCGGTCCGCTGCCGTCCGCCGCGGGCGGCCGTTCGGTCGGTCGCTCCTGGGCCCGTTCCCGGCGCTGGCGCAGGTACCGCGCCCGGAGCACGTTGCCGAACACCGAGAGGACGAGTCCGACGAGCAGCACGAAGATCCCGGCGTTGATGCCGATCGTCCGGAGGACGCTCCCCTCGTTGAACGCCAGCGAGTCCGGCACCGGGTAGCCGCCGTACTCGAGGCTGGCCATCATCACGCTGACGATGCCGACGACGACCAGCACGCCCATCACGTTCGTCGCCCACCGCCAGGAGGACTTGCGCCGGAGGCGTTCGATTCCGGTCGTCTCGTGCTCGTCCGGATCGCCGTGGAAGTTCGGCGTCTGATCCTTCGGTAGGAACGCCTTCATCTCGACGGGGTAGAACGCCGGGTGGAAGCCGTGCTCGAAGGTGTGAAACATCACGCCCATCAGCATGATGACCCCGAGCAGGCCGTGGAAGGCGACGAAGGCCATCACGACCGACTGGGAGTCGTAGAAGTCGATCAGCCAGGTCTTGCGCCAGATGAGCAGCCCCGAGAGCATGAGCAGGAGGAGTTCGACGGTGAAGATCCAGATGACGCCCTTGCCGATGTAGGAGATCAGCGGCACCTCGTCGGCCTTGTAGCCCGCGAACTGGCGGGCCGCCGGATGGCGTTCGTCGGCCCGCCCCAGCGCGAACTGGACGTCCTGAACGAAGGCCTTCACGTCGGACGGAGCGGGCAGGACCGACCGGAAGTTGGACCGACTGGCCGACCGAAGCAGCATGTAGGGCACCCAGAACCCGGTCAGCGCGATCAGCGCGAAGCCGGCCAGCCGGTGGATCGAGAGCACGCCCTGGTTGCCGCCCATCAGTTCCACGAGCCACCACAGCTCCGTGTTGAAGGCGATGGCGTACCCCGTGAAGAACAGGATGAACACCGTCAGCGCCAGCAGCGAGTGGAACATCGTCGTCACCCGCGAGAACTTCCCGTGATCGAGGTTCGTCACCGTCGATCACCCCCGTCGGGACCGGTGGAATCGTCTGGTGTATCGTCACTCGAGGCCGACGCGTCCGATCCGGCGTTCGAGTCGCCTGCAGCGGTCGATTCCGACGTTCGCCTCGCTCCGCTCGGCTCACCTACGTCAGACCTTCGGTCTGACGAGGATCGCGGTCCTCCGGACCGCTCACCCCCGTCGGTGGCCGCCGCGCTCTCTCCGGCGCGACTCGAGCCCGCGGGCGGGCGCATCCGCGTCGCCAGCCGGCGGAACGCGGCCCAGTGGATGAACACCATCAGGAGGATGAAGATCCCCATGACGACGTCCGCCAGGTGGACCAGCGTGATGGCGGCCTCGAGGATCGGCCCCGTGTTCCCGACGACCCAGTCGGCGCCGACGCCGCCGCCCTCGACGGTCGGGCGGACCCGCATGACGTTCTCGAAGAACGGGGCGCGCCCGGTGACGAGCGCGACGGCGCCGACCGCCAGTCCGAGGCCGAACAGGGCGCTGAGCAAGAAGGCGAGCCGGCCCGACCAACCGCCGCCGTCGCCGCTCCCGTCGCCGCCGGACCCCTCGCCGCCGGTCGGTTCGGGTCCGGATTCGCCTCGCTGTTCGTCGGACGGTACTCCGTCCCGCGCTTCGCGTTCCCGAGCGCTCGAGGCGGCCTCCCGATCGACCGCGTCGGTCGTCCGCTCGCGCTCGCTGGCGGCCCGGACGTCGTCGCCCGCGTGGTCGTGCGTGTCTGCTGATCGGTCGTCGCTCATGGTCACTGGAAGAGTTGGGCGTCCTCCTCGCCGAAGATGATCGCCATGGCCTCGTCGTTGAAGAACGGCTGGCTGTCCCGGGACTCGAGTTCGTCGGCGATTTCGCCGGCGCCGCCGACGAGGATGGCGTCGGTCGCGCACTCCTCGGCGCAGGCCGGCCCCTTCTGGACCTCCTGGCGTTCGCGACAGCCGGTGCACTTGTCCATGATGCCGCCGGTGCCGAAGATCTGGGCCGCCCCGTCGTTGCTGTCGGGGAACTGCGGGGCGCCGAACGGACAGCCCGACAGGCAGTACTGGCAGCCGACGCAGAGGTCCTCGTGGACCGACACGAAGCCGTCGTCCTCCTTCTGGAGGGCGTTGGTCGGACAGACCGAGACGCAGGGCGCGTTCTCGCAGTGGTAACACTGCATCGGTAGGCTGGTCTCGCCGGGGTTCTCCCCCGCGGCCAGCCGGCCGGTCTTGTCGGCGTTCTCGCCCTGCGGGCCGGCGACGCCCTCGGCCATGGTCGTGATGTCGATGCGCTGGTTGTCGATCTCCCGGTCCCAGGTGCGTTTGCAGGCGACGACGCAGCCGCCGCAGTCGATACAGGCCTCGACGTCGGGGAAGATCCGCATCCCCTCGCCGGTGCTCATGACGCCTTGGCTCATCACCTGGCCGGACGGTTCGTCCTGTGTCATAGTTGCTCACCGCCGTGTTCCATGTCCCACTCGCGGACGTCGTACCGCTTCTGGGCCCCGAGGCCGCCCTCGTCCTGCGGGTAGTCGATGAACTCCATGCCGAGGTCGTCGACCACGCTCTGGGTCGCCTTCTGGACGTGGACGACGCCCGACTTCGTCTCCTGCATCTGCGTCTCGGCGTCGAATCCGCTGGGCGTGATGATGTTCGCGCTCTCGCCGATCGCCAGCGGTTCGGTGCCGTCGGGCCAGTTCGGCGTCCTGTCCTCGCCGTGGAAGACGCCGCCCCAGTGGTAGGGGAGGAAGATCTCCTCGTCGTTGACCCGGTTGGTCACGTTGGCTTTCACGAGGATCGACCCCTTGTCGGCCGACGTGACGACGACGTGGTCGTCGCCGCCGACGACGTCGAGTTCCTCGGCCAGGCTGGGGCTGATCTCCGCGTACATGTGCGGCTGCCGGTCGGCGGTGTACTTGTTGTTCCGCGTCTCGGCGCCGCCGCCCTGGTGTTCGACCTGCCGACCCGACGTCATGATGACGGTCCGCCCGCTCTCGGCGTCGCTGCCGAGTTCCGTGTGGACCGCCTCGGTCGCCTGCTGCTGGACGCTGGCGTTGTTCTGGTCGAGCCGCCAGAAGTTGGTCTGTTCGCCGTTGGCCGGCCACTCCTCGACCAGATCGGGTCGCGGGCTCTCGACGGGTTCCCGGTGAACCGGCACCGTGTCGATGAAGTTCCAGACGACCGCCCGGGCCTTCCCGCGTCCCGTCGGCGGGTCGGGCTGTTCGTAGTCGTACTCCTCGAACTCCGCGGGATCGACGTCCACCTGATCGCCGTACTGCTCGTCGACCGCCTGGGCCGCCTCGTACACCGAGACGTCCTCGTCGAGGGCCGCCCGAACCGGTAGCGTCTGGCTCGAGGCCTCCGTGGGATCGTCGGGCAAGATCGTCGAATAGCCGGGATACGACGGCACGCCCTGGACCTCCTGGCCGTCCCACCACGGCGCCTCGAACGAGCCGGCGATGAGATCCAGTCCGTCCTCGCCCTGTTGGTCGACGGTCTCCTGCAGGGGGTAGTCCTTGTCGACGTCCATCTCCGTCCACTCCTGGGGCGTCGGGGCCTGCTGGCCCCAGTTGACCCGGAAGTCGTGGCCGCCCTCGCGGGGGTCGGCCTCCTTCGTCCAGATGATCGGCGAGCCGGGGTGGTCGTCGCCCCAGTAGGGCCAGGGGAGCGACCAGTAATCGCCGTCGACGGGCGTACCGGTGTTCTCCGCCCGCAGGTCCTCGGTGCTGAACGCCCAGTCGTACTCCTGGTGTTGCTGGAGTTTCTCGGGCGACTGCTGATACCCGATCGAGCGCACGCCGAGGTTGATCTCCCGGAGGGCGTCCTCGTAGGAGCTCCGGCCGTTGTGTTGCTCCGGGCCGGACCCCCAGTCGAAGTGCTCGCCGAAGCCCATGTAGTCGGCCAGCTCCTGCATGATCTGGAGGTCGGGTTTGGAGTTGTGCGCCGGCGTCGCGACGGCCTCGCTCCACTGGACCGACCGGTGGGAGTTGGTCACCGACCGGACGTGCTCGTACTGGCTCGAGGCCGGCAACAAGAGGACGTCCGCGTCGTCGGGCAGCGTACTGGAGATCGCCGGGAAGACGTCGACGACGACCAGCAGGTCGAGCGCTTCCATGGCCTGTTTCATCTTGTCCATCTCGCTGATGGAGTTGGCCGAGTGGCCCCAGAAGAAGGCCATCTTCAGCGGGTTCGGCTGGTAGAGGTTCGAGTCGAGTAGCCGGTCCTCCTGGCCCAGCGCGGCCTCGTACCAGCGGGCGACGGTCAGCCCGCGCTGGAACATCATCGACTGGGGATCCGGCTCCTCGAGCGGGGCGTCCTCCTGAAGGCCTTCGTCCTCGCTGCCTTCGCTGTCGCCGCCTTCGTCGCCGCCGCTTCCGTCCTCCTCGCCGTTCGGCGACTCGCCCTCGTCTTCCGAGTCGGATTCCCCCTCCTCGACCGCGGCCGGCACCTCGAGGCCAGCCCACATCTCGTCGGGCATCCGCTCGAAGTTCCGGTAGAGGTCCTCGAAGGAGATACTGCCGCTGGTCCAGGGGCTCTGGTTCCAGACCGACGACCAGTGCTCCCACGAGCCGGGCGCGTCGACGCCGTAGTAACCCGGCAGGATGCTCGCGTCGACGCCGAGGTCGGTCGCGCCCTGCACGTTGGCGTGACCGCGCATGACCTGGAGGCCGCCGCCGGAGCGGGCCGCGCTCCCGGTCGCGAGGCTGAAGAGCGCGTACGCGCGGATGTTCTGGGTTCCGTTGTTGTGTTGCGTGCCGCCCATCGCCCACTCGACCTGGATGTGCGGCGATTTCTCGACGATCAGGTCGCCGATCTGCTCGAGGTCCTCCCGGTCGATCCAGGTGATGTCGGAGACCGTCTCGAGGTCGTACTGATCGAGTTCGGCCTCGACGTCGGGCCAGCCCATCACGCGGTCCCCGAGGAACTCGTCGTCGAGCTCACCCTGCTCGCGGACGTAGTTGAGCAGGCCGAAGACGAGCGCGACGTCCGTCCCCGGCCGGAGCCGGTGGAAGTAGTCGGCGTGGGCCGACGTCTTCGTGTACCGGGGGTCGATCGAGACGATCGTCCCGCCCCGCGCCTGTCCCTCGAGGATGTGTTGCATCGCGATCGGGTGGGACTCGGCGGGGTTCTGCCCGAGGATGATCAACAGGTCGAAGTTGCGGTAGTCGTTGATCGTGTTCGTCATCGCGCCGAACCCCCAGGTGTTCGCGAGCCCGGTGACGGTCGGCGAGTGGCAGATCCGCGCCTGGTGGTCGACGTTGTTCGTTCCCATGAACGCCGCGAGCTTCCGACTGGCGTAGGCCGCCTCGTTCGAGTGGTGGGCGCTGCCCAGCAGCATGACGCTCTCGCGGCTGTACTCCTCGACGGTCTGCTCCCACGTCTCCGCGATCTCACGGTAGGCCTCGTCCCACGTCACCCGCCGCCACTCGCCGTCCTCCTTTCGCATCGGGTGTTTCAGCCGCTTCGGCGAGTGTTCGGTCTCGAGGATGCCCGCGCCCTTCGAGCAGAGCGAGCCGTTGTTGATCGGGTTCTCGAACCACGGCTCCTGGCCGACGAAGGAGTTGCCGTCCTTGACGGCCTTGAACCCGCAGCCGACGGCGCAGTAGTTGCAGATCACCTTCGCCGTCTCTTCCCCCTCGGGAACGCCGTCGTCCTCCTGTTCCTCCTGGGTGCCGAGGACGTGGCCCGTCACACCGCCGCCGAGGAAGATCCCCCCGGCGAGCGCGCTCGCCTTCATGAACGAGCGCCTGTCGAGGTCGATCGTGACCGGCTCGTCCGCCGCGCTCATGGCATCACGCCCGTTGTCGCGACGACCGCGAGTGCACCTTCCCGCCGATTCGGCTCTGTGCTACGTACACCCATGCTAACGCCTTGCCCGGTACCCACTATCAATATTTGCCCGAGTCAGTAGCGAGGAATGTAACGTTCGACTAGGTTATCCGCGTATTACTCGAACGGTCTCGAGATATGACTCGTTTATCCCATCGAGTCGGAAGAAGTTCGCGCTTACTCGGCGCAACGTTCATATCGTGGCATGGGATAGCACGACGGGATGAAGGTCGGGAGTTTCGTCTGTTCCTGTGCCGACACGTGTGACATCGACCTCGAGGCGGCCCGGGAGGGGATCGAGGGCGTCGACGTCGCGGCGAGTTCGCGGCTGCTCTGCGAGGACGGCCTGCCCGCGATGGAACAGGTGATCGACGAGTACGACCTCGATCAGGTGATCGTCACCTGTCCCGAGCGGCGAGTCCAGCGAAAACTCGAGCGCGTCGCCGAAGCCCAGGGGGTCCACCCCGACGCCGTCTCGTTCGTCGACCAGCGCGAGGGCGCGGGCTGGGTCCACGACGAGGCCGGCGCGACGGCCAAGACCGCCCGCATGGTCAACGCCCGGCAGGCCGGCCTCGAGGCCGAGTCCCGTCCCCAGACGCTCGCGGCGGCGGCCGGCGACAGCGTCGCGGTCGTCGCCGACCCCGACACCGCCGCGGCGCTGGCCGACGACGCCGACGTGACCCTGATCGCCGACGGAAACGAGTTCGTCGACGCCGCGGCCGATCTCGACGACGTGACGATCGAACGCGGACGCGTCGTCGACGTGGACGGTCGCTTCGGCGAGTTCGAGGTTCGCCTCGAGTCCCGCGTCACCGAGGAGTGTATCTCCTGTATGAAGTGCGTCCACGAAGGCCCGGACGGGCAGGTCACGCGCTATCCCGTCGACATCGATCCCGACGCGCCCGACGGCGCGTGGACCGACGTCTGTCCGACCGACGCGATCGAGATGGACGGCACGCGGCGGACGCTCGAGTTCGACCAGATCGTCTACCCGGCCGCCAGCCGGGAGACCCGCGGCGGCCGGATCGGCTTCTACACCGCGCCGATCGACGCGGCGACGATCTCGGCCGTGCGAAAACACCTCGGCGGCATCGAGAAGCCCGCCCACCTCGATCTCGAGATGGACGTCTGCGCGGCCGGCGACTCGAGCCAGCCGGGCTGTAACGAGTGCGTCGAGGCCTGCCCGCACGACGCGGTCGAGCGCGCGCGGATCGACGAGGTCGAGTTCCACGAGGAAGCGTGCCAGAACTGCGGGGCCTGTACGAGCGCCTGTCCGACGGGCGCGACGCGGCTGCGCGAGCCCTCGAACGAGCGCATCGCCCGCGAGGTCGAGGCCCTCCTTCGGCCGACCGACGAGGAGGGCGGCTGGCTCCTGAACCGGTCGGATTCGGACGTCGACGCGCCCATCGTCGCGTTCGTCTGCTCCGAGGCGGCCGACGACGCGCTCGCCGAGTACGGCCGCCTCGCGGCCGCGGGCAAGGCCGACGTCGAGTACCCGCCGATCCTCCCCGTGCGCGTCAACTGCACCGATACCGTCGGCGAGGCCCACGCGATGCACGCGCTGGCCTGCGGCGCCGACGGCGTCGCGATCGTCGGCTGCGGCGGCGACTGCCTGCACTCGGGGCCCGATCCGAAGGCCGAACTGGTCGACCGGCTCAACCGGGCCGGGCGCGACCTCGAGCTCGGCGAGCGGTTCGAATTCTTCGCGCCCGACCCCGACGAGCCGGGCGCCTTCGTGGAGGCGATTTCGACATTCGCCGTCGAACTCGACCCCTCGCCGATCCCCGCGGGCGAGCACGAGGCCACCGGCGGAATCGATAGCGCGGAACGACGTTCCGCGAACAGCCGGACGCAGTCCGGCGATGTCGACAGAGCGAATCCCCCGTTCGACAGCCACGGTTGGACTCTCGAGAGCGTCCGGGCGATCCTCGAGCACGTCGACCCCGACCGCGAGGTGATCCGCGGTCTGAAAGACTTCGGCCGGATGGAGGTCGGCGACGGCTGCACGCTCACGCCCACGTGTGCGAACCTCTGTCCGACCGACGCGATCCGCCGCGACGAGGAGACGGCGACCCTCGAGTTCAACCACGAGCAGTGCGTCAACTGCGGGACCTGCGAGGAGGGCTGCGTCGAGGACGTCATCGCGATGCGCGACGGCCTCGACCGCTCGCTGCTGCCGGAGAACCGCCCGGGCGCGGACGATCCCGCCTGGATCGCGGTCCACGACGGCGAGATGCGCGAGTGCAACCGCTGCGGGAAGGCGTTCACGAGCGAGGGCTCAGCACAGAAGATCCAGTCGGAGGTCGGCGACGCCGTCGCCGGTCTCGTGCCGGGGGCACAGGGGAGCGTCTTCGAGTACTGCGGCGACTGTCGCGCGCAACTGCTCTACGACCGCGGCAACGGCTAATCGAGACGGACGATCACGATCCACCGACATTCATGAGCGTAAACCAACAGGCGCTATACGAAGCACGGCTCGAGCTGGTGAACTTCCTGATCGACGCGTTCGCGGACGTGCCCAGCGAGGCGTTCGTCGAGACGATCTGCTCGGAGGACGTCCTGTTGCCCGACGAGGGCGCCGGCGAGAAACTCGACGAGGGGTTCGCGACGCTCGAGTCGTTCATCGAGGCGAACCGCGATCGGGAGGTCGACGCCGTACGAGACGACCTCGAGCGCGAGTTCACCCGGCTGTTCGTCGGCCCGCGGCCGCCGATCCTCCCCCACGAGACCTACTACCGCGAGGACACGGACTTCCGCGGCGCGGGACTGGCGAAAGTCGAGGCCAGCTACGGCGCTGCGGGCTGGTCGCCACCCGAGGAGTACCCCGAGGAGAACGACTACATCGCCGTCGAACTCGCCTTCCTCCGGTATCTGATCCGTCAGCAGCGGGCCGGCTACGAGGAGACCGTCGGCTACCAGCGCGTCTTCCACGAGGAACACCTCTCCGAGTGGATCCCCGCGTTCGCTGCCGACGTTCGCGAGACCGCCGACGAGCGGTTCTACGAGGCCGTCGCCTCGATCCTCGAGGGGTACGTCGCGTTCGAGGAGGAGATCGCGATGAGCATGGCCTGAGCGGAGAAGCGGCGGAAAGACGGCGAGGAGAGCGCGCGGCGTTACCGACGGAGCGCCGACGCGACGCTCTCGAGTTCTTCGGCCTCGAAGGTCGCGCCGTTGATGACGACGAACGCGACCGCCAGCAGCGCGGCGAGGCCGGCACAGCCGAGCGAGAGTCGGCGTCGGCGATTCGGCGCGAGCCCCAGACGGTCGCCGACCGCGTCGGTGGCGAACAGCCCCGACAGGAGGAGGGCGGTCCCGATCGCGGCGATCCAGGCGCCGCCGAGCGGCGACGCCGAAGCGACGAGTAACCCGTAGCCGACGACCAGTATTCCGATGAGAATCGAGAGTGCGGCGACGAGGCCATTCGAGTTACCCGACGTGTGCGGAATATTTGAAGCCACGTTCGTATGAAAGATAGTGGCGATGATAATCGTTGCGCGCCGCGAGTCGCGCTTCCGAGACGGGTCGCGAGCGCTGAGTGTTCGGATCGGCGTACACCAACTATGTGGGTATTACGACTAAGCACAGTTCTCGCGTGGCTACTGCCGTGACTCGCATTCTCAATCCACAGACGAACACCGCGCACAAACCGTGCGACGAGGAAAGCGTACGCGCGACGGCGTGCGGATCGCTTGTTACCGCGACCCACGACCGCACGCGTATCGTCTCCGACGAGACGGTCCGGACGTCGGCCGCGATCGAACGATGCGGGAGCTGTTTCGACGACGTCTCCGGCTACTGACGGGACCGCAGAATCGAACCGCCGATCAGTCGTCTTCGTCCCGGAACCCCTCGAGCACCGCGTCGCTGAACGAGACGTCGCCGTCGACTTCGCCGTCGTTGATGCGGTGTGGCGCCTCGTGGTCCCACACCTCCCTGCCACAGGAGCACTCGAGGGCCGGCTTCGGTTTCCAGTCTGTGTGCGTCATAGCTACGTGTTCACGAGCCACAGGATTATAGCTTTCCCGCGATTCGCGGACAGGTCGGGACTTCGACGGTCGGCTCCCGCGTTCGGGCGGCGTCGCCGATCACCACGGGCGCGGATCGTCCGGGTCCGCGGACTCCGTCTCCTCGCCCTCGAGGAACACCCGCGCGAACAGGTCGACGTGCATCGAGAGCACCTCCGCGGGCTCGAGACCGTAGCGGTCGGCCTGTCGGTCGAGAAACGCCGCGAGATCGTCGGTCGGTCGGTGGTGGATCGCGCCGTCCTCGACGGTGAACTCGACCTCGGTCGCGTCGGCGACGAGGTGTTCGATCTCGAGCAGCGCCTGTTCGGCCTTGGTCTCGAGGGCGTCGTCCGCGTCCATGAGCCGGTTGTCGCCCCAGTCGGTCGCGGCCTCGCGGAACCGGTCGCTGACGGGGACGGTGAGTCGATCGCCCGTCATCTCACTCGGGCGGCCACTCCTCCGGTGCGGGATCGGGTTCGCCGAGCGCGCCGAACGAGGCGATCAACAGGCCGAGGAAGGCGACGATGACGAGCAGGCCCATCAGGCCCCCGAGGCCGTTTTGGCCGACCCAGTTGCCGCCGACGATCGGCCCCATCTGGTCGACGATCCGGGCCCCGATTACGACGGTCCAGCCGATGGCGAACAACAGCCCCGCCGTGACGAGCGGATTGTGTTGGATCGCAGTACGGATACCCATGCGAACAAGCACCACGGCCACGGTAAAAATTCCCTACGCCACCGGTTCTCGAACCGAACTGTCGCCGACGCTGATCCGTGGACCGAAACCGCTTACCCGGCCGCCTCGAGGCGACCGAACGGGACCGCCTCACTCGGCGTCCGCGAGTTTCCAGTCGGCCTTCTCGGCCGCCGTCTCGAGGGGGACGAACTCCCAGTCGGCCGCCTCGGCGATGGGGTCGTCCTCGCCCGCGAGTCCGACGACGACCATCCGATCGGCGTAGAACATCGAGTTACGGTCGATCGCGGCGAGGCGTTCGCCGGGGCCGGTCCCGGTGCCGTTGAAGAAGTCGACGTCGATCCCGCGGTCGCGCTGGAACTTCTGGATCACGTGAGCGGGAACGTCGCCGACGATGCCGACCCAGTCGCTCCAGCCGGCGGCGTCCGCGACGACCGCCGCCGGGTGCTCGAGTCGGCGGAGCGCGCCGTAGGTGATCGCCGTCGTCATCTCGTCGGCGCCGCCGCCGTGGGGGCCCGACGCCGGCTCGGCGGCGTCCGCCGCGTTCGACGTCTCCGACGGCGCCGCACCCATCGGTCGCATCGACTCGGTTCCCCGGTCGCTCGCTCCCGCCGTCGTCCCCGTCGATCCGCTCGATCCGGAGCCCTCGGTCGGAATCCCGACGGGCGTGCTCTCGTCCGTCTTGGGGACGTGCGGAGCCGGCGCGCGGTCCGGGCCGTCCGTCTCCGCGCCGTCGTCTCCCGTCTCGGTCGCCGGATCTGCGTCTGCCGTCCCTTCCGTCGTTCCCGCCGCTGGCGAATCGGGTTCGTCCGCCGGCTCCGTCGCCCCGTCGTCGCGCCACAGCCAGTCGCCCCGGTTCCCCGTCTCCTCCGCTTCCTCGGTATCGGTCTCGAGGTCGTCGAGATCGATCCGGTCAGTCACCGTCGCTCACCTCCGTGGGCGGCTCCGATTCGCCCTCGGACACCGGACCGTCCGCCGTCGGAACCGGAGTCGCGCGGTCGACCCGAAGGACGCGCGCCGGATGCTCCCGTACCATCGTCACAACGTACGCGCGGACGGACTTCAATACCGTCCCCAAAACGAGGAATATACTGGATCAATGTCGTTTTAGACGCTCTCGCTCGTCTCGAGCGGTCAGTCGCGAGGACCGGTACCGATCGATTACGGTTCGGGACGTCTCACCGACTTATCAAATCGCGCGTGACTGACGCCGTCGCCTGCGAAACCCCCTTGCGGGATGATATCGAACGACAGCGTATGCGCATGGAACTCCGCGTCTGCAAACACTGCTACGAGGGGACCCACGGCAACGAGGGAAAGACCGCGATCACGCGCGATATGGTCGCCTGCGCCGAGCGCGTCCGCGAGTACAAGGACCTGATCGGACTCGACTCGCTGTACATCGCGAAGGTCGAGGAGGGCGACGTCGGCGGCGCGGAGGCCCTGCCGGCCATCGTCGCCCACATCGAGAACGATCAGGTAACGCTGGCGGACACGCAACTGGTGATGGAAGACGGAGACGGGAACCTGCTGGTCTACCCCGAACCGGAGGACGTCCTCGAGGTGCTGACGCGGAACATCGATCAGATCAGCGACCAGACGCGACAGGACGTCACCGTCGAACTCTCCGCGGAGAGCGCGGAACTGCTCGCCTGAGCCCGAATAAACCGATTACACGTTTCCGTTCCGGGTATTTCTCATAAACTTTTGTGGCGTCCGGCGGAACTAGGTGGCATGCGAGCAGCCGTCATCGAGGAACACGGGGAACCGCTGGCGATCGAGGACGTGTCGTATCCGGAACCGCAGCCGGATCAGGTGGTCGTCGAGACGGAGGCCTGCGGCGTCTGTCGCAGCGACTGGCACGCCTGGCAGGGCGACTGGAGCTGGATCGGCGCGGGGGTCCCGGAGGGGCAGATCCTCGGCCACGAACCGGCCGGCGTCGTCTCCGAGGTCGGGTCCGACGTCGAGACCCTCGAGGTCGGCGACCGGGTCGCCGTCCCCTTCCACCTCGGCGACGGGAGCTGTCCGCACTGCCGCGAGGGGCGGGCGAACAACTGCGAGACGGTGATTCCGCTCGGACTGTCGGAGTACTCCCAGGGCGCGTTCGCGGAGGCGTTCCCGGTTCGGGAAGCCGACTTCAACTGCGTCGAGCTGCCAGAAACCGTCGCGTACGACGAGATGGCGGGTCTCGGCTGCCGCTTTATGACCGCCTACCACGCGCTGGCCGACCGCGCCGACCTCCGCCCCGGCGACTGGGTGGCCGTCCACGGCTGCGGCGGCGTCGGCCTCTCCGCGATCCACATCGCGAACGCGCTGGGCGCCCATCCGATCGCGATCGACCTCGTCGACGACAAACTCGAGCGCGCCGCGGAGCTCGGCGCTCGCGAGACGATCGACGTGACCGAGGTCGACAGCGCGGCCCGAGAGGTTCAGGCGATCACCGACGGCGGCGCAGACGTCTCCATCGACGCGCTGGGCGTCGCCGAGACCTGTACGAACTCGGTCAACAGCCTCGGCACGCGGGGCAGCCACGTGCAGGTCGGCCTGACGACCGGCGAGGAGGAAGGACAGATCGAACTGCCCGTCGACGTCATGACGATGCAGGAGATCGACTTCCACGGCTCCTTCGGCATGCCGCTGGTCCGCTACGAGGAACTGTTCAAGCTGATCGCACAGGGGACCCTCGAGCCGAGCAAGATCATCGGCGAGCGGCTCTCGCTCGACGACCTGCCGGAGACGCTGGCCTCGATGGACGACTACGAGACGGTCGGCATTCCGGTCGTCACCGAGTTCTGAACGGTTCGGAGAAGGCGGCCGCTCTATCGGTACGGGAGCCGTTACCGGTCGCGGTATCGGTTTCGGAAACCCGGGCGGGGGCGGGAACCCGCCCTGGCGTGAGAGACATGAGCTCACTCGAAGCGGGGGCGAGTCCACTTCCGAGCGATCCGGGCACGAACGCACGCAATCGACTGGTCAGCGCGTCGTCTCGGTTGAGCGCGTACCCGGCGGGGTTGTCTTCCCCGCAACCGGTGCAATGCCAGTGTCACCCATTGTTATGCAGGCGCTTGGCCGCCAGTAGTCTCCCCAAACAGTTGACAGTCGGCGGCTAACCCGGCTGTTTCGAACCCCAACGCCGCCGAAATCGCCGCCCGGAGGTCGAAGTCGTCCGAACCCGGTTCACGGAGCCCACGACGGGCGAAGATAATTGAGCCCGTTTCCCGTCTAGCGGTCCATGCACGAGGACAGCTTCGAGGAGCCGCTTCGGCTCGGAATCGTCGGGCTCGGATACATCGGAACGACCGTCGGCGGGCAGTTTCACCGACACGGTGATGTGACCGTACAGGCGCTCTGTGACCTCGATACGGAGCGGCTCGCGGAGATCGGCGACTCGTTCGACGTTCCCGACGCCGAGCGGTACGCCGACTACCCGACGATGCTCGAGGACGCCGCGCTGGACGCCGTCCTCGTCGGCACGCCCCACACGCTCCACTACGAGCAGGTCGTCGCGGCCCTCGAGGCCGGCTGTCACGTCTACTGCGACAAACCGCTGACCACGGACCTCGAGCGCGCACGCGACCTCGCGGAGCGGGCCGAACGGTCCGCGGAGACGCTGATGGTCGGCTACCAGCGCCACCTCCAGACCGCGTTCCGGACCGCCAGAGAGCGCTTCGAGGGCGCGCCGCCGAACTGGCTGACCGCGTCGATCACCCAGGACTGGATCGAGGATTCGCGGGGGACCTGGCGGCTCGACCCCGACCTCTCGGGGGGCGGCTTCCTCTACGACACCGGGAGCCACGTCCTCGACGGCGTCCTCTGGACGACCGGCCTCGAACCCGAGTCCGTCGCGGCGAGCATGGACTTCCACGACGACGACGAGCGGGTCGACAGTCGGGCACACCTCGACGTCCGGTTCGCCGGCGGCGCCACGGGGACCTTCTCCTTTCACGGCGACGCCCCCTCGGTTCGGGAACACATCCACTGCTGGGACGACGACGGCGCCGTCTACCTCGAGGGGCGCCAGTGGGGCTCTCGAACCGTCACCGAAATCGACGGCGACGCGGGCGAGTACGAGCCCTACATCGACGCCCGGACCGAGCAGACCCGCGCCGAGGCCTTCCTCGAGAGCGTCCGGACCGGCGACGAGCCGCCGGCGACGGCACGGGACGCCCTCCGGGTGACCGCGCTGACGGAAGCGGCCTACGAGGCGGCCCGAACCGGGGAGCGGATCGACGTGCCGACCGCGGAGTGAGTCGCGACTCGAGCGAAACGCCGGACCAACGGTTGCCGTGGCTGGAAGTGACGACATACCGCCGTGGAACGATCGATGGAACGCAGTTTTTCGGTCGCTAATATCGTTATACCGGGTCGCTGAAACCCGGCGCAGTCGGTCGGTTATGCAGTTATTACGGGCGGGAACGGCTCGGTTCTCGGATCGGCTGTCGAACCGCTCCGGCCGACGCCAGGTCGGCTGTCAAATCGTCGGTAAGAAGCGCATAGATCGGTTCCACTTTCGGTTACAAGCCGGATAACTACAACCGGTCGTGGCCTTCGATCGGATATGATCACCTGCAGTAACTGCGAGACCGCCCAATTCCTGCAGATAACGCAGAGCCGCGTCTACTTCGAGGACGGGGAGATGATCAACGAGATCTCCGAGACGTACGAGTGTACGCTCTGCGGGGCCACCGGTCAGTACATCTACGACGAAGACCACGACACGGAGGACGTCACCGGCGACGTCGAACTCACCACGGAACGACCGAAGCACGCCTGAGCGACGGCGACCGGCCGTCGATCCCGTTCGGTTCGGCCCACTGGTACGGTTGCGCTTCCCGAAACGGACGCTCGAGGCGTCTCACTCGTCGTCCGCTCGGGACCGCTCGGTAGCATCGTCGTCCGATCGCTCGTCCTCCGTTCGGGACTGCTCTCCGTCGTCGCCGCGAGACCGTTCCTCGGCGCGGTCTCGAGGGGCTTCGTCGTCTCGATCTCGGTCGCGATCGCGCTCGCCCTCCGGCGTCGATCCGACCGTGAGCCGCTCGAGTTCGTCGGGCGCTCGTTTCCGCTTCCGTTTTCGCTTTCGCTTTTTCTTGTGTTGCCGACGGGTGATCGCCGTCTGCCGGCGTTCGACGTCCCATTCCTCGAAGAACCCGTACTCGGTCATCGTCTCCATGCCGGCGATGGCGGCCGTGAGCTTGAGGCCGACCAGCGGGATCCCCGCGACCGAGACGATGACGTCCGCTCGGAGGACGGCGCCGTCCCTGAGCACCACGTCGAGCACGTCGACGAGCGTCTCTTCGTCCTTTCGCGGTCTCATGCGTGTGGCTGGGTATCGGTCGATTCGTCGCCGCCCAGTTCCGGCGCGAACGTGTACGGCGGCCACGGCCCCGTAAACCGGACCTCGAAGCCGTCGTGGTCCGCCACGTCGTCGAGGATCGAGCCGATCGCCGACTCCTCGTCCTCGTGGGCGAGCAGCGTCAGTCGACAGAGCGTTTCGCCGTCGCGTTGCTCGGCTTCGTCGGCGACGTCGTCCGAGAGCGACGCCGTCGGCGACCGCTCGAGGCTGTGGACCTCCCGCGCGGCGTCCGCGAGTCGGTCCCGTAAATCGGCCGTGATCGACTCGCGGCGGGCCGCCCGCAGCTCGGTCAGGCGCTGCTCGAGTTTCTTCTCGAGCAGGAACGACGTTCCCGAGCCGGAGTCGTCGATCCGGTCGGCGAGTTCCTGCAGGCGCTCGTCCCGTTCGATCAGCGCCTCGTCGTCGACGGGGTCGATCTCGACGACCTCGACGCGGTACTCCCAGTGGCCGGCCAGTCCCGAGAGCGCGCGGTCGAGCGTGTCCGACTCCTCGCGGAGCCACTCGCGGACGGCCTCGTCGCCGCCCCGGAGGATCGTGTCGAACTGGAACGGCACGGGCGTGCCGAACTCCTGGGCGGCCTCGTCGACGACCGTCTGGTGGCGGACGAGCCAGCGCCGAACCTGCGCGAGGTCGGCCGAGTCGTAGATCCCGTCCGTCTCGTGGACGACCGCGCCGATGCCGTCGGCGACCACGATCGAGACGGGTTCGCCGTCGACGCCGGTCGTCTCGAGCGTCGCGCCCTCGTCGGCCCGGACGATACAGTAGAGGTACCGCCCGTCGTCGATCTCGGGAACCGCGTCGTCGACGGCGTCCTGAAGGTCGTCGAAATCGTCGACGCCATCGAGCTCGTCGATGCGCTCGGCGTCTGCGATGTCCTCGAGCCGGTCGTTAGATCGCCCGGAGCTCATTCGTCCTCACCTCCGAGCACGGAGTAGCCGGGCTCGCTGGTGGCCCGCGGCTCGCCGTGTAGCTGTTCGATCGCGTCGTTGACCAGCCCGTTTAAGTCGCCGCGCAGGTCGTCGACGCCGTCCTCGATCCCCTCGTCTTCCTTGAGCTGCTCGATCTCCGCCTCGATCGTCGCGAGCTGCTCGCCGAGCCGTTCGATCTCCTCGTCGGCGAGATCTCCCGACTCCATGCGACGAACCGCCTCGCGCTCTAAGGCGTCCATCAGGATCTCCACGACGGTGACGACGAGCGTGACCAGCCCCTGGCGCGCGTCCTCGCCGTCGCCGACGTCGATCTGCGTCATGATTCGTCCTCCGCGTTCGTCGCTTCCGCTTCTACTTCCTCGCCGCCGCCGTTCTCGGTTGAATCGGCGTCCTCGTCGCCGTCGGATTCCGTTTCGTTCTCGCCGTCACCGTCGGAATCGTCGCTGAGCAGATCGAACCCGCCGCGGGTCGGCCGGGCCGGATCCGGCCGCGCGCCGAGGTGGGAGACCCCGCGGTCGGGCATCTCGTAGCTCTCCGCGCTCTCGTCGTCGCTCGAGTCGCCGCGCTCGCTCTCGGTCTCCGTTTCCTCGTCTTCGTATCGCTCGTCCGGCGTGACGTTGACGCCGCTCGTGGGATCGATCACCGGGTTCGGCCGCTCCGTCTCGGCGATTTCGGGGTCGTCGACCGCCGCCGCGACGCGGCGCATGTCGGTGCCTTCGGGGAACTCGAGGCCGTACTTGGCCGCGGTCTCGAAGGAGGCGATGGCGGCCCGGAGCTGGACGCCGAGCAGTTGCGTGTCACCGATCGAGACGGCGATGTCGGCGTTGATGACGATCCCCTTGTCGAGCAGCATCTCGACGACCTCCGCGAGGTCGGCCTTCTGCCGGCTCGGCTGGAAGTCATCGACCACGGCTCTCACCTCCGTCTGGTGGCCTCGAATCGGTCGCGTCCGCGGCCGTCGGCCCGGTCGGGTCCGTCGGCGGCGAGACGGTCGCCAGCCCGACGGCCGTCAGTACTTCGAGTCGCCGTCGAATCGCCTTCGGTAGCATAGTATCACTCATTGGTGGCTCGCTGCTGTTGGGTCTCCGAGTCGTCGTTCTCGCGCCGTTGCTGGTCCGCTTGTCCGTCGTTCTTCCGTCGTCGCTGTTTCTCCCGTTCGATCTCGAACCGACGGCCGTAGATGCGCTTCCGGGTGGGCGCCGTCGAGAGCTTGACGTCCTGTGGCACCGTCGAGTAGCGGGCACCGCCGCCGAGGTCGCGGCGCTCGGTCGGAATCGTCGCCGCCGCGGTCGGGTTCCGGGAGTTCGTGCTGGTGTCCTTGCGGCGCATCTTCTCCCGGTTGAGCTCGTAGAGCTTCTCGAACTGCTCGTGGGTCTCGAGCAGCGCCGACCGGAAGGCGTCGATTCCCCGCAGCGCCTGCTGTTGGATCGCGACCTGGTAGGCCTCCGGATCCGACGCGACGTCGATGTCGCCCAGCGCCTGCTTCGCGTCGCCGGCGTCCATCTCGATCAGGTCTTCGTCGTCGTCGCCGATCAGGCCGCCCTCGCCGTCGTCACCGCCGGCGACGTCCGAGATGGCGTCTTCGACCAGTCCGGCGTCCTCGCCGTCTTCGAGTTCGTCGACGGCGTCCTCGAGTTCGCGCTTCTCCCGCCAGAGGTCGGTGAGATCCGTGGCGTCCCAGGCGTTCAGCAGGTTGATCGCCCGGAACAGCTGCGTGACGTTCACGAGGTCGGTCGCGCCCCGGTCCTCGTCGGCGAGCACTTCGGGAATGTCCCCGACCTCGATCGCTGCGAGGAGGTCGTCGCCGTCGACGGCCTCGGGAAGCTCGCTGAAATCGATCGCCTCGAGCAGGTCTTCGGTTTCGCGGACGACTTTGACGAGCGTCTCGACGTCGCCGAGGATCGTCTCGAGCGTCCCGTCGTCGAGTTCGTCGATGTTCTCGACGCCGCCGAGACACTCGTCGAGATTCGCGAGGCAGTCCTCCGCCTCGTCGAGGAGGGCGTCGAAGGTCTCGCCGTCGTCGGCCGCGTCGTCACCCATCGTCGTCCTCCGTCTCGGACTCCGCGTCCGTCGCCGACTCGGTCGTCTCGGTCTCGGTTTCGATCTCCGTCGACGGTCTCTCGTCCGACTCGGGGATCGAGTCCGGTTCGACCCGCACGGAGAGCACGCCGTTTTTGATCGTCGCCTCGGCCGTTCGCTCGCGCCACGGGACGTCGATCCGATCGAGTTCGCGGCCGTCGACGCCGACGACGAGGGTCGCGCCGTCGAAGCCGACGGTGACGTCGTCCGGATCCGCGCCGGCCACGTCGGCGGTGACGAGCAGTTCGTCTTCGCCCTCCCGCGTCGTCAGGTGGTGGTCGCTCGAGGGCGCGGGCGATCCGCTCGAGGAGTCGGGACGGTAGCGGCGCGTCCGCGGTCGATTCCAGTCGGACTCCTCGCTGCGCTCGAACCGATCGCGGTCGTCCCCGCCGGCGGCGAACGGGCTCCGATCGACCTCCCGCCGATCGTCGAGGGCGTCGCCGGTCCGGATCGAGACGTCGTAGTCGATCGTCGTCCGGTCGCCGCGGCGCCGGCCGGAGCGGGAGGCCTCGTCCAGCCACTCGAGGGCCGACAGCAGGCTGGTGAGCCAGTGGCCCTGGTCGTCGCTCGATTCGTCGCGTCGGTCCTCGGGTGTGTGGTCGTCCGGTGACATCAGCGTTTCACCTCTACGCGACCGCTCGCGAGTCGCTCGTGGACGTCGCGGGCGATTTCGATCTCCTCCTCGAGTTCGTCCTTGCGGCGTCGGTACTCCTCCTCGGATCGTTCGCCGAGTTCGTACAGCAGCTGGTTCTCCTTGAGTTCGGCCTCGAGCGCCTCGATGTCGTACATCTCGCTCAGCGCCATCGTGTGCAGCGTGTCCACGATGCCGACGAACGGTCGGATCAGGAGGTCGTCGAGGATGAACATGGTTACTGTTGGGCGCCGATCTTGACGTCGACGAAACTGTACGGTGCGAACGGCCCCGTGTAGCGGAACATGAGGTCGTCGTACTCGTCCTCGAGGTCGGCCACGGCCTCGTCGAACCGTTCGCGTTCGTCGCGGTCGACGAGGTAGGAGCGGTTGAGCACGAGTCGGTCGCTGAACAGGTCGTTGGGAACCGACTGCGCGGCGATTGACTCGAGTTCGTCCGCGACGGCCGCTTCGAGCGCGTCGGTATCGACGTCGGTGTCCTCCTCGCGGACGATCTTGAGGCCGAGTTCTTCCCGGCCCTCGATGTCGTTGATCGCGCGCCGGAACGCCGGCCTGGCGCCGCGGAGGACGTTCTTCAGCGCCCGGTCGTTCTCGAAGGCCATGCCGAACTGCATCGGGACGATCGTTCGCCCCCCGTCGCGTTCCATGATCTCCCGGAGGACGTCGTCGTGTCGCTGGGCGTCCTCGTCGGTCTCTTCGGGATCGGTCGTGTCGATGTCGGAGACGACGGCGTTGAGCCGCCGGTGGGAGACCGTGTAGACGCGGTCGGCGCCGCCGACGGCGTCGGTCTCGAACTCGACGGGGTCGTCGTTCATCACGCCGTATACGTACCGGTGGGTCATCGGTCGATCACCTCGGCGTCGAACGGCGGCGCTGCTCGTGCCCGCGAGCGCGGGCGCGATTCGTCAACGGCCTCGAGACGGAGCGATCGGGATATCATGGGAACGGGGTCGACTACCCGAGCGGGCACCGCCGAACGCCGGTTCGACGGTACTCACCTGCGGGTACTCGAGGAACTCGTCATGCGAGATTCACCGCCGCGAAGGGTCACCGTGGTGCTTGCAATGGCAGCCCGCGGCGGCGGGCCGAACCGGTTCGGAACGGCCGCGGTCCGGCACCGGCGGCTTGCAGACGCAGTCCCAGCCGTGTTACGAACCGGGGGTGTACCTGCGTCCGTATGGCAGCATCATCAGGTCGGAGACCCGACTCCTCGAGTCTCGCAGAGGTACTGGACCGCATCCTCGACAAGGGCGTCGTCATCGACGTCTGGGCACGGATCTCGGTTGTCGGGATCGAACTGCTGACGATCGAGGCCCGCGTCGTCGTCGCGAGCGTCGACACCTTCCTGCACTACGCGGAGGAGATCGCGAAAATTGAGCAAGCGACGGCGGAGGGCGACCTCGAGGAGCTGGAGGAACTCGAGGTCGAACCGCGTCCGGAATCGTCACCCGAATCCGCCACTCAATAACACTCCATGGCCGACGATTCGTCGCGCAAGCGCAAGGTCAGAGGTCGAAAGATCAGGAGCGACCGCTCCCGGAAGGAGAGTCGGCACGCGAAGAAGAAACTCGCCCGGAAGTCGTCGAACGGGACGTCGTCAGCGAGCGCCCGGAGCGGGGACGGCCCACTCTCGGCGCCCGAAGCCGTCGCTCCCGACCCGTTCGTCGAGACCGACGCCGTCGCCTCGCTGCGAAGCCGGATCACCGGCTGGCTCGAGGCCGAGAAGCCGGTCCACCTGATCGGCCCGACGGGCTGCGGGAAAACGGCGCTTGCGCTGTCGGCCGCCGCCGAACGCGGTCGGCCGGTCGTCTGGATCAACGGCGACGAGTCCGTCGACACCGCCGCGCTCGTCGGCGCGAACGCCGGCGGCGAACGGTACAAGGAGACCGACCAGTTCGTCGGCGGCGTCAGCAAGAAGACCGAAGTCGTCCGGGAGCGCTGGGTCGACAACCCGCTCTCGGTGGCCGTCCGGGAGGGCGCGACGCTCGTCTACAACGAGTTCTCGCGCAGCGACCCCTCGGCGCACAACGTCTTGCTCTCGGTGTTCGAGGAGGGGGTCCTCGAGCGACCGGGCAAGCGCGGCGAGGACCGGACGATCGACGTCCACCCCGAGTTCCGGGCGATCTTCACCTCGAACGACGTCGAGTACGCCGGCGTCCACCGCCAGCAGGACGCGCTGCTCGACCGCTTCGTCGGCGTCCACATCGACTACTACGACGAGGAGACCGAGCGCGAGATCGTCAAGTCCCACGTCGACCTCTCCGATGAGGACGTCGCGGCGATCGTCGCGAAGACGCGGGCGCTGCGCGACGAACTCGACCTCGTCGTCGGCACGCGGGCGGCGATCACCGCCGCGAAGGGGCTCGCCGTCTTCGACGGCCAACGAAACGGTGACGGCGACGGTGACCCCGGCGAGTTCGACGACGAGTTACTGACCGACGTCTTCATGGACGTCCTCGCGCCGAAGATCGCCGGCGAGGGTCCCGAGGACGTCTCGCAGCTCCGGACGCAGATCGCCGAGTCGGTCTGACTCGGCGCCGGCCGCTGCGGAAGAGGACGAGATCCGGACCCGTACCCAGACACGGACGAATACACGCGACAGGTTCAGCACACGCCAATGGCCGAAGCCGATACCCAGCAATCAGCGGAGCAAGCCCAGGACCAGTGTCGGGCGCTGACCGAGGACGGCGAGCGCTGTTCGCGGCCGGCCCAGGAGGACGGCTTCTGCTATCAGCACGACGAGAGTGATCCAACAGTGAGCGACAGTCAAGCAGTCGAAGACGAACAGGACGAAGCGGCACAGGACGACGAACGGCAGTCGCAAGCCCAGAGTCAGGAGCTGGGCTCGGTCGACATGACCGACGAGGAAAAGAGCGACCCCGAGGACGTAGACGCCGACGTCGACACCGACCACGACGAGATCGCGGGCGTCCTCGCGGTTCGCCGGACCGTCCAGTCGACCGCCGGCGAACTCATCGGTCGGGAGTTCGACGCCGTCAGCGAGATCTCGCCGACCGACGACGGCTGGCGCGCGGTCGTCGAAGTCGTCGAACGCCGAGCCGTCCCCGACACGCAGGACATCGTCGGTCGCTACGAGATCGAACTCGACGAGAGCGCGACCGTCCACGGCTACCGTCGTCTCGACCGCTACCGGCGCGGCGACACGACGACGTTCGAGTAACGGATCACCGCGTCGCAGCCGTCCGACACCGGTCAGTCGGGCACCGAGAGCCGTCGCTGTCGCCAACGCGTCCGTCGAAACTCCGAAGTCCCGTCCGCCCGTCGGTTCGACCGACGATCCGTGTCTGACCCTTCCGTTCGCGGCGTCGACGTCGATTCCGAGACCCGGTGTGCCCACTACCGCACCGAGCGCGACGTCGTCGCCTTCAAATTCTCCTGTTGCGAGCGCTACTTTCCGTGCTATCGCTGCCACGCCGAGACGACGGACCACGAGGCCGTCCCGTGGCCCCGCGATCGGTTCGACGAGCCCTCGGTGCTCTGTGGCGTCTGCGAGACCGAACTCACGGTTCCCGCGTACCTCGAGGCCGACTACCGGTGCCCGTCGTGTTCGGCGCCGTTCAATCCCGGTTGCGAGGCGCACGCCGAATTATACTTCCAAACGGACTCCCCGGAACGAGACGAACGGACGGGATAACGGAGTTCGGAGCCCCGTTCTCGTAGAAAATCGGTTCGAACACAGTCCGAAGAGGGAAGCACGCGTGTCCGCTGGCCGATAATCTATTTAGTCCGTTATCCGAGAATTCCGGTATGGCTAGACCGTCCAGACGGAACGTTCTCACGGCCGGATCGACAGGACTCCTCGTCGGGCTCGCGGGCTGTGCTAGCCTCGGCGATGGGAACTCAGGGCGAAACGCGACTACCACTTCGGAATCCGATCCGGAAGAGCCGTCCAGAGCGGAACTCGTGGCCCGGATCGAAACGCTCGAAGAGACGATTGCGGCGAAAAACGAGCGTATCGAAGAACTTGAGGATCGGAACGAAACCGACTCCGCGACGAGTCCGGAGTTCTCCCGAGACGTTTTCGAGCGGGCGAAAACGACGGCGAGGAACGCCCGAAGTGCCGTCGTGACGGTGCGCGGCGCGAGTTCCGGAGGGACCGGCTGGGTACTCGACGCCGAGAAGGGCCACGTCGTGACGAACGCCCACGTCGCGATCAACGACGAGTCGTTTACCATCGGAACGTTCGACGGGAAAACCGGCACTGCGACGCGCGTCGGGTATCACCGGGAGATGAGACCCGATCTCGCGCTCGTTCAGACGGACCTAGACGGGTTATCGGAGTTCTCGATCGGCGACGAGTCGACGCTTCGTGCCGGCGATCCGCTGTTGACGATCGGTCATCCCGGCCGGTACGGTGACTGGGTTATGTCGATCGGTCGATACGATAGCTACCGGTCGGTTAGCGATTGGATACTATCGACCGTACCCACGTCACAGGGGAATAGCGGCGGGCCGTTGTTCACGCCAGACGGCGACGTCGTCGGTGTAATCAGCGGGACGACGCGATCGGGCGAGACGGAGGATTACTCGAAATCGAACGAGCTGTACGCCGAATTCCCTGAGATCCGCGAGTTGACGACAGGTAATCCGGTGACGACGTTGATGGACTCGGTAAACGAGTGGCTTGAGTAAACGGTCGTCCGAGAGCGGTGTCTTAGTCGTCCGCCGGCGCCGACGGCGACGCCGTTTCGTCCTCGAGCGACGGCTCTGTCTCGCTCAGCGCCGCCTCGACCGTCGGGACGAGTTCGTTGATCATCGCTCGGCCGTCCTTCTCGCGGACGACCAGTCCGTCGTCGGCCAGCGCCGAGAGGTGGTGTGAGACGGTACTCGGATCGCGCTCGAGTTCGTCGGCGAGGCGGCCGTTCGGCGCCGAACCGAGGTCCGCGAGCGTCTCGAGCACCGCCCGCTTGGCGGGCTCCGCGAGGGCGGCGTGGAGTTCGGCGTCCTCGACGGTCGGCCCGCCGTCGCCAGGCGCCGCCGCGGCCTCGTCCGCGAGGAAGTACCGGCGCTTGCCGTCGACCTTGGCCGTGGCCACCAGCCCCTCCTCGTCGAGGATGCGGACGTGGTGGCGGACCGTCGAGAGCGCGACGCCGCTCTCCTCGCTGACCTGCGAGAGGTAGCAGCCGGGGTCGGCCGCGATGGTCTCGTAGATCGCCCGCCGGCGGTCGTTCTCGAGGGGGTCGGAGTCGTCGTAGCGACTGTAGCCGAGGATCGAGAGGAGCTTCACCGGGAGCAGCGAACCGAGACGGCGGAGGTGTCGCAGGACGGATTGACCGAGCCAGTTCGCTGTGAGACCGGTCGCGCCGCCTGCAGCGCCAGCGGACCCCGCGCCAGCGCCGGCCGAACCGGCGGCGGCACCCGCGCCGGCACCCCCCGCTGCAGCCCCCGCGGCGGTGATCGTGCCGAGCAGGCCGACGAGGACGACGTCGGCCGTCGTCGAGGTTCCGTCCGGAATCGGGGAGCCGTCGGTACTGCCGTAGTCGCCCGCGCTCGCAGCGTCGTCATCGCCGTCACCCGCGCCGTCGCTCGAGTCGGTCGACGCGGACGCCGACACCTCGAGGCCGACGGACTCCGTTCCGATCGATCCGTCGAGTTCGGCGTCGCCGTCGAGCGCGTCGCTCGAGTTCTCGAGCAGCCCGTCGGCCGTCTCGTTAGCGGCGGCGTCCACCGCGTCCCTCGTCTCGTCGGTCGTGTTCGTCACCGTTCCGGACCCGTTCTCGAGGGTGGCTTCTGTTTCGTCGATCGAGTCGTCGCTCTCGTCGGTTACGTTTCGGAGTCCGTCCGTCCCGCCGTCCCGTTCGGCAGCCGTCCCGTCGTCCTCGTCGGCGGTCTCGTTCGTCGCGTTCCCGCCGCCGTCGATCGTCCCGTCGTCGGCGTTCTCGAGGTCGTCGCTTACGTTTGCCAACTCGTCGTCCGTCTCGTCGACGGATCCGGTGAGCGAATCGTCGGTCCCCAGGGACGCGGCGCCGCCGGTCGCAGCGGCGACGATCCCGACCGTACCGGCGCCGCAGACGAGGAGGGTGACGAGACAGACGAGGACGCGACTCGCGGTCGACGAACGGGCGGTCATGCTATTCGTGTGGGGTTGTGCGGTCGAGCGTAATACGCCTTTTCCGTTTCCTGAAAGTCGTGTGACTAGACCAGTCTCGGAATCGGACCGTTCGGCGCCGATCCAGCAAGCTATTTCCGCGTCCGACGGCGGTATTCGGGTATGGATCCGGCGCTTGGCCCTCCGGAACAGATGGCCGCAAAGCGCGACGAGCTGACGCCCATGATGGCGCAGTACCACGACCTCTGTGCCCGCTACGACGACGCCATCGTGCTCTTTCAGGTGGGGGACTTCTACGAGACCTTCTGCGGCGCCGCCGAGCGCACCGCTCGCCTGCTCGAGATCGCCCTGACCAGCCGCGAGGACTCCACCGGCGAGTACCCGATGGCCGGCATCCCGATCGACAACGCCGAGTCGTACATCGAGGAGCTGCTCGAGGCCGGCTACCGCGTCGCCGTCGCGGACCAGGTCGAAGAGCCCGGCGAGACCTCCGGCGTGGTCGAGCGGGCGGTCACCCGCGTGATCACGCCCGGGACGCTCACCGAGGACGAACTGCTCTCGAGCGACGACAACAACTTCGTCGCGGCGATTTCCCGGGAGGGCGAGCGGCTCGGGCTCGCCCTGCTCGACGTCTCGACGGGCGACTTCTACGCGACGAGCGCGACCGCCCCCGAGTCGATCGCCGACGAGGTGAGCCGCTTTGCCCCCTCCGAGGCGGTCGTCGGCCCCGACGCGCCCGCCGACCCCGTTCCCGACGACTGCATGGTGACGCCGTTCGACGCCCGCGCCTTCGACCGCGAGCGGGCCGGGGAGAAGCTCGCGACGTACTTTCGCAACCCCGACGCCCTGCTCGCGGCGGACGCCGAGATACGGGCCTGCGGCGCCTTGCTCGCGTACGCCGAGTACGTCCGCGGCGGCGAACACGAGGGCGAACGCGGCGACGTCGACGACGAGGAGCGCGTCGAGGCGGTCTTCGAGGGCGACGCCGAGCAGCGCCTCGAGTACATCACCCAACTCACCCGCTACGATCCCCGCGAGTACCTGCTGTTAGACGCCGTCGCCCTGCGCAGCCTCGAGCTGTTCGAGCCGCGGACGGTCCACGGCCGGGACGACGCCACGCTCGTCGGCGTGCTCGACGAGACCGCCAGCGCGCTCGGGGGTCGCAAGCTCAGGGACTGGATCCGCCGGCCGCTGCTCGAGCCCGCGCGGATCGAGGCCCGCCACGACGCGGTCGCCGAGCTGAAATCGGCCGTGCGGACCCGCGAGCGACTCCACGACCGGCTGCGGGAGGTCTACGACTTGGAGCGGCTGATCGGGCGCATCTCCCGCGAGCGAGCCAACGCCCGGGACCTGCGCTCGCTGCGCGACACGCTCGCGGTCGTCCCCGAGATCAGGGAGCAGTTGGCCGACGCGGACTGCGAACGCCTGCGGAGCCTCCGCGAGAACCTCGACCCGCTGGCGGACGTCCGCGAGTTGATCGAGGACGCCGTCGTCGCGGAGCCGCCGATCGAAATCACCGAGGGCGGGATCATCGCGGAGGGGTACGACGACGACCTCGACGACCTCCGGGGGACCGCTCGAGACGGCAAGCAGTGGATCGACGATTTGGAAGAGCGCGAGCGCGAGCGGACGGGCATCGACTCGCTGAAGGTCGGCCACAACTCCGTTCACGGCTACTACATCGAGGTGACGAACCCGAACCTCGATGCCGTCCCCGAGAACTACCAGCGCCGGCAGACGCTGAAGAACTCCGAGCGGTTCGTCACGCCGAAGCTCAAGGAGCGCGAGGACGAGATCGTCGGCGCCCAGCAGCGGGCCGACGAGCGCGAGTACGAACTGTTCTGTGAGGTCCGCAGCGACGTCGCCGCCGAGGTCGAACGCGTGCAGGGACTGGCAGAGGCGATCGCGGCCCTCGACGCGCTCGTCTCGCTCGCGACCGTCGCGGCCCAGTACGACTACTGTCGCCCCGAGATGCTCGAGCGCGACGGCCGGGACGGCCTCGAGATCGACGTCGAAGGAGGCCGGCATCCGGTCGTCGAGCGCACCCAGGAGTCGTTCGTCCCCAACGACGCGCGACTGACGAACGACCGACGGCTGGCCGTGATCACGGGCCCCAACATGTCGGGGAAGTCGACCTACATGCGCCAGGTCGCCCAGATCGTCCTGCTCGCGCAGGTCGGGAGCTTCGTCCCGGCCCGCGCGGCCAGGCTGACGCCCGTCGATCGGATCTTCACCCGCGTCGGCGCCAGCGACGACATCGCGGGCGGGCGCTCGACGTTCATGGTCGAGATGGACGAACTCGCGACCATTCTGCGCGAGGCCGACGAGCGCTCGCTCGTCCTCTTAGACGAGGTCGGCCGGGGCACCTCGACCGCCGACGGCATGGCCATCGCGCAGGCGATCACCGAGCACCTCCACGACCGGGTCGGCGCGACGACGCTGTTCGCGACCCACCACCACCCGCTGACCGAACTCGCCGACGAGCTCGAGGCCGCGTTCACGCTCCACTTCGAGGTCGACGAGGACGACGGCGAGGTCGTCTTCCACCACGAGATCGCCCCCGGCGCGGCGACGGGCTCCTACGGCGTCGAGGTGGCGACGGCCGCGGGCGTCCCCGAGACCGTGGTCGAGCGCTCGCGGGAACTGGTCGCGGAGGCCGCCGGTGACGACGTCGACGACGGTGAATCGATCGAAGAGCGTGAAGACACGGGCGACGCGGACGCCTCGGCCGAACCGACCGACGACGTGGCTGCTGCGGCCACTGCAGACGGAGGCGACATTCCTACCGACGTCGCCGCCGAACTCCGGGCGCTGGACCTCGCCCACCTCACGCCCGTCGAGGCGCTAACCGAACTGGATCGACTGAAGCGACTGCTCGAGGAGTGACGGCGGGTTTCGAACCGCCGTCACTCGCCGTCGAGGATCGATTTCCGATAAAACACCAGTTCGAACGGCTCGCCGAATCCCTCGATCCGCTCGCGCGCCGCTTCCTCGTACCCCAGCGTCTCGTAGAGCCCGCGGGCGGCGGTCTGTGTCGGCCTCGTATCGAGGACGATCTGCGTCGCTCCCCGCTCGCGAGCGCGTCGCTCGAGTTCCGTCGCGACCCGCCGACCGTAGCCGCGGCGCTGATAGCCCGGATCGACGCGCATCCGGGTTAGTTCGACCGTCGACTCCGGGAGGTCGGGGAGGACCTGGGCGACGAAGTCCGTCCCGTCGACCGGCCGGAACGCGCCCATGGCGACGATTCGCCCCTCGCGCTCGCCGACGAGGAACTCGCCGCCGCTCTCGAAGTACGTCTCGGTGACGGTCTCGAGGTCCTCGTCCGGAACGTCCGCGACGTAGGCCCCGACGTCTCGCATGGCCGTTTCGTGTAGCTCCCGGATCCGATCGGCGTCCGCCGGTTCGAATCGGCGAACGCGGAGGGCGGACATCTATCGCTCCCGCCGCGACGGACGGAACGCGCGATCGACGGTGCGGCTCACGGATTGTTATCACCTCTCCAACGTGAAAAAGGGTGGATACTCGAGGCGTATCGCGTATGCGCGGGCGACGGGACTACGTCTCTCGCTGGCCGACCTCGAGGAACGCGAGGGCCGCGCCCAGCAGCGCGGTGTTCTTCAGGAAGTGGGTCAGCTCCTGTTGTTGCTGTTGGGGATCGTCCTCGTTCCAGAAGTCGTGCATGATCGGCGTCGTCCCGATCAGGAAGCTGGCGATCGCCGCGGCGCCGGCCGCCGGGGCCCGCCAGAGGGCGACGCTGATGCCGCCCAGCAGGAGACTCCCGCTGACCGAGGGCACCGTCACGCCGGGCAGCGGCGCGTCCTTGGCGTCGGCGTAGTCGATCCGCCCCTCGAGTTGCCGGAGATTGTCGACGGCCGTGAACGCGAGGACGCCGCCGAAGAGGACCCGCCCGAGGCGGAACAGCGGCCGCGCGGTTACGTCCGAGTCCGACGCCGATTGAGAGTCGCCGTCGCTCTGCTGTTCGGATTGGGGGAGAATGCTCATTGCCGATTCGAAACGCGGTCGCGAACGGGTTAGGTGCACTCGTAGCAACTGCAGGCGTCGGTCTCGCCGTCTCCGCCCGGCCCCGCACATGTTGTCCGCGCCATTTGCGGACGACCGACTGTGACAACCGCCGGTCGCGTCGGTCGTCCCGTACCTGCGGGCGGCGACGTCCGTCAGTCCTCGAGTCCGCGCTCGGAGAGTTCTCGGATCCGTTCGCTCCCGCTGTCGACGTAGCCGCCGTGGTAGCAGACCACGTGCTCGATCTCGCGGTCGGCCAGTTCTCCAACCGATTCGAGGGCGCGATCCGTGTCGGGGGTGAACTCGGGCTTCGGGCCCGACAGCGAGCCATCATCTCCGTCCGCGACGAGGGCGTCGCCGGCGATCAACAGACCGTCCTCCGGGAAGTGCAGGGAAATATGTCCGGGCGCGTGGCCCGGCGTCTCGAGGACCTCCATCGGGCCGGCGAGGGTCGGAATCCGGACGCCGCCGGCGAGTTCCAGATCGACGTCGGCGGGGGGATAGCGATCGCCGTCGCCCTTGATCGGGTCCCGTTCCCCGGCGATGTACGGCGCCTCCTCGCGGTGGGTCGCGACGACCGCGTCGACGGCCTCGAGCAACTCGTCGAGTCCGCCCGCGTGATCGGCGTCGTGGTGGGTGAGAACGACGAGCCAGATGTCCTCGAGGGCGTAGCCGAGCGACCGGAGGTGCGTTCGAAGGCCTTCGAGCGCGCCCTCCGGGCCGGCGTCGATCAGGACCGGTCCGCGCTCGGTCTCGACCAGCGTCGGGGTGAGCGTGATCGTTCGACTACCGTACTCGACCGTGATCGGGAGCGTGTGGACGCCCGCCTCGCGTTCGTCTGCCGGCATACTCGAGTCGTTCGCTCCCAGCACGAAAGGACTGTCCGTCCGATGTCCTCGCGTCGCTCGTCGTGGGGCGCCGACAGCATATTACGATTTAAACAATTAGCAAAAAACATTTTTAGTTTCAGTTATCTTTTGAGTGAACGATGGTAGCCGAGTCGCGGTTCCCCAGCCTCGAGGACGAGATTGATCCGTTTGCGAACGCACCGACGCGGACGCTCTCGGAGACGGTTCGGCCGCTGGCCGACGCCTACGACGACCGGATCGGCGATCGGGACCGATCCACGTGGCGGTGGTTCGACGCGGTCGAACCCGAGTTTCGCCTGTCGTGTGTCGACGACGAGCGCGGGCGGCGCGTTCGCGACGCGAAGGTGCTCGCCACGATGTTCATCACCGTCATCGACGACGTCGCCGAGCGACACGGCGACCGGGCGACCCTCGAGGAACTGCTGCTCGTCCCGTTCGACTCGCGGCCCGCCGATCCGACGCGCGACGGCGTCGACGGCGCGTACGTTCGATTCCAGCAGGAGCTCTGGGACGCGCTGCTGTCGCAGTTCAGGGAGAGCCCGCGGGCCGCGGAGTTCGAGCCGCTGTTCCGGTTCGACGTGCGGCAGGCGCTCCAGTCGGTCGACTACTCGGCGCTGCTGGCCCGGTATCCCGGCCTCGCCGGCGAGCGCGAACTCCGGACCTACGACGTCTACAACATGATGCTCTTCCCGTTCGCCGACATCGATCTCGCCAACGCGCCCGAGTTCGAGCGACGCGATCTCTCGACCGTTCGGGACGTCGTCGCCCGCGGCCAGCGGATGGCGCGAATCGGGAACTGGATCGCCTCCTGGGAGCGCGAACTCGCCGAGGGCGACTACAGCTCCGGCGTCGTGGTCCGCGCCCTCGAGTCCGGCGTCGTGTCGATCGACGAACTCCGTGCGCTCCAGCAGGAGCCGTCCGAGGAGGCGGTCGGTGCGATCGCCGACCGGATCCGCGACGCCGACATCGAAGCCGCGTTCGTCGATCGGTGGCGCCGCGAGTACGAGCGGGGCGCCGACTACTGCGGCGAGATCGCGTCCGTCGACGTTCGGGCGTACCTCGACGGGTTCGTCCCGATCTTCCGCTCGCAACTCGCCCGTCGGGGCGGGGCCTGACGGCTCGCGCGAGCGCGGCGCCCGGAAGCGCGACCGCCGGAATTCGGGCGGCTATTCCAGCGCCGTCTCGATCGCGCTCTCGAGGTCGCCGATCAGGTCGTCGACGTGTTCGATGCCGACGCTCGCGCGGATGAGGCTGTCCGAGAGGCCGGCCTCGAGCCGTTCCTCGCGCGGAATGGCGGCGTGGGTCATCGGCGCGGGCTGTTCGATCAGGCTCTCGACGCCGCCGAGGCTCTCCGCGAGCGTGAAGACCTCGGTGTTCGAGACGACCTCGCTGGCCTCCTCTAAGCTCGCGTCGAGTTCGAAGCTCAGCATGCCGCCGAAGTCGTCCATCTGCTCGGCGGCGATCTCGTGGCCCGGGTGGGACTCGAGGCCGGGGTAGTAGACCCGATCGACGTCGGGGTGGTCGTCGAGCCACTCGGCGACGGCGCGGGCGTTCTCGCAGTGGCGATCCATGCGGACTGGCAACGTCTTGGTGCCCCGGAGGACGAGGAAGCACTCGAAGGGACCCGGCGTCGCGCCGACGGAGTTCTGGTAGAACCCCAGCCGCTCGTCGAGGTCGGCGTCGTTGGTCAGCAAGGCGCCGCCGACGACGTCGGAGTGGCCGCCGAGGTACTTCGTCAGGGAGTGGGAGACGATATCCGCGCCCAGATCGAGGGGGCGCTGGAGGTACGGCGTCGCGAAGGTGTTGTCGATCGCACAGAGCGCGTCGTTGTCGTGGGCGATCTCGGCCGCGCCCGCGATGTCGACGATCGACATGAGCGGGTTCGTGGGGGTCTCGAGCCAGAGCAGTTCCGTCTCGTCTCGGAAGGCCGCCTCGATCTCGTCGAGGTCGGTCATATCGACGAACGAGAACTCGATGTCGTACTCCTCGTAGACCTGCGTGAAAATGCGGTGGGTACCGCCGTAGACGTCGTTGCCGGTGACGACGTGGTCGCCGGCCTCGAGGAGGTTGAGCACGGTGTTGATCGAGGCCATTCCGCTGGCGAACGCGCGGCCGTAGTCGGCGTTCTCGAGGCTCGCGAGGTTTTCCTCTAAGTCCGTCCGGGTCGGGTTCCCGGTCCGGGAGTACTCGTAGCCGCGGTGGTCGCCCGGCGCGTCCTGTTCGTACGTGGAGTTCGCGTGAATCGGCGTCATCAGCGCGCCCGTTTCGGGATCGGGCTCCTGCCCGGCGTGGATCGAGCGGGTTTCGATTCGGCGCGGCTCCTGCTCGCCGCGTTCGTCGACGCCGTCACCGTCGCTGTCGGAGTCGTCCATACCGGCCCAACGACCTCGAGCCGGGTGACTCTTGCTCCTTCGAGGCGGTCGCGACTCCGGCGGGCCGCCCTCGAGTGGCCGGGAGCCGCCTCACTGGAGCTGTCGTCGCTTCGGCGACTCCGTGACCGAGGCCGAGACGACGTGATCGACGAGTTTCGCCTCGATCTTCCGGAGGTGTTCGCCGACCGTCCCGCCCGCGATGCCGACCTCGCGGCCGATCTCCTCGTAGGTCGTCTCCCGTGGCGAGCCGTAGTAGCCGAGTTCGATCGCCGTCTCGAACAGCCGGCGCTGTTTCGGCGTGAGCGACGCGAGGAAGACGTTCTCCTCGGGTTCGAACGGCTGCTTCGTCTCGAGGGTGAGATCGACGGTGTCGGGCACGACCGACCGCGCCCGCTGGAACGACTCCTCGGTGGCGAACAACGACACCTTGAGGTCGCCACCGCGGACGTACGTCAGCGGCGGGTCGAGGAACACCTGAAAGTCCCGCGTCACCCGCAGGAGTTCGCTGACGGTGTCGTTGGGAACGAACCGCGAACAGACGAAGATTCGGTCGCCGAACTCCTCGATCCAGTAGCCGAGCGAGCCGAGCTCCTCGTCGACGAGCGCCTCGACGCGTTCGAACTCCCCCGCGAGTTCGTAGACCATCACCCCGAGCCCGTCGGGGCGGAGACGGATCCGGTGGATCGCCACGCGGTCGACCCCTTCGCGGCGATCGATCCGCTTTTCGAACGGATGAAACCACCCTCCCTGCGGCGAGAGCCGAAGTTCGTACTGACGCATCAATGCGTATGAATACCACAGGACCTCTTCAATAAACACCCACTACGCTCCCAGTGAGCGGGAACCGGCCGACCGACCACGCTCGCTCCGGCGATCAGCCCGCGGCGCCGTCCGGTTTCGCCGTCACTACCGCCCGACGGCGGGCCGATCGGCTCGTCGCCGCCACGTTCGTACGAATACGTGCGTTTTATAACGCCGACCGGACAACACCGTCGTACGACTATGCCGAACTCTAATGGCCCTCGTCAGGGATCCCGTAGAAAACTCTCGAACGAACCTCGAAACCGCGGCACCTCGTCGCCACAGCGCGCGATTCAGGAGTACGAGGAGGGCGAGAAGGTCCACCTCAAGATCGACCCGAGCGTCCCCAACGGCCGCTTCCACCCGCGCTTCGACGGACAGACCGGCGAAGTCGTCGGCAAACAGGGCGACGCCTTCAAGGTCCAGATCAGCGACCGCGGCAAGGAGAAGACGCTGATCGTCACCGCCGCGCACATGCGCGCCCAGAACCAAGAGAAGTCCCGGATCTGAGCGAGCATGACGATCTTCAAGGAGATCGTCGACGAGGAGTTCCTCACGGTCTCGGAAACGAAGGAGCTGCTCGCCGACATCGAAGCCGAACGGGCGTTAGACGAGGATCGGGAGCTGCCGTACGAGCTCGCACGCGCAGTCGAGCACGTCAACCGGTTTACCGTCCTCGAGCCCGCCGAGGCACAGGACCTCGTCGACCAGCTCCAGGAGTTAGAGAAGGTCGACGAACCGACGGCGTACAAGATCGCCAACCTCCTGCCGCGCAACCGCGACGAACTCCGCTCGGTGTACGCACAGCAACGGTACTCGCTGTCGGGCGACGAACTCGACGAGATCCTCAACGTCGTCGCCCAGTACGCCTGACCGCGGGCCGACTCTTTAAGTACGCCGTCGCCGTATGGTTATGACAATGACCGAATCCGATAGCGGCGAGGCGGACGTCCGTCGCGCAGTCGTATTGGACTATCTCGCGCACGGGCTCTCGGACGACAGCCGTCCGCAGTACGAGAAATCGCCGGCCGGCTACGCTCTCGAGACAGACAACTTCGAGCTCTATCAGGTCGCGTTCGACGAGGACGAGCGGCTCACGATCGGCAGCGAGGTCGTCGTCGAGCCCGCCAGCGAACGCGACGTCGTCACCGAAGCTCGGCGGGTCGAGTACGAGGACCTCTCCTCGGGCGCCCAGTCGGAACTCGAGTACGTCGTCGCAGACCTCGTCGAGGACGAGGAGGAGCGGTTCGTCGACTTCTACAACGACGCCCAGCCGATCACGCTGCGGCTCCACCAGCTGAACCTGCTGCCGGGGATCGGGAAGAAGCTCCGCAACGGCATCCTCGACGAACGCAAGCGAAAGCCCTTCGAGAGCTTCGAGGAGCTCTCCGAACGCGTCTCCGGGCTCCACGACCCCGACGAGATTCTCGTCGAGCGCATCCTGGAGGAACTGCGCGACGACGACCTGAAGTACCAGACGTTCGTCGGCCGGCGCGAACAGGAGCAGAACCAGTAGCGCGGTCGCGGTCTCGAGGATTCTTCCGGAGACATCTCCCGCCAGACGCATCTATCGCCGACCCAAGCTCGTATAGTGACCTGCAAACTGTCCGCGGAATCGATCGGCACGGCGCGGTTCCGATCCTGCGACGACTGTGGAGCGACGCCGCTCCCGACGAGGTGCTCGAGTACTATGAAGGAGTACAAACGATCCCTATACAACCGCTATCGCAGTCGTACAGGTGGAGGCGGTACCACAGCGGTCAAGTCCGAGCGTTGCACCCGCGAACGAACGAAGCGAGTGAGCGGCCTTTTTCATCGAAGTTTTTGCGCCTGCGAGGGACGTGGGTCCCTCGAGCCGTGCGAACGGGAGCTGCGCTCCCGTGAGCAGAGAGTGGTTCGCCTGCGGCGAACCCGACGCGGAAAAAGTTCGTGGGAAGACGGTGCGTTTACACCCGTCCCCGCGCAACCACGGGCAATGAGAGACCCAGACGGACTGATCGCGCGGGCGGGCGTCCGCGGCGATCCGGACCGGGACCAGCACTTTCTGGTCGACGACCGGGTGCTGGACCGACTGCCGACCTACCTGCAAGAGATCGACGCCGACACGAACCACGTCCTCGAGATCGGCGGCGGGACGGGCGCGCTGACGGACCGCCTGCTGGCGATGGGCGACGAGGACGACGAAGTCACCGTCGTCGAACGCGACCGGGAACTCGCGGAGTTCCTCCGCGAGGAGTTCGCCGACGAGATCGCGGCCGGCGACCTGACGGTGATCGAGGGCGACGCCCTCGAGGTCGACCTGCCCGAATTCACGGCCTCGCTTTCCAATCTCCCCTACGGCGTCTCAAGCGAGATTACCTTCCGCTTACTCCCCGAGGGACGCCCCCTCGTCCTCATGTTCCAGCGGGAGTTCGCCGAGCGGATGGTCGCCGAGCCCGGCACGTCCGAGTACGGCCGGCTCTCGGTGTCGACCCAACACTACGCGGCGCCCGAAATCGTCGAAACGATCCCCAAGGAGGCGTTCTCGCCGCCGCCGGCCGTCGAGAGCGCGGTCGTCAGACTCGAGCCTCGCGACCCCGACTACGAGGTCGGCGACGAGGCCTTTTTCCTGCGGTTCGTGAAGGCGCTGTTCACCCAGCGGCGGAAGACGATCCGGAACGCGATCCGCAACACGGCGCACATCACCGGCCTCGAGGCCCCCGACGCGGTCGTCGAGGCGGCCGACGAGGAACTCCTCCGGAAGCGGGCCGACGCGATGGCGCCCGCGGAGTTCGCGGCGCTGGCCGAACTCGCGGCCGAGGTGGGCGAGCCGAACGAGGCCCGAGCGCAGTGAGCGCCGCGGCGGGAGCGAAGCGGCCCGGTTCCGATCGCGCTCGACCGACGGATACTCAAGCCTGCGCGAACCAGTCGCTCGAGAGACGCGTGATCCCATGTCCGTGCCACTGACCGTTTTCAATCGGTTGTCGGACGCGTTCGGGACCGAGTTCCAGATCGCGGCGACGATCGCGGTGGTCGCCGCGCTGCTGGCCGTGCTGCTGTCCTATCGACGGCTCCAGGACTGGCTCTGCGAGCGGTCCAAGCCGCTGTACGCCGACATCGCGTCGACGGCCGTCCTCATCGCGACCTGCGTGATCACCCTCAGCGTCGTCCTCGAGGTATGGAACCTCACCGGCGACGCCTACACGCTCTACTCCGAAGGGCTGGGGCTCGATGAGACGGTCTTCGTCCAAGCGGCGGTCACGTTCATTCTCGTCATCGGGACGCTGATCGTCACGCGGTTCGTCAAGCGAGTTATCGCGGAGGTGCTGAGTTCGGCGTCGGCGGTCACGGACCACCAGCGCGAGGTCACCCACCGGATCTCGCAGGTGATCATCTGGTCGGTGTCGCTGGTCGTCATCCTCGGCGTCTGGGTCGACGACCTCGGCGGCCTGCTGGTCGGGGCCGGGTTCCTCGGTATCGTCGTCGGTATGGCCGCCCGCCAGACGCTCGGCACCGTCCTCGCGGGCTTCGTCCTGATGTTCGACCGGCCCTTCGAGATCGGCGACTGGGTCGAGGTCGAGGACCACGAGGGGATCGTCACCGACATCTCGATCGTCAACACCCGCATCCAGTCGTTCGACGGCGAGTACATCATGATCCCCAACGACGTCATCTCCTCGAGCGCGGTCACGAACCGCTCGCGGCGCGGTCGGCTTCGCATCGATATCGACGTCGGGGTCGACTACGCGAGCGACGTCGAGCGGGCCGCCGAAATCGCCAGGACGACGGTCGAGAACCTCGACCGATCGCTGACGGCGCCGTCGCCCCAGGTCGTCAGCAAGTCCTTCGGCGATTCGGCGGTCGTCCTCGGCGTGCGGTTCTGGATCGATAACCCGTCCGCCAGACGCCGCTGGCAGGCCCAAACGGCCGCGATCAACGAGATCAAGGCGGCCTTCGAGGACGAGGGGATCAAGATTCCGTACCCGCAGCGCGAACTGTCCGGCCGGGCCGAAACGAACGGCTTCCGGATCAACGACGGCGAAACTCGAGCGAGCGATCCCGGACAGGCGGGCGACGGTGACGAAACGGACGCACGCGACGGCGACGGCACGGAGCGGGAACCGAAACGGATGCCGCCGACGGAGGACGATTAAATGGGACTCGAGGATCAGCGCGACGTGGAAACGGACGTCTATCAACCGGCCGAGGACTCGCACCTCCTCGCGGACGCGGCCTGCGAGGCCCTCGCCGACGCCGACGAGGGCTCGGTCGTCCTCGAGGTCGGCACCGGCTCGGGCTACGTCGCGGGCCGGATCGACGACGAGACGCCCGCGCGCGTGATCGCCGCGGACCTGAACCCCCACGCGGTTCGGCAGGCCCGCCTCGCGGGCCTCGAGGCGGTCCGAGCCGATCTGGTCGCCCCCTTCGCCGACGGCGCCCTCGACGCGGTCGCCTTCAACCCGCCGTACCTGCCGACCGAGCCCGACAACGAGTGGGACGACTGGATGGAGCGCGCCCTCTCGGGCGGCGAGGACGGCCGCGCGGTCATCGATCCCTTCCTCGCGGACGTCGGCCGCGCGCTCGCGCCCGACGGCAGCGTCTACCTGCTGGTCAGCAGCCTCACGGGAGTCGACGAGGTGGTCGAGGAGGCCGGCGCACACGGCTTCAGCGCCGCCGCCGTCGCCGACGAGTCGTTCCCCTTCGAGACGTTGACGGTCCTCGAGTTGTTCCGGTAACCGAGACTACTGCGACCGTTCTCGGCAGTCGCTAACGGCTCGAGACTCGGCGATCGAACGGACCGAGACGGGTTTGCGGATTCTTCACAGCCAACGCGATCCGAACGGACGGGTGGACGGGCTCACCGGGAAGAATTACTCCAGTGTATTAGCAAGGATGGAAAATATTAAGCGTCGGTATAGCCTAGCCGATTCCACGATGACTGAGTACGTTTCGACCACGCCGGGGCTCTATCCGCTCCCGGACTGGGCGAAAGACGACCTCTCGGACCTGAAAGGCCACCAGAAACACGACCTCATCAGCGGCGACGAGGGCGAGGAGATCACCGCGGCCTACGAGGAGGCCCGGGAGGAAGTGATCGGCGTCCAGGAGGAGGCCAGCCTCGACCGCATCGTCGAGGGGCAACTGCGCTGGGACGACATGCTCGCCCACCCGCTGGCCGTCCACGACGCCGTCGAGACCCGCGGCATCGTCCGCTACTACGACAACAACAACTTCTACCGGGAGCCGGTCGTCCAGGACGACCTCGGCTTCTCCGGCGACGTCGCCGAGGAACTCGAGGCGACCGCGGAACTGACCGACGGCGACCTGCAGGCCGTCCTCCCCGGTCCGTACTCGCTGGCCGATCTCGCCACCGACGAACAGTACGGCGACGAGGCCGAGTTCCTCGGCGCCATCGCCGACTTCCTCGAGGGCGAGGTCGACGCCTTCCCCGAGATCGAGACGCTGTTCCTGCTCGAGCCGTCGCTGGTCGAGTCGGCCCCCGAGGACGGCCAAGACGAACGCGCCAGCGAGGCGATCGATCAGGTCGCGAGCGCGACCGACGCCGACGTCGTCGTCCAGCCCTACTGGGGGGCACTCGAGGAGAAGGTGTACGCGCACCTGCTCGACGCGGACATCGACGCGGTCGGCTTCGACTTCGTCGCGAACCAGGACGACAACCTCTACAACATTCAGGAGTACGGCGCGACCGACGACGTCGCGCTCGGCCTCGCCGACGGCCAGAACACGCTCGTCGAGGACCCCGAAGCGATCCGCGACCGGACCGAGTGGGTCGAGGGCCAGCTCGGCGTCACCGAGTTCGAGACGGTCTACCTGACGACGAACACGGAGACGTTCTACCTGCCCTACAGCAAGTACCAAGAGAAGCTCGCCGTCCTTGCCGAAGCCGCGGACCTCGCGGAGGTGACCGCCGCATGAGCGCGAGCGAGAACAAGGATCAGTTCCGACCCGAGAACCACGAGAACGACCACTTCCTGCTGACGACCGTCGTCGGCTCCTACCCCAAGCCCAAGTGGCTCAACCGCGCGAAGGAGCTCTACCAGGACGACGACCACGGGTTCGACGAGGACGACTACCAGGAGGCCAAGGACGACGCCGCCCGGCTCATCACGAACGAACACGAGCGCGCGGGACTGGACGTCGTCGTCGACGGCGAGATGCGGCGCAACGAGATGGTCGAGTTCTTCGCCCACCGCATCGAGGGCTACGAGTTCAACGGCCCCGTCAAGGTGTGGGGCCACAACTACTTCGACAAGCCCAGCGTCGTCAGCGAGGTCGAGTACGACGAGAGCTGGCTCGTCGACGAGTACGAGTTCACCGCCAGCGCCACCGATCGCCCGGTCAAGGTCCCGATCACGGGTCCGTACACGCTCGCGAGCTGGGCGTTCAACGAGGCCTACGAGGACGACGAGGAACTCGCCTACGCCCTCGCGGACCTCGTCAACGAGGAGATCGAGAAGCTCGTCGACGCCGGCGCCCGCTACATCCAGATCGACGAGCCCGCGCTCGCGACCACGCCGGACGACCACGCGATCGTCGGCGAGGCCCTCGAGCACATCGTCGCCGACATCGACGACGACGTTCGCATCGGGCTGCACGTCTGTTACGGCGACTACTCCCGCATCTATCCCGAGATCCTCGAGTTCCCCGTCGACGAGTTCGACCTCGAGCTCGCCAACGGCGACTACGACCAGCTCGACGTCTTCAAGGACCCCGAGTTCACCGCCGACCTCGCGCTCGGCGTCACCGACGTCCACGTCGCCGAGGTCGAATCGGTCGAGCAGATCGAGGAGAACATCAAGAAGGGCCTCGAGGTCGTCCCGCCGGAGCAGCTCGTCGTCTCGCCGGACTGCGGCGTGAAGCTGCTGCCCCGCGAGGTCGCCTACGGCAAGATGGAGAACATGGTGCAGGCCGCCCGCAACGTCGAGGCCGACCTCGACGCGGGTAACATCGACATCGAACGCGGCACGCCGACGCCCGCCGACGACTGACGCGGATTCCGCGGCGAGTCGCCGGTCGTTCGTTCCCTGCCGGCGACTTCGCCCGCGATTTCTTCGCTGCGCTCCGGTTTTGAGAATCGAACGCGGCCCCATCTCGTGGGAGAGGGTCACACCCAAATTTCCCGAAGGCCGACTGTTTAATCAATAGACACGAACACGACACGAGTGTTACCTGGTGACCCTCACGTCCGATAATATATACATAGTACGGGTTCGAATAAACTGTCGATGCAAGACACGTCCGAGAGCCGGCGCGAACTGCGCGACTCCGTCGCCGAACACCGCGATCCCGCCCACGATATCGACCCGCTGTTCGTCAACCGCTGGTCGCCGCGCGCGATGACCGGCGACTCGCTCGACGAGGAGGAGTACCTCCCGCTGTTCGAGGCCGCCCGCTGGGCGCCCTCGGCCTACAACAACCAGCACTGGCGGTTCCTGATCGCCGACCGCGAGGACGACGAGTGGGAGACGTTCACCGACCTGCTACTCGGCGGGAACGAGGAGTGGGCGACCGACGCCGCGGTCCTCGCGGTCATCGTCTCGAAGACGACGTTCGACCACAACGGCGAACCGGCGCCGGTCCACTCCTTCGACACCGGCGCGGCCTGGGAGAACCTCGCGCTCGAGGGCGCGCGCCGAGGGTTGGCCGTCCACGGCATGGCCGGCTTCGACTACGAGCGCGCGGCCGACGAACTGGACGTCCCCGAGGAGTACGCGGTCGAGGCGATGGTCGCGATCGGCGAGCGCGCCCCGCCCGAGACGCTCCCCGAAGAACTGCAGGACCGCGAACAGCCCAGCGACCGGAAGCCCCTCGAGGAAATCGTCCACCGCGGCGGCTTCGAGTAGCGACTCGAGCCGCGGAGCCACCTGTTTTCGTCGGGGACAGCTGATGCCGCCGAATCCGTCGAGAATCCCTCGGCTCCGCCGAGATACCGTCTGATGCGTCGAAATTCTCAGACGCCTCGAGACCGGCGAGTGGCCGAACGCTTACGGATCTCAGTCGAGGTCGATGGTAACCAGCGAGTCGGCGTTCCCGACGACGATCGAACCGTCGCGGCGGACGACGATCCCGTAGCCGAGCAGGGACAGTTCGAGAATTACGTCGTCGCCACCGCCGCCGTCGCTCCGGACCGACTCGTCGGCGGCGAACGTCACTGACTCGAGGCTCGATACGTCCGCCGGAAGTGCCGCGACCGTCTCCGACGGCACGTCCCGGATCTCACCTTCGACGGTGAACGAGAGCACGTCGGGACGGGAGTCGACCGACTCGCGTCCGTCGTTCGCGGACGACCGAAGCGCGTCGATCCCGTCCGCGAGATCCTCCCGGTCCGGCGCCGCGACGCCGACGTCGACGGTCTCGAGGCGGAGGGTCGCCGGGCCGGTCAGATCGAGCGCGACGGAGTCCGCGTCGCCGCCCGACACGGTCACGCGGACCGGGTTCACCGTCGTTCCCTCGAACTCGCCGAGCAGCGCCTCGGATACGCTCAGATGGCCCTCCACCGCGAATTCGAGCCCGTCGGGCGGTCGCGTTTCCACGACGACGTCCGACAGTCGAATGTGCTTCGCGTCGTCGAATCGGACTGTGTTGTTCATCCTCCCTCGGTGAGCGTACGGTCCGAGCGGGGGAAACGGTACCGCCGAGACTCGACGTGTACGGCGTACTCTTCCGCACACGAGCGCCTCCCCGATCGCTACCCGCAGTCGAATGCGATATAGCCACCTGCTACCTCGCGTGTAGCTAGGAAATATTTATACAATATAGAGTAATATGAACAGGTCGTATGACAGCTGATAACAATGGTGATGACGTCGACGAATCGCGCCGAACGTTCATGAAGGCGACCGGTGCAGCGACGGCTGCGGCCGGGCTCGGAGCCACCGGTGCGGCGGCCGGCGACGGGAAACGATCGAAGCGCATCGAGGACCTGCTCGAGGCGATGACCATAGAGCAGAAGGTCGGCCAGATGACTCAGGTCGCGATCGACGACCTCGGCGAGGGGTTCGACCCCGACACCGCGTTCAACGATCACGACGACGCGGACACGCTCGGCGACCTGTTCGCCGAACTCCACGTCGGATCGATCCTCAACGGCGGCGCCACGGGGCCGACGTACGACGGCGAGGAGTTCGTCGAGGGGCTCAACGGCCTCCAGGAGTACAACCTCGAGGTCAACGAGCCCTCGATCCCGTTCGTCTGGGGCTGTGACGCCCTCCACGGAAACTGCCTGCTCGAGGGGTGTACGAGCTTTCCGCAGCGGCTCAACATGGGTGCGACGCGCGACGTCGACCTCGTCGAGGCGGCGGCGACCCACACGGGCGATTCCGTCGCGGCGATCGGCGGCCACTGGAACTTCGGGCCGACGCTGGACGTCCTGCGGGACATGCGCTGGGGCCGCTACTTCGAGGGCCACAGCGAGGACGCGATGCTGCTCGGCGAGATGGGGAAAGCGCGAGCCCGAGGCTTCCAGCGGAACGGCCGGGTCGCGGCGACGGTCAAGCACTTCGCCGGCTACGGCACCCCGAATACCGGTTCCGATCGGACGCACGCTCGGACCTCGATGCGGGACCTGCGGACCCGCCAGTTCGAGCCCTATCGGCGCGGTCTCGAGGAGGCCGAGACGGTGATGGTCAACAGCGGCGCGGTCAACGGGAAGCCGGCCCACGCTTCGCCGTGGTTGCTGACGACGGTACTGCGAGGCCGGTTCGGCTTCGACGGCGTGGTACTGACCGACTGGGACGACTTCGAGCGGATGCTCTCCAACCACGAGTACCTGCCCGATACCGACGCGGGCTGGCGCGAAGCGGTCCGACAGGGCATCGAGGCCGGTATCGACATGCACATGTGCGGCGGCGAGACGGCGCCGACCGAGTTCATCGACACCGCGATCGACCTCGTCGAGAGCGGCGAGCTCTCCGAGCGGCGCATCGACGAATCGGTCCGTCGCATCCTCGAGCTCAAGGCCGATCTCGGGCTGTTCGAGGATCCCCTCGCACCGGAGGACGAGATCGGCGACATCGTCGGCGGCGCCGCCGACGTCTCCGAGCGACTCGCCAAGGAGTCGCTGGTCCTGCTACAAAACGAGAGCGACGCGCTCCCGCTCGAGGACGTCGACGACCTGCTGCTGACCGGTCCCGGCGTCCACGAGGGGACGGAAAACCGGTTCCTGATGCAACACGGCGGCTGGACGCTCGGCTGGCAGGGGATCGAGGACGGCGAGCTGACCCCGGACGGCCCGCGACCGCGCCAGAACACGATCGAAGGCGAACTGGAAGCCCGGCTCGGCGACGGGCTCGCGCACGTGCCGACGGAGTACAAGCCGGCCGCCTACGAGAGCCTCTACGAGAACTTCGATAACGGCTTCTTCGACGTCACCGACGAGCAGGCGGCGGCGATCCGCGAGGCCGCACCTGGCTCCGACGCCGTCGTCGTCGTCCTCGGCGAGGGAACGCACAACGAGGGCTTCGGCGACCGGGACAAGATGCGGTTCCTCGAGGCCCAGCGGGAGCTCGTCGAACTCGTCGACGCCGAGACGGGCGACGACGTTCCGCTCGTCGGCGTCATCCTCGCCGGAAGCCCGCGCGGCACGGCGGAGACGTTCCGACACCTAGACGCCGTGCTCTTCGCCGGCCAGCCGGGCAGCGATACCGGCGTCGCGGTCGTCGACACGCTCTTCGGCGACTACAACCCCTCGGGGAAGCTCCCGTTCACCTGGGAGTCCCACGTCGGGCACGTCCCGCAGATCTACGACGAGTATCCGCCGCGTCACCCCGACGGGGCGGGCGATCAGATGGTCCAGTTCGAATTCGGCCGCGGACTCTCCTACACCGACTGGGAGTACGCGGACCTGTCGCTGTCGACCGACTCGGTCAAAAACCCCGCGTCGACGTCGACCGTGAGGGCCCACGTGACCGTCGAGAACGCCGGCGACACGGCGGGTGAGCACATCGTCGAGGTCTACAACACCGAGTCCTACGGCTCCGTGCTCCAGCCCCACCGTCGCCTGATGGGCTTCGAACGGGTCGCCCTCGAGCCGGGCGAGTGCGAGACCGTCGCCGTCGACCTCGACCTCTCGACGCTCGAGGTCGTCCCCGGCGACGTCCCCGGCTGGGGGCCCCGGGTCGTCGAAGCCGGCGAGTACGAACTCTGGGTCGGCACCGACTGGGGCGTGAACGCGGACGACGAGGACGACGGCGAGACGGCGACGCTGACCGTCGGGAAGACGGCCTCCATCACCGACCCCGAGCCGACGCCGGGCCGCTACGACATCGACGGCGACGGCAGCGAGGACTTCGAGGACGTGATGGCGCTCCACCGGCGGCTCAAACACCGAAGACGGCGACGGTGACGCGACGGGACACACCGCAACGGTGACCGTCGCGGCTGCGGCCGTCGCGGGCGGGTAGACGCGACTCCGGCACCCGTTTCGACAACGAGCGAACTACCCCGCCCCACTCGCTCCGTTCGGTCGCTCGTTGCGGACGGGGGGCTTGGAACCCTCACCGCAACCGCTAACTGTCGGCTCGATGAACGGGCGTCTATGTCCCTCGAGATCGGCGTTCTCGGCTATCGATTCATGGGTAAAGCACACGCGAACGCGATGGCGCGGCTGCCGATGTTCTTCCCGGAGGCGCCCGACGTCGAGCGCAGCGTGCTCGTCGGCCGGGACGAGGACGCGCTCGAGGACGCGGCCGACCGACTCGGGTTCGACGCGATATCGACCGACTGGGCCGAAGTCGTCGACGAGGTCGACGCCTTCTACAACCTCGGACCGAACCACGTCCACGCCGAGCCCTCGATCGCGGCGCTCGAGGCCGGCACGCCGGTCTTCTGCGAGAAGCCCCTCGCCCCGACGCTCGAGGACGCCCGGGCGATGGCCGACGCGGCCCGCGAGGCCGGCGACGACGTGCCCGCCGGCTGCGCGTTCAACTACCGGTTCGTCCCCGCGATCCGGTACGCGAAGCGGTTGCTCGAGGACGGCGAACTCGGCGAGATCCGCCACGTCCGCGGGCGCTACCTCCAGGACTGGCTGGTCGACCCCGAAGCGCCGTGGTCGTGGCGCAACGACGAGGAGCTGGCCGGCTCGGGCGCGCTCGGGGACCTCGGTGCGCACACGGTCGACCTGCTTCGGTTCCTGGTCGGCGACGACGACCTCGCGGGCGATATCGACCGGCTCAGCGGCCACCTGCGGACGTTCGTGGACGAACGTCCCGTGGAGGGCGAGGGCGGTGAGACGCGACCCGTCACCGTCGACGACGCCTACTCCGCGCAACTCGAGTTCGAAAACGGCGCGATGGGTACCCTCGAGGCCTCCCGCTTCGCGACCGGCCATAAGAACGACCACGCGATCGAGATCCACGGCTCGGAGGGGAGCCTGAAGTTCTCCCTCGAGCGCCTGAACGAACTCGAACTGCTGCGCCGGAACGAGAACCGCGGCTACGAGACGATCCTCGTGACCGACGCGGACGACCCCTACGTCGATCACTGGTGGCCGCCGGGCCACGTGCTGGGCTGGGAGCACACGTTCGTCCACGAGAACTACGAGTTCCTGAGCGCGGTGGCCGACGGGGGCGAGTTCGAACCGAGTTTCGAGGCCGGCCTCGAGGCCCAGCGCGTCCTCGCCGCGATCGAGGAGAGCGACGAGCGCGGGGAGTGGATCAGCCTCGAGTAGGGCGATCTCACCGCGTTCGAGAGGCGTTCGGTCCACTTCTCGTTCGGTCGAATCGATAGCGCGCCACCGCGGGATCGCATTCCACTCAGCTCTCCGATCGACCGACGTCCAGCGCCGCGGAATTTTTTGTAGCTCCGTTGAGAACAACGAGGGAGAGATGGACGAGAGGATCAGAGACGCCATCGCCGACGAGGGATGGCTGTTCGTAGCGATCCTGACGCTCGCGCTCACGAGCCTCGCCGGACTCGCCGGCCTCGGGGCGCTCGCGGGCGTGATCACGATCGTCGGCTGGTTCGTGCTGACGCCGATCCTGCTGTTCTGGGGTGACGAGGTCGCGCTGATGCTCGGAGACGACGAGCCGACGGGCGCGACCCGTACCGGCGACCCCGACGCCGAAGCGGACCCGCTCGAGGAACTGAAACGCCGCTACGCGGCGGGGGAGATCGACGACGCGGAGTTCGAGCGCCGACTCGAGCGGCTCGTGGCTGTCGACGAGATTCCGGACGACGCAATCGGAACCGGGACGGCCGACGCTGCGACCGAGACCGAGCCGCTCGAGCACGCTCGAGATCGCGAACGGGAACGGGAACGGGAACGTTAGCCGGGGACGCTCGGCTGTGACACCCGCTTTCGATTGCCGCAAGCGTCGCGTATTCCCGGTGGACGACCCAATCGGCGAGCGCTATGTCTTCGGAGATGACCGCCTACGTGATCGAGGAGTTCGGCGAACCGGACGCCTTCGAGCGAACGACCGTCGACGTCCCCGAACCCGGACCGGACGAGATTCGCGTCGAGGTCGTCGCGAGCAGCGTCAACCCAGTCGACTACAAGATCCGGCAGGGAGCGATCCCGGACTTCGCGCCCGAGCTCCCGGCGCGGCTTCACTGCGACGTCGCCGGCGTCGTCGACGCGGTCGGCGAGGACGTCGACGCCTTCGAGGCCGGCGACGAGGTCTACGGCATGCCCGGCGGTGCCGGCCGACAGGGCGCGCTGGCCGACTACGTCGTCGGCCACGCGGGGACGTTCGCCCGCGCGCCCGAGTCGCTGCCGCTTTCCGACGCCGCCGCGCTCCCGGTCGTCGCGCTCACGGCCTGGGAGATGTTGGCCGACAAGACGACCGTCGACGACGGCGACGACGTGATCGTCTACGGCGCCAGCGGCGGCGTCGGTCACGTCGGCGTCCAGCTCGCCGACCGCTTCGGCGCCGCGGTCACGGCGACCGGCTCGAGCGAGGACAAGCGCGAGCTCGCCGAACGGCTCGGCGCCGACGCGACCGTCGACTACACGGAGACGGACGTCGAGGAGTACGTCGCGGAACGCGCCGACGGGACCGGCTTCGACGTCGTCTTCGACCCGATCGGCGACGACCACCTCGAGACGGCCTTCGAGGCGGTCCGACCCTACGGCACCGTCGTCACCACCGAGTCGAGCGCGGCCCAGGATGTCGACCTCGCACCCATGCACGAGAACTCGCTGGAACTCGGCGTCGTACTGGTCATCCTGCCGGTGTTGCTCGGCGAGCAGCAAGACCGGATCGGCGAGGAGCTCGCCGAGATCGCCGAACTCGTCGACGACGGCGCCGTCGAACCCCACATCGACGACCGCTATTCGTTCGACGAGGTCGCCGAGGCCCACCGACGCGCCGAGGAGGGGAACTTCCTCGGAAAGCTCCTGGTGGTCAACGAGTAACGAGCGACGCCCGGTCTCTCCGGTCCCCGCTTTCGATACCGCTCGCGCCCTCTCCCCGACTCCGTCCGAAGATCGATATTTCTTATGCGCGACCGCGAGTAGCGACCGAGCATGCGACTCGAGACGAGTTCCTGGACCGACGTGGACGAGGCGTCACCGACGACCGCGCTGCTCCCCGTCGGCAGCACGGAACAACACGGCCCGCACGCCCCCGTCGGAACCGATACGTTCGTCGCTCGAGCGATCGCCGACGCGGCCGACCGAGAGAGCGACGCCGAGTCGATCGTCGGCCCGACGATCCCGGTCGGAATCGCCCCCTACCACGGTAACTTTCCGGGGACGTGCTCCGTCTCCGCGGAGACGTTCCGGCGCTACGTCCGCGACGTCGTCGAGTCGATCGCCGACTCGAGCGTCGAGACGGTCGTCTTCGTCAACGGCCACGGCGGTAACGGCGAGACGCTCTCCCATCTGGCCCGCGAGGTGACCGCGGGGGACACGATCGACTGCGAGGCGTACCTGTGGGAGTGGATGCGCGCCGTCGACGAGCACGTCGGTCACGCGGGCGAACTCGAGACGGCCGTGTTGCTCCATCTCCGTCCCGACGACGTCGGCGACCCGGTCGCCGGCGACGCGGCGACGTGGGCGGATACGGTCGACGGCGGGGTCGTCCGCCAGTTCACCGACGAGTTCAGCGAGAACGGCGCGGTCGGCGACGCGACCGAGGCCTCCCCCGAACAGGGAGAACGGGTGTTCGAGACGGCCGTCGACGCGCTCGTCTCGTTCCTCGAGCGGGTTCGGTCCGCCGACGGGGACGAGGGGAGAGAACCGGGAGGGAGCGCCCAGTCGTGACGCGCTCGTCGAACGGCGACGAGGACGTCAAGGAGGTCGTCCGCCGGTACTGGAACGGCCGCGCCGACTCGTACGACGACGACGGAATCTCCGGCGTCCGCGCCGACGAGCAGCGCGAGGCGTGGCTGGCGGTGCTCCGACGGTGGACCGGCGACCCGCCCCGACGCGTGCTCGATCTCGGCTGCGGGACGGGGACGATCTCGCTGCTGCTGGCCGAGTTGGGCCACGACGTCTCGGGCGTCGATCTCACGCCCGAGATGCTCGAGCGCGCCCGAGCGAAGGCCCGAGAGGCGGGCCTGTCGATCGACTTCGGTCTCGGCGACGCCGAGGCGCTCCCGGTTCCCGACGACGCCTACGACGTGGTAACGGCGCGACACCTGATCTGGACGCTACCGAACCCCTCGAAGGCGATTCGGGAGTGGCGACGCGTCGTCCGACCCGGCGGCCGGATCGTCCTCCTCGAGGGTCACTGGGACTTCCCGGAGCCGTGGGAGGAGTACCGGGAGATCCACGACGACCTGCCGCTGTACCGCGGTCGGCCGCCCGGTGAGCTGGTCGATTTTCTCGCGGATCACGGACTCGAGCGGCTCGAACGCGAACCCCTGATGGACGCGACGCTCTGGGGCGAGAACCCGGAGCAAGAGCTGTACGTCGTGGGAATCGACGTTCCCAAATGACCGTCGCGGCGGGACTCGCGACGTGCGTCGGGCCCCGAGTTACTCTTCGTCCACCGTAATCGACTCGAGCCCGTACCGCGATTCCGTCGGGTGCGGCTCGTATCCGTCGACGTCGGCCGCGGTGGCGACGACGTTCGTGAAGTTCGTCAGGACCGCGATCGGCGCGTCCTCGAGAACGATCGACTGGACCTCGTGATAGCGCTCGCGTCGCGCGTCCCGGTCGGTGAGTTCCCGGGCCTCCTCGAGCAGATCGTCGACCCGGTCGTTCTCGTAGCCGTGGTGGAGGGTCGCGTCCGTCGAGTGAAACATCTGTGTGAGTCGATCCGGATCCGGGTACCGGAACGTCCCCCACGACGTGAGGTAGCCGTCGAACGAGCCCTGGCTGACGCGGTCGACCATCGAACTGTACTCCACCGTCGTCACGTCGACGTCGATCCCGACCGCGGCGAGGTGATCCTGCATCGCCTCCGCGATCAGCGGGAGGCTCCTGGCGTCGTAGGTGAGGAACTCGACGGCCAGTTCCTCGCCGTCGCGGGTGCGGACGTCGCTCGAGCCGGTCGTCCAGCCGGCGTCCGACAGCAGGGAGCGAGCGCGTTCCGGATCGACCGCGTGCTCGTCGGCGTCGACGTCCGGATTCGCCCAGTCGGTGATCGACGACGAAAACGGGCCGACCGCGGGCTCGTCGAGTCCCTCGAGAATCGACTCGGCGATGGCCTCGCGGTCGATCGCGCGGTGGACCGCTCGTCGAACGCGCCGGTCGTCGAACGGCGCCGACGCGGTATCGAACGTGAGGAACCTGATCCGCGGCACCTCGTAGGTGTGGACGGCGATATCGTCGTCGGACTCGAGCGGGTCGACCGTCTCCTGGGGGAGGATACGAGCCATCTCGAGTTCGCCGCTCTCGAGTTTCATCCGGCGCGTCTGGTCGTCCTCGACGACCTCGTAGCGGACGGACTCGAGCGACGGCTCCCGGCCGTGGTACTCGTCGTGTCGAACGGCTCGGATCTCGGCGCCGGAGCGAAACGACTCGAGAGCGAACGGGCCGGTACCGACCGGGTCTTCGATCGACCCGTCGTCGCCGATCGCGTCCGGGCTGAGGATGACGGCCTCGTCGCGCGAGAGGTGGGCCGGCAGCGGGGCGAACGGCGTTTCGGTCTCGACGACGACGGTCTCGCCTTCGGCCTCGATCGCGTCGATCGGAACGTCGGTAAACGCCGTCGCGTCGGCGGTTCGGCGAAGCGACGTGACGGCTGCCGCCGCGTCGAGCGACGTCCCGTCGTGGAACGTCACGTCCTCGCGGAGGTCGAACCGCCACCGGCGCTCGTCGACCCGTTCCCAGTCGGTCGCGAGGCCGGGCGCCGTCGTCGCGTCGTGGTCGACGCTGACGAGCGCCTCGGTGATCCCCAGTCGGCGAAGCACGCTGCCTCCGTCGAGGGGGTCCCGGTTCGGTTTCCACGGGGTCCCGATCCGAAAGTCGGCCGCGTCGGGGTCGTTCGAGAGGCAGCCGGCGACGGTCAGGGACAGGGTCGCGGCTCCGAGCGTCGTCTTCAGCGCGGTTCGTCGGGTCGTAGCGTATCGCGAGTCGCGTGTCATGTGGGTGGTGGGTTCGTGGGCGGAAGTCGGTCGGTCGGGCTATTCGTCGTCGACCCCGAGATCGGGCGCATCGACGTCGGACGGCGGGTCTGCGCCCGCTTCGATCCACTCCGGCGCGTACAGACACCGGGAGCGCGGCCCGGGCGCTCCGTCGCCGACGGCCTCGAGGGGCGGCTCGCGGCGACGGCACTCCTCGGTGGCGACGGGACAGCGGGGATGGAACGCACAGCCGGCGGGCGGATCGGTCGGGCTCGGCGGGTCGCCCGCGAGCGCGTCCCGATCCTCGACCGCCGTCGGCACCGGGTCGCCCCGGTCGCCCGGAAGCGACGCCAGTAACGTCGCCGTGTACGGATGGGTCGGATTCGAGAGCGTCCGTTCGGTCCGGCCGACCTCGACGAGACGACCGAGATACATCACCGCGACGCGGTCCGCGACGTGGCGAACGACGTCCAGATCGTGGGAGACGAACAGGCACGCGAGCCCGAGTTCGTCCCGGAGATCGGCCAGCAGGTTGAGGATCGTCGCCTGCGTCGAGACGTCGAGCGCCGCCGTCGGCTCGTCGAGGACGAGCACGGACGGCTCCAGCGCGAGCGCGCGAGCGATCGCGACCCGCTGGCGCTGGCCGCCAGACAGCTGACGCGGGAACCGGTCGGCGTACTCGAGCGGGAGATCGACGAGCGAGAGGAGTTCGTCGACGCGGTCCTCTCGCCGAGTTGTGCCCCATCCGGCTTCGACCAGCGGTTCGGCGATCGACTCCCCGACCGTCCGCTTCGGATCGAGGCTCGTGCCGGGGTGCTGGAAGACGACGCCGATCTCGGCGCGCTGGTCGTCGGTCCGCGCGTCGACGCCGCCGACGGCGGTCCCACGGAGCCTGACCGCGCCGTCGGTCGGTTCTTCGAGGCCCGCGATCAGTCGCGCGAGCGTCGACTTGCCGCAGCCGCTCTCGCCGACGAGGCCGACGGTCTCTCCCGGCTGCAACGCGAGCGAGACGCCGTCGACGGCCGGCACGCGCTCGTCGGTTCCGAGGAGTCGATCGAGCAGCGCGTCCGATCCCCGGAACGACTTCGCGACGTCCTCGAGTTCGACGATCGGCGCCCCGTCCGTCGGATCGTCACCCTGTCGAACGCGCTCGCCCGTCCGCGCGTCCGCGCCGCCGTCGACGGCCAGCGCCGTGTCGGCGGTCGTCGCCGTCACCGTCGACCCTGTCGTCGGTTCCGTCGCCGCGTTCGCAGCCGTCCCCTCGAGCGTCGCCTCGCGAGCGTCCGGAACGCCACAGGCGACAGTGTGGTTCTCACCCACCGAAACGGTCGGCTGCGCGGTCGAATAGCAGTCCTCCCGCGCGAACGAGCAGCGATCGGCGAAGGCGCAGCCGTTCTGCGGGCGAGAGCCGTCCGACGGCGAACCGTCGATCGTCGGCAGTCGCGTCCCCGGCTTCGACCGACGGGGGAGACAGCCCAGCAGCGCCTTCGTGTAGGGATGGGCCGGGTTCGACCGCAGGTCGTCGACCGGTCCCCGTTCGACGACGGTCCCGTCGTACATGACGACGAGCCGGTCGCACAGCTCCGCGACGACGTCCAGATCGTGGCTGATCAGCAACACGCTCATCTCCCGCTCCTCGTTGAGCGTCTCGAGCCGCTCGAGGATCGCCGCCTGCGTCGTCGTGTCCAGCGCCGTCGTGGGCTCGTCGGCGATCAGCACCGAGGGGCGGCGAGCGAGCGCGATCGCGAGCATCACTCGCTGGCGCATCCCGCCGCTGAACTGGTGGGGATAGTCGTCGATTCGCTCCGCCGGCCGGGGGATGCCGACCGTCTCCATCAACTCGAGGACGTCCGATCGCAGCGCCCGCGAGCGGAGCCGCGAACTCGCGCCGAGCGCCAGTTCCCTGAAAAACGGCTGCCGGTCCGGATCGTCGCGCACGCGCAGCGCCTCGGCGATCTGTTCGCCGACGGTGTAGACCGGGTTGAGCGACGTCGAGGGGTCCTGAAAGACCGTCGCGAGCTCCCGGCCGCGGAGCCGCCGCAGCGTCCGGTCGTCGGCGGTCGTCAGCTCCCGACCGTCGAACCGAATGCTCCCGTCGACGATCTCGCCCGGCTCCTCGATCCGAACGATCGATCTCGCGGTGACGGACTTGCCGCAGCCGCTCTCGCCGACGAGACCGACGATCTCGCCGGGTTCGATTCGGAACGACGCGCCGTTGACCGCACGGACGGGAGCCGATCCCGCCCGGGAACTGAACCGAACGTGTAAGTCTTCGATCTCGAGCGGTGCGTTCATGATCAGGTCCGCCTCCGATCCGCGTCGTCTACGTGATCAGGATCCAGTACGTCCCGCAGTCCGTCGCCCAGGACGTTGAAGCCGATAACGGTCACCGCGATCGCGACACCGGGCGCGGTGATGAGCCACGGCGCCGACCGAAGGTAGTTGCGGCCGTCGGCGATCATGGTCCCCCACTCCGCCGTCGGGGGCTGTGCGCCCAGTCCGAGGAAGGACAGGCCCGCCGCCGCGAGCACGACGGTCCCGAGGTTGAGCGTCGCGAGGACGAGCACCGGGCTCACGACGTTCGGGAGCAGATGCCGCGTGACGATCCGTCGCCGGGGCGTTCCGCAGAGCCGCGCCGATTCGACGAACGGCCGATCCTTGACCGCGAGGACGCTGCTGCGCACGACGCGTGCGTACGTGGCCCAGCCGACGGCCGAGAGCGCGATCACGACGTTGCGCATGCTCGGGCCGAGCGTCCCGGCGATCACGAGCGCCAGCACGAGCCCCGGGAAGGCGAGCTGGACGTCGACCAGCCGCATCAACGCGGCGTCGACGAGTCGGTTCCCGGTCGCCGCGAGCAGGCCGATCGCCGTCCCGACGACGAGGCGAACGAGCGTCGCGCCGACCGCCAGCGCGAGCGAGATCCGGGCGCCGTAGACCAGCCGCGTCGCGACGTCGCGCCCGAGCGCGTCGGTTCCAAGCGGATGGGCGAGCGACGGGCCCGCGAGGCGCCGCTCGAGCGCTTGTGCCGTCGGATCGTAGGGAGACAGTATCGGACCCACGACCGCGATGATCGCGAGGAGACACACGACGGCGCCGCCGAGCCGGATGTTGCCGTTCGATCGATACCGTCGGCCGAGCCGGCGCCGAACGAGGCGTCGCCCCCGCTCGCGGAGCGCTCGCAGCCGGCGCGTCGGTCGACGGCGTTGCGTCTCGCGGTCACTCATCGGCGATCGCTCCCTCCCCCGCCGCGTTCGATCCGCGGGTCGAGCGCGACGTACGCGAGATCGACCAGTTGGTTCGTCGCGACGAAAGCGAACGCCGTCACGAGGACGACTCCCTGCACGATCGGATAGTCGCGCGCGAAGATGGCGTCGACGAGCAGCGTTCCCAGTCCCGGTCGTTGAAAGACGACTTCGACGACCACGGCGCCGTTGAGGACGAAGCCGAACTGGAGGCCGACGATCGTCACGACGGGAACGAGCGCGTTTCGCAGCGCGTGCTTGTAGACGACGAGCCGTTCGCGGACGCCCTTCGAACGGGCGGCCGTCACGTACTCGGCCTCGAGGACCTCGAGCATCGACGCGCGAACGAGGCGCGTGATGACCGCGGCCATCCCGGTACCGAGCGTGATCGCGGGGAGCACGAGGTGAGAGAGCGTGCCGGCGCCGGAGACGGGCGTCACTCCGAGCCGGAGCGAGCAGACGAGGATCAGCAGATAGCCGAGCCAGAAGTTCGGCATGGAGACGCCGACCAGCGCGGCGATCTGACCGGTCCGGTCGATCCACGTCTCGTGGTGGACGGCGCTGACGACGCCCAGCGGGACGGCCACTACAAGCGCGACGGCCGTCGCCGCCAGCGCGAGTTCGAGCGTGTTCGGCAGGTGCTCGACCAACAGCGACGTGACGGGTTCCGACTGGTAGTACGACGTCCCGAGGTCGCCCCGAACCGCGTCGCCGAGCCACGAGAGATAGCGGACGACGAACGGCTCGTCGAACCCGTGTTCGGCGCGGAAGGCCGCGACCTCGCGCTCCGACGGCGGGCTCTGTCGCTGCTCTCGGAGGATCGTGTACGCCGGATCGCCGGGCGTGAGGGAGACGAAGCCGAACGTGACGAACGAGACGGTCGCCATGACCGCCGCGAGCGATCCGAGTCGGGCGAGGAGGGCTCGTATCATCTCAGTCTCCGGCGCTCGAGGACGAGGGTTTCGAACGACTAGTCGATCGCCGGGACGTGAGCGTTGCGGACGTGCCGCCGTTCGGCGGTCGGCCCCAACCCCGAATCGGCGGCACGGGACACGACGGAGCCGTCTCTCGTCGCGACCGCCGCGTCGCGTTGGCTTCCTCGAGTCGCGCTGCGTCGATTGACACGGTGATCAAATCCACTTTAGTTAACTAAACTTCACCTGATTATATTGAACACTTTGGTCGAATTCTCGATTCGTCGTCTCGTGAACACGGATCCGATTCGGATGCATCTGGTTGTGAACTCGAAAGACTATGTTAATAAAAACTACTATTTTAATATTGTCCTTATCAATCGGGTGGGAGCGGTCTCAGCGCCGAGCGACACAGCAGACGAGATTCGAAGCGTGAAGTGTAGAGCGCGGGCGAACGGGCGCGGAAGTCGCGAAGAATGAACGCGTCGCTGAGGACCACCGCGCGTCTCGTCTGGACAAACGAGTCGGACGCGGAGTCGCCTACGGTTCCACACTGAACACCTCGCCGTCAGGGCGAGGCGGATATCACGCTGGCTCGACCCGGGTTACCGTCCCGATTCGGTCGTAGCGGACGCTCCCCTCGCCGGGCGGTTGGCCGTCGAGCTCGAGGTAGCCCGGTTCGATACCCGTCACCTCGCCGACGACCTCGGGATCGTCGCCGCCGGTTCGGTCGCGCTCCCAGACTTGGACGACGTCGCCGACCGTCACGTGGTCTCGGACGAGCTCCGCGGCGCGCTCCTGATCGGCGTCGCGCGGAACGGTGAGTTCGGTCATGTAGCGGGGAAACTACGGCCACGCGGGTAAGTACCCCCGCATCAGGTGACGGCTCCTTATAACGCTTCGAACGACGGTTTTTGTGTAATCGGACCGAACGGAAGGGTGTGACGACCATCAAGGACAGCGTCCACGACCACATCCGAATCGACGGAGTCGCGCGTGATCTCCTCGATACGCCCGAACTCCAGCGACTCCGCCGGATCCGCCAACTCGGGACCGTCTCCCTCGTCTATCCCTCCGCGAATCACACGCGCTTCGAACACAGCCTCGGCGTCTACCACCTCGCCTGCGAGGCGCTGGAGCACCTCAACGTCGACGGGCGACAGGCCGAGCGCGTCCACGCCGCCGCGATCCTCCACGACATCGGCCACGGCCCGTTCAGCCACAACCTGGAGCCGCTGACCCACCGGCGAACGGGCCGGTACCACGACGACGTGCACGATCTGCTGACCAACGGCGAGATCGGCTCGGTGCTTCGCGACCACGATCTGGCGCCCGACAGGATCGCCGACCTGATCGCCGGCGAAGGACGATTCGGCCAGCTGGTCTCGGGCGAACTCGACGTCGACCGGATGGATTACCTCGTGCGGGACGCCCACCACACGGGCGTCCCCTACGGAACGATCGACCACGGCCGGCTCGTCCGCGAACTGACGTTTACGGACGGCGAACTCGTCCTGGACGAGGGGAACGTCCAGACCGCCGAGAGCCTGCTGGTCGCGCGGGCGCTGATGAACCCCGCCGTCTACAGCCACAGCGTCGCCCGGATCAGCAAGGCGATGCTCCGGCGGGCCGCCGAGCGCCTGCTCGACGCTCCCGAAACGGACGTCGACGCGGCGACGCTCCAACGGATGGACGACCACGACCTGATCGCCGCCCTGCGCTCGTGTTCGGCGACGGAGACGTTCTCGCGCCGGCTGGACCAGCGGGATCTGTACAAGCGAGCGGTGTGGGCCGAGATCGACGACGTGCCGGGCGGAATCATCGAGGCCGACCACGAGGCGGTCCGCGAGTTCGAGCGGGAGATCGCCGACGACGCCGCGGTCGATCCCGAGTGCGTCATCGTCGACGTCCAGAGCCGACCGTCGATGAAGGAGTCGACCTCGAGGGTGGTCGTCAACGGCGATATCCGCCGGCTGGGCCAACAATCGCCGCTGGTCGAGGCGCTGCGCGCGGCCCAGTACTCCCAGTGGCGACTCGGCGTCTACTCGCCCCCCGAGATGCGCGAGCGAGTCGGGCGGGCGGCCGTCGACGTCCTCGGACTCGACATCGAGGGCGCGCTGGTCAGCGAAGTTCGGAACGGCCTCGACGCGACGCTGGATCAGTTCGTCGACTGAGCCGAATCGACGACGGGTTCGAGGCCGCCGCCGCACGTGTATCCGTCCCGAGTCGAGGACCAGGACCCAAACCGCCGGGACCGGTGGGTTGAACGGACTCGAGGCCGATTCCTCGCCCGATGCGAGCCGCAGCCTTCACCGATCTGATCGGTCCCGAGGGAGTGAGCGTGATCGAGCGAGACGAGCCCGATCCCGGCCCCGGCGAGGCCGCGGTCGACGTCGACGCCTGTGCGATCAACCGCCACGATCTGTGGATCCTCGAGGGCGATTCGGCGATGGTCGACGACGACGACCTCCCGTTCGTGACGGGGCTGGACGTCGCCGGCGTCGTCGGCGCGGTCGGCGACGACGTCGACGACGTCGCGCCGGGCGACAGGGTCGTCCTCTGTCCGAATCAGACCTGCGGGTCCTGTCGGTTCTGCCGCGAGGGGCCGGAGAACCGCTGCGAACGGTTCTCGCTGTACCACGGCGGGCTCGCGGAGACGGCCCGCGTCGAGGCCGATCGGCTCGTCGCGCTTCCCGACGGCGTGAGCGCGACGACCGCCGCGGCGATTCCGACCGCCTACATGACCGCGTTCCACATGCTCCGGCGAGCCGACGTCGGGCCGGGCGACCTCGTCTTCGTTCCCGGCGCGACCGGCGGCGTCGGCGTCGCCGCCGTCCAGCTCGCCGACATCCTCGGCGCCCGGACGATCGGAACCTCCTCGTCGGCGTCGAAACTCGAGCGCGTCGCCGAACTGGGGCTCGATCACGCGATCCGGGCGACCGAGCCCGACGCGATCCGCGAGGCGGTCGAGGCGATCGGTACTCCCGACGCGGTGATCAACCACCTCGGCGGCGAGTACACCCGGCTCGGTCAGGAGGTCATGCGCCGCGGCGGGACGATGGTCGTCTGCGGCCGCACGGCCGGCGGCGAGTCGACGATCGACGTTCCGGACCTCTTCCTCGGTCACAAGCGCGTCGTCGGCTCCACGATGGGGACGCAGGACGATCTGCGCCGCCTCGTCGAACTGACCGCCGACGGCGACCTCTCACCGGTGATCGACGAGACGTTCCCGCTCGAGGCGACCGGTGAGGCGTTCGCGACGATGCAGGATCGGGATAGCGTCGGCAAACTCGTCGTCGAGCCGTAGTCAGTGGTTTCGCCCCCGACCTGTTTCGGCCGACCGGTCGATCAACCATCGAGCGGGACTGAAAGGGGCGGCCCGTCGGCGTAAGCGCCGACGGATCGGGGCTTTCGCTGGGGCTGAACGGGGTGTCCGAGCTCGAGTCTAGAGCCCGGCGGGGCTTTCAAGCCGGGACTATTTCCCCGCACTCGGTGTCCGTCGACTATGACCGAGATCGCCATCACGGGCGCATCGGGGCGGGTCGGCAGGCAGTCTATCGAGGCGTTCGACGACGAGACGCTCGCGCTCTTCTCTCACAGCGAGAGCGAGGATTTAGACACCGAGACCCTCGAGATCGCGAACCGCGACGAGTTCGTCGACGCCCTCGAGGGCCAGGACGTCCTGATCCATCTGGCGGCGAATCCGAGTCCGCGAGCCGAGTGGGACGAGGTGCGAGGGCCGAACGTCGACGGCGTCTACAACGCCTTCGAGGCCGCCGCGGAGAACGACCTCGAGCGGGTGGTCTTCGCGAGTTCGAACCACGCGGTCAACATGCGGAACGTCGTCTCGCCCATTCGTCCGGAGTCGACGATCGGCAAGCCCGACATCGTCCGGCCGGACGACGAGATGGATCCCGACACCTACTACGGCGTCACCAAGGTCTTCGGCGAGGCGATGGGTCACTACTACGCCAACCGCCACGGCCTCGACGTGGTCAACCTGCGGATCGGCTGGCTGCTCTCGGAGGACGAACTCGAGGAGGAAGTCGCCGACCGCGACGGCGCCGGCGAGCGGTACGCCCGCGCGATGTGGCTCAGCCCCGACGACTGCCAACAGGTGATTCGCGCGGCCGCGACGACGGCCCTCGAGTCGACGCCGCTGACCGCCCACGGCATCTCCGACAACTCGGAGCGGTTCCTCTCGCTGTCGGAGACGATGCTCGAGCTGGGGTATCGGCCGCGGGACGACTCGGCCGACGTCTTGGGTGGCGAGTAGGTCGTCGAGCTCGAGTTCGCGCTATCGACGGCGCGTTCGGGGACGGAGCGACGATCGTCCGTCGCGGGACCGTAAGACCGATTAGCGACAGGTTCCTACCCTGATGTATGGCCACAGACGTCGCCGATTCCACGGGGATGGGCCCGAACCTGCAGATGTCGCTGTTCGGGTACGTGATGGCGGCTATCCTCGTGATCGTCATGATCCCGTTGTTGCCGGTGCTGATCCCGGCGTATCTCGTCTGGCGGGCGTTCTTCGCGCCCGACGAGTTCGAGCACAGTTTCGAATCGTGGCGCCGCGAGTCGGGCAAGCCGCCGAGCGGGTCGTAAACCGCTCGAGCGTCCCGATAGGGACCGAAGAAGAATCGTGTGGTAGAACGCGTATGCGAGCGGTCCGCTGCGTTTCGGGCGGTTAGTCGTCGGCGCTGGCCGCGGTCAGATCCGCCGGCGTACTACCCGGCAGTTCGTCCCGGTCGTGGGGCGCCTCGAAGTCCAGATCGGGGCCTCGAGCGACGATTCGGTGGGGATTCACGTCGGGATGGGTCGTGTAGTAGTGTTCCTTGATGTGGTCCATGTTCACCGTCTCCGCGACATCGTCCGTCTGATACAGATCGCGCAGGTACGGCCAGAGATTCTCGTACTCGCGGATGTACTGGACGTTACACATGAAGTGCGTGTGGTAGACGTTGTCGAACCGAACCAGCGTCGTGAACATCGCGACGTCGGCCTCGGTCAGCCGGTCGCCGGCGAGGTAGCGCTGGTCTGCCAGCACCTCGTCCCAGTGATCGAGCGCCGAGAAGAGGTCGTCGACGGCCTCGTCGTAGGGTTCCTGTCTGGTCGCGAAGCCGGCACGGTAGACGCCGTTGTTGATCGGCTCGTAGATCTCGTCGATGATCCGGTCGACCTCGTCGCGGTACCCCTCGGGGTAGAGGTCGACGTCCCGGTTCGCGTAGTCGTCGAACTCGGTGTCGAGCATCCGCATGATCTCTTCGGACTCGTTGTTGACGATGGTGTCCTCCTCTGTGTCCCACAGCACCGGCACCGTCACGCGACAGGTCGCGTCCGGATCGGCCTCCACGTACAGCTCTCGGAGGTAGTCGGCGCCGTGGACGTGATCCGGCGTACAGCCCTCCTTCTCGGGCGTGAACTGCCAGCCGTCGTCGTCGCGATACGGGTCGACGACCGAGACCGAGATGGCGTCCTCGAGTCCCTTCAGCGCCCGGGTCACGAGCGTCCGGTGGGCCCAGGGACAGGCGGAGGAGACGTAGAGGTGGTAGCGGTCCGCCTCGGGCTGAAAGCGGGCATCTGGGTCGTCGCGGACCCGGTCGCGGAACGTCGTCTTCTGGCGCTCGAACGCGCCCTCCTCGTTGGTGGTCTCGTAGGCGTCCGTTCGCCACTCGCCGTCGACGAGCATGTTCATGGTCGACGGAAGGGGCTCGATGCTCAAAGACTCCCGCTAACACCGGTGTTACCGCGGCGGACCGTCGACGAGCGCGTCGCCGCCCGTCGCGGTTATTCGGGAAATCCGTCGTATTCGGTCCGTTCACCGGTTCCGTAGTAAGACTTTTCAGCTATCGTTGGATTAGACCGTATCGTGACTTTCGATGAGTGGCGGTAGTGACGGTCCACCGGACGGCGACCCGACGGACGCGTTCGTCGAGGGAACGGGCGACGAAGAGCCGCGGATAACTTTCTACGGCGGGCGGGGCATGAGCGCGCTTCCGATCGCCGTCTTCATCGTCTGGGCGATCGTCCAGACGGCGCTGTGGCGCATCTCGGATACGGGCGGGCTGATCGTCGGGATGCTGCTCGGACTCGTCGTCGGGATGTTCTTCGTCCGCGGGGACTGGGCGTCCTACGCCAACACGATCTTCGAGGGGATGACCCAGCCGGTCGCGGTGACGGCCATCGTGGCCTGGATCTGGGCCGGCATCTTCGCGCAGCTGTTACAGGACGGCGGCTTCGTCGGCGGCCTCGTCTGGCTCGCCGATCTGGCCGGCGTCGGCGCGGCGCTGTTCCCGGCCGTCACGTTCGTCCTCGCGGCGCTGTTCACGACGGGCATCGGGACGGGATACGGCGCGGCCGTCGCGTTCGTCACGCTGTTCTTCCCCACCGGGCTCCTGCTGGGAGCGAGTCCGGTCCTCACGTTCGCCGCGATCCTGTCCGGTGCGATCTTCGGCGACAACCTCGCGCCCGTCAGCGACACGACGATCGTCAGCGCCGTCACGCAGGACTCAGACATCGGCGGCGTCGTCGCCTCGCGGTTCAAGTACGTCATCATCGCCGCCACGCTAACGTTCGTCGGCTACGTCGTCGCGGGACAGACGATGGGCGGCGTCGAGACCGGCGCGGCCGCCGCCGACCTCCTCGCCGAGGCGAGCGATCCGATCGGACTCGTCCACCTCGTCTCCATGGGGATCGTGATCGGCGCGGCGATCGCCGGTCGACACATCGTCGAGGCGATCTCGTGGGGGATCGTCGTCGCCATCGCGTTCAACCTCGTGCTCGGGCTGTCGGGCATCGGCGATATCGTCACGTTCTCCGCGCCGGAGGACGCCCCGCTGGCGGCCCCGCTCGCGGATCTGCCGATCCTCGAGATCGTCGACGATCCGGACGCGGTCGGCGTCTCCGGCAGCGTCATGCAGGGCGCGGCCGGCTTCTTCGAACTCTCGATTCTCGTCTTGCTGATCATCGCGGCCGCCCAGATCATGATCCGGGGCGGCGCGTTCCAGGCGATCCTCGGCTGGTCGCTCGAGAACCTCGCGACGAACGTCCGCAACGCCGAACTCACGATGGTCGCCTCGGCGGCCCTGATCAACGCGATCATCACGATCAACACGGCCGCGGAGGTCGCGATCGGACCCTACATCTCGAAGATCGGCGAGCGGTTCAACTTGAACGGCTACCGCCGGGCGAACATCCTGGACGGCCAGACCGCCGCGCTGGGGTACATCTTCCCGTGGTCCGGCGGCGTCCTCGCCGGCTACCAGGCGATGGAGGGGCTCCCCGGTGAGTACGAGTGGCTCGATCAGGCGATGCTCGTCACTCCGATCGACGTCGTGCCCTACGTCTTCCAGGGCTGGCTGCTGGTGGCGGTGTTCGTCGTCGCGGCGATCACCGGCTTCGGCCGCGAGTACGTGACCGACCGCGAGAGCGAGGAGGTGGCTCGCGTATGAGCCTCTTTAGCAAGTACCTCGAGGGCTGGCGGTTCCGCAGTTCCGAACCGACGTTCGAACCCGGCGACGAGATCAGCGTCTTCGTCGCCGAAACCAACGGGACCGACGGCCGCGCCTACGTCGGCGATACCCGCCTGACCGTCGAGGGGGCCGGTCCGGAGACCGTCGAGAAACGCGTCCGGGTCCGCGTGACCGAGTTCGACGACTCGTCGGCGACCGGCCGCGGCGAGTTGCTCGAAGTCGTCGGCGAGAGCTCCTACACCGGCTGACGACCGTCGACGGGGTCGGCACCTCCTCCCGGGAGAGAGACGCGCTTTTATCATCCAGCGGTTCCCACCGAGGAATATGGCAGAGGACGAGCGGGAGCAGCACCGCCAGAGCCGCCTGTTCACGGACGACGACGGCGAGTTCGACGCCGAACGGGCCCGCGAGGAGTCGCTGCCGGTCGAGGACGGCGAAGTGATCGACACCGACGAGCTGGCCGATCACCAGCGCTACGTCGAGGGGCGGGGGATCTACGACGAGCGCAACCGAGTCAACGACCTCACCGGCAAGGAGTGGAAGTACGCGACGAAGTCCGTGATCGCCGAGGGGTACCCGCCGGCCCTCCAACACGACCTGCGCAGCGAACACGGCGGCCAGAAACCGCCGCGGCTCTGTGCCGAGCTGATCGGCCGGTTCAGCAAGACCGGCGACACCGTCCTCGATCCGTTCGCCGGCGTCGGCGGCACGCTGCTCGGGGCGAGCCTCTGCGAACACGAGGGAACCGGGCTGCGCGAGGCCATCGGCTTCGAGCGGAACCGCCGGTGGGTCGAAATCTACGAGACCGCCCTCGAGCGCGAAAACGAGGAGCGCCGCGAGCGCGGCGAGCCGCCGCTTGCCGACCAGGACATGCGCCACGGCGACTGCGCGGACCTGATCGCGGAGGTTCCGGACGACTCGGTCGACCTCCTGTTGACCGACGTTCCCTACTGGCACATGGACGAACTCGAGCAGACGCGCAACGAGCGCGCGACCCGAGAGAGCAAACTGGGGGCGTTCGACGCGGCCGCCGTGCCCGACGAGGGCGACGGCGACGGCGAGGAGTCACCGACCGACGAGGGGCCGGCGACCGAAGCGGACGCGGAGACGGAAACCGGAACGAAGGCGGAGTGGCTCGACGACATGGCCGCGAAGTTCGAGCGCTTTACCGACGCGGTCGCGCCGGACGGCCACCTCGTCGTCTTCATCGGCGACATGTACCGCGAGCAGTCCTACGAGTTCCTTTCCGCCGACCTCGCGCGAGCGATCGAGTCGACCGCGCCGGTAACGCTCGCGGCGAACCTGATCTGGTACGATCCGACGAAGGACCTCCACGTCTACGGCTATCCGTTCTCGTTCGTCCCGTCGATGGTCCACCAGAACGTCCTCGTCTTCCGCCCCGAAACCGACAGCTAATTCCGGTCTGACTATCGTCATTCGGCCGTCTGACGGGATTTTATGCCGTCAGAGTGTGTGGTCGAAACCGGCGCGCTTGCCGGACGCTCCCCATCCCACTTCCACCCATCCGCGCGCCAGCCTTCCTTCCCACTCGCTCCCCCTTTGGTTTGGTGCGAGAGCTCGACCGTACTCCCAGCGTTGCCGCCGACAGCGTTCGGTATCGCCGCTACCAGTGTCCAGCACCGCCGCTCCACTGCGGTGTGTGCCTCAAGCGCTGGCGGGCAAGAGCGTCTCCCGGACCTCTTCGGCGCGGTCGGTCTCTGTGATGACCGCGATCTCGTCGCCGGCGGCGAGTTCGGTTCCCGGTAGCGGGATCGTCAGCGAGTCGCGTGCCCGTCCGTGGGCGTAGATCCGCGCGCCGCCGGGGAGCTCGAGTTCGCTCATTCGCTTGCCGACCGCCGGCGAGTCGTCGGCGATCTCGAGGACGGTCAGCTGCAGGTTCGACGCGATGTCGGCGACGACGTTGAAGTCGCCGCCGAGCATGGCCGTCTTGGCCCCGGCCGCGCCGAGGCGCTCGGGGTAGATGATCTCGTCGACGTCCGCGGCGTACTTCTCGTAGATGTCCTGGCGGTAGTCCTCGTCGATCCGGAGGACGGTCCGGCAGCCGTGGTGGTCGCCGACCATGCAGGCCGCGAAGTTGACGTTCAGGTCCGGCGTGAAGGCGCCGATGGCGACGGCGTCCTCGATTCCCGCGTCGACGAGCGTCGCTTCGTCGGCCCCGTCGCCCCGAACCGTCTCGAACCCGTCGGACTCGGCTCGATCGATCCGATCGGGGTCGTTGTCGACGACGACGACGTCGTGTCCCTCCTCGGTCATGATCCGAGCGGTTCGCGACCCGACCCGTCCGTACCCCACGATGACGAATCTCATGGTGCGTGAGTACACGCCCCGAGGTAAAATACGTTGGCTCGCGGAAACGGGCGCCGGCCGCGGACGATCTCGCCAGTACCGGGCTCGTTCGTGTCTGTTTTCGAAATAGACCGGTGTTGAAGTATCGGGATTTGTAGGTCAGTCGACGAGATCCGGGCGGAAGCCTGGACTATCGGTACTTCTCTGGGTTTGCGAACCAATCTCCCGACCGAGTAATCGGAGACCTTATCATAATTCATGAACGTCCGTGCAGTACATGCTCGACGGAATCGCACTGGTCGTGTTGTTGCTCGCGGCGGTGGCGTTTATCATCGTCGCGACGGCGAAGTTGGAGTTACACGCGTTTCTCGCGCTGTTGATCGCGGCGTATCTGACCGGACTGGTCGCCGGGCTCGATCCGGCCGAAGCCGCCGAACTGGTCACCGACGGCTTCGGCGGCATCCTCGGCTACATCGGGATCGTCATCATCGCCGGCACGATCATCGGCACCTGCCTCGAGCGCTCGGGGGCCGCGATCGTCATCGCGGAGACGATCCTCGACTACGTCGGCGAGAAGTACACGACGCAGGTGATGGCGGTCACGGGCAGCGTCGTCAGCATTCCCGTCTTCTGTGACTCCGGGTTCGTCATCCTCTCGGGGCTCAACCGCTCGCTCGCCCAGCGGTCCGGGCTCTCGCTGTCGACCCTGAGCGTCGCGCTGGCCGGCGGCCTCTACGTGACCCACGTCTTCGTTCCGCCGACGCCCGGCCCGATCGCGGCCGCGGGGATCATCGGCGCCGACATCGGCCTGGTGATGCTCGCCGGACTCGTGGTCAGCGTCCCCGTCGTCTTCGTCGCCGCGATCTGGGCCGACCGCGTCGCGTCGAACTACCACATCGATCCCGACCCCGAGATGACGATCGACGAGATCAAGGCCGAGTACGGGACGATGCCCTCGCGGGCGGCCTCGTTCGCCCCGCTGCTCGTCCCGATCGCGCTCATCGCCGTCGGCTCCATCGCGGCCTACCCCGAGGCGGAGGATCCGGCCTTCGTCACCGGAACGCTCCAGCGCTGGCTCCTGTTCCTCGGCGACCCCGCCGTCGCGCTGCTCATCGGCGCGTTCGCCGCCTTCGCGATCGTTCCCTCGTTCACGACCGAGGTCACCGACGACTGGGTCTCCGACGGGATCACCAACGCCGCGGTCATCCTCGCGGTCACCGGCGCCGGCGGCGCGTTCGGCGAGGTCCTCTCGGCGCTGCCGCTCGAGGACCTCATCACCGGTGCGCTCGGCGATCTGGGGATCGGTCTGTTCGCCGCCTTCCTCGTCGCCGCGGCGATGAAGACGGCGCTCGGCTCCTCGACGGTCGCGATCCTGACGACCGCCAGCCTGATGGCGCCGCTGCTCGGCTCGCTCGGACTCGACACCGAGATCGGACAGGTCTTTACCGTCCTCGCGATCGGCGCCGGGGCGATGACCGTCAGCCACGCCAACGACTCCTACTTCTGGATCATCACGGAGTTCTCGGACATGGAGACGGCGACGGCCTACCAGGCCTGGACCGTCGGCACACTCGTGCTCGGCGTCTCCAGCATCGTCTGGATCGCCCTCCTCCAGCAGCTCGTCACGCTGGCCTTCTGAGGACGCCGTCGGCCTCGAGTCTCGGCTCGCGGCCGTTCGTCGACCGTTCCCGGTTCTTACTCGACGACGATCACGCGCAGGTCGTTCAGGTTCGTCCCCGTCGGACCGGTGCGGATCAGGTCCCCGCGCTCGTCGAGGTACGAGTAGACGTCGTTGTCCGCGAGCATCTCGCGGGCTCGCTCGGCGTCGTCGACCGTCGTCTCGTCGACGACCGCCCCCGCGACGTCGGTCGCGCCGTCGATCCCGTCCGTGTCGACGGCGGCGACGGTGATTCCGTTCCCGCCCTCGAGGTCGAGGGCGGCGCTCGTCGCGAACTCCTGGTTCGGCCCGCCCGTGCCGTCGCCACGGACCGTCACCGTCGTTTCGCCGCCCGAGAGGATCACCGCCGGCGTCGAGACCGGGGTCCCCGTCGCCTGCGCCTCTTCGGCGACGGCGACGTGGGTCGTGGCCGCGTCCCGGGCCTCCCCGCGGACCCGCGAGGAGAGGATCAGCGTCTCGTACCCCCGCTCGGCGGCCGCGTCGCGGGCCGCCTCGAGGACCGTCAGGCCGTCGGCGACGACGTGGTTCGACACGGTCTCGAAGGCGGGATCGTCGGGCCCCGGCGTCTCGTCGATTTCGCCGGCCGCGCCGCGCTCGAGGCGGTCAGCGACGGCGTCGGGAACGTCGATCCCGTACCGGTCGACGACCGCGAGCGCGTCCTCGTAGGTCGACGCGTCGGGCGCGAGGGGGCCGCTGGCGATCACGCTCAAGTCGTTGCCGACGACGTCGCTCAGGAGCAGCGAGACGACCGTCGCGGGGGCCGCCCGGCGGGCCAGGCGGCCGCCCTTCAGCGCCGAGCAGTGTTTCCGGACGGCGTTGATCTCGCGGATGTCGGCGCCGCTCTCGAGCAGCGCGTTCGTCGTCTCCTGGAGCGCCGCGAGCGAGACGTCGCCCGCGGGGGCGGGCATGACCGCGCTCCCGCCGCCGGTGACCGCCGCCAGCACGAGCGTGCCCTCGTCGGCCGCGTCGGCGGCCGCGAGCAGTTCCCGCGTGCTCTCCACGCCGCGCCGGCTCGGAACCGGGTGGTCGCCCTCCCGGACCGCCACGCGCTCGGTGTCGACGGGGTCGTCCGTGACGACGACGCCGCCGTCGATCCGATCGCCGAGGACGTCCTCGAGGGCCGCGGCGACGTGTGCGGCGGCGTTGCCGCCGCCGAGGACGAGCACCTCGTCGTAGGCCGCGAGATCGTAGGCCTCGTCTGCGATGCGGAGGGTATCGCCGGCGGCGGCGCCGTCTCGAGACTCCGCCTGCGTCTCGCTCCGCTCGAGGGAGACCGCCTCGCGAATCACGCGCCGCGGCCGACCGGCCTCGATGCCGGTCTCGACGCACTCGAGGGCGAGGTCGCGCGCGTCGGTGGTCGCCACCCGCTCGCGGTCCTCGATCACGCGCTCTCACCCGACGGTCGTCCGACCGTTCGATCCGTTCCGACTCTCGGCCCGGTCGTCGCGTCGACGGACGACGGGACGGCTCGCTGGCGTCTCATAGCGGTGTGTTTTCCAGAGGGCGATAAGAGGATTCGGGTCCGTCGCCCGCTGCTCTCGAGAACCTACCGCTTGGTGGACGTATCCACGAACATGTATCGATGCGCGGCGAGGACGGACGAGAACCTTTAACTAATCCGTATGGCTATGCTCGAGCATCCAATATGGGGGTATCCGATACGCTCGACGACTACTTCGGGGTCGGCGAACGCGACTCCGACGTCGGTACCGAACTCGTCGCGGGGATCACGACGTTCCTCGCGATGTCGTACATCATTCTGGTCAATCCGTTCATCCTCGCGGACGCGATTCAGATCCAGGGATACGAATACATCGAGGTCGTCCAGATGGTCGCCATCGGGACGATCATCGCGTCGGCCGCCGCTATCTTCGTGATGGCCTTCTACGCGAATCGGCCCTTCGGGCTCGCGCCGGGAATGGGGCTGAACGTCTTCTTCGCGTACACGGTCGTCCTCGGGATGGGCGTCCCGTGGGAAACGGCGCTCGCCGCGGTCTTCGTCGAGGGGATTATCTTCATCGTCATCACGGCCGTCGGCGCCCGCGAGTACGTGATCCGACTGTTTCCCGAGCCGGTGAAGTTCTCCGTCGGCGCCGGGATCGGGATCTTCCTCCTGTTCATCGGGCTGCTCGAGATGTCGGTCGTCGTTCCGGATCCGGACACCGCAGTCACGCTCGGCGATCTCGCGACGAGCCCGGCGGCGCTGCTCGGTCTGTTCGGCCTGTTCCTGACGTTCGTCCTCTGGGCGCGCGGGATCACCGGCGCGATCATCATCGGAATCGTCGCGACGACGGTCGTCGGCTGGCTCACCTATCTGACGGGAATCGCTGGCACGGCGGTCCTCCCGGCGGCGCTCGTCGGCGAGGGCGGCGACCTCTCCTTCGCGGTCGTCACGTCGCCCCAGTACGACATCTCGCCGCTGCTGTTCGCGTTCGTCGACGGCCTCCAGGGCGTCGATCCGCTCACGTTCGTCCTGGTCGTCTTCACGTTCTTCTTCGTCGACTTCTTCGACACCGCCGGCACGCTCATCGGCGTCGCCCAGTTCGGCGAGTTCCTCGACGAGGACGGGAACCTCCCCGACATCGACCAGCCGCTGATGGCCGACGCCGTCGGGACGACCGTCGGCGCGATGGTCGGTACCTCGACGGTCACGACGTACGTCGAGTCCTCGACCGGCGTCGAGGAGGGCGGCCGAACGGGGCTGACGGCGCTGGTCGTCGGCCTCCTCTTTCTCGCCACGCTCGTGCTCATTCCGCTGGTCGCGATGATCCCCGCCTACGCCTCGTTCATCGCGCTGGTCGTCGTCGGGATCATCATGCTCGAGGGCGTCCTCGACGTCGAGTGGGACGACCCGGCGTGGGCCGTCTCCGCCGGGCTGACGATCACCATCATGCCGTTGACCTACTCGATCGCGAACGGACTCGCGGCCGGGATCATCACGTATCCGCTGATCAAAGCCGCGACCGGCGAGTTCGACGACGTCCGGCACGGACAGTGGCTCATGGCGCTGGTCCTCGTCGGCTACTTCTACGTGTACACGAGCGGCATGATCGGCTGACGCCCGCTCGAGTCGATTTCGCCCGCCCGGACCGTCGCAACCACTGCGTTCTTACGACTCGAGGCCCGAGCCTAGTACAGCATGGCCGACATCACGATGTACGAGCTGCCCGGCTGTCCGTACTGCGCGAAAGTCCGATCGAAACTCGACGAACTCGACCTCGAGTACGACGTGATCGAGGTCCCCCGCTCGCACGACGAGCGGACCGAAGTGGAGAAGGTCAGCGGCCAAACGGGCGTCCCCGTCATCAGCGACGAGGAAAACGGCGTCGAGGGGATGTCGGAGAGCGACGACATCGTCGAGTACTTAGCGGAGACGTACGGCGAAGGCGCCGCGTAACGGTTGCCAGTCCCGCGGTTCCCAGTTTTCCCGGTCGAGCGGTCGATCAGCGGCGCTCGCGAGGGGCGTTTTCGGGTTTTCACTGGTCGTCAGGACTAATTCGGCGACGGTGCGCTCGAGAGCATCGGGAGCGTCAGGAACGCCCGGAACGTCGACACTGCTCGGCTACGGATAGACGAACCGATCGAGAATCAGATCGGCGACCGTGAGGGTCAGATAGCCGACGACGAGGAAGCCGACGGCGGCGATCGCCGCGTCGATCGGCGAGCCGAAGCGAGAGCGGTTGAACACCACGAGAAGCGCCGCAACGCCGACGGCCAGGATCGCGCGCTGTCTGCTGACCAGCGCGACCGGAGACTGCTCGAGCATCGTCGTTACCTCGAGCTATCGGCTCAGTGATCGGTAGTTCTATCGGAATCGATCGGTGACCGAGAACGACGCCGCGAACCGCCTCGAGGACCGACCGATCTGTTTAGGCCGCCTCTTCGTGTTCGGCGCGCTCCCGGATGACCTTCCGCAGTTCGGCCGCGTCGCGGAGTTGCTCGAGTTCCTCGCGTTCGACCAGCGCGGTGCCGTCGACGGACTCCTGTTTGGCGCGGTCGACGACGTAGACCGAGTGGGTGTGGGTGACGTGGCCGATCGAACTCATGATCCGGGCGCGCTTCTCCGCGGCCTTCGTGAACTCGGAGTGGCCGGTGAGCACGACGTCGTCGTCCTTCTCCTCTTCCTCGTGGCTGACGGCCTTGAACGGCGAGCGAAGCGTTGGGTGGACCTCGTAGCCGGCCCGCGTGAGGACGGCGACGACCTCCTCGTCGTCGGGGTCGGCTTCGGGATCGTCCGGCGTCGCCTCCGTCTCGTGGACGTCGTCGGCCCCCTCGAGGACCGAAACCGGGCTCGTCAGCGGCGCGTCGAACAGGTTCTCGAGTTCCATCGCGACCTCGACGGAGGCGTTCATGCCGTCCTCGTACTTCGAGACGGTCCGGCGGGAGACGCCGAGTTCGTTGGCCAGTTGGCCGAGGCTCCAATCCCGATCCTGGCGTTCGTCGGCGAGCAAGTCGCCGTCGATGTTGACGTAGAGGCCGCCGGGGGCCGCGTAGATCAGCGGCGGCACCTCCTCGATGAACAGGTTGTACGCCGTGTCGGGGCTGAGGACGGGGACGCCGTGTCGGAAGTAGACCACGTCGGGTTTGAGGTCCTCGTCGCGACTCCGCAGGCCGATGACCAGCGGCGTCGCGTCGAGGTAGGTTCCGAGCCGTCGCATCTCGTGGCCCGTCGCCTCGTTGAACGCGTCGATGTTGCCGAGGATCTTGACCAGAATGAGGTCCTCTCCCCGGCGCGCGGCGATGTCGAAACTCTTCGGCCGGATCGCACACCGGTCGCTGACCACGAATCCCGCGTCCTCTAACATCGCGGTTACGTTGCCGACCAGTGCGGAGCGGGACATAGGGGGATGTAAGCTATTCCTCGTATAAGACGTTTTCCCCGGGATGTCCGGGTGCCGTGTCGCGGTTCGCCCCCGTACCGACAGTATACTTATATAGGGGTTTCCGTTCTTCGGGGGCAATCGGTCCGCCGCCTGATTCGATTCGCCGCCCGTCGCGGCGTCGGTGCTGCTCCGTCCCGAAAGGCGTTACTCGACGCCGGCCCAATCGCCGGCGATGACCGTCGTCGGACTCGACGATACCGACTCCCGCGACCGCGGGATGTGTACGACCTACGTCGCCGCGCGGGTCGCCGAGCGGCTGCGCCGGGAAGGGTGTGCGGTCGAGCGCTGCCTGCTCGTGCGGCTCAATCCCGCCGTCGAGTACAAGACGCGGGGGAACGCCGCGCTGGCGATTCACACCGACGCCGACCCCGACCGGGCGTTCGACCTCGCCCGCGAACGCCTCGAGGCGCTGGCCGAAACCGCCGACGAGCGAACCCATCCGGGGCTGGTCGTCGCCGACGGCGCGCCCGCCGCCGTGGCCGACGAGGTAAGCGCGTTCACCCGGCGGGCGATCCGGGACCACCTCGAGATCCGCGACGCCGTCGAACTGCTCGAGCGCCGCGGCTACCGCTCGTGGCACGTCGGCGACGGCCGCGGTCGGATCGGCGCGCTGGCCGCCGTCGGCGCCTGGAACGCCCTCGAGGAGTGGACCTACGAGCACATCTCCTACCGCGAGTCCGACCGCTGGGGGACGCCCCGCGAGGTCGACCGCGAGAGCGTCTTCGCCGCCGCCGATCGGGGCTACCCCGAGATCTGGGACACGGTCGACCGCGGCGAGGACGAGACCGTCTGCGTCCCCCACACGCCCGGCCCGATCCTCCACGGGATTCGCGGCGACGACTCCGACGCCGTCCGCGGCGTCGCCGACCGCATCGAGGGCGAACCCGTCGCCTCGAGCCAGCTGTTCGTAACCAATCAGGGGACGGACGTCCACCTGCGAGACGCGAACCTGGCGGCCGTCGAGGACGGCCGCGCCTATCGGATCGAGGGTCGGGTCGCGAGCGAGCCCGAGACGCGCCGCGGCGGGCACGTCTTCTTCGCGCTCGAGAGCGCGGCTGACGATCGCGCGGACGATCAGCGGCAGCGCCTCGAGTGCGCCGCGTTCGAGCCGACGAAGCGGTTTCGCGACCGCGTCCGGGCGCTCCGGGTCGGCGACCGGCTCACCGTCTGCGGCGAGGTCGCGCGAGGGACGCTCAAACTCGAGAAGTTCGCGGTTCGGGACCTCGTGACGACCGAGCGCGTGACGCCGACCTGTCCCGACTGCGAGCGCCGGATGAAGAGCGCCGGACGGAATCAGGGGTATCGGTGCCGGGACTGCGGGACGAGCGCCGACGGGAAGGCGGAGCGCCCGCTCGAGCGCGACCTCGAAATCGGCTGGTACGAGGTGCCGCCGTGTGCGCGCCGCCACATCGCGAAGCCGCTGGTTCGCGGCGGGTTCGACGCGCCGACCCATCCCGAGCGGTAGCCCCGAGCGTCAGACGATGCCCCGTCGACTGGGGGCGGCGCTCGAGGCGGTTCCGACGGCGGAGCCCGGGAGTTCCTCGACGCAGTTCCGACAGAACCTGTAGTCGAGGTCGTTTTCGGCGCCGCAGTCGGGACAGACGACCGTCTCCGCGTCCCGGTCGACGGTCGCCGTCCGCTCGGCGTCGAGACCGATCCCCGCCGAGCCGGACAGGTAGCGCCTGAGGGCCCCGGCGAGCGATAGGTGGACGGCGAACAGCAGCACGGATCCCAGGACGACGGTGGTCGGGTCCATACCTATCAGGAGATAGCGTCGAAATCCATTTGAATGTGACGCCGAGGGAGTGATTGCCGACGATCGGAACACCGATGCTCGCCGCTTCGATCGATTCCGCCAGTTATCAGTCCCGTTCGATCCGAGCAGTTATTTCGACGTCTGACACGGTTCGAAAGAAGAAATGATATACTAGCGATATCTATGTGCCGAGTATGGGTTCAGTACTAACCCGCCGGCGACTCCTCGGCGCGGCGGGCGGGTCCTTGCTCGGCGCCTTCCTCCTCGGTCCTCGCGTCGGCGGCTCGGGTCACGTCGATCCGGACCCCGGGTCGGGGTGGCACCAGCCCCGCACGGACGCGAGAAACGTCGCGCGGACGGCCGATCCCGGTCCCGGGTCGGACGGACGAGTCGGGTGGGCCCACTCGCTCGATGCCCACCGTCGGTTCGAGCACGCCGGCCTCGCCCTCGTCGACGGGACGCTCCTCGTTCCGACCCACCGGTCGCTTCGGGCGATCGACGTCGAGAGCGGCGCGGAACGATGGCGGTACGCGTACCGGGATTTGCCGGTCGGCCCGTTCGACCGTCCGCAACTCGATACGGCGCCGCGGATCCGCGACGGCGTCGTCTACCTGGCGTTTCAGGCCGACGTCTGCGCGCTCGAACTCGATTCGCAGCGACTTCGCTGGCGCTACAGTCTCGACGGCAGCGTCGACGGGCTGCACCTGTTCGGGAACACGGCGTACGCGACGGGCCGCCTCGACGGCGAGGACCGACTGCTCGCCATCGACGCGAACACCGGCCTCGAGCGCTGGCGAAAAACCGGACGCGTGATCCCGTTGACCGCCCGCAGCGGGCTGCTCGTCGGCGCTCGCTACGAGAGCGGACGGCTGCTCGGACTCGAGCCCGAAACCGGCACCCGGCGCTGGCTGAGCGACGCCGCGATCGGCGCCGCGACGCTGAACCGGGGCTCGGTCGCCGCGGTCGACGATCTCGTCGTCGGGATCGAGTCGAACGGCGACCTGACCGCCCTCGAGGCGGACACCGGCGAGCGTCGCTGGACCGTCTTCGACGACGTCGGCGAGCCGAACACGTACCGGCGTTCCGTCGCCGTCGATCCGTCCGATCGAGCGATCTACCGGTCGCGTCCGGACGCGAGCACGATTTCCCGGATCGATTTCGCGGGCGACGAGGAGTGGCGGATCGACGAATCGGCCCTCGAGTTCGGCGTCAGCGTCGGCGGCGGGACCGTCTACGCGTCGACGACCGGCGGCCTGCTCGCGCTCGAGGCCGACGCCGGCGACGAGCGGTTCCGCGTTTCGGTCGACCCCGACGGAACCGACCCCCTCGGCGGTACGCCGTTGATCGCCGACGACCGCGTCTACCACCTGCTCGGCGAGACGGTCTACGAGGTGACTCCGCGGTGAGCCGCGCAACCGCGGCCGCGAAGAAGGCCGGATGGACGCTTCTGTTCGCGTTTCTCGTCGCGCCGGCGGTCGCGCCGGTCCGGGACCTGCTCGAGTCGGCGGCCGAACTCGCGGGCGGACCCCGGTTGGACTGGCTCGCGATACTCCTCCTGTTGCTCGTCGGGTTCGTCCTCGCGGAAACGTACGACGGGCCGATCGCGCTGTTGCTGCCGACCGCGTTGCTGGTGGCGGTCCTGTACGTCGCCGTACAGTGGCTCGTCGGGCTCCGGGGAGCGAACGCGATCTCGCTGCGGCTGCTGGCGGCCACCGGACTCGGCTACCTCGCCGCGCTCACCGGCGCGATCGCGATCGTGTTCGAGACGGATCTCCGCCACCGTCTCGCGGCGTACCTCGGGGACGAGACCGTCGACCCGGACGCGGAGTGACCGCTCGCCGCGCGAACCCTCGCTCGGCGCCCCGAGATCACCCCGGCGCCCGGTCGAGGCGATCCCAGCCGCGGGCCTCGATTCGGCGCAACAGGTTCGCGACCACCGACAGCAGCGGCAACTCGAGCAGCGGGCCGATCACCAGCGCGAGCGCGATCAGCGGTTCGTGCGGGAAGGCGACGACGGCGATGGCCAGCGCCGTCGGCGAGTTTCGCGAGAGGACCGTACAGTTGAAGCAGGCGACCTCGCGATAGGAGAAGTCGAGCAGCCGGCCGATCGCGAGCCCGAGCGAGAAGTTGACGGCGTAGAACGCGAGCAGCGGCGCCGCGAGCAGGACCAGCACGTCCGGCCGCTCGAGGACGAGTCGTCCCTGCGAGGCGAACATCGCGGCGACCGCGAGCGCGAGAAAGACGATCTGGACGGGCCCGAGTTTCGGCAGGAAGACGTCCGTCAACCACCGGCGACCCCGCAGCGCCGTCAGGCCGTACCGCGCGACGGCGGCGAGGACCAGCGGGACGACCAGCACCAGCGCGATCCCCTCGAGGAGGATCCTCAGTCGGAGGTCGACGAGCGTGCCCGCGAACGCGTAGAGGTAGACCGGGAGCAAGACCAACTGGAGCACGAGGTTGTACGGCAACAGCGACGTCGCCAGCGGGACGTCTCCGTTGGCCAGATCGGTGAAAACGAGGTACCAGTCTGTACAAGGGGTGACGAGCAACATGAGCAGCCCGACCCACAGCGCCGGGCGATCGGCGAGGAAGACGGCGCCGAGCGCCACCGCCAGCAGCGGGTTCCAGACGAAGTTCACCGCGAGACTCGAGCCGACGACGCGGCGGTTCCCGAAGGCCCGCCGCAGCCCCTCGAGGGGGATGCCGGCGAAGGAGGCGAACAGCATCACCATCAGGAACGGGAAGATGAGCCGGTCGGCGAGGGCGGGGACGCCGGACACCTGTGCGGCTCCGAGACCGACGGCGATCCCCGCCATCACGAACAGCGTCTGAAACCGTTCGAAGACGTTCACGACCGCAGCTACGGCCGGTTCCACCGAATGCGTGTCGGTCTCCCTCGAGTCCGCTCGTAGAGCGACCGCGAAACTGAGAGGGGGCGAAAAGCGGGGCGTGAAGACGCGAGCAGCGAGACGAACACCGGGGAACAGCGGACGAGAGACGACAAGAGAGGCGAGAGACGAGGATCGGAGTTGCGACCGTGACGCGATCTTAGCGCATCGTGACGCCGCGGCGCGCGAGGTACTCGCTGGCGGCCTTGATCTCGACGGGGCTCCCGATGACGCGACACTGGCGGTCTCCCTCCGGGACGACCGTTACGGTAAACTCGTCAGAAAGCGGTGGCTCGACGGCGTCGAGGGTCTCCCGAGGGAGGACGATCTGCGTGCTGTCGCGAAGCCGCGCCGCGTCTGGCATTACCGAAAGGTCAGCCGGGTATCGTTTATACCCGTCGAAACCGCCGCCGGTAGTCCCACGGGTCGGCCGACCGGCGTCGATCGAATACGCACGAGGGCCCGTCATACGACGGCGTCCGTGCCGTTTGCCGATCGGTCCGGACACCGGTCGACCGGTTCGAACGCTCGACGGGAACGGCGACCGTACGACGGCGCGCATGGAAAGTGTTTTTCGGCGCGGGCGGTTGGATACTGACAAATGGGGCTCGAGGAGGAGATCGAGGAGATCGAAGAAGAAATCGCCAACACGCCCTACAACAAGTCGACGGAGGCCCACATCGGCCGGCTGAAGTCAAAACTCGCGGAGAAAAAGGAGAAGCTCCAGAACCAGAGCTCTGCCGGGGGCGGCACCGGCTACTCCGTCGAGAAACACGGCGACGCCACCGTCGCGCTGGTCGGCTTTCCGAGCGTCGGCAAGTCGTCGCTGCTGAACTCGCTGACCAACGCCGACAGCGAGACGGGCTCCTACGAGTTCACGACGCTGGACGTCAACCCCGGGATGCTCCAGCACCGCGGGGCGAACATCCAGATGCTGGACGTTCCCGGGTTGATCGAAGGCGCGGCGTCGGGGCGTGGCGACGGGCAGCAGGTGCTGGCGGTCGTGCGCAACGCCGACCTGATCGTCTTCGTCCTCTCGGTGTTCGAGATCGACCAGTACGACCGCCTGCAGGAGGAACTGTACGACATCAACATCCGCGTCGACCGGGAGCCGCCGCGGGTGACCGTGCGGCCGAAGATCAAAGACGGGATCAAGATCACCTCGAGCACGGACCAGGACCTGGACGAGGAGACGATCAAGCACGTCCTCCGGGAACACGGCTACGTCAACGCCGACCTGAACCTCCAGGAGAACGTCACCATCGACCGGCTGGTCGACGGCCTGATGGAGAACCGCGAGTACATCCCCTCGATCACCTGCGTCAACAAGGTCGACCTGATCGAACCCGACTACAAGGAGACGGTCGACGAGCAACTGCGCGAGCGCGACCTCGACCCCGAGGAAGTCACGTTCATCAGCGCCGCGAAGGAGAAGGGCCTCGACGCGCTCAAGGACCGCATCTGGGACAACCTGGGGCTGATCCGCGTCTACATGGACAAGCCCGGCCGCGGCATCGACTGGGAGGAACCGCTGGTCATCGAGCAGGGGGCGACCGTCGGCGAGGCCATCGAGAAACTCGGCGGCGAGATGGAAGAGCGGTTCCGCTTCGCCCGCGTGAGCGGCCCCAGCGCCACCCACGACGAACAGCAGGTCGGCACGGAACACGTCCTCGAGGACGAGGACGTGCTGAAACTGATTCTGCGCCGGTAGGTTGTTTCACAGGAACGCCGACGCGACGCACCGTTATCGCGAGCCGGCGTCCGGATAACAACACTGAAGAAGGCGACCGAGAACCCACACCATAGGTGACGCTTACTGCCCGTGCGCTCTATTTCGAAACCGAAACGCGTTATTAGCGACCTCTCGAGCGACGGCCGCGGAAAGATACTCCTCTCCGTCGCCTTCGGCTGGTTCCTCTCGATCAGCGTCCGGATGATCTACCCGGCGTTGTTGCCCCATATTCGCGGCACGTACTCGCTTACGCTCACGACGTCCGGCCTGCTCCTGTCGGTGCTCTGGATCGCCTACGCGTTCGGGCAACTGCCGGGCGGCATCCTCGCCGACTGGATCGGGGAGCGTCTGCTGTTGATCGCGGGGTCCCTCCTCGCGGCGGCGATGCTCGCGCTCGTCATCGTCGTCAACTCGACGATCCTCCTGTTCCTCGCGACGGCCCTGTTCGGCGGCGGAACGGCGCTGTACGGCGTCTCTCGGTTCACGATCCTGAACAAGATTTACCCCGACCGACTCGGCACGGCGACGGGCGCGACGATGGCCGCCGGCGACGTCGGGAACGCGGTGATGCCGCCGGCCGCCGGGTTCATCGCGACCGCGCTGGCCTGGCAGTACAGCTTCGGCGCCGCCGTTCCGCTCTTTCTGATCGCGGCTCTCAGCCTCTGGCTAACGCTTCCGAAACAGCCGTCGACGTCGACGTCACTGAGCGAGTCCCTCGACCTCGAGGGCATCGTTCCGACGCTGTCGCAACCGACCGTCCTCCGTGGGACCGCGCTGCTCGTCCTGTGGGCCGTCATCATCCAGGCGTTCATGGGGTTCTACCCGACGTATCTGATGGACGTAAAGGGGCTCTCGGCGCGGGTCGCGAACGTCCTGTTCGGCTTCTTCTTCGCGCTCGGCATCCTGATGAAGCCGGTCGCCGGACGGGCCTACGATAGCATCGGCGTTCGGGCGCCCCTCCTCCTGATCATGGGATCGGCCGGTCTGGCGCTTCTCGCGCTCCCCTTCGTCGGGGAGGTGTGGCTCTTCGGTCTGCTGACCGTGCTCGCGAGTAGCCTCCTGGGATTCGAAACGATCGTGATCTCCGATCTCACCCAGCGGCTGCCGGACGGCACGCAGGGGACGAATCTGGGCGCGCTCCGGACGGTCTACCTCGCGCTCGGCGCGCTGAGTCCGCTTCTCTTCGGAGCGATCGCCGACTTGGGGTACTTCGACGAGGCGTTCGTCGGTATCGCCGCTCTCGCCGGCGTCGTCGTCTGTATCGTGTTCGTCTCGGTCGATTACTAGCACGGCGCGTGGAGCGGCGTCCTCGAGGAAGCGTCCTACCAATCACCGAGAGTTCAAAACTGCGTACTATTATCGGATGATACTACAATCAGTGGCATTATCACGCAGTCGACCTACCGATAACGTATGTCCGACTTCGGAGCGCTATCGCTCATTCCGCCGCTGCTCGCGATCGGGCTCGCGATCGCGACGCGGCGACCGATGCTCTCGCTGTTCCTTGGCATCTGGTCGGGTGCGGTAATCTACACCGAGAGCCTCGGCATCGCACAGACGTTCGACTGGATCACCGGCGCGATCATCGCCGACGACGGCTTCCACGTCCAGATCCTGCTGTTTACCATCCTGCTGGGATCGGGCGTCGCGCTCATCTGGCGCCTCGGCGGCGCGACCGCCGTCCGCGAGTGGGCGACGGCCCGTCTCGGCTCCCAGCGGGCGGTCGGAGTGACGACCTGGGGGCTCGGGATGGCTATGTTCTTCGACGACTACGCCAACACGGCCATCGTCGGCTCCACGATGCGCGAGATCTCCGACCAGCTGCACATTTCCCGCGAGAAACTCTCCTACATCGTCGACTCGACGGCCGCCCCCGTCGCGACGATCGGGCTCTCGAGCTGGGTCGCCTTCCAGCTCTCGCTGATCAGCGAGGCCTACGACGGACTCGGGGCCGAGGGAGCGCCGACGGCCTTCGAGACGTTCTTTCGGTCGATCCCGTACAACACCTACGCCCTGCTGGCGATCGTGATGGTCGGCATCATCGTCATCACGCGCCGGGACTACGGCGAGATGCTCGACGCCGAACACCGCGCGTACTCGACCGGCGCGGTCAGCCGCGAGGACGCCCAGCCGCTGCAGGAAGTCCAGAAGGACCTCGGCGAACCGATCGAGGATCGGCCGATGCTGCGGACGTTCTTCGGGCCGGTGGTCGTGCTCATCGCGGTGACGCTCGCGGGCGCGTTCTGGACCGGGTACCAGTCGTGGACGTCGACGCAGGCCGAGGCGGGGGCTCCGACGACGATCGAGGGTGCCCTCGGCGAGGACGGGTTCGTCCAGGTGTTCGTCGACATCGTCGGCGCCGGGGACTTCGCCGCGGCGCTGGTCTGGGGCTCGTTCGCCATGGTCGCGACCGCCATCGCGATCGGGATCGCCTACGACCTGTTCGATCTCGGCACCGCCGTCGACACCGTCCTCGACGGGTTCCGGCTCATGCTGACGGCCGTCACGATCCTCGTGCTCGCGTGGACGATCAGCGCCGTCGCGGAGGAACTCGGGACGGGCGACTACGTAACGGGGATCGTCGGCGACGCGATCCCGGTCGAGTTGCTTCCCGTCGTGATTCTGTTCGTCGCCGCCTTCATCGCGTTCACGATGGGCTCGTCGTGGGCGACGATGGGGATCGTCACGCCGATCGCCATCCAACTCGCCTACGACCTCACCGGGACGTTCGATATCATGCCGGTCGTCGTCGGTGCGGTCTTCTCGGGCGCGATCTTCGGCGACCACGCCTCGCCGATCTCCGACACGACGGTGCTCTCGGCGACCTTCACCGGCGCGGACCTGATCGATCACGTGCGCACCCAACTGCCCTACGCCGCGACCGTCATGTTCGTCGTCGTGATCTGCTACCTGCTCAACGGCTACCTCGGCCTCTCGCCGCTGTTCTTCCTCCCGCTGGGCGTGGCCCTGCTCGTCGTCCTCGTCCGCGGCCTCTCGGAACTCGACGCCGCCCGCAAGGGACTCAACCCGGTCGCCGCCGACTCGCTCAAGGAGGGCGCCGAGTCCGACCGTCGGACCGAGTAGACCGCCGCCTTCGCCACGCTTTTTGGGGTCGCAGGCGTCGTTTCGCGTATGGACGGAACGCTCGACCACACGATGATCCGCGTCTCGGATCTCGAGGAGTCGCTCGACTGGTACCAGACCCACCTCGAGTACGAGGAGAAGGATCGCTTCGAGGGCGACGGGTTCACGATCGTCTACCTCGGCCCCGAGGAGATGCACGACGAGGGCGCCATGCTCGAGATCACCCACAACGAAGGCGAGGAGCCGGAAGTGGGCGACGCCTGGGGGCACATCGCCGTCCGCGTTCCCGACGGCGAACTCGAGGACTACTACCAGCAGCTGCTGGACGAGGGCGTCGACGATTACCGCGATCCCGAGTCCTGCGGCGGCGACTACGCCTTCGTCAAGGATCCCGACGGCCACGAGATCGAAATCGTCCAGCGCGACCCCGACGAGGGGGCGCTCTGGTCGATCGACCACACCATGATCCGCGTCGAGGACGCCGACGAAGCACTGGGCTTCTGGACCCGCAAGTTCGAGTACGACGAGGTCGGCCGCTGGGAGGCCGACACCTTCGCGAACTACTTCGTCGAGCCCCGCGACGCCGCTCCCGAGGCGATGTCCGTCGAACTCACCTACAACTACGACGGCCGTAGCTACGACACGGGCGACGCCTGGGGCCACCTCTGCGTCCGCGTCGACGACCTCGCCGAGGACTGGGAGGCCCTGCTCGAGCGCGAGGCGCCCGACTACCGTGACCCCGAGAGCAACGACAACATGTACGCCTTCACGAAAGACCAGGACGGCCACGAGATCGAACTGATCGAGCGCGACCTCGAGGCCGACTCGCTGTTCCCGTTCTGAGGGCGTCGCGGTCCGCTACGGTCTCGCATCCGCTGGCCGAGTGACTGTTGAGTTCGGATTCGCTTTTTATTCGGTGCTGGGTCCGACTGGTTTCTGATCGTTATTCTGGTCCGCTTGAATTTCGTTCTTCAGATAAATCATTCGCGCGCTACGCGTGCAACCGGAATATGGAACGGTAACTTGTGCCAGCAATCAGCTGCTACGGGAGTAATAATCCCTTACGAAGAAGTTCGCCGAATTTGATTTGAACTGTGCCGGGTATCGTTCGCTCTCTCCGTCAAGGACACCGCGGGCGAGTAGCAATCACCCCGGTAGCAGGACGCTGCGGGACGGCATTTATAAGTAATATTCTGTTAGAGCTGTAATTCAGAGATCGATTGGTATCGCGAGCCGATCGTCGAAAGTCGACGCCGTCCCGCGATTTATCTCGGATTACTCAATATAATGGACCAATGACTCATACAGAAAACTTATTACGGGGTACTTTATAGATGGAGATACCCCTACCCGGCGCGGACAGTACGAGCATCGTGCTGTCCGTATCCGTCCGCATCGCACGCTAACCAACCCGACAAAACAACAAGACAACATAAATGACAGACAACGCAACCATTCGCGAAAAGGGACGCGCAGTAGTCCTGGCCGCGCTTATGGTGTTCTCCGTTGTTGCCATGTCCGCTGCATTTGCAGGCGGCGCGGCAGCAGCACAAGATAGCTACGGTGACGATGGTGACGTAAACGATGGTAACACACAATTAAACAACAGTGACCGACTCTTCCAGGGTCAGGTCGGCTATGTCCTCAACGATAGCGTTGGTGTTAGCACTGATCTATCGAACGCTAGCACTGTCGAACTCCACGACGAGGACGGCAACTGGGTCCGTGACCTCGACGTGAAAAAGGCCGGTGCCGATCATGACTTTGTCGCGGAAGATGAACTGTACATCGAGGTCTCGACTGAGATCCTTGATGGCAGTTCGTACAATGTGACTGACGAGGACGAGGTTAACGTCCAGTTCGATGTCAGCACGCACACGCTGACCTCGGAGTTTACTGACGATTCCGTCACTAATGCTAACTCCGGTACCAGCACCGAGCTGTCGATCGACTCCGAGCGCTCGGGCATCACGACCGAAGTGAGTGCCGAGGGCCTCGACCACAAGGACCTCTGGAGCATCTTCGGCGACGGCAGTACGCTCGACGACGGTAACGTTACCGCTGCAGAGGGTGTTGCTTACGTTGACGCCGAAGAAGATTCGATCGTTCTTGAGGGTCGCGAAGACTTCAACGCTGACTTCGACGGCATCGAGGCTGGTGAATACGAGTTCACCGCATCGGTGACTGACACGACGGCCGAGGACACGGCGACGATCCAAGTGTCCGAGATCGACGAAGACTACTACTTCAGTAACGTCGAATCCGTCTCCGAAGGCGAAATTGCAGAGATTACCCTCGGTCTCGAGGGCGCCGACACTGCATCCGTTGTCCTCGGTGAGGACGACACCTTCGCTGCAGCAGTCACAGTGAACGACGTCTCCGGCGACGAGATCACCCTTGAGTACAACACGTACAATAACGAGTGGGACATCGCCGACGACGACTCTGACGCATACCTCACTAACGAGAAAACCAACGACGCGCTCGACAATGGTAACGACTCCCTGCCCGCATGGAACTGGGATCTGACTCTCGGTCAGGGCCTTGATACCCAGAACTTCACGCTCAACGAGGAACACGACCGTGACGTCCTCACCGTGAGCGATTACGCGGGTGTCGGTGACACGACGAGCTACACTGCACCGGCTGATGCCGGTATCCACGGCGACTACGAGGCCTACGACGAGGCAACCGTCACTGAGACGGACACCTTCGCCGTCGAAGATGGTATCGTCGTTGCCCTCGAAGACTTCGGCGCTGACGGGGCCGTCGCGGCCAACGGCTCGGACCTCCTCGACAAGGAAGGCGTCAACATCGACGTTGCTGAGCAGACTTCCGGTCCGATCAACAACGCAGAGAACTGGAGTACGAACGCAGGCGACCTCGACGCTGAACTGATCACGACTGATCTGGACAGCTACGATGGTGACCTGCTGGTCACGCTCGACCCTGCTGGCAACGCCAGCTTCGCAGCTGACCAGAGCTACGACGTGACGGTGACCATCGACGCTGAGACCAGTTCCTTCATGGACGCCGACGAGGATGACGACTACGAGCAGGAGTTCGAAATCTCCTTCGAGGACCGTGAACTCTCCTGGGACGAGATCGACTCGCTCCCGGCTGAAGACGGCGCAACCGCGTCCGGTACGACGACGGTCGCCCCCGGTACGGACCTCAGCGCAAACGCTGACTCGCCGAGCGACGAAGGCGGCTTCGTCGACTACACGAGTGCTGTCGTCAACGACGACTACACGTTCGACGCTGAATTCGACCTCGCAGGCGAAACCCCTGGCGTTCACTTCGACCTGACCGCCAACGAGGACACCTCGGTCGCCTCCCCGGCTGACGCCGCTGTCCTCGAGGACGTCCAGCTGACCGCTGCCGACGAGCCTGAACCCGAAACGGACGTCGACGTCTCCGCTGAGTACGACTCCCCGATCACGACCGAGGAGTCCACCGACATCAGCGCGGTCGTTACCAACAACGGTGACACCGCGCAGACCGTCGACGTTGAGCTCACCTTCAACGGTGAGACCTACACCGAGGAAGGCGTCGAAGTCGGCGCTAACTCGAGCGAGACCGTCACCCTCACCACCGTCAACGGTGAGGACCTCGACGCCAGTGACTACGATCTCACGATCTCCGTCTCCAACGAGAACGTTGACGCATCCGCCGACGGTACGCTGACCGTCGAGGACGCATCCGAGAACGGTGCCGAGAACGGTGCCGAGAACGGCGACGAGAACGGTGCCGAGAACGGCGACGAGAACGGTACCGAGAACGGCAACGAGAACGGTGCCGAGAACGGCAACGAGAACGGCGACGAGAACGGCAACGAGAACGGCAACGAGAACGGTGGCGAAGACGATGGCGAAGACGACGGTACGCCCGGCTTCGGCATCGCTGTCGCCCTCGTCGCGATGCTCGCTGCCGCCATGCTCGCGCTCCGCCGCCAGAACTAATCACCGCTAACTAACTACCGGACTTCGTCCGGTCCTTGACGCACATTCCATTTTCTTTCGCGCGCTACATCCGATAGCGACGGCAGTCGCCGAATCAACGGCCCGTTTTGTCTCACTGTTAGACGAGCGCTCATCCGAGATGTGTAACCGAAGGTCCGAGTGACGCTATCGAGAATTCGCCGAACTGACGACGCGCTACACGATATAGCGCTGCTATACGTATCTCGAGGGGAATTAGCTGAATTCTACACACGCTGCGACGGTCGCCACTGAGATCGAACTCGAGTGGCTCATTATCGAACCGAGCACCAGCAGAGACTGACCGAACAGCGACCACCGTCGGCTACTTGCTGGAAACCGAGACAAGAATTCTTGAACGCCGATATCGTGCTACCAGAGCTCTCTGTGAGGAGAACCGGTTCAGAGAACTTTCGTTGCTCGAAGCGTGAAGGAACTAGAGACGATTGAGACGCGTAACTCCAGCAGCCGTCACTCGTCGCCGACCAGACAGTACCCGTGTCCCGGTTCCTCGAGGATCGTCTCCCTCTCGTCGTCGTAGTAGTTCGAGAAGACGGCCCGTTCCGCGTAGTAGATTCGCCCGTCGACGGGGACCGGCGCACTGGTAACTCGACCGCGGTTCGCAACCCGCCAACATCGATTGCCGGTCTCCTTGTCGAGGGCGTACAGGTGCGAATCGTAGGAGCCGGCCAGCACCGTTCCGGCAGTGACCGTCAGCGCGCCGATAACGCGGCCGCCGACGTCCGCCGACCACAGCTCTTCCCCCGATTTAGCGTCGATCGCGTAGACGTAGCCGTCGTCATTGCCCATGTAGACGACATCTTCCTCGATGTCGACTGCGGGGTTCGACATGATAGAGCGATCCGTGTCGAACGACCACACTTCCGAGCCGTCCTCGAGATCGAGACAGTAGAAGGTCTCGTCCCAGCTGCCGACGTAGCCGTAGCCGTCGTGTGCCGCGACGGTGCCCTTGATCTGGGCGCCCTTGCGAAAGGCGCCGCCCGCTTGTTCCTCGCCGTCGGCGTCGGTCTGGAACGACCACGCGAACTCGAGAGAGGGAAATTCCCAACAGTAGACGACGCCGTCGTTCGACCCCGCGAGGATCCGTCCCGTCTCGAGATCGATCGTCGGTGAAGGGTGGGGCTGGCCCCAGATGCGGTCGTCGCTCCAGGTCGGCTCCCCCGTCTCCGGATCGATTTCCCAGAGTGCGCCGGAAGATGGTGCGCCGTATTCGGCGATGATGTAGAGCCGCCCGTCGTAGTAGGCGGGACTCGAGCCGATCGCGAGCGTTCCCTCGAGGTCCCGGGAACGAGTCCGCCAGACGAGGTCGCCGGTTTTGACGTCCAGCGCGTAGAGGTCACCGTCGTAGCCGCCGATGTAGGCGGTGTCGTCGATCACTGCCGCCGAGCCGTGGAACCCTTTCTCCGTCGCGCCGGTCCGGGTCGACCACTGCAGTTCCCCCGTCGGTGCGTAGGCGTATACCCAACCGGTGTCGCCAGCGAAGATTATCGTCTCAGCGTCGGGCGTCGGGACGGGGCTCGACTTGGCGGCCGTGTGGCCGACGTAGTTGAGCGGGAACGTCCAGTTGACGCTCACCGAACTCGGGACGACTTCGTCGGGGAAGTAGCCGAGTCGACGCAGTCCGCGACGGAACAGCGAGACGTCCGTCTCCGGATGCGTCGCGTACTCGGAAACGGAAGCCGCGGGTTTAGCGGTCCCGCAACCGGAGTCGTCGTCGCTCGGGTCGACGATCGTACCGAGAGTGTCCACTGTCTCGGAACAGCCGGCCAGCCCGGTGACCGCGGCCGCGCTACCGAGACGAAGTAATTGTCGTCGGGACGGGACGTGTGTTCGCGCCCGCCCGTGATCCGCAGATCGTTTCGTCGAATCCATTAATAATCTGTTGCTGTCAAGAACTGCTGTTGACAAAAACATCTCGATCGCGCCAACTCCAGCCGATCGAGAGTAGAAGGCCGGCGAAGACTCACATGAGGATTCGATCTACCGAGGTGATCTGCAGTTCGGCTACTGATGGTGTCTCTCGCGGGCCGCCTGCAGACACTCGTCGCTGCAGTAGTGGTACTGGAACACGTCCGCCCCGTCGCGGACGCGCCACGTCAGTCGCCGGTCACGGGGCCCGATTTCGCATTCACAGGTGCGACACGCCGTCGTCTCGCGGAGTCGGTCGTGACTCGAGGGTAGTTCGGGTCCGTCGTAGCGGTGTTCCATACGGTGACTGGACAGTCAACCGACTAAGACGGTCGGCTGAATTACTGGACATCTTATATATGCCGTCGTTTCGAGTTGTCGAATTTGGCGGGCGAGGACGGTGACCCTCGAGACGACGGCCTGGTAGGACACCCCTCGTTTTCAGTGAACCGGTTGCTGTCGTAGCGATCCGGAGCGGGTAGACACCCCTCGTTTTCAGTGAACCGGTTGCTGTCGTAGCGATCCGGAGCGGGTAGACACCCCTCGTTTTCAGTGAAAGCCGCCGGCAAACAGCAGCGAGATGCGTTATATCGAGGATTCGGAGAGCGCGTCGAGAACGTTGCGCTGGTCGCTCGTAGACTCGAGGCAGGCGCTCATCACGACGTCGGGATCGTGCAGCAGGCGGTGGGTCCGGTAGCTGCCCTGTCCCTTGCCGCCGCCGGTGTGTCGGCTCTCGGTGATCTCCGGCAGCGTCCACTTCTTCATCAGATCGAGGACCCGCTGGTGGGTCAGCGATTCGCCGGCGACCACGTCAGCGACGACGCAGTAGGTGTCGTAGACTTCGCCCGTCGAGAAGGAATCCGAGAGTTTGGACTTCGTCAGGTACGCCAGCGCGTAGAGGGCGTAGCGAGAGTGAGGTGTCCCGTTCTTGATGACCTGAATAGAGCGGTTGAGATCGCTGTACTCGTCGGCCTTGCGCACGTGGTCTTCGGTCACTCGATCGCTGCCGTCCTTCTCCGCGAGTTTGCCGGCCGAGCGGAGGATGTCCAGCGCTCGGCGGGCGTCGCCGTGGTCGCGGGCGGCGAGCGCCGAGGCCAGTTCGATCACGCCCGGTCCGAGGACGCCGTCCTTGAACGCGTCCTTGCGGCGCTCGAGGATCGCCTGCAGTTGGGTCGCGTCGTACGGCGGGAAGATGATCGGATCGTCCTGGAAACTCGAGGCGACGCGCTCGTCGGGCGCGTCGGTGTAGTCGGTCTTGTTGCTGATCGCGACGACCGCGATGTAACAGCCCGTCTTGCCGGCCTCTTCGGAGCGAGAGAGCTTCGAGAGAATTTCGGCGGTATCGTCACCGAGTTTGTCGATCTCGTCTAAGATCACGATCAGCGAGTCCGAGTCGTGGAGGAGGCCGTCGCCGTCCCAGAGCGCGTCGTAGTAGCGACTCGCGCCGACGCCGTCCTTGGGGATGTAGCGGTCGGGATCGATCGCGTCCCGGACCTCGAAGGCCATCTTGCGGGCGGCTCGCGTCTCCGTGTTGTACTGATCGCAGTCGACGTACGCGGCGGTGAGATCGGTCTCCTGCATCTGGGCGATGCCGCGTGCGCGGCCGGTGACGTGTTTGGCGACGAGCGACTTGCCGGTCCCCGTCTTCCCGAAGAGGAAGCCGCTCTCGGGCGGATCGCCGAAAGCCGCCGGTTTGAGTAGCGCCTCGACGGTCTCGATCTCGCGGTCGCGGCCGACGATGCGGTCCTTCTGGGGCACGTGCTGGGGCCGGAGGAGTTCCCGACGACGGAAGATAGACGTCGTTCCGTCCGCCATCGGATCGTCCTGGAGTTCCTCGATCGAGGGCGTCGGGATCGGATCAGTTCCCATTAGCGAAGACTTTCCCGACGCGAGTGATAAACGCACCGAACCGGATTTTCAGTGAAAGACTCGAGACGGGCCACGAGAGTGAGTGACTCACTGATCGGGTCGCGGACGGCGACGGCACACACACCCCTCGTTTTCAGTGAACGGCCGCGTAAGTGGGGATCCGTGATCCGCTCTCAGCTCGAGTCCCTTGATCGCGTTATTATATTATTTATTGTATCGGTAAAGTAGTAGTGTAGTAGTAAGCCAACAGATCCTGAAAACGGTCTTTAGGACGCGCCACTTTCGCTCAGCGTTTTCTTTATACTACTGCTCGATCTTCGCACCCACGGGTTTTCGCTTTCACTGAAAACGAGGGGTGTGCCCGTCGTCGTTCTCCGTCCCGGTCGCTCGAGTCGAATCGACGACTGGTGTTACACCGGGGTCTCCGCCGGAATCGCTGTACGCGAGTAGCAAGAGCGGTGCGTCTCAGGTCGCCCACAAAGTCCTGACGTCGACGCGTCCCTCCCAACAGCAGCACGGACTCCGCGTATCGCCGCGTTCGAGTACACTCGAACAGACAGCCACCGACTTCCGGCTACTCCCATCAACAACTTATGAAAACCACCGATATGTTTATCGGCGTTTGCTCGAATGCGTGACGTAACTCATGCCAAGGTGTGGCAACTGCGACGCGTACGTGACGAGCGACTTCGTTCGGGTGTTCGGCGTGAACGACGAGGTCCACGGCTGTCCGAACTGTTCGACGTACCGCGAACTCTCCGGCGGCGACGGCGCGGTTCGCGAAACCGAGACGGAACGCGAGGTCGGCGAACTCCACGTCTGAGCGACTGCGACCCGTTTTTTCGCGGCGGCGCCCTCGCCCTCGAGTCGTTACCGTTCGCTCTCGCGTTGTCGGAACAGGCTACCGCTCGAGCGCGCCGGCGAGTGCGGAGGCTGCGTTCGATGGAGAACACCCTCGCAAACGCGAGGGTGGAAACGACATTGGGCGCGAGGATACGGGATCGCCGATCGACGGCCCTTCTCGAGCGCGAGATTACGACTGCGTCTCGGTCGCCGTCTCCGTCTCGACGTCGGGGGCGGCGGTAGCGGCGTCGTTTCGGTACTCCTCGAGTTCCTGCTCGACTTTCGCCTGACCTTTCTTGAACTCGCCGGTCGATTCGCCGATGGACCGCGCGAGTTTCGGGATCTTCTGTGCGCCGAACAGCAGGATCGCGACCCCGACGATGATCAGCAGTTCCGGGGCCCCGGGCGTCGGGACGAACAGCGGTGCGATCGATGTCACGTCTTCACTGCCTATCGGTGTGCATGTAGTCTTTTCCTCTCAACGGATCGGTTCCGTTCCGCGACCGCTCGGTCCGCTCGTCCGTCGTCACGGGTGCTTTCGGCACGTTATCCGCCGAATCCGGCTCGCTCACCAGTTCGTTCCCCGGGAGCGCGCTCGAGCGCGACCGGATACTGACGCTTCGGTCGGCGAAAAAGACAGTGACGCTTCGGTCGGCGAAAAGACAGAATCGACGTACGACATACCCCGAGATCTCCCGCTTCGTACTCGAGCGCTAGCCAGCGCGCGTTGAACGGCGTGCTCAGTCGTCGGCCGCGGCCGGTTCGACTTCTTCGATACTCGAGTCGGCGCGCTCGAGGTCCTCGAGGTACTCGTCGGCGTCCAGCGCGGCCTTCGAGCCCATGCCCGCAGCGGTGACGGCCTGCTGGTAGTGGTAGTCGACGACGTCGCCGGCGCCGAAGATACCGGGGACGTGGGTCTCGGTCTGGCCGCCGCCGTCGCCGCCCTTCGTCTTCAGGTAGCCGTCGGCGTCCATCTCGACGCCGGTGCCCTCGAGGTACTCCGTGTTGGGCGTGTGGCCGATCGCGAGGAAGACGGCGCCGACGTCGAAGTCGAACTCCTCGGTCTCGGGGTCGTCGAGTCGGTCGGTGGGGTGGCCCTGATCGTTCTCGACGAGGGTGACGTGGTCGACGCCCTCCTCCTGGGAGCCGTGGACCTCGACGAGTTCGGTGTTCTTCATGATCTCGATCTCGCCCTCCTCGACCTTCTCCTCGACGCGGTCGACCCAGTAGTCCTCGGCGCGGAACTCGTCGCGGCGGTGGGCGATGTAGACGGTGTCGGCGAATTTTGTCAGGAAGGTGGCCTCCTCCATGGCGGCGTCGCCGCCGCCGACGACGAGCATGTCTTCGCCGCGGAAGAACGCGCCGTCACAGGTCGCACAGGTCGAGAGCCCGTAGCCCATGAGTTCGTCCTCGCCGGGGATGCCGAGCGTTCGAGCGCTGGCGCCGGAGGCGGCGATGACGGCGTCGGCCGTGTAGACGTCGCCGTTGGTCAACTCGACGCGGAACGGGCGGGTGTCCGCGTCGACGGACTCGATGATGCCGTTTTTCAGCTCGGCGCCGAACTGTTTGGCCTGCTCTTTCATGTTGTTGACCAGTTCGGGCCCGCTGATCCCCTCGGGGAAGCCGGGGTAGTTCGCGACGTCCGTGGTGAGGGTGAGCTGGCCGCCGGGCTCGTCGCCCTCGATGACCAGCGGCTCGTTGTTCGATCGACCGGCGTAGATCGCGGCGGTGAGGCCGGCGATCCCGGTGCCGGCGATGATCAGTTTGCGGTGCTCGAGGATCTCGCCGTCCTCGGCGCCGGCGGCTTCGCCGCCTCCGTTTCGATGCCCCTCCGGCGCATCGCTCGCGATGCCGAGCTTTTCGTCCAACTCGCCCGTCTCGTTGAGCGCGCTGGTGTCGTCCCAGCCGCCGATGAGTTCGTCGTCGATGAACACTTCGGGCGCGGTCTTGCGGCCGTCGGCGCGTTCGACCATCTCCTCGAAGAGGTCGTCGTCGCCCGTGACGTTGTACGTCTCGTACTCGACGTCCTTGCTATCGAACAGGTCCTTTGCCTTCTCGCAGTACGGACAGTCCTCCTTGGTATAGATCTCGACGCGAGGCTGTTCGCTCATGTATCAGGGTTGGGATAGAGCGCCTAAACCCCTTGCGTTCTCAGCAATCTCGAGCGGTTGCTACGACGCACCGGTGCCGTCGTTCGATCTCCGCTCGCGGTCGCGAGGCGTCTCGCGTCTCGCTATTGACTACGAGGCCTGTGGGGCCCCGCTCTCGACGAACTCGACGGTCACGGCCACGTCGCGGTCGGTCCGGTCCTCGAGGCCGGCCTCGAGGGTCGAGACGAGGGTCGGATACGGAACGTCGGCGGGTCGCTGGACGACGACGGTGACCGCCGGCTCGCCGTCGGTCCCGGGACCGACGAACTCGGTGCGCACCTCGACGAGCTCGAGGTCGTCGTACGCCTCGTCCTCGAGGACGGTCCGCACCTCGTCGTTGACGGCGTTCTGGTGGCTCACGTACTGGCCGATGACCAGCCCGCCGGCGGCGAAGACGAGCATGCCGACGACGGCGGCGATGAGGAGGGTATCGAGCCACTCGCCGGGGACGTTGTCTCGGAGCGATCCCCGCGTCCAGCCGTCGGGCCGGTAGCCGAGATACCAGAAGACCGCGAGGCCGGCGAAGAGGATCGACGTAGCGTTGACGGCGACCAGCGCGCCGGCGCCGACGGCGACGGTCGTCTCGCCCCAGGCCAGCCCGATGCCGACCGCCGCGGCCGCCGGGATGAGCGCGACGGCGATCATCACGCCGACCAGCGAGACGGGAATCGCCGTCGCGAGGCCGAACGCGCCGGCGGCGCCGGCGCAGACGCCGACCACGAGCGCGAGCAGCCCCGGCGAGATCCGGTTCTGGACCTGCACGATGGCCGTGATATCGATCGTCGAGGGAACGACCCCACCGGACCGGACCAGCCACGCGAACGCGAAGGCGCTGGCGATGGCGACGACGAGCCCCATCGCCAGCGAGGTGAGTCCGCCGGCGATCATGTCGCGGTCGTCGAGCACGAGGCCGACGGTCCCCGTCAGCGCGGCGCTGACCTGCGGCGCGATCACCATCGACCCGACGACGATCGCCGGCGAGTCCAGCAGCAAGCCCGCCGTCGCGACGATCGCGCTCAGGACCGTCATCGCGTAGTAGGTGACGCGACCGGGCGTCATGTTCAGCGCCCGCGTGCGGATCTCCTCGCGGGCGATGCTGTCGTCTTCCTCCTGTCCGTTGACGTACCGTTCCTCGAGCTCCTCGATTCGCGGTGTCCGGGCCGTCTCGATCGAGGAGACGACGATGAAGTCGTCCTCGACGCCGGCCTCGCGCAGCGACGTGAGCACGCTGTCGACCGCCTGCGTCGGGACCGGGAACGTGACGAGTTCGCCCTCCCCTCGGTCGCTGCTCTCGTTCGTTCGAACGTAATCGAGGCCCTCGTCCTCGAGCACGTCGAGCGCCGCGTCCCGCGTTTCGGCCGGGACGAACACCTGCAGTAGTCGCACTGGCGACGGAGACGAGTCGTCGCGTGATACCTATGCGGTCGTTATACTGTTGTTTCCGATCGTTTCTTCCCGGTTACCGTCGGAGTCGGGCGCGCCCGCCGTGCCGGTGTTGCCGACGGTGGCGCGGCGTCGAGTTCCGGCTCCGCTTCCCCGTAGGTGATGGTGGAAGGCGATCCCCGGCGCCGATCCGTCGCCGACGCCCGGGCGAGACAACGCACTTACGGTCTCGACCGACGAGTATCGACCATGGCTGCGGATCTCGAGGAGAAGACGGATCGCTACGGCGAGTTGCTCGCGGAGGCCCTCGAGGCGGCGTCGGTCGCGCCGCCGGAAGGAACCCCGATGGCCGAGGCGGCGGCCGAATGTTACGAGATGGCGTCGTCGTACCTCGAGGACGGCCGTCACTTCCGCGAGGCGGACGACCTCGTCAACGCGCTGGCGTCGTTCTCCTACGGCCACGCGTGGCTCGACGCGGGCGCTCGAGTCGGCCTGTTCGACGTGCCGACTGAGGGACACCTGTTTACGGTCTAGCGGTCCGCTCGCGGCCGGCGAGCCGCGTCGGGCTCGAGACCGAGGAGACGGAGCGCGGACGGCGAGACGGTACCAATGCATTTGGACACTACACTTCTGTAGCTCGCTGTTGTACGGTCGACTGCGATGGTGATGGTACGCGCCGACCGAGTCGGACCGAGCTCGCCGGCGGGTAACTCGCACTACCGAATCGCCGACGGAGTGCGTCGTCGCGGCATCCCCGGAATCCGCACGAGTAACACCAATATAACCGCAACATATATAATAGAAAATCCGAACAGTTTATAAGATAGGCGAAACCTTTATATGACTTACGGCCTTACCCTATGTTAGCTGAGGCGACCGGGTTTCTTCTGGTTACCCCACCCGGGAGCCCCGAGTAACGCACCCGATACACACACCATGACAGACACCACCATCAAAACGTACTCAGGCGAGACGGAGAGCGAGGAAACGACCGAACAGTCGGGGGAGCAAGAGCGCTGCCCCGAGTGTGGCGGCCGAGTCGTATCGGACGCCGAACACGCCGAGACGGTCTGTGAAGACTGCGGTCTCGTCGTCGAGGAAGACGAGATCGACCGCGGCCCCGAGTGGCGGGCCTTCGACGCCGCCGAGAAGGACGAGAAGTCCCGCGTCGGCGCGCCGACGACGAACATGATGCACGACCAGGGCCTCTCGACGAACATCGGCTGGCAGGACAAGGACGCCTACGGCCGGGCCCTCTCGAGTCGTCAGCGCCAGAAGATGCAGCGCCTGCGCACCTGGAACGAGCGGTTCCGCACCCGCGACTCCAAGGAGCGCAACCTCAAGCAGGCGCTTGGCGAGATCGACCGGATGGCGAGCGCGCTCGGTCTCCCGGAGAACGTCCGCGAGACCGCCAGCGTGATCTACCGCCGCGCGCTCGAGGAGGACCTGCTGCCGGGCCGTTCGATCGAGGGCGTCGCGACAGCGTCGCTGTACGCCGCGGCCCGCCAGGCGGGCACGCCGCGTAGCCTCGACGAAATTTCGGCCGTCAGCCGCGTCGAGAAGATGGAGCTGACCCGCACGTACCGGTACATCATCCGGGAACTCGGCCTCGAGGTCAAGCCGGCCGACCCCGAACACTACGTGCCGCGGTTCGTCAGCGACCTCGACCTCTCGGACGAGACCGAGCGCATGGCCCGCGAACTGCTCGAGTCGGCCCGTCAGGAGGGCGTCCACAGCGGCAAGTCGCCGGTCGGCCTCGCGGCCGCCGCGGTCTACGCCGCCGCCCTGCTGACCAACGAGAAGGTCACCCAGAACGACGTCAGCGAAGTCGCCAGCATCTCCGAGGTCACGATCCGCAACCGCTACAAGGAGCTGCTCGAGGCCTCCGACACGGCAGCCCCGGCGTAAACGCCATGTTTCGGGGTCTGTCATCGGCGGTTTCGATTCGACCTCGGGTGCCGTAAGCGGCTGATTGGGAAGCGACAACACTTTTGAGGTGCGGTGTGGAATATCATGGCATGGACGAAACGACCGTGCAACTGTTGTGTCCAGAATGTGCGAAAGATTGGCAGATTTCTCCCGGCGAACTCCCCGCTGCCGCCGACATGTTTCACTGCCCCGGCTGTCACGCCTCGCGGCGGATGTCCGAGTTCACGCGAACCGATCGGGATCTCCAGACGTTGAAACAACTCGGCTAGCGATCGACCCCGTGCGGTGCGGAGCGCGATCCGCCCACTTCTTCGATTCTCTCGCGTCAGTGTCCAGTAGTAGTGACCGTTTACCGAGCCTGACTGGAGCGTTCAACCCCCCGCTGAAAGCGCTCATTATTCGTGTAATACCCCATTGTACGCGCTTCCTTCGAGCGGTTTTGTTCCGAGTAGGGACCCCTTTCCGCGATTTCTATCCGGCGACGTCCTGTCGACTGAACTCAGGGCCCGTGCTAACGCGACTCAAGATAATAATATAACCCTGCAGTGGGTATGATTGCATGGTTATGAAGAAGCAGGAGCTCATTCACCTTCACGGCCTTCTCGCGGAGGTATCGAACCAGTGCGCGGAGTGGGATGACTGTACTATCGACCTCGAGGAGTACGAGTCGCGGGGCATCCGACCGACATCGATCCACAAGTCAAAAACCGATCACAAAGCTGCTGTCTTCGCACTCGCCGGGGGAATCACGAAGAACATGCGCGAGGGGGAGCAGGAAGCAGTCGCCGCTACTGCGGACTGAGACAGACGACATCTCCTTCGATAACTCAACCGCTGACTGGCGAGACTCGTCTTCATATGCTACGCCGGCTTCTTGTGCGCCTCGTCGGCGACGAGCGCCATTCTGCTACGTTTCGCGATACTCGCGCTGCTATCCGTCGCGATAGTCGGACTCCTGTTCAGTGCTGTGCGTATCGCTCGCGAAAATACACCGGAGAGTCAGGCGGGGACGTCAGTTACTCGACCAGATCCTCGAACTCGGGGAGGATCTCCTCGTCGTCGGTCTCCTCGTCGTCGGTCTCCGCGGTCGACGACTCCTCCGTTTCGGTGTCCGACTCGTCGTCGACTTCGTCTTCCTCGAGTTCCTCGACCTCGATGACCTCGAGGGGGATGTTCTCGAGGAGTTGGCCGATCTCCTTGCGCGCGATGCGGGAGGCGTGTTCCTCGCGCTCGACGTTGAAGACGGTCATCTCCAGTTCGAGCGCGACCAGTGCCTCGTCGGCCGCGATGAAGGCGGGCGGGAGCTCCTCTCCCGATGGGGAGGTGCGCTCGCCCATGTTGATCTCGACGTAGTTTAAGTCAGGGTTTAGCATCTCACCCGTCTTCGAAATGGCGATGCGAATCGCCTCGTCCGGAGTTTCCACATCGAACACCGGCACGGCGGCTTCGACGACAACCCTGCAGTTCATGTGCGGATATTGTGTCGCATCCAGTATGAAAGTTCGCCTCAGGAGACAGGACACTCTGTTCGAGAGCTAGCTCTGCCCGGCGAGCGCCCCGTCGGCTGGATAGCTAGGTAATCTCACGCGCTGTGCGGCTGATTCGATCGACCGGCCACCCGTCTGCCCCGTCGGTTCGAAAGGCAAAAGCCCGCGCCCCCGAACGGACGGCTAGATGGAGTCAGGGACGATTCCGGTCGACGAACTCGGGGGCGGTCTCGACCTGTATCGCACGCTCGAGAGCGGACAGAGCTACCTCTGGCGGCGCAGCGACGGCGAGATGTACGGCGGGTCGCCGGCGCCGAACGCGTGGTATCACACCGTCGTCGACGGGGAGGTGATCCGCGTTCGCCGCCGCGGCGGTCCGGAGGGCGATCCGACCGCCGGGGTGGCGGCCGACGCGACGACCGGCCGTCTCGAGTGGGCGTCGACGACCGACGCCGAACCGATCGTCCGCGACCTGTTGCGCCTGGACGACGACCTCGGGGCGATCGTCGACGCGGCGCCGGACGATCCCCTCCTTCGCGAAGCCTACGAGGCCCACCGCGGGATGCGACTGGTCGACGATCCGGCCTTCGGCTGCCTGATCTCGTTTATCTGTTCGACGCAGATGCGGGTCGGTCGGATCCACACGATGGTCTCGACGCTGGCTCGAGAATACGGCGACGCGATCGCGTTCGACGGCGAGACCTACCACGCGTTCCCGACGCCGGCGCAACTCGCGGCGGCGACCGAGGCCGAACTGCGGGACCTGGGACTGGGCTACCGCGCCCCCTACGTCGTTCGCACGGCCGAGATGGTGGCCGACGGCGAGGCCCACCCCGAGGAAGCGCGGGACCTCGCATACGAGGCCGCGCGGGAGTACCTGACGCGGTTCGTCGGCGTCGGGGACAAGGTCGCCGACTGCGTGCTCCTGTTCTCGCTGGGATTCGACGAGGCCGTCCCCCTCGACACGTGGCTCAAGTCGGCCGTCGAGGAGTACTACCCCGACTGCGACCGCGGCTCTTACGCCGCGACCTCGCGGGCGATCCGCGAGCGACTGGGCGGGGAGTACGCCGGGTACGCCCAGACCTACATCTTCCACCACCTGCGGACCGGCGAGTGACGCCGTTCGCGCGGACAATCGCTCGGCCGCCGCTGTGTCGATCGGCGCTCAGTCGTAGTCCTCGCGCCCGGTCATCGCCCAGTAGGCCTGCGAGACGAGCATAACGGCGAAGATAGCCGCGAGTACGGCGGCGACGTAGCGGGCGGCCGTCTCGCCGACCAGATAAGACGCGAGTCCGCTCGCGACGAGAACGAACAGGATCGCGCCGACGAGTAACTCGAGTAGCTCTCGGAGCGTCGCGCGACTCGTCGAGACGTCGAGATACTCGTCTTCGATGCGTTCGATGATGCCCATGGTCGTGTCCTCTCTCGTTCGGAGCCCGAATCAGCAGAACTCCTCGAGCGCGGTCTGATCCCGCTTTAGCGGTCGCGCCCGGTAGCCGTACTCGGTCTCGAGGCGGTCCGCAAAGGCCTCGTCAAAGCCGTGGTGGGTGTAGACGGTTTCGGGGTCGATCGCCCGGACCGTCTCGAGCAGTTCGTCGAAGTCGCAGTGATCGGTAAGCGGGAAGGTGACGTCGTAATTCCCCCGATACAGGAAGAAATCGTCGACGGCCCAGCCGGAAAAGCCCGCCTTCAGCGCGCCCTCGCGCTCGACGGCGGCCTCGACCCAGTCCGCGCGGGCCTGGTTGGTCGGGAGGATCACGATCTCGTCGGAGAGGCCGCGCAGGGAGTCGTACGGGCGGCCCGGGAACGCGAGTCGGCCGTCCGTGGCGGTCTCGATGGCCCGGTTGACGTCGCGGATCGAGTCGGACACCAGGATCTCGCGCTCGAGGTCGTCGCTGTCGGTGGCGGTAGTCTCGTCGGCATCGATTCGAGTGTCACCGTCGGCCGCTCGAGACCCCGCCAGCGCCTCGCGGGCGATCCACTGCAGCTTCTGGGCCCGGCCCAGCGAGTAGCCGAAGCAGAACAGCGGCCGGTCGTCGTTGTCGCGGATCCAGTCGGCGATCTCGGCCTCGAGTTCCTCTTGCGACGGGAAACGGTACTTCGGGAGTCCGTAGGTCGTCTCCATCACGAGGACGTCGGCGTCGATGCGCTCGGGGTCGAACCCCTCGAGGTAGCACCGATCGCGCGTCGAGAAGTCGCCGGTGTAGCAGTAGCGTCGGGAGTCGCCGTCGGCGGTCTCGAGGTCGAGCAGCGCCGCGCGCGAGCCGACGACGTGGCCGGCGGGAACGAGGTCGACGCCCGGCGCGGAGTCGACGAACTCGAAGCCGGTACCGGTGCGAGCCTCGGCGATCGCTGCGGTTTCCGGCGAACAGACGACCGTCTCGGGAGTCGACCGAAACGTGTGGTCGGCGTGGGCGTGGCTCACCACGTTGATCGCCCCGACGGCGCTGCGGGCGTCGGCGACGATCCGCGGCTGTGATTGCCGCTCGAGGCCTTTCGAGGACTCGAGTTCGAAGTGGATGCCGTCACGGTGGCGAACGGGCACTGGGATCGCGCGTTTGTAGGGGCTCGAGCTACCTTCCGTTGTCGCTTCTGTGCACGGTGGTCGTCGATGGAGTACGCGCTTCCGTTCCGAGATCAGGGACGGACTCGAGTAGTCGTGGCGGATCGAGACCTCGCTCATCCACTGGAAGACGCTTCGCGCCTCCCAAGCCTTCGTTCACTCCGTTCGCGAAGACCCCGCGCAAATTCGACAGGCGCCCTCGCTTCGCTCACGGTTACTCCGCTCCCCGTTCGCAGTCGAGGTGCTCCCGTCGGTCGCACCTCGCTTCGCTCGAGTGCCTGACAGCGCGCGCCACGGCGGGTGATCAGTCGACGGCTCGCGTCGTAGAGTCGGCTTTTTGCCGCTCGCGGTCGACCACTCGCACATGGCGGACCGAACCCGCGCACACGTCTTCGTCTCCGGGAAGGTACAGGGCGTCTACTACCGCGCGAACACTCGAGACACGGCCCGCGACAGGGGTGTCGACGGCTGGGTGAAGAACTTGGACGACGGCCGCGTCGAGGCGATCTTCGAAGGACCCGAGGACGCCGTCGAGGAGATGATCGAGTGGTGTCACACGGGCAGTCCCGCGGCCGACGTCGAGGACGTCGAGGTCGAGTACGAGGAGCCGCGGGGCGAGGACGGCTTCGAAATCCGGTACTGAACCGGCGTTCGGCGCTGCTGTCGGCCGCTATCGAGGACCGAACCGATCCGTTCGGCGGTCGCCGTCACCGGTCGTTTCACTCTCGATCGTCGGGCTGGTCGACTCCCGAGTCGTCGCGTTCGGCCCTCGATCCCGTGACCTCGCCGTCGTAGATGTCGATGTGGTGGACCGCGCTCGGGGAGAGGAGTCGGTTCCCCTCGAGTTCGATCCAGCCGTTGGCGTGGACGACGATCGGCCCTTCGTAGAGCGGGTCGTCGTCGACCGGTTCGTCGTAGATGACGACGTCCCTGTAGGCTTCCGTGAGGGGATTCACGTCGTCGGAGACGATCGAGTCGCGGGAGGCGATCGGCGGGAACATCGTAGGGGAATGACACCACTACGTCAGATAAGTATACCGTAACGGACAGTGGCCGTGCCGTGCAACGCGAGACGACGCCATCGAGGCGAGCGATCAGACGGACTCGACCAAATACGACTCGAGCCACGGCGGCTCCTCGGTGTACTTCCACTCGGCCATCTCGGCCTTCTCGCCGGCGTAGTAGGCCCGATAGGCGGCGACGGGATCGTCGGGCCGTTTGTACTCGTCGGGCATCGTCTGGGGTCGGGGCGTCGGCTCTTCGCCGGGGAATTCGATCGCCTCGGGGTCGATACGCTCGATCACCTGCCAGGAGGCGTGGTCGTCGTCCTTGTCGTATCGCTCGACGAACTCGGCGTTGAGCGCCGCGGCGTGCTCCCGGAGGCGAAGCCAGTTCGCCCGCGACTCGGTCGCCCACGTCGTGACGGGGTGGTCGACGTGGGTCGGCCGATAGAGGAAGTCCGCCTCGTAGCCGTTCTCCCGGGCTGCAGTGCAGAGGACCTGCGCGGCCTCGAGCAGCAGCTTGTTGACGTGCTGGTCGCAGTGATAGCGCGCGGCGAGCCGCGGATCCTCGTCGAGCCAGAAGACGTTCACGACGGTAGTTGGGGCTCGAGACGATTGACGGTATCGCCTACCGATGTTCGACCGAGTCCCACCGGTCCGCAACGTTGAACGGACGGCCCGTCGAACCCCCGGACATGATCACAGGCGAGCGAATGGGCGCCGTCGACGAGAACGCCGCGGCACTGGGCGTGCCGCGAAAGCAGTTGATGGAGTCGAGCGGGAACGCCGTCGCCCGCGCGGTCCGCGACGTCGCCGAGCGGGGCGACCGAGTCGCGATCGTCGCCGGACGAGGCAACAACGGCGGGGACGCGTTCGTCGCCGCTCGCTTCTTGGACGGGTACGACGTCACGACCCTCCTGCTCGGCCGCGCCGCGAACATCGGCACGGAGATCGCTCGCGAGAACTGGGACGCCCTCCAGCGGGCCGACTACGACGCGCGAGAAGTCACGGACTCGAGCGGGTTCGAGCTCCCCGAGTGCGACGTCATCGTGGACGCGATGCTGGGGACGGGGATCAGCGGCGACCTCCGGGAACCCGCGGCGACCGCGGCCGACGCGATCAACGCCGCCGACGCGACCGTCGTCGCGGTCGACGTCCCCTCCGGCTTCGACGCCGACGGGGGCGACCACGCCGACAACGGCGTCGAGGCGGACCGCGTCGTCACGTTCCACGACGCGAAACCGGGACTCGAGGACCTCGACGCGGAGATCACGGTCGCAGATATCGGCATCCCGGCCGCGGCCGAACGGTACGTCGGGCCCGGCGACGTCGACCTCGCGCGACCCGACACTCGCGAGGGACGGCCGAATATCATCGGCGGGGGCCCCTACACCGGCGCGCCGGCGCTGGCGGCCCAGGCCGCCCTGCGGGCCAGCGCGGAGCTCGCCTTCGTCGCGGCTCCCGACTCCGTCGCCGGCGAGATCCAGGGGTACAGCGAGGATCTGATCGTCCAGTCGTACGAGAGCGACGTCCTCACGCCCGAGGTGGCCGACGACCTCCTCGAGACGGCCGAAGCGTACGACAACGCCGTCGTCATCGGCCCCGGTCTCGGCACCGCAGACGAGACTCTCGAGGCGACCCGCCAGTTCCTCTCTTCGTACACCGGCCGGGCGGTCGTCGACGCCGACGCCCTCGCGGTCGTCCCGGAGATCGAGACCGACGCGACGCTGGTCTGTACGCCGAACCGCGGTGAACTCGCACGGATGGGCGGTCCCGACACCGACGATCTGGCGTCGGCGGCCGACGAGATCGAGGCGTTCGCGGCCGAACTCGGGCACGTCGTCCTCGCGAAGGGGGCGAACGACGTGATCACCGACGGCGAGCGCACGCGGATCAGCCGCTCGGGCACCGTCGGGATGAAGGTCGGCGGCACCGGTGACACGTTGGCGGGGATCGTCGCCGCCCTGCTCGAGCACGCCGAGCCGCTCGACGCCGCCGCGGCGGGGGCCCACGTCAACGGGCTCGCGGGCGAGCGCCTCGCGGAGACCAAGGAGCACGGGTTCCTCGCGTCCGATATGCTCGCTGAACTGCCCGCGGTGCTCTGGGGTGGTGACGATGAGTGAGGACCCGTCTCCCGCCGCGGACTCGAACACGGACCCCCGAACCGACGCCGACGACCTCACCCACACCACCGACGAGGGCGACGTCCAGATGGTCGACGTCGGCGACAAGCCCGACAGCGAGCGCCGCGCGGTCGCCGCCGGCGAGATCCGCCTGCAGTCCTCGACGATCGAGGCGATCCGCGACGATCAGATCGGGAAGGGCGACGTGCTCGCGACCGCCCGCGTCGGCGCGATTCAGGCCGTCAAACACACCTGGGAGACGATCCCGATGTGCCACCAAATTCCGATCACCAACGTCGACACCGAGTTCTCGCTGGGCGAGGACCGGGTCGAACTCGAGGTCGCCGTCGAGACGATCGGCAAGACGGGCTGCGAGATGGAGGCCCTCGAGGGCGTCACGACCGGGCTCAACGTCGTCTGGGACATGGTCAAGGCCGTCGAGAAGGACGACGACGGGCAGTACCCCGAAACGGGGATCGAGAACGTCCGAGTCGTGACCAAGGAGAAGCACCGGAAGTGAAATAGCGGTGACTCGAATCGGGGCGTGTCATGGCACTCCGGACGCCGCTCTGTGACGCCCTCGAGATCGAGTACCCCATCGTCCAGGCGCCGATCGGCAGCGCCACGACCCCGGAACTCGCGGCGGCCGTTTCGAACGCCGGCGGGCTGGGCCATCTCGCCGTCACGTGGCGGGACCTCGAGGAGACCCGCGAGGCGATCCGCGAGACCCGCGAGCGAACCGACCGGCCGTTCGCCGTCAACCTCGCGCTGGACGACGCGACGACGGTCGTCGACACCGATCCCCATCTCGAGGTCGTCCTCGAGGCCGGCGCGCCGATCGTCTCGTTTTCCTTCGGCGATGCGGCCCCGTACGTCGACCGCGTCCACGACACCGGTGGGACGGTGCTGCAGACCGTCGGCAGCGCGGACGCCGCACGCGAGGCCGTCGAGGCCGGCGTCGACGTCGTCGTCACGCAGGGCCTCGAGGCCGGCGGCCACGTCCAGAGCGAAATCGCGACGGCGGCGCTGGTCCCGCGGGTCGCGGACGCGGTCGGCGACGCGGTGCCGATCGTCGCGGCGGGCGGATCGCCGACGGCCGCGGCGTCGCGGCGGCGCTCGCACTCGGCGCGGACGGCGCGTGGCTCGGCACCCGCTTCGTCGCGTGCGAGGAGGCGAACGTACACGAAACGTATCGGCGACGGCTCCGCGAGAGCGACGAGACCGATACCGCGTACACGACCCTGTACGACGAGGGCTGGCCGGGGATGCCCCACCGCGTGCTCGAGAACGAGACGCTCGAGCGCTGGCGGGCGGCCGGGGAACCGCCCGCGGGCGAGCGACCCGGCGAGGGCGACGTCGTCGCGCGGACGGACGACGGTGACGCCGACCCGATCGAACGCTACGACGAGGCGCTGGCGACGCCCGACCTCGAGGGCGATATCGAGTCGATGGCGCTGTACGCCGGCCAGAGCGTCGGCGGAGTCGACGAGGTGCGGTCTGCGGCTGCAGTCGTGAGGGAGCTCGTCGCGGAGACGCGCGAGACGATCTCGGATCTCTCGACGGTCGCCAGTTCGGTGGATCGATAGGCTCGTTTCTCACGCCCTTGAGCGGTGACTGGAAGGCGAACCGACTCGATCGAGACCGATCGCACGTCATCGCAGTCACGAAGCGAGATCGTTGTCCGTCGATCGTTTCGGGAAAAGAGTGCGGCCGAATCGCGGCGCTGGAGGGCCGTATCGAACGGGGGCAGGCGGTATTTAGAGGTCCATCCCGCCGTTGACGTCGATGACTTCACCGGTCACGTACGAGGAATCCTCGCTGGCGAGGAACCGAACCACGGCCGCGATGTCCTCGACTTCGGCCAGCCGCTCGAGGGGGATCCCCGAGACGATCCGCTCTAAGACCTGATCGGGGACGGACTCGAGCATGTCCGTCCGGGTGAAGCCGGGGGCGACGCAGTTGGCCGTCGAGCCGCCCTTGGCGAGCTCGAGGGCGATGGTTCGGGTGAAGCCGAACATGCCGCTCTTCGCGGCGGCGTAGTTGGCCTGGCCGAAGTTCCCCTGTTTGCCGACGACGCTCGAGATGTTGATCAGGCGCCCCTCGTGGGCGTTCCAGATGTCGTCGAAGAACTCCTGGGTGCAGTTGAACATCCCGCCGAGGTTGACGTCCATCACCCGGTCCCAGTCCTCGCGGGACATCTCGGTGAACTGTACGTCGGCCGTGATGCCGGCGTTGTTGACCAGGACGTCCGCCGGGCCGAACGCCTCGTGGCAGACCTCCCGCATGTGTTCGACCTCCTCGCGGTCGGTTACGTCGGCCTGGGCCGCGACGGCGCTTCCGCCGGCGTCCTCGATCGCGCCGACCGCATTTCGGGCGGCGTCTTCCGAGGAGCGGTAGTTGATGACGACGTTCGCACCCTCCGCGCCGAGATACTCCGCGATACCCCGTCCGATACCGCGCGCCGAGCCGGTGATGATGCAGGTTCGCCCATCCATGGACATGACTCACGCCTTCAACGGCCGCCGATAAATAACGACCTGTTAGTTATCAGTACATACAACGAGGATAACGGTTCAGCGGCCGATCGAGCCCAGACGCCGGTCTCGAGCGAGCCGCGAGCGTCCCCGACAGCCGAACCGATACTATCGGCTTTCGGCCTGCTCGATCCAGTCTTCGATGCGACTGGGCGAGATCCCCGTCTCGGTGGCCAGTTCGGCGACGTCGGCGTCGACCAACTCGTCGAACGTCTCGATGCCGGCCTCGGCCAGCGTATCCGCGTAGGCCTGTCCGACGCCGTCGAGGTCCGTCAGATCGTCGGTCTCGGACTCGATCGCCGACTCGGCGTCGACGTCCTCGTCGGTGACTTCTTCGACGACCTCCTCGTCGACGTTCATCTCGCCCGGTTCGGCGGGTTCCTCCTGAACGTCGTCCTCGCCGCGTTCGACGATCTCCGCGTCCGATCGGTCCTCGCCGTGGAGGTCGCTGGTCTCGGCGTCGAGTTCGGTCTGGGTACTGCTCTCGGCGTCCGTCTCGAGTCCGGATCCGTCCGCGAGGTCCTCGGCGCCGGACTCGTCGCCCGCGACGTCCTCCGCGAGCGCGGCGTCTGCGGCCTCGGGTTCGGGCGTCTCCGGCTCCGAATCGACGTCGGAACCATTCGAGCGCTCCTCGAACCACTCGCTGACCTGCGGCCAGAGCTCCTCGTGGCTGCGCGAGGAGACGGACATGCCGATGTGACCCGTCGCGAACTCCATGACCTCGGTGTCGTCGGAGCCGATGACCTCGTTGAACGGCTTCGAGGCTCCCGGCGGGATGAGGTGGTCGTACTCGGCGACGATCTGGAGGACGGGCATGTCGATGTTGGAGACGTCGACGCGCTCGTCGCCCAGGTAGAGCTCGTTGTTGTAGAGCTTGTTGTCCTGGTAGATGTCGCGGATGAACTCCTCGTAGGCCTCGCCCGCGACGTCGATCCCCTCGTCGAGCCAGCGCTCCATCCGGGCGAAGTTCTCGACGAAGTCCCCGTCCTCCATGTTGTCGTAGAACCGGACGTACTTCGTCACGTTGTTCGCGACGGGGTCCATCAGCGCGAAGCCGACGTCCAAGAACTCGGCGGGGACGTTGTCGAACGTCTCGGTGACCGCTTCCGGATCGTAGAACTCCTCGCCGCCCCAGAGCTCGAGGACGCCGCCCTCGCCGGCGAAACAGAGGCCCGCGGCCATCAGTCCGAGGTTCTTGACCTTCTCGGGGTACAGCGAGGCGTACATGGCCGACTTCGTGCCGCCCATGCAGTAGCCGAGGATGTTGATCGCGTCCTGGCCGGAGCGTTCGCGGACGACGTCGACGCAGTTGTCGATGTAGCGGTTGACGTAGTCGTCCAGCGACAGCGAACGGTCCAGCTTCGAGGGCTCGCCCCAGTCGATCAGGTAGACGTCGAAGCCGGACTCGAGTAAGGTCCGGACCACCGAGCGGTCCGGCTGGAGGTCGAGGATGTAGGGTTTGTTGATCAGCGCGTAGACGATGAGGATCGGCACGTCGTGTTGCTCCTCCGTCTGGGACTCGTAGTGGAGGAGTTTCAGCTTGTTCTCCTCGTAGACGACCTCGCTGGGCGTCTGACCGACCTCGATGTTCTCGACGGTTTCGGTGCGGTCCGGGGCGACCCGACTCTTCTCGGCCAGATCGGCGGTCGCCTCCCAGGCCTGTCGCTGCATGTTCAGGGCGGTCGCGAACGGATTGTTCATTGCTCCTCTAGGTGCTCGAGAACGCGGTCGATTTTCTTCTCGACGTCGTGTTGGCGACGCTCGAGTTCGACCAGTCGGTCGCCGATTTCGACGACGTCCGCTTCGGTCGCGAAGCCGAGCGTTCGCAGGGTCTCCTGGGACGTCTCCTGGGCCTGCTGTTGCATCTCGAGGACGTCGCCGACGGTCTCGCCGGTCATCCGAGCGAAGGCGGTCGTCGACATGACGTCCTTGAACGCCTCGTTGGCCGTGTTGAGCCAGATGTCACGGAACTCCTCGGCGTCGACGTCCTCGCCCTCGAGCTGGTCGTTCATCCGCTCGACCATCTGCTGGGAGGCGTTCATCCAGGTCTCGTAGGCCCGGGCGTAGCCCTCGACGCCGTCGGAGATCTCGTTCTCCTCGGTCGCCTCGCCGACGGCGTCCGACCAGCTCTCGACGAACTGGGCCTGGGCCTCCATGTTCTCCTCCAAGGCGTTCATGAACTGTTCGTTCCACTGTTCGACGACCTCGTTCCACTCGTGTGACTGGGGCTGTGAATCTGACATTGGAATAATATTAGCGGGCCAACCGCAAAAGCCTGGGGCTGCGTTGCGCGTTATGCGGAGATGTCGATCTCTTCGGCGGCCTCCTCGACGTTCTCGGCGGCCTCGGAAACGTTCGCTTCGACCTGCTCGTGAGCCTCGAGGTAGGCGTCGAAGGACGTGTCGACGACCTCGGCGTAGCTGGCGGCGAACTCGTCGTAGGCGGCCTCGGACTCCTCGATGGCCTCGACGACGGCCTCGAGCGACTGGGACTTCGCTTCGGTCGCGGACTCGAAGCCCTCGTCGACGAGTTCGCGGATCTCGTCGAACTCGGCGGCTTCCTCGGGCAGCGAGGCCTCGAGGGCGTCGAAGTAGGCGTGGACGGCGCCCTTGGTCAGTTCCGCGTTGGACTCGAAGAGCGCGCCCGAGGACTCGACGGCGTCGCCGAAGGCGGCGATCGAGGACTTCTGGGCCTCGAGGGCGTCGTGGGTCATGCTCTGGGACTGTTCGATGGCGGTGCGCTGGGCGTCGAAGACGGCGGTGACTGGGTTCTGGGTCATGATTGATCCTCTCGGTTTCGTTTGACGGGGACGACGACGGTCTGGACGATATCTCCCTCTTCGATGTCGAGGGCTTCCCGTTCTGGACCGGGAATGCTGATCCGACCGCCGCTCTGGACGCGGGCTTTGAACGTCGCCGTCCCCATGTTCATCGGCCCGAAGCTCGAGCCCGTATCGAACGGGTTCGAGCTACTGGCCTGCATCATCTTCTTCAGCATCTCCTGCTGGGATTCGGCAACTTGCTCGCCCGCCTCCTGCATCTGTTCGGTGAACATCGCAGGCGGGAACCAGAGCGATCGATCGGAGTCGTCCGTCATCACCTGTATCAACGAGCGCGCACCACATAAGGGTTTCCACTAGATACCATCTAATACCATCTAATACCATAGTGGGGGCCGGGCAGTTTCGAGCAGCGATCGTATTACCGGATTTTATCATGGGAAAAATTCTGTCTGTCGGTTGTACTGACGCGAATTCCGGCCCTAGAGCCCTCCTAATGGTAAATTACTAGCTATGAGCACCAGTAACAGTCCGTGCGCGAGCCAAAGAAGTCATAATGTCCACACGCTTACCGCCCCATAGATGTCCCACCAGAACGCTGCGAAACGGAACCTCGCTGCCATGACCGATGCCTGGTCGGCGATGACACAGACCTTCCTCCAGAGCGCGACCGCGGCGAACCGGGCGGCCATGTCGGCGATGGTGCCGACCGCGTCGAACGGGTCGGAAAGCGAAACGGTTCCCGCGTCGATTCCGTCCATCGACCACTCCAGTCTCGACTGGCAGTTCGACCGAACCGTCGACGATCCGGAGCACATCAGCGTCGGCGACACCGTGACCTTCGAGAAGGTCATCAGCGACGAGGACGTTCGCGCGTTCGCCCACGTCAGCGGCGACACGAACCGGCTTCACCTCGACGACGAGTTCGCCGCCGACACCCGCTTCGGCGAACGGATCGTCCACGGCACGCTCGTTTCCGGGCTCATCAGTGCCGCCCTGGCTCGGCTGCCCGGTCTCACCATCTACCTCTCCCAGGACCTCGAGTTCAGCGGCCCCGTCGGGATCGGCGACCGCGTCTCCGCGCGCGTCGAGATCGTCGAGGACCTCGGGAACGATCAGTACCGCCTCGAGACGCTCATCCGCGACGAGGACGACGACGCGACCGTCATCAACGGCGAGGCGGTCGTGCTGATCGACGACCTCCCCGAGGAGTAATTCGGTTCGAACTCGAGTCGGCACCGTCCGGCCGCTCGCCGCCCGCCGCTCGCCGTCCACCGTCCGCCGCTCCACGGGGGCGAGTAACCCCCGCCAGCCGCGTTGAATCGGCTTCCCCGCCGTTTTCGCAGTTTCACGAGTTCGCCCGAGCGGAGCGGACGGATCCGCCGTCGGGCGTGCGAACGCGACGCGTGTGCAGTGTTGCTAAGTAGTTCCTCGCGGAACGGCCCCACATGACGCTATTCGGGACTGCCGGGATCCGCGGTCCAGTCGAGGAGATCACCCCGTCGCTGGCGCTTTCCGTCGCGCAGGCCGCCGGCGAACCGGGGGCCACGTTCGTCGTCGGCCGCGACGGCCGGGAAACCGGACCCGCGCTCGCCGCCGCCGTCGAAGCCGGCCTCGAGAGCGCCGGCGCGGACGTCTACCGACTCGGGCAGGTGCCGACGCCGACGCTGGCCTTCGCCTCGCGCGGGCGACGCGGCGCGATGCTCACCGCGAGCCACAACCCGCCCGCGGACAACGGGATCAAACTCTTCGTCGACGGCGTCGAGTACGACCGCCAGGCCGAACGGGAAATCGAGGACCAGCTCGCGGACGGCTCCTCGCCCGCGGTCGCCGACTGGGACGAGTGGGGTCGGTCGGCCGAACTCGAGATTCTCGATCGGTATCGCGACGCCGTCATCGATTTCGTCCGCGACCGCTTCGACGGTGCGGAGAACGCGGTCTCGTCTTCGGGTCCGCTCGCCGGGCTCTCGATCGCCGTCGACTGCGGCAACGGCATGGCGTCGCTGGCGACTCCGCAGGTCCTCGAGCGGCTGGGGGCCGACGTCGTCGCGGTCAACGCCACCGTCGACGGTCACTTCGTCGCTCGCGAGAGCAAACCGACGCCCGAGACGCTCGCGGAGTTCACCGACTTCCTCGCGGGGAGCGAGGCGTCGTCCGCCTCGGAACGGGGGGGTGCCACCGCCGCGAGGACCGGCCAGTTCGATCTCGGACTGGCCCACGACGGCGACGCCGACCGGCTGGTCGTCCTCGGCCCCGACGGCGACGTGATCCACGAGGATACGATCCTCGCCGTCGTCGCCGCCCACTACGCCGAGACGAGCGACGCCGACGACCCCGTCGTCGTCACCACGCCCAACGCCTCGGCCCGGATCGACGAGCAGGTTCGCGCGGCCGGCGGCCGCGTCGAACGCGTCCGCCTCGGTGCGCTGCACGAGGGGATCGCTCGAGAACGCAAACACGGTGGTCCAGGGACCGAGATCGTCTTCGCCGCCGAACCCTGGAAACACATCCACACCGCCTTCGGCGGCTGGATCGACGGCGTCGCCAGCGCCGCCGTCGTCGCCGCGCTGGTCGCCGAGGCCGGCGACGCGGCGACCCTTCGCGACCCCGTCACCGAACGGCCCTACCGCAAGGTCAGCGTCGACTGTCCCGACGACGCCAAGGCCGACGCGATGGCCGCCCTCGAGTCCGACCTCCCCGACGCCTTCCCCGACGCCGCGGTCGACACCGATTACGGCGTCCGCCTCGAGTTCGAGGACGCCTCCTGGATCCTCGTCCGCCCCAGCGGGACCGAACCCTACGTGCGCCTCTACGCCGAGAGCGACGCCGTAGACGAGCTGGTCGCCGAGGCCCGGGAGGTCATCGAGTCGGCCGTCGCGGCCTCGCGGTGACGGTGGTCGAGAGGGACCTTTTTCCGTCCGCTCGAGTCAGTACCCGTATGACCGACTCCGAGTTGCTCGAGGCCGCCCGCACCGTCCAGGATTCCGCCCACGTCCCCTACTCCGAGTACCCCGTCGGCGCCGCGCTCGAGACCGCCGACGGCGAGGTCTTCGTCGGCTGTAACTTAGAGAACGCCAACTTCAGCAACAGCCTCCACGCCGAGGAGGTCGCGATCGCCGAGGCGGTCAAGAACGGCCACCGTGACTTTTCGCGACTCGCGGTCAGTTCCGGTCGCCGCGACGGCGTCACGCCCTGCGGGATGTGCCGCCAGACCCTCGCCGAGTTCTGCGACGACGATCTGGTCGTGATCTGCGACGAGGGCGAGGACGAGGCACCGAGCGAGTACACGCTGGGCGAACTGCTGCCGAACACGATCACCGAAGAGATGCTCGACTGATCGAAGAGGAGTGTGTGGTCGGGAACCGTCACTCGCTGCCGTCCGATTCGATGCGGTCCAGTATCACCTGCGCCAGCAGTAACGCGGGGATGAGTCCGACGAAGAGTATAAACGCCAACGATCCGGATTTGACGGCGTAGTAGCCGAGAGAGAACAGAAACAACGCGCCGAAGAGCCGCGGGCTCTTGATCATACGTTTCGGTTTTCCATCACGTTATATAAACCCGGCCGTCGATCCGCTCGCCGCGGTCACTCCGAAGAGCCGTTCGAGAGCACGTCCCGGAGCACCGTCCGGTGGCACCGCTTCTTCTCGGTGTTCTCGAAACAGACCAGCGCCAGCGACTCGCCCGCGGCCAAGCGCGACTCGAGGTCCTCGATCGCCGCCCGCGCCTCGTCCGATTCCTCGAGATACTTCCGATACGCCTCCTCGAATCCGACCTCGTCCCACGCGGCGTTGTGGGCGCCCTCCTCGCAGAGCCCCTGCATCTTCATATCTTCCTCGCGCCGGCGGAACGTCTCGAGCAGGTCCGCCGGCGGCCCCAGTTCGGGTCGGTTCTCGTCGACGGCGCCGTGGAACCACGACGTGGGTTTGCGGACGACGCCGACGCGGGTCGCATCGGCGGGCAGCTCGACCAGTTCGTGCTGGATCGCGGCGACGTAGGTGTCGGTGAGCGTTCCGGCTCCCCCGTCAGCGTCCTCGCTCCCGACGATATCGCCGCTCTCGTCGGTCCCCGCGGGCTCGTGCTCGTCTGCGTCGACCATACCCTCGCTACGGGCGCCCTGCAGTTATATACCGCGCCGGACCGAACCGCCGGACCGAATGACCGGCGCCGATATCGACGACAGCGAAGACCCGAACGCCGACGTCCAGTACCACCTCGAGGTCGGCCCCGGGGACGTGGCCGACACCGTGCTCCTGCCGGGGAATCCCGAGCGCCTCGAGAAGATCGTCGCCTTCTGGGACGACCACGAGATCGCGGCCCGCCACCGCGAGTACCGGACTGCCACGGGAACGTACGAGGAGACGCCGATTTCGGTCACGTCGACGGGGATCGGCAGCCCCTCCGCGGCGATCGCCGTCGAGGAACTCGCTCGAGTCGGTTGTGACACCTTCGTCCGAGTCGGCTCCTGCGGGGCGATCCAGCCCGAGATGGACGTCGGCGACCTCGTCATCACGACGGGGGCGGTCCGACAGGAGGGGACCAGCGACGAGTACGTCCGCGAGGACTATCCCGCGACGGCCGATGGGGAGGTCGTCAGCGCACTCGTCGCCGCGGCGGAGCGGTTGGGCTACGACTACCACACCGGCGTCACGATGAGCGCTGACTCCTTCTACGCGGGACAGGGCCGCCCCGGCTTCGAGGGGTTCGAGGCCGCGGGCTCCGAGACCCTCGTCGAGGACCTCAAGGAAGCCAACGTGAAGAACATCGAGATGGAGGCCAGCGCGATCCTGACGCTGGCGAACCTCTACGGGCTCCGCGCGGGCGCGGTCTGTACCGTCTACGCCAACCGCGAGACCGGCGAGTTCCGCACGGAAGGCGAGTCCCGAGCCGCCGAGACCGCGACGCTGGCGACGCACCTGCTGGCGAAGATGGACCGCATCAAACGCGAGGCCGGCGCCGACCGGTGGCACGCGGGGCTCTCGCTCGAGTAACGAGACGCTCATCGAGAGCGACGACGGGCGCTACGAACCGCCGAAAAACGAGCGTTCAGTCTCGCATCCGAACGATCCCGTTCTCGAAGACCTTCCGATTGGGGACGATGTACTCCTCCGAATCGTCCTCGATCTTCGTGACGAAGAGGTCGACCTCCTGGACGATCCCCGTCTGGTCGCCGATCCGGATCTCGTCGCCGATCCCGTAGGGCTGGTTGAGCAGCAGGTAGATCCCCGCGGCGCTCGAGACGAGGAAGTCCTTGAAGGCGACGGTGCCGACGATGACGATGCCGACGGCGTACACCGTCAGCAAGATCAGCAGGGCGACGACGTGGACGCCGACCTGTCCGAGCGCGATGATCAGCGTCACGTAGAGGACGCTGTACTTGACGAGTTTCGGGATCACGGAGACCTCGGGGAGCTTGACGCCCCGGAGGTACTCGCTGACGACCAGTTCGGCCTTGTCGGCGATGATGAAGCCGATGATGAGCACGAGGACGGCGATGAACAGCTGCGGGATGAAACTCGTCACCCGGAGCCAGAACGCTTCCGTGTCGAGCAACTGCGCGATGTGGATCGCCGTCAGCACGGCGATGCCGTAGATGAACCACGAACTCAGTCTGGCGACGATCTCGACCGTCGAGGTGCCGATCGACTGGGCGGTCCGCTCGAACGGCGTCCCCTCGACGGCCTCCGGGACGCCCGACGCCTGCAGGAGCTCTTCGTTGAGCCGCCCGACCAGATAGCCGACGACGAGCCCGAGCGCTAGGACCGCCGCGGCTATCACGGCCGGTTCGTTGATGAGCGTCTGCCACTCTACCATATCAGTACGCCTCCGGATCGACCTCCAAGATGAGCTCTCCGGCTTTGAACGCCCGGACGAGCCCATCGCTTTCCGAGAGCACGATCGTGATCGCGTTCGTATCCCGCGTGATCGCGCCCCCGGCCATGTGTCGGGCCCCCAACCCCTTCGGAATGTCGACACCTTCCGCGGACGGCTCGAGGTAGCGGTACGCGGAGACGATCTTCCCCGCGTCGGAGATGACGAACGCGCCGTCGAGCCGCGAGAACTCCTTCAGCATCACGTTCACGATCGGATCGCCGACGTGGACGTGGGACTTCTCGAAGGGGTTGTACGACAGCGGGCGGGACTTGTTCATCACCTTGCCCGCGTCGCCGACGACGAACAGCGCGCCGACGGGTTTCCCCTTCTGGCCCTTCTTGCCGAGTTCGATCGCCAGTTCGAGGACGGCCTTGATCACCTCCGGCTCCGCGCGGGACTTGACGAACAGGTCGTAGATGCCCGTGTGCGTCTCGGCGTCGGCGCGGACCCGGGAGACCGTATCGATCTCGTCGCCGTAGAGACTCGTCGCACAGACGAGCTGGTCGCCGTCCTCGATGAGGTCCTGCTCTAAGGCGCCCTCGAGACCGAACTTGATCCGCTCTTTGATGTCGTCGAACGCGAGGGGGAGTTCGACGAAGACGTCGGCGTTGACGGGGTTTTCCGTCCCGACGACGATGACGTCGAGGTCGTCGACGTCCGCGAAGCGTTCGTAGTACGAGCCACTCGGCGAGAAGAGGAGGACGGCATCGATGCTCGCATAAAGATCCCCGAACACGTCGTCTAACCCGGCCATTGCTCATACAAGTTGCTCCCGCGCGAATAAGCGTTGTGGACCGTCTGACGCACGTCTGTCGCTTGTCTCTCGGTTCGACCGGATTCAAAATACCATGATCACGGTTCAGCGCTCGATCCGGAGCCCGGACGGCATTCCCGCCATTCGACGGTGTGACGCAGCGCTGGTTCGATTCCCAACCAGTGGATGATCGCTCTCGACGACGCCGGGACCGTTCTCGAACGGTCGTCGACGCGCCGATTCCTGACGGCTCCGCGACCGAGTCGCTTTCAAGCCGGTCCGGAATCGGTGCCGACCGTCCGCTCCTCCACAATCGAATCACCGCGCGGAGCTGTCACTCGAGACGAGCGGCTCACTCGGTCAGCGGCAGGATGACCCCGAAAATCCACACCGAGAAGAAGCCGATGACGAGGCCGCCGCCTTCCGCGAAGGTAAACAGCGTGTGTTCCCATCCCGGAAGCTGTCCCAGGAACATGTGGCCGAGCAACTCGCCGGCCGCGCCCAGCACCAGGAGCCCGAGACCGAGCAGGAAGCCGCCCTTCGTGAGGGCCGGGTAATCGAGATCACCGTATCGTCCTGTACGGGTCATACGTAACACGGACACGCGAGGAATTATTATCGCTTCGGAACTCGAAGGCGACCGTTCGGTTCTCGCGGACTCTCGCTCGGCACTCGTGATCGGCTTTCGGCTCGCACTTTCGTCTCGAGTAGTTGCGACGGCTCGAGCGGAACGCGAGCGTTCGCTTCTGAATTCTGGTGTGCGGGACCGGATTCGAACAACGCGAAGACGTGCTCGTTCCCGAGGGTCACTGCGCGCGTCTTCTCTCGTTCGAATCCGCTAGCTGCATTTTCCGCTCACGATATTGTTCGCGGAAAATGCGCGGGACCGGATTCGAACCGGAGGAAACCTCACTACGTTCGGTTTCCAGGGCTCGAATCCGGTCCTGCTCTTCGCTCACTTCGTTCGCTCATGCGCGGGACCGGATTCGAACCGGCGGACCCCTACGGGACAGCGTCCTAAGCGCTGCGCCGTTGGCCTAGCTTGGCTACCCGCGCTCACTTCCAGATTTTCACGAACCCAGTAAGTACCTGTCGATCCGCGCTACCGCTGTTTCACTGGCTCTTCGGGCGACCAGTCCGGCGGCACGATAAACGTCACGTGCTCCGAATCCCGAAGCTGGTGGAGTTCCGCCGCTTGTTCGGCCAGCGATCGATCCCGGTACGGCATCTCGAGGCCGCAGCCGGTACAGACGAGCTTGCAGGTTGGCTCTTTCATAGACGGGACGCAGCCGTGCAGGAGCCGGACGAGCGTCTATTGTGAGGGACGAAGACAACCCGGTTTAGTAGTCGTATCCTAGTGAAATTACCAGAGAACAGCCAATTAGGCAACTCGTTCGTAGCTGAACGTTGCCCAGCGTAGCACCGGATTGGACGGTCCGTTCGGTGCTATTTCGAATCAGCCGCCCGAATATGTGATCGTTTCCTGACCGATTGGCCCTACCTTTATGCGCGATGCACCGATAGCCGGGTGCATGCACAGCGCCCGGGACCGGATCGAGTACGAACCGTGGCTCGAGGAACTCGAGCAGATCGCCGACCGGTTGGAGCTCTCGACCGAAGCGCGATCCTGTGCGGTGGATCTCTTCTTGACGGACGTTCCGGAGGACGACCGGTCGAAGCGAGCCGTCCTCGCGGCCAGCGTCTACGCCGGCTCGCTCGTCGCCGGCGAGGGCCGAACCCAGGGCGACGTCGCCGACGCCGCGGACGTCTCGCGGCTCTCGATCCAGTCGCGCTGGAAGGATCTCCTCGAAACGGCGGGCCTCGAGCCGCCGCGGTGGTAACTCGCCCGAACCGACCGTTTCGACTGTTTCACGGACTCACGCTGTGACTGTCTTCCCGTAAGTATACGCTACAAGAACGAAAATCGCGGGTCGGACGGTCGTCGCTTCCGTCCCTCGATTCGATGCTCCGGTGGGTGGCCGGATCGGTCCGCTCCGTCAGTTGGGGTCGGCCGCGTCGTCTCCGTCCTCGAGGACGTTTCCGTGTTCGTCGATCTCGCCCTTGACGACCCGGGTGCTGGAGATGATGTCGCCGTCCTCCGCGCGGACGTGTGGCACGACGACGACCTCGAGGGGATCGTGGCCGCGCTCCCGGCGAATCTCGTTGATTCGCTCCCCGCCGTCTTTGGTCTCCGGCGAGACGACCAGATAGTCGAACTGGGGTTCGGTCGCGATACCGGTCGGTTCCTCGAGAGGCCGGACCGCGAACTCGCGGTCGTGGTCCGCGGCGAACGACTCGAGTTCCGCCTCGAGCGCCGTCTTCCGTTCGTCGAACGATCTGACGCGGCGCTCGACGTGTCGCGTCTTCGGCGCGAGTTCGTCGCTCGTCAGTCCCACGGTCACGTCTCCGAGTTCGAACGCCCGTTCGAACAGCCGACGGTGGCCGTCGTGGACGGGGTCGAACGTCCCACCAAGCGCGACGTCCATACCCCATTCCACTTGCGCGGAGCGTATAAAACGGTCGAATCGGGGAACGCGTCGCTCTCGAGCGCCGATCGGATCGGGCCGAAAATTCGACGATCGTCGAAATCCACCTCCACATTGTTTTTAGTACTCCCCTGCAGTGTCCCCAATATGGGATTAGACGAGGACGCACTCGAGTATCACCGCACCGATCCGCCTGGAAAAATAGAGATTTCGACAACGAAACCGACGAATACCCAACGCGACCTCTCGCTCGCGTACTCGCCCGGCGTCGCCGCGCCGTGTACGGAGATCGACGAGGATCCGACCGACGCCTACCAGTACACGGCCAAGGGGAACCTCGTCGGCGTCGTCTCGAACGGCTCGGCGGTGCTGGGACTCGGCGACATCGGTGCCCAGGCGTCGAAACCCGTCATGGAGGGGAAGGGCGTGCTGTTCAAGCGCTTCGCCGACATCGACGTCTTCGACATCGAACTCGACGAGGAAGACCCGCACAAGTTCGTCGAGGCCATCAAGATGATGGAGCCGACGTTCGGCGGCGTCAACCTGGAGGACATCAAGGCGCCGGGCTGTTTCACCATCGAGGAGCGCCTGCGCGAGGAGATCGACATTCCCGTCTTCCACGACGACCAGCACGGCACCGCGATCATCTCGGGCGCCGCGCTGATAAACGCCGCCGACATCGCCGGGAAGAGCCTCGAGGAACTCGAGGTCGTCTTCTCGGGCGCCGGCGCGAGCGCGATCGCGTCGGCCCGATTCTACGAGTCGCTGGGCGTCCGGAAGGAGAACATCACGATGTGTGACTCCTCGGGGATCATCACCGAGGCCCGCGCGGAGGAGGGCGACGTCAACGAGTACAAACGGCAGTTCGCTCGTGACCTCCCCGAAGGCGGCCTCGCGGACGCGATGGAGGGCGCGGACGTCTTCGTCGGCCTCTCGATCGGCGGCATCGTCTCGCAGGAGATGGTCCGCTCGATGGCCGACGATCCGATCATCTTCGCGATGGCCAACCCCGATCCGGAGATCGGCTACGAGGAGGCCAAGGAGGCCCGCGACGACACGGTCATCATGGCCACCGGCCGCTCGGACTACCCGAACCAGGTCAACAACGTGCTCGGGTTCCCATTCATCTTCCGCGGCGCGCTCGACGTGCGCGCGACCGAGATCAACGAGGAGATGAAGGTCGCCTGCGCCGAGGCGCTGGCCGACCTGGCCCGCCAGGACGTCCCCGACGCGGTCGTCAAGGCCTACGGCGACGAGCCGATTCAGTACGGTCCCGACTACATCATCCCCAAGCCGGTCGACCCGCGCGTGCTCTTCCGCGTCGCGCCGGCGATCGCGGAGGCCGCGATGGAGTCCGGCGCCGCTCGCACCGAACTCGATCTCGAGGCGTACGAGGAGGAACTCGAGGCCCGCCTCGGCAAGTCCCGCGAGATGATGCGGGTCGTCCTCAACAAGGCCAAGAGCGACCCCAAGACGGTCGCGCTCGCGGAGGGCGAGAACGAGAAGATGATCCGCGCGGCCTACCAGATCCAGGAGCAGGGGATCGCGCTGCCGATCCTCATCGGCGACGAGAGCGACATCCGCCAGACGGCGGCCAACCTCGGACTGGACTTCGATCCGCAGGTCGCGGACCCGTCGGTCGGCGACTACGAGGAGTACGCCGACCGGCTCCACGAACTCCGCTCGCGCAAGGGGATCACGCGCAGCGAGGCCGGCGAACTCATCGAGCGCGACACCAACTACTTCGGGAGCGTGATGGTCGAACAGGGCGACGCTGACGCGCTCCTGACCGGCCTCTCCCACCACTACCCCTCGGCGCTGCGGCCGCCGCTACAGGTGATCGGGACCGACGAGGACGTCGATTACGCGGCCGGCGTCTACATGCTGACGTTCAAGAACCGCGTGATCTTCGTCGCCGACGCGACGGTCAATCAGGACCCCGACGAGGAGGTCCTCGCGGAGGTCACCAAACAGACGGGCAAGCTGGCGCGACGGTTCAACATCGAACCGCGCGCGGCCCTGCTCTCGTACTCGAACTTCGGTAGCGTCGACAACGAAGCGACCCGTCGACCGCGGCGCGCGGCGAGCATGCTCCAGGACGATCCCGAGGCCGACTTCCCGGTCGACGGGGAGATGCAGGCCGACACCGCCGTCGTCGAGGACATCCTCGAGGGCACCTACGGCTTCTCGGAACTTGAGGACCCGGCGAACGTGCTGGTCTTCCCGAACCTCGAGTCCGGTAACATCGGCTACAAGCTGCTTCAGCGACTCGGCGGCGCCGATGCCATCGGCCCGATGCTGGTCGGCATGGACGAGCCGGTCCACGTCCTCCAGCGGGGCGACGAGGTCAAGGACATCGTGAATCTGGCCGGCGTTGCGGTCGTCGACGCGCAGAAAGAGTAGCGAGGGATTGCAGATCCCTCGAACGAACGGGCGCACAGCGCCCGTGAGTAGCGCGGTCCCGGCCGCTCACCGCGAGCGAATTTTCGGCATTTTCTCGAGACGGTTCGGGAGAGCCGTCAGAACGGGTGTTGGCCGGTTACGATGAGGTGGACGCGTTCCACTCCCGAAACGCCCCGTCGCCGTCGGAGTCGGTCTCAGTGCCGACGTCCTCGAACGTGACGCCGCCGTAGGCGACGCTGCTGCCGGCTCCCGAGTAGACGCCCGCATCGCCGCAGTCCGCCGCTCGAGCGGTCGTCAGCGTCGCGTCGACGTTGTTCCGGAAGCGGAACGCCTGATCCCTCGCGCCTTTGGCCGTCACGGCGCTCAGCTTCAGGTCGCCCATGTCGTCGAAGAGGATCGCGTTCGTGAACTCGCCGTCGACGACGGTGTTCGAGATCTCGGCGCCGTCGAACCCGGCCGCGTACAGCCCCGAGCCGGCGGCCAGCCCCCTGTTGTCGGTTCTGATCGTGACGTTGGAAACCGTCAGCTCTCGGCGGCCGCCCTTGACGTGTCCGAGCGAGATCCCCCGCGCGTTCTCGATACACGAGACGGAGTCGATCGTCAGGTCCTCGATCTCGTCGCCGGTGTCGCCTCGGATCGCCGAATAGAGGCAGCCGGAGATGTACCCGTCGCTGATCGTGATCGACTCGTTTCCGTTCCGGTGGATGTGGACGCCGTACTCCGGACCGTTCTCGGGGTCGATCTCGAAGTTTTCGAGGATGCAGTTCCGCGTCGGGGTGCCGTCGCTCCCGGCCAGCAGCTCCTCGCCGCCGTCCCAGACGCTGTTCGACGCGATCTCCGTGGTCTGGTTGTCGAACTGAATCGGCGCGTCCGAGCCGGCCTCGCCGCCTCGAGTCGCCCAGTAGCCGTCGATCCCGACGTTTTTCGAGGACACGACGTCGATGTGGTGGTAGTAGATCCGGTCGCCGTAGATCCGTTCCAGCCGGACGTTCTCTGCGTGTGCGGGCATGATCCCGTTCGTAGCCGGCGAATCGATTCGGACGTTGCAGATCCCCCAGTTCGACGCGCCGTCGAAATCGACCGCGTCGTAGCCCCTGTTGGAGAGCAGCGCCCGGCCGTCCTCGCCGTCGGGGCGCGTTCCCTCGAGGACCGTCGCGCGACCCGCGCCCAGCAGGATCGTATCGTCGCCGATCAGCGGCGTCCGCTCGAGGAGGTACCGGCCCGGCGGGAAGTAGACGATCCCGCCGCCGGCCTCAGCGACGTCCGCGAGGAGGTCGTGGACGGCCGCGCCGACTTCCGTCTCGCCGTCGCCCTCGATCCCGTGTGCTTCGACGTTCCAGACGGGGGTTTCCTCGGTGCGCGCGTGGACGAGTTCCGCCGCCTCGAAGTGACTCGTCCCCGGTATCGGCTGCTCCGAACAGCCCTTGCCGCCGAAGTACGTCCAGTCCTCGCTCGAGGCGTCCCAGCGCCACGTGATCCCCTGATCGGTCGCGTGGTAGAGCTCGTCGTCGTACTCGCCCTCGTCGGGGCGGTCGGCGATCGGTCCTCGAACGATCGCGTGTCGGTCGACGGCTTCGACCGTGTCGGTGTGATCCCACGCGTCGCCCTCCTCGAACGTCTCGAGTCCGAGCCGCGGCGTTCGATCGCTCACGATTGCTCGCCTCCGCGTCCGTATTCGCTCCCGTAGGCGGCTCCGTAGCCGGTATCCTCGACCGACGCGTCGCTTTCCGAACAGCCAGCAAGTAGGAGGGAGGTTCCCGAGACCGCGACGAGTACGTCCCGTCGGCGGGGTCCTGAATCGGTCATACGTCCTGACTCTCCCACCGGCGTATAAACATTATTGCCTGAAACGGGGCCTCGCGGACGCCGGCCGGCGTCGCGTTCGCGACGGCCGCGGAACCAGTGGGATTTTTCGAGGTCCCCTCGAGACGTGTAGCACACGCAATGCGATCTCCGAACCGAGATACGGTCTCCGAACGCGGTTGCGACCGGTCCGCCGGCCTCTCGCGTCGTCGGTTGCTCGGCGCGAGCGCGGGCGCCGCGGCGGCGGGGCTGGCCGGCTGCGTCGGCGTCGACCTGCCGACCACGCTGGGCGGACGCTTCGACGGCACCGAGGACGTGTCGCTGTTCCAGAACGGGCTCCGACGCCTCGGCTACTACCCCGACGAAACCGTCCCGGAGTCGGTGAGCGTCAACTGGTCGTTCCCGATCAACGCCGCCGACCACACGGCCGCCAAGTCGAGTCCCGTCCCGACGCCCGACGGCGAGACGATCGTCTTCGCCGGCGACACCGGCAAGGTGTGCGCCTACGCGCCGTCGGGCGACCTCCAGTGGGCGACCCAGACGGACGCGACCGAAAAGGGCTTTCACGGGTCAGCGGCGATCGTCGGCGACGTCGCCTTCATCGGCGGTTACGACGGCGATCTCTACGCGCTGGATACCGAGAGCGGTGACATGGTCTGGCGAACGCGATCCGAGGACGGCGATCTGGACGGCCCGCTCGCGATCGGTTCGAGTCCCGCCTACCACGACGGCTCCCTCTACCTCATCTCCGAGTACGCCCCGCCCTCCTCCGGCGCGCTCTGGGAGATCGACCCCGAGACCGGCGACCCGACGTGGAGCGACGACCGCATCTGGGGGCAGGCCCACCCCTCGCCGACGATCGATCTCGAGACAGGGCGGATCCTCGCGGGGTCGAACGACGGCGTCGTCTACTGCTGGGAGTACCCCTCCCTCGAGTTCGCGTGGTCGTTTCAGGCCGACGCCGACGGCGAGGAACAGGCGGGCGGCGCCTTCCGCAAGGGCGCCCAGATCAAGGGCACCGTCGCGGCACACGACGGCTACGGCTACGTCGGCAGCTGGGACGGGACCTTCTACTGTCTCGACCTCGAGGACGGCTCGGAGGAGTGGTCGTTCGAGACGGGCGAGGTGATCATGTCGAACCCGGCGGTCGATACCGACGCGGACGTCGTCTACATGGGCAGCGACGACGGCTACGTCTACGCGCTCGATCCGGCCTCGGGCGAGGAGCTGTGGTCGACGGACGTCGGCGGCCGCGTCATCGGCGCGCTGACGGTCACCGCGGAGACGGTACTGGTCGGCTCCTACGATTCGCACCTGTACGCTCTGGATAAGGAGACGGGTGACCGCCGGTGGCGGGTTCGGAACCGCGGTCGAGTCACCAGCGCGGCGGTCCCCGTCGACGGGCGAATCTACTACGCGGAACGGGCCGTCTTCTCGAACTACTACGACGACGACACGGAGACGATCCTCGAGGAACCGGGACACGGGTACTGCCTGGTCGGCGACGAGTAGCCCCCTCAGCCGACGAGTAGCGTCGACACGGGCAGTCGACGGCGGTCGAGCGGTCGCACCACCGGGCGGGTTCCGGACGGGGCCCTAACGTTGCATATAAATATACGCCGAGACTGGATGCGAGTATGCAAAACCAGGGACGCTCCACGCGCAAGCGAACCGGTGGCCGACTGAAGAACGTCCGCAAGCGCCGAAAGAACGAGCTCGGACGCCTGCCGACGGAGACGCAGGTCGGCGAGCCCCGATACCGAACCGTCGACGTCCGCGGCAACGAGACGAAGACCCGCGCGCTCGCGACCGACGTCGCCAGCGTCAACAAGGGCGGCGAGACCGTCTCCGCCGAGATCGAGGACGTCGTCGAGAACGACGCCAACCCCAACTACGTCCGCCGAAACATCATCACGAAAGGCGCCGTCATCGAGACCTCGGAAGGCCGCGCTCGCGTCACCTCCCGTCCCGGTCAGACCGGTCAGGTCAACGCCGTTCTGCTCGACTAGATCGCGACCGTCTCGCTTCGTCTTCCGATCGAAGGCGACGTTCAGTTCTCCTCGAGCGACAGCTATCTTCGAGTAGCCGCACAGCTCCGCTCGAACTCCCGTGAGCGCGCGTCAGACGTCCCCGATCTCGGCGTTCCAGACCGGCGTCTTCGGCGCCTCGAGCCGCTCGATCTCTTCGTCAGTCAGGTCGACCTCGAGCGCGCCGACGTTTTCCTCGAGGTGATCGATCGTCCGCGGGCCGACGATCGGCGCGTCGACCAGACCCTTGTGCAACAACCAGGCCAGCGAGAGCTGCGCCGGCGCCGTGTCCTTCTCGTCGGCGAGGTCCCGGACGACCTCGAGCACCGCCCAGTTCTCCTCGGTGAAGCGTTTCTCCATAAATTCGTCCGACGCGGCGCGGCCCTCGTCGGGATCCGCGTCGCGTTCGTACTTGCCCGTCAGGAAGCCGCCGGCCAGCGGCGACCACGGGAGGACGCCGACGCGCTGGTCGGCACAGAGCGGCAGGACGTTGGCCTCCTCGTGGCGGTCGACGAGGTTGTACTCGCACTGCATCGAGACGAACCGCTCGCGGTTGTTCAGGTCGGCCTCGTACAGCGCCTTCGCGAACTTCCAGGCGGGCATGGTGCTCGCGCCGACGTAGCGGACCTTCCCCTCCTCGACGAGCGCGTCGAGCGCCGAGAGGGTCTCCTCGATCGGCGTCTCGTCGTCCCAGCGGTGGATCTGGTAGAGGTCGACATAGTCGAGCCCGAGTCGCTCGAGGCTCGCGTCGGCCTGTTCGAAGACGTGCTTGCGGGAGAGTCCCTGTCCGTTCGGGCCGTCGTGCATCGGGCCGTACACCTTCGTCGCGACGGTCAGTTCCGCTCGGTCGCGGTCCGCGTCGGCCAGCGCCTCGCCGAGGATCTCCTCGCTCTCACCCTGGGAGTAGACGTTCGCGGTATCGAAGAACGTGATCCCGAGGTCGAGCGCCCGCTGGATCACCGCACGGGACTGCTCGCGGTCGTTTATCATCCACGGCTCGTCACTGCCGAAGTTCATACAGCCGAGACAGAGCCGGGACACCTCGAGTCCCGTCTCGCCGAGGTGGGTGTACTCCATCCCGTCGTCGTTCGCGGCGTCGCGGGAAAATCCTCAGCCGGCCTCGCGGACACTGTCTCGACGCCCGACAGGAACCTCGAGCGCGGACGGTACTCGAGCGAGAGAGTGACGAAACCGAATCGAACCCCGGGTCAGGGGCGCGGCGCGGCCTTCTGGAGGGCCGTCTCGGCGATGTTGCCGCCGTAGTCGGCGCTTCGAGACAGCGAGTCGACGATCAGCCCCAGCGACTGGGCCTGCACCGGCTCGAGTTCTCGAAGCATGTCGTCGATCGTTCGGGTGTGTTCGTCGATCTCGAGGATCGCCTCGCGGGCGGCGTGGCCGAGGTCGGTCGCCTCGTCGCTGTCCTCGGCGACCAGCGCGTCCATCGACTTCTCGATGACGTCCGCGACGTCGTCGTGGAGGGCGACGAGCGCGTCGGCGACGTCTCCGGGAATCGCCTCGAGTTTGAGCGCGAGGTTGCTGATCTTGGCCGCGTGGTCGGCGACCCGCTCGAGTTGGCGGGCGCTCGAGTGGAAGTCGAAGCAGTCCTCGCGGGGGACGCCGAGCTCCTCCGCGGCCCGCGGCGAGCGCAGCGTCGCGCGGAAGATCCGCGAGACGACCTGCCAGAGGCGGTCGACGTCGTCGTCGCGTTCGATGACGTCCTGAGCGATGTCGTCGTCGTTCTCGACCAGCGCCGTGACGGCGTCCTCGAGCATCGCGCGGGCGATCAGGCGCATCCGCGAGACGGCGTTGACGATCGAGAGCTCCGAGGAGTCGAGCAGGTCCTGGATGACGACGCTGTCGGTCGTCTCCTCTAAGACCTCGACGCCGACGAGGCTCTGGGTCGCGCTCCGGATCGCGCTGCGCTGATCGGTCGTGATGCGGCCGGCCGAGAGGCGGATGATGTCGAAGCCGCTGACGTACATCGTCATCACGGCTCGGGTGAGCCGCTCGCCCTCGAGGTCCGTGACGTCGAGGGTTCCCGTCTGGCGATCGGTCTCGCTCTGGGGCGTCAACAACAGCGAGTCCCCCTCCGGATAGAACTCGACCGTCGTCCCGGCGCTGACGTCGTTGTCGGTCGCCCAGGATTTCGGCAGCGAGACGGTAAACGTCGACCCGCCCGTCACCTGCACCTTGCGCGTCTCCATACCGTGGCGATTCGACCCCGTGCGTATAAACCCATCTTCATCTATAGAGATCAGCGTCACCTATCGTACGGCCACACTACTGCTTCTGTGGGGTGAGTTGCCGAAATACGCACGCGAGTCCCTCGTGAGCCAGTCCGACCGTAGGAATATGTATAGTTGACAGGAATCTATGTAGTGATGGCAGCGACGGACCCGTCCCCGACCGTTCGCGAGCGGCGCGTTGTTCGGTCTCGAAAAATCGAGCAGTATCGCCGATCAGCGCCGTCGTACACCTCCTCTCCGTAGGTCTCTGTAACGTCACTGGGGCGACGTGTAACGGACGGACCGCTCATAGCACAGTATTTATTCGCTCGGGCGTTGAGTCCGGATAATGGTACCTGCGCACCGATTCGGACGCCGACCGATCGGAGCCGAGTTCGGTCCGGCGCTCGCCGCCGGTCGCGTGCCACCACGGCAGCGATCGTATCAACCTGCGTTTTCCAACCGATAACTGCCCGAACTTACCCACAATGACCGCGAACGGAACCCAATCCGTCTCGACGTCCGACGACAGTACCGCCCGTTCGGTCACGTCCGTAACCGACGACGCTCCCCTCGGATCACCGCGGGTCGACGACGCCGTCATCGAAGCGCGCGATCTGGACGTCTACTACGGCGACGACCAGGCGCTGGACGGTATCCACATGGACATCCCCGAGCGGAAGGTCACGGCGCTGATCGGACCGTCGGGCTGTGGAAAGTCGACGTTCCTGCGCTCGATCAACCGCATGAACGATCTGATAGACGTCGCCCGCGTCGAGGGCGACCTCTACTTCCACGGGAAGAACGTCTACGACGACGACGTCGACCCCGTCGCCTTACGCCGGAAAATCGGCATGGTCTTCCAGTCGCCTAACCCGTTCCCCAAATCGATCCGGGACAACGTCGCCTACGGGCTGCGGGTCCAGGGGAAAGACGAAAACGTCGACGAGAAGGTCCGAACAGCCCTCGAGCGAGCGGCCCTCCTCGAGGAGGTCGACGGTCAACTCGACTCGAGCGGACTGGATCTCTCTGGCGGTCAACAGCAGCGCCTCTGTATCGCCCGCGCGATCGCGCCCGATCCGGAGGTCGTGCTGATGGACGAGCCGGCGTCGGCGCTGGATCCGATCGCCACCTCGAAGATCGAGGACCTGATCGAGGACCTCTCCGAGGAGTACACGGTCGTCATCGTCACCCACAACATGCAACAGGCGGCTCGGATTTCGGACAAAACGGCGGTCTTCCTCACCGGCGGGGAACTCGTCGAGTTCGACGACACCGAGAAGATCTTCGAGAACCCCGAAAGCGACCGCGTCGAGGACTACATCACCGGCAAGTTCGGGTGAGCGGAGCGCCGACACGTGCGGCGACGAGGAGCCGGAGTCGACGCCTCCGAAGCGTCCGAAAGCCGTCTGACGGACGGCCGCACGATTCGCGCTTGGCGACCGGACCGGCCGGCGACTCGATTTTGCTGATCGACCCACGGAAATGGAACCCGACACCGATCGGTGTGCCCGTGATTCGGGTCGCCGTTCGCTTCGGACTCCTGATCCGATCACCGTAACGCCTCGTCGAACCACCGACCGATCGTCCGATCTCGTCTATATATGTTCGACTGTTCACCGCCGAATACGCTCTCGTAGAATACACGTTCATTCATCGCTATGTCTTCTCGTGTCAGCTATTGTCATATGTATGGGTTAGCGGCCCGACACTGGCACCAGTTATCGTGCTGATAGTCGCTGCAGCAGGTACATATCACTATATAGTTCTCATAGTAGTCTACTTACCTACAGTGTGGTTTGCATCCGGTGATGTCGAGAGAAACCACGGCGTCCCTGCCGACCGGCTTCGGTCGGCGTGATTTTCTCGCCGCGGCTGGTGTTGCCCTCTCCGGTGGGTTAGCCGGCTGTAGCGGCGTCTTCGCCGCGGAAGCAGATCAGGTGAACGTCGCGGGGAGCAGCACGGTGTTCCCCGTGACCGAGGCGATCGCTTCCGCGTTCTCCGAAGAGCACCCGACCGTCAACATCTCGCTCAGTAAGACCGGGACTGGCGGCGGGTTCGGGAACTTCTTCTGTGCGGGACGAACCGACATTAATAACGCGAGTCGGGCGGTCGCCGACGCCGAAGTCGAACAGTGTGGGAACAACGGGATCACACCGATAGAGTTCACGGTCGCGACCGACGCGCTGACGGTCGTCGTCAACCCGGACGCGGACTGGATCGACTGTCTCACGGTCGAGGAACTCCGCGAGATCTGGCGGGCCGACGGCGCCGAACGGTGGAGCGATATCAACGAGGACTGGCCCGACGAGGAGTTCGAACTGTACGGGGCCGCGACGACCTCCGGCACGTTCGACTACTTCAACGAGGCCGTTATCGGCGAGGAGGAGAACCACCGTAGCGATTACCACGCGACCGAACGCGACCGAACGATCGTCCAGGGTGTCCAGGGTTCGGAGTACGCGATGGGCTACTTCGGATTCTCGTACTACAGCGAGAACCCGGACTCGATCAAGGCAATCTCGATCGATAACGGCGACGGCTGCGTCGAACCGTCGATCGAGACGGCCATGTCCGGCGAGTACACGCCCCTCTCGCGACCCCTCTACATTTACGTCGCGAAGGAATCGCTCGAGAAGCAGGCGGTCCGGGACTTCGCTCGCTTCTACATGAAACAGGCCGCGACGGACCTCGTCTCCGACGTCGGCTACGTCCCGATCACCGAGGAGAACCGCGACGAGAACCTCGAGAAACTCGACGCCGCGATCGCGGAGGTGACCGAATGAGCCAACCGGACTTCTCTCACGACGCGAGCCGCACGGCGCGGGGCACCGCCTTCCGTTATCTCTTCATGCTGTGTGCGCTGCTGTCGATCCTGACGACCGTCGCGATCATTCTGACGCTGCTGATCGACGCGGTCGACTTCTTCGCACAGGTCTCGCCCGCCGAATTCCTCACGGGCACGCGGTGGAGCCCCACGAACGAACCGATCGCCTTCGGCGTTCTCCCGCTGATTTCGGGGACGCTGGTCATCACCGTGGGCTCGGCGATGGTCGCGCTCCCGATCGGACTGCTGACCGCGATCTACCTGAGCGAGTACGCCACCGATCGCCAGCGTTCGTATCTCAAGCCGGCCCTCGAGGTGCTGGCGGGCGTTCCGACGGTCGTCTACGGTTACTTCGCGCTCGTCTACATCACGCCGGCGCTGGACACGTTCCTGCCGCTGTCGACGTTCAACGGGCTGTCGGCGTCGATCATGGTCGGCATCATGATCATCCCGATGGTCTCCTCGATCAGCGAGGACGCGATGAGCGCGGTGCCGGACTCGCTCCGCCAGGCCAGTTACGGGCTGGGGGCGACGAAGTTCACCGTCTCGACGTCCGTCGTCGTGCCGGCGGCGCTGTCCGGGATCTTCTCGTCGTTCATCCTCGCGCTCTCGCGGGCGATCGGCGAGACGATGATCGTCGCCATCGCGGCGGGACAGACGCCCCGGATGGTCGATCTGACCGATCCGGCGGGGATGTTCCTGAACTCGATCCAGCCGATGACCTCCGCGATGGTCCAGATCGGGACGGGCGACATCGTCGGGCAGGGCGAAGCGTACAAGAGCCTCTTCGCCGTCGGACTGACGCTGTTCGTCATCACCTTCGTCATGAACCTCATCAGTGAATTCGTCGCGTCGCGCTACCGGGAGGTGTACCGCTAATGGCGGCCGATACCCGCGACGAACCCGCCGATTCCGGGTTCGGTCAGATCAGCCGGACGAAAGACGTTTCGTTCCGCCTGCTCGCGCTGGCGGCGACGCTCGTCGGCATCGTCTCGCTCGCGGCGTTGCTCCTGAACGTCGCCGTCGACGCCGTCGGCTGGCTCGACTGGCAGTTCCTCACGAACCCGCCCCACCCCGACCCGTTCCAGGCAGGGTTCCTGCCCGCACTCGTCGGCTCCGTCGCAATCATGCTCGTGATCGCGCTGATCACGTTCCCGCTCGGCGTCGGCGCCGCGATCTACCTCGAGGAGTACGCCGACGACGGCTACCTCACGCGGTTCATCCAGCTCAACATCGCGAACCTCGCGGGCGTTCCCTCGGTCGTCTACGGCCTGCTGGGACTGGGGCTGTTCGTCGGCCTCTTTAGCATCGGCTACGGGACGGTGCTGGCGGCCGCGTTCACCATCGCCCTGCTCATCCTGCCGATCGTGATCATCTCGGCCCAGGAGGCGATTCGGTCCGTCCCCGACTCCCAGCGACAGGCGTCCTACGGGATGGGCGCGACGAAGTGGCAGACGATCCGCAACGTCGTCCTGCCGCGGGCGATGCCCGGCATCATGACCGGGACGATCCTCGCGCTCGGCCGCGCGATCGGCGAGACGGCGCCGCTGATCATGATCGCCGCCCCGACGACCGTCTTCGGACTCCCGAACGGTCCCTTCAGCAAGGTCAGCGCCATGCCGCTGCAGATCTACAACTGGGCCTCCTATCCCCAGACCGAATTCCAGTACGGCGTCGTCGCCGCCGGCGTCGTCACGCTGCTCGTCGTCCTGCTGACGATCAACTCGATCGCGATCGTCATTCGGAATCGATATCAACAGCGCACCTGACAATGACTAACGAACAGATGACTTCCTCGGAAACGGAATCGACCGACGACCAGCCAGCCCCGACGCCGGGAACGGACGGCCTCGTCGACAGCGCCGACGCCGGCGCCGAGACGGAGACCGACCGGACGCTGCTCGAGGCGCGCGACCTCGACGTCTACTACGGCGAGGAGCGAGCGCTCGACAGCGTCGACATCGAGATTCCCGAAAAGCAGGTGACGGCGGTCATCGGTCCCTCGGGCTGCGGGAAATCGACGTTCCTCCGGTGTATCAACCGGATGAACGACCTCGTCGACGCCGCCCGCGTCGAGGGCGAACTGCTGTTCGACGGCAAGAACGTCTACGACGACGACGTCGACCCCGTCGCCCTACGCCGGAAGATCGGGATGGTCTTCCAGTCGCCCAACCCGTTCCCCAAATCGATTCGGGACAACGTCGCCTACGGGCTGAAGGTCCAGGGGAAAGACCGAAACGTCGACGAGAAGGTCCGAACAGCCCTCGAGCGCGCGGCCCTCCTCGAGGAAGTCGACGGTCAACTCGACTCGAGCGGACTGGATCTCTCGGGCGGTCAACAGCAGCGCCTCTGTATCGCCCGCGCGATCGCGCCCGATCCGGACGTGATCCTGATGGACGAACCGGCGTCGGCGCTCGACCCCGTCGCCACCTCGAAGATCGAGGACCTGATCGAGGATCTCTCCGAGGAGTACACGGTCGTCATCGTCACCCACAACATGCAACAGGCCGCCCGCATCTCCGATAAGACGGCGGTCTTCCTCACCGGCGGGGAACTCGTCGAGTTCGACGACACCGAGAAGATCTTCGAGAACCCCGAGCACGACCGCGTCGAGGACTACATCACCGGCAAGTTCGGATAGCCGTCGACACCACCGCCGGTCGGCGGTCGCCGATCGCGCGCTGACCGGGTATAATTTCGTTCGTCGTGACGTTTTCGGTCACCGATCGCTGAGCGAACGCACTGTTCACCGGCGGACGTGATGCGCTAATCTACGAATGTGTATTGTTCGCTAACCATATCTATTATGTGATTCAATAGCATGGGTTGGCAAATATGGTCGCCACTGGGGTACACATCCTGCTCGGTCTGGCACTGGTTCTGCTCGTTACTCGGTCCGAACGATCGGAGCCGTATCTCGTCGCGGCGCTCGCCGCCGCCGTTCCCGACGTCGATACGTTCGTCTTTCGGCCGCTGATCGAACTCGGCTACGTCTCGAGCATCGTGTGGACGCATCGCGGGCTCACGCACTCGCTGCTGGCGGGGGTCGTCATAGTGGGTCTCCTCTCCGCGTTCGGTCCCTGGCGAGCAGCCGCGATCGGATTCGGATCGCACGTCGTTTTCGATATGCTGAGCGGCGGAGTCCGGTTGTTCGCACCTGTCGATCAGACGGCGTACGGGGTTTCGCTCGACTGGCTGCTCCTGAATATGGTCACGTCGGCCTTCGCGGTCGCCGTGATCCTCGGCAGTTTACTCGGCATGAAATACGATTTCGAGCGCCGCGTTTCCCTTCGATTCCCGAAGTCGACAATCGAGCGATTCCGTTCGCAATAGCTCGTCGCACGGGTTATTCACACACGGCAGTTAGCTGGAAGCAGACGGACGATTTGGGAATACCGTGTACCACCTACAGCGGATTCGTATCGGAGTCCGTTGAAACGCCCGCCGCTGGGAGACAGCCCCATCAGCCCGCCTTATGCGTCGTAGATCGGCAAGGAGTCGAAAACTGTCGTCCCGTTCCCCGGTTCGGACTCCACCCACATCTCGCCATCGTGACGCTCGGCGATCCGTTCACAGAGCGATAGCCCGATCCCCGTGCCGGAGTGGTCTTCACGACTGTGGAGGCGTTCGAACACCTCGAAGATTCGGTCGTGGTTCCCGGGCTCGATGCCGATCCCTTCGTCGCGGACGGCGATAATTCCCTTCGTTCTGTCTCGTTCAGCCGATACGGAGACGCGCGGCGGTTCGTCGCCGCTGTATTCGAGCGCGTTGTCCAGCAGATTCTGGAACAGCTGTCGCAGTTGGCTAGCGTCTCCTTCGACGCGAGGGAGGTCCGTAACGGCTATCTCGGCATCGGTTTCCTCGATCTTCCGTTGGAGGTCCGTCTGCACGTCCATCAACACATCGTTCAAATCGACCGGTTCGAACGGATCGCCCTGCGTCTCGACTCGCGAATACGCGAGCAGCGCGTCGATCATATTGCGCATCCGGTCTGCGCCATCGACGGCGAACTCGAGAAATTCTCGACCCTCCTCGTCCAGCGTCTCCCCGTACTGGTTTTCGATCAATTGGAGATAGCTCGACACCATCCGCAGCGGCTCTTGCAGATCGTGCGAAGCAGCGTGGGCGAACTGCTCGAGCCGTTCGTTCGACGCCCTGAGCCGTTCGTTCACGGTTTCGAGTCGTCGCTCGGCTTGCTTTTGTTCCGTGATATCAGTGAGCGCACCAGGGAAGGTCAGCGGGTTCCCGTCGTCGTCGCACTCGACGTATCCGCGGGCGATGACCCACTGCAGTTCGTCGTCGGCGTTCCAAACGCGGTATTCGGCTTCGTACTCGCCGCAGGATTCGACGGCGTCTTCGATTTCCCGCGTCACTCGGTCACGGTCGTCCTCGTGAATGGAATCGAGCAGCTCTTGAAGCGGCACGCCCTCGCTGGCCTTATCCGGGTCGACTCCGAAGGTCCTCGCGAAAGATCGTCCGGTAACGAACTGGTCTGCAGGAATGTCCCACTCCCACGTCCCGACTGCGCCGGCGTCCACCGCCGCCTCCATATGTAATCGCGTATCGCGTAAGGATTGATACTGTTCTCGCTGTTGGAGCTGCGTACTCACCCAATTGCTGAGGAGTTCGATAAACGTCACCTCCCAGTCGGAGAAACCATCGCTCCTGGCCTCCGTCCCGCACAAGCAAAACGTTCCGTAGACCTCGTCGGCATCGAATATCGGCGCCCCGAGGTAACAGGCCATTCCCCGGGGATCTGCTAACTCCGGGGCTTGCGCTTCGACGTCCCCGAGGACGAGCGTCTGCTCGGTTTCAACGACGCGTTTGGACTTCGGGACCTCGGGAAGCGGAACCGAATCTCCCCGCTGAATATCGGCTCCGTTTGGGACGTCAATTGCCTCGAAGACGCAGGCGTCGTCATCTACAAATGAGAACGCCGCGAACTCCGCCCCGACGGCGTCACGACCGGTTTCCAGGAGAGAATCGATTTGCTCTAAGAACGGCTGGTCAGTATCTGAGATGATCTCTGAGACCTGCTGTAAGAACCTATTCCGACGCTCAAGCTCGTCCGTGAGAGTTTCTTGAGAACCGCTCGGTGATCCGTCGTCACCCATTAGCTGTCAGCAGCGCCTCTACGAGGAAAGGATTGTTCAATTCTTCTCCCGCACTGAACGAAAGATTTACATCCCACTCCGAATACCGAAGCTGTGTTACTGCCTACTGTTCGTGAGTGGTCTCGACGGCCTGTACCCATCGCGTCGATTTGACAGGGTTTCAAGCGTCGTAGCGGCCCGACACTTCGCTCGCGGATCGATGCAGCCTGCGACGGGCGGTTCCGGTAGTTCGGTGGCACAAGTTATATCTACGCCCGGAAAGGTGGCTGAACCATGGCCAGAAAATCGTATCAGGAGAAACTCGCGGAACTCCGCGAGGACATCCTCTACATGAGCGAAGTCGTCATGGAGCGACTTCGGATGGGGCTCGACGCCCTCGAGCAGAAAGACCGCGAACTCGCCCGGGAGGTAATCGAGGGCGACGGCGAGATCAACCGGATGTACCTCAACTTAGAGCAGGACTGCATCGACCTGCTGGCGCTCCAGCAGCCGGTCGCGAGCGACCTCCGGTTTATCGCCGCCTCGTTCAAGATCATCACCGACCTCGAGCGGATCGCCGACCTCGCGACGAACCTCGGCGAGTACACGCTGGACGCCGAGGAGAACCTGTTCCCCGACGTCGACGTCCAGGAGATGGGCGAACTGACCCTCCAGATGATCGAGGACGCGATGGTCGCCTACGACGAGGAAGACACTGCGGCCTGTCGCGAACTCGCCGCCCGCGACGACGACCTCGATCACTTCGCCGAGCGAGCCAGCGAGATCGTCGTCCGCGACCTGATCGAGCGCGAACTCGATTCGCCCGAAGAGGTCGAACTGTTGTTGCAGGACGTCTCGCGGCTCCTGTTGACGATCCGCGACCTGGAGCGCGTCGGCGATCACTCGGTCAACATCGCGGCGCGGACGCTGTACATGGTCGAAAACGACGACGAACTGATCTACTGAGCGCCCCGCTCCGTTTTCGCGCCTGCGAACCGCCCTCACTCGGGTTCGCGGTCGGTCGTCCCCATCGTGATCTCGCCGTTGGCGCGGATCGTCCCGTCGATCTCCGCGTCGGGGCCGAGCTCGAGCGCCGCACACGAGACGTCACCGAGGACGCGAGCGCCCGCCGCGATCGTGACGTCGCCGTCGCGCGTGGTCAGGTCGCCGTGGATTCGCGTTCCCTCGCCGACGGTGACGTCGCCTCGAGCCCGGAGGCTGCCGAAGATCGTCGTCTCGGCGCCGACGGCGATCGTCTCGGCGCGGACGTTGCCGTGGAGCCGGCAGTCGTCGCCGATCGTCGCGGGCGTCGAGACCCGCCAGGCGTCGTCGCTGACCGTCGCGTTCTTGGGGATCACGAGCGGATCGGCGTCGATCTCCTCGCCCTCGTCCTCGTCGACGAGTTCGGAGACGAGTCGCTGCGCGGTCTGTTCCTCGCCGATCAGCAGGAGGTGTTTGAGGTAGACGAACAGGAACACGATCGTCGGCATGGGGTTGCGGATGACGATCCAGCCGTTGGCCTCGAACCCCTCCTCGATCTCGACGTCGTCGCCGATATCGAGGTCGCCGGCGACTTTCATCTCGCCGGCGACGTGGACGCGCTCGCCGATGTAGGCGTCCTGCCCGACCAGTACGTTTTCGGCGACCTCGCACCACATGTCGAGACGACAGTCCGCCTCGGCTTCGATGGCGCCGCCGAACTCGACGGCTTCGCCGGCGAGGACGTTTCGGCCGCGGACCCCGAACTCGACGGTCGACCGACCGCCGACGAGGACGTCACCGTCGGTTACGAGGTCGACTTCCTTGGCTTCCGTTCCGTCGGGAACGACCAGTTCGTCTAACGGGTCCCTGCTGAAGGCCACACTTCACCCCAAAGGAGTATCCACTAATAAACCTCGCGCGTCGTCCGCCGCGCGTCTGACGCGCGTCTCACGCGACGCGAATCGCAACGCCCCGCTTTTAATCCCGCGCCGCGTACGGCCGTCCATGACGACTCTCGCGTTCGACGAAGAGGGGGTCGACGTCGTCTACGAAGGCACCGAGTTCCGCCTCGAGCGAGAACTCATCGAAGAGGCGACGGAGAAGACCTACTACGACGTGACCGACCACGAAGTGCTGCAGATCGTCGCCGAACAGCCGAACCTCCAGGGCGAGCCGCGACGCGTCGGTGATATCCTCTGAGGACGAGCGGGGACCCCGAGACTGGCATGCGGTACGCACTCCCACGGGAGACGAAAATCGAAACGGGTAAAAACATCACCCGGGTACGAATGAGTGAGCCGAGATAGCCTAGCCCGGCCAAGGCGGTAGATTCGAAATCTACTGTCCTCACGGACTCGGGAGTTCAAATCTCCCTCTCGGCGCTTTTGCAGCAACAAACCGGTGAGCGACGCGTAGCGGCGCGAACCGACGCCCGTTGCTGCGAAACGACTGCGAAGATTTGAACGAGAGAAGACGCGGGATGAGGTCTTCACGTCGTTCAAACCTCTCTCTCGGCGTTTCTCACGGTGCAACGAGACGAACAGCGGACGGACTTCTCGAGTCCGAGACCCGTCCTCGAGTCGAGCCACGACACTAATCGGAACCACCGCGTCGTCGAGTGCGGCGTACCGTCCCGCGAGGGACGTCTGCGAGCGTCGAGCGGCCGCATGCCATTCGCAAGCACACTGTTTATCGAAATAGGTCCGAAATCGGTAGTAGCAGAAAATGGGACTCGATTGTAACCAGGCGGCCGTCGATCGGGGTGGACAGCGGTGAGTTCCGACGATCACGAGGGTGCGGACGAGGAGACGTTCCATCCCCTCGGCGAAGAGTGGCAGGACGGCCTCGAGGCGGAACTCGAGGACACGGAGTACGACGCGGAGTTGGGGATGGAGATGGCCAGAGACGCCATGCGCGTCACCAAGGGGGAGCTCTCGGAGGAGGAATTCCACGATCGCTATCACGAGGACGTGATGGACGAGTTCGGCGAGGACGAACGACCGATCGAGGCCGGCGACGCCGACGAGGACGGGCGCCTCGAGAGCACGCTCTCTCGGTTCGGCGTCGACGAGGAGTCGCGCCGGGACGTCATGAAGAAGATGGGGGGCGCCGGCGCGGTGGGGTTCGGCGCCTGGGGAATCTCTAACGGCGGCTCGGACGAACCGCCGGCCGCCGCGGTCACGGCGGAGTCCGAAGAGGGAGGCGAAGAGAACGAAGGGACCCAGTGGGGGATGGCGCTCGATCTGGAACACTGCGACGGCTGTCTCTCCTGCGTCGTCGCCTGCGCCGAGGAACACGACTGGGATCAGGGCGCCAACTGGATGTACATCCTCGACTACCAGGACGAGACGACCGACGAGGAGGAAGACTACCGCCTCATTCGGCCCTGCCAGCACTGCACCGACGCGCCCTGTGAGAAGGTCTGTCCGACGACGGCGCGCCACACCCGCGACTCCGACGGACTCGTCCTGACTGACTACGACGTCTGTATCGGCTGTCGCTACTGTCAGGTCGCCTGCCCGTACGGCGTCAACTACTTCCAGTGGGACGAGCCCGAAGTCCCCGCGTCCGAACTCGAGGAGGACCACGTGTACGACGAGCGGGGCCGGCCGGTCAGCGCCCGCGGGCCGCGGGGCGTCATGGAGAAGTGTACGTTCTGTCCGACGCGTCAGGACGGCAGCAAGGGCGAGGAGTTCGTCGGCCGGACGGCCTGCGAGGACGCCTGTCCGCCCGAGGTCATTCAGTTCGGCGATATGAACGATCCGAACAGCGATCCGCAACGGTACATCGAGAACACCGCAAAAAGCCGCTCGCTCGTCCGAATCGAAACCGATCTCCCGGACCCGCAGACGATCGAGGAGAATCTCGAGGGCGACGATCAGGACCTCCAGTCGGTCGTCGAGTCCGTCGAAGACCTCGACGAGGAGACGATCGCGATCGTGTTGGCGGTCGCCATTCTCGGAGAGGGCGGCGAACCCGAACACGGGGCGAACGAGACGCTCGCCGAACAGGAAGCGGCCGTGTTCGACGTCGTCCGTGCGCTCGACGAAAACGGACTCGACCTCGAGAGCCAGGAGCTGCTCGTCGAACTCGAGCTCGCCGAAGATCCGGGCGAGGACGAGGAATTCCAGGGATCGGACGAGGAGCTCGCACAGGAAGTCCTCGAGAACTTCGGCGGCGATCCGCAGTCGCAGTTCAAACTCCTCGAGGACATCGGGACGGATCCGAACGTCGTCTACATCGGCAACCAGCCCGGCCCCGAAGCCCACCAGGTCGAGGGGCCGGTCGCCTACGAGGACGTCGACCAGACGGACGTCCGCAAGGACGTCCTCGACGAGGGAACGTTCGGCCCGCAGGGCCCCTCCCTGTAAGCGGGTCGCCCACTGGCGACGACCCGTCGGGTTCATTACGCCCGCCGCGAACGTCCACGTATGAACATTCGCCAACGACTGATCGTCGGGGCCCTCTGGATCGGCGTCGGGGCCGTAATGGCGATCACGATCGAGCCCGGCGTCCCGTCGACCGCGAGCGAGATCCTCAAACTGTTCGTCGTGCTCCTCGCGCTGTTCATCGCGTGCGTCTACCTGCTCGACCCCTGGAACGTCATCTCCCGCCAGCGGTTCCACTAGCGGGACGAATCCTGAACGGCTATTCTCCGGCAAACGCGTGAAAAACGGTTCGTCGCGACCTCAGTCGTCCGCCGGCGCGAGCGGTTGCTGATCGGCCGCGAGCAACCGATCGAGCGCGTCGACCATCGCCTCGACGCTCGCGCGCGTGATGTCGGCCTCGCTGCGGGCGACCGTCACGGAGCGATCGTTGCGGATCATGGTAACCTCGACGGTGACGACGGCGTCCGTGCCGCCGGTCACGGCGTCGACGTGGTAGGAGTCGAGTTCGGCGTCGGCCATCGATCCCAGCGCCTCGCGAACCGCGGAGACGGCGGCGTCGACGGGGCCGGAGCCGGTTCCGCTGGCGACGCGTTCCTCGCCGTCGACCTCGAGTCGGACGCTCGCCGTGGGAACGGCACCGCCGCTGGTGGCGTTGAGGTCCAGCAGTTCGACGACCCGCTCGCGGTCGTCGCCGGTGACGTCCTCGGCGATCGCCAGCAGGTCGGCGTCCGTGACCCGACGACCCCGGTCGCCGAGTTCGGTGACGCGATTCGCGATTTCGGCGATCTCGTCGTCGGCGGCGTCGACGCCGTGTTCCTCGAGCGTCGCCGCGACGCCCGCGCGGCCGGTGTGCTTCCCGAGGGCGAGCCGGCGCTCGCGGCCGACGGTCTCGGGCTCGTAGGGCTCGTACATCTTGTCGTCCTTGAGCGTCCCGTCGGTGTGGATCCCGCTCTCGTGGGTAAAGGCGTTCTCGCCGATGACGGCCTTGTTCGGCGGGAGCTGGACGCCGGTCGCCCGCGAGACGGTCTGGGCGAGGTCGTACAGTTCCGTCAGCTCGAGCGTCTCCACGTCGTAGACGTGCGAGAGGGCGATCGCGACCTCCTCCAGCGCGACGTTGCCGGCGCGTTCGCCGAGCCCGTTGACCGTACAGTGAACGAGGTCGGCGCCGGCCGAGACGGCCGCCAGCGCGTTCGCGACGCCCAGGCCGAGGTCGTCGTGAGTGTGGACGCTGACCGGACCGACGTCGGCGAGCCGACCGACCGCTTCGGCCGTGCGCTCCGGCCCGGTGTGGCCGACGGTGTCGGCGAAGCAGATCCGATCGGCGCCGGCGTCGACGGCCGTCGCCATCAGCTCCTCGAGGTAGTCGAGATCGGCCCGGGAGCCGTCCTCGCCGATGACCTCGACCCAGAGGTCGTGGTCTTTCGCGTAGGCGACGAGTTCGGCGGTTTTCTCGAGGTTGTCCTCGTGGGAGGTGCCGACCTTGTCCTCGATGTGGCGGTCGCTCGCGGGGACGACGATGTGGACCCCGTCGACGTCACACTCGAGGGCCAGATCGATGTCGGACTCCATTCCGCGACAGAAGCTCGTGACGCGGGCGTCGAGCTCGAGATCGGTCACCCGCGAGATGGCCTGTCGCTCGCCCGCGCCGGTGCAGGCGCTGCCCGCCTCGATGACCGAGACGCCCGCCCGCTCGAGCGAGCGGGCGATTTCGACTTTCTCGTCGGGCGTCAGGGAGACACCCGGGGCTTGTTCGCCGTCGCGAAGCGTCGTATCGAGAAGGCGGACTGTGCGGTCTGGAGCGATCGTATCGGTGGCGGAGTGAGTCACAGGTAGAAGCGAATCGGTGGTTACGGTCGTTTCATCGGAGAATTTCACGCCCAGCCGGGTTGCCCCGACTTCCTCTATCCTCGGACATATGTATGTGCCTCTATCACAGTATGCTGACTTAAATCCGCCGGTCCCGACTCGCTGAGACGGGGTCCGGAGTCCCCGTCCCCGATTCGTTCGGCCGCTCAGCACCGCCGTTTGGGAGCGTTCAGGACTCGAGGACGACCCGGTCACCGTCCTCGACGCCGTCCGCGGCGCCGGCCGGAAGTTCGACGAGCAGGTCGCATTCCGCACGGGCGAAGCTCCGCCACGGGCGCAGGCGCTCGATTCGTTCGACGACGCCGTCGACGACCCAGACGGCGTCGATCGGGAAGAAGACGAACAGCATGTGGACGTCGCGGACCTTCGCGGAATCGAATCGGAAGGCGAGCGCGGAGTCGTCCGGCATCGATCGCCGGAACATGAGGCCGCGGGTCTGGCTCAGCAGCGAGTCCGCGAGGTCGACGTCCGCCGCCAGCACTCGTCGGTCACCGCCCTCGTCGGTCGCATCGCCGCTCGAACCCGCTTCGTGAACCAACTGCACGCCCTCGAGTCGGGAGGCGGGTGGCAAAAGTCTTCTCGCTCGAGGCGCCGTCGCGAGCCGACTGCGACGAGACCGAGCGGTCCGCCGTCTTCGCGGCGGAACCGCTTCGCGTCTCGTTCCGACTGCGTTGTAACGCGATCTTTCCCGCACGGACCGGTCGTTCGTTGCCGTAACCGCAGTGATGCGCCGAAAACGGTCGTACGGGCGGTGCCACGAGAAGGTTACGACCGTGAACGAACGTCCGTCTTTTATTGGACGCCGTTTCTACGTGCGGGCGTCCGCCGGGGACGAGAGAACCATGACTCACAGCAACGAACACCGGCCTGAGCGAACCGTTTCCGACGAATCGCGCCGGACGTTCCTCGAGAAGGGCGTCGTCGTCACCGCCGTCGCGAGCGCCGCAGCGTCGGGCGTAACGAGCGCACAGGAGGACGACGAGGAGCGGCCCGGCGTCCTCGAGGGCGCGTGGGAGGGGTTGATTTTCCAGAACGACTTCCATCCGGAAGCGCGGTTTGCGATCGTTTCGGATACCCTCGACTGGTCGCCGAATTACGGCGGGATCGACGATAGCTGGTTCACCGGCTACAACACGCGCACGATCCGGTGGCTCAACACCGGCGAACACGTCCAGCTATTCGTCGCGGACGAAGCCGACATCGGACAGTACGACGTGAGCCTCGGATACGTCCCGAACCAGGAAGAGGGCTCGGACCGGCCGCTGGTATTCGAGGTGAGCCCGGAGTGGTCGCCCTTCGATAACGATCCGCGGCTGACCGCGATCAACTTCAGTCCGGTCGAGGAGGAGATCGAAACGCGACTGCTCGAGGGGGACGACTGGTGGCGGAACCAGGAAGAGACGATTCCCGAAGCCGAACGTACCGACGGCAACGCTACTGACCAGAACTAGACTGACGTTTCCGGAGACGAGAACCGACGGCCGACGCTCGCCGTCCGGAACCGACTCCCGACCCGTGACGTTCAACTGCTCGCCGTGCGAATGGCCGCTAACCGCGCATGGAGAAAACGCCGCGGGGTACGTCGGTCGGCGTCGACGACCCCTACGAGTTCGCGGGCGTCTGCGATCACCTCACCGGCGATGGGAACTGCCGGTACGCGTTCGACCACTACGAGCACGATCCCGAGTTCGCCCGCGAGCGCGCCGAAGACGAGTACGAGTGTCCCGTCGTCGACCCCGAATCGGACTGGACGTGGGCCGACTGCCCGCACTTCCGCTCGCGCAATCGCGACCGGGAGTGCGTCCGCTGTGGCCTCGCGGAAAAGCGCATGGCCCACGACGACGAGCGGCCGCTGCTCGAGGAGCACCACCTCTCGTACGCGCGCGACGGGGAGACCCTCTCCCACGAGATCACGGTCTACCTCTGCCGGTGGTGTCACGCCAAAGTCCACAACTCGTGGGCGCGGATCACCGACGACGCGGCGCCGGATCCGGAAGCGATCGCGGCCCTCGAGGAGCGCCGCGGTCGCGAGCACGAGGAGTTGGGGTTCGAGTCGGCCGCGGAGCGATACGACGAGGACGACTGAGGCCGCGTCAGCCGCCTCGCGGACCGAACCGATCGATCAGCCCGTGTTCTTCATCCCTGCGGCGATTCCCTTGACCGTCAGCCGGAGCGTCCGTTCCTCGATATCCGTGCGGTGGGTCTGCTGGAGCAGGTAGACCTGCAACATGTTCAGCGGATCGACGTAGGGGTTGCGCCGCGCTAAGTTCTCGCCGAGCCAGTCGCGGGTGTGGAGATCCTCGCGCTGGCCGATCTCGGTGATCAGTTCGGTCGCCCGCTCGTACTCGTCGGTCACGCGCGGGAAGAACCGTTCGCGGAGATCCGGTTCCGCCAGGTCGGCGTACTGCTCGGCGATCTCGAGTTCGGTCCGGGACAGCGAGAGGGCGGCGTTGTCGAGCGTGGTGCGGAAGAACGGCCACTCGTCGTACATCTCTTGGAGGTGTCCATGGACCCTCCGTCGTCCAGGTACGCGTCGATCCCCGCGGCGACGGCGTACCAGCCGGAGGATACACCGCGACTGGGTCCAGGAGAACACCCACGGATCGCCGGAGATCCTCGACGGTTCGCTCCCCGCTGCGGGAGGCGGGTCGCGACCCCAGATCCAGGTCCTCGATGACCGTGATCGGCGTCGCCTGCTCGAAGTACTGGACGAACCCGTCGCTCTCGAGGAGATCGCGGTACTCCTGCCGGGCGACGTCGGCCATGGTCTCCATCGCGTCGAACCACTCCTCGGGGAGTTCCTCCTCGTCGGGTTCTTCCTTGGCGTACAGCCGCGCCCGGAGCTGGGCGTTGAGCATCTGCTCGATGTTGCGCTCGGCGATGCGGGGGTTGGCGTACTTCTCGGCGATCGCCTCGCCCTGTTCGGTGAACTTGACCTGGCCGGTGATCGTGTTGTTCGGCAGGGCCAGCAGCGCCTCGTTCATCGGGCCGCCACCGCGGGAAATCGAGCCGCCGCGGCCGTGGAACAGCCGCATCTGGACGTCGTAATCGTCGCAGATCTCGCCCAGTCGGCGCTGGTTTTAAACAGCGACCAGTTCGCGGCCAGGAAGCCGTTCTCCTTGTTCGAGTCCGAGTAACCCAGCATGATCTCCTGGGTCTGCCCGCGGGCCTCGAGGGCCTGACTGTAGGCCTCGTTTTCGAACAGCGTGCCCATGATTCGTCGGGCCCCCGAGAGGGCGTACTCGGTCTCGAGCAGCGGAACGATGTCGATGCCCGCGTGCTCGGGCAGCGAGACGACGCCGGCCTGATCCGCGAGGAACAGCACCTCGAGGACGTGGCTTGGCTCGTCGGTCATCGAGATGGCGTACGTGTCGATCGCCTCGACGCCGTATTCGGTCTGCCAGTCGCCGAGGTTCTCGAAGAGTTGGAGCACGCGCGCGGAGTCCTCGGAGAGCCCCTCCGTCTCCGAGAGATCGACGACGGGATCGTCCTGGAGGATCGCCTCGGTTAGCAGGTCCGTCCGTTCCTCCTCGGAGAGCGACTTGTAGTCGATCCCTTCGCCCTCGAGGGCTTCGGCGATGGCGTCGGTGTGTTTCTGCTGGTGTTCGCGCAGGTCCAGACTGGCCAGCGAGAAGCCGAAGGTGGCGACCTGGCGCCGAATCGGGTCGACGTGGGCCTCGACGACGCTCTCGCCGCCGTTGTTCCGCAGGCTCCGCGCGATGACTTCGAGGTCGTCGAGGAGTTCGTCGACGTCGTCGTAGCCGCCCGGCCGGACGTCCCCGACCCGAGCGAGGCGCTCGCGCATGAGCTTGAGCTTCTGGCGGTAGGGCTCGCCCGGATACCGCTCCTCGGCCGTGCGGGCGACGCCGGGCAGCCGCTCGCGGTCGTCCTCGAGGGAGGCCTCGAACGCGGAGCCCGTATCGATGCGGCTCCCGTCCTGGCTCAGGACGCCCGAGAGGCGCTTGAGTTGTTCGCGGTACTTCTCGAGGACGACCTCGCGCTGGCGCTCGAGCGTATTGGCAGTCACCTCGGGGGTCACGTAGGGATTGCCGTCGCGGTCGCTGCCCGCCCACGAGCGGAACTCGAACAGCTTCGGAATCTCGAGGTCGCCCTCGGTTTCCGCGTCGATCGCGTCCGCGAGTTCGTCGTAGACCTCGCCGACGACGTCGAACAGCGTGTTCTCGAGATACCACTGGACGTTGCGCGCCTCGTCTTCGGGTTCGGGCTGGCGGTTTCGGACCTGCGGCGTCTGCCAGAGGCTCGTCACCTCCGCGTCGATATCCCGCCAGACCTGCGCTTGCTCCTTGTCGGTCAGCAACCGTTCGTCCAGCGTCTCGAGGTGCGTCGAGATCGTCCGCAGCTTCGATTTGACCGTCTTGCGCCGCGCCTCCGTCGGATGGGCCGTGAAGGTCGGCTCGATGAGGACGTCGTCGAGCACGTCCTCGACGGTGTCGACGCCGCGCTCGCCGAGTTCCTCGGCCGCCATCTCGAGGCTGTCCTCGAGCGTTCCCTCGTTGGACTCCGTCCGGATCGTCCGAACCCGCTCGCGCTCCTCCGCGAGGTTGATCAGTTCGAAGTAGGTCGTAAACGCCCGCGCGACGATCCGCTGATTGTGAGGCGACAGCCCCTCGAGTCGCGAGATCAGCGGCTCGCGAGACTCGAGATCACCGGATCGGTAGTCGATCGCCGCCCGCCGGCACGACTCGACCGTCTCGAACCCCTGCCGGGAGGTCTGGTCCTCGAGAACGTCGCCGAGTAACGCGCCGAGCTCTCGAACGTCCTGTCGAATCTCCCTGTTGTGAAGTCTCATACTGGCATGGTATAGCTTCACCCCCAAAAACCCCTGTGTAGCCGTTCTACCGTCGGTTTGGATCGTTTTTCGTGATAGTTACTCGCGGTGGTTGAATTCGGTGACACTTCGTGTAGACGAACGACGATAGCGCCCGTTTGAGAATGGTAATCACAGATTCGCTATCGCGAGATTTCGTCAGAACATGATATCCGAGAGACGACTCGCTCGCGGTGACGGCCGTCGAGGAGACGTATCCATTTCCACCACCGTCATTCAATTCACTACAACAATAGTCAATGGTTGCGAGTGCCGGGCGGCGACGGACCCCGCTACTGACCGCGCCCGATATCACCGCCGCGCTCGGTCCGCTGTACCCACTGCATAGCGCGCGATCGTCGCGCTCGTTCGGCCGAAAGCGATTCCTATCGCTCGCGGACCCTATCGGATCGTTCCGCCGAGGCGTCGTTGGGGGTACTTACTCGCGCCGCCGTGATCGAACGTCGGCGTCGTCGCTCTCGAGTGCCTGAACCGTCGGGTTCGTTACTGACTTTACCGGCGTTCGTCAGGGGTAGCGATCCCGAGCCGCTTCCGGTCTGGGTCCTGACACGTATCGGCGTTCCAGTCATTCGTATATTATTCATTGACAATTTGGTGTGTATGTGCTGTTCTCTGTCATCGATGGATGAGAAAAACTCCATCGAGAATCACTCTGCGTCGGTGTTAAGGAGACTGAACGAATTGTACGACTGTAATAACAAAACTCTACACACTGTGACAATAGCCCCGTGTTCGCTATGGAGAGTTCGACTGGTTTCGATCGCCGCTCCGTGGCTGTCCGGACAGCCGACGGTGTCCCCGTAGCCGAGCGCGCGGAGCGCGCTCGTCCCGCGGTCGACCGTCGTCGGGACGGGAACGACGGCTTCGACGCCCTCGCCGCGCCGAGAACCGAGAGCGCGTCCGGATCGGTAGTCGCCGTCCCCCGTTCGGGGCGACCGTTCGATCGCGCGCGCGGACGGGGAACCCGCGATCGACCAGTGGCGTTGATTGGACGGATTGCAGGGTATCGAACGCAACCCGAGACCGCCCGCTACGGAGGGTGAGAGCATGTACAGACAGCACACGATCGGCGTCGTCGTTCCGGCGTACAACGAGGAAGGGTTCGTCGGCGACGTGCTCAGGACGATGCCGGAGTACGTCGATCGGATCTACGCCGTCGACGACTGCTCGACCGACGGCACCTGGGACGAGATCCGCCGGACGGCCGAGGAGATAAACGGCGCCGAGAAGTCCGTCGCGGCCGTTCGGGCCGACGAACAGCCGGCGGCCGCCACCGACGGCGGTCCGGCGTTCGACCGGCGCGTCGTCCCGATTCAACACGAGACGAATCGGGGCGTCGGCGGCGCGATCAAGACCGGCTACCTCGAGGCCCTCGAGGACAAGCTCGACATCACGGCCGTGATGGGCGGCGACGGACAGATGGACCCCGATATCCTGCCGCGCTTTCTCGACCCGATCGTCGAGGGCGAGGCGGACTACACGAAGGGGAACCGCCTGGTCGACAAGGAGTACCGCGACGGCATGTCGCGGTGGCGGTTCTTCGGCAACTCGGTCCTGACCTTCCTGACGAAGATCGCCTCCGGCTACTGGAAGATGATGGACCCGCAGAACGGGTACACCGCCATCTCCCGGCGAGCCCTCGAGAACGTCGGCATCGAGGAGATGTACGAGTACTACGGTTACTGCAACGACTTGCTGGTGAAGCTCAACGCCCACGGCATGCGGATCGCCGACGTCCCGATGCCGGCCGTCTACGGCGACGAGGAGTCGAGCATCGATTACCCCTCCTACATCTGGAACGTGTCGGGAATGCTCCTCCGGAACTTCTGCTGGCGGCTGAAGGCCCGCTACCTCGTCCTCGATTTCCACCCGCTGGCGCTGTTTTACCTCCTCGGGACGGCGATCTGCGGCGTCGGCGTCGCCGGAATCGTCTGGTCGCTGTACGCCTGGCTGACGCTCGCCGCCCCGCTGTTCGTCCGCGGATCGGTGAGCGCGCTCCTGCTCGTCACCGGCTGCCTGTTCGTCCTCTTCGCGATGCTGTTCGACATGCAGGCCAACGAGTCCATGGAGGTGTGACGATGGCGACCGCACCTGCGGGCCGCGTCGTCGTCACCGTCCAGCATCCGGCTCACGTTCACTTCTTCAGGAACGCGATCGGCGAACTGGAGGATCGGGGCTACGACGTCCGCGTCTTCGCGCGCGAGAAAGACGTCACCGAGGCCCTCCTCGAGGCCTACGGCATCGAGTACGAGCGCCTCGCGGGGAGCGCGGCGTCGCCCCTCGAGCTCGCGAAAGTGCAGGCGACCTACGAGTACCGCCTGCTCAAACGCGTTCGGCGGTTGGATCCGGACGTCATGCTCGCGATCGGCGAGCCGGGGGTCGCACACGCGTCCGCGGTCGTCGACGGCCACAGCGTGCTGTTTACCGACACCGAGCACGCGACCCTGTCGAACGCGCTCGCGTTGCCGTTCGCCGACCTCGTCTGTACGCCCCGCGCGTTCTGGGACGACCACGGCTCTTCCCACTACACCTATCCGGGCTACCACGAACTGGCGTACCTCCATCCGGATCGGTTCAGCCCCGATCCGTCGGTCCTCGCGGACCTCGAGCCGCAGGTCGAGGCGGGGCTTCCCGCGGCGACCGACGGCGGGGCCGCGTCCGGGGCAGCCACCGGAGCTGAATCCGTTGGGTCCGGCGGCTCGACCGGCGGCGTCGGCGACGAGTCGCTGGTCGTCTTGCGGCTGATCTCGTGGACCGCTGCCCACGACATCGGCCGGGAGGGGATGGCCGGCGTCGAACGCCTCGTGGCCGACCTCGAGCGCGAGGGGGCGACCGTTCTCGTCTCGGCGGAGGGCGACCTCCCGCCGGCGCTTGCCGACCGGCGGATCGACCTACCGCCCGATCGGATCCACGACCTGCTGGCCCACGCCGACCTGTTCCTCGGCGAGAGCGCGACGATGGCCATCGAGAGCGCCGTCCTCGGCACGCCGTCGCTGTACGTCTCCGATCTGGACGCCGGCGTCCTCGAGGAACTCGAGACGCGCTACGGGCTGGTCCGCCGGCTCGAGCGGGACGCCGAGCCGAGCCGAGTCGCCGCCACCGCTCGGGAACTGCTGGCGATCGACGACTCGACGTGGCGGGAACGCCGACGGACGTTGCTCGACGAGACGATCGACACGACGAACTTCGTCGTGAACACGGTCGAACGGGTGAGCGACGCGTGATGGCGGACCGTTCGTTCGACGACGACTACGAGTTCGCCCTCTGTCTCACCCACGACGTCGACCGGCCCTACAAGACGTTCCAGGCGCCCTACTACGCCGCCGCGGAGCGCGACCCCTCCCACCTCCGGTCGCTGGTCACCGACGAGCGTCCCTACTGGCAGTTCGAGGAGCTGATGGCCCTCGAGGACGACCTCGACGTCCGGTCGGCCTGGTACTTCCTGAACGAGAAACGCCTCTGGGAGAAATCTCCCCGCGAGTGGCTCGAGCCCCGCAACTGGATGCTCTACACGGGCCGGTACGACATCGCGGACCCGGAGATCGTCGACGTCGTTCGGGCGCTCGACGACGGCGGCTGGGAGGTCGGCCTGCACGGCTCCTACGACTCCTACGACGACCGCGAGCGGTTGGGTTACGAGAAACGCGTCCTCGAGGACGTCCTCGGCGACTCCGTTCGCGGCGGCCGCCAGCACTACCTCAACACGAAACTCCCCGACACGTGGGAACACCACCGGGAGATCGGCCTCCGGTACGACGCCAGCTACGGCTCGAGCGACAGCTACGGCTTCGACGGTCAGTACGACGTCCTCCGCCCGTTCGACGACGAGTTCGTCGTCTTCCCGCTGACGGTGATGGAGACGACGCTGTTCTCCCAGACCTCCTCGGTCGACGCCGCGTGGCGCGAGTGCCGGCGCCTGCTCGAGGAGGCGGCCGACAACGGCGCGATCATGACCGCGCTCTGGCATCCGCGGTACCTAAACGAGGAGGAGTTTCCGGGGTATCGGACGATCTACCGCCGAATGATCGAGGAGGCGAAGGCGCTGGGCGGATGGGTCGGTCCGCCGGCCGAGTGTTACGACCGGCTCACGGCTGTGACGCCGTAGCGACCGTTCGCGCACAAAATCGGCACTCCGCCCCGGTAGCTGACTGAGTCGGTCGGAGAAACTTACTGGTTCTCGAGGGCGGCGCGGGCCTCCTCGCGGTCCATGTCGAGACAGATGTCGTGTTCGTCGTAGTACATCGCCGCGTCGGACGCGTTGCCGACGACGTAGCCCAGCGGGCCGACGGCTTCGATCCGGTTGTCGTCGGTCGTCGTGAAGCGCATCGAGGTGTCCTCGAAGGCGAGCTCGCCGTTGACCCAGTACTGCATCACGCCGTCCGCGTTGGCCTGGCCGTTCCGGTAGGAGTTGACCTTCACGTGGCACTCGATCTCGTTCCACTCGTCCATCTGCACCACGGCGTCGGTCATCTGGAAGTCACCGGAGCCGGTGTTGTCGAGGTGGTAGGAGTAGCTGAAGAACTTGTACCCCTCCGGCGCCGGCGAGTCGTTCCGGTTGGCGAACCCGATCGCGTTCGACCAGCCGTTCGTTCCGTCGGTGTTACCGCCGCCCGAGGAGCCGGGACCGTTCGTCAGGGGCCCCCAGAACATTCGGATGGTGTCGTCCTGATTGAGGTCGAAGTTCTCCGGGTAGATTTTGAACCGCGTGTAGACCTCGTCCTGGTAGTCGCCGACGTGCTCGGGGAACCGGTACTCGCAGTTGGCGATCTTCTGATCGCCGGTAAACGCCGTGTAGAGGGATTGTCGGCCCGTCGTCGTCCGGTTCGTGACGAACTCGGGCTGGTGGGAGCCGCGAACGTCGTTGACGTCGTAGACGTCGCCCGGGGCGCTGTAGTCGTCGTAATTAACGGAGATCAGGTCGCCGTCACCGGCAGCGGCCGCCGACCCCGCCACGCCCGAGATTCCGAGCGCCGCGGCGGCCGACCCGGCCAGCTTGAGATAGGACCGTCGGCCGAGACCCGCCTCGGCACCGCTGGTTCGGTCGTCGTCGACCGATCGATCGCGTTCGGTTACCGACTGATCGCTCGTCATGCAACTCTGGTAACGAGGATATACTGTTATAAACCTTTACCACTGATTAACGTCATATTATCCTGAGTGTATCTTCTTTCTACTACGATTGTCCGATAATTCTCGAAAGCAGATATGGACGACGGCGGGCGATATCGGCTGCTCGAAAGGCAGCGTTACCGTCCGTCGACGATGGGGAAAGAGGCTATTACTACGGGAGGAATCGGCCGGCTCAATCGTCGGTAACGGACGGGAAACGGAAGGGAACGGAACGTACTCGAATCGTCGAAACGCCGAGTCGACGATCCTACTGGATCTCGTGGTGAACGTCGACGGTGGCGTCGCCGACGAGTTGGAAGTCCGTGATATCTCCGTCGAAGAAGTAGGCGTCTCGCTCGCCCGCCCCGACGGAGCCCGCGGCGCTCGTGCCCTCGAGCGAGTCGGCGCGGTCGACGGTCGCGTCGCGGTAGTTCGACTGGATCACGTCGCCGTCGACGGTGAAGGAGTAGTCGGTCGCGTCGTCGGCCTCGCTGCCGTCGATGACGATCGCGTGCGGGAGGACGCGGGTCTCGCCGCTGTAGTCGGCGGGATCGATGCGCTCGGCGTCGAGGTACACGTGCGTCTCGCCCGTCGCGAACGCGACGTCGACGAGTTCGCCGGAGAAGCGGAACCGGTGGACGCCGCGCTCGATCGTCCCCGTCACGGTCTCGGAGGTCTGCCGTTCGGCGCCGACGGCGGACGCGTCGCCCAGGACGGTGTCGATCGTCCCGTCGACGGTCAGCTCGTAGCTCGCCTCCGATCCGTTCCCGACCACGGTCAGGACGTGGGGCAGGTCGTCGCCGTAGTCGGCGGGATCGATCTCCTCGCCGTCGACGGAGACGCGCGCGGCCCCGTCGACCGTGAGCTCCTCGAGCTCGCCGCTGAAGCGGAAGGCGTCGCGCCAGCCGCCGACGAGACCGGTGACGCGTCCGCCGTCGATGGCGTCGCCGTCGTCGATCGACGCACCGCCGTCCGTCGATTTCTCGACCGAGCCGCTGACGGCGAACTCGTATCGGGTGGTGCCGGTCGTTCCGAGGCCGTCGACGAGCACGACGTGCTCGAGGGGCTCGTCGGACCGGTCCTCGGCCGGCGGCGCGTCGGGATAGTCGGCCGGATCGATCTGCTCGCCCGAGACCCACAGCTGCGAGGGGTCGGGGTCGGCGGAGATGGCGACGATGTCGCCGTCGAAGAAGTAACCGTCGATAGTGCCGGGTTCGGCCGTCGCCTCGACGACGGCGTACTCGTCGGACGTGATCTCGACGCTCTCGTTGTAGGTCGCCTGGCTCCAGTCGGACTGGACGATGTCGCCGTCGACGTAGATGCGGTACGCGGCTTCCTCGTCGCCGTTCCGGTAGGTGAACCGCTCCTCGTACTGGTCGCGGGCGCTGGGCTCGACCAGCGTCGGATCCTCGTCGTACGGCGGCGAGTCGTCCCGATCGGCGGGCATACCGCCGATCGCGATCTCGTGGTCGTCGTAGATCAGCGCGTCGCCGGAGAGGCTCGAGCCGACGACGTACCCCAGCGGGCCGACGCCCTCGATGAGGTTGCTCTCGGTGGTCGTCATCCGGAGGTTCGTCCGTTCGAAGGCGAGTTCGCCGTTGACCCAGTAGCGCATCACGCCGTCCCGGTTCGCGCTGCCGCCGGAGAACGTGTTACACCGGACGTAGCCCTCGATCTCGTTCCACTGGTCCATCCAGATCGGGACGCTCGTCATCTGGAAGTCGCCCGAGCCGCCCCGGTCCATGTGGTAGGAGTAGCTGAAGAAGTTGTAGCCGTCCGGCGCCGGCGAGTCGTTCCGGTTGGCGAACCCGATCGCGTTCGACCAGCCGTTGGTTCCGTCCGTCGCGCCGCCGCCCGACGAGCCGGGGCCGTTCGTCAGGGGCAGCCAGAAGATGCGAACCGTATCGTTCGCGCTGAGCCGAATCCCGTCGGGGTAGAGCTTGAAGCTGGTGTACACCTCCCGCGGCATCTCGTAGCCGTTCTCCTCGAACCGGTACTCGAGGTTCGCGGTCTTTTGCGCGCTCGAGAACTCCGTTCGAATCGCCTGATTCGAACCGTTCGTCGGCGAAGAGACGAATTCCGGCGGAATGCCGCTCCGATTGTCGTTGACGGTGTACAGCTGTGACGGATCGCCGTACCGGTCGTAGTCGAGTTCGATTCGTTCCATTCCCTCGGTCGATTGCGCGCCCGCGACGCCCGCCGAGATCCCGATCGCCGCCGCGGCCGCGCCGGCGAGTTTGAGATACGATCGTCGATCGATCGCGCCGTCGCCGGCGGCTCTCTCGTCCGCACCGTCCGACGAGTCGTCACCCAGTTCCGGAGTGTTGCGTGCCATATACACCGAGTAATCAGATTTTACTATCATAAACTTTTCCGCTCCGTGAACGGACAAATAATCCTAGATTAAAGCCGTTTGAAAGGGAACTCTGTAAAATAACTCGATAGGTGTGGAAATATTGACCATATCGGGATTCGTGGCGTAAGATGAGATTACCGGCGGCTCGAGACCGCGTCGATCGCACAACCGTCGCGGGTCGGCCCGTCTCGCGGGCTCGAAACGGTCGGATTGCCCGTACGGTCACGCGAACCGACGCTATCGCGGCCGTCGGGAATCGCGTGTCCGCACGGCCCTTCCCGGAACGAAAGAAGCGACTCCCTTCGTTTTGCGCAGTACGGCTACAGCGGCCGTACGGCTGCTATAACAAAGCCTACATGAACCGAAGCTGAGCGAGAGTGTCGCCTTCGGCGATCGACCGCCCGTCGACACCGACAACAATGAGTATTCGTGTTTCAGTAGCCGATCCGTCAGAACAGGAGACGTGGAACAGGTACGTCGATCGCTCCCCTCAGGGGACGGTCTTCCACCGGTACGAGGCCCTCGAGTGCCTGCGGGATCACACGGGTGCGACGCTGTATCCGCTGATGGGACACAAGGGGGAGCATCCGGTCGGAATCTTCCCCGTCTTCGAACTGAACAGCGGCCCGTTCTCGCTGGTCTTCTCGCCGCCGTACGAACTCGGGATACCGAACCTCGGCCCCGCACTACTGCATATGGGCCAGCTGAAACAGCGAAAACGGGAGAAACGACACCGCCGGTTCATCGAGAGTTGTCTCGAGTGGATCGACGAGGAGGTCGATCCGCAATACACCTACGTCGAGACCGACTGGAACTACGACGACACCCGCCCGTTCGACTGGAACGAGTTCGACGTCTCGCCGGCGTACACGTACGTCATCCCGCTCGAGGACTCGCCCAGCGAGGAGGAGTTGATCAAGCGGTTCAGTCAGAGTCCGCGCAGGCGGATCCGGGACGCGCAGGACCGGGAAGACGAGTACACGATCGAGACCGGCGACCGAGCCGATCTCGCGTGGACCGTCGAGCAGGTTCGGAAACGGTACGAAGAGCAGGATCGGAAGCCGCATCTCCCCGTCGACTTCGTGACCGGACTGTACGACCGACTCCCCGACGGAGCCGTTCGCGTGGACGTGCTCCGGCTCGACGGCGAACGGGTGTCGGGCAACATCGTCCTCGATAACGGCGATCGAATCCGCGGCTGGCAGGGCAGCACGCGTCCCGATACCGATTTCCCGGCCAACGAGCTGCTCGAGTACCACGGCATGTGCGACGCCCTCGAACGCGGGGCCGACAGCTACGAGATCGTCGGGGCGAACACGCCTCGACTGACCACGTGGAAGGCGAAGTTCAGCCCGGAGACGCGGACCTACTACTCGGCGAAACGGTCGACGATGAGCATGGAGATGGCCGAGAGCCTCTACGTCAACCTCCGGGACAGCAGCGAGTTGCTCTCGCGACTGTCTCCGGCGACGAACTAGCCGTTCGCGCCGTCGCGCGGGCCGCGTCGTCCGCGACCGCGAGTCGAATACCACGCACGAACACCGCCGACCAACCGTCTACGCTTTCGAAACCGTGTCAGCACTCGAACCGACTCTGTACCGGAGCATCGAACCGATAAACGAGAACCAGTGGAACAACGTCGTCACCCAGTCCGACCGCGGGACCGTCTACCAGCGCTACGAGTGGGTCCGGGCGATCGAGGAGGCCTTCGACCACGAGCCCCGCCACGTCGTCGTCGAGAAGAGCGGCAATCCGATCGCCCTCATGCCTAACTTCAAGACCGACCTCCCCGTCCCCGACGCGGTCACGGAGACGCTCCCCGTCGCGCCGCCGCTCGAGCAGTTGGTCTCCCTGCCGACCGGATTCGGCGGCCCGGTCGTCCTCACCGACGAGGCCGACGCGCTCGACCTGCTCTTTGACGGTCTCGAGGAGACCAGCGAGCGGACCGTCGTCAACCACGCCATCGAGACCTACGACCTCGAGTACGTGCGGTACGGCCAGTACCTCCAGACCCGGGGGTACGAGCCGTCGTTCGACTCGTGTCTGTTCCTGATCGACCTCGAGGACGGCTGGGACGCCATCCTCGACGGGATGGACAAGGGCCGACGCCGCGACATCCGAAAGGGTAACGAACAGGAGTATCGGATCGAGATCGACCCGCTCGGGACGGACCTCGAGACGACCTACGACTGGTACGTCAAGAACCTGGAACGCGTCGACGGCTCGCCGCTTCCGAAGGCGTTCTTCGAGTCGCTGGCCGACCGGCTCGAGGACCGCCTGCGGGTCTTCAGGGCAATCGTCGAGGGCGAGGAGGTCGGTCGATACGTCTACCTCCTCGACGACGAGGGCGACGTCCTCCACCACTGGCTGTCGGCGATCCCGGATTCGGACAACTACCAGTACCACCCCTCCGAACTCCTCCACGAACGCGGGATCAAGTGGGGGATCGAGCAGGGCTACGAGCGGTACAACTTCGGGAAAACCGGTTCGCACTTCTCGAACTCGGTCTTCCGGTTCAAACACAAGTACGGGGGGACGGCCGTCCCCGTCTTCAAGGTCGAGAAGGGGTACTCGCGCGTCGCGTGGCCCCTCTACCAGTTCGGGCGCGAGAAGTACGTCGAAAAGTCGCTCTAACACGACGAACTTTTGCGCTGCGGGCGCGGCGAAGCCGCGCCCTCGGCAAAACTTCGATGAAAAGCACTCCTCCCTCCCCGCCGGGTCGGTCGTCGGCCCGCTCGCTCGGCCTTCGGCCTCGCTCACGGCTGCGCCGTTCGCGTATCCAAGGCGGCTTCGCCGCCTCGCTTCGCTCGCGGTAAGTGCATCCGTCTGTCTGTATTGCGAGTCTCACAGCAAACTCTCGAGACGAGATCCGGTCGCGATCTACTCGAACCGGCCGGCCACGTAACCGACGTACGGATGCGCCGCTTCTCGAGGTGAGCTACGTCGCGTCGAGCAACCGTCGTTACTCCCCGGGCCTCGAGGGAACCGCCTCGGGATCGAGTTCCTGCCCGTCGACCCACAGCTCCGCCAGTTCCGGGTCGGCGTCGACGGCGACGACCGAGCCGTCGTACAGGTAGCCGTCGGCGCTCTCGGGAGCGGCGACCGCGTCGGCGGTCGCGTACCCCTCGGTGTCGTCGGCCAGCGCGATCTCGACCGTCTCGTTCGGCGACGTCGTGTGCCCGTCGACGTTGCTCCACTCGCTGTGGACGACGTAGCCGTCGACGTAGACGCGGTAGCTCGTCTCCGCGTCGCCGGTCGCGACGGTGATCCGGCCGTCGTAGTCGTCCATCCTGCTGGGGTCCTCGACGTAGGGGGCCGATCCCCGTCGGTCCTCGATCGCCCCGTTGCCGCGCAGTTCGTGGTCGTCGTAGTAGATCGATAGGTCCGCCGGCGCCGTTTCGTCGCCGCCGTACCGAACCAGCGGCCCGCCGTACTCGATCGCCTGGTCTTCGGTCGTCGTCCAGCGGAAGTCGGTTCGCTCGTAGACGGGCGTACCGTTCAGCCAGCACCGAACCTCGCCGTCCGGGTTCGCCTCGCCGTCGCTGACCGTGTTCATCCGGACGAGCGTCTCGAATTGAAACCACTTGCCGACCGGAACCGGCGCACCGACGACCTCGAACTCGCCGCTGATGCCCTCCTGATCCATGTGGTAGGAGTACGCGGCGAGGTTGTAGGCGGCCTCGTCGTCGATCTCGCGATCGGTCACGGCGAACATGCTCGACCAGCCGTCGTCGCCGTGGGGCCGTCCCCGACTGCCCGATCCCTGGACGCCGGCCTCCGTGTTGAGCCCCGCACACCAGAACCGACAGACGTCCGTCTCTTCCATCGTCCAGTCCTCGCTCAGCGAGATCATCGCCCGCTGGTAGAGCGCCCGCGGCTGGGCGTAGCCGCCGTCGGGAAACCAGACCATCGCGTTGCTCCCGTCGCTGTCGCCCGCGGGGATGTCACACCGCAGGGCCGTCGCTCCCGTGTAGGCGGCTCCGTCCTCGAAGGCGAACCGTTCCGGATACCCCGTCCAGACGCGGTAGACGTCCGACGGGTCGTCGTGCGCGTCGTACTCGACGTCCCGTTCCTCGAACGTCGCAGTCCCGCCGCCACCCCCCTCGTTCCGGGCGACCAGTGCGATCACCCCGCCCGCGATCCCCGCCGTGAGCGCGCCGCCGGTGAGTTTCAAATACGACCGTCGGTCGACCATCTCCCGTACGGTACGGCGATCCCACCCTTAGTTACGTTCCGAATTCGAGAGTATACAATCGGTAGCAGGCCGTTATCCGATATACGCCCCTCCTACGGCACCGACCCTGCAACGTCGCGATACCCGAGGACCCCATGGATCGTCGCCGAGTTCCAACGAGGACGGTCAGACCGCGTCGCTGCGTGCAGCACTCCGCGCTCGAGAGAGATTCTCGCTCTTCGGATCGAATCGCCACCGTAGCGGACGCTCGAGTCGGAATTCGAGTCCGTCTCGGCGGCCGTTGTGTCATCCTACTCTGACAACTCCGATCCGGTTACGTTCACCGAACCTATCATAATCTATCGAATGTGAGCGGCCCAACAGTAGCGACAGCGATACGTTCTCAGCGGCTGTGAACGGTGTCGAACGTTTTTCGAACGCAATTGTATCTAGTTCCGACAGATGATCAGTTCCGTCGATCGAAGCGGACCGACAGCCAACCGTCGGTCCCGACCGGGAGCCGAACCGAGACCGGAGCCCGTCGCTCGAGTACGGATTCCGAACCCCTCGCGACCGATCGCGAGACCGCCGCAGGTCGGTGGTGCGCCGTGAGACGGCTCGTCGACCGCGTCTACGGGCTGTCGACGGTCGCGTTACCGCTCGTGGCCGTCGTCGGGGTCGTCGTCCCGCTGGTCCTCGGGCTGACGAACCTGGCGATTCTGGGGCTGTACTTCGCCGTTCCCATGATCGCCGCGCCGGCGCTGGTCCGAGCGATCGGCGACGAACGGGGCTCGTCGACGGCGGCCGGTCGTCGGATCCCGCGAGTCGACTGGCGAATCTGGTCGGTCACCTTCCACCTGCTGCTCGCGGGACTCGTGGTGTTGCTCAGCGCGACCGAGGTTCGACCGTTTCTGTTCTACGCGGGAGTCGCCGTCGCGTACCTGCTGTGTTTCCTGTTGATCACGACCTCGCGACCGACTCGAGGCCGCCACGCGATCGGCCTCTATCACCTGGTGGTCCTCGCCGCGCTCGTCATCTTCAGCGTCACGCTGAACTACGACTTCTTCGTCGGCCACGGCGATCTCATGACCCACATCGCGATGGCCACGTCGATCCTCGAGACGGGCGAGCTCTCGTCGCTGCTGCCGGAGTACGAGGCGTTCCAGCTCTGGCACGTCTACACCGCCGTCTCGACGCAGCTGTTCGGCGACTGGATCCCGGTTCACACGACGATGTACCTCCTCTCCGGGGGCGTCTTCGCCGCCGCCGTCGGGCTCATGTACGGCCTCGCCCGGCGCGTCTACCCCAACGAGACCGCCAGCCTGCTGTCGTGTCTGGTGTTGATCTCGTTCCCGCTGTACCTCTTCTACGGGATGTACTCGATCCCGCGCAGCGTCACCTCGATCCTCTTCCTCGCGCTCGTGCTCGCGCTCGTCGATCGGCCGACGGGGAACATGCGGATCCTGACGGTCCTCCTCGTCGCCGCGATCGTGGTCTACCACCCCGCGTCGATCCCGTTCGTCCTCGCGATCCTCCTCCTGTTCGCGGCCCTCGAGTTCTCGATCGCCAGCCCGATCCGGGCCGCCGACAACTACGTGCTCTCGGTCGGCGTCCTGGTCACGGCCACCTACTGGCTCTACAACGCCGAGTTCATCGTCGAACGGCTGGTCGACACGATGGTCGTGAGCTTCCTCGGCTCCACGTCGGGGTCGGGTCAGTCCGGAGACGTGCTCGCCGCGCCGTGGGCGCAGGTCGCGAACTTCGTTCCCTACGCGTTCGCGCTGTTGCTGGTCCTCGTCGGCTTCCTGTTCTGGCACCGGCGGCTCGCGACGAGCGGCGAAGCCGACGCGATGGCGGACGTGGCCGAGTCGAGCGTCGACTTCCGTTCGTCGCGGCGCGTGCCGCTGTTCACCTCCCTCGGGCTGCTGACGGTGGCCCTCGTTCCGCTCGCGTTCCCCGGACCGACGCTGCTGCTCGACGCCCTGGCCGGCATCAACATCAGCCGATTCGGCCACTACAGCATCATGTTCATCGCGTTGCTCGGCGGGTTCGGACTGTACGAACTGTTCGACCGCGGCGGCGTCGCGGTGTTCCTCGCGCTCCTCGTGCTCACGTCGGGGCTCGGATTCACCGCCGTCTCCAACGACTTCACCGCCTCCGACAACCCGGTCGTCGAACGTCCCTTCTACACCTTCTACCTCTCCGACAACGAGGTCCAGTCGTTCGAGGCCGTCGACGCGGGCTACGACGGCGAGATCGGAGCCGACAGGCTCTCTTGTCGGTATCTCACGGAGCTACAGGGCTCGTCGTGTTCGGTCGTCGACGCCGGCGGGGAGGGCGACATGTTCGCGGGCTACGACGCCGTCCTCATCAGGGAGGGCGAACTCGCGGACAGGCCGTTGCAGTTCTCCGAGTACGTCGAGAAGGAGTCGATCGACGAGAGCGAACTCGCCGATCGAAACCGCGTCTACGATTCGAACGAGGTCGCGCTCTACGGCTGATCGGCGCCGCGCGGCGCGCGATCAGCCCGTGAGTTGCTCCGCGACCTGATCGACGTCGATGAGGTCGAAGGCCTGACAGGCGACCAGCCAGACGACGGCGCTGGCGCCGATCGCGACGACGAGGCCGACGTATCCCGAGAGGACGTGTAGGAACGCCAGCACGATGGCGGCCATCCCGATGCTGATCCCCAGCGACGTCGCGAAGCAGTGGACCACGTTCCGGTAGTCGAAGGGGAGTTCGGTGTAGACGATCCCGACCGTACAGATCGCGTACGTGCCGTAGGTGATCACGGTCGCGACCGCGGCCCCGGCGGCCCCGAAGAGCGGGATCAGGGCGACGTTCAGGGCGACGTTCCCGATCGACGTCGTCGCCTTGAGGATCGCCCGCGACCGGGCCCGTCCGAGGTAGTCCAGCGCGGGCCCGGAGATGTTCTCGAGGGCCTCGAAGAAGACGAACAGCGAGAGGATCTGGACGACGAGGATGCCGCCGGCGTAGCCGTCCCCGAAGAGCAACACGATGGCCGGGTCGGCGACGACGAGGATGCCGATGCAGGCGGGCACGTACAGCGTCAGCGTCTTCCGCAGGCTCTCCTCGTACACCGAGGCGGCCGCCTCCGTTTCCCCCTTCGACGACTCGGCCCCGTAGGAGGGCGAGAGCGCGAAGCCGATCGACGCCGCGGGGACGCGCGTGAACTGGCTGATCTGTTTGCCGATGGTGTAGAACGCGACCTGCGTCGGGTTCGTGAGAAAGCCCACGAGGATGGTATCGAGGTGGCCGTCGACCTCGTCGGAGAGCCGCGTGACGCTCAGGGGCACGTTGTACCGGAGGATGTTCATTCGGACCTCGCCGTCGCCGGCGACGCTCTCCCGGTCGAGGTCGCTGACGCGCCAGACCATCCAGTGGCCGAGCAGCGTCGCGAGCGCGTAGGCGACCACGTAGCCCACGACGGCCGCCGTCGGCGTCGGTCGGAGCAGGACGGCGCCCGTCACGAGCGTCAGGGTCATGCCGCCCTTTATCGCGTGTAGCTTCGCCGTGGTGGTGATCGCTTCGTACCCCTGCAGGATGGCCCGGTTGTACCGGTAGAGCGTGTAGAAGAGGACGTAGCCCGAGCCGACGAACAACAGGCCGGCGAGGCCGGCCTCGTTCAGCAGCGCCGCGAGGAAGTCGGCGCCGACGAGCAGGGCGACGGCGACGGCCAGCGACGCGATCGCGACGAGGATCCACGATTCGACGACCGCGGCGACGGCGCGCTCGGTGGCGTCGTCCCTGTCCTCCGCGATGAACCGCGCCGCGGCCCACGGCAGTCCCGATTCGCTGACGAACCGAGAGAAGGAGAAGACCGAGAGCGCGAACGCGAGCAGTCCGTACGACTCCGGCCCGAGGATCCGCGTGAGCACGAGCAACAGGAGTCCGGTCGATACGACGTGAACGACGCGACCACCGAAATCGGAGACGATGTTCGATATCAGTCTGTTCGCCATGTGGTGTTTCGAGTTGTGAGGTTATCGATTGGACGGTGCGGGGTTCCGGAGCCGACGCGGGCGCGGAATCGACGCCGTCCGCGGTCGACCTGGGGCGATACCTGACCTGAGGGTGATGTGAAACGCGAACTAATAGGTTCGTGACGGGAATCGTGTCACTGACGAGTTGCTGAACGCTAGGGATCGAATAGGATTCGCTATCCGCCGCCTGAACCGACCGGCGGTGCGCGTAGGATCCGAATTCCCTCCGCCGTCTCGAGGCGGTCCAGTTGCCGCGGTTCGAACGATCACCCACCGATATGTACGCAGATCGCATCAGCTGACCGTGATGTCACTCGTCAGTAAGGCGAAGCACACCACGCAGGATCTCACCAGCAAAGCGAAGAACGCGAAGCTCGATCTGGCCGCCTACAAGTTCGCTGGCGAGTTCCCCGAAGAGTCGTACGCGTCGATCGACACTGAGCGAGCCGTCGTCGACGATAGAGAATCCGTGCGTCGGTTCTTCGGCGACGACCCCACGTGGCGGGATCGGTACTTCGAGTACCTCGAGGACGGCCACGTCGGGATGGTCCTCCACGACGACGGCGAGGTGATGAGCTACGGCTGGACCCTGACGCCGGAGTCGGTGCGGGCCCCCAGGGCGCTCCCGGACACGATCGTCGAGGAGGACTGCTACTGGCTGTTCGACGCCGGGACGGAACCGGAGTACCGCGGCAACGGGCTGTTCAAGGAGATCAACCGCGCGCGAACCGAGTGGATCCTCGAGCGGGATCCCGACGCGACGATCTACACCGATACCGGCGTCGACAACGTCGCCCGCTACGGCATCGAGTCCTCGCAGTTCGAACCGCACGGCACGATCTCGCTGGTCAGATTCGAGCTCCCGGGAACCCCGCTGTTGAAGTGGAGCCGGTGGGATCGGGACGCCGAGCATCCGCCGAAACCGGAGTGACGGATCGGCGACGGCCGACGGTCGCTCGAGTCTCGGGCCGGAACCGTTCGATCGAGTCCGGCGCTGCCACGATCGACGGGTACGAGCCGATTACCGACCGTTCGTGCGGTGGACGACCGACTGGTTTTATGTCACGGTCCGGAATAGTGCGGCGGCGATGCCTACGCCACGTCGTCTCCGATTCGTTCGCACGCAGGTCGCGCTGCTCCTGGGGTTGCTCCTGGCGCTGGCGGCGGTCGGCGCCTTCTCGCCGGGACTGTTCGTCCTGCTGGGAGTCATCGGCTTCGTCACGGCCATCGAACTCCTGACGCCGGCCGAGGTCCGCCCGCGGTGGTACGGGCGCGTCGAGGTGCTCGTCACGCTGGCGCTGGTCACCGCCGCGGCCGTCGCCGGCGTCCGCACCGTCCAGTTGTTCGAACCGGGCCTGCTTCCGTAGCGCGGCCGTTCGTCGCCGTCGGCGAGCGAACCCTTTCTTGACGGTCGGACGCAAACTGCTCGTAGCGGCACCGTCCTACGAAACCTACCATCGATACCCCGCACTCAGTAGAGCGCACAGCGCCCGGACTCCGTACCGGCGCAAAACACCCGCCGAGCGACGACTCGCGTCTCACTGACGCGCCGGTTCTCTCAGAAGGATGTTGGTCTCCCCGCTCGAGTCAGTCCCGTCAGACCGATCGACGCCGGTTCGCGACTCGAGTCCATCCCCGTCCGTCCCCCCGTCACCCGCTCAGTCCGCGCCGGTGTCCGCGTCCCACTCACAGCGGACGAGCCACTCCCCGCGGTCGGCGTCGTCGGTGACCTCGAGTCGGACCGGCCGCTCGAGGACCTCGGCCAGCCCCACCGCGAGCGTCGAGGCGACGGGATGGTCGAACCGGTCGACGGCGCCGAACGCGCTGCCGGAGACGGCGATCTCGGCCCGGCCCCGATCGATGTCGACGGCCGGCTCGGCCGCGGTCGCGAACTCGAACCGGCCCTCGAGGGCGTCGCTCAGTTGCTCGACCGTCGCGGCCGGCGTCTCGGTCGCGCCCGAGCCGGTCCCCGCGACCTCTCGAACGAACTCGGTGCCGATCGGCTCGAGGACGAGGCCGTCCTCGCCGAAGCCGACGCTCGTGTCACCCTCGATCGGCCGCGGCGCGTCGTCCGACTCGGCCGGGACGAACAGGCGGACGCGGTCGTCGTCGGTCGGGAGGTACCACCGGTCCGTCTCGAGACCGCGACGCGCGAGTATCGCCTCGTAGTTGGCGGCGCAGGTCGCGTAGACCCGCTCGGCGTCGCCGCTTTCGACGAATCGACTCCCCGTCACCGACCGGGTCAGCAGGCCGGCGAACAGTCCGACGCCGGCGAGGGCGTACAGCACCTCCTGTCCGTTCGGGAGGACGAACGCGGCCCCGAAGCTCAGGACGCCCAGGCCGACGAATCCGAGAGCGGTGAGCCGGAGCCGGTGTCGACGGGAGTCGTCGACTCCGTCCCGGAGCCGTTCGTTTCGGGCCCGCAGTCGCTCGACCCGGTGCTCGAGTTCGACGCGGTCGCCCTGCGTCGGGCCGCGAGTTCGGTCGGTGTCGGCGATGCTCGCATCGACGTTTTCGTCGGGGTTGTCAGTCCTCATGGGTGGATTCCTGTGGCGGTCGACCGCCGCGGACGGCCGCCGGCGCGCCGCGTCGGTCCCGCGAGCGCCGCCGAGAGAGACGGCCAGCTCCCGGTGGGCGGAGAGACGCCCGCAGTCGACGCGAACGGCGCATTCCTCGGCTACTAATTACGATCCCGGTGAAAGTAATGCCCTCACTATACTCTACCGACGTCGGAACCCGCGGGAGACGCCGTCGAGCGTCGCGGTTTTCGGTCCCTCAAATCGTTCGCGCGGGCGGCGTAGTCGGCTGCTACGCTCGTGACCGTTCAAGTTGCGTAGTCACTACTTCCTGACTGTCTCCGCAAGCGACCATCCAATTTACGTATCGGATATCGAACGGGAGATATATGTCAGATACCACTGCGAACCGGAATCGGTCCGCGCGGACCGAGGGGTGGCTGCCGCCGGATCTCGCGGCGGTCGTCGTGGCGACGCTGCTCGTCGTCGTCGCCGCGTTCGCGCCGGTGATCCGCGAGACGCCGCTGCGCGTCCCCCTCGGCATCGCCTTCGTCCTCTTCGTCCCCGGCTACGCGCTCATCGCGGCGCTGTTTCCCGAACGGAACCGAGTCGCCGTCGCCGACGCGGACGGCGACGATGCGGGCGACGCGACCGGCGGCGGACGAACCCGCATTCTCGGCGCCGGCACCGGCCTCGACGGCGTCGATCGCCTCTCGCTGTCGGTCCTCGCCAGCGTGGTCCTCGTCTCGGCGGTCGGCGTCGCGATCCACTACACGCCCTGGCCCATCCAGGCCGGCCCGGTCGTCGCCGTCGTGGCAGTCGCCACGCTACTGTTGGCGTGGATCGCCGCCCGTCGTCGGCGAGCGCTCGCCCCGTCGGTCGCGTTCGCCGTTCCGGTCCGGCGCTGGCGGTCGACGGTTCGGGGTGCCGTCCGCTACCCCGACAGCCGCGCCGACATTATGCTGACCGGGCTACTGGTTCTCGCCGTCGGGATCGCGCTGGCGAGCGTCGGCTTCGCCGCCGTCGGCCCCGGATTCGGCGGCGCCGACGAGGCCGAGGGCCACTCGGCCCTGTTCCTCGAGCAGGACGGCGACCTCCTGACCAACGAATCGGCCGCCCTCGAGGGCGACGACGCGACGAACGTCACCGTCGGCGTCGAGAACGAGGAGGGGCAGACGGTCGACTACACCGTCGTCGCCGTCGCGCAGCAACTCGAGGGCGACGGCGAGAGCGTCTCCGTCGCGAACGAAACCGAACTCGACCGCCGCGGGGTCGAGGTCGACGACGGCGAAACCCGACGCCTCGAGTACGAACTCGAGTCCGGATCGGTCACCGACGCCGCGGACGACGACGCGCGGATCGTCTGGCTGCTCTACTCGGACGAAGTGCCCGACGATCCGTCGACGGAGACCGCCGAGGCGTACGTGACGCTGTCGCTGTCGGACGGGGAAGACGGGTCGGACGGCTGAGCGCCGCGGCCGAACCCGATCGACCGCACGGCCCGGCGGCGGCGAGGACCGGCGGTTCGTCTGCCGCTCGAGGCTCGGTCGCGTTCTTCGACCGGCGAATCACGGCTCTCCTCCCCCCTTTTCGAACGCACCGACGGCCGCTTCGCTCGCGGTATCGCGAATTCACCCTGACTCCTCGAGGTGTCAGGGGGCTCCCGGTCGACCTGACAGCGGGAGCGAACGTCGTCGCCCCTCCGGCAACAATAATCAAGAGTCCGTACTCACAAGCGAGACTATGACAGACTCGGGTCCACCGGAGGGGGAACGCGAGGGGGACCCGAAGCGATCGGTCGTCTCGCGAGTCGCGCGCTCGGTCGTGCCCGGCGTCGTCCGCCGCAGTTACGCGCTGAAACTCGCGCTCGCGCTCTTCGTCGTCGTCCTGCTGATCGCCGGCATCGGCGTGGTCAGTTACGTCCAGATTCAGGGGATCATCGAAGCGGACGCGGAGGATACCCTCCGATCGACCGCGACGGTCCAGTCGGACGCCGTCGGCGAGTGGATCGACGGGATCGAGAGCCAGACGCGCGGGATCGCGACGTCGGACGTCTACGGCACTCGAGACCGGGAGGCGATCCGGGACCACCTGCGGGACTCGCGGGCGCTGGCCGGCGAGGACGTCGTGGGCGCCCACTACGTGAATCCGGAGAGCGACGAGATCGTCGCGAGCACCGATTCGGACTACGAGGGAGAGTCGGTCGCGACGGCGGTCCCGGCCTGGAGCGCTCCGATCGAGCGGGCGACCGCCGACTCGGGCGACGGCGACCCGATCGCGTCGTCCGATCGCGCCTACGAACGCAACGGCCGCCTGCTGATGGCGTTCGCCCGTCCGGTTCGCGTGGGCGACGGCGTGCTCGTCGTCGTCGCCGACGTCCGGCAGGGCTTCGAACAGCTCTACCGGTCGGAGACGATCACGACGACGCGGGTCCTGACCGCCGACGGCCGCGAGGTGGCCGCTCCGCGCCAGTCTCGGCCGGCGCCCCTCTCGGACACGTCGGCGTTCGGCGCCGCTCGCGACGGAGAGACGGCGATTCACGACCGCGACGCCGACGTGTTCGCGTTCGCTCCCGTCGACGGCACCGACTGGATCGTCGTCGCCGAGGCTCCCAAGGCGCAGCTCTACCAGGCCGGCGAGACCGTCGGTCGGAACGTCGCCTTCCTGATCGTCACCTCGCTCGCCGCCCTCGCCGTCGTCGGACTCGTGCTCGGCCGCGGGACCGTCCTCCCGCTGATCCGACTGCGCGAGCGGACCCGGGCGCTCGAGGCCGGCGAGTTCGACGTCGATCTTCGAACCGACCGCGAGGACGAGATCGGGCGGTTGTTCGCCTCCTTTGCGGCCATGCGAGACGCCCTCCGGACGCAGATCCGGGAGACCGAGGCGGCCCGCGAACGGGCCGAACGCTCGAGCCGGAAACTCGCGCGCCAGAACGAACGCCTTGACCAGTTCGCGAGTACGGTCAGCCACGACCTGCGCAACCCGCTGAACGTCGCGGACGGCTACCGGGACCTCCTCGAGTCGAAGCTCGCCGACGCCGAGTCCGAGGACGTCGATCTCGAGGAACTCCGGGAGTACGCGACGCGGATCGACGAGTCCCACGAGCGCATGGAGACGATCATCGCCGACGTGCTGGCGCTCGCTCGGGAGGAGAACACCATCGACGACACCGTCTCGGTCGACCTCGAGTCCGTCGCCGCCGACGCCTGGGCGAACGTCGACCACGAGGACGCGACGGTATCGGTGGTCGGCAGCCGGACGTTCGAGGCCGATCGGGAGCGGCTCCTGCGCGTGTTCGAGAACCTCTTCCGGAACAGTGTCGAACACGGCTCGACAAGCTCTCCTTCGCAAGCTCAGGAGAATAGCGTGGAACACGGGTCCACGGACAGTCGGCCGCAGGCCGACGACAGTGTCGAGCATGGCTCGACAAGCCTTCCTTCGCACGCTCAGGAGGACGCCGTGGAGCACGGCTCCACGAGTTCCCCCTCACAATCCGGACAGACCGACGTCCAGCAGGGCGACTCGAGCGTCAGCATCGAGGTCGGTCCCACGGAAACGGGCTTCTACGTCGCCGACGACGGCCCCGGCATCCCGACGGACGCCGTCGACGACGTCTTCGAGTACGGGGCGACGACGGCCGAGGACGGAACCGGGTTCGGGCTGGCGATCGTCGAGAGCATCGTCTCGGCGCACGACTGGACGATCGCCGTCGACGAGCGCTACGACGACGGGGCGAAGTTCGTCGTCTCGGACGTCGGCGGCGAGTGATCGCGGGTCCTCGAGACCGACGGCGTCGGACGGGTTCGCAACCGACCTTCGCTTCGGCGGCGGGCCATCACTGTTATCAGCGTTACCGAGAGTTCATCGGTAATGCACCGCCGACGGTATCTGGCGTCGCTCTCGGCTAGTTCGGTGGCCGCACTCGCCGGCTGCTCGAGCCAGCGAACCGACGGTCCGGTGACGGCCGGACCGCCGCGACTCACCGTCGAAGGGCGCTGGGTGACCGATCCGGACGGCAACCCGGTCGTCCTCCGCGGAGTGAGCCTCGACGATCCGGTGTGGAGCCTCGAACACGCCGCGGTGCGGGAGGAAGAGTACTGGGATGCCGTCCGACTCGCGACCGACGACGACGCCGGGTGGCACGCGCGGGTACTTCGGCTCCCGATAACGCCGCGTTCGATCAGCGACGCCGGCATGGACGCCGTCGTCGACGCCCTCGATCGGGCGGTCGAACTCGCGGCCGAGCGAGGCGTCTACCTGCTGGTCGACTACCACGCGAGCGAACGCTACGACACGTCGTCGATCGATCGGCGACTGCGCTCGTTCTGGGACCGCGTCGCCCCGCGGTACGCCGACGACGCCCACGTCCTCTACGAACTGTTCGGCGCGCCGACCGAGCCGGCGGCCGGCGGCCTCGAGGCCTGGCGGACCTGGCGCGACCGCGCGACGCCGTGGTTGTCCCGCGTCCGCGACCGCGCTCCGGAGACGCCGATCGTCGTCGGGTCGCCGGCGTGGTCGTCGATGACGGCCCACGCCGCCGAGGAACCGTTCGATCACGACGGACTGCTGTACTCGGCGCACGTCTACCCGTCCTGGGACCCCCGCTCCTGGGAGGCGGCCTTCGGAACGCCCGCCTTCGACGTCCCGGTGTTCGTGACCGAGTGGGGGTACACCGCCGCCGCCGGCGCCGAGGCGGCGGGGGCGGACGCCCACCTGATCGGGAGCACGGCGGAGTGGGGCGAGCCGTTCCGCGAGTGGGTCGACGCCCACGAGAACGTCCACTGGTGTGCGGCGACGTTCGGGACTCGCCGACAGCCGGCCATGTTCGACGCCGACTGGTCCCTCCCCGACGGCGACGACCACATGGGCGCGCTGGTCAAGGACTGGCTCGCCGACAGACGCGACGACCACCGACCCGGTCGGGAGACGCCGATCCCGTCCGGCGAGGGGTCGCCGCCGGCAGCCCCGGGAGCGGTCAGAATCGAGGAGGTCCACGAGACGAGGGCGACCGTGCGATGGGAACGGCCGCCGGATCCGGACGGCGACGACGTCCTCCAGTACCGGGTGATCGTCGACGACCGCGAGCCGTCGACCCTGCGGGGCGTCGAACGAGCGACCGAACTCTCGAACCTCGATCCGGATCGAGAGTACGAGGTGCGCGTGACGGCCGTCGACGAGCGCGGCCTCGAGTCGGACCCCGCGTCCGTCCGGTTCAGTACGCTCGATCGCACCCGGCCGGCGGCAATCATCCCCAGAACCGCCTCGAATCCGGTCGGCGACGAGGACGGTGCGTGGTCCGCCGCCGAACCACATGCGGCCGATATGCTCCTCTGGACCGATCGCCCGCTCGAGAACGCGATCACGTGGCGGGCGCTGTGGGACGAAACCGCGCTGTACGTGCGCATCGATCTCACCGATATCGAGGACTGGCAGGACACCTTCGCGGAGGTGTATCTCGACCTCGACAACAGCCGCGAGGAGACGTACGACGGAGAGAACGATCTCGATATGATCGTTCCTCGAGGCGGGCGGATCATCTGGCAGAGCGCGAACACGGCGCCGATAAGCGACGGCTCTTCGGTCACGACGACCGAGACCGACGGCGGATGGCGGGCGGAGTTTACGATTCCGTGGCGGGAATACGGCGTGCGGCCGATCGTCGGTCATCGCTTCGGAATGGACGTCCACACCGTCGTCGAGGAAGACGGCGAGCGAATCGCGAAGTTCGGCTGGTTCGACGAGAGCGACGACGCGTGGGCGGATCCGCGGAAGTTCGCGACCGTCGAACTCGGCGAGTGATGTCATCGCGGCTCGCGGCTGGAAGAGACGCAGTTGCTCCGGACCGACCACGCTCGCACGATACCGTTACGATTGCACAACTGATCGTCTCGAGTACTAATTCGGCCGTCGAACCCGTTCTCGCTGGTCGTCCCGATCGCTCGCGGACTCGGCCTCGTTCGCATCTGCCGATCCGAGCAGATCCGTCCGGAACGTGCGGTCGTACGAGAGGAACTCCAGCGGGACCGTCCGCCGAATCCCGGCGTACTCGAGGGTCGCGTCGAACTCGACCGTCAGGTTCGACGTTTCGTCGTTCCGGAGGTGCGTGACCCACCAGTCGTCTAGCTCCGCGTTATCGATGGCCGCCCCGGCGTCGATCGTTCGCGTACTGCCGGCCGGAATAACGGTCTGGTCGGCCGCAACGCCCTCTCCGACGACGATTCCGTTCAGCCGTACCGTGTAGCCGATCTCCGTGATCGGGACCGGCAGCCCGGTCGGGTTGGTCACCGTCGCCGACGCGTCGATCGGCGTGCGATTTTCGGTCGCGGTGCCCCACTCGGCGTCCGTTTCGTCGACGACCAACACCGTCCGATCGTACGCCCGAAACCGTCGGGTCTGATTCGTCCGGAGCGGCTCGAGCAGGTCCGTCCGGACGGTCCGTTCCTGCGCCGCTCCGTCCGCGGGGAGCCGGATACCGCCGTAGGTGGTGACCACGTCGGGTTCGACGCGAACCGTCGTCGTCTCGTTTCGGTTGACGTGGGACGCCCACCACGCCGGAATCTCGTCGTTGTCGATCCACGTCGAGACGGTAACGGCGCGTCCCGTCTCGTCGAGTCGGACGCGGTTGTCCCGCTCCGACGCGAGCACGATGTCGTTCGCCGAGACGGTGTACGAGACGTCCGCCACGGCGTCGCCGGCGCGGAGTACCGACGGCTCGTCGACGCCGATCCGGGTTTCGACTTCGGTCCGCTCGTCCGTGACGGTCCCCCACTCGGTCTCGACCGATTCGACCTGCGGCCGGTCGGCCGTGATCACGCCGTACGTCGCGGTCCCGCCGGTCAGAACGATCGCGGCGAGCACCGCCAGCGCCGCTCTGCGACGGCTCATCTACCGCCCCTTTCGTCCGCCCGGGGTTCTGCTATCGCGTTACACGTTCAGGTCGTTCAAGTCCGCACCGTCAGTGACCCGCTCTCGGCGCTTCGGGACGCAGTTGCGAGCGCTGGTCTCCCCCGATCGCTCGAGTCGCCGTCGCTCGCGAGCCCGCGGCGAACCGTACCCGCTGCTCCGGAGCCGAATCCCGAATACCAAATCGTATTGGATATACGATTATTCCGATCGGTTTCCTCTGTCGTCCTAGGGCAGGCACCCACCCCATCATCGCAGTGTCAGAGGCAGTTCTCCTGCCCTACGGCGATATCCCCTCCCCTTCCATCCTCCCTTCGAAGCGCAGTCCGGGAGACCCGACGCTCCTGTTCCCGTCCAGTCGCTTCGTCGTCTGCTCGAGTCGAACGATTCGTTTAGCTCGATAAGCGAATCGCTTCCGGTGAAAACACGGCGCAGCCGCAGGAGGAACAATCTACGCGTCGCTCGCTCGAGAACTGTGTCGGAGAAGTGCTCCGTCAGGGATTCGAACCACGGTCGCAGCAAAGCTGCTCTCTGATTCGAATCCTGGGTCGTATTCTTCGCTCACGAAGTTGTTCGCGGAGAAGTGCTCCGTCAGGGATTCGAACCCTGGTCATTGCCGTGAGAGGGCAATATGATTGGCCGGACTACACCAACGGAGCGTTCACTGCGTTCTCGCACCGAGCCTCGACGGACATCGTCCCTCTCGGCAACGGAGCGTTCACGTCCTTCGTCTGCATTCAATCGTTACGTCGTACGATGTTTAAGCATTCCGTTTCGATCCGAGAGTGTCCCACCGTCACACGGGTTCGGCAGCTGACAGCAGTCATTCCTCGAAAGGCGATTTGGTCGCTTCGGGTTCGAACCCGTCGAGGCTGATGATGTTCTCGCGACCGACCCGGAGTTTGCTGATCGTGCCGTCCTCTTCCATATCGGAGAGGAGCATGCTGACCTTGGATTTCGACCAGCCCGTCTCTTCGACGATGTTGACCTGCTTCATGCGACCGCCGTTCTCGCGGATGAGTTTGACGACACGGTCCTCGTCGGTGAGCAGCTCTTCGTCGGTGAGCGGATCGGGCTCCGGTTGGGTCTCTTGTGCCGACGGCTCGTCGTCGGTATCGCGCTCGGTCGCGGCGGCCGTCGCGGCTGCCGCCGCCGGGGCCGACGCCTCCGAATCGTCCGGCTCCGCGACTGCGTCCGGCGTCGGACCGTCGCCGTCGTCGTCGGTCCGGCGGCGGTGATACCAGACGGCGCCGACGACGACCGCCAACGCGAGGAGGCCGGCCGCGGCGAGTTGCCACGTCACGGCGCTCCCTTCGGCGACGCCGTCCCGTACGAACACCGCTCGCGGTTGCCCGTCGAGAAACTGCTGCTCGCCGCTCCAGCGAACCGTGTCCGCGTTCTCGAGCGAGTTGCCGGCGTACTGAGCGTCGGCTTCGGGATCGACGCGTTCGAAGGTGAGACCGTCGCCGGCCTCGACCTCGATTACCTGATCATCCGCGATGTAGAGGTCTTCGAAGACGTCGCCGACGGTAACGGTCCCGCCGTCGACGCGGGCGAACCCTTCCCAGGTGAACGACATTTCGACGATGCCGTGCGTCGTGCCCAACTGCTCTTCGACTCTCGCGGAGCGTCGGAAGTTCGTCGCTTCCATCTCGCGGTCGGTCTGCTCGGCGCCGCTGGCCGCCATGGCCTTCGAGGAGTTGACAAACCGCTGATAGAGGTCGCTCTCTTCGGACTCGAACTCCTCGGCGAACTCCTCGAACGCGTCCCGTTCTTCGGATGCGTTCTCGCCCCCGAACCGCCGTTCGTGGCGGATCGTCCACGTCGCGCTCCCGTTCTGGTGGACGGTGATCTCGAACGTCGTCTGATCGAAGTCCTGGGACTGAGCGATCGCGGGCTGTGACTGCGTCTCCGTCGGCGCGATCGACTGTGCGTACGGCGACGGGTCGCTTGTGGCACCCGTCCCAGCCACCGCCGTCGGGACGCCGAGACCGGCGACACAGAGCACGACGAGAACGACGGCGACGACGGAGACCGGCCGGTTCATTCGTCTACCACTACGTGCCGCAGCTAAAAATCCTTGTGAATACGAGACTCTCGAGGCGACCGGCCGACAGTCGAGTCGAGAGCCGATACCGCTCGGCTACAGACCGTAAACCGAACTCTGAGAGGAGTATCGGAAGGAACTCACAGCGCTCGAGACCGACGCGTGTCGGGATGTCGATACGTACAAACGGGTCGACGGCGTATCGGTGGCTATGATCACCAATCTCGCACAGGGCGTCCAGGCGTTTACGAGCAACGTCTTTCTCGTCGACGGCGAGCGGACCGTGTTGGTCGACGCGGGAGCGAACTTCGACGTCGTCGCGGCCGTCCGGGAACGGGTCGACGACCTCAACGCCGTCGTGCTCACGCACACCCACCGGGACCACGTCGGCAATCTCGAGGCGGTGACAGACGCCTTCGACGTCGACGCGTGGGGGTACGACACCGCGATCGACGGCGTCGACCGCGCGATCGCGGACGAGGAGACGGTCCGCCTGGGGGACCACGAATACGTCGCGCTTCACACGCCCGGCCACAAGAACGACCACCTCTGCTTTTACGCCGAGCGCCCGGGCGTCCTCTTCGCCGGCGATCTGATCTTCCAGAACGGGAGTTTCGGCCGAACGGATCTCGAGGAGGGCGACCGCGAGACGCTCATCGAGAGCATCGACCGCGTCCGCGAGCGGATCGATCCGGACCTCGAGGAGATGCACACGGGCCACGGGCCGAGCGTGACCTCCGACCCGTACGATCACGTCGAGCTCTCGGCGCAGATGGCGCGACAGGCCTGATTACCGCCGCTCTTCTGCCGACTGCGTCTCAAGTACGTGCGCGTCCGTCGGCGCGAACCCGACTGCGACGTCGCCGTCGATCGTCGCGTCACCACCGTCGTCCGCACCGTCAGCTCCGTTGTCGTCCATACCGCCGTCGGTCGTCGCGGTCACCCCGCTCTCGAGGCCGTCGGGGTCCGATGGGAACTGCATCTCGGCGTCGAACTGGAGCACGACCGACCCGCCGTCCCACCGCCCGTACGCCCGAACGTGCTCGCCGCGGAACTCGCTCGTTTCGATCTCGACGGGGAACCGATTGGCGTCGGCGTCTCGAGCGAGCGCGGCCGGTCGGACGCAGAAACTCACGCGCTCCGCACCGGCCGGGACGCCCGCGATCTCGAACTCGCGATCGCTCCCGTCGACGGCGACCCGCGCCCGGTCGCCGTCGCGGCCGCGCGCGGTCGCGTCGAAGACGTTGTTGTCGCCGACGAACTCGGCGACGAACCGGGTCGACGGCTCGCGGTAGATCTCCCGCGGTCGGCCGACCTGCTCGATCCGGCCGTCGCGCAGCACCGCGAGGCGGTCCGAGATCGCCAGCGCCTCCGCCTGGTCGTGGGTGACGTAGACGGTCGTGATCTCGAGTCGCGACTGGATCCGTTTGAGCTGGCGGCGCAGCGACTCCCGGAGCCGCGCGTCGAGCGCGCTCATCGGCTCGTCGAGCAGGAGCAGGTCGGGTTCGGGCGCGAGCGCGCGGGCCAGCGCGACCCGCTGTTGCTGCCCGCCCGACAGCTGGTCGGGATCGCGGTCGCCCATCCCCTCGAGATCGACCAGTTCGAGCAGTTCGCGGACGCGGTCGTCGACGCTCGTCCCCGCGGGCGGCTCCCGGTATCGAAGTCCGTAGCCGACGTTTTCGGCGACGCTCATGTGGGGAAAGAGCGCGTAGCTCTGGAAGACGACGCCGACGTCTCGCTCCTCGGGCGCCGCGTCGGTGACCACCTCGCCGTCGAAGCGGACGGTGCCGTCGGTCGGCGCCTCGAACCCCGCGATCGCTCTGAGCGTGGTCGTCTTCCCGCAGCCCGACGGCCCGACGAGCGTGAAGAACTCGCCGTCGCGGACGGTCAAATCGACGTCCCGCAGCGCGACGGTGCCGCTTCCGTCCGCCCCGTAGCGCTTGGTGACGCCCTCGAGTCGGAGTTCGGTCACAGTTCGTACCTCCCGCCGACGCGATCGACGACGACGAAACTCGCCGCCGTGACGAGCAACAATAGGGTCCCCATGGCGATCGCGGGCCCGGAGCGACGGCCGAGGTAGCGCTCGACGGCGACCGGCATCGTGTAGTGCTCGCTCCCGCTGGCCAAAATCACCGTCGAAGAGAACTCGCCGATCGAGACGGCGAAGGCGAAGGCCGCGCCGGCGACGATCCCGTTGGCGACCAGCGGGAGTTCGACGTCGAGCAACGCCCGCGTTCGCGAGGCGCCGAGGGCGCGGGCGGACTCGACCAGCGCCGGATCGAGTGTCGCGAGCAGCGGCGAGACGTTGCGCGTCACGAACGGGTAGGCGGCGACCGCGTGGGCGGCGACGATGGCGACCGCGCCCGTCACCTGGAGGCGCCAGCCGCCGGGTAAGGGAACCCCGAAGACCAGCCCCTGCAGGAGCCCGATCCCGAAGACGACGCCGCTGACCGCCAGCGGCAACATCGCGAGCGTGTCGACGAGCCGTCCGCTCCTGCCGGCCCGGACCGTCAGCACCGAGATCACGACGCCCATCGGCACCGCGACGGCCAGCGTCGCGAGCCCGAACAGCAGCGAGTTCCGGATCGCCGGGACCGGACGCGTCTGGAAGCTCGCGCCCTCGAGTTGGCGCTCGAGCAGGAACGCGTAGTTCCGGAGCGTGAACCCGGAGCCGTCGGTGAAACTCCCGACGACCAGACTCGCCAGCGGACCGACGAAGAGGACCAGCGCGACGCACCCGTACCCCAGAATCGCGAGCCGCCGCGGCGAGAGCGCCGTCCGCACGTCGGGGAAGAGCGCTTCTCTCGGCGGCGGCGACGGCGCCTGCGAGAACCCGGTCTGTGCCGACTCGTACCGGAGGTAGGCGTAGGTCAGCCCCAGCGAGAGGATCGTCTCGAGGATCGCGAGCGAGGCCGCTTCCCCGTAGGCCAACCGCTGGATCCGGTCGTAGATCCAGACCTCGACGGTCGCCAGTTGGAGGCCGCCGAGCGCGAGCACGATGGGGAAGGTCATGAACGTGAAGATGAAGGTCAGCAGCGCGCCGGTGAGGACCGCCGGGACGAGTTGCGGCACGACGACGTCGCGGAAGGCCCGGCGGGGGCTCGCGCCGAGGCTGCGGGCGGTCTCGACGGTGCGGGCGTCGACGGACTCCCAGGCGGAGACGGTCAGACGGGCGACCAGCGGCGCGTTGTAGAAGGCGTGGGCGAGGATCACGATCGCGAGCGGGCTCGTCTCGACGAACGCGAACGGACCCAGGCCGACCGCCCCGAGCAGGGTGTTGAGCGTCCCCGTCCGCCCGAACATCGCGTAGAAGCCGACGGCGACCATGATTCCTGGCAACACGAACGGTAGAATCGTCAGCGATCGGAGCGTGCGCCGGCCGCGGAACTCGTAGTTCGCGAGGACGGAGGCGGCCGGGAGGCCGATCGCGACGCTCGCGACCGTCGACAGCGCGGCCTGATAGGCCGTGAAACCGAACAGCCCCTTCCGAACCGGCGGCGCGTCGACGGCGAGCCACGGCACCGGCAGGTCGACGCCGGGAACCGGAGACGCGAGGGTCGGCGCGATCGACACCGCGGCGAGCCAGCCCGCGAGCGAGCCGAGATGCGCGCCGATCGCGAGCGGATCGGCGAAGACGTCCGCGAGGACGCCGAAGTAGAACGGATCCGTCAGCACCTCAGTGACGTGACCGAGCGTCGGCGATCCGTCCTCGAGGAGCGCCTCCACGAAGACGAGACCGACGGGGAGGTAGAGCACGACGACGAGGACGGCCGCCGTCCCGAGCGCGGCCAGCGAGAGGGCGCGGCGCTCGAGCCACGCGCTGACGGCGCCAGCGGAGAGTCGATCGACGACGGGACGATCTGCGAGGGACACGAGTGGGGCGACCCGTTACTGGCCGGCGAACTCCTGAGCCCAGTCCTCGACCCAGCCGTCGAGGTCGCCCCGGAGATCGTCGTAGTCGAACGAGACCATCTCCTCCGGCGTGTGCGCGTACTCGTCGAACTCCTCGTCGAGGTCGACGTGCTCGTCCGCGACGGCCGGGTACTGGACGTTTCGCGTGGCGATCTCGGCCTGGGCCTCGCTCGAGAGGACGAAGTCGAAGAAGTCGTAGGCGAGGTCGACGTCGCCGGCGCCCTCGAAGATCGCCATCCCCTCGGGGTTGGCGTAGCCCTGATCGTCCGGGAAGGCGACCTGATGGCGCGAGAAGTCGTAGTCGAACCGGTTGGCGTACACCTGGTCGGTCGAGTAGGAGACGACCATCGATCGCTCGCCCTCCATGTACGCGCCCGAGTAGGACTCGCTCCAGCCGTCGAGGACGCGAACCCCGTTGTCCTCGAGTCGCTGCCAGTAGTCGAGGTACCCGTCCTCGCCGAAGGCGTCGATCGTCCACAGCAGGAACGCCTGTCCCGAATCGGCTTTCTGGGCGTTCTGGGCCAGCAACGCGTCCTCGTATGCGGGTTCGGTCAGATCCTCGAGCGACGCGGGTTCCGCGACCTCGGTCTCGTCGTAGACGAGGCTGATGTAGCCCATGTCGTAGGTGAGCGTGCGGCCGTGGGGGTCCCCCAGCGAGAACTCGTCGCGGACGCGGTCGGCCCGCTCGAGTCGGTCGCGATCGAGTTCGCGAAAGAGGGCGCCGCCCTCGAGCTGGTCGTCGACGCGCACCAGATCGTCCACGTTCAGCCCCAGGTAGACGTCGGCGTCGATCTCGGCGTCCCGATCGGCGCGCTGGACGTAGTGGTTGATCCCGCCGTCAGGAAGTTGCTCCCACTCGAGTTCGGCGTCGAACTCGTCCTCGAAGCGCTCCTTGAGCCACGGGCCGGCGGAGTCCTCCGTATCGATCATCGACTCGTAGGTGACGACGGTGAGCGTTCCGTCGCCCGCCTCGTCGCCGCCGTCGTCCCGCGTCAGACAGCCGGCGATGCCGAGCGCCGATCCGCTTCCGATCGCACCGAGCAACGCGCGTCGTTTCATTACACGGTGGTTCCACTGAGTGGTCTTAATCCCTCTGATCGGATATCCCGGCAACGGCTGCCGCCTGAACCGGGCTCGAGCGACTGCGCGAGCGGAAACCCAGCTCGGACGAGGGCGACATTTTCGACTCGGACGATCCAAAGATCGATCGCCGGCAGCCGAGCGCGACGTTCGTCTGGCCCGGCCTCTCAGACCGCTCGAGCCGCCTCGAGCAGCGCGTCGTAGGCGTCAGAATACGCGCGAGCGATCCGCGCCGGCTCCGCCCGCTCGTCGCTCCCGAGCGGCGGCAGGCGAATCCGGTCGATCGGATCGAGGTATTCGAGCACGTCGGGGACGCGCTTCTCGAGCGCGCCGTCTTTCGGGCTCGAACTGGCGATCTCGCAGGCCCGGCAGTAGCGATCGCTCGGGTAGATCCGGACGCGGCCGGGTTCGACGGCCGCGACGGCGCTGATCGCCGCGGGATCGAGCGACTGGAGCGGTCGCGCGATATCGCTGTAGGATTCGACGACCGCGACCTCCGTCGATTCGACCTCGGCGGCCAGCCCCTCGAATGCGGGGACGTACCGCCGCTCGGCGATCTCGTTGAACTCCGCGACGGTCTCGACGGCGACGGCGTCCTCGAGCGGGAGCGCGTCGGCGACTGCGTCCGGAATATCCGCGGTCGCGTTGCGCACGAACGTCGGATCGTCGTCGCCCGGGCGGCCGACGCGATCGACGAGGAACTCGCGATCGGCCTTCCCGAGGAGTCCGGTCCCGTCGCCGGGCGTGGGACGCCAGAGGCGGTGGACGGGATTGAGGGTTTCCGGCTCGCGGCCGCGTCCCTCCGCGGCCGCGAGGCGTTTCGCGTCCTTCCCGTAGAGGCGGTCGTCGGCCAGCGCCGTCCGGCAGTCGTCGTGGTCGAACCAGTAGTCGTTGCCGGCCCGGGGCTTGTAGCCGACCGCGCCGGTTCGCTCGAGCAGGCCGACCGAGAACGTGGTCTTGCCGGCGTCGACGCGATCGGCACCGACCACGAGGAGGATCATTCTTTCAGGCCGTAGTAGCCGGGTTCGTCGTCGGATCGCGGCTCGGCGACCACGAGATCGTCCGCGTTGTTCATCACCCAGGGAATCGCCCAGTCGAGCAGGATGCTCTCGGTGCCTTCGTCGATCTCGGCGTCGGGCTCTAACCCCTGCAGGAGGCGGGCGATCTCGTAGACGGTGTACATCTGGTCGTCCTCGAGCAACTCCGCCGGCGTGTAGAAGTCACAGGGCGGGAGACTCTCGAACTCGTCCTTCGGAACGGGCATAGGCGACCGTAGACGCGCGCGCCACAAGACCGCACCGATCCCGACTCTCGGTTCCAGTTTCGGGTCCGCATCCGACCGTCGAGACGCCGGTCCGAGGACCGACGGCTCTCGAGATCGCAGACCGACTAGTAACAGATAGCCGATCGCCGTACTCGGCCCGTTCGATGTGGTGGCCCGGCAGTACAATTCAAAGATCGGAGCAGATAATCCCGCCTCGATCAGCGCATACGCTAGTCGGTAGCCACAAATCTTTATAATTCCGCCACGAGACGGACTCGGGTGGCACTCGCTCACGAGCTGATCCCGCTTATCTACGCCGTCGCGGCGGTGACTGCCGCCGCGCTCGGCGTCGTCGTCTGGGGCCATCGAGAGAAAACCGGTGCCGTACCGCTGGTCGTCGCGGTGGTCGGTGCGGCCATCTGGGCTGGATCGCTGTTCGCGCGCTCCGCGGTCGATCACGTCTCGCTGTCGGTGTTCTTCCTCCGATTTCTCTACGTCGGTGTCGGAGCCAGCGTCCTCGGCTCGTTCCTGTTCGTCCTCGCGTACACCGGCCGCGAGCACCTCCTCACGCGACGGACGATCGCGCTCCTCTCGATCGAGCCAGTGCTCCTCGCGGCGTTCGCGTTCGCGAATCCCGGCGACCTGTTTTTCGAATCGATCTCCCGCGATCCGACGGTCGTCGGCGGTATCGGCTTTCAGTGGGGCCCCGCGTTCGACGTCCACCTCGTCTACTCGTACTGTCTCTCCCTCGCCGGAACGATACTAATCCTCGAGTTCCTGCACAACTCCCGGTCGCTATACCGGGGGCAAGCCGCGATGCTGGTCGGCGCGTCCGCGTCCCCGCTACTGACGAACGTGGTCTACACCCTCGACGTCCTCGGGTCGATCGCCATCGATACGACGCCGATCGGATTCATCCTCGCGGGTGCGCTGTATTCGGTCGCGATCGTCCGCTACCGGCTGGTCGATATCGCTCCGATCGCCCGCGATCGCGTTCTCGATACCGTCACCGACGGCGTTTTCGTCGTCGATACTGAGAATCGCCTCATCGACGTCAATCCCGCCGGCCGAGCGCTGCTCGAGGAGTTCGACGAGTCGCCGATCGGGACGGATCTCGACTCGCTGTTCGCCGATCGCCCCGAGTTACGGGACGAATTCCGCGGTCTCAGGGATCGTCCCGTCGAGACCGAACGCGAACTGGCACTGCGCGACGGGCACTTTCACGTTCGGACGACGCCGATCGAAGACGGGCGCGACCGCCACGTCGGCTGGCTGTTCGTCGTCCGCGATATCACCGAACGCAAGCGCCGGGAAGCCGAGTTACAGCGCCAGAACGAACGCCTCGAGCGGTTCGCCGATCTCGTCTCCCACGACCTTCGCAATCCGTTGAACGTCGCGGACGGTTACCTCGACCTCGCCCGCGAGACCGAAGATGAGGAATACCTCGACGAGATCGAACGATCCCACGAGCGGATGGAGGCGATCATCGACGACGTCCTCGCGCTCGCTCGTGAGGGAGCGGACGTGACCGATCCGGAGCGCGTCGACCTGGCGGTGGTGGCCGAGCGAGCCTGGGTGAGTGTCGACACCGGCGACGCGACGCTGACGATCGAGGAGTCGACGACCGTCCTCGCCGACCGACGGCGACTGCTCCGACTCCTCGAAAACCTCTTCCGGAACGCCATCGACCACGGGCGTCCGGCGGACGGCTCCGCCGACCCGGAGGACTCGAGCGATCCGACGGAGCCGTCGCTGACCGTTTCCGTCGGTGCGGTCGGAACGAATCCGGTACGCGGCTTTTTCGTCGCGGACGACGGTCGCGGGCTCTCCGACGACCGCGACCGCGTCTTCGAGGAGGGGTACACGACCGACCCGGAGGGGACGGGCCTCGGACTGAGCATCGTCGAGGAGATCGCGACCGCCCACGGGTGGGCGATCGAGGCCGTCGAAAGCGCCGACGGCGGCGCCAGATTCGAGTTCCGCGGCGTCGAGATCGACGACCGGGACGCGGCCGTCCCGACCGCTGACTGACGGCTTCGAGTCGCGGCGGTCAACCGCCGCCCGGCGTCGGTCCGACTGCCGACCGAACGGCCAGTGCACTTTACGTACTCGATGCTCGAGTGACGACGATGTCCGCGGCCCCGGGAAGCTCGATCGTACAGGCGATGTACGCGATCACGGCTCTCAATAGCGTCATCCTCGCCGGCGTGCTGTGGCGCCATCGCGATCGGCCGGGCGCGTGGCCGCTGCTCGGAACCGTCCTCGGGTCAGGACTGTGGACCGTCTGCGGGCTCGCGCTCATGCGGATCGATCCGGGCCCCCTCGCCCTCGCACTGCTCGGACTCCTATTCCTCGGTGTGGGGGTCGGGACGATGGCGCAGCTCGTCTTCACGCTCGAGTACACCGGTCGAGAGGAACTGATCAGGCCGCCGATCCTGGCCGCGCTGTCGATCGAACCGGTGCTGGTCGTCTTCACCGTGATCGCGAATCCGAGGAACCTCTTCTACGCCCTGAGCGACGGAACGGTCGAGTGGGGGCCCGCGTTCTGGATCCACACGACGTACTCCTACGTCGTCCTCGCCGTCGTGACGGTGCTGATCATCGAGTTTCTGGTTCGCTCGCGGTCGCTGTACCGCGGGCAGAGCGCGGCGCTGCTCGCCGGCACGCTCGCGGCCTGGGTCGGGAACGCAGCCTACGTCTTCGGAGCGGTCGACGTCGACGTCTCGCCGATCGGGTTCGCCGTCGCCGGGATCCTGTACGCGGTCGCGATCCTTCGCTACCAACTGGTCGATGTCGTTCCGATCGCCCGGGATCGGGTGCTCGACACCGTCACCGACGCGGTCTTCGTCGTCGACGACGAAGACCGACTGATCGACGCTAATCCCGTCGGTCGGCGCCTGCTGGCGTGCGTCGACGGCTCGCCGATCGGGACCGGCGTCGACTCCCTGCTCGCCGACCGCCCCGCGTTGGGCGAGGAGGTCCGCGCGCTGACCGCGACTCGCGACCCCGCGGAACGCGAGCTCGCGGTCGGCGACGACTACTACCTCGTGCGAACGACGCCCATCGAGGACGGCCGCGATCGCCACGCCGGCTGGCTGTTCGTCGCTCGCGAGATCACCGAACGGAAACGCCGCGAGACGCGACTCGAGCGCCAAAACGAGCGCTTAGCGGAGTTCGCGAACATCGTTTCCCACGACCTCCGCAATCCGCTGACGGTCGCCGGCGGCCACCTGCAACTGGCCCGCGAGGCCGACGATCCGGACCCGCACCTCGACGAGATCGAGCGGTCCCACGAGCGGATGGAGACGATCATCGAGGACGTCCTCGCGCTCGCCCGCGAGGGACGGGATGTAACGGATACCGAACCCGTCGACCTCGCGGCGCTCGCGGACCGCGCGTGGGCGAGCGTCGACACCGGCGACGCGACTCTCGCGATCGACTCGAGCGCGCCGATACTGGCCGATCCCGACAGGTTGTGGCGACTGCTCGAGAACCTGTTCCGCAATTCCCTCGAGCACGGGACCGATCGCGCGGACGGCGCCGACCTCGAGGTCGCGGTGGGAACGCTCGGCGACGCCCGCGACGGATCCGGAGCGGGGTTTTACGTCGCGGACGACGGCGTCGGAATCCCGTCGTCTCAGTGCGATCGGGTCTTCGAGAGCGGGTACACGACCGACGGGGACGGCACGGGGTTCGGGCTCTCCATCGTCGAGGAAATCGCGACGGCTCACGACTGGACCAGCGCCGTCGCGGAGAGCGACGCCGGCGGCGCCAGATTCGAGTTCCGCGGCGTCGAACCGGCCGGCGACGCGACTCCCGCGGACGCCGATGTCGGATCGGATGAGTCATCGATCGGGACCGATCCGTCTCGGTCCTGAGCCGCACGCACGCTCGACTATCGGTCCGAATCCGAGCGCAGCCCCTCATTCGTCCCGCGTGCCGCCGTCCAGATAGTACCGGATCCGGTCGCGACTCGACTCGGCCACCTTCACGAACTCGAGGACGCGCTCGCCGTCCTCGCGGCGGTCCGACTCGAGGCCGACCGTCAGCGACTGCTCGCGCAGGTGGTCGAGGAGCGCGCCGATCGTCTCCGGATCGCCCCTGACCGTGTGTCGCTCGCCGATCGTCTCGCCGGCTTCGACGGCCCGGATGGCCGAGACCATCGGCCGGAGGATCGACTCGCCGAGGTCGTGGGCCCGTTCCTCGAGTCGGTCGTCGTCCGCGTCGAACTCGGCCGCCTGAAACGCGTCCCGGACGATCCGCGAAAAGACGAAGTCGCGGCCGTGATCGAAGGGCAGCGAGAACGCGTAGGCGAGTTCCTCGTGGTGTTGGGTCTCCGTCGTGTACTTGACCAGTCGCTCCCCGTCCGCCGACTTCAGGACGACCCCTTCCCGGCCGGCCGCGTCGAGTTCCTCGATCGCCGCTCGAGTCGGTCCAACGGCGTCGGCGGGCGCCGCCCGTCCGAAGAGTCGCGGCTGGGCGAACCCGTACTCCTCGCAGAGCCCTCGCCGATCGTCGACGGCGAACGGTGCCCCGGTCTCCCGGTCGCGGACGTCGAAGATCCGGAACTCGTGGGTGTCGACCCCCTCGTAGTCGTGGGTCGAGTAGGGCGTCTCCGGGCCGACGAGTTCGGCACAGAGGGTCTTCTCCGGGTGGGTCGCGAAGAACGCCTCGAGGGGGAGGCGATCGCGGGCCCGCCCCGTCGTGTACGGACAGACGTAGCCGCTTCTGGTGAAGGCGAGGGGTTCGCCGCCGACGGCCGCGATGCGAACGTTGAAACCGTCGAGTTTCTCCTCGATGACGACGGTCTCGCCGTCCTCGAAAAACGACGGAACTCCGGGGTCGAGCACGAGAATCCGGGGGATGCTCGGATAGCCGCGAACGATGGTTTCCGCCTCCTCGACGATGACCGTCCCCCGCTCGACCCCGTGGCGAGCGGCCGTGAGGACGTAGTGGGTCCGTCCCGCCGTTGACCGTTCCTCGACGTGCTCGAAGAGGTCCTCGGGCGTCTCCGCGGTCGTCCCGAGCCGCTCGAGGTACTCGTCGCGGTCCATGAGTTGTTTGTCACCATACCTCGTGAAAAACACCCGGTCGGCCAGCGGACGCCGATCCGCAGGCCGTCCGACCGCGTTCGATCGATCGAACGCGGGGGGAGACCTTTGTAGCGCACCGTCGAACTGTCGACTATGTCTGGCGAACTGCCACGCCAACGGTTCGTTCTCGACACGTCACTGTTTATCACCGAGGAGATCCGTCGGGGAGACGAATCGCTCGAGTCAGCCGTCATCCGCCTGTTCGACCTCATCGCGACCGCGCGACTCGAACTCAACATCTCCTGTTACGTGCCGCCCTCGATCCACGACGAACTCGCGACGATGTTACGGGAACGCGACGTCGACGAAACGGTGTTCTCGCGGCTCGACACGTGGGTCGTCCGCAAGAGCCCCGATCGGTACGGCGTGACGATTCCGGCCAACATCGTCTACAACTTCATCGACGAGATGAGCGATCGGGTCGATCGAGGCCTCCGCGTCTCCGAACAGGCGATCCGCGAGGTCGAACAGCTCGACCCCGACGCGCTCGCGAGCGATCCGACCGACGACGGGCGCGAGGAGTACATGACCGACGCCGACCGGATCCTCTCGGACATGCGTGACAAGTATCGGCAGGCGCTCCGACAGGGCGTCCTCGACTCCCGCGAGGACTTCGACCTGCTGATCCTCGCCCGCGAACTCGACGCCGGCGTCGTCACCGAGGACCGAGGCATCATCTCCTGGGCCGACGAGTTCGGGCTCCGGTACGTCCGCGGCGGCCAGTTCCCGACGCTCCTCGAGGAGTACCTGCGAGCGGCCGGCGTCGAGGACGAGTCGTAACGGCGGTCTCCGCGCTATCCGCTCCTCGAGTGACAGTCACGGGTGCACCGCTACCGGCGGACCGATCTGCGAGAAAAATTCGGGATTGACTGGCTCGTCGCTGTCGCGGTCGGCGACTTACTCGAAGTGATCGAGGCAGGTCTGGTACTCCTCTTCGGCCTTCTCCCAGTTGACGACGTCGAAGAAGGCGTCGATGAACTCGCCGCGGTCCGGACCGTAGTCGTAGTAGTAGGAGTGTTCCCAGACGTCCAGCGCGAGCACGGGATGGGCGCCCCAGAGCGCGCCCTGGTCGTGCTTGTCGACCGCGAGGTTACGCAGCTGCTTGGCGACCGGGTCGTAGACGAGCAGGGCCCAGCCACCGGCGGCGCCGGCTGCCTTCTGGAACTCGCCCTTCCAGCCCTCGTAGGAGCCGAAGTCCTCTTCGATGCGGTCGGCGAGGTCGCCCTCGGGCTCGCCGCCGCCGTTGGGGGACATGTTCTCCCAGAACAGCGTGTGGAGGTAGTGGCCACAGCCGTTGTGGGTGACGTCCTTGAGCGCACCGGGCGTCGAACCGTAGTCGCCCGATTCGCGGTTCTCCTCGAGGGTCTCCTCGGCCGAGTTCAGACCGTTCACGTAGCCCTGGTGGTGGGTGTCGTGGTGCCAGGTCAGGACCTGCTCGGAAAGTGCCGGTTCAAGCGCGTCGTAGTCGTACGGAAGTGGTGGAAGTTCGTGGTCAGTCATTGGCGCTCACCTACAGTTCATATCTGCATCTCGCGTGTTAAGCTTTGAGGAAAGAAACGCTACCACGGAACACAACCCGACGCCCGCACGCGATTTACGCTACTGACACCGAGCTATCGGGGCGCGTACTCCCCAGTTCGTCGCCCCTCGCGCGGTTGTCGACGGTCCCTCAGGCGAGTTCCTTGTGCCGGGCGTGCTCGAGCCACTCCTCGAGCGACGGCTGGTTCCAGTAGCGGACCATCTCGCTGCGATGGTCGTGTTCGAGAACGCCCGCATCCTCGAGTTTCGGCAGGTGCGTATGCTGGAGGTCCATGCGAACCTGTTGGCGGCGGCTCTCGAGATCGGGGTCGTCGTCGGCCCGGTCGTCCGTCTCGGGATCCGAGTTCGACTCGAGATACTGCCGGCTGACGACGGCATCCGTCAGTTCGTCCATCGTTGCGACGCCGTCGGGCTGATCGTAGAGATGGTACAGCGCGTATCGGCGGCGACGATTCGAAAGTAACTCGAAGATGAGATTCAGCGACGGCGTCACCTGAGCTGTGAGTTCCGTTGCCTCTCCCTCCGTTTCACGCATCCACGAACCACCTACCGTGTGTTACCATTCGAAACCACCACCAGCCTCTACTGCAGCCGTCACATTAGATGTTACGTCTACCTAGAAAAATACATGTACTCGGCCCTGAGTCAGATCGGCGGTAAAACGGCGATACAGGGCCGCTCGAGTGAGTTCAGCTGAAACTCGAAATGAGTAACTCTCGATGAAAACGACGAACGGACGATCGCGGTGATCGCGTTACTCGTAGAGCCACTCGGCGTCGTGCTGATCGTAGTCGATCAGCTCGTCGTCGTCGAAGTGGATCGCGATCTCGCGTTCGTTGGCGCCCTCGTCCTCGTGGTCGGCGGCGTGGACGACGTTCCGACCGAGATCGAGCGCGTAGTCGCCCCGGATCGTTCCGGGTTCGGCCTCGAGGGGGTCGGTCTCGCCGATCATCTGGCGGACCTGACGCGTCGCGTCCTGGCCCTCCCAGACCATCGGGACGACCGGTCCCGAGGTGATGAAGTCAACGAGGTCGTCGTAGAACGGTTTGTCCTCGTGTTCGCCGTAGTGTTCTTCGGCCCGTTCGCGGGGCATGTTCTCGACCTTGATCCCGACGAGCTTGAGCCCGCGGTCCTCGAGTCGAGAGACGACTTCGCCCACGAGCCCACGCGCGAAGGCGTCGGGCTTGACCATCACGAAGGTTCGCTCGTGGTCACTCATTAGGCCTCACTCTCCTCGGCCTCGGCTTCCTCGGTCTCGTCGACCGCTTCGTCGCCGGCGGGCACGTCGTCTTCGTCTTCGTCGACGGCGTCGGCCTCGGTCTCGAGATCCTCGTCTTCGCCGGCTTCGACCTGCTCGGTCTGGTCGGCTTCCTCGTCGGCGGGCGTCTCGGCCTGGGCGGGACCCTTGCCGCGGCGACCTTCCTCGGTCCACTCGAGATCGCGGGGTTCGCGACCGAGCTTGTAGTTCTTCTCGGCCTTCGAGTCGACGAAGTGGAGCACGCTGCCGTCGTTCTTGACGTACATGATGCCCGTGCCGGGCTCGATCTCTTCGCCCGTGTAGTCACACGTTCGTTTCTCGACCATTGGTTATTGTCCTCCGATGGAGTCCGCCTCGCGGGCGGTCTCGCGAAGCTGGAGTACGTCCCCTTCGCGGACCGGCCCGAGGCAGTTCCGGGTGATGATACGTCCCTGGTTCTCGCCCTCCTGAATACGGCATTTGACCTGCATGGCCTCGCCGTGCATGCCGGTCTTGCCGACGATCTCGATGACCTCGGCGGGCGTGGATCCAGTTTCTTCCTCTTCAGCACTCATCTCTGATCACCTCAGTCGAGGTCCTCGACCTTGTCGGCGATATCTTCGACGTCGTCGGAGGCCTCGCCGGCGTCGACGATCGCCGCGGCGGCCGAGCCGACCTCGAGGCCGGCTGCGTGGCCGACGTCGTCCTGAGTCTCGACGAAGACGACGGGGATGCCCTTCTCCTCGGCGAGGTCGGGCAGGTGCATGACGATCTCTTCGGGAGAGACGTCCTCGGCGACGTAGACGAGCTCGGCGTTGCCGCGCTCGATCGCCTTCGTGGTTTCGTTCGTTCCTTTCTTTACGCGTCCGGTGTCTCGTGCGACCTCGAGGGCCTCGAGGGCGTCCTCTGCGAGGTCGGCTGGGATGTCGGTGTTGACGTAGACTGACATTGGTTGTTCACCTCTCCTACACGTGGGCTCGCGCTCCCCTGCCATTCGGGGCACGATACGGGCAGACGGACGTCGTGAGCGGGCGTCCGACGACCGTCGTGTCGGACGCCGCAAACAGTTCCGTCAGCCCGTATGGCCACCCCTGGCCGAAGTAGCTTCGGCGGAAGTCCTGTGAGGCTAGGAGCATCATCAACCCCGCGTAGGGTGTACTACGTCTGTAGCGTTGCCCCCCTTAAAAGCGTGTTCAAACGACCGGAGCCGTGCGACGCGTCCGCACATCGGAAATGGTTTCGTTCCTGACTAGATCGCCACGGGCGGTGACTCAGGCCGTTCCCTCGAGGGTCTCGATCTCCGAGGCCAGCTTGCGGCGCAACCGCTCGGCCGCCTCGTCGTCGTAGTCGGTGTGGTACTCCTTCGCCACGCCGTGTTCCGCGAGCATGTAGTGGCGGTCGGGCGCGACGTCGTGGCGATCGAGACACCGTTTCGTACACTCGAGCGGGCAGCCGTCGATCGCGACGATCGGCCGGCCCGAGGTCGCGGTGTCGACCAGCGGCGCCACGCCGCCGCCGACGCCGGCGATACAGGACATCTCGGCGACGCCGTCCCGGTCGAGGGAGATCGCCAGATCGTTCGCCAGCTGTGCGGCGCTCGAGCAGCCCGAACAGGAGTAGACCAGCGGGAGCTCGTCGTACTCGGTTTCGTCGCTCATCTCGGCCGTTCGTTTCCCCCGAGCGCTCGAGAAGGTGGTCCCGCACATGTGCGCCCCAGCAGGTTTCTCGATCGGCGGCGTACCGACTCCCGTGACCGATCTCAGATCGCATCCGGTCCCGGACGCGGTCGACGCCGAAGCTTGGACGCTCCGCGTGACCGGCGCCGTCGACCGATCGCTTCGCCTCACCGCGGCGGCCCTCGAGTCGTTCCCCCTCGAAACCGTGACCGCCGACTTCGCCTGCGCCGAGGGGTGGGTCGCCGACGGGCTCGCGTGGCGCGGGATTCGCGTCGGGGAACTCCTCGAGCGCGCCGGTCCGTCGGCCGAGGCCGAGCACGCCCTCGTCGGCGCGATGGACGGCGACTACGCCTGTTCGTTCCCGCTCGAGACCCTCTCGGACGCGCTGCTCGCGGTCGAACTCGACGGAGAGCCACTGCCGGTCGCCCACGGCGGGCCGGCGAGACTCGTCCCGACCGGTCCCGGCCGCGACTGCTGGGAGAGCGTGAAGTGGGTCTCGGAAATCCGCGTCGGCGAAACGCCGTTTCCGGACGCCGACACCGCGAAGGAGACCGCGCTGTCCCGGCTCGGATAGGACGGCCCATCCTTCTCGCTCGCTCGATCGCCGGAGCGATGACACCACGACCGTTCGGACCGCGGCCGATGGTAGCGACAATTATCTCCGACGTGACCTCCATTCACGTGATTATCTACTAACAGTATTATGCACTATAAGCATGACCTCGATAGAAAAGATTACTTTCGCTTGTAATTCGCCGGATCGACTCGCGACGTTCTGGGAACGGGCGCTCGAGCGCGACCGGGTCCCACTCCCCGCTGAACCACCCGACGAGACGGACGATCCGGATTACGTTCTCCTCGCGGCTCCCGACGATCGATCGCCGCCGCTCCTGTTCAAGCGACTGTCGAAGGGGTCCACCGAGGATATCCCGATTCACCTCGATTTGGCGACCGAAGATCGGGCGGCCACGGTCGAACGCCTCGAGGAACTCGGCGCGAGCGCAGTCGAGACGAAACGCGAGCGATTCGCCGATCGGACCGAGGAGTGGACCGTGATGGAGGACCCGGAGGGGAACGGCTTCTGCGTCTGCGATCGAGCGCCCCGATGAACGTCGTCGGCGGGCGCGTTCGGCTCCTCGAGTCGCCGCTCGGTCGAGTGCGGTAGTGGACGTACCGTTCTCCCTAGCGAAAAATTGACTTTCGAAACGCGAACGGTCGACGACCGACGCTACGCGCCTTCGGAAGCCGTTTCGGTGATCCGATCGAGGAGTTCCCGTTCCGAGCGCCGGTTGCGGACGAACTCGATCAGCCAAGAGACGCGAACCTCCACCGTGAGGCCCGACTTTCCTTTCTTCTTCTTTCCGTCGGTCTCGTCCAGGACGGACACGGTGATGGTCTCGATTGCGGCGATAAACGCCTGCGGATCGGTGACCGCGTCGCCCGCGGCGCTAACGATGTCCGAGAGCCGCTGTCGCAGTTCGGCGCTGTCAGCCGAGGCCGACAGGTCGTCCGCGTTCAGGTCCGAGACCGACACCTTCAGGGTGAGATTCGGCCCGCTCCGGCGGAGCGTCTCGACCGTGATACCCTGCTGCTCCAGCAGGGACTCGAACGCGTCGACGTCGAGGCCGGGAACGTCTCGTTTCCCGTTCTTGTCACCGCCTTTTTCGTCGCCGTCCTCGGCGTTTTCGCCGTTTTCACCGTTTTTGCCGTCCTTTCCGTTTTCGCCGTTTTCGCCGTCTTCGGCGTCTTCACCGTTCTCGTCGGAGCCGTTCGGCGTTTCGTTCCCGTTTCCGTTCTCGTCGGACTCGTTCTCGTCATCGCTCATGAGATCCTCGCCGCTGCAGCCCGCGAGGACGGTTGCCAGTCCGACGCCGCTACCGAGGAGGAGTTTTCTTCGCTCCATGGTCGCCCCATTGACGATACTTCTTAAAGGTAATCGGATGATATAAATTGAGACGAGATCGTCCGAATTTTGGAACTGTTTCCGGACGCTCAATCGAGGCGCCGTCTGCCGGTTCCGGTGTCGGAGCCACAGTTCGGTCGCGTCCGACCGAGTTCGGCGTCAACGATTGCACTGATTGCAACGGAACGACGACGGTTCTCGGCCACGCCACCGAGCCACTGGGCGGACCGGGGACGCCGTTCTCGACGGATCCCGGATACTATTACGGGCTGCGTTCCAACGAGACCCCATGATCGTCGAGACGGGCGCGACGGTCCTGTTCGAGGAGGCGACGGCGGTCGACGAGCGACGCGTCCTCGTCCTGGCCGGCGACCGCGAGCGGGGGTACGACGCCCTCGAGTCGATCCTCGACGCGATTCCCGTTCCGATCACGGAAACCACGCTCGTCGGCCCCGAAGACCGGCTTCGCTGCGAACACCTGCCCCAGGCCAACGCGAGCGAACTCCTCGGAACGACGCGGACCGCGATCGCGCTCGACGCCCACGAGGGGCTGCGGCCGAACGCGCTCGGGAAAGTCGTCGGCGCGGTCGACGGCGGCGGCCTGCTCGTCCTGTTGACGCCGCCGCTCGAGGAGTGGCCCGATCGCCGCGGCGCGTTCGACCGGTCGCTGGCCGTCCCGCCGTTCTCGCTGGACGACGTCACCGGTCGATTCAGGACTCGGCTCGTCGAGACGTTACGAGCCCACCGGGGAATCGGAATCGTCGACCTCGAGACCGAGCGGATCGTCGACGACGGGCTGACGGAACCGGCGCCGAAGCGAGTCGACGGCTCGGACGGGACCTCGTTCGAGGCCCCGCCGAACGCTCGGTTTCCCGCCGACACCTACGAGGCGTGTCTTACTGGCGACCAGCGGGACGCCGTCGAGGCGTTCGAGTCGCTGCTCGAGGGCGTCGACGGGCGCGAAGACAGCGGCGGGGACGCGGAGACCGAACAGCGACGCGCCGTCGTCCTCGAGGCCGACCGCGGACGGGGCAAGTCCAGTGCCGCGGGACTGGCCGCGGGCGCGTTCGCCGCCGACGGACTGGACGTGCTCGTCACCGCACCTCGGTCGCGAAACGCGGCGGAACTGTTCGACCGCGCCGGCGAACTGCTGGGGACGCTCGGGGCCGACGCGACGATCGACGGTCGGACGATCGAGACGAGTTCCGGCGGTCGCGTTCGGTTCCTCGAGCCGGCGACGGCCGTCGAGCGAATCGAATCGGCGACCGGCGACGACCGCGGCCCCGCCGATATCGTCGTCGTCGACGAGGCCGCCGCGCTCCCGGTCTCGGTCCTCGAGTCGCTGCTCGCGGCCGATCGGGTCGCGTTCGCGACGACGATCCACGGCTACGAGGGCGCGGGGCGGGGGTTCTCCGTTCGCTTCCGGGACCGCCTCGCCGAGAGCGATCACGAGGTGATCGACCGCACGCTCGTCGACCCCATTCGGTACGCCGCCGGCGACCCCGTCGAGGTCTGGGCCTTCCGCGCGCTGCTCCTCGACGCTCGTCCACCGGTCTCCCCGCTGGTCGCCGACGCGACGCCCGAGACCGTCGCGTACCGCAGCCTCGAGCCCGACGACCTCCTCGCGGACGACCGCCTCCTGCGGGAGGCGTTCGGCCTGCTCGTGCTCGCCCACTACCGCACCGAGCCCAACGATCTCGCGCGGCTGCTCGACGCGCCCAACCTCGAGGCCCGCGCGCTGGTTCACGACGGCCACGTCGTCAGCGTCGCCCTGCTGGCCCGCGAGGGGAACTTGCCGCCCGAGACCCGCGCGATGATGTACGAGGGCGGCCGGATTCGGGGGAACATGCTCCCGGACGTCCTCACGAGCCAGTTGCGCGACGAGGCCGCCGGCGAGTCGGCCGGCCTGCGCGTCGTCCGGATCGCGACCCACCACGCGGCCCGCTCTCGAGGGCTGGGCTCGCACCTGCTCGAGCGCGTTCGCGAGGCGTTCACTGACGGCGGCCTCGAGGCGGGCGACGACGGCGACGGGATAGACTGGCTCGGTACCGGCTTCGGTGCCACGCCCGGCCTGCTCGAGTTCTGGCGCGAGAACGGCTACCGGACCGTCCACGTCTCGACGACTCGCAACGACGCCAGCGGCGAGTACTCGGCGCTCATGCTCGCCCCGACGGGCGACGCCGGTCGGGAACTGCACGACCGCCACGCCGACTGGTTCGCCCGCCGGTTCCCCGCGCTCTGTACGGACGCCCTCTCGGATCTCGAGCCGGACGTCGCCCGCGCGGTGCTTCGCTCGGTCGACGCCGACGCGGCCCCGGAGCTCGGCCTTTCGGCCCACGACTGGCGCGTCGTCGCCGGCGCGGCCTACGGCCCCGGCCTGTTCGACGCCGATCCCGGCCCGTTTCGGGACCTCGTCGTTCGGTACTTCGTCGAGGATCCCGACGACGCCGACCTCACCGCCCGCGAGGAACGCCTGCTCGTCATGCGCGCCCTACAGGGTCGGCCGTGGGAAGCCGTCGCGGACCGCCTCGAGTACCACTCGTATGGCCAGTGTATGCGCGCGCTCGGCGGGGCGTTCTGTCCGCTGGTCGACCGCTACGGATCTGAGGCGGCGCTCGAGGTCCGAGAGCGATTTCTCGAGAACTGAACGTCTCCGCTTCTGTGTTTGCTCTGTTGCGATACATAGCAGTGCCACACACAGAGATTCCACGCTTCCCGGTCCATTCGTGCTACTAGAGACAAACATATAGGATTAGAGTTAGTTCACACAATATGTGCAATTCAGTCGATATTGACGGAATACGAACTGAGTTAGAGAAGCGGTTCGATCCGGACCCTGCGATACTCGAAGCAGTAGTGGAGCAAATCGAGAGGGCCCAGCAAATGGAAGATCTATCCGACTATTCTCATTGGCGCGAGCCGACCAAGCTGGGTGACGACCTCGAGAGTTTCTCGCGAGGATACGGATTACAAGCCGGGTGGAACACGTGGATCGGGATCCAGAAGACGGATACTTCGAATCTGACTATCGACGAGGAAGAATAGATAATCCGTCTGATGGGCTGGCCTCTTGGGGCGTCTCGATATGTGAGTGAATCGAGACCGAGTACGACCGACTAACTCTCTACTCCAAGACGGCCTCGAGTGCGTTCATCGCCCGGTCGACCTTCTCGACCTCGGCGTTGTACCCCATGTGGCCGAACCGGAGGATGTCGTCCTCCAGCTCACCCAGCCCGGTCGCCAGTACGACGTCCTCTTCCTCGGCGACTCGCTGCCGGATCGCTTTCGCCTCGCCCGGGAGGCGAAACGCCGTCACGGTCGGCGAACTCCGCTCGGCATCGGGATAGACCTCGAGTCCCAGTTCGGCGCCGCGCTCGCGACAGCGCTCGGCGGCCGCCTCGTGGCGCTGGTAGACGTCCTCGAGCCCCTCCTCGAGCAGGCGATCGATCGCTTCCTCGAGGGCGGCTACGTTCGCGCTCAGGTGCGTGTACGGGAAGTTCTCGGAGACGTCCTGCCACGGGAGGAAGTTCGTGTACAGCGAGGACGGGTCGCGTTCTTCCATGCGCTCCCACGCTCGGTCGCTGATCGCGGCGGTGGTCAGCCCCGGCGGCGCGCTGAAACACTTCTGGGACGCCCCGAGACAGACGTCGATCCGATCGGTCGGAACCGGCGTCCCGCCGAGCGACGAGACGGCGTCGACGACGCTCGGCACGTCGTACTCCTCGAGCAGGTCCAGCACGGGGTCGAGATCGTTGAGCGTCCCGGTCGGCGTCTCGCAGTGAACCATCGTCGCCAGTGCGAACGGCTCGCCGTCGGTTTCGGCGTCCTCGAGCGTCCGCTCGATGGCCTCGAGGTCGAGCGGGTCGTCGTAGGGCGCCGAGACGAGTTCGGCCTCGCCGTCGTAGGACTCGACGAAGTCCGCGAAGCCGTCGCCGTAGAGCCCGTTCGAAATGCAGAGCACGCGATCGCCGGGCGCGACCAGCGAGGCGATCGCCGCTTCGAGGCCCAGAATGCCCTCGCCGCCGGGGACGACGACGTCGTGGTCGGTGTCGTAGACGTCGGCGAGGGCCTCGCAGAGGGCCTCGTAGCGCTCCGCGAACGCGGGATCGACGTCCGGATTCGGCTGTTCCTCGGCCATCGCCTCCCTGACCGCCGGCGGGACCGCCGTCGGTCCTGGCGTGAACTTCATGGTCGGTCTCCGCGCCGCGTCCCTTAGCCGATTACGGTGGCGGTGAACGATTCGCGCGGACGGTCGGGACTCCCCGCGAACGGTCAGGAGAGCAATCGCCGCAGCACCGACTCAGGGATCGCCTTCAAGAACCACGCCACGAGCCGCCAGCGGCGGGGGACGTAGACGTGGTTCCGCTGCTTATGGATCGCGCGGACGATCTGCGCAGCGGCCGTCTCGGGCGCACACTCCCAGAAGCCGCCCATCGAGAGTTCGGTGTCGACGAAGCCCGGTTCGACGGTCGTGATCGTCACGTCCGCGTCGCGATCGGCCTGTCGCGCCCGCAGCCCCTCGAGGTACGTCGAGACGTACGCCTTCGAGGCGTTGTACGCCTGCACGCCGCCGACGCCGAAGTGGGCGGCGACCGAGGAGATGCCCACGAGGTGGCCGTCGCCGGCCCTCGAACGGTCGGGCGTCGACTCGAAGTACGCCATCGCGGCGGTCGCGATCGCCGTGAACCCGCGGACGTTGACGTCGACCGTCTCCCGTTCGGCCTCCCACTCGAGGTCGGGGTTCATCGCCGCGGTGCCGGCGCTGATGACGACCACGTCGACCGACCGCATCGCCGCGGCGAGTTCGAAAAAGCCCTCGCGGGCGTCGTCGGTATCGGTGACGTCCATCGTCGCGACGGAGGACTCGGTCGGCAGTTCGGCGCCGATCTCCCGCATGCGTTCCGTCCGGCGGGCCGCCAGCCCGATCTCGTACCCCTCGTCGGCGAGCGCTCGAGCCAGCGCCTCGCCGATGCCCGAGGAGCCGCCGACGACGATCGCTCCGCGCGTCTCGCTCATACGGACGGATTCGGTCGTCGAACCGTAACGATACTGGTGACCTACCCAGGGCGGCGAGACGTCTCCGAGCGCTCGCTGTCGCGTCGGAAGCGACCGGATCACGACCGAAGGCCGTACGCCTTTGGGTCGGCCCACCATCTGTTCCCGTATGGTCGATGCAGTCACGATCCTCGCGGTCGCCCTGCTCGTCGGCGGCGTCGTCGGAACGGTCGCGCCGCTGGTCCCCGGCGGGCTGCTCTCGCTGTCCGGGCTCTCCCTCTACTGGTGGCACTCCGGGTTCAGCGATCCCGGGACCCTCACGGTCGCCGTCCTCGCGCTCCTCGCCGTCATGACGATGATCGCGGAGTTCTTCGGCGGCTCGATCGCCGCTCGAGCGGGCGGGGCCTCGTGGACAACCACCACGATCGCTACCGTCGTCGCCATCGTTCTGATGATCGTCACCGGCCCGTTGGGACTGCTCGCCGGGCTGTTCGGGACGGTCTTCCTCGTCGAGTTCGTTCAGGGCGGCGACGCCGGCGGCAGCGTCCGTTCGGCGGCGTACGCGACCGGCGGGATGCTCGCGTCGACGGCGATTCAGGTGCTGTTGACCGTCACGGTCCTGCTCGGATTTCTCGTCGCGGTCTTCGTCTTCTGATCGCCGCGGTCGCGCGTTTCTGTCCACGCGTTGTCCGGAACGGAACCACCGGTCCGCAGGTTCGTATTCGGGGTACCGTGACAGCAACTTATCTGGCCACGAACTGTAGTCCGTCTATGAGCATGTTCGAACGGCTCGGCGAGAAAGTCGAGCGCTTCAAACAGGAGGCGGTGGCCGCACGCGAGGACAGCGCTCCCTACCGCTGTCGCGACTGCGAGACCCGGTTCCACAGCGAGCGGGAGACGTGTCCGGAGTGTGGAAGCAGTGAGGTCGAGCGAGTTTCCGAGGCGACCGAATCGGACGGAGAGACGAACGCAGAGTCGGTGACAGAAACGGAAACGAAAACGGAGTGACGTACTGCCGGCAGTGGCCGATCGACTATCGATCGACGATCGGTGCGATCCGAATTAGGGATGCGCGTAGTAGACGACGGTCTCCTCTTCCTCGTCGTCGTGTCGGTCGATTCGCGCGAAACCAACCCGTTCGAACTGCACCATCTCGTCGCTCTCGAGGTCGCCGACGCCGGGTTCCGCGTGGCCGCGCACGTCGCCGTCGGGCGTGCGCATCCGGACGGCGACGCTCTCGCTCGCCGGGGCCCAGTGGACGACGTCGACCTCGCCCTCCCGGACCACGTCGATGTCGTCGGCCGTGTACTCGAGCGCGCCCTCGGCGTACCGGAAACAGCCGAGTCCCTTGAGCCAGATGCGTTCGCCGTCTTCGGGAACGTCCTCGGGCTCGAGCATCACGGAGTCGCTGACGGGGATCTCGCGGACGCCTCGCTCCTCGTGGTTGGGATGGAGCGGCGGGTTCGCTTCCGCGGGCGGATCGCCGGAGATCGGAAGCTGGTTGCCCTCCCGGACGAAGAAGCGGCGGTCGGTCTCCTCGTCGATCAGGTCGCGGTTGTTCGCGTAGATCGAACTCATCGCGAGGTCGACGTCGCTGGTCGACGTGCCCAGCCCGGCCATCGCCTCGACGATTGCCTCGCCGCGGATGCCGCGCCGGCGGAGGCTCTTGAGCGTCGGCGCGCGCGGGTCGTCCCAGCCGTCGAGTTCGCCCTCCTCGATCAGTTCGGCGATGGTCGACGTGCTCATCTTCACGTCGTAGGCGTCGATCTGGACGTGGCCCCAGTGGACGACCTCGGGGTAGTCCCAGCCGAAGTAGTCGTAGACGAACTGCTGGCGCTTCGCGGAGTCCTGCAGGTCGATGCCGCGGATGATGTGACTGATCTCGAGGAGGTGGTCGTCGACCCCCGACTGGAAGTCCAGCATCGGCCAGCAGCGGTACTCGCTGGCCTCCTCGCGGGGATGGGGCGTGTCGATCATCCGGAAGCCGACCCAGTCGCGGAGCGCGGGATTCTTGTGCTCGATGTCGGTCTTGATCCGCAGGACCATCTCGCCGCTGTCGTACTCGCCGTCGACCATGGCCTCGAACTCCTCGCGGACCGTCTCGACGTCCTTCTCGCGGTGGGGGCAGGGTTCGCCGCTGTTCTTCAGCTCCGAGAACTCCTCGCCGGAACACGAGCAGGTGTAGGCCCCGCCGAGCTCGATCAGTTCGCGGGCGTGCTCGTAGTAGGTCTCGAGGCGGTCGCTCGCCTTGTAGGTCGCGTCGGGCTCGAAGCCGAGGTAGTCGAGATCCTCGAGGATGGCGTCGTAGGCCTCGAGATCGGGGCGTTTCGTCTCGGGATCGGTGTCGTCGAAGCGGACGCAGAACCAGCCGTCGTAGCGCTCCTTGTAGGTGCCGATGACGGCGGGCATCCGGGCGTGGCCGACGTGCCACGGGCCGTTGGGGTTGGGCGCGACGCGCATCCGGATTTCGTCGTATTCCTCTGCGTTGGGTAGGTCGGGGAGGTCGTGTTCGTCCGCCTCGTCCTCGGCCTCGATTTCGGCGAGTTCCTCGGGGGCGAGGTCCTCGAGTCGCTCGCGTTTCTCCTCGTACGAGAGGTCGTTGACCCGGCCGATGACGCCGCCGGCGATCCCCGGGATCTCGTCGCCGTGCTCGCGGAAGTCGGGGTTGTCGCCCATCAGCGGCCCCATGATCGCGCCGACGTCGGCGTCGCTCTCGTGTTTGACGGCGTTCAACAGCGCGTGCTTCTCGGCCTCGCGCTCGATGCGCTCGCGCAACTCGTCGTTCATTACGCTGCGATAGTCGTGCCCGGACCAAAACGTCCGCGATGTCCACGCGTCGTTTGCGGCTCGCTCCCCGCGAATCTCGAAGCGGCGACGTCGACGCTCGATTCGTTCCGACGACGGACCAGTCGTCTGGCATGCGGTGGCGCGCGCTGTCGACCGGCCGAGCGAAAGCGAGGCCGGGCAGCAAATTCGTGCGAGGGATGAGCGACCAACGGGAGTGAATCGGCTGGGGAGGGGGTGGCAACTCCCCGTTGCCACGGTATCAGAAGTCTATTTTCATTGATGGTTCTTTAGACCACGGTTCAGATTTCGTATGCTGTATCGTGGCACCAGTGATTCCACGTCCTCCCCAGCCGACTCGCTCACTCCTGTAGTCGCTCGCTCGTCCCTCACGCACTGTCGTCGACCCACCTCACTCACGTTCGGCGGGTCGACAGCACGTGCCACCGCAGATAGATGCATCGGGCCGTAACGATCCGTTCTCGACCCCTGCGGTCCCGCGTCCGAACCGAAGTCCCACCACTACTCGAGCGAACCACTCACACGACCGAAAAATAGCGCCGAAAAGCGGCGACCGAACGACGCTACCGAAGACTCAGTAGCCGCGTTCGATCAGGTAGTCCGCGATGTCCCGAAGCAACTCGCGGGCCTCGTTGTCCGGCAGGACCTCGAGTCGCTCCTTGCCCTGGGCGACGAGGTCCTGAGCCGTGGTGTTGGCGTACTCGATCGAGCCCGAGGCCTCGAGTTGGGCGACGGCGTCGTCGATCTCGGCTTCGGTGACGGCCTCGACGTCGTTCGTGTCGACGAGATTGTCGACGTCGACGCCCTGATCGCGGGCGTGGACCGTGATCAGCGTCTGTTTGTTCTCGACGAGGTCGCTGCCCCGCTGTTTACCGAGCTTCTCGCTCGGGACCGTCAGGTCGAGGACGTCGTCCTGGATCTGGAACGCCCGGCCGATGTCGAGCCCGTAGCCGTAGAGGGCGTCGACCGTCTCCTCGTCGGCCCCCAGCAAGATCGCGGGGAGACACGCCGAGGCGGCGTACAACACCGCGGTCTTCTGCTCGACCATCTCGAGGTACTCGTCGGGCGAGACGTCCGCGCGTTCCTCGAAGGTGACGTCCAGGGACTGGCCCTCGCAGATCTTGGTACAGGTCGTCGCGAGCACGTTGAGCGCTTCGACCGACCGGTCGGGTTTCGCGCCGGTCTCGAGCATGATCTCGAACGCCTTCGAGTAGAGCGTGTCGCCCGCCAGAATGGCGGTCTCGAGATCGTACTCCTCGTGGACGGCGGGGACGCCGCGGCGGAGGTCGTCGTCGTCCATGATGTCGTCGTGGATGAGGGTAAACGACTGGATGACTTCGACGCTGACCGCCGCGTCCATGATGTCGATGCGGTTCCCGTTTAGCGTCGGGAACTCGCGGTAGTCGGTGCCCAGGGGCTCGACGTCCAGCAGCGATTCGGCCGCCGTCAGCAGGACGGTCGGACGCAGTCGCTTGCCGCCGGCGTCGAGTAGGTAGCGCGACGCCTCGTAGAGCCGTTCGGGACGCTGGATCGGTAGCTCCTCCGGGATGGCCTCGTTGACCCGCTCGCGGCGCTCGCGGACGGCCTCGAGCACCGCCTCCTCTCGTGCCTCGGGACTGGTCATATCAGTCGACGAGTTGGATGAGGTTGCCGTTGCGCGTGACGTGGAGGTCACGGCCGAGCTGGTACCCCTCGCTCTCACAGAGGTTGACGTAGCTGGAGTAGCCGCTCATGTCCTGGTGAGCGGGGATGATGTGCTGGGGCTGGAGCGCGTCGAGCATCTCGTAGTGGCCCTCCTGATTGAGGTGGCCCGAGACGTGGATGTCGTCGTAGACGCGGGCGCCCTGCATACCGAGCAGCTTCTCGGCCTGGTAGCGCTGGCCCTCGTTGGTCGGCTCCGGAATGACCCGGGCCGAGAAGACGACCTTGTCGCCGTCGTCCAGCTCGTAGGGCGTCTCGCCGCGAGCCATTCGGGTGAGCATCGCGCGGGGCTCGCCCTGGTGGCCGGTGACGATGGGCAGGTAGTTCTCCTTGCCCTCGTTCATGATCCGCTTGAAGGTGCGGTCGACGGACTTGCGGTGGCCGAACATCCCGAGGTCGTCGGGGAAGTCGACGAAGTCGAGTCGTTCCGCCGTGCCGGAGTACTTCTCCATCGAACGGCCGAGCAGGACGGGCTGGCGGCCGATGTCCTTGGCGAACTCGACCAGCGACGTCACCCGCGAGATGTGACTCGAGAAGGTGGTGGCGACGATGCCGCCGTCGTAGTCCTCGATGCTGTAGAGGACGTCCCGGAGGTGCTCCCGGGCGACCTTCTCCGAGGGCGTGCGGCCCTTCTTGTTGGCGTTGGTACAGTCCTCGATGTAACACAGCACGCCGTTGCCTTCGCGGCCGATCTCGCGGAATCGCTCCATGTCGATCGGGTCGCCGATGACGGGCGTGTGGTCCATCCGTTTGTCGAGCCCGTAGACGACCGCGCCTTCGGGCGTGTGGAGGACGGGGTTGATCGCGTCGATGATCGAGTGGGTGACGTTGACGAACTCGAGTTCGACCTTGCCGGAGTCGCCGATCGACATCGTCTCGCCGGCGTCCATCTTCACGAGGTCGTTCTCGACGCCGAACTTCTGCTCGCCCTCGATCTGCTGTTTGACCAGTTCGATCGTGAAGGGCGTGGCGACGACCGGCGCGTTGTATCGGTGGGCCAGCTTCGAGATGGCGCCGATGTGGTCTAAGTGACCGTGAGTCGGGACGATCGCTTTCACGTCGCCCTCGAGATCCGACATCACTCGGTCGTCGGGGATCGCTCCCATGTCGATCAGGTCTAAGCTGTGCATCCGCTCGGTTTCGACGTTGTCGTGGATCAGGACCTGCGAGAGGTTCAGACCCATGTCGAAGATGACGACGTCGTCTCCGGCGCGAACGGCAGTCATCTGCCGTCCGACTTCCTCGTAGCCGCCGATTGTTGCGATTTCGATTTCCATAGTTCGTTGTACTGAAAGCCGCGATCGACTCTCATCGAAACGGTCCGCGGACTCCCGGTTGTGCGGCCCCGGCGTCTTACAGCGCGTCGGCCATCCCGCTATGCGCACGGGGAGGCAATCGCCTCCGATCGGTCGAGGTGTCACACCGTCGACCCCGAGCGCACTTGCCCGCGGGTTTCGCTAGTGGCCACTACACGCCGGGGTGTTAAAAACGCAGTGGGTTGGGCATCCCGCTCGAGCGCTCCCTCAAAAACGGCGAACGCGGCGGTCTCGGCCCTATCGACTGAGATAACCGCCGTCGACGCCGAACGCCTCCCCGGTGACGAACGACGCCTCGTCGCTACACAGCCACGCCGCGGCGTTCGCGACCTCTTCGGGCGTCCCGAGTCGATTCATCGCGTGCATCCCGCGATCTGGTCGCGCTCCTCCACGGCCACGTCCGCCTCGAGGAGCGGCGTCTCGATGAAGCCGGGGCAGACGCTGTTGATCCGAACGCCGGTTTCGCCGTTCTCGAGGGCGGCGCTTTTCGTGAGTCCGAGAACGCCGTGTTTGGCAGCGGCGTACGCCGAGGAAGTTTCGAACCCGACCTTCCCGAGAACCGAAGCGTTGTTCACGATCGCGCCGCCCGCGTCCTGTGCCTGCATCCGGGCGATCTCGGCTTTCATGCAGTTGAACACGCCGTTCAGGTTGACGTCGACGACGTCGTGCCAGCGCTCGGCGGGATACTCGTCGACGGTGGCCCGCTCGCCGCCGATTCCAGCGTTGTTGAACGCGCAGTCGAGGCGTCCGTACTCCTCGACGGCGGTATCGACCATCGCTTGCGCCGATTCCGGATCGGTCACGTCCGTCTCGACGAAGATCGCGTCGCCGCCGTCGCCCTCGATCGTCGCGACCGTCTCCTCGCCGCCGTCGACGTCCAGATCCGCGACGACGACGCGCGCTCCGCGCCGCGCGAACTCGAGGGCCGTCTCCCGTCCGATTCCCGATCCGCCGCCGGTGATCAGTGCGGTCGTCTGGTCGAACGAACCCATACCGGAAGACGACACGAAGAGGGAGAAAAAACGGAGCCAGTCGTGTGCGCTGTCGGTCGCCGACTACGACGAGTCGATCGTCGTCCCCGGCTCGTCGCCGGCGAGGAACGCCTCGAGGTCCTCGAGGCCGAAGATCGAGGCCTCGGCCTCGAGGGTCAGCAACGCCTGTACCTTCGCGGCCATGCCGCCGGTGACGTCGGTCGCCGCGCTCTCGCCCAGCACGCCGGCGACGTCCTCGTAGGCCGCGATGCGGTCGATCACCGCATCGTCGTCGTCCAACACGCCCGGCACCGTCGAGCAGAGGCCGATCCGGTCGGCCTCGAGGTCGCGGGCCAGCGCCGTCACGAGTTCGTCGCCGCTGACGACGGTCGCGCCCGCACCCGCGTGGGCGACCAGATCGCCGTGGAGCACGGGGACGAACCCCTCCGCGAGCAGCGTCGCGACCTGCCCGGTCGGCAACTCGAGGTCGCCCTCGACGTCTCGGTGGCCCGCCGAGAACGGGTGGACCGGCACCGCCTCGACGCCGCGCTCGAGCAGTCGGCTCAGGACGAACCGGTTCAGGGTCGTCATCGCCCCGTGGATGTCGAGGGCGGCGCCGGCGTCGCGGGTTCCCTCGGCGGTCGTGACGCCGTGCTCGCTGGCGTTGTGGTGGCCGAAGCTGCCGCCGCCGTGGACGATCACGAGGTCCTCGACGCCGCCCTCGAGCGCCGCGGCGACCGCGTCGGCGGCCCGCTCGAGGGCCTCGCCGTCGAGCGTCTCGGGACGGTCCTTGTCGGTGATGACGCTGCCGCCGAGTTTCAGGACGATCATTCGAGTCGGGCCACCCCCGTTTCGGCGAGTTCGGCGCGGAAGGCGTCCTCGCAGCCGGGCGTGTACGACAGCGCCGTCTCGGTCTCGTTGGTGTCGTCCAGCGAGACGATGCAGCCGCCGCCGCCGGCCCCCGTCAGCTTCGCGCCCATGGCACCGGCGTCGCGGGCCGCCCAGACCATCGAGTCGAGCGTTCGGGAGGAGACGCCGAGCGCCGAGAGGAGTCCGTGGTTGAAGTCCATCAGCCGACCGAGTTCCTCGATATCGCCCGCGGCGAGGGCGTCCTCGCCGCGCCGGACGATATCGCCGATGGCTTCGACCGTGTCGGCCGCGAAGTCGTACTCCTCGCGGAGGCCGCGGACGCCCGCGACGAGTTCGCCCGTGTCGCCCGCACCGCCGTCGAAGCCGATCACGATCGGGAGCTCCGGCGCCTCGAGCGAGCGGCAGTCGTCGCCCTCGACGCGGACGGCACCGCCCGTGGCCGAGCAGAACGTGTCGGCGCGGGAGGCCTGTCCGCCCTGGACCTCGTGTTCCGTTCGGTAGGCGCGTTCGGCCAGATCGTCGATCTCGAGGGTCGTGCCGAGTTCGCGGGTGCCGGCGTCGATGGCGGCGACGGCGACCGCCGCCGAGGAGCCCAGCCCCGCGCCCAGCGGGATGTCGCTCTCGATGGTGACGTCGAAGCCGACGTCGTCCTCGCCGGTAACCGACCGGACCTGCTCGATCGCGCTGTCGACGTAGCCCATCGCGGCGTTGAGCAGCGACTCCGAGACGTCGACGTCGGGCCGCCCCTCGGGCTCGCCGGCGTACTCGACCGTGAAGCCGTCCAGGCTCAGGTCCTCGGCGTGAACCCGGAGTTTGCTGTCCGCCCGTTGCTCGACGTCGACCCGCGCCCGTAACTCGATCGCACACGGGACCGCGGGCTCGCCGTAAACCACCGCGTGCTCCCCGAACAAGTACACCTTCCCGGGAGCGCTCGAGACTGCCATATCCCGCCGTTCGTCCGACGACGGTTAATAGCTACTCTTCTCGCGGCCCCGGGGTCCCGGAGGAGTCGGATTTAAGCGGGTGTCGCCGCAACGCGGTCGTATATGTCTCTCGTCCTGCCGAGCGAACTCGTCGTCGACCGCTTTCTCCCCACCGTGCGGGCGATGCTGGCGACTCGCCTCGCCGAACGCGGCATGACCCAACAGGAGATCGCAACGAAACTCGGCGTCACGCAGGCCGCCGTCAGCAAGTACGTCAGCGGCGAAAGCGGCGGCGACGACCGCTTTCGCGACCACCCCGAGACCGTCGCCACCGTCGACCGCATCGCCGACGGCCTCGCCGGCGGCGAGATGGACGGCTACGACGCGCTGGCCGAACTCCTGGCGCTGATCCGTGACTTAGAGGATCGCGGCCCGATCTGTGAACTCCACGAGGAAGAGATGCCCGCGCTACGGGGGCTCGGCTGTGATCTCTGCGTCCGCGGCCTCGATCCCGACGTCCGCGCCGAACGCGACGTCCTCGCGAACGTCAGGACGGCCGCCAGAACCCTCGCCTCGATCCCGGAGATGGCCGCGGCCGTCCCGAACGTGGGGACCAACGTCGGGATGGCCCTCCCCGACGCGCACGACGAGACCGACGTGGCCGCCGTCCCCGGCCGGATCTACGAGATCGGTCGCCGAATCGAAATCCCCGCCAACCCGGAGTTCGGCGCCTCGAAACACGTCGCGACTGCGATCCTCGCCGCCCGCTCGGTCGACCCCGCGGTTCGCGGCGCGGTCAACGTCGCGACCGACGACGCGCTCCTCGAGGCCGCCCGCGCGCTCGGGTTCGACCCCCTCGAGTTCGACGCCGACTACGAGGATCGGGGCGAACACCTCCGCGACCGGTTCGCCGAGCGCGGGAGCGTTCCGCGGGTGGCCTACCACCGCGGGGCGTTCGGGATCGAGCCGATCACCTACGTCTTCGGCGAAACGGCCGTCGACGCGGCCGACCTGGTCAGCGACCTACTTGCGGAGGCGTCGGCCTGACGGCACAGTAACCGACGCCGCGGGTGGGTCGGGAGTCGCCCGCGAGACTCCGATCGAATTCCGGCCGATACCCTCGACGGCGTCTCGGCAAGCTTGGTATGCGTGCAACTGTTTCGACGCCGTCGTTTCGCTCGCGAGCGACCGTTTCGTCGGCGAAACCCGGACGCGCGAATGTCACTCCGCTAAGGCGTGGGTGAGAATTCGGCCGGTGGGAATCGCCTCGGTCGCGACGGCGCCTCGAGACACTTATTATCCGCGAAACTATTTCTCCCCGTCATTTCGCTCGCGAGCGACCGTTTCACCGGTGAAATCCGGGAGGGATAATATCACTCGGCTATGAATACTATAATAATATGACCGACATGAGTCGCCTCGATCACGAGACAGATGGATATTATTATCACTATCCAGCACGCGGCGAACGTTCACCTCTTCAAGCACGTCGTCCGCGACCTCGAGACCGCGGGTCACGACGTCCACGTGTTCGGCCGCGAGAAGGGGGTTACGGGGAAACTCCTCGACGCCTACGACATCGATCACGAACTGCTCTGTGGGGAACCCGACGGCTGGCTCGGACTGGGACTGACGCAGTTGCGCTACGAGTACCGGCTCCTCCGCCGGGCGCGGGCGATCGATCCGGACTACATCGTCTCGAGCCACGGGATCGCCGCGACGCACGTCGCCAAACTGGTCGGCGCGGAGAGCCACGTCTACATCGACACCGAGACGGCGATCAACGGCGGCAACCGACTCACCCTCCCGTTCGCGGACGTGCTCTACACCCCGGACAACTTCCGCGAGGGCTACGGCGACGGTCACGTCACCTATCCCGGCTACCACGAACTCGCGTACCTCCATCCGGATCGGTTCGAGCCGGACCCGTCGGTCCTGCGACGCAACGACGTCGATCCCGACGAGCGGTACGCCGTCATCCGGTTCGGCGCGTGGAACGGCAACCACGACGTCGGGAAGGAGGGGATCTCTCCCTCGGCGCGTCGCCGGATCGTCGACGTCCTCGCCGACGACGGACGAGTGTTCGTCTCCGACGAGGGCGACGGCCCGCTGCCGGAGGACACCGAACCGCTTCCCGTGCCGCCGGCGGCGTTTCACCACCTGCTCGCGTTCGCCGACGTCGTCGTCGGCGAGGTCGCGACGACCACCCTCGAGGCCGGCCTCCTCGGCACGCCGACCGTTCGGATCAGCCCGTTCGCGGGCGCGGACGACATGGGCAAGTTCGACGAACTCGAGGCGTACGGCCTCGTCCGGTCGTTCCACACGAGCAGCGAGGCCGACGCGATCGAGACCCTCGAGCGGATCGTCAACGACCCGACCGCCGACGAAACCTGGGCGGACCGACGCGAGGCGATGCTCGAGGAGAAGATCGACGTCACCGCGTACGTGCTCAGCCGGCTCCTCGCGGACGTCGACGAACCGACGCCGGGGGCGCCCGCGCAGGCGGAGCGCGAGTCGGAGTCCGACGCGGACGAACGCGGCGAGCCGGTCCCTCAGTAACGCCACCATGATCCGCGTCCTGAGTCTCACCACGACCGACTGGCGCAGCTTCTATCAAAGCCAGATGACGGCCCTCGAGCGCGCCGGCGTCGAGGTGACGACGCTGCCGGTCCCCAGCGAACACCGGGCCCGCGAGGACGACGTCCAGCGGCGGACGCCGCTCGATTACGCCCGCTACCTCCCGCAGGTACTCCGAGCGGCGCGCGAGGACTACGACCTCGTCCACGCCAACTACGGACTCACGTTCCCGTTCGCCGTCGCGGCGTCGGCGCTGCCGGGGACCGACCTCCCGGTCGTCTGTACGCTCTGGGGCGGCGAGTATCGCGACAACCCGTACGCCGACGTCATCAGGTGGTTCACCGCGCGCGCCGATCGCGTCGTCGTTCCCTCGAACGCGATGGCCGATCGCGTCGATCGACCCTGTCACAACGTCCCGTTCCCGGTCGACACCGAGCGGTTCCGACCCGTTCCGCGGGACGAAGCGCGCGAGCGCGTCGGCTGGGAGACCGACGAGCGGATCGTCCTCTTCCCCTACGCCCCCTCGCGCGAGGAGAAGAACTATCCGCTGGCCGCACGGGTCGTGGACGGACTCCCCGACGACGTACGGTTGCGAACCGTCGCCAACCAGCCCTACGAGGAGGTGCCCTACTACCTGAACGCCGCCGACGCCGTCCTGATCACCTCGCGCTACGAGAGCGGACCGATGACGATCAAGGAGGCCGCGGCCTGTAACGTTCCGGTCGTCTCGCGCGACGTCGGCTTCGCCCGCGAGGTGCTCGAACCCGTCTCCGACTCCCACGTCGTCGCCGACGACGACGCACTCCAGTCGCGACTGGCCGACGTGCTCGCGGGCGATCGCCGATCGGACGGGCGAGCGCACGTCACCGAGTACACCGTCGACGAGATGGGGGACCGACTGCGCGCCGTTTACCAGCGCTGTCTCGAAAGCGAGGCGTAACGAACGGTCGGCGACGACTCACGCCGCTGCTCGCCTCGGTCGAACCGTCTCGACCGAGTCAGAAGCCGACGAAGGCGCGGTACGGGATGCCGACGGCGAAAATCGCGATCAGTGCCGCCGCGGCCAGCACGACCGGCAGCGGGATGACGTCCTCCTCGAAGTGAAACAGCGAATCGATCATAGTCGCCCGTTGTGCGGGTGCTCATGTAACTCCTTTGCTCAGCAGGTGTGACTCGAGCCCGCGACGCGGACGGCGCGGCCGCTCGGCGAGACGGTAAAGCGAGAGCGAAAACGATCAGTATCGGTTCGAACGGATTAGACGCCGCTTTCGAAGTCGTCGAGCGAGTAGGACGGCTCGGCGCCGCGTCGATCGAGGACTTCGTTGGCGAGCAGCCAGTAGACGACCGAGAGGGCCTTGCGACCCTTGTTGTTCGTCGGAACGACCAGGTCGACGTTGCTGACCTGGTTGTTCGAGTCACACATCGCGATGACCGGGATGCCGACCGTGATGGCCTCCTTGACGGCCTGGGCGTCGCCGATCGGGTCGGTGACGACCAGCACGTCCGGCTCGATGTAGCCGTCGTACTTGGGGTTGGTCAGCGTGCCCGGGATGAAGCGACCGGTGCGGGCGCGAGCGCCCACGGCCTCGGCGAACTTCTCCGCCGGGAACCGACCGTACTGGCGACTCGAGGTGACCAGGATCTGCTCGGGGTCGTAGTTGGCGAGGAAGTCCGCGGCCGTGCGGATGCGGCCGTCGGTCTTCGAGACGTCGAGCACGTAGAGACCGTCGGTCCGGACGCGGTGGATGAACCGCTCCATGTCCGAGGTCTTCTGCTGGGTCCCGATGTGGACACCGGCGCCCAGGTAGTCCTCGACGGGGATGAGGAGGTCGGCCTCCTCGTCGCTCATAACGTCGTCGTCGAGGGAGGGTCCGGCGTCTTCTTCCTCCTCGGTAGCTGGTTCGGCGTCGGCGTCGGCCTCCGCGGCCTCGGCGTCGGCGGATTGTTCGTCTACAGGCTCGACGTCCTCCTCGGCGGCGGGACCCGGCCCCTCGGCCGGCTCCTCGTCGATTTCCTCCTCGGCGGCGTCGAGCCCTTCTTGGGTTGCGTCGTTGTCTGTCATGTCGCGTCGTCTGCGATTCTGATGAGCTCGTTGAGTTTGGCGGTTCGCTCGCCGCCGACGGCGCCCGTCTTGATGAAGGGTGCGTCGGTCGCGACGGCGAGGTGTGCGATCGTCGTGTCCTCGGTCTCGCCCGAGCGGTGGGAGATGACCGGATCGTAGCCGTTCTGGGCCGCGAGTTCGATCGCGTCGAAGGCGTCGGTCAGCGTCCCGATCTGGTTCGGCTTGATCAGGATGCTGTTGGCCGCACCGCGGTCGATGCCCTCGACGAGTCGATCCGTGTTCGTGACGAACAGGTCGTCGCCGCAGATCAGCGTCTGGTCGCCGACCTCGTCGGTGAGGTCGGCGAAGGCGTCGTAGTCGTCCTCGTCGAGGGGGTCCTCGACGTAGACCAGATCGTACTCGCGGACGAGCTCCGCGATGTACTCGATCTGCTCGTCGGTGTCGCGGCTCCGGTCGCTGTACTCGTAGGTACCGGCGTCGCCGTCGTACAGCTCCGCGCCGGCGACGTCCAGTCCGAAGCCGATGTTGAAGCCGACCTCGTCCTGGACGATCGAGACCGCTTCGTCGACGATCTCGAAGGCCTCGCTGTCGTCGATCGACGGCGCCCACGCCCCTTCGTCGCCCTTGCCGCAGGGAACGTCGCGTTCCTCGAGCAGGTCGGCGACGGTGCTGTGAACGGTGGCGTTGGCGAAGACGGCGTCCTCGACGCTGGGTGCGCCGACGGGCGCAACGAGGAACTCCTGAATGTCGGTCGCGTCGGCGGCGTGTTCGCCGCCGCCGACGACGTTACCGAGCGGGATCGGGAAGTTCTGGCCGCGGAACGCGCCGCCTAAGTGCTGGAACAGCGGCGCGCCGAGCACGTCGGCACCGGCCTTCGCGGCGGCCATCGAGATGGCGACCGCGCTGTTGGCGCCGATCTCCGAGAAGTCGTCGGTCCCGTCGGCGGCGTGCAGTGCGGCGTCGACCTCGCGCTGGTTCCCCGCGTAGGCTTCACCGACGAGTCGCGGGACGGCGTCCTCGCGGGCCGCGGCGATCGCCTCGCTCGGCGGTCGCTCGACGGCCTCGTACTCGCCGGTGCTGGCACCGCTCGGCGCCGCGGCGCGGCCGAACCCGCCGCTTTCGGTCACCACGTCGGCCTCGACGGTCGGATTGCCCCGCGAGTCGAGGATCCGACGCAGGCGAACGTCAGTGATGAGCGTCATTTTCGGTCGTACCCCCGTTTGACGGTGAACGGAAGCGCCTCGGCGTCGTACTCTTCGGCGGCGATGAGGATCGGCTCCGACTGGTCGGTGTCGACCAGCACCGGCGCGCCGTAGGAGATCTGCAGCGCTCGAGCGCCGAGGATGCGTGCTTTCTCGTAGCGGTTGTGCTGTTGTTGTTGCATTGTTACTGGTACGGGGAGACGACGTCGACGAGGTCGCGGTGACTGACGAGCATGCGCCGACAGCAGTAGCGCTCGACGCCGAGTTCGTCGAGGACCTTCTCGGGATCCTCGTCGCCCTCGTTCGCTCGTTCGTCGAACTCCTCCCAGTGTTCGGCGACGACGTTGCCACAGGTGAAACACCGGACCGGTACCATCATGCTTGAATCACCTTAGCGGTAGGACTTCTGGTAGCGCGCCCGAGCGCCCGGGCCGCCCCATTTCTTCGGTTCGGACTGGCGAACGTCGTTGACCAGCAGCGACCGATCGAACTCCATGTAGGCGTCGCGGAGTTCGGCGTCGTTGGTGTGCTGGACGATGCCGCGTGCGATGGCGGTGCGGACGGCGTCTGCCTGTCCGCTAATGCCGCCGCCTTCGACGCGGATGTCGATGTCCATCTCGCTGCGCAGGTCATCGCCGGCGATGCGGAACGGCTCGAGCATCTTGAGCCGGGACATCTCCGGTTCGACCAGTTCGACTGGCTTGGAGTTGATTCGGACGCGACCCTCGCCCTCGCGAACGGTCGCGCGGGCGACGGCGGTCTTTTTCTTTCCACTCGTGTTCGTTACCATGTGACGTTAGCACCTAACTGTTCGGAGACTTCGCCCAGCTGGACGAAGCGGATGTTCGAAAGCCGGTCCAGCGACGTCCCCTCGAGCACTTCCGCTTCCTGGTCGCCCTCGTAGGGGTTGCCGACGTAGACACGGATGCTGTCGAGCGCCTCGCGGCCGCGGGGCTTCTTGTACGGCAGCATGCCGCGAACGGAGCGCTTGAAGATCGTGTCCGGCCGCTTCGGGTAGTAGGGACCGCTGTCGGACTGCAGCTGCAGTCGCTTGCGGTAGGTGCCGAAGACGTCCTCCTTGTCGCCGGTGATGATCGCGTCCTCGGCGTTGACGACGGCGATGCTCTCGCCGTCGAGTGCGCGCTGTGCGACTTCGCTGGCGACGCGACCGAGGATGCAGTCTCGGGCGTCGACGACGACGTCTGCGTCGAATTCCGCGATACTCATCGAATCACCCGGACGTTAGATCCATCGGGGTTTGCTTCGAGCGCCTGCTCGAGCGGTACTGATTCGCCGACCTGTTCGATCTTCGTCTCGGCCGAGGAACTGAAGTCGACGGCCGCGACGGTAACCGATTTCTGTAGTGCGCCGGAGCCCAGCACTTTGCCGGGAACGACGACGGTCTCTTCTTCGCGTGCGTATCGCTCGATGCGGCCCAGGTTCACCTCTGCGTGGGTGCGCCGGGGCTTCTCGAGTCGATCCGCGACATCTCGCCAGACGTCGGCGTCCGTCTCGCGGGACGTCGACTTCAGCTCGGCGATGAGATCGTTGAGCCTCGGATTAGTTTTGCTACTCATTGGTTTCCTCCAAAGATACGGAACCGACGGGACGAGGAACCGTCTCGTCGGTCGTGGAATCGCTGTCGTGTCGAACGGCCCGAACGCGCACAGCTCGGCGTCCGGTACGGACGGTCGGCTGTTCGGTCGTAGACGTTCGACGAGTGAGAAGTGGATGCAGGGAGCAGGATTTGAACCTGCGGACTCCTACGAGACAGCGCCCTGAACGCTGCGCCGTTGGCCTGACTTGGCTATCCCTGCTCGCACTTCTGTGTATCCGCCGCCCCTTCAAACCCCTTTCGATTCCATCGGACGAGCCCGCGCCGGTCTCGTTGCTAACGGCGCCGGCGAACGCGGGCTCTCGGTGTCGGGAATTGGGGCGGAACATCTGTTGCTATAGCTGTACTGCGTCTTCGAGTTCGGTCGCTCGGGACTCGATCGAGTCGGCGGCTCGCGTGACCAGTTCTTCGACGCTGAAGGAGCCGTCCGTCTCCACGTGGAAGACGAAGGCGTTGGGCACGTCCTCGACCTCGACCTCCTTCCCCGGATACCGGTTCGAGAGGTCGTGGTCGAACTCGCTCGTGGGAACGAGTTCGCCGTCGTCCTCGATGACGCCCCGAACGATTCGGGACTCTTCTTCCTCGAACTCGGGAAGGTCACCGACGACCTCCACCTGCTGGAGGTGTCGGTAGCCGACGGCCACGCCGCCCTGATGTTTGGCGTGGTCTTTCCCGTAATCGACGACGGCGTCGGCCTCGGCCTCGAGGCGCTGGTCGTCTTTGAGGTCGATGATCGGGACGTTCTCGTCGGCCGGTTGGACGAGCTCGTCGTTCGAGACGAGATCGCCCGAGTAGGCCGTGGCCGGCCCTTCGACGTCGATCGAGAGCGTGACGGTCTCGTCCTCGCCGAACTCGCCTTCCGGCGGCGTCGTCAGCGGAACGAGCCCGAGCCGGAGCGCGAGCTGCTCGTCGAACATGACCGACGAGTTCTCGACGAACCGGACGGTGTCGATCGCCATCGTCGGCACGTCGGCGAGCATCGCTCGCCGGATACCGTTGGCGAACCCGGGGGTCACGCCCCGAACGAGGAACCGCGCCTCGCGTTCCCCGCGTTCGACGAACTCGACGTCGTACTCTTCAGTCATGGATCTAGTAGCCGCCCTTACCCTTCGGTGCGCGCGATCCGTCGTGCGGGATCGGCGTGACGTCTTCGATGCGACCGATCTCGATACCGGAGCGGGCGAGCGCGCGAATCGTCGCCTGCGCGCCCGGTCCGGGGGACTTCTGGAGGTTGCCGCCGGGGCCGCGCACGCGAACGTGCAGACCCGTGATGCCGGCTGCCTTGACCTCCTCGGCGACGGACTCGGCCATCTGCATGGCCGCGTACGGCGACGCCTCGTCGCGGTTCTGCTTGACCGCCGTCCCGCCGGAGGACTTGGCGATCGTCTCCGCGCCCGTGAGGTCGGTCACGGTCATGACGGTGTTGTTGAACGATGCGTGCACGTGGGCGATGCCCCACTTTTCGTCGTCCTGGCTCATGGTTTACTGACCCTCCGCTCGTTCGGGGTGGAGTTCGTCCGCGAGGGGACTGTTCTCGTCGAACGCGACGAGGTCCTCCTCGTCGACGTCGACGACGTACGACGGAACCCGGTGGCGCTGGTCGCCGATCACGATGTGCCCGTGGGTGATGTACTGTCGGGCCTGCTGGGTCGTGTTGGCCAGCCCGTTCCGGTAGACGACCGTCTGGAGGCGACGCTCGAGGATATCCTCGATCTCGAGCGACAGGATGTCGCCGAGTTCGTCGCTCTCGTCGAGAATGCCGACGCGCTTGAGTCGACCGAGGAACTCGTCGGAGCGGCGCTGGACGGTCTCGTCGTCCTGGGCCTGACCGAGGAGTTCGCGGGCCTCGCGCCGGTAGGAGCGAAGCTCGGACTGGGCGCGCCAGAGCTCTTCTTTGTTCGAGAGCCCGTAGCGGTCGACCAGCGAGTGCTCGGAGGCGATGCGTTCGCCCTGGTATGGGTGGTTCGGCGTCTCGTATTGTTTGGTGTCAGTGCCGAGTGGCATTATTCACCCTCGTCCTCGTCGGCGGCCTCTTCGGCCTGTTCTTCGCGGATCTCTTCGACGTTGACTCCGATGGTGCCCTCCGTTCGGCCGGTGGACTTGGTTCGCTGACCGCGAACCTTCTGTCCGCGCTTGTGGCGGACGCCCTTGTAGGAGTCGATCATCTTCATCCGGTTGATGTCGTGCTGACGGGTCAGCTGGAGATCGTTCCCGATCTCGTGGGTCGTTTCGCCGGTGTAGAAGTCCGACTGGCGGTTGTTGAGCCAGTCCGGCACTTCCTCGGCGTAGTTCTCTACGGTTTCGACGACCTCGTCGATGACGTCGTCATCGAGTCGACCGAACGTGGCCGTTCGATCGACGTCCGCTTCGTCGGCGATGAGTCGGGCGGTCCGTCGACCGACACCGTTCAGCTCCGACAGCGAACGCTCGACAGTCTTCGTCCCATCGAGGTCCGTCTGCCCGATGCGGACGAAGTACTGGAGGTCTTCGTCGTCCTCTTGTTCTTGAGGTGCTTCCTCACTCATGTGTCGTGTATCTGTGTCTGGTGTGCGCGCGGTTCAAACGACTGGCGAAAGAACGCCAGGGAATGCTACTGACGAGGAGTCGCCAGCGTATCCGACGTTGTGGCGGGGATTCGAACCCCGGAGGCTTGACGCCACATGGTTAGCAACCATGCGCCTTGGGCCGCTTGGCTACCACAACACCGTGTCTCTATCGTCGCCCTTCCGGACTCGGGGACCGGCTCCCCTACACGTATCGCACCCGAACCTACCGGCGACGGGTACTTAAGCGCAACGAAAGGCCCCGGCCCCGGTATCGAGTCCCACCCCGTCTTCGTCGCCCCGCGGGCCGGCGATCACGCCCTCGAGTTATTTTCTCATCATTTATAGTGTCTGGACAGAAACTAGCAACCGTTCATGAGTTTGTCCGAGGCCGAGGCCGCGTTCGACCATCCCGTACTGGAACTCGAGACGCTGGCCGAGATGTTCGAACGGAGCGCCGAGCGAAACGGCGACACTGCCGCGCAGCAGTACAAGGGCGGGATCTACGATCGGTCGCTCGCCGGAGACAGTGACGCCGCGCCCCTCGAGCCCGCGCCGGAGGGCGAGTACGCGTCGATCACGTACGACGACATGGCCGGCCTCGTCCGCCGGATCGCGGCCGGCTTCCGCGACCTCGGGATCGCCGACGGCGAACGCGTTGGAATCTTCGCGGACACGCGCATGGAGTGGGCCCTCTCCGACTTCGGGATCCTCGCCGCCGGCGGCGTCGTGACCACCGTCTACAAGAGTTCCTCGCCGAACCAGATCCGGTACCTCCTCGACGATCCCGACGCTTCGGGCGTCGTCGTCGAGAACGAGACCCTCCTCGAGCGCGTCCTCGCGGTCGAGGACGAACTCGACCTCGAGTTCTACGTCGTCTTCGACGCCCTCGAGAACGACGCGTACGCGGACCGCGAGGACGTGATCACGCTCGGCGATCTCTACCGGCGCGGCGACGAGGGGTTCGACCGCAGTAAGTACGAGTCGTGGCTCGCGACCCGGGACGTCGACGACCTGGCGAGTCTGATCTACACCAGCGGCACGACGGGCAAACCGAAGGGCGTGAAACTGACCCACCGGAACCTCCGATCGAACGTCACCCAGCTCTACCGGCGGTACGGCCCGCGCGACGACAAGGACGAAGACGACCCCTCGATCACGCCCGAGTCGCGGGCGCTCTCCGTTCTGCCGCTGGCCCACGTCTTCGAGCGGACGGCGGGCCACTTCATGCTGTTCGCGGCCGGGGCCTGCATCGCCTACGGCGAGAGCCCCGAGACCTTCGCCGAGGATCTCGGCGCGGTCGGCGCCACCAGCACGACGGCCGTCCCGCGGGTCTACGAGAAGCTCTACGACGGGATCCGCGAGAACGCGGCCCGAGACGAGGACACGAAGGAAGCCCTCGAGTGGGCGTTCGACGTCGCGCGCCGGTACAACGCGGCCGACGACCCCGACGAGGAACTCGAGACCGAACTCCAGCAGGCCGACGAACTCGTCTTCGCGACGATCCGCGAGAAGCTGGGCGGCAACGTCGAGTTCCTCGTCAGCGGCGGCGGGAGCCTCTCTCCGGACCTCTGTCGTCTCTTCCACGCGATGGGACTGCCCATCTTGGAGGGCTACGGGATGACCGAGACGTCGCCGGTCATCGCGACGAACCCGCCGAGCGATCCGCGCGTCGGAACCGTCGGTCCCTCGCTGTCGGACGTCGAGACGAAACTCGACACCTCGGTCGTCAGGGACGAGGACTTCGACGACGAGGGGACGGTTGGAGAACTCCTCGTCAAAGGCCCGAACGTCACCGAGGGCTACTGGGAGAAGCCCGGCGCGACGGACCGCGCGTTCACCGAGGCGGGATGGCTCCGAACCGGCGACATCGTCCACGAACGGCCCGACGGCTACCTCGAGTTCCGCGAGCGCACGAAACAACTGCTCGTGCTCTCGACGGGAAAGAACGTCGCGCCGGGCCCGCTCGAGGACGCCTTCGCCTCGATCGACGTCGTCGAGCAGGCGATGGTGGTCGGCGACGGCGAGAAGTTCGTCGGCGCCCTGCTGGTTCCCACCGTCGACGAACTCCGGAGTCGCGCCGCGAGCGAGGGCGTTTCCCTTCCCGAGGAGATCGAGGCCCTCGTCGAGAACGAGTGGGTGCTCGAGCGAGTCCAGGCGGCCGTCGACGACGTCAACGAGGGCTTCGAGTCCTACGAGACGATCAAGGAGTTCCGACTGGTCCCCGAGGGCTTCACCGAGGAGAACGACCTCGTGACGCCGACGATGAAGAAGCGCCGCTCGAAGATCGCCGAGCGCTACGCGCACCTCGTCGAAGACATCTACGCCGGCGACCACGCGGCCGACGTGGGTTCGGACTGAGCGATTCCGGTCGCAGTCGATCGGCTTGAGTAGCGATCAGTCCGCCGGCGGCTCGACCTCGAGATACTCGTCGTTGAGTTCCCACTCGCCGTCGCCGTTCTGGATCATGTACTCGCCGTAGTAGGGCACCCGATTTGCGACGACCTCGCGGAACGCCTCGCGGATCTCGGGTTTGGACATCTCGCCCATCGACTTGAGGTCGTCGTTGCGGTTCAAACAGCCCTTCAGGTAGCCCTCGTGGGTGACCCGCACGCGGTGGCAGTTCGCGCAGAAGGTGGGGTTCTCGACGGGGTCGACGATCTCGACCATCCCGCCGTCGTCGTCCGCGGTTCCCCCGACCCAGTAGCGCTTGCGGTCGTGCATCTCCCGGTGTTCGATCTCGTCGGCCTGCTCGGCCAGCCAGTCGTGGACCCGCTGAATGTCGACGTTCCACTCGGGCTTGCCCGTCAGTTCGGGCATGTATTCGATCAACTGCAGTTGGAGCCCGTCGTTTTCCGCGACGTGGTCGACCATCTCGGGCACGTAGCCCGCGGTGTGTTCGAAGACAACCATGTTGAGTTTCACCGGATCGAGTCCCGCGTCCAGCGCGGCCTCGACCCCCTCGAGGACCTTCTCGTAGGCGCCGCTTTTCGTGATCTCGGCGAAGTCCTGCGGATCCAGCGCGTCCTGGGAGACGTTGACCCGCTCGAGTCCGGCGTCGACGAGGCTCTCGGCGCGGCCCGGAAGGAACGTGCCGTTGGTCGTCAGCGAGACCTCCATCTGATCGGGGGTGCGTTCGATGATCTCTTCTAGGTCCTGGCGGAGCATCGGCTCGCCGCCGGTGAACTTGACCGCGTCGACGTCGAACTCGGCGGCGACCTCCAGAAATGCGACGACGTCGTCGGTCGACATCTCGTCGTCCTGGGGATCCATCGGCCCGCGGGTGTCACCCAGCCCCTCGTTGTGACAGTAGACGCAATCGAAGTTACACCGATCGGTGAGGGAGACCCGAACCCCAGTTACCTCCCGCCCGAAGTCGTCGGTGAGCATGCTATCGAGTTGCAGGCGGATCCGCTTAAGCACGCCGGGTATTTCCACACCTCCGTAACCGTTTTCGGTTTCGTTATCGGGCGATGAGGGGCCGAACGATCTCGTTCGGGTCGGTCACTCATGCCGGTGGCCGTGGTGGAGACGACCATGAGTACTATCGCAGAGTTGACTGTTCCGGCCCGGGAGTTCGCGCTCCGGGAGACGCTCGAGGCCACGGACGACCTCGACGTCGAAATCGAGCGCGTCGTCGCCTACGATCCCGACCACGTGATGCCCTACGTCTGGTTCGCCGACGACGAGGCCGCCTTCGACGGACTCGAGGACGCGCTCGCGGACGACCCGACCGTCGAGGCGGCGGAACGGTTGACGGACCTCGACGACGAGCGACTCTATCGGATGCACTGGGTCGACGACGTCACCGTCATCCTTCACCTGCTGACCGAGGAGCGGGCGACGGTCATGGACGCCAGCGTCGAGGGTCGGCAGTGGCGGTTCCGAGTGCTCGTTCCCGAACGCGAGTCGCTCTCGCGCACCTACGACTTCGCGACCGAGCAGGGGCTGACGATCGAGGTTCGGAAGATCCACCGGCTGGAGGACGACCGTCGGGGTCGGTACGGACTGACCGACGCCCAGTACGAGACGCTGGTCGCCGCCCTCGAGCACGGCTACTACGAGATTCCGCGCGCGGTGGACATGGACGCGCTGTCGGACGAACTCGACGTCTCCCACCAGGCGCTCTCGGAGCGGCTCCGACGGGCCCATCTGACGCTGGTCGAGGAAGCTATCGAGGTCGGCAGCGGGGACGAGTAGGTTGCGGTCTACAGGTCGGGACCTCGCGGCCGATACCGCTCGATCGACCTCGATGGTGACACCTCGGCGGAAGAACTACCCGGCCCACTGACAAACGGGGACGTATGGACGAGGACATGCTCGAGGACCAGCGTCGGCTGGTCGAACTCATCGAGGAGGAGGGATGGGACGTGACCGACCTCGAGATCTCGGCCTACGACAGCCCGTGGGCCGACGAGGACGACCCCGAAGCGACGGTGACGATCACGGCTCGGAAGCCCTACGAGAACGACGACGAAGAGGGCGACGGAGACGACGACAACCCGTATCGACTGAAGTAACGCGGTATCGACCCAACGGACGGCCTAGAGGCGTCTTGTTCGCGAGTACCGCTTCCATTCGGTGGTCCTTCTCTGACAGGGAACCCCTTCACACCGTTATCGAAGTCAGGTACCCACCGCTAAAGTGGGCTTGTCAGTGGACTCCCGCTCTGACCACAAGACGTGGTAGACGAATACTCGCCGTTCGCATTCAACATCCCTGACTTCAGGGCGACCTGACAATTCGCCCGTCCAGCACCAGACTTGAGCCAGTGCTGGACAAGCCGCCACGCTATGTTCCGCGCCGCGTTATAATCCGCGTGCAGTTCTTTACCACACTTCAGACACTCGAACTCGTCACCGGTACGGTTATCTTCGTGTGTGAACCCGCATTCCGAGTGACTGCACCGCTGTGACGTGTACTGCGGCTTCACAGTGTCCACAGGAATGCCATATTCTCCGGCCTTGTACTCGACGAGGTCTTGGAGCTCCTTAAACGCCCATTGCTGGAATTTGCTCCCGTTCGAAATGCGCTTACGGATGTGTTTTAGGTTCTCGAACGCTATCGCGTCACAATCGTGTCGCCGCGCTTCGAGAACCAGTCCAAGAGCGACACGATGCAGGTAGTCTCCGCTCCAATTCGAGAAGCGATTCCCGATCGACAGCAGTGTCAAGTGGGCGCTCCGAGTACCTGTCTGCTGCAAGCTCCCGCGACGCCGTTCGTACTCGCACGCTTGTGATTGAGATAGTCAGCGTTGCCGAGGAACGCCCCTGTTGAGGTGACGGCGAGGTAGCCGTCAACGTTCAGGTCTACGCCGAGCACCGTTCCGTACTCGGTCGCAGACGCCTCTTCGTCGCGTTCCTTTTTCATCGAGACGTGCAAGTAGTACGTCCCATCGCGCTTGTGAAGCGTAGCCTCCCCTCGTTTCCAGTCATCGTTCTCCCAGTATTTCGCAAATGGCGTCCACACGATTCGTCTGGAAGAACATAGTCCGCGATGATGCGCCCATCCACAGTGGACAACGTACAGTGGTCGTCGTTGTACGTTATCGTACGAGCGTCGTAGACGACGACGCTACCGCGGAAGTTTGGTTTGCTCGCTTTCTTACCGTCTTCGAGGATACGATCTTTACAATTGCCGAGTGCGTTCGCGGCGAGACTGCGAGCAGCTTGGACGTGGTTTGCGGTGAGGTCCGTTTCCGCGCGCACGCCGGCGTACGTCGTGTCGTTGAGTTTGCTCTTACTGTCGATTATCTGGGTTGGATCGTCAGACCAGCCGTAGTCTGCTACGTGCTGCGCAGCGTAGCGGAATTGTTCGAACGCCTCATCGAGGACGGAGTGGTCGTCCTCTGCGACGTCAAGTTTGATCTGGATGTTCCTTACGACCGCCACAAATCAAATACGAGAATAATATTATTTAAACTATTTAATTCCAGTAGAGAAATACTGCGTCTAGATGCATGGTCGGGTTCCCAAGTGATGGCTTCTTCCGACGGCTCCAGTCGTGGGTTTCTGCGCTGTACTGTGTGAAGTCTGTTCGCTGAACCCGATATTCTGGCCGATGAGCCGTGTATTCGTCGAAGGTTCTGATTATTATGAGAGGACAGGGATTTATTCGACCGCGGTTCTCCTGTCCATCTCGAGGGTAAGGCGAACCGTGAACGCTGTCACCCCTTGATGTTACACACGGGGAACGTCCGCGCGACCTTGTCGCCGATGCCGAGTTCGTCGGAGACGCGGACGACCTCGTCGACGTCCTTGTAGACGCCCGGGGCCTCCTCGGCGACCGTCGCGCCCGACTGAGCCTTGACGTAGATCTGATCCTGTTCCTCGAGTTCCTGCTGGACGTCGCCGCCCCAGTACTCGCTTTTGGCCTGGGTGCGGCTCATCAGCCGGCCCGCGCCGTGGGCGGTCGAACCGAAGGTGAGGTCCATCGAGTTCTCGCCGCCGCGAAGGACGTAGCTGCCGGCGCCCATGCTGCCGGGGATGATGACCGGCTGGCCGACGTCGCGGTACGCTTTCGGCACTTCGGGGTGGCCGGCGGGGAACGCCCGCGTGGCGCCCTTGCGGTGGACGTAGAGTTCCCGCTCCTCGCCGCCCACAGTATGGATTTCCTTCTTCGCGATGTTGTGCGCCACGTCGTACAGCAGGTGCATGTCCATCTCTTCCCACGAGCGCCCGAAGACGCGCTCGAAGACCTGCCGCGTGCGGTGCATGATCAGCTGGCGGTTGACCCACGCGAAGTTGATCGCCGCGTTCATCGCCGCGTAGTAGTCCTCGGCGAGTTGCGAGCCCGCGGGCGCGGCCGCGAGTTCCTTGTCGGGCAACTGGTTCAACAGCCCCTGGTGTTGCTTCTCGATCTTGCGCAGGTAGTCGTTACACGTCTGGTGGCCCAGCCCGCGGGAGCCACAGTGAATCAGGACGACGATCTGGTCCTCCTCGAGCCCGTAGGCCTCGCCAACGTCGCCGTCGAAGACGTCCGTGACGCGCTGGACCTCGAGGAAGTGGTTGCCCGAGCCCAGCGAGCCGATCTGGTTCTTCCCGCGGTCCTTCGCTTTCTGGCTGACCTTGTCGGCGTCGGCGCCCTCGCGCATCCCCTCGTCCTCGCAGTGCAACAGGTCCTCCTCGACGGCGTGGCCGTGCTCTAAGGCCCAGTCGACGCCCCGTTCGAGGATCTCCTCGACGGTGTCGACGCCGGCCTCGACGACGCCGCCGCCGCCCAGCCCCGACGGAATATTGGTAAACAGCGAGTCGACGAGTTCCTCCTCGCGGCCCTGCAGCTCGTCGTAGGTCAGGTTCGTCCGCATCATCCGGACGCCGCAGTTGATGTCGTAGCCGACCGCGCCCGGCGAAATACAGCCGTTTTCGGCGTCGAGTGCACCTACCCCGCCGACCGGGAAGCCGTAGCCCTGGTGACCGTCGGGCATACAGATCGCGTAGTTGGTGATGCCGGGCAGGTGGGTCGTGTTCGTGATCTGTTCGAGCGTCTTGTCCTCCTTGATCTCCTCGAGCAGCGCCTCGCTGGCGAGCACCCGCGCCGGCGCGCGCATGTCGCCCTCCTGCGGGATCTCCCAGACGTACTCACGCACTTTCTCGAGCGTGATGCCGTCGGCGTCGAACGTGGTCATACTCGAGTATCGGTCCCCATCGATGAAAGGTGTTCGTCTCTCCGGTCGGCATCGCTAGCCGTTCCCACCGTCGTCGCCGGATCGTCCGCGCCGGAAATCGTCGTGCGACCGCACGGTCACGCCGCATCCGGTACGTCCGCATTCGGCGCGTCGGCCTCCTCGTCGGCCCCGTACCCCTCGAGCCACCCGTCGACGGCATAGGGGCCGCTCCCGGTGATGAGCAACGCCGACGCCAGTCCGAAGAGGCTGACGTGCGCGAGCACCGGATCGTCGGGCAGCGCGAAGAGCGTGAGCGAGAAGACGCCGATCGCCGTCGCCGCGCTCGCCCGCGTAAAGAACCCGATTATCAGCGCGAGTCCGAGACCGACTTCGGACAGGCCCGCGCCGAGGACCCACAGTTCGGGGCCGACGCGAACGATCGTCGGCAGGAACCTGCGGTACGGATCGATCCGCGTCTGAAACTCGCGCGCGTAGTCGTAGATCGGGTCGAATCGACCGTAGACCGTCCCCGACGTGCCGGCGACCCGCTGGAGGACGTGATCCCCGCTCGGTCGCCCGCCGCCGAGCAGCGCGATCGCCAGCGTTCCGGGCACGAACTCGAGTTGCAACAGCAGGATCGAGTCGATCGCGAGGCCGACGAGGTAGACGGCGAGCGCGAGCACGGCGGCGAGCCGCGTCGCCAGCCCGAACAGCAACAGGAAGCCGAGCGCGACCTGTAGGAGTCGCGCCTCGAGGCCGAGCGCGGGACTGATGAGGTAGCCGCCGAAGCCGGCCCCGATCAGCGGGATGCCGATCGAGATCCGCAGCAGCCAGGGCACGTACGCGGTGTACTCCCGCATGACGGCTCGGAACGCCGCGACGTCTCGCTGTACGGGTCGAACGACCAGGTAACCCCCGAGCGCCGCCCGACTGACCAACAGCGCGGTCGGGAGTCGACGCAGGGAAACGTCCTTCCCTGAACCGACGATTGCCACGATCAAAATGCGTCTCCCGGCAGACTCGTCGCCGGGTCGGTTCCCCCTCGACTCCCGTCCGTGGTCGTCCGGGGCCGATCGTCGAGCGATCAGACGTCGAAGACGACGTAGGCCTCCCAGCCCTCATCGCCCCCGTCCCCAGTTTCGTCCCCGCGGCGCTCGAGGCGCATCTCGGAGTAGGTGACGGCTTTGATCTCCCGGGCGTCGACCGCGGCCAGCGGGACGCCGCGGGCACTGGCCTCGAGCGTCCAGCCGTCGGCTCGGGATTCGTCGCCCGACGCACCGTTATCGTCGCCGCCGCTCTCGGCGCCTTCACCGTCGCGTCCCGGCCCCGCGATCGTCTCGACGCGGTGATCGACGGGGAGTTCCGCGCGGACGTCTCGGAGGTAGATCAGTTCGTCCAGGTAGTCGAACAGCAGGGCCTCGCGACTCTCCGCGGCCACGGAGAGCGGGAATCGCTCGCCCGATTCTTCGGGAATCTCGTCGCAGGAGGCGGCCGCCAGCCCGTCGGCGACCGCCGCGAAGACCGACTCGAGTGCGTCGCCGCTGGCCGCGACCGCGACGTCGGCCGTGTGATCCCGGAGTTCGAACCGTCCGCCCTGCGCTCTGGTCATCGCTTCTCGAGGGTTGGGCGGGCGGAGTGGTATGTGCGTCGGTTTCGATCGCGAGCCGAGTGGATGGCGGACGCTGCGACGCCGACCGCGTTCTATCAGAAATCGCGACTCCATTCGGCCCGGACTCGATCTACGGAGGCGGGCGAGATCGGAAACGCGAATCGTCGACGGATAGTACGGACGTCTGACGTTACGTATCGGTGACTGCCGGTGGAATTATATTGGCGACGGTGATAGACCTACGTAGTGAGCGTCAACATCGACAGTCGAGTCGTCGCGCCGGGGAGCGACGACTTCGTCGACGAAGCCTGGCAACTGAAGGAGGAGATCAACCGTCAGGAAGGCGTGCTCAAACAGCGATACGACTTCTTTACCGACGCGTATCGTCGGTCCAAGGTTCACTGCTACGTCCAGGAGGACGAACTGGTCGGCTTCGCGGCCGTTCGTCGCGACGGGTACATCCTCTTTCTGGCGGTTTCGCCGGACCTGCGGGGGCAGGGGATCGGCAAGCAACTGATCGCGCGCGTCGCGGAGGACCACGATACCATCACGTGTCACGCTCGAACGAGCAACGAGAACGCCCTCCAGTTCTACGAACACCTCGGATTCGAGATCAAACGACGCATCGACGACTACTACGAGGACGGCGGGGACGCCTACTACCTGAAACTCGGTTCCGACGTCGGCATCGCCGACAAAATCTCGGAACTGATGCGGCGCTGACCGCGGCCGATCGATACTCCGCTCTGATATCGTCCCGTCGTCTCCCCGGACGACGGTCGCAACGAACACACGCCGAAGAACCGCTAGCGGCAACTTCGAACGTCTCCTCGAGGAACGTCCAGTAACGCTCGATTTCCTACCGCTGAGAACGCACTGCGATCTCAATCGTCAGTTGAGTCCCATCCCGTCCGGTCTCGAGACGCCCTCCCGCGGAGTCGAACTTTCGGCAGGATTATACGCTCCCACCCACGACTACTCGAGTCGTATGGAGGAGCGAACGAGGGCGTATCTGCGGGGGCGATTTCGCGACCACTACCGACGCACGGAGATCACGCCGCCGCCCGCGGCCAACGAGCGCGAGTGGGGCTTCATCCCGTGGACGGAGGGCCCCGATACCACGATGGTTCGCCACCGTTCGCTGCTCGAGTTAGGCGACCTCTCGGAGTTTCTCGTCCGCAAGCGCCCGCGACACGTCTACTTCTCGGCGGGGCGCTTTCGGGACCCCGGCGCGAGTTCGATGAACGCCAAGGACTGGCAGTCCGCGGACCTCGTCTTCGACTTAGACGCCGACCACCTGCCGAGTGTCACCCTCGGCGAGGACTCCTACGCGGAGATGCTCGCGAAGTGTAAGGGCGCCCTGTTTCGGCTGCTCGACTTTCTCGAGGACGATTTCGGTTTCGAGGACCTCGAGATCGTCTTCTCCGGCGGTCGCGGCTACCACGTCCACGTGCGCGACGAGACCGTTCTGCGCCTGGATCGGGAACACCGCCGGGAAATCGTCGACTACGTCCGCGGGATCGGCCTCGAGTACGAGCACCTGATCGAGACCGAGACCGTCGCTGGGCTGGGCCGGAAGACGCCGACCGAGCGCCGCACGCTGGAAATCGAGGGCGGCTGGGGCAAACGCACGCACGCCCACCTGATGACGTTCGTCGACGGCCTCCTCGAGATGGACGACGACGACGCCCTCGAGCGCTTACAGGAGTTCGACGGAATCGGCGAAGGGAAGGCCGAAGCGACGCTCAACGCCGCGCGAAACAATCGCGAGCAGCTGGCGGCCGGCAACGTCACCGTCCACACGGCGGTCTCGCAGCTGGCCGAGCGGTTCGCCGAGCGCACGGTCGCCGACGACAACGCGCCGATCGACGAACCCGTCACGACCGACACGAACCGGCTGATTCGCCTCCCGGGGAGTCTCCACGGCGGCAGCGGCCTGCAGACGGTGCGCCTCGAGCGCGACGAACTCGACGCGTTCGATCCGCTGGTCGACGCCGTCCCCGACACGTTCCGGGGCCACGAGATCACCGTCGACGTGACCGATCCCGGCGAGGTCGAACTCGGAGGAGATAGCTTTACGGTCACGGACGGTGACCAGTCATTACCCGAGTACGTCGCCGTGTTTCTGATGGCACGCGGCCGCGCGGAGAAGGAGAAAGAATGAATCTCGACGAGTTACGTTCGGTCCAGAGCAAGGAGCGCCAGAAGGATAGCCTCCAGAATCTGCGCCCCTCGTTCTACCAGGAGGTCGGCGAGTACATCGCCGACTTAGAGGACGAACGCGACCGCGTCGCCGAGGAGAGCGACGACCCCTTCTCCTCGCCCGAGGTCGGTCGGTTGACCGACGAAATCGAGACCGCCAAGGACGTCGTCGAGGCCATCTACGAGCGCCGAATGGGCAAACTCGTCAAGCAGGCCAGCCTCGCCGCGGCCGGGATGCCGGCCGACGACGACGGCCTCACGGCCGAAGAGGCCGACCTCTTCGACGATCTCGTCGACCGCATCAGCTCGAACAAGTCCCGCGTGCTCGACGTCCTCGAGGGCGTCGACACCGAAGCCGCCGCGGGCGATACCGAAGCCCCGACGGGGAGCGAGGGGGCCGGAACCGGACCGGCCGACCCGCGGGACGCCGCCGATCCGACGCGAGGGGACTCGAGTCCCGCGCCCGGAACGGACCCGACGGCCGCCGATCCGATGGCCGATCCTGGGACCGCGGGCGACCGCGACGTGGCACCCGCCGACGCGGGCGATGACGACGCGCCGCCGGTTCCGCCCCAGGAGCCGCCTGCGGACGCCGACGACGGCTCGGCCGCGGATCCCCGGCCCGCTCCCGAACCCGGATCTGGATCCGGCGACTCGAGCGGCGTGACCCCCGCGGACGTCATAGGCGGGGACGGACCGGATCTCGACGACGAGGCGGTCGGGGAGTCGCCGCCCGTGCCTGACGATGCTCCTTCGGACGCGCCGCCGGCCGAGCCCGCGGGTGTCGCGCCGGACGATTCCGACGCTGGTGCAACGGGTACCGACGCCGACACCGACATCGATCGCGTCACCGTCCGAATCACCCGCGACGTCGGCCCGATTCTCGGCGTCGACGACCGCGAGTACTCACTCTCGACCGACGATATCGTCACCCTCCCCGAACAGAACGCCGACCCGCTGCTCGAGCAGGACGCCGCCGAACCGCTCGAGTGATCGGTTTTCCGCTCGAGCGGTATCAGGTACGGCCGCAGTCTGGTCACTCGCCCGGCACGGTCGTTCGAACTGCGAACGGAACGCTGCGGAGCGACAGCGGAAACGCCTATCGAGTTCGGTAGTCAGTATCAGTCGTGAGCAGCGAAAAGGAACGGATGCTTGACGGAGAACTGTACGACCCGACCGATCCCGAACTCGTTGCCGATCGGAACCGTGCGCGAGACCTCACGAGACGATACAATGCCACGGCGCCGGACGACAGGACCGAACGGCGGGAGCTGATCGGAGAACTCTTCGAATCGGTCGGCGACGAGTGTCAGATAGAGCCGCCGTTTCGCTGCGACTACGGGTACAATATCCGCGTCGGCGAGAACTTTTACGCGAACTTCGACTGCGTCGTTCTGGACGCGGGCCGAGTGGAGATCGGTCGGAACTGCATGATCGCGCCGGGCGTCCACATCTACACGGCGACCCACCCGCTCGACGCGAGCGAGCGAATCGAGGGGCCGGAGTACGCGAAACCGGTCGCGGTCGGCGACGACGTCTGGATCGGCGGACGAGCCGTTATCAATCCCGGCGTGACCGTCGGAGACGAGAGCGTCGTCGCCTCCGGCGCGGTCGTGACCGAGGACGTTCCCGACGGGGTCGTCGTACGGGGCAATCCCGCGACCGTGGTGAAAGACCTGAGCGAGAACTGATCCCGCGCGTATCCGAACTGAGAGAGGCTCTACTGCCGATACCGTGTCCGAAATCGGACTCGACTGAAACCACAACGCATACATCTGCCGTCGCTAACCCACCCCCATGCTCGACGTCGGCGACGAAGCACCCGAGTTCGAACTGCCCAACCAGCACGGCGAGACCGTCCGGCGCTCCGATTTCGAGGGCGAACGGCTCGTCGTCTACTTCTATCCGCGGGCGAACACCGAGGGCTGCACCACCGAAGCCTGCGCGTTCAACGACGCGGAACCCGACTTCGACGACCGCGGCGTCACCGTCGTCGGGATCAGCGACGACCCCGTCGCGGACCTCGAGTCGTTCGCCGACGACTACGACCTCGCGTTCGACCTCCTCTCGGACGAGATGGGCGAAGTCGCGACGCTGTACGACTCCTACGGCGAGAAGCAGCTGTTCGGCAACACGTTCGACGGCGTCTTCCGCAACACCTACGTCGTCGGCCCCGACGGCCGCGTCGAGGCGGTCTACGAGGACGTGACTCCCGAGGGCCACGCCGAGGAAATCCTCGCGGATCTCGAAGAGTCGTCGACCGAACTCGCGCCCTAGACCGCGGTCTCCGTCTCGGTCTCATCGGCCAAGCGATTGCTGAAGTCCGAGATTCTATCGATATCCTAACACATCCGCGTCCCGTTTCCGAGTCCTGAAGTAGCCGGACGCGCACCGGCCAGTATCGACTGATCGACGAAATGACGCTGAACGACAACGACCGATCGATCGCGGCCTTCGCGATGCTCGCCCACGCGACCGTCCACTGGTTCGAACTGGCCATTCCGATCTTTCTGGTCGTCTGGCTCGAGACGTTCGAGATTTCCATCGCGGCCGCCGGCGTGGTCGTCGCCGCCGGCTACGCGCTGTTCGGCGTCGGCGCGTTACCGGCCGGACTGCTCGCCGATCGGTACGGACCGAAGCGGCTCGTGCTGGCCTGTCTCGTCGGCATGAGCCTCTCGTTCGCCACGCTGGCGCTGGCGACCTCGATCTACGCCATCGCGGCCAGCCTGGTTCTCTGGGGGATCACCGCGAGCGTCTACCACCCCGCCGGCCTCGCGCTCATCAGCACCGGCGTCGAGGAGCGCGGGACGGTCTTCGCCTGGCACGGCATCGCCGGCAACGTCGGCATCGCGCTCGGCCCGTTCGCGACCGCGACGCTGTTGCTCGCCCTCGATTGGCGGATCGTCGCCGTCATGCTGGCGGTGCCCGGCGCGCTCGGCACGCTGTACGGGCTCCGGGCCCGGTTCGATCCGACCGCGGCCGTCGCGGACGACGACGGGTCGGCCGCCGACGGGTCGAACGACGCGCTCTCCGCGGACGAGTTCGTTTCGAACACCCGATCGCTGTTCACCGGCTCCTTCCTGCTGGTCTTCGCCGTCGTCACGGTCGTCGGCCTCTACTACCGGGGCGTCCTCACCTACCTGCCGGAGCTCCTGAACGGGCTCCCGGCGATGGAGGGAATCGAGCCGCCGGCCGCGCTCGAGGAGTTCTCGCTGGGCGACTACGTCTACGTCGCGCTGCTCGTCGCGGGGATGGCGGGCCAGTACGTCGCCGGAAAACTAACTAGCCGCGTCCCCGTCGCCCGCGGGCTGGTGGTGGTCTTCGTCGGCCTCGCGATCATCGCCGTCGCGTTCGTCCCGGTGTCCGCGATGGGGATCGAGTCGATCCTGCTGTACTGTACCGTCCTGGGCTTCGCGCTGTTCGCGATCGAACCGTTCTACCAGGAGGCCGTCGCGGTCTACACGCCGCCGGACGCCCGCGGGCTCTCCTACGGCTACACCTACCTCGGGATGTTCGGCCTCGGCTCGCTCAGCATCGCCCTCGGGGGCTTCCTGCTGGACCACGCGACGACGGCGGCGCTGTTCGCGACGCTCGCGGCGATTGCGCTCCTCGGCGCCGTGATCGCGCTAAAACTGCTGGTCCGACCGGAGCCGGGCAGCGAGTCGGCGTCGACGGAATCGACGACCGCTGCCGACGACTGACTAGGTGCGAGATCGAGGCCGTCGCGGTCGGCTCGACTCGAGTCAGCGGCCGAATTGGTTCGTCTTCGCTCGAAGTCCAATAACCGCCCAGTACAGGGAATCTGGGTCGTCGGACACGGTGAAAACGTACTCGATGAGGCGAGGGTTCCGATACGTCGTTCGGTGATCTCGTCCTGGTTTGCCCGATCCGAGGTCCCTTACTCAGACGGTTCGTTCACGCCGGTCGATTCGTCGACGCCGGCCTTCCGGCGCAGCCACTCGAGGCCGAGCGCCCCGCCGAGAAGTCCGCCACCGGTCGTGAAGCCGGGCACGTTGTCGGCGTCAGTGTCGTTCTCGGTGTCCGTCTCGTTTCCAGCGTTCGTCTCGTTTCCAGCGTTCGTCTCGTTTCCAACGTCCCCATCTCCGGTGGTTCCGTTCCCGACATCGCCGTCATCGACGGACTCTCCGTCGCCACTGGATCCGTCGTCGTCAGCCGGATCGTCGTCCGGACAGGGGCACTCGTCTTCGTCGTCGCTGTCGTCTTCTCCCGCGTCGCCGTCGTCTTCGCCGTCCTGCTGATCGTCTCCCTCGTCGGATCCGTCTCCCTCGTCATTTCCGCCGTCCGTGTCGTCGTTCTCGTCGCTCTCGTCGGACTGGTCGTCCGTATCGGTTTCTTCGCGAAGCGCCACGAGTTCGCCGTCGTGGTCGACGTAGATCGTCTCGCCGCTGACCGCACGGATCGATCCGACCGGTGCATCGTCCGTCGAGAGCGCCCACTTCTCGGACCCGTCGTACTTATTCAGGGCGACGAGTTCCTCGTCGTAGTCCCGCCACTCGGGATCTGGGGGACCCCCGTCCCGGGTGAAATACACGAACACGGTTTCGCCGCTGATGACGGCTTGCCCGTAAGTGTACATAACGTCGAGACCCCAACTGTACTCGTCGCCCCGGATCGAACTGCCGCCGTACCCGTTGTCGCCACCGCCGACGTGGATCTCCTCGCCGAACGCTATTTGTCCGTACCCGATGTCTACGGACTCGCCCGTTTGCGCATCGTGCAACGGCACCTCCGGAGAGCCACTGATGTCGTAACCGACTGCTGCCGACGTTGCGTAGATGGCATTGGTATAGTCACTGGAGCTAACGTAGGTTCCCTCCTGCCAGACTTCGGTACCTGTCTCGGGTTCGAGAGCGATCGGACCGGCACCCGTGACACTGTATATCACGCCGTTTGCCGCGGCGGTCGCTGCAACGAACTCGTACTCGTCCTCCTCGTTCCCGTATGGCGCAGCGGTGATCGACTCTTTCTTCCACCGAACCGAGCCGTCGTCGGCTTCGAGTGCGTACAGCGTGCCGCCGACGACGACGTACACGCCGCCGTAGGCGACCGTCTGCCAGACGATCTCCGCCTCGGGATCGAACTCGCTCTCCCAGCGGACGCTTCCGTCCGACCGGTCGAGCGCCACGATTTCGTTACCCGTGAAGAAGACGGTCTCGCCGGCGACCGACGGATCGCTCGCGTCCACGTCCGCGTTCTCCCAGACGACGGTGCCGTCCGCCGCGTCGAGGGCGACGACGCCGCCGTCGGTCGACGCGTAGACCGTCTCGTCGGCGACGGCGACGGAATCCGCGCCCGCACCATCGACGGACCACGCGGCCTCGAGTGCTCCCCCGTCGAACTCGTGACCGTCCGCGACGTACCTGGCGTGACCGGGGTCGCCTCGGTGTGACGGCCAGTCCTCGTTCGGTCCCGGATCGCGATCCGGATCCGGAAGCTCGTCCACGTCGGCCTCGGCGGCTCCGGCCCCTACCGAAGCGAGTCCGGTTCCGATCGACAGCGCTGCACCAGTCGCCAGCACGGATCGACGTTTCCACATAGTTACACGAGCCAGCACGAATACCAGTCATAACTGTATGTAGCAAATAAAATGTTTTAGGCCGTACAACTATCTCAAACGAGAACGGTTACACCCCTATCTCGTAGTTAACTTGACTTTTTAGCTGTGCAAGCGTCTCGAACCCTCCCACAGTCAGCGCTCTCTCGCGGGTTTTCGGACGCTCCGCTATCGAACGGGCGGGTTATGGCTTAAAAACGGAAAACCGCGACGGGAGACCGCTACGAGTCGTCCTTACTGGAAGGTGCGACCGAGCTGGTCCTCTTCCTGGGCCGGTTCGGCGGTGTCGAACTGCTCTTCGATCTCCTCGTACTGCTCGCGCGTCTCGGGAGTCACGCTCGGGTTGACCTCCTCGAGGGCGTGCTCGAAGTGTTCCTTGCCGATGCGGACGTTGCCGATGGTGTCGTCGATCTCCTCGGGGTCGACCGAGTTGATGAACTCGCGGCTGGCGGCCATCGAGGCCTCGCGGCAGACCGCTTCGATGTCAGCGCCGACGTAGCCCTCGGTTTCGGCGGCGAGCCAGTCGAGGTCGACCGATTCGGCCAGGGGCTTGTCGCGGGTGTGGACCTCGAAGATCTTGCGGCGGCCGCCCTCGTCGGGAACGGGCACGTGGACGTGGCGGTCCAGGCGTCCGGGACGGAGCAGCGCCGAGTCGATCAGGTCGGGGCGGTTGGTCGTGGCGATCACGATGACGTCCTCGAGTTCCTCGAGGCCGTCGAGTTCGGTCAGCAGCTGGCTGACGACGCGTTCGCCGACGCCGGAGTCGCTCTGCTGGCGACCGCGCTGGCCCGCGATCGAGTCGATCTCGTCGAAGAAGATCACGGTCGGGGCGTTCGCGCGGGCCTTCTCGAAGACCTCGCGGACGCCCTTCTCGGACTCCCCGACGTACTTGTTCAGCAGTTCGGGCCCCTTGATCGAGATGAAGTTCGATTGGGCCTCGTTGGCGACGGCCTTCGCGAGCAGCGTCTTCCCGGTGCCCGGCGGCCCGTACATGAGGACGCCCTTGGCGGCCTGCATGTCCAGCTGGTCGAACACCTCGGGGTAGTCCAGCGGCCACTGGACGTTCTCGCGGAGGCGCTCCTTGGTGTCCTCGAGCCCGCCGACGTCGTTCCACGTGACGTCGGGGACCTCGACGAACACCTCGCGCATCGCCGAGGGCTGGATGCCCTTGAGGGCCTCCTTGAAGTCGCCCTCGGTGACCTCGAGGGTCTCTAAGACCTCGGCGTCGATCTCGTCTTCCTCGAGGTCGAGGTCGGGACGGATGCGTCGCAGGGCGTTCATCGCGCCCTCGCGGGCGAGGCTCTCGAGGTCGGCGCCGACGAAGCCGTGGGTGTTCTCGGCGTACTGATCGAGGTCGATGCCCTCCTGGAGCGGCATCCCGCGGGTGTGGACCTGCAGGATCTCCTTGCGGCCGTCCTTGTCCGGGACGCCGATCTCGATCTCGCGGTCGAAGCGACCGCCGCGACGGAGCGCGGGGTCGATGTCGTCGACGCGGTTCGTCGCGGCGATGACGGTGACGCGACCGCGCTCCTCGAGCCCGTCCATCAGGCTGAGCAGTTGGGCGACCACGCGCCGTTCGACGTCGCCGCCGGCGTCTTCGCGCTTGGCGGCGATCGAGTCGAGTTCGTCGATGAAGATGATCGCGGGGGCGTTCTCCTCGGCCTCTTCGAAGACCTCGCGAAGCTGCTCCTCGCTCTCACCGTAGTACTTCGACATGATCTCCGGGCCGGAGATCGTCTCGAAGTGGGCGTCGATCTCGTTGGCGACGGCCTTGGCCATCAGGGTCTTCCCGGTGCCCGGCGGACCGTGCAGCAGGACGCCCTTCGGCGGCTCGATGCCGAGTTGCTGGAACAGCTCGGGGTGGCGCATCGGCAGCTCGATCATCTCGCGGACCTGGTCGAGCTCGTCGTCTAAGCCGCCGATGTCCTCGTAGGTGACGTTCGGGACCCCCTCGGCGGAGGCGCCGCTACCCGAGCTCACCTGCTCGGCGGGCGTCTCGGAGATCTCGATGTTCGTCGAGTCCGTGATGACGACCGTGCCCGACGGCGAGGTGCTCGCGATCTTCAGCGGCACCGACTGGCCGGAGCTGGCCATCGGACCGAACGAGAGCGAGAACGGCACCGTCTGGCCCTCGGTGACGGCCTGTCCGGACAGCTTGTCGCGGACGAGCGGCCCGATGTCTCCGCGAATGCGGAGGTTCTGGGGCAGCGCGACCGTGACCGACTTGGCGGGGTTGACGTCGGCGGGCTCGACGCTGACGTTGTCGTCGATCCCGACGTCGGCCTCCTGTCGCAGGCGGCCGTCGATTCGAATGATCCCCCGTCCCTCGTCCTCCGGGTAGCCGGGCCAGACGCGCGCGACGGCCTGACTGTCGCCCGCGCCCTCGATTACGATGTAGTCGCCGTTCTCGAGGTCGAGCTCGCGCATCGAGACGCGATCGATCGCGGCGAGTCCGCGGCCGGCGTCCTTCTGTTTCAGTGGTTTAACGGTGAGTTTCATAGATCGCCCTCCACTTCGACAGTCAGGACCCCGTTTTTGATAAACGTGTGCGCGTCGTCTGCACCCTCGGGGAGTTCGAACTCGTACTGATCGTCGTCGACGACGACGATGACCGTGTCGTCGACGGTGTCGACCGAAGCCGACGCGTGTTCGGCCCCGAAGTCGACGGCTACCACGGTCTCGTCGCCGTACTCGTATCGACGGGCTACCTGCCCCTCGTCTCTGGTGAATTGCTCGAGAGTCATGCTGTAACTAACCCAATGTAAGCGCTTCTAGTATATAAGAGTTTCGCCGACAAACCCCGGGACGGCGTCGGGTTCGGTTCGAAGACAGTTGTTCGTAGTTCACAGCGGAGCGGTCGGATCCGGACGGCCGTTACGCGGTCGCGGGTTCGAACGGTCCGGGCCGACCGGACGCCCGACCCGGATCGAGTCTTTATCCCTGTTCCTGTCGTTCGACTACGTATGGAGACGGTATCACACCACGGCCGAGAGACGGCCTACGAGGTCGCCGACCGCGGCGGGGACGGGCCGCCGATCTGCTTCGTCCACGGGAGCGGCGGTTCGCGCGACGTCTGGTCCGCCCAGCACCGCCTCGCCGATCGCAACCCGGTCGTCGCGCTCGATCTGAGCGGCCACGGCGACTCCGACGACATCGACGCCCGCGCGGGCTACGCGGCGCTCTCGGCGTACGTCGACGACGTGCTGGCCGTCCTCGAGGCGACCGACAGCCGCGTGCTGGTGGGCAACTCGCTGGGCGGCGCGGTCGCCCTGCAGCTCCTGATCGAACGCGACACCGATCTCGACGCGGCGGTACTCGTCGGCACCGGCGCCCGGCTCGGCGTCTTGGAGGACTTACTCGACTGGCTGGCCAACGACTTCGAGCGCGCGGTCGAGTTCCTTCACGGCCCGGATCGGCTCTTTCACGACCCGGAGCCGGAGCTCGAGGAGGAGTCGAAGCAACAGCTCCGCGAGACCGGACAGGCCGTCACCCACCGAGACTTCCTGACCTGCCACGGGTTCGACGTGCGCGACGACCTCGGCGCGATCGACGTCCCCTCGCTGGCGCTCTGTGGCGAACACGACCAGCTGACGCCGCCGTGGTACCACGAGTACCTCGCCGAGGAGATCGACGACGCCTGGATCGCGGAACTCGAGGACGCGGCCCACCTGGCGATGGTCGAGCGACCGACCGCGTTCAACGCCGCACTCGGCGAATTTCTGGATATCGTCTTCGAGCGGGGCGACGCGGCGTAAGGCGGCCCGGCTCTCGCTCGAGATCGACCGGAATCGGAGCGACGACTCGATGAGTCGGAGAATCGACGACGCGACGACTCGAGTTCTCGGTCGATACCGAGTCGCGACCGATCTGTTCAGTAGAGGTCCTCGAGGTCGCTCTCCTCGTGGCTGTGTTCTTCGGTCGGAAACGCGCCGGATTCGACGGCGTCGACGTAGTCGTCGACGGCCGACTCCATCTCCGCGCGGACGTTACCAAATTGCTCGGAGAAGGAGGGCGTCCACTCGCTGATGCCGACCGCGTCGTCGAACACGAGCACCTGCCCGTCGCAGTCCGGACCGGCGCCGATGCCGATGGTCGGAATATCGAGCGCCTCGGTGATCTCGGCCGCGACGTTCGACGGCACGTGCTCTAAGACCAGCGAGAACGCGCCGGCTTCCTCGTGTTCGATCGCGAGTTCGAGCATCCGCTCGGCGGCCGCCTGATCGGTCCCCTGGCGGGGGTAGCCGCCGTACTGGTTGACGTGCTGGGGCGTCAGGCCGAGGTGGGCCATCACCGGAATCCCGAGCTGGACCATCTTCTCGGTGAGGTCGACGGTGTGGGGGCCGCTCTCGAGTTTGACCGCCTGCGCGCCCTCCTCCTTGAGCATCCGGCCGGCGTTCTCGATGCTCTCGCTCTCGTCGACGCCGAAGGAGAGGAAAGGCATGTCTGCGACGACCAGCGCGTCGTCGGTGGCCCGCGAGACCGCGCCGACGTGGTGGGCGATCCCGTCGACGGTGACGGGAACCGTCGTCTCGTGGCCAAGCACCACGTTCCCGACGCTGTCGCCGACGAGAATGATATCGACGCCCGCGTCGTCGACGATCTCGGCCGTCGGCGCGTCGTAGGCCGTCAGCATCGTGATCGGTTCCTCGCTCGCCCGCTCTCTGACGTCCCGTACGGTAGGCATACGCACAGGTTCGTCGCCGACGATTAAATGGCTCCGTTTCCGACGCGCTCCGGCGGGTCGCGTCGCTGTCAGCGGTCAGCGACCGTGGCGGAGCCGAATACGCGGTTATTAAGAGGGACGGGCCGCCACTGTCTGCCGTGCCAGAACGCGTCGAAACGACGAATCCGGAGGGAGTCGACTACGGCTGGGTGATGCAGGTCACCTTCGTCGTCACGATCGTCATCGGCGCGCCGATCGTCGCCTTTCTCTCCGTAAACGCCGACCTGTCGTCTTGGGGCGCCCGCGCGGAGTTCGCGGTCCGCGTCGGCGCGCCGATCTGGTTCTGTACCGCTCTCATCGTTTTCGCGTACGCGAAGCGCAACCAGGCCTAGGCCTGACCACTCAGACGCCCGAGGGGCCGTCGCCGACGAACTCGAAGGCGACGCCCGCCCGCTCGGCGGTCAGCCGATCCCGGTCCGAATCGCCCACGAACAGCGCCTGACCGGGCTCGGCGCCGAGTTCGCCGACCGCCTCGAGCAGCGGTTCCGGATTCGGCTTCCGGGTCGCGACCGTGTCCCGGCCGACCACCGCGTCGACCGCCTCGGCGAGATCGTGTTCCTCGAGGGCGATCCGGCAGGCCGCCTCGCAGTTCAGCGAACAGACCCCGACGGGGACCGCCCGCTCGAGGAGTTCGTCCGCGTGGGCCAGTCGCGGAGCCGTCTCGGCGCCCGTGCGCTCGTGAGCGGCGATCGTCGACTCGACCTCGGGGCCGAGGCCGACGTCGCTCGCGGCGTCGAGCAGCTCCCACAGCTCTCGGCTCGGCGGCTCGATATCCGCGGCTTCGTAGACCTCGAGGACGTCGGCGGCGACGGCGTCCCAGTCGACGTCGAGATCGGCGAGCGTTCCATCGAGATCGTAGACGACGGCGTCGTAGGCTGTCACGCGTGCTGATACGACCGGGAAGGGAATATACTGTTCGCCGTCGATCCACGGCGAAGCTACCGATACGATTCCGACTCGAGGCCGTTCACGTCGAGGAGATCGCAGAGGCTGCGCCCGTCGATGAGTTCGACGCCGGTCGCGTCGTCGGCGAACCGCTCGGCGGGAGTCGTGAATCCGGAACTCGTGACGAGAACCGCGCGGTCGAACTCGTCGCGTGCGGTCTGTCCGGCGACCTGCTGCGTTTCGGGTCCCGTCGCCGACGTCTCGAGATATCGCTTAACCTGGATGGCGATCCGTTCCGTGTCGGTCGCGGCGACGACGTCGATCCCGCCGTCCGGCCCCGCTCCGGTCTCCTCCGTTCGATACCCCATCGCGTCCCAGAGGTCGGCGACGAGGGACTCGAACTGGAGGGGGTCGAGCGATTCGAAATGGGTTCGCTCCCACGAGCCGGTCGGCTCCGAGGCGGGGGCATCCTCCTCGAGTCGCGCCGTCGCCCACGCGGCCGCCTCGCGGACGTATTCGGACTCGTCGCGGAGTCGGTCCTCGAGCGCGTCTCGAGCGTCGTTCGACTCGAGGGTCCCGAGCGCGAGACACGCCGTTCCCCGAATCCGCGCGTTCGGATCGTCGAGGCAGGCCCGGAACGCGTGGGTCGCGCCGCCGATCGCGTACGGCGCCCGGACGGCGAGGTGGTAGAGACAGCGAATGGACAGCCCTCGTTTGAGGTCGTTTCCGCTGGTCAGCAAGGCGAGCAGGTCGTCGACGTGACCCGCGAAGGCCTCGGGTGGCTCCTCGGCGACCGCGCTGAACGTGATCAGCGTTCCCTCCGCGAACCCGTCCGACGTGCGCAGTTCGCGGAAGAACGCCGCCGGATCGTCGACGAACAGCGCCGGCTCGTCCTCGAGGAACCTGTAGACGGCCAGCGTGAGCCGTTGGTGTAGTTCGTCGTCGTCGACCGCGTCGGCCGATTCCTCCAGTTCTTCGAGGAGTTCGCGCGTTCGTTCCCCGTCCGCGGCGCGTTCGAGCGCCGCTTCCGCTCGCTTGCGAGTGGGCATTCGTCCGCAATCGTCGCCGAAGGTGAAAGAAGGCCACGTCTCGCCCGTAGTGCAGTCCGTCCTCCGTCCCGGTCTCGGATTGGCTCACTCGAGTAGCTCTCGAGCGATCACGGTCTTCTGGATCTCCGTGGTCCCCTCGTAGATCTCGGTGATCTTGGCGTCGCGGTAGAGGCGCTCGACCTCGCCTTCGGTGACGTAGCCGTAGCCGCCGTGGATCTGGACGGCCTCGTTCGTGACGAACATCGCCGTCTCGCTCGCGAAGTACTTGGCCATGCTGGCCTCGAGCGCGCCCGTGCCGTCGGTTTCGTGGCGCGTCCGTGCGGCGTGGCGGGTCAGCAGGCGCGCGGCCTTCGTTCGGGTGGCCATCTCGGCGAGTTTGTGTCGGATCGACTGGATCTCCGCGATCGGGTCGCCGAACTGCTCGCGCTCCTGGCTGTAGGCCAGCGCCTCGTCGAGGGCCGCCTGCGCGAGGCCGACCGATTGGGCGGCGATGGCGATTCGCCCGCCGGTGAGGATGTGGAAGGCGGCGGAGAGGCCCCGACCCTCCTCGGTGAGCCGGTTTTCCGCCGGGATCCGGACGTCGTCGAAGGTCAGACTCGTGGTGTCGCTCGCGCGGAGGCCGAGTTTGTCCTCCTTCTCGCCGACGGTGAGGCCGTCGACGTCGCCGGGGACCAGAAACTGCGTGACCGAGTCGGGGTCGTCGCGGTCGGTCTTCGCGAAGAGGATGTAGACGCCGGCGCGTTGCCCGTTCGTAATCCACTGTTTCTCGCCGTTAATGACGTACTCGTCGCCGTCTCGAGACGCTTCGGCTTCCCGAGGATCGGCCGAGGTTTCCTCGGCGGAGTCTCGTCTGGCCTCGGTCGACATCTCGGCCGGGTTCGACCCCGCGTGGGGTTCCGAGAGCGCGAACGCGCCGACCGGGCGTCCCTCGGCCATCTCGGGTAGCCAGCGCTCCCGTTGTTCGTCGTTGCCGAACTCCGCGATACATGAGGTCGCCAGCGAGTGGACCGACAGCGCCGTCGCCACCGCCAGGGCGCCGTAGGCGACCTCCTCGTTGACGATGGCGGCGGTGATCGGATCGGCGTCGTAGCCGCCGTACTCCTCGGGGACGGTCAACGCCGTCAGATCCAGTTCGGCGAGGCCGTCCCAGATCTCCTCGGGGAACGACTGGCTCTCGTCGGCGTCCGCCGCGACGGGTCGGATCTCCTCGGTGGCGAACTCGCGGACGACGTCCCTGATCGCCGCTCGCTCGTCGGTCCGTTCCATACGCCGCCCTACGACGGCAGGGCACAAAGGCGCTCACATCGCCCGAGAGACCGCCGCCGAAAATTCCCGGCACGGTGCGTCGGAAAGTATGTCGCAACATATACATTCTAACCGAAGATATTATCTGACGTTACTGTCACTGGCTGGATAATGTCTGACGAACTTTCCCGGCGAACCTTCATTCGCAGTAGCAGTGCAACCGCCGCGACGGTCGGTCTCGCCGGCCTCGCCGGCTGTACGAGCAGTCTTCCGTTTCTCGGGAGCGATGGTGCGGACCTCTCCGACTGGGTTTTCACTCCGTCATTCGACGACGTTCTCGACAACGACGACGCCGAGGTCGAAGATCTCGTAACGAAAGACCGATCGTTCGTTTCCATCGATCCGGAGGCGGTCTACGAGAACGAAGACGAACTCGAGACGCACGTGTTCATCTCCATCGGATCGAGTGTCCGCGGGCGAAGCGGCGCGGCAGCGGTGGACACCGACTGGGCCCTCCGGCAGAGCGTCGAGTGGGAGTACGAACTGAGCACGTCGGGGTCCGGAACCGCGGACGTCTCCGCCGAGATCGTCGCCGGCGAGTTCGATACCGGAACCGTCGTGGACAACCTCGAGAAGTGGGCCGACGATCAGTACGAGAACACCGAGGACGAGGAGGTGCTCGAGAGCGCCGGCTCCCAACCCGGCTTCGAACTCTACGAGGTCGAGGGCTACGCGTTCGGCGTCAGCGAGGAACACCTGATTCAGGTCGAGGCGAACCACCCCGTGGACGCGGTCGCCGTCGTCGAAGCGGCGATCGACGCCCGCGAGAACGAAACGGGTCGCTGGACCGAAGACGACGACGGCGAGGAACTGCTGGCGGAGTTCGACTGGGGCGACTTCGGAATCGGCGGGCTCCAACGGCCGGAAACGGTCGAGACCGAACTGGAAGACCGATACGACGATCCCGACCAGGCCGACGAGGAGGAGCGCGAAGCGATCGAAGACGACATCGACGACTGGGAGTACGGGCTCGTCGGAAACGGGAGTTCGTGGACGTTCGACGGCGACACCAGCGATATCACCCAGGTCTTCCTGTACGAGAGCGAAAGCGACGCGGACAGCGACGCGCTCCTCGAGCACGTCGAGGCCAACCGCGACTACGACGAGAGCTGGGATACCCTCGAGGAGTACTCGATCAGCGAGGAGGGCCGCGCGCTGGTCCTCACCGGCACGGTTCAGACGCAGTCGATCCTGTAACCGCGGCTGGCACGTCGTCGATCGCCGCCAGTCAGGCGTCGCGTTCGGTCACGTTCGGTCGCGCTCGAGACCACTGACCGCGTCGGAATCGCGGTCGACGCGTCCGATCCCACCGCCGATGCCGGTGGCATCGTGAATCCGGATAGCGATCCGCTCGTCGTATCAACCTCTCGACGGATGGCTTCACGTTATCCCTTTTCGATATATCGTTCGCCGTCGCTAGCGGTGACGAAAACCGAAGCGGGGAGGGCGTCCTCAGCGGCACCCGCGCCAACCGCCGTGTGCCGACCGGGCCGGCCAGTGTCCACATCGTCTCGAAACGACTCGTAGCCGCCGTGCGAACGGGTGACTCTGCTACTCGATTACACCGGGAGCGTGGCAACGAAACCCACGAAACGGCGACTGTTCGGTTTCTCCGCTACCGTGTTCAGGGGTACACTCGAGTCACAGGGACCGTTGCCGCCGTCTGCGGCTGATTACGGCCGGTTCTCCAATGAAGTTATCAGAAGTCATTCGAATGTAAATACAAGAAAACCGAAGATATTATCTGGCGTTACTGTCACTGGGTGGATAATGTCTGACGAGCTTTCCCGACGGAACTTCATCCGTACTAGCAGTGCAACCGCCGCGACGGTCGGTCTCGCCGGTCTCGCCGGCTGTACGAGCAGTCTTCCGTTTCTCGGCGGCGACGACGTGGAACTAAACAGCTACCTCTTCGAGCCGTCGTTCGACGCGATCCTCGACGGGGACGAGGTCGGGGACGACAACGAACTCGAGGAGTCGGAACGGGAGTACATGGCGTTCCGGCACGTGGTTCCCGAAGGGATCTACGATAACGTGGACGACCTCGGCACGGACGTTCCGCTCGGCAGAGCATCCGACCTCCGGGGACGAGCCGGCGTCGCCGCGCTGGACAGCGACTGGGCCCTCGAGCAGGAGGCCGAGTGGTACTACGAGCTGAGCAACTCTTACCGGCGCCGAACCGCAACCGTCGACGTCCAGATGGTCGTCGGCGAGTTCGAGACGGGGACCGTCAAAGACAACCTCGAGAAGTGGGCCGACGATCAGTACGGGGACAACTACGACGACGAGAGCGACGAGCAGGCCTTCGAGAGCGCCGGCTCCGAACCCGGATTCGAGCTCTACGAGGTCGAGGGCTACGCGTTCGGCGTCAGCGAGGACCTCCTGATTCAGGCCGAGGGAAGCTACCCCGTGGACGCGGTCGCCGTCGTCGAGGAAGCGATCGCCGCCCGCGAGAACGAAACGAATCTCTGGACGGACGACGACCACGGCGCGGAACTCCTCGCGGAGTACGACGAGGGCGACTACGCGTTCGGCGAGATCCACCGGCCCGAGACCGTCGAGGCCAAACTCGAGCGGGATTACGACGAAGAGGAACGCGACAACCTCGACGACGAGGACCGCGAGGAGATCGAACAGACCTACGAGGAGCAGATCGAGGACTGGGAGTCCGGACTCGTCGGCAAGACGCGCTCCCGGAGCCTCGACGGCGACACCATCGAACTCCACCAGGTCTTCCTGTACGAAACCGAAGGCGACGCGGACAGCGACGCGCTCCTCGAGCACGTCGAGGCTAACCGCGACTACGGCGAGAACTGGGATACGCTCGAGGAGTACTCGATCAGCGAGGAGGGCCGCGCGCTGGTCCTCACCGGCGACGTTCGTGCGCGGGCGGAGTCCTTCTCCGACCGATAGCGAACTCGATCATTTGGCGGCGAGCTCGCTCGAGCACTCCCCGTCCGTTCGGGTCAGACCGTCCCGGCGTTACAGCACGTCGAGGTCAGCGAGCGTTTCGCGCATTTCGGCGGCCGAGTTCTCGTCTTTCAGCCGGAGGGGACTCCGGAGCGGGCCGGCGTCGAACTCGCGGGCCCGGAGCGCCGTCTTGACGCCGGACATGTACCCGCCGCCGTGTTTGAACGCGTCGCGGACGTCGAACACCCGGCTCTGCAGTTCGCGGGCGCGCTCCTCGTCGCCGTCGTCGTAGGCCTCGTAGACGTCGACGACGAGTTCCGGGAAGACGTTCGCGACGGCGCTGACGAGACCGGAACAGCCGATCTCCAGCCCAGTAAACAGCAGCGAGTCCGACCCCGCGAGGAAAGTCAGGTCGGGGTGGGCGTCGATCGCCTGGGCGAGCCAGGGGACGTTCTTGCTCGAATCCTTGACGCCCGCGAGGTTGTCGATCTCGGCGAGTTCGTCGAGCGTCTCGAGGGCGAGTTCGTTGCCGGTCTTGCTGGGGATGTGGTAGACGTAGACCGGCAGGGAGACGGCCTCGGCGACGCGCCGGTAGTGGGTGAGCGCGGCCTCGTGGTCGACCGGATAGTAGTAGGGCGTGACGACGACGATGCCGTCGGCGCCGACGGATTCGGCGTGTTCGGCGTGAGCGATGGTCTCGTAGGTACTCGGCGCGCCGACGCCGGCGATGACGGGCACCTCGCCGCCGACTTCGTCGACGACGGCCTCGACGACGCCCCGTCGTTCCTCGCCGGTCAGCAGCGGGAACTCGCCGTTGGTTCCCAGCGGGAAGACGCCGTGGACGCCCCGGTCGACGACGAAGCGGGCGTGTTCGGCCGTCGTCTCGTAGTCGACCGATTCGTCCTCGTGGAACGCGGTGACCGTCGGCGGGACGACGCCGTGGAGATCCAGCGGGTCGTCGGCTCCGGGTTCGTGGTGTGACATGGCCGTTCGTCCGCCGTGAACGGCCATAAAAGACAGCCTTACGGCACGGTAGATCGACGGAACGCGTCCGGCGAGCCACACCGATCCCGCGTTCCGACGCCCTTCGGTGCGACTTGCACGCCGATTCGGCCGGACCGCTACTCGGTCGCGAGTTCGCCGGTCGGCTCGTCGAGTTGCTCGCTGGCGAGCACGCGGTTGGCCCGACGGAGCCGCTCGGACAACGCCTGGTGAGAGATATCGAGTTCGTTGGCCAGTTCCTCGAGCGAAATCTCCCGCGGGACGTCGTAGTAGCCCTGGCGGTAGGCTTCGGCGATCGCCTCCTGCTGGGGCTCGGTCAGCGCCGCGGTCGTCTCGAGGTCCTCGTCCTGGCCGGCTTCGACCATCCGGCGGACGTCGACGCGAGCCCCCTGTTCCTCGATGGCCGAGACGGCGTCGGAGAGCTCCTCGCGCTCGGGGAAGAGCAGTCGGAGCGTCCACTGGCCCTCGCTGACCTGCGCGTCGAGTAGCGTACCGCCGTTGGAGTAGACCGCACAACAGACGGAGCCGACGTCCTCGCCGTACTGGAGGCGGTAGAACCACTCGTCGTCGTCGGTGTTCTCGAGGAGTTGCTGGTAGTCGGCGACGGTGGGATCTGCCGCGAGGGCCTCGTCGATCGCGTCGGGATCGACGTTCGAGAACCAGACGAGAGGCATCGTCCGTACCGGGCCCTCGGCGACGACGCTTTCGACGCGGACCTCCATCTCCGGCAGTCGCTGTAACGTCTCGGCGAGCGCGAACTCGTCGGTCGAAAGCGTGAGCTCTGCGATCGTCGTCATCGGTCGATCACCTCGTTGGTAGAGCTCGAGTCCGGTCGATGAACGATGCCGCTGTCGTACGTGCGTGGGGACCCGAATCGTCTCATAATTGTCTCGCCGATCCACGTCAGGGGTGGCGAGAGCGCCTGTCGGCACTCGGCGATGCCGGCGTGCTCGTCGGCGCCACACCCGCTCGGATCGTGCTACCACTCGATAGCGCTCCCGTCTGGTTGATGAGCAGGCTTTTGTCTTCCAGCCGTTTAAGACAGCCTCTCACTGCCGATAACGGTCAGCGTTCCATGATAGTCAGTTCGAGCCGAGCGGATCGGATCGCGGGCGACTCGAGGGCGGGCTCGCTCAGTCGAGTCGCGCCAGTCTGTTCATCGCGTACACCGTCCGCAGGACGTCCACGCTCTTCCCGCGATCGAAGACGAGTTCGTCGGTCTCGAGGACGTGCTCTAAGGTGTCCTGGGAGGCGTGTTCGGGTGCGGCGGCGATCCCCGCGTCGTGTTCGTCGGCCCACTTCATCACGCGCAGGTCGCTCTTCGAGTCGCCCATCACGAGCGAGAACGGATCGTCGACGCCCAACACGTCCAGCGCGCGTTCGACGCCGACGACCTTGTTCAACTCGAGGCTGCCGATCTCGGCCGCGTCGGCCTCGTAGTAGGCGACGTCGATCCGGTCGAGGACGTCAGTCAGCGGCTCGGGGACGGCGTCGCCATCGAGGTCGGGATAGCCGCCCTCGCTCTCGAGGACGCTCCTGATCTCGGGGTCCTGATCGGCGTAGAAGGCCCGCGTCCAGTCGGTGACCGTCTCGCCCGCGAGCTCGATCTCTCCGTCGTCGCGCGACGCCTCGAGGGCGGTGCCGACGGCGTCGGCCAGCAGGTCGATCAGGTAGACCAGCGCCGCGTCGATGGTCTCCCGGGCCTTCGCGGAGCCGGTCTCGTAGTTGGGCTTCATCGTGACGTTGAACTCGTTGCCCTGCAGGTGACAGCCCCGCCGGAGGTCCTCGGGGGCCTCGGGAAGCACCCGCGCGCGAACGTCGTCGAAGACGTCCCGGATCTCGGCGTCTAACTCCTCGTAGAGCAGTTGCTTCGTGTCGGCGCCGTGGCCCGGCGTGAACACGCCCGTCCCGGCCTCGTAGACGATCGAGAGGTTCCCCGAGTGGACGATCTCGCTGCCCAGCCCCTGGATGGCAAAGCCCTTGACGTTCTCTAAGGTCTGGCCGGTACAGATGACGATCGGAACGCCCGCCTCGTGGAACTCCGTCAGGACGTGGAGCGTGTCGCGGGGGATCTCGTTGTCCGTTCCCCCCGCAGAGCGCAACGTCTCGTCGACGTCCAACACGAGGACGTTGACCGCGCGACCGTACTTCGCCTCGAGGTCCAGCGCGGTGAAGGCCTGATCGCGGTCGGCGCGGGCGGCGACCTCCGCGAACGTCTCGCCGGCCGCGAAGTCGCCGCGGATCTCGTCTTTCCGCCGCTCGAGTTCCTCGTTGGCGCTCTGCCAGTGCTCGAGTGCGACGCGGGAGTCGATCGCCGGGAAGACGTCGACGAACGCCTGGTACTCCCGCAGCCGGTCCGTGTCGTACTCGTCGTAGAGCCGATAGACGAGATCGTATCGTTCCATGAGAGCTACTGACAGGAGCAGCCGGATAATCGTTTTCAGTGCCGGCGACGACGCGCGAGCGGGAGCGCTGTGTTTTTACTCGAATAGGAATAAATACTTAGTTCTGCGGTGCGTAGGCAGTTCACATGAAGGCTATCGCAGTCGAGCCCGGGGCGGGGACGCCGTCGTTGATCGACTTACCCGTTCCCGAACCAGCCCCCGGCGAAGCGCTCGTTCGGACGCTCCGCGTCGGCGTCGACGGCACCGACGACGAGGTCATCGCCGGCGGTCACGGCGGCGTCCCCGACGGCGACGACCGCCTCGTCCTCGGTCACGAGGCCGTCGGCGTCGTCGAAGATCCCAACGGCACCGACCTCGAGGAGGGCCAGTACGTCGTCCCGACGGTGCGACGACCGCCGCCGGATGTCGAGACGAACGTCTACTTCGAGCGCGGCGAGCCCGACATGGCGCCCGAGGGCGCGTACGTCGAGCGCGGAATCGTCGGCGCCCACGGCTTCATGGCCGAATACTTCACGAGCCCCGCCGACTGCCTCGTACCCATCTCCGCCGACCTCGCGCCGGTCGGCTTCCTCGTCGAGCCGATCAGCATCACCGAGAAGGCCATCGAACACGCCGCCGCGGCGCGGTCGGCGTTCGACTGGCAGCCCGAGTCCGTGCTCGTCCTCGGTAACGGTTCGTTAGGCCTGTTGACGGCGGCGATGTTCCGGACGACGATGGGATACGACCGGGTCTACTGTCTGGGCCGGCGCGACCGACCCCACCCGTCGATCGCCATCCTCGACGAACTCGACGTGACTTACATCGACTCCCGCGAGACGTCGGTCCCGGAGATTCCCGAGGTCTACGAGCCGATGGACGTCGTCTACGAGGCCACCGGCTACGCGAAACACGCGTTCGAGTCGATCGAGGCGCTCGCGCCCAACGGCGTCGCCGCCCTGCTGGGCGTCCCCGGCGACTGGAGCTTCGAGGTCGACGGCGGCCGCCTCCACCGCGAGATGGTCCTGCACAACAAGGCCGTCGTCGGCAGCGTCAACTCGAACCGCGACCACTTCGCGTCGGCCATCGATACGCTGGCCGGCCTGCCGTCGTGGGTCATCGAAGACGTCGTGAGCGGCGTCTACGGCCTCGAGGAGTACGAACGGGCGTTTTCGGACCCGACCGACGACGCGACTGCCGACGACGACACGACTATAAAAACGGCCGTCGAATTCAGTAATATATGAAAAACGTCGACGACCTCATCGAGAGCGCGGCCGAGCTCGCAGCCCGGGGCCTCTCGAAGGGAGAGATCGCGGACGAACTGAACGTCTCCCGGGAGACGGCGAGCTGGCTCGTCGAGCGCAGCGACGCGACGACACAGCCCAGCGACCGACCGCAGAACGGCGCCGCGAGCCCCAGCGGCCCCCAAGACATCCACGTCGATTGGTCGGCCATCGGCCGGGACAGCAAACGCATGGGCGCGATCGCGGAGGCGATGGCCGACATGCTCGCCAAACACGGCGAGGACGTCGACCTGACGATCGGCATCGAGAAGGCCGGCGGCCCCATCGCGACGCTGGTCGCCCGGGAACTCGAGACCGACCTGGGAACGTACACTCCCGCGAAACACCAGTGGGAGGAGGGCGACATCGATGAGTTAGGCGGTACGTTCAGCCGGAACTTCGCGGGCATCCGCGACCGCGAGTGCTACATCGTCGACGACACGATCACCAGCGGCACGACGATGCGCGAGACCATCGAGGCCATCCGCGCGGAGGGCGGCGAGCCGCTGGCCTGCGTGGTCCTCGCGGACAAGCAGGGCGTCGAGGAACTCGAGGGCGTCCCCGTCTACTCGCTGTTGCAGGTCATCAGCGTCGGCAAGGAGGAGTGAGCGAACCGACCGGTCGCGGTCGTCGCGCCGTCGCGACTCGGACACGGGAGCGACCGCCGGGTCAGTAACGGTTCGTTTTCCGATTCGATGTCGCCGAGTCGGGCGCCGGATTTCGCCCGAGCCGGTCGCCTCGGTCGCGCGTCCCCGTCGTCTCGGTCGGTCGATACCGGCTCGTCGGTCGCGCCTCGATCCCGGCCGCGTAAACACGCGTTGGTATCAGCGCCTCGCGGCTAGGCTCCACATTCTCTTGACTCTCACTCGCCGGCAATCTAGCGAGGCCACAATGACGACCCAACCTACTCGCAGACGAGTGATCGCACTGAGCGGCGCAGTCGGTCTCGCGGCGCTGGCCGGCTGTGGCGATGGTGGCGGCGGCAACGGCGAAGACCAGGAGGGACCGGAGGAAGAACCGGCGGCGCCGGAAGACAACGAATCGGAGACGCCGGAAGAAAACGAGAGCGAGGAGGAGAACGGTTTCGCGACCAACGAGACCGAGGACAACGAAACGAACGAGACTGACGGCAACGAGAGCGACGGCAACGACTCCGAAGAAAACGAAACGAACGGCGGCGGCGAATAACGCCGTCGAGGCGCGTCTCCGTCCCGAATCGAGATCGCACCGCGCACGGACTTCCCCGCGGGATACCGGTTGCGCTCGGCTCGGGACGGGGCGTGTTCCCCTCGAGCGCCGGGACGGGCTGGCTCCGTAGCGAACGCAGGGCGTGGGTTTTTCGCCGTGAAGCCGCCAGATTGGGTACAGATTGCCGTCTCCGTGAGTCGACGGCGCGCTCGCCGGCCCGGCCGCGGTCCGTCGTCGAGCGGGCGCCAGGAACGCGCCGATCGACCGGATTCGATCACCCACCGCCGAGTTACCGATTTCCCATGACACGAACACCGACGCGACGCCAGTACCTCACCGCAAGCGCTGTGGCCGGAATCACCGCCGTCGCCGGCTGCGGCGGCGACTCAAACGAAGACGAAGGACCCGAAGAGAACGAGACCGACGACGAACCCGTCGAGAACGTCAACTACTCGGATCCGGAGGGCGAGCTCGCGTTCGTCCAACCGGAAGACGGCGCCGAGGTCTCGAGCCCCGTCGGAATCGAAATGGAGGTCGAGAACTTCGAACTGCAGCCGGTCGGCGAGGATACGACGGCCGAGAACGGGGCCGGACACCTCCACGTGATCGTCGACGAGGGCTGCGTCGAACCGGAGTACGTGATTCCCCAGGAAGACGGCTTTTACCACCTCTCGGAGGGCGAACTCGAGACCGAACTCGAACTCGAGCCGGGGGAGCACGAGCTCTGTGCCCAGGCCGGTGACGCCCAGCACAACGCCTACGACATGACCGACGAGATCTCGATCACGGTCACCGAGGGCGACGGCGGGGAGAGCGGAAACGAAAGCGAAGACGGCAGCGGAAACGAATCCGACGGCGAGAGCAACTCCAGCGACGAGTAATCGCCTTCGGAGCGTTGTGCAGTCGCTGGTGACGGGTAGCGTCGATAAAAAGACGGAGCAGTCGTGGACGAGTTAGCCGTGGATTCCCATCGCTTCGATCTGTTCTTGGTACCGGTTCCGGATGGTCACTTCCGTGACCTGCGCGACGTCGGCGACCTCTCGCTGGGTCTTCTTCTCGTTACAGAGCAGCGAGGCGGCGTAGATCGCGGCGGCCGCGTAGCCGGTGGGCGACTTGCCCGAGAGGAGCCCTTCCTCGGCGGTCTTCTCGATGATCTCGTTGGCCTTGGTCTGGACTTCCTCGGAGAGTTCGAGTTCGGAACAGAAGCGGGGGACGTACTTTTTCGGGTCGACGGGGCGCATCTCGAGACCGAGTTCCTGCGAGATGTACCGATACGTGCGACCGATCTCTTTGCGTTCGACGCGAGAGACTTCCGAGATTTCCTCGAGGGAGCGCGGGATGCCTTCCTTCCGACAGGCGGCGTACAGCGCGGAGGTGGCCACGCCTTCGATCGAGCGGCCACGGATGAGGTCTTCCTTCAGCGCGCGGCGATAGATGACTGAGGCGACCTCGCGGACGGACCGAGGGACCCCGAGCGCGGAGGCCATCCGGTCGATCTCGCTGAGCGCGAACTGCAGATTCCGCTCCCCGGCGTCTTTGGTACGGATGCGTTCCTGCCACTTGCGCAGTCGGTGCATCTGACTGCGCTTCTTCGAGGAGATGGAGCGACCGTAGGCGTCTTTGTCCTTCCAGTCGATGGTCGTCGTCAGTCCCTTGTCGTGCATCGTCTGGGTCGTCGGCGCGCCGACGCGGGACTTCTCCTGTCGCTCCTGATGATTGAACGCCCGCCACTCCGGGCCGGGGTCAATTTTTTCCTCCTCCACGACGAGCCCACAGTCTTCACAGATGAGCTCACCCCGGTCGGAGTCCTTTACGAGATTGTCCGATTCACACTCGGGGCAAGCGCGTACCCCTTCCTGATCCTCGGTCTCGTCCGTCTCACGCGTTCGCTCCCGCTGGCGGGTGGACCGTGTCATCGCACTTTTATAGTAGTATCACCATCGCATATAAATCCTTGGTCGGTGTTTTCCGCCACTGAGGAATATCGGACGATATCGGGAACTACAGCGCTTCAGAAGCGGGGTTTACGATTTGATACCGGAAAGACTTTATCCGATTCCGGCGGATATCGGCAACGAATGCCGGTCATCGAGTGCGACGTCGAGACGGCTCGAGCACGACTCGAGGAAGCAGGGGTGTCGGTCGAGTCCGGAAACACGGATCACGAGCGTTGGCGGGCGAGCCGCGGCTCCGCGACGGCCGTCGCCTACGACGAGAAGGTCGTCATCCAGGGATCGAACCCGCGGGACCTCGAGGCGCTGTTGCGCGAGGGCGGCGGGCGCGCGCACGTCTACTTCGACGGCGGCTCGCGCGGGAACCCCGGCCCGGCCGCGATCGGCTGGGTGATCGTCACCGGCGACGGGATCGTCGCCGAGGACGGCGAGACGATCGGAACGGCGACCAACAATCAGGCCGAGTACGAGGCGCTGATCGCCGGCCTCGAGGCCGCTCGCGACTACGGCTACGACGAGGTCCACGTCCGCGGCGACTCCGAACTGATCGTCAAGCAGGTCCGCGGCGAGTACGACACCAACAACCCCGAGCTCCGCGAGAAGCGCGTCACCGTCCACGAACTGCTCGGCGCGTTCGACGAATGGACCCTCGAGTACGTCCCGCGCGAGGTCAACGACCGCGCGGACGGGCTCGTGAACGAGGCGCTGGACGCGGCCTGAGCCGGACCTCCCGTCCGGCCGGCGCGGACCGGCAAGGGAAAAAGTCCTCGAGGCCGTACGGTTCGGTATGACCGACTCGAACGAATCGCTCGCCGAAACCGGCGCCGACTCCGACGACGGAGCCGGCGACCTCGAGACCACGGAACTTCCTGCAGACGTCGTCGACGAGGCCGAACGGCTCACGCGGATCGCGCGCGAGACGCCCGACGAGAACGAGGCCGAAGCGCGCAGGGAGCGGCGCGCGACGCTTCTCTCCGAGTACGATTTCACCGCCCGGGTTCGCGACGACGACGGCGGCGACACCCTCGTCCTCCATCCCGCGGAGTGGCACGACAGTGAACGGGGCGTCATCCGGACCGACCGGATCGCCGACCTCTCGCGCGCGGTCGAGATCCCCCTCGAAGGGACGGGCGATCCGGACGACTGGAACGACGTCGCGGCGCGCAACCGGGAGCTCGTCGAGCGCGTCCGCGAGAACCACGGCGACGTCCACGGCGACAACGCCGCGACGCTCGCCGATTTCGCGAGCAACCACTACGCGAAGCCGATCGCGGAGCTCACGGACGCGGAGCTCCGGGAGTTCCGTACCGAGTACTTCGTGAGAAATGCGTGGCCGTCCGCCGAACAGCGGGACGCGATCGCGGAATCGATCGAGCTGATCTCCGAGACGGCCGATCGTTCGGTCCCCGACCGCCGGGGCCGATAACCGCAACGAGTGGTTCTGGTGGAATCGCAGCCGCGTGCGTTAGTAGCTGTTCTCGACGATGTCGCGGATCTCGTCGGCGCGCTCGTCGTCGGTGACGATCTTCGAGAGCGACCACTGGACGCCGTCGAGGACGGCGTCGTAGCCGTCGTCGGTCAGCGAGTACTGGTTGGTTCGCTTGTCGAGTTCGCTCTTCTCGACCAGCCCGAGGTCGACGAGTTCGTCGAGGTTCGGGTAGAGACGCCCGTGGTTTACTTCCGTTCCGTAGTAGTCCTCGAGTTCGCGCTTGATCGCCAGGCCGTACATCGGCTCTTTGGCCAGGATCGTGAGGATGTTGGTCTGGAACGCGGTGAGTTCGCGTGCAATACTCTGTTCGCCGGTGATTGATTGTGCCTCTGACATACTTGTGCAAATGTCACCAGACTATTTAAGACTTGTCAACTAATCCCTCGTATGCGCGACCGGCGGCTAGCCGATCGGCTCTGCGACCGCCGGACACTGGTGGGTCTTGTCCGGATCTCATGTCGTGTATCTGGCAACCGTCGTCTACAATGTGACACTCGATTACGAAAGTACTTTTTGATCCACCGATGGAGTCTCCGGTACATGGTCAACCTCTGGGAAGACCTCGAGACCGGACCGAATCCGCCAGAAGAGATCTACGCCGTCGTGGAGTGTCTCAAGGGCGAGCGAAACAAGTACGAGTACGAGAAGGACATCCCGGGCGTCGTCCTCGACCGCGTGCTCCACAGCAACGTCCACTATCCGAGCGACTACGGTTTCATCCCGCAGTCCTACTACGACGACGAGGACCCCTTCGACGTGCTCGTCCTCGTCGAGGATCAGACGTTCCCCGGCTGCGTCATCGAAGCCCGTCCCGTCGCGCTGATGAAGATGGACGACGACGGCGAGCAGGACGACAAGGTCATCGCGGTCCCCAGCGAGGATCCGCGCTACGACCACATCGAAGATCTCGACGACATCCCCCAGCAGCAACTCGACGAGATCGACGAGTTCTTCGCGACCTACAAGAACTTGGAGGAAGGCAAGGAAGTCGAGACGCAGGGCTGGGAGGACAAGCAGGCCGCCTACGACGCGATCGAACACGCACAGGAGCTCTACGAGGAGAACTTCTAGTCGCTCCCGCGGCTCGCCACGTCGTTTTTTCGCGCCGCCGACGACGGTTCCGCCAGCGGTCGTTACCGGATTCGCGCGAGTTATGTTCGTCCGCGCGGCTCATGCATTATGAGCATGGGTAATTTTATCCCCCTCGCAGCGGTACGTCTATTCGTCATGGCAGCCACCAACCCCTCCGCGCGAACGTCCGACGACGACGCCGACGTCCCCGAGTCCGGCGTCGGTATGGCCCACCTGACGGTCGTTCCCGAGAACTTCGATCCGGCCGAGGGCGACGAGGACGAGTAAGCCCGCTGCCCCCGTCGCAGGCCTCGAGTCAGTCGTTCGAGCGGTCATTGCATCGCTGTCGGGCTCTGAGCCGTCCCGCCATCGGTGCCGTACGGTCCCACGTGAACTAGTGTCAGTTGTTCTCAACACAGTGTCTCGAAACGAAGGTTCTTGTATGCGGTCGAACTACCCACGCCCATGGGTCTGTTCGATCGACTGCGGGGCGACGACGCCCCCCGTGTCGCGTTTATTGGGGTCGACGGCGTGCCGTATAGTCTCCTCTCGGAGAACGAAGAACTGTTCCCGAACTTCGCCGCGATCGCCGACGAAGGGACGGCCGGTGAGATCTCGAGCATCGTTCCGCCCGAGTCCAGCGCCTGCTGGCCGTCGCTGACGACCGGGGTCAACCCCGGCGAGACCGGCGTTTACGGCTTTCAGGACCGCGAGGTCGGCACCTACGACACCTACGTCCCGATGGGACGGGAGGTCCAGGCCGACCGCGTCTGGGACCGCGTCCAGGAGGACGGCCGCAAGGCGACGGTGCTGAACGTCCCCGTCACCTTCCCGCCCCAGCGCAACGTCCAGCGGATGGTCTCCGGATTCCTCTCGCCGGGGCTGGAGAAGGCGGCCTACCCCGACGACGTCCGCGACTACCTCGAGACGCTGGACTACCGGATCGACGTCAACCCGAAACTCGGCCACCAGGAGGACAAATCGGAGTTCATCGAGGACGCCCACGCGACGGTCGACGCGCGCTTCGAGGCCTTCAAACACTACATCGAGGAGGACGACTGGGACCTCTTCTTCGGCGTCTTCATGACGACCGACCGGGTCAACCACTTCCTCTTTAAGGACTACGAGCGCGACGGCGAGTACAAGGACGAGTTCATCGACTTCTATCGGAAGGTCGACGACTACATCGGTCGGCTCCGCGACGCGCTGCCCGATGACGTCACCATGATCGTCGCCTCCGACCACGGCTTCACCAGCCTCGACTACGAGGTCCACTTCAACGAGTGGCTCCGAGAGGAGGGCTGGCTCTCCTTCAAGACCGACGACCCCGAGGAACTCGGCGACATCGCCGACGACACCAAGGCCTACTCGTTCATTCCGGGTCGGTTCTACATCAACCTCGAGGGTCGGGAACCGCGCGGCTCCGTCCCCGAGGACGAGTACGACGAGGTCCGCGACCAGCTCAAGGCCGATCTGGAAGCGCTCGAGGGCCCCGACGGCAACAAGGTCGTCGAGCGCGTCGTCGAGAAGGAGGAAGCCTTCCGCGGCGACCACGACGACATCGCGCCGGACCTGGTCGCGATCCCGAACAAGGGCTTCGACCTCAAGTCCGGGTTCAAGGCCGATTCGGACATCTTCACGAGCGGCCCGCGAAACGGCATGCACAGCTTCGACAACACGTCGCTGTACATCGACACGCCCGAAGCCACGATCGGCGACGCCGACCTCTTCGACATCACGCCGACCATTCTCGACCTGCTCGAGGTCGACTACGGCCGCGGCGAGTTCGACGGCGCGAGCCTGCTCTAGGCCCGCGGCGTCGCGCTCGAGTCCGTCCGCGTCCCGAACCCAATTCGAGGCCGTTTTCCGCCCGGCAACGAACCGACGGGCATGGAAGAAGTCATCCGCGCCAGCGGTCACGAGAACGTCTCCGCGGAGCACGCGAGCACGTTCGAGGTAACGACCGACGACTACCTCACTCCCGCCGGGGACTGCATCCTCGCCGTTGAGGCCGACCGTGCGCCCGCTGACTTCGATCCCGAGTTCGTCGAGGCCTGCCGGGACCGCGAGGCCACGATCGCGTTCACGATCGACGCAGGCGGCTATACGGAGACCGTCGAGGGGCGCGGCGATCCCGACCTCGAGTTCACTAACGAGCGCAGCGCAGTCGGACGGACGAGCGACTACGTCGACGACCGGACGATCATGAACGGCGCGGCGTTCGCGGCCGAGGGGTTCGATCGGGACCTCGTCGAGGCGCTGGCCGACGGCGCCGAGGTAACGGTGACGATCAGCGTCGAGTGATTTCTTTAATAACTGAAACTGGACGTCCCATCGTCACCGCTTCAATCGTGTGACCGGGCCTAATCCCGACGGCCAGTCCGGCGCTTCCGGCCGGACCCCCATCGCGGCCCGTACTCGAGTTCGGTGAGCACGGGCAAGTGGTCGGACCGATAGGCGTCCTCGAGAATCGGCAGCGTCCGATACCAGTTTACGGTCGCGGTGTCCCCCGTGAAGACGTAGTCGATTCGATCGCCGACCCGGTTCGTGAAGCCGTGGTACGTCCCCCACGGGCCGGCGACGGTTGCCGTATCGGCCTCGCGACGGGGATCGACGAGTGGCGACGTCTCGTCGTCGTTCAGTCCGGTCATGATCCGATACGGGTTACGACTCGGCTTCGCGTTGAAGTCGCCCATCGCGACGACGTCCATTCCGTCGGCCGCCCGCTCACGCGCTCGCTCGAGGATGAGTCGCGCCGACTCGGCGCGCGCTGTCTCGCTCACGTGAGAGAAGTGGGTGTTGCAGAACCAGATCCGGCGGCCGCTCTCGCGGTGGCGCAGGCTCGCCCACGTCGTCACGCGCGGTAGGTCTGCGTCCCAGCCGACGCTCGGTTCCGCCGGCGTCTCCGAGAGCCAGAATGCGCCCCGGTCGAGCATCTCGAACCGATCCGCTCGCCACGCGACGGGGACCATTTCGCCCTCGCGGTCGCCGTCGTCCCGACCGACACCGTACCATTCGTACGCCTCGAGTCGGTTCCGGAGGTCGTCGTACTGGTTCGCGAGCGCCTCCTGAACGCCGAGGAGATCGGGCTCGGCCTCGGTGACGGTCTCAGTGACCCGACCCAAACGCTCGTCCCACGAGTGCTCGTCGGACGGGTTATCGTACCGAACGTTGAACGAACAGGCCCTGATCGTTGTAGACCGTCTCGAAAATCCAAATCGACGCCGTCCGTCAGCTGTCGCTTCGGTCGAGTCGTCAGCCGCCGAAGCAGCCCCCGAGCCGAGAACCGATCCGATCGCTGCACCGCCGATTCCGCGAACGACCGTTCGCCGTTGGTACTCGTCGAACATCACTCGAATCGGCGGGACATCAAAATAATATGTTTTATAATTCCGATATATTATAAAATATACCGATAGGGTATCCCCCGTGGAGATGGATATTCACGGGGTTTCGATACCGAAACGAATCGCGAACAGGGGTTCGACTCCGATCGAGATCGGTATCCACACGTATCACCGGGACCTATCGACGCGTATGAGCGACGACGACGAACCCGCCGTCAACATCAGCGGCGGCGTCGAGGGCGGCGGCGCCGCGGCCGAGTTCGACCCGGCGACGGCCGACACCCGAGCGGAGGAAGTCGTCGACCGACTCGGAGAACTGTACTGGCAGAAAACGTACGGCGGCCAGGACGCCTTCACGTGCCTCGTCCGCACGATCCTGAGCCAGAACACCAGCGACAAGGCGAGCCAGCCGGCCCACGACGCGCTGATCGACAGGTATGACGGTCCCGATGTCGACCTCGCCGAGTCGCTCGCAGACGCTGAACAGTCGCGCCTCGCGGAGACGATCAGCTCCGCGGGCCTCTACAACCAAAAATCGGAGGTGCTGATCAGGACCGCCGAGTGGGTCCTCGAGGAGTTCGGCTCCGCCGCGGCGTTCGACGCGTTCGTCAGGGACGAGGAGCCCGCCGCGGTCCGGGAGACGCTCCTCTCGGTTCGCGGCGTCGGCCCGAAGACCGCCGACTGCGTCCTGCTGTTCGCGGGCGGTCGCGGCGGCGTCTTCCCCGTCGACACCCACGTCCACCGGATCTACCGCCGCACGGGCATCGCGCCGGCCGACGCCGACCACGAGGGCGTTCGCGCGGTGCTCGAGCGCGAGGTGCCCGCCGCCAAGTGCGGATTCGGCCACACCGCGACGATCCAGTTCGGCCGCGAGTACTGCACGGCGCGCAAGCCGGCCTGCCTCGAGGATCCCGACGCCTGCCCGATGGCCGATCTGTGCGAGCAGGTGGGCGTCTACCCCGCGACGGGCGAGGTCGTCGATCCGGCCGACGCCCCCGAAGCGAGCGACTGAGTCGAAGCGTCCGCGGCCCGCGTCCGGATCGCTACTCGCCCCGAATTCGGGTTTTCATCGCGAGTATAAGGCCTACGACTCCCGGTTCCCTACGGTCAGGGAACGGAGTATCGGAGCCCGTCGCCGCTCGAGTGGGTCGGCTATCCCGAGGCCGTTCGGCTCGTCCACGAAAGCGGCCGGGAAGGGGACCGTCCCGCGGAGACGGACGACTGACCGGCCGGCGGCGCGTCGCCTCGACGCATCGCCTGCGTATCCCGGTCGAATTCTTTTTCTCGCTCTCAGCGTACTGCCGAGCGATTTCATCCTGCAGTCTCCCACGATGGACGAAACACTTCGTCGCGCGCTCTACGACTTCGGGACGCTCGTCAAGGTCTACGCCTTCCTGCCGGCGCTCTCGATCGTCGTCGCGGTCGGCTGGCGCGAGTTCTACGCGATTCCAGCGTTTCTGCTCACCGCGGTGGTGGCCGCCGGTCTCGGCCGCGGTCTCGAGGCCGTCTTCGACGCGCCCGACGAAGTCGACGGCATGTCGGCGGGAGTGATCACCGTCTCCGTCGGCTGGTTCGTCGCCGGCCTCCTGAGCGCGCTGCCGCTGTTGCTGGTCGCCTGGACGGTTCGCCTCCAGCCGCCGATGCTGGCCGCACCGGAGATGACGGTCTCGCTCGCGACCTTTCTCGCGCCGGTCGATGCGGTCTTCGAAGGAATGAGCGGCGTCACGGGGACGGGATTTAGCATGGCGTCCGACCCCGGCCAACTGCCGCGGAGTCTGCAGTGGTGGCGCTCGCTGATTCAGTGGGTCGGCGGCATCGGCGTCGTCGTCCTCGCGGCGGCGTTCGTCAGCAGCGAGGAGAGCGACTCGTTCTCGGCGGTCCACGGCAATATGGCCCCGACGGAGTCGATCCGGTCGACGACCGCCGGCACTGCCGCGGCGCTGTGGTGGCTGCTCGCCCTGCTGACCGTCGCGAGCGCCTGCTGGCTGTGGCTGGTCGGCATGACACCCTGGGCGGCGCTCAACCACGCGATGACCGGCGTCACGACCGGCGGCTTCACGATCACCGCCTCGAGCATCGAATCGTACGGCGATCCGGTACTCGAGGCGGCCCTGCTGCCCGTCATGACCGTTGGCGCCGTCTCCTTCAGCCTCCTCTTCTTCCTCTTTCGCGGCGACCTCGACAGGATCTGGGGGGACGCCCAGACGACGTGGCTGTTCGGCGCGCTGGCGGTCGGAACGGCCCTCACCGTCGGCGTTCTGCTCGCCACGGTCTCGTACCCGACCGCCGCCGCGTCGGTCCGTTACGGCACGTTCCAGCTCGTTTCGGGGCTGACCTGTACCGGGTTCCAGACGGATACCGGACTCGGCGGCTCGTGGGCCGCGCCGGGATTGTTAGCCGTTACGCTCTCGATGATCGTCGGCGGTGCGGCCGGCTCGACCGCGGGTGGCGTCAAGATCGTTCGCGTTCGCCGGCTCCTGCTCGATGCGCCGGAACACGGGATGGACGTCTACGACCCGTCCGAGTCGACGGCCGATACCGCCGGCGGCGCGTCGGCGGCGTTCGACACCGCCGCGATTATCGCCGTGCTCTGGTTCGGTCTGCTGTTCGTGACGAGCCTCGTCGCCCTGCTCGTCCTCCCGAACGGGTACGCGACCGCGAACGTCCTCTTCGAAGTCGCCAGCGTCCAGAGCAACGTCGGCCTGAGCGCCGGCATCGTCGACGCAACGATACCCGCCTCGCTCAAGGTCACGCTCGTGTTTGCGATGTGGATCGGCCGCCTCGAGATCGTCCCCGTGCTCGTTACGGGCCAGCTCCTGTACGAGGAGGTGAGCTGAGTGGTCGATCTCGAGCCGTTCCTCGAGGCGCCGTTCGAGGAGGCGTCGAACCTGTCGTTCGAGGTCCTGCTGGGGCTCGGCGTCACGTTGTGGGTAGCGGTCGCCGTCCTGGGTCGGTCGACGATGACAATGGCCGCCGTCGCCATCTACCTCCTGTTGATTCCCGGCTACGTCGGGTATCGGATTCGTGTCTGGAAGGGTGCCGACGAATCGAACGCCGACGCGGACGATAGCGGCGACGAAGCCGCCGACGGGACCGATACCGATGGGGACAACGGGAGTGGCGACGATGGCGACGGTTGACCGCGAGCACGACTTCGACTCCGCCCGACTACCGACGTGTGAGCGGCGACGAACGACTCGCTATCGAACCGGTCGCAGCCGAAACTGGTAGCTATTTGAAACGTTCCACCGAGTCCACAACGACTTTATGTCGGCATCAGCGATGACCGGGGTACCAATGGCTGCAGACCCTGATCGGGTTGCAGAGACGAGCGAAAGTACGAGTGAATCAGTGACTGACGCCGCGGGTTCTTCTGTCTCACGTCGCCGCCTGCTGTCTGCGACAGCGGTCGGGTCGGCGACCGCCCTCGCCGGCTGTACCGAACTGCTCTCGAGCGGGAGCGGCGATCCGCTTCGCGTCAGCGTCTGGAGCGGGAACTACGCCGACCGATTCGAAGAAGCGGTCGTCCCGAGATACGAGGACGAGTTCGACGCGGAGATTCAGATCGAACCCGGTTGGGGCGACATCCTCACCGACATTCAGACGGCGGCGGACGACGATCCGCCCTACGACGTCACCATCACGGAAGGGAACTTCTACTACTACGGCAGACAGGACGATCTCTTCCACGAGATCAGGACGGAGAACGTCCCCAACGCCGACGAACTCATCGATTACTACGCGGACTTTCGAACCACGGAGTACGGGATGCCGGTCGACGGCGCCCCCTGTACCATCATCCACCGCGAGGAGATGGAGTCGGAGATCGAATCGTGGAGCGACCTCTCCGGCTCGGCCGTCGCGGAGAGCAACGGCGTCGGCGTCGACACCGGCTTCTGGTGGTACCCGATGTACGCCGCCGCCGTCGGGATGGACGACGCGGAACTCGGCGAGGAGATGCACGACGCCGACCACCACGACGACGTCCTCGAGACCGTCCGGAACTGGCCGATCGAGAGCTGGGCGGAGTCCGGACAGGACGTCTGGCAGGCCTTCCAGGACGACATCATCGACGTCGCCCAGTGGTACTACGAGCAGACGGCGTACGACATCGACGACTACGAGGGGCTGACTCACACGATGCCGGAGCAGACGACCGGCTACCTGAACCACTGGTGTGTCGTCAAGGGCACCGACAAACGCGACCGGGCCGAGGAGTTCATCAACTTCCTCATGGACGCGGAGGTCCAGACGGCGTGGTCCGAGGAGATGCCGACCCTGTTCTGTAACGAGAACACCGAGTACGCCGGCGACCTCGCGGACGATCTGCCGAGCGACAGCGAGGAGGCGTCGAACATCGCCTTCCCCGACTGGGAGTTCCTCGCCGAACACAGCGGCGACCTCTCCGACGAGTTCTCCGCGATGCGGAATTCCTGACGACCACACCATGTCTGAAATTACGCTTGACGGACTCGAGAAACGGTACGGAACCGAACTCGCCGTCGAAGACGTCTCGGTGACGATTGACGACGGCGAACTGCTGTGTCTGCTCGGGCCCAGCGGCAGCGGCAAGTCCACGACGCTGCGGATGCTCGCCGGCCTCGAGACGCCGACCGACGGCGAGATCCGCATCGACGGCGAGGACGTGACCGACCGGCCCGCCTACGAACGCACCACTGCGACGGTGTTCCAGGACTGGGCGCTGTTCCCCCACAAGACGGTCCTCGAGAACGTCGCCTTCGGACTGAAGATGCAGGGCGTCGGCAAGGAGGAACGCCGCGAACGGGCCCGAGAGATGCTCGAGCGCGTTCGAATGGCCGACCACGCCGACGACGACCCGATGAACCTGAGCGGCGGGCAGAAACAGCGGGTCGCGCTCGCGCGCTCGCTGGCGGTCAACCCCGACGTGTTGCTGCTCGACGAGCCGCTGTCGAACCTCGACAAGCGGCTCAGCGAGGACATGCAGATCGAACTCCGGGAGATTCACGCGGAACTCGAGGAGACGTTCGTCCACGTCACCCACGACCAGGACGAGGCCTTCACGCTCGCCGATCGGATCGGCATCATGGCCGACGGAAATCTCGTCCAGGTCGGCGAGCCGAACGAGGTCTATCAGAACCCGAAGAACCGCTTTATCGAGGGCTTCCTCGGTGATACGAACTTCGTCGAGGGGACGGTCGACCGGACCTCCCCGGACGCCGTCCGCGTCGAAACGGAACTGGGCCGGGAGGTCGTCGTGCCGACGGCGAATCCCGACGCGCTCGCTGCGGGCGATGCGGTGTCCCTGTCGCTTCGACCGGAGGCCCTCTCGATCGAGTCGGCGGATTCGGGGCTCGAGTCCGACGAGACCGCTCGGCCCGTTCGAACCGACGGGAGCACGACGAACTCCGTCGTCGGGACCGTCGAGAGCGTGCTCTACCGCGGCTCGACGGTTCGCTACTCCGTCGGAATCGAGGGGACGTCGGTGTTCGCCGAACGCACCGTCTCGGACGCGGGCGAGTTCGAAGCCGGCGACGAGATCCGGATCAGCTGGGACGGCGCGGACGTCCTCGCGTTCCGCGACGACGGCTCGAGGGTCGATCTGTAACGATGTCGGGACACTCGTCGCTGCCGTCGCCGATCGCTCGCGTCTGGGAGCCGCTCCGGGAGCGATCGCGATCGAAGCGGGCCCTGCTGCTGATGGCGCCGCTGCTCGTCTTCGAGTTGCTGCTGTTCGTGGCGCCGTTTCTGATCCTCCTGCGGATCAGCTTCACGTCGGGCTCGACGGACCTCCGATACGCCGCGGGGACCTGGTCGCTGGAGGGGTACGCGGAAGTGTTCTCTTCCGGTGTTCTGCTGGACGCGATCCTCTACTCGTTCAAGCTGGGACTGATCGCCACGGCGATCACCGTCTCGATCGCGGTGTTCTACGCCTACGCGATCTGGCGAGCCGAGGGCGCGATCAAGTCGGCGCTGCTGTTCTCGGTGATCTTGCCGCTGCTGACGACCCTCGTCGTCAAGACGTACGCGTTCAGACCCCTGCTCTCGCCGACCGGGACGGTCAACGACCTGCTCCTGTCGCTGAACCTCATTTCGGAGCCGATCCAGTTCGTCCCCGGGACGATCGGCGTGATCGTCGGGCAGGTCTACATCGTTCTCCCCTACGCCGTGCTGGCGATCTACAGCGTTCTCTCGACGATGGACTGGGGAATCGTCGAGGCGGCCCGCGACCTCGGGGCGAGCCGTCCGCGCTCGGTCCTCGAGATCGTCGTGCCACAGGCGATGCCGGGGATCATCGTCGCGACGGTGATCTCCTTCGCCTGGAGCGTCGGCGCCTACGCCGCGCCGGGGCTGCTCGCCAGCCAGCGGGTCCCCTTCGCGATCGAAGTCGAGAAGCGGTTGCTGTCGAACCTCCAGTGGGAGATCGCGACCGCCTACGCGGTGATCATGCTACTCCTGATGGCCGCGAGCATCGGCGTGCTCACGGTCACGCTCAACCGCTTCGGAGGTGAGTTCGAGTATGCATAGAGAGACCGTCGAGAACGTCGCGTTCCGCGCTGGCTACCTGGCGATCCTGACGTTCATGCTGTTGCCCCTCGCGGTGGTCGTCGCGACCTCCTTCGAGGCGTCCGGACAGCTGCTCTTCCCGCCGGAGAACTACTCGCTGGTCCACTACCGGGCGTTCTTCGAGGAGACGCGCTGGCTGTCGGCGTTCGACAACAGCCTCCTCGTGGGCGCCGGAACGACCGTCGTCGCGACGACTCTCGGCGTCACGGCGGCCTTCGGCCACGAACTCGACGACGGCCGGACCGGACAGCTGCTCGCGCCGCTCGTCCTCGTCCCGCTGCTGATCCCGCCGATCATCCTCGGGATCTCGATGCGCGTCTACTTCGTCAGAGCCGGGCTGAACGCCTCGTTCCTGAGCATCATCCTCGCGCACACGCTGTGGGCGACGCCGCTCGTCTACTTCGTGATGCGGTCGGTGTTCAGCCGGTTCGACTGGCAGCTGCTCGACGCCGCGCGGGACCTCGGCGCCGGCCCGATCCAGTCGTTCGTCTACGCCGTCCTCCCGAACGTCAAACACGGGATCTTCGTCGGCGGCCTGCTCGCCTTCATCGTCAGCCTTCAGGAGTTCGTGATGGCGCTGTTCCTCTCGAGTCACAGCACGGAGACCATTCCGGTCGTCGCGTGGACGGCGCTGCGCCAATCGCTCGATCCGATGGTGAGCGTCGTCTCGACGTTCCTCATCCTGATCTCGATCATCGCGATCGTCGCGGCGACCGTCGCGACGAACCTCGAGTGGCTCTCGAAACAGCTCTCCTGATCGACTCCCGCGGCTCACGATTTCTTGCGATTCGGACGGACTCGAGGAGAGTTACTGAACCGAAACAGCCGCCGAAATCTCGCGAGAACAGCCGGTAGCAGTGCGGCGGCCGACTCGAGCGCTCGCCGTTTGTTCGAGGCGAGCGCTCGAGTCGCGGGGAAGGGCAGGCTGACCGCGCGGCGCGCGGATCCGCGCGCCGCGCCCTGTGTCCCTGGCGGAAATGAAACGGGCGAGCGGCCGCTGCCAAGCGGCCGCGAGGGCTTTTCTACAGGAAGCGGAAGGTCTCGAGGTTCTTCGGCGCGAACGTCCGCATGTCGTAGTTGTGGTACAGCGCCGAGGAGAGGTCCTGCGTCGACCGCTCGTCGCCGTGGACGCAGAGCACCTTTTCGGGGCGCGGGTTCATCGTCTTGACGAAGTTCTCGAGGCCGGCGCGGTCGGCGTGGCCGGAGAAGCCGTCGACGGTCTCGACGTCGACGTTCAGATCGAGGGTGCCGCGGCCGCCGCCGTTGCCCATGGCGCCGACTTCGCTGGTCGGAATCTCGTCCCAGCCGTTCTGGATGCGCCGCCCGAGAGTCCCCTGGGCCTGGTAGCCGACGAAGACCATCGTCGAGTCCGGGTCGGGGCCGATGTGGGAGAGCCAGGACATGATCGGACCGCCGGTGACCATCCCGGACGTCGAGAGGATGATACAGGGCTCGCCGTCGGCGACGTCCTGGCGCTCCTCCTCGCCGCCGTCGATGTGGTTGAACTCGTCGGCGAGGAAGGGGTTCTCGTCCTCGTGGAAGATGCGGTCCCGGAGGTCGTCCCGCAGGTACTCGGGATACGTGGTGTGGATGGCCGTCGCCTCCCAGATCATCCCGTCCAAGTGGACGGGCATCGAGGGGATCTCGCCCTCGCGCATCGCCTCCTCCAGGACGAGCATGATCTCCTGGGAGCGACCGACGGCGAACGCCGGGATGAGCACCTTGCCGCCCTCCTCGTAGGTCTCGTTGATGACCTCCTTGAGCTTCTCCTCGGAGTCCTCCTGGTCGGTCTGATAGTCGTTGCGACCGCCGTAGGTCGACTCCATCACCAGCGTCTCGACGCGCGGGAAGTCGTTCGTCGCGCCGTTGAACAGGCGGGTGTCCTCGTAGTGGATGTCGCCGGAGAACGCGACGTTGTAGAGGCCGTCGCCGATGTGGAAGTGCGAGACGGCCGAGCCGAGGATGTGGCCGGCGTTGTGGAAGGTGAGTTTGACGTCCGGCGCGATGTCCGTGACGTCGCCGTACTCGAGCGGGATGCAGTGTTTGATCGCCTCGCGGACCTGCTCGGACTCGTACGGCGGGGCGCGTCCCTCCTTGGCGGCGACGTCCAGGTAGTCCAGCGTCAACAGGCCCATCAGGTCCCGGGTGGGTTCCGTGCAGTAGATCGGCCCGTCGTAGCCGTACTTAAACAGGAGCGGGATCAGCGCGGAGTGGTCGAGGTGGGCGTGGGTGAGGACGACGGCGTCGATCGTCTGCGGACCGGCGCCGAGCGCCTCCGGCGCGTGGAGGTAGGGCACTTCGCCCTCGGCGCCGGGTTTGTCGCCGCAGTCGATGAGGATCCGGGTTTCGGGCGTCGAGAGGATGAACGAGGCCCGGCCGACCTCGCGACAGCAGCCCAGCGTCGTGATGCGGACGTACTCGTCGTCGGACATCTCCTCGCGGTGGATCTGTCGGCCGACCTTCTCTAAGATGTCCCGTCGCTCGTCGCGTTCCTGTTTGAGGAAGCTACGGACGTTCGAGACGGTCGAGGATTCGATCGGCGGCGTGCGGACGACCTCGGGCGTCCAGCCGACGTTTTTGGTGATCTCGCGGAGCGTCGAGCCGTGGCGGCCGATGACCATGCCCGGCTTTTCGGCCTCGATGACGACCTCGCCGGTGTCGGCGTGGAAGTCGAGGTCCGTGACGCCGGCCTCTTCGGGGATGACGCTCATGATCTCCTCGCGGGCCTCTTCGGGTCGCGAGAGAACGCTCGGGTCGGGGCGGACGGTGATGCGCTTGCGAAGTTTGCTCGCGAGTTGCCGGATGAGATCGCCCTGTTGGGCGAACTTCTTCGGATCGCGCGTGTAGACCACCACTTCGGGGCCTTCGTATTTCACCGAGGAGACCGAGATATCGCTCGGTAACTCGCTCGTGATCTCTGCTTTCAGATCGTCGAGTTGCTGCTCTACAGTACTCATAATCGCCGATTGTGGCTTGCGTGAACTCGCCGCCGGGGAGCGAACCGCTCAGGTCGATGTTGTCGGACTTCGGGATGTGGCGACGGTCTACCGACCGTCCGAACTGTATCGTACCGGCGATACCGTTGCGTCACACCGTCCACGTCGGACGGTGCAGTACGTCTCGCATCCCGGATCATCCGTCTGACACCTGCCGTGACGAACGCGCTCCCAGGTCGGTCGTCCTGGGTTGCGGGAAGATTCCAGGGAGAACCCGCTTATCCGACGCTATTCTTTGCGTAGTATAAAAGCCTTCGCAAAAACCAGGGCCGTTCGGTACGTATCGGAGGTATGCATCTGACAGCCGATCGCGTCGTACGGGAGCGAAATTGGGTCGCAAACCGGGCCGAGACCGTCGTTCCGCTCATCAACGACGTCCGTGACGACCTCGGAGACGTCTTCGACACCGACGTCGATCACGTCACCGAAGCGCAGTATCTCGAGGCCGTCGACGACGTCTTCGCCGACGGCGATCTGGGAGTCAACGTCGCCGCCATGGTGGCGATCCTCCGCGAACTCGACGTCGAGGGCGACTATCCCGGCTTCGTCGTCGACGAGATCCTCGGCCGGGAGCTGGCCGCGACCGTCGCCGGCCGCCAGCCGCTGCGGACCCTCGGCGAGGCGACGTTCCACTATGCCGACCTGCGGGTCCACGGCGAGGCCGACGAGAACGCGGGCGTCGACGACTGCGAGGCGGCGCTGGCGGCCGGGTTCCAGGAGCGACTGCCGGGCTGGAACTGGACCGAGCGCTCGAGTCCGTTCGGCGTCGAGCGGTGACCGGCCGCCGTTAGAAGGGGTCTCGAGTTACTCGGTTGTCTCGTCGTCGGCGTCCGACCCGTTTTCGGCGGTCTGATCTCCGCCGTCGGACGCGTCGGTTTCGTTTCCGGCGTCCGTTTCGTTGCCAGCGTCGGACTCGTTTTCGGCGCCGCCGTCCCGTTGCTCTTCCTGCTGTCGACGGAGCATCTCCCGTTGTTGGGCCTGTTGCTGCTGTTGCTGGACGAACGCGTCGTACTGGTCGCCGGGATAGATGCCGCTGATCTCGCCCTCCCGAAGCGCGCTCATGATCGCCTCGTCGGAGCCGGTGACCCGGAGGAGCCCGTACTCGGGTTTGGACTCTTCGACCGTGATCTCGCTGTCGGCGGCCGAGTCCTCGAACTCGGTCGCCGCCTCCTCGGTCAGGTTCCGCTGTTCCTCCAGCGCTCGCTGCTGGGCCTCCTGCTGGGTCATATTGCCGCTCTGAACGGCCGTCCGGATCTCCTCGTTGAGCCGCTCGAGGTCCTCCCGGTCCGGCGACACCGCGACCGTGACCGCATCGCTCGAGTCGTCGTCGGATTGTGTCAACGATTCGAGTTGTGAACAACCGGCGAGCGATGCGGCGACGCCGGTGCCGGCGATTCCGAGAAACGCGCGACGGGGATGGCCGTCTGTCATTCAATTCGAGACCATCGACGGGCGGAGATAAGCGTTTTTGACATCGAAACGAACTCTCGTCGGTGAGGCCGGGCTTCGGACGGCAGCGACCGGTCGCAACATCGATCGACCGCGATCGTCGCGGACCGACGCGAGCACCCCGTACGCGGTCCGGGCTCCTTTTATTCGCCCGACGGCTATGCCGTTCCAGTGACGTCAGAGCCATCGAGCGCGCGGTCGCCCCGAGCAGTGACCCTCGAGCAGCCGTCGCTGTCGGCCGCCTGCGAGGCCGTCGCCGACGGCATCGAGCGCGAGGCGCTCGTCACCGTCTTCGGCCGCTGTACCGTCGACTACGAGGGCCGCGCTTCGAGTACGCTCGAGACGGGCGACCGCCACGTCATGCTCAAACCGGACGGCGCGGCGCTGGTCCACACCGACGAGGGCCAGCAGCCGGTCAACTGGCAGCCCCCGGGCTGCGAGCACGACGTCTACTGCGAACGCGCGGACGCCGACGGGTCGGGCGAGGCCGAGATCGGGACCGAGGCCGGCGACGAGGCGGTCGATCGCGACGACGCCGACGCGCTCGTCCTCGAGAGCCTCCGGTCGAACCCCGACGAGCGACTCCTGGTTCGGTTCCAGCGGGTCCTGCAGGTCTCGGCCTTTTCGGGAACCGACGAGAACGACCTCGCCCTCTCCGGGACCGAGGAGGACCTCCGCCAGCGCATTCTCGAGGAGCCCGACCTGCTCGAGGCCGGGTTCACGCCGCTGGCGACCGAGCGCGCGACGCCGGCCGGCGCGGTCGACATCTACGGCGAGGATTCGGCGGGCCGGACGGTCGTCGTCGAACTCAAGCGCCGCCGCGTCGGGCCGGACGCGGTCGGCCAGCTCCGCCGGTACGTCGACGCCCTCGAGCGCGATCTCCACGCCGACGCCGACGTCCGCGGCGTTCTGGTCGCCCCGTCCGTGACCGACCGAGCCGATCGGTTGCTCGGGGACCACGGCCTCGAGTTCGTCTCGCTGGAACCGACCGGCGACTGACGGCCGCCCGCAGCTTCCGCCGTGACGTGGCGGTCCTCGTTGGGACGACTCGAGCGGACCGGGCGGACTCAGCTTCCGGGTCCCGAAACGGAATTCTCATCGGGCTCCAGCGATAAGGGCAACCAATGCGACTCGAACTTCGCGTCTGTCAGCACTGTCTCAACCGCGACGACGGCCACGGGGGGAAACAGAAGGCCGAACTGCTGCAGGACATGGTCGCCTGCGCCGAAGTGATCCGGGAGTACAAGGACGTCATCGACCTCGAGGACGTCCACATCCGGCGGGTCCGCGACGACGAGAAGGGGAAACCCGAGGCGCTGCCGGTCGTCGCGGCGACGATCCAGAACGACCAGGTCGTCCTCAACGACACGCAACTCGTCGCGGAGGGCCAGGACGGCACCATGCTGCTGTACGCGAACCCCGACGACATCCTGACGGTGCTCGCGGGCAACGTCGACGAGATCAGCAAGGCGGTTCCCGGCGACGTCACGGTCGACCTCTCCGAGACGGGCGCGCGGATCGTCTCCCAGGCCGGCCTCGGCGCCGACCCGGACGATCAGCCCGGTCCCGACGCCGGCCCCGGTCCCGGCCCAGGTCCGGGTCCGGGCCCCGGCCAGTAACGAGACGTCCCACTCGTCGTCCCGTCGGTTAGCCCGCGCACCGCCACCGAACCGGCCGGTCTCTCGGCCGACGGCTCGTTCTTTTCTCGCGTCGCTCTATCGTGCGCCCGAGCCCTCGCGCGCCGACGGCGACGAGGAGGCGTCGCGGTCGCGGACGAGGAGCCAGCACGAACAGCAGAAGGCGACGGCGACCGTTCCCGCGAGGATTCCGAAGGCGAGGCGGTACCCGTACCGGGTGTAGGCGACGGTGCCGCCGACGGTCTCGCCGGTCCGGTAGGCGTCCAACACCAGCCCCATGAGCGTCGGGAGAACCGTCGCGCCGACGAATCCCGCCGTGTTGACGGTTGCCGTCGCGACGCCGCTGGCCGCGGGCGGATACCGGTCCTTGACGGTCGACAGCGACAGCATCGCGGCGCCGAAGAGGACGCCGCAGGCCAGATACGAGACGGCGATGATCGCCAGCGGGGGGCGCCCGAAGACGGGGATCACGCTGAACGCGATCGTCAACAGGCCGACTCCCGCGGTCATCGGCAGCACGCGCCGCTCGAGTCGGTCGGAGATCCAGCCGATCGCCGGCGGACCGACCAGCAGGCCGATCGATCCGAGGAGGGTAAACGAGGACGCGGTCGTCACGTCGAGGCCGTAGACGATCGCGAGGTAGGGAACGCCCCACAGTCCGATCAGCGTCAGTATCGCACCGTTGCCGGCGAAGAAGACGACCGACAGCAGCCACTGGTCGGGGTCGCGAGCGAGCGTCCGCAGGTGGCCGGCGGTCTCGGCGAGCGTGACCGACGGCTGCTCCGGGACGCCCGCGATTGGCTCGAGGCCCGCCGCGGCCGGCGACTGGCGCGCGACGACGAAGACGGCCCCGGCGGCGACGAAGCCGACGGCGGCCAGACCGGCTAGCGTGGCTCGCCAGCCCAGGGCGTCGACGGCGACCGCCAACGGCGTCGTCGCGAGGATCGCGCCGAGCCCGGCGACGCTTCCGGTCAACCCGGTCATCGTCGCGAACTCGTCGGCGCGGTACCAGTTGGCGCAAAATCGGAGGATCGAAACGAAGATGACGCCGCTGCCCAGGCCGATCAGCGCCCGCGAGGCGAAGGCCGCGAGATAGCTCCCGCTGATCGCGAAGCCGACGGCGCCGAGGCTCAGGACGAGGCCGCCGACCGAGCCGACGTACCGGGGTCCGAACCGGTCGGCGATCACGCCGGTCGGAATCTGGACGACCGCGTAGATGAGGAAAAACGAGGCGTGGAGCGTCCCGAGCTGGGCCGCCGTCGTGCCGAACGCGTCGGTCAGCCGGTCCGACAGGACGGCCGTCGACAACCGGTGGAGATTGACGAGCAGGAAGACGGTCGCCAGCGCGGCCCACGCGAGCCACCGCCGTCTAGTGGGGTCCGACAGCGCACTCACGCCTGTCACGTTTCACGGACGGTGTGGTAAGAATTGTGTCCCCGCCGAACGTGGACCGTCGAACCGACGGCCCAGCGGCTCGAGGACATCCGCTCCGAGAAACCGAACTCGATCGAGTGCCGATTCAGCGAGTTAGATACGGCCGACGTTCTCGACGCCGACGCTCTCGACGCCCTCGACGTCCGAGAAGCCGTCCTCGACGGCTTCCGTGCCGCCCGCGCCGTCGGGGACGATCACGGTCGGGTAGAGCGCGACGAGACCGAACGCGACCTCCTCGCGCTCGACACCGTTGATCTTGGCGCCCTCGGGGAGGGTGCTCTCGAGGCGCTCCTGAAGGGCGTCCAGGTCGATTTCGGGGCTGTTCGGCATGACCTTGATTTTCGCAGCTACCTTTCCCATGGCTGTATTACGGACCGGTGAACCCGCAGTCGGGACACTCGTAGAGGTTGCTCTGCTTGCGGCACTTGGCGCAGCGGTAGATCTGGGTGTCACAGTCGGGACACTTGAACGCGGCGGCGTTGGTGCCGGCGATGTTGAGCCCACAGGAGACGCACGAGCGCCTCTGGCTTTCGTCGGTCGTACTCATACCCCTTCTTTCCCGCCCGGCGTTTTTAACGGTTGTCTTTCGAGGGCTCTCGCGGTCGGCGCCGACCCGAGAGCGGACGCCGCCGAGACGGATGGGTGCGGACGAAGTCGACGTCGCGGGACCGGGTGTTTTCGCAGTCAGAAAATCCGCTGCTAGATACTTTACCGTCCACTCGAAAGAAGATGATGAGGTTCGGTGGGTGCCAAGCCAGGCCGGACCTCTGCCTCTGACATTCTGCCCCGAACTGCAACATTCAAACGGGCTCCGCCCCTACGGCGAGTGAATGCGCCTCGACGACTACATCGAGGAGTTAGAGCCCGACGAGGAGGCCCAGCGCCGCCGACTCGCCAAGGAGAAGTCCTACGAGATCACGGACCATTTAGAGGAGTTCGAACAGAACTTCGAGCGGGCGCTGTCCGGCGACTCGCTCGTGGGCTCGACGGCTCCCTCGATCTTCGTCGGGCGGTCGAACTACCCCGACATCCCCGTGGGGGTGCTCTCGCCGGTCGGCGACGAGAACGCCGCCGAGGAGTACGTCACCGACGGGAACTGGTACCAGGAGGGGTACGACATTCCGGACGTCCTCCAGCGTCGAACGGGGCTGTTGAACTCGAACAAGCGCGCGAACGTCGACTCGCCGTCGATCGCGAGTCGGCTGACGCCGAACGTCCACGACGCGTGGGACGGTTTCGTCGGCGTCCAGCGCGAGGTCGCCATCGCGGATCGTCCGGTCGACCTCGAGATCGGACTGGACGACACCCCCGACCTCGGCCTCGACGCCGGAACGGACGTCGCGACGCCGCGCGGCCCCCGTGCCAACGCCCGCAACGCCGAGTTGCGGGAGAACCCCTACGTCCCGAAGCCGATCAAGAAGACCTTAGAAGACGACGACTGGCAGGCCCAGGGCGCGATGACCTACCTCTACCGCCGGGGCTTCGACGTCTACGACATCAACTCGATCCTCTCGGCGGGCGCGCTCGGCGAGACCGAGCAGCGACGGCTCGTCCCGACGCGGTGGTCGATCACCGCCGTCGACGACACCGTCGGCCAGTTCCTCCGGGGCCGCATCCGCAACGCGCCCAGCGTCGACGAGGTCCAGGTCTGGGCCAACGAGTACATGGGCAACCGCTACTGGGTGATCCTCGCGCCGGGCAACTGGGAGTTCGAACTCGTCGAGATGAAGGCGCCCGGCAGCATCTGGAACCCCGATCCCGAGGGCGACACCTGGATGGCGAGCGCCAGCGAAGGGTTCGACGGACGCTCGAGCTACGTCGAGGAGACCGCCGGCGCCTACTACGCCGCCCGACTGGCCGCCTTGGAGCACCTCGAGTCGATCGGCCGGCAGGCGAAGTGTCTCGTCCTCCGCGAGGTCAGCGACGACTACTGGGCGCCCGTCGGCGTCTGGCAGGTCCGCGAGAGCGTGCGCAACGCTTTCGATGGAGAGTACGGCGAGGCCGAGACCTTCCACGACGCCGTCGCCGAGGTCGCGACGCAGCTGCCGGTCTCCCACGCCCGCCTCCGGCGGAAATCCGAACTCGCGGCGGGACTACAGTCGAATCTCAGCGCTTTCTCCGCTCGAGACTAGTCGGCTCCGGTCATGTTCAATACCGCCTGAGGCGTTACCGTTCCCCGCGTGACCGTCCGGCATGCGGTGTCGCGCACCGGACTGGGGTGAGTGATGCGAGGCCGAACGGAGTGTGGCCTCGAGAGGCGAACAGGAACGAAGTGACTCGTGAGCCCAACGACCCGCAGTCCGAACTCGTGCGAGGGATGAGCGACCGAAGGGGGCGTCAGCGCGGGCCCTCGGTCCCGCGACCCAGCCGAACGGGTGTTTCGCACCCGTGAGGAGAAATCGGCTGGGGAGGGAGTGGTACTCCCGTTGCCACGATAGCAGAACGCTTCGTTTCAGTACGCTCCCCCTCGAGCACACTACTCAACGAGCCGTGTGACTCCGAACCCCCACGCCTAAATCGCTCGAGCGCATCCGGTCGGTATGGCTCTGGCGCTCGTCAGTACCGAATTCCTCACCGCGATCGGACTGCTGGTCGTCCTCGTCGGCGTCCCGCTGTTCGTCCTCGGGGTCATCGCCCTCGTCACGGGGTACATCCAGTACGACGCCGAGCGGTATCTCGAGGAACTCGAGGCCGCCGAGATCGCCGAGGACGGTGAGTTGGCAGACGACCGCCGCTAGTGCGGGCGATTCGCCGATCGGTATCGACTTACTCGAGTTGTGTCGCATCGCCTCGAGTCCCCCTCGAACGATCCGTTCGCTTTCCGCCGAGACCTCGAGTTCCCCGTTCACCGCCGAGCGGTGCCGGCCGCCGATCAGTCCCGTTCCCGCCGACTGATACTGGACGCGTTTGTGTATCAGTAGCCACCGATATTCACCGGTGTTCGACGCTGTATCCTCCGAAGACATCATTCACCGAACCTGTAGGATCGCCGTCGACATTCTCTGATGAATTATTATTAATAATAAGACGCACCTCTTTTATTCCTAAGACGCATACGACGGGTGATGGCACTCGATTTCACTCCGACGACGGTCGAGGACCTCGATCCGGAGCGACGGCCCTCCGTCGCGCTCGCGTTCGTCCCGGTGTTGGCCGTCGTCCTCTTCCTCGGCGTGGGATCCGCCGTACTCGGGCTGGACCCTCACGTCCCCCTGCTGTGGAGTATCGTCTTCACGGGCGCCTTCGGGTATTACCTGGGCTACTCGTGGGAGGACCTCTACGAGGGCGTCGCTAACAGCCTCCTGATGGGACTGCAGGCGCTGTTGATCATCTTCACGATCTACGCGCTGATCGCGACCTGGGTCGACGCCGGGACGATTCCGGCGATGATGTACTACGGCCTCGAGTTGCTCTCGCCGTCGGTGTTTCTGCCCGTCGCCGCGGTGCTGGCCGCGATCGTCGCGTTCTCGATCGGGTCCTCGTGGACGACGGTCGGGACGCTGGGCGTCGCCTTCGTCGGCATCGGCGAGGGGCTTGGCGTGCCCGCGGCGATGACCGTCGGCGCGGTCCTCTCGGGGGCCTACGCCGGCGACAAGCAGTCGCCGCTGTCGGACACGACGAACCTCGCGGCCGGCGTGACGAACACGCCGCTGTACGACCACATTCGCCGGATGCGAACCGGGACGGTCATCGCCTTCGGGATGGCCGTCGCGGTCTTCGCCGTCCTCGGCCTGCAGGCCAGCGGGAGCGTCCCGACCGGCCGCGTCGCCGAGATACAGACCGCGCTGGCCGGGGCCTACTCCGTCACGCCGCTGGCGTTCGTCCCGCTCGTGGTCACCTTCGGGCTCGCGTTGCGGGGCTACCCGGCCCTGCCGACGCTCGTCGGCGGGACCATCGCGGGCGTCCTCACGTCGGTCCTCCTCCAGGGGACGGGCTTCGTCCCCGCGTGGGAGATCTTCATGGGCGGCACCGCCCCCGAAACGGGGTCGGATCTGGTCAACGACTTGCTCGCGACCGGCGGGCTCACCGGTTCGGCCTGGACGATCACGGTGGTCGTTGCCGCGCTCGTGCTCGGCGGTCTGCTCGAGCGGACCGGCGTGCTCGCGGTGCTCGCCCACCGGCTCTCGCAGGGCGTTCGGAGTTCCGGCAGCCTGATCGCCGGCACCGGCGTCTCCGCGATCGCGATCAACGCGCTGACGGCCCAACAGTACATGAGCATCGTCCTTCCCGGGATGACGCTGCGGAACCTCTACGAGGAGTTCGGACTGGACAGCGACGAACTCTCGCGGGCCGTCGAGGCCGCCGGGACGCCGACCGGCGCGCTCCTTCCGTGGCACGCCGGCGGCGTCTTTATGGCCTCCGCGACCGGCGTCGCGACCCTCGAATACGCGCCGTTCTACCTGTTCGGGTTCCTGTCGCCGCTCGTGTTGTTCGCGATGGCCCTGACCGGATTCGGCGTGCCGACGACCCGCCGAACCGATCGTATCCAGACCGCCGACTGACGGCGTTTCGATCTTTTTCGAATATCGATCCCGAGCGGTCAGTCCGCGCCGTCGGACTCCGGAAGCGGTTTCTCGGCTCCGCTCGCGGCGGACCCGGGGTTCGCATTGGGCTCGGGGGCCGTCCACTGGTCGCCGTCCTCGGCGGAGACTCTGGTGAAGACGTTCACGCCGGCTTTGAACACCGCGAGCAGGACCGGCCCGAGGAACAGTCCCATGATGCCCAGCAGGTAGATCCCGCCGATGACGCCGACGATGACGGCGGCCGGGTGGAGACCGGATCCTCGATCGACGAAAATCGCCCGCAGGTAGTTGTCGATCAGCGCGAGGACCGTGAGGCCGTAGACGAGGAGAACGACGGCGGCGAGCGGGTCGCCGACCGTCGCGAGATACCCCGCGGCGGGCCCCCAGACCAGCCAGACGCCGATCGCCGGCAGGAACGAGAGCAAGATCATGATCACCGTCCAGAAGGCCGCGTTGGGGACGCCGACCACGGCGAGCCCGATTCCGCCGAGGAGCCCCTGAACGACCGCGACGAGGACGTGACTGTAGATCACGGCCCAGGTGACGACGCGGACCTCCGCGAACAGTTCGTCGCGGACGGACGGGTCGAGCGGGACGACGTCGCCGAGCCAGGCGACGAGATCGTCCCCGTCGACGAGCAGGTAGTAGAGCAGGAAGACGCAGACGGCCAGTCCGATCGCCATCTCGAGGCTGGCGTTGACCAGCCGGATCAGTTCGCCCAGCGCGAGTTCGACCGCGCTCGAGAGCGAGGACTCGATCTCGGTGTGAGCCGCCGTCTCGATCGCGTCGATCTGTCGGGCCTCGAGTCCGAGGTCGTTTTCCGCGATTCCGCGGGCGCTCTCGACGACGCTCGCTTCGTCGAACTCGTCGAGAAAAGAGACGGCGGTACCCAAGACGACGGCCGAGATGACCAACAGCGGGACGACGGCGGCCAGGACGGCGACCCCCGTCAACAGGATCGCCGACGGTCGCGGACCGAGCTTCGGCTCGAGGCGCTCGTGGGCGGGACGGAGGACGAACGCGAGGAGCCCGGCGGCCAGCACGTACTGCAACAGCGGGGCGATGACCAGGGCAGAGAGCACCCCGAGAACCACGAGTAGGAGGGCGAAAAACGCGGTGCGGAGGTCCATACGCAAACATCAATCGTCACGTACGTAAATGTTGTTGACACCTATTACGAACAATTATATAGTCGTATAGAGGGGACGATGGCGAGAGAACGATCGCCGAAGCAGTTGCCGACGGTACCGGACGACGCCGACGCGGAAGGGGTAGCGACGCGAGACGACGCGTCAGTCGGTGACGTCGGTCTCGACCGAGTCGAACCGCTCGAACGCCTCCGCAGTGAGGTCGCCGGTGGTGTCGACGATATCGGCCCACTCGTCGTTGTCCGGGGCCATCCCGAGCAGTCGGGCGATCTTCATGATCGAGGCGTGATAGACCCGCTGGCGACCAGGTTCCTCTTCCCAGATGATCATGTTACAGGGAAAGAGGCCGCCGATCCGCAGGGTCTCGTCGAGCGCCCGATCCGCGATCTCGGGGTTACAGGCCCCGAGGACGTAGTAGGGATCGCGGTCCGCGTCGACCTTCTCGTTGAGTAGTTCCGAGGGCGAGAACTCGACGGGGATGCCGAAGCCGACGTCCGTACAGACCTCGCGGACGTGTTCGATCGCCTCCTCGTGGTCCATCTCGAGGACGGCCTGCTTCTCGCCGAATTCGTCGGGATCGATCGTCTCGGGGTCGATCGGGAGACTCATACGTGAGCCATCGATCGGCCGCCACAAAAGGATCCCGTCGCGGGAGTCGCCGATGCACCCGCGGCGTTCAGATCGGCACCGGGAGCCACTCGAGGAGTTCGATCACCGGCGTCGGATCGAACAGCGGGTCGTGGAGAACGAGCCAGTCGAGTAAGACCAGTCCCGCGCCGTGGGCGATCACGGACGGCAGGATCGAGTTCGACTCGTAGTCGACGGCCCCGAAGAGGACGTCCGTCGGCCCCGACAGCAGGAACTCGAGCGGCGGTTTGCCGGCGTGGTGGAGCATGTAGACGACGGGGCTGATGAACACCGCCTTGCGGCCGATCTCCTTGACGCCGACACAGAGGAGGCCGCGGTAGTAGGTCTCGGCGGCCAGCGCGAGGCCGAACAGCTGGATCGCGTGCGGGACGAACTCGCCGAGCGCCGCGGACGTCTCCCACATCGGGTAGTAGTCGCGGATCGTCGGCAGCGTCGAGCCGACCAGATAGAAGGGGAGGACGAACAGCGAGAGCAGGACGGCGTTTCGGACCGCGACGCGATCGACGTGCCAGCCGAGGTGTCTCCCGTGGGTCAGCCCCAGCGCCAGCGGGCCGCCGACGAGCACGACGGTGTCGACGACGAACCGCCGGGAGAGTTCGGGCGGCACGAGGTGCATCCACAGGACCGTCAGCAACGCGCCGGTCAGCAGCGACTTCTGGACCCACGAGAGGCGATCGAACTGATCGCGAAGCCAGCGACCGCCGCTTCGAGTCCGTTCCGTCGCCACGGGTCGTTACTCGTCCGCGGTCGGGACCGGGCCGGTGCCGATGACCGCCCGGACGTGCTTTTCGAACTCCTGGTGGCGCTGGAAGTACGTCTCGTCGATCGCCTCGATGACGGTCGACAGCTCCTGAGGGCCCTCGGGCGTTCGAATGACGCTGTCGCCCTCGAGGCGGTCGATCTCGCTCTTTTCCTTCGGCCAGGTCAGCCGGGAGGTGACGCGGGCGAGCGGTGCGCCCTCGACGGGCGTTCGTTCGCCGAGTTCGACTGCCGGCTCCTCGTCGTCCTCGTCGCTCATAGGCGGCCGTTTGCGTGCCCGTCGATTCAAGCTTTCGTTTCCGGGGGTCAGCGACCTCTCTGTCTCGCGAGATGTGTCTGACGTAGCGTTTTGTGGTGGGAGACCGAACCCATCGGTCATGACAAGCCTGACGGAGGTCTACGACGGGACCGCGCGGGAGGTGGTCGGTCCCCGCCGGCTGTACGCGGGGACGGCGCTCGTCCTGATCGGCGCGCTCCTGGCCGTCGTGGCCGTGATTATGGCGACGACCGACCTCTTGGGCGGATACGCGGCCGTGCTGTCGCCGGGTATTGGGACCCACTACGCGTCCATCCGCCTCGCCGGCGTGCTCGCCGGCCTCGGCGTCCCGATCGCGCTGGTCGGCGTCTTCCTCGTGTTGCCCGCCAGTCGACGCGTCCACGCCGCGGCCGCGATCAGCGTGAGCCTGTGTCTGCTCGGAGTCGTCCTCTTCTGGGGCGCGTACCCCTACGACTGGCGATTCCACGGTGACGATTACACGCTGCAGGTGTCAGCGGTCTACCTGCTCGGGCTCTTTATCGCCCTCTGGAGCCTGTTCACTGCCGTCGTCAACTTCAAGACGCGCAACGACCCCGGCGGCGCCCTCGAGATGAACGTCACCCGCCAGAACAAGACGGTCGTCGAGGTCGCCGAGTCCGAGGACTCGAGCGGACTCGGCGGCATCGGTTTCCTCGGGGGTACCCCCGACGGCGAGGTCGAAACGCAGACGAACGCGGCCGACGACGGAGATACGCTCTCGTTCGACGAGACCGCAGCCGGGACCGGATCGACCCGGCAGTCGTCGAGCGCTGGATCCGGAGCGGGCGGGGCCGCTCGAGCGCGGGCGACCAGCGACGGCGGGACGGCCGCCTCGGACATCACCTCGCCGATGGACGGCGACGGCCGCGACGCGGAGATCGTCGAGTCGCCGACGCCTCAAAACCAGCCCGAGGCGCCGACGGACCGCTACTGCGGCAACTGCGAACACTTCGAGTACGTCCGCTCGTCGGAGGGGATGGTTCCCTACTGCGCCCGTCACGACGCCGCGATGGACAACATGGACGCCTGCGAGGAGTGGGAGCCGAACCGCTGACCGACCGCCTCCGTCGGGCCGCGACGATTCCTTCGTCGAAACACATGTTTTATTTTCAAACGCGAGTATCCCCAACCAATGGCTTTCAACGTAGGTAACACGGTGAGCGAAGCGGTCGATCGGTTGACGACGAGTGCAGCCGCGGTACTGATCGCCGCGCTGACGCTCGTCGGCGTCGCCCAGACGGCCGCACTCCAAGATATCCTTCGCGGGTTCCTCGAGTGGACGATAGAGATGCTGAACGATCCCGAAGTCAGCGGGGAACTGAGCGCGTCGGAGATCGAAACGGCCGAGGAGCAGATCAACGGGTACATCGCCGACCTCCCGCTCGCGCTGGGCTTGAGTCCCGGCGCCGCGGCGGTGCTCTGGCTGGTCGCGTTCGTGGTCTCACTGGCGGTCGTCGCAATCGCTATCGACGCCTTCGGGGACGAGCGAGATAGCCTCGGCGGCATCCCGACCGACGGTCTCGGACGGACGACCCTCCACCTGTTGCTCGGCTGGATCGCGTACAGTATCCTGGTCGCGATCGGGTTCCTCCTGGTCGTGGTCCCGGGGCTGCTGGTGGCGTTTCTCCTCATGTTCTTCGTGGCCGCGATCGTGATTGACGACGAGTCGTTCGTCGGCGCGTTCGGGTCGTCGTACAGCGTCGTCCGCGGTAATCTCCTCGGCACGTTCGCGATCGGCGTGCTCGGTATCGTCGCGTTCGGCGTCTGCTGGTTCGTCGGAAGGACTTTCGCCGGCATCCTCCCGGGCGCTCCGGGCGCGATCACCGCCGACCTGGTCACCGCCGTCGGTCAGGTGTTCGTTCTGGCCCTCCTTACCCGAACGTACGTCAACGCGACCGCCGACGACACCGCCGATCCGGTCAGTAGCGGTTCCGGGTGGGCGGCAGAAACCGAATCGGAGTCCCGACGCGGGACGCGCTAGAAGCCGAACAGCTGCTGGCTCATCTCGAGGCCCCATCGCGGGAACTGGAAGACGAGCACCGCGACCAGCGCCAGTTCGAGAACCGTCACGGCCACCGTCATCCCGTCCGCGTACTTGCTGCTGACCGCGACGCCGACGGGCAGGCCGAACTCCTCCTTCCAGAGCGGGTAGAACAGCGCGATGCCGCGCTTGCTGCCCGCGACGTCGAGGACGTAGTGGGTCAACACGCCGAGCCAGACGTACTCGAGGTTCCCGAAGACGTAGGGGAAGGCGACGAAGCCGAGCAGCACCGGCAGATTGTGCAGCGTCTTCCGGTGTTTCCCGAACGCGGTGTCGACGTCCGGAAACAGCGCCCCCAGCGTCACCGGCACGCCGATCATAACGATCGTCCGGAACGTCTCGAGATCCCCCGCCGGCTCGAGGATGTACCCCAGCCCCAGACTCAGAAGTATCGCGTTGAGAACGTGTCCCTTCTTGTTCATCCACCTGCCACTGGGGAAGCGACCGCCGAATAGTTTACTCTCGAGGACTGTCTTTTGCCCGTTCTATCGGGTTCGAACGCAGGCTCGGCAGTCGTAACTGGGTTGATTCTCGACAGCAGAAGGTCGCATCCCGCGGTTGTCAGGCGTCGCGGGTCTCGAGCGCCTCGAGGAGGTCCTCGAGCGCCCGATCGACGGTCTTCGCTCGCACGTCCGCGCGGTCGCCGTCGAAGACGTACCGCGAGACCGAGGCGAAGGAAGACTCGCTGCCCCACGGGCCGGCGTAGGCGATGCCGATGTAGACGGTGCCGACTGGATTCTCCTCGGTGCCCCCGGTCGGACCCGCGATACCGGTCGTCGCGATCCCCCACGTGACGTCGGTGACGTCGCGGACGCCGCGGGCCATCTCGCGGGCGACGGGTTCCGAGACGGCGCCGTGTTCGTCCAACGCCTCGCGGCTGACGCCCAGGTGGCGGCGCTTGGCGTCGTACGCGTAGGTCGTCAGCCCCGAATCGAAGTAGTCGCTGGCGCCCGGCACGGCGGTGATCGCGGCGCCGATCAGCCCGCCGGTACAGGACTCGGCGACGGCCAGCGTCTCCTCGCGGTCCCGGAGCGCGTCGGCGATCTCCATCGGCAACTCGCGGTCGATGTCGTCGTTCATCGGTACGCACGTAACGAGCCAACGAGTCGTCAAACCTCCGGACGAATGGTGACGCGATATCTGTTCTATGAAATAGAAAATAATTTGTATTAAGTATTAGAAGAATTGATTGAATTACATGATGGGGCAGTCATCAAGGCGGTCGGTACTTAAAAGTATCGCAGGAAGTACGATTGCGGTCGGCGCACTCGGGACGGCCAGCGCCGACGATCGGGAGGAACCCCAGCGGCAGTTGTACGTTGTTCTGGCTGGGGGAAACGGACTTCGGTCGCATATCGAACGGACCGAGTTCGAGGTGTTGCACGAACTCGGCGGCGGATCGGTGCTCATCGTCGAGGGACCGAGCGATAAGTCCGATGCGCTCCGGACGAGCGCCGTCGTAGACGACATCATTGCGAACGAAACACACGTTGTCGATATCGAACGGTCGGCATCCGAAGGGTCGGCCAGTACTGAACCCCAGCGCGAGAACCAGTGGGACAAACAACTGGTGCGCGCGAGGGCTGCTCACGAGCGGGCGACGGGTGCCGAGACGACGATCGCGATCATCGACACCGGCGTCAGTCACTCCCACCCTGCTCTCGCGTCACGGATCGACGCTGAACGCAGCCGACTCTTCAGATACGGGCGTGTTCACGCTGGGACTGCCGACACGCTCGTCGCCGAGGCGCCGGCAGACTACTACCCGTCGGTCCGGGAAACCACCCAGCACGTCTCCGACGATGTCCACGGCCACGGCACGCACGTCGCCGGGATCGCGGCCACCGGACGAAATGAGACCGGCATTGTTGGCATGGCACCGGACGCGGAACTCGTCTCCCTACGCTCGTTCTTCTTCGAGCGGATTGCGGACATCAACCCGGCGTTCCCGGACGAGACCATCGGTGTTCTGATGGGATCGATTGCGGATATCCTCCTCGCGATCGATTACGCAGCCGAGAACGGCGTCGACGTAATCAATCTCAGCCTCGGACAGACGCTTCCGCCGGACAGTCGAGCATACGCGGCGTATCGGCGCGTGATCCAGCACGCGGTCAAACAGGGTGTTGTCGTCGTCGTCGCCGCGGAGAACTACGGGTGGAATTTGGACGACGAATCCGAGTATGTGCTGCCGGCCGACGTCTCGGGAGCGTCTACCGTCGCTGCGACCGGCCCGACCGATAAGCGGAGCCACTACTCGAACTACGGCGACGGAGCGATCGATGTCGCCGCACCCGGCGGCCGATACGAAACCGTGGCGAAAAGCAAGCGTACGGATTCCGACGCGGTGGCATATCCGAACCCGACGAATGAGGTCCTGTCGACGGTCCCTGCGGACATCTACGGGGGACTGTACGACTACGATTTCGGCACCTCAATGGCGGCACCGCAGGTCGCAGGACTCGCCGCGCTCCTTCTGGAACTCGAGCCAGATCGTCACCCGCGACGGATCCAGCAGGCGATCGCACAGGGGGCGGTCGACCTCTCCGGCGAGTACACCGAGGGACTCGGTGCTGGTCGGATCGACGCACCCAACGCGCTCGATCGGATATCTAACGGACGGTAACCGGTCTTCGCCGCAGAACGAGCGGTACCGACGATCGAGACAAGGGGAAGATCGAACGGACCGGTTGCCCGGAACGGAAAGAATGACGGTCCGCGCCGCCCCTCTCTCGTGCATGGACTACGAGACGCCGCTGTTCTTCCACGTCATGGAGTACGCGAATCGGGCGGCGGGCGACGTCATCGACATGGTCAGCGGCAACCCCGACTGGGAGCCTCCCGAGGCGCTCCGGGAGGGGCTGCGCGACTACGCCGATCTCGAGCCCGACCGGTTCCAGTACGCCCCCAGCGAGGGCCTGCTCGAGCTCCGCGAGGAGATCGCGGCCCGGCGGGGCGTCGACGCCGACCAGATCGTCGTCACGAACGGCGCGGGCGAGGCCAACTACCTCGCGATGGCCCGCGCGCTCGAGCGCGACCGCGGCGACGAAATCGTGCTGACGGACCCGGTCTACCCCTACTATCCGGGGAAGACGACGATGCTCGACGGAACGCAGCGGTTCGTCGCGACGGACGACGAGGGGCGGCTCGATCCGGCCGACGTCCGCGAGGCGGCGAGCGAGGAGACGGCCGCCATCGTAGTTGCCACGCCGAACAATCCGACCGGTGCGGTCTATCCCGAGTCGACGATGGCGGCCCTCGTCGACGTCGCCGAGGAGTACGACGCGATCCTGATCAGCGACGAGGTGTACGACCACTACGACCTCTCGGGCGAGTTCGCGTCCGCGTTGGGCGTCGACTCGAGCCACCGGATCGTCACCAACGCCTTCTCGAAGTCGATGGCGATCACGGGCGTTCGGGTCGGCTACGCCGTCTTCCCGCCGGAGCTCGTCGAGAACGCCAAGACGACTCGGCCCGCCAGTACGTCTGCGGGGCCAGACGCCCCGAGTCTGCGGGCGCGAGCGCGTCGCGACCTTGCCCGACGAGTACACCACGCGTCGTTCTACGTCATGGCCCGTTTCGACGGCTATCCGGGGACGCTCGAGAACGTCGAACGCCTGATCGACGAGGCCGGCGTCGCGGGGATGCCCGGCGAGGCCTTCGGCGACTCGCGGTCCGACTGGCTCCGCTTCGCGCTCGTCACGCCCCGCGTCGAGGAAGCGGCCGAGCGACTCGCGGCGTACTTCGACTGAGGAGCGCGTCGACCGTCGACGATCGAGGGGGACGTCGACCGTCGACCGCTACCGGCCGCAATACAGATACGGGGCGACGCGAGTTGTGTAGTGAGTGATGGCCCTCGAGGTCCTCGTCGCCGCGTTCGTCCTGACCCAGCTCTGTTACGCCGTCGTCAACTGCGGCCTGCTGGCGCTGTTCCTGCGCCGACCCGCGAACGTCGTCGACGAGCGGACGCTCGGACGAGTTCTCGAGGCCAACGGCGGCCGAATCGGTCGCGAAGACGAACAGTCCAGCCGAGTCGCTATCCAGACTGACGGTGGGTCTCCCAAGGACGAACGTGGTTCTCCTGAGCGCAAGCACAGTCTCGGCCCCGATTGTCGGCTCCCGCCCGCACTCCGCCGGCGAATCCACGTCTTCGTGCCGCTGATTCACGGCCGCTGGCGGGGCCTCGAGTCGACGCTCGCGAGCATCGCCGCCCAGAGCTATCCGACGTCGCTGGTTTCGGTCACCGTCGTCTACGAGCCCCGCGAGACGGACGCGCTCGCACTCGAGGGCGCGATCGACGCCGAGCGGCCACCGGGGCTCGAGGTCGAGACCCTCTCACTCGACGCCGCGGCCCGCGCGGTCGAGCAAACGCGGGGCGCTGGCGCGCCTGCGGGCGGCGGTGGCGTCGAGAGCGGGAATCCGCCCGAGAACGGCGAACGCGCGTGGTGGGCCACCGGAACGGGGACGTCGCCGACGGCGGCGACCATGCTGACCGCCGCCTTCGAGTCCCGCTCGGTCGCGGCCGACGACCTCGTCGCCGTCTTCGAGGCCGGAAGCTGGCTGCCGGTCGATGCGTTCGAACTCGCGGTCGCCGGTCTCGAGGAGTACGACGTCGTCCAGACCAAACACACGGTTCGCGACGTCGACGCGGGGATCCTCCCGCTGCTCGACTCGATGGCGACGGCGGCGTGGTCGGATCTGGGCCACCGTTCGAGTACGGGGCCGTACCACCTGCTGGGCTCGGGCTATCTGGCGACCGGGCGCGTCCTCGAGGACGTCACGGCGTGGCGACGCCGGACGGGCGACGACGTCCCGCTCGGCCTGGCCGCCTCCCACCGGGGCAACGCGCTCGGCGTCGTCGATCGGTACGTCCGACTTGACTGCCCCGCTGGGCTCGAGGCGTGGCTCGACCGGAAGCGAGCGTGGACGCGCGACCTGTACCGACGGTTCTTCGCGCGCGGCTGGAGCGGCGTCGACGACCTCCGGTGTTGGTCCGGAACGCTGCTGTTGCAGTCGCTGGCGCTGCTCTCCGTCGTCGGGGTTCCCGCCGCGGCGCTCGTCGCGGTGCTGTCCGCGGGCGGCGCGTCGGTGGCGCTCCCGCTGACGGTGCAGTTGCTCGTCGGCTTCAACGTCATCGTCTGGGCGTACTACTGCCTGCGGGCCTACCGTGCCGCCTGGGACGCGGTTCCGTTCCGCTCGTGGCCCCACGGGATCGCGTACTCGATCCTCGCAAATCCGTTCTCGCAGGCGCTGTACGCGACGCTGTGGGCGGCCCCGATCTGTCTGGGGCTCGTCGACCTCGCTCGCGGCGATGCGTGACTCTCGAGTCGTCGGCTCGAGAGTCCACGGCTTCGCTGGCGACCGATTCCGATCGCGACCCGGACGGGGTCGCTCGAGACCGACGAATACTCGTGACAGGGTAGCGAATCGATCGCTATGAGCGGAATCGACGCCGAGCGGGTCGACGAGGAGGCCGAGACGGCGGACGAGACCGACGACGCCCACACCATCGAGGTGACGCCGACGGACTCCCTCGAGGACGAGGAACGGGAAACCATCGACGTGGAGCCGTCCGACGATCCCGTCGACGGCCCGGACTACGTGCTCTACGGCGGGAAAGGCGGCGTCGGAAAGACGACGATGGCCGCCGCGACCGCGCTGGACAGCGCCCGCGGCGGCACGTCGACGCTGGTCGTCTCGACGGATCCGGCCCACTCGCTGTCGGACACCTTCGAGACCGACGTGCCGGCCGAACCGGGCCGGATCCGCGACGATATCCCCCTCTACGCGGCTGAGATCGACCCCGAGTCCGCGATGGAGGCGGGCGAGGTCGCCTTCCACGGGGGCGCCGGCGGTCCCGACGACGCGGCGAACGCGGACGACGGAACCGCGGGGCCGTTCGGCGGGGGCGACGGCGGCGGCGCGGGTCCCTTCGGCGGGGGCGACGGCGGCGCGGGCGAAATGGGCGGTATGGGCGGGCTCGGCGACCTGCTCGGCGGCGGTGACGGGTCGCCGATGGAGGCGCTGTTCGGCGGCGCGATGCCCGGCGCCGACGAGGCCGCCGCGATGCAACTGCTGCTCGAGTACATGGACGACCCCCGGTTCGAGCGCGTCGTCATCGACACCGCGCCGACGGGCCACACCCTCCGGCTCCTGAAGCTCCCGGAACTGATGGACACCATGATGGGTCGGATGATGAAGATGCGCCAGCGCATCAGCGGCATGCTCGAGGGGATGAAGGGGATGTTCCCCGGCCAAGAAGCGCCCGAGGAGGACGACCTCGGGGACTTAGACGAACTCCGCGAGCGCATCGAGCGCCTGCGAGCGGCCCTGCAGGATCCCGCGCGGACGGACTTCCGGATCGTCATGGTCCCCGAGGAGATGAGCGTCTTCGAGTCCAAGCGCCTGCGCGGGCAACTCGAGGAGTTCCGGATTCCGGTGGGCACGGTCGTCGTCAACCGCGTCATGGAGCCGCTGTCGAACGTCACCGACGACGTTCGGGGCGAGTTCCTCCAGCCGAATCTGGACGATTGCGAGTTCTGCCAGCGCCGGTGGGACGTCCAGCAGGGCGCCCTCGCCGAAGCCCAGGAACTCTTCCGCGGCACCGAGGTGCGGCGCGTCCCGCTGTTCGCCGACGAAGTAAGAGGTGAGGGGATGCTTGAGGTCGTCGCGGCCTGTCTGCGGTGATCGGTGCGTTGATGTAGTGGTTTCAACCGTCTGTCGAATCGCTCACAGTCGGCGTGAAGTCGTTCGTGATATCAAAAATTGCTACCGGAAACGGTACCGGGCATTCTTCCAAAGGAGTTACTAAGGAAAAATATTTAGGCTTCAGTCAGCGAAAAATAGATATGAGTGAGGGAGAGTTTGAATTCCTCTACAGCGTCGATATCGTAGTGGTTTTAGCTCTTACAGCTTCTGCGATCAGTTTATATATGTATTTTTACGAAGGGAGAGATCGCATTGGGCTAGTTATGTCTGTCACAGCGCTTCTTCTAGTTGGTCTCTATATGTACACTATCAGCAATTATTTGGTAGTAACTATAGTAGTCCTCACAGCAATTTCTATGGTTGGCTCTTCGTTGGGGGATTGATTACTAGCAGAGAGCGAATTCCGTAAGGCGCAGTCGAGGACCCCACAACTCGTTCCAAATAGCGAACTCGGACACTATCTACTGACAGTGAAGCCGATCCACTGGCGTTACGCCGACTCGCCGTCGCCCTCCTCTGCGGCGGAGACGACCGTCACCGGCCGGTCGCTCTCGAGGATCACCGCCTGCACGACGCTGCCGAACAGCACCTTCCCAACGGGGGAACGCTCGCCGACGCCGAGGACGATCGCGTCGCTGTCGAGTTCCGCGGCGGCCTCGAGGATCATCTCGGGCGCGTCGCCCGTCGTCTCGTGGATCGCGTACTCGACGTCGGCCGCCTCGAGGACGTCGGCGGCGGTCTCGACGGAGTCGGGCAGCCGTTGAACGTTCCTGAGGTTGTCGGCCATCTCCTCGGCGTACTCGTCGGAGAAGCCGCCGGCCGCCCACTCCGCGTCGGGTGCCGTCACCTCCTCGTGGACGTGGAGGACGTCGACGCGGATCTCCGCGGCGGCCGCCGGCAGGTCACTCACGGCCTCGGCCTGGGCGCGCGCTCGCGATTCGTCGTCGTCGACCGGGAGCAGGACGCGATACATGTGCTACCGTACGTCATCCAGGTTCTAAAGTCGTCCTCCGGTTCGTGCCCGAGCGCCGCCTCCGAACCGTCACTCCCGCATCGCCGGCTCGTCGACCGGCGGCTCGAGGCGAACGGCGTAGGCCAGCAGCCCGGCGGCGAGGGCGGTACCGGCGGCGAGCAGCCACCACGAGGCGCGGTAGCCGACGGCGTCGGCGAGGTAGCCGAACGCGGGCGGGGCGACGACGGAGCCGGCGACCAGGGAGAGCTGGCCGGCGGCGGTCGCGCCGCCCATCTCGTCGGCGGTGACCAGCGTCGCCATGTAGGAGTAGTAGACGCCCGTGTTCCCGAGGACGAAGAACCCCAGTGCTGAGAAGGCGACGGCGGCCGCGACGGGCGTCGCGGTCGCGGCGACGACGACGAACAGGAGGGAACCCGCGAGCGCCTGGACGATCAGGATCGCGCCGATCCGAACGTGAGGTTCGCCGGGGAGAGTGTCGCTCAGCCAGCCGCCGGCGAGGCGGCCGACGCTGCCGAACAGTTGGACGAGCGCGAGGACGCCGCCGCCGCCGACGACCGAGGCGCCGATCGATTCCTCGAGGTACAACACCGTGTAGCCCGTCGTGGTGAACAGCGCCGCGCCGAGGAAGAAGCCGGCCGCGACGAGCACGCGGTAGGGGCGGTTGCGGGACAGCGCCCGGAAGTCCGGATACTCCGCTCGCCCGCCCTCGCCCGCGCCGCGGTAGCAGACGGCGAAGACGCCGGCGACGACGAGGGCGAACCCGGCGGCGATCAGGAAGCCGGCCTGCCAGAAGAGCGCGCCCGCCAGTCCGGTCACGAGGAGGGCGCTGACGCCGCTGCCGGCGGTGACGCCGACCTGTTTGATCCCCAGCGCGAGGTTCTGGCGGCCCGCCGCGATGGCGTCGTAGATCGCCTTGTTCGTCCCCGGAATCGCGGTCGCGTACGTCGAGCCGAGGAAAAACGCCGCCGCGAGCAACAGCGCGTACGTCGGTGCGCCGGCGACCAGCATGGCGCCAATTCCAAGACCGACGAGGCCGACGACCAGCGTTCGTCCCTCGCCGAAGCGGTCGATGACCGCCCCGACCGGCAGGAGCCAGATCGCGTAGCCCAGGGTGAGCGCCGTCACGACGAGGCCGACGGCGAACCGGGAGAGGCCGAACTCGTCGCGGAAGAACGGCGTCGCCGCGAAGACCGTGTAGTAACAGACGCTCGCCGACACCTGCCACAGCGTCACGAGCGAGACCGTCCGCCAGTACGACCGGTCCATCGGACGTCACGGCCTTTCCCGAGGACGCGCTTGACTGTCCCGGTAGCGGAGACGGGTTCCGGGTCACACCAACCGCGCGCTCGTCGTCGACGTTACTCGCGTGACGTGTCGTTACTCGCCTTCCTCGTCGCCGTCCCACTCGCCGCCGACGCGGTCGACGCCCATCATTTGCTCTCCGGGATGTTCGGTGAAGACGACCTTCGCGTTCGATTCGGGGACGTCGAACGTCTCGCAGACGTACGCCATCGCCTCGAGCGCGAACGCGCGCTTGCGCTCGAACGGTCGACCGCGCCGGATCTCGGCGTCGAGGAAGACGATCGGTCCGTCGACCGCGCGCCCGAGGTGGAGGTCGGCCGGATCGCGCTCGCGGATCGTCACCGCGACGTGGCCCGCCGTCGTCTCCATCTCCGTCGTGTAGAGGTCCGTCACCCGGTCGGCCAGCGCCGTCTTTTCCTCGGCCGACGGCGACAGCGTCGTATCGAACTGTAAGAGTGGCACACCTCGAGTACAGCGCCCGGGGAGTTGGAGATTTCGCCGCTCCCTGCCGGAAGCGACGAGCGAGAGGCGAGCGGCAGTGCGGCAACGGCGCGCGACTGCGTGGAGTCCGTGATCGACCGAACGCGCGGCGACCCGACGCGGAGTAACCGAGCGCGGTTCCGACGTAGTGCCGATCACAGGAATACAACTCCAACCGTGTTGACTACCGCTCGAATACACTATCTTGTTTCCGTGATATTCTTCAACAGATGGTTGAATCGGTACCGTTTACACCCTCTACCTGGAACCGCTAGAAAAATGGTGCGGAACTCTCGGAAAACGGTTCAAAAGTTCATCCGCGTGCTCTGGGTGTCGCTGTGGAAACTCAACGCCCAGACGAAAGCGTACCTCACGCTCGACGCACCGCTGATCCTCGAGGACATGGACGGCGTCTCCGAGGAGGAGAAACGCCTCGCGCGGCGGGTCTTTCCGGACGGGGGCCGCGATCCGGGCGACGGTACTACGGCCGAGGACCGGACCGCCGAAGGCGGTCCCGGAAGCGGCGACGATCCCGGCGGTAGCGGCGGCGACCGGGGCGACGACGGGAGCTCGCCGTTCGACGTCGGCGGGACGTACGATCTGCGCCAGCGGATCGGGTTCGTCCTCGGGCCGCTCCTGTTCGCCCTGATCTTCCTCTCGCCGACGCCCGACGGCCTGTCGGCCGCTGGGAAGGCCGTCGCCGCGGTCACCGCGTGGGTCGCCGTCTGGTGGATGTCCGAGGCGATCCCGATCCCGGCGACCTCGCTGTTGCCGATCGTCCTCTTTCCGCTGACCGGCGCGCTCCCGGTCGCGGACACGACGCCGTCCTACGGTCACCCGCTGATCTTCCTCTTCATGGGCGGGTTCTTCCTCGCGATGGCGATGCAGCGGTGGGGGCTCCACCGCCGGATCGCCCTGCGGACGATCAAGGCCGTCGGCACCGAGCCCTCGCGGCTCATTCTCGGGTTCATGCTCGCGACCGCGTTCCTCTCGATGTGGGTCTCGAACAGCGCGACCGTCATGATGATGGTCCCCATCGCGCTGGCGGTTATCTACCAGACCGCCGATCTGGTCGACGAAACCGGGCTCGACGTCGACACGAGCGAGGGCAACTTCTCCTTCGGCATCGCCCTGATGCTCTGTATCGCCTACGGCGCGTCCGTCGGCGGCGTCTCGACGCTGATCGGCACGCCGCCGAACGTGCTCTTCGCGGGCCAAGCCGACGCGCTCTTCGATCAGTCGGTTTCCTTCGCCGAGTGGATGCTCTACGGCGTCCCCATCTCGATCGTCGGCCTCGTCGCCGTCTACGCCTACGTCACCCGCGCGGTGTCGCCGCAGTTCGATGAACTCCCCGCCGGCGCGGACACGATCGATCGGGAACTCGAGAAACTCGGACCGATGAACAGGCAGGAGAAACTGGTCGCGATCGTCTTCGCCGGGATGGCCGTAAGCTGGATCGGAGCCAGCCTGATCGAGCCGCTCTTCGACGTCGCGCCCCCGGAGGACGCCGACACCATCGTGGCGATCGGCGGCGCGATGGTCCTGTTTACGCTGCCGACGACGACGGTCGAGGGCGATCGCACCTTCCTGCTCGACTGGACGAACGCCGTCGACATCCCGTGGGGGGTCATTCTCCTGTTCGGCGGCGGACTCGCGATCGCCTCCGGCTTCGGCGACACCGGCCTCGCGGCCTGGATCGGCGAACAGCTCCAGGCCCTCGAGGGCGTCTCGATGATCGTCGTCCTGTTCGCCGTCGTCTCCATGACGATCTTCCTGACGGAGGTCACCTCGAACACGGCGACGACGGCGATGCTGATGCCCATTCTGGCCGGCGTCGCGGTCGGCATCGGCGTCCATCCCTACGGGCTGATGATCGCCGGGGCGACCGCCGCGTCGTTCGCGTTCATGCTGCCCGTCGCGACCCCGCCGAACGCGATCGTCTTCGGCAGCGGCTACATCTCGCTGCCCCAGATGGCCCGCATCGGCGCCGGACTCAACGTCATCGGCATCGCGTTGATCACGCTCGTCGCCTTCGCGTGGCTGCCGATCGCCTGGGGGATCGACATCACGACGTTGCCGACCGAGTTCGTCGAGGCCTGGGAGGCCTGAGACGCAATCGGATTTCCATTGGTAACCGGATTCCGAGCGGTTGGGAACCGGGTGTGAGGTTCATACTGTCGGCGGCAGTTCGTTCGTGTGAGACGGTATGCCAGGCCGCGAGTTCACACAGCAGGAGCGGGCCCGAGGGATCCTCGAGGCGCTCGCAGAGACGAGTCAAGCGACGACCACCGAACTAGCGACGGCCCTCGAGACGCATCCGCTCACCGTCGAGCGCCACTGCCGGGCGCTCCAGCGGGCCGGATACGTCCGTCGCTGTACCGGCGGTGCGTACGCGCTCGTCGAGGCCGACCTCGACTCGAGCGCGCCGACGCCCGACGACGCGACCGTCGGCCGGCAGCGGTCGACGAACCCCGCCGACTGATCGGACACCCTCGAGCGGCGAGCGACGTCCCATAGCTCATCGCACAACCCCGTGGCATCCAGTCGCTCACCGACCGTACTCGATTCCCGCGTCTCGCCGCTCGAACGGGCGTCCGTCGCGCGGTCGAGTTCCGCTCGCCGTGGCTGGCTGCCGGCTCACCCGGTACGTCGATTCTCCCCGACTCGCACGCACATATTCGGTCGACCGGTCTGTTTCGTCGATACCGTTCGAATCTCAACACATTTATCGACAAATTGAACGGCGCAGTTTCGAGAATTGTTGGTGAGAATATCATTTAACACTGATGACGTGATGGCCCCGCACGAGGCGATACTCGAATGGGGGACACGGACACGACCGACGCGATCAGGGAGATCGACCTGGTCTTCGAGTGGCGGCGGCTCTGCCACGCCTGCGGGGAACGGAAGCGGTTTACTAGACTGATCTGCGACGACTGTCGCGAGCGCTACAACGTGTGACTACCGCGGGCGCGGTGGTCCACAGCACCCTACCTACGCTCCGACGACTCGATTTTCTCTAGACCCTGCCGCCCTCCATACGTCGGAGTTGTTCACAGTTTGGGCACCGAGGAGAGCCATCAATCCGAGTGAATTTCCGCTCCCCACAGTCAGAACAGCTACCATCAGGATACCGAACCATACTGGATTGTGATCAGAAAGACTGTATAAGTCTTCTGTTGACACCCCTCCCGCGCTGAAGCAGGAGGATACCCACGTGGAGCGGGTTAGACTCGTATCTACCCGTCGAATCGCTACTGACTGTGTCTCGGATAGTTATTCAGGTACTGTTACACTTATCAAATCAGTTCGTCACTCCGAGTGGGGTCGTGTCGCCATCCGGCAGATGCACCCCCGTCCGCAAAAGCGCAGTCGCAGTTGTTCAGTTGTAGCGGGAGAAGAACGTTCTCGCCGTTTCTCGACGGGGTGAGGGGCTCCGTCGATCGCACGGACGCCGTCACAACTGAACTCGAGTACCGAGCGTTTCAAACCAGTTTTCGGAGGAGTTTGTAGCCCGCGTCGCGCAGCGGGTCCGGCAGGAATCGCGCGTAGACGCCGTACTGAGCCAGCGGTCCGACCGGATACCGCGCGGGCGGTTCGGACGTCGTGGCGGACTCGAGGATCGCCGCGGCGACGTCTTCGGGGCTGGAGGCGAAGGGGCCGCCGTTCCCGCCGCCGATCAGTTGCATCTCGCCGTAGATCTCGTACAGCGACTCGTAGGCGGGCGTCCGCTCCGATTCGGGCAGTTCATCGTCGACGCGGTCGCTGAAGTTCGTGTCGACCGGACCGGGCTCGATCACGGTGACGTCGATGCCGAACTCCTCGACCTCCGCCCGCAGGGAGTCGCTCATCGCCTCGAGGGCGTGTTTCGACCCCGAGTAGGCGCCCGAACCGGGGAACGAGACCCGGCCGACGACGCTCGAGACGTTGATGATTCGGCCGGCGCCCTGGGCGCGCATGTGAGGGAGGGCGGCGCGGGCGAGCCGGTGGGGGCCGTAGACGTTGACGTCGAACTGGCGGTGGAGATCCGACGTCGCGACGTCTTCTATCGGCCCCATCTGGGCGTAGCCCGCGTTGTTGACCAGACAGTCGATCGCGCCGGCGACGTCGACGACCCGCTCGACCGCCCGCGCGACCTGGTCGGGATCGGTGACGTCCAACGCGAAGGTCGTACAGCCCGCGTCCTCGAGGTCCGCGATGTCCTCGGGATCGCGCGCGGTCGCGAACACCTGCCAGTCCTCGCGCAGGAACGCGGCCGCGGTGGCGCGCCCGATGCCGGACGAACAGCCGGTGATCAGGACGGACTTCTTGCGGGTGTAGCGGTCGTCCTCGTCGCCGACGGGTTCGCCGCCGTCCCGTGCCGTCTCGCGATCCTCCTCGACGACGGTGCCTTCCGGCCCGTCCTCGTCGGTTCCCTCGACGTCCTCAGCGGTGGCCATACGCGACAGGTTCGAGAGCCGATACCTAAGTAGCGACGGTTTGTCGCGCTGATCGTACTGTTCGATCGAGACGAAAACCCCGAATTCGTTCCGAGCGCTGACTGTCACGGAATCGCACCGAGAACTATTCACTCCCGTGGCGTGAAGTAACACACATGACCGGCGCGACGACGGAACGCCCGATACTGGTCGCGGTCGCGAATCCCGAGCACGCCGCCCAGTTAGTCCGGACGGCCGGCGACCTCGCTCGAGCGAGCGGGAGCGCGGTCCGGATCGTCTCGATCGTCGTCAAGTCCCGCGACTCGCCCTTCGCCGTCTACTCGGACGAGGCGATCATCGAACGGTACTCGGGGCGCAGTCGGGATATCGTCGACCGCGCGGTCGACGTCGCGCCCGACGACGTCGCCGTCTCCGGCGAACTGGTCGTCAGCCAATCCGTCGCGGACGGGATCCTCACGGCGGTCGAACGGACCGATCCGCGGGCGCTCGTCGTCGGCTGGGAGGACCGGACGCGTCGCACGAACGCCGTCCTCGGGACGACGGTCGATCGCCTCCTCGAGCGGGCCCCCTGTGACCTCTACGTCGAGCGCATCGGCAGCGAAGCCGACGGCGTCGACTCGATCCTGGTCCCGGTCGCGGGCGGTCCGCACGTCGGTCCGGCGGTCGGCGTGGCGAAAGCGATCGCTTCGCGCAACGACGCGACCGTGGTCCTCCGGTCGGTCGTCGATTCCGACACCGACCCGGCCGCGGCGCGCGAGTTCCTCGCGGACGCGGCGGCGTCCCTCGAGGCGGCGCCGGGTCCGAGCGTTCGGACGGAGTCGCTGGTCGACGAGGGCGACGACGTCGCCGAGCGACTGGTCGAGATCACGGCCGACTACGACGTGCTCGTATTCGGCGCGACGCGCCAGGGGGCGATTCACCGCCGCCTCGTCGGGTCGATCCCGCGGACGGTGGCGCGTCGGACCGACCGAACGATGATCCTCGCCCGCGACGGCGAAACCGTCGGCGGGCCGATCCGCCGCCGGATTCGGCGGCTCCTGCCGACGGCGTAGCGACGCGAATCGGCGGTCCGGACCCGTGTTCTTTCCGTCAGGTGCCCCCGTCGAGGTTCCGCTTCGCCTCGTCCGCGTAGTTGTCCGCGAGTCGGACGGGTTCGGGGAGTTTGTACGACGAGGCGAGCGCGAGCGCGGCGTCGGCCGCCGTTTCGGGACCGACGCGGTGGCCGGGGCTGACGTACAGCGGGTTGATGTACCGGTTCGGCGAGTCGTACTGGCGCGTCTGGACCGCGTAGCCCAGCAGCGTGCCGTCGGGCGCGTCGACCCTCGAGTTCGCCTCGATCGGCACGCGAACTCCTTCGGGGAGGTTCTCGGTGTCTCCCGCCGGGGTGCCACAGAGCAGGCTCTTCGCGACGCCGATGCTGGGTACGTCGCGGACGACGCCCATGTGGGTCGCGATGCCCGCCTGCCGGAAGTGGATGCGGCCGCTGCCGTCGAAGAGGATCAGATCGGGGTCGACCGAGAGTTCCTCGAGCGCCGCGAGGATCGGCCGTCCCTCGCGGAAGGAGAGAAGCCCCGGAATGTAGGGAATATCGAGGGGCGTCACGGCGTGGACGCGCTCGATCACCTCGCCGCCGCGCATGGCGACGACGGCGCTCAGGGCGCGGTCCTGATCGCCCGCCTCGTTCGTGAGAAACGACTGATCGACGCCGACGACGGTGGGCGGGTCCGCGCCGCTCGAGGCCGCCGCGAGCGGATCGCCGAGGGTCGCGGGATCGAAGTCGAAGTCGTCCTCGAACGCCGCGGCGTCGGCGATTTCGCGCTGCATGGCTTCCATGTCGTCGCGCTCGAGCGAGGCGTCGGGAACGAGGTCGGGCCGGGCCGTGGGCATCGATACGCGGACGTTGGCAGCGAGCGAAAATCAGTGTCCGGGTTGCACGATACGAAACGGCGAGGGAAGCGAGCGGTTAGAACCGACGGCGACCGCCGGGACCGCCCGGACCGCCACCGCCTCCGAACTCGAGTCGGTTCGGCGCGCTGACGTTCCGGTTTTGCTTGATGTACTGGCCGTAGGCGAGGCCGATCGCGAGGCCGACGAGGTGGGCGCCGTGTGCGATCCCGCCGCCGCCGCCGATCACGCCGGAGAGGAAGGTGATGCTGATGAGGGCGTAGCCGGCCGTGAGCAGCCAGATCGGGACCGGGAGAATGAAGTACAGGTAGACCTTGAGATCGGGGTTCAGGATCGTCAGGACGCCCATGATAGCGAGTGCGGCGCCGCTGGCTCCGAGGACGGCGGTCGGGTACCCCTGTGCGATCGAAATCAAGACCTGACTGAGCCCGGCGAGGACGCCGCTGACGACGAACAGGATCGCGAAATCCCTCGACCCGACGTACCGCTCGACGAGCGGGCCGAAGAAGAAGATCACGATGCTGTTTCCGACGATGTGCATCAAGTTATTCGTGCTGTGGGAGAAGATAGACGTGACCCACGTCCAGACGTATTCGACGTTCCAGGACGTCAGCAGGAACAGCGACTCGTAGAGGGTGCGGCTCCCGAACAGCCCCACGATCAACTGAGCGAGGAACGTGAGCCAGATCAGCGCGAGGAACGTGTAGGTCATGTTCCCGCGGAAGTAGGCTAACGGTCCGCCGGCACCCGTGTTTATCGGGATCTTGTCAGCGAGGCTCGAGGCCTTCGAGGTCCCGCCACCGCCGTTGACCGAGTCGTCGAAGCCGCTGTCGAAGACTCCCTGGGGGTCGTTCCAGTCCTGGAGCCCGGTACAGTCGTGGTTCTCCGGCAGCCGGTGGTCGGCACAGAAGGTCCCCCCGCAGTGCCGACAGTTGTAGGGCATGCTTTCGTCTTTGCCACACACGTCGCACTTGGCCATTGACCGGGGGTATGTGTGGCACCGCTAAGGGATTTGGGGTTCGTTCCTCGCACCGAACGCCGGCAGCAGACGCGGTGATTCGCCGCCGTACGCTCGAGTTTCGATTCGCTGATCAGTAATTCTCGTCTGGTAGTCCGGTCGTACGAACCGTTACGGTCGGTGATGCGACGCCGCATCGGCGCGCTAGCTCTCCTCCGGCGGTCGACCACCGGCTACCGGCCACCGATCGACGCTGCCGATCGCTCCGACGTCGGACTGTACATTTTTGCTCCCGGGACCCTCATATCGAGGCGTGCAAGAGTACGAGCGCAAGCAGTTGCTCGAGCGCGTCGAGCGCGAGGGGGCGACCGTCGGCGCGGACATCCCGGAGACGATCACGGTCCAGGGCGAGGAGATCGACCTCCGAACCTTCGTCTTCGAGATCAAGCGCCGCGAGACGATCCCCTCGGGCGAGCGCGACCGCGTCGAGCAGGCCAAACGGAACCTGCGACGGGAACGCCTCGAGCGCCTCGAGGCCATCGAGGAGGGCGACATCACCCGCGAGAAGGGCGAGGAACTCGCGGGGAGCATCATCGGCATCGATCGCGCGTTGAACGCCCTCGAGAGCCTCGGCCCGACGGACCTCGAGCGCGAACAGCAGGCCCAGCGTGCCCAGGACCGCAAGCGCTGGATGTCGTTCCTGAAGAAGGCGCTCGGAGAGGACGACGGCGGCGCCTCGCGGAGGGGTCGGTAGATGGCGACCAACGCCGAAATCGCCGGCCGATTCGAGGAGTTCGCCGACCTGCTCGAGGCCAATGACGTCGAGTACAAGCCCCGCGCCTACCGGCGCGCGGCCGAGAACATCGGCGCTCATCCCGTCCCGATCGCCGACCGCGTCGAGGCCGGCGACGAGGAGATACTGGAGGAGATCGACGGCGTCGGCGACGCCATCGCCTCGAAGGTCGTCGAGTACGTCGAAACCGGCGAGATCGAGGAACTCGAGGAACTGCGCGCGGAGCTCCCGATCGACATCGCCGACATCACGCGCATCGAGGGCGTCGGCCCCAAGACCGCGGGGAAACTCTACCGCGAACTGGGGATCGAGACGCTGGACGACCTCGAAGAGGCCGCCGAGGCAGGCGAGATTCAGGAGGTCAAGGGCTTCGGCCCGAAAACCGAACAGAACATCCGCGAGAACATCGACTTCGCGCGGGAGGTCGGTCAGCGGCAGTTGCTGGGCGAGGCCCGGCCGCTCGCCGACGACGTGCTCGCGTTCCTCCGCGGCCTCGAGGCGGTCGAGCGCTGCGAGGTCGCCGGCTCGATCCGGCGCTGGCGCGAGACGATCGGCGACGTGGACGCCCTCGTCGCGACCGAGGACGGCGAGGCCGTGATCGAGGCGTTCGTCGGCTGGGACTCGGTCGACAGCGAGATCGAGTCCGGCCCGGAGAAGGCCAGCGTCCGCGTCGGCGAGATCCGGGTCGACCTGCGGGTGGTCGTCCCCGAGGAGTTCGGCTCCGCGCTGCAGTACTTCACTGGGAGCAAGGACCACAACGTCGCGCTTCGCAACTACGCGATCGACCGCGGGATGAAGCTGAACGAGTACGGCGCCTTCGACGTGAGCGATGTCGAGGACCACGAGGCAGGGCAGCGCGTCGGCGAGCGCGTCGCCGGCGAGACCGAGGAGGGGATGTACGAGGCCCTCGGCCTTCCCTGGATCCCGCCGGAACTCCGCGAGGATCGCGGCGAGATCGCCGCCGCCGAGAACGGCGACCTGCCGGACTTACTCGAGCGCGACGATATCCGCGGCGACCTCCACACCCACACCGAGTGGTCCGACGGGAACACCCCGATCGAGGCGATGGTCGACGCCGCCGCGGAGCTGGGCTACGACTACTACGGCGTCGCCGACCACGCCGAGGGCCCCGGCATCGTCGGCGGGATGGGGCTCTCGGACACCGAAATCCTCGAACAGGTCGAGGCGATCCGCGAGGTCGCCGCCGCCGCGGACGTCGAGGTCCTCGCCGGCATCGAAGCTAACGTCGACGCCGACGGCGAGATCGGTCTCACCGAGGAGGTGATCGAGGCGCTGGACGTGATCGTCGCCTCGACCCACAGCGCGCTCAGCCAAGATGCGGAGACGGCCACCGAGCGGCTCGTCCGCGCCGCCGAGAACCCGGCGATCGACGTGCTCGGCCATCCCAGCGGTCGCCTGCTCAACGAGCGCTCGGGACTGGAGTTCGACGCCGCCGCGCTCGGCGCGGCCGCGGCCGAACACGGCACCGCCCTCGAGGTCAACGCGAACCCGCGCCGACTCGACCTCTGGGGCAGCGCCGTCCAGGCCGCCCTCGAGGAGGGCGCCCCGATCGCCGTCAACACCGACGCCCACCAGCCGTCGACGCTCGAGTACATGCGCTGGGGCGTCCACACCGCCCGGCGCGGCTGGGCCGAGCCCGAGGACGTCATCAACACCTGGGAGCTCGACGAACTGCGCGAGTTCCTCCACTGACCGTTCGGCGCTCGACCGCTCTCCGGAATCACGACCACGATGCAACTGCTCCTCGACGTCATGTGCGGCGGTCTCGATGCCTACCTCCGGATGTGCGACCACGACACCGTCTACGCCGGCGACCGCGGCCTCGAGGCCGACGACGCGCTGCTCGCGCTCGCTCGAGACGAAGACCGAACCCTGGTCACGCGGGACGTCGCCCTCGCGGCCCGCGCCGACGATGCGATCCTGCTCGAGTCCCGCGACGTCGAGGACCAGTTATCGGCGCTCGCCGCCGCGGGGGTCGAGCTGACGCTCGCCGCCGAACCGCGGTTCTGCGGCCGCTGTAACGGTCGCCTCGAGCGCGTCGAATCGACGGCGACGACGCCCGAGTACGCGCCCGACCCCGCCGAGACCGCCGTCTGGCGCTGTCAGGACTGCGGCCAGCACTTCTGGCGGGGCAGTCACTGGGACCGCGTCGCGCGAACGCTCTCGAAAATCGGGGGGAACGGCGACGATCCGAACGAAGACGGATAGTTCGACCGCGCCGGGTCTCGAGGTCGAGGCCGCCTCGGGTTTCGATCCGGTTCCACTCGGTTCCGCTCTCCTGGCGGGGTCCAGCTGCGTCGCTCCTATCGTCCCTCGAGGACGAAGGCCACGTCGAGGGTCGTCCGGTACCGCTCGATCGTCCCGCCCTCGACGTCCGCGGTCTGCGATTCGATCTCGATCCCGCTGATGTTCTCGAGGGTCTCGTCGGCGTCGTCGAGGGCGTTCTGTGCGGCGTCTTCCCACGACTCGGTCGAGTTTCCGGTCAGCTGGATGACCTTGACTGTCTCTCCCATGGTCGTCGGAGAAAACCCCGTCCAGCGGCGTAGTGGTTCGGCGTGAGCATGCTACCACGTCACAATGTCCGCGGTCGGCGGTCCGCGCTCGGCCGCTCAGTAGACGGAGACGTCGTCGAACCGCCCGTCGTAGGCGATGTGGTGTGGGTGGGTCGGCTCCGTCCCCGAGAGGAAGAGCCGGTCGACCTTCTCCCAGGTGTTTTCGTAACAGAGATGCGCGAGTTCGGCGGCCGTCGTTTTCCACCGCCGACCGCCGTTCCGGTAGACGACACGTCGCGAGACGTCGTTCTCGAGCGCGTCGACGAGATCGGCCTCGGAATCGATCGCCGCGTCGAACGCGGTGTGGGCGACGCCGACCGATCCCGGAAGGTGTGCGTACGACGACGTAAACGGCGCGATATCGAGCGTTTCGGCGAGTTCTCGGGCGCGTCGATTGTTCGACGGGAAGTGCTTCGGATTGAAGATCTCGACGGCGTCGACGAGATCCCGGTACTGACGCAGGTCCGCCTCGGTCAGGCCCACGGTTGCGAACTCGGGGTGGGGCGCCAGCACGGCGGCGTCCTGTCGCTCGAACTCGTCCATCGCCGTCTCGAGCGGGATGAAGTCCGGCACCGGCTCCTCGAGGCCGACGGCGAGAACGTGTTTGCGCTCGTGCCACGACCCGGTGAACACCTCGCGACCGGGGATGACGCGGAGCCGGTCGGTGGAGTACGTGGCCGCCTCGCGACGGATCTCGGGAACCCGCGTGAAGTGGGGCGCGTACACGATCGCGTCGAGCCCGGCGTCGATGGCTCGCTCGACGACCCGGTCGTCGAGCACCTTCACGTGGCAGTCGATTCGCGTCTCCGCTGGCGCTCGCTCGCTCACGTCACCCTCTTTCGAGACGGGAGAGTTATGAATTCTGATTTTCCGGCCACGCGACGGTCTCCTTGATCGCGTCGACGATCGGTTCGACCGGCTCGTCGGGCTCGACCGAGATGAACAGGCCGTCGTCGCCGACGTAGACGCGGAGGATCTTCAGGAAGTCCATCGCCGTCGCGATGTACTCGACGCGGTCGGCGTCCGGAAACAGCGTGTTGCGGAAGAGTTCGATCTGCATGAAGTCCATGTGGACGTTCGTGTGGATCCGTTCGAAGTGCTCGAGCATCGCGTCCTTGCTCTCGTACATCGCGATCGTCTCGTCGGCGATGTACAGCGGACGAAACGACTCCGTATCGTACTCGCAGAACGCGTAGAGGGGCCCGGAAACCGTGTTCCGGACGACCTGTCGGACGCGATCGGCGTCGAACGAACACAGTTGCGAGCGGTTCGTCGCGGGCATAGCCGATCCTCGGCGGCCAGCGGTGAATCCCTGTCGGACGGCACACGACTCGAGTCGCGACTCGAGGCGGTGGCTGCGAAAGGATCATTAGGCCGGCCGCTCGATACATCAGTGATAGTGAATGGCCTGGGAATGCGGAATCGACGGCTGCGGTGCGGTGTTCGAGGACGTCGAGGCGACCGTCGTCCATCAGGCGACGGAACACGAACGGCGGGAGTGTAAGGTCTGTGGCACCGTCGTCCCCGACGGCTATCTCGCGATTCGACACGCCTTCACCGAACACAGCCGGGCCGAGTACGTCCGCGCCTACGGCGCGAGTTCCGAGGCGGTCCGCGAGCGCGAAGAGTTGCTCGAGGAGATCGAGTCGGTCGCGGACATGCAGGCGATCGCCACGGAGCTGAAACGGTAGCCGGCCGTATCGCCGGGGATTTTCGCTTCTTTTCCGCCGAGCACCGTCTCGTCGCTTCCGAAGCTCGTCTCCTCCGGGCGGTCGGGAGGTATCGAAATAGCGGTATCCGGACGGTTCGCCGTCAGTAGTTGTCGACGATCGCCGCCACGCAGCCGGTCGCCTCCCTGTAGGCGGAGTGGTCCGAGACCGAATCGCTCACGTCGACGTCGGCGTAGTTGTCCGGCGTGGTGCCGTCGCCGAACCAGCCGCCGCAGTCCGCCGGACCGCTCCCCAGCCTGGCGACGGCGTCGTTCGTCGAGTAGTAGTTGTGGACCGCTTCGGCCGAGGTCCGGATGGCGTCGAAGAAGTCGCCGTCCTCGCAGGGCGCGTCGGACGCCTCGTACGAACCGATGCTGTCGGCCGTCGCGACCGTGAACTCGCCGTCGATGGCCGCGAGCGTTTCCAGCTGGACGATCCCGCCCATGGAGTGGCCGAGGATCCGGATCGTCGTCGACGGATTCGCGTCGACGTAGTCGGCCAGCCAGGCGGCGAACGGGTAGCCGGTATCCCTCGCGCTCTGGATCGCCGTCGTCGGCAGGCCGCCGTCGTCCCAGGTGACCGCCGCGACGGGCTCGTCGTAGCCGACGGCCCTCGCCGTGTCTCGGAACGTCGCGGCCCGCTCGACGCTGGCCGACGAGCTCGTGTAGCCGTGGATCTTGAACACGATCTCGGCTTCGTCTTGCGGCGCATCGGTGACGGCCGGAACGCCGTCCCGAAAGTCGAGCTCCGCGATTCCGTCGGTGTCGGCCGCGGCCGATCCCGACGCGGCGCTCGCTCCGGCACCTGCGACGATAGTCGTCGCCGCGGTCCCGAGGAGCCGTCGCCGCGAGATCGAACCGCCGCTCGTCGGTGCGCTGTTCCTCGCCGTCGAATTCGAGTGTTCCTTCGATGGCATCGTCGATCGTTCGCACTGCGATGCGAACGGAAGATCGTTTCACGAACGCACGTATAATATTTATTTTCGTATAGATGCTATGTGGTAAATAGCCGGGCCGTCAGAGACGGAGACTGCTCGAGCGACGACGCGGACCGCATCCGGTGTCCGCGACGCCAACGGTCGGACGCACCGGTAGCCGAGGACGTGAAACCGCGGAGAAACGCGTTCGTCGCTGTCTGCTCACGGGCGCTGCGGGACGGCGAAGCCGTCCCGACAGTCGCGGCGCGTAGCGCCGCGCACTACCCGTTCGCATGGTCCGACGAGCTATCGCTCGTCGCTATATTCAGCGCGACTTCGTCGCGCTGACTGCCTGACGAGCGCCTTAGCGCTCGTCACTGTCGAGCACGCGAATCTGGTCGCCCCGAACCGTGACCGGAATCGGAACCGTGGCCTCGTACAGTTCGACCGTAACCTGATCCTTGCCTTCGTCGATGCGCTGGACCTGCGCCTTCTCGCCCTTGAACGGACCGGCGATGAGCTCGACGATGTCGCCCTCGGCGATCCCCTCGACGTCCGGCTTCGGCGAGAGGAAGTGCTCGACCTCCGAGATGTCGGAGGTGCCGGGGACGATACTGCGCGCGTGCGGGATGTCCTCAAGGACGCGGTTCAGGACCGCGTTCCCCTCGGCTTCGACCATCACGTAGGAGGTCAGCGAGTCGGGCGCGAGCGCGGCGTGGATCTCCGGCTCCTCGCGGTTGATGATCATGTCCGCGACGGTGCGCTCCTGACTGGCCGTGGTCTTGACGGCGTAGATACCCATCAGAAACCACCGCCGGTCAGGAACAGCATGATCCCACCGATGATGAAGCCCATCAGCCCGATTAGTAGGACACCTGCGCCAGCGATCTTCGAAACCTGGAGGAATTCCTCAGTCGTGGGTGTCGTCGCCATCTTCAACACCCGAACGTACGAGGTCAGGTCGTACGGAACGTCCATATCTATTCGTTCACAGCGCGGCGCCTTTTATCTGTCTTTCGTGTCTCCCGACGGTTCGGTTCGTTGATAGCTCTCGACGTTGCACTCGACGGCCCGGCGACCAAACCGCTCGAGCGCGAACTCCGACTGTCATGGCCGAAGACGATTCCGACCGCGCGAACGAGCACGAGGCGGAACGAGAGGCCGAAATCGAGGACGAGATGGAACGCGTCGATCAGGACCCGGACCAGGTCGACGAGGGCGACGACGACCTGGGCAAGCAGAACGCCCCCCGCGAGGACGCGGAGGACCTGGAGGACCTAGAAGAGGCCGAAGAGTCCTGATCGCGCCGTCGGTCCGACCCGGTTCGGCGATCGGACCGGCTTCGGTCGGCTCGAGTTCTGTGGGTCGCTTCGAGACGCCTCGAGTCGAGGACGCGTCCAGCCCTCGCTCGAGGTAGCAATCGGTCGAACCCAGTAGCACCGCGTCTTCGTCGTCGACGAACTTCGTCTGATTCGGACCGAGGGAGTGGCTTCCGCCGTCCGCGGCGATCGGGATCGGCGGGAGGCGGTCGATTACGGCCCCGTCGCCGGCGGTCGCTCGCTCGGGCCGCTCGGGATCCCGGTTCCCGGTCGTTCGATGTTCGGCCGCTCCGTGAGCGTCAACTCCACGGTTCGCTCCTCGCCGTCCCGGACGATCTCGAGTTCGATCGTGTCCCCGGGCGAGGTCTCGAGGGCGAGATACGCCGAGAGCTGATCTTGATTCGGGATCTCCTCGCCGTCGATGGCGACGATCACGTCGCCGCTTCCCGGACCGCGGCGACCGGCCGGCGTGAGGACGCCGTCCGCGGGCGAGTTCGGCACGACCTCGGCGACCAGCACGCCGTTGGCTTCCTCGAGGCCGAGTTCGTCGGCGATCTCCGGCCCGACCGGTTGCACGCCGACGCCCATGTAGGGGTGTTCGTACGTTCCGTCCTCGATGAGCGCGGGGACGACCCGGTTCGCGAGGCGCGCGGAGATCGCGAAGCCGATGGTCTGGGCGGCCCCAGCGAAGACGACGCCGAGGACGTCGCCCTCGAGGCTCACCAGCGGCCCGCCGCTGTTGCCGGGGTTGACCGGCGCGTCGGTCTGGATCGCGGCCGGAATCGAGAAGCCGGTGGGGCTGGGAAGCGAGCGGTCGATCCCGCTGACGATCCCCTGGGAGACCGACGCGTCGAACCCGAGCGGGTTGCCGATCGCGAGCACCTCCTGGCCGATCACGGGTTCGGCCTCCGAGAGCGAGAGCTCGCCGGCGATGTCGGGCAGGTCGTCGACGCGCAGGACGGCGAGATCGCTGTAGGCGTCGGTGCCGACGATCGAGGCGGGGCGCCACTCCTGGTTACTGAACTGGACTTCGATCCCGCCCTCGCTGGCGTTCTGGACGACGTGGTTGTTGGTTACGATGTGTTCGTCGTCGATGACGAATCCCGTGCCGATCCCGCCGCCGCCACCGCCGCGGAGGCCGCTGCCGGAGATGGTGACCAGAACGACGGAATCGATCGTCTCGCGATACGTGTCCGTGTACGGGCTGTCGACGTCGGCGCCGCCGTTCTCCTGAGTCGTCGCGTTCGAACCGTCGGTTTCGTTCTGTGCGGTGCCGCCGCCGGTGGTGCCGAGACCGACCGCCGCTGCGGCACCGGCCGCGCCGACCGCGCCGAGTAGTCGTCTGCGAGTGCACTGATCGAGGTCTGGCGTCACGCCCGTTGCCACCCCGACGAGCGGCATAAAACGGCCACCAGCAGCAGCCGTCCGAGGGCGAACTCGAGGGACGAACGATCTCGAGACGGGAGCGACGACGACCTACTCGTCGCGCGCCGCCTCGACCGCCTCGACGAACGAGGCGGCGGTCTCGCGAACCCGATCCATGTCGCCGTCGGCGATCGCTTCGTCGTCGACGATGGCGCCGCCGGCGCCGACGGCCACCGCGCCGGCGTCGAAGAAGTCGGCGACGTTGTCCCGCGAGACGCCGCCCGTCGGAATGATGTCGACGTCGCCCAGCGGCCCCGCGAGCGCGCCGATGTGGCCCGGCCCGACCGTCGACGCGGGGAACATCTTGAGGAGGTCCGCGCCGGCCTCCATCGCCGTCACGGCCTCCGTCGGCGTCATGACGCCGGGGGCGACGAGGACGCCGCGCCGGTTGCAGGTCCGCACCACGTCCGGTTCGGTGTGGGGCGAGACGACGAACGACGCGCCCGCGTCGATCGCGGACTGGGCGGTCGGCGCGTCGAGGACGGTCCCCGCGCCGACGACCGCGTCGGTGTCCGCGAGCTCCCGGTCGACGGCCGCGATCTTCTCCGCCGCGCGCGTCCCGTCCGCCGTGACCTCGAGCGCCTCGACGCCGGCCTCGTGCATCGCCCGCGCGACAGGGACGATCTGCTCTTCGTCGACGCCGCGGAGGACCGCGACGACGCCGCTCTCGACGAGCCGGTCCCTGACGGTTCGCCGGTCGGTCATCCGCGCAGCCCTCCGGTCGCGTCCGTCGTTCGATACGCGCTCGCGATCCGTCCGCTAGTGAGACGTTCCATCACAGTGAGCACTGCGTGCCGCGGGTGCAAGAAATTTACTCACCATCGAAATAAGGGGTGTTCGAGCGGCGATTACTCCTCGAGCGCGCGAATGGTGACCGACTCCGCCTCGTAGTTCTCGAGGAACGCGCCGGTGCCGCCGACGGTGTACCGCTCGCCGTCGACCTCGAGTTCGAACGCGTTCTCGATGGGGAGCGTCGAACTGACGGGCCGGACGAGGCTCTGTCGGACGTCGACGACCTCGCCGGTGAGCGACGAGGGGAGGTCCCGGTCGCCGACCGGCGAGCCGGTGACCGACGCCTCGATGCGCGTGTCCGTCGCGCGGTGGAGCGCGATCTGGAAGACGGCGCTCCGGAACCCCTCGTACGTACAGGGGAGTTCGTTCGGCGTCGTGACGTACCGTTCCTCCGCGGTCGGCCAGTAGTTCGCCAGGAACGAGCCGGCGAGGACGGGCGCGAGTTGCTCCTGGGAGATGGCGATCGCCCGCGTGTCGCTCGCCGACGTCGTCAGGATCTGACTCGGCGCGAGCAGCCCGTGGCGGCCGTCGACCGTCAGCATCGTCGGCACGAGCGCGTCCCAGGTCCGGACCGTACTGGCCGTCCCGGCCAGCGACGCGATGTCCTGATCGCCCTCGGTCGCGCCCAACAGGAGGAGGACGAGCACCCCCCGGTCGACCGTCGCCTCGAGCGTCGAGCGGATCCGCGGGAGCACCTCGGCGGGCAGCGAGAGCGTCACCTCCGTCTCCGCGCCGGCCAGCAGGTTCTCGATCCGCTTGATCACCGTCTGTCGGGACTTGATCACCTCGAACTGTTCGCCGGAGCGCTCCGTCGCCGTGAACCGCGACTCCAGTTCCGGTTCGATCTCCTCGACGCTGCGCGTCAGTCGCTCGACGACCGTCTCGGGCTGGACCGGCCGGATCACCGTCGGCACCGCGTGGTCGTCGACCTCGACGAACCCGCGCTCCTCGAGTTCCTCGCTGATGCTGTAGACGTAGCGCTTGGAGACGTCGGCGGCGTCGGCGATGGCGCTCGCTTTCGACTCCCCGCGTTCGAGGATCGCGAGGTAGGTGTCGGTCTCCTTCTCCGAGAGGCCGAATCGCTCGAGCAGTTCGGCGAGCTCGTCGTCGTCCATGTGTATTCAGTACGTCACAGATTGCGGGGTCAGTGTAAAATATGCTCGGTCCGGTCATCCCGACCGTTTCGGTCGGTCGACCGGTGTCGCGGGATCCGACCGTTCGGGCGCAACGCGCTGGCGCACCGACCTGTGAAAAGTGAGAATACATTTTTCAACAAAGTTTATTGCCCCGGCTGCGAACTGAGAGAACGATGGAACTACACGGCGCGCTCAACGATTTCAAGCGATCGCAGGGGGAACCGCGGCGGTTCCCCGGCGAGCGCAGGTCGACGAGGGGGCTCTTCTCCGGGCTCGACGAACGGCTCGTTCACGTCGCCCCCGACGGCTCGATCAGGGACTACTCCTACCCGCTCTCGGGGCTGGCCGGCGTCGAACGCTCTCGGTTCGGCCTCGAGACGGACGGCGAGGTTCGGTGGTTCGACGCCGACGTCGCCGACCAGCGCTACGTCGACGACACCGCGGTCGTCGAGACGACCCACGTCGTCGGCGACGCGACCTGCGTGCAGTACGACGTCACGATCGGTCGGCTCCACCTGACGCACTTCGAACTCGAGCGGGGTGACGAGGGCTCCGGAAACGGTAGCCTCCACGCCTGCGTCGGCTTCGCTCCGGAGGGGCGGGCGGGACGGGTCGGACAGCTCTGGCACGGCGACGCCGTCGAGGTCCACCACGACGCCGAACGCGACTTCCTCGCGGCCTCGACCGGGCTGTCGGCGACCGGACAGGTCCCGGAACGGTTCGCCGAACTGCTCGCGGCCGAACCCGCCGACTTCCCGCGGTCGCCGACGGACGACCGCTACGAGGAGGCCCGGCTCAGTCCGATCGCGATGTGCGAGATCGAACTCGCCGGATCGACGCCGAGCGCGACCGTCGCGACGCTGCTCTCGGACGACGGCGACCGCGCCGCCACGCTCGAGCACGTTCGGACCGCCGTCGCCGAACACGCCGACCGCGAGACGGTCCTCGAGGCCGGACGCGACCAGGCCCGCGACCGGCTGCCTGACCCCGACCCCGACCGCGTCGGCGACGGCGGGCTCTCGGATCTCCGAGCGCTCGCGCTGTTGCGCGCGCCGACGGGCGCCCGGATCGCGGGACCGGAGTTCGATCCGTTCTACCGGTACTCGGGCGGCTACGGCTACACCTGGTTCCGGGACGACGCCGAGATCGCCCGCTTCCTGCTCGCGGCCGATCGACGGCTGGGACTCGGACTCGAGGAGTGGCACGAGCGAAGCGCCCGGTTCTACGCCGAGACGCAACTGTCCGACGGCACCTGGCCCCACCGGGTGTGGCCGCACAACGGCGCGCTCGCTCCCGGCTGGGCCCACGGCCGCCTCGAGGGCGGCGAGTCCGAGGAGTACCAGGCGGATCAGACCGCGAGCGCGACGGCGTTTCTCGCGACGTACCTCCGGCGCGTCGATCCCGACGACGGACGGGTACGGGAGACGCTCTCGGCCGCGGTCGACGGGCTGGACGACTCGCTCGCGGCCGACGGCCTCCCCGAGCGGGTCCAGAACGCCTGGGAGAACATGACCGGACGCTTTGCCCACACCGCGGCGACGTTCCTCGAGGCCTACGCGGCGGTCGCCAGGGCGCCCGTCGACGACGCGCTCGCGGCGCGAGCGCGGGAGCGAGCGCGAACCGTGTACGACGCGATCGACGACCTCTGGGTGTCCGAGCGCGGGATCTACGCGATGCGGACCGACGGCGACGAGGTCGACGACCGACTCGACGGCAGCACGCTCGCGCTCGCGTCGGCCCACCGGGAGTACGCCGCCCTCGAGGACGTCGACGGCGAGCGGCTCGAGCGGCTCGCGTCCCACGTCGAGACCACGATCGACGGGCTCTACCGGGACCCCGAGGGCCCCGTCGAGGGGCTCGCCCGCTTCGAGGGCGATCCCTGGCGAGTCCGCGACCAGGACGCCGCGAAGATCTGGACGGTGACGACGGCGTGGGGCGCACGCGCCGCCGCCGACCTCCGCGAGTTACTGGCGGCGAGCGGCCGCGCGGACGCCGAAGCGTTCGACGAGCGCGCTCGCGATCTGCTCGCGCTGGTCGAGCCCGGCGGACCGCTCCGGCGGCCCGGCGGCTACCTCCCCGAGCAGGTGTTCGACGACGGCACGCCGGACAGCGCCACGCCGCTGGGCTGGCCCCACGCCATCCGCCTCGCGACGGCCAGCGCCCTCGAGGAGCCCGCGTCGCCCCCGCTCGCGGATGCCGAGGATCGCGCGCCGCTACAGGACTGAGTCGCCGCCTCGCGAGCGACGGTTTTCACGACGTCGACCGGACTGCGGTAAGTACGATCTCGAAAATCAGGACGTGACGGTCGGCGCGTCGCGTTCGCGGGTGAGGACGTTGCGACCCGTTTCGGCGTCGAACAGGTGGACGTCCGACTCGTCGAACGCGATCGTCACCCGATCGCCCGGCTCGAGGCGCACGTCCGAGTCGACGCGGGCGATGAACTCGTCGCTCAGCCCGAGGTGCAGGAAGTTATCGGAGCCGACGGGTTCGACGACGTCGACGGTGGTCGCGATCGCGTTGGCCGCACCGTCGGCGACGGTGACGTTCTCCGGCCGGACGCCGAGCGTGTACCGGCTCGACTCGAGGTCGTCCGCGTGACGGTCGACGTACGCCCCCGAGAGGTCGTACGCGAACTCGCCGTCGCGACCGGTCAGGTGCAGTCGATCGCCGTCGGGTTCGACGTCGACGTCGACGAAGTTCATCGACGGCGAGCCGATGAAGCCACCGACGAACCCGTTGACCGGTCGCTCGTAGACGTCGGTCGGCCGTCCCTGTTGCTGGAGTTCGCCGCCGTCGAGGATGACGATCCGATCGCCCATCGTCATCGCCTCGTGCTGGTCGTGCGTGACGTAGACGGCCGTGATCCCGAGTTCGTTCTGGAGCCGCTGGATCTCAGCGCGCATGGTCGTCCGGAGCTTGGCGTCGAGATTGCTGAGCGGTTCGTCGAACAGGAACAGATCGGGTTCCCTGACGATCGCGCGGCCGAGGGCGACGCGCTGTTTCTGGCCGCCGGAGAGTTCGTCGGGCTTGTCCTCGAGCAGCTCCTCGATGTCCATCATCTCGGCGGTCTCGGCGACCCGCGCTTCGCGCTCGGCCTCGCTCAGATCGGTGCTCATCCGGAGTCCGAATTCCATGTTCTCGAAGACGGTCTTGTGGGGATACAGCGCGTAGTTCTGGAACACCATCGCGACGTCTCGGTTCTTCGCGTGGACGTCCGTGACGTCCTCGCCCCCGATCTCGATCCGGCCGCCGGTCGGTTCCTCGAGCCCCGCGAGCATTCGAAGCGTCGTCGTCTTGCCACAGCCCGACGGCCCGACGACGGTCACGAACTCGCCGTCCTCGATTTCGAGGGAGAGGTCGTTGACGGCGACGACTGATCCGGTGTCGTATTCCTTCCGCAGTTCGTCGACTGTGACCCGTGCCATGACACCACAATTACCCGGGGGCGATAAAACCCTTTCCAAAATTCGCTATCTTGGAAGTAATATCTCATCCAATGTTCTGGAGGGTAACGCACGTGGTCCCGCGACCGCGTGGTCGGCCCGATACGCCGGTCGCGATCCTCGGGCGCTCTCTCTAATCGAGCCCGATCGTTCGGATTCACTCCGGCTTCTGGCCCAAAGAGCGATGGTATGATGGGCGAAAGGCGACGGAATCGAACATCCCAAATCATTAAATACGTGAAGATATAATTCATCATCGATTGCAGCATGCCAATGAAACGCAGACCCGTGCTCAAGGGTATCGGCGGAGCGATGGCGGGGGCGACTCTCGCAGGATGTACGAGCATGTTCAGCGGCGACGGGAGCGCTGAACTCTGGCACGAATTCACCGATTCGGAGGAAGAGACCTTCGACGGCCATCTCGAGACGTTCAACGAGGACGCCGATCGGGAACTCGACGCCTCCGGCGTCTCCAACATGGACGAGCAGTTGGAGACCGCGCTCCCGGCCAACGACGGGCCGATGAGTTTCACGTGGGCGCACGACTGGATCGGCGTCCAGCACGAGAACGAGAACCTCTACGACGGGAGCGATTCGTTCGACGTCGACCTCGAGGGGACGTATACGGAAGCGGCCGCCGACGCGGTCCAGTGGGAGGGGAACGTGTACGGGCTCCCCTACGCCGCGGAAACGGTGTCGCTGATGTACAACAGGGACATGGTCGACGAACCGCCGGAGACGGTCTCAGAGATGGTCGATATCATGGAGCGCGAAGGGGAGTACGGCATCGGCTATCCGGGCGATCCGTACCACTACAGCGCCTACCTGCAGGGGTTCGGCGGCGTCCTCTACGACGAGGACGCCGACGAACTGGGCGTCGACGACGACGCGGTCGTCGAGGGGCTCGAGCTCATCCGCGACGCCATCTACGAATACAGTCCGAACGACCTCGAGGAAGACACGAACCTCTCGGTATTCCAGGACGGGCAAGCGCCGTTCGCCGTTACCGGTCCGTGGAACCTCGGCGATCTCCGGGACGCCGGGATCGACGTCGGCGTCGCGCCGTTGCCCGCGCCCGACGGCGGCGAACCGACGCCGTTTACGGGCATTCAGATGTGGTATCTCACGTCTCGCCTCGAGGAGGCCGACGACGCGGTCCGCGACGCGGTCCTCGACTGGGCGGAGTGGTACACCACGACCGAAGACGTCGCGACGACCAACGCGCAGGAGCACGCGACCATCCCCGTCCTCCAGTCGGTCGTCGGAAACGACGACCTCGGGGACGACGTCGGCGCGTTCAGTCAGACCGTGGACATGGGAATGCCGATGCCCGCGAGCGAAAAGATGGACGCCGTCTGGGATCCGGTCGAGTCCGCGCTCGACGTCGTCCTCGGGTCGGGCGGCGATCCGCGGGAAGAGCTAGAGAACGCCGCCGAACAGATTCGAGACTCCTGGAAATAACGTCCTCCAGTATTCAATACTAGCAAAATGTCTGTAGATACACCCGAGGGCGTGGGAAATCGAATCCGTCGTCTCCTCCCGTCGAGTGCGACGGATATCGGGGTGGTACTGGTCTTACCGGGGCTGGTGCTGTTCTCGCTGTTCATGCTGTTCCCGATCGCGTTTCTCGTCTACCTGTCGATCACCGACGTGAGTCGGGCGGGCGACGTGATCGGGATCTTCCAGGGGGAGGCATCGATCGTCTGGTTTGCGAACTACCTCGAACTGTTCGCCGACGGGGAGTTCTGGAACTCCATCGGAGTCACCTGGCTCTACGTCGGCGTGAGTCTGGGCCTGAAACTCGTACTCACGCTGGTGATCGCCATCCTACTCACGCACGACCGGGTAGCCGGAAAGCGGTACATGCGGGCGCTCGTCATCGTTCCCATGGGCTTTCCGCCGATCTTCGTGATCACGATCTGGCGGGCGATCTTCAGTCCGGCCGCGTTCGGACCGTTCAACCGGCTCGTGTCGGCGTACAACGACGTCGTTATCGGCCTCGCGGAACTCGTCGATACGATCGCCTTCTTCGTCGCGCTCAGGGCACCGGAACTACTGCTCGTCGACGTCCCGGTAAACTGGACGGGCGGCAGGTGGGCCGCCTTCTTCGGGTACGTCGTGACCGAAACGTGGCTCGCGTATCCGTTCATGGTGATCATCGTCGTCAGCGCGCTCCAGGACGTGCCGATGGAACTCCACGACGCGGCGAAAGTCGACGGGGCGGGCTACCTGAATCGGCTCCGGCACGTGACGATCCCCGCGATCAAGGGCCCGCTGGTGTTCGCGTCGATTCTCACCGCCGCGACGTCCTTCCAGAACTTCCTGATTCCGTGGGTGTTCAACAAGGGCGGGCCCGGGCGGAGCAACGAACTGCTCCTGGTCTACGGCTACCGGGAGGCGCGCGTGTTCAACGAATACGCGATGTCGTCGGCGATCATGGTCGTCGCGATCGGATTCATCGGGCTGTTCATGTGGCTCGCCGTCAAGAAAACCAATCTCGCGGACGGGGTGTGATCAAATGAGTACGATACTAGATGCGATCGCAGATCTCCGAGCGGGTCGTCGAAGTCCGGTAGACGTCGCGAAGTCCGTCCTCACGACTGGGGTAGCTGTCGGACTCCTCCTGCTCCTGCTGTTCCCGGTGTACTGGATCGTCACCGTCGCGTTGTCCAGAGGGACGACGCTGTCGTCTCCCGGGAGTCTGTTCGGCGACCCGGCCGCGTACACGCTGGATTCGTTCCGATGGGTCCTCGAGAACGAGTCCTTCCGACGGGGGCTCCTGAACAGCCTGATCGTCGTCACCGTGACGGTCACCGTCACGTTGGCGTTCTCGATCCCGGGGGCCTACGCGCTCTCGCGGCGGGAGTTCTTCGGTCGGCGAAAGCTCCTCTACGGCTACATCCTGTTCACGCAGGTGGGGGCAGGCCTCTCGATCGCCGTCCTCATCGCGCTTTACGCGCTGTTCTCGGGCATCGGCCTGACCAACAACCTGCTCGTGCTCGGCCTCTTCTACGCGGCCGGGGCGATCCCGTTCAACACGTGGCTGCTGAAGACCTTCATGGACAACATCCCCGTCTCCTACGAGGAGGCGGCCATCGTCGACGGCGCCAGCCAGTGGCAGGTCATGCGGGAGGTCATTCTGCCGCTCGCGAAACCCGGAATCGCCGCCGTACTGGTGTTCGCGTGGACCGCGGGCTGGAACGAGTTCATCGTGGCACAGACGCTGATTCACGATCCCGACCTCTACCCGCTGTCGGTGGAGCTCTACGGGCTCATCGACGACCGGCGCGGAACGTCGTGGCCGCAGTTCGCCGCGTTCGCCCTACTGTTCGCCCTTCCGGTCGCGATCATCTACTTCCTCGCCCAGAAACAGGTCGAAAGCGGCCTCTCCTTCGGCGGGATGGAAGGCTAATCGGCCGATCCCCGTCCGCTCGTTTTCCCTCTCGCTGCTCGCTCGAGCCCCTCGAGCCGACGCGCTTACGATCCGTCTCCCTCGAGGACGACGACCGAATCGACGGCGAGGGTCCCGTCGGACGCGAGCGCGTCGACGCCGATCAGGGGATCGGTCTCGGCGGCGGACTCGTCGAGCTCGACCGTCGCCGTCCCCGCGCCGAAGTGAAGCGCCACGACGACGCGGCGGCCGCTCGCCGGGTCCGCGCGAGCGAACGCGACCGCGGCGTCGGTGTCCGCCTCGTACGCGACGCGCTCGAGGTCGGCCGCGGACTGCAGCGCCGGATGCGATTTCCGGAGGTCGATCAGTCGCCGGTAGTACTCGAGCAGGTCCGCGTCGAACGCGCCCCAGTTCATCGGGTCGCGCCGTCCCGTCAGACCGGTCTCCTGGCCGTAGTAGAGCATCGGCGACCCCGGGAGCGTGAACGTCGCGGCGCCCGCGGCCCGCTGGGCGTCGCGGCCGTACTCGGCCAGATACCGGTCCGTATCGTGGTTCTCGACGTACAGGAGCCACTCCGAGTCGGGATGGGCGCCGCGGCGTCGCCGGTCGTCGACCGCCTCGAGGATCGCGTCCGCGCTCGTCGTGTCGATCCCGGCGGCCGAATCCGTGAACTCGTCCGCGACCGCGTCTTCCTCCTCGTCGTCGGCTTCAGTGACAGTCCCGTCTTCGGCGTCGCCCGCGACCGACGCCCCTATCGCCTCGAGCGTATCGTGGAGCACGTCGTCGTGGTGCGTGTGAAATCGGCCGCCGCCCATCTCGACGTCGGAGGGCAGCGTCTCGTCTAACAGGAAGAACTCGCTGTCCGTCCCGGTCAGCCGATCACTGACCTCCGTCCAGAAGCTCAACGGGACGCCCCACGCGACGTCGGCCCTGAAGCCGTCGACCTTCTCCGCCCAGAAGTCGACGACCTCGAGGAGATATTCGCGGACGTCGAGATTCGCGTAGTTCAGGTTCGGAATGTCGTCCCAGCCGAAGTACCTGTCCGGTTCGCGCTCGTCGAAGTCCTCCCACCGGTACCAGTCGCGATAGCGTTCGTGATCGGGGTGGTCCTCGTCGACCGCGGCCTCGTAGAAGGGGTGCGCGTCGGCCGTGTGGTTGATCACGAGATCGAAGACGACGCGGATATCGCGGTCGTGACAGGCCTCGACCAGCGCCTCGAAGTCGGCCGTCGTTCCGAGGTCCGGATCGACGCCGAAGTAGTCCGTCGTGTTGTAGCCGTGCGGGCCACCGCGCTCCGCTGGCGTCCCGAATCCGCTCTTCGCCTCGAGAAACGGCGTCAACCAGAGGACGTCGATCCCGAGGGCCTCGAGGTGGTCGAGGCGCTCCGCGATCGTCTCGAACGTAGGGTCGTCCTGATCCGGGAACCGTCGCGTGAAAATCTCGTAGACGACCGCGTCGACGGCCCACTCGGGCGGCTCGAACGGGTGATCCACGCGGACCGACGGCTCGTCCGCCGCGCCGTCGGCGGGGACCAGTTCGATCGCGTCCGGAACCGAGTGGCGCTCGTCGACCGCGACGGCGTAGACGCGGACCGGGTCGTCGATCGCGTCGACCGGAATCGTGCCGTCCGACTCGAGCACGTCCGCGTCCCGGTCGTCGACGTAGTACTCGACGCTGGGGTCGCCGTCGCCGACGACGCTCGCGTCCGCCGAGAGGCGGACCCGGTCGTCCTCGACGGTCGCGTCGAGTTCGACCCGCGGGCGCGGTTCGCCCTCGTCCGCCTCGGGAAACGCGCGGACCGTCACCTCGTGGGGCCCGTCGGGGGCCTCGAGCGCGAGCGCGTACTCGCCCGGCACGTCCGGTTCGAACTCGGCGATCGGACCGTCGGTCGGGACCGCGCTCGAGCCCTCGGGCGACTCGAGCACGCGCCAGCGGTAGTCGGCGTCGCCGTCCGGATTCCGCGGCGCGAGGTCGTCCCGCGTCTCCATCTCGTTCCCGTTCGGGTCGACGATCCCCTCGCCGACGGTGACGAACCGCGGCGGCCCGGGGTGGTGCGAGCCGTCGTCGCGCTCGAGCGCGGGATCGGGATCGGGTTCGCCGCCGTCTGCGAGCAACCGTCGTCGGTCCGATTCTCGAGTCGCCTCGTGAATCCGTCTCCGTGAGGGGCGCCGGTCCATGAGCCGCTTTCTACGCCCGGAGCTAAATCTATGGTGTAATAGTACGTCATAGGCATAGTTGACTCAGAAATCGCTCACTCCGGTAGTCGAACCGGAACGGGAGTGAAACGCACGAGACCGAATCGAACAGAAGACGGAGATTCGCTGATTCGACGCGGCTTACGCTTCGTCGAACACCGTCGAGCAAAGCTCGACGAGCGTGACTTCGGCTAGGCCTCGTCAAACACCACCGAGCGGAGCTCGGCGAGCCCGACGAAGCTCACGCTTCGTCGAACAGTTCCTCGCCCTCGACCATGTGCTCCTCGACGACGTCCATATCGAGCGTCACGCCGAGTCCCGGTTCCTCGGGAATCTCGATGTAGCCGTCCTCGATGACGTCTTCCTCGACTAAGTCCTCCCACCAGCCGAGTTCGTAGGAGTGGTACTCGACGGCCAGCGAGTTCGGGATCGCCGCGCCGACGTGGGCGCTGGCCGTCGTCGCGACCGGTGAGGAGACGTTGTGCATCGCGACCGGCACGTAGTACATGTCCGCGAGGTCGGCGATCTTTCGCGTCTCGCGCATGCCGCCGACTTTGGGCATGTCCGGCGCGACGATGTCGACGGCCTGCTCCTCGAGCAGGCGGCGCTGGCCGTGTTTTCGATAGACGTTCTCGCCGACGGTGATCGGCGTCTCGGTCGACTGGGTGACCTCCCGCTGAACGTCGTGGTTCTCCGGCGGGACGGGGTCTTCGAGCCACCAGACGTCGTACTCCTCTAAGCGCTTCGCGAGTCGCTTCGCGCTGCCGCCGGAGAACGTCCAGTGGCAGTCGAAGGCGACGTCGGCGCGGTCGCCGACGCGCTCGGTGACCCGCTCGACGATCTCGGCCTTGTGTTCGATCTCGGGCTCGCGGAGGTGGCGGTTCGCGCGGTCCTTCTCGTGACCCGACGGGACGTCGAGGTCGAACTTCAGGGCGTCGTAGCCCAGGTCCTCGACGACGCGTTCGGCCTCGTCGGCGCAGGCCTCGGGGTCGGCCTCCTCTTCGGTGTGACAGTCGCAGTAGACGCGGACCTCGTCGCGGTACTTCCCGCCCAGCAGCTGGTAGGCCGGCACCTCGAGGATCTTGCCCGCCAGATCGTGCAGGGCGACCTCGATGCCCGCGATGGCGGTGACGGTGACGCCGGCGATCGACCCCTCGCCGGACATCTTCTGGACGAGGTGCTCGGTCAGTCGGTCGATGTCCAGCGGGTTCTCGCCCTGCAGGAAGGGCGTCATCCGCTGGATCAGTTCCGGGACGCCGGCGCCCCAGTAGGCTTCGCCGGTGCCGACGATGCCGGCATCGGTGTAGATCCGGACCAGCGTCCACGGGAAGTTCCCGTCGATCATCGTCGTCTGGATGTCGGTTATCTCGATGTCCCGGCCGCCCCCGCGTTCGCGGGTGACCTGCATCGTCTCCGCCGAGAGGTCGCGCATCGTATACTCGGCGTTCGGATCGTGCAGCTGTGAGTAATCGACTCCCATGGTTGTAAATTCACTTCGAAGATAGTAATAGTTTCTACCTTCCGTGAGCAAGTCGCCGAGCTACGGCTGACTAGTAATCCAGAACACGGCGCTATGAAACCAGTGCTTGCGACGATCGCCGATCTCGGTAGAGCGAGCGTCGTCGGTTCTCAGGCGCGTTCGAGTTCGTCGCCGACGTCCTCGAGATCGACGTCCAATGCTGCCGACGCGGCGAAGGCGGCCCGCTTCTCGGCGGTCCGCCGGTCGATCGCCTGCGGACCGACGGCGAACTCGAGCCGGCGGATTCCCTCGGCGGGGCTCGAGCAGCCGAGCACCGTGACGGGGCCGACCTCGCGGGTGTTCCGGACGTGGGTTCCGCCGCAGGCCGCGACGTTCCAGGGCTCCCCCGCGTCCGCGGTCGCCATCCCGTGACCGGTGTCGTTCTCGTCGCCGATCGTCACGACGCGGACCCGCCCTTTTTCGACGGCCGTCCCGGATCGCTCCTCGTCGAAAACGACGTCGTCGCGCTCGCGCGCCGCCGCGACGGGGACGCTCTCCCAGGAGACCGGTCTCGACTCCCAGACGGTCCGGTTGATCAACTCGTCGAGTTGGATCAGCGCCTCGTCGTCGAGCGGCGCGGTCTCGAGGTCCACCGCGACCGTCTCCTCGCCGATCTCGAGGCCGGCGTACCCCGGGGAGTCGAGGCAGCGCCTGGCGGCGCCGTAGCAGAGGTGGGCGGCCGTGTGCGCGCGCATGCAGTACATGCGAAACGACCAGTCGATCGAACAGAGCACGCGACGGCCCACCCTGAACGACGGTTCCTCGGCCAGCACGTGAGCCTGTTCGCCGTCGACCAGTCGCACGTCGGTGACCGTCGCGTCGCCGACGGTCCCGCGGTCGGCCGGCTGACCGTCGCTCGTCCCGTAGAAGTAGCTCGTCTCCAGCCAGACCGTGCGCCCGTCGATGGACGTCACCTCGGTTTCGAACCGCGTGGTGTAGGGCTCCCTGGCTGCCCGTTGTCCGGTCATTGGGTCCACTCTCTCGTCAGCTATGAAAAGTCTGCTTGCCGAAACAGTCTGCCGAATCGATACGCCGAGCGCGATCTCACTCGGACAGCGTCACGTCCAGTCGCTCCTCGAGGGCTTCGATCAGGCCGCCGCCGACGCCGTCCTGAGCCGCCCGGCCCTGTTCGACCGCGAGGAGGTCCTTCTCGCGCGCGCCGAGTTCCTCGGCGAGTTCCTCGCGCTGCAGGCCGGCGTCCTGGCGCGCCGCCTCGAGTTTCTCGCCGTAGCCGGAGACGAGATACGGCAGCGGATCGTCGTCGTAGTTCGTCCCCTCCTGCTCCCAGTGCTCTGAGTCGCCGTCCCAGACCGGGTTCGCCTTGGCGACGTTCTGGGCGGCCTTCTGCTTGCGGCTCGGTTCGTCGTTCGAGTCGCTCCGTCCCCGTCCCTGGCCTCGAGAGCCGCGACTGGACCCCGAGCGCTGCTGGGTGTCGTCGTGGGGCGCACAGTCCGGACAGACCTCGAGTTCGGCGCCGGCGACCGTGGCGAGTCGAAGCGAGTCGCTCTCGGCACCGCAGAGTTCGCAGCTTGTCCCGCCGCCGCCGGCGGACGAACCGGTCGAATACTTAGCCATGGTACCTTTTGGCAACTCGAGCATTTCAAATCACCGCCTCGAATTCCCTCAGTCCCGTGTGACCTCGGCGCAGGCCGGGAGAAAAAGAAAGGGCTTTTGTAATACCGATGGATACGGTTGAGTGCAGTAAGACAAAGACACCGCGAGCGTGGGTAGCCAAGCCAGGCCAACGGCGCAGCGTTGAGGGCGCTGTCCCGTAGGGGTCCGCCGGTTCGAATCCGGTCCCACGCATCGCACGGCGGCTCTGCCGTCACATCTCGATGCAGGTGATTTCCCTTCGCGGACATCACCCACGCACAACTTCTGAGGAAGGTTACACTGACCAGCGGTGGGTCTCGACGGCGCAGCGTTGAGGGCGCTGTCCCGGAGGGGTCCGCCGATGAGCGATCGGCAGAGCCGATCGCGAATGTCGTCGTGGAGCGGAGCGGAACGACGGAAGTTCGAATCCGGTCCCACGCATCGCATGGGTGGACGAAGTCCACCAAACGCGAGGCGGCGTAGCCGCCGAGCGAAACGATGCAGGTGATTTCCCGTCGCGGACATCACCCACGCACAACTTCTGACGGACGCGACACCCGACAGCGAGAGCGCTGTTCGGTACTGGGTCCGTCGATACTCGAGTCTCCGAGCGACGGCTCCGTCGGTACCGGTGACGCGAGCGCGATCGGCCACGACAGTAACCACTTTCCCCGCAGAGTCGAATCTCGAGGTATGGAGTACGTCCCTCGAGAGCGCGTCAATATCCTGACGGCCGTTCTGAGCGTCGTCTCGCTCGCGATCGTCTTCGCGGCCGCCGGCGGCCGAATCCCGTCCTCGACGGTACCGATCGCACCCGACTGGGTCCTCGAATCGATCCCCCATCTCAACGTGCTCATCAGCGCCGCGGCGATCGGGACGATCTCGATCGGCTGGCGGGCGATCCGTCGCGGGAACGTCGACCGCCACCGGTTGGCGATGGTCGCCTCGTTCGTCCTGTTCGCGGCCTTCCTGACGTTCTACCTCTACCGGCTGGTCGCGACGGGCGGCCCGCAGTCGTTTCCCGGCCCCGAGACGATCAAACAGTTCGTCTACTACCCGATCCTCGCGATTCACATATTCCTCGCGATCGTCTGCGTGCCGCTGGTCTACTACGCGCTGTTGCTCGCCGGCGCGTATCCGATCGACGAACTCTACCGGACGAACCACGCCCGCGTCGGGCGGGTCGCGGCGAGCCTGTGGCTGATCTCCTTCTCGCTGGGGATCGTCGTCTACGTGCTGTTGCACGTGGTCTACTGAGGTCGCTCGAACACGAACTCGGTTTTCGTGTTAGGGTTAGGTTCAGCGGGACCGATAGCAACCGCGAGCGAACGAAGTGAGCGAGCGGGCCGACGACTGACCCGGAGCGAGTGTAACGAGCGAAGGGGAAGGAGGAGTGCTTTTGATCAACCTTTTACCGAGGGACGGTGCGCTGTGCGGCAGCTATGCCGCCGCCAGCGCGCCAGACCGCAGAGTAAAAGGTTGTTAGTCGTCCGCCGGCAGCTGCTGCCCGCCGATATCGGGACGGGAGACGTCGCGGTCGGTCTCCTCGCCCTCGATGTCGTAGGGGTACTCGCCGGTGACACAGCCCAGACAGAGGTCGAGGCGCTCCTTCCCGAGGACGTCGGCGACGGCGTCGGTCGAGAGGTAGGCGAGACTGTCTGCCTGAATTTCGTTGCGAATTTCGGCGGTGGACTTGTCGGAAGCGATCAGTTCCTCGCGGGTGGCCATGTCGATCCCCATGTAACAGGGGGCGACGATCGCCGGGGCGCCGATGCGGACGTGGACCTCCTCGGCGCCGCAGTCCTTGAGCAGTTGGACCAGTTGCGTGGAGGTCGTCCCGCGGACGATCGAGTCGTCGATGACCGTGACGGTCTTGCCCTCGATCGTCGATTTGATCGGGTTGAGCTTCAGCCGCACCGCGCGTTCGCGCTCGTCCTGGGTCGGCATGATGAACGTCCGGCCGACGTAGCGGTTCTTCATCAGTCCCTCGGCGAACTCGACGCCGTCGTCTTCGGCGTCTCGAGGCTCGCCGTCGGCGGTCGTCTCGCTCGCGGCGTCGGCGTAGCCCGAGGCGAAGGCCCGTCCGGAGTCGGGAACCGGCATCACGACGTCGGTCTCGACGCCGCTTTCCTCCCAGAGCTTGCGGCCGAGGTTTCGGCGGGCCTCGTAGACCAGCGTTTCGTCGATGACGCTGTCGGGGCGGGCGAAGTAGACGTGTTCGAAGAAGCAGTGGGCCGTGTTCTCCTCCTCGACCAGCTGGTAGGAGTCGAAGCCCTGGCCGTCGTCCTGTAGAACGACGAGTTCGCCCGGTCGCACGTCGCGGACGAGTTCGCCGTCTAACGTGTCGATCGCCGCCGATTCCGAGGCGAGGATGTAGCCGTCCTCGAGTTCGCCGATACAGAGCGGCCGGTTCCCCTGCGGGTCGCGCACCCCGAGGATAGTGTCGTCGTGGCTGATCGTCAGCGAGTACGAGCCGTGAATGCGTTGCATCGTGTGCTTGACCGCGCGAACGAGATCCTCCTCGAGTAAGTTGCGCGCGAGGTCGTGGGCGATGACCTCGGTGTCGCCGTCGCTGGTGAAGGCGTGGCCCGCGGCGGCGAGTTCGTCGCGGATCTCGTCGGCGTTGACGAGGTTCCCGTTGTGGGAAAGCCCCAGCGAACCGCTCTTGAAGGAGACGGAGAACGGCTGGGCACACGAGGAATCGACCGAGCCGGCCGTCGGATACCGGACGTGGCCGATCCCCGCTGCCCCGTTGAGCGTGTCGAGGTCGTCCTCGCCGAAGGCGTCGCCCACGAGGCCCATCTCGACGTGGCTGTGCTGCTGGAAGCCGTCGTGGGTGACGATTCCGGCAGACTCCTGGCCGCGGTGCTGGAGCGCGTAGAGCGCGTAGTACAACGGCCGCGCCGCGTCTCGACCGTCGAGTGAGACGCCGACGACGCCGCACTTTTCGGTCATCCCTGTTCGCCGGGGAGTCTCGCCCCGCCCATCAGTCATGGTCGTCCGTAGGGGGCCCAGTCGATAAAAATCCCCGTGTTTGTGCCTCATCAGCTCCCGTCGCGGCAAAAATGTAGGCACGATCGTGCACACTTCTCGCGGAACGACGCGACGGCGACGTCTCATCGCGAGCCCGACCCGCGGCGGTGGCCGAAAGCCGATCGTCAGCGACGGCGTTTTCGACCGAGCGATACGATCTGCCGATCCGCGATCGCGGTAGCCACCACGAACGTGAGGGGGGTTCGCGGTCGCCGGACGATCGGTAGCCTCGTCGGGGTCCTCGAGTCGTGTGAGGGGCGACCGATAAATCACGGCAATTTTGCTATTGCATCGGAGAACACTGTTCAATGAACCGACCGAACGCGATCGACGTGGCTCGATCGCCGGCGGTGGCGTTCCCGCTCGCTGCCGCCGTCGCCGTCGCGACGTGGGTTCTCGCCTCGGGATCGGCGGCGACGATGCTCTCGATCACGCTCTTCTGTATCGTCCTCTGGGTCCTGACGCCGGTCCCGCCGTCGTACACGGGGCTGATCGCGCTCGGGCTGATCGCCGTCGCCGTCTCGACGGAACTCGCGCTCGCCGGATTCCAGAAGCCGGCGACGTGGCTCATCGGCTTCGGGTTACTGATGGGCGAGGCGACGCGCCAGAGCGGGCTCGCGAACGGCGTCGGTCGGTGGATCGCGACCAGGAGCATCGGCGATGCGGCCGACGGCGACTCGCTCCGAGCGTACCGTCGCCTGTTGCTCGCGCTCTCGATCGGCGCCCACGCGCTTGCCTTCCTCGTGCCGTCGGCGCTGGTCCGCATCCTCGCGCTCGCGCCCGTCCTCCGGGAACTCGGCTCCCTGTTCGACTCCCGCCGGGCGCAGGTCGGCCTCTATCTCGGCCCGCTGTTCGCCACGTTCTACGGCTCGGCGGGGATTCTGACCGCGGACCTGCCGAACATCATCATCTCCGGGTTCGGGGAGTCGATCGCCGGCCACACCATCTCCTGGTCCGAGTGGTCGCTCCACATGTACCCCGTCATGGGACTTCTCCGCGTGCTGCTGGTCGTCGGCATCGTCTACGCACTCTTCCGGCCCGCGGCCGACTCGAGTTTCGAACTGCCCGGAGACGAGCGGACGGCCGACGGCGGAGCCCAGCGACGGATGCTCGCGTTCCTGCTCGTCGGGACGCTGATCTGGGCGACGGACTTCGTCCACGGCTTCCACCCGGTGGTCGGTGCGGTCGCCGTCGTCATCCTGGCGTACCTGCCCTCCCTCGGCGTCGCCGACTTCGAGACCGTCGGGAGCGACGTCGACTTCACGATCCTCTTTTTCATCGCCGCGGTGTTCGCGATCGGCGACGGACTGACCCGAACCGGGTTCACCGACAGTGCGGCGACCCGGCTACTCGCGTTCGTCCCCTCCGACGGACCGCTCGCGGTCGTTCTCGCCGCCGTCTTCTGCATCACGTTCGCGCTGACCTTCCTGATGGAGGGGGTGGCCGTCGCGAGCGTGCTGACGCCGATCCTGATCCCGTACATCGACGCGGCGGGGCTCCCGTTCACGCCCGTCTTGCTCGCGGAAACGATGGCGCTGAGTTCGTACTTCTTCCCCTACCAGTCGGCGGTCCTCATCGTCATTCTGAACGAGGGCGACGTCCGGACGCGGGAGTTGATCGTCGCCACGGTCGCCTGCTCGGTCGCGACGATCCTGCTCTTGCTTCCCGTTCAGTTCGGTCTCTTCAGCCTCTTCTACTAGGGTTGTCGACGAGGGTCGGCGAATCGCGCGCGTCGCGGCTCGCCGATTCGGACCGTCGAGACGACTCGAGGCACAGTGTTCAAGACGGTTGCCTCGAATCCGACGAGTATGCGACTCGAGGAGTACTGGGGCGTCGGGCCGAAGACGCGGGCGACGCTGGTCGAGGAACTGGGACGGGACCGCGCGATCGAGGCGATCGAGAGCGGCGACGTGCGGGCGCTCGCGGACGCCGGCCTCGCTCGCGGCCGGGCGACGCGGATCCTGCGCCGAGCGACGGGCGGTGGCGGGATGGACGTGCTGGCGACGAGCGACGCCCGATCGGCGTATAAGGAACTGCTGGATCTGGCGGTCGAACACGCCGTCACGCAGCGCGCGGCCGACCGGATTCGCGTGCTGACGCCGCTGACCGAGCGCGGGGCCATGGAGGATCGATTGGACGACGTCCTCGCGGCTCGGGACGCCTGGGCGGCGCTCGAGACGGACGACCGCGAAGCCGTGCTCGCGGCCTACGAGCGCTACGACGAGCGCGCGGGGAGCGAGCGCGCCGCCGTCGAGGCCGCGCTCGCCCTGCTCGAGGCCGGCGTGGACTCGGGCCCGTTCGCCGCCGTCGCGGATCTCGAGCGGGACCGACTCGCGGAGGCCGCCGAGGCGCTCGCGGCGCTGGACGGCGACCGCGGGCGAGTGCGCGAGGGCGCCGACGAGGAACTCGACCGCCTGCGGGAGGCGCTCGGCGCGGTCGAGGACATGGACGCCAACGCCCTCGAGTTGATCGAGGAGTTGCGGTCGGACGGGGTTCGCGACGTCGGCCGGTTCCGCGAGGCCTTCGAGGACCACCTGCTGACCGAGACGGCGGTGACCGTCGACCGGGTTCGCGACGCGATGCCGACGGACGCGACCGACGCGACGGACTTCGTCGGCGCCACGCTGCGAACCCTCCGGAGCGACCTCACCGACGCGATCGACGAGCGCGAGGAGACCGTCGCGAGCGAACTCGAGGCGACCCTCGAGGAGACGGACGACGCCGTCGAGCGGGCCGTCTCCGCCGTCGACGACATCGCCCTGCACCTCTCGTTGGCCCGGTTCGCCCTCGAGTACGACTGTACCCGGCCGACGTTCGTCGAGAGCCCGGACGCGGCCGTCTCCGTCGTCGACGCCCGAAACCTCACCCTCGCCGCCGTGGACGACGAGTCCGTCCAGCCGGTCACCTACGCGCTCGGCGACCACGGCGTGACCGCGGTGCCGGCGGGCGTAAACGCGGTTCCCGGCGAGGAGCGCGTCTCCGTGCTCACCGGGGCCAACAGCGGCGGGAAGACGACGCTGCTCGAGACGCTGTGTCAGGTCGTCCTGCTGGCGATGATGGGGCTGCCCGTCCCCGCCGAGCGGGCGGAGGTGACGCCGGTCGACTCGCTGGTCTTCCACCGTCGTCACGCGAGTTTCAACGCGGGCGTCCTCGAGTCGACGCTGCGCTCGATCGTGCCGCCGCTGTCGGCCGGCGGACGCACTCTAATGTTGGTCGACGAGTTCGAGGCGATCACCGAACCCGGCAGCGCGGCCGACCTCCTGCACGGGTTGGTGACGCTCTCCGTCGACCGCGACGCGCTGGGCGTCTTCGTCACCCACCTCGCGGACGACTTAGAGCCGCTGCCGCCGGAGGCGCGGGTCGACGGCATCTTCGCGGAGGGGCTGAACCCCGACCTCGAGTTGCTGGTCGACTACCAGCCCCGGTTCGATACGGTCGGGCGGTCGACGCCGGAGTTCATCGTCTCGCGACTCGTCGCGAACGCCGACGAGCGCGGCGAACGCGCGGGCTTCGAGACGCTCGCCGAGGCGGTCGGCAACGACGTCGTCCAGCGGACGCTGGCCGACGCCCGCTGGACGGAGACGGGGACCGACTAGCGGTCCTCGTCCGGATTCCGGCCCTCGTTTCGTTCCCATCCGTCCCGCCCGTCCTCGTCGAACCACTCGTTGGGCGACGACGCGTAGTCGACGGTGTCGGTATCCGACGCGCCGTACGTGTAGACCGCGCCGTCCTCGTCCTCGCAGATCCGGGCCTCGAGGTAGGTACGGGCCGCGCGCCACGAGAGGACGCCCATCTCGACGACGTCGGCGAGCGTCGTCTTCGTCGCGCGAAACCACGTCCGCACCCGGCGGTCCGCGGCGTCGTTTTCGACGGCGACGATCGCGCCGCGACCCCCGTCGCGTCCGTCGGGCCACTCGAGCCAGCAGACGCGGTAGGCCGTGACGCGGTAGTCCCCGCCGGGTTCGACGACGTACAGCGCCTCGTAGCAGCAGGGATCGAGGTACTCGATCAGGAGTCGGTCGCGGTCGATCGCCGCCGCGAGCAGGTCGCCGTCGACGTCGCCGTCGCCCAGCGGGGTCTCCGCGCTGATCCGGTCGGCGAGGGTGACGTCCTCGCCGCCCCAGTGGCTGTACCGGAGGTCGTACCGCCGGTCCGGTCGCCGGTAGGCGACGAGCGCTCTATGCCCCATCGGCCTCCGGGAGCCCGCGCGGCGAGTTGCTGTCTGTGCGCCTCGAGCGACGGGGCGGGTGAAGCAGGGATTCCATCGCCGATGCTGGTCGCCCGTCCGTACTTGAACCTGCGGCTCGACTCGAGACGACTCGACGGAAGAAGCGAACGAGCGGACGGGTTCGATCCCCGGGTCGTCACTCCGGCCGAAACTCGAAGCTCCCCCGTTTGCGGACGTCCAACTCCGCGCACTTCGGACACCGTTCGTGCGCCGTCTCGAAGACGGCCCCGCACGATGGACACTGGTACTCGACACCGTCGTCGGTGGGTATCGTCCGCTCGAGTCGCTCGAGAAATCCCAGAGGCGACGGGCGTAGGAACCTGGTGGGAGTTAGCGCCGTGCATGCACACGCTACGTCGCACGGCGACGCCGTTCGCGACCGCGACGGATCGGGAGCCCTCGAGCACAACACCGAAATCCCCCCGGATCGTAGCGAACGGTCCCGAATGGACGCAGCCTACGACGCAGTCCTCTTCGACAACGACGGCGTGCTGACGACGCCGACCGATCGCGAGGTGCTCATCGACGCGATGCACGACGCCTTCGCGGCCGTCGGCGTCGTCGACCCGCCGTCCGAGCACGTCCGGACCGTAATGGGGCCGAGCGTCGACTCGCTGCGCGAGGTCGCCGACACCCACGACGTCGATCCCCACGAACTCTGGACGGCCCGCGAACACGCCGCCGTCGCGGCCCAACTCGAGGAGATCGAGGCCGGCCGGAAACGTCTCTACGACGATATCGACGCGATCCGCGACCTCGAGGTCGCGACGGCGATCGTCAGCAACAACCAACACGAGACGATCGGTAACATCGTCTCCCACTTCGAACTCGACTGGTTCGACGTCTGGTACGGCCGCGAGCCGACGGTGAAGGGGATCGATCGCAAGAAGCCGACGCCGTACTACCTCGAACTCGCGCTCGAGGAACTCGACGCCGACGACGCGCTGTTCGTCGGCGACAGCTGGGTCGACGTCGAGGCGGCCGACGCCGCCGGCATCGACGCCGCCTTCCTCCGGCGCGATCACGTCGAGGGCGTGGGGCTCCCGCGAGAGCCGACCGTCGAAATCGAGAGCCTCGAGGCTATTCCCGAGTTACTGTAACCGATCGCGGATGTTTTCAGCCGCTCATCGGACGAGTTCCGACGACAGCGTGGAGATCAACCGGCAACGGAGTCCGTCGTCGCCCGATAGGCCGAACCGGCGACCGTGAGGAGTCCGAGTCCCAGTACCGCGTACTGGAGAGACCACGCTGTTGTCTCCAACAGGAGCGAGCCGACGACCACGAGCCCCATCCCGACGACGAATAGCGGAGCCCATTCGTTCCCTCGCGTGTCCATACGTCTAACCTTCGCACAACTGTTAAAAGACTAACTATCGGACAGCGATCTGCTCGCGATGCCGGGCGCGAGAGCCGACCGAACTTCTGAACACCGGCCCCGTATTACTGATCCCATCACGTGGCGGCGATTCGACTCTCCGCCCGGTCCTTGATAGCCGCGTTCATCGCCGCGAACCCCCTTTCGAGGGACTCCCGGTCGAACAGCAGCGGAACGAGCGCGCCGCGGAACGTCTCGCGGTGGAGCAGCCGCGTCCGTTCGCCGTCGGCCACGGGCTCGAGGCGGACCTCGTGGTAGCCGTCGAACGCGAAGGGAACGACCAACCGGCCGACCCACGCGAGGCGGTGATTCTCCTCGACGACGACGACCTCGGGCTCGAACGTCACCGCGCGAGCGTCCGGCGGAGCGATCCGCACACGCAACCGTTCGCCCTTCGCTGGCGTCCCCTCGATGGCGCGAACGAACGGGTTCCACTCCGGATAGCTGTCGAACTCGAGGAGGACGTCCCAGACGACGTCGGGCGGTGCGTCGATCTCCTCGAACAGTTCGATCTCCTCGAAGACGTCGAATTCGGTCATGCGAAGATGTGGCGCGCCGACGCGCTATGCCCCTGTCGCCGTCGCTGGCCGGGTCGATCTCGTCGTCCCGTTCCGTCGCGCGGAGTTCGACGACCCGTGCCTCGCGTTCGACTCAGGACGGACCATTTCCCGAAATCGGCGACGCTGGAGCCGTTAGCACCGGTCGCCTGAGACGACGAGTCCGTTTCAGCCGGACTCACTCGAGGTCGAAGCGATCGAGCGTCATCACCTTCTTCCAGGCGTCTACGAAGTCACGGACGAACTCTTCCTCGCCGTCGTCGGCGCCGTAGGCGTCCGCGAGCGCTCGAAGCCGAGCGTTCGAGCCGAAGACGAGGTCGAAGCGGGTGGCTTCCCACTCGACGTCGCCGGTGTCGCGGTCGCGGATTTCGAAGTATTCCCTGTCCTCCGAGACCGGCTCCCAGTCGTAGTCCATGGCGAGCAGGTTCGCGAAGAAATCGTTCGTCAGGACGCCGGGTTCGTCGGTAAAGGCGCTGCGACCGGACTCCCCGTAGGTCGCACCCAGCGAACGCATGCCACCGGCCAGCACCGTCATCTCGGGTACCGACAGGGTCAGGAGGTGCGCGTGGTCTACCAGCCGCGCCTCCGGCGAGTCGTACAGGTCGTCGTACTCGCCGCCGAGATAGTTCCGGAAGCCCTCGGCCTTCGGCTCGAGCGCTTCGAAGGATTCGACGTCGGTCTGCTCCTGTGAGGCGTCCGTGCGGCCCGGGTCGAACGGGATGTCCACGTCGTAGCCGGCCTCGGCCGCTGCCTGCTCGACGGCCGCGTTGCCCCCTAGCACGATGAGGTCGGCCAGCGAGACCGTCACGTCGTCGGAGCGGGTGCGGTTGAACTCGCCCCGAATCTCCTCGTAGGTCAACAGGACCGTCTCCAGTTCCTCGGGCTCGTTGACCTCCCAGCTCTTCTGGGGTTCGAGGCGGATCCGTGCGCCGTTCGCGCCGCCGCGCTTGTCGCTGTCGCGGTAGGTCGACGCCGACGCCCACGCCGTCTTGACCAGTTGCGGGACGGAGAGCTCCGAATCGAGGATTGCCGCCTCGAGTTCGTCGATCTCCTCCTCGCCGACCAGTTCGTAGTCGGCGTCGGGGACGGGATCCTGCCAGATCATCGTCTCGTCGGGGACCTCCGGCCCGAGGTACCGCTCGGGCGGTCCCATGTCGCGGTGGAGGAGCTTGAACCACGCCTTCGCGAACGATTCCCGGAACTCGTTGGGGTTCTCCCGGAAGCGTTCCAAGACCTCCCGGTAGTCGGGGTCGTGCTTCAGGGCGACGTCCGTCGTCAGCATCATCGGTAGCTGGGTGTCCGACTCGTCCTGGGCGTCCGGCGCGGGCTCGACCTCGTCTTCGTCTTTCGCCCGCCACTGCCACGCGTCGCCGGGCCCCTTGTGGGGCTCCCACTCGTACTCGAGCAGGTTGTCGACGTAGCCCGTGTCCCACTGGATCGGCGTGGCGTTCCACGGCCCCTCGATACCGCTCGTGATGACGTCGAGCCCGCCGATCTTGTCCTCGCTGCCTTCGTGTTGCCAGCCGAGGCCCTGCAGATCGACGGGGGCCGCCTCGGGCTCGGGGCCGAGGTTCTCGTCGGGATCGTCGGCGCCGTGGACCTTCCCGAAGGTGTGACCTCCGGCGATGAGCGCCACGGTCTCCTCGTCGGTCATCGCCATGCGAGAGAACTCCTCGCGGATGTTCTTCGCGGAGCCCTCGAGGTCCGGTTCGCCGTACGGACCCTCGGGGTTGACGTAGATGAGCCCCATCACGGTGTTCGCGAGCGGGTCCTTGAGGTCGCCGACCTCCTCCTCGCGGAAGCGCTCGGGCGAGGTCGTCTCCCACTCCGTCTCGGGACCCCACTCGACGGCCTCGTTGGACTTGTACCCGTCCTCGCGGCCGCCGGCGAAGCCGTACGTCTCGAAGCCCATCGACTCGAGGGCGACGTTCCCGGCGAGGACCATCAGATCGGCCCACGAGAGCTTCCGTCCGTACTTCAGCTTGACCGGCTGGAGCAGCCGGCGGGCCTTGTCGAGGTTGACGTTGTCCGGCCAACTGCTCTCCGGCGGGAGGCGCTGGAGGCCGCCGGACGCGCCGGCCCGACCGTCGAGCGTCCGATACGTCCCCGCGCTGTGCCACGCCATCCGGATAAACAGCGGCCCGTAGTGACCGTAGTCGGCCGGCCACCAGTCCTGCGAGGTCGTCATCACCTCCTCGATGTCCGCTTTCACCGCCTCGTAATCGAGTTGCCGGAACGCCTCCGCGTAGTCGAAGTCCTCGCCGTACGGACTGGCGTCCACGGCGTTATCGTCGAGGATGTCGACTCTCAGCAGATCCGGCCACCAGTCTTGGTTGGACCAAGTCACGACTAACAGAACCGAATCTACCCCCTTAATACTATTTCCTACATTACATTTTGAATTTCTTCGTTACGTTTCAATTTAGCCCGAACCAACGATCGGCATGGAGACGAGAACTTCTTCTGAGACGTACTAACGGCGGAAACGGGACGTTCCCGGGACCGAACAGTCGGGTTCAGTGCCCGTTCGCGGTCGAGTCGGCCGACCCCGAATCGTTGAAGGCGCGCGGTACGAACACGTGCCTATGGAACGAACGGGGACGATCCTCCGGGGTCGCGAGTTCGAACCGGTCGAGGGTCGCGTCGTGATCGGCGACGACGGTCGGATCGAGGCGATCGAGGAGACGTCGGTCGAGAGCGACGACATCATCCTGCCGGCGTTCGTCAACGCCCACACGCACATCGGCGACTCGATCGCGAAGGAAGCGGGCGGCGGGCTCTCCCTCGAGGAACTCGTCGCGCCGCCGGACGGGCTGAAACACCGCTTGTTGCGACGGGCCTCCCAGGAGGAACTCGCCGCTGCAATGCGTCGCTCGCTGCAGTTCATGCAGGAGTCGGGCACCGCGTCCTGCCTCGAGTTCCGCGAGGGCGGCGTCGAGGGCGTCGAGACGCTCGAACGGGCCGCCGACGGCCTCGAGATCGAGCCGATCGCCTTCGGTCGCGGCTCGATCGACGCGATGCACGCGGGCGACGGGTTCGGCGCGAGCGGCGCTAACGACGCCAACTTCGACGCCGAACGCGAGGCGACCCGCGAGGCGGGCAAACCCTTCGGGATCCACGCCGGCGAGGTCGACGAAACCGACATCGATCCCGCACTGGACCTCGAACCGGAGTTTCTGGTCCACATGGTCCACCCCGAGCCGGACCACCTGGACCGCGTCGCCGAGCAGGAGGTCCCGATCGTCGTCTGTCCGCGGTCGAACCTCGTGACCGACGTCGGGCTGTCGCCGTATACGGAGCTGAGCGAGCGGACGACGCTCGCGCTCGGCACGGACAACGTGATGCTCAACTCGCCGTCGATGTTCCGGGAGATGGAGTTCCTCGCCAAGCTGTCGGAGCTGTCGGCTACCGAAATCCTCCGGATGGCCACGATCAACGGCGCCGAGATCGCCGACCTCGAGTACGGGCTCGTCGAACCGGGCAGGGAGGCCCGGCTGCTGGTCCTCGACGGCGACTCGCACAACCTCGCGGGGGCGCGAGACCCGGTCCGGGCCGTGGTTCGACGGGCCGGCGTCGACGACGTCCGCGAGGTCGTCTTCGGTTCCGCGAGCGTCTGATTCGTTCGCTCGTCGTTTCTCGCGCCGTCGTCGCCAGGGGCTATCAACCCGAGTGACCGTCCGGCTGGATCACGGCAACGCTATTATACTGGTTCGTTGTATGTTAGCATAGGCCGCATGTACGATTGCATCCTCGTTCCGACCGACGGCTCGCCGGAGGTGGAACACGCTCTCGAGTACGCGTTCGATTTGGCCCGGAGTCACGACGCCACGGTGCGAGCGATCTACGTCGTCGACGTCGCGGGCTACGGAAACCTCCCGATGGAAGCCGCGCTGGAGGGGGTCGGCGGCGCCCTTCGCGAGGACGGGGAGCAAGCCGTCAGTCGGGCCGAGGAACTCGCGCCGGCGGACGTCGACGTCGAGACGGCGGTGCTCGAGGGGTCGCCGAGTCGCGTCATCGTCGACCAGGCCCAGCCGGAGGAGTGCGACCTCGTCGTCATGGGAACGCACGGCCGGGCCGGCATCGACCGACTCCTGCTCGGCAGCGTCACCGAACGCGTCGTTCGCCGCGCGCCGGTACCGGTGTTGGCGGTCCAGGTCGGTTCGACCGACGACGGGACCCCCCGGGATCGGAACCGCGTCGCCGTCGAGTAAGTCGCCCGTTCTCAGACCGGCCGTAAGTGTTCGCAGTCGCCCGCCGAGACCGTCTCCTGCCCGTCGTCCGTCTCGATCACGAGCGCTCCCGAGTCGGTGATGTCGACCGCCTCGCCGACGACCTCGCCCGCGGGCCGATCGACCCTGACGCGCTGGCCCAGCGTCAGCGCCAGGTCGCGCCACGCGGGCACGACGGTCTCGAGGTCGCTCCGGTAGCCGTCGAACTCCTCGAGCAGCCGCTGGACGAACCGTCGGCGGTCGACGTCGCCCGCCTCGTCGCGGACGCTCGTCGCCCCCTCCGGCAGCGCGTCGGCGTCTACGTTGGCGTTGACGCCGATGCCAGGAACGATCCAGTCGACGCGGTCCGTCTCGCCTTCCATCTCGGTGAGGATGCCCGCGAGTTTCCGGTAGTCGCCGTCGTCCCCGACCGGGACGACCACGTCGTTCGGCCACTTGATTCGGGCGTCGACGCCGGCCTCGCGGGCCGCTCGAGCGGTGGCGACCGCGGCCGCGAGCGTGTACAGCGGCGCCCGCGCGGGCGTAATCGTCGGCCGCGAGACGATGCTCACCCAGACGCCGCCCGAGGGCGACGACCACTCGCGCTCGAGTCGGCCGCGGCTGCCGGTCTGCTCGTCGGCCAGCACGGCCACGTCGGCGGCGCCCTCCGCGGCGAGTTCGCGCGCGCGGTCGTTGGTGCTCCCGATCGTCTCGTGGTACTCGACCGAAAACGGCGCCTCGAGGCCGAACTCGACGGCCGGCCCGTTGTACGCCTCGACGGCGACCAGTTCGTAACCGGTCGGTCCGCTCTCGATCTCGAAGCCGGCGTCGCGGAGGCCGTCGATCTGTTTCCAGACGGCCGCCCGCGAGACGTCCAGCGACTCGGCCAGCTCCGGCCCCGAGACCGGCCCGTCGGACAGCGCCTCGAGGATCGCGCGTCGCGTTTCGTTCATGGACGCGAGAGGGGCGCGCTCGTACTTCAATCGGCGGGATCGTCGCCGAACGACGGAACGGAACCGTTCGGTCTGCTGGCCGATCCGTAGGCTTTTATCGGCGGTTCACGAAGTCCCGAATGAGCGTGTAATACGCTAGCACAACCCATGAAACTCGGACGCCGCTGCACCACCTGTGGACGCCGAATCGAGGAGCGCGAACTCGTGCACTGCGAGACGTGCGGTCAGGAGGTCCACGAGCCGTGCGAGGAGTACCGAACGAGCTTCGAGTGCGATCGATGCGGTGACGAGTTGGCGATCGGCGCGGTGGAGTTCTGACCGCAATTTTTCGGCCCACAACGGCTACAGCGACTGCTCGGCGATGATGTTCTTCCGGATCTCGCTCGACCCCCTCCTCGAGGGCCGCCTGCACGACGCCGATCGTCCTGTTCCGGGGTAGGGTGGGAGAACAGACCGCGATTCTCGAGGCCGACGGTCGTCAACTCATCGGCTACCGAGGTGATGGATCCGAATTCCTTGCCGACCGACGAAAGAGACCCCTGCAAGGGACTGCGAAAGGGAACAGTACCACGACCGTGAACGTTGAAAGGTGATGAGCCGAGGCCAGGACGAGAACCGCGTCGTCGAAGTCGAGTTTCGCGTCGACGACCCGTCGTATCCGTTCGTCGACGTGTCGCGGACGGCGGACTGCCGGCTCGATCTCGAGGTGCTCTTTCCCCATTCGGACGGCGGGTTCGTCGAATACTTCACCGCTGAGGGCGCTCCGGCGAATCGGATACTGGACCCGATCGACGATACCGTGGCGGTCGACGCGGATCTCGTCGCCCGCCACCACGACGGCGGGCGAGTGCGGCTTCACGTTCGCGACGACTGCGTCGCGATCACCGTCGCCGAGTGCGGCGCGATTCCGCGGACCGTCGAGGCCGACGGCGGCGACGGACGGGTCGTCGCAGAGGTCGCCTCGAGGTCGGACGCCGACGAACTCGTCGATCGGTTCGAAGAGGAGCACCCGACCGTGACCGTCGACGACCGTCGCAGGCGGTGCCGATCGACGCCGCTCTTTACGCGTCACGACTTCACCCAGTCGATCGTCGAGACGCTCACCGACAGACAGCGGGAGGTGTTCCTGACGGCCTACATGAACGGCTTCTACGACTGGCCGCGGAAGCGCGAGGCCAGCGAACTCGCCGCCAAACTAGAAATCTCGCCGGCCACCTTCTCGCAGCACCTCCGGACCGCCGAAGGGAAGATCTTCAGTTCGCTCCTCGATACCGACGACGAGGACGTGTTCATCGAGTGAGTCGAAACGGGGAGTGTCCCGCCTACTCCCGAAGTTCGCGGAGCTTCTCGCGGCCCGGCGCGATCAGTTCGTCGAGGTAGCTCGCCAGCGTCCCCTTCGCGTCGGCGGGGTGGAGTTCCCCGGACTCGAGGTCCGCGGCCAGCGACTCGTAGGTCTCGTAGGTCAGGTCGCCGCCGTACTTCTCGGGGCGCTCGACGACGATCTCCTCGAAGCGCGGGAAGACGTGGTACTCGAACAGTTCGAGGACGGGATTCTCGCGCTCGTTGCCGTCCTCGTCGGGCTCCGGATCGCGGGTCGGCGGACAGTACGCCGAGTTGACCTTCTCTTCGAGGTCCTCGGTCGAGTCTTCCATCGAGATGGTGATGCCCTCGCTCGAGGACATCTTCCCCTCGCCGCTGGTGAGGTCGGCGACGATGGGGGTGTGGAGGGCGGGTCGAACCTCGTAGTCGACCTCGGGCAGCTTCTCGCGGGCGAGCATGTGGACCTTGCGCTGGTCGAGCCCGCCGACGGCCAGATCGAGATCGAGGTACTCGATGTCGAGCGTCTGCATCAGCGGGTAGACGAGGTGGCTCACCTTGGCCGTCTCGTCGCCCTGTATCTCCGCCATCGCGCGCTGGGCCCGGTTCATCGTCGTCGAGAGCTCGAGCTCGTGGAGGTCGAGCGTGTACTCCTCGTCGAGCTGGAACTCGGAGCCGTAGACGAACTCGGTGTTGTCCTCGTCGAGCCCGTAGGCGACGAACTGGGCCTTCATCTGCTCGGCGGTCTCGCGGATCTCCTCGAAGGTGCCCTTCCCGTTGAGGTAGGCGTGGACGTCGGCCAGCAGGACGACGACCTCCATGCCGGCCTCCTGGAGGTCGATGAGCTTGTTCGCCGTCAGCAGGTGGCCGAGGTGGAGCACGCCGGAGGGCTCGTAGCCGACGTAGGCGCGCTTGCCGTCGGGATCGTCCGCGAGTTCGCGCACCTCCTCGTCGGTCACGACCTCCTCGGCGTTCCGGGTGATCAGGTCGTAGGTATCCATTGCTGTCTGAGTGGAATCAGCGGACGGATTTATGCTTTCTTGAACAGTGGTAGTATACCGGACGATCTCAGGGCGGCGTCGGGACCGTCTCGATCCGATTCGACCGTTCCCGCGAGCGTCGACTCTCACACACCCTCGAACTCGTCGCTCCGAGGACGAGACGGCCCCAATCGCCGGCAGAAGACGACGGTTACTCCGACGAGTCCCGAATCACGACGGTGCCGTCCTGTCGAACGGTGATTCGGTATCCCTGGTAGGAAAACTCGAGTTTCGCGTCGGCGTCGGCTTCGGGCGGCGACTCGAAGAGGTCGGCGACCAGATCGTCGGTCCGATCGTAGATCGGTGCGAGCTCCATCGCGTCGGTTCCATCGACGTCGGCGACGATCTCGACGAGCCCGATCGCCGGGGCGTCTCGCGAGGTGTCGAGGGTTCGGCGCGTGACGACGTCGTCGTCGGACGGATCGATCGACCCGGGCATCGGTCCTACCGTTGGCGAGAATATCCCTAATCGTTTTACCGGCTGTGGCAGGCCCGACCGCGAACGCTGCCGTCCCGAATACACTTCCCGCTGGCTCGCGTACTCCGCCCGATCACATGACGTACAGAGAGGACGCCGTCAACGCCCTGCGACGGAGTCTCCTGCCCCAACTCCACTACCTGTTTGCGGGGACGTTCGGCGGCTACGCCATCAGCCACACCACGGCCGACGAGTACGTGCTGACGGCCCACTGCTCGGAGGCCCGCCTCGAGTCGATCCTCGACGAACTCGGCTTCTCGCGCAACCCGATCGCGTCGCTGAAGGTCCGGCTGGACGGCAACACGTCGGAGGGCTCGTGGGTCTGGCGCCCCTCGCCGCTGGCCGACGACCAGTTGCACGTCGTCCTCCACGCGCTCGAGGACGCCGAGAAGGTCGACGTCTACGCCCACTGGGAGCTCTCCTGGATCCGGCACCCCTACAGACACTACGTCGCACGGGGGTACGACGCCGAGATGGGCGTCGCGATGGCCCGGAAGTGGCTCGTGGACTACGAACGGCGGTGTCTCAACGGCTCCGACGGGATCGAGTACGAGATCGACGACTCGCTGTCCCGGGCGGCCAGCGAGTACCTCTCGCTGTCGTACTACCGCGTCGAGGAACGCATCGCCGAACTGAAGTCGCGACTTCCCGGCGTCGACGCCGAGCGGAGCTACGTGATCGACCGCGAAGACGCTCGTGACGCCGTCTCACCGCTGATTACGGACCGATTCTGAGTCTCGGATACGAACGGCCCCGTCTCGAGTCGACCGCTACAGCTCGCCCGATCGAATCCGGTCCTCGGCCTCCTCGAGGGCCCCCTCGCGGTCGAATTCCTCGACGATCGCCTCGAGTTCCGATTCATCGGCGTCGGCCAGCTCCCGGGCGTGTGCGGTCACGTTCGGCACGGCGCGGATGATGTTGTCGACGATCGGCACGTCGGCGACCTGGGGGGACCGCGAGAGCGGGTTGAGGTCGATCACGATCTCGGTCTTGCCCATCTCGTCCAAGGCCTCGGCGCGGTCGCCGTCCTCGAGGGGGACGAGTACGACGTCGGCCGCGTAGATACCGTCCTCGTCGACCTTCGCGCGCTGGTGGTCCAGGTTCGGGATGCGCGCGTCGGCTTCGAGGCCCTTCACGTCCTCGGCGCCGTGCTCGCGGAGGTGGTCGGCGATCGCCCGAATGCGCTCCTCGGTCCGGTTGAAGAGGTTGACCTCGAGGTCGGCCCCGGTCGCGTCGGCGAGTTCGGCCATCTCGCCGGGGACGAGCGCGGCGACGTTGCCGTTGATCGAGAGTACGGGCCGATCGGCAAGCAGCAGGTGGGCCGCGGCGGCGCGTTCGGCCGCGTCGGCGCTGGGGATCGTCTCCTCGCCGAGCAGGTAGTCGAAGGCGCTGCCCCGACCCTCGGCGTGCATCCCCTGCAGGTGGGTGATGCCCTTCTCGACGCCCTTCTCGATACGGTGGCGGGTGAGCAGGTCCTGGTATCGCGGATGGTCCTCCGGGATCTCCTCCTCGTGGTCGACCTCCGCGGAGACGGTGTCGTAGTCTGTCACGGTCGGTCACTGGATTCGGTTGATAAAAAACGGTCCGATCCGCCGACTCCTCGCGGCCCGATCGAACCGCGGGAGATCTCGAGCGGAGCACTGCCGTCCGCGGCTCCGATCGCGATCGACGTCGAGCGAAATCGGCGAAAGCGAGCGTCGGTCAGCGAGCGGGTCGGTTCGGGTCGGCGCGGTCAGCGGGTCACTCCGTGAAGGTGATCCAGCCGTCGGGCGCGTGGGCCTTCACGTCGTTCATCGCCTCGCGAGCCTCGGTGCGGTTCTCGTAGGTCCGGGTGCTCTCGGCCATCGTCGTCCCGTACTCGTCGATCAGCTGCCAGACCCAGCCGTCGCCGCCCTCGGCGGTGTGGAGTTCGAAGGAGACGCCGTCGATCTCGAGGATGCTCGCCTCGGCGATCAGTTCGCGGACGTCCTCGAGGGCCGCGCGGGCGGCCTCGGTCGACGCGTGCGCCTCGGTGCCGCTCGCGATGGTGTGGCCGTCCTCGTCGATGAGCCGCCACTGCCAGCGGTCGTCCTCGTCGGCGACCAGTTCGAACGAGGCGACGTCGAAGTCGACGCGGCCGGCCATCGGCGCCAGCTGGCGCACGGCTTCGATATCGTCGAGCACGGCGGCCTTGGACGTCCCCGCGCCGACCGCGCTCGCGATCACCTCGCGCTCGCGGTCGACGAGTTCCCACGACCAGCCGTCGTCGCGGTCCAGCCGGATCGCGGCGTCCTCGATGGCGAAGATGGGCGCGTCGGCGACGTGGGTCTGCAGCGCTTCGACGCCGCCGACGGCGCCGTCGCGGTCGTCGTAGGTGACCGTCGAGTCGGCGACCTCCTCGCGGTCGCGGTCGAGCAGCCGCCAGTGCCAGCCGCCGCTGTCGTAGAGCTGGACGGCGACCTCGCCGATCGCGTGCGTGCGAGCCGACGCGGCCGACTCGCGGACGTCGTCCAGATCCGCGACGAGTTCGTCGCGGGTGGCGTGGGTCTCCCCGGCCTCCGCGACGGTCTCGCCCGTCGGGAGGACGAAGCGCCACTGCCAGTCCTCGTCCGCGTAGGGCTGGAAGATCGCGTCGTCCATCGTCCGGACGTCCGAATCGAGGTGCTCGAGCAGGCGGTTCATCGCCTGGCGGGCGGCGCCGCGGGTGGGGTGGGTCGCGGGATCTTCGGCGACGAGCTTGCCGGCCTCGTCGATGAGCCGCCAGCCCCACTCGTCGTCCTCGTCGACGAACAGTTCGAAGGCGGCGGTCTCGATCTCGAGCAGTTCCGCCTCGGGGGCCTGTTCCTTGAGCGTCATCATCGCTTCGGCGGCCTCGCCGCGGGAGGTGTGCTCCTCGCCGCTGTCGGCCAGCACGTTTCCGTCCTCGTCGATGAGCCGCCAGCGCCACTCGCTGTCGTCGGCCTCGTAGACCTGGAACGCGGCGTGTTCGAACTCGATGAGATCGGCCTCGCTGGCCTGCTGGCGAACGCGCTCGATGGCCTCGGTCGCCGACTCGGCGTCGGGGTGGGGCTCGGTGCTCGCGGCGACGACGTCGCGGTCCTCCGTGACGAGCCGCCAGTTCCAGTCGGGACCGGTCGGCGTCTGGTCCGCCCCCTCGTCGAACTCGAGTTCGGTGCCGCCGTCGGCCATCGCCTCGTCGACCGCCGCCGGGAGATCGTCCCCGTCGTCCTCGGCGGCCGATGGTTCGTTCTCCGCGGGGTAGATCTCGTACTCCGCGTCGTCGATCTCGACGACGTCGGCGTCGCGGACGTGGTCGCCGAACCGATCGGCGCCCGCTTCGACGGCCCCGCGGGCCGTCGTCTCGGTCGGACTCCGGGCGACGACGTGTTCGGACTCGTCGACGAGCCGCCAGCGCCACTGCGAGCCCGACTCGTAGCACTCGTAGGTCGGCTCCCCGGCGACCGTGACGGCGGCCGACTCGAGCGCGGGGAGCAGCGCTTCGGCGGCCGCCTCGGCGTCCCGGCGGGAGTCGTAGTCGTCCGAGGCGGTGGCGACGACCTCGTCGGCGTCGTCGACGAACCGCCACGTCCAGTTACCGGCGCGCTCGACGAGCTCGACGCCGACGTGCTCGACGTCGAGCAGCCGCGCCCGATCGAACCGCTCGGCGAACGTCCGGGCCGCCTCCTCGGCGGCCTCCTGCGTTCGGTGGCCGGTGTCGGTCGAGGCCAGCGGCGTCCGCTCGTCGTCGACCAGTTGCCAGTACCACCGGTCGCGCCGTTCTTCGTAGGTGAACGCCGCGCCCTCGATCTCGATGACGTCGGCCTCCGGACCGCGGTCCTTGAGGAAGCTGACCGAGTTCTCGGCGCCGTCGCGCTGTTCGAACTCGCCGGTGCTGGCGCCGACGACGCTGCCGTCGTCGCGGGCCAGCGTCCACTGCCAGGTGCCGTCGCGGTCCTCGTAGAGGCGGAACGCGGAGGTCGTCAGCTCCATCAGCCCCGCGGAGCTGATTTGGGACTGAACGCGCTCGATGCTCTCGGTCGCCTCCGGTCGCGTGACCGCGCTGTCGTTGCTCGCCGCCAGCGCCTCGAGGTGGAGCACGCGCCACTGCCAGTCGCCGTCCTCGTCGCGGAAGACGGCGAACTGGGCGCCCTCCATCGCGTCGCCGGTCATGATCTCCGGATCGTCGGTCGCGCCCTCCTCCTCGACGAACATCCCCTTCTGTCCCGTCAGAATGGGAACGAGAGCGGTGACGCCCGCGATCAGTCCGATTCCGAGCGTGTAAACGGAGATGACCTGAACGCTGTAGTCGGTTCCCAGATCCCGCCAGTTGTTGGGGTAGGCCCAGCCGAAAAAGACGACGCCACCGAGTGCGACCAGCAGTCCGAGCGCGCTCGCGTAGATCCCGATCCTGCGCACCGGGAGCATCAAGACGATGCCGAACAGACAGAGCGCCAGCCCCGTCGCCGCGGTGACGCCGGAGATCCTGATCAGGGTGTACGAGCCCGCGCTGCCGGCGTAGCCGACGACGTAGGTGAAAATGCCGGCCGCCCCGAGCAGGTAGCCCACGATGAACACCCAGTAGCCGTAGACGTCCTTGCTCGAGTCGGGTTCACCGACGTAGTGTTCGTACAGCCGAAACAAGTTTTGGTGAATTTCACTCGGTGAAGACATTCGGAAACTTGAACAGATAACTGAAACCCATCATAATAAAGCTCCGGCCACTAAACTGATGACTGACACATAACTCAAAAAATATGTTTGACTCGTTCGAAAACCGTCTCAGAACCACACTCAAAGCTCTAATTCGTATGCTCAGCATTCAAATATACTGAAAGTTAGCTTATTTTTCTCTGCCCTAGAAAGAGAATGAAAGAATGTTCGCGGGGAGCAACGAGAGGAGTTCAATTCGAGTTGTTGCCGTCGCAAACCGGTGGCTCGCCGAATAGAAGTCCGTTATCTGACAGGAACGGCTGATATGTAACGGGCGGCGGTTACTTCAGCATCGCGCCCGCCGGATGGGTCGCACAGACGGTCGGCTCGTAGCCCGCGTCGGAGAGCCCCGTGCCGAACGCGAAGACGGTTTCGCCGAGCATCGCCATCGAGGCCTGGCCGTCGACCTCCGTGACGTCGCCGATCGTCCGCGCGACCTGCTCGGTCAACAGCTCCGCCTCGCGGGCGAACAGCCGCGAGGCGTACATAAAGGAGAGCAGCGTCGGCTCCTCGACGACCCGCGACAGCGCCTGCTTGCCGGCCGCCGAGAGCCGGTCGGTCTCGCCCGAGAGGACGTCGGCCGTCGAGAGTTCCCCGAACGTCACGTACTCGACGCGCGCCCGTGCGGGGATCGCGTCCAGCTCGTTCACCTGCGGCCCGCCCGGCTCGAGTCGAATCGGGACGCCGCCGCGGGCCTGGGCGACCACGTCGCCCAGCCCCGTCCCGGCCTGCACTTCCGCCCCGTGGGCGATCGTCACGAGTTCGTTCCAGGAGAGGTCGCGTTCGAACACGCGGTTGGCCGCCAGCGCCGTCCCCAGCGCCATCGCCCCCGAGACGCCGAAGCCCGCACCCAGCGGCAGGTCCGACTCGGCCTCGACGCGGGCCGTAACCGCGAGCGTCTCGAGGACGGTCTCGACGGCGTCGATCTCGAGTGTCCTCCCGTCGAGGACGATCGTCGACGCCGCCTCGTCGGTCGGTTCGACCGTTACCTCGACGCCGTCCGTAAGCGTCACTCCCGCGCCGCGAGAGCCCGCCTCGGTCGGATCGTCGTCTGGGTGAGCGCTGAAAAAGCCCGTGATGTGCCCCGGTACGAACGCCGTCGCCTCCTCGCGCATTGCCCCCCGATTACGACTCGGGCGACATAACGTTGTAGATTCGGTCATTTCCGCGGCCCCGCTCGGATCCGGTACCTCGGCCACTCGACGGCGGACCCCGTCGCACCGCTCGCGCGTTCGCCGTCGAACTGCCCCTCGACCGGCGGTCGCCCGTTCTCGAGAGCGACCCGTCCCGCTATCGCGTCGCGTCTCGGACTCGAACGCGTCGAGTAGCGGCCACTCTAATACACTAGCCTCGCCATTTTATGTTTTATCCTAGAAGTTAGAATTAAATATGTAATCTAAAAATGTACTGGATGGATTATGTCGAATACCACCACTCCGGAACGATCGGAATCGACCGATGATCAGACCGCCACGAGTCGACGAACGCTGCTGCAGGCGGCCGGAACGACGGTCGTCGGCGGCGCCGGGCTGGCCGCCGTGTCCGGTTCGGCGTCGGCACAGGTCCTCAGCCCCGACGTCATCGAAGTCGACGACGGTCTGCTCGGTTGGAGCGCCGACGGCAGCCTCCCGGTCACGGACGAACTGCTCGTGTTCATCCACGGCTGGTTCGGCGACACCACCGTCTCGAGTCAGGCCTCGAGCGTCGAGAGTTCCCTCGTGTCGGGCGGCTATTCGCCCGACGAGACGGTCGCTATCGAGTGGCCCGCGACCAACTTCAACTTCCTCGGCGCGGAAGCCGACACAGAGGACGTCGGCGAGGTCACGGCCGGCCTCATCGAGGAGTTCTACGATAGCGGCGGCGGCAACGTCCGACTGGTCGGCCACTCGCTGGGCGGTCGCTGCGTCCTCTGGGCCGCGACCAAACTCGGCAGCGGCTACCAGATCGAGACCGTCGCGCCGCTGGGCGCGGCCGCCGACGGATCGGAAGTCTGTGGCAGTCCGTGGAACGCCGGTCTGGACAACGCCTGCGAGGTCCGCAACTACCACTCGAACAACGACTCGACGGTCGGCAGCGCCTACGGCGGTTTCGGTGACACGGCCCTCGGGACCGAGGGAGCCGGCTGCGATCCCGCTCCGAACTACACGGACGTCGACGTCACCCTCAGCGTCGGCAGCCACCTCTCGTATCTGGGCGACTCGATGGTCGGTAACGACCTCGCCGACGCTATCAACAGCGGTTCCTGTGACGACAACACCGACGGCGACGACGACGGAGACGACGGCTGGGGCTGGTTCTAACGTTCCGGCACCCGCCGTGAACTGTAATTACGAGTATCCGTATCGTTCTTTCGCGGCGTACCGCCGTTCCCGTCTCGGTAGCACGCTCGTTTCCGATCCGATAGCGATGCGACTACCGGGTTACGGTAGCCGCATACGGCGAGAAATGCCGGCGATGCCGCGTGAACACCGTTGGACCCGCGCTGCACGTCCAACGAGCCCCGCTCGACAGTTGCGCCGTCGCCTTACGGCGACAGGGGCTGGCGGTCCGACGAGACTCGCTACGCTCACGGGTCATCGCTCCCCGTTCGCTACTCGAGGCCTTCCTTCGGTCAGCCTCGCACCGCTCGTCTCGCCGGCTCCAACCGTCTTCGTCCTCTGGGTTCAGACGTTGGCGATCTCGCGGGAACAGCGAGAGACGCACTCCGTTCGCCTCTCTGGCTCTCCCTCGCCGGTCAGTGGCGAGCCCGATTACGGGCTCAGCCGCTGACGGTCTCGCGGGAACAGCACGGCTTCTCGGATGTTGTCCAGTCCGAGAAGCGTCATGATCAGGCGCTCGCCGCCGAGGCCGAAGCCGGCGTGGGGCGGCATGCCGTACTTGAACATCTTCGTGTAGTACTCGAACTGGTCGGGGTCGAGACCCTGCTGTTCGAAGCCTTCGATGAGTTTCTCGTGGCGGTGCTCGCGCTGGCCGCCCGAGACCAGTTCCATGCGCGGGTGCATCAGGTCGAAGCCGGTCGACAGTTCGGGGTCGTCGTCGTGGTCCTTGATGTAGAACGGCTTGATCTCGCTGGGCCAGTCGGTGATGAAGTAGTGGCCGCCGACGTCCCGTCCGAGGGCCTCCTCGGCCGGCGTCGAGAGGTCGTCGCCCCAGACGAGCTGCTCGTCGAGTTCGCCCGTCGCGTTGATGCGCTCGATGGCCTCCTCGTAGCTGATGCGCGGGAAGTCGCCCTCGGGGACCTCGAACTCCTCGGCGATGCCGATCGCCTCGAGTTCGTCGCCGAAGTTCTCCCGGACCGCCTCGTAGGCGGCCTTGACGACGCCTTCGGCGACGTCCATGGCGTCCTGGTGGTCGCAGAACGCGCCCTCGAAGTCGATCGAGGTCGCCTCGTTGAGGTGTCGCGGCGTGTTGTGCTCCTCGGCGCGGAAGATCGGCCCGATCTCGAAGACGCGCTCGACGTTCGAGCCCGCGATGAGCTGCTTGAACAGCTGCGGGGACTGGTTCATGAAGGCCTCCTCGCCGAAGTAGGTGATCGGGAAGAGCTCGGTGCCGCCCTCGGTCCCGGTGGCGACGATCTTCGGCGTGTTGATCTCCGTACAGTCGAACTCGCGGAATTGATCGCGAACCGCGTTCAGGACGCCCGAGCGGATCTCGAAGACGGACTGGACGTCCTCCTTGCGCAGGTCGAGCGTCCGGTTGTCGAGTCGCGTCGAGAGGTCGGCGTCGACCTTCCCCGACGGGTCAAGCGGCAGTTCGGGGTCAGCGGGCGCGACGACCTCGACCGATTCGGGCGTGACCTCGACGCCCGTCGGCGCGCGGGGCTCCTCCTCGACGGCGCCGGAGACTTTGACGACGCTCTCGCGGGAGGCGTCGAGTCCCGTCTCGACCAGGTCGTCGTCCATCTCGTCTTTCTCGAACTTGATCTGGATCTTGCCCGACGTGTCGCGGAGAATCAGGAAGGCGATCCCGCCGAGGTCGCGGATCTCGTGGACCCAGCCGGCGACGGTGACGTCGTCGCCCGGCTCGGCGTCAGCAGTGTAGGTTCGGTCCTGCATACACCTCGATTCCGGTCGCCGCAACTTAAGCGCAATCGTTCGCGGCCGTTCGGTTCGCGGGACGCTCACGCTGTCCGTTCGCTCGAGGGCGGGCCGTCGACGCCGCTCGAAGCGCGACCGAGCGGTTCCGGCCGCCCTCGAGTCGTGCGGTTGCAGTCGCTCGCACCACGACGAATTTTGACGATCCGTCCCGACCGTCCGGTATGGACGACCTCGAGTCACTCGCCGCGGACGTCCGGAGCGCAGACACCGTCGTCGCCTTCACCGGCGCGGGCATCTCCGCGCCCTCGGGCGTGCCGACGTTCCGGGGCGACGACGGCGTCTGGGAGAAGTTCGACGAAGGGCAGTTCACCTACGGTCGGTTCCAAAGCGATCCCGAGGGGTTCTGGGACGACCGCGTCGACCTCCAGCGGGAGCTGTTCGCCGAAGAGTACCGGCCGAACGCGGCTCACGAAGCGCTGTCCGCGATGGGACGGGACGGCCACCTCGAGGCGATCCTCACGCAGAACACCGACGGGTTACACGCGAAGGCGGCTGACGCGATCGCCGCGGGCTCGAGTGAAAACGGCGACGAGACCGGTGGCGATCGAACGGACGACGCCGACGAATCGAACGCCGAGACCGCAGCGGACGGCGCGACGCTCCTCGAGTTACACGGGAACGCCCGGCGCGTCCGCTGTACGGACTGCGGGCGGCGACGGGACGCCGACCCGATCTTCGACCGGGCCGCGGACGGCGAGTTGCCCCCGACCTGCGACTGCGGCGGCGTCTTCAAACCCGACGTCGTCCTCTTCGGCGAACGGCTTCCGGGCGCGGTCATCCAGCGCGCCCGGTCGCTGGCCCGCGAGAGCGACGTCTTCCTCGCCGTCGGCTCCTCGCTGGTCGTCGAGCCGGCCGCGTCGCTGCCCCGGCAGGCGGCGTCGACGGGAGCCACCGTCGGCATCGTCAACCTCGAGTCGACGCCGGTCGACGACGCGGCCGACGTGGTCCGTCGCGAGGACGTGACCGAGGTACTGCCGCGGCTCCGGGAACTCCTCGAGACGCCGTAACGGCGGTTCGAGCCGCTAGAAACGAGCGGGGAAGCGGAGAGTGACAGCAACGGCACGGGAGCGAGCGGTTCCCGAGTCGGCGTTCTAGACCGACTGACCGAACGACCCGACGAGGTCCCGGACGAGAAACGCCTCGCAGATAACCGGCGTCGTCGGCCGTCCGACGGAGTCGCTCGAGTCGATCGAGTGGCCCGTTTCGACGAAGTGCTCGAGCGCCGCTTGCGAGCGCTCGTCGTCGTCGGCGTCGGCTTCGGGGTCCGCGAACCAGTCGCAGTTGAGGCAGTACTTCATCGCGAACACGTCCGTTGTGGGTCGCGTTCCGGGTCGATCGTCACCTCGCCGTCGCTATCGACGGCGATCCGTTTCCCGTCGTAGGCGAAGGTCACGCGGCCGGCACGGGCGTCGTCAGTGCTCGTCGGTTCGAAGAGCGCATCCAACGCCGCGGGATCCACGCTGTGGAACAGCGGCGGCGACAGGTCCATCGGGTCGACGCCGTCGTGGGCGGCGACTTCGCGGACGACCCTGATCGACAGCGATTCGCCGCTGGAGGGGGAGGGTGACTGGGTTGCCATCATCAGTGTAAGGCCGTTGCAGTGGATAAGAATGACGGACACGTTCCTTTCGAGACACCAGCAGTAAAGATTCGTTCTGGCCGATCTCCACGCAATAAATGCGCGCTCGGAGCGCTCACTCCGATTCGGTCTTCGAGTCGATTTCCTCCGTTCCGAACTGGTCGAACGGCTGGTAGTAGTTCGACCGCAGAATCTCCGACCCGTGGATCTCGAGTCCCAGCGCGTCCAGCTCTTCGGTGACGGTTTCGATCTTCGACGCGTCCGTCGCGACGACCTCGACGTGGAGGTTTCTGGTCCCGGTCAGCAGTTCGCGAACGTTGACGACGCCCGGGATATCGATCGTCCGCTCGCAGATCGCCTTTCGGTCGGCGATCGGGGTCGTACAGATAAACAGGAGGTGGTGCGGGATCTCGGCGGCCTCGTAGTCGATCTCCGGGCGATAATCCTGCAAGACCCCCGTCTCTTTGAGTTCCCGGAGCCGATTGCTCACGGTGCTCGACGAGACCCCGATTCGGTCGCCGATCTCGTCGTGGGTGAGACGGGTCTGGCTCTCCTCTTGTAGCAGGTACAGAACGGCGCGGTCGGTCGGATCGAGGTTCACATTCGAGCGTACGGGCGCCCGACGAATGAGTTGCCGGGCAACGGTACTTCCAACTGAACAGTCGTACGTCCCGTCTTATCTCGCTCGCCGGTAGCTCGAGTACGAGTGCGAGTCACGGGACTCCGCGGCGACGCGTTCGTCAGGCGTCCCGCGCCGCCTCGACCGTCTCGCGGACGGCCTCGACGCCCTCCTCGTGGGCGAGGTCGCCGACGACGATCACGTCGGCGTGTTGGGCCATCGTCGCGGCCGAGTCGTAATCGTGGATGCCGCCGCCGTAGAACAGCGTCGTCTCGTCGGTCGCCTCGCCGGCCGCCTCGACGATCTCCTCGTCGCCGAACGTCCCGGAGTACTCGAGGTAGACGATCTCCTGGCCGAACATTCGTTCGGCGACCTCGGCGTAGGCCGCGACGTCGTCCGGCCCGAGGTCGCAGTCGGCTTCGGTGTACTCCGCGACGTCGGCTTCCGGGTTCATCACGATGTAGGCTTCCGTCCAGGTCCGGTCCCAGTCCATGTCGCCGTCGGTTCGCACCCACTCCTTGTGGGCGCCCGTGATCCAGAACGGCGAGCCGGCGTTGAACACCGTCGGGATGAGATACCCCTCGAGCGCCCGGTTGTCGATGACGACGTCGGGGCTCGAGGGTTCCTGATAGAGCGGCACGTCGTGTTCGGCGCAGGCGTCGACGACGGCTTCCATGTTCTCCTCTGTGATTCCCATGGTGCCGCCGACCTCGATGGCGTCGGTGCCGGTCGCACAGAGGTCTCCGTAGGTGACGCCCTCGGGGAGCTCCTTGTCCGGGTCGATCTTGAGAATATGGTTCCAGTCGTCCCAGGGGCAGGCAGTCATACCGCGTCGTTTCCGGAGAACCGGCAAAAACGCTACGAAACGGCCGCTGGTGGAGAACGCCCTCGGACGCCACTCTCGAGGGTCGTTCACGACGACCGTTCGGCGACGCGTTCGGCGACCGTCAGGAGGTCCCGAATAGCCGTCAGCGCCTCGTCGACCGCGGCCTCGTCGAGCGCGTCGTCGCCCTCGCTCGAGTCGGAACCGATCGCCGGTACTGGCAGCCGGAGGACGAGCGCGTCGCCGTCGGTCAGCAACTCCGTCGCTGGCGGAATCGCGGTCACGTAGCGGGCGGTGAAGGTCCGGAGATGCGCCGCGGCGCCGGGAATCCTGAGCTCGACGGTTCCCGCTGCCAGCGCGTGAACGAGTCGGTGGTCGTCGGCCAGCGGCGGGGCGTCGATCGCGACTGCCGTGTCGTCGTCAGCGACCGTATCGGCGTCCTCGTTCTCGGCTTCGAGGTCGAACGCCGGCTCGCGCTCCCTCACCAGCGCGCGGTACTCCGCGACGATCGACGGCGGGCCGCCGGCGCTCGCGCTCCGACGCCCGCGATCGATTGCCGCCTGAACCAGGGCAGCCCGGTACTCGTCCCGGTCGCCATCGCGCGCCACGAACCGATCCCGGAGCGACTCGAGCGAGACCTCGCGTCCATCGGTGGCTCGGTATCGGTCGTCCCGGTCTCGAGGGCGCTCTTCGGCGCGATCGATACCAGCCGACAGTCGTCCCAGTCGCCCTCGAGCGCGCGGTCCCGTCGCGTCCGAATCGACTCGAACGCGGCCGCGTCGGTATCGACGGCAGATCCGGTTCCGACCGTCAGGACGAGAATCACCCGCCCGTCCGCGGTCTCGAGCCCGACCTCGAGCGCGGACCACCGCCGCGTGGTATCGAACTCGGCGCTCTATCCCGTCCTGATGGGACATTCCATGGGCGCCGGTACGGTCGCGTGGACGGCGGCGAGACGGCCAACCCTTGCGAAGGGAGTGGTCCTCGTCGAACCGGACTGTTTCCACAGGCTCCCGGAGGCCGACCCGGACGAACTGTTCGAGCAATCGCGAACCGCCCTGAACCGAGCGTCCGATCGGACCGTCGAAGAGATCGTTGAGGAGGAGTATTCCGAGCTTGACGCGACGCACGCCCGCCGCCTCGCGACCGGCCATCTCGAATCCGATCCGGCGATCGCGGAACTCGCGCGTCAGGGCTACCCGTCGCCCCTCGTCGATGCGCTCCCGGACGTTTCCTGTCGCTCACTGGTGTTGCGATCCGATGTCGACGTCGACCAGCGGGTCGCCGACCTGAACGCGGCCGACTCGCTGCTGCCGGGACGATTGGTCCACGTCCCGAACGCCGGCCACTACGTGTTTCGCGACTCGTACGACGCCGCATACAAGGAACTCCAGACGTTCCTCCGGCGACTCTGACGTCCCCGCACTCTCACTCGAGGCGCGGCCCTGCAACGGCGAGCGACCGATATCACCTCTCGCGTGATTACCGGCTCAGACGTACTCGAACCACTCGTCGTACTCGTCGGTCTCCCGTTCGACGACCTCGAAGAACCGCTGCTGAATTTCTTCGGTGATCGGGCCGCGCGAGCCGTCGCCGATGACGACGTTGTCGACCTTCCGAATGGGCGTGACCTCGGCCGCGGAGCCGGTGAAGAACAGTTCGTCGGCCGTGTTGAGTTCGCCCCGCGAGATCGAGGCGCCGTCGTGGACCGTGTAGCCCAGATCCTCGGCGATCTCGATCACGGTGTCGCGGGTGATGCCGTCGAGGATGGACTCGGAGAGGCCGGGCGTGTGGAGCTCGCCGTCGCGCACGAGGAAGATGTTCTCGCCGGGACCTTCGGCGACGTTGCCCTCCTTGTTGAGGACGATCGCCTCGGCGTAGCCGTTCCGGCGGGCCTCCTCGCCGGCGAGCATGCTGTTGACGTACAGGCCCGTCGTCTTCGCGTTCGTCGGGATCTGGCTCGAGGCGTGTTTCCGCCACGAGGAGATCATGACCTCGATGCCCTCCTCGAGGGCTTCCTCGCCGAGGTACGCGCCCCACGGCCAGACCGCGATCGCGGTCTCGGTGGGACAGTCCTTGGGACTGACGCCCAGCGAGTTGTACCCGTAGAAGGAGATCGGGCGAATGTAACAGGACTCGAGGTCCTGGCGCTGGATGAGCTCCTTCGTCGCCTCGGTGAGCTCCTCCTTCGTGTAGTCGATGTCCATGTCGTAGGGCTTGGCCGACTGGAAGAGCCGTTCGAGGTGTTCCTCCCAGCGGAAGATCGCGGGGCCCTCCGCGGTGTCGTAACACCGTGCGCCCTCGAAGACGCCGCTGCCGTAGTGCAGTCCGTGCGTGAGGACGTGGACCTGCGCCTCGTCCCAGTCGACGAACTCGCCGTCCATCCAGATCGTATCGACGTCCATCTCGTCGAATCCCATGATCGAGAGTGTTACAAGCCACCGTACTAAGTGTTCGCGGTTTCGCGTTCGAAAATCGGGCCGGGCGGCGTCCCTCGCCGTCGAATCTCCCCCGAATGGCGGCGAGGTGACGAACGACTGCGGACGTCGAACTCGAACGCCAAGCTCGCGTCTCGTCCCCTCAGTCGGAGCGCCCGCGGAATCGGACTGCCTCGAGCGCGACGGCCCCGGTGCCGACGAGCCCGATCGCGACGGCGCCGACGCGGAGCGCGGCGGTAAACGGCGAGTCGTCCGCGTCGTCGTCCCCGTCCGCGTCCTCGCCGTGATCGTCGTGGTCGTGGCCCTCGGCATCGTGATCGTGGTCGTCCGTCGCTCCGTCGGCGGCGCTCGCCACCGCGCGCACGTCGACCCACTCGTCGACGTACTCGCCGCCCGGTTCGCCGGTGACGCGCACCCGCCAGTCGCCCTCGGCGGGCAGCGTCCTGACCGTCCCGTAGGTCCCGTCGTCGGTCGCCTCGAGTTCGACCTCGAACCGATCGCCGTCGGGTCCGTCGGCGAGCAGGCGGACGGTCCGCTCGGACTCGAGCGGTCGGTCGTCGCCATCCAGGAAGGCCGCCTCGAAGACGACCGGCGTGCCTGCCTCGACGCGGAGCCCCTCGTCGCTCGTTCCGTCGTCGCGCCCGTCGATCTCGGCGGGGATCGCCGTCAGCTCGAGATCGACGTCGCCCTCGCGTTCGATCGTCGCGCTCTCGAGCCCCTCGTCTTCGCCGACGACGGCGGCCGTCGGAACGGAGGTGAGCAGTCCCGAGAGGAGCACGACGACGACGAGGACGGCGACCTCGAATCGGACGGCGCGAGCGAACGCGGTGAGGGTCCCGTCGCCCGAGTCGTCGGGAGGCGATCGGCCGCCGTCTTCGCGGGTTCCGTTCTCGGTGCCGCCGATCAGTCGCCCGACGAGTCCGCCGCGACCGTCCGCAGCGGCGGACTCGAGGCGACGAAGGAGGACGAACCGGGAGAGTCCGCCCAGTCCCAGCGCCAGCAACACCAAGAGCGTCTTCGCCGACAGCGCGACGCCGTAGACGGCCGCGGCGAGCGACTCGAGGTCGGGGACGTGCCACGAGGCGAGGACGAGCCCGGTCGCCGCCGCGAGCGTCACGCCGGTGAGCGCCAGCAGCGAGTACCGCCGGATCGTTCCGGCGGCGACGGCTCGTCGATCGGCCGGCGCCGTCTCGTCGAGAACCGCGGGCACGACGACAGCGAGGACGACGAGCCCGCCGAGCCAGAGCCCCGCACCGGTGACGTGGCCGAGATCGACGAGCGCTCCCCGCAGCCGATCGATCGCCGTCGCCGAGTGGCTCGTCCAGCCGACGGTCATCGCGACGGCGATTGCACCCGCGGGCGTCCCCCAGAGCCAAACGGGTCGTCGGAGCGCGCCCGCGACCGCCAGACCGAGCAGTCCAGCGATAACCGCGGCCACCGACAGTTGCGTCAGCCACGTCGCCCCGAGCGAGGTATCGAGGAACGCGCGGACGGTGTCGACCGAGAGCGAGCCCAACGCCGTGGCGCGAGCGAGTCCGAGCGCGACTACCGACGCGACCAGCACCGCGCCCGCGCCGGCGAGGACGCGCGCGAGTCGACGATCGACCGTCCGCGTCGTCCCGTCACGGTCGGCGAGCGGATAGACCGCTATCGCGGCCGTTACCGGCGCGCCGAGGAGCACGAGTACCGCGACCAGCACCAGCCCCTTCGCGGCGGTTTCCGCGGGCGGGAGCGATTCGTCCGCACCGGCCTCCTCGTCCTCGTAGGCCTCGAGGACGGCGTCGCGGTCGAGCGGGTCGTCGCCGACGCCGAAGATGAACGAACCGGACGTCTCGTGGCCGTCGTCGGCGAGGATCTCCCACTCGACGGTGTACATTCCGTCGACGTCGGCATCGTCTCCGGTCGGCGCGTCCTCGAGCGGGACGCGGACGACCCGGGAATCGTCGGGATCGACCGTCGCCTCGCCGCTGACGTCTTCCCCGTTCGGACCGGTCACGGTGACGTCGGCGACCTGCACGCCGTCGCCGCCGAACGTCAGCGTCACCTCGTCTGGGAGCGCCTCGACCTGCTCCCCGTTGGCCGGGTCGGACTCGCTCAGGTACGCGTGGGCCGCGACCGGCGTCACGGCGACCGAGAGGACGACGACCGCGACGAGGACGAGCAGCCACGCTCGGCGCGCGACCTCGTTCGGACCGACGTCCCGCTCGAGCGAGTCCGTCCTGACCATGCTATTCGGGGATGTAGGCGACGGTGTCGACGCCGTCCGCGACTTCGACGTCTGCGATCAGTTCTCGCTCGGCCATGTCGATCACCGCGACGGTGCCGTCGGCATCGGCCGGCGTGAAGAAGTAGCCGTCCCCCGAGACGGCCGAGCGGTGGAGGTGCTGGGCGCCCTCCGGGTGCTCGATGTCGCCGGCCTCGATCCGGTCGACTTCCTCGAGGGCGTCCATATCGACGACGACCGAGTCCGCGTCCATCGTGTTCGCCGTGAAGCCGTAGAGCGCGTCGTCGCCCTCGTAGTACTCGAGGTCGTCCGGACCGCCATCGACGGAAACGGAGCCGATCTCGGGCGTCTCCGCGTCGGTCACGTCGAAGACGTGTATCTCGCCGTGGTCGATGATCGACATCCGCTCCTCGTCGGGCGTCAGGTACATGCCGCCGGCGACGTCGAGTTCGTCGACGACCTCGTCGGTCTCGGTGTCGACGACGGCGGTGACGTCTCCGTACTCGACGTACGCGAGTCCGTTCGACGGGCTGTAGGCCTTGTAGTGAGTCCCGCCGTCCTCGCCGAGTTCGATCGTGTCGATCCGCTCGTAGCTCTCGAGGTCGATGACGTGGAGCGCGGGATCGTTGACGTTGGTCGCGTAGCCCTTCTGGCCGAAGTCCTCGTGGGAGAGGAGTTTCCCGTGGCCCTCGCCCTCGAGGCCGGCCGCGACGGTCTCGACGACCTCGTGGTCCTCGGTATCGATGACGTAGAACGTCCCCTCCGCGTCGGAGTGGGCCCACATCTCCTCGTCGTTCGGATGATACATGTGGGTCCCGTCGGGCCCCATCCCGACCTCGGCGGCGATCTCACGCGTTTCGAGATCGATGGCCAGCACCTGACTGAGCGTCTCTTCGATGACGAACAGTTGGCTCCCGTCGTTCGTCACGACCGCGTCGCCGTACGCGTAGCCGTCGACGCCGTCGGTGAGTTCGTCGACGACCGCACCTTCGTCCGGATCGACGAGGGCGATCGCGTCCGGGCCGAACGCGTAGGCGAGTCCGTCGCTACCCTCGCCGCTTTCGTCGTCCTCGGCTCCGTTCTCTTCGTCGCCGTTCTCATCATCGTCGTCGCCGAGACAACCCGCGGCCCCGATCGCGAGACCGCCGCTCATCACTTGCACGAATCGTCGTCGCTCGATCGGTCGAACCATACCGGCTCATGAGCCCTCCGGATGTTTTCCGTTCTGGTTCAGTAATCGAAATTATGGTCCAGTACTCGAAAATTGCTGTCAGATCGGTTCCCTGTCTCTGCGGATGGTCAGGGCCGTCTCGAGACGAAACTGAAAACGAATCCGAGCGACCGAGCCGACCGCACCTACTCGGAGTCGACGGAGTTCTCGAGCAGGCCGTCGACGAGCCGCGTAAATCGATCGACCAGTCGGTCCGGCACCGTCGGCGAGATTTCCGAGAGCAGCGGCGCGGTTCGATCGGGACGGGACAGCGAGAGCGTGACGCGATTGCGTTCTCCATACTCCTTCTCGACGATGTCGCACTCGACCAGGTTATCGAGGTGGTACTCGAGGGTGCTCCGGGCGATGTCGAGTTCGTCCGCGACCGCGGCCGGTCGGCACGAACCGTGCTCGATCAAGAAGAGGACGATCTCGCGGGTCGTCTCGCGGCGGAACAGCGCCAGCGCGGCGCGTTCCCACTCGTCGTACTGCGGGGGGTAGTAGTGGGTCTGTCCGTAGAGTTCCTCGCGGACGAGTTCGCCGGCGTCGATCAGCCGACGGACGTGATACTGGATCTGTCCCGGCGCGTACGTCGACTCCCGGACGAGTTCGTTGAAGTGGATTCCGGCGTTGGACCGAACGTGTGCCCTGATCTGTCGTCGTGTCTCGCTCATTGTGGACGTGGTCGTCGTGATCGATGCCCCGCTACGGGGCTGCCTACCATCGACTAGCGACCACGACCGGATAACGGCTTCCGCTCGTTCCCGGCAGGTGAGAACGGGCCATACGACCCGTCTTGATGAGACGACCGACTGAACACGAAACCGGCGCACACGCAAACGAGGGCTCGAGACGACCGTCTTCGACTGCCTCGGCGAAAAACGGACGGTCGCTGCGGGACGACAAACCGTGAACAACCGAAGCGCATAGGTAGCGTTCCCGCCCAGATAATATATCGCGGATGGAACACACGAGTCCCCTCGACATCCCGTGGCTGGATCCGCAACTGGCGCCGGTGTTGTTGGCCGTGATCGTCCTCGCCGCCGTCGGGACGACGATCCTCTTTTGCTGCGGGCTCGTCGCGTACTCGAGACGGCGCTCGCCCCGATACCTACTGATTACGGCAGTGCTCGGACTGCTCGTGGTGCGGTCCGTCGTCGGCCTCGGAACCGTGTTCGGCGTGGTCCCGATGACGGTCCACCACCTCGTCGAACACGGGTTCGACTTCGCGATCGCCGTGCTCGTCCTCTATGCGGTCTACCGAAGCGGACCGATGACGGACGCCGAGACGAACCGCGACCGGCCCTCGAGGTCCGACGACTAGTCTCGAACGACGGCCGAAAATAGGGTTCTTACCGAACGAATCTACGCGTTCGACGTGACGCCGCGTTACTCGTCCTCGAACTCGAGCGCCACCGAGTTGATGCAGTAGCGTTTGCCGGTGGGGTCGGGACCGTCCTCGAAGACGTGGCCGAGGTGGCCGCCGCAGTTGGCACACAGGACCTCGGTGCGGCGCATCCCGTGGCTGGTGTCCAGTCGGGTCTCGACGCGATCGGCGTCGACGTCGTAGAAACTGGGCCAGCCGCAGCCGGACTCGAACTTCGTGTCGCCGTCGAACAGTTCGGCGCCGCAGCCGGCGCAGGCGTACGTCCCGTCCGCTTTGTGATCGACGTACTCGCCGCTAAAGGGGGGTTCGGTGCCGGCCTCGCGCAGGATTCGGTACTCCTCCTCGCTCAGTCGGTCTCGCCACTCGACGTCGCTGTCCGGAAGGTCGCCGTCGGCGTCGTCGCGGGACTGATCGCTCGTATTGCGCTCCATGGAGTAGCCTAGGGTGGAGACGCCCAAGAGTCTGTGCGTTCCGACGGGGGTCTCGAATCGCGGTCGGCGCTACCGACTCGTGATGACGTCGGTGCTCTCGCAGTCGGGACACTGTGTCATCCGTCCCAGTTTCGGGACGTCGATGCGACGCCACGCGTCGTCGCCGCCGGGCGCTTCGAACCCGCAGTTGCGACACCGGGACAGGCCGAGGGTGGTCGAGTTACTCGCCATGGATCACACTATGCGACACGGTCGCATAGATGTTATTCACGACGATCTTGACAGTCCGTCATCGAAACGGGAGCGAAACGGCGGTGCCGATCGGTTTCCCACCTGATTCGATCTGTCGAGCACGACAGGGTTCAACGCGGTAGCGTTCGGTAGCCGGTCGAGTAGGTAGTCGATGTTCGGCGCCCGGCCGACGCGGTTCGGCAGGGAACAGAATTAGTCGGAGCGAGACGGTTCCACGTCGATGCGACTCTGCCCGTAGTCGGTCGCCGGATCCGACGAGCGCTCGGTCAATCCGTCGCCCGATTCCTCATCGACGGTCACCGGCGCCTCCGGGTCCTCGAGGAGCGACTCGAGCCGGTCGAAGACGTCGATCGTTCGATCGCCGTCGCGACAGGGCGCGACGTGGAGGAGTTCGTCACCGTCGAACTCCGCGACCGCGATCGTCGGCAGCCGCCACACGTCGTGGGATTCGCCCGTGATCGACGACTCGATACGCGTGTTTCGGAAGAACGGCTCGAGCCGGCACCCCGTGCGAGCGGCCCAGTTCTCGAAGGCTTCGAGTCGGCGTTCGATCCGGCAGAGTTGCGGAATACGCATCGCTCGCTCGGGTCGGTTGACCTCGACTTCCTTCCCCCAGACGCTCACGTCCACCGACTCGATCGGCGCCTGCGACTCGAGATCGGAGAGCCGCTCGAGGGCGCGTTCCTGCGTCGGGCCGGCGCTCGTGGGGGCGAACGATCGGATCCACAGTTCGACTGACGTCGGTGTTGTTGTGGGGTGCGACACGTATCTGAGCCGTCCACCGATGTGTACAAAAGTGTTTGCTGAATCATCATTTGGGATGAAATAATGGTCGACGGTGGCTGTGACGATTTTCCGCGAGCGTGCCCGCCGGAGAGCGAACACTGTTGCTCGGTCGCGGTGTTTCACACCGGCGAGTGCCGTCGCCCATTGTCGACCGGCACCGAAACGCACACATTCACGGTCCCCGGTCGCCAACGCTGCACCGATGACCGTTTCGCGAACCGTCGAACTCGAGGGACACATCATCGATTCGGGGACGATGGGCCACTGTTTCGGTGTCGTAATGGATATGGGCGGCGAGTTCGAGGTCGAGGAATTCGAAGTCGGCCGCCACAAGCACGCGGAGACCTACTGCCGGATGCGCGTGCTCGCCGAAACCGAAAGCGACCTGCGGGCGATCCTCCACGAACTCAACCAGCAGGGCGCGACCGTCGCCGATCCGCGCGACGCGACGCTCGAGGCGGCGCCGGAGGACGGCGTCGTCCCCGTCGACTTCTACTCGACGACCAACCACCCGACGTTCGTTCGCGTCGACGGCGAGTGGGTCGAGGTCGAGGACGTCGAGATGGACTGTGCCCTCGTGGTAGAGAACGCGGGCGACGAGCGTCCGCGGGTTTACACGAAGGTCCTGAACGCGATCGAGGAAGGCGACCTCGTCGTCACCGGCGAAACCGGGATCCGCGTCGAACCGCCGGAACGCCCCCGCAACGGCAGCGGTTCGTTCGGCTTCATGCAGGGCGGCGTCTCCAGCGAGCGCCCCTCGGCGTCGCTGATCGAGGAGATCGCCGACGAGATGCGCGAGGTCCGGGAAAACGACGGGAACGTCCTCGTCGTCTGCGGCCCGGCGATCGTCCACTCCGGCGGCCGGGACGCGCTCGCGGAGCTCGTCCGCGCGGGCTACATCGACGCGCTTTCGGCCGGCAACGGCTTCGCCGTCCACGACTTAGAGCGCGACCTCTACGGCACCTCGCTGGGCGTCGACACCGAGAGCTTAGAGCACCCGCGAAAGGGACACAAACACCACATTTACACGATCAGCGAGATCGCCCGCCTCGGCGGGATCGAGGAGGCCGTCGACGAGGGTGTCGTCGACGACGGCGTGATGTACGAGTGCGTGCGCAACGATGTCCCCTACGTCCTCGCGGGCTCGATCCGGGACGACGGCCCGCTTCCGGACACGATCACCGATTCGATCGAGGCCCAGAACGCGATCCGCGAGCAGGCCCAGGAGGCCGACATCGTCCTCATGCTCGCGACGCTGCTCCACTCGGTCGCCGTCGGTAACTGCCTCCCCTCGACGACCAAGACCGTCTGCGTCGACATCAACCCTGCAACCGTCACCCAACTTCTCGACCGGGGCAGCGCGCAGGCTATCGGCATGGTCACCGATATCGGGACGTTCATCCCGATGCTCGCCGAGGAACTGCTCGAGTAACTCGCCGCTGATCGAACTACGTTCTCGTTTTCCGTTGGGCCGGATGCGAACGATATCCCGATCAGAGAGCCTGCAGCCGAGACTGGTCTCAAACCGAGTTCGCTTCGGCTAGTACTATCGGCTATTTCCGATACATTTAGTTAGTTGAATTATACATATTTGAAATAGACGATGAATCGACGGTCGACATCAACGCGCCGACGGTGGCTCGCAGCCTGCGGCAGTGCATCGGTCGGTATTGCCGGCCTCTCCGGCTGTACGGGTAGCGACGATTCGAACGACGAAAACGGCAGTTCGGACCCTGCTGGTACCGGCGAGGAACCTGACGAAAGCGGAACTGAAGGCGTTCACAACGGCTCGAGCGGCGAGTCGTGGCCAATGGCACGGTTCTCCGCGAACAACGGGATGGTTACCGATGAGTGGAGCGGGCCTGACGGGCCGCTCGAGGAGCGGTGGACGGTCGAGATCGAAGACGGTGAGGTCTCGGGACCTGTCGTCGGTCACGGGTTCGTCTACGTCGCGGACGAGACGTCGACACTCCACGCAATCGACCTGACGACAGGTGACGTCGAGTGGACGTACGAACCAGAACTGCCGCCGGAGACCCCTCCAAATCCGCAGTGGGAACCGACGACGCCAGCGGTAACTGACGACACCGTGTACTTTCTCACTGAAACCCTCTATGCGCTGAAACCCGAGACCGGTGACGTCTTGTGGTCGGTTGAACTCGGTTCGCTGTACTCTGGAGACATTCGTGTCTACGATGGGATCGTATACGTCCATAACGACGGAAAACTATACGCTGTCGACATCGAAGAACAGAGTATAATTTGGGAGGAACGAGTAAATGCAGTCCAAGATATCGCTGTCGGTAGTGATGGTTCACTCTATGTATCACACAAAACGAACAGTGGACATGACTACGAAGTAGTGGGATTCGATGTCGAGAAAGAGGAACAGATCTGGGCGTATTCTCCGTCCGGCAATTTTGACACCGGAAGAGAATTACTGGTTCATGATGGGACAGTCTATACACACGAACTCGATACGGTTCTAGCGATTGACGGAGAGACGGGAGAAGAGGCGACGATGGCCGTCTATAATAAGGATGATAGTGAGTCCGTTGTCGCCGGTCGTGCTCCAACTATCGCAAATGAAATTATCTACTCTGCGGGCGTATTTGATCAGCCTGCAGTGCTAACGAGAGAACTAACCACAAGACAAGAACCCCCAACATGGGATTCAAATATGCCTATTTCTGGACCGACTGGTCGTCGGATATTCGTTTCTAAGAACTCTCTCTATGTCTGGCGTGGCTATGGCTATGTGGATTTGAACGTACTAAATCCCGAAACTGGTGAACAACGGTGGTCCTTTGATGTCCGCGATCACCAAGATATGGTACGAGGAATGGTACAAGGATACGCGATTCTTGTAGATTCGATCATCTATAGCATCGATGGTAACTACAGCGTCATTGGCGCTCTCGAAACAGCCTAATACTATTGCAGATGTAATAACGCGAAATCGGTCTGAAGGAGAGCTACTTAGCCTTCGAGAGGGCCAGTATCCCCGTACTTGTCGCTCTCTCCCTCGTAACCGAGAATTAGATCCTTATTACCGAGATTCTCGATAAGGTCACTGAAGCTTGGTGGACCGTCAAATGGAGGATCCCCGGTATTCGGCGGTGAACCAGACTTCATGGGCATCAGACCAGGCATGGCAATCAGAATCTCGAGCGACGTATCGAACGTAATCGGTTCGACTTCGCCGATCTTCTGTGGCGCATCGCCGCCGAGATCGACTTCGACGTCCATCCGATCGCGGACGTACGTCGTTCCCGCACCGTCGACCGGACCTCCCGCCGTCGCACTCACTTCGAAGCGGGAGTACTCGCCCTGAAGGTCGACGTTGTAGCTGTTGACCTGCAGGACGTACAGCATCGGCGGCCACGGAACTAGCGGGAGCCCCGGTGTCGGCAGTCGCTGGCCGTATTTGGCTCCGAGCGCCGCGTGCTCGCCGTCGACATCGGTGTCCATGATCGTGGTGTTCGGCGGTCGAACCGTCGGCACCTCGTCGTCGTCGACCGTCTCGAGGTCCATGTACGTCGGCGAACCGGAGACGTCGAACTCCATGTCTCCCATGAGCTCTGAGCCCTCGAGTTCCCCGCTCTCCGTCTCGACGTCGCCAGCGAAAACCGCCTGTACGATATCGAGGGAGTCGTCGAGTGCGCCGTCGCTCGTGGACATCGCGTCGTCGAACTCGCTGACCGTTTCCTCGTGGAAATCCGCCATCTCATCAAGTCGACCGGTGAGCGTCTCGAAGTAGGCGTTTCGCACTTCCATTCGAACGAGATCCGGAACGTTGTCGTACGACTCCGTGTCCACGAGTTCGTCTTCGACGGCCCGAACCTCATCGGTTAGCTCTCTGAACGGCGACGGACTGCGCAGAAACTCCACTCGCGGTTGCTCGATCGCGTTCGTCTCTTTCTTGACGTACGCGTTAACCAAGTAGAGGTCGTCCTCGAGCCACTCTTCGAGTTCGGCTCTGTCGAGATTCGAACCGGCCTCGAGATCGTCGAAGTCGTAACTCGCAACGTCCGCTCCGAGGACCCCGAAACGGATATCCAGTGCGACGGATATCGCCCCGTTGGTACTCTCGTTGGTCGACGGAATACTCGATATGCGGATCGAATCGTTGAGATCAGCTTCGATCTGGGACTCGAGATCGCCGTCCGAATCGAGCGCGTTCACATCGAGCAGCGTCTCGAGGGAGTCAGTTACGACGCGCTCGAAGTTGGCCGGATCCGAGAGGCTGGTGAGATCACCGTGGCCCGCGTATCCGGTGCCGGCTTCGAAATCGTCACCGATCTCGCTCCGGTCGATAGCGATATCATCGACGAGATCCGCATCGATGTCGACCTCGATCGAAACCGGGAGCGTTTCGGGCGATCGATCGAGGGTTTTCGTGTCGGTTCCGTTCTCCGTCGTGTTCTCGAAGACCGATCGCTCCTGAATTTCGACGTCGGCATCGATCGTGAGACTGTGGAGATCACGATTGGTGTACTCACCCTCGGTAGTCCGCCAGTCCTGCGACAACGATACGTCGATGTCGGTAACGCCGCGGGAATCGTACGCTGAATGACTGTACTCGTAGTCGGAAAACGAGCTGCTCCTGTTCGCGGAAAGCGATCCGTACGAGACGTCGACCGATCGATCGACGTTCACGTCGTAGATATCGTCGATGAAGTCACCGTTCTCGATCCGCGACTCGAACCCCTCGGTGTAACTGATCGGTTCGTCGATATCCTCGGGGTTCATCTCGCTAGGGAGGTCGTCCAACACCGTCGAGAGATCTCGGATGCCGATCAGCTCGTAGTAGGCGATGTCGGCCATGTCGTTCGGTTCGACCGTTTCGTTCTGCGTCAGCGGATTCATCTCCCCGAACATGCCGTCGACGAGCTCGAGCGTCGAGGGCGCGTCCGGGAGATCGCCGCCTTTGTCGCCGAAGAGATAGTCGCGGAAGTCCTCGCAAGCGGCGTCCTTGAGGCTCGGATCGTCCTCGAAGTAACTGTGCAGTCCCGCACCGTCCTCGGGATCGTCGAGCGAGGCGTCGCCTGCAGACGTCAAAATCGCGTTGTAGGACCGATCGATTTCGACCGTCTCCGATCCGTCTTCGTACCCGTCCGCGAATATTTCGACCGTAAGTTCGCTTCGGTCGTCGATCGCGAGGTCCTCGAGAGCGATCGTTCCGTCGGCACCCGTCGTCGCGTACGCGAGTTCGTCGTCCGCCCAGACGTTGACGTCGGCGCCGTCGACCGGCTCTCCGGACGGACCGTAGACAGTGATCGTTCGGTCGGTAGACGGCCGGAGTTCGATACGGTCTCGAGAATCCCGTTCGGAAAACCGGATGCGCTGCTCGACTCGCTCGTAGTCGTCTCCGATCACGACGACCGAGTGCGTCCCGTTCTCCGCTAGCTCGAACGAGACCTCGTTACCGGGACCCGTCGTACCCCGCTTTTCTCCGTCGACGAAGACAGTTGCATTGTAAACGCCGTTCCCGAACCCGTCCGTGACGGAGACCGTCGCCTGGTATCCGTCGTTACTTTCTTCGCTGTCGTCGTTGCCGGCCATCGTCTCCAGCATGTCCGCCGCGAAACACGCCCACGCCGGACGCATCACCCTGTCGGCGTACGGGTCGACGGCGTCCTCGCCGAACACCTCCTCCTGAACGCCGAAGATGGCGTCGTTCGCCATCACTTCAGTGTGATTGTTCTCGAGAATTTCGTCGAAGGTCCAACCCTGTTCCAGATCTTCGTCACCCGTCCCTTTGTCCATCCGATTGATGAACGACTTGAAATACGCCATCGGATAGAGTCGCATGGCCGTTTTCTGGGCCATGTTTTCGAACTCGGTGACCTCGCCATCGAGGAAGCCTTCGTCGAGCATCGTTTCGAACTCCCGTGTCTTCTCCTGTAACTCGAGGATCGGCGTGCCGACGGTGACGGAGAGGTCGTCGACCGTCCGCTCGCTGACGACGCGATCGCCGTCCTCGAGCGTGATCGTCACCCGATCGAGCGTCACCTCGAGCAGTCCGTCGCCCCCCGCCCGTTCCGCGACGTCGATTCGGTCGTCGGCGGTCCTGATCGCACGGTCGGGATCCTCGGGGACGTCTCCGCCGATGGAAACCGTCGTCTCGACGTCGCCGGCCGTCTGGCCGGCGGCCGACAGCGACTCCTGCGCCTCGAGGTAGATCAACAACTCGAGGTACGTCTCGAACGTCTCGGTCTGGTTGCCCCCGAGCGCGTCGAGGTCGGAGGTCGTTACCGGTTGGGCCGCGGCCCGGTGAGTCGCGTCGACGACGGCGCCGCGGAGTTCGCTCTGGACGGCCGCTTCCGTCCGCTCCATCGCGAGCGTCTCGTCGATCTCCGTCTCGGGTCCGCCGCGCGTCTGGAGGACGCCGACGACCGTCACGCTGGTCACCAGCAGCAACACCCCGATTATCGCGAAGGGGACTCGAGCGCGATCGTCGATCGATACCGTCGTTCGTGTGCGTTTTCCCGTCATTCTTTCCACGTATACGTCGTGATGTCGACGTCGCTGGGGGCGATGGTTTTCTCGAAGAACGCGTCCAATTCGGCCTCGTCACCGCCGATCGCGTCGAGTTCGTCACCGATCGGCCCCGACTCGAGGTCGTCGGCGATCAGTTCGGTGAGACCCGCGATCAGCACCTCGTTGGCGTCGTCGGCCCGGGCGTCCGATCGCCGCAGCGGACCGGCGTCTCGCTCGAGGTCGTGATCCGGATCGAGGCGATCGGCCAGTTCGAGGTAGTGAGTCGTCGTGACGGCCCGGTCGAGTCCTCGCCGCTCGAGAGTCAGTTGCGTTCGCTCGGGCGGGAAGTAGCCGCGGACGATCGACCGGGCGATCGGTTCGGCGAGCGCGTCGATATCTTCCTCGTCGGCGTACGCTGTCGCCAACTCTGAACTGTTAAGCGCGGGAGTGCCGCTCGAGGCGGTCGTCGTCGCGGCGGTCGTATCCGCGGTCGGCGGGGGTCGCTGGCCGGCGGTCACCTCCCCCCTGATCGAGGCGTCCTCGTAGGGGCGCCAGCTGGCGACGACGTGGACGTTGCGGTTCGAACCGGTGAACCGGCCGTCGACGCTGGCGGCGACGCTATCGGCGAACGAGTCCGCGTACCGGATCAATCGGCCGTCGCCGATCGTCGCGTTCGCGACCGCCGCCTCCGCGAGCACGCCGGTCGCGGAGCCGTACGTCGTCCGTTCGTAGTCGTCGACGGTCTCCGGTTCCTCGTAGCGGTCGCTCTCCGCGATCGACTCGAGATCGTAGCTGACGGCGACCGTCGACCCGCTGAGCGTTTCGGCGGTTCGATCCGCCCGCGTTTCCTCGAGCGACCCATCGGTAGTGGGAAGAGAGAGGCCGAGCAGCAGGACGCTCGCGCTGACGAGCAGCAGTGCGAACGCGACGTCGAGGACGGTGCTGACGGCGCGGTCCGATCTCACGGGGCCCACACCTCCACTCGAAGGGTGCCGCCGCGAACGTCGCCGGGGGCGACTTCGACGGGAACGGGCCGTTCCGCCACGCCGGTCTCGATCCCGGACCCGTCGGCGGGGGGCCCCTCCGGGTCGGCGACCGGCGTCCCGTCCGTCCCGAACTGTTCCGTCGCGACGACCTCCCGATCGCCGCCGTCGGTCACCGCAGTGATCTCGACGTGGACGTTCCGTCCCTGGGGGAGCGAATCCGGTTCGACGTCGTCCAGCCCGGTCGGTCGATGGACCGCAACGGTGCCGCCGTGAGAGACGTCGGCCCAGATCCGATCGATCGCGGACGCCTCGGGCGAGCGGTCGGTTCGGTCCCCGAGGACGTCGGTGAGGAAGCCGCTGTAGAGGCCGAGCGCGATCACCATGACGACGACCGCAACGAGCGCCGCCACCGGCTCCGTCTGGCCCCTAGACGACCGCGAGCGTGGCATGGTAGTTCCCCGTCTCGTCGTTTCGTTCGATCCAGTCCAGTTCGGCCGCGCGCTCGTCGGTGGCGGTGACGGTCGGACAGACGGAATCGACGGTCGTCGCGCTCTCGAGAGTCGTTTCACACGTTTCCGAACCGAACTCCGCGGTAACGGTGAGCGGGTAGACGCCGATCCAGAACTCCTCGTCGGGGCGTTCGGTATCGGTACCCGGTGACCGGGTCCCTTCGATCCGCTCCCCGTCGACGAGGTGTGAATCGAGATCCGTTCGGACGGTATCGGAGTCCGCGTGAGTCGTCGTCCACTCCGCCTCGTAGCCGACGGTCGCGTACTCGTGTGGCGCTACGACGCCGGGCTCGATCGGAGCAGTACCGGTCACGGTGTACGCGACCGTCTGCGTCTCGTCACCTTCGTACGTAGCGGCCAGTTCCTTCGGGAGGGAACGACGGCCGTCGAGTATCGAGCGCTCGTGGTCGGCGCCCTGGACTCGTACCTCCGGCGGCTCGTCGGGCTCGACGGCGACCTGTCGAACGGTTAGCTCGTCCGAAGCGGTCAGCCATTCGCCGGCGGTCTCTTCGTCGACGTCGGCGACGCGGTCCATGAACGCGGCCGCCGCGTTCGCGTCCGCGTCCTCGAGTTCCGACTCGAACACCGTCGCGAACGACTCGCCGTAGACGAGGCGTTCGAGCCGCTCGTCGCCGTTGACGACGACGACCTGGCCGTACGCGAGACTCGAGCGACTGACCCCGTGTTCGTTGCGCAGCGCGACCGTCTTCCCGTCGATTCTGATCGCGTCGGCGTCGTGCTCGAGGGTCGACGCCGCTTCGTAGCTGCTCGCGGTCGTCTCCTCGATCGCGTTCGTCGCGCCCTCGGCGTCGGGCGGCGGTCCCGTCGGCAAGGCGAGGACGACGCCGGCGAGAGCGAGGCTGACGATACTGGCGCCCAGCCACACGTACCAGGCGTCGACGGGTGTCTCCCAGTCCATAGCCGCTGCTGGCTCGTGATCGTATTTAAACTCGGAGACCGGAACGAAACGATCGGTTTGAGGGCTTAGAGGCGCCGTTGACGGCGTTCACTCGCTTCTGATGGTTCGGATCTACTCATGCTCGGAAAACAACTGGCATCGTAAACACGAGCTGGAATAGCGGTATTCGGACTGCTATCGCGCTGAATACCCTCAATCCGTTATCGGATGGCTTCAACGTTTTAAGACGGCGCAGAGCGTGAACGTAAGTGATGGATCAGCGGGACGAACTTGCCAACGCCGCCCTCGAGACGCTCCCCATTACCGTCGCAGTCATCGACGAGGACGGAGAGATTCTGCTGACCAACGACACCTGGCGGGCGTTCGGTCCCGACGGTCACCGGACGGACCACGTCGGCGTCAACTACATCGCGACCGCGAAGGCGGACGCCGACACCGACGAATACGCCAGACGCGCGGTCGAGGGCCTCGAAGCGATCATCGACGGCGAGCGAGAGACGTTCACGATGGAGTACCCCTGTCACTCGCCCGAGCGAAAGCAGTGGTTCCTGATGTGGGCGAAGCGATTCCACGTTAGCGGGGAGCTCCGCGTCTCGGTGGTCCACCTCGATATCACCGAGCGCAAACTGGCCGAGATCACCGTCGAGGAGACCGCCGCGGAGCTCCGCGAGGAACACCGGGCGTTAGAGCACGTCCTCGAGCGCGTCGACGGCCTGCTCCGGGACGTCACCGACGCCGCCGTCGGCGCGACGACCCGCGAGGAGATCGAGCGCTCGGTCTGTTCGCGCCTCGCCGACACCGATCCGTACGTGCTCGCCTGGATCGGCCGCGTCGACGTCACGAACCGCCGCCTCTCGCCGCGCGAGTGGGCCGGCGCCGGCGACGTTCCCCTCGAGGACGAGACGCTCGTCCTCGCGTCGGACGAGAGCCACCCCGCCGTTCGGGCGCTCGCGGAGGGGGAAGCGCAGGTGGTTCAGGACATCGACTCGTTCGACGACGCGGGACGGTGGTGGCCGGCGGGCGCCGGCGACCGATTCCAGTCGGTCGCCGCGTTGCCGCTTCGCTACGGCGACGTCACGTACGGGGTGCTCGCGGTGTTCGCCGACGAGCCGGCGGCGTTCTCGGAGCGCGAACTGCTCGTCCTCGACTCGCTCGCCGGGGCGATCTCGACCGCGATGAACGCGATCGAGGCGCGTCGGATGCTCGCGACCGACGCCGTCGTCGAACTCGAGCTCGCGATCGCGGACCCCGACCTGTTCGTCGCGGCGCTGGCGACCGAACTCGAGGCGGCGGTCACCTTCCGAGGGCTGACCGACGAGGACGGGACGCCGATCGCGTTCTTCCACGCCGACCGCGCCGTCGACGGCGCCCCGGACGCGGCGGCGATCGACGGCGTCACCGACGTTCGAATCCTGTCGACGTACGACGGCGGGACGCTCCTCGAGGCCGCCCTCGACGACGGTATCGTGCGGACGATCTCCGAACACGGAGGGACGGTTCGACGGTTCGAGACCAGGGGGGATCCATCGCGGGCCGATCGGCGGAGCGCCGTCGGCGACGCGAGCGTCGAACTCACCGTCGACCTCCCGAACGGGCAAGCCGCGCGCTCGGTCTACGATCTGTTAGAGCGGCGGTACGACGCGGTCGAGTTGATCAGCTACCACGAGACCGATCGCCCCAGGCGAACGCCGGGGGACGTGATGGCTCGGCTGGAGTCGTCGCTGACCGATCGCCAGCAAACGGCGCTTCGGAAGGCGTACTACGCCGATTACTTCGAGTGGCCCCGCAACGTCTCCGGCGAGGAACTCGCCGAGTCGATGGGCATCTCCCGCTCGACGTTCCACCAGCACCTCCGGACCGCACAGCGGAAGCTGCTGGACGAACTGTTCGATAGCGCGGACCACGCGAGCGGGCTGCGAGGCGGTGAAACCGCCTCGAACGAGACGAGCGCGGAGTAGAACTCCGCGAGCAGTCGAACGGGCACGGCCCGTGAGACGGCGTCGCCGTCTCGCGGCCCGCGAACAGACGACGACCCCACTAGGTAGGGGTAGCTATTTTATACGCAACTGTCGTATCAGTTACATCCCACCGCGGGGAGGGCCACGAACAGAGAATGCAGCAGAAACACATCGACGCCGGCAAGACGATCCAGCAGCGCACGGGGAAGACGTTCTACCTGGCGACGAAGTTCCTCCCGGAACGGGTTCGCCACGCGACGCACGTCCTCTACGGGTTCTTCCGGATCGCCGACGAGGTAGTCGACGACGCGGAGGGCGTTCCGCCCGACAGGCAGCGCGCCGAACTCGAGTCGCTCCGGGCCCAGGCCCTCGGCGAAACCGAACCCGAGGGACCGGTCCTCGAGGCGTTCGAGGAGCTCCGGCGGGAGTACGACATCGCCGACGACGAAATCGAGTCGTTCGTCGACGCGATGCAGTCGGACATCGAGACCGGCCGGTACGAGAGCTACGACGACCTCGAGTCGTACATGCGCGGCTCGGCGGCCGCCGTCGGCGTGATGATGACGGCGATCATGGATCCCGACGAGCGCGAGGCCGCGCTCCCCCACGCCGTCAAACTCGGCGAGGCGTTCCAGATGACGAACTTCCTGCGGGACGTCCGCGAGGACGTCGTCGAGCGCGACCGGATCTACCTGCCACAGGAGACGCTCCGCGCGCACGGCGTTTCGGACGCCCAGATCGAGTGCCTCGAGTACTCCGACTCCTTCGCGGCGGCGATGACGGCGGAGCTCAAACGAACCGAGGAGCTCTACCGCGAGGGCGTCGCCGGCATCCGCTATCTCCCCGAGGACTGCCAACTGCCCGTCCTGCTGGCGGCCGTCCTCTACGCGGAACACCACACCGTGATCAGATCCCAGGAGTACGACGTCTTATCCCGCGAGCCGTCGCTCACCACGACGCGAAAGCTTCGGTGTCTCGCGAAGACGCGCTGGCACTGGCACTGGAACCGCGACCCGGAGGCCGTCTTCCGGCGGGTCTCGGCCGTCCCCGATCGCGACCGCGACCGTCACGAGGCCGGACACGGCGGCCGCGTCCCGACGCAGTGACGCCGAACTCGGCGGCCGCTTTTCAATCCCCTCGATATAATGGATTTCCTGTTGTTATCGGTTGGGTCGTACGTCGCCGTGTATGTCCACTACCGGTTCACACGACCCCGTCGACATCGACCGAGAGAACGCGCGCCGGGCCGCGGTCGGCCTCGGCGTCTGGCTGGCGCTCACGATGGCCGCGGTGCTCCTGTTGCTCCTGTTCGGAAGCTCCGTCACCGGCCTCCTGATCTGACCCGCGCCATCTGACCCGCGCCGGCGCCGAACGGCCGCGGACGGCGCAGCCGATCACTCCGAGACGTCCCGCGCGTTCAGCGCCTCGGCTTCGGCGACGACGAACCGCGCTAACCGCCGTTTGGTGTGGGCGTCGACGAGGTGATCCTCGAGGCACCCGTCGGCCTCGAGTGCGGTGCGACAGAGCGGACACTCGACCGGCACCCTGGTCGCCATACGACCAGTAACGGCCGCGCGAGCAAAAATCTCGAGCAAGCATGCCTCGCCTCGACGGCCGCCGCAGTCGTCGGTAGCCAACACACGGTGGCGGGACGCTGATCCCGGTCGCCGACGTGCGTGACGGTATGACAACCTCGAGCGGACGGAAAGCCGTCGTCGCCTGTACCGGCTGTAGTGCGATTCCCGGCGCCGACGACGCGCGGGGACGGATCGTCCGTGCCGCTCGGCCCGAAGACGACTGCGTCTGCGGCGCGTCGACGTTCCGCCGGCTCCGGTGAGTCTCGCGTCGGCGGATGCGCCGCCGAACACCGCGCCGCGAAGCGCGGTCACGAGTCGCGATTCCGTCCGAGGCTCGCGGGAAGCGCCGTCAGGAGCAGTTCGCGGTCGTAGCGTTCGGTCCGGAACAGACCCAGACAGAACAGGCCGGCGACGCCGGCGGCCAGCCAGTTCCCGTAGAGGACGTTGATCGCCCCCCAGAGCACCACGAAGCTCACCAAGTCGTCGAGGACGAACTCGCAGGTCCGGACGCGCTCGAGCAGCGCCGCGCGGTCGAACGCGCGGTCGACGAGGAGGACGGCGACGGTTCCCGAGAGGAGCCAGCCGACGTAGTTCGAGGCGGGCACGCCGTAGTAGCCGCCCGGCGGGACGTACGCCCAGAACCCGATGGCGACGGCGGCCGGGTCGAGGACGAGGTCGACGGCGACGACGGCGGCGATCGCGGTCGGGATCCTGACGAGCGGCCGCGCGCTCCAACCGTCGAGGACCAGCAGCGTCAGCAGGAAGGCGTTCAGGACCAGCGGGACGAAAAACAGCGGGAGCGCGAGCGGGATCTCGCCGAACAGCATCGGCCCCAACCGGATCCCGTACTCGAAGGTCCCGTAGGGCCAGCCGGTTCGCACGCCGACCAGTTCGATCGCGTACGTGTACGCCGTCACGAGGCCCAGACAGACCAGCGCTCGGCGGTCGACCCGCGGGAGCAGGCCGACGACCAGCGGCGAGCGCATCACCAGCGTCCCGAACAGGATCAACAGCGGATTGTACGCGAGCGGCCCCGGCAGCAGCCCCTCCGCGCTCGCGACCAGTGTCACCGCGCCGACGATCGGAAACACGACCGCGATCGTGAATCGATTCTCCCGAATCAGCGCCTCGAGGCGTCGCTCGAGAGCCGCCCGGCGCTCGTCGATTTCGGGGTCAGAGTCGGCAACGGCGTCCGAATCGATATCGGCGTCCGTCGCGGCGTCCGGATCAGCCATAGAGCACCCTCCAGAGGCCGCCCATCGTCAGCGCCGCGCCGACGACCGTGTTGATCGCCGGAAACCACCAGTACGCGCGGTCGACCGCGACGCTCGAGGTGACGATCACGGCGACAAGGCCGGGGTAAACGAGCATGAGCGCGCCCAGACGGTAATCGAGCGCGCCGAACGCGGCGGCGCTCGCGAGCCAGCAGGCGCCGCAGTAGGCGTAGGTTCGGCGCTCGCCGAGCACCGTCGCGGTCGTCCGGATGCCGGTCTCCCGATCGGGTTCGATGTCGGGGATCGCGGAGAAGGTGTGCATCCCCATCGCCCACAGCCAGCCGCCGAGGACGGCGAGGGTCGGAGGCTGGCTCCCCGCGACGGCGGCGTAGGCCGCCGCGCCGGGGGCGATGTAGAGCCCGTTCGAGACCGAATCGAGCACGGGTGTGGTCTTGAACCGGACCGGCGGCGCGCTGTAGGCCGCCCCGAGGACGAGAAAGACCGCGAGCCACGGCCACGCCGCCGACGGGACGAGCGGGAGGATCGCCAGCCCCAGGAGCGCGCAGACGGTCACGACGACGGGAACGATTCGCTGGCCGCGGTACCGGGCCTCCCGCTCCGATTTCTTCGGGTTGGCGGCGTCGATCTCGCGATCGTAGATGTCGTTGATCCCGTACAGAAAGACGTTCGCCGGGAGGAGGAAGTAGGCGAACAGGAGGACCGCCGCGGGAGCGAACGCGTCGCCGACGCTGTCGGCGGCGTAGGCGACGCCGACGAGCACCGGGCCGGCGAGGTAGAGCCAGAACCGGGGCCGCGACAGGGTCAGCAGGTATCGGAGTCGGTCGCCGTGTCGGCCCTCGCCCGCAGCCGTCGAGTTCGCGGTCATGGCAGCGAAGCGATCATCGGCCGGTCGGTCGGCCGTAGTCCTCGAGGACCTTCTCGGCGGTCAGCTCGCCGCTGATGAGACACATCGGGACGCCGATCCCGGGCGTCGTGTCGCCGCCGACGAAGTAGAGCCCGTCGACCCCCTTGGCGCGGTGGGGCGGACGGAACAGCGCGGTCTGGCGGAGCGTGTGGGCCAGTCCGAGCGCCGTCCCGTCGTAGCTGTTGTACCGGTCGGCGAAGTCCTCGACGCAAAAGCGCTCCTCGAGGACGATCCGGTCGCGCAGATCGGTCCCGGTGTTGACCGCGATGTCCGCGAGGATCCTGTCGCGGTACTCCTCGCGGGTTTCGGGGGTGTCCTCGAGGCCGGGCGCAACGGGCACGAGGACGAACAGCGCGCTGTGCCCGTCGGGAGCGACGTCCTCGTCGGTCTTCGAGGGCACGCAGAGGTAGTAGGCGGGATCCTCGGGCCACTCGGGGTCCTCGAAGATCCGATCGAAGTGGTCCTGCCAGTCAGTGGGGAGGACCAGCGTGTGGTGGGCGAGGTCGTCGACGTCGCCCTCGACGCCGAGGTACAGCAGGAACGCGGAGGGCGCGTAGGTTCGCTTCTCCCAGTAGTCGGCGTCGTAGCCGCGCTGTTCGGGCTGTAAGAGCTCCTGTTCGGTGTGAGCGTAGTCGGCGTTGCTGACGACCAGGTCCGACCGGACCGGTCCCTCGGGGGTCTCGACGAGGAAGGCGCCCTCGCGGCCCTTGATCGCCGTCGCCGGCCGATCGGTGTCGTACTCGACGCCCAGTTCCCGACCCAGTTGCGCGATGCTGTCGACGACGGCGGCGATCCCCCCGTCGGGATACCAGACGCCGAGGTTGAAATCGACGTGGCTCATCAGGTTGTACAGCGCCGGCGTGTTGGTCGGCGAGCCGCCGAGGAACACCAGCGTGTACTGCATGATCTGCTGGAGCTTCGGATGGTCGAAGTAGTCCGCGACGTGGCCTTGCATCGACCCCAGCAGGGACAGCCCCCGCGCCTGCCGGGCCACGTCGGGGTCGATGAAGTCCCGCAGCCGCGTCCGGTCCTCGTAGACGAAGTGCTCCATCCCGACCTCGTAGTTCTCCCGGGACTTCTCGAGGTAGCGTTCCAGGGCCGCACCCGCACCGTCCTCGTACTCGTCGAAGACGGTCTTCGTCCGCTCGAGGTCGGGCGTGATATCGACCCGATCCCCGTCCTTGAAGAACAGCCGGTAGTGCGGATCGAGGTGCGTCAGTTCGTAGTAGTCCGACGGCGTCCGATCGAAGTCGCCGAAGAAGCGCTCGAAGACGTCCGGCATCAGGTACCACGAGGGTCCCATGTCGAACCGGAAGCCGTCTTTCTCGAGGCGACTCGCTCGACCGCCGACCTGCTCGTTCTTCTCGATGACCCGCACGTCGGCGCCCGCGTCGGCGAGGTAACAGGCCGTCGCGAGGCCGCCGATTCCGGCGCCGATCACGACGACCGACTCACCGGCCAGCGATTGCATACTCGAACGTGACCGTCGGCACGGTGAAAAGCGTATGTCATACCCATGTAGGGTCGGGCCCGCCGCGTGCGGTGGGGTCCGACGGCAGCGATCGTTCTCGGCGGTCTCGCTTCGCTTCCGGTTTGGCACGTGATAACTCGAGCCGTCCTCAAAGCCAAACGCTTAGTTCGTTCCGTGATTCGGTCCCGACAATGAGCGATCACGAGCAGCCCGGCAGCGCGGAGTCCGCCCGCGCCGACCGGGAACGAGAGGAGGCACCGCCCCCCGACCACGACGCGGAGGCGGAACGGGTCCGCGAGGCCGTCGACCGCTCCCGAAGCGGGGCGCCGGCGGCCGGATCGGTCGTCCGCGACCGGTTCTCTTCGGACGAGGTCTTTCAGCGGATCGTCGCGGCGGCCGACGAGGAGGTCACCTCCGGCAGCCGCGAGTTGTTCTTCAGCGGCATCGCCGCCGGCTTCGCCATCACGATCACGGTCCTGCTGTACGCCTCGCTGTACGGGGCGACCGACGGCCACCCGATCCTGAGCGCCCTGCTGTACCCGCTCGGATTCATCTACATCATCATCGGCGGTTACCAGCTCTACACCGAGAACACGCTGCCGCCGGTGGCGCTCACCCTCGAGCGGCTCGCGAGCATCCCCGCGCTCTTGCGCCACTGGACGATCGTCCTCGCCGGGAACTTCACCGGCGGGGCGATCGGCGCCGCCGTGCTCGCGTGGGGCGGCGTGCTCTCCCCCGACGCGTTCGACGCCGCGCTGTACCTCGGCACCCACGGTCCGGAGACGGCGTGGTTCGACCTGTTCTTCAAGGCCGCCTTCGCCGGCCTGATCGTCGCCGGCGTCGTCTGGGTGGAGTACGCCGCCCGGGAGACGGTCGCCAGAATCCTGATCGTCTACATGGCGTTCCTCGCGATTCCGATCGGGAACCTGTTCCACGTCGTCACCTCCTTCACCGAGATGGCCTTCGCCGTCTTCCTCGGCGAACTCTCCCTCTACGTGGGCGTCGTCCACTTCGTCCTCCCGGTGGCGCTCGGCAACACCATCGGCGGGATCCTGCTCGTGACCGTCGTCAACTGGTTCCAGACCAGCGAGCGGCGCCTCGAGTCGGCTCGCTTCGATGGGATCGAACGGCGCCTCTCGATCCAGGAGTGGACCCTCGGCAGCGTCGCCGGGCGCTCGTACGTCCCGCTGATCGACACGGCCGAGACGACCGCTCCCGCCGACGACGACACCTACCGGGTGGTCGTCCCCATCGCGAACCCGCGAACCGAATCCCGACTCGTCGAGCTCGCCGCGACGCTCGCGAGCACCCGCGAGTCGGCGATCGTCCACGTCGTTCACGTCGTCCAGACGCCCGACCAGCCGTCGGCGGTCGGCAACGACCGACAGCGCGCCCGGATCGTCAACGAATCCGAGAGCCTGCTCGCGGACGTCACCGGGTCGATCGACTACGGCAACGTCGACAGCGAGACGTCGACGGTCGTCACGCACCGCTCGTTCGAGGAGATCTTCGACACCGCCGTCCGCGAGCACGCCGACCTCGTGGTGATGGGCTGGGGCGACAACAACCTGTGGAACGCCGCGCGCGCCGAACGGCCCATCAGCGAACTCACCAGCCAGCTCCCCTGTGACTTCCTTGTGGTCAAGGATCGCGGGCTGGACACCTCGCGGATCCTCCTGCCGACGGCCGGCGGTCCGGACTCGGATCTGAGCGCCGAGGTCGCGAAGACGCTCAGCACGATCGGGGGCGCCGACGTCTCGCTGCTGCACATCGTCGAGAGTCCCGACGATCGACGGGCCGGCGAGGAGTTCTTAGAGGAGTGGGCCATCGACCACGACCTCCACGACGCCGAGATCATCGTCGACGACTCCGGCGACGTCGAGGGCGCGATCTGTCGCGAGGCCGGCGACCACACGATGGTCCTGATCGGCGCCACCGAACGGGGCCTCCTCTCGCGGCTCGTGACCAGTTCGCTGCACCTGGACGTCGTCAACGAGGTCGACTGCTCGGTCATGCTCGCCGAACGGCCGAGCAAGCGAAGCGTCTTCAAGCGACTGTTCGGCCGGTAACCGACTCCCCGCCGCTTTTCGACCGGTCGAGATCGATCGCGTCGCCGACTGTCTCGGATCGTCTCGAGTCGAGACGGTCCGCACCGTCCCGAATCGCTCGAGCGGGAACTCGCGAGTCCGACACGCTTATTCACGAACGGCGACGAAAGACGTGTAGTGAGTACCGAGACGCCCGAACCGACCGAAACCGAAGCGTTCGAGCGGGTCTGCGAGACGCTCGTCGAGCGGATCGTCAACGGCGAGGTCGAGCGCGACGAGGTCGAGAAAGCCAAACTCGAGGCCTGTTCGGAACACTCGGCGCCGAAGGTGCCGAAGAACTCCGAACTGCTCGACTACGCGCCCCAGGAGTACCGCGAGGATCTCGAGGCGGTCCTCCAGCGCAAGCCCGTCCGCACCGCCTCGGGCGTCTCGCCGGTCGCGATCATGACCTCGCCCGAGCGGTGTCCCCACGGGAAGTGTCTCTACTGCCCCGGCGGCCCCGACTCGGAGTTCTCCTCATCCCAGAGCTACACCGGCGAGGAGCCCGCGGCCGCCCGCGGGGTCCAGAACGATTACGACCCCTACGGGCAGGTGACGCTGCGCTTGGAGCAACTGCGGGAGATCGGCCATCCCGTCGACAAGGTCGAACTGATCCTGATGGGCGGGACGATGACCGCTCGGAGCCACGACTACCAGGAGTGGTTCGTCAAGCGGGCCCTCGAGGCGATGAACGACTACGACGTCGAGAAGGAGCCCGAACCGGCCGAGGGCGAGAGCTTCGCGCAGGACCCCGAGGAGTACGACTGGAAGTACGTCGAGGACGTCATCGCCGAAAACGAGACCGCGGACGTCCGCAACATCGGCACCACGTTCGAGACCAAGCCCGACTGGTGCGACCCCGAGCAGATCGACCGCATGCTCGATCTCGGCGGGACGAAAGTCGAGGTCGGCGTCCAGACCACCTACGAGCGCATAAATCGGGAAATGCACCGCGGCCACGGCGTCCAGGAGTCGATGGAGGCCAACCAGCGGCTGCGGGATTCGGCGTTCAAGGTCGGCTTCCACATGATGCCCGGCCAGCCCGGGATGAGCGAGGAGATGTGCCTCGAGGACTTCCGCCGGATCTTCGAGGAGGAGGCCTGGAAGCCCGACTACCTGAAGATCTACCCGACGCTGATCGTCCGCGGGACGGCGACCTACGACTGGTGGCACGAGGGCGAGTTCGACCCGCTCGACAACGACGAGGCCGCCGAACTGGTCGCCGAGATCAAGGATATGATCCCCCGCTACACGCGGCTGCAGCGCGTCCAGCGGGACATCCCGGCGGACTACATCGACGCCGGTGTCTGGAAGTCTAACCTCCGGCAACTCGCCCGCAAGCGGATGGACGAGCACGGCTGGACCTGCGACTGCATCCGCTGTCGCGAGGCCGGGATGAACGACGAGACGCCCGAGAACGTCGAACTCGACGTGATGACCTACGACGCCTGCGGCGGGACGGAACACTTCATCTCCTTCGAGGACTTCGAGCGGGACCTCCTCGTCGGCTTCTGCCGTCTGCGGTTCCCCAACGACCCGGTACGGCCGGAACTCGAGAACGCCGCGCTCGTGCGCGAACTGCACGTCTACGGCAGCGAGGTCACCGTGGGCGACGAGGGCGAGACCGACCAGCACCAACACCGCGGCTACGGCCGCCGACTCATGGCCCGCGCCGAGGAACTCGCCGCCGACGCCGGCTACGACAAGGTCAGCGTCATCTCCGGGATCGGCGCCCGGGAGTACTACCGGGAGAAACTCGGCTACCACCAGGACGGACCGTACGTCAGTAAACGACTCTAAGCGGCCGGCGAGCGGTTCGATTACGTTTTTCTCCCCGCCGATCGCGTGGTAACCGTCCCTCGAGGACCGATCCTCGCAGCAACATAAAATAACCCACAGTATACAGAAAATTTATGAGTAATCGGAACGGAGTATTGGACGCCGACGATCGTCGGCACCGTTGTCAACACTCCCCAGACCGACAGCGGCACACCGAGTTGCCTCTCACCCAGCACGCCGGGGCTGCTCCCCGAACCGCTCGTCCCCCACCGAGCGATCCACTCCCGGCGTGTATCCTCTCACTGTGCTTTGACGCCCCTCGAGTCGAGTCTCCGGTCAGTTCTCCGAGCCAGACGCGATACCGAGCCACGTTTCGAATATCAACGGGTTGTATCGATGACTTATAATACCTTGCTGCCCGTTAGCGTCGACTCGAGATGGCTTTCAGCGATCGATTGCTCGAGGCGGGAGCGGACGTCTGGGCGGCACAGAAAGACCACCCGTTCGTGCGCGAACTCGCGGCGGGGACGTTGGACGAAGACGCCTTTCAGCACTGGGTGAAACAGGACTACCGGTACCTGCTCGACTACGCGCGGGTGTTCTCGATCGCGGGCACGAAGGCTCGCGACGAGGCGACGATGACCCACCTGCTGGGGGTCGCCCACGAGGTCTTGGACCACGAGATGGATCTCCACCGGGAGTTCGCTGCCGACTACGGCATCTCGCCCGCTGAACTCGAGGCCGTCGAGAAGGCACCGACCTGCCACGCCTACACGAACTTCCTCGTGCGAACCGCCTACGAGGGGACGATCGCCGAGATCGCCGCGGCGCTCTACCCCTGCATGCAGGGGTATCTCGACGTCGCGGAGCACATGGCCGACCTCGCCGAGGAGGACCACCGGTACACGCCCTTCATCGAGCTGTACACGGGTGAGGAGTTCCGCGAGGCCACCGCGTGGTGTCGGGCGTTCGTCGACGACTGCGGCGAGCGGTATCCGGGCGAGCGCGACGCGATGCGCGAGGCGTTCCTGACGAGCGCCAAACTCGAGTACCGCTTCTGGGAGATGGCCTACACCCGCGAAGGCTGGGGGCTCTGACCGCGGCCGCGACAGAGACGGGCGGACCGGTGAGGTCATACTGTCGGTGTCCCAACCGTCGCCTATGAGCGAGCGCGATACCGTCACCGAACGCATCGCGGCGGCGACCCTTCGGGTCGACGTCCCCCTCGAACGCGGCGGCGAACTGGCCGTCGCCGCACAGGAGGTCCTCGAGTCGGTCGCGATCGTCCGGTACGCCGACGTCAGGGAACTCGGCGCGGTCGACGCGGGCGACGACGGGCTGGCGGTGACGATCGACTGTCGACTGACGCTCCACGGCGACGACGCGACCGCGGCCGAAGCGACCGGACGGCAGGCCCTCCGCGAGGCGGACCGAGTGCTCGGAATCGACCGGTTCGAGACGGTCGACGGGCCGTACCGTATCGAACGATGGTAAACGATCTCGCCGCGTCGGACCGATCGCGATCGTCGCTCGGCTCGACGAGCCCGTCGCCCGCCTCGAGCGCTCGCTGGCGCTCGGTGCGGTAACAGTGACCGACCGCCGATTCCAGCCGCGTCGCCCCTCGAATCTACCGTTGACGACCGGGATAGGAACCGAAAGCCGACGATTTAAGTACGCCGTCTCGGTAGATTAGCAAAACTAGATGCCGCCAGAGTTGTCGGTAGTGCTGGCTGCCGTCGCCCTCCCCTTCGTCGCCGCTGTGAGCACGCCCGTCCTGTACCGCCTGCTCGGCGAGCGGACCGGCTACGCCGGCGTAGCGGTCGCGCTGGCGAGTTTCCTCCTGCTGGCGAGCCAGCGCGGCACCGAGGGCACCGTCGGCCTCGAGTGGATCCCGTCGCTCGACGTCGCCCTGCGCTTCTACCTCGACGGCTGGGGGCTGCTGTTCGCGATGTTAGCCTGCGGTATCGGGACGCTCATCTTCCTCTACTCGCCGGCGTACATGCACGGCGAACCCCACCTCGCTCGCTTCTACACCGCGTTGCTGGCGTTCATGGGCTCGATCGTCGGCGTCGCGCTGGCGGCCGACCTGATCGCGATCTTCCTCTTCTGGGAGCTCACCAGCCTCTGTTCGTTCGTGCTGATCGGCCACTACACGGCCGACGACTCCTCGCAGTACGCCTCTCGAATGGCGATGTTCATCACCGTCGGCGGCGGCCTCTTCCTGCTCGTGGGACTACTTCTGCTGTCGGTCGTCGCCGGCGACGTCGTCGGTCCCGACGCCGCCTTCAATCTGGCCGCGATGCTCGAGACTCCCGAGGCGATGGCCGAGGGCCTCCGCGAGCGAGGGCTGTTCCTGCCGGTGCTCGCCCTGCTCGCGATCGGTGCGGGGACCAAGTCGGCCCAGGTTCCGCTGCACTTCTGGCTGCCCAACGCGATGGCGGCGCCGACGCCCGTCTCGGCCTTCCTCCACTCCGCGACGATGGTGAAGGTCGGCGTCTACTTCATCGGGCGAATGCGCCCCATCCTCGTCGGCGAGGAGTGGCTGTTCCTGTTCGCGACGCTCGGTCTGACGACGATGACCGTCTGCGCGGTCATGGCCGTCGCGGCGACGGACATCAAGGAACTGCTGGCCTACTCGACGGCGAGCCACCTCGGGCTGATGGTCGCCGGCTTCGGCTTCACGTCGATCTACGGCGCCGAGACCGGCGTCTTCCACCTGCTCAACCACGCCCTGTTCAAGGCGACGCTGTTCCTCGTGGCCGGGATCGTCGCTCACGAGGCCGGCACCCGCAACATCGATAACCTCGGCGGCCTCCGTCACGACCTCCCGGTCACGGCGATCATCACGGTGGTCGTCGCGCTGAGTATGGCCGGCATTCCGCCGTTCAACGGCTTCTACTCGAAGGAGCTGCTGTTCGAGGCGGCCGTCGAGGCGAGTCACTACCACGACATCGGCGTCCTGGGCTGGCTCTACCCCGCCGTCGCCGTCTTCGGGAGCGTCTTCACCGTCCTCTACTCGCTGCGCTTCCTCTCGCTGTTCTTCGGCGACCGTCCCGACGCGCTCGGCCACGTCCACCGCCCGTCGACCACGCTGGTCGTCGCGCCGGGCGTGCTGGCGCTCCTGGCCGCTGCCGTCAGTATCCGGCCGCAACTCGCCGTCGACGTGATCGTCCAGTCGGGCGTCGACGCGACCGCTCTCGAGCACCACGAGATGCACGTCAGTCTCCCGACGTCCTACTCCCCGCCGGTGGGGATGAGCGCGGTCACGATCGCGGTCGGACTGGCCGCCTACCCGTTCTACGACCGGATTCACGACGGACTCAATGCGGCGCTGGCCGCGGCCCCGCCGATCGCCGCGAACTGGTGGTACGACGCGATCGTCGGCGGCCTCACCAGTGGCGGCGCCCGGGTCGGTGACTACATCCACAACGGGCTGCTCCGCACGTACGCGACGTGGACGCTCCTCGGCACCTGCGGGCTGGCGCTCGCGGGGTTCGTCGCGGCCGGCACCGTCGCCTCGTCGGAGCTCATCGGCTTCGACGCCGCGCCCGCGGTCGCGCTCGTCCTGCTCGTCGCCGTCGTTGCGGGGCTCGCGGTCGCGCTCTCCGACTCCCACATCGCCGGCATCCTCACGCTGTCGATCCTGGGCTTTATGGTCGCCATCTTCTACATCCTCGCGAGCGCGCCCGACCTCGCACTGACCCAGCTGGTCGTCGAGACGCTCGTGCTCGTGATCTTCCTGCTGGTGATCGAGGAGATCCCCGAGTACTACGAGGTCAGCCTCGGCAAGTACGCCCGCGACGCCGTCGTCTCGCTGGCCGTCGGCGCGACCGCCTTCATCACGGTCCTCGTCACGACCGACGCCCGCCCCGAGGGCTCGACGGATATCGCCCGCGTCTACGCCGAACAGGCCGTCCCGGAGGGCGGCGGGACGAACATCGTCAACGTCACCCTCGTGGACTTCCGCGGCTTCGACACGATGGGCGAACTCGTCGTGGTCGCGATGGCCGCGATCTCGATCCTGACGCTGATCGTGATGCGATCGGGAGGTGACGACGAGTGACGACCGTCGTCATGCGCACGACCGCTCGCGTGGTCGTCCCGATCATCCTCGTCGTCTCGATCTCGCTGTTCGTCGAGGGCCACAACCTCCCCGGCGGCGGCTTCATCGGCGGCGTCCTCACGACGACGGCGTTCGCGGTCATCTACCTCGCGTTCGGGCTGGACTTTCTGGAGCGCGGGGTGCTCGGTCGCGACGTCGACCCCGGCAAGGAGCCCTCGAGGGACCGCGTCGTCGTGGCCTACCGACGGCTCTTCGAGTACGGGCTGGCGATCGCCGTCCTGAGCGGGCTGGCTCCGCTGGTGTTCGGGCAGCCGTTCCTGACCCAGACGTTCGTCATCTTCGAGCACGTCCCGCTCTACGGCGAGATCGAACTCGCCAGCGCGCTGGCCTTCGACTTCGGGGTCTACTGCGTGGTCGTCGGCGGTCTCCTGACGATCCTCTCGGTGGTGGGAGCCGAATGACGGCCGTGATCCTCGCCGCCGTGGTCGGCGCGCTGTTCGCCCTCGGCACGTTCCTGCTGCTCCGCCGGGATCTGATCCGGGTCGTCTGGGGGCTGGCGATCATCAGCCAGGCGGCCAACGTCTACCTGCTGGCGATGGGCGGCCTCGCGGAGGGGACCGCCGACTCGGTCCCGATCCTCGCGGGCCACGGCGATCACGTTCCCCAGACGGCCGATCCGCTGGTGCAGGCGCTCGTGTTGACCGCGATCGTCATCGGCTTCGGGATGACCGCCTTCGCGCTCGTGCTGTCGTATCGGGTCTACGAGGAACACGACACGCTGGACGTCTCCGACCTGGGTGATCGCGAATGATGATGACGACGCAGCTACTGACGACGATGACGCGACTCGAGTCGACGCTGACGACGGGTGCGGGAATCGGGCCGACGGCGCCGCTCGCCGCGGTGTCTGGCGGCTTCGAATCGGGACTGGTAATCGCGCCGATGCTCGTCGTGCTCGTCGCGGCCGTCGCGAGCCTCCTGCTCGGCCGGTGGCCCCGCGCTCGGATCGGCGTGAGTCTCGCGGGCGGCGCGGCCTACGCGGTCGTCGTCGCGGCGATCGACTGGTACGTCGTGCTCGCGCCGGACGCGCCGGGGGTCGCGACCTACCAGGTCGGCGACTGGCCGGCGCCGTTCGGCATCACGCTCGTCGTCGACGGCCTCTCGGCGTTCATGCTGACGATGGTCGCCGTTCTCGGGATCGCGTCGCTGGTCTTCTCGACGCGCGTCCTGCCCGAAATCGACCGCCGCAGTTACTACTTCCCGCTGTTTCACTTCCTGGCGCTGGGCGTCACCGGCGCCTTCCTCACCGGCGACCTGTTCAACCTCTTCGTCTGGTTCGAGGTCATGCTGATGGCCAGCTACATCTTCGTCGCCTACTACGGCGGCCCTCAGCACACCCGCGCGGCCTTCTGGTACGTCTCGCTGAACCTGCTCGCGAGCGCGGTCTTCCTGCTGGGCGTCGGCGGCATCTACGCGACGACGGGGACGCTCAACATGGCCGATCTCGCGCAGCGTCTCGCCGACCCCGGCGCCTACGGACTCGAGCCCGCGCCGGTCGTCGGCCTCTTCGCCCTGCTGTTGTCGGTGTTCGCGATCAAGGCCGGCCTCGTCCCCTTCCAGTTCTGGATCCCGACGGCCTACCGGGCCGCACCGCCCCAGATCTCGGCCCTGCTGGCCGGCGCGACCAAGAAGGTCGGCATCTACGCGATCATCCGCCTCTCGTTTACCGTCCTCGCGGACGCGGACGTCCCGGTCGAACTCGCCGTTCCTGGCGTCGGAACCGTCATCGCGGGTGACTCCCCGCTCGCGTTCGTCGGCGCGGCGCTGTTCGTCATGGCCGCCGCGAGCATCCTCGTCGGCGGGATCGGCGCCGTCGGCCGGGACTCCATCGAGGGCGTCCTCGCCTACTCGAGCATCGGGCAGGTCGGCTTCATCGCCCTCCCGGTCGCCCTCGCGGCGACGACCGCGAGCGCCGAGTTGCGCCATCTCGCCGTCGTCGCCGCGCTGGTGTACGCGCTCAATCACACGCTGGCGAAGGGGCTGTTGTTCCTGGCGGTCGGCGCGATCCGGTCGGCGACCGGGACGAGCCGACTCTCCGACCTCGGCGGACTGGCCGGTCGGTCGCCGCCGCTGGCGATCGGCTTCTTCGTCGGCTCGCTCGCCCTCGTCGGCATCCCGCCGCTGTCGGGCTTCTTCGGCAAGTTCCTCGTCTTCGACGCGGCGGCTCGAGCCGAGTCGGCGCCGCTGCTCGTCCTCTTGCTGGTCGGCTCCCTGCTGACCATCGCCTACGCGACGCGGACGTGGAACCGGAGCTTCTGGGGGGCCCGAACCGACGCCGTCGAGGACGCGTCCGTCGACGTCGTGCAGGTTGGCGTCGTCCTCGTCCTCGCGACGGCCATCGTCGCGGTCGGCGTCGGCTTCGAACCGGTCTACGAGTTCGCCGACGCGGCGGCGACGGCCGCGCTGGACAGCGAGGCGTACGTCGACGCCGTCGATCCGGTCGAACCCGACGAGCTCGAGACCGGGGGAGGTGAGCACTGATGCGGATCAAGACCTGGCCGCTGGCCGGCGCCGTCTTCGCCGTGCTGTGGATCTTCGTCCGCGGCCCGTCGCTGGCGCCGTCGGCGCTTCTCGGCCAGCTTCTCTTCGGATTAGTCGTCGGCCTTCCGACGGCGTTCGTCTTCCGACGGCTGTACATCGAGCGGGTCGACGTCGCCCGGGGGACGCGCGCGCTCCCCGCCGCCGGGCGGTACTTGGCGGCCTTCCTCTGGGAGGTCGTCCGCGCGAACCTGGACGTCGCTTACCGGGTGCTCTCGCCAAGAATGCCGATCGAACCCGAGGTGATCCTCGTGCCGCTGCGGGTCGAGACGGACCTGGCGGTCACGACCATCTCCAACAGCATCACGCTCACGCCCGGCACGGTCGCGCTGGACTACGACGAGGAGGCCAACGCCCTCTACGTCCACGCGGTCGACGGCCGCGACCCCGAAGCGATCGTCGCGCCCATTCGGACGTGGGAGGGCTACGCCCTCGAGATGTTCGACGAGGAGGCCTCCCCCGACGACCCTGCGCCGCGGATCGTCGTCTCCGGCGGGGAAAGAGACAGGGGCCCCGCCCGCGAACGCGGAGGTGAGAACGATGAGTGAAGCCGCCGATCCGGCGCTGCTCGACGCCGTCGTTGGCGGGGCCTTGATCCTCGTCAGCGGCCTCTGCGTGCTCTGTAGCTACCGCGTCATCTCCGGGCCGACGAACCCCGACCGGGTCGTCGCGCTGGACGCCATCGCGACGAACGTCGTCGCCATCGCCGTCCTCTTCGCCATTCAGACCGACCGCGGCCTCTTCATCACGGTGAGCCTGGTGCTCGCGATCATCGGTTTCATCGCGACGGTCGCCGCCGCCAAGTTCATCACCGACGGGGAGGTGATCGACGAACCGTGATCCGAGCCGGACTGGCGATCGCGCTGATCGTCGTGGGCGTCTTCTTCCTGACCGTCGGCACCATCGGCATGCTCCGCCTGCCGAACGTCTACAACCGAATGCACGCGACGAGCAAGCCCACGACGCTCGGGACGGCGGCGATCTTCCTCGCCGGCTTCGTCCACTTCGGTCCCGGCGCGGAGGGGCTGACCGCGCTCATCGGGATCGTCTTCCTCTTCCTGACCGTTCCGACCGGCGCCCACATGATCGCCCGCGCCGCCGAGCAGATCGGCATCCCTTTCGAGGGCAGCGTCACCTGGCCCGACGCCTCGGCCGTCGACCGATCCGACCGAGCCGAGCGGGCCGAACGCACGGAGAAGTCCGACGATTAGGGCCGTATCAACGGTCGTACTCGAGGTCTCGTCCCTCGTCTTCGTCCCCGGCCGATTCCCGCTTCCGATCCTGACCGCGGACCCACTCGTCCGCGTCCTCGAGCGTCTCCGTCTCTAACAATCGCTCGAGTTTGCGCTCGAACTGGTCGTCGGTCAACTCGCCGGCGGCGTAGCGATCGCGGAGCGTCTCGAGAGCGTCGCGGGGATCCGCTGGAGTTTTCGTTCGGTCGCCGTCGGCCGCGGATTCGCCGTCCACACTCGAGTCGGTCGTCCAGTCGTCCACCCACTCCTTCCGGTCGTCCTCGTCGCCGAACACGAGGGCGACCAGCGGGACGACGACGATGTAGCCGACTAACAGGGCGGCGAGCCACCAGTCCTGTCCCGTGAACATCGCGCCGAGCCACAGGCCGGTCACGAGCATCGACGCGATCCCGGTCGCGTTCTCGCGGAGGCGAGTCTCCAGATCGTCTTCGGTCCTCCGTCCTCGAGCGGTCCCCTCGCTCCCGTTCATACGTCTCTATTCGACCGGCACCGGAAATACGTTAACGGTCCGAGATATCGTCGAACGGACCAGCGGTGTGCACAGCCGCGGTCTATCGCGCTCGTACCGAGAAGCCGGCGGCAGTGGCGCGCGCCGCCGACGCGTCCGAGTGCTGCGAGGACGCGACGGAAAACCGTGCGAGGTCTTCGCGAGTAGTGCGGGACCGAAGGTCCCGCATACCATGCAAACGGGCGCATAGCGCCCGTGAGCAGAAATCGGCTATGGGAGTGGCAATACCCGTTTCCACGGCAGCAGACGCTGTTTTCGGTCGCTTCTCTCTTCGGCTGCTGTGCGATCGAGACGGCGTCGTCACTATCGGCCGTGGGAGACAGCGGAGAAGTGCGCGTGTTACGCGAGCGTCTCGCCGAGCGCCTCGAGCGCGGCCTCGCGGACGGCGTCGCGTTCGCCGGGCAGGAACTCCACGTGGCCGTCCTGCCCGCCGACGACGCTGACGCCCCCGTTGGGCACCGCGTCGGCGATCGCGTCACCGAGTTCGCGGACGTTCAGCGACTCGGTCGCGCGGACGTGCAGTTCGTCGTCGCCGACGCCGAGGGTCACGAACGGCCCCTCGTCGCGCTGTCGACGGTGGAGCGCGTCGAGCAGCAGTTTCGTCGTCGGGAAGTTGTACCGGTGGGTGAACGCGTCGGTGTCGAGCACGGCGACGGTGACGCCGTCGACCCGCTCGGTCTCTAAGTTCTCCCGGGCCGTCTCGAGTTCGGTGTCGAGTTTCGCCCGGAACTGCTCGGAGACGTGGGCGGCCAGATCGCCGTTTCGACCCGTCTCCTCGTCGCCGAACAGCAGGTCGATGACGAGTTCGCGCTTGTCCTTGTACGACTGGTAGAAGGCCTCGAGGGCGACGGCCTCCCGCCGGTCCGAGACCGCGGTCTCGTCGTAGCCGGCCTCGGTCGCGAGGTCGACGTACGCCTCGGGGGTGTCCTCCCAGTAGCTGACCGCGGGGAGGTGGACGAGGTCGTCGCGGACGTCGCCGTTGACGTGGGCGGCGACGTTGGCGGCCAGCGCGGTCGACGTCAGACCGGAGACGTCGACGCCGGCGAGCGAGGGTGCGACGGCCACCGAGACGGCGTCGACGATCTCCTCGTCGGCGCGGCTGTCGTCGATGACGACCGTCTCGGCGTCGTACAGCGAGAGCAGGTCGTAGCCGTCGATCGACTCCTCGGTCGAGCCGGCGTCGACGACGACGACCAGCGGCAGTTGCTCGCCGTGGCGGTCGCGGGCCTCGAGCATCGAGGTGACGTCGCTGGTGGCGGCGTCCATGTCGTAGACGCGGCCGTCGAGCGGACGCCGTTCGAAGTAGTGGTACTCCGCGTCCTCGCGGGTGTGCTTCTCGCGGATCAGCGGGAGGACGGCCCGCTCGATGGCGGCGCCGGCGACGTAGCCGTCGGCGGTCGCGCCGTGGCGGACGACGATCGGTCGGGCCTCGACGACGGCGCGTCGGATCGCGGTCGCGGCGTCGGAGAGTCCCTCTTCGACGGCGGCGACGGCGTCGTGGTCGGCCAGCAGGTCGATCTCGGCCGGTCGGGCCTCGCGTTCGATCGATTCCTCGAGGCGATCGCGGACGGCCTCGCGGTCCTCGCCCTCGAGGATCTCGAGGGTCTCCGTCTCGATCTGGAGGTCGCCGTGGTGGCGTTCGACCTCGCCCTCCAGCGCGACGACGTCGTCGATGTCGACGTCGGGGTAGGCGCGGACGCCGGCCTCCTCGAAGGCGGCGCACTCGACGGTGGCCGTCTCGTCGCGGAGTTCGAAGACGGTCGGACCGCTGGTCTGGCGGACGCCGGTGATCTCGCCCTCGAGGCGAACGACGCTGCCGACCTGGTCCTCGATGGCCTCGATCGTCGTGCGCTTGAGCGCCGGTTCGGACTCGGGCTCGGCGTCGGCCGCGTCGTCGGTCGCCGCCGTCGAGCCGGTCGCGGCCGTTTCGGTGGCGACGCCGCCGCTGCTGGCGGCGACGGTTTCGCTCGCGTTCGGCGCGCCGGTCTCGTCGGACGGCCCCGTGTCGTCGGCGGCCGCCTGCAGGTCGCCGGCGGCCGGATCCTCGTCGGCGCCGGGTTCCGATTCGGTCTCGGTCTCGGACTCCGCGTCGGCGCCGGAAGCGGAACTGGACTCGGCTTCGGCGTCGTCCTCGAGATCTTCGGGGCGAACCTCGCCGTCGCCCGTGTCGATCAGGTGGCCGCGGAACTCGCGTTCGCGCTGGCGGATCGACCAGCCGAGGTCGACGTTGCCGTTGTCCCGAACGTCGAGGACCTGGACGAAGACCTCGTCGCCGGACTCCCAGTCGAGGCTCTCCAGTCGTCGGTCGAGTTCGCTCCTGTGCAACAGACCGGTTACGTGGTCTCCGATGTCGACGAAGACACCGAAGTCGGCGTAGCCGTCGACGACGCCCCGGTAGTAGCGACCGGGGGTGAGCTCCGAGGCGGACGTGCCGCGAAATTCGAACACCGCGTCCTCCTCGTGACTCTCGCAGATTTCACCGTCGACAGCTGTGCCACAGATGATACAGTTACCCATCTATTCGAACCAAGCGGTTTCGTCCTAAAACGGTTGTCGAAATGCGGCCGCGGCCGACTGCCCCGTTGCTCACGGCGCGGACAGGAGCGTCGCGATCGCGCAATTGCCGAAACCGCCGACGTTACAGGCCATTCCGACGTCGGCGTCGATCTGTCGGTCGCCGGCTCGTCCGGTCAGCTGATCGTAGAGCTCGACGAGCTGTGCGACGCCCGATGCGGCGATCGGATGGCCCTTGGATTTCAATCCGCCGGACGTGTTGACCGGCAGGTCGCCGCCGCGTTCGGTCGCGCCACGTTCGACCAGCCGCCAGGACTCTCCGCGGTCCGCGACGCCCAGCCCCTCGAGCTGGAGGAGCTCGAGGATCGTGAACATGTCGTGGACCTCGAGGAGGTCGACGTCCGCGGGGCTCCGACCGGCGCGGTCGTAGGCCCGCTGACCGGCGTCGACGACCGAACTCATAGCGGTCAGGTCGTCTCGCTCGTGGACGACGTGGGTTCCCGTCGCGCCGCCGATCCCGTCGACGCGGACGTGGTCGTCGCCCTCGAGCGCGCTCTCAGCGGCGAGCAACAGCGCCGCAGAGCCGTCCGAGATCGGGCAGAAGTCGTACAGGCGGAGCGGATCGGCGACCACGGGCGACTCCAGGACCGTCGCCACGTCGATCTCGCGGCGGAAGTGCGCCTTCGGGTTGGCGACGCCGTGCGCGTGGTTCTTGACCGCGACCTCCGCGAGCGCCGTTCGGGGTGCGTCGTACCGCTCGAGATACCGGCGCGCGGTCAGCCCCGCGAACGAGGGGATCGTGATCCCGTGTTTGTACTCCGCGGGGTGGGTGATCCCGGAGACGATGTCAGTCGCCGTCGCCGTCGAGAGGTGGGTCATGCGTTCGCCGCCGACCGCGAGCGCGACCTCGCAGGCTCCCGACGCGATCGCCTTCCACGCCTCGTAGACGGCCGCCGCGCCGGAGGCCGACGTCTGCTCGATCGCCACGGCGTGGGCCGGCCGGGCGCCGAGTTCGCTCGCGAGCGCGCCGGCGAGCCCGCTCTGGCCCTCGTAGGCGCCGCCCGAGCGGGCGACGAAGAGGTGGTCGACCGCGTCCGCACCGACGGGTCCGTCCGCGAGACAGTTTCCTCCGGCCTCGGCTAACAGTTCCAGCAGCGAGGCGTCGCGCCGTCCGAACGGCGTCATCGCGGCGCCCGCGATCGCGACGTTCCGTCCGGGAGCGCCGGCCGGTGTGGCGGACGCCGAATCGATTCGCGTCACGGTATCAGGAGCACTTTCCCGCGGCTCCGACGGTTCCGAACGTATCCGTGTGCCGCCGCCGCCTCCTCGAGGGAGAAGGTCCGATCGACGACGACCTCGACGTCCCCCGACGACAGCAGCGAGTCCAGCGACTCGAGCGCCGCGTACACCCGTTCGGGCTGGCGTTCGACGGCTTCTCCCAGGTGATAGCCGATCACGCTGTGATTGCCGAAGAGCAGTTCGGGGGTCGACACCGTCGGCACCTCGCCGCTGGCCAGTCCGTACGCGACGATCCGGCCGCCGAGCGCGAGCGCCTCCACGCTCCGGTCGAAGGCGTCACCGCCGACGCCGTCGAGCACCAGATCGACTCCCTCGGCGCGCTCCTCGATCGCGTCGGGGACCGCGTCGTAGGCGATCGCGTGATCGGCGCCGAGATCGGCCGCAAACTCGCGTTTCGCCGCCGTGCTCGCGGTCGCGAACACCTCGGCGCCGGCCGCCGCGGCGAGTTGGACGGCCGCCGATCCGACGCCGCCGCCGCCCGCGTGGACGAGTACCCGTTCGGGTCCGTCGTCGGCGCCGGCGGTCTCGAGGCCGCCCCACTCGAAGAGCGCGTTGTGCGCCGTCACCCATTGGATCGGAACGGCGGCGGCCTCTCGCAGCGAGAGCCCGTCGGGGACGGGAAACGCCCTGTCGGCCGCGACGACGACCGACTCGGCGTAACCGCCCCGCGGGACGTAGGCCGCGACCGCGTCCCCCGGTTCGAAGTCGGTTCGGTCGCCCGCCTCGGCGATCCGTCCGGCGACCTCGATGCCGGGCACGTACGGCGGCGTCGGTCCGTCGGGATAGGTACCTCGTCGTTTCGCGAGATCGGCGAAGTTGATCCCGGCGGCCGCGACGTCGATTCGGACTGCCGTCGCATCCGGCATCGGCTCCGCGACGTCGGCGGGTTCTAGCACCGCCGGCTCTCCGTACGCCGGAACGCGAATAGCTCGCATGTCCCTGGCGTGTTACGAGCGGAAATATAAACGTCCCTATACCACGGGCCGATCAGAATGAGTCGTCGCCGGCGATTCGCCGACCGCGTTACTCGAAGACCGGCGAGTCCTCCTCGAGCGTTTCGATGTCGTCGGCGAGCTTCCGGACGTCCTCGGGGAACAGCGAGACCTGAACCTCGCTGCCGTCGTCGTCTTCGAAGACGAGTTTGACGCGCTTGTCGCCGAACTCTCGCGCCTCGGCGGACTCGACGTCGAACATCTTGACCGTCGCCGACTTGTTCGCCGGGCCGACGTTCTTGATCGATCCGTCGTTCAGCTCTACCATGAAGTCCTCGAGCGTCAGTGAGAGCATACGCGCCGTACGGGCCCCGGCTAAAAAACCGCACGGCATTGGCAGACGGCCGGGCCGTCGCGGCGTCTCGTGCGAGCGGCTCGAGGCGCCGAGTAGCGGTCCGAAACCGACCGGCTCGACCACCTTTAAGTTGCATTCGACCCAATCGGTCGCACGCAATGCAAGTCACCTGGCACGGCCACTCGACGTGGCACGTCACCGTAGGGGAGACGGAGCTGCTGATCGATCCGTTCTTCGACAATCCGAAGACGGACCTCGAGCCGGCCGACGTCGACGCGCCCGATTACGTGTTGCTGACGCACGGCCACGCCGACCACATCGCCCACGCCGGCGAGTTCTCCGAGGCGACGCTGGTCGCGACGCCGGAACTCGTCTCCTACTGCGAGGACGAGTTCGGCTTCGAGGACGCCGTCGGCGGAATGGGGATGAACTTAGGCGGCACCGTCGAGTGCGGCGACGCGTACGTCAGCATGGTCCGTGCCGACCACACCAACGGGATCATGACTGAAAACGACGCCAGCGGCGGGATGCCCGCCGGCTTCGTCGTCTCGGACACGAAGCCGACACAGGTCGCAGACGAAGAGTCGACCACGTTCTACCACGCCGGCGACACCAGTCTGATGAGCGAGATGAAAGACGTCATCGGTCCGTATCTCGAGCCCGACGCCGCCGCGGTTCCGATGGGCGATCACTTCACGATGGGGCCCCAGCAGGCCGCCATCGCCGTCGACTGGCTCGACGTCGACGTCGCCTTCCCGCAACACTACGACACCTTCCCGCCGATCGAGCAGGACCCCGCCGACTTCGAGAGCGAGGTCGCGGGCACCGGCAGCGACGCCGAGGTCGTCGTCCTCGAGGGCGACGAGTCCTACGAACTCGACGGATAGCCGATCGAGGCGGGCGAGGAAGTCGAATCGGTTCCCGCCGCGTAACCGCTGCTATCGGGGCTCCGTTTCGGTCGCTACGATTTTCCGGGTCGCGTCGTCGAGTGCAGCCGTCGTCTACCGCGGTCTCGAGGACCGTGACCGTCGTTCTGACTCGCGCCGTACTCGACGGTTCGCCCGTCGTCTATTCGTCGAGATAGGGGCGTGATCGGGATAAGTCACGAGGTTCAGTCTTCGAAAGCAGGTCTCGGCGGAAGGCACGTCATTATAAAGACCCGACGTACGATCGTGATGTCTGCCCGGATACCGGTATCAGCGATCGGGGACTCAGCCGCCGATCTCGTCGCGACGATAGCGTTTTTGAGTCCGGAGTTGGCCAGTCGAATCCAGTTCGGTTGGACGATCACGGTCCACATCCTCTTCGCGTCGCTCTCGGTCGGACTCGCACCGTTTCTCGTCTACGTTACCGTCCAGGAGGTTCGAACGGGCGACCGACGGTACGCGCGCCTCCGGGAGTTTTGGACGAAGGTCTTCGGCGTCGGCTTCGTCATGGGCACCGTTACCGGCATCCCGATGGGGTTCATGTTCGGGACGAACTTCGGCTCGTTCTCGACGACCGTCGGCGAGCTACTCGGTGGGCCCCTCTCGTTCGAGGTGAAGATGGCGTTCTTCCTCGAGGCGGTGTCCCTCGGCGTCCTGCTGTTCGGTCGCGAGCGCGTCTCCGACCGGTTCTACGCCCTGTCGTCGGTGCTGGTCGCGGTCGGTGCGTGGCTGTCGGCATTTTGGGTGCTCGTCGTCAATTCCTGGATGCAGACGCCGCGAGGGTACGAAATCGTAACCGAGGGCGGCACGTCGGTCGCGCGACTCACCGATCCCGTAGCGGCGTTTCTCAACCCGCGATTTCCGTGGATGTACGTCCACATGCAAAACGCCTCGATCATCGCCGTCACGCTGCTCGTCGCGGGCGTCGCCGCGTACTTCGTCCGGACGAACCGCGAGAGCGACGCCTGGCGAACGGCCCTCCGACTGGCCGTCGTCGTCCTGCTCGTGACGTCGGCGTTTCAGGCCGTCCACGGGGACGCGTACGGCCGCCACGTGGCCGACACACAGCCTCACAAGTTCGCCGCGATGGAAGCCCACTACGAGACCGGGCAGGCCGATCTCCACCTCGTCGCGATCCCGACCGACCCCGAGGCGATCACGGACCCGCGGGCGGAGAACCTCTATACCATCAGCATCCCGCAGGCGGCCTCGTTCCTCGCCAGCGGTGGTGATCCGACCGCCGAGGTGACCGGACTCGACGACTTCGAGTTCGAGTCGCCGCCGGTCGCGGTCGTGTTCTGGTCGTTCCGTCTGATGGTCGGTCTCGGGTTCTGGTTCATCGCCCTCGGCGCGTGGGGAACCTACCGGTGCCGGCGGGGCGACCTCGCCGAGGCCGATCGCTACCTGCAGCTACTGATGGCGTCGGCGCCGCTCGGGTTCGTGGCGCTGCTCACCGGCTGGTACGTCACCGAGATCGGGCGACAGCCCTGGCTCGTTCAGGGCGTGCTGAGGACGGCCGAGGGCGTCTCGCCGTCGCTGACGTCGACCGAAGCGACGCTGACGCTGCTCGGGTTCGTCGTCGGGTACCTCGGCTTGCTCGCCGCGTTCCTGCTCGTCTGCAAGCGATTCGTCGACGAGGAACGCGATCGCTGCGGTGTCGGAGACCGCGACGACGCCGACGGTACGACCGACGAGCGACCGCGCGAGGTGATCGCCGATGACTGAGTCGCTTTCGGCGACCGAACCGGCGCTCGCGTCGACGTCGGCGTACCTCGTCGAGCCGTTACCGGAGCTGTGGTTCGGACTCGTCGTCGCGACGTTCGGCGTGTACCTCCTGCTCGACGGCTTCGACTTCGGCGTCGGCGTCCTGTTCGCCGAAGCCGACGAGACCGAACGGCGGCGATTCCTCGCCGCGTTCGGGCCGCTGTGGAAGGCCAACGAAGTCTGGCTCGTCCTGTTCGGGACCGTGCTCTTCGCCGGCTTCCCGGCGGCGTACGCCGCGATCCTGGGCCGGTACTATCTCGCGGTCTTCGCGCTCCTGCTGGCGCTCGGCCTTCGCGGACTGGGTTCGAAATTCCGAGGGGAGCGCGACGACGAGCGGTGGGTTCGGTTCTGGGACCGCTGCTTCGTCGTCGGGAGCGCCGCCGCGCCGTTTCTCCTCGGCGCGTTCGCCGCGAGCTGGGCGCTCGGCGAACCGTCCGTGGTCGCCGTCGTCCCGCTGCTCGCCGGCGCCGCTACCGTCGCACTCGTGACGGCCCTCGGCGCGGCGTTTCTCTGCGCGAAACTCGAGTCCCCGATCCGCGAGCGGCTCGTTCGCCGCGGACGTGCGGCGACGGCGGCGTACGCCGCGCTGGGGACGGTGACGCTCGTCGCGTCAGTTATTCGGTATCCCGCGCTCCGGTCGGAAATCCAGTCGGTCCCGATGGGCGGGCTCTGTATCGGTACGATCGCGTGCGCCGGCGTCGCCGTCGCGGCTGCAACCGGAAACCGCTACCGGAGCTTCGCGGTCGCGACGGCCGGGCTTGCGGTCGCGTTCGCCGCATTCATCGGCGTCCTGCTGTATCCCGCGATCGATCCCGCGACCGGAACGACGGTCGCCGACGCGGTCGCCGCGCCGCTCTCTCTCAACCTCACGACCGGATTCGCGGTCGTCTTCCTCCCGCTCATCGGCTCGTACTTCGTCGTTCTGTACTCGCTGTTCGACGATCCGGCGAGCGACAGCGGCCAGTACCAGCACGGGTAACCGGTCGCCCGACCGAACCGACCTCCTCTCGGACACCGGTTACGGCATCGGATGTGGACGTCTCGACTGGCACGACCGAACGGCCGAACCAGCTCTCCGAGGCGGGATGCGGTGCGACGAACGAGATTCGCGAGTTCGAGACGACGACGGCGTCGCCGTTTCGTTCGCTCGACCGAGAGCCGGATCACCGTCTCGAGCGTCGCCGTCGACGAGGGATCCGTTCCGAGAACACGAACGAAACGAATACTGGCACCTGTTCTGGAACTTCTGGTTCTCATGGGTATTTTTACCCACGAACGATCGTCGAGGACCGACCATCGACCTTTTATCTCCACATCCGCTCCTTGCGAGTAGCTGATCCTCGTGAGCAAGACCCCATCCTCCACCGCAAACGACGTCCTCGGTCTCGAAAGCCCCCTCGAGGCCCTCCAGACGAGCCCGCAGTTTCGCGGTCCCGTCGAACCGATGGACGGCGACTTCTGTAACGACCACTTCGCGCTGATCTACGAGTCTCGGGACGACCAGTTCGCGGCGATCGCCCCCTTCATCCGGCAGGGACTCGAGCGCGGCGAGCGCTGCATGTACGTCGTCGGCGAGGACGAAGCGACCGAGGTCCGGTCGGCGCTCCGGGAGAGCGGCATCGACGTCGACGCCGCCGTCGAGTCGGGTGCGCTGGTCATCGAAACCATCGAGAACACCTACCTGAAGACCGGTTCGTTCGACGCCGACGAGATGATGGACCGCTACGCGGAGATCATCGAGGAGGCGACCGCCGACTACGAGGCGTTTCGGCTGGCTGCCGAGATGTCGTGGATCCTCGAGGCCGACGTCTCCGTCGAGGAGTCGATGGCCTACGAGAGCAAGGTGAACGCGCTCTTCGACGACGAGGACGCGATCGCGGTCTGTCAGTACGACCGCAACCGATTCCCGCCGACGGTCCTGCGCGACGTGGTCCGGGTACACCCGCATCTCATCTACGATAACACCGTTTGCCACAACTTCTACTACACCCCGCCCGAGGAGTTCTGCGGCCCGAACCAGCCGCGCCACGAACTCGATCGGATGCTCGGGACGCTGCTCGATCGGACCGAAGCGAAGACCGAACTGCAGGAGCGAGAGCGGTACCAGCAGCGCCAGAACGAGATCATCTCGGACCCCGACAGCTCCTTCGAGGAGAAGCTGCAGGACCTGTTCGACCTCGGCAGCGAGCGGTTCGACCTCGAACTCGGCGGCATGGCCCGCGTCGATCCCGACGACGATCGGTTCGAACTCGAATACGTCAGCGGCGACCACGACCGCTTCGAACCCGGCGTCGAACTCCCGCTGTCCGAGACCTTCTGTGCGCTCCCCGCCGAGACCGGGTCGACGGCGAGCGTCGCCGATCCCGCCGTCGACGGCTACGCCGATCTCGAGTCCTGTCGGGAGTTCGGCGTGCGGGCGTATCTCGGCACCTACCTCGAGATCGACGGCGGTTCCGATCGGACGTTCGCGTTCGTCGGGCCTGACGCGCGAGACGAACCGTTTTCCGACGACGAACACGCCTTCCTCCAGTCGATGGGCCAGTGGGTGAAGTACGAACTCGAGCAACACCACCGCGAGCGCGAACTCGAGCGGACCGTCGACCGCCTCGAGGAGTCCAACGAACGCCTGGAGCAGTTCGCGTACGCGGCCAGCCACGACCTCCAGGAACCGCTGCGGATGGTCTCGAGCTACCTCCAGTTGATCGAGCGTCGGACCGGCGACGACCTCTCCGAGGAGATCCGCGAGTTCCTCTCGTTCGCCGTCGACGGCGCCGAACGGATGCGCCGGATGATCGAGGGGCTGCTCGCGTATTCGCGGGTCGAGACGCGCGGCGAGCCGCTCGAACCGGTCGAACTCGACGAGGTCGTCGAGGACGTCCGCGAGAATCTGCAGGTCCGCCTCGACGAGACCGACGCCGAACTCTCGGTAGAGCCCCTGCCGCGCGTGCAGGGCGACGGTAACCAACTGCGACAACTGCTCCAGAACCTCCTGAGCAACGCGATCAAGTACTCGGGAGAGACGCCGCCCCGAATCGAGGTGACGGCCGAGCGCAACGGAAACACGTGGAAACTCTCGGTGCGCGACGACGGCATCGGGATCGAAGACGACGAGCGAGAGCGGATCTTCGATATCTTCGACCGACTGCACGGCCGCGAGGAGTACGACGGCACCGGGATCGGCCTCGCGCTCTGCGAACGCATCGTCGAGCGCCACGGCGGCGAGATCTGGGTCGACGCCGAACCGGGCGAGGGGTCGACGTTCTCTTTTACGCTCCGGAAAGCGGCGCCTGCGGAGTAGCGTCCGTCGCGCCGCGACGTCGGGCCGTCCACCGCACCAGTAACGTTTACACCGCCGCCCGTGGACGACCCGAGTGCTATGGCGAAGCAGGTCACTACCGTCTCCGAGGAGGGTTACAGTGCCACGAACGAGATCCGAGAGTTCGAAACGACCATCGACGCCAACGGGGAGGACGCGCCGGACACGCTCGAGGCGCTGCTGGCCGCGTACGGCTCCTGTTACGTCCCCGCGTTGCGGGTCGGCGCACAGCAGCGCGACGCCGGCGACCTCGGCAAGATCGAGATCGACATCACCGGCGATCTGAACGACGACGACAAACTCGAGTCGGTCTCCTTCGACATCCGGGTCGAGGGCGACGTCGACGAGGACACCGGCGAGGAGGTCATCGAGCGCGCCTTCGAACTCTGCAAGGTCCACGACGCGCTGAAGGACAGCCTCCACGCGGAGACGAGTTTCGAGGGGAACGCGGTCTAACGCGGTTCTCGACGGACGATCGGCGTACGACTCGCGTCAAATAGCCGACCGTCGCGGTCTCAGTTCCGCGGGTGACTCGTTCGATCGCTCGGATGGTCACCCCGGCCGCTCGAGAAGAGAACGAGTGTCACGTTCTATACAGTAAATATTTTCGAACCAGACAGTAGCACCAACTGACTGATCCGAACCACCATACGCCGCGGCGTCGTCGAAACGGGTATGCGACGCCACCGCGGTCTCGCGGTCGTCTCAGTCGTCGGACTGGTAGTCCTGTCGGGCTGTCTGGTCGGCTTCGTCCCGAGCGACGACGCCGAGGACGCCGACGGGGACGTCGACGGCGACCTCGAGATCCACCACATCGACGTGGGACAGGGCGACTCGACGCTGCTGGTCACGCCCGACGGCGAGACGGTGTTGATCGATACGGGCACCTGGCAGGCCGACGGGCGGGGAGTCATCGACTACCTCGAGGGCGAGGGCATCGAGCGGATCGACCACCTCGTCACGACCCACGGCCACGCCGACCACATCGGCGGTCACGCGGCCGTCATCGAGCACTTCGAGGAGCAGGGCGAGGGCGTCGGCGCGGTCTACGATCCCGGCGTCGCGTCCACCAGCGCCACCTACGAGAACTACCTCGACGCGATCGAGGACCACGAGGTCAGGCTCCTCGAGGTCGCCGCGGGCGATCGGATCCCCCTCGAGGACGAGTCGGTCGACGCGACCGTGCTGAACCCGCCCGACGACGACGGCGGGAGTATCGACGCCTACAGCACCGTTCTCAGCGTCCAGTACGAGGAGTTCTCGTATCTGACGACGGGCGACGTCGAAGAGCGGGCCGAGCGACGACTGGTCGACGAACGCGGCGACGCCCTCGCGGCCGACGCCTATCAGGCCGGTCACCACGGTTCTTCGACCTCGTCGACGGCGCCGTTCCTCGACGCCGTCGACCCCGAGATCGCGGTGATCTCGAGCGCGCTCGACTCCCAGTACGGCCACCCCCACGACGAGGTGCTCGAGGCCTTCGCCGATCGCGGCGTCGAGACCTACTGGACCGGCGTCCACGGCGACGTCGTCCTCGAGACCGACGGCGAGGAGGTCACGGTGACGCCCGAGACCGAGGGTCCGACCGATCCGGCCGCGCTGCTCGAGCGAAAGGATGCGGCCCAGTCGACGTCGGAATCGCTGTCGGCGCCGTCGCCCGACCGACCGCCGTCCGAACGGTCACCGTCGCCCGCGGGGCCGTCGATCCAGCCGCAGGCGACGCTCGAGGGGCCGCCCGCACCGGTAGTTGATGGTGCCGCGCCGCGTATCCCAGCCCGATGACCGAGCGCTACACCGCGGTCCTCGACCGGATCGTCGACGGCGAGACGGCCGTGCTCCTGCTCGAGGACGACGGGACGGTGGTCGACGAGCGCGTCCTCGATGTGGATCGGCTGCCCGAGGACGGTCGTCACGAGGGCGCCGTCTTCGACCTCGAACTCGCGGACGACGGCGTCGAGTCGGACGACGATGGTCTCGAAGCGGAAGATGACGACCTCGAGACGATGAGCTATCGCCCGTCGCTCGAACGGGATCGACGGGAGGAGGCCCAGGACCGGTTCGATCGCCTCTCCGAGCGACTCTCCGACGAGTAGCCGAACGCGCGGCTCGCGGGGAGTCACGGCGGAGAGATGGAACGAAGGCAGGTGTCGGGGGTGAAAACCCCCACTGGTGGTTCGGGATGTGTGGGATGACACAGCAGCGGAGTGCCTTCGATCGGGAGAGACGGATGCCGCTGCAGTTGCGTCTTCATCGAGTTTGTAAATAGCAGTGACGCCAAAATACGTTGGGACCGGACGGTCCGAACGCGATGATCGTGGGTCGCGATGCCGACTGCGTCGGCAGTCGTCGCCCCGGCCGTCCTCCTGATGGGCCGCGAGCCGGCCGTCTCCGTCCGCCGATGGCCAGGTTCAAGACGTTCCTCGGAGCAGACGCAGCCATGCTACGATCGTTCGACGGAACGGAGCCGCAGGTCGCCGACTCGGCGTACGTCGACGAGGCCGCGGTCGTCATCGGCGACGTCGTCGTCGAGGCGGAGGCGAGCGTCTGGCCGAACACGACGCTGCGGGGCGACCACGGCCGAATCGTCGTCGGCGAGGGGGCCAACGTTCAGGACAACGCCGTGCTCCACGAGGACGCCGCACTCGAGCCCTACGCGACGGTCGGCCACGGCGCGATCGTCCACGACGCGACCGTCGGCGAGCGCGCGCTGGTCGGGATGAACGCGACCGTCCTCGACGGCGCTCGCGTCGGCGAGGGCGCCGTCGTCGCGGCCGGCAGCGTCGTCACCGAGGGAACCGAGGTGCCGCCGGCGACGCTCGTCGCCGGCGCGCCCGCCGAGCCGAAAACCGAGATCGACGATCCCCACCTCGAGGCGACGGCCGACCGGTACGTCGAACTCTCGCGGCGGTACGCCGAAGCGTCCGAACGGCTCGACTGAGACGGTCGGCCTCGAGGACCGTCCGTCCCACGAGTCAGCTACGAGCTAGTTTTGTTCCATCGGTACTGCTCCTCGAGGACCGTTCCCACACCGCAGATGACCACGAAGGTGTTCCTCGTCGTTCGGCCGTCGGCGGCGATCCAGCACAATCCGCCGACCAGAATCGCGATCCCGACTGCCAACTTCAGACGATGGGCTGTGAGCTGATCCATGCCGTGTGCTCTTGATTGACGTGGCTTTCCGCACGCCATAGTTCTATCTACGTCCGAACGCTCGTCTACTGGATACTCGCCGCGGGCGAGAACACGGACGACGCAGGCGACTGACGGTGTCGTCGGAGGGCCTCGGGGACTCGAGCGCGAACCCGATGAAAACGCTGATACAGCCGCCGTCCGAAGCGATAGCTATGAGCGACTCACCGTGGACGGACCGGATCGTCGGCGCCCGCATGACCGTCGATCAGGAGTTCTCCTCGCGGATCGCCGACTCGCAGTTTTCCAACCAGCAGTGGAGTCTGATCATGACCGCGACGGAGTTCGAGATCGAAGACGCCGACGATCCCGACCGTGCGCGGCTCGTCGCCGACACCGAGCAGGTCGAGCAGATCATCCCCGAACTCGAGAACGTCCCCAGCGGCGGCATGGGCGCGATGGGCGGCCCGGGTGCGGGCGGCGGCGACCGGAACGGTTCGTCGGGCGGCGTCTTCGACTCGATCATGGGCGCCCTCGGGCTGGGCGGCGACGGCAGCGACGACCACGCCGAAAAGCTACGCGCGGCCGAGAAGCTCACCCAGGAGTACGCGGACGAGCTCCAGTCCCACCTCGAGTCGAAGGGACGCTGGCAGTCGGTTCGGAAGGCCGCGGCCGCGGACGACTAGCGCCGCCGGCGGACTAATCTGCCCGATCGAACGAGACCGCGGCGCGCTCAGTCGCCGGCGTGAAAGAGCGTGTACTCGCTGGTCTCGTAGATGTTGATGAGTTCGTTGACGAGTTCGTCGTAGGACTCGTCGTCGACGCGCAGCGCCTCCAGCCGTTCGATCGTCTCCTCCTCGAGTTCGACGGATGGCATACGAGACGCTTCGACGGCGATCAGCAAAAACGACACGGGGGACGAAACCGGGTCGCCGCCCCGCTGCGATGCAAGCCACAGCACCTTTAGGGACAGTTCACTACGGTAGGGGTATGACCGAGGAAGTCGACACGACGACCTTCGAGATCAGCGCCGACGACGGTACCACCGACGAAGTCACGGTCCCCACCGGACTCCTCGACCTCGTGGCGGAAGGCGATCAGACCGACGCCGAGACGGTCGGCGACGTCACCCTGCTGTCCTTCGCCAGCCGCGCCCACCACATCGTCCACCACGGCCAGGAGTCGGACGAGGAACTCGAGGCCCAGGAGGCCCGCATCATGGACCTGTTCGAGGAACGCTTCGGCGTGACCTACGGCGAAGCGACCGGCCACCAGCACTAACCGCGACCGACCCGCTCGAGTCACCGATCGATCGAAACGGGCTCGAGGCGTTTTTCGAAGACGGCTGAACCGCCGGTAGCGCTCCGCTTCTATCGCGCCGTCGTTACTCCGTCGCGACCGCGGAGCCGTTCGCGTCGGCCTCCGAACCGGCTCCGTCGGAAACGGGCGGTTCGTCCGTTCCGGCGGGCGATTCGGTCGTCTCCGTTCCCGTCGGCGCTTCCGGTTCGGATTCCGTCGATGAGCCGTCCGTCGTCGGCTCCGAATCCGCCGACTCCGACGAGACGGCGTCTTCGGACGGGGTCTGTTCCTCCGTCGGCTGCTCGGCGGTCGCGTTCGACGGCTGTTCGTCAGCGTCCGCGGTCGGTTCCGCGTCCGCTTGACCGTCCGCCGTCGACTCCGTGCCGGTCGGCGTCTCCGCGGCCTCGGCTTCCTCGATCGTCACGGTCGTCTCGGCGGTCTCGTTCTCGCTCGAGACGGTAACCGGGTACTCGCCGGGCTCGAGCGTGGTCGTGTCGGCGGCCAGCGTCACGAGTTCGGATTCGTTGGGCGCGAGCGAGACGGGCGTCTCGTTGACGACCGCGCCGTCGATCGCGAGTTCGACGTCCTGCGTACCGTTCTCTCCGCCGGTGTTCTCGAGGTCGGCGTCGACCGCGAGGGGCTCGCCCGCTTCGACGGGCGCGTTCGTCCCGACGATCGAGACGGTGAACGCCGCGGGATCGGCCGGTTCGGTCGAATCGATCTCGCCGGCCGGCTCCGTCTGGGCGATCAGCGGCTCCTCGTAGTCGTAGTTGCTCATATCGACCTCCCAGACGAGCCGTTCGGAGTCGGTTTCGGGCGTCCAGTCGACGGTGAACGAGTCGTTGCCGGGCTCGAGTTCCGACGGCGGCTCGTCGTCCGCGGTTCCCTCGACGAACTCGCTGCCGACCGCCAGCGATTCCTCGTTCGGATTCTCGTACTCGAAGGTGACCGCGATGCCGTCCTCGGTCGCCGTCGTCTCCGCCACGCTGATGGTCGGCCGTTCGGGACGGATCTCCTCGAGACACTCGCTAGCGTTCGGGTTCGGATAGTCGATCGACCCCGGCGTCGCATCGGGGGAGGCGAAGCCGGTGATCACGGCGCCCGTATCGCCCTCGGGGACCGTGACGGTCGCGCCGTCGGCCGTCTCGGCGACGGTGAAGTCGTCGCCGGTCTCGTAGGTGATCGTCCCCTCGAACGGCGCCTCGACGTCCTCGCCGACCGTGACGGCGTACTCGCCCATCGAGTTGCCGAAGCCGCCGCTTTCGTAGAACGCGGTGCCGACGATGATCCTGTCGCCGTCTTCGAAGGACCCGGTCACCTCGGCCTGCGAACAGCGAGGGAACGTCGCCTCGAACGTCGCCGGATCGCCGTCGACCGTGTACTCGACGGACTCGGTCGCGAGTTCCGCGCCCGCGTCGTCGGCCACGGCGACCTCGAGCGTCGCGTTCTCTTCGAGCGGCGGCTCGAGCTCCAGTGCCTCGAACTCGGCGGTCTCGTTGGCCTCGAAGGTCTCGCTCTCCGCGCGCTGCGTGCCGTTCTCGTCGGTCGCGGTGAGCCGGTAGTCGACGCTCGCGTTCGCCTCGTCGACGACGAGCGTCTCGCCGTCGCCCGTCTGGTCGGACACGTTGAGCGTCGCATCCGATTCGTTCGGCTCGCCGTCCGACTCGTTGTCCTCGAGCGCGTACTCGATCGATTCGGTCGCCAGTTCCGTGCCGTTCTCGTCGGCGACGGCGACGTCGACGGTCGTCGACTCCTCGAGCGGCGAGTCGAACGCGAGCTCGAGGTCGGTCGCCGTCCCGTTGGCCTCGAACGGCTGGCTCTCGGCCGTCGTCCCGTCGGCCGTCGCCGTCACGGTGTAGTCGACGCTCGCGTTCGCTTCGTCGACGACGAGCGTCTCGCCGTCGCCGGCCTGATCGGCGACGGAGAGCGTCGCGTTCGGCTCGGCCGGTTCCTGCGGTTCTTGCGGCTCTTGAGGCACCTGCGGTTCGTCGCCGACCGAGACGAACGCCGTGTCGAGCACCGGCACGCCGGCGTCGGTGACGTACGGGACGTCCTCCGCCCCGTCAGTGTCGCCGTACTCGAACGTTCCGTCGTCGTTCGTATCGTGGTGGACCACCGCGGTGAGGGGCTGGTCCTCCTCGATCGGCTCCTCGAGGTCGATCTCGACGTCGGAGTGGCTCCCGGCCTCGAGGGCGCTCGAGGTCCCGAGCACGGCGCCCGGATCGGCGACGGCGTCGGCCGCGTAGACCGCGACGAAGCCGCCCTCCGAGAGGTCGAGTTCGTCGACGGTGACCGCCTCACCGTTGCTCTCTCGGTCGGCGAACGCAATCGACGCCGTTCCCTCGAGTTCGTCGATCTCGTCGGCGCGCTCTTCGGCCACCTCCTCGACGTACTGCCCGAGTTCGGAGACGTCGTCGATTCCCTGCTGAATCGCGTACGCGGTAGCGTCGGACGCGGTTTCCTGGGTCAGGGCCTGAAGTTGTGTGACGCTGATCCGCTGGTACTGGACAACGCGGGCCGTCTCCCGACAGGCGCTGCTGGCGGCGATCTGGATCTGCTCGGCGGTCGCCGACTGAGACTGGCTCAGCGCGCCGCTCGCGCCGCCGGAGGCCAGCCGCTGGACCTGCGTGATATCGACGACCTGCTGCTGGAGCACCGCCCCCTCGCCGGCGCCGAACGCGGCGGCCTGAATCTGTTCGATCTCGGCGATCTGGTACTGAACTGCCGACTCGATCGCTCCCTCGGACGCGCCGACCGCGGCGGACTGGATCTGGGTGATCGAGATCTCCTGGTGCTGGACCAGCACGCCGCCCGCGGCCCCGTCGGCGGCCGCCTGGATCTGTTCGACGGTGGCCGACTGGCTCTGATAGATCGCTCCCTTGGCCGCGCCGAACGAGGCCTCCTGAATCTGGGTGATCGAGATCCGCTGGACCTGTTCGACGCTGACGGTCTGGATCTGCGTCAGCGACCCCCGGCCGGCCCCGCGGGCCGCGGCCTGGGTCTGCTCGACGGAGACCTCCTGTCGCTGGACGAGCGCGCCCTTCGCGGCGCCCGTGGCGGCCTTCTGGACCTGCTTGATGTTCACGCGCTGGCGCTGTTCGACGCTGATCTCCTGGCTCTGTTCGCCCTCGAGGGCCGCCGGAACGCTCCCCTCGAGCGCCCCCGCGGACGCGCCGGCCGCCGCGTGCTGGACGTGCTCGAGCGTGATCCGCTGGCGCTGTTCGACGGTGACCTTCTGGTACTGCTCGAGGACGCCGTAGGCCGCCCCCTGCGCGGCCTCCTGGGTCTTCGGGTGGTCCCGAACGTCGCTATCGCCCGCTTCCCGGCACGCCCCCGCTGCGGCCCCGCGCGTGGCGACCTGGATCTGGTCGACGTCGGCGCGCTGTTTCTGTGCGAGGGCGCCGTGGGTCGCCCCCCAGGTCGCGCTCTGCATCTGGCTCGCTGCAACCGTCTGAGACTGGGCGAGCGCGCCGTCGGTCGCGCCGCCGACCGCGGACTGGATCTGTTCGATCTCGGCGTCCTGAGACTGGATCAGCGAGCCGTGGACCGCGCCGGCCGTCGCCGCCTGAATCTGCTCGACGTCGGCCGCCTGGTGCTGGGCCGCCGACTGACTGGCGGCCTCGACGGCCGCCGCGCGCTGTTCCTGGGTCACCTCGACGCCCTGCTGCTGGGCCAGTTCGATCCCCTCGTCGACGCCGGCCTCGACGGCGTCCGTCTGTTCCTGTGCGAGCGAGGCGGTCGCGTCCGCGTCGGCGTTCGCTTCTGCGTCGGTCGCGGCCGATTCGGCCGCGGAGTCGAACGACACTAACTCGCCGTCTCCGACCGACTGGCTCGCACGCACGGGTTCTCGGTCCGCCGCATCAGCCGCGGTGGAGTCCGCACTCCCACTGCCATCGTCTTGGCTGGCGGCCACACTGTCCGTAGCGGCGATATCGGTCGTTCCGTCGTCTCCCTCGCCGGGAGCGCTCTCGCCGCCCTCGAACGGGACGATGCCGCCGCCGAGCAGCGGCAGCGCCACCGCGCTCGTGACCAGCAGCGCGGCGACGGCGAGCACCGCTACGGCCGCGCCTCGACGCCGACTCATGGCTCGACGCTCCTGCCGGCCCGACCGCTCGAACGGTTCGCTCGGTTCCCGCGTTCAGCGCAGCGGTCGCGGTTCGAACGGCACCTGGGGCCCCTGGGGCCGTCGCGTTCCCACCGTCCGCGAGTCGGCCGCTGGCTACGTCTCGGTTCCCGATCGCTCCTCGGTCCGAACCGGCTACGTACGGATGACATCAGCTTTCTATCACGGGAGCGAAAGAGCGCATAAGGCCAGCGGGTCGTTTCGGTTAGTAATCGGATACAATCCACGATTACTCCCCTCGAACGCGGCGTCTTCCGCCGGAGCGGCGCTCTCGAGGGAGCGGCTATTTCGGACGCGTTCGGGCCTCGATCGCACCGGATTCCGCTCGAAGTGTCCGTTTCCGGAGAGGAAGCGGGCTATTTCGGTCCCTCCCGGTGGATCGGGATCCGTCCCGTCGTGCGGAGATGTCATCCCGATGACTGTCCGTACCCTCGGAAACCGAAGTGTTGAACTTGGTTTACGAGAGTGGGAGTGGTATGGCAACGAACCGAGAGACGGTCGATCTCGTCGACGGGGACGTCGTCCGGCAGTTCGCTCGCGCGGCGGTGCTGGCGGCGCTGGTGGGGGCGTCGATATTCGTGACGATCCCGTATCCGTTTTCGCCGGCACCGATCACGCTGCAGGTCCTGTTCGTCTTTCTCGCCGGCCTCGTCTTGGGACCGGTCTGGGGAGCCGTCTCGATGCTCCTCTACCTGACCGCCGGCGCGGCCGGCCTCCCGGTCTTTTCGGGGATGGAGGCCGGATTCGGTCCCCTCGTCGGAAACACCGCGGGCTACCTCTGGTCGTACCCGCTCGCGGCGGCGCTGATCGGCGCCGTCGTCCACCGGGGCACCGACCTCCGAAACCCCGCCGACGTCCCACTTCCGATCGTCGTCGCCGCGCTCGTCGCCGCGACGGTCCTCATCTACGCCGTGGGGACGGCGTACGCGGCCTGGCTCCAGGCGCTCGAGCCCTGGGAGGCGATCGCCGGCTACGCGCTCCCCTTCGTCCCCGCCGAACTGGTCAAGATGGTCGCCGCGATTGCGATCGTCAAGAGCGGACGACTCGAACCGGTCGGATCGTGATCGCTCGCGTAACTTCTTCGATCCCGCCGGCGAGGGCGCGATGATCGAGTTCCGGTCCGTCACCTACGCCTTCGACGACGTGCCCGTCCTCGAGGACGTCTCGCTGTCGATCGACGACGGCGAGTTCGTCGTCCTCGCGGGCGCCAACGGGAGCGGCAAGACGACCCTGTTGCGCCACTGCAACGGGCTAGTGACGCCCGACGCGGGGGAAGTACTGGTCGACGGGACTCCCGTCGCCGAGGACCTCGTCGCCGCCCGCTCGAGCGTCGGCATGGTCTTCCAGCACCCGCGCGACCAGTTCGTCGCCGCGACGATCGGCGCCGACGTCGCCTTCGGTCCCGAGAACCTTGGCCTCGAGCGCGCCGAGATCGACCGCCGCGTGGCCGACGCCCTCGCGGCCGTCAACATGGCCGGCCGCGAGGACGAGCGGATCGACGCGCTCTCGGGGGGCGAGCAGTCCCGCGTGGCCATTGCCGGCGCGCTCGCGATGGAACCCACGCACCTCGTCCTGGACGAACCGTTCACCGGGCTGGACGATCCGGCACGCCGATCCGTCCTCTCGCGGCTCGAGGCGCTGTCCGACGACGGAACCGGGATCCTGCTCGCGACCCACGACCTCAGAGACGTGCTCGACCTGGCCGACCGTATCGTCGCCATGCGGGACGGCGCGGTCGCCGTCGACGACGCGCCCGACCGAGCGCTCGAGGCGCTGTCGGCGTTCGAGGTCCGAGTGCCCGATAGCTGACCGCACGCGACGCGACGATCGCCGCCCCCGCCACCGATACCGACGATGCTCACCTACGACCCCGACGACACGCTCGCCCACCGGCTCGACCCCCGCTCGAAGCTGGCCGTCCAGCTCGGGTTCGCCGCGACCGCGCTGGCCCACACGAGCCCGCGGGCGCTGGTCGCGCTCACCGCCGTCGCCGCGGCGATCCTGCTCGCCGCTCGCGTCCCGCTCCGCGAGACGCTGTCCGCCTATCGCTTCGCCCTGCTCTTCCTCGCGCTCGCGCCGGTGCTCGCGGCGCTCACGTTCGGTCCGCCCTGGATCGACCTCGCGGACGGCCTCGCCTCCGCGCGGGCGAGCTACCGCGTCCTGCTCGTCCTGCTCGTCAGCGCGGCGTACGTCCGGTCGACGACGGTCCGGGACTCTCGAGCCGCGATCCAGCGGACGATTCCGGGGAGAGCCGGCCAGCTCCTCGGGATCGGCGTCGCGCTCGTCTTCCGGTTCCTGCCGGTCCTGCAGGCCGACCTGCGGACGATCAGCGACGCGATGGCGGCGCGGTTGGGCGACCAGCGAAGCGCCGTCGACCGCGCGAGCACGCTGGGACTGCTGGGCCTCTCGCGGGCGTTCGACCGGGCCGATCACCTCGCGCTCGCCATGCAGGCGCGGTGTTTCGCCTGGAATCCCACCCTGCCCGCGCTGTCGCTCTCGCGACTCGACTATCCCGTTCTCGCCGCCGCCGTCGTGCTCGCGCTGTCGGCGTTACTGTAAGGGAGCCGGGTCCGAGGCGGTGCGATCCTCGAGACGGGCGCCGCTCGGGAGCGGGGACGAGACTCCGCAGGCCGCAGTGGACGTGCACGTCCCGTGCATTCCGGCCCGGCCTTCATTACGACCGCCGCCGGAGTTCGGCGCATGGAGGAGTACGACTTCTTGGTCGTCGGTTCGGGATCGGGGCTCGACGTCGCGAACGCGGCCGCAGGGCGCGGTCAGTCGGTCGCCGTCGTCGAGAAGGGGCGGCTCGGCGGGACCTGTCTGAATCGCGGCTGTATTCCCTCGAAGCAGTTGTTGTACCGCGCGGAGGTCCTCGAGACGGTCGAACGCGCCGAAGAGTTCGGGATCGAGGCGACGGTCGACGACGTCGCGTTCGCCGAGATCGTCCGCGAGGTCAACGAGGACGTCGCCGGAAGCTCGGAGTCGATCCGTCGGGGGCTCGAGTCCTCCTCGGATCACGACCTCTACCGGGCGGAAGGGACGTTCGTCGACGAGCGAACCGTCGAACTCTCTGGCGGGGATCACGACGGCGAGCGCCTGACCGCCGAAACGGTTCTCGTCGCGGCCGGCACCCGACCCGGCGTCCCGCCGATCGACGGAATCGAGGACGCCGACTACCTGACGAGCCGGGAGGCGCTCCGACTCGAGGAGCCGCCGGAACACCTCGTCATCGTCGGCGGCGGCTACATCGCGGCGGAGTTGGGCCACTTCTTCGGAGCGTTCGGCAGCGACGTCTCGGTTATCGGGCGGCGCCCGCACCTGCTGCCGGACGCGGACGCGGCGGTCGCCACCGAGTTCACGGAGCGACTCGCCGATCGGTACGACGTGCACACGGGCTACGAAGCGACGGCGGTCTCGGAGTCCGACGGCGAGGTGACCGTCGACGCGCGACCGTATCCGGCGGCCGGCTCCGAATCGGAGGCGGAAGCGGGATCGGAACCGGAATCGACGCCGTACCCGGCTCCCGAGAGCGGCGAGGGGGCGGCCGAACCGATCTCCGTCACCGGCGACGAACTGCTCGTCGCCACCGGGCGCGTTCCGAACACCGATACGCTGAACGTCGGCGCGGCCGGGATCGAGACCGACGAGCTGGGGTTCGTCGAGACGGACGAGTACCTGCGGACGAGCGCCGACGGGGTCTGGGCGCTGGGTGACATCGTCGGCGAGTACCTGCTCAAGCACAACGCCAACCACGAGGCCCGCGCCGTCGTTCGCAACCTCTTCGGCGACGACCTCGAGCCGGTCGACTACTCGGCGATGCCCTTCGCCGTCTTCTCCTCGCCGGAGGTCGCCGGCGTCGGCGCCACGGAGGCGGAACTGCAGGCCGCCGACCGCGACTACGCCAAGCGCACGTACCGGTACGAGGACACCGCTCGCGGCTCGGCGATGAAGGCCGAGGGAATGGTCAAGCCGCTCATCTCCCTCGAGGGAGAGATCCTCGGCTGTCACATCGTCGGCCCGGAGGCCTCCAATCTGATCGAGGAGGTCGTCGTCGCGATGACGTCCGGCTCGGGAACGGTTCGAGACATCCGCGAGTCGGTTCACATCCACCCCGCGCTCTCGGAGGTCGTCCAGCGGGCCTTCTCGGGGCAGTTCACCCGCGGCGGGCACGATCACGGCCACGGCCACGGACACGGCCACGATCATCGGCACGACCACTAAATAGCGGATCGGGCCAACCGGGATCGCTCGGCCTCCGGCGATGTTGCAGCGGGCACACACGCTCGCCGGTCCGTTTTATCCGCGAGCGGCCTGCGTTCACGTGCAATGGTAAACGCAGCCATCGTCATTCTCGCGGGTACCGAATCGCACGCCGACACCGGCCGACTCGTCAACGGACTCGAGGCGGCCAAGGAGTTCGCCGAGAACGACGAAGACGAACTCGAACTCATCTTCGACGGCGCCGGCACCCAGTGGGTCGAGGAGTTGGAAGACGAGTCCCACGACTACCACGAGCTCTACCGGTCCGTACAGGACGAAGCGGCCGTCTGCGACTACTGCGCCGGGGCGTTCGGCGTCGACGACGCCGTCGAGGACCAGGGGCTCGTCCGCATCGACGAGAACGAGGGCCACCCCAGCATCCGTTCGATGGTCGACGACGACTACGAGATCATCACGTTCTAACGGCTCTCGCCGAACGCGCTGTTTTCGGCCGCAGTTCGACGGAGCGACGAGCGCGGATCGGGTTCCGATGGACGCGATCGGACCATGACGCGCCGTCGTCGATATCGATCGCGACGACGCCGTTCCGATCGGCGCCCGATCGATAAGAGCGGATTAGTCCGTCCAATCGCGCCTTAGATCGCCCGCGCGAGCGAAACATCACGCTAAAGCCTTACGGGAATGAGCGTTTGCCGTGCCACAACGATTCGTCCCATTCTTTCCTCCGATCCCCACGGAACTCATGTGGTGATAGATGGCAAACAAGAACGATTCGAACGACGGCGTGGTGCGGCGATCGATGCTCGCGGCCGGCGGCGCGACGACGCTCGGGGCGCTCGTCGGCGGTGTCGGAGCAGCGAACGGATCGACGGTCACCCGGCAAGAGGAGGGCGGTGGATCCGCCGACTCGAGCCGAGACGTCACGGTGCGACAGGAGTCGGGAAACGCGGTCTACTGGGTGCTTCCCGGCGAACGGCGACTGAGTCCGCAGGTGTTCGGAACGTCGGACGCCCCGCGGCGGGGAAGCGATCTGCTCGAGTCCCGCATCGAACAGGCGAAGGGGCTCCCCGAACCGCTGGACGAGGCCATCCCGCAGCTCCTGCAGGACCTGCCGCCGCTGGTGGCCGCACCGGAGGCGGCCCGCGAACCGATCGAGGACGGTGAGTCGGCCGGGATCGCGCAGGAACGATTCACCGAACCGACGCTGTACAGCGACGAGGCCGAGGTGACCAGCGGCGCGTTCGAGATCACCTACGGGGACCGGCAACCGTACGACCTCCCCGGAAAACCGGGCGATACGTCCGACGTGGTCGACCTCGAGGCGCAGTTCACCGATCCGGCGGGCAACGAGTACGAACTCGAGCACGACCACGTCGTCCAACCCCCGATTCCGGGCTACGAGACGGGCGGTGGCGTGCTGTCGGGCGGCTGGCTGCACGGGATCACGGGAACCGGATCGCCGCTATTTCCGCAGGCGTACACCTACGGCGCGTCGTGGAGGGTCGGTAACGTCCACGTCAACGGAGAGGTAGCCACGGAGGACGGGTTCCGCGTCATCCACTTCATGACGACCCAGACGGTCCGCGACGAGCGGTACCGCATGGCCGTAGACGAGGAGCTGCCGCTCGCGTCGGACGAGACGATCGCGGGGCGGATCCACCACACCCACGGCGTGGTGTTACCGATCCGACCGACGAGGGGCCCGTCTACGATCCGGTGCCGACCGCGATGGAACTGCCGAACGGCGAGACCCAGCCGTTCATCCACGCGATGTGGGAACAGGAGGAACTCGTCGAGGGGCCGTTCGACGACTGGGAGTTCCCCGGTCAAGAGGAGGGAGAGACGGACGGCGAGGAAACGACGGGCGGAGAGGCCGACTTCCAGTTGATCGGCGAGGCGTCGGCGTGGCAGGGTGCAGCGCCCGAGGCCATCGCGGGCGAGGAGAATCCGACGCTGCAACTCGAGGCCGGCACCGAGTACGCGCTCGGCTGGGAGAACGGCGACGGGCTTCAGCACAACTTCGCGATCCAGGACGCGAACGGGGAGGACCTCCTCGCGTCCGAACTCGTCCGCGAACAGGGGACCACGCAGACGGTCTCGTTCACGGCCACCGAGGAGATGAGCGAGTACTACTGTCAGGTCCATCCGCAGAACATGCGGGGGTCGATCGAGGTCGGGAACTGACGACCGACGAGAGCGGCTTCCCGGGCCGTTACAGGTCGGAGAAAACCCCGTGGAAGCCGAGTGGAATGTGGTGGGGCGCCGGGGCTCGCGCCAGTTCCTCGAACGTCCCGGCATCGAGGACGAGCAGAAACGACCGTTCCGCGGCCGCGTCGAGCACGACCGACAGGATCACGCCGTCGTCCTCGGCAGTCGCGTCGGGCGATTCGACGAAGACCGGTTCGCCGGCGTAGGTTCCCGGCTCCTCCCACTCGCTCGCGGCGCCGGTCTCCACGTCGACCTTGACCAGTGTGTTCGGAACGTCCCGTGGCGGGTTCTCCCGGTTCCCCACGCCGTAGGCGTACCGGTACGGTTCGGCGTTCACCCGGTCGTAGTTGATCCCGGGCAACTCGATCGGTCCCTCGTAGAGCGTCTCCCGAGCGACCGTCTCGCCGAGCCGAAACCGATCGAGTCGTCCCCCGTCGGGCGAGTACCCCTCCGATCGAATCGCCTCGAGATAGAGGTCCTCGACGATCGAGGCGTCGTCGTAGGCGACGACGTCGACGACGATATCGTCCCCGTCCTCGAAGGCGTTGACGTGGTGGAACGCGAAGAACGCGTCCGTCTCGTAGGTATCGGCCACCTCGCCGGTTGCGCGCTCGATCACGAGGAATCGCGTCCCCCGATCGGGAATCCACTCGTAGTTCTCGATGAACGGCCGATCCCGCACGAGGAACTCGAGCGGGTCGACGACGAAGGGAAACTCCGCGAGGATCACGTACCGGTCGGTCAACCCGAAACTGTGCATGTACGCCGGCCGGTCCCGGGAGACGGTGGCGAAGACGTCCCGCTCGTGCTCGCCGTCGGGCATCCGGAACACCCGGTACTCGCTCGTCCGCGAGAGGTCCGTCACGTAGTTGATCGTCTCCCCGTCGTCCCGGTGTGGGTGCGCGGTCGTCAGATCACCGAGGTCGGTCCCGTCGGCGACGACGCCCAGCGTCTCGAGCGTCTCCGGATCGAACTCGACCGGCATGGGGGTCTCGGTCATCGCGCGGAACCGGTCCGCGTGGGTCGCGACGCTGACGTTCGCGTTGTCGGTCGTCGTGTCGGAGAACAGCGTGAAGAACCGCTCCCAGATCCGTCGACAGGGATCCGTGGCGAACTCGCGGTAGCCGAGTTCGCCCTCGTCCGTCGCGTGCTCGTACGCTCGCGTCTCGAGGAATCGGTTCGAGTACGTCACGGCGCCGTCGTCGATCGCGAACCGGTGGAGCATCGCGAAGCCGTCGAACCAGTGACGCAGGTGCCGGTCGCCGACCTCGAATTTCGCCGGTCCGGTTCGCAGCAGCGTTCCCTCCAGCCACGACGGGAACGTCCCCTCGACCGGCAGGGACCGGTCGGCGACTTCGCGCTCGAGCGATCGGAACCCCGGGTGTCGCTCGTCGACCGAGGCGGTATCGGACGATTCGGAACCACCGATGCAGCCGCCGAGAAGCGCCCCCGCCGCGACGGTGCCGGTCCCGAGCACGTCGCGTCGTTCGAGCGCGGCCGACGCGGTCGACTCCCGATCGCCTCGCTCGACCGATCGGTTCGCGTCGCCGTCGTCATCATCGGTCGTTCGGTCGTTCGAGCATCGATCGGCGGGCCGATGTCCAGGAGGCATCAACCGAACGTAACACCCGTCTCTTCGAGTAAACTGGCCCAAGAGCTTGGGATCGCGCGGGAGACGCGGAACCGGGACGGTCAGTCGAGTCGATCGCCGTCCGCTCCGGTCAAGTGCCACTTGACCAGTTTGGCTTGGCCGCGACGGAGGACGCCGCTCACCGTCGATTCGTCGACGCCGAGCGTTCCCGCGACCGTGTCGAGCGTACACTCCCGCGGAACCTCGAAGTAGCCCTCCCGGAGCGCCGCCTCGAGCGTCGCCCGCTGCCTGTCGGTGAGCAGCGTCGCGGTCTCGTCGGCCTCGACGAGCGACTGGAGTTCGTACCGGAGGTTCGCGTCCTCGAGCATCGCCCGCAGCCCGTCGAACTCGTCGCGCGTCCCCGTGAAGTCCAGTTCGTACCAGCCGGCGCGGACGACGATCGGAAACTCGGGCGGAAGCGAGGCCGATTCGACGAACTCGTACAGCGCCGTCTCGATCGTTTCGTACTTCGAGAGCGATCGGTCGTCCGTCACCGCCAGCCGCTCGTGGGCTTCGATCGACGGATGGGTCGCGATCGCTCCCGAAACCTTCCGCGGGTTCTCGGCGACCACTTCGCCCAGTTCCACTGCCCTGTCGCCGGTTCGGACCCCCGACAGGAGACGGAAGGTGGCGCTCGGGAACGAGCGAGAGACCTCCGCGACCCACGCGTCCTCGGGGAGACGTATCCGCAGCGACGCCGTGATCATCCCGTCGTGGGATAGTACGTCCCGGAGCGCCCAACAGTTTGGGGGGGAGGTATCACCTAACTCACGACGAACCGACCGGGTCGCCAAGTCGGATCCCCATCGGTGCCGGCCCGGACGTCTCGAGCCCGCGAACGTAGCCCAGATACAGGGCGCTGTTGACGATCCCGATGTGGCTGAACGCCTGCGGGTAGTTCCCGAGGTGGGCGCCGCTCTCGGGATCGATCTCCTCCGCGATCAGCCCGAGCGGGTTCAGGTACTCGAGCAGCGCCTCGAATCGGGACTGCGCTTCCGCCACGCGCCCGGAGAGCGCGAGCGCGTCGATCAGCCAGCACGAGCAGAGGACGAACGCCCCCTCGTCGCCCGGCAGACCGTCGTCGCCGTCGTACCGCCGTACGAAGATCTCGTCCTCGACTAACTGCTCGTCGATCGCGTCGATCGTCCCTCGAATGCGGTCGTCGCCGAAGGGCAGAAAGCCGACGACCGGGAGCAATAGCCCGGTCGCGTCGAGCGCGTCCGATCCGTAGGACTGGACGAACGCGCCGGTCTCGTCGTCGTAGCCGTTCTCGAGGACGTCGCTTCGGATCGTCTCTCGAGCGTCCCGCCACTCCTCGAGCGGCGCGTCGTGGCCCCCGTCGATCGCGATCGAGAGCCCCCGGTCGAGAGCGCTCCAGCACATCGCCTTCGAGAAGACGAAGTGATCGTCTCCGCCGCGGACCTCCCAGATGCCCGCGTCGGGCTCGGTCCAGATCTCGCGGACGTACTCGACGATATCGCGGATCCGCACCCACTCGTCGGCGTCCAGTTCGCGCCCGTACTGGCGCATCTCGTCGACGGCGAGCAGGAGTTCCCCGTAGGTGTCGTGTTGGCGCTGCTCGGCGGCCCCGTTGCCGATTCGCACGGGACGGGACCCGCGATAGCCCTCGAAGTGATCCAGTTCTCGCTCCTCGAGGGTCGATTCGCCGTGGAGGCCGTACAGCGGCTGGATCGCCGCCGGATCGTCGGTCTGGCAGAGGTCCATGAACCAGTCGAAGTACTCGTTCGCCTCGTCGGCGGTACCGAGGTTCATCAGCGCCTGGACGGTGAACCCGGCGTCCCGGAGCCAGTTGAACCGGTAGTCCCAGTTGCGGACGCCGCCGATGTCTTCGGGCAACGAGGTGGTCGGGGCGGCGGCGATCCCGCCCGACTCGGCGTGAGTCAGGAGCTTGAGGACGAGTTCGGAGCGAACGACCGCGTCGTGCCACGGTCCCTCGAACGCGCAGTCGCCCTCGGGCTCGCAGTCGTGAGCCCGGTCGGTCCAGAACTGGATCGTCTCGTCTAACGCGGCGTCCGGGTCCGTATCCGCCTCTTCGGCGCCCGTACACCGGAGCATGAACCACGCTTCGTCGGCCGCCTCGAGCGTCGACCCGTTCGATCGACGTCTCCGCGCGGCCGTAGTCGAACCGCGGCTCGAGTTCGACCTCGAGCCCGACGCTCCCGTCTGCGCAGGCGAGTTTGCGATAGAGGACTTTCTTCGGATGGTCGGTCCGACCGGCCGGCGGCAGGAAGTCCGTTACGGTCGCCGTCCCGTCGTCGGTGTGGAACGTCGTCTCGAGGACGTTCGTATCGCCGACGTGCCGCCGCTCCGTCTCGAAGGAGTCGGTCGGGGCGATCCGAAACCGCCCCCCGCGCTCGGCGTCGAGGATCGCGGCGAGGATGCTCGGCGACTCGAGGTGGGGAAACGGGAACCAGTCGATCGAACCGTCCGGCGCGACGAGCGCGCACGTCTCGAGGTTCCCGACGACGCCGTAGGCTTCGATCGGGGGATACGCGTCGGACTCAGTCATCGACAGCACCCGCAGCGCGGATCGAGGTGTCGAACGCGGAGTGTTCGAGTGGCGAGTCGGTGCACATGCGCTTTCGTTCACGGACCCGTGGCAAAAAGTCGGACCACGAATGAAGCGACCGCCGGTCTCTCAGCGGAACGGTCCGGTTACGTACGGTACCTGAAACGTCGTCCGAAGCCCGTCCGTGACGCGGCTGAAAGCCTTTCCTTCCGTCGCGGCGTACCGAGACCGATGGCATCTCCAGAGCCCGAACTCGCCGTCTACACCTGCCGATCGTGTGGCGAGTGCCGGTTGGCGTCCGCGGCGCCGGCGTGCTGCGACGAACCGATGGACGAGATCGACGACACGGTCCCCGTCGAATCGCCGACCGAATCGCATCTCATGCGGGCGGTGTTCGACATTTCCGAAACGGAACTCGAGGTCTGTCGGCACCTGATGGCCGAGGACGAACTCACGGTCGACGAACTCACCGGACTGGTCGATCGGGACCGGAGCGTCGTCACCCGACACCTCAACCACTTAGTCGAGTTGGGAATGGTCGAGAAACACTCTCGCGTGCTCTCGAACGGGGGTCGCGTGAACGTCTACTCGCACCGATCGGCGGCGGCGGTCCGTCGGCAGTTCAAACTCGGACTGTACACCTGGCTGACCGACGCCGTGGACGTCGTCGACGACCTCAGCGAGGACAAGATCGAGCGGCTCGTCGGCGGAACGGACGAGGGCGGTCGCGGTCCGGTCATCGTCGACGGAGACGAGTAACGTCGCTGCAACCGTCGAACGGGCGCGACTCGAGCGAACGTGCAGGCGTCGTGCACACGCTCTCAACCGTTTTGAAGGGGACCGTACTAGCATCGATCGCACCGGTAGCTCCGGTGTGCGGCCGTCGCGGTCGCGGGGGTGGGACGCAGCTCGCCGAATTGCAGCGGCGAACTGCAGTGGCGCCCCGCGGTCATTGAGGCACGGGCCGCGGGGACCGCCCGCCGTCCGGTCGTCGATCGGCCATCGGTCCCGGACGGCGACCCACCAGATCTATCGGTTCGAAAACGAGCACTGTCGAGATTCTCGCCGATCGCCACGATCGGTCCGACACCGAGCCGCCGCTTAGAGGTCGATTCCGCCATTGACGTCGATAACTTCGCCGGTGACGTATCCCGACTGCTCGCTCGCGAGATAGCGGACGAGCCCGGCGATCTCCTCGACGGTCGCGAACCGCTCGAGCGGGATGTCCGCGCGCAGGTCGTCCCGAACGGTCTCGGGAATGGACTCGATCATCTCCGTCCGCGTGAACCCGGGCGCGATACAGTTGGCCGTCGTCCCCGTTCCGGCCAACTCGAGCGCGAGCGACCTGGTGAAGCCGAAGAGGCCGCTTTTGGCCGCGGCGTAGTTCGCCTGACCGACGTTCCCCTGCTTGCCGATCACGCTCGAGACGCTGATGATCCGGCCGTTCGGAGCTGCCTCGAGGTCGTCGTAGAACGCCTTCGTGCAGTTGAACGCGCCGTTGAGCGAGACGTCGACGACGCGGTGCCAGTCCTCGGCGGTCATGTTCGCGAACGTGCGGTCGGCCGTGATGCCCGCGTTGTTGACGAGGACGTCGATCGGGCCGAACGCGTCGGCGACCGCGTCGCGCATCGCGTCGACCGCGCCGCGGTCGGTGACGTCGGCCCGTACCGGATGGGCCGTGCCGTCGGTGTCGGCCTCGGTGATCGCGTCGGCGACCGCGTGGGCGTCGGCCTCCGAGGACCGGTAGTTGACGATCACGGTCGCGCCGTACCGCCCGAGTTCTCGAGCGCCCTCGCGTTGGCGCGTCCCCAGGTGAACGCCGTTTCCGCTTCGACGGTCGCGAGCAGGTCGTTGACGGTGTACGTCCGCGACCGCTCCGCCGACGGTCGTTCCGTATAGGGGACGACCCCTCGAATCGACGCTGCGTCCGCGTCGACGGCGTCCGCGACCGTCGCGTCCGCCTCGACCTCGGAGATCGCCAGCGCGACGACCGGAACCCGAACTCGCTCGCGCGGCTCGTCGAGGTCGGCGTCGAACGGCGACGGCGGAACCGCCTGTCGGCGAAACGCCGGCTCGAGCGAGGTGGCGGCCCCCAGCGGCGTCGGCCCCTCGCGTTGGCGCGTCCCCAGGTGAACGCCGTTTCCGTTCGCTTCGACGGTCGCGAGCAGGTCGTTGACGGTGTACGTCCGCGACCGCTCCGCCGACGGTCGTTCCGTATAGGGGACGACCCCTCGAATCGACGCTGCGTCCGCGTCGACGGCGTCCACGACCGTCGCGTCCGCCACTCGACCTCGGATCGCCAGCGCGACGACCGGAACCCGAACTCGCTCGCGCGGCTCGTCGAGGTCGGCGTCGAACGGCGACGGCGGAACCGCCTGTCGGCGAAACGCCGGCTCGAGCGAGTGGCCCTTCCGGGCGGCCCAGCGTTCGAACTCGGCGACGAGTTCGTCGCGGGTCGACCCGTTTTCGCCGGTCGATCCGGCGGCCGAGCGGTACTCGGGCGGCCAGTGGGTCACCCGGTGGTCGTCGATCACGTCACGTTCGTCGAGGTCTCGGAGCCGCTCGACGACGTCGTCGATGGTCGCCGTGATGGCCGGCGGAACGCTCCCCCGAACGTAACAGTCGACCCGGAGACTCGCGGTCGAATCGATATCGAGGACCGGCGCGAACGGTGATTCGACCTCACCGGCAGGCATAGCCGACCTCCGTGGACCGAACGCGGCCCTCCTCGACGAGCGATCGCAGAATCGGCAGAAGTGTCAACTTCGATAGACCCAGCAGCTGCTGGAGTTCGCGAGAAGAGCGACCGCTCTCGGCGCGGGTATCGCGTTACGGATCGGTCGGAAGTGGATGATGTCCACGAGTGGCCGCCGACTGCGGCCAACCGCGGCGGGCGAACCCGGATCTCGATCCGGATTCCCTGCGATCGCTTCTAGGCGTTCGATCGGCAAGATTGTACTCCCAAACAAGTTTGGTGTTTACTGTCGGACGATGCACGAATGTGGCGCGGATGCACTCACCCGAATCGCGCCGTACCGACCTCCCGAGGGCGAGCGCCGCCGGATACGCAGTTAGCCCATGGTGAATCGAAAACTCGTTCCGCCACAGCCGGGGCACGAATCAACCCGCTTCGGGAGCGGTTCGGAAGCGCTCTCAGAGAGGAGCACGAAGCCGCACTCGTCGCACTCGATGTACGTGTCCATACGACCGTCAATCAGCTTCCTCTCGCCGGCTCTACTCGAGCTAACTGGTCAGTGATCTCCGCAGACACGCGAACGGTACTGCCAGGTGCGCCGGTACCGGCGTCGCCCGAACATTCGGGGGACATCGTTCCTGCACTCGTTCCGTCGATAGCCGCCTCGAGAGCGCCCGGTTCGATAGTCCGATAACGCAGAAGGAATTCCAACAGATCGGTGTCGGTGACCAGCGAAAACTGCTCTCCAACGGGATGAGTGATCGCGTGCTGGCTACGTTCCATACCACCTCAATCCACTCGACGGTTATAAACTCTTCCTGAGAGCTTCTATTCTCGTACCGAACTGGCGCAGGTATTTAGATTATCGAAGCTATATCGGATTCGATTATCTAAATCTCATTGCGTTACGATCGTCAAAACCCGACGCTGGTGACTCGCTCAGGACAGTTCGTGGTTCGCGTCCGACTCGCTCTCGTCGTCGGCCACGGATTCGCTCCCGAAGTGATTGAACGGTCGAAAGTAGTGGTGCCGGATGAGTTCCTCGCTCTCCACCTGGAGTCCGAGCGTATCGAGCGTCTGGGCGATGCGCGTTACGTCGTCGTGTTTCGGCGCCACCGCCGTCACCTCGATGTTCTCGCGACCGGTCATCAACTCCTCTACTTCGACCACGCCTTCTATCTGGAGCGCCTCGTTCGCCAGTTCCTGTCGGTTGATGATCCGGGACGTACACGTGATGCGGATCTCGAGTTGATAGCCGGCTTCCTCGTAGTTGATGATCGGAACGTAGCCTTCGATGATCCCCCGTTGCTCGAGGTTTCTGATGCGGTTCCGAACGGTGCCGTCCGAAACGCCGATCCGCTCCCCGATTTCGACCGCGGTCTTGTTCCGCGCGTCGCGCTGTAGGAGTTGGAGGATTTTCCGATCCGTCTCGTCGAGCGGGGTGTATTCTGCCGACGCGCACATGTGACGATCAACAATCCTGTCTCCCTTGTCGTCTCTGCCTGCCTAGACGGATTCGGATTCGTCGAGTCCGCCGCCCGAACGCGATCGCCGTCGCGGGATGCGGCGGCTGCCGGATTCGGAGACGGAGGTATCTGGAGGCGTTGCGGTTCGCTCGGCCGCCGGCAGCGTAACCGAGAACTCGCATCGCTCGTCTCGTCGGTACCCGGACACTCGACACAACTACGGGGATATTCACGACCGAAGTAACAGGACTTTCACCTGTCCCACGGCGTCGAAATCTCGGAGTCGATACACGAGTTTGCGAACGCGGGCCGCCTCGCCGCGACAGAAAATCGTTTCCAGACACCAATCGCCTTCGTGCGTGTGGCTCGTCGTCGTAATCACGTCCTGGAAATCGTGTTGCACGCCGTGGAGTTCGCGGATCACGCGCTCGTGTTGATAATCGAACGCGAGCGCAGCGGTCACTTCGCCCGAGACGGTCTCGAGTTCGGTGTGGGCCTCGATGTACTCCTGCATCGCTTCCCGAACTGCTCGCGAGCGGGAGTCGAACTCCTCGGTCTGCCACGTCTGATCGAACTCCGCGAGTAAGTCGTCCGGAATATTGAAACTGGTACGCATCTGGTTACAGCGAACTTCGCGGGGTGAACGAATGGGTGCTGTGGTTTTTCACGCTGACCGGGGTATTACGATCCCCTCCAATCGGTGCTAACAGGGTTTTTGTGCCGTCTCTCCCGAGAATTCCGCATGGATTTCGGTCTCGTTGCAGGTGTCGTTACGATCGGATTTATCCACGGCGTGCTCCCGGATCACGGGTGGCCGATCGCTGCGACCTACGGGTTGAATCGCTCGCGGACGTGGCTCTACGGGACGGTAGCAGGACTCGTTCTCGGGGTCGGACATCTGATCAGTAGCGTCGTACTGGTAGTGGCGTACTTTTGGTTCAGTCGCTTCGCTGCATTCGCCGAAGGCCCGTGGATGCGGTATCTCGCAGGCGTCATCCTCATTCTACTGGGCATTCACGAATATCGGAACGGCGGACACGGGTCGGGACGCGGTCACGGTCACGATGAGCCACACCACGACCACGCTCATACACACACTCACGAACACGATCACTCACACGAGCACGACCATTCGGAAACCCCTTCCCAGCGCGGGAGACTGACCCGAATTCGGGAGCGACTGTTCGGCGGCGGGCATCGTCATTTGAGCGACGAAGACGCTGAACGAGGATTGACGGCCCTCGGGACGACCGCCCTCCTGCTGGGGTTCGCCCACGAGGAGCCGATTCAGATTCTGGCGATCTGTACGGGGACGGCCTACTGCCTGGAACTGATGCTGATTTACTCGCTGGTCGTGATCGTTGCGATCCTGATTCCGACGCTCCTCTTGATCGCGGGCTACGAACGCCACCGCGAAACGGTCGACCGGTACACGCCGTACCTGCCGTTGCTGACGGCGACGGTGCTGGTGGGCATGGGACTGACGTTCATTCTCGGAATCTTCTGAGGACTCCCCGTCCTGACCACCGTCCTCTCTTCAGCGCCAGTCCGTGTTCAGTTGTCACTGTGCAACTGGTATCGCGAAGCGGTTCACCGAAAAGGCTTCAAATGCAGCGGTTACCGGAATTCGCTTCGAACCGACGGAAGAAAGCCGGTGGAGGGGATTGTGAACCACGGTCGGAGCGAAGCTCCTCCCTGATTCGAATCCCACCAGTCGCTCTTTCGTTCCCACTATCGTTCGAACAGAAAGAGCCGGTGGAGGGATTTGAACCCTCGACCTAATCCTTACGAAGGATTCGCTCTGCCAGTCTGAGCTACACCGGCACACCGTCGCGGTGCGCGTTTAATCGTAGGGCCGATACCAGCCATAAGGATTGCGAATCGTTGCGGCCGTGCGATGGGATCCCGCACCTCGAGTCAGCGCTCGAGTCGGACGTCCAGACAGACGTTCAGTTCGTGGGGCGCGTAGGAGCGAACGACCCGTTCCGTCTCCACCGAAACGTCGTATTCCGGTTCGGCGGCCTCGCGGATCGCCCGCTCGCCCGGACCGAACGGGTCGTCCTCGTGCTGGATGTCGTAGTAGTGGAGCACGCAGTCGTCGCCCGCGACGGTGACGGCGGCCTCGAGGAACTCGTCGGCGCTGTGGGGGAGGTTCATCACGACGCGGTCGGCCCAGCCCTCGTACTCGGGCGCCACTTCGCGAACGCCGTCGCACTCACACCGTTCGCGCGACGAGCCCGCAACGAGGTTGCGGACGTCATCACAGATCGCCGTCACCCGGTCTTCGACGCCGTTGCGGCGCGCGTTCTCGCGCAGGTAGTCGATCGCGTCGGGGTTGACGTCGACGCCGACGCAGTCGGCGCCGCGCTTCGCGAACGGGATCACGAACGGCCCGACGCCGGCGAACATGTCGAACGCATGCTCGCCCTCGGTTACCTGCTCTGCCACTCGATTGCGCTCGGTCGCCAGCCGCGGCGAGAAGTACACCTCGGCGAGATCCAGCAGGAACTCGCAGCCGTACTCGCGGTGGACGACCTCCGTGTTCGCGCCCGCGAGCAGTTCCCAGTCGCGGACGCGGGTCTCCCCCTTCACTTTCGAGGCCTTGTTGAGGACCGTCTCGAGGGGCAGATCCGACTCGCAGATCGCATCGGCGATCGCGCGAGCGCGCTCGGGATCGTCCTCGTCGAGCAACGCCGCCTCGCCGAGCCGCTCGTAGGTGGGTTCGAACCCCAGCAGATCGGTCGGGGTGGTCTGGGTTTCCCGTTCCTCGAGCGTCCGGGAGACGAGCTCGAACTCCGCGGGAACCGCGTCGGGGTCGGTGACCGGGATGTAGAGGCTGCCGTCGTCGACGGTCAGTTCGTACTCGTCGTCGATCAGGTCCGCGTCCGCGAGTCGCTGACGCGTGGCTTCCCCCTCCTCGCGCGGCGCGCGGACGCACGGCACTTCCATACCCGGACGAAGCCGTCGAACCGCCGTAACGGTGACGTTTCGCCGCGCCGTCGGACGCCGAGATCGAGACTCGAGCCGCGGACGCCGGAGTGACAGTTTTCAGGCCGCCGCCGGTACTGGTCAGTATGCGAGCGCTGACGACCGCGGAGACGGTCCGCGAGGAGGGATCGTGGCTGTTCACGGTGCGGGACCGGTACGGCGAACTGGACGAAGTGATTCTCGTTCCCTGCGATGACGATGACGAGAGCGGCTCGACCGGCGGTCCGGCGTCGACCGACGGCGGCGTCGAGGCGTGGATCAACCGCTGTACGCACGAAGCCCAGCGCTTCGATACGGGCCGGGGCGTCCCGATGCGCGAGGGCCGGATCATCTGTCCGAAACACGGCTCGATGTTCGATTCCTGTTCGGGCTACTGCGACAACGGCGAGGCCGCCGACACGACGCTCCCGTCGGTCGACGTCTCGGTCCGAAACGACGGCCGAATCGTGCTCACCGACGACGAACTGACGTTCGTCGGCGAGGGCGGGATCGACGATAACGAGGGCGACGGCGACGACGGGCCCGCCTCGACGTCCCACATCGGGTTCTGAGACTCGTTCGCCGCGGACGGCCCCCGCGTGGCAAGCGCAACCCGCCGTCTTTTCCCCGTCGCGGTCGTCGCTCAGTCCGATACAGATGTCGTCGACAACGGACGATCGATCGGGACTGATGAGGAAGGTCAGCGTCGTGACGACCCTGATAGACGCGATACGGGAGTTCTCGAAGGGACACCGCGGAAGCGGTCTGGTGCTCCTCGTCGCGGCCGCGCTCTCCTCGCGGATCCCCGGTATCGGAACGGCCGCGTCGCTGCTCCTGCGGGCGTACCGACGGCTCCGCTGAGACGGCGGCGCGATCGGTGACCGCCGTCTCGAAATCTCGAAAGCGTATTCCGGACGCTGATACTACGAGCGTCCATGCTCACCTTCATCGGTCTCGGACTCTACGACGAGCAGTCGATCACCGTCGAGGGCCGGGACGCCCTCCGGAACGCCGACCGCGCCTACGCCGAGTTCTACACCAGCAAGCTGCTCGGCGCGACCGCCGCGGACCTCGAGTCCGCCCACGACGTCGACGTCGAGGTCCGCGACCGCGCGGGCGTCGAACAGCACCCCGACGACATCCTCGAGGCCGCCGAGAGCGAGGACGTGGCCTTTCTGACCGCCGGCGACACGATGATCTCGACGACCCACGTCGACCTCCGCCTGCGGGCCCACGACCGCGGGATCGAGACGCGGGTGATCCACGGCGTCACGGCCCAGACGGCCGCCAGTTCCCTGACCGGGCTCCAGAACTACCGCTTCGGGAAGGCGACCACCCTCCCCTTCCCCTACGCCCACGGCGCCGACGGCCTGCCGGCGAGCGTGACGGACACGATCGACGCGAACCGGGAGGACGGCCTCCACACGGTCGTCTACCTCGATATAAAAGTCGATCACGAACTCACCGACGAGGACGAGTACATGACCGCCGACGTCGGCGCCGACCTGCTCGCCGAAGCGTATCCCGACCTCGTCGGCGTCGTCGTCGCTCGCGCCGGCAGCCCTGATCCGCTCGTCGCGGCCGGAACCGTGTCGGAACTCGCCGAGCGGGAGTTCGGCGATCCGCTGCACCTGCTCGTCGTTCCCGGCGAGTGTCACGCCCTCGAGGCCGACGCGCTGGTCGAACTCGCCGACGCCGATCGGGACGCGCTCGAGACGCACTGACTCGGATCGCGAGCGATGTCGTCCGGGCGCACTGACGCGACGCGAGCGGATCCGTCGGTCTGCCAGTGACGCGAGCGCGTCGAACGCGTGACTATTTAGGGCCCCGGCGGCTGTCCTGATCCATGAGCGGTCGGGAGCGAACGGACGAATCGGCCGGTGACGAGGCGATCGGCACCGCGACCGACGGAACGAACGACCTCGACGCGGAGACGGTCGCCGTCGCCCGCGAGGAACTCCAGCGGACGTTCGACTACCAGGTCGAGCGCCTCCAGGAGATCGACGCCAAGGCCATCGAGATCCTGAAGGCGAACCTCCTGCTGATCGGGCTGGTCGTCACCGGCGGCTCGATCGTTTTCCAGACCGATATCCACATCATGGCCTTCGCGAACCTCTTTACGATCGCCGGCGGGGTACTCCTGCTGGTCTCGACGGGACTCGCCGGAGTGACCTACACCGCGTCGAACCTCCGGGGCGGCGTCGACACCGACGCCGTCGAGGTCGCGCTCGCGTCGGCTCGAGCCGACCCCGAGACGCGAGCCGGGACGGCGCAGTTCGAGGAGCGCCTGCTGCGCAGCTACGGCCGCTGGATCGAGTACAACGCGCGGGTGACGGCCGTCAACGACATGTTCGCGACGATCACCGTCCTCATGGTGATCGCCTCGCTCGTCTACGTCACCGCCGGGATCGCGGTCGGTGCCGCCGGCACCTCGAGGATCGTCTCGGTGCTCTCGTTTCTCGTCCTCACGGCCGTGCTGGCGTGGCTCGGCGCCTTCGCGTACTACATGGACCACCTCGGCGTGAGCGAGGAGTCCTGGGAGGGAACCTTCGACGGCGTCCGCCTCTCGAAGGGCGTCACCCGAAAACGGGGCCTCTCGACGCTCCGGACGATGCGCAGCGAACGCGACGAGGCGGAGGCGGACGAGGCGGAGGCGGGGGCGGACGGAGCGGAGGCCGACGGAGCAAAAGCCCGAACGAACCCGCTCGATTGACCGCCGTTAGCCGTCCAGCACGCCCTCGAGTTCGTCGCGGAAGTCGCCGGGAACCTCGATGTGGGGCGCGTGGCCGGTGTTCCCGAAGACGACCTCCTCGAACTCGCCGCCCGCGTCGGCGTAGTCCTCGAGGACGGCCCGGGTCTGGTCGACCATCGGCTGGGGCGGGAAGACGTCCTCGCCGGGCCAGTCGGGGACCTGTCCCATCCGGCCGAGCGTGCCCACGTCGAAGACGGACTCGTTGGAGACGATCTGGTCCGAGTCGCCGCGGATCCACAGGACGGGCGGTTTCTCGCCCGGGTCGATATCGGTAATCGCCGCGAGGTCGCAGTACTTCGGCGAGATGGCGTTGTTCACGCCGCGTTCCCCGGGCGCGACGCCCGGCCAGTTCTCGCTCTCGACCGCGTCGCCGGGATAGTGCTCGTCGCCGGTCGCGGTGTCGAGCATCCCCGTCAGGTACGACTCCTCGCGCTCCTCGTCGAACACGTAGCTCGGATCGACGTAGAACGTCCGCAGGACCTTCCGCGGCGAGGATTGCCCCTCCTCGCCGCGGTCCCGTTCGGCGAGTCCCGCGACGAACCCCTCGTTGCCCAGACCGCCGCCTGACCCGGCGTAGTCGTCGAAACACGGCGTTCCCTCCTCGTCTTTCGTCCCGCCGAAGCCGTACGGCGAGAGCGGGTTGACCAGGACGAGCGAATCGACCGCCTCGGGATTGTCGATCGCGTACCGCATCGCAACGCCCCCGCCGTTCGACCAGCCGACCAGCGTCACGGGCTCCTCGAGGTCCAGTTCGGAAAACAGCGCGCGGAGGTCCGCCTCGAAGTCCCGGAGGCCGTCAGTTGCATCGATCGGCTTCGTCTCGGAGTCGCCGTACCCCCGTAGATCCGGCGCGATGGCGCGATAGCCGGCCGGCAGTTCGCGCATCACGTCTTCGAAAAAGCGCGACGATGAGACGTTCCCGTGGATGAAAACGACGGTTCCGTCGGCCTCGGCGGCCCCGTCCGGGGCGCCGGCCTCGAGGTAGTGGGTCTCGAGGCGGTCGGTGTCGGCGACGTGCGATTCGATGCCGGCGAGGGTGTCGTCTCGAGGCATGGCCGGGGGTATCACGGCGACTGTGATAGGTGTCGGTGTTGCAGAAGTGTCACTGCGGCGAACCGCCGAGGCGAACGCCGGCCAGCGTCGCCCCGCTCAGGAGAGGAGTCGCTTGAGTCTGGCGAACAGTCCCTTCGAGGGGTCGCCGCCCCGGCGCGGCGCGCCCGAATCGGCCGTCTCGGTGCCTGAACCGGCCGCGTCCGCCGGCTGCGTCGATTCGGCGTTTGCCCCCTCGCCGTCGGCCGCCGCGATTGCTCGCTCGAGGAGGTCCTCGACGTCGTTGACGGCGTCTTTCACCGGCGCCGTGACGACCGGTTTCCCCTCGAAGCGATCCTGATTCACCGACGTGTCCGCGGCGATGATCACCGCGTCCGCCTCGGCGATCGCGTCGCTCGAGAGTTCGTTCTCCTGACCCATGGCGCCCTGGACCTCGACGTCGATCTCGTGGCCGAGATCGGTCGCGGTCTGCTCTAGGTTTTCGGCCGCCATCTGGCTGTGTGCGATACCCGTCGGACAGGACGTTACTGCGACGAATTTCATTGGTCTGTGGTGGTATTGACGTGCTCGTACACGGTCGTTCTGGTAGCCGCATCGGTCGCTCGGTTCGCGAGCGCTTCGGCCGCGTCGGTCTCGAGGTCGGCGATCGCGGCCTTCACCTCGGGGATCGTGACGGCGCTCATGCTGAGTTCGTCGAGCCCGAGCCCGACGAGCAGCGGCGCCAGGTCGGAATCGCCGGCCATCTCGCCGCACATCCCGACCCAGGCGTCGCCGGCGTCGGCGGCCGCGACGGTGCGTTCGATCGCCCGGAGGACGGCCGGCTCGCAGGGATCTCGGAGGTCGGCGACGCGCTCGTTCTCCCGGGCGGCGGCCATCACGTACTGGGTGAGGTCGTTCGTGCCGATGCTGAGGAAATCGACGCGCTCGGCCAGCTCCTCGGCGATGAAGGCGGCGCCGGGCGTCTCGATCATCGCGCCCAGCTCCGGCCGCTCGTGTTCGATCCCCTCGGACTCGAGGTCGGCCGCGACGTCCGCGACCGTCTCGAGGGCCGCCTCGAGCTCCGGCACGGTCGCCACCATCGGGAACATCACCGAGAGCGTCCCCGATTCGGCGGCGGCCGCTCGCAACAGCGCCCGGAGCTGGGTCTCGAAGAGGTCGGCGTCGGGACCGAGCGAGCGGCGGATCCCCCGCTGGCCGAGGAACGGGTTGTCCGCGTCGGGCGTCTCGAGGTAGGGGATCGGCTTGTCGCCGCCGACGTCCAGCGTCCGCACGACGACCCGCCCCTCGGGAAACGCCGCCAGCGCCTCGCGGTAGACCTCGAACTGCTCGTCCTCGTCCGGCGGCGCCTCGCGGTCGAGAAAGAGGAACTCGGTCCGGAAGAGGCCGATCCCGTCCGCGCCCTGCGCGACGGCGCCCTCGAGTTCCGCGAGAGTACCGACGTTGGCCGCGACCTCGACGGCGCGCCCGTCGGCCGTCGCGACCGGCTCCTCGCGAATCTCGACGTCGCGACCGCCGGCCGCGCGCTCGCGCTGGTCGGGCGTCGGATCGGCGATCACCGTCCCGTCCTCGCCGTCGACCAGCACGTCGGTGCCGTCGTCGATCGACTCGAGGTCGTCGCCGACGCCGACGACGGCGGGGATCCCCAGCGAGCGGGCGAAGATCGCGGCGTGGGAGGTCCGGCCGCCCTCGATCGTCGCGAAGCCGGCGACGCGCTCGGGATCGAGCTGGGCGGTGTCGCTCGGCGTCAGTCGCTCGGCCAGCAGGATCGAACCGGTCGACAGCGAGGCGAGGTCGACGCGATCCGCGTCGGTCAGCAGCCGCAGCAGTCGGTCCCGCACGTCGCGGAGGTCGTCGGCGCGCTCGGCCATCCGGCCGTCCATCCCCTCGAACTGCGCGATGGGGTCCTCGAAGGCGGCGTCGACCGCGTGCTCGGCGGGCAGGCCGTCGTCGACGGCCGCCTCGACGCCGTCGATGATCTGCGGATCGTCGACGAACTGCTTGTGGGCGTCGAACACCGCGGCCTCGTCCTCGCCGACGCGCTCGGCGGTCCGTTCGCGCTCGCGCTCGAGTTCCGCTCGGGCGCGGTCGCGGGCGTCCTCGAACCGCTCGCGTTCGGCGTCCGGGTCGACCGCTTCGGCCGCCGGCGGCTCGCCGAGTTCGAGATCGGCGTTCGGATCGTACCAGACGGCGCTGCCGACGCCGGACAGCGGCGTGACGCCGGTTCCCGCGTGCGATCGCGGTGCGGACTCGTTGGCGGCCATCGGTTCAGGTCCCCGAACTCGATTCGGCCGCGGACTCGGTCTCGGGCGTCGCGAGCAGTTCCTCGAGGTCGTCGAGGGCCGCCTCGGCGTCGTCGCCCTCGGCGATCAGCCGGACGTCCTCGCCGCTGGCGACGCCGAGGCTGGTCACGGCGAGCATGCTCGCCGCGTCGACCGGGTCGTCCCCGTCGGCCGGGGCGACCCGCACGTCGGCGTCGAACTCGGTCGCCGTCTCGACGAACTTCGCGGCCGGCCGCGCGTGGAGCCCGTCCTCGGGGACCACGGTGACGGTGCGCTCCATCACGCGACCGCCTCCGTGATCGTCTCCTCGATCGCCGCCTTCGAGTCGGCCTCGTGGAGGCGCTCGCGGACGTCGTCGTGCATCAGGGCCCGCGAGAGCGAACTCAGGAGCTCGAGGTGGTCCTCGCCGCCCTCGGCGGGGACGAGCAGCATGAACAGCAGCGTCGCCGGCTCGCCGTCCATCGCGTCGAAGTCGATGCCGGCCGAGGAGCGCGCGAAGACGATGGTCGGCTCTGCGACCGCGTCGGTCTTCGCGTGCGGGATGCCGATTCCCATACCGACGCCGGTCGTCGTCTCCTCCTCGCGGGCGAGCAGCGCCTCGAGGGCCGCCTCGCGGTCGGTGACCCGGCCGGCGTCGACCGCGCGGTCGAGCAGGAACTCGATCGCGGCCGCCTTCTCTTCGGGCGGTTCCTCGAGCGTGATCAGTTCGGGGGTCAGTACGGCGTCGATCGTGGGTTCGGACACAGTCATCGTATGATCGCTATGGTGTTGAACGGTGAGGGTTGCGTCGGGGAGTCAGTCGTTCGTCTGTCCTGCGTTCGTCTGTCCGGAATCGGTTACGGATTTCGCTGGTTCGGCGCCGGCGACGCGCTCGTGGTAGTCGGGCTTGATCAGCGTGGCGACCGTCGCGGTGACCGCCGTTCCGAGCGCGATGCAGGCGAGGAACAGCAGCGCGCTGCTCGAGAGGATCACGACGAAGATGCCGCCGTGGGGCGCCGGCATCGTCACGCCGAGCCAGAGCGCGGCCGCGCCGGCCGTCGCGCTGCCGAGAACTGCCGACGGAATCACCCGGAGCGGGTCGGCGGCGGCGTATGGGATCGCTCCCTCGGTGATGAAGGCGAGGCCGAGCGGGACGGCCGCCTTCGCGTTCTCGTACATCTCCGCGGAGTACTTCTGGGGCGCGATGAAGTTCGAGAGCGCGAGGCCCAGCGGCGGGACCATCCCGCCGATCATCACGGCGGCCATCGGCGCGAAGATCTGGTCCGCGACGAGGACGGTCCCGAACACGTACGCGACCTTGTTGATCGGGCCGCCCATGTCGACCGCCATCATCGCGCCGAGGATCGCCCCGAGCAGGATGGCGTTCGACCCCTGCATCCCCTCGAGCGCGGACGTCAGCGCGTCGTCGATCATGGCGATCGGGACGCCGAGTCCGAGGATGACGATCGGGGCGAGCAGCAGCGTCGTGAAGACGGGAATCACGAGGATCGGCATCATCTGGGAGACGACCGACGGCACCGACCATCCCTTCATCCAGCGAGCGACGTAGCCGGCGAGCAGCCCGGCGACGATCGCCCCGAGGAAGCCGGCGGCGGCTCCGTCGGCTTCGAATCCGATGACCAGGCCGGCGGCCTCGATGATCGCCTCCTGCTGGATCGCCCACGAGAGGATGAACCCGGGCGCGAGACCGGGCTTGTCCGCGACCGCGTACGCGATGTACCCGCCCAAGACGGGGATCATAATCGTCAGCCCGAGATCGCCGATCTGGGCCATGTACCACGCGATCGAGCCCGTCTCCTCGAACACCGTCTCGGTGTTGCCGGCCGTCCACGGCAGCTCCGCCACCATGAACGCGAGCGCGAGGAAGATCCCGCCGATCGTCACGAACGGGATCATGAACGACACGCCCGTCATCAGATCCTCCTTGACCGAGAGGAGGTGGGCGCGGAGTCGTGATTCTACATCGTTTTCCATGCTATCTCTGCCGCAGTTCTTCGACAGCGGCTGCAAAAGTGGTTTCGAATATGTTTGTTTTAGATCGAATTTATTCGAAATATGGTTTCGATCGGATATTCGGAGCGGCGATCAGTACGCGGAGACGCTGATCGACTCGCGTTCGTCCCGGAGCCCCGTCAGCGACGGCGCTCGCGTCCCCGACACCGAGACCACCCGGGAAGCGACGGCGACGCCCGATCTGAGCGCGACCGCGTCCGATTCCTGGCGGGTCCGAGCGGCGAGCACGCCCGACAACAGGGCGTCGCCCGCTCCGACGGTGTCGACCACGTCGACGTCCGCCGCCGGCGCGCGCAGCGTTCGGTCGGGCGTCGCCATGATCGCGCCGTCGGCGCCCAGGGACGCGACGACGCGCTCGAACCCGTCAGTCTGTAGCTCCTCGGCGGCCGCGATCGCCGACTGCACGTCGTCCACGCGCCGCCCCGTCGCCGCCGCGAGCTCCTCGTGGTTGGGTTTACAGAGCGCGTACTCGGCCTCGAGGTCGGCGAGGGTCGCCCCGCCGACGTCGACGACCGTCTCCCAGGGGCCGGCCGCGGCCAGGCGGTCGATCGTCTCGGGACCGGTTCCCGGCGGCAGACTGCCGGCGATCACGACCGTCTCGGGATCGTATTCCCGAAGCGTGTCGACGATCTCCTCGATCGCCGGCGGAGCGATCCGAGGGCCGTTCTGGTTGATCTTGTACTCCCCGTCGGGGCCGAGGAGGGTGGTGTTGAGCCGCGTCTCGCCGTCGATCTCGACGAAGTCGGCGTCGATCGCCGCCGCGGAGAGTCGCTCGAGGAGCGAGCGACCGAGGAAGCCGCCGGCGACGCCGGTCGCAACGGTCTCGACGCCGAGTTCGGTCAGGTACTTCGAGACGTTGATCCCCTTGCCGCCCGCGTCGTAGCGGTGCTCGTCCGAGCGGGCGACGGCCCCGTCGGTCAGCGGTTCGGAGAGCTCGACCGTGTAGTCGACCGCCGGGTTGAGCGTCACGCTAGCGATCATCCGGCACCTCCACGCCGACGGTCACGTCGGCCGCCGCGCAGGCCTCCTCGATCTCGCCGGCCGGTTCCGCGTCGGTCACCAGCACGTCCACGTCGGCGAGCGACGCGAACTCGACGAAGCTCCGCTCGCCGAATTTGGTCTCGTCCGTGACGAGGACGACCCGCTCGGCGCTCTCGACCATCAGCTCCTTGATCCGGGCCTCGTCCTCGTTCGGCGTCGTCAGGCTCCCGTCGCCGGCGATACCGTTCGTCCCCAGAAAGAGCAGGTCGAAGTTCGTCCGATCCATGAACGCCTCCGCGCTGGGACCGACGAGCGCCCGCGTCCGGTGGCGGAGCGTCCCGCCGGTGAGCTTGACGTCGTCGGCGTTCTTCCCGAGCTCGAGCGCCAGCAGGGGCGAGTTCGTCACCGGAATGAACGCCGTCTCGGTCGGCGCCCGCTTTGCGACCTGCATCGTCGTCGTCCCCGAGTCGAAGAAGACGACCTGCCCGTCGTGGATCTCCGTCGCGGCGCGCTCGCCGATCGCGGTCTTCGCCTCGAGGTTCTGGACTTCCTTCTGGACGTACGTCTGCTCGCGTCCGACCGCCGTCACCGGGACGGCGCCGCCGTGGGATCGCTCGACGAGGCGCTCCTCCTCGAGGGCGTCCAGATCCCGCCGGATGGTCGCCTTCGAGACGTCGAGTTCGGCGGATAGCTCCTCGACGGAGCAACCGTCCCGCTCCGACACGAGTTCGACGATCGTCCGTTTGCGCTGTTCGGGTAACATGTGCCTGGGTGGTCTTCCGATCTACCTGCGTCCTGCACGGTTTTATTTGTTTATGCCGGTATTCGTGATCGTTTCTGATCGTAGAGGACGAATACAATACGGGTCGGAAACAGACCGGTGAACTTCGACCGCAAATACGCATCTCGAGCGTTCGAAACGGCGACGAACCGTAATACAGAAACGAAAGTCAGCCTGCGAATAACGAGAGGAACGCGCGATCGAGCGCCCGCGACTCGAGCGCCGTTACAGTCGCTCGATGATCGCGTCGGTCACGTCCTCGGTCGACGCGTCGCCGCCCAGATCGGGCGTCCGCGGCCCGTTCTCGAGGGTGTCCTCGACGGCCTCGTGGACGCGGTCGCTCTCCTCGTCGTAGCCGAGGTACTCGAGCAGCATGGCGGCGGAGACGATCGTCGCGGCCGGGTTCGCGACGCCCTCGCCGGCGATGTCGGGCGCGGTGCCGTGGACGGGTTCGAACAGGCCGCGCTCGGGGCCGACGTTGGCCGAGGGCAGGAGGCCGAGTCCGCCGACCAGTCCCGCGGCGAGATCCGAGAGCACGTCGCCCGCGAGGTTCGGGCAGACGACGACGTCGAACTGCTCGGGGTCGAGACAGACCCGCGTCGCGAAGGCGTCCATCAGCACCTCGTCGGTCTCGACGCCCTTCTCGTCGGCGACGGATTTGACGGTGTCGCGGAAGAGGCCGTCCGTCTCGCGCATGACGTTGGCCTTGTGGGCGATTGTGAAGCCGTCGTGGTCGCCGTCGGAGACGTAGTCGCAGGCGAACTCGGCGAGGTCCTCCGAGGCCGATTCGGTGACGACGCGAGTCAGCGTCGAGACGTCCTGGGTCAGCCGATCCTCGATCCCCGAGTAGACGCCCTCCGTGTTCTCCCGGAGGAAGACCAGATCCGTTTCGGGTCGGACGGCGTCGATGCCGGGGTAGGCCTTCGCGGGTCGGATGTTGACGAACGAGTCGACGGCGGTCCGGAGCGGCAGGATGACGTCGGCCGCGGTCTCGCCGGCCGCGCCGAACAGCGTCGCGTCGGCCGACGCCGCCAGATCGTAGGTCTCCTGGGGCAGCGCCTCGCCGGTCGCTTCTTTCACCGCGTCGCCCGCGTCCGCTTCGGTGAACTCGAAGTCGATCTCGAGGGACTCGAGCACGTCGACCGCGGCGGGGGTGACTTCCTGTCCGATTCCGTCGCCCGGGATGACGGCGATCTCGTGAGTCATACTCACCCCTCTCTGCGGCGGCGAAAAGAGGGTATCGATACGGGCATCGCGTCGGCGATCGGTGACCGCCTCGAATCACGGACTGCCGACGCCCGTCGAGAGCCCCACCGCGTCGGCGATGGTTCGGCGCTTGAGTAGGGCGAAGCCGACGGCGACCAGCGCGAAGCCCGCGATCGTCAGCGCGCCGATCGACTCGCCGAGCAGGACGACGCCCGCGGCGGTCGCGACGATCGGCACCAGGTAGCCGATCAGCGCCGCCTCGAACGCGCCGTGTTCCTCGAGGATCGTGAAGTAGATCATGAAGGCGACGGCGGTCGCGAAGACCCCGAGGTAGAGCAGGGCAGTCAGCGAGACGGGACCGATCGCGGCGGCGCCCGGACCCTCGCCGGCGCCGAGGCTGACGGCGTGGAGGACGAGGCCGCCGACGAGCATCGACCAGCCGACCAGCGGCAGCTGCTCGAGGGTCGGGCCGGCCCGCTGGATCAGGACGCCGCCGAGCGCGACGCTGCAGACTTGCCCGACGATGAGCAGCCGCGCGCCGGTGTCGCCCGCCAGCAGGTTCCCCGGATCGGGTTGGACGACCAGACCGACGCCGAAGAAGCCGATCGCGGCGCCGACGGCCCCGAGCCCCGAGAGCCGCTCGCCCAGCAGCGGGATCGCCCACAGCGCGGTCAGGATCGGCACCAGTCCCTGCAGGATCGCGGCGACGCCGCTGGGGACCGTCTGCTGGCCGAGGAAGAGCAGCCCGTTCCCGGCGATGAGGAAGACGCCGCCGCCCGCGACCGCCGCGAGGTCGTTTCGGGCGGTCGGCCGCCACTTCTCGACTCGGACGATAGCCGCCGTCAGCAACAGGACGGCGGCGATATCGTACCGGGCGGCCGCGAAGAGCAACGGCGGGAGCGACTCGAGGCCGACCGAAATCGCCGGAAAGGAGAAACCCCACAGCACGGCCAAGGACAGAAACATCGCGATATCGCGGTTCCGAGACATACCCGTCGTTGCGGACTGGCGCCGAAAGCGGTAGCGATGCCGGCACGGATCTGCCGCTTCCGGTGTGATAGCGAATCGCTCGACCTCGAGCGCTCGAGCGGGGATCAGGCCGGACGAGCGCGAAATCGAGATGTCTCTGGCTGGGTTTCGGAAACGGAAAAACGGCGAACGAGCGTCTCGAGCGAGTTACTCGGCGTCCGGAATCGCCGCGTCCTCGACGTAGGGAAGCTCCGCGGCCTTCTTCCGAACTTCGCCGGCGTTGGACTTCATCAGCGCCGTCGTGTCCCAGACGCCCTCGACTAAGGCCTTGCGCTGGGCGTCGTCGACGGTGACGTCGATCGTTCGCCCAGCATCAGAACTCTCCGAGTTCTGATTAGCACCCGAATCATCCGATTCGGGAACGCCGTAGGTGACCTCCTCGGACTCGACGTCGATGTCGATCTCGCCGTCGGGGTTCTCGTCGACCCAGTCCTGGAGGTCCTGGATCGTCTCGCTGTCGGCCGTGACGGTCGGGATCCCCAGCGCCAGACAGTTGCCCGCGAAGATCTCGGCGAAGCTCTCGCCGATGATCGCGTCGATGCCCCAGCGCATCAGGGCCTGGGGCGCGTGCTCGCGCGAGGAGCCACAGCCGAAGTTGCTGTTGACGACCATCACCGAGGAGTCCTGGAACCGGTCCTCGTTCATCGGGTGGTCCTTGGGGTTGTCGTCGTCGTCGAACCGGACGTCGAAGAACGCGAACTCGCCCAGTCCGTCGAAGGTGACGACCTTCATGAACCGCGCCGGGATGATCTGGTCGGTGTCGATGTCGTTGCCCCGAATCGGGACGCCCGATCCGGAGACGCGGGTGACCTCGGGAATCTCGACTTCGTCACTCATACCGAGGTCACCTCCTTCAGTTCGCGCACGTCAGAGACTTCCCCGGTGATCGCCGCCGCGGCGACCATCTGCGGGTTCATCAGGACGGTGCGACCGTCTTTCGAGCCCTGTCGGCCGACGAAGTTCCGGTTCGAGGACGAGGCGCTGGCCTCGTCGCCCTCGAGTTGGTCTTCGTTCATACCGAGACACATCGAACAGCCGGCGTTTCGCCACTCGAAGCCGGCCTCCTCGAAGATGTCTTTGAGCCCTTCCTCCGCAGCGGCTTCCTGGACGCGCTGGCTGCCGGGGACGACCAGTGCGCGGACGTCATCGTCGACCTGCCGTCCCTCGACGATCTCGGCGGCACGTCGCAGGTCGGGCAGGCGCGCGTTCGTACAGGAACCCAGAAAGGCGACGTCGATGTCGTAGCCCTCCATCGTGTCGCCGGGTTCGACGCGCATGTGTTCCTGAGCGCGTCGGGCCGTATCCTGTTTGTCTTCGGGCAGGTCCTCGGGGGCCGGAATCGGCTCGGTGACGCCGACGCCCTGGCCGGGCGTGGTCCCCCAGGTGACGACCGGCTCGAGTTCGTTCGCGTCGATGTGGACGACGTCGTCGTACTCTGCCGTCTCGTCGGAGCGAATGGACTCCCAGTACGGTTTGAGTTCCTCGAACTTCTCCGGGTTCTCCCGGAAGTAGTCCGTCTCCTCGAGCCACTCGTAGGTGGTCTCGTCGGGGTTGACGTAGCCCGCGCGGGCGCCGCCTTCGATCGACATGTTACAGATCGACATTCGGCCTTCCATCCCCAGGCTCTCGATGGCCTCGCCGGCGTACTCGTAGACGTAGCCGACGCCGCCCTCGGTGCCCAGACGACGGATGATCTCGAGGATGATGTCCTTGGCCTCGACGCCGTCGCCGAGTTCGCCGTCGACCTGGATCTTGCGGACCTTCTGTTTCTCCATCGCGACCGTGCCCGTCGCGAGCACGTCGCGGATCTGGCTGGTGCCGATCCCGAACGCGAGCGCGCCGAAGGCGCCGTGGGTGGAGGTGTGGCTGTCGCCACAGACGATCGTCTTGCCGGGCTGGGTCAGTCCCTGCTCCGGGCCGATGACGTGGACGATCCCCTGATCGCCCGTCGTCGGGTCGGAGAACTCGATGCCCGCCTCGCGGACGTTCTGCTCGAGTTCGGCCATCATCTCCTCGGCCGCGTCCTCCTCGTAGGGTCGGGACTGATCGGCCGTCGGGACGATGTGGTCGACCGTCGCGTGAGTCAGCTTCGGATAGGCGACCTCGAGGTCGCGCTCGCGGAGCATCCCGAACGCCTGCGGACTCGTGACCTCGTGGATGAGGTGGAGTCCGACGAACAGCTGATCCTGTCCCGTCGGCAGCGTGGTGACTTTGTGTCGATCCCAGACCTTGTCGTACAGTGTTCCCTCGCTCATTCCTCGTCCTCTACGGGGTGGTCCCGTCCGCGCTCGAAGACGCGGTTCGCGTCTTCGGCGTCCTGTGGCGGCGTGTGATCCACGTCCGCCATCGTGTCGTTCGGTTGCTCGTCCGTGCGTTCGCTCGAGTCGGTCGCGGCTCGCTCGCGGCCGTCCGTCCCGCCGTCGGCGACGACCGTCGGCCCGCGACTGAACAGCCGACCGACCGTCTCCCCCGTGTAGGGGTTGGTGTGGCTGACGTCGGCCATCGTCTCGGATGTCGTTTCGTTCTCGTTCATTGGTGGTGTCCCCTCGTTAGTCGTCCGCCTGCACCTGGACGGACTCGTCTTCGTCTTCCGCTTGTTCTTCCTCCTCGGCCCAGGCGAACAGGTCGCGCAGCCGTTCGCCGACCTGTTCGATCTCGTGGTTCTTCTCGGCCTGTCGAAGCTGGGTGTAGCTGGGTCGGCCGGCCTGGTTCTCGACGATCCACTCGCGCGTGAACTCGCCGTTCTGGATCTCCTCGAGGGTCTCCTCCATGTTCTCGCGGACGTTCTCGTCGACGATCCTGTCGCCGCGCGAGAGGCCGCCGTACTCGGCGGTGTCGGAGACCGAGTCCCACATCTCGGAGTGGCCGCCCTCGTACATCAGGTCGACGATCAGTTTGAGCTCGTTGAGACACTCGAAGTAGGCGATCTCGGGCGAGTAGCCCGCGTCGACCAGCGTCTCGTAGCCGTGTTTGACCAGCGAGGTGACGCCGCCACAGAGGACGGCCTGCTCGCCGAAGAGGTCCGACTCGACCTCCTCCTGGAACGTCGTCTCGATGACGCCGGCGCGAGTGCAGCCGATCCCCTTCGCGTAGGCGAGCGCGCGCTCTTCGGCGTCGCCCGTGGTGTCCTGGTAGATCGCCAGCAGGCCGGGGGTCCCCTCGTCGTTCTCGTAGTTCCGCCGGACGAGGTGGCCCGGGCTCTTCGGCGCGACCATCGTCACGTCGACGCCCTCGGGGGGCTGGATCTGGTTGTAGTGGATGTTCAGCCCGTGGGCGAACTGCAGCGTGTCACCCGCCTCGAGGTTGGGTTCGATGGCGTTCTCGTAGACGTCCGGCTGGACGGTGTCGGGCACCAGCACGGAGACGTAGGAGGCCTGGGCGACGGCGTCGCCCGGCGTCGCGACCTCGAGACCGTCGGCTTCGGCGGCCGAGCGCGAGGACGACCCCTCGCGCAGGCCGACGACCACGTCGACCCCGCTGTCGTGGAGGTTCAGCGCGTGAGCGTGGCCCTGGCTGCCGTAGCCCAGCACGGCCACGGTCTCGTCGTCGAGCGTCGATACGTCTGCGTCGTCGTCGTAGTAGATGTCGGTGGTGAATTCGTCAGTCATCGTTAGCTGTCTGGTATGGTTTGTCGTGGTTCGCCTCGGTGGCGGTCGATTCAGTCGCGTTCACGGCTGCCGCGGTCTCCTCGGTGCCGCGGGCGAGCGCCGTCGTCCCGGTTCGGGAGATCTCTCGGATCCCGAACTGGCCGAACGTGTCGATCGCCGCCTCGATCTTCTGGCGCGCCCCCGTGATCTCGAAGGTCGCCGTCTCGGGACTCGAGTCGACTGTCGTCGCGTCGTACATGTCCGCGACGGCGCTGACCTGCGCGGGATCCTCGGCGTCGACCTTGATCAACGCCAGCTCCCGCTGCATCGCGTCGGGCTCGAGTTCGCGCACCGAGATCACCGGCACGAGCTTTCGCAGCTGTTTCTTGATCTGGTCGATGCCCGGATCGGGCTCCTCGACGACGACCGTGATCCGCGCGCGGTCCTCGTCTTTCGTCGGCCCGACGGTCAGGCTCTCGATGTTGAACTGGCGCCTCGAGAATAGTCCCGAGACGTCCGAGAGCACGCCGGGCTCGTGTGCGACCAGCGCCGAGATGACGGTGCGCCGGGGCTCGTGGGTCGCTTCGACCTCGGGGTCGATGCGGATACCCTGCTTGTTGCGTCGACCCGCGGGGGTCGGTCGGTCCTCCGGCGGTGGTCCCTCGAGTCCTCGTTTCATAGTTGGTCCTCCGTCAGAGCGAACTGTCCGTTGTCGCCGCCGCTTGGAACCATCGGGAAGACGTTGGCCTCGGGATCGATGTGGACGTCGATCACCGAGGGGCCGTCGTAGGAAAGCGCCTCCTCGATGGTGTCGGCGACCTCGTCGTAGTCGTCGATGCGGAAGCCGGCCGCGCCGAAGGCCTCGGCGAGCTTGTCGAACTCCGGCATCCAGTGGTAGTCCGAGGCGGAGTGGCGGCCCTCGAAGAAGGCGTCCTGCCACTGTCGGACCATCCCGATGTACTCGTTGTTGAGCACGGCGACCGTGATGTCCAGATTCTCGCGGACCGCAACCGAGAGACCCTGCAGCGTCATCAGGAACGAGCCGTCGCCGTCGAAACAGACGACGTCCTGATCGTCGTCGGCCGCGATCCGGGCGCCGATCGCCGCCGGCAGTCCGTACCCCATCGTCCCGAGTCCGTGACTCGAGACCCACGTGCGGGGCTCGGTGTAGGTCCAGTACTGGCAGGCCCACATCTGGTGTTGGCCGACGCCGGTCGTCACGATGGTGTCGTCGTCGGTCGCCTCGTCCAAGGCCTCGACGACGAACTCCGGCTGGAGCGGCTCGTCCTCTGGCGCGTCGTAGGCCATCGAGTAGTCGGACTTCCACTGCTGGCACTGCGCGCGCCACTTCGTGGCCTCGGGCGACTCGTCGACGGCCGCGGTCAGCTGTTCGACGACGGTCGCGGCGTCGCCGATCAGCGGGTAGTCCGCGTGGATGTTCTTCGAGATCTCCGCGGGGTCAATGTCGACGTGGATGAGCTCCGCGTCGGGCGCGAAGGTCTCGATGCCGCCGGTCAGGCGGTCGTCGAACCGCGTGCCGATCCCGATCAGCGTGTCGCAGTGGGTGATCGCCATGTTGGCGTAGCCGGTGCCGTGCATCCCCGCCATCTCCAAGGAGAGCTCGTGGTCCTCGGGGAACGCACCGATGCCGGGCATCGTGGTGATGACCGGAATCTCGTGTTCGACGGCGAACTCGCGGCAGGCCTCGCTGGCCTCGCCCTTGATGACGCCGCCGCCCAGCAGCATGACGGGCTTGTTCGAGTTCTCGATGCGCTCGGCCGCGGCCGCGACGATCTCCTCGTCGGCTCGCTCCTGGACCTCGTAGGTCTCGGGCACCGACGGCGCGTCGGGCTCCCGGTCGGTCTCGCCGTTGGTCACGTCCTTCGGCAGGTCGACCAGCGTCGGACCCGGCCGGCCCTCGCCGGCGAGAGCGAACGCCTCGCTGACGTCGCTACCGACGGTGTCCGAGTCGCTCGAGAAGGTGTTATCCTTCGTGACCGGCGTCGTGACGCCCGTCGTGTCGGTCTCCTGGAAGGCGTCGTTGCCGACGAGCTCCGTCGGAACCTGCCCCGTCAGGGCCACCATCGGATCCGAGTCCATGTCGGCGTCGGCCAGCCCCGTGACGAGGTTGGTCGCGCCCGGCCCGGAGGTCGCCAGGCAGATGCCCGGCTTCCCCGAGACGATGCCGTAGGCGTCGGCCGCGTGGGCCGCGCCCTGCTCGTGGGCCATCGTCACGTGGTAGATGTCCGAGTCGTAGAGGGCGTCGTAGACGGGCATGATCGCCCCGCCCTGCACGCCGAAAGCGTGTTCGACGCCCGCGTTTTCTAGCGCGCGGACGACCGCTTCGGCACCGCTGGTGACGGGCGCCGGCGTCGTCTCCGACTCGGCGTCGATCTCCTGGGCCGCGTCCGGGGCCGCGCTGTCGGTGATCTGGTCGTCGTCCTGTTCCTCCTCGTCTGCCGGTGTGACCTTTGCTGCGCGTTCGCTCATCGATTACCTCCCGCCGCGTGGCGGCTGTCGATCGCTGTGGATGTCGGGTATGCTGTCATCTGCTGGATTTGCTGTCGCTGTGAGAACGGTGCGACGAATTCGGGTCCGAAGCTACGAGGTACTAGATGCGGGGCGTAGGCGCCCCTACAATACGAATCGGAGCGAGCGCGCTGGTGTCGACCGGACTGCGAGCCGACAGTGAAGCGCGGACCGTCATTATCGTTCTCGTAGGACCCTCGAGTGACATAACCCTTGCGAGTTTTCAAGCCGTTGCAAGTATTGCTGGTCGGCCCGCTCGAGCGCGACAGCAGGGGCTCGCGAACGGTGGCAAACGGGGAGGACATCCCTTAGACGCGCACCTCCTCCTCTTCGGACTGGCGTTCGATGCCAGCCTCTTCGGCGAAGCGCTCCAAGTCGTCGACGGTGACGCGGCGCTTCTCGGCCCCGAAGTCCTTGACCCGGCGGGTGACCGCCCGGACCTGGTCGTCGGTGGGTTCGAAGCCCAGCTCGTCCAGACGTTCCCGCACCGAGTGGGTGCCGGTGTGCTTGCCCAGGATCAGGCGGCGTTCGGCGCCGACCATCTCCGGGGTCATCACGCCGGGCTCGAAGGTGTCGGAGTTCTCGATGACGCCGGCGGCGTGGATGCCGCTCTCGTGGGAGAAGGCGTTGTCGCCGACGACGGGCTTGTTGCCCGGCGTCGCCATCCCGCTTTTCTCCTCGACGACGTTCGAGAGCTCGGTGATGCGCGTCGTGTCGATCCCCGTGTCGGTCTGGTAGAGCGACTCGACGGCCATCACGAACTCCTCGTAGGCGGCGTTGCCCGCGCGCTCGCCGATGGAGTTGACCGAGACCTGCGCCTGATCGGCCCCCGCTTCGATGCCGGCCAGGGCGTTGGCGGTGGCCAGCCCGAAGTCGTCGTGGGTGTGGACGTCGATCCGCGCGTCGGTGTGGGCACAGACCTTCTCGATCATGGCCCGGAACCGCGTCGGCGTGGCGACGCCGCAGGTGTCCGGAATGTTGATCCAGTCGACGCCGGCCTCGCTGACGGCCTCGATGATCTCGATCAGGAACTGCTCGTCAGTTCGCGTCGCGTCCATCGGCGAGAACATGCAGGTGGTTCCCGTCTCAGTGACGCGCTCGACCGATTCGACTGCGCGTTCGACGACTTCGTCTCGCGTCGCGTGCATCGAGTCCTCGATCTGGACGTCGCTGGTGCTGACGAACGTGTGCACCATCTCGACACCCGAATCGAGTGCGGCCTCGATGTCCGCATCGACGACGCGGGCTAGCCCGCAGGTCGTCGTTTGCGTCGACGACGCGATATCGCGAACGGCTTCGAATTCCGCGTCCGAGTTGACCGGGAAGCCCGCCTCGATGACGTGGGTTCCCATGTCGTCCAGGATGGACGCGATCTGCCGTTTGTCGTCGTAGGAGAACGAAGTTCCGGGCGACTGCTCGCCGTCCCGGAGGGTCGTATCGAAGACACGTGCTGACTCTATTTCGTCAGTGGAATCTAACGTGCCCTGGAAGAACTCGACCCCCCTGACTGGTGTCAGAGGACGAATCGTCTTGTGAAGACATTGTATCTGAATTCGACGGGCGACGAGGTATATAAAGATACCGCTGTCTCGACTCTCGAGTGCCAAGTCATCACAACCCACAACATCCGATGGAGGTCTAAAACCGCACGACACCAACGGCCTTTCCCATCCTATTACCTCCTATTATCATACTTCGATCGAGAGCGAACGAGACCGCGATCGACTCGAATCGACCCCGATCGCGAACTGACGACGACCGAAACTCGCTGGCGCGCGCTCGCCGGTTGACAGTCGGGTAGAATTCGCCCTCCTGATTCGAACCGAGACGAACATTTCGATTATATCGGTTCATTAGCGCCCATTCGTCTATATATCTCTAAACGCCCGCCCTCAGCGCGGCATCGTGCGGGCGAACGTAGCCGCGCCCTGCGGATCGGTGACGAACGGCCGGGCGTCCATAAACGCGTCATGCAGGCGCGCGGTGCAGGGTTTTACCGCTCGCTGTGGTAGGTCGGTCGGCATGACGACCGACGAGATTACGGACCTCCTGACGGAGGCCTACAACGACGAACTCGAGACCGTGATGAACTACCTCTCGAACGCGATCGTCCTCGATGGCATCCACGCCGAGGAGGTCAAGGAGAGCTTGGAGGAGGACATCCAGGAGGAACTCGATCACGCGCGGATGCTCGGCGAGCGCCTGAAGCAACTCGACGAGTCCCCGCCCGGCTCCGAGCAGTTCCAGGCCAAACAGCACAGCCTCCAGCCGCCCGAGGACACCACCGACGTCCAGTCGGTCATCGAGGGCGTCCTCGAGGCCGAAAACGATGCGATCGAGACCTACCGATCGCTGATCGAGGCCGCCGACGACGCGAACGACCCGGTCACGGAGGACGTGGCGGTGACGATCCTCACCGACGAGGAGGCCCACCGCACGGAGTTCCGCGGGTTCCAGAAGGAGTTTCCGATGGACTGAGCGTCTCGAACTCGAGTCGGGCACGCGACTGCAGCCGCGAGCGAACGGAGTGAGTGAGCGGGCCGAGGAACCCTCGAGGCCGCGCCGCAGGCGCGGCTGAGGGGGTGACGCAGGCTTTTCATCGAAGTTTTGCCGAGGGCGCGCCGAAGGCGCGCCCGCAGAGCAAAAGTTCGGAGGCGAACGTTTTTCTCGTCCCGGTTCGACGCACCCCCTATGAGCGATTTCGACCTCGACCTCCGGACCGTCGAGGAACACATCGATGAGGAACTCGAGATCGAGGGCAGTATCGTCCTCGGGGTCCTCGACGGGGAGACGCCCGCCGAGGAGTGGCTCGAGGCGATCTCGAAGGGGAACGTGCTCGTCCTCAACGTCGAGGGCGACGTCAACGAACTGGCCGCCGGCTTCGCTCGCGACATCAGGGAGTCGGGCGGAAACCTCGTTCACTTCCGCGGGTTCCTACTGGTGACGCCGCCGGGCGTCGACGTGAACACGGATCGACTGTAGTCTCGTCGTCTCGCGATCGAGAAAAAGCGAGGGTCGCGCGGGTCGACGCCGTCAGTTCGACGCTTCGAGTTCGCCGTAGTCGAACTGCTCGCCCTTCTCGGAGAGGGTGTCGAGCTCGTCTTGCTCCTCGCGGAGGGTTTCCTCGAGCAGGTCGGCGGCGTCGTCCATCCCGAGCTGGTCGGCCATCGGGATGAGGTTGCCGTAGGTGGCGATCTCGTAGTGTTCGGACTTCTGGCCGGCGGCGATGTTGAATCGGTCGATGGCCTGCTCGCTCGGATCCTGATCCATGAACTCCTCGTGGGCCTGGATCATCCCCTCGACGACGGGGTCTTCCTCGGCTTCGGCGTCGGCGTCGAGCTGGTCGAACACCTGCTCGATGCGATCGACGTGCGTCTTCGTTTCCTCGCGGTGCTCGGCGAACCCGCTCTTGAGTTCCTCGCTCGAGGAGGTCTGCTCGAGTTCGTCGAGGGCGTCGACGAGTTGCTGTTCGGTGTAATACGCGTGCTTGAGGCCGGATACGAAGAGGTCTTCGGTTGAGTCGATGCTCATGGCGATCCGTTTGTTGGGACAGCGCTCGGTTCGATAAATAGCGGGCTTGCAGTCTGCGGGCGTATCGGGCCGGCGGCAACCGGCTCTAGGGGCGTGCTCATCACAGGGGTCCCCGGTCGTCGGAGACCGTTCAACGATTCGACGCCCGCTCGGTGCATGGCAGCGAGTTAAACAGTCTCTACGGTGCTTTCGACCCAATCTATAACTGATACAAGTAGCAAACAATCGTATGGACTGGCGTTTTCCGAGCTGGCTCGGAGCTGCGATCGTCGCGACGGTTTTTCTCTTCTCGCTGGCCGTCTCCGTCTATCACGTGCGGATTCACGAAACGCAGTTGCTGTTGTCGATAGTCGGGCAGTGGTCGCTGGTCGTGCTCTCGCTCACCTTCGGCTGCATCGGCTACTACGCGCTCGCGAACGTCGACGCGCCGAACGGGGTCGGTATCATCGGTCGCTATACGGTCGCCGGGTACGTGCTCGCGGGGCTGTCGTCCGGGGGATACGCGTCGCATCAGTACCTGGTACCGGAGGCGACGATCGAGTTCGACGTGATCCTGTTCCAGGCGATCTTCGTGGCGCTCGTCGGGGGGATAGCGGGCGTCATCGTCGGCTTCGAAACCGCCCGCCGGAAACGCTCTATCGCCGATCTCGAGGCGATCGAGGACGAGATCCGAACCGAGAAGCGGCGGTTCGAGTCGCTGTTCCAGAACGCGCCGTCCGCGGCCGCGGATATCCAGTACGCGGACGGCGAGCCGACGATCGATCGCGCCAACGCCGTCTTCGAGGACCTCGTCGACCACACGAGCGCGGACGCTCAGGGCAAGAACCTGTTCGAGGTCGTTCCGCTCCGGGAGACGGAGACGGAAGCGGCGGTCGCGACCCACGTTGCGGAAAACGAGATCTACCGGGACGAGGTCACCGTCGACCGCCCCGACGGCCGCGGTCACTACAAGCTCCGCGTGATCCCCTACGAGGTCGGGAAGGAGGGCGAGCGGGCGTTCGCGCTCTACACCGACGTGACGGAACTCAGACGGACCCAACAGGAGCTGGCCGAAAGCGTCGACCAGCTCGAGGCGTCGAACGAGCGCTTAGAGCAGTTCGCCTACGCCGTCTCCCACGACCTGCAGGAACCCCTGCGGATGGTCTCGAGCTACCTCCAGTTGCTCGAGGACCGCTACCGGGCGGACCTCGACGAGGAGGCCGAGGAGTTCATCGACTTCGCGGTCGACGGCGCCGACCGGATGCGGGCGATGATCGAGAACCTCCTCGAGTACTCCCGGGTCACCACCCGCGGGGACCCCCTGGAGCCGACGGACGCCGCGGCGGTTCTCGACGACGTGCTCACGGACCTCGAGCCGCGGATCGAGGAAACTGACGCGACGATCACCGTCGACGAACTCCCGACGGTGACCGCGGACGGCGACCAGCTCGCGCAGGTGTTCCGCAATCTCCTCTCGAACGCGCTCAAGTACAGCGGGGACGAGCCGCCACAGGTGCACGTGGGCGTCGAACGAACCGGCGACGAGTGGCGGTTCGCGATCGCCGATCAGGGAATCGGGATCGATTCCGAGCAGTCCGAGCGGATCTTCGACGTCTTCGAAACCGCCCACACGTCCGAGGAGGGATCGGACTCGGGCATCGGACTGGCGCTGTGCCAGCGGATCGTCGAGCGCCACGGCGGGAAGATCTGGGTCGACTCCGAACCCGACGAGGGCGCGACGTTCTACTTCACGCTGCCGCGCACCGAGGCCCGGGAGTCGGCACGGACTCGCCCGCCTCGAGCCGACAGCGAAGAACCGCCGGACAGTCGACCGTAGCGGTCGTCGCTACCGCCTCCACCGCGGCTCGCTGACCAGTCAATGGCCGACCCGTCTCCGAGAGACTCGCGTTCCTCACTTCGTGAACGTCAGGAAATGGCCGTCCGGATCCCGGACGACGACCTCCTCGTCGTCGACGCGGTCGACGCGCCGGACGCGATCGCTGACCGCCTCGAGTTCCGCGGTCGGTTCGGTGCTCTCGAACCCCAGATCGACGTGGACGCCGCCGCGGGCGTCGGCGATGCCGAGGTGGGGCTCCCAGAGCTCCAGCGCCATCGGGCCGTTCATCCGGATCCGCTTTCGTTCGTCGCCGCCGTCGACCGTCTCGAATCCCAGCGCGGCGTAGAACGACTCCGCGCGCTCGAGGTCCTCGACTTCGAGGACGACCTCGAAGATCCCGTCGATTCCGGGGCCCTTCACGCCCTGCTGACCGAGTTCGACGCAGTTGCCGTCGGGGTCGTACAGGTACAGCGACTTCGCGGGGCCGAACCGGGCCTCCTCGAGGTCGTACTCGGCGCTCAGGCGGTCCCACCAGTCGTCGTACTCGTCGTCGGGGATCGAGAACGCGTAGTGAGTGTGGAGCCCGCCCCGCGGGACGGTTTCGGGCCGGCGAACCACGAGGTCCGTCTCGCCGGCGGCGAAGACGAGTTCGTCCTCGCGCGCCGCGGTGCAGGCCAACTCCAGCGTCTCCTCGTAGAACGACCGCGCCGGCTCGAGGTATTTGGCCTCGAGTGCGAGCCAGGACAGCCCGGTGAGCATGGCCGGACGTACGCGGGGCGGCGACATAGTGTCATTGCCTACCTGAATCAGGGAGAGAGTCCCCGTCGTTTACGCCGTTAACGAAAGCGAAGCTCTCGTTCGCACACCAAAACGCTTCGCGTTCTGGGGCCGGGCGTGAATCCGACGCCCTGACATGCTTTTACGCGCCGCCGTCGTAGTCGTCGGTATGCCGTTCCGCGTCGACGAGAGCGCGACCGAGTTCCGAGAGATCGACCGTTTCGACGGCGGCGTCGGCTGGATCGCCCATCCCGACGAGGAGATGCAACGGGCGAGCCACGCCCTCGAGGTAGACGGGGACGTCTGGCTCGTCGATCCCGTCGACGCCGCGGGGCTCGACGAACTGGTCGCCGAGTTCGGCGACGTACGGGGGGTCGTCGTGCTGCTCGATCGCCACACGCGGGACGCCGAAGCGATCGCCGACCGGCACAACGTGCCGGTCTATCTCCCGCGGATCTTCGAGGGCGTCACCGAGGACCTCGACGCGCCGGTCGCCCGCTTTTCGGACGAACTCTCCGACACGGGAATCGAGGCCCACACGATCGTCGACAATCGCTTCTGGAAGGAGGTCGCCCTCTACGATCCCGAGGACGGAACGCTCGTCGTTCCCGAGTCGGTCGGCACGGCCGCGTACTTCCGCGCCGGAAGCGAACGGCTCGGCGTCCACCCGATGCGCCGGCCCGTCCCGCCCCGCGAGGAACTGGGCGGCTTCTCGCCCGAACGGATCCTCGTCGGGCACGGCCCGGGGATCGCGACCGACGCGCCGGCGGCGCTCGCGGACGCCCTCGAGAACGCCCGGCGGCGCGCGCCGCAGGTGTACGCGGGGATGGCGTGGCAGTTGCTGCCGATCTAACGACGAATACCAGTTACTACCGCCGCCGAAGGCGGTATCGATACGATCGAAGCGCTCGCATCGCGTTCCAGCACCGTCGAATCGCTCGTATCCTGTTTCGGCATCGGTTTCGGTGACGTCCGTGGGGGTACAACTAACTACGATCGGTACTTATCGAGAGTAGTGGTCTACATCACGCGAGCCCTCGTCGACGTGCTCCTCGATCTCGCCAGCGACGCCGATCCGGACCGCGTGACGACCGGCGTCTCGGTGACGCCCGCCGGCGAACTCGAGGGCACGACGACCGAGTTGTCGCCCGAGACGCCGGTCTTTACGGACTTCTTCCTTCCCGACCCCGACAACGCCCTCAACGCCGTCTTCGGCGTCGATCTCACGACCCCGGCCCGCCAGACGCAGGGGCAGTTCGTCTCGCACCCGCTTCGGGAGCTCGAGGTGACCAGACGGGACGACCTTGCCGAAGTGATCTTCGTCGCCGTTCCGCCCTGGGAGCTCGACGACCGGTCGTTCGGCGCCTTCGATCGCCGCGGTCGGCGCCAGCCCCTCGAGGTCGTGGACGCGCGACCGCCGGACCAGTCGCTGACCGACTGACTGCGGCGGCGGGAAGAAGTATCGAATCCGAACGCGCTGTGAGCGCGCGACCGCTACCAGAACGAGGCCGGAACCGGTTCCGGTCGCGGTGCGGCGCTCGTCGGCCCGTGTCCGTCACCGATTATTCGATCGATGATGCTCCGACGCTCCGGCTTACGATCGTCGTCAGCGTCGTCCGACGGCGATGGGAAGTCCGGGACGTGTGGCATCTGTCTTCGACCTCCAGTGTGAACTAGGGCCTCGAAACGGATAATAGCCGTGCCTGTGCTGACGAGGTAGCGGTGATCGTGCTGTCACGGCCCGTCTCGTACCGCTCGGTCTCGCAACGCTCCCGGGCGAGCATCGGCCCGACGACTCGAGCGCACTGACTCGAGACTCGAGAGCGGTGACGCCCGCGCTACTCGAGGTAGCCGAGGCCGCGAAGCTGTTCGGTGATCTCCTCGAACTCGGCTTCGGTGAGTTCGCCCTCCTTCTGGTGCTGGATGACGATGCTCCGGAGCAGGAACCGGACGAGGTCGCTCGTGCTCTGGAAGCTGGTGCCGTCGATCGTCTCCTCGACGCGGTCGGCCAGATCCTTCGGAATCGAGACCGTGGTGTATTCGGTCATACAGGTGTCTTCATCGCCGGCGACAAATGCGTGTCGGGAGCGGACGTCCGTCGCGGTCCGGCAGCGTCGCTTTGCTCCCGAATCGGGAGCGCGATTCGACCGCGACTGAGAGCGCGATTCCGTGGTCGTCTTCGTAGCGGTTTTGCGGCCGGACACGGTACGTGATCGTATGGGAGTCCGGCCACCATCGAGCGGAGACGACGACGAACCCGAGAGCGTCGAGTTCGGTATCGCCGCCGTCGACGCTCGTCTCAAGGACGCGGAGCTATCGTTTCCGGCGACCAAGGACGACGTCGCGGCCGAACTCGGCCACGAACGCGTTCCGTACAACGTCCACGGAAACGACGTCGCGCTGAGCGAGATGCTCGCGGAAGTCGACACCGAGGAGTTTCGCTCGCGCCAGGAACTGTTGAACGAACTGCACGGGCCGTTCGAGGAGTATCGGCGGAACAACTCGAACGGCGTCTTCCAGCAGGTTCGCTCGATGCTGCCCTTTTAACGCGCTATCGTCCGTCGTCGTCTCGCTCGCGGCTCTTGCGAGTGATCTGCTCGAGGCGGCGCCGTTGCTCGCGGTGCAAGGAGAGGAGCATATCGGAGAGGACGCCGAAGATGAGCAACTGAACGCCAAGCAAGATCGCGGCCGCGGAGACCAGCGCCATGATCTCGTGGCCGATCTGGTACTGCACCCACTCCCAGAGGACGTACGACGCGATCGCACCGCCGAAGAGGATCCCGCCGACGCCGAAACTGCCGAAGTAAAACAGCGGGTTGTTCGTCTTGGCCAGCGAGTACAGCGCGAGGATGATCGTGCCGCCGTCCTTGATCGGGTGGAGGTTCGTTTCCGACTCGTCGGGACGGGCGCGGTAACTGATCGGTACGACGGTCGTGTCGATACCGTGTTTGACGCACTCGACGGCGAGTTCCGTCTCGAGGGTGAAGCCGTCCGAGTCGATCGAGAGCCGGTCGAACGAGTCGACGGTGAACGCTCGGTACCCCGAGAGGATGTCCTCGTAGTCGGCGCCGTGAATGACGCTGAACGAGCGGTTGATCATCCGGTTGCCGAAGCCGTTCAACGCCTTCATGGCGTCGTCGTCCATGTTGGCAAACCGGTTGCCGACCACGTGCTCGTATCCCCGCGAGAGGGGCTCGATCATGGCGTCGACGTCGGCGGGGTCGTAGGTTCCGTCGCCGTCTAACATCACCACGTAGGGGACGTTGACGTATTCGATCGCCTCGCGGACGGCCTGGCCTTTCCCGTCGCCGGACTGGACGAAAACGTGGGCGCCGCAATCGCGGGCGATCTCCCGAGTGTCGTCGTCGCTCCCGCCGTCGGCGACGAGGACGTTCGTGTAGCCCTGTTCGTGGAAACCGTCGATGACGTCGCCGATCGTCGCCGCCTCGTCGAGGGTCGGAATAAGGACGCAAACGTCGTCGGGAGCGATCTCCCGCGTCTCGGAACTCATCGCGATGACCTCGCCGTCGCCGCTCGAGAGCATCGCGTCCGCGCGAACCGCGTCATTTCCCATCGACGATCATTCCCGTGCGCGGCCGCAAAAGGATACTGATTGCGTAATACGCGTGTTATAACGGCTCCCGTAGACGGCCCGTCGCGCGTCGCGGTTCGGCGACCCGACTCGAGCGACTCCATCATCGGTATCGGCGCTACCAGGTGAGTCCCTCGTAGACCTCGAGGGCGTCCCGGTCGACGTCGATCCGGCGGCCGTCGACCAGCACGCGGTTCGCCATCCCGTCGAACGCGAGGTCGTCGAACTCGGGCCAGTCGGTCGCGACGACCGCGCCGTCGGCCCCCTCGAGGGCCGCGTCCGCGGAGTCGGCGTACTCGATCTCGGGGTAGTCCGGCCGGACGTTCTCGATCGCGACCGGGTCGTAGGCGACGACCTCGGCGCCGCGCTCGCGGAGGTGCTCGATCACGTCGAGCGCGCGGGACTTGCGCACGTCGTCGGTTCCGGGCTTAAAGGAGAGGCCCAGCACCGCGACGCGGGCTCCCTCCAGCGGGACGTGCTCGGCGAGCAGGGCGACGAGCCGGCGGGGTTGCTCGTCGTTGACCGAGACGACGGCGTCGAGCAGGTCGGGGTCGTACCCCTGCTCGCGGGCGCCGGCCCGCAGGGCGTTGACGTCCTTCGGGAAGCAGGAGCCGCCCCAGCCCAGCCCCGAGCGCATGAACCGCTCGGAGATGCGGTCGTCGAGCCCGACCGCCGCGAGCACCTCGTAGGCGTCCGCGCCGTACTCCTTGGCGACGTTCCCCAGTTCGTTGACCAGCGAGACCTTCGACGCGAGGAAGGCGTTGTTGGCGTACTTGATGAGTTCCGCCTCCCGGACGTCGGTCTCGACGAGGTCGGTCTCCTCGCGCTCGAGAATCGGGTCGTAGAGCTCTCGCAGCGTCGCGCCGGCGCCCTCGCTCGAGGCGCCGATCACGACCTTATCGGGCTCGAGGAAGTCCTCGACGGCCGTGCTCATCCGCAGGAACTCGGGGTTCATCGCGATCTCGAGCCCGTCGCCGATTCGGCGGCCGGACTCCTCCTCGAGGATCGGGGCGACGACCTCCTCCGTGGTACCGGGGAGGACCGTGCTCTTGACGACCACGAGGTGGTCGCCGTCCTTCTCGGCGAGCGTCCGCCCCAGCGACTCGGCGCCCGCCCGCATGGGCGCCAGATCGAGCGCGCCGTCGTCGGTCTGGGGCGTCGGGAGACAGAGGAAGGTGACGTCGGTTTCCCGGATCTCGTCGTAGTCGGTCGTCGCGCGGAGGTTCGTTCCCGCGTGCTCGGCGATGCGCTCCTCGAGGCCCGACTCGTGGATCGGGGCTTCGCCCGCGTTGATCGTCGCGACGATGTCCTCGTCGATCTCGACGTTCAGCACGTCGTGACCGAGGTCGGCGAGGCAGGCGGCGATGGTGGTGCCGACGTAGCCGCTGCCGATGATAGAGACGTCCATGCTGTATCGCAATATCGGCCGTCGGTAGATGCTTTTGGGTTCCGGTCGAGACTGCGCGTGGAACCCGCTCGATCGTCGCCCGTACTCGACGGTGGCACCGACCGTTACGTCGAGAGCGGCGGCCACGTCGTCGCGACCGTCTCTCGGATGAGTCGCGTCTGCGCCCGACGGAGGCGCTCGGAGACCGCGGAGGCGGAGATGTCCAGTTCCGCGGCGACCTCCTCGAGGGACGCGCGCCGCGGGACGTCGAAGTGACCCAGTTCGTAGGCCGTCCGGAGCGCCTCGTGCTGGCAGTCGGTGAGCCCCTCGCCCGGCGGCGCGGGCGTCCGGTCGCGAGTGAGACGGTGCAAGCGGAACCCGGCGTTTCGCTGCCAGAACGACGAGAACGCGGTGAAGGCGTCCCGATCGGCGAACCATCCCGTCTGTCGCCACCCGTTCGGTTCCACCTCGATCCGTTCGATGACGGCGTCGACCGTGGCGAGGGCCTCGAGCCCCGCGAGGTCGTCGATCTCGTCGCCGAGCTGTTCTTCGAAGCTCAACGCCGGCGTGAGCTGATAGCGACGCGTCTCTCCGGCCCGTCCGATCAGGGTCCAGTCCTCGACGTCGACGGCGTCGGTAAACGCGGTCTCGGTCGCTGTTCGAGACCCTCCGGTCACGGTGGCGATAAACGGCGGCCGATTCCCGTGGTTGTACTGCAACTCGAGGAGGACGGTCGCGTCGGGCACCGCCGCCGCGACCCCGACGAGCGGGAGCGCATCGCAGCGAATCTCGAATTCGGCGACGAGGCTCATACGACATCGTTTCCGTCGAGGCAAATGGGGACATCGAAACGATCAGGCGAGCGACGGATCCGTTCGCCGGCCGAGCGATCGACGGCCGACTTTGGTGTCTGCCCGACCCCCGACTTAAACGGCCGGATCACTGAGAGAACGACTTAGCCCGGTCGCCTCCCTCGGTAGCGACCCATGCAGACGACGCGATCCGAAGACGGTCGGAGAGTCGAGTACGAACGACGCGGCGACGGTCGACCGTTGATCCTGCTCCACGGCGGGATGGCCCCTCGAGCGTACTGGACGCCCGTCGTCCCCCACCTCGAGGAGTACACGACGATCGTCCCCCAGCGGCCGGGCTTCGGCACGTGCCTCGACGACCCGGCGGAGACGAGCGCGGACGAGGTCCCGGAACGCGAAGCCCGGTACGTCCGGGCGCTCGCCGACGACGTCGACGGCGTTCCGATCCTCTTCGGGCACTCCTACGGCGCGCTCACCGCGCTCGAGGCCGCGACCGACGCGGCGGTCGACGCGGTCGTCGCCTACGAACCGGCGGTGCTCCCCGACGAGTTCCGGAAACGAGCCGATCTCGCCGATCGGATGGAGGCGCTCATCGAAGACGGCCGACGCGGCGAGGCGGTGAAACGCTACGTAGAACTGGTCCTCCATCCCGACGGAATCGACGATCTCGACGCCTGGTTGGCCGAGTGGCCGGTCTGGCCGGACTGCGTCGACCTCGCCGAGGAAGTCCTGCGGATGAACCGTGCCGTCGAGCGGTACCGACTCCCGGATTCGCTCGACGTCGACGCCCCCGCGCTCGTGCTGACCGGCACCGACGGCCCCGACTTCCTCCGGAAGAGCGCCCGCGCCGTCCACGACGCGCTGCCGCACAGTCGCTTCGCGGAGTTCGACGGGATCAGCCACAGCGGCCCCGCCGAAGCACCGGAACCGATCGCGGCGGAAATCGAGTCGTTCCTCGGCAGGCAATAGCCCGTCGTCGGTTCGGACGCCTTCGCTCTCGGGACGACCGCTACCGATCGAGTCGACGTCCCGTCACTCGAGGGCCCGCTGCAGATCGCGACCGACGTCGTCGTAGGCCTCGTGGGCGCGCTCGAGGTTCATCGGCTCGGCGAACATCCCGAAGAACCCGTGGATCATGTCGTCGTAGTGGTAGTGCGTGACCGGGACGCCGTCGGCCTCGAGGCGCTCGGCGTAGCGCGCGCCGTCGTCGCGCAGCGGGTCGAAGCCGGCGGTGACGACCGTCGCCGGCGGGAGGCCCGAGAGGTCGGCCGCCAGCCGCGGGCGGGCGTAGACGTTCCCCCGATCGATCTCGCGCTCGAAGTAGCAGTCGTCGAACCACTCCATGGTGTCCCGATCGAGGAAGTAGCCCTCGGCGTTCTCCTCGTAGGCGTCGGTCTCGGTGATGTCGCCGGTGATAGGGTAGATCAGGAGCTGGTGGGCCGGTTCGACGCCGCCGCGGTCGCGCGAGAGCAGGCTCGTCGCCGTCGCGAGATTGCCGCCGGCGCTGTCGCCGGCGAGGACGATGCGATCCCGATCGCCGCCCAGCGTCTCGATCTCGTCGCCGGCCCACTCCAGCGCGGCGTAACAGTCCTCGAGCGCGGCGGGGAACGGGTGTTCGGGCGCCAATCGATACTCGACGCTGGCGACGGTGTAGCCGGTCTCGGCGGCGAGTTTTCGGCAGGTGTCGTCGTGTTCGTCGACGCTCCCGACGACGAAGCCGCCGCCGTGGAAGAAGAGGATCGTCGGTCGCGGCGTCTCGCCCGCGGGCCGGTAGACGCGGATCGGGAGGTCTCCGGCCGGTCCGTCGATCGTTCGATCCTCGACCGACTCGAGGTCGATCGACGGGCCGTCGGCGTCGTCGAACAGATCATCCAGTACTGCGCGCGCCTCGTCGACCGGTAGTTCGTGCAGCGCCGGCGTCTCCGCCGAGTCGAGGGTCTCGAGGAACGGTTTGAGGGCCGGATGGGGCTCCGGAGCGCGAGTAGGTGTCATATCACCTGACACTCATCGGCGGAACAAAAAGGTATGCGCATCGGACGTCGGCGCGGCCGTCGATCCGTTCCACACCGCTTATTTCGGTTCGGCGCGGCCCTTCGAGCAATGACGAACGAGGCACTCATCGCGGCCCTGCGGGACGCGGAAGCGGTCAAGTTCGGCGAGTTCGAACTCTCCCACGGCGGCACCAGCGAGTACTACGTCGACAAGTACCTCTTCGAGACCGATCCCGACTGTCTCGAGGCCGTCGCGGAGGCGTTCGCCGACCGACTCGCGGCCGACGACAAGCTCGGCGGCGTCGCGCTTGGCGGGGTGCCGCTGGCCGCCGCGACGAGCGTCGCGGCCGGCGTCCCCTACGTCATCGCGCGCAAGCAGCGCAAGGAGTACGGCACCGGGAACCTGATCGAGGGGCGACTCGAGGACGGCGAGGAGGTCGTCGTCGTCGAGGACATCGTGACGACGGGGACGAGCCTCGTCGAGGCCGTCGAGGCGCTTCGAGAGGCGGGCGCGACCGTCGAGCGCGCGCTGGTCGTCGTCGACCGCGAGGAGGGCGGCCGCGAGACCGTCGAGGAGGCCGGCGTGGAAATGGAGGCGTTGGTGACCGCGAGCGACCTGCTCGACTCGCAGTGAGACCCCCGGCGACCGACGGTACCGACGACTACTGTCCGTAGGACTCGAACTGCTCGACGACCGTCTCGAGTTGGGCGTCCGAAAGCGTCCGCGGCTCGAGGCCGGCGGCGCGGGTCTGGAGGTACAGCCGAGCCAGGCTCTCGACGTGGTGGGCGTTCTCGAGCGCGGTCTCGAGGTCCGACGCCGTGACGACGAGGCCGTGGTTTTCGATGAGCGTCGCGGTCGCCTCGGCCTCGTCCATCGCCCGGACGATGTTCTCGGCCAACTCGTCGGTGCCGTAGGGCGCGTACTCGGCGACGGGGACGCGCTTGCCGACCGCGACGATCATGTAGTGGATCGGCGGCAGCGGCTCGCGGGCGACCGCCAGCGTCGTCGACCACGGCGAGTGGGTGTGGACGATCGCGCCGACGTCCTCGCGGCGGTAGATCGCGGCGTGCATCGGCACCTCGCTGCTCGGAGCCATCGCGCCGTCGCGCCGCTCGCCGTCGTCGACGCCGACGACCGGGACGTCCGCGGCGTCGAAGCCGTCGTAGGGAACGCCGGTCGGCGTGATCGCGAAGGCGTCGCCGGCCTCGCCGTCGCGAACACTCAGGTTGCCCGTCCGGCCCGGCGTCAGCGCGGCGAGTTCCGGGGCGTGGTCGACCACCGCCCGTCGCTGGGGCTCGAGGATCATTCGATCGCCTCCAGCACCGCGGCGAAGTCGTCGATCCGCCGGTCGGGCTCGCGGTCGCCCTCGAGCGACTCGTCCGCGTCGACGTCGCCGTTGAACAGCACCGTCTCGAGGCCGACGGCGTTGGCGCCGCCGACGTCCGCCTCGAGGTCGTCGCCGACCATCACCGCCTCTCCGGGACGCGCCTCGAGTCGCGACAGCGCCAGCGTGAACATGACCGAGCCCGGCTTCTCGCGGCCGGTCTCCTCCGAGGTCAACAGGAGATCGATCGAATCCGCGAGGTCGAGCGCCTCGAGTTTCTCGAGTTGGATTCGCGTCGTGAGGTTCGTCACGATCCCGACGTCGATCCCGCGATCGCGCAGGGTCGCGAGCGTCTCTGCGACGCCCGGGAAGAGTTCCATCGCGTCCACGTACGCCTCCCAGTAGGCCTCGCCGAGCGCGAGCGCGTCGCCGGGTCGGGGCTCGCCGGTCAGGCGCTCGAGGGCGCGTTTGAAGTAGCAAAACCGGTTGTGCGTCGCGGCCGTACCGGAGAGTTCGCGTTTCACCTCCCGGCGGCCGTCCCGGTACAGCGCGTCGAAGGTGTCGGCGTCGACGTCGTACCCCCGTTCGCGGGCGGCCTCGAGGGCGCCCGCTTTTCCCGCCCGGTGACACGGCGGGTAGGGATAGAGCGTGTTGTCGAAGTCGAAGAGAACGGCTTCGGCGGTCATACGCGGTCGTCAACGGGGACGGAAAAACGAGTATCGGTCACGGAACCGTCGGGCAGTGAATACTGGACGGCGGAGAGAGAAGGTCTACGAAGTCCGACGACAGCCGATTGGTTTATCCCGTACGGATTCCTGACACAAGCCGTGAAATTCATCTCGGCCGAATACGACTCTACCGGGGCCGGCGTGGATGCCGAGTTAGCCGTCTGGGATCGACTCAAGGGGTGTTTCACGGCAGACGATATCGGCGTCTGTTACTATCGCTATCCGATCGTCGATCAGCAGAACGACGACCTCGACCGAGAGGCCGACTTCGTTCTGCTGCACAGGCGATACGGGCTCGCCGTCATCGAGTGCAAGGGGTATCAAATCGACCACATCGAGGCGATCGAGGGCGCCCGATGGTCGCTGAACGGAACGACACAGGATCACGCGGCACCGTACTCGCAGGCGCGGGACCAGGGGTTCCGTATTCGGTCTCCGATGATGCGCGAACCGTCGCTGGCCGACGAACGCGGCAACTGTCATATCGCGATGACGCCGATCGTCGCGCTCCCGAATATCACTCGCGAGGAGTGGGAGGAGCGCGGGTTCAGCGACGGGCCATCCGCACCGCGCGTGATTCTGCGAGATGACCTCACGGCGTCGTCGCTCCGCGAAGTCTTCGAATCGTTACCCGGCGACACCGAACTGACGACGGAGCAGTATGCCGACGCTCGAGCGGTGCTCGGCGGTGGCCAGGCGATCAGTAATGATCGGGGACCGGTGCTCTCCGAGGAAGACACGAAGGCGGGGCTGTACGAGACAGTCGAGAAGGGATTGAAACGATTCGACGAGCGCCAGGAGGAGATCGGCATTCAGATCCCTGACGGGCCACAGCAGATCCGCGGCATCGCTGGCTCGGGAAAGACCGCCCTCCTCGCACGGAAGGCCGCGGCCATGCACGCTAACCACCCCGACTGGCGGATCGCGATCACGTTCAACACTCGAAGTCTCTATCAGACGATCCAAAACTCCGTCGAGCGGTTCTACGCCGACTTCGGCGGCGGCGAACCCGACTGGGAGCGCCTCGAGGTACTGCACGGATGGGGTGGAAAGAGCGAACACGGAATGTACTACAAGATCGCACAGGATGCGGGCGTCACGCCCCACCACGTCGGCTCCGCTCAGGACGAGTTCGGCGACGGCGGTCCGGGGGAGTTACTCGAGGCCTGCTGTCAGCAACTCGTGGACGACGCACCGATTCAGGAGCGCTACGACGCGATACTCATCGACGAGGCACAGGACATGGAGCCGGCGTTCTACGAGATGTGTTACGAGGCGTTGAAGCCGCCGAAGCGACTGATCTGGGCCTACGACGAGGCACAGAACCTCACGAGTCTGTCGGCGCCGAGTCCGAAACATATCTTCGGGACGGACGACGAGGGGGAGCCGGCAGTCGATCTGCGCAGTTCCTACCCCGGTGGGATCCAGAAGAGCCACATCATGCGCAAGTCCTACCGGACCCCGCGCTCGGTGCTAATGCTGGCACACGTCTTCGGAATGGGTCTCACGAGCGACCGCGGTGCCGTGCAGGCGATTACGACTCAAGACGGCTGGGAGGATATCGGCTACGAGGTGCTCGAGGGGGACTTCCGACGAACGGGTGAACCGGTGTCGATCCGTCGACCGACGGAGCACTCGCCTCATCCGTTATCCGATAATCCCGAGGCGAAACCGTTCGTCGGATTCGATTCGTTCGAGGAGAAAGCCGACGAACTGGTAGCCGTCGCTGATGCGATCGCCTGGGACGTGCAAGACCACGGTCTCGATCCCGAGGACGTCCTCGCGATTCCGCTCGGACCGATCCGCAACATTCGATCGATCGGCAGACGACTGGCCGACCTTCTCGCGGAACGGTCGCTCGACGCAAATCTGGTCTGGAACGGCAACAAGAGCGTCTTCGCGAAACAGGACGAAGTGACGATTTCCGGAGTCAATCGCGCGAAGGGCAACGAAGCGGCGTCCGTCTACCTGCTGAATCTCGAGTACCTCGAGGACCCGTACTGGCACGATAACCGCGTCAGTCCCCGAAACGAGGCGTTCGTGGGGATGACCCGGACTCGAGCGTGGTGTCAGATGACAGGAACCGGTGACAAAAACGGCGTCTTCAACGAACTCGAGCGACTCGTCGAGAGCGTCACCGACGAGAATCCGGTACTGACGTTTCCCGCTCCGGAGCCGACGGATCTCGAGAACGAGATCGGTAGCGACGAGACGATCGCCACGACTATTGACCAGTTCTGACGGACCGACACACCATCAGAAGGTTTTTAGCCCGCTCGAGACAATTCGCATCCACGATGGTAGGTGTCCGCTTTACAGGGGCTTACGCCCGCTTCTAACCCACACCTACCGCCGGCTGCGTCGGAATCGACCCGCAGCCGAGCGGCCACGGCGGACGCCCGACCGAACTTCTCACCGAAGTTCCCAGACCAGCGACAGCCACAGCACTACCCACAGTCACACTACCCATGTCAGAATCAGATTCCCAGTCACAGGAACGGATAACGGTCGTACTGCCCGACGGCTCCGAACTCGAGGTCGCGTCCGACGCGACGGTCGAGGACTGCGCCTACGAGATCGGCCCCGGTCTCGGCCGCGACACGGTCGCCGGCAAACTCGACGGCGAACTCGTCGCCAAGGAGGAACCCGTCTACGACGGCGTCGAACTCGAAATCGTCACCGACGGCTCCGAGGAGTACCTCGAGGTCATGCGCCACTCCGCGGCCCACTGCCTCGCTCAGGCCGTCGAGCGTCTGTACGACGAGGACGAGGTCAAACTCGCGATCGGCCCGCCGACGGACGAGGGCTTCTACTACGACTTCGATAACCTCGACGTCGACGAGGAGGACCTCGCGGAACTCGAGGACGAAATCGAGGAGATCATCGCCGAGGACTACGAGATCGAGCGCGAGGACGTCTCGATCGAGGAGGCCGAACAGCGCCTCGAGGGCGAGCCCTACAAGCTCGAGTTGCTCGAGGAGTTCGCCGACGAGAACGACACCGTCTCCTTCTACAAACAGGGCGAGTGGGAGGACCTCTGTGCCGGCCCGCACGTCGACTCGACGGGCGAAATCGGCGTCGTCGAACTGCTCGAGATCGCGGGCGCCTACTGGCGCGGCGACGAGGAGAACACGATGCAGACGCGCATCTACGGGACGGCCTTCGAGGACGAGAGCGACCTCGAGGACTTCCTCGAGCGCAAGCAGGAAGCCGAGAAGCGCGACCACCGCCGGATCGGCAACGAGATGAACCTGTTCTCGATCCAGGACGTCACGGGCCCCGGACTGCCGCTGTATCACCCGCCGGGCAAGACGGTCCTGAAGGAGCTCGAGGACTTCGTCGAGGACCTCAACACGGACGCGGGCTACGACTACGTCGAGACGCCCCACGTCTTCAAGACGGATCTCTGGCACCGCTCGGGCCACTACGAGAACTACCAGGACGACATGTTCATCTTCGACGTCGGCGACGACGAGTTCGGTCTGAAGCCGATGAACTGTCCCGGCCACGCCGCCATCTTCCAGGACCAGTCCTGGAGCTACCGCGACCTCCCGATCCGGTACGCCGAGAACGGGAAGGTCTACCGCAAGGAACAGCGCGGCGAACTCTCGGGGCTCTCGCGAGTCTGGGCGTTCACGATCGACGACGGCCACCTGTTCATCCGGCCCGACCAGATCAGACAGGAGGTCGAGGAGATCATGGACATGATCACCGACGTCCTCGAGACGTTCGACCTCGAGTACGAGATGGCCCTCGCGACGCGCCCCGAGAAGTCGGTCGGCTCCGACGAGATCTGGGACCGCGCCGAGGAGCAACTCGAGAACGTCCTCGAGAACCGCGCCCACGACTACGAGGTCGAAGAGGGCGACGGCGCGTTCTACGGGCCGAAGATCGACTTCGCGTTCGAGGACGCCATCGGCCGCTCGTGGGACGGCCCGACGGTCCAACTGGACTTCAACATGCCCGAGCGGTTCGACCTCAACTACGTCGGCGAGGACAACGAGGAACACCGCCCGGTCATGATCCACCGCGCGCTGTACGGCAGCTACGAGCGGTTCTTCATGATGCTCATCGAGCACTACGAGGGTCGGTTCCCGCTGTGGCTCGCGCCCGAGCAGGTCCGCGTGCTGCCCATCTCGGACGACAACCTCGGCTACGCCCACCGGGTCGCCAACGAGTTCGACGACTTCCGCGTCGAGGTCGACGGCCGCGACTCCACGCTCGAGCGCAAGATCCGCGCGGCCCACGACGATCGGGTCCCCTACCAGATCATCGTCGGCGACAACGAGGAGGAGGACGGCAACATCTCGGTTCGGGACCGCTTCGAGGACCAGGAGTACGACGTCGAAATCGAGGACTTCAAGCAGCACCTCGAGGACGAAATCGAGGAACAGCGGACGCAGCCGGACTTCCTGCAGGACTGATCGCGGTCACCCGCCGTCGCCGACCGCCGTTTCGTCTGCCCGATTCCCGACGAGTGCGCGAACGGTCCGTCTCCCCACGAACCGCGGCACGCGCTCGGAGTACCGCTCGTACTCTGCGCCGTACCGCTCGCGAAGCCACGGCTCCTCGGCGAACGGCAGCGAGAGCCACCAGCCGAGGTAGATCGCGCAGACGACGGCCACCAGCGTCGAGTTCGCCACCAGCGCGAAGCCGACGGTCGCGACGACGTAGCCGACGTACTGGGGATTCCTCGAGTAGCGATACCAGCCGCCGGTTCGCAGGTCGCCGGCCAATCCCTTCGTTTCCTCGACGCCGAGGTCCAGGCCGGCCGCGATGGCGACGGCGTAGCCGCCGACGAACAGCGCGGCGCCCGCGGCCAGCGACGGGACCCGCGGCAGGCCGAGACTGTTCCAACTGAGGTACGTGAGCGCGAGCACGACGACGTTGAGCGAGTGCGAGATGCCCCAGTGGACGTAGTAGGTCCAGTCTCGCTCGCCCGGCGGCCAGTACGAGACCAGCCCCAACGCGCTGGCGACGATTCCCGTGAAGTTCGCGAGCGCGAGGCCGACACCCGCGACGAAGACGGCACTCGTCAGCGCGTCGGTCATCGGTGCATCACCGCCGCCATCGACGGCTCGAGCGTCTGCATCCGTACTGGATCGACTGTCGACAGCTGTCCGGGATCGATCGTCATATCTTCACGTCGGCCGGCGATCGCGCTGTCGCTTCTCACGGACACACTAGGGGATTTATATGTAGCCCGGTGCTGTCGTGAACCCACCGCCGATGAAGTACCTCGACGTTCGGCTCCGTCAGCCCGACCGGATGCTTCACCCGATGCAGCGGTTCATCCGCGAGGAGGACGCCGTCCGCTACGAGGAACTGCGCACGTGGAACATCCTCGGCCCCGAGGGCGACCGCGAGTACGAACTGTTCTACGCCGAAGCCGACCGCGAGGCGTACGAGGCGGCGATCGAGGCCGTCGACTCGGTCCGCTGGTACGATCTCACGCCGATCGACGAGGACTCCTTTTACGTCTACATCTGTCAGGAGACCCGCGAGGAAGACGTCCGCTGGCGCCAGTCGTTCGCCGCGCTCGATCTCGTTGTCGTCCCGCCCGTGATCTACGACTCCGAGGCCGCGTTCTACATGACCGTCGTCGGCGCCGGCGAGGACCTGCGGGCGATGCTCGAGGGGCTCCCCGACGAGATCGACGTCACCGTTCGCGCGATCGGGGAGTACGACCGCCGGCACGCGCCGCTGACCGGTGGGCTCACCGAGCGCCAGCTCGAGGCCGTTGCGGCCGCGGTCGCGGTCGGCTACTACGCGGTTCCGCGCGAGGCGGGGCTCGAGGCCGTCGCCGAGCGGCTGAACTGTGCCGCGAGCACGGCCGGAACGCTCCTCCAAAAGGCGCAGGCGCGGGTGATGCAGCGACTCGTCCGACAGCGCGGGCGGGGTTTCCTCGGGGACGAGACGAACGCGACCGCCCTCGATGCGGGGAAATAGAAGTGACCCGGCCGATTCGGCCGATTCGCGGCCGCTGATCACGGACGTGGCTATCTCGACGCGGAATCCGATCGAAACCCCCATACTTGCGGAATCGTGCATATCCGATATGAACAGAGCCGAGAAGGCAGCCCTGCAGTTACGGGCCGTCGACGTGTTGCGGATGCTGAAGGAGACCCGGACTTACGACGAACTCGCCGAGACGACGGGACTGCCGGCGGGCGACCTCAATCGGTACGTCAACGGGCACGTGCTGCCGGGAACCGAGCGCGCACGCCAGGTCGTCGAGGACCTCGGCCGCGAGGCGCTGGCCGGCGAACTCGAGGCCCGCATCCGGGTCGACGACGAGGGCTACGTCGACAACAGCGCGGCGGTCTTCGACCAGTCGTTTCTCGACCTCGTCGCGCCCGTCGTGGCCAACGCGTTCGACTTCGATCGGCCCGACGTCGTCCTCACCGCGGCGACCGACGGGATCACGCTCGCCGCCTCGCTCGCGAGCTACTACGGGACGCGCTGTGCCTACGCGAAGAAGAGCAAGGAGACCGCCGTCGAGGAGTTCATCGAGGCCCGCGAGCGCCTCCAGTCGGGGATCGAACTCACCTACTACCTGCCCGAATCGGCCATCGACGCCGGCGAGTCGGTGCTGGTCGTCGACGACCTCATCCGCTCGGGCGAGACCCAGGAACTCCTACTGGACATCGTCGACACCGCCGACGCCGACGTCGCCGGCGTCTTCGCGCTCATCGCGGCCGGCGAGGACGGCATCCAGCGGGCCCGGAGCCACACCGACGCGCCCGTCGACGCCCTCACGACGGTTTGAGCGATCCGACGGCCGTCTCGAGTCGTTCCGTTCATCGATCGCTCGCCGCGTTCGCCGGTCGCTGACCGCGTTCCGCGCGTTCATCGCTGACTGCGTTCCGTTCGGTCGTCGTTGACCGATGAGTCTCCCACCGGGGAAACCGTGCGAACCATTGCCACATGATTAATCATTAGGTTTATTGTGCTCCCGCCAGTTTGTGGTGGTACGACCATGACGAAGACAGTCATCCTCGGCGTGATCGGCTCCGACGCCCACGTCGTCGGGATCACCATCCTGGAGCAAGCGTTCGAGGCCGCGGGGTTCGACGTCGTCAACCTCGGGGTCCAGACCTCCCAGACGGAGTTCGTCGACGCCGCGGCCGAACACGACGCCGCGGCGGTACTCGTCTCCTCGCTCTACGGTCACGCCAAACAGGACTGTCAGGGCTTCCACGGCGAACTCGCCGACGCCGACCTCGAGGACGTCACGACCTACATCGGCGGCAATCTCGCCGTCGGTCAGGACGACTTCGAGGAGACCCGCGCGTTCTTCCGCGAACTCGGGTTCGACCGCGTCTTCGACTCCGAGACCGACCCCGAGGACGCGATCGAGGCGCTGCGGGCCGACCTGGATATGCGGTCCGCGGAGTCCGAGCGGGAGAGCCAGACCGTCTCCGCCTGAACCGATCCACCGGGCGCCGTTTTCGCCGTTCGCTACGCTACGGAGCGCCCGCTGTTGCGGTCGCTCATACTGAGATATCAGGACTCGAGCCGTTGCTCCCCCGACCGCTCAGCGGACGATCGTCACCGGAACGGGCGAGCGGCGAGCCACCTTCTCGGCGACGCTGCCCAGCAGGATCCGGCTCGCGCCCGTGCGGCCGTGGCTCCCGATCGCGATGTGGTCGACGTCGTGTTCGGCGGCGTAGTCGACGATCGATCGCGAGATCCCGCCGACGACGTGGTCCGTCTCGATCTCGACGCCGTGGTCGGCGGCCTGTTCGCGCGCCGACTCGAGGATCGCCTCCGCCCGGTCCTGGTGGTGTTCCTGGAGTTCGTCGTAGTTCGCCACGGCGCCGCCTTCGATGCCGGTCGCGGCGTAGAAATCGCCCGGGTCGAGGACGTGCAGCGCCGTGATGCGGGCGTCGGGATACTCTTCGCAGGCGAACTCGAGGGCTTCGCTCGACTGGTTCGAGTCGTCGACGGGAACGAGAACGTGTGCGACCATGACCGCTAGTACGCCGCCCCTCGAAATAAACGTCGGGCCGGCGACGGGACGGAAGCGGCGCCTACGGCGACGCGACGCGTTCGATCGCCCCCCGAATGCGCTCCTGGTCGGGCCGGTACGCCTCCTCGCGGCCCGGCAGCGGCACCGGGACGTCGTAGCCGGCGACGCGCTCAATCGGTGCCTCGAGGTGCCAGACCGCCTCGTCAGAGATGCGGGCCGCGACCTCGGCGCCGAACCCGCCCGAGCGCGGCGCTTCGTGGACGACGACGCACCGGCCGGTCTTCCGGACCGACTCGCGGACCGTCTCGGTGTCCATCGGGCTGATCGTCCGCAGGTCGATCACGTCGGCCGACGCCTCGCTCTCCTCGAGGGCGCCTTCGACCTCCCGGACCATCGCGCCCCAGGTGACGACCGTGACGTCGGTGCCCTCCTCGACGACGCGGGCCTCGCCGAGCGGAGTCACGTGATCGGCGGGCACGGGCCGCCGAGCCGCCCGGTACAGCGGCATCGGTTCGAAGAACAGGACGGGATCGGGACTGCGGATCGCCGACCGGAGCAGTCCGGCGGCGTCCCGCGCGGTCGAGGGAATCACGGTCTTGAGACCGGGGATGTGCGCGTAGCCGGCCTCGTAGCTCTCGGAGTGGTGCTCTAGGGCCTTCACGCCCAGCCCGTACGGCGCGCGGATCACCATGGGGCAGGTGAGTTTCCCGCGCGAGCGACTGCGCAGGCGCGAGACGTGCTGGTGGATCTGGTCGAACGCCTGGAAGGTGAAGCCGGCGAACTGGATCTCCGCGACGGGTCGGTAGCCCGCGGCCGCGAGGCCGACGCCCAGTCCGACGATGCCGGCCTCCGCGACCGGTGCGTCGTGGACGCGGCCGGGGAACGCGTCGAGTAGCCCCTGGGTCGCCCGGAAGACGCCGCCGTCGACGCCGACGTCCTGCCCGTAGACGACCACGTCCTCGTCGCGGTCCAGTTCCGCGTGCAGGGTCTCGCGGATCGCCTCGACCATGTTCAGCCGATCGACCCCCTCCGTGACGCCCGAGTCGGTCGCCGTCCCGCCGTCGCCGCGGGCCCCCTCCGCCGCTCGAGGCGGCGCGATCTCGCCGTCGGCGCCGCCGGTGAACGCCTCCCGCTGGCGCTCGAGGTAGTCGGGGAGTTCCGCGTAGGCGGTGTCGAACATGTCGACCGGGTCGGCGTTCGCTTTGGTCTCGCGGGCCGCCTCGAGGGCGTCCTCGAGTTCGGTCTCGATCTCGTCCTCGATCGCCGAGACCGTTTCGTCGTCGAGGACGCCCCGGTCGCGGAGGTACCGCTCGAAGCGCAGGATCGGGTCCAGCGGCTCCCACTCCTCCTCTTCCTCGGTGGTGCGGTAGACGGAGGGGTCGTCCGCGGTGGTGTGCATCTCCCGCCGGTAGGTCGTCGCCTCGATCAGCGTCGGGACGCCTCGCAGGGCGCGCTCCCTGGCCTCCTTCGTGACCGCGTAGACGCCCAGCACGTCGTTGCCGTCGACCTGGATCGGTTCGATGCCCGCGGCGACGGCCTTCTGGGCGAGCGTCGCGGCCCGCGTCTGTTTCTCCAGCGGCGTCGAGATGGCGTACTGGTTGTTCTGACAGCAGAAGATCGTCTGGGCCTCGTAGACCCCCGCCAGGTTCATCGCCTCGTAGACCTCGCCCTCGCTGGTCGCACCGTCGCCGAAGTAGGTCAGGGCGACCCGGTCGCTGTCGGTCATCGCCTGGGCCCAGCCGATCCCCGCGGCGTGGAGCGGCTGGGACCCCACCGCGATGGCCGGCGGCATGATCGGCACGTCGTCGGGCGGTTCGCCGCCCTCCTCGAGCCCCATCGCGTACTCGAAGACCCCCTGCGGCGAGAGCCCGCGGGCCAGCGCCGAGGGGTGCTCGCGGAAGGCCGGCACCGTCCAGTCGTCGTCGGCCAGCGCGGCGGTGCTGCCGACCTGCGCGGCCTCCTGGCCCGTCGCCGGCGCGAAGGTTCCCAGTTCGCCCCGGCGCTGGAGGGCGATCGTCCGCTCGTCGAGGCGCCGGGAGAGCTTCATCGTCCGATACCACTCGCGCAACCGCTCCCCCTCGAGGTCCGGCTCCATGGACTCGTCGACGCGGCCGTCCTGATCGAGAATCTGGACGCGATCGATCGAGAAGTCGGCGACCGTCGATCGTGGCATACGGGCGGTACGACGGACGGCCACTTAGTGCTCGAGTCGGCTATCGCACGCTCCGCGGCGCTCGAGGCGGCCATCGCGCTCCGCGCCGATCGCCGGACGCTCTCGGACCGTCCGAACCGACTACCGCCGGCGACTCATCGACGTGCTCGGAGCTCCCGTAAGGTTGGGTTTCCAATATCTTTTTATTACCTATTATATTACTTGGATAATAGATGCTTCAGGCATTCGTGAAAGACAATGACTGAGGACAATTCCACGGAGCGAGCGACTCGGCGGACGGTACTCAGGAGCGTCGGCACCGGTATCGCCGGTTCGGTCGCGTTCTCCGGAACCGGCGCGGCCTTCGACGGCGAGTCCGTCGGCGAGGCGCTCGAGGGCGTATTCGAGGCCGGCGGCGCCTTCGTCGACGACGCGCTCGATCCCGAGAGCGACGCCCTCCAGGAGGTCGTGATCGTCTTCGAGGACACCGAGCACGTCGTTCGCCTCGAGGAACTCGACGTCGAGTTCGCGATCGGCTTCGACACCCTCCCCGTCGGCTACGCCAAACTCCCGGGGTCGCTGGTCGAGACCGTCGCCGACTGGGAGCCGGTGCGGTACGTCTCTTCGAACTACGAACTGGAGTTCCACAACGACGACGCCCGCGAGGACACGAACGCGGACGCCGTGCAGGCCGGTGCGGGTCTCGAGACGCCATACACCGGCGAGAACGTCCACGTCGCGGTCATCGATTCGGGAATCGGCGGCGGACACCCCGATTTGCGGCCGAACCTCGAGGCGAACTATCAGTACGTAGGGATTCCGGGAATTCAAGACGAACCCCTCTGGTGGCACGACGTCGACACCGCCGATACGGACCTAAACGGCCACGGCACTCACTGTGCGGGAAGCATCGGCGGAACCGGGTCGGAGAGCGACGGCGAGTACGCGGGAATGGCCCCCGACGTCGATCTGACGATGTACTCGACGAGCGCGGGTCCGGCGATCGCGTTCACCGTCGCCGCGTACGACGATCTGATCCGCCGACAGCGGGCGGGCGATCACGATATTCAGATCGTCTCGAACTCGTACGGCTCGGGGCAGGTCGGCCGTCCCTTCCTCCCCGACGATCCCCTCAACGTCGCGACGTGGCACGCTCACGAAGAGGGGATCCTCTCGGTCTTCGCGGCGGGTAACGACGGCCCCGATACGGGAACGCTGAACCAGCACGCGAAGGCGCCGCACGTTCTGGGGGTCGGAGCGACCGACGCCGAGGGAGCGGTCGCGGACTTCTCGTCGCGCGGTCGCCCGCAGGACGGCTCGTACGACGAGGACAATTACGACCGCGCGGCGGCCTACGAGAACCTCGCCGCGTTTCACGACGGCGTCCCCGCGGACGAGATCGACGGCCCGCTGGGGATCTACCGCAACGGCGTCGTCGCCAAAGGTGACGCCGTAATGAGTACGCTCGATCGGTTCGACCTCATTAACGTGCTTCAACCGGACGACGAACGCTACTACGGGCCCGCGTCCGGGACCAGCATGTCCTGTCCCGTCACCGCCGGTTGTGCGGCCTTAGTCTACGACGCCGCCATCGAGCGCAACGGCGACGCGCCCGCCCCGATGGACGTGCTCGCGACGCTCGAGGCGACCGCCGACGAGCGGCGACACGAATCGTACACCGCGGAGTCCGTCGGAGCGGGATACGTCGACGTTCAGGCGGCCGTCGAACGCGCCGAAGCGGGCGAGTTCGCGACGGGCGACGAAATAGACGTCGCGCCGAGCGGCGCTCAGCGGTGAGACGGCGGTGTCGATAGGCGGGGACGCAGTCGCTCGTCGATTCGCGTGGCCGTCGCTCGCGAGGCGAGTCGCAGAAAAATCGAGGTTCGGATCGTCGAAACCGACCGGTCGTTACTTCGCGCGACCCTGTCCGCCGTTGTTGGACGGACGGACCTTCTCGGCGCCCTTGCCGCGGTTGTTGAGGCCGCGGTTGGACTTCCCGGCGTTGGTGAGACCGCGGAACGCGCGGTTCGTGTGGTCGTCGTCGCAGATCCAGTTGAGATCGTCGTCGTTCTCGATCGCCGGGTGGTTCGGATCAACGAGGATCGCTTCGAACCACTTCTGGCTGCCGTCTTCGCCGACCCAGTAGCTGTTGAGCACCCGCAGGTTGGGGTACTTTCGGGAGACGCGCTCTTCGCCGATGCGCTGGATGTTCTTGCGCCGCCCGATGCGGTTGACACCCTGGCGCTTGGTACGGCGACCGGCCGTGAAGCGTTCCTTCCGGGCCGTCCCCTTGCGGACCGCAACGCGGACCACGATAATGCCCTGCTTGGCCTTGTAGCCGAGTTCGCGCGCCTTGTCCAGTCGCGTCGGGCGTTCGATGCGCTCGATTGCGCCCTGGTCGCGCCATTCCTGCTTTCGCTGCCACTGCAGTTCCCCGAGCTTGCCGTCGTCGGGGTCCTTCCATGCGTCCTTGATGTGGGAGTAGAAGCTTTCTGCCATCGTAATCACCGCGGGCGTTTCCTGGTTCAATCCCGACCGGGGTCCGTCCCCGCGGATCACATCCCGACCTGTGGCGGCGGTGCCGTACAGGTGCCCGCTGGCGCCCGCGACCCAGCGAGTCTACCCTATCTTCCGAACTCTCGAGTATAAGGGCTTCGAACTACGAGGCCACGCCGCGTCGAAAAACGAGGAGGGTTCGGGGATCGATCACCGCTCGAGCGGGACGCGCTCGCTGACGCCGCCTGGAACGATGCCGTTGACCGTCGCGAACACGGCACCGAGGACCAGTCCGTAGACCAGGTGGCCGATCGCGAACAGGAGCGCGCTGACCAGTTCCCCCGCGACGCCCGGAACGGGGAGGAACGGCAGCGGCAACGCCGCGACGCCCGCCTGCTGCATCGCCAGCGGGAACAGGAACCCGCCGGCGAAGAGTCCGAGGAGGGCCCCGAACACCAGTCCGACGACGAGGTAGTCGCTAAACGAGTCCACCAGGTCCTGGACCGTTCGCCGCGAGGCGAGGGCGGCGAACGTCAGCCCGAACAGGACGCTCAAGATCATGTGGACCGTCCAGCCGACGCCGACCGCCGTTTCGGGACCGGCGATCAGCGCGCCGAGCAGTTCGATCTGGCCCGCGCCGAGGTGGAGGACCAGCCCCATGGCGATGCCGCCGACCAGTCCGCCGGTGAAGCCGCCACCCCAGACGCCGACGCCGTCGAGGTCGTGGGTGTTATTCTCACCCATATATGACGGGTACGAACGCGAGTGTAATCAAACCAACCATTGGTTGGGTTGTACGAGAGTCTGATAACCGAATAAGTCGCCACCGTGTCACCGGAAAACCGTTCGAATTCGGTCGTAGCTGCGACGACGCTGTACGGCCGGTATTCTGGATGCGTACTCTCCGATAGAGATGTCGGAACGGGGACGGCTCGATCGCTTCACTAGACGACAGGTTTTAGGTGGGCCTAAACAAGATGATGGTAACAGGTGCCGACAATGAGCGAGAACGTATCGACGGACAGACCGTCAGGAGGGGGGACGAACGCGACGAGCGACGCCATCGAGAGCGCGGCGTTTCTCGCGCGGTCGGAGCACCGCGTTCGCGTCCTCGAGTTGCTCGCGGACGACCGACGCACGCGCGAAGAGTTGATGGCGGGGACCGACGTCACTCGAGTAACGCTGAGCCGGATTCTGGGGGATCTGGGCGAGCGCGGCTGGGTCGACCGGGACCACGCCGACGGCGGCTACGCGATCACGAACACGGGCCGGGACGTCTACGAGCAGTTCGACCGCCTCCTCGAGACGATCACCGTCGGGCAGCAGTATCCCGATGTCGTCGACTCCCTGCCGACCGAGTGGTTCGCCTTCGAACTCCGCTGTCTCGCCGAGGCCGAACTCGTCGCCGCCGACAGCGCCGATCCGCTGGCCGGGATGCGCGTCGTGGCCGACGCCGTCGGCCGCGCGACGACCGTCCGGGCCGTCGTCGACTCCTTTACGAGCCTCCCGATGTACACCTACGGCGAGACGCTGGCCGCCGGCGACCGGCCGGACGCCGAGGTCGTCTTCGATCGGAACGCGAGCGCCGTCGCGCTCGAGAACCCGGAACTCGTCGACCGGTGGCGGGAGATCGAGCGTCGCACGGACCAGTCGGTCTACTACAGCATCGACGAGACGGTCCCCTGTAACGTCGACCTTGTCGACGAGACGGTCTTCCTCTCCGCCGTGACCCCGGACAACGGCGGCTTCGACGTGCTCCGCTGTACGCATCCCGCGGTCGTCGACTGGGCGCGGGACCTGTTCCGCGAGAAGCGCGCCGCGGCCGCCCCGCTCGAGCAGCGGCTGCGCGACGCTGATCCGGTCGACTCGCCGGCCCGAACCGTCGGCGTCGAGTGATCGAGAGCGGGAGCTCTCCCCCGATCCGGATCGATTTCTCCGTCAGTACCGACGTCGACGGCCGCGTCCCGCGTCTACGGCCACTTTTCGGATCGACCGATCCCCGTCGTGAGAGGGGACCGACGATCGACCATCGCGGGGCCGTTCTCGAGCGCCGTCCGAACGGCGACGAGCGAACGACGAGTAGCGAATCGAGTCTCCCGTCCTCCTCTCCCAGGTGAGACACGCTCGGAGCAGTGATATCGGTGATCACGGATACGGTATCGAGGAGGGCACCGATTCGGTTCCGAGCGCCGCCGCGGTGTCGATCCGCCGTCGCCCGCTCCGAACACGCTTCGATATAGTGTACACGGCGTGTTACACGTCACAGAGGGAATCACTAAGATGTTTTAGGGCTGCCTAAACTATATGGTAGGACGACGACAACTGCTCGCAGGAGGTACGGGATTGATCGCAACCGCGCTCGCCGGCTGTACGGGGGGTGGCGGCGACGACGAGTCCGACAGTTCGGCGGAGGACGTCGAACCCTACACCGTCGAGATCGCGCCTCACGGCGAGTTCACCTTCGAAGAAGTCCCGCAGACGTACTCGGTGATCCCGAGCGTGTATCTGGACATCGGGATGGCCCTCGGCAAGCAGCCGGTGGCGGCGACGGACATGGCGCGGGCGCCGCGGAAGATGTACGACATCCTCCCCGACGTCACGTTCAACGAGGACGAGATCGACGCGCTCGCGACCGGTTCCGAGTCCGGCTACGATAAGGAGAACTTCTACGCCGCTAATCCGGACGTGAACCTCATCGACCCCCGGGGCCTGGGACGGTTCACCGACTGGGACGACTCCGACATCCAGGAAATCGAAGACGCGACCGGCCCGTTCCTCGCGTCGGGGATCCGGTTCGGACCGACCCATCCGTTCGGAAACGAACAGGACACGTACTACGAACTCTACGACGTCTTCGAGAAGATCGCGACGGTCTTCCAGCGCCAGGAGCGCTATCAGGAATGGGCGTCGCTGCACGAGGAGTTCATGTCGAACATCGAGTCCGAACTGCCGCCCGAAGACGAACGCCCCTCGGTCGTCGCGCTGTGGCGCGGCGTCGACCCGACGTCCGGGCAGTTCTTCCCCTCGCCCCTCCACCAGTACCACAACCAGACCAAGCCGCTCTATCGGCTCGGCCTCGAAGACGGCTACGACGCGGAGATCCCGAGCGGGGGCAGTGTCGGGTACGAGGAACTGCTCGAGCACGATCCCGACTACATCTGCGTCGTCGGCTCGCTGACGTCCGACACGCACGAGGACTTCGTTGACCAGATCGTCGAACCGTTCGAGAACGATGCGAACGGGCAGGAGCTCACCGCCGTTCAGGAAGGGAACGTCATCCGGTCCGGCGGGCAGTACATGGGTCCGATCGTCGACCTCTTCGCCACGGAGGCGATCGCCAAACAGGTCTGGCCGGACCGCTTCGGCGAGTGGCCGGGCCCCGTCCGCGACGTTCCCGAGGACGAACAGCTGTTCGACCGCCAAGAGGTCAGCGACATCATCAACGGGAACTTCTAGCGAGATGGTACAGGTATTCGACCGACTCGCGAAGCTACGCGCGGAGGCCAGTGACCGATACGCCACGTCGAAGCTCGCGGTGCTCGTCGTCGGCAGCCTCGCCGTCCTGCTCGGATCGACGATACTGCAGGTGAGCTTCGGCTCGTACCCGCTGACGCTGGGCGAAGCGTGGCGGACGGTCTTCGACGCGGAGATGCTGTTCAGCCTCGACGTCTGGCGGTGGGCGCTCCTCGGCGCGGAGGTCCCGGAGTGGCTGTCCCCCCGGCAGATCGTCGTGTGGAACCTCCGCCTGCCCCGCATTCTCGTCGGCGTCCTCGTCGGCGCGAACCTCGCGGTCGCGGGCGCGCTGTTCCAGATCGTCACGCGCAACGAACTCGCCAGCCCGTACATCCTCGGCGTCAGCGACGGGGCCGGCCTGGTCGTGCTCCTCACGCTGACGGCGTTCTACGACCTCATGCCGTTCCTGCCGGTATTCGCGGCACTGGGCGGCGGGCTCGCGTTCCTACTCGTATACGCCATCGCGTGGAAGAACGGCACCAGTCCGGTCCGGTTGGTGTTGGCGGGCGTCGTGGTCGGGACCGTCTTCGGATCCGTCCAACGTGCGCTCTTCTTCTTCATCGACGACCTCGGCATCGCGATGGCCGCGCAGGCGTGGCTCTCCGGGACGCTCATGAACGCCGGTTGGCAGGAAGTGCGCATCGCGCTCCCGTTCACGGTGCTCTCGATGGTGCTCGCGTTCGCCGTCACGCAGGAGCTGGACGTCCTGTTACTGGGCGAAGACCGGGCGGATTCGCTGGGGATGCCCGTCGAGAAAGTGCGGTTCGCTATCGCCGGTATCGGCGTCCTCTCGACGGCCGCAGCCATCGCCGTCGCGGGCCTCATCGGGTTCGTCGGGCTCATCGTCCCGCACATGGTCCGCAACATCCTCGGTAGCGACTCGAAGCCGCTGCTCACGGGCTGTCTGTTCCTCGGACCGGCGCTGTTGGTCAGCGCGGACGTCGGCGCCCGGCTCGCCCTGAGCCCCGTCCAGCTGCCGGTGGGCGTCATCACCGGCATCGTCGGCGGTCCGTACTTCCTCTACCTGATGCGGAAGAAAGAGAACTTGGGTGAAGTCTGATGACGAAGGGAGAACCGCCGCAGGTCGAGCGGGAGTCTGTCGACGGAGCCACCGAGTCAGCCGTTACTGACGCCACGCGAGCCGCATCGGACACGGAAGCGGCCGATTTCAGGGCGACGGACCTCGTCCTCGGCTACCCCGGGCTTGACGACCCCGTCATCGACGGCGAGTCGATCGCCGTCCCTCCGGACGAAGTGACCGCACTCATCGGTCCGAACGGGAGCGGGAAGAGCACGCTCCTGAAGGGGCTGGCAGACAAGATCTCGCCTGACGAGGGAACCGTCTTCCTCGACGGGCGGTCCATCGACGAGTTCGGATCGAAGGAGTTCGCGCGCAAGGTCGGACTGCTCTCCCAGGAGAACGTCGTCCCTTCCGGTATCTCGGTCGAGGACCTCATCGAGCGCGGGCGCTACCCCTACACGGGGTTTTTCGAATCGCCGTCGGACGAGGACCGGGAAGCCGTCGACGAGGCCATCGAGCTCGCGGGCATCGAACACCTCCGCGAGCGCGACGTCGACAGCCTGAGCGGCGGCCAGAAGCAACTCGTCTGGATCGCGATGGCGATCGCCCAGGACACGGACGTGTTGCTACTGGACGAGCCGACGACGTTCCTCGACCCGCACCACCAGTTAGCGGTGATGCAGATCGTGGAGACGCTCCGCGACGAGAGCCGGATGACCGTCGTGCTCGTCCTTCACGACATCGGCCAGGCGGCGCGGTACGCCGACAACATCGTCGCGCTGAAGGATGGAACGATGTACGCCCGGGGACCGCCCGAGGAGGTGATCACCGAACGGCTCCTCGCCGACGTCTTCGAGATCGAAGCGGCGGTGACGACCAGTGAACACGGACTGCATATCACACCGCTGGAACCGCTCAACGACGACCGCTAGCGCGTCGCCGCTCGAGACTGCGGTCCGAGTCCGCTTCGGGCGGCTCCGATCTCCTTCAGCGACGGTCTCAGAACCGCGATGCGGTTCGAACGCACCGTCTCTCGGGCCGAACGACGGGGAACGGGAAGGCACTGGCCACGAGCGACGGCCAACCGGCTATGCGAATCTAGTTATCGGTGGAAATGGAGTATGAGTGGGTGGCGGCGAATCGGGTCTCCCAGAGGCTCGCGCACTCCAGTACTCGCCGAAACGCAGGCGGGCTTAACGTCCGTGTTCGGGATGGGTACGGGTGGAACCCCGCCGCTGTGGCCGCCGTAATTCCGACCCGCGGAATCGAACCGCGATAACGCCTGCGTCGGTGTGTTCACCTCGATATCAGGGGTACGTCGGTTTAACACTTCTGATCTTTCCGTCGAACGCCGACTCGGTTCGTTCCCGGACTCCTCGAGCGGCACGTGAGGACGCGAACTCGGCGGTGCTCGGTTCCTGCTTATTCGGCGTCGTCCCCTCGGCCGTCCTCTCGGCGGTCGCTGCTCGATATCGCTCCGTCGGGCGACGGGGTCCGCTCGCGATCGAACCGATAGTGGAGTCGCGACGAGACGTCCGAAGCGAAGGACTATATTAATTGAACAATCAATTAACACCGAGGACTACTCATGAACGGGTTAGACGGGAAGACGGCCGTGGTAACGGGCGGCGGATCCGGAATCGGGCGCGCGTCGGCGAAGCGTTTCGCCGACGAGGGGGCGAACGTCGTCGTCGCGGACGTCGACGAGGAGACCGGTCGCGAAACGGTCGATCTGATCGAGGACGCCGGCGGTAACGCGACGTTCGTCGACGTCGACGTCTCCGACCTCGAGTCGGTCGAGCGAATGGTCGACGTCGCGCTCGACGCGTACGGGAGCCTCGATTTCGCGCACAACAACGCGGGAATCCTCACGGGATTCGCGGACGTCGCCGACATCGACGCCGACGATTGGGACGCGCTCCTCGAGGTCAACCTGAAGGGAATCTGGACGTGTCTGAAGGCCGAACTTCCCGTCATGGCGGAACGCGGCGGCGGGGCGATCGTCAACACGGCCTCCGAGTCCGGGCTCGTCGGGATGGGCGGCCTCGCCGGCTATTCCGCCAGTAAACACGGCGTCGTCGGACTCACGAAGACGGTCGCGCTCGAGTACGCAACGCGGAGCGTGCGGGTCAACGCCATCGCACCGGGACCGACGAACACGAACATCCAGTCCGGGATGTCGGGAGACGGCGACCCCTCGAGCATGGCGTTCGACACGTCGGCGATGATCGACGTTCCGATGGACCGAATCGCGGAACCGGAGGAGATGGCCGGCGCGGTCGCGTTCCTCTGTTCCGACGACGCTTCCTACATCACCGGGCACACGCTCCCGGTCGACGGCGGGCAGGCCGCGGACTGACTGCCGGCCCTCCCCGTCGGGGAACACTCAACACGCAACTATCCGAGGATTCGGCGGTATCGGTGCCGCGGTCGGATTACGCGTTCTTCCTCACGTCGCAGGGAAGCGACTCGAGACCGTAGAGACCGTTCAACGGCTGGAGATCCGATAGATCCGCGTCCAGTCGGTCGAAGCGCTCGAGCAGTTGCCCCAGGGCGACGTCGGCTTCCATCCGCGCGAGGTGGGCGCCGAGACAGAAGTGAACCCCCGTCCCGAACGCCATGTGGCGGTTCGGATGCCGCTCGGGCCGGAACTCCTCGGGCGCGTCGAAGACGTCCGGATCGCGGTTCGCGGCGCCCAGCCAGAGCGTGACGACGTCGCCGGTCTCGATCCGTCGCCCGTGTAGCTCGACGTTTTCCACGGCGATCCGCTTCAGCGATTGGATCGGCGACCGGTATCGGAGCACCTCCTCGATGGCCCGTCGACGGTCGACCGCTCCGGTTCGGATCGCGTCCGTCACCTCTGCCTCCTCGACGGACCAGATCGCGTTGGTGAGGAGATTCGTCGTCGTGATGTTGCCCGCGAGGAGCAACAGCATACAGAACCCGATCTGCTCGCCCCTGGTCAGCTCCTCCGCGTTCGCCGCGAGCGTGATCAGATCGTCCCCGCTGCCGCCGTCGCGCTCTTCCAGCAGCGTCGCGAAGTAGCCGCCCATCTCCCGCTGGGCCCGCTCCTGTTCCCGTTGCACCCGTTCCAGTTCCTCCTCGGTGTCGTCTTCGGGTCGCGCGACGAGCGCGTCCGACCAGGCTTTGAACTCCTCGCGGCGTTCGGCGGGGATCCCCAGCAGTTCGGCGATCACGATGACGGGAAGCGGAATCGCGAACTCGTCGACGAAGTCGAACCCGTCCTCGCCCTCGAGGTCGTCCAACAACTCCGCCGTCACCGCCTCCACTCGCGGCTGATACTCCCGGATGGCGCCGGGCTGAAATCGTTCGTCGACGACCCCGCGGAGTCGGGTCTGTTCCGGCGGGTCGGTCGAGATCATCGTCTGCAGCATCGGGAGGTCCTCGTCACCGTCGCTGTCGCCGTCGTTCGAGGCCTTCTCGGGGTCGAACGCGCGGTTCGCCGTGAACGTATCGTGGTCTCTGAGCACGCGCTCGACGTCTTCGTACCGGAACACGTCCCACGTCTCTCGCTGCTCGTCGAAGTGGACCGGACTCTCCGCTCGCATCTCGGCGTACCACTCGAACGGCGAGAGCTGCCCCTCGCGGCTTCGGATCGCGTTCGGTGACCGGCCCACGCCGACGACTGAATCGGGGGACTGCATGAGTTAATTGACTAATTAATCAGCCATAGCTCTTTTGGTGGCGTCCTCCGGCCGTGGAATTCGATCTAATACGCGGGAGAACCATCGCTGTCGCGGCGACGGACTCGAGACGGATCGAAGGGACTCGAGTCGAGTCAACGTAGCGACCGAATGCGATCCAGACGAAATCGGAACTGGTCGTTCGCTAGTTCTCGCGGGAGATATCGGCGAGAATTTCGTCGACGATCGTCTGCACCTGATCGACGGCGTCAGAGCGATCCGTCGTCGTCTGCGTGTGGATCCCCTGTTTGAGGAGGAAGAGGAGGTGATCCGCGGTCTGTTCGGGATCCACCGGTCGGAACTGCTCGCGTTCGATACCGGCGCGGATGATCCGCGCGACCGCGTCTCGGAGCCCGTCCTCTACCGCCGTCGTTTTACTGCGGAAGTCGTCGTCCCACGTCGCGTGCGCCCACAGTTCGACGAAAACCCGCGCGATCGCCGTCTCGATATCGGACGGCGGGGCGGACATCACCGCTTCGACCTGCGCCGGTTCCGGGTGCAGAATTTGGCCGACGAACCGCCGAAGTTCCGTCTCCGCGTCGGTGATCGGCTCCTCGGCCCGCTGGCCGAGGAATATCTCGACGAAGACGTCGAGCATCGACAGTAACAATTCGTCTTTGCTATCGAAGTAGTGGTAGATCAGCGACGGGTTCTGGCCCAGTTCGTCGCCGATATCCTTGATCGAGAGGTCCGCGTACCCGTGTTTGACGAGCGCGCGAAACGCGGCCTCTCTGATTCGTTGTTCGGTTTCGGGCTGACCGCTCATACTCGTCCGTAGGGAATCCCCTCATAAGCCGATATCTAGTCGACCGGTGCGACGCGCGCTTCCGAGCGGTACGAACCGAGTTGATCGACCGTCGAAGAGAGAACTTCGGCCGTCTCGGTCGCCGAACTCCGAAGGACCGGCGGAGCGATCGACGTCAACGATCGTCACAGCCTCGGAGAATGGATTTGTTGTGTGCCTTTCTTTCGGCGTGATTCGTAGTGGACCACCTGCTCCGTACATTTGCGAATTTACCAGTGGAACTAACCTTGATACAGATTGTGTTCCAAAACTACATTGGAAACAGAGCGCAGACATCTCAATGAATGCTCCGTCAGATTACGTCTTCATCCCATGTCCAGTGAGGGGCATCACCACGTCTGCATCTCGCGCAAGCGTTCCGCTTTCTCGATACGTCGCAAGTGCCGCAGGTGCGATTGCAGAGGTTGGTTCCACGTAGAACCCTTTCCTGTGGAGGCGATCTAACTCCGTCTGCACGGCTTCCTCCGGAATCGCAATCGCATCACCGTCGGTCGCAGCGATCGCATCTAGGAGCTGTTGTTTCCGCGTCGGCTCCCGGATCTGGATGCCGTCCGCGACATCGTTCTCACCCTCGGGAACCTCATGGAGTTCGCTCGCAATCGGAGCGTAACCGGCGGCTTGCGCACCGAGTAGACGCGGAACTGAATCGATCCATCCCGCTTCAGACAACGCCTCGAAACCACGGTACACGCCCAGGAACAGGGTCCCATGACCGAGTGGCATCACAATCGCATCAGGGACGCTCCAGTCACGTTGGAGTGCGACTTCGTACGCAAACGTCGCCGTTCCTGCGAAGAACGCTGGACTCCACGAATGACTCGCGTACCACGCGTCGCCAGATTCGACGGCATTGATGCAGGCATCAGTCACAGCTTGGCGCCCGCCTTCAATTCGAACAGGCGTCGCACCAGCCCGTTCGATCGCTCGGAGCTTCGACTGTTTCACCGACGCCGGGACATAAATCTCCGCATCAATACCTGCTTGAGCTGCGTAAGTTGCGATGGCAGCACCAGCGTTCCCCGACGAATCTTCCACGACTCGATCTGCGCCACACGCTATCGCATGGCTAATCGTCGTGGTTGCACCCCGATCCTTGAAGCTCCCTGTCGGGGAGACGTATTCGAGTTTGAATTGAGCGTCCCAGGTCGATGATGGGATCAGCGGCGTCATTCCTTCGCCGAGAGAGGGACCTTTCTCGACGGGAATGAACATATCAAAAGACCAGAGTCCGTCTCGCGTGTCGAACTGACCGGGGTCTGGCCGGTCGTGCTCCGGAAGCGGTTGCTGAGCGAAATCAAGGACACCGCCACACTCACACCGCCACTGATCACTGTATATCCGGCCACACGAGGAACAGACAAGTTCTGGGGTAGTCATACTCTTACTTTGTCACTGGGAATCATATGAATACCGATAGCGGTAGCGCGACGTCTTGACCGAAGACGGAAGCGGTCTCATCCCTTGGAGCGGCTCTGGTAGAAAGAGGACGCACTGATCGTTCTCTCCCAGCAACGTCCCGAGTAAGGCAATGAGAGGATATTAGAGACACGCGTCGAAAGCACCCTCAATGTCAGTCGTTGTCATTTCTACCGGTGGGACGATAGCTTCAACCAAGGACTCTGGTGGTGGAGCCAGTCCTGAATTGACCGGTGAAGACCTCATCGCAAGCGTCCCAGGGCTGAGCGATGACATCGAGTTGACTACAGACGACTTCTCGAATATTCCCAGTCCGCAGGTCTCAATCAGCCAGATGCACGAGCTCAGTGAGCTGGTAGCCGAGTATGACCGTGATGATACAGTGGATGGTATCGTTGTTACACAGGGGACGGACACCCTCGAAGAGGTAGCGTACTTCGTGGACCTCTGTTATGATGGCGATACGCCTGTCGTATTCACGGGCGCGATGCGGAATCCATCGCTGGCGAGTCCTGATGGTCCAGCCAATCTCCTCACGGCCATTCGAACGGTGACGAGCGACGGTGCTCGGGGACGTGGAGTCCTTGTCACTTTCAATGATCAGGTTCACGCAGCCAAGCTCGTCACGAAGACCCACTCGATGAGACTAGATACGTTCCAGTCGCCCGAGCTGGGCCCGCTCGCCGTTCACGACGAAGAGACGATCCGATGGCGAGCCAGCGTCGATCCGACTCCGACAATCGACGTCGATCCGGAGACACTGACGAACGAGGTCGCTGCCCTCACGGTGACAGCAGAGATGCCCCCTTCGCAAATACCTGAACCGGGTGATTTCGAGGCGGTAGTACTGGCAACTACCGGTTCGGGCCACATTCCGCCAGGAATCATTCCCCCGCTGGAAGCCCTCGCACGAGAGGATCTCCCACTTGTAGCTACGACGCGTTGCACGGAGGGGAGACTCGCCAGGTCGACCTATGATTACCGCGGTAGTGAGCAGACACTGTTGGACTTGGGCTGTTACTTCAGCGAGCGAAATCTCCAGAAGACGAGAATCGCGACGGTTGTCGCGCTCGCTGGTAGCAGCGTCGAGACCGTGTTTGACCGACCCGCAAGGGAGTAACGATTCGGTGCCGACTAGCCCGAATTCATTCGTTGCTGTTAGCGGACCTTCCCTCTCGCCTGCACCTCCCATAGCTCCTCGACCTGGTCGTCTCGGGCGCCGATGATGAGGTCGTGGAGGTTGATCGTCGTGCAGACGTGGGGGACGATGAACTCCAGCCGGTCGCCCACTGCAAAGGACTCGTCCGAGTTGCTGGTGTCGATCCACCCATGTTCCTCACTGGCGTTGGCGTATTCGATATCGTCCCGATTCTTCGGGACCGGCATCTGTGGTTTGTCCAAGGAGAACGTCTTGCTGCCTCCGTCGACGACGAGCCGGTCGTCGTCCGGAACGGAGATGACCGTCGTGATGACCGTTGCTGCGCAGTCGTCCTTCGATACCTCCCACGGGCGGAGTTCGAGTTCGCCAACGTCGTTGAAGGGATACATCCCGGGGTTGATTTCTGTGACCACCGGATGCTTGCCACTGTACCTCGACGTCGCCGTCCCGCCGACCTTCACCTCGTCCACGGGAATTCCAGCGGCCTCGATGTCGTCGACTACGTCCTCGGCAAGCTCCATCGTCTCCCTGCACAGTTCGTCGAATTCCGATTTGGTCTCCGCTTCAGCCTTTACGTGCGACTCGTACGCGAGGATGCCGTCGAACTCCAGATTGGCCGCCTCGTCGATTCGTTCCGCGAGAGCAACGGCCTCTGAGCCAGGAGCGACGCCAGTCCTGTGCAATCCCACGTCGACTTCGAGTATGACGTCGGCCGTTATATCGTGGTCTTGAGCGGCGTCCTGAAGAAGGTCTATCGTCGCGGCTGAGTCGACCGTCGTTGCCAATCTCTCGACCTTCTGTGAGAGCCAGCAGAATCGGTCGAGTTTTTGCTCGCCGACAACCTGATAGGATAGGTAGATATCGTCGATCCCGTTTCGCGCCATCGTTTCCACCTCGCCCAGCGTTTGACAACAGATTCCACCACCGTCGGTCATCTCGTCCTCGAGTGCTGCGAGTTCGGCGTTCTTGTGCGTCTTGATGTGGGAACGGAGCGTTACGCCGTTCTCGTCGGCAAATGCGACGTATTCTTCGATGTTACGCTCCATCGCATCGATGTCGACGAGCAAGGCCGGAGTTTCTAGGTCCTCGACCGGCTGATAAAGCGCCGGCGCCATCTCATCCGTCGTCCAAGCAGGCATAGTCCAAGGTAGAGTACCTCGAGATATTAATCCGTAGGAAGACACAAGAGATGTAGGAGAGTTCGTTCGAAACTAGCTTACCGAATTACCTTCAAAGGGAGGAGGTCTCTCCATCGGACACCCCAAAACGCCTATCCGGGGGTGGGAGAACGCTCGAGATCCCGAGAATGCGAGGTAGCCTTTGAAGATAGCCACAAGCGGAAGAGCTACTCGGAACGGAGTGGGGTCAAGGGGTAGAAGAATGAATACCATGCCGACGACGCCACCTATCGAGACGAGGAATACTTTCCGCCTGGTGTATCGTAACCCGCCTTTTTTCGTCATGAGCGCTCCGACGCCAGCAAAGAGAGCTATGTCCCCTTCGATATGTAGCCACAGTGTCCACTCTTCGAACATTGGCATATGTAACACTCAAAGACTGATCTCATACTGGTTATCACGCAACCCAATAGGTCCAGTTCTGATGAATGACTAATACACCCTCTGTACTGAACGAGTCGACAGCATCTCTCGCGGTGGCGGAGTGACCGTGGAGCACGTCGCTTGTCTGACTGGCTTGTTGGGTGACGATTATGGTTGGTCAGAGACGGCTGTTGACTGAAGCGTACCTTGTTGGGGTGGAACTCAGGACGGCGCTCGAAAGCGGGCAATCGTTTTGTAACGCTCTTCGAATGCTGAAGGACTCGTTCGATGCACTTGATGACGGCTATCCCGAGTGGCATCCAGCCCCTCATTCCTTCGAGGGGATAGTGCGATTGTTCCTGTACCGGGAACTCACGGGCGAGAGCTATCGCGAGCTCAGCAAGTATCCTGAACTTGCAAGCGTGTTTGGCCTCGAGAAAATCCCTGGCGAATCGGTGCTCTCGCGGACCTGGCACAACCGCTTCGACGACGCCACCAGGACGTTCGTCACCACGGCCGCACACTACGTCGTCAAAGAGATTCACGACCGTGACATCAACGTACCCGAAGCCCGACCGAAAGCCGAGGTGGTGACCCAAGACCGAGACCCGAGTGCGTTCCCGGACGAGCCGGCCGAGGACATCCCACTCGAGTTCACTGCCGAGCAGATCCAGCGGACGACCCGGCTGGCTCGTGACCACGGCTTCGACGGATTCGACTCCAGTCGTGGCGCGAACGCCACCTACGAGGATACCCAATTCTTCGAGTTACAGACGTTCATGGGGATGGTCGGCTGTGGCACACCCCAGGGCGCCAACCGCTTCCAGTATCGGCACGGGCCGGACAGTGGACCACACGGTGATACACACCTCAGAACGGTCAAACAGTTCGACCCCGAGACGTTGATAGAGGGATTCGACGCGGCGACCGACCGGCTGCTCTCGGTCATCGAGTCTGAAGCAACGTTCCGACGACCGGTGACGGCCGCGATCGACATCACGAACATCCCGTACTACGGCGACGTTGAAGGGATGTCGATGGTCAGCGGCACGAAAGACGAGGACTGTCGAGCCTTCAAATTCGCGACGCTGTCGATCATCGGGCAGAATATCCCGTTGGTCTTGGGGGTAGAGCCGATCAAGGAGAGTTCGGAGTGGGATAAGAATCCGCCAAACAAGATCCATCGTGTCGTCCGACGACTGGTGAAACGAGCCCAAGACCACGTCCCAATCGAGACGGTGCTGTGCGACCGCGAATTCGACTCACAGCACGTGTTTCAGACCTTGTCGAATCTCGGCGTGAACTACCTCATCCCGAAGCGAATCAACAGCACGGAGCGGGAGGTCATCGAGACGATGGACGAGGACGAACAGGAGGTCGCCGTGGAAACAGCTTCCGTCCACGTCGAAGCGGGAAGCCACCAGATGCGGTTCCTGTACGTGCCCTCGACGAAAGGCGATGGCACAGCAGTCTTCGCGACGAACCTCAGGGTCGGACCGGAGGAGGCAGAGACAGTCTGTCGCCGATACAGCCGCCGCTGGCAGATCGAAAACGAATACAAGAGCATCAAGCACGACTTCCTCGCGAAGACCTCCTCGAAGGACTACCGGGTGCGGTTGTTCTACTTCGTGTTCGCCGTACTCCTCTACAACATATGGCGGCTCACCGATTTCCTGCTGAAAGCTGACGTGGATGGACCGATGGACTATGCACCTGTGGTGACTGCTGGTGAATGCGTCGAGATCGTCGTCTCAGCGTTGATTCCGCCCGACTAGCGGACTGAACCCTGCTGGGTCCGCTGTCCTGGAGTGGGAACACTGTTCACCACCGCCAGAATCTGTCCAATATTTCATATTCTCTCGATAACCCCATCCAAAAGACGAGACATTACTGGTGAAACGGGAAATAGGTCCACAAAATGGCGGAGACTTTGACGAAAACTAGACTATCCTCCGAAACTCTGACGATCGTGAAATGCTGGGTTTCGTATATCGATATATGGTTTGCCGTCCTCGAGAACGCCGTATTTGATTCGCGCCGGTTGGTACTATCCGACGTCAAGCACCTGCTCGTCGGCTTCCGAGCTCTCCGGTACGCGACTTTTGGAAAACGAGCGGCAGCGGCGAGGCGAGAGGTGTGTCTCCCGATCTCGGACGACGCTGCGTCTCGAGACCGAACGCGCTCCGCGACCGAAGGGACTCGAGAACTGGAATCGGCGATGCAAGCGGAGTTCGCGCACGGACGCCGCGAGGAGTCGACCGGACCGTCAGGCGACGAACTCGGTGATCGTCTCGAACGACTCGTCCTCGATCGAGTCGGCGAGGTCGTCGCTGTCGATGTCGTCGGGGACGTGCTGGGGGTACTTCCGGCGGAAGTAGCCCACGATGTTCGTCAGATCTCGGCGAAGGAACTCGCCGGCGTTCTCGTGGTCGGTCGGCACGGCCTGGGGCCAGTCGAAGATCTTCACGCCCTCCTCGTTGACGAAGACGTTGTACTCGCTCATGTCCGCGTGGACGTACCCGTTCGCGTGCGCGTTAGCGATCTCGGAGACGAGCAGATCGAGGACCCCCAGCACCTGATCGGCCTCGAGTCGCGTCCGGGAGAGTTCGACGCCGTCCATCTTCTCCATGACGATGGCGTGGCGATTTTGATCGATCGGCTGGGGGACCGAGACGTCCGGGTAGAGCTCCTCTAAGATATCGTGTTCCCGCTCGGCGGCCTTCCGGGCGGTGTACATCCACGAGACGTGGTCGTTCTCCGAGGTGTAGTCGCGTTCCTTGTGGACCTCCCGGAAGTTCGTGTACCCCTCGCGGTGGTACTTCAGGGCCAGGGGCTTGTACGAGCGCACCTCGTAGACGTCGCTCTCCTTGCCGACGCCCAGCGGCGAGCCGAACTCGCCGATGGTATCGCGTTCGACGAGCGCGCGAAGGGCAAGCGCGTCGTACCCCTCGAACTGGAGGGTGTAGCCCTCGTACTGGATCGTCTTCTTCTCGATCAACCCGCGTTTCAGACAGCGCTCGAGCCGGTAGTCGACCTCCTCTTCGGTCAGGCTGGCGAACTTCGGGAGCTTCTCCCGCTGGACCCACTCCGAGAAGCGCATTCCCTGTTCGACCCCCGAGAGGAGATAGAAGTCCTCGTCCTCGAGCGCCGGGAGTTCCCCGGCGACGTTCCGCACCATAGCCCGGGATAGCCGGTGAGTACGTAAAAACGTCGTGACGTGGGGCGACTGGGCACGGTGGCTGCGGTATCCGCGATGGAAACGGATGCGCAGGCTCGATGCCGCTCGTGTGGCGCGTGGCAGTAACTGCGTGGATACCTCGGCCTGGTAAATCACATATTGCGATATAGAATTAACGTACTCGATCTCGAACGGGCGGCTTCAGTCGTCGGTCGCCGCGACGCGGTCACGCCCCGTTCTCGACGGGCCGCGTACACCAGTGACAGAACTCGAGGTCCGGGTCGAGGGACTCGCCGCAGTGATGGCAGGCGATCACGTCGACCTCGTCGGGGACGACCGTACGTGCTCACGGCCGCGCTCGTGTGTCCATGCGAGCGAGCAAGTACCGTCGAGGATTTGAGTCCCACGACGACCAGCATCGGTGCGACGGCGACCAGCGACTCGCGGGTCGGCGTTCCGGTCGTGAGTTCCTCGCCCACTGCCGGATCGACGAACAGCGCGGAGACGAGAAGCGAAGCGACGAGCGGGTCTCGCTCTCCTCTCGAGACGATCCGATGGGAATCGACTCGACCGTTCCGGACGACCTACGGTCGTCGAACGCGATTGGTCCCCGGTTTCGTCGGCCTGCGCTCGAACCACGGCCAGACATCAATACGAACGGTTCCTTTCCGAAAGAAATTTACTGCTCCGGGCGAGAATTTCGGTTGCGAACTGATGTGAACCCTCGGCGTAGCGACGTCGATCGCCGTCGACCGGTAACCGATACGAAGCGCCCCGAGAACGATTTCGGCCGTCCTCGCCTCGAGTTCGGAACGTCCCTGTCCCGCGATAGTGAGTGATTTCCGAGATGAACGTCCCGACGTGCCTCCGACACAGCGGATTGATCGCTCGTATCGAGTGGACGCGCCACCGCCGCGACTCCAGTAGTTCCGAAATCACACGACGCGGGTATCACGTCGCGTTATCCGTTCTCGCTGTCGGTCTCTGCTGGATCGCGTACTCGTTCGGGCGCGATCTCGCTTCGGGAGCGGTCGCACGGGTCGACGACCTGTGGGTCGTCGCCACCGTCGCGTTCGGTGTCGTGATCTGGCGAAGCGCAGTGTTGGTCCGAACGCGGTTCGAACGACTCGAGCCGGAATTTCTCCTCACCGGTGTTTCGACGAGGGTCGCCGCTGTTGGTCTCCTCCTGTTCGTCACTGCTCGAGCGTTCGCCGCACTCGCCGCGCCGACGATCGGCGTCGCAGTCGGACTGGCGCTCGGGCTCCGATCCCCGACGGTAGCCGTCATGATCGTCGTTGCGGTAACGGGACTGGTAACGCTCGCAGTCACGCTCGGCGCCGCAGGGCGGCTCGCCATCCTGCTCGTCGGACGGCGACTCGTTCAGGGCGGCCGCTATCGGGATCTACTCGTCGTCTTCGGGTGGATCCCGCTACTCGTCGTCGTACTCGTTCTTCGAGAGCTCTCGGTGTCCGTCCTCGTTCCGTTCGCGTGGCTCGACGGCCTACCGGTAGCGTGGTTCGTCGACCTCGCGCTTCTGGGCGCGAACGACCTGGCGACGGTCGATCCGTGGCACGGACTGAGTGCGCTCGGAACCGTACTCGTCGGGGTACCGCTGTTCGCGGGCGAGACGGCTGCGCTGGCCCGACGAATATGGGAAACGGAACCGGTCGACAAAACCGCCGCTTGCGGTTCGAAGTCACTGCTCGCTGAGGGGCGACTGGAACGGTGTCTCATCGATCGCGTTTCGCGGCCTACGCTCATGGTCGCGCGGGCGCGATGGCTCACGGAGCGGCGCGTCCCGCGCGGCGTTCTATCGACGGGATACGTCCTCCTGTTCGCGGCCGTGATCCTGCTTCCGGTGTTCAGTATCGCTGGACTACCGCTGCTGTTGCTGATCGGAATGTGCCTCGGCCTCGCGGCCGGTATCGTTCCCAGTGTCGATCCGATCGGCGTCGAGTATCGCACTCTCCCGCTGCTGCTTACGACGGTCGACGGGCGACAGTTCGTCGGTGGTCTGCTTCTGGCCGCGCTCGGAATCGGACTGCCGCTCGTCACGATGGTCGTACTTCCGCTGGGACTGGCGAGCGCTGCCGGCATCGCGGAGACGGTCGGAGTCGTACTGGTCGGCGTAGCCGTCTGCGCGTGTACTGCCGCGGTCTGTGTCGCGACCGGAATGGACGCTGATCGAGACGAATTCGTCCCCGTTCCGTTTTTCTTCACTGACGTTCCGGTGTACGCGCAAACGGGATCGGTGTCGTTCGTCCGACTCGGTGCCGTCTTCGCAATCGTCTCGCTCGTTACCCTACCGGCGGTCCTCGGAAACGCACCGTCAGTGTACGAAGCCGCGGGAGCGACCGGACTATCGATGGGTGCCGTTCGACTCGGCTCACTTCTACTGACGGTACTCGTCGCTGCCGGCGTTTCGAGAATCGCCTTCCGAATTGCGGTCCGACGGTTCCGGACGTATCGACTGTGACGTGTCCGGCGTTCGATCCGTACCGAGCGATACGAACGAAGCGGCGACGGAGAGCCCACAAACGACGCTGCCGAGTCGATGATCGAACCGCGATCGCTGCGGTGGTCGATCGATTCCCGAAGACATCTTGCTCGGGGCGGCGAGCGTGCGGTTCGCAGCGGGGACGGTACTCGAGGCACCGGACGGGTGCCCCCGATTACACACGTTAGCGCAGTCGAGTCGACACTGATTCAACGGTGGTCACGCGTCCGGCGCCGTCGCGATCGGTTTGCTCCGATCGGTGTCTACCGGCTACCAGAACTCGGGAATGTCACACTCACGTGCACACGCCGCCGCAGCGGTAGCACCGACGCAGACGGCACACGGTGCACACGTAGGAGCCGTCGGTACGGAGGCACACGGCGTACACACGTTCGCGCAGGTGAGACCGAACCCGAGGCAGCCGATCCAGCATTCGATCCCGTCGGAGTCTGCGAGCCCCACACCACTCGTGTCGGCGGGAAGCCCGTAGACGGCCTCCAGGCTATCGTCCGGAGCGATCTCGACGAACAACGTCGACTCGGAACCGCCTGCGTTCGTAACGGGAACGAACGCTCGAGTAGTCCCGGATTCGCGATCGAAGTTGGCGGCCGCGTCCTCGAGTTCGACCTCGACGACACCGGCATTGTTGAGCGCCTGCTCGAACTCGTCGCTCGACTCCAGCGTTTCGATGGCGTCCTCGGTGACGGCCTCTCCCAGCAGGAGGTCCTCGACGATCACGTCGCCGTCGTGAGCCGTCGCACGCACGAGCGAGTTCGAATTACGCTCGATCTCGGCGATTTCCTTTTCGGGATTGTAGCTAAACGTTTCGTCATCGCCAACCGGAAGGGCGATCCACTCTTCCGTGACGTGTCCCGGACCGGAGACGGTAACTCGCCTCGCTTCCGTCGGATCGGGTTGATCGAGACCGGCGGTCTCGAGGGCGGCACGGGATACCGCTTTCCGGAGGATTTCGGCGACTTCTCGTTCCGGGACCGACTCGTCGTCGGTTCGCGCCTGAACGGTTCCGATTCCGATGGCACCGATGCTACCGGTCGCGCCGATTCCTCTCAGGATGTCTCTTCCACCCACATTGAATTTTTGATCTACCATACTGTATTTCACTCATTACTGTATGGAGACATATTTTACACTAGGTGGAGATAGAATATAATATATTGCATAGCGACGTACTGTCCGTAATTAGAACCTGACGTATCGATGTCGATTCCGAATCGACGGAGCTACCGGTTCGTCGTCGACGATCGGTCAACACGAGCGCCCCACCGAACAGGAGACGCTCGGACCGACAGTTTTCGTCGAACGAGTTCCCGTTCAGAACGGGTCACTGCCACGCGAGAACCCTCCGTTCGACCGCGCGGAACGCGACGTCCATGCCGACGTAAACGATACTGATGAGGAACATGTACGCGATACTGGTGTCCAGCGCGAGGTTGTTCGAGGCGTTGATGATCTCGTAGCCGACGCCGGGCGCGCCGAACAGTTCCGCGCCGACGACGATCATCCAGCACCGACCGATGCTCGTTCGAACGGCAGTGAGAATGCTCGGTGCGGCGGTCGGGAGAACGAGATTTCGGAGCAGCGTTCGATCGGAATCGACGCCGAGCACGGACGCGACCTCGAGGTACTCCCTCGGGACGCCCTCGACGCCGCTGTAGGCGCCGTAGAGGGTGATCCAGAACGCGCCGATGAAGACGATAAACGCCGCGCCGGTGTGGTGGATCCCGAACCAGAGGATGGCGAAGACCACCCACGCCAGCGGCGGAGCCGGTCGGAGGAGTCGGACGACCGGCCGGAGGTAGTCGTCGACGCGAGTCGACCAGCCCATCGCCACGCCGACCGCGATTCCGGCGGCGTTCCCGACGACCAGACCGGGAACGTAGTGAAACAGACTCTGGCCGAGTTTGTACAGTCCGACCGGGACCGCCGTGGTTCCCGCGACCGGGAGGTCGACGGCGGTCCGCCGGACGAAGAGGTCGACGAACGCGCCCGCCGACGCGACCGGGCCCGGGAGGAGATACGACGGCGTCGTCGCCCGCGCGGCGAGCCACCAGAGGGTGAGGAAGGCGGCGATCCCGACCGTCCCGCGGACGAGTCGGATCGGATCGCCGCCAGCGAGTCGCGCCGTCCGACCGTCCGCCTCGAGGTCGATGTCGACGCTCATTCGCGAACCGCGTCGTACGCGTCGAAGTGGAACAGTTCCTCGGTCGAGACCACCGCGTCGGTGTTGCCGACGTCGGCGACGTATTCCGCGATCCGTTCGGTCGGATCGGTGATCCGGTGCGGGTCCGAGTAGAAGTTCGCCGCCTTCGACTCCATCGCCGCCGCGGCGCGTTCGTCGCTCGTCCCGGAGCCGATGACCGCACTCGCGTGTTCGGCGGCCGTCTCCGGGTTCTCGCGGATGAACTCGGTCGCCTCGAGGTGCGCCGAGACGAGTTCCCTCGAAAGGTCCGTCGCCTCGAGGACGCGCTCCTGGGCGAACATGACGGTGACGGGATGGTCGGGGAAGACGTCGCCCGACCACGCGACCGACTGAAAATCGCCGTCGCCGTCGCCGATGGCGGTCGCGTACGGTTCCTGAATCATCGTCGCGTCGAGGTCGCCCGACGCCATCGCCTGCGGGGTCCTCGCCGGCGGCACCGTCGATTTCGAGACGACCGAGTCCAGCTCGCCGAGGTCGAGGTCTCGCTCGATCCAGTAGCGCAACACCACGTCGGGAACGCTGCCGTCGGGTGCCGCACCGATCCGCGGTTTTCGTCCCTCTCGAGACTCGAACCGCGAGAACGCGTCGCGACCGTGCTCGTCGCACAGGGTCGCGAACGCCGACGTTCCCATCACGCGGAATCCCTCGCAGGAGTTCACGGTCAGAACGCCCGCCGCTTTCCCGCGATCGACGAGCACCATCGCCGGCGTGATGCCGAAGAAGGCGACGTCGATTTCGTCGCCGGCGAAGGCTTTGACGACGTCCGGCCCCGACGCGAACCGTTCGGGCGTCACGTCCGCGGAGACGTCGTCGTAGAGCCCCTCCTCGCTCATCACGTAGTGGTGCATGTTCGGATAGATCGGCACGTACGCGACCGACAGCGACTCGAGGCCGCCGCTTCCGGCGAGCGAATCGAGGCAGCCGGCCGTCGAGAGGCCGAGCGATGCGACTGCGGTACCGCGCTTCAGGACGGTTCGACGGCGCTGATCCAGCATTTATAATAAAACACCACCTGTTGATAATAGTAGTTCCTAATTTAATCTACCGAGTTGTTATGGGATCGCACTCTGGCTCACCGGAGATGCGATACGGACCAACGACGGTGGCCGTCCGTCGATCGGCAGCGAGACGACGCAACCACTAACACGGTCGCCGGCGACCGGTGGCGTATGAACGACCTCGCCGATCGGGAGTGGCGGCTGATCCGGGACGAGCCCCGCGAGGGTGCCGTCCAGATGTCTCTCGAGGAGATCGCGGCGCAAACGGCCCTCGAGGACGACCTGCGGACGGTTCGAGTCTACTCGTGGGAGCCGAGCACGCTGTCGCTGGGGTACCGACAGGACGCCGACACCGTCGACTGGGAGTACTGCGACCGCGAGGGGATCGACGTCACGCGCCGCCAGACCGGCGGGGGCGGGATCTACCACGATCGGGACGCGGACATCTCCTACACGATCGTCGCGCCCGCCGAGGAGGTGCCCGGCGACCTGATGGACTGCTACGGACTGTTCTGCGAGCCGGTCCTCGAGGGGCTCCGGGAGATGGGCGTCGACGCCGACTTCGCCGCGACCGAGCAGGCGTCGATCTACCAGCCCTCCTGTTACCTGCGGGACATCAACCCGGCCCACGACGTGGTCGCGCCCGCCGACGCGGGCGCGGCGGCGAAGAAGATCAGCGGCAACGCACAGTACCGCCAGCGCGACGTCGTCATCCAGCACGGGTCGATCAGCTACGACCTCGAGCCCGAGCGCCACGTCGGCGTCTTCGATACCGATCTCGAGCCGGAGACGTTCGCCGACCGCGTGACGAGCGTCCGCGAGCAGGCGGGGATCGATCGCGAGGCGGCCGTCGAGACGCTGGCGACGGCGCTGGGGGAGTGGTGTGACGCGGACGAATCGACGTGGCGGGAGGCCGAACTCGAGGCGGCCCGCGACCTCGCCGACCGCAAGTTCGGCGCGGACGCGTGGATCCGGAATCGAGAGGTGCTGGAAGCGGACGGCGAGTAACGGCGAGAAACGGATCGGTTGCGAAGCGGCGCGGATCGGCCGCCGCGTCGGCGAGGTCCTTAGCCGGCGATGGCCTTCCAGCTCCAGCCGGCGAGGATGATCAGGACGATCGCCATGGCGAAGAACACGCCCCACTGCGCGGCTCCGGAGTCGGCGATCGGGGCGAAGATATCGACCAGCCCGGTCGCCTGCATCGCGCCGAGCACGAGCAGCCACAGGCCCAGGATCGAGACGACCGCGATCCCGATCCAGTTGCGAGTCATCCACTTCGTCTCCGACTCGGCCTCCTCCTTGGAGGTCGTCGGCTTCTCCGTCGGCTCTCGATCCGGTTCGGACATAGGGGCGCCTACCACGGACGCGCGGGAAACGGTTCCACCTGCAGGATCCGGGGTTCGATCGAGTCCGCCGAAAGCGGCGCCGTGACCGTCTCGAGCAGTCGATACCCTCTCACTCGAGAACGCCGTCCTGCCGTCGGTGGAGCGTGCCCCGGACGACCGGCGCTGCCGGGAAGACGCTGGCATCGACGCGATCGATCTCCTCGACGGTCAGCGCCTCGTGGCCGACGAAGCGCGCGACCGTGTCGCGGGTGAGGTGACAGCCCCCCGCGACGCGGTGCCAGACGGGATCGAGCAGTTTCTGGCCGGTCTCGCGCCAGCCGTCGGCACCGACGTGCTCGAGGAAGCGGAACTCGCCGCCCGGTTTCAGCACCCGGACGACCTCCTCGAGCGCCGCGTCGGGATCCTGGACGGTACAGAAGACGACGCCGGCGAGGACGACGTCGAAGCTGTCGTCGGGGTAAGGCAGCGACTCGGCGCGGGCGTCTCGGAGGTCGACCGCGAGTCCGGCCTCACGGGCGGCCTCGGCCGCCCGCTTGCGCATGTTCGGGTCCGGTTCGATCGCGTGGTACTCGAGATCGCCCGCGGCGCCGTCGACGACGAACGGGAACATGTCCCCGGTGCCACAGCCCAGTTCGAGCACCCGTCCCGAGAGATCCCGAGCGAGGTAGCCGCGCTCGGCCTCGAGGGCCTCCGGTTCCGGGAGGAGGTCGTAGCAGGCGGCGAAGAGCGGGTGGTCGACCTCGTATTCGTCTGACGGTCGCGTCGCGGATTCGGGGGTCGAGTCGGACATCTCACTCGACGTGACGACGGAGCGAGAGGTAATGGTTTCCCGTGGCGGGGGCCGGTCGGGAACGCGTTCCGTTCGCAGCGGATCGGCGCCAGTTCGACCTCAGCGGATCGTGTCCGGAATGCGTTCGATCACGTCGGTCGCGACGACGCCCGGTCCGTGGTCGGCCGTCGCCAGTTCGCCGGACTTTCCGAGGATCCACGCGCCCAGTTCGGCCGCCTCGCGCCGGTCCGTCCCTTGGCCGAGCAGCGAGGCGATGATGCCGACCATCGTGTCGCCGGTGCCGGCGACGGTCATCGCGGACGTCCCCGTCTCGTTTTCGAGTCGCTCGCCGTCGGCCACGATCTCGTCGACGTCGCCGGTCAACGCCACGACGGCGCCGGTCTCCGTCGTGAACTCGTCGAGCGAACCGTACTCGTCGCGGATCGGTCCGACCTCCTCGCCGCTGGGGGTCAACACCGTGTTCGAGAGGTCGGCATCGAGCGACGGCTCGAGCGCGAGGGCGTCGACGACCATCGGGACGTCGACGGTGTCGATCGCCTCGCAGACGGCCTCGGGTTCGGCGTCGACGAGGCCGGGGCCGATCACGAGCGCGTCGGCCCACTCGCTCATCTCGCGGGTTCGTTCGACCGCGCTCTCCTCGAACTGTTCGCCCGCGTAGCGATCGACCAGCAGGTTCGGATCCTGCCCCGCGACGATCTCGTAGATCGGATCGGGGACGAACGTCCGGACGTGATCGGAGCCGGTTCGCAGCGCCGCGCGGCCGACGAGCGCCGGCTGGTTGGGGTACTCGATCGCCCCGGCGACGATGCCGATCCGGCCGTTGTCGATCTCTTCCTCGGAGATGTTCGAGAGCGTTCGCTGCAGTCGTCCCATACCGCACCTCGAGAAGCGGGACGGGTAGCCGTTCGGCAGGCGAGTTCCGGTCGTTTTCGGCCCTCGGTTCGGTTCGTATCGGTGCAAGCGGAAGCGGCGCGCTTCGAACCGAGAAACCGGGCGGTAGCGTGCGCTGTCGATCGGTCCGAACGACGGTGAGGACCGATCGACGATACCGCACGAGGGATGAGCGAACGCCGACAGGCGTGAGCGTTAGCGCGGAACCTTCGGTTCCGCGAACCATGCGAGTAGTGCGAGACCGAAGGTCTCGCATACCATGTGAACGGGCGCTTCGCGCCCGTGAACAGACGGGCCGTTGGCCCGCGAGCAGAAATCGGTTGGGGAGGGTGTGGCAATCCCCGTTGCCACGATGGCAGAACGCTTCGGTTCGCCTTCGAGTTGAGGGAAGTGTGGACTCCGACACTGTTCGATCCCGTCGTGTGCCACACCAAGGCATAGTACGTGGCCGTCGTAGTGCATCGTATGTTCGACGACAGAACCGACGCCGGCGAACGGCTCGCCGCCGAACTCGAGTCCCGCGGCCTCGAGGCCGACGTCGTCCTCGGGATTCCTCGCGGCGCCTTGCCGGTCGCGCGGCCGGTCGCGGACGCGCTGGACGCCGACCTCGACGTGGTGGTCGCCCGGAAGATGGGCGCGCCGGGGAACCCCGAGCTGGCGATCGGCGCGGTTGCCAGCGACGGCAGCGTCTGGTACAACGACGACCTCCTCGAGCGACTCGGCGTCTCCGACGACTACCTCGAAGAGATCCGCGAAGAGGAGGCCGAAAACGCCGCGGAAAAAGCGGATCGCTACCGGCCGCCGGACCGTTCGGGACTGCCCGACCTCGAGGGGAAGCGCGCGGTCGTCGTCGACGACGGCGTCGCGACCGGCGCGACCGCGACGGCCTGTCTCCGACAGGTGCAGGATTCCGGCGCCGAGTACGTCGCGCTGGCGGTCCCGGTCGGTTCGCCCCGCGGTATCGCCGACCTCGAGCGCGAAGCCGACGAGGTGATCGCTCTCGAGACGCCCGAGTCGTTCCGCGCGGTCGGCCAGTTCTACCGCGGGTTCGGCCAGGTGACCGACGAGGAAGCGATGGCGTACCTCGAGCGCTGAGAGGCCGTCAGTCGATCGGGATCCGGGTGACGCTCCGGGCGGGCGAACGGATCGGTACGGTCGCGTCCGCGTCGAACTCCCGGAACTCGGTCTCCGCCGACGCGAGCGGGTCCGCATCGCGGTCCCGCGCCTCGAGGTCCTCGAGCGTTCGTTTGATACCCAGATGGTGGCCCGCGCCGACGACGGCGACGACGTCGCGGCCCTCGCGGCGGAGCGCGTGAAGCCGCCGGCCCATCGATCGATCGCGGCGGTCGATCATGATCTCGGTCAGTTCCGGCAGGAGCAGCCGCATCTGTTCGATCGCCGGCTGGACGTCCTCGCCGCTGGTGATCTCCTCGAACGACGTCGTCAGCAGCTCGAGCTGTTTGGCCTGTCGGTCCGGTCCCATCCGCTGGGTGCGCGCGAACAGCTTCGGGAGCAGTTCCGGTCCGACGCGGTCGGCGAGCGCGGAGAGCGTCTCCGCGATCGGATCGTCGATCAGCGCGACGTCTATGTCCAGTTCGGCCGCGGTCTCGACGGCCGCCTCCATGTCGGTCTGGCCGGGATCGAGCCCGTACAGCCGGACGACCGTCCGCTGGACCGCCTGCAACACGGTGTAGGCCGCCGCCGTCGCCGGCGGTAACTCCCGGGCCAGTTCGAGGGGGCTGCGGCCGCTTCGCTCCTCGAGGCGGTCGTAGCGCTGGTCGTCGAGTTCGACGGCGACGACGTCCGGTTCGGTCTCGCGGATCGTCGACCGGACCCGACGCCGGTGGGTCGGCGAGAAGTGGACGCTCGGAACGATCGTGATGGTTCCCTGGGCGGTCATGCCCGTCGTGGTACGCTCGCCACGGCCTTGAAACGGTGACCCGACCGCGCCGGGAGGGCGAACTGGGAGAGCGACCCGTCGTCAGGGCCAGAGCCCGCGCGCTTCGTGGGCCTCGGCGACCCGCGAGAGCGCGACGGCGTAAGCCGCGTCGCGCCACGTCAGGTCCTTCGCCTCGACCTCGTCGCGGACGGCCGACCAGGCGTCGACCATCTCGGTCTCGAGTTCCTCGTGGACCCGTTCGAGGCTCCAGGCGCGGCGGTTGATGTCCTGGAGCCACTCGAAGTAGCTGACCGTCACGCCGCCGGCGTTGGCGAGGATGTCGGGGACCACGTGAATCCCTCGCTCCTCGAGGATGGTGTCGGCGGCGAACGTGGTCGGGCCGTTGGCGCCCTCGACGACGACGTCCGCGTCGATCGCGTCGGCGTTGTCCGCGGTGATCACGTTGCCGACGGCGGCCGGCACGAGGACGTCGACGTCGAGTTCGAGCAGTTCGTCGTTCGAGAGCCGATCGACGTCCGTGCCGACGGCGGCGGCGTAGGCGGTGACCGCCTCGGGCTCCTCGTCGTGGGACGGGATGTCGGCGACGTCGATCCCGTCGGGGTCGTAAACGGCGCCGTTGACGTCCGAGACGGCCACGACGGTCGCACCCCAATCATCGAGCAGGCGCGCCGCGTTGGCGCCGACGCTCCCGAAGCCCTGGACGGCGACGGTGACGTCCTCGAGCGGGTAGCCGTAGTAGTCGCAGGTCTCGCGCGTGACGATGGCGACGCTGCGGCCGGGCGCCTCCTCGCGGCCGTGGGAGCCGCCGACGACGGGGGGTTTGCCGGTGACGACGCCGGGGATGGTCTCGCCCTCCTGCATGCTGTAGGCGTCCATCAGCCAGGCCATCGTCTCCGGACCGGTCCCCATGTCGGGGGCGGGGATGTCCGTCGTCGGTCCGATCACGTCGCGGATCTCCTGGGCGAACCGGCGCGTGAGCCGTTCGGTCTCCGCGTCGGACAGCGACTTGGGGTCGACCACGACGCCGCCCTTCGCGCCGCCGAAGGGGAGGTCCATCACCGCGCACTTCCAGGTCATCCACATCGAGAGGCCGACGCACTCGTCGCGCGTCACTTCCGGATGGTATCGAAGGCCGCCCTTGTACGGCCCGCGGACGCTGTCGTGCTGGGCGCGGTAGCCGGTGAAGACGTCGACGCTCCCGTCGTCGCGCTCGAGCGGGACGGCCACCTCGTGGACCGCCGCGGGGTGTTTGAGCCGCTCGAGGACGGCGTCGTCGATCTCGAGGTGGGTCGCGGCGCGATCGAGTTGTCTGCGCGCGGTCTCGAGGGCGGTTTCGGGTTCGGTCGACTCGACCGAGCGGTGCTCTTCGGGTGGCGCCGTCGACTGCTGGTTCGAAGCCATGAAGTCGGAATTGGGTTACTCGATCGGTGTACCGCGATTACGCATGTCACCGCCGCAGTCGGGGCAGGTCGTTCCCGACGGCGCGCGAACGACGGTTCCGCAGTCGAAGCACTCGTAGGTCGATTCCTCGTCGGGAGTGAGTGGAACGTCTTTCATGGAGAGATCGGTCACGGCACTTAGGAATAATAAGGATATTAGGATAGGCATATTCGTAGGATAACTAGCGTCGACGGTTAGCCGGGGTTCACTATTCAACCCCTGGCGCAGCGTTTGCCGGGAGGCCGAGCTCGTCGAACAGCAGAACGAAGAGTTTCCGCTGGACCGCCCGCACGTGACGGTAGAACGCGGCCGAGGAGATGCCGAGCGCGTCGGCCATCTCCTCACCGGACTGCTCCCGAGGCGACTCGAAGTAGCCGCCGTAGTAGGCCAGCTGGACCACTTCGAGCTGTCGCTCGGTTAGTCGCTCGAGCAGTTCGCTCCGGAGGTCTTGTGCGGTCGTTCTGTCGACGGTCCGCTTGGCGTGGAGGTCGACGTCGTCGAACGCGTTCGAGACGACGTCGACGCTGTTCCCCGCGTCGACGGTCGGCGGAACGTCGACGACGACGCGCGCGCCGTCGGGGGACGCCTCCACGCTGCGGAGCACGACGCCGTGGTCCGCGAGGCGCAGCGCCAGAAATGGCGGCGCCAGTTCGAGCAGGACCGTCCCCCCGTGATCGTCCGTGGCCTCGGCCTCGGTCTCGCCGTCCCCGGCACCGACCGCTCGAGCGCCCTCGACGGCGACGAGATCGGTGGCTGCCGCTACGACGGCGTCCGCCGGGGCGCCCTCGACGGTCGCGAACACCGCGGCGCCGTCCTCGTGGAGGCGGACGCCGCCGTCGAACGAGAGGACGCAGTCGGCCCGCCGGGCCAGCCGCGAGAAGACGAAACCGTCGTCGCCGACGTCGAACTCGAGGCGGGTCCGGGAGTCCGTCAGCAGCGCCCGTTTGCGCTCGACGGCGGCGATGGCGGAGGCGATCGTCTCGCCCAGTTCCGCGAGGACGCTTCGCGTGACCTCGTCGAAGGCGTCGGGGCGGTCCGCGTAGACGGCCAGCACGCCGTAGGCGAACTCGTCGTAGGCCAGGGGCACGCCCGCGACGGACTGGTACTCCCGGGAGAGCGCCGCCGAGCGCCACGGCTCCTCGCGGAGCCCGTCGGCGACGTTCGAGACGACCGTCACCTCGCCGTCGGCCGCCGCGCGGGCCGCGGGTTCTGCCGCCTCGGAAAGCGAGAGCGAGACGCCGTCGAGGTAGTCCCGGCCGCGGCCGGTCCCGTCGTGGGTGTTCGGCTCGAGTCGTTCGCCCGGGGCGTCGGTCGTTCCGATCCAGGCGAACGCGAACCGGTCGGCCGCGGTCAGTCGCTCGCAGACGGCGGTCTCGATCTCCTCGCGGGTCTCGGCCCGGACCAGCGCCGCGTCGATCTCGCGGATGATCTCGTTGATCCGATCGAGTCGCGTGAGCCGCCGATTCTGGCGCTTGAGTTCCCGGTCGCGCTCGCGGAGGGACCGCTCGCGTTCGACCCGGTCGAGGGCGGCCTCGGCCGTCGCCGCCAGCAGGTCGGTCAGTTCGCGGTCGACAGCGTCGAACGCGTCGCGTTCCGACGACCCCGCGAGGAAGACGCCGTGATCGCCAAGCGGAACGACCGCCGCGCCCCTGATATCGGTCGTCGGATCCGCCAGCGCCTCGGCGTCGCGGACGTCCGCGAAGAACCGGGACTCGCCGTCGATGAAAGCCCGTCCCGAGACGCTGTCCTCGCCGACCGGGTGCCGCGAGAGCGGCCCGTGGAGGCGGTTCATCCCCGGCGAGGCCGCGACCGGCTCGAGAACGTTCTCGTCACTGTCGAAGAGGTAGACGCCGCTGGCCTCGAGGTCGAGCACGTCGGCGGCGTCGGCCGCGACGCGGTCGGCGATCTCGCGGTCGCTCTCGGCGTACAGCAGTTCCCGCGCGGTCCGGTGGAGGGCGGTCAGGGCCTCCTCGCGGCGCTTGCGCGTCGTGACGTCGCGACAGCTGTAGAGGGTCGTCCCGCCCTGGATCGAGACCTCGCGGACGTTGACCAGCAGCGTGTGTTCGCGGCCGGCCCTGTCGGTGGCCGTACACTCGATATTGGTCAGCACGCCCTCCCGCTCCAGTTCCTCGCGATCGAAGAGCTCCGAGCCCAGGAGGTCGTCGATCGTCCCCATCTCGTAGATCTCCTCGTCGGTGTAGCCGAAGATGAAGTGGACGTTCGGACAGACGTAGGTGAACTCCCCGTCGTCGTCCGCGATGAGGACCGTGTCGGTCATGTTGTTCAGCGTCACCCGGTGGAGCTCCTCCGACTCGCGCAGCTCCCGCTCGAGGCGGGCGCGCTCGGTGACGTCGTTCGCCCGCGCGAGCAGGGAGACGACGGCCCCCGAATCGTCGCGGACGGGGCGGACCGTCACCTCGAGCGTCCGCGGGTCGTCGGCCGTATCGGCTCCGGTGCCGGTTTCGGTTTCGACGCCGGCGTCCGTGTCCGTACCCCCGCCGTTCGCCCGCGCCCCGCGATCGAGTTCGAGGGTCACCTCGCGGTGGACGACCGCCCCGGTCGCCGCTCGGTCGACCGCGGTCCGGATCGTCGATCGGTCCTCCTCGAGGCGGTTCCACAGCGGGAGATCCGCGAACGGCTCCCCGCGAACGTCGGCGCCGGCCGCGTCGGGCGTTCCGCTCGCCTCGAGGGCGCGCTCGTTGGCCCGACGCACTCGCCCGTCGGTCTCCAGCACCCACGCGTACGTCTCGGGATCGTCGAACACCGCGCCGAACTGGCGGGCGCGCTCGCGACGCTCGCGCCGGTCGCGGCCCGCCTCGATCGCCCGTTCGACGGCCGCCTCGAGGGCCGAGGCGTCGCGGTCGGCCGGCACGTACTCCGTGACGCCCGCGGCGATCGCGTCGCCGGCGAGGCTCTCGCCGCCGTTGCCCTCGCGGGGCGCGAGGACGATCGGAACGTCCGGATCGCGGTCGCGGATCCGTTCGACGAGTTCGAGGCCGGTGGCGTCGGCCACCGACTGGGGCGTCAGGACGCAGTCGACCGACCGCGTCTCGAGGGCCTCGAGGGCCGCCGCCGCGCTCGAGACCTTCTCCTCGCTCCGCCGCGAGTCGAGCGAGTCGAGCAGCGACGCCGGGTCCGCTCCGGACGGTTCGACGACGAGCACGGTTCCACCGTCGTCGATTCCTGCGGTAACCATTCGTCGTACGTAGGGTCCCGGAGCGATAGAATCCATCGCTTCTCCTCGGCCCGTGCGAGGCGACGGACCGATACGCGTTCCCGTCTCGAGGCCCTGGTAGCAGCCATGCGCGTCGCCGTCACCGTCGACGATCGGGAGCCCGCGGGCCTCGTCGAGGCCGTCCGCGACCACCCCGACGTGACGGAGGTCGTCGTCGACCGGCTGTCGACCGGCGACCTCGCGATCGATTCGGTCGGTATCGAACGCAAGACCCTGCGGGACTACGTCGACAGCGCGATGGGTCGCTCGGGATCGGATCTCACCGATCAGGTCGAGCGCATGGCCGCCGCGTACGACCACTCTTACGTCCTCCTCGAGGGCGATTTCGCCGATCTCGCGACCCTGCGGACGGCCGTCTCCCCCGAGTCGGTCCGGGGCTCGATGGCCTCGATCACGGCCCGCCACGAGGTGCCGGTCGTCCCCTGTACGGACCGCGCGCACCTCGTCGACTACGCGATCCGATTGGGGCGAAAGCACGTCGAGGAGCCCTCGAGCCGTCGGCTCCCGGTCGGTTCCGTACCGAGCCGTCGCGAACCCACGACCAAGCGGATGTACGGCTGTATCGAGGGGATCGGTCCCGAACTCGCCGCGACGCTCTACGAGCGCTATCCCACCGTCGAGTCGCTGCTCGAGGCCTCCCTCGAGGAACTCACAGAGATCGAGGGAATCGGCGAGCGGCGGGCGCGGACGATCGACGCCGCGTTTCGCGAGGACGGACGCCCGGAGTAACGCCGCAGCGAGCGGCGATCAGCGGGCAGGAGCGCGGATCGTACGGTTCGATCGCGTCGGCACCACCGGCGTGTGACATTCTAACGCGGCTACCGGACCGTTCAGACTCAGGCCGGCCCCTTATCCCGGCCGACTGGCTACGGGCTGACGCGATGGTTGGTTTTCGAGACCGCTTACTGCTACTGACCGGTGGCGCGACCGCGATCGCGATCGGTGCCGTCCTGGCCAGCAGCGGCCTCGTCGACGTCGGAATCGGCGACCGGGTGAGTTCCGGCGTCGTCACGGGCGTCTCGCTGCTGGTGCTCTCGCTGATCGCCGCAGGGTGGTACGAATCGCAGGACCAGATATCCGACTCGTGACGTCCGCGGGGCCGACGGCGGTTGTAGCCGAGCCGTAGTACCTGACTCGAGGCGCACCGAGCGACGCGGATCGAATCCGGCGTCTAGTCGGTTCGATCGACCGGCCACGCCGTCTCCATCGGAACCCACTTCTCTTCGGGATCGACGTGACCCGCGCGGACGGCGTTGAGGACGGCTCCGAGCAGGAGACAGAGCCCGCCCAGGTACACCCACGTCAGGATCAACAGGACGGCGCCGGCGATCCCGAACAGGGCGACGCTCTCGGAGGTCGAGACGTAGAACCGAAAGCCGACGGCCAGGACGGTCCATGAGACCGCCGCGAAGGCCGTCCCGGGGAGCACCTCGCCGACCGAGACGTCGGGCTGGGGGAACAGGTAGTACATCGGGAAGAAGACCGCGAGCAGCAGGCCGGCCAGCAGCAGCGTGCTGCCGGCCGTCGTCCAGCCGCCGTTGACGACCACCGAGAGACTGATTCCAACGACGGTGACCAACGCGACGCCGACCGCGAACGTCGCCGTCACGAGGACGGTGTAGAGGGCCGTCACGAGCGTGACCGTCGCCGCCGTCGCCACGTACGACTCGTCCTTCGGGACGTCGTAGACCACGGTGAACGCGCTGTTTATCGCCTGAAACAGTCGAACGGCGCTCCAGAGCAGGACCGCCACGGCGAGCAGCGCCGCCCGCGTCCGAGCGCTGCCCTCGGTCATCCCCTCGAGGCCGCCGCCGGTCACCGTCCCCTCGAGTCCGGCCGCCGTCTCGAGCGTCGACACCAGCGGCTCGAGGCCGTCGACGAGCGAGACAGCGACCAGCGCCAGGATGACCAGCGGGACGAGCGTGTTGAACGCGTGGTAGGCAAGTCCCGCGGCCGTGACGCTGAGCTGGCGTTCGTGAGCGACCGCGACGACGTCACGAACGAGCGCGAGATGACTCGAGTCGGCCATATCCCGACCTCAACGATCGGTCGGAAATGGATTCGGCCGGCAGATTACGTCTTCCGACGGGCACGGGAGCGGACGCCGTCTTCAGGTGTACGACGGAAGCGTCGCGAGAAAAAAAGGACTCGAGCGACAGCGGCTACTCGTCGTGGCGAATGGCCTGTACGTGGCCGACGACGCCGCTTTTCAGTTCGACCTCCGGCCCCTGCGGGTCGTCGCCGTAGATCGTCCCGACTTCGCCGACGATCGGTTCCGTGTCCGTCGACTCGACGTCCTGATCGCCCTGTACGATCTCGACGGTGACGCCCTGTCGCAGTTCCTCGGCTGTCGGTCGTTCGTTGGACATGGGCGATGGTGGGTCGGTCGCGTCGAAAAGCGTAGTGCCTGCAGTCGTCGGAGCCGGTCGCTCGCTCGCGGTGACCGACGGATGGCGTCGACCTGAACACCCGGTCGGCGGTGGCGCGCGCTGTCGATCGGACCGAGCGAGAGCGAGGCGATCGACGAAAGTGCGCGAGGGATGAGCGAGCGGAGCGCGGCGCTACGCGCCGCGGTGAAGCGAACGGCGCAAGCCGTGAGCCTCGGAGTGAGCGAATCGGTTGGGGAGGGAGTGGCACTTCCCCGTTGCCACGATAGTGGTTGCAGTGTCCGCTCGGTTTCGTTCAACTCGCTGCATCAATCGAAGTTCAATCCTACAGTCGCAGTTCGAGTCCATCCGAGCGACGCGCCAATTCGAACGAAACCTCGATCGATCGAATTCAGACGACGTCGCCGCGGACGGTCACGCCGTCCTGCTGTTCGCGCCAGGCGTGAAGCTCCTGGGCCGCGGTCTCGGCGTCGGCTTCCTCGAGCCCGAGCATCTCGAGGGCCTGCGAGAGCGTCGGCAGCGCCAGTTCGCTCTCCCGGAGCTTGCGAAACGCCTCCTCGCTCGTGGTGCCGTCGGCCCAGAGACAGACGCCGCGGGGGTCGAGTAACTGGGTGTAATCCTCGCGCAGTTGCGCTCCGCGCAGCCGCTGGGTGACGTTGTCCTCGAACGGCGAGTTACAGACCTCGAGGTGGATCGGCTCGTCGTCGCCCAGCAGGTGGGCGGCGAGACACTGCTCGGGGGCGGCGTGGCCGTTGGCGTTGGCCCGCAGGTACTCCGGATGCGCGGCCGCCCAGTCGGCCCGGACGGACTTGCCGATCCCCTCGATATCGTACTCGGCGGCGAGTTCGTCGGCGTCGACCTCGCTATCGCCGCTGTCGTCGCGCATCAGTACGTCCTTGGTCACGTAGACGTCCAGTCGCTCGACGGGATCGAGCCCGAGCGCGACGTCGCCGAAGGCCCACACTTCCCGGACCGGAACCGGCATGCGCTCGCTCTCGACGGTGTCGACGAGGGCTTCGAGGCGGTCGACCGCGTCGTCGCGGTCAAATCCATTCATGACGCGTACGTGCGGGCTCGAGTCGCAAAACGGTTTCTTCGGAGCCTCGAGACCGCGGCGGGCGACGGGCGGCGGAGCCGTCGATCGTCGCTCGAGACTCGAGCCGGCCGCGGCGGTTGTGTCAGGAGAGGACCTTTTTTATCGGTTCCCGGCGAACGGAATCCCATGCGACACCGGATCTTCAACGAGGACGGCGACGAGGAACTCGTGTTCGTCATGGGCTGGGGCAACCGCTGGACCCACGAGAACGTCAGCTGGCTCATCGGGACGCTGACCGAGGCCGGCTACCGGGTCCACGCCTTCGAACTCCCGACGAACATCGACGACTTCAAAGCCGACTGGCTCGAGCCGATCGCCGAGTACGTCCGCGACCTAGAGGAGTACCAACTGCTCGGCCACAGCGCTGGCGCGCTGATCGCCCAGGCCCTGGACGGCGCGGACAACCACGTCTACCTGAGCCCGTGGTGGGGCTACGGCGAGACGGTCCCCGAGCCGCTGCTCGAGGCCGTCTCGAAGCTACCGACGACGCTGCCCTGTCTCCCGGTGTCCGGGCTCGACCGCGAGGCGATCGGCGAGGAGGCCACCGACCACCAGCTCGAGACGACGCCGAACTGGGTCTCGCCGGCGTTCGTCCGCGAGACGCGCCGCGCCCAGGAGGAACTGCTGACGATCGACCACGACGCGGTCGTCTTCTGCTCGCTGCGCGACCCCGTGATTAGCCTCCGGCCGATCGGCGAGCGCGTCCCCGCCGAACACGTCGTGCTCTACGACGGCGGCCACGAGCTGTTCTCCTCCGCGAGCCGCGACCGCCACGTCGAGACCCTGCTCGCCGCCCTCGAGGACGGTGCCGCGGCCGTCGAGGACGACGAGTCCGAAGAAGAAGCGGATCCGGTGCCGGCCTGAAGGCCGCGGCTCGCCCGTCGTACGACGACGGGTTCGCGACGGTCTCGCTCGAGTCCGCTCAGTCCGGAAGCGAGAGCACGATGGTCGTTCCCTGCGACTCCTCGACCAGTTCGACGCTCCCGCCGGCCTGCACGACGATCGTCCGAACGATCCAGAGGCCCAGCCCCTCCGAGTGGATCATCGGCGACTCGATCCCCTCCTCGAGGACGGTTCGCTCGGTCGCCGGCAGTCCGGGGCCGTCGTCGGCGACGACGACATCGACGCCCTCGCGCGTTCGCCGAACTGCGATGCGAACCGCGGGATCCGCCCGCTCGCTGTGTTCGATTGCGTTGTCGAGCAGTTCCCGGAACGCGCGTTCGATCTTCGGCGTCGTCCGAACGGAACACACTTCGGGACGGTCGGTCTCGATGGTCGCCGACGGATAGCGATCGCGGACGTCGTCGACGACGGCGTCGATCGCCGCGGTGAGGTCCAGTCGGCGGACCGGCTCGTCCCCGTCGAGGACGGCGTCCCGGAGACACCGCGTCTTGGATCCGAGTTCGACCAGTCGATCCGTCTGGTGTTTGATCTCCTCGAGGTACGGGTCGACGTCCGCCGGAACCTCGTCGTTCGCCTCGAGGAGTTCGGCGTTACCCCGGATGACGTTACAGTTGTTCCGCAGGTTGTGCCGCAGGAGTCGGTGCAGGACGCTCGTCTGCTGGAGCGCGTGCTCGAGTCGGTCGGTCGTCCGCTCGTGGCGTCGCTGATTCGAGCGCACGAGCGCGTAGACCAGGCAGGTCGAGCCGACGACGAAGACCCAGCCCTTCGCGGTCTGGAGCCGCGCCGTCGTCTGCGGATCGCCGATCAGTCCCAGCACGACGTAATCGGTGACGACGATCCACGACGTCCCGACGAAAAGGTACGTGAACGCGATTCCAACGGCGCTCTGGAGTCGACCGATCATCGTTCCATGGTGTGTTCGGCTGCAATCGGCGGCACTCGTCGACGCTCTCCCCCGATATGTTTGAGACTGTCTGACTAGCATTAAAGACTTTTCCCGTCGCCGTCGTCGAACGCGTCGATCGGCCGGTCGTCGGTCGGCGATAACCCGTCGGACGCCGTCATACCCGTCCGCTTCCGGTCTCGCGAAAGAGCTTCTCGACACGACGGCGCGGGAGCGGGGCGGCCGGGGGACGAAAAGACGAAACGGACATACGCGTTCGTCGGTAAGGTGGCGGCGATGGACTGTAATCGGTGTGACGAGGAGGCGGTGATGCACGCCGCCTACTCCGGGGCACACCTCTGTGCGGATCACTTCCGCGAGTCGGTCGAGAAGCGAGTGCGCCGCCGGGTGCGCCGGGACGATCTGGTTCCGCGAGACGCGACCCCCGAGAACCCCCAGACGTGGGTGATCGGCCTCTCCGGCGGCAAGGACAGCGTCGTCCTGACGCAGATCCTCCACGACACGTTCGCCGAGGATCCGCGTATCGAACTCGTCGGCCTGACGATCCACGAGGGGATCGAGGGCTACCGCGACAAGTCGGTCGACGCCTGCGTCGAACTCGCCGACGACCTGGGGATCCGCCACGAACTCGTCTCCTACGAGGAGGAGTTCGGCGTCCGGATGGACGACGTCGTCGAGGACGACCCCGAGAACATGGCCGCCTGCGCCTACTGCGGCGTCTTCCGCCGGGACCTCCTGGAGAAGTACGCCGAGAACCTCGAGGCCGACCTCCTGCTGACCGGCCACAATCTCGACGACGAGGCCCAGACGGCGCTGATGAACTTCCTCGAGGGCGACGTCGAACAGATCGCGAAACACTTCGACGCCAGCCTCGGCGCCCTCTCCGAGCGCGAGGAACAGAGTGAGTTCGTTCCGCGTGCAAAGCCGCTTCGGGACGTCCCCGAAAAGGAGGTCGCACTCTACGCCCACGTAAACGACCTCCCGGCCCACATCACGGAGTGTCCCCACGCGAGCGAGGCCTACCGCGGCGAGATCCAGCAGTTGCTCTACGAGTTAGAGGAGAACCACCCCGGCACCCGCCACTCGATCCTCGCGGGCTACGAGGATCTGGCCGCGATCGCCGCCGACGAGTTCAGCGGCGACGACGGCGCCGAACTGCGCGAGTGCACCGAATGCGGTTCGACGACGACCCGCGAGATCTGTCGGAAGTGCTCGCTGCTCGAGTCGCTGGTCTGAACTGACTCGAACGGAAACGAGCGTCAGAGGGCGGTATCGCAGTAGTCACACGTCGTGCGGTCCGGATCGTTCGGCGCGCCGCAATCCGGACAGTTCGCCGGCCGCTCGGCGCCGCTCGTCTCGTCCGCGCGGCCGTCGCGATCCGCGTCTCCGTCGGAACCCAGCGGTGCGCCGCAGTCCGGACAGTAGCGGACCGCCCACCCGCCGTCGTCCGTTTCCTCACCGACACTGTCGTACTCGAGAGCCGAACCGCAGTTAGGGCAGTAGTTAGGCGATCCGGCGCTCCCGTCGTCTCGCGTCCGGTTTCGGTACACTTGCACGGTGCCGATCGCGAGCAGCGGCACGAATATCGCCCAGCCGATCGGCCCCATCGCGACGATCGTCACGAAGAGGAGATAGCCGACGACGAGGGCGCCGACGACCTGCAGGGCGAGTCGGAGGGACATACTAGCTCTCGTGTCCGCAATCCAACTAATGCGTTCCGGCGACGGCACTCCGCCCGGTACTGTCGCCGAGCGACCGACGCTACGGGGATCCGACTCGTTCGCCCGTAGGCGGATCTGGAGGCCTACCGTCGTATACGGTCGTAAACGGGTGATAAAGCGACTGCGATCGTTCTCGAGACTCGTCACTCGGGGACTCGAGACGAACGCCGAAAAACGGATCCGATCCGTCGATCGATCCGCGAGTAGTGGTGAGTGGTGTGTCGTATCGCGGACCGCCTGCCGCGGACGGCGGATGGTGTGTCAGGTGCGTCGATGCCGTCGCAGTGGCGGTTCGAGCAGCGCTCGCGCGCGGCGCGTCGATTACCGGATCACGTCGACGCCGTGCTGTTTCTCGACCTCTTCGCGGCCGCCGTCGCTGTGCGCGTTGGAGCCTCGCGTCCGCGAGCCCGCTTCCTCGACGTTGTTGCTCGCGTCGAAGTCGGCCTGGTTGAATCCCTCGATGCTCTTGCGGGACTTGTCGGCCTGCTTCTGGGTCGTCGGACCGAGCACCTGCGCGCTCTGGACGCCGGTCATGATCGCCATAACCCGCACCTTGCCCTTGTAGTTGTCCTGGATCCGCGCGCCCCAGATGACGTTCGCCGAGGCCTCGAGGCGCTCGGTGATGTTGTCCGCGATGCCCTCGGCCTCTTTCAGCGTGAGGTCGGGGCCGCCGGTGATGTGGACCAGTCCGCCGCTTGCGCCGCGGTAGTCGACGTCCAGCAGCGGGTGGTTCATCGCGTCCTTGACGACCTCGTCGGTCTTGTTCTTGTCCTGGGTTTCGCCGACCAGCATGACGGCGACGCCGCCCTGGTTCATGATCGTCGACATGTCGGCGTAGTCCAGGTTGATCAGCGAGGGCTGGGTGATCGTCTCCGAGATACCCTTGACGGTCTCGGCGATGATCTGGTCCATCACCGAGAACGCCTTGCCGATCGGGAGGTTCGGAACGTAGTCCAGCAGCCGGTTGTTGTCGAGGACGATGATCGAGTCGGCCTGATCTCGCAGCTTCTCGAGGCCTTCCTCGGCCTTGACCGTCCGCGCACGTTCGACATTGAACGGCGTCGAGACCATACCGACGACGATCGCACCCTGTTCCTTGGCGATCTTGGAGACGACGGGAGCGGCGCCGGTACCGGTTCCGCCGCCCATCCCGGCGGTCACGAACACGAGGTCCGCGTCGCCGAGGACCTCCTTGATCGTGCTCTGGGCCATCTCGGTCGCGCGTTCGCCCATCGATGGGTCGCCACCCGCGCCGAGCCCGTTAGTGAGGGACTTGCCGACCAGGATCTTCGTGTCGGCCTCGATCATCTTCAGGTGCTGCTTGTCCGTGTTGATAGCCACGGTGTCGGCACCGTCGACGCCGATGTTGTACAGCCGGTTGATCGTGTTGTTACCCGCACCGCCGCAACCGACGATGACGATTCGGGGGTCGCCGAACTCGTCCTCGTCCATGTCTTCCATCTCCCGGGACTCCTGTTCGGCGTTTTCGAGTGCGTCTTGAACGATATCCTGCATCGTTACACCTTGGCCCAGTTGTGTTTGCCGGACTGCTCGCTCGGTCCGTCGCTCTGTTCGTTGATCATCTCGCGAACGGCCGACCGGATCGCTTCGCTCCGGTTCGGGAACTCGCCCGAGTCGACCAGTTGTTCGACCTCCTCGATCTGCTGTTTCGGAATTCGCAGTGTCACACGCTCCATTGTTGTATTCCCCTTGGGGTAAGACGGCGCGCGCCCCTGTCAGACGCGACGTGTCTTACACGGAGCCGCCCGAGATCGGGCGTTTTTCGGCGTTTGCCGACCGTTGTAAGACGACCGTCTTACGCGAATAAGTGGAATACTGCCATACACAATAAAACTTTCGTCGGACGCGACTATCCGTGTCTTACACAGGTCCTTATGACGGAGTGTCACGTCCGAGCACGTCCGCCGCCGGCGTCCGACGACCGCAGCCGGGACAGAACGACCAGTCCGAACGGACCTCGTCACCGCACTCACAGAACAGCCGTCGCGACGCCTTCTCTCCGCAGTTGGGACAGAAGACGTGGTCGTCCGCGACCGGCTCGCCACACTGTCCACACTGGACGGGACCGTCGTCGTCCACCGCCGACTGCTCGTCGGTACTGGCGGGGGCGGTGTCCTCGACCGGATCGTCCGACTGATGGGTGACGCTGCGCGCGCGGTCGCCCGCGGCTTCCGGCCGCCCGTCGCGGGCGTCGTCCGCGAGCGAAACGGTGACGGAGATCTCGTTCGGTCCGCGGCGGTCGCGCGTGCGGGCGCCTCGGTCTAGCTCCCGAAGGCGTTCGTCGATCCGTTCGTCGACCCGCCGGCGGATCAGGTCGTCGATCGCGCCCGTGCTGGCCTCGTTCGCCGCGCCGTCACGTTCCGACCGTCCGTCGGCCCCGAGATACGAGCGCAGCGCCTCTCGCATCGCTTCGCTCTTGGAGATCTCGAGCGCCTCGAGTTCGTCGACGAGGTCGTCGTCGGCGCGGAACGTGATTTTACTCATTCGGAGCTACGCGAGTATTGATACTCCAACTATATCAATCATGTTGATCGCGCTGTAAGACACGGCGGTCGCACCGACGCGAATAATAACCCTTATGTGACCGACGGCGACTATGTTGAGGTACGCCCGCCCTTAGCTCAGACTGGTAGAGCAGTCGACTGTAGATCGACTTGTCCCCCGTTCAAATCGGGGAGGGCGGATTTTCTCCGAAAATCCGACCGACACGATTTGAGCTTGTGAGTCGCAGCCCCGGAACGGCGCGAAGCGCCGCACGCCCGGAACGTCTCACTCCGTTCAAATCGGGGAGGGCGGACTTTTTGGGATTCAAAACGACGAGCGGCGCGAGTCGCTGGAATCCCGAAACGGAGATCCCGACACGATTCGAACATGAGAGTCGCACGCTCGCGAGCGAAGCGAGCGAGACCGTCTCTCAGCTGTTCAAATCGGGGAGGACGGACGTTTCCACATTTCAACCGGCGAACGTAGCGAGCCGCTGGAATCTGGAAAAGCGAACCTCGAGTCGGTTTGGACACGTCAGTCACAGCGCGCAAACGTAGATAGTGAGTTGGCCGTCAGACACTGTTAGGAGATGCTCTTCGATCGTCTCCAATAACGCCGAAAGTCGACTGGAGGTATTCGTCTCCGTTCTACCGGCCGTACGGAGAAAGTGGCGGCTCAATCGAAGACGTGGACGTCACCGGTCAGGTTGTCCTCGATGTAGTCCCAGTCATAGTCGACGCCGAGTCCGGGGCCGTCGGGAACTTCGACGCGACCGTTCTCGTCGATGGCCTCGAGTTGGTCGGAGTACCCGCCCTCGTAGAGGGGCGGCGTGGTGTTGTCGCAGTCGGGATGGACCAGCGCGAGTTCGTAGTAATTCGTATTCCGCGTGGCGGCGATACAGTGGCGGTGAGCCGGTCCGGGCGCGTGGAACTCGACGTCCAGCCCGAACGCCTCGGCCATGTGAACGACTTTCATCGCGCCGGTGATGCCGGCGTCGTACTCGGGATCGGTCCGGACGAAGTCGGTCGCGTCGTTGACGACGAAGTCCGCGTGGGGTTCCAGCCCGCGGACGTGTTCGGTCTGGAGAAGCGGCGTCTCGAGCATCTCGCCGAGTTTCCGGTGGCCGTGCTGGGAGATGCCGCCGTCGCGGTAGGGATCCTCGTACCAGAAGAAGTCGTGGTCGTCGCAGGCGCGGCCGACCTTGAGCGCGTCCGCGAAGGTCTCGTACTCGCAGGCCGGATCGAACATGAGATCCATCTCGTCGCCGACGCGCTCGCCGACGGCGTGGACGGTCTCGACTTCCCGCTGGATGTCGCGAGCCTCGTCGCTGCCGCCCCAGCCGTGGATCTTGAACCCCCGGTACCCCATCTCGAGACACTCCTCAGCGAAGTCCGCGAACGCCTCCGGCGAGTCGAGGCCCCCGTTCTCGTCGCCGTGGTAGGTGGAGGCGTAGGCCGGAAATTCAGTCCGGTAGGTGCCGAGCAGCTCGTGGATCGGCGCGTCGTAGTACTTGCCGGCGAAGTCCCACAACGCGATATCGAGCGGCCCGATCCCCATCCGGTCGTACTTCCGGAGCGCGCGCTTGATCTCGCTCCAGTGGCGCTCGCGCTTCAGGGGATTCTTCCCGACGAGGTACTCCGCGTACGTCTCGATCTGGTCGGGCGCGGTCGACGTGACGAGAACGTACTCGCCGGTGACGTCGACGTCGGTGTGAACCTTGAGCGCGAGTTGGGTCGCCTGGAGGGTGGAACCCGGTTCGTACACCAGGTTGAAGCCGTTGCCGTCCGTTCCCAGGTCCTCGAGCGGATACTCGAACTCCATCGTCTCGATGCGCGTAATCTCAGGGGCCATGCTCCCACCAATCCGAACAGAGTCGCTTAAGCGCTCCGTCTGCGCCCGATATTTACCGCTTGTCGGGTAGTTTCAGAAAGCGTGTGCGAACAGGTTTCCCGACCCGAAGACCTCGGCGGCAGGGAGGCGAGCGATGTCCGAGTTCGTCTCGGCGCGCGAACTGTATGACACGCGGGTCGGACGCCGTCGTCCATCCCGCCCGTCAAGCGACCGATTCCCACGTTCGCCGTGTGCTCGAGCAGCGTGAAATTCGAACTGAATTCTCAGTTCGCGCGAGTACAGATTGCACACGGGGGATCGGTGACGGTCGCCCGGAACCGCGAGCGCGGCCGCGACGTCGACGCCGTCGCCTGCGATCGTCGCCCCTTCGAGTGAGTAGCGAGATGCTTGCTAGCAGTAGGCAGAACTATTAATGATATGTCTATTGAATGGTAGAACGGGCTGGAGTGGTAGGTGATAGTGGTGGTTCGCTCCAGCCCGCTTTCCTCTTAGGAGCCGTTGCCCTTTAACTCTACGACACTAGTTAACACACAGCAGTAAACGTGCCCAAATATTCCAGATCATCAACTCGAGAGGGGGTTCTAGCCTGCCCGATCCCGAGGTGATCGTCGCCAGCGTGCATCATACTCTTGCTTTCGACGGGAGTCGCCTGAACGCCTGTGTCGTCGATCGCGACCCGCACCCGTCGACGGCGAGATCCGTTCTCGACTCGTCGGACGAATGTCGACGGCGGTGGTAACGGGACGGCCTGCGGTGGCCGAGAGCGTCGTCCGACGGCGGCCCGACATAACCGCAACCGATCCACGGGCAGAGCGTTACGCCGCGTCGTCGGCCGCCGGCAGCGTAAACGAGAACGTCGCCCCTTCGCCGGGCTCGGCGTCGACCCAGATCTCGCCGCCGTGGCGCTCGACGATCCGCTCGCACAGCGCCAGCCCGATTCCGGTTCCGGCGTGTTCGTCGCGGCTGTGGAGGCGCTGGAAGACGTCGAAGATCCGCTCCTGATCCTCGGCCTCGAGACCGATTCCCTCGTCTGCGACCGAAACCGTCCATTCGTCGCCGCGGCGCTCGGCGGAAATCTCGATCCGGGGCGGCTCGTCGCCGCTGTACTCGATGGCGTTGTCCAGCAGGTTCTGGAGGAGTTGGCGCAACTGGTCGGTGTCGCCGTCGACGCGGGGCAGCGGCTCACTGTGGATTTCGGCGTCGTGCTCCTCGATCGTGAACTGCAGGTCGGCGAGGACCTCCTCGAGCACGTCGTCCAGAGCGACCGGCTCGAGGGGGTCGCCTCGCGTATCGACCCGGGAGTACTCGAGCAGGCCGTCGATCATCGCGCGCATGCGGTCGGCGCCGTCGACCGCGAACTCGATGAACTCCCGCCCGTCCTCGTCGAGGTCGTCCCCGTACCGACTCTCGAGCAGTTGCAGGTAGCTCGAGACCATCCGCAGGGGCTCCTGCAGGTCGTGGCTGGCGGCGTAGGCGAACTGCTGGAGGCGCTCGTTCGACTCCTCGAGTCGCTCGACCAGTTCCTCGAGGCGGCGCTCGCGCTCGATCCGCTCGGTGATGTCCTGTGCGAAGCTCAGGCCGGCGAAGATCTCGCCGTCGGCGTCCCGTAGCGGCGTCGCCCACACCTTCCAGTGGCGGCCGACGACATCGGCCCGGGTGCTGCCGGACTCGCCGTCCTCGACGGCGGCCCGGAACAGCGGTTCGAGGTCTTCCACGGCGTCGTCGGGGTAGAGATCCGGCATCCTCGTCCCCTCGATCTCGTCCGCGCTGGGTGCGGGGTCGCCGACCTTCTCGCCGGCCGCCAGCGTGTATCGGAGATCGTGGTCGTAAACGCCGACCGTCCCGTTCGGGAAGTGTTCGGCCAGCGTCCGGTAGAGTCGCTCTGACTCAGCGAGCCGACGTTGAGCCTCCCGACGCTCGGTGACGTCGATCATGGTGACGACCCCGCGGGTCACCGTGCCGTCCTCGTCGCGGACCGGCATCCCCTCGAGTTCGACGATCCGTTTGGCGCCGTCGGCGGCGTCGATTTCGACGACGTCGGGCTCGGTAACCTCCTCACCGGCGGTGACCCGGGCCAGCGTCATCTCTTCGGGGGCGACCGGCTCTCCCGAGTTGGCCCACCGCACCGGATACCGTTCGTACTCGTCGACGGAGTCTGCGTCGAAGACGTCGCCGCCCCAGATCTCGTGGGCGACGTCGTTGGCCTCGACGATCTCGCCGTCGGCCTCCGCGACGACGACGCCGACCGGAAGCACCTCGAAGAGGGTCTCGAGTTGCTCCGCGTACCGCTCGAGTTCGCGTTTGCGCTGGTTGCGGTCGGTGACGTCGCGGACGACGCCGACGCGACCGACGCCGTCGCCGATCTCCAGCGGCTGAAACCGACTCACGACCGGGATCGGCTCGCCGTCGGTCAGGAGTTGTTCCTCGAGTTCGGCGACGGCGGTCTCGCCCGCGAGGATCTCCCGCTGGAGGTCGTCGCCCTTCGAGACCTGGTCCTCGCCGAACGCGACCGACGCGTGGGTGCCGATCAGCGACTCCCGGTCGGTCCCCAGCATCGACGCGAACGCCTCGTTGACCGTGATGAACCGCCTCTCGCCGTCGAGGACGTAGACCCCCTCGTCGATCGTCTCCACGATCCGGCGGTACTGCTCGAGTTCGCGCTCGCGTTCCTTGCGTTCGGTGACGTCGGCGATGATTCCCTCGACGAAGTCCCCCTCGTCGTCGACGACGCTGCGGCCGTAGTCCCTGACCCATCGCCGCTCGCCGTCGGCGGTCTCGATTCGGTACGTTTCCGAGAAGATCTCCGCCTCGTCCGCCGCCTGCTGGACGGTTTCGTACGTCCTCTGGCGGTCCTCATCGAGCATGACGTCCTCGCCCCAGCTCACGTCGCCTCTCTCGAGCGCGTCGGGTGCGTATCCGGTCAGCGACTCGCAGGCGTCGCTGACGAACTCCATCGGCCAGTCCCGCTCGTTGCGACAGCGGTAGACCATCCCGGGGACGTTGTCAATCAGCGTCGAGAGCTGTCGCTCGCGTTTCTCGAGTTTACGCTCGTACTCGCGGCGCTCGGTGACGTCGCGGGCGACGGCGATGACGTACTCCCGGTCGAGTTCGACGTGGGCGGCGTTGACCTCCACGGGGTAGGTGGAACCGTCCTTGCGCCGGTGGGCCCCGTCGAAGGTGAGCCGCCCCTCAGCGCGCAGCTCCTCGACGAACGACCGCCACGCCTCGCGATCGGGAATCTCGGTCTCGAGATCGGGAACCGTGAGCTCGAGGAACTCAGAGCGGGAGTACCCCCGCCGCTCGCAGGCGGTGTCGTTGACGTCGAGATACCGGCCCGTCTCGGGGTCGACCACCAGCACGCTGTCGGTGGAGTGATCGAGCAGGGTTCGAAACAGTTCGAGTTCGCGTTCGCGTTCCTCGCGCTCGGTGACGTCGCGGTCGGAGACGATAATGGAGACGACGTCGCCGTCGTCGTTCGTGACGGGCCTGAAGTAGCCGCTCAGGGTGTACCGCCGGCCGTCGGGGCGAGTGAGATCGGTCTCGAAGTCGACGTACTCGCCGGCCGCGGCCCGCTCGGTCCACCGTTTGACGTCGTCCCCGACGTCGTCGCCCTCGCCCCACCACGGCGTCTCCCAGAACGGCTCGCCGGTCACGTCCTCTAAGTCGGCGTCGATGTACTCCATGGCCGTCCCGTTGATGTCGAGGACCGTCCCGTCGGGCTCGAGCAGGCCCACGAGGATGTTCGGGTCCTCGAAGACCGCCGCGTACCGTCGCTCCTTCCGCCGGAGTTCCCGCTTACGGGCCTCTCGCTCGGAGACGTCGCGGATGATGCCGGTGAAGTATCGCTCGTCGTCGTACTCGACCTCGCTGAACGAGACTTCCAGCGGGATCTCGGTGCCGTCGGCGCGAACCCCCGGCAGTTCGACGAACTCCCAGTCGAGCGTCCGTTCGGCGCCCGCCAGATACCGCGCCAGCGCCTCGTAGTGCCGGTCGACCAGTCGGTCCGGCATGAGCGTCGTCAGCGATTCGCCGACGAGGTCGTCCGGTTCGTAGCCGAAGACGGTCTCGACTGCGGGGTTGATCGTTCGAATCGTGCTCTCCTCGTCGACCGTGACGATCACGTCGCTGGCCGCCGCCGTGATCGCTCGGTACTGTTCCAGTTCGCGGTCGCGCTGTCGTCGCCGCAGTCGCTCGCCGACGTCCCGGACGACGCCGACGGTCCCCTGCAACTCGCCGTCGTCGACCAGCGGCCCGATTCGGACCTCGCACGGGATCGATTCGCCCTCGACCGTGTGGACCGTCATCTCGAGATCGAACGGCTCACCCCGTCGGTCGCTCGTCGCGAGTCGCTCCTCGAGGCGCTCGCTGTCGGTCTCGGAGAGGACGAAGGAGACGTGTTCGCCGCGGAGCTCGTCGCGCTCGTAGCCGACCAGTTCGCGGAAGTCGTCGTCGACCGCGACGAAGCGATTGTCAGTATCGAGCCGGCAGACGCCGCCGTCGACGGTCGCCACCAGCGTTCGAAACTGCTGGAGCGCCTCCGCGTCGCCGCCCCAGTCCGCGTCGGAGGCCTCCACTCGTTCACTCATATAGTCGGAAATGACCGGCGGGTCGGATAAGTGTCACGCGCGATTCGCTCGACCGACGGACGTGGCGCGTCCGGCCCGGCCGAGCCATCGAACCGCCTGCCGGCGTTCACTCGTCGCTCTCGTCGACAGCCGGCAGCGTAAACGAAAACGTCGCGCCCTCACCGGGCTCGGAGTCGATCCAGATCTCGCCGCCGTGGCGCTCGACGATTCGCTGACAGAGCGCCAGGCCGATCCCCGTCCCCGCGTGTTCCTCGCGGGTGTGCAACCGCTCGAACACCTCGAAGATGCGGTCGGCGTCTTCCGGATCGATTCCGATCCCCTCGTCCGCGACCGAGATCACCCACTCGTCGTCGCTCTCCGCGGCGATACCCTCCGCTCGAGGCTGCGGCTCGGCCGGCCCGTCCGCGGCCGCGTGGCCGGACTCGCGGCGCTCGGCGGTGATCTCGATCCGCGGCGGCTCGTCGCCGCTGTACTCGATGGCGTTGTCCAAGAGGTTCTGGAACACCTGCCGGAGCTGATTGATATCGCCCTCGACGCGGGGGAGGGACTCGGTCTCGATCTCGGCGTTCTCGTCCTCGATCCGGAACTGCAGATCGGCGAGGGCCTCGTCGACGACCCGTTCGAGGTCGACCGGCTCGAGGGGGTCCCCGCGGGTGGTGACCCGAGAGTACTCGAGGAGGCCCTCGATCATCGCCTTCATCCGGTCGGCGCCGTCGACCGCGAAGTCGATGAACTCCGCGGCGTCCTCGTCCAGTTCGTCCTCGTACCGCGACTCGAGCAACTGGAGGTAGCTCGTGATCATCCGCAGGGGCTCCTGGAGGTCGTGGGAGACGGCGTAGGCGAACTGCTGGAGGCGCTCGTTTGACTCCTCGAGTTTGCGCCGGTACGCCCGGCGCTCGGTGATGTCCTGGGCGACGATCATCCCCGCGTAGATCTCGCCGGCCGCGTTCTCGACGGGGACGACGTGCACGCGCAGATAGCGGTCGTTGAGTTCGACTTCGAACTCGCGTTCCTCGCCGTCGAACGCGGCGCGAAACTCCGGTTCGAGTTCCGCGACGAGGCGGTCCGGATACACCTCGGAGACGTTGTTTCCGAGCCGCTCGTCGGGGTCGATACCGACCTCGTCGAAGTACTGGCCGCCGATGGCGGTGTACTCGAGATCCTCGTCGTAGAGCGCGACCGCGCCGTCCGGGAAGTTCTCGACGAGCGTCCGGTGGCGCCGCTCGCTCGTCTCGAGTTTGCGCCGGTACTCCCGGCGGTCGGTGATGTCGGCGGCGACCCCGACGATGCGGACGATCTCGCCGTCGTTGCGGACCGGTACGGCCTGGGCGTGGACCCACCGGACGGAGCCGTCCGGCCGGACGACGCGGAACTCCTCGTCGTACTCGGTCTCGGGCAGGGCCGCGTAGGCCTCCCGAACCCGCGCTCGGTCGTCCGGGTGGATCGCCTCGAGGAACGAGTGCGGGTCGTCGTAGAGCGAGTCGCGGTTCCGGCCCCAGACGTCCTCGTAGATCGGGTTGATGTACAGTATCTCCTCGGCGTCGGGCGTCGACATCCAGACGATCTCGTCGAGATTTTCCGCGAGGGTCCGGAACTTCGCCTCGCTCTCCCGGAGTTCCTGCTCGCGCTCCTTGCGCTCGGTGACGTCGCGGAAGTAGACCGAGACGCCGCTCTCGGAGGGATAGACGGTCGCCTCGATCCAGAACCCGAGCAGGTCCGAGTAGTGTTCCAGCCCGGTCGATTCCTGCGTTTCCATCGCCTCGTCGAAGCGGTCTCGCACCTGCTCGAGCTCCGCCGTCTCCGAGTAGACCTCCCCGAGGCGCCGACCCAGCAGTTCGTCCTCGGGGACCCCGAGGAGCTCCGCCGCGCGCTCGTTGACGTGCGTGAACCGGTACTCCTCGTCGACCGCGTAAAACGCGTCCGAGACCCGTCCGAACACCTCGCGAAGTTCGCTCTCGAGGGCCCGTTCGCGCTCCTTGAGGTCGGTGACGTCCTCCGCGGCCGTGACGACGCGATCGGTCGCCCCGTCGTCGGCGATCGGGGCGGCGCTGATCGACAGCCAGCGTCGCTCCCCGTCCTCGTCCCCGCCCGGGCGTTCGACCTGCAACACGCGGTCGTAGATCGGTTCTCCGGTCTCGAGCGCCCGGGACGACGGGTACTCCTCGACCGACAGCCGCCGACCGTCCTCGTCGTAGAGCAGCCCGTCCTCCGGGGAGAACGATTCCGGCTCCTCGACCCCGAAGAGCTCGGCGGCGCGGTCGTTGATCCGCGTGATCTCTCCGTCGGCGTCGAGCACGAAGCCGCCCACGGGAATGGTATCGAGAATCCGGTCGATCAGATCCCGCTCGCGCTCGAGGCGGCGCTCGTGGCGGAGCCGATCGAAGGTCGCCTCGAGGCTCGAGGCGACGACCTGCGCGAGCATCCGGTCGCCCTCGTCGAAGGCGCCGCGCTCCGCGGAGCTGATGAAGGCGACGCCGTGATCCCCGATCGGCAGGACCATCTCGCTGCCGATCGGCGTGTCCGGATCGTACGCGTTCGGCGCCTCGCTCACGTCGGCGTAGAACGCCGGTTCGCCCGACTCGAAGACGTGCCAGGCGACCCCCTCGTTCGGTTCGAACGTCGGCAGGTCGCCGAGCAGTCGCTCGGTCGCGTCCGTCCAACTCGCGGGTCTGAGCGCCGTCGCGTCGTCGTCGTAGAGGTAGATCCCGTTGAGCGTCATCCCGAGGATGTCCCGGAGGTGATCCGTGGCCCGCTCGGCGACTCCCTCGCGCGAGGACTCCTCGAGCCACTCGCTGACGGCTACGTTGAGCCGCCGCAACTGGGTGGCCCGGCGGTGTCGGTCGGTGACGTCGTAGTAGAGTTCGATCCGCCCGCCGGCGTACCGGCCGGACTCGATCGGTCGGCTCCGGTGCTCGAGCCAGCGTTCCCCACCGTCGGAACCGGCCGTGACGCGACAGTCGAAGCGCTCGTCGTAGCTGTTGTCCTCGTAGGTCGCGAGGACGGTGTCGGCGAAGGCGTCGCCGTCGGCGACGCGGTGGCGGATCGTCTCGTCGATCAGCTCGCGCTTGTCGCGACCGATGACCGCGTCCCGGTCGAATCCGAAGTACTCGCCCGCGGTCTCGTCGGCCCAAGCGACGTCGAAGGAGTCGTCGAGGAGGAAGACGCCAACGTCGGCCTCGTCGAGGACGGTGGTGATCGTCTCGTAGGACTCCATGGCCGTCTCGGCGCGCTCTCGGCTGCGTTCCAGATCGCTGACGTCGCGGGCGACGCCGATCGTCCCGCGGAACTCGCCGTCCTCGAGCAGCGGGTTCACTCGAAGCTCGGTCGGGACGCGATCGCCGTCGGCCGTCTCGATCGCGACCTCGAAGACGCCGGCGGCGTCCCGATCGGCCGATAGCCCCTCCTGAATCTCGCGTTCGATACGCTCGATGTCGTTTGCGTCGAGGATTCGGGAGACGTGGTGGCCGATCAGCTCGTCGCGCGCGTAGCCCGTCCGGTCGACGATCACGTCGTTGACCGCGACGACGGTGCCGTCGGCGTCGAGCTGGTAGAGGCCGTCGTCGATCGTGTTCACCAGCGTCCGGTAGCGCTGGAGAGCGGTGGTCTCGTCCGCGTCGTCCCAGAAGTCCCCGCCGCGTTCCCCCGCTCGTTCACTCATACACCCAGTAGAGACGCCTGACCGGAAAAGTTCCACGTACGCTCGAGGGGCGCTCGGAGGATAGAAGGGGTAATCGCTTCGGCTCGCCCCTCCGTTCAGTCGAGCGAGAGCCCCGAGGCGTCGTCGTCGACGGGGGTGAAGTCCGTGGATCCGCACTGGCAGCCGTCCCGTTGCCCGATCGGTCGAAACTCGCCGGCGGTGATCTCGAATGCCGCGTAGAGGGCGCCGCACTCTTCGCACATCGCGATCGTTCGTCGATTCTCCTCAGGCATGCGTCGTCTCTCTCGAGAGGGGCACAAAGTATCCTCTGCGAGGACAATCGTAACGACAACACAGTTGTCACGGCTGTAACAACGGAACGATCCCGACGACCACAGGCGATCGCCGGCCGGCCGTTTTTCACTCGGCCGACGGTAGCACGGCGTATGAGCGAGGACGGTCCCAGCCGCGACCGGGCACAGGACAGCGCCGAACGGCGGAAATCTCGGCGGGCCGAGACGACCGAGTCGATCCTCGAGGACGTCGGCCGCGACCTCGGCGAACTCGAGTATCCGGTCACGAGCGAGGAGCTCGCCTCGGAGTACGCCAACGAGGCGATCGACATGCCCAACGAGACGGAGTCGCTGGGCAGCGTCTTCGACCGCCTGGCCGGCGAGCAGTTCGACACCGCCGAAGAGGTCCGCGAGGCGGTCTACGGCGAGGTCACCGGCGAGGCCGGAAGTCCCAACGAGGCCAACGCCGAGCGCGACCTCTCGAGTCTCGACGAGGAGAAACAGGGGTCGCTCGGCGAGGGCGGCGGCGACTCGCTGTGAGCCCTCGACGGCCGTGAGGGCGGATCGGCCTCCCGTCTCTCGATTGTGATAGCAGAACGGATTTACGTCCCGGTCCCCTGTTCTCGCGTATGGATTACGAAGCGAGTCTCGACCGGGCGATGGACGACGTACCGGACATCGGCGGCGACGAGGAGCGACTGCAGATCCCCGACGCCGTCCCCCAGAAGGACGGCGCCTTCACGCGCTTTACGAACCTCGGCGAAATCGCCGACGTGCTCTCGCGCGAGGACGAACACCTCCACCGGTTCATCCAGCGCGAACTCGGTACCAGCGGCAAACTCGAGGACGGTCGCGGTCGGTACAACGGCACCTTCTCCGAGCAGGACTTCAACGCGGCCGTCGACGCCTACGTCGACGAGTACGTCCTCTGTTCGGAGTGTGGCCTGCCCGACACCCGCCTCGTCCGCGAGGACCGCACGCCCATGCTGCGCTGTGACGCCTGCGGTGCGTTCCGCCCCGTCACCAAGCGCTCGACGAGCAGCCAGCAGCAACAACAGCAGGACGCCGTCGAAGAGGGCAAGACCTACACCGTCGAGATCACCGGTACCGGCCGCAAGGGCGACGGTGTCGCCGAGAAGGGCGAGTACACGATCTTCGTCCCCGGCGCCGAGGAGGGCGACGTCGTCGACATCTACATCAAGAACATCTCCGGCAACCTCGCGTTCGCTCGCCTCGACTGAGGGCGGCCGCCGTTCTACCGAGCGCTAGTTTCGCGACTCTCCCGCCGTCGGCGCCAGCCGCTGCTGCTCGTCGGGGAGGCGAATCACCTTCTCGCGGCCGATCCGATAGCGCTCGACCGCGCCGTCGTCCTCGAGCGACGAGAGGAGTTCGCTGATCGTCGACGGCGACCAGCCGTACTCGTCGACGAAGCGCCGCTGCTTGAGTCGGCCGCCGTGTTCGGTCAGAACGACGCGGACGTACTGAGCCGGCACGCAGCCGTGCTCGAGGATCTCGCTCTGGCTCGTGGGACCGGTTGCAGGGTCGAGCAGGGCGGCTTTCGACCCCGGAGGCGACTCCGGACTCGGATCCGAACCGGACTCGAGTCGCGCGTCGGCGTCGCGGTCGCGCTCGGGTCGGCCGTGTCGATCGGGCCCGCCGTGGCGGTCGGAACGGTGCCAGTCCGTCGAATCGTGACGGTCGCGACGGTCGTGGTGCGGATCGTCTACGAGCGTCGACTCGTCGACGGCGGCATCGGAACGGGAACCGACCCGAACCAGGGATTTGACCGTTTCGAGACTCGCTCGGACGGTGCGCCGAACGCGGCGGACGAATCGGGAGGTGGAGGGGGATCGTCGGGACATCGGGGAAGCCTCGATCACTAACCTGACCGTGGTCGTTACAAATCTTTTCCCGCCGCCGATCGATCGCGTTCCGACCGCGAAATTAAAGTCAGTTTGTGCTAGTTACACACTCGTGGGAGTATCGTTCGACCTCTTCGGAACGCTCGTGACCGCCGAGAGACCGTCCGACCCGGCCGCAGCCGTGGCCGAGGAACTCGCGGACCGCGGCGTCGCGGTCCCAGACGACTGGAACGAGGCCTACGCCGAGGCCCACGTCGACGCCCCCGAGGGCGCCGAGGTGCCGCTGCCGGCTCACGTCTCGCGCGCGCTCGCGAGCCGCGACGTCAGCTACGAGCGCAACGCGGCCCGGCGAGCGGTCGTCGCGGCGTTCGACCCGACGGTCGAGACCAGACCGGGCGCCGTCGAGGCCGTCGCGGCCGCCCGCGAAACGGGGCCGGTCGCGATCTGTTCGAACTGCAGCGTCCCCGAACTGGTCGGCCGCACCCTCGTCCGCTCGGCCTTCGAGCGCGACGACTTCGACGCGATCGTGACCAGCGTCGGCTGCGGCTGGCGCAAGCCCGCGCCCCAGATCTTCGAACTGACCGCCGATCGCCTCGGCGTCGATCCCGCCGACCTCGTCCACGTCGGCGACGACCCCCGGGCCGACGGCGGCGTCGAGAACGTGGGCGGAACGGCGCTGTTGCTCGAGGACTGTCCGCTCGAGACGGTCCCGGACCGCCTGTCAGCCCTCGAGGAGTCGCGGGAATCCCGCGGAGAGTCACGGGAATCATGACCTCGCGGCGAGACACCGCGAGTGCGAACGGAACGCGGCCCCGCGATCGGGGCCCGGAGGGACGACCGTGCTACTGACGACGATCGCGCTGTTCGGGCTGGCCTTCAGCCTCGACCTGCTGGTCGGCGAGCCGCCGAACGCGCTCCACCCGGTGGCGTGGTTCGGCCGACTGGTCGGCGCGCTCGACCGGGAGTGGGCCGCCACCGAGCGCGGGCAGCGGCTGGCCGGGGTCGGCATCGCCGTGCTCGCGCCGCTGTGTCCCGCGATCGCCGCGGGCGGCGCCGTCGTGATCGCCGGCGCCCGATCGCCGCTCGCGGGGGCCGTCGTCGCCGGAATCGTCCTCTTTCTGACGACCAGCCTGCGCTCGCTGCTCGAGTTGACTCGGGCGGTCGTGGACGCCACTGCGGCCACCGCAACTGCGACGGTGACCGCCGGAACGGAGGGTGCTGACACCAGTTCCGAGGCCGGAGCCGCCGACGGCCTCGAGACGGCCCGCGAGCGGGTTCGGGGCCTCGTCGGTCGCGACACGTCAGCGCTCTCGGCGGCCGAGATCCGCAGCGCGGCGGTCGAGAGCGCCGGCGAGAACCTCGCGGACGGGCTGGTCGCGACGCTCCTCCCCTTCGCCCTCCTCGCGCCGATCTCGCTGCCGGCCGCGGCGGCCGCCGCGGCGTGGGTCAAGGGCGTCAACACGCTGGACTCGATGCTCGGTTATCCCGCGAAGCCACACGGCACCGCGAGCGCACGACTCGACGACCTCGTGATGTGGCTCCCCGCGCGGCTGGCCGCGGTCACCGTCGCCGTCGCCGCGGCCGACCCGCTCGCGCTCTGGCGGGCAAGGAGGTGGGCCCGGGATCCGCCCTCGCCCAACTCCGGATGGCCCATGGCCGCCCTCGCCTGCGTCCTCTCGGTTCGACTGCGCAAGGCGGGCGTCTACGACCTGAATCCAGGGGCCGAGCTGCCGACGGTCGCCGACGGCGAGCGGGCCATCGCCGTCGTCGGTCGGGCGGCCGTCGCCGCCCTCGTCGTCGCCGTCCTCCTCGCGGCGGGCGTGACGGTGATCGCGCCGCCCGGAGGCGGACAGCCGGTCCCGACGGGCCCGACCGCCGGTATCGGCGCCGCGTTCGGCGCGGGCGTCGCACCCCCCATCGACGCGCTCGCCGGAGCGATAGGGACGTTGCCGGACCTCGAGGTGATGGTCGCGTGATCGGGGGACTCGCCGCCGTCCGCGGCGCGCTGGGCTTCCTGACGCGGCTGCCGGTCGGCCACCGCGACGGCGACTGGGCGGCGTTTCGCTCGAGTCCGGCAGCGTTCCCGGTCGTCGGCTACGTCGCGGGCGCGCTGGCCGCCCTCCCCCTGCTCGCGACCGAGGCGCTCCCGGCTGCGACCGTCGCGCTGGGCTACCTGCTGGCCGTCTACGCCGTGCTCGGGATCCACCACCTCGACGGGGTCGCGGATCTGGGCGACGCGCTCGTCGTCCACGGCGACCGCGAGCGCCGCCGGGAGGTCCTGAAGGACACGACGACCGGCGTCGGCGCGCTGCTGGCGGTTTCCCTGGTCGTCGTCGCGCTGGCGCTGGGCGGGCTCTCCCTCGCCGGACTCCCTCCCCGTCGCGCGATCGGCGTCGCGGTCGCCGCCGAAGTCGGGACGAAACTCGGGATGGCCGCGATGGCCTGTTTCGGTACGGCGAGCGACGACGGGATGGGCAGGCAGTTCACGACGGCGTCCGATCCGCTCTCGTTCGTCGCACCCGCCCTGATCGCCCTGCCGGCCGCCGCGCTGACGTGGCCGAACCCGGCGGCGGCGGTCGCCCTCGGCGGCGCCCTCGCGGGGATCGGCCTCCCCTGGAACTGGGCGACGGGCCACCTCGGCGGCGTAAACGGCGATATCTTCGGCGCGGCCAACGAGATCGGCCGCGTCGCCGGCGTCCACCTGGGGGTGATCGCGTGGACGCTGTCGTGATGTGCGGCGGGAAGGGGACCCGCCTCGAGAGCCCCCGCGAGAAACCGCTGCACCCGATCGACGGGGTCGCGATGGTCGATCGCGTGCTCGCAGGCCTCGAGGAGAGCCGCGTCGACGCCGTTTACGCCGCCGTCTCGCCGAACGCCCCCGAAACGCGAACGCACCTCGAGTCGACCGACGGCGTGACGACGATCGAGACGGACGGCGACGGTTACGTGGCCGACCTGGTGGAACTGCTCGAGCGGCCCGCGATCGAACCGCCGATCCTCACCGTCGCGGCCGACGTCCCGCTGCTCGAGGGGGCCGTCGTCGATCGGATCGTCGAGCCCTACCGCGACCGCGATACCACCGCGTCGCTGACCGTCGCCGTCCCCGTCGCGCTCAAGCGCCGGCTCGGCGTCAGCGTCGACGCGACGCTCGAGGCGGACGACCACCTCGCGCCGACCGGGGTCAACGTAGTCGGCGATTCGGACGAATCCATGACACGCGTACACTACGACCCGCGACTCGCGATCAACGTGAACCGACGCGAAGACGCCCGCACCGCGACAGCGCAGCTGTCCGCGGCGGCCACGGAGGACCGCTGAGATGCGCGTGATCCTCCCCGCCGGGACGACCGAGACGGCCCTGATCGACGGCATCAGCGCCGCCGGCGCCACTCCGGAGCTGATGGAACACACCCCCTCCGCGGACGTCGAGATCCTCGAGTACGGGAAGCCGACGACGGCCCCCGTGACGCCGGTGAGTCCGAACGGCTGTCCGACGCCGGCCGCGGTGACCCGGGCCGTCCGAGAGGTCGTCGGCTTCGATACTACCGTGGTCGACGCCGGCCTCGCTCAGCCGACGGGCGCGCCGACGGTCGATCTGGGCGTCGAGCCCGGAGCCGACGTCCGCGAGGTCGAGGCCGTCCCCGACGCGGCGGCGATCTTCGACCGCGCCCGCTCGTTCGGCGCGAGCCTCCCCGACGACGACCTCCTGATCGGCGAGACCGTGCCGGGCGGGACGACGACCGCGCTGGGCGTGCTCACCGCGCTGGGCGAACCGACCGGCGTCTCCTCCTCGCTCCCGAAGAACCCGATCGAACGCAAACGGCGGGTCGTCGACGAGGCGCTGGCGGCGAGCGACCTCGAGGCCGGCGACTGCGAGGCCGACCCGCTCGCGGCGATCCGCGCCGTCGGCGACCCGGTCCAGGCGACGGTGGCCGGCGTCGCGGCCGGCGCGCTCGAGTCGGGCACCGACGTGACGCTGGCCGGCGGTACCCAGATGGTGGCCGTCGCGACGGCCCTGCGCCACGCCGACGTCGACGACCCGCTGTCGATCGCGACGACCTCGTTCGTCGAAGACGAGCAGGGCGACCGGCTCGGCGAGGCCTGCTACCGGCTGAACTGCGAGCTGACCGTCACGGATCCCGGCTTCGATTCGCGCGACCACGTCGCCATGGCCCGGTACTGCGCCGGCGAGGCCAAGGAGGGCGTCGCGATGGGCGGCGCGCTCTCGCTGGTCCCCGACGGCCGGATGGACGAGGTACTGGATCGACTCGAGGCGGTCTGCGACCGGCTCGGCATCGACGCCGACGGGGGACCGGGCTCGGATCCGGAGGCAGAGACGAACCCGGAGACGGAGGGCGACCGTGGACCCTGACTCGGTGCGCACCGGAGAGCGCGTCCCCCACGGCGGCGAGACCGACCGGGATATCCTCGACTTCTCGGCCAACACCAACCCCTACACGCCCGACGGCGTCGAGGCGGTATACGCGGACGCCCTCGAGGACTCGCGGCGCTATCCGGACGACGACTACCCCGAGTTCCGGGCCGCCGCGGGGGAGTTCGTCGGCTGCGAGGCCGAGCGTGTGATTCCGACCCCCGGCGGCCTGGCCGCGATTCGGCTGGCGTTGGAGGTCTCCCTCGAGCCCGGCGACGAGGCGCTGGTTCCGTTTCCGAGTTTCGGCGAGTACGCTCGCGAAGTCCGCCTGCAGGGTGCGTCGCCGCGGTTCGTTCCGCACGACGAGATCCTGGCGGCGGAGCGCGACGCGCTCGAGGACTGCGCGCTGGCGATCGTCTGCACGCCGAACAATCCGACCGGCGACGCGGCCGATCCCGACGCGCTGGCCGCGTTCGCAACCCGCTGTGGAGCCGCGGGAACGACGCTGCTGGTCGACGAGGCCTTTCTGGGGTTTACCGACCTGCCGTCGGCCGCTCGCCTCGAGTCCGAAGACGTGATCGTCGCCCGCTCGCTGACCAAACTGTTCGGCCTGCCGGGGCTGCGGGCCGGATTTGCGGTCGCGACGGGCGAACGGCGCGAGGCCCTCGAGACGGCCCGCCGCGCCTGGTCGCTGGGCACGCCAGCGGCTCGAGTGGGCGCGCACTGTCTTCGACGGGACGCGTTCGTGCGCGAGACCCGGAAGCGGGTCGCCGGCGAGCGCGAGCAAATGCGCGAGGCGCTCGCCTCGCGGTTCGACGTCCGGCCGTCGGACGCGCCCTACCTGCTGTGTGACGTCGGCGAGCGGGACGTCGACAGCGTGATCGCCGCGGCCCGCGCGGACGGCGTCGCGATCCGCGACGCGCGGACCTTCCGCGGCCTCGACTCGCACGTCCGCGTCGCCGTCACGGACCGCGAGTCGAACGATCGGCTGCTCGCGGCCCTCGGCGTCGCCGACGGATCGGAATCCGACGACTCAAGTACCGGACGAAAGCACTGACGCCGTGGATGACCGCGACTGATCCCGCGTACGAGGCGGTCCGCCGAGACGGCGTCCTTCGGGTGGCGCGCCCGGAGACGGAGTGGCTCTCGACCGGCTGGAACGGCGGCCGCCGGACCGCCGACCGCGCCTACAACGTCACCGTCCCCGACGGCTGGGACCGGACCGATCTCGAGGCGTACGTCGACGAGCGCCTCGAGCGCGCGGGCTTTGCCGCCGGCGGGCCGACCCTCTTGACCGGCGTCGAGCAGGCCGACGCCCGCGGCGCGCGGCGCGGTTCCGTGACCGCCTACGCGACCGCCGGCGTCTCGAACCCGGCCGCGTTACCGATGGACCCGGAGGACGACTCGAGTCCCGCCGACCCCGGCGGGGCGGACGGCGACGCGGCGCCGGGCCGCGGCACCGTCAATATCGTCGTCGGCACGACGCGGGCGCTCGCCCCCGGCGCGCTGGCGAACCTGATCGCCGTCGCCGCGGAGGCCAAAGCCGCGACGCTGCTCGCCGAGACCGGCGTGCCGGGCACCACGACGGACGCCGTCGTCGTCGGCCACGATCCGACCGGCGAGCGGGCCGCCTTCTCCGGGAGCGGCACCGACGTCGGGAGGGCGACTCGAGCCTGCGTCCGGGAGGCCGTCGGGGCGTCGCTGCGGGCCCACTACGCGGACCGCGACGAGGACCCGCCCGAATCGGCCGCGGACGCGACCTACGGCGTCTCGACGGACGTCCGGGCTGAGGTCTTTCGGCCGTCGCTCGACGAACAGTCGTGATCGGCGGGTGCTATCGAATCGAGCCCTAATTGACAGTCAAGATGGTTCGGGTGCCGTCTCACTCGAGGTTAGGAGCCAGCGTAGTTCGGGAATCCGACGTACGGTGGCGCGCTGTGCCGTGGTGAGTGACCAACGAACCGCGGCACGAACTGTGCGAGGGATGAGCGACCGAAGGGAGCGAATCGGTTGGGGAGGGGGTGGCAACTCCTTGTTGCCAGGATCAGCAGGACGCTGGTTTCCGTCTCAATCCTATTCGATCCGACTGTACTATTTCCAACTCGAGTGAACGCATCGAGCGGGAATACAACTCCTCGAGTCCGGTCCCGAAGATCGAAGATACACCCTTTACCCGTCTCGAGCCCAACGAAGGGCCAATGGCGGGGGACGCAAACGAGAACGACGATCCGACGACCATCCGCTCGCTGGCGCTGTCGGCCGAGGACGCGGCCAACGCCTACGCGTACACGCGTGAGAATCCCGGCGAGGCCGTGCTTCGCGTGACGCCGCCGTTCCACGGCCGCATGCGGGCGCGAATCCACGTCTACCGGCGCGACGATACCGAACTGACCGGTGCGATCCACGTCCCGCCCGCGGACGTCATCGAAGACGACGTCGTCGCCGACTACCCGGACCTCGAGAGGGAACTCGAGGACGCCGACCCGTCCGAGACCGAGCGGCTCCGCAAGCGCCACGCCGAGGCCGTCGAGGAGTGGCAGGCGCGAGCGGAGGCGTCGATCGTCGACGCGGTGGAACTCGAGATCGACGCGGGACCCCACCGCGTCGACGTCAAGCGCCTCGGATAGGCCGGAGACTCGCGCCATCATCGCCGCGACGTCGATTCACAGATTCCACGTCACACCCCCGCTGTCCTGCACTTTCACTTTCACTCCGGGTGGATCGGTTTAACGTACGTTCCGTCTCATCGATACGTATGGCACTGATCGTCGACCGAACCGATGACCGATCCGAGCCGACCACCAGAGACGAGGGCACCGCGCTGGAGTTCGACCCCCGGCGGCGTCGCATCGACGTCACCGATCTCCACGCCGCCGGCATCGAGGAGTTCGTCGAATCGAGTGTCGACACCGACGACGTCTCGCTCGAGCACCGCCTCGACCGGACGTACCTCGTCATCGAGGAGTAACGTCGGTAGCTGAATTCGCACACGCACACGCTCCGCCGGCGTCCCTGTCAGACGCCGACGGATCCCCTGTCACACGCGCCGCCGAATCGCCTGTCACACGGTTCGGCGGCACCCCTGTCACGCACCCCGCCGGACCGCCTGTCACGGGCCAGCGGAACAGCCGTCACACGCCACGAGAACACGAGAGTGGGATCGGAATTGGGGCCGATAGACTATCGGGGCCGGATTCGGGACCGAACCCACGCGGCGAGGGTCTCGGGAAGCGCGTCTCGCGCGTCCGGCTCGACGACGAACCGCTCCGTGTCCGACCGCTTTTTCACCGCGCCGAGGAATCCGTCCGTCGCGTCCAGTTTGATCGCGGCCAGCACCGGCGTCGACGACTCGAGGGCGCGCGTCGTTTCCCGAACGAACCGGTCGCTCTCGAGTTGCATCGGCGCGATCTCGTCGATCACCACGCAGTCGGCGTCGTCGACGGCCGACGGCAGCGCCGTCCCGGCGAGGCGGTCGACGGACGAGACGTCGACGGTGTACTTACCGACGGTGGGGGCGGACGCCCCCGACTCGAGGTGCTCGTCGCGTCCGCTCGAGGCGACGGAATCTTGGCTCACCCCGTCGACGCGGGCCAGCACCGCGCGCTCGCCGCTCGCGACGTCGACGATGTCGAACCCCGCGCGCCGGCCCGCCTCGCGGCGTTCGGGACTCGAGAGGCCGCCGACCGCGTAGCCGTCCTCGCGCAGGCGCGAGACGGTCCGCTCGAGGGCGGTCGTCTTGCCGCTGCGGGGCGGGCCGGTGACGAGGGCGTTGGTCGCGTCCGACATCGGTGCTCCGGCGTTCGTAATCGGACCGTTCGGCCGCCTCGAGACTAAAACCCTCCGCGACCCGTCGCCCGACTGATCGGTCCCCCGTACCGTTTTTGTCGGGGTCGTGGGAGAATATCGCATGCCTCGAGGGCGAGCGAGCGAACGGCGGGGATCGACGACGAGCGCGTCTCGACGACGCGTGCTCTCGAGGGCGGGCGCCGGGCTCCTCGGAGCCGCTGGCGTCGTCGGGACGGGGACGGAGACGAGTGCGACGGCAGGGACGGAACCGAGCGTGCAGTCGAGTCAGGAGACAGCCGTCGCCGACCAGCCGCTGTTCGACGCCCACACCCATCTGATCCCCGCGGAGACCCTCGACAGGGAGCCCCTGCACGCGGACGATCTGGTGTCGTGGATGGACGCGGTCGGGATCGACCGCGCGGTCGTGCTGGCGCTCGATTCGCCCGAGAGCTATCCGGTCCAGGCACCGAGTTGGTGGATCCTCGAGCAGGTCGCCGCCTATCCCGACCGGCTCGTCCCCTTCTGTACGGTCGATCCGCGGACGCTGGTCTACGAGGAGGACTTCTCGGCCGTCACGAACCTCCTCGAGCGCTACGTCGAGCGGGGCGCGCGGGGCTTCGGCGAACTGAAGGCCGGGTTGCCGGTCGACGACGCTCGACACGAGCGGCTGTACGAACTGTGTGCCGAACACGGGCTTCCGGTCGTCCTCCACCTCGACGATAAGACGATGCTCGACGCGGTCGGCCTGCCGCGCTTCGAAAACGTGCTGGCGTCGTTCCCCGACGTCGATTTCGTCGGCCACGCCCACGGCTGGTGGGCACACATCTCCGCGGACGTCGAAGAATCGGATCTGGGTCGGTATCCGGAGCGGCCGGTCGAACCCGGCGGCCGGGTGCCGGAGCTCCTCGCCCGGTACGACAACGTCTACGGCGACCTCTCGGGGCTCTCCGGCTGGACCGGGCTCACTCGGGATCCCGAATACGGGCAGGCGTTCCTCGAGACCCACCACGAACAGCTCCTCTTCGGGACGGACTACCTCCACCCGGACCAGGAGACTCCGCAGCTCGGACTGTTCGATCGGTTCGACCTCTCGGGCGAAGCGTGGGCGAACGTCCGCTACCGGAACCTCGAGGGACTGTTAGGCGAGGCGTAAGCGCTCGGTGACCGTCCGGCGGCCGCCCGCTCAGAACCGCTGGAGCCGAACTTCGTCGCCGGTGATCTCGTCGACGTAGTCCTCGTCGAGCTGGAACCGCTCCGTGCCGTCGGCGACGTCCCGGTCGCGGTGGAGCCGAGACTTGATCGAGTCGCTCATCTCCGCCCCGGGTTCGACGTACGCGACCCCCGCACCGACCTCGTCGATGACGCCGATCTCCTTACCGTTCGTGTTGACGACTCGCTTCCCTTCCTCGTCGACGGTGAGGTTAGCGCACATATCCACCCGTTGCCGGGGGATCGGGGTATACGTCGGCCCTCCATGTGCCTGTGTCCGGGCCTCGAGCGTCGCAGGCGAGGGGGAGTTTCCTCGAGAGCGTCGGCTGCGAGTCGATCCGCGAACCCGCTACGGATCCGAACGGCGGACGACGGAATCGACACCACTACCGTCCCCGAACCGCGACGGGCGGTAATGAAACTCGCGCGGATCGCGACCGACGACGGACCGGTCGCCGGACGGTACGAAGACGGCGTCCTCCACGCCGACGACGGTGCCTACGACGTCGGCGCCGACCCCGACTTCCTGCCGCCCTGCGACCCCGCGGCGCTGTACCGCATCGACGGCGACGTTGCTGGCGCCGACGAACAGTCGGCGCGCGAACACGTAGACGCACTCGACTTCGTCGCCGAGCCGGCGGCGTCGCTGGTCGGCCACCGGGCTCCCGTCCCGGCTCCCGACCCCGCCGACGAACTCGCCGCCGACAAACTCGTGGCCGTCGGCGAATTCGCGGCCGTCATCGACGAACGCTGTCGAAACGTCTCCGAAGACGCGGTTCCGGAGATCGTCCGCGGGTACGCGATCCGAAACGACGTCGTCGCGGTCGATCGGAGCGGTCGCCCCGTCCGGAACGCGGTCGACGGCCCCGTCGGACTGGGTCCGTGGATCGAAACCGCGGTCGACCCGACCGGCGTCGGCGTGCGGTTCGACGTCACCGGCGAGCGGCGCCGGAAGGTAACCACCGAATCGATGCCGTTCGACCCCGTCGAGATCGTCTCGTCGCTCTCCCGTCGGGTCTCGCTCCGTTCGGGCGACGTCGTCTCGCTCGGCAGCCCCGCGGCTCCCGAATCGGTCGAAGCCGGAGACGCCGTCGAGACCACCTACGAGGGCGTCGGGACGCTCCGAAATACGGTCGTCGACTCGAGCGAACCGGAGGGGCGCGACGAGCGGGAGGCGCTGCGCGCGTAATTTCGAAGTTACGCCCGTGATGGCAGGAATTGCAACGGCCTCGAGCCCGCGACGACCTCGGGTCACTCGTCCGACGCGGCGACGATCGGTCTCAGACGGCAGGTAGAAAGGCACTTGAGGACGACGCCCCTCTCCGGAGCCGTGAGCGCTGACCAGCGGCGACGCGTCGAGGTCTACCCCGACCGCGAGGTCGTCGTCGAGTTCGATCCGGAGCTTACCTTCGAGTGCGTCGAGGACTGCACCTGGTGTTGTCACCACGGCGTGCTCCTCTACGATAAGGACCTCCTCGAGTTGGCCCAGCGAGCCAACCTCGCCGAGACGACGACGGACTTCCGCGGCGAGAAGTTCGTCACCCGCGAGGAGAAAGACCGGGACGACCACGTCGGCGACGACGGCTGCGCCTGCGCCTTCCTCCGGGACGACGGCCTCTGTACCCTCCACTTGGAGGAGGACTGGAAACCGACGCGGTGCTCGGTCTTTCCGCTGGCCGTCTTCCTCGAGGACGGCGACCTCCACGTCGACATCCGCGACTCGGCCCACGAGCACTGCGAGGGGCTGAACGTCAGCGAGCGGAAGGTCATCGAGAACCTCGAGGCGTTTCTGCCGGAACTGCTGTGGGAACTCGAGAACCCGGATTCGGACCGAGAGCTGTAGCCGCCGGCCGCCGAGCACGAATGTCAAATCGACTGCGTGTCGGGTGTTCGGACTGTCAGTATCGAGCCAGATGTTACCACGGCCCTCCAATCCTTTAAATGTCTCCCGCGCGTAGTACGGTTGTGACAGAAGAATCCGGGCGCCGGAACCTCCGTATGCCCAACAACGATGAAGTATTCGCCGTCGTGACCGAACATCTCGGTGGCAACCACGTGCAACTGCGCTGTGCCGACGGCGAGGAGCGCCTCGGCCGCATCCCCGGCCGGATGAAGTACCGCACGTGGATCGAACAAGACGACATCGTCGTCGCCGAACCCTGGGACTGGCAGGACGAGAAGGCGACGATCGAGTGGCGCTACACCAGCCAGGACGCAGATCAACTGCGTCGTGAAGGCCATATCGATTGAACCTCGGTAACTCGAACTGACCGCATTTCTCGCTGACCGACACCGCCCTCGAGCGACGGCGTTGGCGTCGAGTAACGTTTCTCATCTCGAAAGGACCTGCTCGAGTGAGATCGATCTCGAGGCGTCGGTCCCGAATTGAAGGGAGCTCAACATACCGGCGGTTGGAATAGCGTTTCTTAGTGTATGTCGGTATGGAAGGCTGCAACGCTGTATCGACCCGCAAAACTGAACTACCGCGTATTCGTCGTCAGCCACGGCCACTCGCTTTACGGGGTGATCTGCTCACCGTCCTCGGGAACGAGAACGTCCGCCGTCTCCGATCGGAGTTCGTCGCGCGAGAGGAGACAGTGGTTGATAGCCTCCATGTGAACGACGGCGACCGTCGCGTCGGTCGCATTGCGGACGGCAGTGATGTCATCGACGCCCATCGTAATGGGTTCGCCCTGCTCGAACTGTGCTTCGCCGCCGTTGAGGACGACCATATCAGGGTCGAATCGGTCGAGCGTCTGCTCTACCGGGTCGTACCAGATCGTGTCACCGGCGATGTACAGCGTCTCGTCGCCCTCAAACACGAACCCGGAGACGGGCCCCATTCCTTCGGCTAAGTCGCCGTGTCCGTGCCGTCCCGGCGTCCGGTGGATCGTCACGCCGTCGAAGGAGGTCTCGTCGTCGACGGGCCGCACGTCGGTGAACCCCTCGTCGGTGAAGGCCTGGGCCTCTTCGGGCTGGCAAAAGAGGGGGACGTCCGCCTCGAGCTCCGCTTTCGCCGCTTCGTCGAAATGGTCGGGATGTCGATGGGTAACGACGACTGCGTCGTAGGAGAGATCGACGTCAGGCATCGGAACGAGCGGATTCCGGCGTTGGTTCGCCGTCGTGAGAGATTCGGGAACCGCGGGGTTATCCGTCACAGTCGGCATCTCGCCTTGGGGCGCGAACATCGGATCGACGAGGAACGTCGTCTCATCGATGGTCGCGAGGACGGTGGCGTTCCGTACGAGTTGAACACTGAGGCTGGAATCGGTCGTCATACACGAGTCCCTTTGAGGGACAACGGGTTGGGGTTTACTTCGAAATATTTCAACTGTCCCGTGTCCGAACGGGGCGAACAGTCATCGGATGAACTCGATGTCCTCGGGATCGAGGTCGGCGTCGACGTCGACGTCCATCGAATCCGCCGCGAGCTGGTGGGCCAACCACGCCTCGGCCCGGTTCAGTCGGTACTGGAACGTCGAACTCGAGACGCCGACATCGGCTGCGATTTCGGTGACCGACCGCTGCCGTGGGACTTCGTAGTACCCGCGTTCGATGGCGGCTTCGAGCGCCGCCTTTTGTTCGGGCGTGAGGCTCTGCTGTACGCGACCGTCTTCGAGGAGACACGGGGGCGTCCCGAGTCGTTCGACGGTGAGAGACAACCCGTCTCGAAGATTCTCGCGAATTTCGTCGTGCATCGCTGCCACCGTCTCGTCGACGAGCAACGTCCAGCGGAACTGGTCGCCGCGGCGCTCCGTCCGCATCATCAATCCCTCGCCGACGTGTTTCGCGGCGACGAGCGGGATCGACCGCGGGCCGTCACCTTCCCTGCGAAGCGAATATATCTTCCGCGACTCCTCGTTCGACGACAGGACGTCGTAGTTCCATTCGGTGATCGGCGCACCACACATTCCGCTCGCGTTCGGATCGCTGGCGACGCGTTCTAACCGGTCGTCGAACTCCTCGAGAACGTCGGTCGGTCCCACGACCTTCTCGATTCCCCACACCGAGTCGCTGGTCGCGGTAATCTCCATCGACCGCGCGTAGAGGTCCGGATGCTCGATGAAGTGGTCCATCACCTCGTCGGCCCCGTTCTCGTACTCGACGGTGAAGACGACCTCGCGCATGGTTGCCCTTCGTACGCTCTCGTCGCGTATAACCGGGTCGGGATCGTTCGACCCTCGTGCGATGGGTACCGAATCGTCGTCGATCAATACGCGCACGTCGGTGTCGAATCCCCTATTCGGCTCCACCCTATTCTGAATAAAGAAGCCACTCCCCTGCTCTATTGATATAAATTCTCGAGTCGGACTAGTCGATTCCGTTCGATTGCTCTACCGAACGCACGGAGCGACCGCTCGGCGCGTAATACACGAAAAATCACGGCAACAGTCAGCGTCGCCCGCTGGCGACGAAGCCGTCGCGATCAGTTGTTGCGGACGACGTTCGTCGCGCGGGGGCCCTTGGGGGCCTGTTCGATGTCGAATTCGATCTCCTCTCCCTCCTCCAGATCCGGGCCGCCGACGTCTTCCATGTGGAAGAAGACGTCATCGTCCGCGTCCTCAGTCGAGATGAAACCGTAGCCGCCAGTGTCGTTGAAGAAATCAACGTTACCGTTTGCCATTACGAACAATCGTAGGGTCGAATACCGGATAAGGGTTCCGAGAGTCGTGATACCACGGGAGTCGGATCCGAGGGCACGCCCCGCTCGATCAGTTGATCGTGACCTCGAGTTCCAGGATGCCGAGGTGGGGCGGCGCGCCGCCGCCGGTCTGGCGCAACTCGGTGGCGCTCGAGCCGATGTAGTCGTAGAACTCCGAGGGGTTCTGGGGGATCACCGGCGTGCCGTCGTCGCGTTTGAGGTAGGCGGGGGCGTCCGTGCCCTCGATCCGGGCGACGCGCTCGTCCCAGTCGCTGCCCGAGTAACAGAAGACGCCGAAGGAGAACCGGCCCGCGGCCAGCGCGTCGTGTTTCGTCCGGAAGTGGGTCGCCTCCTCGGTCTTGTACTCCTCGTCGCTGACCCAGGCCAGAGCCGACACGCCCTCGGTCCGGAGCAGGTAGAGATCCCAGCCGAGCTGGGCGTCGAAGACGGCCCACGCGTTTCGCGGCCCGACCGTGTCCACCTCGAGGCTGAAGGCCGGCCGGCCCCGCGAGGGCTCGTGGACGAACGTCGCGTCGTAGCCGGGGACGCGGATCCCGCGGTCGTGGTAGACGATCCCGTCGACGGGAATCTCCACGTCCAGATTGGCGATGATCTCCCGGACGGAGAACGCCCCTTCGTTCTCGAGGTGGTCGACGAACGTGGGGAACCGGGAGACCTCGTCCCACGGTCGGTCGTCGGGGTCGGGGCTCGAGTCGGGGCCCGGCTGACTCATCGGCGGCCTCCGGCGGCGGGTCGGCGCCCGCTTCGGGTTCCGGTTCGGTCGTCGCTGCGGTGCCGAACGGCTGACGCGGTCGGGCGTCGGCCCCGGCGGCTCGTGTCGACGCTGTCGGACATACGCGTACGGTGGGCCTCGGCGCGGATTAGACTTTCCGACCTCGGGGGACGCGCCGATCGGCGGTCGTCCGCCCGCGTCGCGGAACGGCCCCGCCGCAGCGAGGGCGCGAGCCGACCGGGCCGGAGCGACACGCCTTTTTGACAGCGCCGGGCAGTTTGGGGTATGGATCCAAAGCGGGAGCTTACCAGCGTCGACCTCGCCGCCCTCGTCGGGGAACTCGGTGCCTACGAGGGAGCGAAGGTCGACAAGGCCTACCTCTACGGCGACGACCTCGTCCGGCTCAAGATGCGGGACTTCGATCGAGGCCGCGTCGAACTCCTCCTCGAGGTCGGTGAGACCAAGCGGGCCCACACGGTCGCCCCCGAGCGGGTGCCCGACGCGCCCGGCCGACCGCCGCAGTTCGCGATGATGCTCCGGAACCGCCTGTCGGGAGCCGATTTCGCCGGCGTCGAACAGTACGAGTTCGACCGCATCCTCGAGTTCGTCTTCGAGCGCGAGGACGGCACCACTCGGATCATCGTCGAACTGTTCGGCCAGGGGAACGTCGCCGTCACCGACGGCGAGTACGAGGTGATCGACTGCCTCGAGACCGTCCGCCTCAAGTCCCGCACCGTCGTGCCGGGCTCGCGCTACGAGTTCCCCGACAGTCGGACGAACCCGCTGACGGTCTCCCGGGAGGCGTTCGACCGTGAGATGGAAGACTCCGACACGGACGTCGTCCGGACGCTGGCGACCCAGCTCAACTTCGGCGGTCTCTACGCCGAGGAGATCTGTACCCGCGCCGGCGTCGAGAAGGCGATGGACATCGCCGAGGCCGACGAGGACGTCTACGATCGGATCTACGGCGCCATCGAACGGCTCGCGCTCGACCTGCGCAACGGGAACTTCGATCCGCGGCTGTACGTCGCGGACGAGGACGACGGGGACGACGAGGAGGGCGAATCCGACGAAAACGGCGACGGCGACTCGAGTCCCGACCGGGTCGTCGACGCGACGCCGTTCCCGCTCGAGGAGCACGTCGAACTGGCCTCGGAGCCGTACGACTCCTTCCTCGCGGCGCTGGACGACTACTTCTACCGGCTCGAACTCGCCGAGGACGAGGAGGAAACCGATCCGACCGCGCAGCGGCCCGACTTCGAGGAGGAGATCGCCAAGTACGAGCGGATCATCGAGCAACAGCGGGGCGCGATCGAGGGGTTCGAGCAGGAGGCCGACGCCCTCCGCGAGCAGGCCGAACTGCTGTACGCCGAGTACGGGCTGGTCGACGACATCCTCTCGACGGTCCAGGAGGCCCGCGCCCAGGACCGGCCCTGGGACGAGATCGAAGAGCGGTTCGCCGAAGGGGCCGACCGCGGCATCGCGGCCGCCGAGGCCGTCGTCGACGTCGACGGCAGCGAGGGGACGGTCACCGTCGAACTCGACGGCGAGCGCATCGACCTCGTGGCTCGGCAGGGCGTCGAACAGAACGCCGACCGGCTCTACACCGAGGCCAAGCGCGTCGAGGAGAAAAAGGAGGGCGCGCTGGCGGCCATCGAGGACACCCGCGAGGACCTCGAGGAAGCAAAGGCCCGCCGAGACCGGTGGGAGGAAGAGGACGCCGCCGACGAGGGCGACGACGACGAGGACGAGGAGGACGACCGCGACTGGCTCTCGGAGCCCTCCGTTCCGATCCGCGAGAACGAGCCGTGGTTCGACCGCTTCCGCTGGTTCCACACCAGCGACGGCTACCTCGTGATCGGCGGCCGCAACGCCGACCAGAACGAGGAGTTAGTAAAAAAGTACCTCGAGCCCGGCGACAAGGTCCTCCACACGCAGGCCCACGGCGGCCCCGTCACCGTGCTCAAAGCGACCGATCCGAGCGAGGCCTCCTCGTCGGACATCGAGTTGCCGGAGTCGAGCATCGAGGAGGCCGCGCAGTTCGCGGTCTCCTACTCGTCGGTCTGGAAGGACGGCCGCTACGCCGGCGACGTCTACGCCGTTGACTCCGATCAGGTCACCAAGACTCCCGAGAGCGGCGAGTACCTGGAGAAAGGCGGGTTCGCGATCCGGGGCGACCGCACCTACTACCGGGACACGCCGGTCGACGTCGCGGTCGGCATCCAGTGCGAGCCCTACACGCGGGTGATCGGCGGCCCGCCGTCGGCCGTCGAAGGGCAGGCCGAGACGACGATCGAACTCGAGCCCGGTCGGTACGCACAAGCCGACGCGGCCAAGCGGCTCTACCGCCGGTTCCGCGAGCGCTTCGAAGACGAGTCGTTCGTCCGGAAGATCGCCAGCCCGGACCGCATCCAGCACTTCATGCCGCCGGGCGGGAGTCGGATCAGCGAGGAGTGAGCGGCCGCGGCGCCACCGCTCTCGCGAGGAGCGGCGACCGGCGTCGTCGTCGAGTCTTCCGGCAGCGATCGATCGGCGAGCGCCGCGGCTGCACCTGCCGGGTACAGACCTACACGGTCGACGGTGGACGCCACGCCCATGGCCGATATCGATACCGACACCGAATCCGACCTCGAGCTGGGAAAGGCGTCGATCGTCTACGAGACCGCGACCGGCGACCTCGAGCGGGCGACCGTCGACAACGACCGCATCGCGTACTTTCAGGACCACTGGCTGTTCGCGTACGGCAACGACGAGGACGGCAATAGCGTCGTGCGCCGCGTCCCGAAAGAGCGCGTCCGCTACGTCGAACGCTCCGTCGAAGAGATCGAGGAGACCTTCGAGTCCGGAATCGAGAAGGCGAAGGGGAAACTCGAGGAACTCCGGGACTGACGGCGATCGATCGCGGGTGTACCGGAGACGCCTCGACGCCGAGGGTAGCGATAACCGTGCGCAAGAGACATGGTGGGTGTTGTCGTACGTGGTCATATGTCACCTACTAACGGTACCCGCGTCGACGAGGTCATGTCGACGCCGCTCGAGACCGTCTCGAAAAACGCGACGCTCCAGGAGGCCGCGACGACGATGCGCGACGAGGAAATCACCGCGTTAGTCGTGACGACGGATCCCCCGTCGATCGTCACCAGCACCGATCTCGTGAACGCCGCTGCCGAGGGTCGCGACCCGACCGAGCTGCGGGTCAGGGACGTGATGACGGAGTCCGTCGAAACCGTGCCGCCGGACCTCTACCTCGAGGAGATCGCCGCGATGATGACCGGTCTCGGAATCGGACACCTGCCGGTCGTGAAAGGGGACGATTACCTCGGCATGATATCCTCGACCGACGTCACCGCGGCGCTCTCCTAAGAGTCGTCGCCAGCGTCAACCGTCGATCTCGCCGGCGTCCGACGCGTCGTTCCGTTCGACCCGCTCGATCGTCCGCCGTTGACTCTCGTCGTAGGACGCGCCGAGCGCGATCAAGAACCCGATGATCGCGGTCACGACGGCGATGCTGCCGACGGCGACGATCGCGATCGGGACGACGGTTCCCGGAAGGACCTGCGCCGAGGTCAACAGCGCGACGGCCGTCACGGCCGCGACGAGCGCGAGCAGTCGACCGAACCGGCCCGTCTCGAGGCCCTCGGCGGCGTCGGTACCGCCGTCGAGCAGTTCGTTGAGGACGCCCTCGTACTCGCCGCCGGCGGCCTCGTGTCCGAGCGAGTGAATCGAGTGGGCGACCCACAGTCCGGCCGTGAGGTTGAGCAGCGCGACGAACGAGACGAGGCCGACCTGTCCGCTGAGGAACAGCCCCGCGAGCACCGCGTTGGCGAACGCGAGTACCATGAGCGCGTGGACTGCAACCGATCGAGTGCCGAAGTCTTCGAGGAGCGAAACGTGTGCGAGCTTCATGGTGCTAATTGGCACCCTACGGAGATACGGCTGCGCCCTAACAGTGAAATCCCGATCGCCCCGGAAGTAGGGACCGCCATCGCCGTTCTCGAGACCGCTACGCCCACCGTAGACGGTTCTCAGTCGTCGGTTCTCGATCGCCCGTCGCCGGCTCTCGAGTCGCGGCGGTCGTTCAAAAGCGGCTGGCGTTCCCCGTAGGTGAGCACGCGCCAGAGCCACTCGAGCGGCCCGAACCGGAAGTACCGCAGCCAGAGGACCGACAGGGGGAGTTGCACCGCCCAGACGAGCAGGACGACGCCGAGCGCCTCGACTCGAGTCAGCCGCCCGAACAGCCCGAGACCGTGGCCGTAGAAGATCGACGTGGCGAGGACGGTCTGCAGGATATAGTTGCTGAAGGCGGTCCGGCCGACGGCGGCCAGCGCCCGGGTCGCGAGTCCCGCGGGACGCCACCGGCAGAACAACATCACGATCCCGATGTACGCGCCGGCGAGGGGGACGCTCCCCCAGTAGTTGAACTGCCGCCAGAACAGGGCCGCACCGGCCGACCAGTCGTTGGCCTCGACGTACCAGACGCCGGCGAGGATCGCGGCGAGCCCGCTTGCGGCCCCGACGACGACCAGCCGACGGTAGAACCGCGACGAGCGATCGTTCGTCAGGACGCCCCACTCGAACAGCGCCATTCCGAGCAGCATGGAGCCGGCGACGCGCCAGGCACTGTAGCCGAAAAAGCCCGACGTCTGGCGCTGGAACGCGGTCGGGACCCGGTGGTCGAGCTGGGCGATCCAGCCGCCGCGGTAGGCCTCGATCTCGGACTGCAGAACCGATTCGGCCGGCCGCCACGAGTCCGCGATCGCGGCCGGATCCATGGTGAGCCCCGACGCCACCTCGATGAGCGACGGGATCGCCAGCAGGACGACGCCGAAGGTCGCCAGGTCCCACGGCTCGTGGTCCCGGAAGATGACGACGACGATCGCGCAGAGCCCGTAGGCGACGAGGATGTCGCCGTACCACAGGAGGTAGGCGTGTGCGAGGCCGGCGGCGACGAGCAACGCGGAGCGGCGGACGTGCAAGCCGACCGCGGATCGCCCGCGCTTCTCGGCGCTGCGGGTGAACAACACGACGCCGCCGCCGAACAGGAGCGTGAAGATCGTGAGGAACTTCTGCTGGGCGAAGACGTGGCCGGCGAACCAGACCCAGTAGTTGGCCCCGGTCAGGTCGCCGTAGGTCGTCGGATTCGTCAGCACCACCGACGGCATCGAGAACACCCGAACGTTGACCAGCAAAATCCCGAGGAGGGCGACTCCCCGCAGTACGTCGAGGCCGACGATACGTTCCGACGGCGGCGTCGGCCCGGTCTCGGAGGTCATCGCTTATCCGTTCCGAGGCGCGGCGGGTACAAAAGAGGTGGTACAGCGGGCCGAGACGACGGGCCGCGACACGGTCCCCGTCCGAGGGTCGCGCGGACTCGAGGTCCGTCCGACGGAGCGATTCGGCGCAGACGCGGTCTCGAGGATCGCAGCCCACTTACACGCACCCCGCGAAGCCACGCCCATGCAGATCAAAGACCGGGAGCAGGTCGAGGGCGGGCGCGAACGGGTGACGGTCGTCCCCGAGAGCGTCGACGACCTCTGGCACTTGCAGTACGTCCTCGAGCCCGGCGACCGCGTCGCGGGCGATACGACCCGGCGGATCCAGCGCAACGACGACCAGATGCGCGACACCGGCGGCGAGCGCGAGCACATGTGGGTCGCCATCGCCGTCGACGACGTCGAGTTCCACAAGTTCGCCAACCGGCTGCGGGTCGGCGGCGAGATCGTCGCCTGCTCGCGCGAGGACCAGCTCGGCTTTCACCACACGCTGAACGTCGAGGAGCGCGACGAGCTCTCGATCGAGAAGCGCTTCAAACCGGACCAGGAGGCCCGCCTCGAGGAGGCCGAGGAGGCCACCGAGAACCCGGACGTCGCCATCGCGACCGTCGAGGAGGGCCAGGCTCACGTCCACACGGTCGCCCAGTACGGCACCGAGGAGCGGGCGACGATCACGGGCACGACGGGGAAAGGCGAGTACGCCCGCGGGCGCTCGGAGCTGTTCGAGGAACTCGCGACGGTCCTGAAGCGACAGGACGCGGACGCGATCATCCTCGCCGGGCCCGGCTTCACGAAACAGGACGCCTACAAGCACATCGAGCAGAACGAATCGGAGCTCGCCGAGCAGATCACGATGGTCGACACGGCCAGCGTCGGGGACCGCGGCGTCCACGAGGTGCTCAAGCGCGGCGCCGTCGCCGACGTCCAGCAGGAGACCCGCATCGAGAGCGAGGCCGAGTACATCGACGAGCTCACCCGTCGCATGGCCGAGGGCGCCAAGGCCGCCTACGGCCCGGAACAGGTGAAAAAGGCCGCCGAGTTCGGCGCGATCGAGCGGCTGCTCGTCCTCGACGACCGACTGCAGAAGGAGCGCGGTCCCGACGGCGAGTGGGCGATCAGCGTCGACGAGATCGTCCGCACGACCGAGCAGAAAGGCGGCGATGTGACCGTCTTCTCGAGCGAGTTCCCGCCCGGTCAGCAGCTGTCGAATCTCGGCGGGATCGCGGCGTTGTTACGGTACCGACTCGAGTGACGGCGCAGTGGTCGGGTCGGCTCGACGACTTACCGTAGCTCCGAGCCGGGTCGCAGTTCGTCGCTGGCCTCGATCAGCTGGATCAGCACGGAGGCGAACAACGAGCCCGAACTCCAGATCGCCGTCTCGCTGCCGTCGTCGTCGATGACGCTCAACAGGATGCCGTCGTCGTCGACGATGACGATCCGTCCCGATCGCTGGTCACCCTCGCGGTAGGCGGGGGGCGTCTCGATCTCGACGCCGTCGATAGCGTCGAGTCGCTCCCAGATCTCGTCGTTCCGACTGATCGCGAGCACGGAGACGCCGGCCGCGGTCCGTTCCTCGAGCGTCCGTTCGATCGACTCCGTGAGCAGTTCCGGGAGCCGCGTCCCGATGACGATCTTGTCCGTCGCCTGCGAGAGGAGGTCGACGACGCGGTCGTCGACGCGCTCGCGGCTCCGAACGGTCCAGATGTCCTCTTGGGTTTCCTCGGTCGTCGCCTCCTGTCTGACCGAGTCCACGTAGTCGAACGCCCGTTCCCGTTCGCGGTCGAACCGTTCCTCGAGGGTCTGCTGGGCCTCCTCGAGACTGACCGGTCGGTAGCGGATCGGGCTCGCCTGCTGGACCTCGATCAGTCCGCGATCTTCTAAACTCTCCGCGACGCTGTAGACCTGCGAGCGAGGGACGTCGGTCACGTCTGCGACGTCGCGCGCCGCCCCGGACCCCAGCCGGTGGAGGGCGATGAAGACCTTGGCCTCGTAGCTGGTGAGGCCGAGACGTTCGAACGCGTCGACGGCCTCGCTCTCGTCGTTCGTCACTCGTCTAGTCCCTCCGAATCATCTCCGTCTCTCGCGTCGGTCGTCATGTCCGTTTCGGTCCCGGTCTCGCGGCCGCCGTCGCTCGCGGTCGCCGTTCCGGCGGGCGATCCCGGCGCGTCGAAGGAGACGTCCGGGCCGAGGTACCGCGTCCACAGCACCAGCAGCGACGGGAGGACGATCACGCTGGCGAGGAACGCGTAGGTGATCGTCAGCCCGGTGATGATCCCGAACTGGCGCAACGCGGGCAAGATTGCGAAGGCGAGCGTCCCGAAGCCGCCGACGGTCGTCGCCGCGCTGCCGAGCAACGCGCCGCCGGTGCCGGTGACGGTCGTCCGCAGCGCCGACCAGACGTTGCCCTGGCGCTCGAGTTCGAGCGTGTACCGGTCGCTGACGTGGATGCTGTAGGCGACGCCGAGCCCGATCGTGAGGCTCGTGATCATCCCCGTGAGCACGTTGAATGGCATGCCGATGAGGTACATCGTCCCCAGGATCCAGCTGACGGTGAAGGCGACCGGCAGCAGGGTCACGGTGCCCAGCGCCGCGCTGTCGCCGGTCGCCCAGTAGGCGACCGACAGGAAGACGAACACGGCCACGAGCGTGATCATGAGGCTCTCGAGGACGGTGTCGAGCAGGTCCTGTTCGACGATGTGGTTGACGATCGGAGTGCCGGTGGCGATGGCGGTCCAGCGGCCGTCGCTGCCGTCTTCGACGTCGTCGGCGAGCGTGCGCATCTCGCTCGTCGTGTCAGCGGCGCTGGCTCCGCCCTGGATGCCGACGATCATTCGGGTCGCGTCGTACTCGCCGTCGTCGGTCCGATGGAGGACCTGACTCGCGGCTTCCTCGTCGGTCTCGAACAGTTGGTCGTACAGCGCCGAGACGTTCTCGTCGGGGACGCCGTCATCGTCGGTGTCGGCCGCCCGGAACGACTCGTTGAACGACTCGTTTTGCCCGGCGACCGTCTCCATCGTCGAGAGCGGATCTTGGATGTCGGCCTCGCCGTTCGCCATCGTGTAGACGACGTCGCTCGCCGCGGCCTCGTCCCGCGTCCGGTTCATCTGCTCGAGCAGTTCGGGGTCGTCGACGCCCCCGCCGTCCGCTTCGACGAGGATCTGCGCCTGGCTGTCCTCGCGCTGGAAGTGCTGATTGACGAAGTCCAGATCGTCCTTGGCCTGGTACTCGCCGGGGCTCATGCCGCCCGGCAGGTTGTCGGTCCACGCCGGCGGACTCTCCGCGAGGAAGTCCTCTTCCTGGAAGCTGGTGTCGACCTGGGTCGCGCCGTAGGCCCCGCCGATCGAGAGCAGGAGCACGAGGGCGAGAACGACCAGCGGCGCCTTCCGAGCGGCCGTCGACCCGACCGTCAGCACCTCGCTGAAGCGGCCGCCGCCGGTCCCGAACGCGCGCTTGCGGCGGTCGTAGCCGCGGGACTCGAGGAACTCGTCGAGCTCGACCTTCATCGCCGGGATCAGTGCGCCGAAGATGATCAGCGCGGCGACGATCCCGACGGAGCTGACGATCCCGAACTCCCGAATGGGGCCGATCGGACTGACGAGGTTCGAGAGGAAGCCGATGACCGTCGTCGCCGTCACCCAGATGAGCGCGGCGCCGACGCCGGCCAGCGCGACCTTCATCGAGCCGCGGACGGAACCGGTCCGTCCGTCCTCCTCGCGTTGCTCGCGGTGGCGCATGAAGACGTGGATCGCGTAGTCGATAGAGAGCCCGATCAACAGGACCGGAACCGCGACGAACATCTGGTTGAACGCGATATCGGCCCAGCCCATGAAGCCGAACGTCCAGACGAGCACCGCGACGATCCCGACGACGCCCAGGACGATGTCTATCAGGTCCCGGTAGGCGATCAGCAGAGCGACGACGACGAACAGCAGGGCGAACGGACCGACGATGGCGAGACTGTCGCCCATCGACCGGTCGATCTCGTCGGTGATGATTCCGCCGCCGAAGACGATGTAGTCCTCTTCTTGGGCGTTCGCGAGGTCGCGGATCTCGAGTTGGCTCTCGACGATCCGATCGCTGATGGCACCGCCGCCCATTCCGCCGCCGGCCGCATCGCTTTGGGTCGACTGCGTGACCGACGTCATCCGCGTTTCGGCCTCGGTGCTGCCCGGTTCGTAGGACGAGGGCATCAGCGCGAGCGCGACGTTCTCCTGTCCGTCGCCGTCGGAGAGCGTCTGCTGGACGACCCGCTCGTACTCCTCGTCGTCGAGGCTCTCGAGGGCCTCGAGCTGGTCCTCGAGCGGCACCGTTCCCTCCTGAAGCTGGGTGTACTCGGCTTCGAAGATCCCGGTCGTCGCGCCGAGGCGAATCTGTTCGAGGTTCGCGGTCAGGTTCCGGTACTCCTCGCTCGCCTCGTAGGTATCGGTCTCCCGTTCGATCTCCCAACGGCCGGACTCGACCTCTCGGGCCTGTTGGACTAGCTCTTCGTACTCGGCGGCTCGCTCGTCGCCGAGCGCCGCCGCCTCGACCGTTTGCTCGATCGTCGCGTTGATTTCGGCTTCGGTCTCGGCCGCGGCCTGCTCGTCGCCGGCGGCGGTTCGGTTCAGGTACTCCCGCTGGAGTTCCAGCGTGTCGTTGAGTCCGGTCTCGAGCACCGCCTCTCGTTCGGCGAGATCGCCGCTGATCGCGGTGAACGCGACGAGGTTTTCGACGCCGGTGATCGACCGATTCTCCGCCAGCGTCGCATTGATCGACTCGTCGTTTCGAAGCTCCTGTTGGAACTCGAGCGAGGAGACGAGCGACTCCCGCGCGAGGACGTTGTCGCCGTCGCCGCGGACGATCACCTGGACGCTGGTGGTATTCTCGTCACCCTCTGTCGCGAAATAGGGATCGACCCCGTTCTCGGAGTTCCCCTGGATTCGCTCGAGGGCTTGGGCCTCATCGGACTGACTCTCGAACTGGTCGAGCGACGAGGATTGGTCGACCATCGGCATCCCGACGCCGACCGCCGCCGTCAGCAACAGGAGGACGACGATGACGATCCGGGAATGATTCGTTACCGCGTCCGCGATACGATCCGGCGCTCTCATCCGTTCTTCCCCCCGATATCGTCCGACAAGCGTCTGGAACTCATTCTGTTGTTATGATCCTACAAACTCGGGGTATAAACGTATTCGGATACGCACATCTGCGTGTTGACAACACGCAAACGAGAACGCGCACGAACGGGTAACGAGAGCGAGAAGGCAGTCCCGACCCCCACGTTTTGGAGGTGTGAGAGAACATTCGTCCACCCCAGATCGTAGAGATCTGGCCGCCCGTTGACCGATATCTGTCGAAAACGGACCCCGACCGATCGGCTACTCGATACTGATCGTCTTCAGGTCCTCGGCGAACCGGACGTCCCCGTCGTAGCGGGCGCCGATCGACTCGAGCATCTCCTCGTGGCGACCGTCCGTGTGCGGGTAGAGGTGGGTCAGGTAGACGCGGCCGATCTCGTTGCCGGCCAGCGCCTGACCGAGCGTCTCCGGGGTGGGGTGGTTCGAGACGTCGACGTCGTCGGGGAACGAGCAGTCGTGGGCCAGAACGGCCGACCCGTCGGCGAAGTTCGCCAGTCCCGCGAAGGCCTCGCTGTCGCCGCTGAAGGTGAACAGGTCGCCGAACCGGTAGGCGAGGCAGGGCAACGAGTGGCGGGTCTCGTAGGCCGAGACGTCGAACCCCGCGACCGAGAACTCGCCGGCGACGACCTCTCGAACCTGCAGATCGAGTTTCCCCTGCATGTACTCGTGGACGTCGAGCAGGTCGTCGAGCAGCGACTTCGTCCCCTGCGGCCCGACGATCTCGAGGTGGTCCTCGCCGGCGAGCCAGCGGGCCTTCATGAGCGGGAGCAGGTCGGCGACGTGGTCGAGGTGGTGGTGGGTCAGCAGGACCGTCGAGACGTTCTCGTAGCCGACGCCGGACTGCTGGAGGCGGTGGAGGACGCCCGATCCGCAGTCGACCAGCAGCGTTCGGCCGTCGTCCTGGACCAGAATACCGGTCTGGAACCGCTCGCCGGTCGGCATCGCGCTGCCGCTTCCGAGAAAGGTGACGCGCATACGATCCTCTCGCACGGCCTGTCCGATAAGCGTAGTCTTCTGGGCGGCCCAGTCGAGCGCCGCGCCGAGAGATCGGGCTCGCCGCTGTCGGAGCCATTACCTCCCCCGCACTCGTTGGCGGCGGTATGCGCGCTGCTGTACTCGAGGCCTACGGCGAACCGCTGTCGATCGAGTCGGTCGAACCGCCCGAACTCGCGCCCCACGGCGTCGTCGTCGACGTCGAGGCCTGTGGCATCTGTCGAAGCGACTGGCACGCCTGGCAGGGCCACGGCGAGTGGGCCGACGACCAGGTGCCGCTCGGACAGATCCTCGGCCACGAGCCCGCGGGTCGGGTCGCGCGGGTCGGCGACGACGTCGACGCGCTCGCGGTCGGCGACCGCGTCGCCGTCCCGTTCAACCTCGGCGAGGGGTCGTGCTACCAGTGTCGCAACGGCCACGGCAACGTCTGCGAGGACGGCTACGCGCTCGGGTTCGAGTCGAGCGTTCCGGGCGCGTTCGCCGAGCAGGTCCACGTGCCCCACGCCGAGTTCAACGTCACGACGCTGCCCGACGGCGTCTCCCCGGAAGCGGTCGCCGCGCTCGGCTGTCGGTACGTCACGGCGTTCCACGCGCTCGCACACCGGGCCGATATCGACGCGGGCGACTGGGTCGCCGTCCACGGCTGCGGCGGCCTCGGCCTCGCGGCGGTCCAGATCGCGACCGCGCTTGGGGGCCGGGCGATCGCCGTCGACGTCCGCGAGGACCCCCTCGAGATGGCCGCCGATCTGGGCGCCGAGGAGACGATCGACGCCTCGGCGCTCGAGGACGGAGAGGACGTCCCGGACGCTGTCGACGCGATCACCGACGGGGGCGCCCACGTCTCCGTCGACGCCCTCGGGCGCGCCGAGACCTGCCGCAACAGCGTCGACTGCCTCCGCATCCGCGGCAGGCACGTCCAGATCGGGCTGACGACTAGCGCCGAGAAGGGGGAAGTCGCCCTGCCCGTCGACGAGATGACCCGCTGGGACGTTACCGTCGTCGGCTCGCGGGGCATGCCGCCCTCCCGGTACGACGAACTGCTCAGGATGATCGAGGGCGGCCGGCTCGAGCCGGAACAACTGGTCACGCGACGCGTCGGACTCGAGGACGTTTCGGATCGGCTCGCGGCGATGAGCGATTACGAGACACAGGGTTTCGAAGTCGTCACGGCGTTTTCGTCCGCGTGCGAGTGACCGAGCGACGTCAGCGGTCGGCTCGCGGATCGACGGGTCGACCGGCGGTCAGTCGAGATAGCCGAGTTCGGTCAGCGCCTCCTGCAGCGTGACGATTCGAAGGTCGTGATCGAGGGCGGTCTCGATGGTAAATTCGATCCGCTCGGCGGGGAGCGTATCGTACTCGCTGTGACCGCCGACGATTCCGAGGACGTCCTCGGACGCGACGGTCGCCATGAACTCCTCGATCTCTTCGGGCGTCGATCGATCCGTTTCGATGTACCGGCGGTGCAATTGCGTCGGCTCGAGGTCGTCGATCGGATTGATCCCACCGACGCCGGTCCGGTAGTTCGGGACGGCGTCGTAGTACTCCGGGACGAGGGATTCGGCGAGGCCGTCGGTGCGCCCGTACGGGTAGACGAAGCCGGTCACGTCGACCCCCCAGTCTTCGATTCGGCGCTTCGAATCGGCGAGGATCGTCCGCAGGAACGATTCGGTGTAGCGGACGTACGCGGGGTTGGTCGCGTCGAGCGGTTGATCGATCGGCTCCTCGAGGCGGATGTACTGGCCGTCGTCGTCGGAGCCCTTACCGGCGACCGTCGCCTCGACCGTCCGTTCGCCGTCGAACAGTACGATCGGATCGCCCACGTGATCGCCGTGGCGATTCGCCTCGACGTAGATCCGGTCGTGGCCGGCCTCCGCGTCGGACTCGAGGCGAATCCGTCCGACCGATCGATGTCTATTCGTGTGCGACATCACTTCCCAGCCGGCGTCGTGCAGTTCTCCGATGTGGTGCGGATCCAAATCGCCTGACGACTCCACGAGATCGGGACAGGCGCCGATACACGCGGGGACGTCGTATCGCTCGTGAGCGGGGTACGTCATCGTGTAGTCTTCGATCTTCGAATCGTCGTACGTGAAGACGACCATCCCCGCGTCGCCGGTCCGTTCAGGAGCGTTTCGTTCGTCTCTCGGGTCCCGTTCAGGGCTCGGTTCCTGTTCAGAGCCGTCATCATCGTTGCTGGACCCAGACGGCTGGAAGCATCCCGCCATTCCCAGTATCGCCGCTGTCCCCGCGGCGAGAGCCTTTCGTCGATTCACAGACTGGGTGTCAAACCTGCATCATATAAGTGGTTACTTTCTCACAGTTAGAATACGCAATATCGTCCCCGTACTATCATAATTGATAATATTTGTTAGACGTGCAACTACTGTAATCGAAGTACTAAATCGGACGCTCGACGGCCTGTAAGCTCGAAACGAGAAATGCAGGTCGGTATCGCAACTGACGAACCATCGCCGTCTCCGATCGACCCGCGGCGTGGACGTCGTGACGGAACTGCAAGCGACGGCGCCCCGAACGCGATCCGATCGGCGCTAGCGACTCCGTTCCGATCTGTCCGCTCTGGCCTGCTCGTTCGTAACGCGGTCCTCACGAGTGAACAGGAACCGATCGAACTCCTCCGCGTACGAGCCGAGCACCGGCTCGCCGGCGGCCGTGTCGATCCCAACGGTCCGCGACGTCGCGGTCGTCGCGTACTCGTCCGCGGCGACGTTCGGATCGTAGACGGCGAACGTCACGTCGGTATCGCCCTCGTCGTACTCGTAGCAGAGCAGGTAGTGGCCCTCCACGACGTTTTCACCGGTGATTGTCACCCCCGCCGATCCGTACTCGTCGATCGCGGCGCGGAGCTCGCGCGCCTGCGACCGGTAGTCGATCCGTTCCGGACGGAGGAGCGGCCACCGCTGCACCCACGAATCGACGTTAGTGAACTGACTCCGGTGAAACCGTTCGATATCGTCCCGCACGGGCGTCGCGGATCGGTCGGCCGGCACGTCGATCCGAGTTATCTCGCTGGTCGAATCCCGATCGACGGGAACGGCGGTCGGTACTTCGGCGTACCACTGCGCGACCGCGGCCATGCCGTAGCAGTACCCTTTCGTCCCGAACAACCAGTCGACGTTCGAGAGGAGCCGATCGACGATCGCGCCGATCCCCGACCGCAGCGCTCCGTCCGGCGAGCGTCCGCCCAAGTCGAGAACCGACGGGCTCACGACCGACGTCAGGCGGTCTCGGAGGTCGCTCCGGGAGACGAACTCGCTCGCCGACGGCGATTCGGGGGGCGTCGCGTAGTTATCGAACCCGAACCCGTCGACGGCCGGATCGAACGCGACCGCGTCGCCGTCCGAATCGGACTCGGAATCCGACGCGAACGGACCGAACTCTCGCGCTGCGATCGACAGCGCGCCCGCGCCGGTCGAAAGCGAGAGCGCGCCGAGCAGTCGACGACGGGTCAGTCGAGTCATGGATACGGGTTGCGTACGGGCTGTCCGCAGTGGTGACTACACGGCTCGAGCGGCGGCTAATCGACTCGTCCGACTCCGCAGTTCCGTAAGGACGGTCGCTCTTCCTTCGGTTCGGTCTGTCGCCGATCGACGATATATACACGGGGCCTGCGATTGCCACGCCGTCGCCGGCCGCGACCCGCTCGAACGCGTTCACTTTCACCCCGCTGTCCAAACCCTCTTACATACCGGCCCCGGAGACGACGGTAATGAGCGGGACCGACGGCCTCGAGTTGCCGGTCGCCGACGACGCCCTCCCTTTCGATCCGGACGCCGTCACGATCGAGGACCGCGACGTTTTCGACCTCCTCGAGCCGGCGGTCCAGGAGTGGTGGCTCGAGGAGTTCGGCGAGTTCGTTCCCGAGAACGAGGGCTTCTTCACGCCGCCCCAGCAGGGGGCGATCCCGAAGATCCACGAGGGGATGAACACGCTGGTCTGTGCGCCGACGGGGTCAGGCAAGACGTTAAGTTCTTTTTGTGCGATTATCGACGAACTCTACAAGCGTGATCGCGACACCGACGACGGCCTCGAGAACTCCGTCTACTGTCTCTACGTCTCGCCGCTGAAGTCGCTGGCCAACGACATCCACCGCAACCTCGAGGTGCCCCTCGAGGGGATCGAATCCGTCGTCGACGAACGGGACGACGGGGCGGAGATGGGCGAGATCCGCCACGCGATCCGCCACGGCGACACCTCCTCGAGCGACCGCCAGAAGATGCTCGAGGAGACGCCCCACATTCTGAACACGACGCCCGAGACGCTCGCGATACTGCTGAACTCCCCTAAGTTCCGCGAGAAACTGCGGACCGTCGAGTACGTCATCGTCGACGAGATCCACTCGCTGGCCGCCGGAAAGCGTGGAACCCACCTGTCGGTGAGCTTAGAGCGACTCGAGGCGATGGTCGACCACGAGATCACCAGGATCGGCTGCTCGGCGACGATCGAACCGCTCGAGGGGGTCGCGGAGTTCCTGGTCGGCCGAGAAGAGCCCGGCGGCGACTCCCGTCCGTACGAGATCGTCGACGCCCGCTTCGCCCGCGAGTTCGACATCGAACTCGAGTGTCCGACCGACGATCTGATCCACACGCCCCGCGAGGTCGTCCAGGAGCGGTTCTATCGGATGCTCCACGAGCACATCCAGGACCACACGAACACGCTCGTCTTCACGAACACCCGATCCGGCGCCGAGCGGGTGTTGCACAACCTTCGCGAGGGGTTCGACGCCTACGACGAGGAGAACTCGGGCTGTCACCACGGCAGCCTCTCGAAGGACGTCCGCCACGACGTCGAGAAGCGGCTGAAGGAGGGAAGCCTCGACGTGGTGACCTCCTCGACCTCGCTGGAGTTGGGGATCGACATGCCCCACGTCGACCTCGTAGTACAGGTCGGCTCGCCCAAGTCCGTCGCTTCCCTGCTCCAGCGCGTCGGCCGCGCGGGCCACCGCGTCGGCCAGACGGTGACGGGCCGAGTCATCGCCTTAGACCGGGACGAACTCCTCGAGTGCGCCGTGATGCTCAAGAAGGCCGAGGACGGGTTCGTCGACTCCGTCTCTATCCCGGAGAACGCACAGGACGTCGCCACCCAGCACGTCTACGGGATGGCCATCGCAGAGATCCGGCCCGAGAGCGAGGTGGTCGGCATCCTCCGGCGGGCCTACCCCTACCGGAATTACAGCGACGAGGAGTGGGAGTCGCTCGCCCGGTACCTCACCGCCGACTACGCGGGCCTCGAGGACAAGAACGTCTACGCGAAGATCTGGCGCGACGAGAACGATCCGCCCAGCGGCGAGCACCACCACGAGGGGTACCCCGTCGGCCGGCCGCTGATCGGCAAGCGAGGCCGGCTGGCTCGCGTCATCTACATGACCAACATCGGGACGATTCCCGACTCCTTCACCTGCGACGTCAAGACCCGCGCCGGCGACGAGTGGGTCGGGCAGTTAGACGAGAACTACCTCGACACGCTCGAGAAGGGGGACGTCTTCGTCCTCGGGGGCGACCACTTCGAGTACCGGTACCGACGGGGCTCGAAGGTCTACGTCGACCGCACGAGCGCGCGACCGACCGTCCCCTCGTGGTACTCCGAGCGGCTGCCGCTGTCCTACGACCTCGGGCGGGAGATCCTCGCGTTCCAGGGCGAACTCCTCGAGCGCTACGGCGCGGGCGGTCCGCCGCGAGTCCGCGCGTGGCTCCGTGAGTTCCCGCTGGACGACGACAGCGTGCGCGCGATCGCGCGGCTGTTCGAACACCAGCTCCGGTACGCGGGGAACGAGAGCGTCAGCGCGACCGATCGCCTCGCGATCGAGGTGGTCCGGGACCGCGAGGAGTACGAGCGCCACTACTACGTCCACTCGAGCTACGGTCGGAAGTTCAACGACGGGTTCTCGCGGCTGCTGGCCTACCGGTGCGCCCAGGAGGCCACCGCCAACGTTCGCGTCGCCGTCGCCGACAACGGGTTCGTCCTCTCGATGCCACTCAATCGGAAGGTCGACGTCGAGGGGATCCTCGAGGACCTCGAGGCCGACGACGTCCGCGAGGACCTCCGGAACGCGCTCTCCGGCACCGACCTCCTCCAGCGGTACTTCCGGATCAACGCGACCCGCTCGCTGATGATCCTCAAACGCTACAAGGGCTACGAGAAATCGGCGAGCGAACAGCAGGTCTCGAGCGAGATGCTGCTCGGTTTCGCCGAGGACCTCGAGGAGTTCGCGGTCATCGAGGAGACCTACCGCGAGATTCTCGAGGACAAACTCAACGTCGCGGAGATCGAGCAGATCGTCGGCGATATCGCGGCCGGCGATATCGAAATCGAACGTACGCTGCTCGACTCGCCGACGCCGCGGGCCTTCGGACTGGCGACGCTGTCGGCCAGCGACGTCGTTCTCGCCGAAGACGAGAGCGCCGCCCTGCAGGCGTTTCACGAGCACGTCCTCGAGGAGATCGGTGAGGAGTCGCTTCGCGGACTCTCCACGGACTAGCCGCTCGAGCGCGTCAGTTGTTTCGCACTCTATCGGAATCGTCGATTCCCGTCACGTATCCGAAGCGATATGCTCGGTCGAACTGATCGTCTATCGGTCGGTCCCCTTTGATATGAGCATCAATTAACATACATCTCCTAACTACCATCAAATACTAATTTATAGCTGAATACAGACACATAGGAATGATATCACTACGGAAGCAATATGTTGAAAACCACAATAGGGGGCATTTTGGCTCTCCTATACGCAGGCTAGGGATTTAATCCAATATCATCTTCTCCGAGAGTGGGTGGAAGGGATAAGTGCCCTAAAACAGCTCGATTGATCCTCTAGACCCACTATAGAGATTTCAGAGAAAATCCTCCTCGGAAATACCAAGAATATGATTAGAGTAGTATGCTACAGTATATTCGATAATTATCGCTGGCGGTTAGATCGTCAATCACCAGTACCGGTGTTCGATCGAATTCGTCTTTCGTGGGAAAATACATATGCCGTCCTCACGTCGCTTGTGGTATGGGTTCTCCCACGGTACTCGAGGAGTCGCGCGCGATCGACACGCACGCTCACCAGCCGACCAGCGAGTTCCTCCACGACGCGGGGGGACAGATGATGCGGGACGCGGCCGATCGGTTCGGCGCCGACCTCGAGCCGGACACGTACGAAAACATGATCGAGGAGTATCGGGCGGCCGGGGTCGGCCGGGCCGTGTTGCTCGGCTGGGACGCGGAAACGAACACGGGCAATCCGCCCGTGCCGAACGACTACGTCGCCGAGGTCCGCGACGAGCATTCCGACTTTTTCATCGGATTCGGCTCCGTCGATCCGCTCAAAGACGATTGCGTCGAGGAGGCGATTCGCTGCGTCGAGGATCTGGATCTCTCCGGGTTCAAGTTCCAGCAGATCGCCCAGGGGTTCGACCCGTCCGACCCCGAGCACGAGGAGCTGTGGGCGACCATCGAGGACCTCGGGGTTCCCGTCGTCTTTCACGGGGGGAACTCCACCCTCGGCGCGTGTTCGCCGGGCGGTCGCGGCCTGAAGATCAAGTACGGCAACCCGATGTTGATCGACGACGTGGCGGCCGACTATCCGGATCTCCAGATCCTCATCGCGCATCCCGCCTACCCGTGGGAGAAAGAACAGCTCGCGATCTGCCAGCAGAAGGGCAACGTCTACATGGATCTCTCGGGGTGGATGCCGAGATATATCGACGAGCAGGTGCTCCAATACGCCCAGTCCCTCCTCGCGGACAAGGTCATGTTCGGGACCGACTACCCGATGCTCGAGCCGGAACCGTGGCTCGAGCAGTTCGCCGCCCTCGACTTCGACGAGGTAACCCAGCGGAAAATCCTCTGGGAGAACGCCGAGGAGTTCCTCGATCTGTAGTCCGTCGGTCGTCCACGGCCGTCGGTCCGCATCGCCGGCTCGTCTTCCGTCGGATTGCCACCCGTCGACCAGGGTCCGTCGAACGAGTCGCTCGGTTCTCGAGGACCTGACTTCTCCGCACCCTGTTCGAATTACGGCAACAACCATCGTCACGAACGCGGCCGGCCGAATTACAGTAGTACTCATGTAATCAACCGATCCTCACAGCGGTGTATTACATCGGTGCCGCTGTAAGTGAAGACTCGATCGATCCGACGGACGAATAACGGAATCGCGGAGGATAGCACTCGAGACGCCGAATATTCGGGAAGTTGGAGACCCAAGATCGATGCACACTGAATGCTGTTCGAAAGTTTCGAACCCGGTAGCGATCAATCGGTGACGAACCGGCGGGAGAGAGCACGAGTTCGGTGATGAGACGAGTCGATGAGTTCGGTGATAGGAGATAGAGACGAGTTCGGTGACGAGACGAGCGGGTGAGGGAAGCGCTGCGACGAGGAGGAGACGCTGGGGCCGCTACGAGTGGGCGAGATTGATCTCCACTTCGTTGGTCGCGCCGAGCAGGAGAAAGGGAAGTTCCTCGGTCATCAGGTCGCCGCGGAGTCGATTCGCGGGCCCGGCGACGCTGATCGCGCCGATGGCCGTCCCCGACTCGTTTCTGATCGGGGCGCCGACGGCGTGGACGCCGATGACCGATTCCTCGCGGTTGAACGCGTATCCCCTGTCGCGGATCGTCGCGAGCTGGTCGTAGAGCGTGTCGCGCTCGGTGATCGTCTGGTCGGTCTGTGCGGCGAGCCCGTAGTCCTCGAGGATCGACTCGATGCGGTCGTCGGGCAGGTGCGCGAGGATGGCTTTGCCGGCGGCGAACTGGTGGAGATACGTCCGCTGTCCGATCCGCGCGTGGGTCTTGACGGAGTGTCGTCCTTCGGCGCCGTAGATGTGGACGCCCATTCCGTGCTCTTCGATCACGCACCAGACCTTCTCGTTGGTTTCCGCGGCGAGTTCGTCGACTTTGGGTCTGGCGACGTCGTACAATCGGTGGCGGTTTCGCACGTGAATGCCGTAGTCGAGGAACCACGTACTGATTCGGTAGACGTCGCCCTCTCGGACGAGCAGCCCCCGCGACTCGAGCGTTTTCACGTGCCGGTGAACCGTACTCTTCGCGAGGCCGAGTTCGTCGGCGATGTCGGTGATCCCGGCACCGTCGTCGCGTTTGAGCACGTCGACGATGTCGAAGGCCGTTTCGACGGTTTCGACCGGCCTGTGTTGGGATTCGCTTGCCATGCGTTGGCAATTGTGACGAATCGGCAAAAAGCTGTTCCCGCTATTCGAACGCTTCCCGGTTCGATTCGGCGAACCCGCGCCGGGACGTTCGAACGACTACGAGGTCTGGGAGTACTCCTCGACCCACTCCTGGAGCGTGATCCCCATCGTCGCCTGCGTGATGGCGTTCGACGACGCGGAGTTCGCGCTCTTGACGAGTTCGGCCTCGAGCGTGCGCGTGGGGACCTCGCCGAGGAAGTGCGGGATCGCGCGTTGCACGGCGAGCGGACAGCCGACCTCGTGGGCGAGGGCGTACCCCGAGATGGAGTGGGGGATCTCCTCGCTGACGTATCGCAGATCGGGATCGGCGAGCAGTTCGTCATCGACGAAGTCGGGGTACTCGTAGCACTTGCCGACGTCGTGGAGGAGACACGCGGCGACGATCACGTCGCCGTCGGGATCGGCGCCGTGGAACGCCCGCTGTTCGCGGGCGGTCTCGAGCGCGATGCGCGCGACGCCGCGAACGTGTTCGACGTTCGTGACCTCGTGGATGTTCCAGGCGTAGGGGATGTCCTCGACGTCTCGCCAGCCGCCCCGCTCTAACCCGAGGGCCCACGCCTCGACGACGCGGTCCCGTAGGTCGGCGTCGTCGATCCGCTCGAGTTCGGGGAACGCGTCGCGGACCTGACTCTCGAAGTCGCGGTCGGTGTTAGACATGCGATTACTCCTCGGCCTTGACGAGGCGCTCGCGGCCGATGAACCGAGGCCGCTCGTCGATCGCGAGGAAGTTGTCGACGTCCTCGCGAGCCTCCTTCGCCTTCCCCTTCTCGGGGTCGTAGTCGCGCGAGCCCTCGCTGCCCAGCGCGTCGTACAGTTTCTCGAGGTCTTCGAAGTAGAGTTCGGCGACGCCGTCGAACTCGGCGTTCTCGGGATCGGTCGGAATCACCGTGTTGTACTTCACGACGCCCTCGATCTCGCGGGCGATCGGCGTGTGGTTGTTCTGCCAGTAGTCGACGAACTCCTCGTGGCTCATTCCCTCCTGTCGGACGAGAAAGGCGGAGTGCTTGTAGAGCCCGTCGGTATTGCCGTCGACTTCGTCCTTCTGGACGATCTCCTCGCCGATGAACCTGGGTCGCTCCTCGACCGCGAGGAAGTTGTCGACGTCCTCGCGAGCCTCCTTCGCCTTCCCGTTCTCGGGGTCGTAGTCGCGCGAGCCCTCGCTGCCCAGCGCGTCGTGGAGCGCCTCGAGGTCCTCGAAGTACAGTTCCGCCAGGCCGTCGAACTCGGCGTGGTCCGGTTCCGTCGGCAACACCTGCTGATAGCGCACGACGCCCTCGATCTCGCGGGCGATCGGCGTGTGGTTGTTCTGCCAGTAGTCGACGAACTCCTCGTGGGACAGCCCGTCCTTACGGACCAGTAACGCGACGTGTTTGTACATCACCGGCGTGTTTTCCGCACAGTACAATAAATGGTGAGGCCTGTGACCGCGCCGCACGCAGTCGCGTTCCGATACCCCCGACGGAGACCGTCCGAAGCGGCGGTGTCAGAGCGACTCGCCGCGGACGAACAGCCGCCGTCCCGCCTCGCGGGTCTCCGCGTACCCCTCGTCGTACTCCATGAGCTGGAGCAACGCACCGGTCGGATTCGACGGCGCCACGAACGCTTCGCCCCAGTGTTCGAATTCGGCGTAATCGGCGACCGGGACGTCGTGTGCGTCGAGGACGTCGACCGCTCGCTCCAAGTCGGCGACCTCGAGCGTGACGTGGTGGAGGCCGGGGCCCCGTCGCTCGAGGAAGTCGGTCAGGAACGACTCCGAGCCGTCCTCGGGAGCGATGAGCTCGAGCCGGGAGGCGTCGCCGAGCACGTACGTCGCCCAGGTGAACGCACCGTACTCGCTAGATTCTTCGTGAATCTTCTCGCAGCCGAGGACGAACAGCAGTTCTTCGGCGTCGTCGATCGATTCGACGGCGATTCCGACGTGATCGACGCGCATCGCTGGCATCTCGGACATACGGTGGAACCGACGGTCGACGCACATAATTATTTGGTGCGTGTGGACAGTCACCGCGGCCAATGAGACCATATCGCACCGATAGAACAAAGTCGGCGGACGGCAACAGTGTGGACGTATGATAACATTGGTCGAGTTTCTCGTCCGGGACGACGAGTACAGCCACGACGAATTCGTCGAACGGTGGCAGGGCGACCACGCCGAGCTGGCTCGCGAACTCCCCGGTCTGAAACGGTACAGCACGTCCGTTCCGACGGACCCCGACGACGCGGAGTACGACGGCGTCCTCGAGCTCGCGTTCGAGGACGGACGGGCCATGAACGAGGCGTTCGAGTCGGACGTCGGTCGGGAGGTCATGGACGACGCCGCGGAGTTCACCGCTCCCGGCGCGGGGCCGCGAATGGTCGTCGAAGAGACCGTGCACGTGGACGTCGACGAATGACGACGACCGCGTCCGCACTCGTCGAGACGCTCGAGGACCTCGGCGTCGAGTACGTCTTCGGCTATCCGGGCGGCCGAGTCATCGAACTGCTCGATCACCTCCCCGAATCCGACGTGGACCTCGTCAGACCGCGCGACGAGCGCGAGGCGAGCGTCATGGCGGAGACCTACGGCCGTCTCACGGGGCGGCCGGGCGTTCTCGCCGGACAGGGGCCGTGGATCGGCAGCCTCGGAATGATCGGTCAGATGGAGGCGCGGCTGTCCTCGTCACCGATGGTCGTGCTCACCGAGGCCTCCGAGCGCGGCGAGTACTCGACGCTGGCACCGTACCAGCAAGCCCGCGGGGATTACGGCGGGTTCAGCCTCCCCTCGATCCTCGACGGGGTATCCAAGGAGTGGTGGTTTCCGCGCACGCCGGTCGAAACCCTGCGCTCGACGCAGCTCGCGTTTAAACACGCCGTCGCCGGCCGTCCCGGTCCGACCGCGATCGTCCTGGACGGCGACGCGATCACCGACGACGTCCCCGACGATCCCACGCCGACCGCGTGGGACGCCGCTTCCCAGGCCCGGACGTGGGACGCCGCGCCGTCCGCGTCGGACGTCGCCGACGCCGTCGACGCGCTCGAGGGAGCGGAGCGGCCGGTGATCGTCGCGGGCAACGGCGTCCACGCCGCGCAGGCCTACGACGAACTCGCGGCGGTCGCCGAGGCGTACGACTGCGTCGTCGTCACCTCGTATCTCGGCAAATCGACCTATCCCGAGACCGACGACCGCGCCGCCGGCGTCATGGGATCGTTCGGGCACGAAGGTGCGAATCGGGTCGTCAGCGAGGCCGACACGTTGCTCGTCGTCGGCTGCCGGCTGAACCCGATGGACACGAACTGGCAGGCGCCGGAGTTCATTCGGCCGGACGAGCAGACGATCGTTCACGCGGACGTCGACGCGCGCAACGCGGGCTGGGTCTACCCCGCCGACGTCGGCCTCATCGGCGACGCGAAAGAGAGCCTCGCCGCGCTCGCCGACGCCGGCGACGCGTCGAACGACTGGGCGATGGAGCGCGCGGCGGCGGCCAGAGAGTGGTTTACCGCCCCCGAGTGCGAGGACGACTCGACGCCGATCAAACCCCAGCGCGCCGTCACGGAGATCGAAGCGGTCGTCGACGAGGAGACGATCGTCACCGCCGACTCCGGCAACAACCGGTTCTGGCTGTTGTACTACCTGCAGACCCCGGCCGTCCGCACCTACTTCGGGAGCGGCGGCGTCGGGGGGATGGGATGGGCGAATCCGGCCGCGGTGTCGGCGGCGCTGACGACGGACAAGGACGTCGTCGCGGTCGCCGGGGACGGCGGCTTCTCGATGACGATGAACAGCGTCGAGACCGCCGTCGAATACGGCGTCGCGCCCACGTTCGTCGTCCTCAACGACACCAGCCTCGGGATGGTCCGACAGATGCAGGGCGAGGAGGGCGACATCGCCGGCGTCGAGTTCCACGACACGGACTTCGTGAAAGCCGCCGAGGCCTTCGGCGCCGTCGGGACGCGCGCGACCGACCCCGAGACGTTCGCCGCGGCGCTCGAGGACGGCAAGGCGGCCGACGTTCCCCGCGTCATCGACGTGCGAATCGACCGCGAGGAAGACATGGCCGACACGCTGGCTTCCTCGTTCTACAAGTCGGTCGGGGGGCTCCACGAGTGACGACGCCTGACGGCCGTCCGCGCGGTCGACCCGAACGATCACCAACCTATACGTGAACCATCGACATACTACGGACACATGAACGACACCGACGCGACCGTACTGGTAACCGGCGGAACCGGCTTCATCGGTTCCTACGTCGTACAGGACCTGCTCGAACACGGCCACGACGTCGTCGCGTACGACCGCTCGACGGACACGGAGATCCTCGAGAAACTCGGCGTCGCCGACGACGTGGACGTTCGACGCGGCGACGTCTCCGAGCCGACCGACGTGATCCGCGCGGTCAAGGAGACGGGAGCGACGCACATCGTCCACCTCGCGGCGCTGCTGACGACGACGGCGCGCGAGAATCCCCGAAGCGCGGCCGACGTGAACGTCATGGGGACGAACAACGTCTTCGAGGCCGCACGCACGCTGGACGATCAGATCGAGCGCGTCGCGTGGGCGTCCTCGGCGGCGGTCTACGCCCCGCCGCACAACTACGACGCGGAGTGGATCGACGAGGACGAACTCGTCTATCCGGACACGCTCTACGGCGCGACCAAGGAGTACAACGAACACCAGGCCCGGGTCTACCACGAGGACTACGGCCTCGACCACGTCGCGCTCCGGCCGACGGTCGCCTACGGCCCCTACCGCGAGACCGGCGGCTCGGCGTTTCTCGCGAACATCATCGAGAAACCCGCCCTCGGGGAGTCTTACAGCGTCGAGTACGGCGATCAGGCGATCGACTGGCAGCACGTCGAGGACATCGCCCAGGCGTTCCGGAAGGCGGCGTTCACGCCCGAAGACGACCTGTCGCAGCGGGTCTACAACGTCCGCGGCGTGCTCGCGACGGTCCGCGAAGCCGCCGAGACCGTCGAGTCGATCCTGCCCGACGCCGACGTCGACGTCTCGGACGACGGCGAACTCCCCTGGACGCAGAACCTCGACATGACGAAGGCCCAGGAGGACCTCGGCTACGAGGTCCGGTACGACCTCGAGTCGGGCTTCCGAAAGTACATCGACGTCTTGCGCGACGAAGCGGGACTCGACCCGATCTGACCCGCCGTAGTCGTCGATTTCGACTCAGTTTGACCCGTCCCCGCGCTCGAGGACCCGTTCGATCTCCTCCTCGTCGAGGAAGTCGATCAGGTTTGCGTCGCCGCCGCGATACGCTTCGAGTTCCGAGTCGCTCAGCTTGCGCTCGATCTCGCCGTCGTCGAGACGCGCCTCGAGCTGTTCGTCGATGTCTTCGGGATCGTAGCCGGGGATTGGCATGCTCGTTCGTAGCACGCGATCGATCTTATAGCCCGGTGGCCGTCGCCGATCGCCGCCAGCGGTACGGTTTAGTGAATCGCCGTGATACGCCACGGCATGACGTTCTACGAGCGGGAGTTCATGGAAGGCACCCGCGGCACGCAGGCCGTCGACTGGGAGCAGCGAATCGACACGCAGCGGCTTCGCGAGGAGCGCACGGAGAAAGCGCTCGAGCGCCTGCAGGAGACGGACCTCGGCGCGATGCTGCTCGTTTCCGACCCCAACATCCGGTACGTCACCGGACTGGCGATGACCGGCGGCAGCGGCGCGGACCACTACACGCTCCTGACCGAGAACGGCGATATCGTCCACTGGGACACCGCCGACCACGCGACCAATCAGCGGTTCAACTGCCCCTGGCTGCACGACGTCCGCTACGCCTGTCCCGGCCTCGGGAACGTCCCGCGGGCCTCCGGCAGCCCGTCGGCGCGGCAGTTCCTGCTCTCGACGATGGCCGAGACGGTTCACGAGGCCACGGAGGAGTACGGCGTCGCCGACGAAACGCTCGGCGTCGACGTCGGCAATCGAGGACTGCTCGAGGCCCTCGAGGATCGCGGCCTCGAGACCGATCCGGGAACGGCGCAGTCGGTGATGGAAGACGCCCGAAAGGTCAAGACCGAAGACGAGATCGAGTGCCTGCGTCAGGTCGCGGCGATCTGCGAGGCCGGTTTCCAGCGGATCGCGGACGCGGCGAAACCGGGCAAGCGCGAGAACGAGGTCTGGGGTGAGGCGGTCGAGGAACTGTGGCGCCACGGCGCGTTCGTCGGCGGCGGCTACCTCACCTCCGGACCGAACACGTGGCCGAAACACCAGGCGAACACGACCGACCGGGCGATCCGCCCCGGCGATCTCGTCTACGCCGACTTCTACAACATCGGCTACCTCGGCTACCGATCGTGTTATTACCGCACCTTCTCGGTGGGCGAGCCGACCGACGAGCAGCGGGAGGCCTACGAGACGGCTCGAGACAACCTCTACGACGTCCTCGAGCGAATCGAACCCGGCGCGACGACCGACGAGATCGCCGAGGGGTTCCCGGACATGGAGGGTGAGCACGCCGACTACTACGACGCCGACGAGCACTGGCAGCTGACCACGAACCACTGGGCCCACGGACTCGGACTCCAGCTGTACGAGGTGCCGCTGATCTGGCGCGGCCTCTCGCCCGACCACCCCCTCGAGATCGAGGAGGGGATGACGATGGCCGTCGAGACCCAGGAGCCGGCCGGCCGGCAGGGCGTTCGCGTCGAGGAGATGGTCGTCGTCCGCGAGGACGGCGTCGAAATCCTGAGCCAGTGGCCGGTCGAGGATATCAGCGTCATCGATCACTAACCCCGTTGGAACGACCGTTTGATCGCGTTTCTGGGAATTCGTGTTCGGTCGTTTCGGCGAGAAATCGCTCGAGAACACCACGACGATCCTCGAGTATCGATTCACGCCGCACACGACGAACAGCCGGCCCACCAACAATTAAGCCGATTCCGCGTGATACCGGGGATATGAAACTCGGGACGGGCCTGTTCACCGCCCAGCAGCGGCCGGACGACGACCGCGAGGCGAGCGACCTGTACGACGAGGTCCTCGCGTTGACCCGCGAGATCGAGGCCGCGGGGCTCGACAGCGCGTGGGTCTCGGAACACCACTTCGCCGAGGACGGCTACCTCTCGGGAACGATGCCCGCGCTCGGGGCGATGGCCGCCGAGACGACCGACCTCGAGATCGGGAGCTGCGTCGCGCTCGGGCCGTTGTACGATCCGATTCGGCTCGCGGAGGACGCCGCGACCGTCGACCTGCTCGCCGACGGCCGACTGACGCTGGGACTCGCGATCGGGTCGAACCCGCACGAGTTCGACGTTTTCGGCGTCCCGCGAGACGAACGAGCCGAGCGGCTCGCCGATCTCGTGCCGTTCCTCCGGGGCGCCTGGAGCGGAGGAGATCTCGGCTACGACTCCGCGTTCCACGACGTGCCGACGGACGTTTCGGTCACGCCGAAGCCCGTCGACGAATCGGTGCCGATCATGCTCGGCGGCGGCGCGAAGCCGGCCGTCCGTCGGGCGGCTCGGATCGGCGACGCGTGGTGTGCCCCCTCAGCGCTCTCGGTCGAAGGCGTCCGCAAGCGCGTCGAGGACATCCGGCAGGTCCGCGAGGAGGAGGGCCTCGAGGACGACTTCACGATCTACGTCCTCCAGCACGGCTGGGTCGGCGACTCCCGCGAAGACGCCTGGGAGGCGATGCGGGACGGTTACTTCTACCTCCAGCGACGGTACGCGGAGATCTTCTCCGGCGAGTCCGTCGACGAACTCGAACCCGAGCGCAAACGGGAACTGAAAGAGCAGGCGATCTCCGGGACGCCGGAGCAGGTTGTCGACGAACTCGAGCGGTATCGCGAGGCGCTCGGCGACGACGTTCACTTCATCCTCCGGACGTACTACCCGGGCGTCGACACGGCGGAGACGATCGACTGCGTGCACCGACTCGGACGCGAGGTAGCGCCGCAACTCGAGTAGAGCGGACGGCCGGCTGGGTCGATAGCCGGACGTGACGAAACGAAGTACGGGGGACGCTCGGCGATCAGCCGGTCTTGTAGACCCCGCGCGCGTCGGCGATGTGCGTCCCGACGGCGTCGCCGTCTTCGGAAGACCTCCCGTCGTCTTCGGCGTAGACGTCCACGTCGACGACGCCGACGTCGCTCCCGCAGCGCACGACGTCGGCTTCCGCGTAGAGGTCGCCGGTACCGGCGTTGAGGTAGTCGATCCGCATGTCGATCGTCGGGACGGGTCGCTCGACCAGCGAGACCAGCGCCGCGCCGCCGACGGTGTCCGCGAGCGTGAACGTGACGCCGCCGTGTGCCATCAGCCGGTCCTCGTTCCACGAGAGGTCCTCGCTCATCTCGAGGCGTCCCTCGGCGTGGCCGTCCTCGCAATCGGTAACGTCGATCCCGAGCAGGGAGGCGAACGGCATGTCCTCGAAGAAGGCTTCGATATCCATGCACGGTACTGTCTCACGAATCGTATTAAAAGTGGGAGTCGGCGACGTCCGGCGGGACGCGCTCGGTGCCACTCAGGGGCGACGCGGGCCGATTCAGCGGTGGTCGTAGACGCGCTTGACCTTCCCGACCTCCGTTCGCTCGAGGGTTCCGTACTCGACCAACTCGAGTTCGTCGGGCGTGAACGACAGCGCGTTCTGGAGTCGCTCGAGGATCTCGCTCCGGAGTCGGTCGCGGTCGCCGTCGAATCCGTCTTCCAGTTCGATCGTGAGTTCGAGGGTGTCGAGGGTGTCCTCGCGATCGAGGTCGATACGGTAGTAGGGCGCGACCGCCTCGAACTCGAGGACGACGGCTTCGATCTCGCTGGGATAGAGGTTGACGCCGCGCACGATGATGAGATCATCGGCGCGGCCGGTGACGCCGTCCATTCGGACCATCGTGCGGCCGCAGTCGCACTCGTCGGTCGTGAGCGTGGTGAGGTCGCCGGTGCGGTAGCGGAGCACGGGCAGGGCCTCCTTCGTGAGCGACGTGAGCACGAGTTCGCCCTCCGCGCCCTCCGGGAGGACCTCGCCGGTGCGGGGATCGACGACCTCTGGATAGAAGTGATCCTCCCAGACGTGCATCCCGTCCTGGGCCTCGTGGCACTCGACGGCGACGCCCGGACCGATCAGTTCGGAGAGCCCGTAGTTCTCGATACCGGTCGCGTCGAGGCGCTCTTCGATCTCCTCGCGCATCGGTTCCGTACAGGGTTCGGCGCCGTAGAGCACCGTCGACACCGGCAGTTCGCGCGGATCGACGCCCATCTCCTCGGCCGTCTCGGCGAAGTAGAGCGCGTACGACGGCGTACAGCCGATCGCGTCGCTCTCGAGGTCGCGTGCCAGTTCGACCTGGCGCTGGGTGTTCCCGCCGCCGATCGGGATCACCGTCGCCCCGAACGCTTCGGCGCCGCCGTGGAAGCCGAGCCCGCCGGTGAAGAGCCCGTAGCCGTAGGCGTTCTGAAACGTCTCGCCCGGATCGAGGCCCGCGGCGTCCATCGACCGCGCCATCACCTCGTCCCACAGCTCGAGGTCGCCCTCGGTGTAGGAGACGATCTTGGGTTTCCCCGTCGTGCCCGAGGAGGCGTGGATGCGGCGGATGTCGGCGTCGGCGACGGCGAAGAGGCCGTCGGGATACTCGTCGCGGAAGTCCGCTTTCGTCGTGAACGGAAGCGTTCGGACGTCGTCGATCTGTTCGATGTCCGACGGCGCGACGCCGGCCTCGTCCAGCGCTTCCCGGTAAAAGGGGACGTTCTCGTAGGCGTACGCGACGGTTTCGCGGAGTCGTTCGGATTGCAGTTCCCGCAGCTCCTCCCGCCGGGTGTGCTGGATAGTCTCTGACATGGACTCTTGCAGTAGATCACGGTATCGAATACCAAAATTCTTCGCTCGCCAACGCTCTCGAGGACCGATTACTCGAACTTCTCGAACGGTTGCTCGCAACTGTTACAGTAGTGCATCGACCGGCAGAGCGACGGTCCTTTCGGGTGTTCGCGGACGGTGTCCGTCGACTCGCAGTAGGGACACTCGGCGCCCGCTGCCGCTCCGCTGGTCGTGACGCTCGGATCGAGATCCCGTCTCATACGCTGAGTCCGAACTCCCTGAGGTCGTCCTTGCCCCGGTCGGTCACCATCTCGACGGTCCACTCCGGACTCCAGACGAGCCGCAACTCGACGTCCTCGACGCCGTCGACGGCGGCGACCGCGGCTTCGACCTCCGCCGTGAGCATGTCTCGAGCGGGACAGCCCGAGTACGTCAGCGTCATGTCGACGGTCGCGACGCCGTCGGCGACCTCGACGCCGTAGAGCAGTCCGAGATCGACGATGCTGATCGGCATCTCGGGGTCTTCGATCCCGTAGAGGGCGTCCCACACGTCGGCCGCGAGGCCGGTCGCGTCGTCGCCGGTCGCGGGGAGGTCGGCCGTCGACTCCCCCTCGCGGTAGTCGGTGTAGGCGCAGGGCGTTGCGTCGGTGTCGTCCGGAATATCGCTACTCATTACGGTCACTCTGGTTTGTCCATGATTCTGGTCGTCTCGGTGCGCCCGAGTTCGCGGTAGGTGTGGGTGAACTCGTCGTAGAGGTCGAACCACGCGTCGGTGTGGGTCCCGTCGCGACCGCGCTCCTCGGGGAGCATGTCCTCGGTCACTTCGAACTCGAACTCGTCGGTACCGCCGCCCGCGCGCCCGTCCACCGGCAGCTCGAGGTCGAGCGACTCGAGGTACGGGACGACGATCGACAGCCACTCCTCGCCGAGTTCCTCGAGGGTCGCGCCGCGAAGCCCGAGGTCGACGATGTCCTCTTCGACGTCGGAGTCGACGGGTTCGAAGAGCGTGAACGCGTACGGGAACAGCCGATCGAGCGCGTCCTGCAGGCGTTCGCGACCCTCGCCGTCGTCGGCGAGCCGCTCCAGCCAGTTCTGGGCGTGCTCGAGGTGGTACTCCTCCTCGCTCCGGATCTTGCCGACGCGGTCGGCGATCTTCGGGTGCGCGGAGTCGACGAGCGCCTCGAGTCGGAGGTCCTCGGCGACGTCGTAGAGGTACGACCGGAGGACGGCGTCGGCCCAGTCGCCCTCCTCGAAGGGGAGTTCGACCAGCGTGCTGTGCCGGAAGTCGCCGGGATCGCGCTCGTAGACGAGGTCTCGCTCCTCGAGGCCGACGTCGTCGAGGACGTCGTACCACAAGCGGGCGTGGCCGAGTTCGTCCTGGGCGTTGTTCGCCAGCGCGAGGTCCGACTCGAGACTGGGCGCGCGGACCTGCCACTCGGTGTAGCGCTCGGCCAGCACGAACTCGTCGTCGCCCAGCCGTTTCAGGAGCGTCTCGAGGGCCGTCCGCTCGCGCTCGTCGAGTTCGTCGGGGTTCTCGAGGCTCGCCGCCATCAGTCGTCACCCCGCTGTCGTTCGGCGGTCGCCTGTTCGTCTTCGGACTCGACGACCTCGCTCGCGTCCCTACCGGTCGTGCTGTACGCGGTCGCCCACCGGTAGCTCTTGTCGGTCGTCCCGCCGAACGCGACGTCCTCGGAGTCGATCTCGCCGATCTCCGCCCGCGGAACGACCCAGAGGCTGTTGGTCGGCTTGCGCCGACCGTGTTGGATGGCCGCGAACTGCTTGGCCATCTCGCGGTCCGACGCGTGGACGTTGCCGCAGTGCGTGTGATACTGGCCGGTTTTCTCCTGGCGGAATACTTCCCAGATCATGATCAGTCGGCCGCCTGCGGCGCGTGGCCGCCGGCGGCGGAAGCGTCTCCGTCGATCGCGTCGCGGACCCACTGAACGGCCTCCTGTGCGGCCTTGCGGCCGTTGATCTGGTCCAGACCGGGTTCGTAGTCGTTCTTCGCGATCGTGAAGAACTCGTCCCAGTCGAGGTCGTCCTCCGCGACCTCGTAGGTGCCGTCGTCCCGCTCGCGAATCCGGGGCTCGTCCGGGATCTCGAGGCCGTACTTTCGGGCCTTGGGGATGTACTGATCGAGGAACGCGTTGCGCAGTTGGTCGTTGGACTGCTGTTTGAGCCCCACCGAGGCCGCGAAGTCGTGGTGGGTGCTCTTGTCGTCGGTCGGACCGAAGAACTGGATGATGCGGGGCCACCACTCCTCGAAGGCCTCCTGAGTCATCCGCCGTTCCTTCTTCGACCCCGACATGAGTTCCGCGAGGATGTCCTCGCCGTGTTTGACGTGGAACCCCTCCTCGAAACACACCTTGTCCATCGCGTGGGCGTACGGCTCCCAGCTGGTCCGTCGGAGCGTCGCCTGACGACGCATCGCCGCGCCGTCGACGAAGAAGGCGATCATCGGCGTCTCGACCCAGCTCTCCATCGGATAGTGGAAGCAGTTCAAGAACTTCCCGTCGCCGTTCGCGAGGTCGTCCAGCATCTCCTCGCGCGTCTTGACGCCCAGCGACTCGGCGGCGCGGTAGAGCAGCTGTCCGTGACCGATCTCGTCTTGCACCTTCGCGGAGAACGCCAGCTTGCGGTCGATGCTCGGCGCCTGGCGGATGAACGGGCGCTCTAAGTACGCGCCCATGATCTCGCTGTTCGCGTGGAACTCGATCATCCGCGTGGCCGCCTTCCGGTACTCCTCGGGGAGGTCGTCGGCGGGGCTGAACTCCCGCGGCCCCGCGCGTTCTTTGACTGTTTCCAGGTCCATCGTTTCACCCGAATGAACGCTAGATAGACCCTTAGGGGTTGACCGCCGTATAACGCGGTTTTAAATACTGGTGGGTGGTAACGGTGACCATATCTCGTCATGATCGACGAATGTCTCGCGGTCGAATTCCGCGTTCAGAACGACGATTGTCCGCTTTCGGAGGCGACGCGGGACGTCGACGTCGAGATCGGTGCGCAGCCGCCACAGCACCGCAGCGACGGCTACGATCTCCTCACGTTCAGTTCGCCCAAGAGCGACCGGCTCACTCGAGTACTCGACGACGACGACCGGATCTCGTACCTGCACGTCTCGCGGACGGACGGGCGCTATCGGTACCGCTGCCTGTCGAAAGAGCCCTGCGTCGTCCACCGACTGATCGACGGCGGACTCATCGTCGAGACGCTGCGATACCGCGACGGCGCGGCGATGATCTTCGGCGCGGTCGTCGGTCGCGACGTCCTCAAGGGCGTCATGGAGGCCGCCGGCGAGACCGTCGGGGTCACGCTCGAGCGCGTCTATCCCCTGCAGGCCGAAGCGAAGGAATCCCCCGGCCACCGATGGGACCTCACGCCGGCCCAGGAGGAGTGTCTTCGGACGGCCCTCGAGATGGGGTACTTCACCATCCCCCGGAACGCCTCGTCGGAGGCGGTCGCCGACGAGCTCGGGATCAGTAAATCGGCGTTTCTCGAGCGGCTCCGACGCGGCGAGGCGGCGCTGTTCCGCCAGATCTTCAGCTGAGAGTCCGCCGCTAGATACTTTTACCTCCGTATCGGTGTGATACCGTATGGCAGACATCGAAACGGTTCGCCGGCGCATCGAGAGCGACGCTTACTGCGAGACCCTCGGAATCGAACTCGTCGACCTCGAGCCGGGGGCCGCGAGCACCCGCCTCGACGTGAGCGAGGAGCTGACGAACTTCCACGGCACGCCCCACGGCGGGGCGATCTACTCGCTGGCCGACGCGGCCTTCGCCGCGGCGTCGAACTCCTACGGGGAGACCGCGGTCGCACTGGAGACGAACGTCTCGTACCTCGAGGCCGTCGAGGTCGGTACCGTTCTCACCGCGACTGCAGCGGAGACCCACGACGGCGGTCGGACGGCCGAGTACGAGGTCGTCGTCACCGACGACGCCGACGATCGGGTCGCGACGTTTCGAGGGCGCGTCTACAAACCGTGACCGGCCGTCGACTCGAGGCCGACGAGACGAAATCGCTGTGAACGTATCGCTCCGCAGAAAGCGCGTCCGAGCGTCGATTACGCGGTGACGCCCAGATACCGATCGAGGATCTCGTCGTTCGCCTCGAGATCCTCGGCGGTCCCCTCGTAGACGATCTCGCCCTGGTTGATGACGTAGTTCCGGTCCGCGAGCTCGAGGCAGACGTGGACGTTCTGCTCGACGAGCAAGACGGTGATGCCCCGGTCGTTGCATTCGCGAACGATGTCCATCACGTCCCGAACGATGTACGGCGCGAGCCCCTCGGTCGGCTCGTCGAGCAGGATGAGGTCGGCGCCGCCGACGAGCGCGCGGGCGATCGCCAACATCTGCTGTTCGCCGCCGGAGAGGGACGATCCGGCGTTCTCCGTCCGCGCGTTCAGGTTCTCGAACATCTCGAGGGCTTCCTCGATCGACAGCGAATCGACGTCCGACGCGCCGCCGTGGTCGGCGATCTGCAGGTTCTCCCGAACGGTCAGTTCGGGGAAGATCCGGCGCTCCTCGGGGACGAGCGCGAGCCCGCGCGTGACCGTCTCCGTCGCGTCGAGCGTCGAAATATCCTCGCCTCGTATTCGGCGTCTCGATTCGACGACCTCGTCTCGATGTACGTCGACTACCCCGATCGCCACCGGTCGATGGGACTCCCGCCGGCGACCCGCGATCGGATCGAAGGCTGGCTCGAGGAACTGATCGAGCGCGGAGCCAACGTCGTCGCCGCGTCGGAGGGACGAATCGTCGGTCACGCGGCGTACGCGCCGCGCTCGAGCCGGGAGCCGCAGTTCGTCGTGTTCGTCGATCCGAGCGATCACGACCGCGGCATCGGGAGCGAACTCTGTCGACACGTCGTCGCCCGCGCCGCCGACGCCGGCCGCGAGGCGCTCGTACTCGACGTCGATGCGGCGAACGAACGCGCCGTCCACGTCTACCGCCGGATGGGGTTCGAGACGGTCGATCGGAACGGGAACGAGCGCCGAATGCGACTGTCGTTCGACGACCCCGTCGTCGAAACGGTCCGGTTGCCGCCCGCGGAGCGTCCGGTGCGTCCGTAGCGGCGCGGTTCGGTTTGGCGGCGAGTGCGATGGGGCCGACGGGCGTCGCGACGGGACTCGAGCGACTGAACCGTTCGCCGCCCGAGGTGGGTCTCGGTCGACCCCGTCCTGTCAATTCCGTCGTCTCTCAGTGGCATGTGTACCCACCACATGATTTTTATCGGGGGACTCCGGATTGTTGAGTGAGGATGAGTTATAAGCAGATAGAGACGGCGCCTCGGTCGGAGATCCGGGCGCTGCAAAACGAACGGCTCCGCGAAACGGTTCGCCACGCCTACGAGAACGTCGACTACTACCGCCGGGAACTCGACGCCGCGGACGTCGCGCCGGAGGACGTACGGACGGTCGACGATATCCAGACGCTCCCGTACACGACGAAGGAGGACTTCCGCGACGAGTATCCCGACGGCCTCTTCGCCGTCGACGACGCCGACATCCGCCGCATCCACGCCTCCTCGGGCACGACGGGGAAACCCAAGATCGTCTCCTATACCGAGGACGATCTGGACGTGTGGAGCGAAGTCGTCGCCCGGTGTCTCGCCGCCTCCGGCGTCGAACCGGGGGAGACGGTCCAGAACGGCTACGGCTACGGCCTGTTCACGGGAGGGCTCGGCCTCCACTACGGGATCGAAGAACTCGGCGCGACGGCCATCCCGATCGGCGGCGGGCAGACCCAGCGGCAGGTGGAGCTGTTGGAAGACTTAGAGAGCGACGTCCTCACCTGCACCCCGTCGTACTCGCTGTACCTCGCGGAGACGGCCGAGGAGATGGGCGTCGACGTCAGCGAACTGGCGGTGTCGACGGTGATCTTCGGGGCGGAACCCTGTACGGATCCGATGCGCGAGGAGATCGAGGAGCGCCTCGACGTCACGGGGATCGACATCTACGGACTGTCCGAGATCATCGGTCCCGGCGTCTCCAACGAGTGTCACGAAGCCCAGGAGGGATTGCACGTCTGGGAGGATCACTTCTACCCCGAAGTGGTCGACCCGGACACGGGAGAACCCCTTCCGGAGGGCGAGGAGGGGGAACTCGTGTTGACGACGCTGACGAAAGAGGCCCTGCCCGTGCTCCGCTACCGCACCGGCGACCTCACCACGCTCACGACCGACGAGTGCGACTGCGGCCGCACGATGGTCCGGATGGACAACGTCACCGGCCGCGCCGACGATCTCATCATCGTCCGCGGCGTCAACCTCTATCCCAGCGAGATCGAAGCCGTCGTCCTCGAGTTCGAGGCGGTCGCGCCCTACTACCGTATCGACCTCGATCGCGAGGACACCCTCGACACCCTCGAACTCACGATCGAACTGGAAGACGGATTCGACGGCGACGTCGCGGAGCTTCGAGACCGAATCCTCACCCGGCTATCGAACGTCCTCTCGTTTACGCCGGACGAACTGAACGTCGTCGAACCGGGCAGCATCGAGCGCACGAAGGTCGGCAAAGTGAAACGCGTCTACGACCACCGGTGACATCCTCCCCGGCGTAAACGGAGAGGGAGCGAAGCTCCCTCAAGCAGTCGGGCCGAGCCCGACGACGCTGGGGCTTCCCGTACCGCAGGTTGGGATATTTGCCGGTCTACGACACGACCTGTTCTCTCGTGCGAAACGTCCCGCTCTCGCGGTCGAACAGGTATGTCGATGGCTGTGCCACACAGCCGTTACTCCTATCCTCGCCATGAGGACTCGGAGTTATCTTCTGCCGCATATTCTCCGCCCCGTTGCAATCCGCGTTAGCTACCAACTCGCACGACGAACAGACGTACAGGCCACGGTGCTTCCGATTCGACTTCGTGTAGTCACCACACGCCGAACACGTCTTCGAGGTGTCCCACTCGTTCTCCTTCAATACCTTGACACCACGTATCTCGCCCTTGTATTCGAGATACTGGTAGATGCGGTCGAATGCCCACGAGTGCAACTTCTTGTTGCCAGTCTTGCCCCAGTCGGACTCTCGCACCTTCTCGGGCCAACTCACCGCGAGCGTTCCAACACCGCGTTCGACACACTCGGTGATGATGGCGTCTGAGAGAACGTGGTAGAAGTGTGTCTCTCGGTCAGCGAGTTTTCTACGTGCCCACATCGACTTCTCGGACGGCCCGTTCTCGCCCTCGGTGTCGTACTCAGCACGCTTGAAGTAGTGTTTGTCCTGTTTGAGCGAGTTGCCGGGATACAGGACGTATTCATCGGGGAATGCGACCGTGGCGATGTTCTTGATGCCGAGGTCGATTCCTGCCACTCGGTCACCTGCGGAGTCGTTGGTTTCGAGTTCGACTTTGCAGACGAAGTGCAGTTCCCACTCGTCGCCGTTCCAGACGGCGCGGACGTTCTGCACACTGTTGACTTCCGAGAGGTCAACGTCCGGCCGAGTCTGGTACTCGCAGAGCAGGAAGTCCGACCAATACTCCTTGAGGTTTGAACCCTTGCTGAGTCTGACGCGGTTGTTCTCAGGGTCGTGTTTGAACCCATCTGCTTTGAACGTGACCGTGCTATGTGGTCGAGTGTCGCCGTGTTTGCGGTAGCCGGGCGGATTCGCCTCGTCAAACTTGTGTCGCAGGTCAAACCACGACTGGAAGGCGTCAGAAAGTTCTTCAATGACTTTCTGACTGGATTGTGCGTTCAGGTCTTTCCAGCACGACTGGTTCTTCATGTACGATTTCAGCACATCCTCGTCTGGGATTTCGCCGGTCGCGTCCCAAATGCGGTCGGCTGTCCAGCGTGCGACGTTCCAGATTTTCGAGGCAGAGTCTCCCAGCGAGTCAAGGCCATCGCAGACCTGTTGCTGGTTCTGAATGGAACCAACGTAGGTGCGCGTGACCTGAATCGCCATACATAGCCTATGTAGACAAACCAACTTAATGATTCGGATTAGCGTTGAATATCCGGCCTGCCAGCGAGCGGTGGATTTCGTAGTCGAGTGACGCGATTCACGCCCGCCGTAAACGGCGGGATTCTCCCGCTGTTTAAAGATAGCCGCTGCGAGACTCGCGTCGAGTCGCAGTCGTCGATCGAACACAGGTGGAAGTCGACCGGCCCGCGTCGGAACCGACGCCGACAGCGGCGACCGACCGTAGTGACGTCTCCGCGGCGTACAGGCATCTCTGCGGCGTACAGGCTCCCCGGCAGCGGGGTCATCGATTCGAGCGGCACGACCGCGGACTCGAATCGATTCTCGGTCTCGTCTCCGATTCCCGTCACTGAGGTAAATTATTTGTGTCACGAGGGGGATGGTCACGTATGGCATACAGCTACGAGCCGCATCACTTCGAGGACTTCGAACCCGGCCAGGAGTTCGAGAGCGTCGGCCGGACCGTCACGGAAAGCGATTTCGTCATGCACTCGGCGCTAGCCGGCGACTGGACCGAACTGCACACGAACAAGGAGTACGCGGAGGACGGACCCTTCGACGGCCGAATCGCCCACGGGCCGATGACGTTCGTCCAGGCGACGGGCTTTATCTACCGAACCGGGATCGTCGAGCGCACGGCGTACGCCTTCCTCGGGATGAACTATATGGATCTCCCGAACCCGGTCTACATCGGAGACACGCTCTCGCTCGAGATGGAGGTCAGCGAGAAGAAGGACGTCGAACACGACGACGCCGGGATCGTCGTCCTCGACACCGAGATGACGAACCAGGACGGCACCGTCGTGTTTCAGGGCGACATGAAGTTCCTCATCAAACGGAAGGGATAGCGCGCAGAACGCGGCGTCGCCGACGGAGATCGTCGGTACGGACCCGTTCGCCGGAGTCACATCGGTATCGATCCGGCCATCGGAACTGCCCGCTCACAGTCGACGTCGCCTGGGTCCGATACTCGGCGGCGACCGGGCGATGCGAGAGCGATAGCTATCCGGCCACAGCGCGCGAGGGCTGGTCCCGAACCGCCCGACGCTCGCTTTCCAGTGATTCGTCGCCGACGTTCCGCCGTTACCGGCGTCCGATCGCGTCTCCGAAACCGCACGCGACCACCGTCCCGACTCCGACGCGAGCGCAGTCATTCGGCAGTAGTCGTATCATATATAGAATACGATATCCTATCTGGTATTTAGTTCGGAGTGAACTCGAGAGAACCGCCCGTACTTCGCCGTACACACCGAGCAGCGATCGCGATGAGGGACTTCGACCGCGCGCTCGTGTACCGGCGGTATACGCGGCATAGATGCCGATATCGTAGTGATCACGCCTTCGAGACCGTAACCGTATTGCAGACGGCGATCCGTCTCTCTATCCCCGTCCATTTTGTCTCATCTGCCGCGTAGTGCGCCTGAGTGCCCAAGCTATCGATCCTCGCTCTTACGAGTGGAGAGCTGCTATCGAATATCGTTCCGTCGAGTTCAATTCGACTATTACTCGACGACAGATATGACACAATTACGATTGTTCCTCTAACCTACTACTTATGATATCATTCTCGTGGCCACGATAGATAGTAGTTCCCATACGTTCGCCGGTCGGCGGTCCGAAGCTGGGCCCCCAAAATAACTTTACAATGGAAACCAAATCGGGTGTATGGCACGATCGGAGGGACGAACGATTTCGGACGGCCAGCCCGCGTCGACGCTCGCAACCGCGGGCGGAGGTGGCTAGATGGTCGACCACGAGATCTGGAGCGACGAACAGGCGACGACCACCGTCACCGTCGACGGCCACGACCTCGAGGTCGCCTACCACGAGGACGGCCCGAGCGCGGGCGGTGCGGGCGACGAGTCGCCGGTCGTCTTCCTCCACGGCATCCCGACCTGGTCGTTCCTCTGGCGGGATATCGTTCCGGCGGTCGCCGAGGAGCGCCGGACCATCGCGCCGGACATGGTCGGCTACGGCAATTCCGCGATGCACGACGGCTTCGACCGCTCGATCCGCGCCCAGGAAGTGATGCTCGAGGGACTGCTCGAAGACCTCGGTATCGACCGAGTCGTCCTCGTCGCCCACGACATCGGCGGCGGGGTCGCTCTGCGCTTTGCCGCGCACAACCCGGACGCCGTCGAGCAGCTCGTGCTCTCGAACGCCGTCTGTTACGACTCCTGGCCCGTCGAGTTCGTCTCGGAACTCGGACTGCCGTCGACGGCCGACCTCGAACGCGAGGAGCTCGAGGCCCGCCTCGAGTCGGCGTTCGTCGACGGCGCCTACGGCGAGGCCGATCCCGAGTTCGTCGCGGGAATGAAGGCGCCGTGGCTGACCGACGAGGGCCGCGTGTCGCTGGTTCGCGACGCCGTCGCGACGAACACGAATCACACGACCGAGATCGACTACGGTGCAATCGAGGCCGAGACGCTGTTGCTGTGGGGCGAAGACGACGTCATGCAACCTTACGACTACGCCGAGCGGTTGGCCGAAGATATCGACGACGCCGCGCTCGCGCCGCTGTCGGACGCCTATCACTGGGTCCCCGAGGACCGAGCCGACGACTACGGCGATCGCTTGATCGACTTCCTGAAATGAATGGACAAATAACGGTAGCGGAGAAAACGGACCGACTATATGACTGACGACGAGCAACCGAACTGGGATTTCAAGGATCGCGACATCGCTATCCTCTGTGAGCTCTCGAAGGATCCGCAGCTCTCCTCGCGGGAACTGACGAGCGTGCTCAAGGCCGAGTACGACATCGACGTCTCGCACGTCACCGTCAGCGAGTCGATCCGACGGATGCGCGACGAGGGCGTGTTCAGAGAGGCGATCATCCCCAACGAGGAGTACTACACCTTCGCGCTGTTCGAGTTCAAGTTCAACACCGAGCACTTCGAGGACGGCTGGCGCGACGCGATGGAGTACATTCAGGGCAGCAAGCACACGCTGTTTTACTTCCTCTCCGACGGAGAGTACCAGTGGAAGACCGTCATGATGTTCCGGAGCTCAGAGCAGATCTCGAAGTGGATCCACAACTGCTACAAGGAACACGGCGACGTCATCGCGAACATCCGGAACTCCTCGGTCCACAACGTGCTCAAGTTCCGGACCGATCCGCAGATCTACGAGGACTTGCGCAGCGATCAGACCGAGTAGAACGGGGTTTCGATCCCGTCTTTCCTTAACGCCACCCGATCAGCAGGGGACGGTCCCTCGCGACCGACGACCGCCGCGGATCAGCGACCGCCCGCGCCCTCGGCGCCGCCGCTCCGAAACAGCCGGTAGGTCGTCCGGCCGACGGCCGCCTCGCCGTCGGCGCCGACGACCGACACCTGCGTGACGCCGGACGTCCTGCCCGCGCGAACGACCTCCGCCTCGGCCCGGAGGTCGCCCGTCGCCGGCCGGAGGTAGGAGACGTTGAGGTCGGTCGTCGTCAGTCCGGCCTCGCTCGGGTCGTCGAACGTCGAGCGAAGCGCGAACGCGCTGGCGGTGTCGATCAGCGTGGCGACGATGCCGCCGTGGATCGGGTCGTAGCCGTCCGAACCGACCGGGTTCTCGAACTCCTCGTCGTGGTCGACGGCGAGGACTGCATGACCCTCCTCGAGAGATTCGACGCGGACGTCGAGCCACGAGAGGTAGCCGTGGCTGTCGACGAACGACTGCCACTCGGGCCAGCCGGTGGCGTCGTCCGCGTCCGTCAGGTCCTCGGGGTCCTGCATCTCGTTACTCGCCCTCGAATTCGGGGTCGCGGTCCTCAGCGAAGGCCGTCGTGCCCTCGAGCACGTCGTCGGTGCTGGACAGCAGGCCGAAGCCCTGGCTCTCCATCGTGAGGGCGGCTTCCATGCTCGCGTCCTGGCCTTCGTTCATGACCTTCTTGGCGACCTCGAGGCCGAGCGGCGGCCCGTTGCGGAGGTCGTCGACGAACGCCGCGACGGTGTCGTCGAACTCGTCGCGCTCGACGGAGCGGTTGATGAGCCCCCACTCCTCGGCGCGGTCGGCGTCGATGTGGTTGCCGCGGAAGACGAGTTCCTTCGCGCGGGTCTCGCCGAGCACGCGGAGGAGCCGTTGGGTGCCGCCGCCGCCGGGGATCAGCCCGAGGGTGATTTCGGGGGCGCCGAACGCGGAGCGCTCGGTCGCGACGCGCAGATCGCAGGCGAGTGCGAGTTCGAGACCGGCGCCGAGACAGAAGCCGTCGATCTTCGCGAGGACGGGACGGGGGAACTCGTTGACCGTCTCGAACGCGGGAGTGACGTCCATCAGGTCCGTCGGCTCGGCGTCGCTGAATTCGGAGATGTCGGCGCCGGCACTGAACGCGCGGTCGCCCGCGCCCTCGATGGTCGCACACCGAATCTCGTCGGCGTCGATCGACGAGAACAGGTCGTCGATCTCCGCGAGCAGGTCTCCCGAGAGGGCGTTCATCCGCGAGGGACGGTCCAGTTCGACCCGCAGGACGCCGTCCTCGAGCTCGTAGTTCAGGTCGTGGTAGGGACCGAGTTCGTCGTCGCCGTAGTCGTAGAAGCCCGCGCCGGCGTCCTCGCCGGTCTTCCCCTCCGCGACGAGTTCCTCGAGGTACGGGTGGGGCTCGAAGCGGTCGGCACCCGTCTCCTCGTAGCGGGTCTCGAGTTTCTCGAGGACCGTATCGAGGCCGAGCTTGTCGGCGCGCCGGCAGATGCCCTCGGGGAAGCCGAGCCCGAGCTGGACACCCGTGTCGACCTCCTCGGGCGTGGCGACGTCCTCGCCGACGAGGAAGGCGGCGCGGTTGATCATCCGGGCCTCGACGCGGAGCCAGTCGAAGTCGCCCGCGTCCTCGGGCTCGTAGTCGGCGCCGTCGCCGTCCTCGTAGTCGTAGAAGCCCTTGCCGGTCTTCCGGCCGAGGTCTCCGGCCTCGACCTTCTTCTCGGTGATCGGCGGAATCGGGCTGCCGCCCTCCTTGCGAACGTGGTAGCCGACGTCGATGCCGGTCAGGTCGGCGAGTTCGAACGGCCCCATCGGGTAGCCCCGCTCGTGGACCATCGTGGCGTCGGCCTCTCGGATCGTGGTCTCGCCGTTCGAGACCATGAACGCGGGCTCGCCGCCGAAGGGGCCGACGATGGTGTTGACGACGAAGCCGCGGACGTCCTTGCGGACGTAGATCGGCGTCTTGCCGATCGACTCGACCCACTCATAGCCCGCTTCGGCCGCCTCGTCGCTGGTGTCCCGCCCGTAGATGACCTCCACGAGATCCATCTTCACCGGCGGGTTGAAGAAGTGCAGGCCGAGCACGCGCTCGGGCGTGTCGACGGCCTCCGCGATGTCCGTGATCGGCAGACTCGAGGTGTTCGTCGCCAGCAGGGTGTCCTCGCCGGTGTACTCCTCTAAGTCGCTGAAGATGTCGTGTTTCAGGTCCAGCTCCTCGGGGGCGGCCTCGATCACGAGGTCGGCGTCGGCGACGGCCGCCTCGAGATCCGTCGTCGTGTCGATCCGCTCGAGGACCGTCTCGGCCGACTCGTCGATCAGCTCCTTCTCCTCGAGTTTCTGCAGGCTCCACTCGATGGACTCGTAGCCGTCCTCGACGAACTCGTCTTCGATGTCCCGCATCGTGACGTCGTAGCCGGCCATCGCGGTCACTTCGGTGATCCCGTGTCCCATGTTCCCCGCGCCCAGCACGGCGACGCGGTCGATGCTGTCGAGTGACATGGTCGTGGTGTCGCTCGGAATCGTCTTAATACCACCGACACTTGCTTAGCAATGTTAAGTAAGTTGTCTTCGGTTGCACAGCGCGTTCGCCGATTCCTGTTTTCGGTGAACTTCGGTAACGTTGACTCGAGTTTATCCCTACGGGCTGCGACTGACCGCCGGTTCTCTCGCGGCGGTTACTCCGCCCCACGACCGATCTTCCGCTCAACGATCGGTCAGTTCCCGAATCCGAGCCCGGACGGCGTCGGCGGAATCGTACGATTCGTCCTCGATCGGGGCGAGCACGTCCTCGAGGGGTTTCGATCCGTCCCGCGTGTCGACCTCCCGGTCGCCGTGGGCGCCGACGAGTTCGTCGGCCGTCGTCGGATACTCGCGGTTCTCGAGTTCGTCGTCGAGCGCGGGGTCGATCGGTTCGGGTTCGTCGTTGCGCTCGCGCGCTTCCTGAAGTTCTCGCTCCCGCTGGCGTCGCTCCTCGTCGTCGGCTTGCTTGTTTCGGCCCTTCTTGTCGTCTGCCATCCTCCAGATTAGGACAGCGAGCGGGATAACGCTGTGGCCGTCCGTCGCACACACGCGGCCGAGCGGTCGCGGAAGCGCATTTCTGCGCAGTCTCGTCAGTCATCATCTCACTTCGGCCCGACCATCCGACGTGCTGTGGCGCGCGCTGTCGACCGACCGAGTGATAGCGAGGGCGGTCGACAACTTCGTGTGAGGGATGAGCGAGTGAGCTTGTGAACGAGCGAATCGGCTGGGGAGGGTGTGGCGACTCACTATTGCCACGACAGCAGGGCACTTCGATTCACCCACTCTCTCAGTCAACGCACCGTTTCTTTTGATCGAAGCGCCGTCCGTTCGCAATTCTACTGATCGGCTGACTCAACGCAGACCCTCCGCGACAAACGGGGCTAGTTTCCCAATTCCGTTCCCTATTCACACCTCCTCCAGACGAACGCCGGACTGATCGCGTACGAGAGGCGCACCCACCGAAACGCGAAACTGCCGTCAGAGGCGCGACTACAGCGGTTCGGCGCCCTCGAGGATCCGCTTTGCACGCGCGGCCAGCGCCGGCACGCGGTCTTCCATCTTCGGGTACAGCGGGTTGTCCGCGTTACCCTCGAGGTGGCGGCGGAAGAACATCTCGCCGAGGCCGGCCAGCTTGTAGACCGCCAGCGTCCGGTAGAACCGCTCGTGTTCGAACTCGAGGCCGGTCAGCTCCTCCCAGCGGTCGACGAGTTCGACGCGGGTGGGGTAGCCCTCGCGCTCCATGAACCGCGTGACCAGTTCCGGGATCTCGGGCCCGGGATCCTTCGGATCGCGCCAGTAGGAGAGCATCCAGCCAAGGTCGGCCCGCGGATCGCCCAGCGTCGCCATCTCCCAGTCGAAGACGGCGTTGAGCTCCGGCGGCGTACCGGGTGCAAACATGACGTTGTCGAGCTTGTAGTCGCCGTGAACCAGCGAGTGCGGGTGGTCCTCGGGAACGTTCGCCTCGAGCCAGTCGCCGACCTCGTAGAGGTCGGGCACCTCGCGCTCGTCCTCGGTGACCTCGAACGCCCACGAGAGCTGTTTGCCCCAGCGGTCGACCTGCCGCTGGGTGTACCCCGCGGGACGGCCGAACTCGCCGAGGCCGATCTCCTCGTAGTCCAGTCGGTGGATCTTCGCCAGCGTGTCGACGAGTTCTTCGCCGATCCGCCGGCGGTAGTCGGGGTCGGCGAACCGCTCCGGTTCGTCCTCCCGGAGGACGTCGCCCTCGAGGCGCTCCATCACGTAGAAGTCGCTGCCGATCACGTCGTGGTCGTCGCAGGCCACCTTCGTCTCGGGGACGGGAACGTCGGTATCGGCCAGGGCCGCCGTCACTCGGTGCTCCCGGAGGACGTCGTGGGCGGTGTCGGCGGTCTCGCCCGGCGGCGGCCGCCGGATGACCAGGTCCTCGCCGCCCCAGGTGACGAACAGCGTCTCGTTGGAGTGGCCCTCCTGGTGGCGCTCGATCTCGTAGTCGTCGACCTCGCCGAGGTGCTCCCCGAGGTAGGCGACCAGCGCGTCCTCGTCGACCAGCCGCTCGTAGTACTCGTCGCTCATGGCGTACTGAGGGGAGCCGATACGGCGAATTCCGTCGGATCGCGATGCGCGCTCGACATTTGTGGACAGTACTAACGCGACTCTCCTTTACGAAAATAGTTTCGCTGGAAACTCTTTCTTACAATGTTCATACGATACGAGTTATCAACCCGCGTGGCTACGACGGTCGGGAGCGATTCGATCGCCGTCGCGGTTTCCGAGTGTACGGCCGATGCCGAGCCTACCTGCGTTTACGTTCCGTCGACGATCTCGAGCACCTCTTCCGGCGATTCGATCCGATAGGAGACGGCCGGGCCGTCCTCGGCGCCGAAGGCGACGCCGTGCATTCCCATCTCGTCGGCGCCCTTCACGTCGTGGTCGTACCGGTCGCCGATCATCAGCGATCGCTCGGGGGTGACGCCGGCCTTCGCGAGGGCCGTCTCGAAGATTTCGGGATCGGGCTTCGTCCGGCCGACCGCCTCCGAGGTCGTGATCGAATCGAAATGCTCGCGGACGCCGAACTGCTCGAGCATCTCCTTGCCCGCCTCGTCGTCGACGTCGCTGATGACGCCGACGTGGATTTCGCGGTCGGCGAGTGCCGCGATGGTCTCCGGAGCGCCCGGAATCGGTTCGATCGACGACTCGAAGTGCGCCTCGAAGTCGGGTTCCCACTTCTCTCGCGGCAGCTCCTCGCCGACGAGGGCCTCGACGCCCCTCGCGTACCCCTCGCGAGCCGACCGGAACTCGGTGCCGTCGCGCTCGCGGAAGTGGTCGCCGACGGCCGTCCGCCAGACGTCGACGGCCTCCTCGACGCTCAACTCGAGGCCGTGCTCGTCGACCAGCCCCTCGACGAACGCCGCGTGGGCGCCCTGCACGGACTCGAGCTCGAGGATGACGCCGCCGATGTCCCAGAAGACGGCCTCCCAGTCGGCGGGTTCGCCGTCGATCGTGCGCTCGTCGTCGCTCATCGCTCCGCCCTCCGGAGGTTCGAGCGGTCGACCTCGTCGATACTCGCACAGCCCGAGAGGCCCACCGTCAGGTCGACGTCGGCCAGCAGGTTCTCGAGAACCGCGCGCACGCCGTCTTCGCCGCCGATGCCCAACCCCAGCGCGTAGGGTCGGCCCAGCAGGACCGCGTCGGCGTCGAGCGCGACCGCGCGGAAGACGTCGCTGCCGCGCCGGATTCCGCTGTCGAAGAGGACCGGGAACTCCTCGTCGGCTTCCGTGGCGTCGTCGACCGCGTCGACCACGTTAGGTAGCGCATCGAGGGCCGGAATCGCGCCGTCGACCTGCCGGCCGCCGTGGTTCGAGACGATCAGGCCGTCCACACCGCGGTCGATCGCCTCGCGGGCGTCGTCGGGGTGGAGCACGCCCTTGAGAACGATCGGCAGGTCGGTCTGGTCGTCGAGCCAGTCGAGATCCGCCCACGTCAGGGAGGCGTCGCCGAAACACTCCTTCCACGAGCGGATCGCCGAGACGGGGTCGTCCTCGGGATCGGCCTCGAGCCGGTCCCGAAACGCGGGATCCGCGAAGTAGTTCTGCAGGCCCCGGGTCTCGAGGAACGGCAGGTAGCCGAGTTCGATGTCGCGCTCGCGCCAGCCCATCTTCGGCGTGTCGAGGGTGACGACGACGGCCTCGTAGCCCGCGTCTTCGGCGCGCTCTACGAAGCTCGCGGCGACGTCCCGGTCGGCGCTCCAGTAGAGTTGGAACCAGCCCGGGCTGTCGCCCAGTTCGTCCGCGACGGCCTCGAAGGTGTGCGAGGAGACGGAGCTCAGGACCATCGGAAGCTCGAACTCGCGGGCCGCGCGGGCGACGGCGAGTTCGGCCTCCTCGTGGAGGATTTCCTGGACTCCGATCGGCGCCAGCAGGACGGGCGCGGGGTACTCGGTGCCGAAGAGGTCGACCGAGAGGTCCCGGTCCGAGACGTCTCGCAGCATGCGGGGGACGATCTGCCACTTCTCGAAAGCCCGATCGTTCGCCCGGACCGTTGACTCGGAGCCGGCGCCGCCGACGACGTAGGCGAACGCCTCCTCGCTGAGCTCCTCGCGGGCGCGTTCGACGAGGTCCTCGTAGGAGACCGGGAACTCTGGCGGTTTGTCCTCGAGCATCCCTTGGCTGTAGACCTCCTGCTGTCGGTCCGGGCCGTACCGCGGCGCGTCGTCGAGGGGCTCGTCCGTTGGCGCATCGTCCGCCGAATCGTTCCGTGGAGTGTCGTCCGTCATAGCTGGGAGTTCGCGGGCCGTCGCCGGAGTATTCCGCGCCGACCCGCCGCTGTCCGTACATCCGTGTCACCGGTTGCCACTTACTTAACGGTGCGGTATCTATACTCACTTTTATTACCAAACTGTGCGTATACTCGGTCGAAGCTAACAATGGAAGCGAAACAGCGAGTTACGGGTGGTCGCAGATGAGTACCAAACAGTTCAGCGTCGACGGCGACGTCGCCATTATCACCGGCTCCTCGAGCGGCATCGGACGGGGAATCGCGGAGCGGTTCGCCGCGGACGGCGTCGACGTCGTCGTCTGTTCGCGCGAACAGGAGAACGTCGACCCCGTCGCCGAGGAGATCAACGAGAGCGAACGCCCCAGTGAGGCGCTGGCCGTCAAGTGCGACGTGACCGACCGCGACGCGGTCGAGGCGCTGGTCGAGGCGACCGTCGAGGAGTTCGGCGGGCTGGACGTACTGGTCAACAACGCCGGCGCGTCGTTCATGGCCAACTTCGACGACGTCTCGCCGAACGGCTGGGAGACGATCATCGACATCAACGTCAACGGCACCTACCACTGCACCCACGCCGCCGCGGAGCACTTAAAGGACGGCGGCGGCTCGGTGATCAACCTGGCCAGCGTCGCCGGCCAGCGGGGCTCGCCGCTGATGAGCCCCTACGGCGCCGCCAAGGCCGCGGTCATCAACCTGACGACGACGCTGTCCTACGAGTGGGCCGACGACGGCGTCCGCGTCAACTGCATCGCCCCCGGCTTCGTCGCCACGCCGGGCGTCGAGAGCCAGATGGGCGTCTCCGCCGACAACATCGACCGGTCGGCGGTCGCCCGCCGCATCGGCACCGTCGAGGAGATCGCCGACCTCGCGCAGTTCCTCGCCAGCCCGGCCTCGTCGTATATCGTCGGCGAGACGATCACGGCCCAGGGCGTCCCGCAGATCAGCGAAGAGCACGAGGTCTGAGCCGTCCCGCTTTCCGATTTCGTCGTTCTTCGCCACCGGTGAGCACACGCCTCAAACCGCGGTGAGCGCCCCGCTCGTCCGGAGGGCGAAGTACCCGACGAACGCGAGCGCGAGCAGCCACTGACCGACCGAGACCTCGCGGCGTTCGCCCGCCGCGAGTTTCATGATGGGGTAGGCGATGATCCCCGCCGCGATACCGTACGCGATGGAGAGGGTCAGCGGCATCGCGATGATCGTCACGCCCGCCGGAACGGCGTGGGTCGGATCGTGCCAGTCCACGTCGGCGACGTTGCCGAGCATCAGGACCGCGACGACGACGAGCGCGATGTGGGACGCGTACAGCGGGATCGCCGCGGCCAGCGGGACGATCGCGAGCGACGCGAGGAAGAGCGCGGCGACGACGAGCGCGGTCAGCCCCGTCCGGCCGCCCTCCTCGATCCCGGCCGCGGACTCGACGTAGGCCGTGACCGTCGAGGTCCCGAGCACGCCGCCGACGGTGGTCCCGACCGCGTCGGCCATGAGCGGCTTCTCCATCTCGGGAAGGTTCCCGTCCTCGTCGAGCAGCCCGCCGACCTGCGCCACGCCCGTGAGCGTCCCCGCCGTCTCGAGGAAGTCGACGAAGAAGAACGTGAGGACCACCAGCGAGACGGAGAGCGCCTCGACGTTTCGAAGGCCGTCGACGAACGCGCCGGCGAGCGGCGAGATGTCGTACTGGGGCGAGGGGATCGACGGAGCGAGCGGCGTCCCGGGATGCGGGCTCTGCACGCCGGCCGACGCGGCGATCCAGCCGGCGACGGCGGTGAGGAGGACGCCGACGATGATCGACCCGCGAACGCCGCGGGTGTACAGCCCGAAGGAGAGGAAGAGCCCGAAGACCGAGAGGAGCGCGACCGGATCGGCGCCGATCGAGCCGAGTTGCACCAGCGTCGTCTGGTCGGCGACGACGACCTTCATCTCCTGTAAGCCGATGAACGCGAGGAACAGCCCCAGCGCCGCGCCGACGGCGAACTTGACCGGCTCCGGAAAGAGCCGGATGACGTACTCTCGAGCCCCCGCGAGCGTGAGCCCCATAAAGAGGATTCCCTCGATGACGATCGCCGCGAGCGCGGTCTCCCACGGGACGCCCATCGCGCCGATGACGGTGTACGCGAAGAAGGCGTTGAGGCCCATTCCGGGCGCGAGCGCGAACGGTCGGTCCGCGTAGACGGCCATGACGAGCGTCGCCGCCGCCGCGGAGAGGATCGTCACGACGGCCAGCATCTGCACCGTCTCGGTGTACGTGGCTCCCGCGACGTCGATACCGGGCTTCTCGCCCCTCGCGGCGAGGATCGCCGGATTGACGACGACGATGTACGACATCGTGAGGAACGTCGTCAGCCCGGCGAGGAGTTCCGTTCGGAGATCCGTAGCGCTATCGTCGAGATCGAAAAGAGCGACGAGCGATTCGCGTATCTTCATTTGCTACCCCTACGGGGAAGCCGAGACGGCCATTTAGTCCCTCTGAATCGAACCGTCCGAGGGGTGCGTTCTCGTCTAGCAGCCGGCCAGAGCGGCGACGCAACGCCGCGTCTCGCCCGTCGCCTTCCGGTCACAACGCTCGGCCCGTCGGCTCCGGTTTCCATACACCCAAAAGGTCGCGTTCCGTCTGTGAATGACGATGACTACCAGAGACGTTCACCTGCCGGTCGCGGCCCAGCCGACCGTCGACTCGATCGTCGACTACACGCGACGCGCGGAGGAGGGCGGCTACGACTGCGCGTGGCTCCCCGAGACGTGGGGTCGGGACGGCGTCACCGTCCTGACGGCGATGGCCGAACGCACCGCGGAGATCGATATCGGCTCGAGCATCCTCAACACGTACTCCCGGTCGCCGGCGCTGCTCGGCCAGACGGCGGCGACGCTGCAGGAGGTCTCGGACGGCCGATTCCGACTCGGACTCGGCCCCAGCGGCCCCGTCGTCATCGAGAACTGGCACGGGATGGAGTACGGCAATCCGCTCCGGCGCACCCGCGAGACGGTCGAGATCGTTCGACAGGTGCTCTCCGGCGAGACGGTCGACTACGACGGCGACGACTTCCAGCTCTCGGGCTTCCGGCTGCGCTGCGAGCCGCCGGAGACGCGGCCGCCGATCGAGGTCACCGGGATGGGACCGAAGGCCGTCGAACTCGCGGGCCGGTTCGCCGACGGCTGGCACGGGATCATGCTCACCCCCGAGGGGATGGCAGACCGCGTCGAAGACATCGAGCGCGGTGCCGAGCTCGGCGACCGGGACCCCGACGAGGTGCAGGTCACCGCCGGCGTCACCTGTTGTGCCCTCGAGGACGCCGAGCGAGCGCGCGAACTCGCCCGCCAGCACGTCGCCTTCTACGTCGGCGGGATGGGCACCTTCTACCGGGACGCCCTCGAGCGCCAGGGCTACGACGCGGCCGGCGACGTCCACGACGCCTGGCAGGACGGCGACCGCGAGCGCGCCCTCGAACTGGTCGACGAGCACGTCCTCGACGATCTCTGTGCCGTCGGCGATCCGGAGACCGCACGGGAGCGACTCGAGCGCTACGAGGCGGTCGACGGGATCGACGCCGTCGCGGTCAGCTTCCCGCGGGGCGCCGACGAGGAGGAGATCCGGCGGACGATGGACGCGGTGGCGCCCGACGCCTGAGTCGATTCACAAGTCGGTGGCGGGTTCAGTAAGTATGTCTGCGAACTGAACGTCGGTATCTCTGGTAGGTACTGATACTGTTCGCTGGATCGTGCTGAATACATCGCGCGTCTCTTGCAGAAACAGGAGAGTTCGATCGAGGCTATTGAATTGCCGATACGGGGAGGAACTCGGTATTCGCTCGCGGACTTCAGTGATCGAACCAATCGGTGATTCCCTACACGAGTGGGCTCGCATCGTCACCGAACCCGCTCCCGTATGTCTCGACGACTTCCGTAACGGTGACCTCATACGCATCGTACCACTCCGTCCACCGCTGTTTCGCGCGTTCGTGGTCCGCATCCGCTCCAAACGACTCGAGTGCGTCCAACGACTCCCAGTAGTAGACGACGAGAACCTCCTCACTCTCCGGTGCATGCCACGTCCGCTTGCCCAGATATCCCTCCGTGTCCTCGGCTGCTGCTTGTATCGCGTCGTTCAACTCGTGGAACTCCGCGTCGTACTCACCCGGAGCGAGGCGGAACGTCACCAAATACATCAGGACGATTCACTCGTCCACGCGAACAAAACGCTTCCCCTCGGAGCAGACGACGGTTAGCAACCAACGACTCGCTGCCCCACGTCGAAGCGGGTTTGGGTTCCTGGCCACCCTCGCCGGGAACTTCACGCCTATCTTTCGCAACTGAAAACATTCCTATGAACGTCCCGCTAAATCGGGTCCGAGCGGGTCCCGTGGTGAGTATCTGATGACACGACACGATAACCAGTCCGACAGGAATCGATTCGCGACCACCGCAGTCGGCGCAGCTGAAACCGAACCGCATCCTCACAGGGATGGTACTAACGACGTCGTCCCGCCGATTCACCTTTCGACTACGTTCGAGTGGGCCAGCGGGGAGGACGGTAATGAACACGACTATTCGCGCGAGAGCAATCCGACGCGGGCAGTCCTCGAAGAGCGGTTAGCCCGCCTCGAAGGCGGCGAGCACGGGTTAGCGTTCGCCTCCGGAATGGCCGCCACATCGACGACGATGCTGTCGCTGGTCCCCCCGGGAGGCCACGTCGTCTCCTCGGACACCATCTATAGCGGAACCGAAAAGCTCCTCACTGAACACATGGCCGGACATCTCGGCGTTGACGTCGACTTCGTTGACGCCCGCGACCCCGGCAACGTCGCCGATGCAGTCGACGCGGACACTGACTTGATCTGGGCAGAGACGCCGTCGAACCCCTTGATTAGGTTGTGCGATATCCGAACGATAGCCGACATCGCCGATGACCGCGATGCGCTGTTCAGCGTAGACAGTACCTTTGCGAGTCCGTACTATCAAACCCCACTCGAACTGGGTGCTGACGTCGTCGTTCACAGCACTACCAAGTATCTCAACGGGCACTCCGACTCGATCGGCGGTGCCGTTATCACCGACGACAGTGGGGTTTTCGAGCAATTAGCGTTCGCGCAGCGGGTCGGGCTCGGGAATATGCTTTCGCCGTTCGACTGCTACCTCGTTGCGCGAGGCATCAAGACGCTGCCCGCGCGGATGGAACATCACGAGCGGAACGCGATGGCAGTTGCCCGGTTCCTCGAAAGCCACGATCGGGTCGCTCGTGTCCACTATCCGGGTCTCGAGAGCCACCCGCAACACGAGCTCGCGAGCGAGCAGATGTCGGGGTACAGCGGGATGCTGTCATTCGAGTTCGACGGGACACTCATCGAACTCGAGGCGTTCATCGAGGGGCTTGAGGTATTCACCCCGGGAGCGAGTCTCGGCGGGGTCGAGAGCCTTGTCGAGGTACCGTCACTAATGATCCCAGACGAGTTCAGTCGTAGTGAGGAGTCGGCGGAGATTCCCGAGACGCTGGTCCGAGTATCCGTTGGCCTCGAAGACGCCGATGACCTCTGCGAGGATCTCCGGACGGCGCTACCGTAGGTGTACGTTCCCCTTCCACCCGACCGTCCCGATCCGCAAGCGGGTGGATCGTCCACCAGATGGGGTAGCCGCAACGGGAATGCGAACTGTTTCTAAACGAGAGAGTGCGGATTATTCGAGCGGTTCGATGACGTCTCCGGGGCGAATCATCCCGTCTTCGAGGATGTCCGCTCGGAGCCCACCTCGATGAGTGAGTGCCTGCAATACGCCGTCCTGAGTGATGCGTTGCAGATGATTACACGGTTCACACAGTCGATCCCCTCGACAGATGGCGTCACCGACTCGGAACCGTTGTCCAACGAGATGATTGAGTGCGACATCGCGGGTTTCGATGTTCCGTCGGTGTTCGCCCGGGGCGAGTTCGATTCCCGCTTCACGTTCGATTGCTGTGACAGCCTCTTGCTCGATCAACGTGAGGTCGTACCCATCGTGACGTTCCTCATCTGGCTCCCACTCGACGAAGGTTCCCGTCTCAATCTCGCTAAAGTAGCGGTCACCGCGGAGTCCCTGTCCGGCGACTGCTTCAGCGTCGGTCTGTTCTTCCATCTCCGCTTCGGCTTCAGGTGCGATAAAAACCCGTTCGACAGTGCCGCTCCCGGTCATGTGTGCTATGCGCGTTTAGCACGGGATAAACACTCGGGTGGAGGTATCGTTGACAAGGACTTCAGCGTGCGATTCTTAGCAGCCAGCAGATAGATCGACGGCTCTGCTGGTAACGCTCTCACCGAGACTGAACGCGAGTTTCACAACCGATTTCGCATGTCGAAACTGCGCGACTAGCGATCATCGGCCGCGGTCGACAGCTACAAACCGCGGATCGACGGAGTTCGTAGTATGCCCGGCAAGGTGAGCCCGGACGACCTGCTCGCGCACGTCTTCGAGCGGACGGGAACCGACGACGAGACGGTCCTCCAGGGGCCGGCCAACGGGGAGGACGCCGCCGCCATCGCTCCGTTCGACGGCGACGAGACGCTCGTGGTCAGCTCCGACCCGATCTCGCTGGCCGCGGCGGGCGTCGGCTCCCTCGCGGTGCCGATCGCGTGCAACGACGTCGCCGCCTCCGGCGCCGACCCGCGGTGGCTGACCGTCGTCATCATGCTCCCCGACGAGGAGACGGACCTCGAGGCGATCACTAGCGACCTCGACGCAGCCGCCCGGGACGTCGGCGCGACGATCGTCGGCGGCCACTCGGAGTACGTCGACCAACTCGAGCGCCCCCTCCTGTCGCTGACCGCGATGGGAACCGCCGAGTCGTTCGTCCCGACCGGCGGCGCAGAACCCGGCGACAGCGTGCTCATCACGAAGGCCGCAGGGCTCGAGGGAACGGCCATCCTCGCGACCGACTTCGGCGACGAGTTCGACGTCGCCGAGGCCGTCCGCGAGCGCGCCGAGGGATTTCTCGACGAGATCAGCGTCGCCCCCGACGCCCGCGCGGTCCGCGAGCACGCGACCGCGATGCACGACCCGACCGAGGGCGGCGTCGCGGCCGGCCTGCTCGAGATCGCCCGCGCCTCCGGTGTTCGACTCGACGTCGATCGGGAGTCGATCCCGATTCGCGAGGAGACGGCGCGGTTGTGCGAGGCCGCCGGCGTCGATCCGCTGCGGATCTTCGGCTCCGGCGCCTTGCTCGCGACCGTTCCCGACGACGCGGTCGACGACTGCCTCGCGGCGCTCGAGGCGGCCGGCCTCGAGGGGAGCGAGATCGGAACGGTCGAAGCGGGCGATCCGGCGCTCGTCCTCGACGGCGAGTCGATCACCGAGCCGATCGCGGACGATCTCTACCCCCTGTGGGAAGGCGCGGACGCGGACGACTGAGCGCCGGTCCCGTCGGACCCGAGGAGCGCGTCGACGGTCGCGTCGGCCAGCACGGCCGCCGGATCGACGACGGCGTCCGCCCCAGCCCGCTCGAGCGACTCGCCGGCCCCGGCCGCTTCGGTTCTCGACTCTCGGTCCTCGACGACGGCGATTCGAGCGTCCGTGCGCGACCGGGCCGCGGCGACGGTCTCGCCCGCGTCGATCCCCGCGGCGACGACGAGCACCGCGTCGCACGCCCCGAGACCCGCCCGCTCGAGCGTCCGGTCGGCGGTCGGATCGCCGACGATCGGGGCCGCGCCCTCGGGGAGTCGCGGTGCCGTCTCCTCGTCGGTCACGACCGCGACCGACGCGCGCTCCGCGAGCGCCTCGACGACGGGAGCGAGCGTCGCGTCGAAGCCGAGCGCGACGACCCGCGCCGGTCGCGCGGTTCCGTTTCCGGCCCCGCTACCGGGATCGGCGACTCCGGATTCCGGCTCGAGATGCGCGGCCGCCCGGCGTCCGGTCCGCTCGAAGTGCGTCTCGAGCAGCGGTGCGAACAGGCTGCCGACGGTGGCGGCGAGGGTCGCGGGTCCGAGCACGACCAGCGAAACGGCGAACAGCCGCGCCGTCTCCGTGGCCGCGTGTACGTCACCGTACCCGACGGTGCTGGCGGTCACGGCGGTGAAGTAGACCGCGTCGACGACGGTCTCGACGCCGTCGAACTGAGCCCTGAGCGCGTACGCGCCGGCGGTCCCGTAACAGAACACGCCGACGATCGCCAGCACCGCACCGACCTGCGTCGCGTCGAGCACGACCGACCGCGTGAACCGCCGGCTCGTCGCCGCGAGAACGAGGAGCCCGCCGGACGAGAGGACGACCAGCGGGACGGCCAGCGCCCGGAACTGGACGACGCCGTGGGCCGCGGCGAGGGCCACGAGGACCGCGGCCGCAGCGTACGCGAGTCGATAGCCGCGGCGCATTCCCCACGCGGCGACGAGGAGGGCGAAGCCGACGACGGTCCCGCTGAACTCCGCTACCGACTGGAGCTGCCCGAGCGAGCCACCGGCCTCGACGGCCGGCCGGGTGAGAATGGCGGCGACGCCGGTGGCGATCGACGCGAGCGCGATCGCGACGACGAGCCGGACCGTGACCCGCCGGTCCGGTCGAGGGAGGCGCAACGTCTCGAACATACCGGTCCCATACCGCCGACGGCGGTAAATCCCGGGGCGCTCGGGGGCGCCGTCGCGTGCCCGAATTCGCTTGCATGCGGCTTATTGGCACGGCTACGTTTCCACGATCATGGCGACAATCGCGTACGAGGGACCGGACGGAACCGCCGAGGAAACGGTCGACGCCGGCAACATCACCGATTCGGGCAAGGTTCAGGGCCTTCGGATCAAACTCGAGGACGGCTACATCCACCTCCCCTACACCCGCGTGTACTGGGTCCGGATGAGCGAGGACGAGGGGAAGGCCGACTACTCGTCGGCGTAGGAACGGGCGCCGCTGCGGTTCGAACTCGGTTTTACCGGGGGACTCGATCGGCGACTCGACGGCGGGCCGGACGCCGTCCCCCGTTCCGCCGGGCTCCGTCGGGCGCGTGTCGACGACCCCTAACTCCTATCCCAGATGAAACTACGGTAGAAGGTTTTACCCGGGCCTTCGCCTTATACCTCCCCAATGGATTCGACGCCCGACGCCGACGCGGAGCTCCGCCGTCGGGTTCGGCAACAGGAAGTCGTCGCGGAACTCGGACAACGAGCCCTCGAGACCGACGACCTCGACCGATTGCTGCACGAGGCCGTCGTCGCCGTCTCGGACGTCCTCGAGACCGAGTACGCGGAACTGCTCGAGTTACTCCCCGACGGTGACGAGTTCTTCCTGCGCGACGGCGTCGGGTGGCGCGAGGGACTGGTGGGGTCGGCGACGGTGCCCGCGGATACGAACTCGCAGGCGGGGATCACGCTCCGCACCGAGGCGCCGATCGTCGTCGACGACCTCCGCGCCGAGGACCGACTCTCCGAGCCCGCGTTGCTCGACGAGCACGGCGTCACCAGCGGCGTCAGCGTGATCATCGGCTCGGTCGACGACCCGTGGGGCGTGCTGGGCGCGTACGCGAGTGAGCGTCGCGAATTCGCGGAGGGCGACGCCGCGTTCCTCCGGAGCGTCGCGAACGTCCTCGCGTCGGCCCTCGAGAACGAGCGGACGCGGCGTGAACTCGAGGAGATCTACGGCCGCATCTCGGACGCCTTCTTCGCCCTCGACGAGGAGTGGAACTTCACGTACCTCAACGAGCGCGCCCACGAACTGATCAACCCCGAGGGGCGGACGCTGGTCGGCAAGCGCGTGTGGGACGAGTTCCCCGAGGCGATGGGCCAGCAGTTCAAGCCGAAGTACGAACGCGCGATGTACGAACAGGAGACCGTCTCGTTCGAGGAGTACTACCCCGAGCCGCTCGATCGCTGGTTCGAGGTCCGGGCCTACCCCTCCGAGACGGGGCTGTCGGTGTACTTCCGGGACGTCACCGAGCGCAAGGAGCGCGAGCGGGAACTCGAGCTGTTCCGGACGCTGCTCGATTACTCCACCGACAGCGTGCTGGTGATCGACCCGCAGTCGGGCCGGTTCCTCGACGCCAACGAGACGGCCTGTCGCAACCTCGGCTACGACCGCGAAGAACTGCTCGAGCTGACGGTGCCCGACATGGATCACGTGTTCGACGACATCGCGGACTGGCGCGCCCACGTCGAGGACGTGAAGGCCGAGAACTCGATGACGATCACCGGCGAACACGTCCGGAAGGACGGGACGACCTTCCCGGCGGAGGTCAACGTCGCCCACGTCGAACTGGATCGCGAGTACATGATCGCGATCGCCCGCGATATCACCGAACACCGAGAGCGCGAACGCGAACTCGAGGCATCGAACGAGCGCTTAGAGCAGTTCGCCTACGCGGCCAGCCACGACCTGCAGGAACCCCTGCGGATGATCTCGAGTTACCTCCAGCTGATCGAACGCAGGTACGGCGACGCGTTCGACGAGGACGGCGAGGAGTTCCTCGCCTACGCGATCGACGGCGCCGAGCGCATGCGCGGGATGATCGACGGCTTGCTGGAGTATTCCCGCGTCGAAACGCGGGGCGATCCGTTCGAACCGGTCGACCTCGAGTGCCTGCTCGAGGACGTCCTCGAGGACCTCTCCCTCCAGCTCGAGGAGACCGACGCCGAGGTCGAGACCGAGCCGTTGCCCCGCGTGCGGGGCGACGCCAGCCAGCTGCGGCAGGTGTTCCAGAACCTGCTGGCGAACGCCCTCGAGTACAGCGGCGACGAGCCGCCGCGGGTTCACGTCGAAGCGACGCGGCGCGAGAGGGGGCGGTGGGAGATTTCGGTCATCGACGAGGGGATCGGGATCGACCCCGCCGACCAGGACCGCGTCTTCGACGTCTTCCAGCGCCTGCACAGCCGCGAGGAGTACGACGGGACGGGTATCGGCCTCGCGCTCTGTGAACGCATCGTCGAGCGCCACGACGGCGAGATCTGGGTCGAGTCGGAGCCGGGCGAGGGCTCGACGTTCTCCGTGACGCTGCCCGCGGCCGACGAGTCGGCGTGAGCCGCTCGAGCGACCCGGCCGCGAACCCGCTCAGCCGTCGACGAGCAGCGTGTTCAGGGCGTCCGGAATTACGAGGACCTCGCTGCCGGGCTCGAGGGCGTCCGCGACGTCGTCCGCAGCGTGCATGAGACACTCCTCGACGACCTCGGGCGCGTCGCTGTTCGTCACGTAGAGGTCGTGATCCCGGAGGACGCGCGCGACGACGAACGCTCGCTGGGCGCCGGGCTGGTACCCCGTTCGCATCGCCTCGTAGAGCGATTCCGGATCGGTCGCGCCGCTCAGTCGTCGGTAGAACCGCTGCTCGCCGGTTCCGTCGCCGACCCCCTCCGGGAGCGCGGCGGGGACGACGAGCCGGCCCCCCTCGCGGAGCGGATTTCGGTCGCCGAGCGCGACGTAGGTCGCGGCGCGGGTCGTCTGGTAGAGGTTCGCGTCCTTCGGCGCGCCGACGCCGCAGACGACGGCGTCGTACTCGCGGTCGATCGGCACCGAGAGGGCGCCGCGGGCGATCGACGCGAGTTCGCGGACGACGCGACGCCCCTCGCCGGCGCGGACGCCGAGGACGCCCGCCGGCCCGTAGCTCAGGTTGATCGAGAAGTCCAGTCCAGCGAGGTCGCCGGCCGCGTCGATCGTCTCGCGGAAGGGGTTGTCCTCGACGCGGCCCAGTCGGACGCCCTCGCGGGCGAGCATCTCGGGGCCGTGCGTGTAGCGGATGATCGACTCGCTGCCGGCCCCGATAACGACGGTCTTCGCGCCGCCGCTGAAGCCCGCGTACTGGTGGGGTTCGACGACGCCCGTCGAGAGCACCGCGTCGGCTTCGACGACCGGCTCGCCGATCTCGACCGGCACGTCGTCCTCACTCACTGTGCCGACCTCGACCACCGATTCGGGATCGTGGTTGACCGCCAAGTCGGCGTGGGGTCCCAGCATCGCCTCGATCTCGTCGCCGGTCATCGGTCGGTGCAGCCCGAGTCCGACGACCACCGTCACCTGCTCGCGGGCCACGCCGCAGCGCTCGAGGCGCTCGAGCAAGACGTCGAGCAACACGTCGTCGGGCGCCTTGCGGGTGATGTCGGTGACGACGATCGCGACGTCGTCGTCGGGATCGACGCGGTCCGCGAGCGGCGGCCCGATCGGGTCGTCGAGCGCGCGTTCGGCGGCCGCGCGAACGTCGACGGGGGCGCCGCCGGCCGGTCGCGCGACCGTGACCTCGCAGTTAGGCAGGGAGACGTCGATCGCGCCGGTTCCGAGGGGGAGATCCATGCGTTCGGTTCGCACGCGGATCGTGAAAAGCGTCGCCGGTTCTCGCCGGGGACGGACGGCGCGAGAGGGATCGACTACGCCCGGAACGTCCCGGTCGCACCGATACCGAGGCGGCCGACCGCGATCGGCGCGAGGAACACCCACGCGACGAGCGCGGCGTAGAGCGCGACGAGCGCCGGCACGAAGGAGACGGTCGCCTCGGCGACCTGGATTGCAGCGGCGCCGCCGCTACCGACGGCGACGAGGGCGCCAGTCTCGAGGCGAGTGCGGAGGTCGGGAAGGCGATCGATCCACCCCGCGGAACAGAGTCCGCCGATCGCCCCGCCGAGGCCGAGCAGCGAGTCCTCGGTGGCTCCCGCGACGACGACGGTGACGAGCGCGAGTCCGAACGCGATCGCGAAGCCGCGGCGGGGATCGTCCCCCGCGAGGCGGGCCATAGCGGCGAGGAACGCGACGCCGAGGACCGCGCCGACGATCACGTCGCCGAGGTAGTGGACGCCGAGCACGACCCGGGAGAGCGAGACGAGCGCGACGAGCGTGCCGGCGGCCGCCAGCGCGCGGACGTCCCGCGTTCGGTCGGACGCGGCGACGAGCCCGCCGTAGACGACCGTGGCGGCGAAGGCGTGGCCGCTGGGGAAGCCGTACCCCTCGCGTTCCTCCTCGAGGGGGAGTAGCAGGACGTCCTCCGGCGGCCGCGGCAGGCCGAACAGGGCCTTAATCGAGAGCAGGAGGGCGAGCCCGGCGACCGCGTAACTGATCACGAGTGCGCTCCGGCGACGCCACCCCGACCAGAACAGGACGGCGAGGACGGCCATTAGAACCGTCGTTCCGCCGAGTTCGGTGACGGCGACGACGAACTCGGCGTACTCGGCGGGAAACAGTTCGCGGACGATCGCGCTTTGCTCCTCGAAGCGCATGTCGAGTGCCGTTTCTCGTCCCCGGAAGTAAACGTTCGTTTCTTCCCGCTCTCCGCCCCCGGCTGCAAGCGTCTCCTTTATTTCGGCGCGGATGGCACTCGCTGCCACGGAATGGCAACGTTCGTCGAATTGGAACTGCCGGCGGCCGAAACCGCGCTGGGCGAGACGTTCGACCGCGTCCGATCGTGTTACTGCTACCTCGAACGGGCGGTCGTCAGCGAGACGCCGGGCCTCTGGTTCGGCGGCGCCGAGCGATCGGCGATCGAAGCGGCCCTCGAGGCGGACCCCAGCGTCGACGCGTACTCGCGGATACGGGCGGCCTCCGACGAGTGGTTGTACGAGGTTCGGTTCGCGGCCGAGATCTACGAGATCGGGGCGCTGCCGTTCGAAGAGGGCGGCACGATACTCGCCGCCTCGGCCGATAGCGGCGTCTGGTCGATCCGAATGCGATTCCCCGATCACGAGAGCGCGACCCGGACCTACCGTCGATTCCTCGAGCGAGACGTCGACGTCGACGTCGCGAGCGTCCGGAAGGGGCCGAAAACTGGGCCCGAACGGCCCGGGTTGACCGTCGAGCAGTACGAGACGCTCGTGGCGGCCGTCGAGCGCGGCTACTACGAGGTTCCGCGGGAGGTGTCGGTACAGGAACTGGCCGACGAGTTCGGTATTTCGGACCAATCGGTCTCCGAACGCCTCCGCCGCGCGTCCTCACAAATTCTGGCGACGGAATTGAACGTGGCCGACGCGAACTCCCGCGCCGACGACCGGTGACGGCGACGCCCTCGCATCGCGCGGTCGAGCGCCGACGGCGGGTCGGTTCTCGAGGGGACTTGAACACCCTGACCATCCGCATGATAGCATCACGGACGCGTATCACGAACGGTTCGTAGATGGCCACCGATCGCTGGCCCCCAACCGACGGAGACGGCTCGACCGTGATCGAATACGCGCCCGACGACGAGACGCCGATCAGCATCGCGATCGTCCGCACGATCGCCGCGATCGAGAACGTCGATCCGACAGCCCTCGAGTTCACGCTGTACGACTACGTGAATCCCGAAGCGCTCGATCTACTGATCGAACACGAGGGGAGCGGCGGAGCGGAGATCCGGTTCACCGTCGACGAGTACGACATCTACGTTTTCGAAACGGGAGAGATCGTCGTCCGCGAATCGACGTGAGAGCCGCCGAGGTCCGACTGTAACGCCGCCGTCAGCGGGTCGCCCACTCGAGCATCCGCTCGTAGACGGGGTCCGTCGCCAGCGCGTTCGCATCGCCGACCAGCACCAGCGCGCGCTTGGGCCGCGTGAGCGCGACGTTAATTCGCCGGTAGTCCTCGAAGATCGGCCCCTCGAGCGCGCCGGTCGCGGTAAAGGAGACGATAATGACCTCCTGGCTCGAGCCCTGGAAGCGGTCGACGGTGTCGACGGCGACCTCGTCGGGGACGTGTTTCGAGATCTCCGAGACCTGCGCGCGGAAGGGGGCGATGACGCCGATATCCGTGCGCTCGAGCCCCGCGGCCTCGTAGGTCTCGATCAGGTCGGTGATTCGCGCGGCCTCCTCGCTGTCGGTGTACCGCCCCCCGTCGCCCTCGACGTCGACGAACGCGACCGGGTCCCGGAGGGCGGCGGGGAGACCTTCCCGGGAGACGCCCTCGAGGTCGTCGAGGGTTCGAGCGGCGACCTCGGGCTCAGCGGGTCGCAGCTCCCCGTCGTAGAACTCGGTGGAGGCGAACGCCTGAATGCGCTGGTTCATCCGGTACTGGCGGTCGAGCATGACGCCGGCGTCGGGGTGGAGGTCGACGAGTCGCTCGAACAGCGACTCGGTCAGGTCGTTCTCCGCCCGCACCACGGGCGGCAGCTGCTCGTGGTCGCCGACGAGGACGAACCGCTCGGCCAGGTTCGTCGCCGCGTGCGTTCCGGGTTCGGTCAACTGGGCGGCCTCGTCGACCAGCGCCGCGTCGAACGACTGCTCTTTCATGATTCGAGAGCCGCAGGTCGCCGTCGTCGCGGCCACGACCTGCGCGTTCTCGAGTTCGGCCACCCGGTCCTCGGGGTCGCCGGCGCGCTCGAGGCGGTACGGCTCCATGTCCTCGCGAACGCCGCTCTCGGATCCGACGCGGACGACTCGATCCTCGTCGATCACGTCCTCGAGTTGCTCGAGCAGCGCCTCGAGGGCGTTGTCGACGGCGCGATTGGTAAAGGCCGACAGCAGGACGCGCTCGCCGCGTTCGACCATCGCGCGGATGGCCCGAGCGATGGTGTAGGTCTTGCCGGTGCCCGGCGGGCCGTGGATCAGGGCGACGTCCTCGGCGCCGACGGCCAGCCGGACGGCCTCGTCCTGCGCGTCGTTGTTGCCGATGAAGGTTTCGTCGACGGATTCGAACTCGGGAGCCGCGCGGTCGAAGAGCACGTCCTTGCGTCGGTCGCTGCCCTTCAGGAGGAAGTCGTGCATGGCGACGAGCAGCCGGTCGGTCGTCAGCTCGGAGGGGTAGACGTCGAGCCGAGTCACCTCGACGGGTTCGTCGGCCGTGAGGACGATCTCGTCGTCGAGTCGCTCGATCCTCGCGAGTTCAGCGTCGCCCCGCACCGGGTCGCCGTCGCTGGCCAGCACCAGATCGCCCTCCCGGAGCTTCGAGTTGGCGCCGCTCGTCCGGCGGGCGCGCAGTTCCCACCGTCCCTCCGCGAGCTTCCGCTGCTCGAGGAACTCGAGGTCGATCAGCGCGCGGTCGTCGTCGGCCCGCTCCTGGGCCGTCTGTTCCCAGAGCTTGGCGTACTCGCGGTGGACCTCGCGGCGTTCCTCCTCGATGGCGCGGTAGAAGCGGTCGAAGTACTCGCGTTCCTCCTCGGGCAGGGCTTGTCCGATCTGGCCGGCTTTCGACTCCTGATCGAGCCGTCCCGAGACGACCATGCAGGTGTCCTGCTCGAAGCAGTACTCGCACTTGGCCGACCCCTCGTAGCCGGTCGGGACCTCGCCCTTGACCTCCATCGCCGCGAGTTCGTTGCGCAGGCGGACGACGAACTTCAACAGTCCCTGCCCCATCGAGAACTCCTTGGCCGGCGTGAGGTCGCCGGTCTCCTCGTTGCGCTCCAGCGTGGAGTTCTTGGTGTAGAGCAGCGTGCCGGTGTCGACGTCTCCCCCGTGCTCCTCGAGCAGGAGCGCGTAACACGCGGCCTGCACCTTGTCCTTGAACCGGGGTTCCTTCTTCAGGTTCTTCCCGGTCTTGAGTTCGACCGGCGCGCCCCGACGGATCGCGTCGGCGCGGCCCCGAATCCCGAAGGTCTCGCTGATGAGCAGTTGCTCCGAACGCCAGCTATCCTCTTCGGTCAGGCGACCCTGCTCGAGCCAGCCCTCGATCGCTTTCGCGTTCTCGCGGACGTCCTCCGCTACGGCCTCCGGGGTCTCGCCGAGCAGGCCGAGCTGGAGACCCCGCTCCTCGACGCGAGCATCGATGGACTCCTCGAGGTCGCGACCCCGCAGCAGATCGCCGAAGACCTCGTGGACGAGCGTCCCCTTCACGACGGGGTAGTTCAGCGGCACCCCCGAGAGCTTGTTCAGATAGTACAGCCGGGGGCACTCGACCCAGTTGCGCAGCGACGTCACGTTCACGAGGAAGGAGGGCTCGACGACGACGTAGGAGTCGCCGGTCGTCGCGTACTGCGTCTCGCCCCGAAACTCCGTCTCCTCGGCGTCCGTGACGAGCAGTTCCATCCCCGGCTCGAGGTACTCGGCCGACTCGGTCCACTTCCCCCATAGCGTCACCTGCGTCGTCTCGTGATCGCCCTCGACCGCCGTCGCCGCGCCGCCGTCTCGAGCCAGCGTCTCGCCGTTCGGGGACTCGCCGTCGGCGTCGTCCGCGAGGCGCAACGGCACCTCGGCGAGTTCGCTCCCGCTGACCGACTTCGTCTCGACCTCGCCCGCGACGGTTCCGCGTACGTGCACGGCTATCCGTCACGGCCGAGCCGTCAAAAACGCTATCGGTCGCGGCCGAGTTCCGCCGGGAAGTCGTCCCCGCGCCGACTCCTATATATCGAATCACCGGCACTCGCCGGTGTAACGATCGATTACCGGCGGGTAGCCGTTCCAGTCACTGGAACAGTCGTCGCCGTTTTTGCCGAGCCGATCGAATCGACGACCCACATGAGCAACTCGAACGGCGACGACCGCGATCGAGACCGATCGGACGGCGTCGAGGGGGGAGCCGACCGCGACGAGGGGATGCGGTCGCCGTCCGACGACGTCGACTCCGGGACCGGGGTCGGAGACCGGGACGATCCCGGGCGAGACCGCCGCGACGAGACGACCCGGGTCGCAAACGAGGAGCGCCGGCGAAAGATCTCGGTCATCAGCGGGATCATCGCCGTCATCGGCGCGTGGGTCGCCCTGTCGGTCGTCGCCCTCTACGACGTCTCGTCGGCCGCGTTCTGGAACAACGTCCTCGTCGGGGGCGTCGTCTTCGCCGCGGGGGCCTACAACTACTACCGGCTCGCCAACGACATCCCGCTCAGCGTCGGCGTCTCGGGACTGGTCGCGCTGCTCGGAATCTGGCTGATCGTCGCGCCCGCGCTGCTGGAGATGCCGGCCGGACTCGGGCTGACGGAGAGCCCGTTCTGGAGCACGCTCGCCTCCGGGCTACTGATCGCGGCCCTGGCCGGCTACAACGCTTACGACGCGCGCGAGGCGCGGTCGGTCGCGACGGACTCCGCGCGGGCCTGAATCCGGGCGACGCGGGCACGGACCCGTGCCCGAGTGGTCGGGTAGAAACGGACGTACGGAACGGGGGTCGACGCTAACCGCTGATTACCGCGTCGACCGGAGATCGGCCTCGAGGTCGCCCTCGAGTCGCCGGAGCCGGTGTTCGGCGGCGTGATGGCGCGTCGCGACGACGGCGAAGCCGATCATGACGACGGCGAAGCCGACCGAGACGGCGGGAGAGATGCCGTTGACGTAGCTGTTCCCGAGTTGACCGAGCGCCAGGGCGAGCGGGCCGAGCGCGAGGAGGGAACTCTTCGCTGGTGTAGCGAGAAACAGTTCGACGAGCGAGAGTGGTTGCCGGACGGACATGGGGAAAGCGTCGGTTACTTTCCTTGCTTCGAGGAGGCATCGTATCCCTTTTGGTTCGATTCGGCTCCTCGGTGGTGACGAAAACGGTCCCGATCGGCGCCGGCGGCGACGGTCGGCGCGACCGATACGTTCATTCTGTCCGCATCACAACCCACACGTATGCGGATTCGCGAGTGGCAGGACATACTCGAGGACGTCACGGAGCGAGACGTCGACCCGGAGCAGTGGCGCGCAGTCGCCGGCGATCGCGCCGCCGGCGTCGGCGAAGACATGTACCTCGCGCATCCCGGCGCCGGGGTCTTCTTCCTGAAGACCTACGCGAAGAACCCCTTCGAGGTCCGCGGGGTCGGCACGCGGGTCGCCCGCAACCTCGACGACGAGATCGGCGCCTTCCTCCCCGAGGCGGACACCGGCGGGCGGTTCGCCGTCCAGTCGCCCCCCGAGGACGAGGAACAGGCCGAAACGGTCTCGAAGCGCCTCGAGACCGTCCTCGAGACCCACGCCGACGCGCCGACGCGGCCCCAGGACCTGTTCGACGACGTCATGGAGGCCCTCGAGAGCCCCGCGTTCGGGCCGATGGAGTACGACCAGTACGACCGTCCCGACGAACTCGAGGACCTCTCGGAGCGGTTCGAGGAGGCCGACGAACTGCTGAACGCGGAGCTCGAGGACCTGATCGAGACCGACGAGGTCGATCGGGGCTTTATGTAAACCGAACTTTTTCCACCGAACTTTTTCCGCCTCGGGTTCGTTCGCTGCACTCACTCACCACTCGGCGCAAAAACTTCGATGAAAAAGGCCGCCTGAGCGGGGCGTTGCCTCGCTCAGGCGGCGAATCGTTCACTTCGTTTGTGAACAGTCGTATAGAGCGTCCGCCGCTCGACGCGTGGACAGACGTACTATGACCCGAACGCGCCTGCGACTGCGTCCGGTGACTCTATGGGGTCGGCTTCCGACGCCTCGGATATGAGCGACGGAAACGCTGACGGAGCCGAGGCCGTCGTCCGCGACTACTACGACGCGCTCCGGAGCGGCGACCCCCTCGAGCCGTACTTCCTCGAGGACGAGTCGACCGTCAAATTCGGGATCAGCGAGGCCCTGTTCGGGTCCGAGTCGGTCCGCGAGGCACTGGAGGAACAGACCGCGACGACCACGGACTGGACCGTCGAGAGCGACCACCTCGTCGTCGCAGAACGCGACGCGTTCGCGACGTTCGCCGACGAGGTGACGATGGCGTGGACGGACGCCGAGACCGGCGCGAACCGACAGTTCGAGACGCGGTGGAGCGGGACGCTCGTCCGGGACGGGCGCAGCGAACGGGACGCGGCCGGGGACGGAGCGGCGCCGCAGTGGCGATTCGCCACGATGCACGTCAGTACGGCCGACGACCTATGAGTCGCGGCCCCGATCGCGATCCGAGGCGTCGGGCCGCCGACTCGAGTTCGCTGACGGAGCCGTCGGCCCGACTCAAGGCCCTGTTCGTGCTGCTCGTCGGTCTCTCCGGCGGCACGATGGCGCTCGGGGGCGGCGCGTCGCCGCGCATCGTCGGGCTGTTGACCGTCGGCGGCGTCGTCGCCGGCGCCGCGTTACTCTGGTATCTGCTCTGGATCCTGGGCTAGGGAGCCGCGGCGAGGAACGACTCGAGTCGAGACGGAAACGGCGTCTCGATCGGTCGGTGATCGGCAATCGACGCTAGTCCGGGCCGGCGGCGATCAGCGATCGACGCGCTGGAGCCACATCGTCGGCGCGTCGAGTTCGTCCTGCGTCGGGAGGTTCTCGGGGCCCTCCCAGACGAGCGCCGCGGTCTCGAGGTCGCGGTTCTCGACGATCGTCTCGAAGAAGTGCTTTCCGCGCTCGTATTGGCGTTCCTTGAGTCCGAGGCCGAGCAGGCGACGGAACAGCTTCTGGAGCGGCCCCCGACCCTGCCGACGGGCGTCGAGCTTCCGGCGCAGATCCGCGTACTCGTCGTCGAAGGCGTGGTCCATCAGCAGTTCGGCGTACCCCTCGACGACGGTCATCGCGGCGTCGAGGTCCTGGAACGACGCGCGATCGAGCGAGCCGTCCGAGAGCTTCGCGATGCCCTCTTCCATGCGCTCCTCTAAGTGGTCGGAGAGCCACGGCGCGGCGCCGAACTCCGCGGCGTGGGTCACCTCGTGGAAGGCGATCCAGCGGCGGAACCGGTCGGCATCGACGTCGAGTTTCTCGGCGGCACCGAGGATGTTCGGCCGGACGAAGTACAGCGCGTGGGTCTCCTCGGGGTCGTTCGCCAGCAGCAGGGGATCGTACTGCCCGAGGACGTTCCGTCCGAGGAAGGCCAGCAGGACGGTCATCGTCCCCGTGTTGATCGTTCGGGCGACGCCGGGGAAGGCGCCGGCCGGCACCTGCTCCTCGAGGGTCCCCATCACGCGCTCGAAGGTCGCGATGTTCGCGTCCATCCAGTGGTGACGGTTCTGAATCTCGATGGAGTCGGGAACGTCGAAGTCGACGCCCGACACCGTGCGGATGCCGTCGCGAGCCTCCCGCACGTCGCGGGCGAACGCCTCCCGCTCGCCCGGCTCGAGGTCGAGGGAGCCGGGCTCGGTTACCGCCTTCGCGGCGTCCGCCGCGGACTGCCAGTCGATCATATCGTCACCGGACGCCCCGGCAACGGCCCGGGCGCTACGATAGAGATTCACACCGCGGAGTACGTGCAGGAAGCGCAAAAGCGTTCTGTCGGACGGCGACCGACAGTGAGTCGATCGCCGGACGGTCGGCGAGTCAGTTGACGATGACGTCCGGCTCCTCCTCGGCCTCGAGGTCGTCCTCGTCGTCGCCGCGGAACTTCTTGGCGGCCGCCGCGATGGCCACGAGCGTAACGAGCGCGATGACGGCGCCGATGGCCTTGCTGCCGCCGGACTCCTCGTCCTCGGAGTCGTCGACGTCGGTCTCGGGCTCGTACTCCGGCGTCTCCTCGGACTCGGTTTCGCTGGAGCCGAACGGCAGTGCACTGCCGATCGATCCGGGGCCGAACTGGGTGTCGCCGTCCAGATGCAACTCGACGAGGGTGAACTTCGTGTCGCCCATATGTAGGGTCTCGTGGAGTAGCCACTTATAGTGTTTGCTGGATGTCGCACAGCGGACTCGAGTCAGCGGGCTCTCGACCTCGGAACGTTTTCCGAGATCGATCGATTGTGTCTTCCACCACTAGTCTGGGACAAAGAATGGGGGTGACCGAGCCAGAAACCAACGCAAGGACAACAGTACTTCTGATTTTCGTCATGAACGTGCTCCTGCTCGCTGGAATCGCTTTTCTCGAGTAGCGCGTGTACGAAGTCACGTTCGTGTACTGGGTTGAGATCGGGTTGACCATACATCATAAGTCACTCATTGTAGAAAAGTCAACCGGATTTATGGCTCAAATTACGGCCGGGGTTTTGGGAACCGTATTTATCGGTGGGTTCTTTCTCCGTTCCGCTAACCGAACAATACATAGCGCGAACGTGTTCCGGTCAGTCTTCTGGGGTGGAGCAGCTACGTCTCACGAGCTCGCCGATGGCGAACCGGCAGTGATACGGGGAACTGTCATCGTCGACGAATCCGCATACGAAGCCGATAGAGTCGTTGAGGAAACCAGTTCTGCGGTTGCGCTATATCTATGGCGAGCTACATACCCTAATACAGAGGGCAGAGTGACCTTTGAATCCGGTATCGAGTCAGGTCAATTCAGTGTTAGTAACAACGGAAGGTCGGTCACTGTCGATCCGACATGGCTCCTCGGAAACTGTACTCGGCTGTCGGAGTTGTCCGTTGACGGCTGGAACTTCAATTTGAATATCGCTATTCCGCTTAGTGAGTCTCCGTATATCCATCTGACAAGCGCGATAACCACGAGAACGTTCAATGAGATCCTGGATCTAACCAGTGTAGACGAACCACAGCCAGCGAATAATAGAAGTGACGCTAAGCAATTTCAAGTCGACGTGAAGCCAATTCGTGAGGGGACAACGATCACTGTGTATGGCAACGTTCGGTTTGAGGACGGTGAACCGGTGATTTACGGAACCGATACGGTCCCGCTCATTATGTCGGACCAAGAGTTTGACAACCTCCGAACGGATCTCAGAACGACAATGCTCAAGTCAGGACTTGTCTCCGTCATTCTGATAACGATGCTCGTCAGTTTTTGGCTCGTTATTTTGGGATAATCTTCACCATAACTGATTCCACTCGATTGATTTAACGGCTATTGCTGAGATCGAATCTGTGTCGGTAACATCCGTCGTTCAGTGTGCCAGACCTCTAGAATGTGGAACGAGGGCAATTCGCGACGGCACCACGATGGAGACGGGACGATTCGCATCGAGCGAGGCTGGCCTGTGATATACGGGATCGATACGGTACCGCTCTCGATCTCGGATCGGGGGTTCGACGGACTCCGAAACGATCTCAAAGCGAGCGTGGCGACATCGGGATTCGCCGCCCTCGCTCTGCGAACGGGTATCGCCACCCTCTGGATCGTTTCTAGCCAGCCCCGATCGTGGCGTCTCGCGACGGAAAATCCCGACCGCATCTCCGTCGAGGGCGGGAATGCGGACACAGGACCGGTACGATTAAGTGTCCGTCACCTGCGGTCTTTCGTATGAGTGGACGACCGCTGGACGTCCTCGAGGCGTCGCTCGGCGAACGCGTCACGGTACGACTCAAGAGTGGCGGCGAGTACGTCGGCGATCTGGCCGGCTACGACCAGCACATGAATCTCGTGCTCGAGGACGTGACGATCCCCGAAGCCGGTGTCGACGAAGAGGCGCCGGTCGAAGACACAACGATTATACGCGGCGACAACGTCGTTTCGATCACTCCATGACTGGCGCAGGAACCCCAAGCCAAGGAAAGAAGAACAAGACGACGCACACCAAATGTCGTCGCTGCGGAGAGAAGTCCTACCACACCAAAAAGAAGGAGTGCTCGTCGTGTGGCTTCGGCAAGTCCGCCAAACGCCGCGACTACGAGTGGCAGTCGAAGAACGGCGACAACTGACGGATCTTCTCTTTCCTCCTTCACACTGCACGTTCCGTAGCGGTGCGGCTCGAGCCGATTGACTCGGCGTGAAACCGACTGGCACGGTGTGAGTCGGACTCGAGGCGAGACGACCTCCGTTCGAGCGGGGACTCATTCGAGGCGTGACGATTCGCACTCGAGACGAGAGATAGCGGCTCGTAAACACTGTTGTTTTTTGACCGAACTGATCACCGATAACTCGATTACACGGCTAAAGGCCCCAAATCTATCGATCTTCGTGTCTAACGTACGTTTATATAGTTGTCAAGCGTATACTATGTCGACCACGCCGGAGACGGCAGTCGGTCGAGGACGAGTCATGATCACTAACGCGGTCACCTACTTGAAGAACAGCGACGACGTCTGGAAGACGGCGATCATCGGCGGGCTGCTCGTACTGGCGAGCGTCCTGGTGCTCCCCGCCGTTCTCGTCTGGGGCTACGTCGTCCGAGTGCTCGAGCGAACGGGCCGCGGCGACGACGAGGCGCCGCGGTTCGACGACTGGCGGGCGCTGACGATCGACGGCGCGAAAGCGGTCGCGATCCTCCTCGCGTACGGCCTGCTTCCGTTCGTCGTCGGCGGCCTCCTGTTCGGGGGCGTCTGGCTGGCGGTCGGCGGCGACCCGGGAACGATCGGCACCGCGGCGCTCGGCATCGCGAGCCTGCTGACGCTCGCGACCGCGATCGCGGTCGCCTACGCCGTCCCCGCCGCGCTGGCTCACTTCGCGACGGCGGGCCGACTCGGCGCCGGCTTCGAGTTCGCCGCGCTGCGCCCGAGTCTCGCGACCGGGACCTACGCGGTCGGCTGGCTGCAGGCCGTCGGGATCGTCTTCGCCGGCGCGTTGCTCTCCGGACTGCTCACCGAGATCCCGATTCTCGGGGCCGTCCTCGGCGCGATCGTGTCGTTCTACGCGCTCGTGAGCGCCTACTACGTCATCGGGCAGACCTGGGAGCGGCTCCACCCCGTCTCGCTCGAGGGGACGCGAGAACAGCCGTCGGCCGAACGCCCGGCGATCTGAACCGCATTCGTTTTTTCCGCCGTCGGATACAGTCCCCCGTCAAACGACGGTCAGCCGCGGCGAACGACGGCCGTCCACCGATGAACAGCCAACTGTCGCCACTGCAGCGATACCCACCTGTTCGCAGTTCCGCGAGCGAGTGGGCATTGACTTCCAGTGACTACAAGTTCGGGCCCGCGAACACTCGCGTATGGAGACGACGGACGCCTTCGCCGGACTCGAGTGTGTCGACTGCGGGGCTACCTACGACGCCGCGGACGTATCTCACCGCTGTCCCGACTGCGACGGCTTTCTCGACCCGACCTACGAGTACGACGCGATCGATCTCGACCGCGAGACCCTCGCGGACCGACCGTTCGACTCGCAGTGGCGCTACGAGGAACTGCTCCCGTTCCCCCGCGAGTCGGCGGTGACGACCGACGAGGGGGCGACGCCGCTGGTCGACTGCCCCGACCTGGCCGACGAACTCGGCGTCGAACGCGTCCTGATCAAGGACGACGGCCGGAATCCGACGGGGTCGACGACCGACCGCGGGGGATCGGTCGCCGCGACGGCCGCCGCCCAGCACGGCGCGACCGACGTCGCGCTCGCGTCCACGGGTAACGGCGGACAGGCGGCCGCGGCCTACGCCGGCCGGGCCGACCTCGAGTCCCACGTCTACGTGCCCTCGCGCTCGAGTTTCACGAACAAGGCGATGATCAACGTCCACGGCGGCGACATGAACGTCGTCGGCGGCCGGTTCGACGACGCCGTCGGCGCCTACGAGGAGGGGATGGGCGAACACGACGACTGGTACTCGCTGCAGCCCTTCGAGACGCCCTACCGCCACGAGGGCGCGAAGACGACCCTCTTCGAGATCGTCGAGTCCCTCGAGTGGGCGGTTCCCGACGCGATCTGTTATCCGACCGGTATCGGCGTCGGGCTGGTGGGAGCGTACAAGGGGGCGACGGAGCTTCGCGAACTCGGGCTCATCGACGAGCTCCCGCCGCTGTACGCCGCCCAGGCCGCGGGCTGTGCGCCGATCGTCGACGCCCTCGAGGACGACCGCGACGACCACGAGCCGATCGACCGACCCGACACGATCTGCGGCGAGATCGAGATCGCCGATCCGCCGGCGAGTTCGCGCGTCCTCGAGGCCGTCCGCGAGACCGACGGCGGCGCGGTCGCGACCGAGGATCGGGACATCCTCGAGTCCGGCGTCCGCGTCGCCACGCACGAGGGCCTCGAGCTGGCGCCGAGCCCGGCCGCGGCGGCCAGCGGGGCGTGGGAGCTGGCCGAGCGCGGCGAGTTCGACGGCGACGAGACGGTCGTCATCGTCAACACGACCGCCGGCAACAAGGAGGGCGACGTGCTTCGCAGTCACCTGATGAGCCAGGGCGTCTAGTCGCCGATCGAACCGCGCCGTGCCGAGATCGGACTGACCGCCGTCCGGGCGTCACGTGGACCCGTCTGATCGTCGAAACGACACCGCCGGGCGTCAGTCGTCGTCGGCCCGCTCGGTGCCGGCGTCCTCGAGCGAGCCGGCGTTCGTCTCGTCGACGACGTCGATCGAGACGCCGGCGTCCATCCCGCGGTTGCGGCTCGCGTCGCCGAATCCGGCGCTGAGCACGCGCGTCAGGGCGTCCTCGACGTCCTCGTCGAGTTCCGTGATCCGGTCGGATTCGACCTCGACGACGAACCCCGTCGTGATGTTCGGCGACGTCGGCAAGAAGAGCACCTCGCGGCCGTCGTCGGTCACCTTTCCCGTTTTGAACGCCGTCATCCGAAGTCCGTTCCAGGTCTCGATCTTGACCGGTTTCTGCAGCGAGTCCTGTTCGCCGAAGGCGGTCTCGGCGGCCATTTTCGAGGCGTTGTAGACGACCCGCATCACGGGGACGCGGTTCGCGACGTTGTCGACGACCCGTTCGACGAGCCCGCCGACGGTCGTCCGCATGAGATAGCCGATGGAGAAGGTGAGGATCGTGAAGACGGTCAGCGCGACGATGACCCGGAGGAACTGCGCGAGCTGCTCGCGGGTCTGCTCGGCCTGCGCTCCGTTGCCGGGAATAAACGGCTCGAGGGCCTCGGGCTGGAGAATGAGCCCCGGCGTCAGCCCGGCGACGAGACCGTAGAGCCAGTAGATGACGTAGAGAGTGACCAGGATCGGGCCGAGGACGATCAGCCCGCTCGCGAAATCCCGCTTCCACGAAGCCATGTGGAGCAACTCTCACTAGGGGCTAATGAGCCCTTCCCTTTAGCGGTCGAGAAGCGCGCGGAGCGCGAACCGGACGTTCCCCGTCCGTTCGGTCAGCCGGCGGTAGAAGTACGATTTCCACCGGTTGCCGTACGGGACGTACTGGGAGACGGGATACTCGGCGGCGAGGTCGTCCTGAGCGTCCTCGCGGACGCCCATCAGCATCTGGATCTCGAAGTCGGTGCCGTACCGCTCGTGGCAGTCGATCGCGTGCTCGATCATCGCCGGATCGTGGCTGCCGACGGCGACGCCGCCGTCGTACCGCTCGAAGGCGTACTCGAGCAGCGACTCGTACTCCCGATCGATCCGGTCGCCGTCGCGGTAGGCGATATCGGCCGGTTCGTCGTAGGCGCCCTTGACGAACCGCACCTTCCCCGGCACGTCCGCGAGCCGTTCGACGTCCTCCCGGGTGCGCTCGAGGTTCGCCTGCACGCAGACGCCGACGCCGCCCTCGTGCTCGCGAGCGAGCTCCTCGAACGCGTCGAGGGTCGCGTCGGTCGTCGTGTGATCCTCCATGTCGATCCAGACGAAGACGTCCTCGGCGGCGGCCGCGTCGACGATGTCCGCGAGCGTCTCCCGAAACACGTCCTCGCCCAGATCCAACCCCAGTTGCGACGGCTTGACCGAGATGCAGGCCTCGAGGTCCGACGCGGCGATGTCCCGAACCAGCGCGCGGTACTCGGCGGCGTCGGCCCGGACGGATTCGCGGTCGTCGTAGTGCTCACCCAGGAGGTTGACGATCCCCGCGATATCGCGCTCGTTGAGCCGTCGGACGTGCTCGAGGGCCGTTGCCGGGGACTCCCCGGCGACGAAGCGGTTCGCGATCGGCGGGAGCATGGTCGTCCGTTCGACGGCCGTCCCTAAGGGAGTTTGTCCGGTTCGCAGCGCGAGACGTTCCGTCCCGTCGATCCCGCCGACCGGGCGTAGCGGATCCCGGTCTCGCGGCCGGGCAGGTGGAACGCCTTTACCGCCAGAGCGTTACCGTTGGGACGATGGCTACAGAGGCGACGTTCACGGTGCCCTCCGACCAGTTCCCGCTGGGGAGCGTGTTCGAGCAGTTACCCGACGTGACGGTCGAACTGGAGCGAATGATCCCGGCCCGTGACGTCGTCGTTCCCTACTTCTGGGTCCGAGGAACCGTCGTCGACGACATCGAGAGCGCGTTCGCCGAGCATCCGGGCGTGACGGACATCCGGCTCGTCGATTCCGTCGCCGACGAGTACCTGTTGCGCGTCGAGTGGGCGCTGGCGTACGACGGCGTCCTGAGCACGCTGACGGAGACGGAGATTCCGGTCGTCAAAGCGGTCGGCACGAGCCGGCAGTGGACGTTCGACGTCCGCGGGGACGATCGAAGCGACATCGCGGACTTTCAGCGACGCTGTCGGGAACTGGACATCCCGATCACGCTGACGAAACTCCACGCGCTGACGCCGATCGATACCGAGACCGAGACCGCACTGACCGACGCCCAGCGGGAGGCTCTCGTCCTCGCCTACGATCGCGGCTACTTCAACTCGCCGCGGGACGTGACGATGGCGGAACTCGGCGACGAACTCGGGATCACACAGCAAGCCGTCGCGTCGCGGCTCCGACGCGGCCTCGATCAGATCCTCGAGACGACCCTCTCCGAGTGAGGTGTTCCTCGCGCGGCCGCACTTAAACGAGTTGTATACTAAAAAGCGAGCCTGAACAGCGCGGCGGCCGTCTGTCGGTCAATGAGCAGGCGTTCCTTCGAGTTCGGCGTGGATCTCGAGTCTCCGGGAGACGAGATCGGCAGTTGGCGGTACGTGATTCCGGTCTTCGGCGTGGTTTTGCTCGTCAGTGCGATCGTTAAATCGGCCCTCGCGCTGGTGAGCAGCGGCGTGCTCCTGGAGGCGGCGCTCGATCTAGCGCTGATCAGTACGCCGGGAATCGCGATGCTGTATATCGGTCACTGGCTGCCGGAGACGACGATCCCGTCCGAGCTCTATCCGCGTATCGTGACGTGGGTGTTCGGCGGGGTCGCGGTCATGGCGTTCGTGATGGGGCTGCGAGTCATTCATCCCGGAGTCTCGGTCCGGTTCACGTTCGGGACCCAAGCCGTCTTGCTCTCGATCGGGTCGCTCGCGGGGCTGGGGATCGGGATCCACGAGGCCCAGGCGCTCACCCACGCCAGAACGCTCGAGGAACGGAACGAAACGCTGAACCGGACCGAACGGCGCCTCGAGGAGGTCGTGGCGGAACTGGAGGCGTCGAACGAGCAACTCGAGCAGTTCGCGCACGCGGCCAGCCACGACTTGCAGGAGCCGCTGCGAATGGTGACCAACTATCTGGAACTCCTCGAAGACCGGTGCGGCGACGAACTCGACGACGACGGCGAAGAGTTCCTCGCGTACGCGGTCGACGGCGCCGAGCGGATGCACGCGATGATCGACGGCCTGCTCGAGTACTCCCGGGTCGACACGCAGGGGGAGCCGTTCGAGGCAGTCGATCTGGACGCCGTGCTCGACGACGTGCTCACCGACCTGCAGTTCAGGATCGACGAGACCGATACCGAACTCACGCGAGAGCCGTTGCCCACCGTCGAGGGCGACGAGCGGCAGTTACAGCAGCTCTTCCAGAATCTGTTGACGAACGCGATCGATTACAGCGGCGACGACCCGCCGCGAATACACGTGTCGGCGACCCGAGAGGGGGCGACGCGGACGGTTTCGGTCCGCGACGAGGGGGTCGGCATCGATTCCGACGACGCCGACCGGATCTTCGACGTCTTTCAACGCCTCAACTCGGCCGACGAACGGGCCGGTTCGGGAATCGGGCTGGCGCTGTGTGACCGAATCGTCGACCGCCACGGCGGCGAGATCCGGGTCGATTCGGCGTCCGGCGCGGGCTCGACGTTTTCGTTTACGCTCACGTCCGGCGAACGGGCGGCCGATCCCGCCGCCGTCGAACGGCCGGATGCTCCCGACGACGTCGAGCGATCGGAATCGAACGCGCAGTTCGGCGGAAAATGCCCGACGGATTGACCGCCGATCTACGCTCCTCCGCGGGCTACCGCACCACGACCTATCGCAGTCCGTCTACGATCTTCGACACCCCTACACGCAGTAACGGGTTCCGAAATCGCACTTGTACCCAGTATCTGTATACGTACTATATGGATACTGTGGACAAGTTATTTATAATCGTTTCACCTGTGCCTACGTATGACGCGCGGACCGCCGATCGACGAACTCCACTTCGATGACGCACCGACCGTCGACTCCGTCCCGGGGCCGAACACCCGAGAGCTGCTCGAGAAGCAGCGCGAGATCGACAGCAGCGCGGTCGCGTACCCCGACGACATCCCGATCGCCTTCGAGGAGGGGAAGGGAGCGACGGTCCGCGACGCCGACGGCAACACCTACATCGACCTCTTCGCGGGGATCGGCGTCCTGAACGTCGGCCACGCGAACCCGTACGTGCTCGAGGCCGTCCACGAGCAGGCCGACAAGTTCGTCCACACGGTCGACTTCCCGACGGAGGCCCGACTCGAGCTGATCGAGAAGTTAGACGAGATCGCCCCCGACGGCCTGCAGGGCAACCAGAAGGTGGTCTTCGGCGGGCCGACCGGCAGCGACGCCATCGAGGCCTCGATCAAACTCTCCAAGTACAACACCGGTGGCGACGGGCTCATCGCGTTCCGCGGCGCCTACCACGGCGCGACGACGGGAGCGATGAGCGTCACCTCGAACAAGAAGTTCAAGGGTCACTACACGCCCCTGCTCTCGGACGTCGTCCACGCGCCCTATCCCCACCCGTTCCGGCAGGGCAAGACGCCCGAGGAGGCGGTCGATCACGCCCTCGAGGAGGTCCAGGCGATCGTCGAGGACCCCTACGGCGGCCTCGCGAACCCCGCGGGGATCATCGTCGAACCGATCCAGGGCGAGGGCGGCATCGTCACGCCGCCGGAGGGCTTCCTCCAGGGACTGCGCGACATCGCGGACGACAACGACGTCACGCTCGTCTTCGACGAGATCCAGAGCGGGCTGGGCCGCACCGGGCAGTGGTGGGCCAGCGACTGGGAGGGCGTCACCCCCGACGTGATGACCTCCGCGAAGGCGCTGGGCGGCGTCGGCTTCCCGCTCTCGGCGACGATGTACAGGGAGGAACTGGACACGTGGGGGTCGGGCGACCACGCCGGCACCTACCGCGGCCACGTCGTCGGGATGCGCGCCGGCACCCGCGCCATCGAGTACATTCAGGACCACGACCTGCTCGCCCACGCCCGCGACCTCGGCGAGTACATCCAGGGCCGACTGCGGGAGGCCGCCGACGGCACCGAACGGCTCGCCGACATCCGCGGCAAGGGGCTGTTCATCGGCGCCGAGTTCGTCGACGAGGACGGCCGGCCCGACGGCGACCTCGTCGACGCGATCCAGCGGTACTGCTTCGAGCACGGCGTCCTCGTCTGGACGGCCGGCCGGGAGGGCAACGTCCTGCGGTTCCTCCCGCCGCTCGTGCTGACCCACGACCTCGCGGAGACCGCGCTGGACGTCGTCGTCGAGGCGATCGAACAGGTCACCGAGGAAGCGAAGCAGACGGCCTGATATCCGAGTGAACAGCACCATGGCAGACACCGACCCCATCGAGACCGACGGTGCACCGAGCAACGACAACCCCTACTCGCAGGGCGTGGTGGCCGGCGACACGTGCTACGTCTCCGGCTACGGCCCGGTCGACCCCGAGACGGGCGAGACCGTCGACGGCGATATCGAGACCCAGACCGAGCGCGTCCTGGCGAACATCGAGAGCGTGGTCGACGAGGCCGGCGGAAACGGCCTCGAGGACGTCGTCAAGGTGACCGTCTACCTGACCGACCTCGAGGACTACGAGCGGGTCAACGAGGCCTACGGCGCGCAGTTCGGCGACGAACCGCCGGCCCGCGTCTGCGTGGAGGTCTCGCGGCTGCCCGAGGACGTCCGCGTCGAGATGGACGCGACGGCGTACGTCGGCTGAGGCCGCGGGCGTCCGTCGCTCGTCGCTGCCGGCAGCAACTGACTATCGAGACCTCTCACAGCAAGAACTGCCGAGACGGTCCGCCGAACCTGATTCCTCTCCGCAATCGTATACCGTCAGCGAGTAGCAGATATACGATTATTGACCACGATTAAGTAGTTCGGCCGCCTAGATGCGGCAATAATGGCCTACGACGTGCGAACGAGACTGCGTGATCTCCGCCGGGACTTTCACCGCCACCCCGAACCGGGGTGGCGCGAGTTCAAGACCACCGCCCGCGTCGTCTCCGAGCTCGAGCGGCTCGGCGTCGACGAGATCGCCGTCGGACGGGAGGCGCTGGCGACCGACGACCGCATGGCCGTCCCCGACGACGACGAACTCGAGCCCTGGCTCGAGCGGGCCCGCGAGGCGGGCGTTCGCGAGGACGTCCTCGAGCGAACCGCGGGGGGTCACACCGGCGTCGTCGCGGTCGTCGACCGCGGCGAGGGGCCGACCGTGGGGTTGCGAGTCGACCTCGACGCGATCTCGATGGCGGAGTCGTCGGCCGACGACCACCGGCCGGTCGCGGAGGGCTTCCGCTCGGAGCACGACGGCTACATGCACGCCTGCGGTCACGACGCCCACATCGCGATGGCTCTCGGGACGATCGAAGCCGTACAGGATAGCGACTTCTCGGGGACGCTGAAGGTGTTCTTCCAGCCCGCCGAAGAGATCTCCGGCGGCGGAAAGGCGATGGCCGAAGGCGGCTATCTCGACGACGTCGACTACCTGCTGGCCGTTCACGTCGGCCTCGACCACCCCACCGGCGAGATCGTCGCCGGCGTCGAGAAGCCGCTGGCGATGGCCCACCTGACGGCGACCTTCGAGGGCGCGAGCGCCCACGCGGGGAAGGCGCCCAACGAGGGCGGCAACGCGATGCAGGCGGCCGCGACCGCGATCCAGAACGCGTACGGGATCCCCCGCCACAGCGACGGCATGACTCGCGTCAACGTCGGCCACATCGAGGGCGGCACCGCGAGCAACGTCATCGCCGAGGAGGTCACGATCGAGGCCGAGGTGCGCGGCGAGACGACCGGCCTGATGGAGTACATGCGGACGGAACTCGAGCGGGTCTGCTACGCGGCGGCGGAGATGCACGACTGCGACGTGACGCCGCGGGTCATCAGCGAGTCGCCGCGGGCGGACAGCCACCCGGCGCTGCGGGATCTCGTCGGCGGCGTCGCCCGCGAGGTCGACGGCGTCGAGCGCGTCGTGCCGACGACGGAGTTCGGCGTCAGCGAGGACGTCACCTACCTCATGGACCGCGTGCAGGACGACGGCGGGCTCGCGTCGTACGTGCTCGTCGGCACCGACCACCCGACGAACCACCACACGCCGACGTTCGACATCGACGAGGCGAGCCTCGAGATCGGCGTCTCGGTGCTGGCCGAGACCGCCATCGAACTCTCGAAGCGACCGGTCTAAGAAGCGTCGCGGAGAGGTCACCTGTGGTTCAACCGTCACGTTCTTCGCAACAGAAACGTTAATTCGGCGGCCGACTGTGTGTCCTGTATGAGCCAGGACGACGTGCCGGAGTCCTTGCGGACGGCGGCCGACTCGGATCGACCGCGCGGCATTCTCACACCCTCCGATCGCGACTTCCTGCTCGGTCGGAAGACCGACTACACGGACCACTCGAAGAAACAGAAGCGAAATCGCATCCGGCGGCGGGTGCGCAACGCGATCCTCGATTTCAGCATCCTCTTCGAGTACATGGAGGAGCGCGACCGCGAGACGGTGTTCGATCCCGACGACGAGGATCGGGACGCCTACACGCAGGGGATCACCGACATGCTCGCCTTCCTCCACCTCGGGACGATGGGGTACCACACCCCCTTCAAGGACATGCTCTCCGAGGGCGTCGGCAAGGCCGAACAGCGGCTCGCGGGCTCGAACTACCGGATGGTCAACGTCGAGTTCAACGTCGAACCGGTCGGCCAGATCGACGTCGACGAGGTCGTCGAGAAACTCGACAACGAGGAGTTCGCCCAGTTGACCGACGAGGAACTCCGGGCGTTCGTCCGGCTGCTGACGATGTCCGACGGGTTCTCGCCCGAATCCGCCCGCGAACAGATCAAGGACCGGGTCGACGAGTTCTCCGAACGAGTCGCCGAGAGCGCCGCGGCCCGCGACGAGAAACTCGAGGAACTGACGAACTGACTGAATACGATCACTGTTGATCGCCGGCCGATCGACGCCGTCCGTCTCCGAATCGGCTACCGATCGTGCGGCCGCCTCGAGTCCGTCCGGTCGTCGGCCGGCACGTCCTCGCTGGCAGCGGTCGTCGTCCCGCGGCGCCGGATTCTGCGCCCGCCGCTGTGCTGCAGGTCGGGGATTCGAATCCGCTCCGCTACTCCGACAGCGGCCCGTGAAGGGTATTTTTGAGAGCGTTCAGGGAACGAATATACGCTAATTCCGGCATCGGTGGACGGATATCTAAAATCTCGAGAGCGGGCCCGATCTTCACGAGCGATCGTCCAATAAACACAATTCGTATGTGTTTTGGCACAGTGAGAAACACTTATTGTGTACGCAGTAGATTGACCCGGTATGCCATCACACAGCATGGCGATCGGCAGGTGGAGGCACGCTCAATCAGCACGCTGTCGGTCGATCGCGGGGGGGAAACGATGAGCGACGCCGAGAAGGGGGCGGTCGGTACGTTCCTCGAGGAGATCGATCCGATCGTCTTCGCCTTCGGAGCGTTGTTGACCGTCGGTGTCATCGGGACGTTCTTCATCAACCAGAGCCTCGTCGAGAACACGATTTCGACGCTCAACACCGTGATGCTCGAGTACCTGAACTGGGCATTGCTGGCGATCGTGTTCGCGATCGTCGTCTTCCTGTTGTTCCTGATCGTCAGTCCGTGGGGGAAGCTTCGCTTCGGTGACGATCCACCCGAGTACAGTTTCCTCTCGTTCTTCGCGATGTTGTACTCCGCAGGCTTCGCGGCGGGCGTCGTGTTCTGGGGGCCGACCGAGGCGCTGTTCTACTACGACAACCCGTCGCCGCTGTTCGACGTCGGCAGTCAGTCCGGGGCGGCGATGAGCGTGGCCATCCAGCAGACGCTCTTCCACTGGGCGCTGCCGCAGCTGGCCGTGTTCACGATCATGGGGATCGCGATCGGGTACTTCGCGTACAACTACGAGAACGTCCCTCTCCGCGTGTCTTCGGCGCTCACGCCGGTCCTCGGGAAGGAGAACCTGGACGGGCCGGCCGCGAAGGTCATCGACATCCTCGCCGTCTTCGCGACGATCGGCGGCGTCGCGACGTCGCTCGGCTTCATCGGGAGCCAGTTCGTCAGCGGCCTCAACTACCAGTGGGGGATCGACCTGGGTAACGCCGGGATCATCCTCGTGGTGACGACGATGACGCTCCTGTTCACGCTGTCGATGGTGCTCGGGGTCGATAAGGGGATCCGGCGGCTCTCGAACTTCAACATGATCCTCTTCGTCGCCTTGCTGCTCGCGACCTTCATTCTCGGTCCGTCGATCTTCCTCGTCATGCTCGGAACGCAGGCGATCGGCGGGATGATCACCGACTTCGTCGCGATGAGCCTCTTTACCGGTGCCGGCGTCGAAGGTGGCACCGAGTGGGCCAACACCTGGACCGTCTTCTACTGGGCGTGGGCGCTCTCGTGGTCTCCGTTCGCGGGACTGTTCATCGCGCGAATTTCCCGCGGTCGAAGCGTTCGCGAGGTCGCGTTCACTGGTATCGTCGCGACCTCAGCAGCGACGATTCCGTGGTTCATTTCGCTCGGCGGAACGGCCGTCTGGATGCAGCACAACGGGATCGCCGACTTCAGTGAGGTGATGGCGTTCGAACTCGGCGCCGAAACGACCGGCTTCATCATGTTCGACGCGTTCCCGCTCGGGACGGTGTTCATGATCGCGTTCATGTTCCTCGTCACGACGTTCTTCATCACGTCCGCCGACTCCTCGACGCTCGCCGTCTCGATGATGACGACCGGCGGGAAGGCACACCCCTCGAACATCAACCGGATCTTCTGGGGCGTGGTCCTCGGGATGACCGCCGCGATCCTCATGATCCTCGGCGGCGTCGACGCCCTGCAGTCGGCGGCGATCATTACCGGCGCGCCGTTCGCGTTCGTCTGCTTTATCGCCATGCTCGGGCTGATCAAACACTTCAGTTCGACCGAGGGTCGACTGTTACTCCAGGAGGAAACCGTCCTCATCGGCTCGAGCAGGAAGCCGGAAACGGAATCGCCGTCCGGTCCCGGCGGCGCCGTCGAAACGGACGACGACTAGCCGCTTTCGGCCCTCCGCCGCGCCGACCGATTCGCGGCGGCCGTCATGCTGTTCGGTTGTTCGCGTGGACCCGTCGCGTCTCATCCTCGAGAATCGATAACAAGATTTAATGTATGACGTACACATAAACTGTGTATGGATAGGGACACGGCGGAACCCGACGCGGACGCGCTTCCGGGCCCGAACGCCCAGCAGTGGGTCGACTTCCACCAGGAGTACTCCGCGCCCAGCGAGTACTCTCACGAGTTCGTCTGGGACGTCACGCGGGCGGCCGACGGCCCCTTCGTCACCGACGTCGACGGCAACGTCTTGCTCGACTTCACCTGCCACATCGGCGCGGCGCCGCTCGGGTACAACAACGAGAAGGTCCTCGAGAAGGTCCGCGAGTTCGACCTCGTCGAACCGATGAAGATCGCGGGCCAGGACATGTACTTCGGCTCCGGCCCGAGCCCGGAAGAGGCCGAGTTCCCCGGCTCGAGTCACCTCATGGAGAAGCTGACCGAGTTCTCGAGTCAGTACGGGATGGACACGGTCTTCCTCTCGAACTCCGGCGCCGAGGCGATGGAGAACGCGATGAAGATCACGAACGACCATCGGGCGCCATCCAAGTACGGCGTCGCGTTTGCAGGCAGCTTCCACGGCCGCACGCTCGGGACCCTCTCGCTGACGAAGTCCAAGGAGGTCTACACGCGACACTACCCGGAGATCGGCGGGATCGAAACGGTCCCGTTCTGCGCCGATCGCGGCTGCGACGCCGACGGCTGCGACTGCGGCTTCTTCGCGGGCGGCGGCTCGCAGCTCCGGAACATGCTCTCGCCGGAGGGCGGTCACGTCAACCCCGACGAGATCTCCTTCCTCGCGCTCGAGCCGATTCAGGGCGTCGGCGGCTACCGGTTCCCCAGCGAGGCGTTCATGCAGGAGGTCGCAGACGTCACCGACGAGTACGACATCCCGCTGGTCGTCGACGAAATCCAGTCCGGAATCGGCCGCACCGGCGAGATCTGGGCCTCCGACCACTACCCGATCGAACCCGACGTCATCGCCAGCGCGAAGGCGCTGCGCGTCGGTGCGACGATCTCGCGCTCCGAGGTCTTCCCCGGCGAGAAGAACCGGCTGGGGTCGACCTTCGGCGGCGGCGACCTACTGGGGTCGATGATGGGCGCGTTCACCCTCGAGGCCATCGACGAGTACGATCTGCTCGACAACGCCACCCGACGCGGCGAGCAGGCGAAGGAACTCCTGCGCGACGACGCACCCGAGTACGTCGAGGACGTCCGCGGCAAGGGCCTGATGCTCGCCGTCGAGTTCGACTCGGCGGAGCGTCGGAGCGCAGTCGTCGAAGCCGCGCTCGAGCGCGGCCTGCTCACCCTCGGGTGCGGGAAGAAGACGATCCGACTGCTCCCGCCGCTGGACTCGACCGAGCGCGAGATCGAACTGGGGGTCGGGATCTTCCTCGAGGCGATCGAGGCCGTCGGTCCGAGCGCGAAGGTCGCCGACTGATCCGTCTGCTTTCGATTTTCGTTTTCGCGGCCGACTCGAGCGCGGTCGCTGATCGTCTCGAGGAGAGCGATAACCGAATCCTGTGATGGCGGATCGTCGCCGGATTCTGTAATTCGAAGTCGATGCGGTCCCTAGTCGGAGTCGCTCGCCGCCGGCAGCGTGAACGTAAACGTCGAGCCCTCGCCCGGTTCGCTGGTAACCCGGATTTCCCCGCCGTGGCGCTCGATGATCCGCTCGCAGATCGCGAGTCCGATCCCGGTTCCGTTGTACCCCTCCCCCTCGTGATAGCTCTGGAAGACGTCGAAGATCTGGTCGCTGTACTCCGGATCGATGCCGACGCCGTCGTCGCTGACCGAGATTTCCCATTCGGGGTCGGTTTCGGACCGGCGCTCGGCGGAGACGCGGATGCGAGGCGGGCCGTCGCCGCTGTACTCGATGGCGTTGTCCAACAGGTTCTGAAACACCTGCCGTAACTGTCCGCTGTCGCCCTCGACGGTCGGGAGGGACTCGGTAGTCACCTCACCGCCACTCTCTTCGAACCGAAGTTGGAGATCGTCGAGAACGTCCTCGAGGACCGCGTTCAGATCGACCGGTTCGAGAGGGGCGCCCTCCGTCTCGACGCGAGAGTACTCGAGGAGGCCGTCGATCATCTCGCGCATGCGGTCGGCGCCGTCGACCGCGTACGCGAGGAACTCTTCGCCGTCCTCGTCGAGGTCGTCCTCGTACCGCCGCTCGATGAGTTGCAGGTAACTCGAGACCATCCGCAGGGGCTCCTGGAGGTCGTGACTGGCGGCGTAGGCGAACTGCTCCAGGCGCTCGTTGGAAGTCTCCAGCCGTTCGATGAGCTCCTCGAGCCGCCGTTCGCGTTCCACCCGTTCGGTGACGTCCGTGAAGAGGACACCCACTTGCGCGTCCGTTTCGCCACCGACCGGAAACGCGTAGCACTCGAGGACGAGACCCCGCGTCACCAGTTCGCGCTCGAACCGGACCGGTTCCCCGGTCTCCACGACGGTGTCGTAGGTCTCGAACCACTCCTGTCGTTCTCCCGGTACCACTTCTCGGATCGTCTTTCCGACGATGCCCGTCAGTCCCGTGTGCTCTTCGAACGCCGGATTCGCCTCGATATAGCGGAAGTCGATCGGCTCTTCGGGCGGCGTGTCGACCCGCTCGATGACGCAGTACCCTTCTGACATCGAGGTGAACAGGTCCCGATACCGCTCCTCTCGCTCTCTGAGTTGCTGCTCGCGCTGCTTTCGTTCCGTGATATCGGTGACGGCGCCGTGCATCCGGACCGGGTCGCCGCTCGCGTCGTACTCCACCTCGCCGCGGGAGACCATCCACATGAGATCGCCGTCGGCGTTTTCGACGCGATACTCGGCGCTGAACACGCCCGTCTCCAGCGCGCGGTCGAGTTGTTCCCAGATTTCGTCCTTGTCCTCCCCGGGAACCGGGTCGAAGAACGCCTCGATCGGGGCGCCCGTCGTCACCAGCTCCGGCTCCATCCCGTACGATTCCGCGAGGAATTCGTCGGCGGTGAAGACGTTCTCCCGAATATCCCACAGCCAGAGCCCGATCGACGCGGCGTCGGTCGCGACGCTCAGTTGGGCCTCGCGCTCGCGGAGCTGATCTTCCTTGCTCGCGCGCTCGATCGCCGCCGCCAGGATGTTCGCGGCGCTTTGCACGAAATTCGCTTCGTGCGTGGTGAACTCCCTTCGGTCGGTCGCGTGCGTGCCGAGCACTCCCCACGGCCCCTCGACCGAGCCGATGACGACGCTGATCCCGCTGACTACGTCGTGGTTCGTGAGCAGTTCAGGCCCGGAGAAGCGCTCCTCTTCGCGAAGATCGTCGACGATGACCGGCTCCTCGCTGATGAGCGTGTAGCCGGCCTGCGAATCGAGATCCGTGGGCACCGTCGCCGACCCGACGAGCCCGTCTCGCCAGCCGATGCCCTGCCGGAGGAAGACTTCGTCCCCGCCGGGTAAGCGCTCGAGCACCTTGCAGTACTCGTTGTCGAGCGTCTCGGCGACGGCAACCGAGACGTCGTGCATCAACTGATCGAGATCGTTGGTCTCTAACGCTCGCTGGCCGAGTTCCGCGATGACTTCTTGCTGCCGGATTCGGTCCTGAACCCCGGAGTCGATCGAGGAGGGCGATTCCATTCTACTACCGTATTCCGTCGCAGGTTACAAAGCCCCCTCGGTTACTACGGTGGGACGTTCAGTACGACCGATCACTGTCGTCAGTTTCGCCGTCGTTTTTGGTTCTCCGCACGCCTCGAGCGCGTTCACTGATCGTCGCCTCGCGACGGTCGAACCGCGACGTCACCGCGGTTCAGCGCGCCAGCGAGAGCGGGAAAGCGGCGGCGAACGAGCGGCTACTCGAGCGAGCGCTCGAGGACCGCAATCCCCTCGAGCGCGTCCAGAGACTCCAGAACCCCCTCGAGATGCTCCGGGCCGCTGCCCTCGAGGCCGACGGTCACGGGAACCCGGTTCGGTTCGTCGATCGACGTGCGACGGGCCCGTTCGAGGACGTCCAGTTCGGCGCCCGCCGACTCCACGACGTCCGCGATGTCACCGACGGCCGTCGGCCACCCCGCGACGGCGAGCCGCGCGTCGGCGTAGCGCTCGAGTTCGTGGAGCCCGGTCCGGGTGAGTTCGGCGTGCTCGGTGAGATTCACGTTCCCGCCGGAGATCACGACGCCGACGTGCTCGCCCTCGAGATCGACCGCGTCCGACAGCACGCCGGCCAGGGGGGTCGCGCCGGCGCTCTCGGCGACCGTCTTCGCGCGCTCGGCGAGCAGCGTCACGGCGGCGGCGATCTCGCGGTCGCTCACGCTGACCACGTCGTCGACGACCTCGCGGGCGATCGCGAACGTGGTCTCGAGCAGCCGGGTGTCGGCGATCCCCTCGGCGACGGTGTCGACGTCGGAGAGCGCCCGAATCTCGTCGGCCTCGAGCGACGGTTTCGCGTGGGCCGCGCCCTCGGGCTGGACGCCGATCACTCGAACGTCTCGCTCGGCGGCTTTCAGCACGGTTCCGATACCCGAGATCAGCCCGCCGCCACCGATCGCGACGAGGACGGTGTCGATCTCGGGATACTGCTCGAGCAACTCCAGACCGATCGTCCCCTGGCCGGCGACGATCGCCTCGTCGTCGAAGGGGTGGACGAACGTCTCGCCAGTTTCGGCGGCGCGCTCTGTGGCGTGCTCGTAGGAGCGCTCGTAGATGTCGCCCTCGACGACGACCTCGGCGCCGTAGCCGCGGGTCGCCTCGATCTTCGCCGCGGGCGTGACCTCCGGAACGACGATCGTCGTCTCGATGTCGAGCAGTTGCCCCGCCAGCGCCACGCCCTGGGCGTGGTTACCCGCGCTCGAGGAGATGACGCCCGCCTCCCGTTCCGCCGCCGAGAGCTGGGCCATCTTGTTGTACGCGCCGCGGATCTTGAACGAGCCCGTCCGCTGGACGTTCTCGAGTTTGAGTCCGATCGAGGCCGCGCCCGCCATCTCGGCGAACGTTCGGGACGTATCGAGGGGCGTCCGGTGGACGACGTCGTCGATGCGCTCGCGGGCGGCCTCGACGTCCGCGCGGGTGACGAGGCGCTCGCCCGTTCCGTCGGCCCCGCTCATTCGCCGCCCTCCCCGGCGTCCGCGACCGGCTCCGCTGCCGCCTCGGTCCGCGCGACCGGATGCCGGCGCTCGAGTTCCCGGATCGAGTCGACGAGGACGTCGACGCCGTGCTCTAAGCTGGCCTCGTCGACGTCGAACGTCGGCGTGTGGTGGCTCGTCGGGTGGTCGGTGCCGACGATCAGGTACGTCGCCAGCCCGCCGTCGCGCTGGACGCGGTCCATCAGGAAGGTGGCGTCCTCGCTGGCGCCGAAGTCGGCGGCCGGAATCACGCGGTCAATTCCGCGGACCTCGCCCGCCACCTCGCTGACCAGCGCCTGTAGTTCGGGGTCGCTGTCGGCGCGGGGCGACTCGCTGACGACGTCGAACTCGGCTCGGCAGCCGTGCATTCGGGCCGCGTTCTTCACCGTCCGCTCGAGTCGCTCCTTCGCGTACTCCATCAGTTCGGTCGTCTCGCCGCGGGCCTCGGCCTCCATGTGGGCGCGCTCGGCGATGACGTTGCTCGCCGTCCCCGCCTCGGCCTTGCCGATGTTCACCCGGGTCATCCCGTCGCTGTGGCGGGGGATGCCGTAGGCGTTCTCGATCGTCGTCCCCATCGCGTGCATCGCGTTGTCGCCCTCGTTGGGCGCCTTCCCGGCGTGGGCGGAGGTGCCCTCGATCGTCAGATCGACGTGGCACATCGCCAGCGGCTTCTCGATCCCCGCGACTACTTCGCCCGTCGGGTGGTCGAGGCCGACGTGGACGGCGAGCAGGTAGTCCAGTCCGTCCGCGAACTCGCTCTTCGCCATCGGACACCCGCCGCCGCCGGTCTCCTCGGCGGGCTGGAAGAAGACCACGAAGCGACCCGCGAAGTCGCTCTCGGCGATCGCCTCGAGGACGGCCAGCCCCCAGGTCATGTGGGCGTCGTGGCCGCAGGCGTGCATCGTGCCGTCGATTTCGGAGCGAAAGCCCTCGGCGGCGGGGTCGTGGTCCGCGTCGGTCGACTCCTCGATGAACAGCCCGTCGATGTCGACGCGCAGCCCGATCGCCGGCCCCTCGCCGCGCTCGAGCACCGCGACGGCGCCGGTGTTGCCGCCGGTCATCCGCTCCAAGAGGGCCGGATCCGCGCCGCGCTCGCGGGCGCGTTCGACCCACGGCTCGAGGTCGTCGTCGGTGACGGCCATGCGGTCGGCGGGGTCGTAGGCGTCCGGTCCGACGGCGAGTTCGTCGACGCCGACGGCCCGGATCTCCTCGACGAGGCGGGCCGTGGTGGAGAACTCGCGCCACGCGGGTTCGGGGTGGCGGTGCAGGCTCCGGCGGAGGCTGACGAGACGGTCCCGTATCGGCTCGGTCATGCGAGTCGCTGACGCGCCCCAGTGACTTAATTATACACAATCAGTGTTGACGTCGACTACACAAAAAGGATAAGAGAATCCGTGACAACCGTACGGTAACGCGTCGCCGCGACGCACCACACCCATGAGCACGAATCCAGACGTCGTCGTTCTGAGAGAGGGAACGGAAGGGCTGTCGATGGAATCGTACGCCGAGACCCTCCGCGAGCGGTTGCCCGAGCACGCCGTCGCGCTCGCGCGGACGCCGAAGGAAGAGCGCGAGCGCGTCCCGCAGGCGCGGGTCGTGACCGGCGTCACGATCGACGAGGACCTGCTCGCCGAGGCCGACCGCCTCGAGCTGTTCGCGTGTACGTTCGCCGGCACCGACCACGTGCCGATGGACGCGCTGGCGGATCACGGCGTCGCCGTCACGAACGCCGGCGGGATCCACGCGCCCGGTATCGCCGAGCAGACGATCGCCAACATGCTCGTCTTCGCGCGGAACCTCCACGAGGGCTGGCGCCGCAAGGAGAACAACGAGTGGCGCCACTTCCAGTCACACGAATTTACCGACAGCACGGTCACGGTCGTCGGCCTCGGCTCGATCGGGCAGGCGGTCGTCCAGCGCCTCGAGGGGTTCGAGGTCGAGACGATCGGGATCAGGTACACCCCCGAAAAGGGCGGCCCGACCGACGAGGTGCTCGGCTTCGACGAGGACGACGTCCACGAGGCCTTCTCCCGCAGCGACTACGTCGTGTTGGCCTGCCCGCTGAACGATCTGACCCGCGATCTCGTCGACGAGGACGCGCTGGCGACGCTGCCGCCCGAGGCCGTGCTCGTCAACGCGGCCCGCGGGGGCATCGTCGACACCGACGCGCTCGTCTCGGCGCTGCAGTACGAGGGGATCCGCGGGGCCGCGCTGGACGTGACCGACCCCGAGCCGCTCCCGAACGACCACGAGCTCTGGGACCTCGAGAACTGCCTGATCACGCCGCACACGGGCGGCCACACGCCGAAACACTGGGACCGGCTGGTCGACATCGTCGCGACCAACCTCCGGGCGCTCGAGGCCGGCGAGGGAGACGAACTCGAAAACGTCGTCTATCAGCCCGACTCGAGCTAACTATCGATGGCCACCGAACAACCGGGCTCCACGACCGATCACAGCGACCAGACGTCGACGCCCGACGAGAGCGAACTCGGACCGCCGTCGGATCCGCGCGCGGAGGACCCCGCCGGCGATCCGCGCGCCGACTACGACTACGTCGGCGGCGACGTCGACCGCCCCGCGCTCGTGGCGGCCCTGCAGGAGCGGATCGACGGCGAGGTCCGGTTCGACGAGTACAGCCGACAGCTGTACGCGACCGACGCGAGCGCCTACGAGATGACGCCCGTCGGCGTCGTCCTGCCGCGGTCGACGGCCGACGTCGCGAGCGTCGTCGGCTACTGCGCCGAGAACGGCATCCCGGTGCTCCCGCGCGGCGGCGGCACCAGCCTCGCCGGCCAGGCGGTCAACGAGGCCGTCGTCCTCGATTTCACGGCGCACATGAGCGACGTCCTCGAGATCGACCCCGACGAACAGCGGGCGACCGTACAGGGCGGAACCGTCCTCGCCGATCTGAACGGCGCCCTCGAGTCCCACGAGCTGAAGTTCGCGCCGGACCCCGCGGCGGGCAACCGCAGCACCGTCGGCGGCGCCGTCGGCAACAACTCGACGGGCGCCCACTCGCTGCAGTACGGGAAGACCGACGCCTACGTCGAGGAGGTGGAGGTCGTCCTCGCCGACGGCTCCGTCGAGCGCTTCGGCGAGGTGACGGTCGGCGAACTCCGCGAGCGGGCCGATCCGGACGGCGACCTGCTCGAGCGCATCCACGAGGCGCTGCGCCGCGCGATCGACGAGGAGGCCGCCGCGATCGGCGAGGTCTTCCCGCGACTGAAGCGCAACGTCTCGGGCTACAACCTCGATCGGCTGGTCGCGGAGGCCTACGGGCAGCCCGAAGCTTTCGACGAGACCGCCGCGGCGTCGGTCGCGATCGACGCCGACTCCGAGCCCGATCCCGATGCGACCGTCAATCTCGCCCGCGTCTTCGCCGGCAGCGAGGGGACCCTCGGCGTCGTCACGGAGGCGACCGTCTCGCTCGAGCCCGTTCCCGAGACCACGTCGGTAGTGCTGTTGACCTACCGCGACCTGCTCGAGGCGATGGCCGACGTGGACACCATCGTCACGAATCACGATCCGGCGGCCGTCGAGGCGATCGACGACGTGCTGATCGAGCTCGCGGAGAACACCGAGGAGTTCGCCGCCGTCGCCGAGCGCCTCCCCGCGGGCACCGAGACCGCGCTGCTCGTGGAGTTCTACGCCGAGGACGACGACCACGGCCGCGAGCAGGTCGCGGATCTGCTGGCCGACCGGCTGCCGGACGAGGAGGTGCCGGATCCGAGCGATTCCGAGAGCGGTAGCTCCGCGCCGGTCCGCGCCTTCGACGCCCTCGAGGCCCACGACCCTGAAGGGATCGCCGAGCTCTGGAAGCTCCGCAAGAGCGCGGCGCCGATTCTGCTCTCTCGTACCTCCGACGAGAAGCACATCTCCTTCATCGAGGACACCGCCGTCCCCACCGAGAACCTCGCGGACTACGTGGCGGACTTTCAGGAGGTCCTCGAGGAGTACGACACGTTCGCGAGCTTCTACGCCCACGCCGGCCCCGGCTGCATGCACATGCGGCCGCTGGTCAGCACCAAGAGCACGGCCGGCCTCGAGGCGTTCGAGTCCCTCGCCGACGACGTGACCGACCTCGTCGTCGAGTACGGCGGGAGCGTGTCGGGCGAGCACGGCGACGGCCGCGCCCGCACCCAGTGGAATCGCAAGCTCTACGGCGACGACGTCTGGGACCTGTTCCGCGAGCTGAAGACGGCGTTCGATCCCGACTGGCTCCTGAATCCCGGAAACGTCTGCGGCGACCACCGCATGACCGAGCACTTGCGGTTCGACCCCGACTACGAGTTCGAGGCCGGCTTCGAGCCCGCCCTCGAGTGGGACACCGACAACGGCTTCCAGGGGATGGTCGAACTCTGCCACGGCTGTGGCGGCTGTCGGAGCGAGCAGGAGACCACCGGCGGCGTGATGTGTCCGACCTACCGCGCCGCCGAAGAGGAGAGCCTGAGCACCCGCGGGCGGGCGAACATGCTCCGGCAGGCGATGAGCGGCGACCTCGAGACCGACGCCGTCGACGAGGAGTTCTTGGCGGAGATCATGGACCTCTGTGTCGGCTGCAAGGGCTGTGCGCGGGACTGTCCGAGCGAGGTCGACATGGCGAAGCTCAAGGCCGAAGTAGAGCACGCCGCCCACCAGCAGAACGGCGCCAGCTTGCGCGATCGACTCTTCGCGAACGTCGACCGACTGAACGCCGTCGGAAGCGCGCTCGCACCGCTGTCGAACTGGGCGGCGTCGCTTCCCGGATCGGACGTCATCGCCGAGAGGGCCCTCGGCATCGCTCGCGAGCGCGACCTGCCGACGTTCGCCAGTCGGAGTTTCGAGGACTGGTTCGAATCGCGGGGCGGCGCGCAGATACCGCGCGAGTCGGCCAGTCGCCGGGTCGTGCTCGTCCCCGACACGGACACGAACTACAACCATCCCGACGCCGGGAAGGCCGCGGTTCGAGTGCTCGAGGCCGCCGGCGTCCACGTCACCGTGCCGGACGGAATCACGTCGACGGGACGGCCGGCCCACTCGAAGGGCTTCCTCGATCTCTCGCGGGAGCGGGCGCGGACGAACGTCGACGCCCTCGAGCCGTTCGTCGCGAACGGCTGGGAGGTCGTCCTCGTCGAGCCCTCCGACGCCGTGATGCTCCAGTCGGACTATCTGGACCTGCTCTCCGGGCCCGACGTCGAGCGGGTGGCGGCGAACACCTACGGCGTCATGGAGTACGTCGATCGGTTCGACCTGCTCGAGGCGCTGCCGGTCGATAACGGGGGTTCTCGAGGCCGGCTAACCTACCACGGCCACTGCCACCAGAAGGCGACGAAGAAGGACGGCCACGCCGCGAGCGTCCTCGAGGCCGCCGGCTACGAGGTCGACGCCCTCGACTCGGGTTGCTGCGGAATGGCCGGGAGCTTCGGCTACGAGGCCGAACACTACTCGCTGAGTCAAAAGATCGGTTCGATTCTGTTCGAGCAGGTCGACGACAGCGACGGCGACGAAGTCGTCGCGCCCGGGGCTTCCTGTCGAACCCAACTCGAGGGCCACGAAGGTGAGTATCCGGCCCACCCGGTCGAGAAACTCGAAGCCGTAGTGAGGTGACTCGAGTCAGCGACGTGGGACTCGAGTCTAGTGAATTTACTGCGACTCCCGCTTTCGGTCGACGACGCCGTAGACCAGCGACCCGATGCCGACGCCGCTCCCGACCGAGTAGTTGCCCGACTCGTCGTCCATCGGGAGGAGGGCCCGCGTGATCGCGAGCCACAGCGACAGGAGGGTCAGGTATCGCAACGGGTGCTCACGGAACCGGCCGACGTACTCCGACTCGAGGATTCGGTACGCCATGCCGAGGCTGAAGCCTAGAACGAGGTACTCGCGGTCGACGCCTCGGTCCGTTCGGCGAGCGACCTCGAGGGTGCCGACCGCGGCGGCGAGTTCGAATCCCTTGGTGAGGTATCCAGTGAAGCTGGCCATGTCGAAGTTTCAACCATCGGACGGATCACGCTTTCGCTCGCGGTAATGGGGTGATGATCGGCATTACTCTCGAATCACGGTTCGTCTGGCTCACAGAGACCCTCCCTATCGCTTCGGCGACGCATCCGATGCTGGGTGGCGCACGCTGGGACGCGACGAACGGAAAGTGAGTCGCGTTTCGAAGTCGCGCGAGGTTTTCGCGAGTAGTGCGAGACCGAAGGTCCCGCGTACCATGCGAACGAGCCTCCGGCCCGTGAGCAGATAGCACGAGCGAATGGCTTGGAAGACGCGGAGCGTCTTCCAATGGATGAGCGAGCGACCGCAAGGAGTGAGCGAATCGGGCGGGGAGGGTGTGGTAAATCCACGCCGCCAAGCGTAGCAGAACGCGTCATTTTCACGGCCACGTTCAGACGGCGTTGTTCTTCGGACGGCTTCGTTCAATAACTGAATAGCTGACTCGTGATAGAGTGGAATAGAATACTCGTCCTGCTATCGTGGTAACGGGGAGCGCCACGCCCTCCCCAGCCGATTCGCTCACTCCGTTCGCTCATCCCTCGCACGGCTTCAGGACGCGATTCGTCAACGACTCACCGCGTCCCAGCGTGCGCCACCGTAGGTGATATTTCGGTCCGGAGTTGGTGGTAGCAGAGGTGACGCGGGCAGTCCGGTAGTGGTGCCGATTGACGAACACGGCTGCAAGCGGATCGTGCGCGACACGAACCGAAACGGAATCCGAAAAACCGACGCGAACGACTTACGGCCAGAGCCCGCGCGTCGCCTTCGCCTCGGCGATCCGCGAGAGCGCGACGACGTAGGCCGCGTCGCGCCACGTCAGGTCCTTCGCCTCGACCTCCGCGCGGACGTCGGCCCAGGCCTCGAGCATGTGCTCCTCGAGTTCCTCGTTGACGCGCTCGAGGGACCACTGTCGGCGGTTGATGTCCTGGAGCCACTCGAAGTAGCTCACCGTCACGCCGCCCGCGTTGGCGAGGATGTCCGGGATGACGTGGACGTCACGCTCCGCGAGGATGGCGTCGGCGGCGAACGTCGTCGGGCCGTTGGCGCCCTCGACGACGATGTCCGCGTCGATCGCGTCGGCGTTGTCCGCGGTGATGACGTTGCCGACGGCCGCGGGGATCAACACGTCGACGTCGAGTTCGAGGATCGCCTCGTTGGAGAGCGTGTCGGGGGCGTCCTGCTCGAGGACGGCCTCCGGCTCCTCCTCGTGGGTCGGGATCGCGTGCGTGTCGAGGCCCTCGGGGTCGTAGATCGCGCCGTTGACGTCAGAGACGGCGACGACGGTCGCGCCCCAGTCCTCGAGCAGGCGCGCCGCGTTGGCGCCGACGCTCCCGAAGCCCTGGACGGCGACGGTGACGTCCTCGAGGTCGCGGTCGTAGTAGTTGACCGCCTCGCGAGCGGCGATGGCGGTCGAGCGACCGGGGGCCTCCTCGCGGCCGTAGGAGCCGCCGATGACCGGCGGTTTCCCGGTGACGACGCCGGGGATGGTCTCGCCCTGCTGCATCGAGTAGGCGTCCATGAACCAGGCCATCGTCTGGGCGTCGGTACCCATGTCCGGCGCGGGGACGTCCTTCGTCGGCCCGACGACGTCGCGCAGTTCCTCGGCGAACCGGCGGGTGAGCCGTTCGGTCTCGTCCTCACTCAGTTGCTTCGGATCGACGGCGACGCCGCCCTTGCCGCCGCCGAAGGGGATGTCCATCACGGCGCACTTCCAGGTCATCCACATCGAGAGGCCGGTACACTCCTCGGCGTCGACTTCGGGATGGAAGCGCAGGCCGCCCTTGTACGGGCCGCGAACGTCGTCGTGTTGGGCCCGGTAGCCGGTGAAGACGTCGACGGAGCCGTCCTCGCGCTCGAGCGGGACCGAGACCTGCTGGACCCTGGTCGGGTGTTTCAATCGCTCGACGACGCCGGCGTCGACGTCGACGTGGGTCGCCGCTCGCTCGAGTTGGCGGCGCGCCGTGACGAGCGCGGATGCTGGGGCGTCGTCCGATCCGGTGTCGGCCGCTTCTGGGGGTGTCGTAGTCATCTATCGGCTAGTGAGATCGGTGACAGTAGTATGTCGACGGTACCATGGTCGGTGTGGGTCGGGTTATGTCGTGAACAGTTGCCGGGGGAAGTCCGCCAGCGTCTCCGCACCGTTGCTCGTGACGCGGAACGTTTCGCTGATCTCCATGCCGACCTCCTCGGTCCAGATGCCCGGGATCATGTGGAACGTCATGTCCTCCTCGAGGACGGTCTCGTCGCCGGGACGGATGCTGGCGGTGTGTTCGCCCCAGTCCGGGGGGTAGCCCAGCCCCATCGAGTAGCCGATGCGGTCCTCCTTCTCGAGGCCGTATTGGGCGATCGTCTCGCGCCAGGCCTTCTCGACGGACTCGCAGGTGACGCCCGGTTCGACGACGTCGAGCGCGGCCTCGATCCCCTCGACGACGATGTCGGCGGTCTCCTCGAGTTCGGTGGGCGGGTCGCCGACGAACGTCGTCCGCGCCAGCGGCGAGTGGTAGCGGTGGCGACAGCCCGAGAGCTCGATGATGACCGGGTCGCCGTCCTCGAACTCGCGGTCGGTCCAGGTCAGGTGCGGCGTGTCGGTGTGGTCGCCCGACGGCATCAGCGGGACGATCGACGGGTAATCCCCGCCGTACTCGTCGGTGCCGGCGATGAGGGCGTCGTAGATCGCCCTGGCGGCCTCGTACTCGGGGACGCCCTCCTCGATGGCGTCGAGGCCGGCCTGCATCGCGTTCTCGGAGATGCGCGCGGCCTCGCGCATGTACTCGAGCTCCTGCTCCGATTTCTTGATCCGCACCCAGCCGACCAGCAGCGTCGCGTCCTCGAACTCCGCCTCGGGGAGGTTCTCCTGGAGGCGCGTGTAGGACTTCGCGGTGAAGTAGGCGGCGTCCATCTCGAGGCCGATGCGGCCGTCGGCGACGTCGAGTTCCTCGAGGACGCCCGCGACGTAGTCCATCGGATGGAGGTCGTGGGGCGAGTGGACGTGGTCGTCGCTGTAGGCGCGGATGCTCTCGTCGGAGAGGGACGTGGTCGCTCGCGCGCCGCCGCCGTCCATGTCGCGACCGATCCAGACCGGCTCGTCGCGGTCGGGCGTGACGACGACCGCCTGGTGGACGTAGAACGACCAGCCGTCGTAGCCGGTGAGGTAGTTCATGTTGGCCGGGTCGGAGACGACGATCGCGTCGAGATCCGCCTCGCGCAACCGCTCTTTCGTCCGGGAGACCCGGCGTTCGTATTCGGCGTCGTCGAAAATATCTCGGGACATGATAACAGGCCCTACGAAGAGGCTCGACGAGGAATGCTAAAAGTTTTTCGTGTATGGTAGATACGGATACTGTTCACGAATGGAGTGGGACGGCGAGCGATTGTGGGACGCGTTGACGAGACCGTAAAGCCCCGTGCCGTCACGGGACCCGCAGGGACTCGTCGACTCGCCCGTTCGCCCCAAACCACCGGCGGTTAAGAGACCCGGGTTCGTTCCGGCGGATATGGCAATCCTCGAGACAATCGTGATCGCGTTCTGGGCGATGTTGCCCGCATACGTTCCGAACAACGCCGCGGTGTTGGCCGGCGGCGGACGACCGATTGACGGCGGCCGGACGTGGGGCGACAAGCGCATGCTGGGCGACGGGAAGACCTGGCGGGGCACCGCGGCCGGAATTGTCGCCGGCCTCGCGCTGGCGGGCCTCCTGACGGTGCTCGCGCCGGCCGTCGCCGACGCGACCGGAATCGACGTCCCCGAGTTCGAGCCGCTGGCTGCGTTGGGACTGGCCGCCGGGGCCATGCTCGGCGACATCCTCGCGTCATTTTTGAAGCGACGGACCGGCCGCCAGCGCGGCGCGATGTTCCCTGGCCTCGATCAGCTGGACTTCGTCGTCGTCTCCTTGCCGCTGACCGCGCTGCTGGCGCGGGAGTGGTTCTTCGAGGTCTTCACGGTGGGGGTCGTCGCCGTCGTCGTGATCCTCACGCCGATCCTGCACGTGACGACCAACATGATCGCGTACAAACTCGGGCTGAAGAACGAGCCCTGGTAAGTCCAGAGACGCGACACGCGACCGATTCAGTTCTCGGTATTCCTCGAGCTCAACGAGTACGGTTGTAGTACTCGGTGCTCATCCCTTCGTGTAGGTCGTCACTCGGTTGCGACATCGTTAATGAGCGCGAACGCTCTGTCACGCAACTCTCCGGTCATATGTAGCCCGTGCCTGTCGATACGTCGGACGAGTTCTTTCCCTTCCTCCGCAGTGAACTCGTCGTTGACGGCCCCACGACTACGCCTATCGTTCCGGTCACACGGGCGCTAAACGTTTGAGCGACCGTCCGGACACGTCTGTCGCCGCTCACAATTGTAATACCGGCGCGTGCGAGCACCGCTGCGATAAGACGGATGTCTCCATTCAGGGCATCGTCACCGAGGAGTCCTCGTCCGAACCCGGCTTATCGCCTCTTGTCAATTATATGACAGACTCTAGTTCTTCCGCGTCTTCGTCAGGGACTCGAGCGCTGATCGATGGTATGTATGCGTTGTAGTAAGTCAAGATACGTCAAATAGCTGCTGCCGTCAGACGCGCTGTCTCACGGAGAGTGGCACGTCCACGAACTAAAAGCGAGTCAATGAAACGACCGATCAGCATAATCTCTCGTCGTTCTGGAGTGCGTGGGTCGGCGAAAAAGCTGGTCTTGCTCTTCGACTACTCCATCCTATACTTTTCGAGATTAGCCACAATATGTTCTTGATCAGCTGCTGGTAGATCTTCGAAGCGTCGAACAGTTTCACAATCTAATCCCGGACATTTCATAACACGGTGCCGTTCAAGGACGTTCCCGGCGATGACAGTACCACAATTGGGACACGATAATGTAATGATTTGCACCATGGTTAGAGTTCCAGTAATGAGTTTTGCCCGACGACTAACCGCTCGCCATCAGGTTTCTTCTCGTGATTCGTCGTGATCGTCGCCTTGCGACCGATGAGACTGTCGACGATCGTTCGGTCGGCACTGACTTCAGATTCGCCGACGACGACGCTCGATTCGATGTGGGCACTGTCGATCACGCAGTCATCGCCGATGCTCGAGTACGGACCGAGATACGTATCGGACGTAACTCGGGTATTCTCCCCGATCGACACTGGGCCCCGAACGACGGCTCCCTCCTCGATAACACTCCCGTGGCCGAGTTCTACTCGCCCTGTTACGGAGACCTCGTCTTCGATCGTACCGTCGATTCTCGGTGTGATGTCATCGAGTACTAGCCGGTTGGCGTGGAGCACGTCTTCGGGCTTTCCGGTGTCTTTCCACCAGCCATGGACCACATGACTCTGGATTCGTTTTCCATCCTCAAGCAGCCCCTGGATGGCTTCCGTGATCTCATATTCTCCGCGCCAGGATTTGTCGAGAGCCTCAATTTGCTCGAAGATCGCCGGCGTGAAGACATAGATTCCGATGAGGGCGAGGTTGTTCGGTGGGTCATCGGGCTTTTCAACGAGTTGGATCACGTCGCCAGCATCGTTCACGTCGACAATGCCGTACCGGGACGGCTCATCAACCTCTTGCAACCCGATGCCGGCCGCGTACTCCTCTGTATTGAAGTCTTCGACAAGTTCCGTGATCCCCTCGCGCATGAGGTCGTCGCCCAGATAGACAACGAACGAATCATCGCCGACGAAGTCTTTCGCACAGCCGACAGCGTGGGCAAGACCAAGCGGTTCGCCCTGAACGATGTACGTGATGTCGACGCCCCAGTCACTGCCGTCGCCGAAGTATTCCTGGATCGCAGCTCGGCCTTTGTTGCCGAGGATTATTCCGATTTCGCCGATACCGGCTTCAACGAGATCATCCACGGCGTACTCGAGAACGGGCTTGTTGGCGATCGGCACAAGCTGTTTCGGACCAGTATGGGTAATCGGACGCAGGCGGGATCCAGTTCCGCCGGCGAGAATAACGCCTTTCATGGGTTATTCGTGCGGCGGCTCCTCCCAATCGAGCGGGATTTTGTCCGTGTTGTAGGGCAGACGCTCCTCGTCAGGATCCTCGTAGTCGTAGAGGTTCGTCGGGAAATTTAGCAGTAAGACACGCTCATCGCCAACGGCCTTAAAGCCGTGCCAGCAATCGCCTGGAATTCGAATCGCGTTCATGTTCCCCTCGCCGATAATATAGGTGTCAAGCTCGCCCTGCGTCGGTGAATCCTCTCGATCATCGTAAATTCCGACTTTCGCTTTCCCCCGCGGCACAACGAAGTGATCAATCTGCCCGCGATGGTGGCGATGCCAGGCCCGGATGATGCCGGGATACGTTTCTGAGAAGTAAGACATCTCTGGCTTGTCCTCGCCCGCATAGAACTCCCAGTCCGAGCGCCAGATCTCTGTGAGATACCCCCGCTCATCAGCGTTGATTTGGAGGTCTTTGATCGCTACATCGTGTATCATATGTTTACGGTCTGAGGGTCCCGTTCTTGCTTCATACCTCTTTTGGCCTCAGACTGCGGTCCAGTTATTACCAGAACGCTCAAGAGCAGAGGATATGTGGTTCCGCTATGGCAAAATTGAAAAAGATGACTTCTGGAGAAGCTACGCAGGCATTCAGGCCCAAATTATCCGCGATGATAGGACACTCATCAAAAACCCACTTATTAAACACGGACCACAGTCGACACATATTTTGAATGCGGTATCACCAAGTCTCACCTCTTCCCTGCCGTTCGGGGAGTACCTCATTGACGAGATCGCAACCAATTGGAATAGTGTTTAGTAACCCTCACGCACATTATACAACATGGATATACTTGTCATCGGCGGCACAGGGCTTGTCGGGTCAAACATTGTCAAAAATGAGACTGAGAGAAGTGTAGACATTCATTCAACGCATCATAATTCGGAAACTGAACTCACTGATATAGAGTTAGACAAAACCAATGTAGAACGTACGAACAGTATAATAAAGGAAATAGAGCCTGATGCCGTCATTGACACTGCTGCATTCCACGCAGTAGACGACTGCGAATCAAACCGGAATAAGGCGTGGTCAGTTAATGCCGCTGGAACGTACAATGTCGCCGTTGCTACAAACGCCGTTAATGCTCATCTGATCTATCTGTCGACCGATTACGTGTTTCCCGGTAATCCCGACGAAACACCATACAGTGAAGCAGATCCAGTCAGCCCACTTAATTACTACGCCGAGACGAAATACGCTGGCGAACAGGCAGCGAAGATAGCAGATACGGCGACGATTCTGCGATCAAGTGTAATTTACGGACTTGCCGCCAGTAACTTCGTCACATGGGCACTCAAAGAACTTGAAGATGGGAATGAGATTACAATTGTTGACGACCAGATCTCCACACCAACGTATGCCCCTGATCTGGCACAAACATGTCTAGAAGTGGCAAAGTGCGGCCTCACTGGTCTCTACCACGCAACTGGTCCACAATCCATTTCTCGATATGATTTCACTCGAGAACTCGCTGATTCATTTGGATACAACACAAATCTTGTAACGCCGATCAGTACAGAGGAATTAGGGCAGGAAGCGCCTCGGCCGACAGATAGTTCTTTGGACTCATCGCGTCTCTCTGGTATGATTGACTATGAGTTCCGAGGACCTGAGGAAGCGTTTACGACGATGCGACTTCGGTAATACACAAAAGGATATGTGCAGGAATTGTCTCGCAAAGCCACGACAAGCCAACTGACCGAATAGTTGGATATCAAATACTACTTTAGATAGCTAAGTGGGTAGAAACATCAGATGAGTCATGACAAGATAGATTCAAGGAAGAGGACAGATTCTCAGTCTACTGGGACTGTGGCGTCCAACGGTACCAAATAGGTAATGCTGCAGATCATGAGTAACCGCTCAATGGCAAGCATGACGCAACTCGAGTACTATGTTTGTGGTCCTGTTTTGATAATAGCGCCAGAAAAGTAAGGCTCTAGATGAGATTAACGGTAGTAACTGTAGAAGAGGGCTCTTGGCGGTCGCATAGCACAATCACCTGCTTGAAGGATCTCAGCGGCTATCAGACTCGGTGTATCGAAAACAGCGCCGGCAGTGAACTCCGCTCGCCGAGGGGTCAATAAATTAGGTGGAGTCCTAAGGAGTGGCGGACATCATGTCGAATGTCAGAAGAGCGCTATTCAGAAAATAATCCCGGAGTATGATCCGTTGTAGAAGTCCCTAAGTGGGAGCGAGATATGGTTTAGGAGAGCACCCATGTCGTGCCGCTAAAGGAATACAGACCTAAAAGTACAATGAAATTAAATACAATCTACATCTCCTGATCCGCAATCACTGATTCTTCGTCAGAGAGCCGTTCCTCAGCACGGTCACGATCCTTCGGATAGCCGATGTCGATACGCCAACCGTCCATTCGGATCGCGTCGATCGTCCGCCCGGACTGGATGAGCAAGTCGATCGCGTCAGGGAGTTCGTACTCGCCTCGATCTGAGGGTTGCACAAGGTGGCACGCATGGAAAATCTCCGGCGTGAACGTGTAGAATCCGGTCATGACGAGGTTCGACGGCGGATCATCCGGTTTCTCCACGACCTCGACGATCTCGCCGTATTCGTTGGTGTCGAGGACGCCGTACCTCGAGGCTTCCTCGTAGGGAACCTCCTCGACGAGGAAGGCGGCGTCGGCTCGCGCTTCCTGCTGACGGTTGATCACATCTCCGAGGTTAGCCCGGAAGAGGTTATCGCCGAGCATGAGGACGAAGTCGCTGTCGATATGAGGTTCAGCCTGGAGGATAGCATGGGCGAGCCCGAGCTGTTCACGTTGGTGGGCGTAGGTAATTGGCGTGCCACAGTACTCGTCGCCGTAACGTTCGATGATTTGCTCCTTTCGATAGCCGACAACGACGACGAATTCCGAGACGCCAATGTCGATCAGGTTGTCGAAGACGTTTTCGATCAGCGGCTTACCGTCGACTTCGACGAGGACCTTGGGCTTGTCTTCAGTGAGCGGCCGGATACGAGTTCCTTTTCCGGCTGCTAAAACAACTGCTTGCATACGCGGATTGATTCTATTTGACCGATATATGTTTTCGGGGGGTCCATTCCAAGCATAGTTTTTGAAATGACAATACTGGATAGGGTAATCGAATATATAAGTGAAGTGTTAGTATTTTATTAATGAAAATGACAGATGGTGATGGATACGAAAAGTATACTATGGAGCAACTTCCAGAGAAAGAACGATGACAGTACTCGTCACTGGTGGCGTTGGTTATCTTGGATCTCGGCTTATTCGAGAACTTCCTGATCATCCAGCCTTCTCAGACAAAGATATTCGTATTCTTGATAACTTCCGCCAGCCCCGTTACAACGCACTATGGGATCTTCCAGTCTACGCCGACTATGACTTCGTTGAAGGCGATATCCGTGATGAAGAAGTTGTTCGTGAAGCGATGGAGGGTGTAGATACAGTCTTTCACCTTGCAGCAATCACCAACGCACCCGAGACATTTGACATCCCTGAAAAGACATGGGAGGTCAACTATGATGGCGCACTAACCGTCTTCGAAATAGCCCGAGATGCCGGCGTTAATGAGTTCGTTAACGCCGTTACTTGTTCCGTCTATGGAACGACCGAGAAAAAGATTGAAGAGGGATTTGAGTGTGATCCTGAATCGCCGTATGGCGAAGCCAAACTTGAAGCTGAACAGGAAATGTTCGATCGGTGGAATGGAGAGATGGGACTGACCGGACTGCGTCTCGGTACTGTCTATGGATGGACGACTGGCATGCGCTTTGACACAGTTGTCGATAAATTTGCGTATCTCGCTGCAACTGGCCAACCGCTCACTGTCTACAAAGGCGCCGAAGATCAGAAACGGCCGTACCTCCATGTCCAAGACGCAGTTCGTTCGATGATGTTTGCAGCTGACAAACTTGGCGATGGTGAACCATACAATGTCGTCGGCCAGAACGGACGCCTTCAGGACGTCGTTGACGCCATTAAACGTCACTTCCCAGGAGTCGAGATCGGATACACAGAAGCAGAGCAACTGAACCAGTTGTCGTACATCGTAAGCGACGAAAAAATCCAGAACAAGGGGTTCGAAACAGCATACACTATCGACCAAGGCGTTGAGGAGCTAGCGGACAAATTCCGAGTATTCCTGTAGATTCAAACTTACAGGAAAATGATTTGACATCATGTACAAAATATGACTAGGAATATCGTCCTTATCTGTCTCGATTCTGTTCGAAAAGATTACTTTGATAGTCTTGCTGATCGACTACGGTCAAAGGCCTCGTCTAGTTTTGAGAACGCACGTGCGGCCAGTACGTGTAGCGCCCCAAGCCATGCAAGTATGATGACCGGTGAACTTCCCGAGGTTCATAGAGTCTATAGCCATAATCCTTGGTTCGATGTAGATCGCAATAATACATTTCTCGGGATACTCAGAGACCACCGCGCTATTGGCGTTAGCTCGAACACATTTGCTGGTTCCCCGTTCAAGTTCGACTCCCTGTTTGACGATTTTGTGGATGTATCTCCGGAGCGGAGATTCGCAAAAGGAATTGATGTTGAAGAGTACATGAATCAGACGGAAGCGTCGGGTATGTCACAGTATCTTGGTTACTTGAAAACTGCCCTGAAAAGCGATCACCCTATACCCAGTCTGGCTAATGGAGCGTACCTTTTCTTGGATAGAAAACTCCTCCATGAAGCACCGATACCTCGTCTGTTCGACGATGGGACGAATGCCGTGCTGAAAGCCGCTGAGAATCGATTCGTCGACAAAGAGAGTCCATTTGTTGGTTTCCTCAACTTAATGGAAGCACATGCCCCAATGGCACATTCACGAGTGTACGATGGTAAGCTTCACGACGCACCGGACTCGTGGTCCTCTCAGCAAACGCTTCCGTACGACGAATTGAATGTTCACGGAGGGTTTGAGCAATATGAGGTCGAGTTAGAGAACTATCGAGGCCTATACGGGGCGACTGTGGAGTACCTCGATCGAAAGGTTGCTGCGTTCATCGACACCGTTCAGAACCAAACAGAGAGAGAGACGACGTTCATTGTCACCGCAGACCACGGAGAGATGCTGGTTGAGCGTGACTCGGACCCGCTGTTTGGACATAATGTCCCTCGCGTGTCCGAAGAATTACTCCACGTACCTCTCGAGGTGATTAATCCACCGGAGGGAACACCCGATTGCGTCGAAAAACCGGTGTCCCACCTCCATCTTCCTTCCCTTCTGAAAGGTTTCGCTGAGGGGGAGTACGTTGCACCAGGTACAGATGTGGTGGTCGCCGAACGACTCACGAGCGTTCTCCCAGGGAAATTTGGGTTGAGCGGAGCGGACGCCGAACGATGGTGGCAGACTCGGAGGTGTGCCTACGTCGACGGCCGAAAAATTACTTGGACGAGTGAGGGAGACTGTTGGGAGTCATCGATTGACGGTTCGTCTACGGAGTCACTTGTACAAGAACTTGATTCGCCACCATCCGAAGTAACGGTCCAGTTCGAGAACGAAATCGAGACTCTTCGGAGCGAGCTAGGAATTGGGTCTGGCCTTGATACCTCAACAGTCGGTGCCAGAGTCGAGGGCCGACTTGAAGACCTAGGCTACCTCTAAATGTCGACAATATATAAACACTACTGTTGGTCATAGTCAAATTGGGGAATCGAATACCAGATGATGAACCATTCAGTTTTCGGTCTCTTCAATAGTATACACATACATGTATTCTCCATCACGGGCTAAGCCGGCATGCTCAAACCCGATTTTTTCAAATACTCGTTGCGACGCATCATTGTGCTTGAGAATTCGAGCGTGGGTCTCTGAATAGTCTTGAGTACGCAGCCAAGACAACGCGAACTCTACTGCCTTTGTCGCCACTCCCTTTCCCCACGAAGATACCTCGCCGATATATATGCCAACTTCAGGACAATCAGTATCAAGATCGGAGAGGCTGACGTTACCAACGTCACGCCATCGGTCGTTCTCTTGGAGAACTATGATCCAGTCTCGTCTATTGGTCCGGCCCTCCCACCACTCAATGTGCGTTTCCCAGTCAAGTTCTTTGTCCTGAATATAAAAATTCTCATACAGATCTGGGTGAGAGCGCCAAGCCATCATTAACTCGAGATCGTCTTCAGTCGCAGGACGGAATTCAATTTCCATATCGGGATCAGGAAATCTCCTGCAAAAAGATTACTGGCCGCAGTTGGTCGAGTGTCGATGAAGTTTTTACGGTTGACGCCAGTAGCCGGCCTATGGATCAAGAAATTCCTCTCTACGACGTAAACAAAATCATCGGTCGGGAAGTGCTGGAATCCATCGGCGAAGTTCTCGACTCAGGATGGTTAACTCTCGGCCCGAAAACGGAAGAGTTCGAAGCAACGTTCTCAGACCACCAAGACTCCGAGTTCGGCGTCGCGGTGAACTCGTGTACGTCAGCGCTCTACGCTGCTCTCGACGCTGTTGGAATCGGAGCGGGAGATACAGTGGTTGTTCCCGGAATCACGTTCGTGGCGACCGCGAACGTAGTCGAATTACTAGACGCCCAAGTCACCCTATGTGACGTTCAGGAGGACGGAAACATGGATCCAAGTGACCTAGAGAAAATTCTCGAGACTCGTGACGATGTCGCCGCCGTAATTCCGGTCCACCTCTACGGTCAGCCGTGTGACATGGAGGAGATCATGGATATCACTCAAGAACACGACATAGCAGTCATTGAAGACTGCGCTCACGCCCCGATGGCCGAGTTCAAGGGACAACGCGTCGGTTCGTTCGGTGATGCAGGCTGTTTCAGTTTCTACGCGACGAAGAACATGACGACGGGGGAAGGTGGAATGGTGACGACGAACGATCCCGAAGTCGACGAACATGTCAGAAAGATCCGGAACCATCACCAGACGATGACTCCAAAGGAGAAGAAGGATACCTGGGGATACGACGCAGATGGCACGGGGTTCAATTTTCGCATGAGCGAGATTCAGGCGGCGATGGGCATCGCCCAATTGGACCGTCTACCTGAGATGACTGAGAGTCGCCGTGAGGTTGCGGCAAGATACCAAGAGGAAATCGAGAAGATTCCAGGACTTCGTTGGGAGTCCGAGGATTCGCGGAAGAGCCATGCATTCCACCTCTTCGTCGTCCAAGTTGAGGATGAATATCCTGTATCGCGAAACGATCTATTCGATACCTTTGACGAGAACGAGGTGATTACCGGTGTCCACTACCCGCCAATTTCTCGGTTAAGTCAGTACGAGGACCTCACCAGACCAGTTCCGAAGGCCGACACGTTTGCCGACCGAATTCTCTCGCTCCCAATGTATCCAGACATGTCAGGAGATGAACAGAAGACCGTCTTGAGCGTCCTCCGAAACCCGACAGGGAGATGATCACCCAAAGTGGTCTTCCGCGAACTGAAAGATGGGAAATGCTGGATGCCCGCCTATCGCAAGCGCGGCGTAGGCAAGTTTCTTCTGCTTCGATGGTAACTCGCCGTTTGCGTACGCAGAACGGAACACTTTCAGCCGTTCGAAGAGTCCTACCGACGACGACTTTGTGACGATTTGTCGTAGCAGACGTTTCTGGGTACCGTCTCGCAAATCCAAAAAGGAAGCGTACCCATCAATATCGTATTCGAGCATGGTTGTGTCGAGTGATTCTCCAGCAGCGTATTCGGCGACGGCTCCGCGGTACTCGGGGAAGGAACAAGATCCCATATTGACTGGCGTCGGAAGGTCGAAGTCTTGTTGCTCTGAACGAAGTCCGTCTACGACCCGGGTCTGAAGACCGTCCGTGAGAAGTTGCTCCCAGCGACGGCCGACTGTCTCGTATTCGAATAGCGAATTACAGTACGACAGCTGTCGCTCTACCGTGGCTTCGCGTACGGACTTCTGTCCAAGGAGTTGCTTCGCGTCCTCCCCAAACGCAGTACCGTCATATTCAATGAACTCGTGATCTGGCGGGAGAAGATCGTTGTTCCCGGCAAAAGGGTAGTTGGGGTTGACGTAGGCAAGAACGGGAGTCTCACAAAGGGCTGCTTCCAAGCGCACCATGCTGCCACCAAACGGGATCGAGTCGACAAGTAGATTCGCCGATGTATAAATTGGTGCAAGATTCGGATATGGGCCAGATACATGGAATCTGTCAGTAACGTCCTCCGAAACCAACTCTCTCAAGCGGAATCCATCGGATGCGGTGATCAGGATGTGCTGTAGATTGGGATTCTCGTGCAGTATAGAGTCAACCGCTGCGGCGTATCCTCGACCGCCATCGCGGGTGAACTTGTATTCCGTCCCAACAGAGATGGAAAAATTGTCAGATTCACAAACTGGAAAGTCAGCCGGCAACCCAGTTTGAGGTTGAATATCAGAAGTTAATGAAATAACTCCGGCAGAGGAGAGGTTTCGATACGCGCGAGTGAGGACTGCACCTTCGGTTCGGGCGTCGATAACAGTATCGACTATGTTGCCACCAATCCAAAATACGTGATCGGCGTGGTTATAGAGAATCGAACGGAACGATGAACCAATGGCGGCAATTCCACAGAGCGCAGTAACGTCGTCTGGGTCAGTGAACAGAATTCCTTGGTTGGCGGATGACGCCGTCAGGTAGGAGGATATTTCGCGAACTCGCTCAACGTACGTGGATGTTGGGGAGAGTTCTATTAGGTCAACGTCAAGTACGTCAAGGGTCGATCGCAGTGCTGGAAACGAAGATTCCGAGTTGTCAGCATTGGTTAACAGTACTGCTTCTACGGTTACGTTAGTGTTGCGGACCAGATAGTCAATGACAAGCCGCATTGATTCGGAGTGACCGCCGTGGTCAGCCAACGAACTCGCAATGAACACAACACTCTGTCTGTCTCCAAACTGGTTTTCGGATTTTGACATTTCTTGTTGTTGAAGTTCGTATCCAACAGAGGAAATAAGGTCGTCCGCAGCACTACTATCCCAGATTCCCGGGTTCTGCCAGGCGGCCCAAGCACCAGCTCTGGTGTAGTCAAGTGCAGCCTCCAAATTACCGCCATTCAACTTTTCGCGTGCATTGGCGATACATGACCTGTACTCCGCTGCACCACCATCTATTCTTGTCACGATACGTCATCGACTAACCGACGGATCATAAGTTGGTTGGGTCACAGCGCAGAATCGGTCTACTATGTGAAAATCAGTTATTTATAGATGGGTGTTTTAGCTGACTGGGCACATGAGGCGGCTACGCTGTGGCTACTCCAGATATCCTAGGTCACGCAATTGATTTTCAATTTTCTCATCAATTCCGTCGGTCGTAGTGGACTTTTTGTAGGGTTTGAGGCTGTCACGAAGAAGATTTGCCAACTCATTTGTCTTTTCTCCGTGGGCCCCAGCGATATCAACAGATTCTGAGGGATCTTCTTCAAGATCGTGGAGCAGTTCCTGTCCGTCGTCGGACCAGCGATACTTGACGTGACCATCGAGAACTGCGCCGAGCGTTCTTGCGTCAGGGTGCTCGTAGTACGTTTTTGGATCTCCAGGGGATGTCGCGTGAGCGAATACTGGTTGGGAGGAGAGCTTGCCCCCTTCGACTACGGGGAGCAGCGAGCGGCCGCGAAGCGCGCTCGGAACTTCGATGCCAGCAGCGTCAAGGAGAGTAGGAAGAAGATCAACGAGTGAAACTGGCGTCGATACTTCGTGTGCAACGGCGCTCGGACTCGCTAAAAGTAGAGGGACATGAATCATTTCCTCTGTGAGGGTCATTCGCCGTGGTTTGGACGGGGCAGCGGCGTGCCCAAAGAACCCCCGCTCCCAGAGCTCCTCACCATGGTCAGAGGTGATAGCACAAACGCTATTTGGTGTGGCAAATTCAGAGAGCAAGCGCGAGACGTTTCGGTTGGCCCGGAGGATGCTGGCCTCGTAGGTGTGCCGCATGAGATTCCGTTGACGTTGGTCTAGGGGTCTCCGATAGTCCCCCACGGAAATGTCGAGTTTCGCTTGCTCGAACAGTCGCCGGTGGTGTTGTCTGTCAAGAGGTTCGTCGGTGAGTACGGCCCAGTCCTCGCTATCGAACACATACGGGTGGTGAGTGTCCATCATATGTATCCACAGGAAGAACGGCTCCTCAATCTCGTCCCGTCGGACTAGGAGTTCATCGATAACAGACTCATCAGGGGCGTGCGAAGGTGGCGGTGATGTGAAGCGTCGCTCAAGGTCCGTCAACCAATAATCGCCGAACTTCTTGATGTCCTCACTGTTCGGTGTTATCTCGATGATGTCACCGATGAGGCTCCGAATTCGTTCGCTTAAAGAATGCGCTGATCCACTACTGTTCTCTGGCTGGGTATGATCTACGACGATGTCGAATTCGTCCGTCACGCCGAACCGAGAAATCTGGACGTTGTTGTAACCCAGAATCGTCTGGTACCCTCCGTCATTGAAATACTCTGGAAGCGTCTTTGAGTCCCGATGCATGACGTGACCGTCCTCTAACGGCAGTTCGCCGGTCAAGAACGATGGGACCGAGGCTGGAGTATACGGGGCATTCGCGTAAGCGCTTGAAAACCGAGTCACGTCGAAGTCCAGAATGTCTGGACCAGTTGGAGAGCCGACGGTGTGCTTAGAATAGTAGTCATACCGAACCGAATCCATCGAAACCAGAATTACGTTCGGTTGCTCTTGTGTACTATCGACGGGCATAAAGGGTCTTAATTTGGGCTTCGCGTCCACCACCGAATAGTTTTCGTCACGCCTTCTAGTGCCTGTGATCCCATCCGAAGTTTATAGCAGGCCTACGAGTTAACGACTAAGTCGTGAAGTTGCGTTTTTCGTTACGCGTGAAAAGTGAGCCGGTACGGTCTTATGGTGCTCTATGTCGAAATTTGATCGCCTCACTGGATGTAGCGACCGGATCAATTTGAATTTTGTGAAGCGAGAATTGACACCGCGTCAGCTGATGGAGTTCGGTATTCGACTTCATCTCGCTGATTTCTCACTTTCGAATACCGCCGAGGATTATAGAAATTCGGTGACAAGCGCAGTCGCAAGGCGGTCCACGGTTGGATTCACAAGTGCGATTTACAGCCAGCAGATGGCGAGGATTTGAATTACGTCACGCTTGAGAGACAGCGGTTCAACTTGACAAACACCGCTATTGGAGTATACCGCGGTTGATCTGCAAACGAACAAAATCCACTATATACAGCTAGATTCAACGACTACAACCGCGTTAACAGAGTGATTCCTGCAGGAACTCCTGGAGAAACATAATCGTGTTTCTCGTTGATAGAGCAAAACATCTCTATGCTGCACTCCGTTGATATAGGCTCCGGTTTCGATATGAAAAACATAGAAATTAGAATGCTGTAGACCATATCTTTCGTGAGATAAAATATCGAACGTGTTTGCTATCAAATGTTCCAGTCATGTACAGCCTTCAACAGTTAAATCGTGGCTCCAAGCCTTCGTCGTCTGGCACAATGCGACAAACACCACACGACTCGTGATGTGAACCCAATTGTTAATAAGGGAAACCCGGTATTACAAAAGTATCGCAGCTAGACCTACTCATGGAAACAGATCGTCCCAATATTCTCTTGGTTATTCTAGACACTACCAGAGCAGAAAACTGCAGTTTGTACGGCTACCAGCGAGAAACAACGCCGTTTCTTGAACGGTTTGCGTCCGAAGCCACAGTATACACACAGGCAAGGGCTCCCGGGCCAGACAGTATTCTAAGTCATGTCAGCATGTGGAGTGGACTTAGCGTTCCCGACCATGGCGTCTACTCTTATATGGAGGAGATCGAGGCAGGACATTCCATCTGGGAGGAACTCCGTGACGAAGGGTATAGTACGGGGGCGTTCACTGAAAATCCGTTTTTCACTATTGAGGATATTGGACTCTGCCATGGATTCCAGACTGTTTGCGGGCCGCTCCCGAAACCGTTCAAGAGCGGGCTGAATCCAAAAGAATACGTCGGATCCAAAGAACAGTTTTTCAGAGATGCTTGGCAGAGTAAGACACCAATCCGGAGCGGAGTCAACGGACTCGGCACCAAATTCGTGAACACCAAGATCGGTTCCAGAATTGAACCGTATCTCTCAACGAATGCCGATGACTACGTCGACGCGTTCTTGAACTGGGAACGGGAGATTGAGACGCCGTGGGCAGCAGTCGTGAATCTGATGGACGCTCACGGCCCATATTACCCGTCGCGCAAAAACGACAGATGGAGCTCTCGTGCGGACTGGCGGACCCAGGATGACGTGGACGAGATGATCTGGGACTTCGCGAGCGGTCGGCGCCCTTGGCACGACAGAAAACGACTTATCGGTCTCTATGATGGTGGAATCCGAGACGCTGACGCGGGAGTTTTCCATCTCGTCAACCAGCTAAAAAAACGGGGAGAATTGGGGAACACCCTACTCGTGATTACAGCCGACCATGGGGAAGCATTTGGGGAGGAAAGCCGCATTCGAGACGGCATCCGAATTTCACAGCACTCGACCGGCCTACACGAGTGTCTGACGTGGGTCCCACTGGTGGTTTCACGTCCCGGTCAGTCAGAAGGCGCCTGTATCGATAAACCCGTATCGCTGACGAGGTTCTACGAGGTTGCCTCAGCAGCAGCTCGACAGCAACGAGAGCCGTTCGTGAAGGACGAGCCAGTCTTAGCGGCGACACCCGGCATCGAAAACCGCATGACGATGCCCGAAACCGTGAGAAAGCACTGTCCAGACGACTACGACCGATACACGGGCGATCTCGTGGCAGAGTACGGTATGTCAGAAGACGGTGTTACGAAGACACTTCGGTGGAAGGATCGCAAAGCGACAGTTGTTTGTCCTTCGCCCGGTTCATCGTATCGAACGGACTACACAACTCCAGATGTGGAACTGAGAGAGTTCGGGACGAAAAGCATCGCCGCAGATAAGACTGAAACGGTCGATGGAAACACGCTCAAAAGGCTTCAGGATCTCGGGTATGCGTAGATCTGGACAATTAGATTCTTAAGCCCAAAATCGCTACTTTCTAAGGATACGTTCGACAGTTGCACGGAGGATCTCTCTCTCTTCTTCGCCGTACACTATGTATAGGGCCACCAGTCCGTACCCGACTGAGGACACTACTGCCCACGAGAAGATCCACTGAAGACTTGTTCCGTCTCCGAGTATGAATTTCTGAGTACCGACGAAAAACCCAATCGCTAGCACTGGAAGGACGATCGCTTCGCGAGAAAACGGTTGGATATCGGCGAATTTGTAGAGCTGGACGACTCCAAGGGCGTTCGATACGAAATAGGACAACATCGTGGCGACGGCAGCGCCTAGCAGTCCATACTTTGGTACGAGGAAAAAATTCAAGACCACGTTTACCGCGGCAACTATGATAGTGTCGTACATAACCAGTCGATTATGACCCATCGACGTGAGAGCCGCCAGACTCGGGCCAGCAAATCCATGAATGAAAAACCCGACAGAAAGCACTGCTAATGCGGTTCCACCCTCTGCATACTCTGCACCGAAAGTCGACGAAATAACCGTTGACGGTTCAAGGACGAATACAAGGAAAGTGGGCAGGGAAAGTGCGACTGTCCACTTTACAACAGTCTTATAAAGGTGACGCATCCCCCGAAAATCGTCTTTCGAATGGTGGCGGGAGATAAGTGGAATTGTCAAGAAAGCGAACGCCTCTAGGAACGAGGTCAGGATAGTCGCAATCGGATAGATTACGTGGTAAACACCAACACTACCTACATTTGAGTAGAACGTCAAGAAGTACGTATCGATGTCCGAGAGAACCATAGACATTGCGCCACTCACTGCTAAGGGGACGGAGAACGTGAGAAGTTCTCGGTACATTCCACCTCTACCACTGACACCTTTGGTAGGCAACTTCAACGAGAGGGGCGTCCGTCGAACGAGGTACCAAAGTCCAAGAATACCAGTGACGACGTACGGAATTGAGTACGCAGCAATGCCGCCGATTTGATTAAGCGAAAATGCAACGGCACCACCGATAAGTGTTATCCTGAGAACCGGGTCAAGAACGTTCTCGACGATGACCTTTGGAACAGTCTTTTCGAGTCCTTGTACCGTCCCGTAGAAGTACGAGCGTACTACTGCAAACGGGGCTATGACAGTAAACACACGGATGACCAGTGTAGCGTCCCTGTTCTGGATAATTTGAATTGCGATGGGTTCTGAAAACATGAACAAAAGAGCGCTGATCGTGAGTGAGGAAGTAATGATAAGGAAAAATCCACTCGAGATGATGCGCTCGTGCATTTCTTTGTCCGAGTATCGAGGGAGATAACGTGAGACCCCGTTTGACAGGCCTAGCAGAGCTACCGTATTGACCGTACTGACGAGCACGATCCCGACAGAGACAAACCCGTAATCGACTTTTCCGAGATGATCGGCTATTAAAATTTTTCCTATAAACGAGATGGCATAATCGAAATAGGTTGCGAAAAGGACGATAGCCCCGCTCTTGAATAGCATTCGAATTGAGGCGAAAGTCGTAGAAGACGGCCCAGTGGTTTCAGTTGAGTCAGACATTGCAGCTGTGGCTGTCTCCCGGTATACGTTTCCTATTGATGAGCCTGTTCGTTTGCAGGGCAGCAAACGAAACAAGGAGGATAACGTGTGGGCATGAGTCACATCCTGTATCTCGGGAGAGTCCGGCAGTAGTCATAATTGGGGGACGTAGAAGGGAACGATCAACGTTACCCATCCAGTTTTCCACCACAGTGCTAACCAGAGTGGAGAGAAATGATATCTTCTGCGATATACTTCCACGAAAGTTCTTCTCGGGTCATCTCGTCGTCTCTGACCCACAGCGGACAGAGTTGTATCACCCGTTTTCAGAATGTGTTCTAATCTAGCTTCCAGTCCCTTATAAAAAAGTTCCACGATGAGCCGAGATACATGATCCTGAGACCGGCGGACTCCCACAGTTGGTGTTCGTTCACTTTCTTCCTCGCACTCGCAACAGGTAGTTCTCAGTCAAATACCCTCCACTCGAACTTAGCGGCGGTAAAGGGAAAAGACCGCATCTCCAATTTTGTCCCAACTGTGAGTGTGATCTGCCCTGCGAATATTTTGGCGACCGATAAGGCAGAGTGTGTCACTATCTACTTGAAGAGCTTTTTCGATCGCGGATTTAAGGGAGTCATCTTCATAGACTATGTTTTTATCCGAACCTAAGCTAGGTATTGCACCCTGAGCAGGTGCCACGAACGGTCGACCCATGCTCATAGCAAGGACAGCTGAACCTGAACTATAAATATGCTTATAAGGAAACACTGTGAGATCACAAGCAGCAAAATATGTCTGTACCTCGTCGTCGGAGATGTATTGCAAATTTTCAGTCACATCATCACGATCGGCAGCTACGCTTCGGATCAGGGGAATTAAGTCTTCGTGCTTCGGTTTTCCTGCGACGATAAGATGTGCGCCCTCGGGATCTAAGTCAGACCAAACATTGAGTAACTTTGGCACTTGTTTGTAAGGTCGGATCATCCCAAAATAGAGGAAGATCCGTTTGTTTTGAGGTAGTCCAAGGGATGAACGTGCTTTACGTTTTGACAGTTGCTCATCAGGGGGGTAAAAGGGGTGATAGTTCCCGTGGGGAATAGCAACCATTTTCGTCGTTGAAACATCCAAATACTCAGCTAACTCGCGCTTCGTATTGTCATCCCAGACCTGGACGGCATCAACCAACGAAAAAACTTGCTGACCAACCCACCGGTCCATCTCCTCGTATCGCCGTTCATGATTGCATTTGTTATGTACTGTCCAGACCATACGGTCACAAAAGAGATTGATAAGGTAGAGTTGGACGAGAAAGAACAGCGAAAATGCCCAGCACGCGTATTTTACCAAAGGAATACGGTAGAACCGCTCATAACTCCCGAAAAGAAAGTATACGTGAGTCCAGTGAAGGTGAAACACATCAGCATCCGTTCGGAGGACGTCAAGGAGGGGCAGGGCTAAAGGGCGAGCGGTCGTTGACCGCTTGACCTCTACACCCTTCTGTTCAAGACTCGAACTAAGCAATTCGAGATACTGATTTCCCTCGAAAAAGGGAGCCATAAGAACGCGCATATATGACCGCATTCCCGCTTCGGACGAAATAGCTTGCGCATCAGGACCGAAAATCGAAAGGGACACTCTACTTTGGATGAAAGCATAAGCAGTGAATCTCCTCCAAATCTCCCCGTACGTCGTTCAACCACCGACCGACGGAGGGTCCCATCGTGCTCACGGCCTTGTAAAAGAAATTCCTCGATTTGGTGGTCGTGTTGTCCGTTACTGTCAAGGAGTCTCTTCTGAGCAGTATCGCGAGCTCGACCTTCAGCGTAACGTCCATGTCGCAGAGGGTTACGATGAGTATCGCCACATACATCCAGCCCATGACATCGCAAAACTCACAATGCTTCTGGGATACCCCAATGTGTTTTCTGACCGGGCACTGAAGTTCGCTTCTGAGCCGCTGACTACACTTGCTGCAGACGCGGATGTTGTCCTCGTGCGTGAACCGTGGCAGGTCAACGCCGTTTCAGATCTTGTTGATCTTCCTATTGTTTACTCGAGTCACAATGTAGAAGCAGAACGGTTCGAAGAGTTTAGAGAAGGTGGCTATCTTAAAAAACGGGCATATGACCGAGTTATCAGACTCGAACAAACTGCGCTTGACGCAGCCGATTTAGTCATCTGTACTTCTGATCGTGACGCCGAAAGATACCAGAATCAGTTTGGGTATGATGGCCCAGTCCATATCGCCCCAAACGCTACATACCGGGCGAGACTTCGAGAACATGATCCTGACTCGCCGGCCGCACACCAGGTTCGAGAATCGTATGGGATTGACGCTACCACAACAGTAGCAACATTTGTTGGAAGTGATCACCCACCTAACGTTAAAGCTGTCAAGGCGATTCTTACGATGGCCGAACAACAAGAGGGTGATATTCACTTCCTTGTCATCGGGTCAGTTTGTAACGCCATCCAGTCTGCTCAGGACAGGGTAACGTTTGCAGGGTTTGTCGATGACCTTGAACCCTATTTTGACGCGACAGACATTGCTCTCAATCCAATGTCATCTGGGTCCGGTACGAATATCAAAGTTTTAGACTACTTTGCACGAAGTCTGCCAGTCATTTCAACACCCTTTGGCGTCCGTGGGTTTGACATCGAAGATGGCAGAGAAGCTATTGTGACTCCGATAGAAAACTTTTCGGACGCGATCACAGCACTTGCTCACAATCCTCATCGTTGTGATCGACTCGGTACAACCGCGCACAAACTCGTTGCTGAAACGTATACCTGGGAGACTGTTTCCGAGAAGGTTTATAAAGCCCTCATACAGCATTATGGGTGAGTCATCATGGAAAATCCACCAAGCGTCACCGCAATAGTCCTCAACTGGAACAATTATGAGGACACCGCTATATGTCTCAAATCTCTTCAGACAGTGGAATATCCGAATTTAGATATTCTGGTCATAGATAACGGTTCGACGGACGGATCTAGTGAGCGGATCGACACTGAATTTCCTTCGGTCGAGGTTCGATATAACGAGAAGAACCGCGGCTTTGCGGGCGGTATTAACCCTGGCATCCGGCAAACGCTCAATGAAGGCACAGAGTTCGTATGGATCCTTAATAACGATACGCAGTTTCCAGAGTCAGACGTTCTAACTCGGCTCATAAACACAATGATCGAACATCCTGAGATCGGCGTTCTGACTCCGTTAATTCGTGAACTCCCTGACACCGATACGATCTGGTTTTGGAAGGGGGTCGTAGATTGGCGAACTGCCAATGCTGACCATGTCGATATCCCGACAGAGCTTCCAACAGGGCTCGTCGAAACCGAATATATCCCTAATTGTTGCTCACTGTTTCGCTCATCAGTCTTTGAAGAAGTCGGTCTCCTTCCAGAGCAGTACTTTATCTACTACGAGGATGTTGATCATGGAATCCGAATCCGCAACGCAGACTACCGACTAGTAACTGATACTCGAACGACCGTCTATCACGAACAGGGAGGAACATCAGGTGACGAAATCCAACCGCTTTTCTCGTACTATAATGGGAGGAATACCCTCCTCCTTGCTAAGCGCTTCAGAGAAAAGCGTAAGGGGACCTTTCCGATCTGTTTTCCGATATGGACTGGAAAACAAATCGGCTACCGTGTCCTCAATGGAGGATACTCTGGGATTCTGCCATTCGTCAGAGGTGTTTTTGATGGTCTCCGTGAATGTACTGATAAAGGCCCTTACCCCTAAATCTATCAGGTGGAACAGATCCCATATCACTGATATAATTGACAACATGGTCTTCGATAGAGACAGAATGTCTACAGAGACTCGATTGCCGTAGGGTTATTGAGAAACGCCTACTCAAGATTTCTGGTCACCGGCAGCAATATCCTGACCGACGGTCAGCCATGACCGATCAACATCAATTAATCCGTATAGATAGCCGAAGCCGACAGCAGCGGTAAACACGAAGATCGTCACGAGTTGTTTTACCTTCGGGACCGAAGGGTCGGCCACGAGGCATTTCAGTCGCAATAGGACAAACCCGAACATGAGTTGTTGCAGATATTCGCTCTTGTCGCCTTTCGCCTCAGGTAACAGCAAATCCATGATCCGCTTCGAGTAGCCCTGCCAGAACGATCGGAACACCAACCAGCGAAAGTCCCCACGATAGTCGAACAGTTTGTGATGGACTACCGCATCAGTATTGTAGATCACGCCCCGCCCGTACTTATTCGAAATCCGGATACAAACCGGCGCCTCGTGAGCCTGGATGTGCCGATCGCCGTGGCGGCCCGTGTTCTCGTCGTAGCCGCCGACGTTCAAGAACACCTCACGGCGAAACGAGATATTCGAGCCGTACGTGTTCCGCAGTTCCTCCATGTGCTCGCCCATGCCGCGCTCGTCACAACCCACTAACCAGTAGAACTCTGCCGGGAAGAAGTCAGGTTTCTCGGTCACCCAGTCGGGGGCGACGTGGCCGCCGACGGCGAGGGCGTCGGTCTCCTCGTAGACGCGAGCCAACTCAGCAACCCAGTCCGGCTCAGCCACTGCATCGTCATCGATAAACGCGACGACGTCACCGGTGGCGATCTCGGCGCCTCGAGTCCGACTGTACGAAATCCCCTGATTCTCGTCGTTGCAGTGCAAGACGACGTTCTCGAGGGCTCCGTAATCGTTCTGGACGCGTTCGAAGACCGGTTCGTTCCCGTCGACGAGGATGACAACTTCGAGCGAGGCGTAGGTTTGTGAGAGGACGCTGTCGACGCACTCGGAGAAGACGTCGTAGCGGTCCATCGCGTAGGTACAGATGACGACGGAGACCTTCATCGAGACTCGATTGCAATGAACGCAGAATAAGCCTTTTCCTTCGGACACCTCGGATAATCAGTCCTCGAGCGTCGAACGTCCATCGCGTATCGATAATCAGTCGGGGAGAAAACTACCGGCGTTGTAGGTATTAGGGAGCCCGGATATCAAACGGCGGCCGGTAGATGACAAGGCTTATTCTCCACTTGTGTCTGGTGCATCCTAATGAGTACGGATACCGAACACGTCGAGGAGGAGTCTGAGACGTCACCCTCTCTCCTCGAGACGTGGTCTGACTGGTATCACATCCCCCTAATCGGGGCTGTGATGCTGTTTATGTTCTGGGTGCGGACCCAGGCGTACGACCAATTTGTCACCGAAGACGGCTCGCCCGCACTGGCGGGGGTCGACTCGTGGTATCAGTGGCGGACGATCGAATGGACGGCGGAGAACTACCCGAACACGATGCCCTACGAGGTATGGACCGGGTTTCCGGAAGGGAACTACGTCGGTCAGTTCGGGACGCTGTTCGACCAGCTAATTGTCACGGTCGCGATGATCGTCGGGCTCGGCGATCCGTCGCCGGAGACCGTCTACACCGTCGCGCTCTTGATGATCCCGGCGATGGCCGCGCTCGTGGCGATCCCGGTCTTTTACGCGGGTCGGCGCCTCGGCGGCACGCTCGGGGGCATCGTCTCCGTCCTCGTGCTCGCACTCGCGAAGGGACAGTTCCTGACGCGATCGACGGTCGGCCAGCTCGACCACCACATCGGCGAGGTGCTGTTCATGGCGATTTCCGTCGTCACGATGATGGTCGCGCTGACCGTCGCCGAACGCGACCAGCCGATCTACGAACTTGTCGTCGACAGGGACTGGGACGCGCTGCGAACGTCGACCATCTACAGCGTTCTCGCAGGGGTCGCGCTCACCCTATACATCTGGGTCTGGCCCTCCGCGGTCCTTCTGGTCGGTATCTTCGGCGTGTTCTTCGCCGTGCAGCTCTGTCTGGACTACCTCCGCGGGATCTCGCCGGACCACGTCGCCTTCGTCGGCGCGGTGAGCCTCGGCGTGACCACGATCCTGACGCTCCTCCTGATGGAAAACCCCGGTAGCACGAGTTCGACGAGCTTCGGACTGCTCCAGCCCCTCGCTGCCTTCCTCGTGGCCGTCGGCTGTGTCTTCATGGCCTGGCTCGCCCGCCAGTGGAACGATCGCGACATCGAGCGACGGTACTACCCCGTCGCCATCGGCGGTCTCATCGCCGCGGCGCTGCTGGCGATGTGGCTCCTCCTCCCCAGTATATTCGATTCGATCGTCGGGAACGCGACGCGGCGCATGCTCCCGTTCGGCGGAACGGCCACCGATCTCACGATTTCCGAGGCTCAGCCCCCGGAGGACTTCTTCGATAGCGTCTTCAGCGAGTTCGGAAGCGCGTTCTACACCATGCTCGCCGGTCTCGCCTTCGTCGTCATTCGGCCGCTGTTCGGTCGCAGAATCCGAGCCGAGCACACGCTCGTCGTCGTCTGGGCGCTGTTCCTGATCAGCATGGCCGCGACGCAGGTTCGCTTCATGTACTATCTGGTGCTGGCGATCGCGGTCGTCAACGCCGCGTTCGTCGCGGAGTTCGTTCGTCTCTTCGATCTGGATCTCACGGCGAGCCTCGAGTCGATTCGAGGGATCGAGACCTACCAGGTGATCGTGCTCTTCCTCGTCGTCATCCTGCTGTTCGCGCCGCTGCTCCCGCCGATCGCCGCCGATGGCACGTCCTCCTGGGAACAGGCCGAAAGCACCGGTCCGTCCGGCGACGCGATGGTCTGGGAGGGATCGAACGAGTGGCTCGCCGAGAACACGCCCGCGCCGGGCAACTGGGGCGAGCACGAAAACGCCGATCAACTCGAGTACTTCGGAACGTACGGCGCCCCCGCCGACGGCGATTACGACTATCCGGACGGGGCCTACGGCGTGATGTCGTGGTGGGACTACGGCCACCTGATAACGACGCAGGGAGAGCGGATCCCCCACGCGAACCCGTTCCAGCAGAACGCGCCGTCCGCCTCGTCGTTCCTGACCGCCGAGTCCGAGGAACGCGGCGAACTGGTGCTGGATACCATCGCCGCCGGCGAGAACCCGGCCGACAAGTCCACCGAGGAACTCGAGTCGCTGTCCGAGGGCGCCACCAACGAGGAGCTGCGGTACGTGATGATCGACTACGAGATGGCGGCCGGGAAGTTCTCCGCGATCACCGCGTGGTCCGGGCCGAACTACGAACACTACGTGACGCCCGAGGGCCACGAGGACGGACAACCGGTGAACATCAACGACTACCAGAACGGGACCATCCCGTACTACGACACGATGCAGTCGAAGCTGTACTTCGACGACGCGGACGGCCTCGAGCACTACCGGACCGTCCACGAGAACGCCGACGCCGGGACGGCGACGATCGTCACTTACGCGAACGTGTTCGTCCCCGGCGCCATTCAGGGACAGGTCGCCCAGGAGCTGCAGGAACTGGGCTACCAGGAGGGCGACGTGATCTACTACCAGGACGGCGAGTTCGCGGCGCCCGGCGAGGGTCGCCCGTCGGTGGCGATACAGCAGATGGGCTTCCAGCAGATCCAGCAGGTCCAGCAGAACCCGACCCAGCAGCTGCTCGGCGCCAGAAGCGCCGCCGCGGTGAAGACGTTCGAGCGCGTCGAGGGCGCGACGCTCACCGGCACCGTCGACGACGACGCCGACGTGCTCGGAAACGAGACGACGGCCACCGTCGAGGTCGAACTCGAGACGAACGCCGGTCGGACGTTCAACTACACGCAGGAGACCGAGGTCGCCGAGGACGGCTCGTTCGAACTGACCGTCCCCTACGCGACCAACGACGAACTCGGCGTCGAGGACGGCTACACGAACAGTTCCGTCGAAGCGACCGGCGAGTACGAGGTGACCGTCGGCGAGCCGGGCGAAACCGGCTACGCAACGGAGACGGCGGTTCCCGAGACCGAAGTGGTCACGGGCGAGACCATCACCGTCGACGGCTTCGAGCAGACCGAACTCGAGGACCCCGACGAGTCGGACGGCAACGAGACCGACGGGAACGAAACCGACGACGGCAACGAAACTGCCGACGGGAACCAGACCGACGACAGCAATCAGACTGACGGCAACCAAACCGACGACGGCGCCGACACCGAGGACAACTAACGACGACCCCGACCCGATCCCCGCCGTCGCAGTCGATTTTCGACCGGAATTCGCGTCGCAAAATCCGACCTCCTACAGCGACCTCCGGAAGTGAGAACGCTTTTCTCCTCGTCCGAAATAGCTCCGGTAATGCGGGACTTTCTCGCCGTGTACTGCAAGGGGTTCTCGATGGGCGCGGCCGACGTCGTCCCCGGCGTCTCGGGCGGGACGATCGCGCTCATCGTCGGCATCTACGACCGGCTGATCCGCGCGATCACCGCCGTCGATCCCCGGGCCTTTCGCCCGGCGCTGCGGCCGCACGATCCCGAGGCTCGAGCGCGACTCCGAACGGAACTCGAGCGAATGGAGATCCCGTTTCTGTTATCGCTGGGACTCGGCGTCGGGACGGCGATCGTGCTCCTCTCGAGTCTCATGCACGAGGCGGCGACGACGTATCCGGTGGCGACGTACGGCTTCTTCTTCGGGCTGATCGCGGCCTCGGCGGTCGTCCTCTACGGCGAGATCGACCGGTGGACGGCCGGCCGCGTGGCGATCTCGGTCGGCGCGATCGCGCTCGCGTTCGTCGTCTCGGGGACGACGGCGGGGAACGTCCCGCACGGGCTGCCGATCATCCTCGTCGCCGGCGCGGTCGCGATCTGTGCGATGATCCTCCCCGGCGTGTCGGGCGCGTTCTTCCTCCTGATCCTCGGCCAGTACGAGTACATGACGGGAACGTTAAGCGGGTTCATCGACGCCCTCCTCGACCTGCTCGACGGCGGCGCGCTGGCGCCCGTCCTCGAGACCGGAACGGTCGTCGTCGTCTTCGGCGTCGGCGCGGTCGTCGGCCTGTTCACGATGGCTCACGCGGTCGGCTACGCCCTCGAGCACTATCGGGCCGCGACGCTGGCCGCGCTGGTGAGCCTGATGGTGGGCGCGTTGCGACTGCCCGCCGAGCGCGTCCTGAGCAACCTCGGCGAGACGTCGCTCGGAACGCCGGGTATCGCCGTCGCGATGGCGTTCGTCGGCGCCGGCGCCGTGTTGCTGGTCGACTGGTACACCGACGACCTCGAGTACTGAGTGGTGACGAGGGAACGCAGGACGGAGCGTCGACGGGCGAACGCAAAACGAAGCGAGACCGATTTTCGATACCGAGGACTCGAGCGGAGTTCAGGACGCGGGTGCAGTCCCGTCTCCGTCCGAGGGCTCGTCGTCGGTTTCGCCGTCGGTGTCGTCGGGGCTCGGTCCGAGCGTCCGGAACGCGATCGTCGGGAACCGCACCGCGAGGGTGCTGGGGCGGCGGCCGCTCCCGGTCGCCGAGAGCGGAACGCGTTCGACGACGCCGCGATCGGCGAGTTCGTAGAGGAATCGTTTGACGGTGCCGGCGGTCAGCGACGATCGGTCGGCGATCTCGGTCGCGAGATCGCGGATCGGGCGGTCGGCGGCGTCGATGGCGACGAGATCGAGCAGCACCCGCTGGCGGGTCTCGGAGAGCGCCAGCACCCGATCGAGGTGGACGCTGTCGTCGGGAACGTCGGCTTTCGCTCGCTCGAGGTGCTCCGTGGCGACCCGGTCGCTCCCGTCCCGACTCGCGAGGACGGCGGCGCCGAACAGGGCCGCGAGCGCGTCGTGGGCGTTCCCGTCGGCCCACGCCGCCAGCTCGCGGACGGACTCGTGATCGAGCGCGCCGGCGGCGAGCCCCGTCGACGCGCGGTCGGAGATCACCTCGACGAGTTCGTGATCGCGGTAGGCCGGGACGGTGACGGTCGGCTGCTCGGCCGCCAGTTCGTCGGGGGCGTCCCGGCCGACGGCGACGGTCGAGACGCTGTCGCCGACGGGCTCGAGCAACTCGCGGGCCCGTTCGTAGGCGAGCGTCTCGGGCTCGTCGTGGTGGTCGACCGCGACGACCGCGTGGCGATCCGGCCGTTCGAGTTGCCGCTGAAGCCGGTCGCGGAGGTCGTCGGTCCCGACGCCGCTCTCGGGCACGGGTTCGCTCGAGAGCACCGAGAGGACGGTCCGGTAGAGGGCGAACGCGCTCTCGACGCGGCGGCCGTCGACGTAGACGAACCACGTCGAGGACCCGACCCGACCCGCCCGAGTCGTCGTGCCGATCGACCGAGACGATTCGCCGAGCTGCTCGTTCAACGCGTCGAAGACGGCGGTGACGATCGCGGACGTGCCCGCACCCGCCGGGCCGACCACGGCGATCGGCGGCGGCAACTCGCCGTCGAACACCGCCTCGAGCGCGTCGAGCAACTGTTCTAGGACGGGGCCGCGACCGATCGGGTCCGCGGGGTGGACCACCGGACTGAGGTAGTCCCGGTCGACGAGGATCTCGCGGTCCTGTCGCGCCGATCGCCGTCGGGCGATGCGCTCCCGCAGCTCCATCTACCCGGCCTCCCGGCGCCCGCTCGCAGCCGAGCCGGACCCGACCAGCGCCGCCTCGAGAACCTCGAGCGTGTGTTTGATCTCGTAGCCGGTGCCGTGTTCCATCTGCATCGAGCAGGTCGGACACTCGGTCAGCCCAGTTTCGGCGTCGGCCGCGTCCATGTGCTCGAACATCTCCTCGCCGATCTTCATCGACGTCTCGTAGTTCTCCTCCTTCCAGCCGTAGGTGCCGGAGATCCCCGAGCAGGAGTCGCCGACGTCGTGGGCCTCGATGCCGTCGATCACGCTGAGCACTTCGATCGTCTGTCCGTCGAGTCCCTGGTTACGTGAATGACACGGTGCGTGATAGGCGAAGTCGTCGAACTCGTCACCGTCGACCGAGCGCCCCTCGAGTTCGCCCTCGAGATCCTCGTGAACCCGGAGGTATTCGACGGCGTCCCAGGTGTTCTCGGCCACCGACTCGGTGTTCTCGAAATCGAACAGTTCGGGGTACTCCTGGCGGAGGGACATCGAACAGGAGCTACAGGAGGCGACGATATCGGCGCCGTCCTCCAACGCCGCGGCGAGTTCGCGGACGTTGGTCTCGGCGGCCCGCCGGGCGTCCTCTAACATGCCGTTGGCGAACATCGGCGTCCCCGAACAGGACTGGTCGGGGACCATGATCTCGTAGCCGAAGTGCTCGTAGACGCGGACGAGCGCCTTCGCGACCTCGGGCGTGTTGTAGTTCGAGTAGCAGCCGTGGAAGTAGGCGATCCGCTTGTCCGGGTTTTCGACCTTCGCACCGCCGCGCTTCGTCCACCACTCGCGGAACGTCTCGGTCGCGAACTCGGGGAAGTCCCGCTCGCTCGTGATCCCCAGGAGCTTCTCGCCCATCCACTTCGTCACCGAGAGCCCCATCACGAAGTTCGCCGTGCGGGGGAACGCCGCCGCCAGCGGCGCGAGTCGCCGGTAGTTCGCGAGGATGCGATTGCGGAGATACTCCCGAGAGAATGTGTCCATCTGCTCCTCGACGTACTCACCGCGGGCCGTGTTGTGCATCTGCGAGAGGGGGACCTCGGAGGGGCAGGCGCTGTCACAGCGCATGCAGTTCGAACACTTCATCACCGAGTCGTCGATGTCGTGGTCGTCCTGGCGCTTGAGCCGCCACTGCTCGGGGCCCTGGAACTTCGGGCCGGGGAACTCGTCGTCGACCTCGGCGACGGGACAGTTGGTGTCGCAGGTCGAGCACTTGTAGCAGTTGTCCGCCCCCGGCCGGAGGTCCATCTCTTCGGCCTCGGGGAACACCTGGATGGGTTCGAACTCCTCCTCTTCGGCTCCCGGTACGTGATCGTCGGTCGGTTGCTCTGCGTCGCTCATGAGTGTAGTCGTGGTCGTCGTGTCTCGATCGCTCTCGAGTCGGCCGGTCGGTCGTCGGTCCTCGAGTCGGCCGGTCGGTCGTCGGTCCTCGAGTCGGCCGGTCGGTCGTCGGTCCTCGAGTCGGCCGGTCGTCGGTTCTCGCTCGAGTCGCCCATTGCTACTCAGCCTCCTCGCCGGCCCGCGTCCCGGCGACGTAGCCCGTCGCGAGCGAGACGCCCGCGCCGGACTTCTCGGCGGCGAAGTCGTAGCCGCCGAGCACCGCGCCCGCGGCCCGCAGGTTCGAAAACTCCGGCTCGTCATCGGCGTCGAGCGGCCGCAACTCGCGGTCGGACGCGAGGCCGAACCGCGCGTAGGGCTGGTCGCCGAAGACGTCGTCGACGAACCAGTCGTAGCGGTCCGCGGCGTGGGGGACGTGGCAGTCGAAGATCGGCTCGAACACCCGTTCGCGTTCGGAACGGACGCCCTTGCCGACCAGCCCGCCCGTCGCGAGGACGTACTGGTCGGCGCGATAGGGGATCTCGGTGCCGTTGCGGTCGACGACGACGCGCTCGATGCGGTCACCGCCGCTGCCACCGTCGGCCGCTACCGCGTCCGCCTCGGCGGTCTCGTAATCGATCACCGGCACGCCCGAGGTGACGCGGACGCCCGCCTCCTCGAGCGCGTCGTACAGCAGGTCCTCGAGTCGCATGCCGGGCAGACTGGGCGGCCCCATGGGGACCTCGAAGACGTCGGCGCCGAGCGCGGCCGCGAGGTCGGCACGGACCTCGGCCGCGTGCTCGTCGCCGAGCACGGCGGGGAAGCCGACGCGGGATTCGTCCCCGAGGCGTTCGGCGACCGTCGTCGCGAGCGCCTCGCGCGCGCCGGTCTCGCCGGCGCCAGTCGTCACGGTCTCGTCCTGATCCAGCAGGTGAGCGTAGCGGGTCACCTTGGCGTCGTCCCGAACGACACCGGGGAACGGAATCGTCGCGCCGCGGGCCGAGAACGGCGCGCCCGCGGCCTCGAGGTGGGCGGCGGCCAGCGGCGCCTCGAAGTCCGGCAGGGTCTCGAAGCCGACCAGCAGCGCGTCGCGGTCGTCGCTGGCCAGGCCGTCGGCCGTCGAGACGGGATAGCGCGCGGTCGGCTTGACGGTGCCGCCGTGGGTCGGGACCAGCGCGTTCGCGTCGGTGTGGTCGCCCGCGTAGGCGTCGCCCGCGACGTCGTCGAAGAAGGCCAGCGCCTCGCGGACCGCATCGCTCCCGACGCGCTCGTAGGGGTGACCCTCGGGGAGGTCGGAGAGCGCGTCGAAGGGGTCGACGAGCGGGCCCTCCTCGGGCGAGTCAGGCGCGTAGCCGAGGATATCGATCAGCCCGCTGGCGTGGCGGAGCGTGCTCTGTTTGTACGTCACCAGTCGGACGCGGACGTCGGGCGCGGCATCTGCGGCCGCGAGCGCCGCGGTGGCGCCCGCCAGGCCGCCGCCGATCACGAGGACGTCGTCTTCGATGGCCATCTCAGGCCCCTCCGTCGAAGTCGGCGAACTCGATCGTCGTCGGCTCGCCCGCTGGATCCCGATCCCGATTCATCGTCGTCGCGTGTAAGGCGTAGTTGAGCATGGCCTGCGAGAGCTGTTCGCCCCACAGCGCGTGGCGCTCGCCCTTCCAGCGCTCCTGAAAGAGTTCGTCCAGCGCCGCGCGGACCGTCTCCTCGTCGTACTCGGGGTGGAGTTCGTTGGCCATGTTCTGACAGCAGAAGCCGCCCTGACAGTTGCCCATGGAGGCCCGCGTGCGGATGCGGACCGCGTTCAGGTCCGTCCCCGACTGGTCGATCGCGTCGCAGACCTCCGCGCGCGTGACGCCCTCGCACTGACAGATCACGGGGTTGGCCTCGTCGGTCTCGAGGACCTCGCTCGCCCGACTCCCCAGGCGCTGTTTGCTCCGGCGCGCGACCGGCGATCGGAGACCGAAATCGTCCATGCCGGCCTCGAGCGTTGCGATGTCTTCGCTGCCGGGCAGCGGTTCGTCGGCGGTGGCACAGGACGCGTTCACGCCCAGTTTCTCGCAGACGTGGTCGGAGATCTCCTCGGCCATCGCGCGGTAGGTCGTGAACTTGCCGCCGACGATGCTCGAGATGCCCGAGACGCCGTCGCGGTCGGCGTGGTCGAGCAGGAAGAAGTCCCGCGTGATGTCCGTCGGATCCTGCGTGCCGGTCCCCGGCGGCTCGTACAGCGGGCGCACGCCCCAGAAGGAGCGGATCGTCCGCGCCTCCTCGAGGATCGGAACGAGTTCCGAGAGGGTGTCAATCATCTGGTCGACCTCCCACTGGTCCTCGGGGAAGTCGTCCGGATCGGAGACCTCCTCGTCGGTCGTCCCGAGGATGGCCGTCGTCTCGTGGGGGACGACGATGTCGGCGTCGCCTTTCGGCCGGCAGCGGTTGATCACGGTGTCGACCTGCCGGACGTTCATGATCGTCATGACGCCCTTGGAGGGGCGCACCTCGATCTCGAGGTCGGCCATCGCGCCGATCTCCCCCGCCCACGCGCCCGTCGCGTTGACGACGTACTCGGCGGTGATCTCCTCGGTCGTGCCGGCCGCCGCGTGCGTCCGCTTACCGGGCCCCGACTCGTGGCGCACCTCGACGCCGTAGACGTCGTCGCCGTCGCGCAGGAGGTCCACCACCTCTGCGTGGGTCTCGACGCGCGCGCCGTGGGTCTCGGCGTCGATCGCGTTCGCGACGCAGAGCCGGAACGGGTCCACCGCTCCGTCGGGGACCTCGATGGCCCGTTTCACGTCTTCCGCGAGGTAGGGTTCGACCTCGCGGGCCTCCCGCCCCGAGAGGACGCGCGCGGGGATCCCGCAGTCCCGACAGCCCTCGAGTTTCTCCTGAAAGTAGTCGTCCGAGTCCTCGGGGCGCTGGACGAACAGGCCGCCGGTCTCCTCGACGCAGTGGCCGGCGATCTCCCGGAGGATCTCGTTTTCTTCGATACACTCCGTCGCGCTGGCGCGATCGGAGACGGCGTAGCGGCCGCCGCTGTGGAGCAGGCCGTGCATACGACCGGTCGTGCCGTCGGTCAAATTGCCCCGCTCGACGAGGGTCACCTCGAGGCCGCGCATCGCCAGATCCCGCGCGATGCCACAGCCCGTCGACCCGCCTCCGAGAACGAGGACCTCGGTGTCCGTTGCCATGCCTTCGTTCAACCCTCTCTCTCCCGGACCTTTATTTTATCGACGGTTCCGGAACGTCCGTAACGAGTCGATCGCCTCGAGATCGCCGCTCGAACGATACGACACCGACTGACCGCCCGAAACGGCCGAGATCCCTGAAAATGGTCGAAATAGCCGCTTACCACGGGTAATCAGGACAATACTGTCAGATAATATACGACATACAAATTAGGAGTTCAACAAATTTTATAATGATAGTAGGTATTGTTTACCAGTATCGTGCGATCGTCGGTAAAGACGTCGCGCGGAGCAACGAGGGAGATCACCAGTGACAGAATCCACGTACGTCGGTGCGGTAGACCAGGGAACGACCGGGACGCGCTTTATCGTGTTCGATCACGGCGGCCAGGTCGTCGCGAACGCCTACGAAACGCACGAACAAATCTATCCCGAACCCGGCTGGGTCGAGCACGACCCGATGGAGATCTGGGAGAACACCAAATCCGTTATCACGCAGGCGCTCGGTCAGGCGGGGATCAGTCCCGATCAGCTCGAGGCCATCGGCGTGACCAACCAGCGCGAGACGACGCTGCTGTGGGACGCCGACTCCGGCCGGCCGGTTCACAACGCCATCGTCTGGCAGGACCGGCGCACGACCGACCGCGTCGAGCAGCTCGAAGCGGAGGGGCAGGTCGAGACGATCCGCGAGAAGACCGGCCTCGAGGCCGACGCCTACTTCTCCGCGACGAAGGCCGAGTGGTTGCTGGACAACGCCGATCCGATCAAGCTCGAGCGCTCCCGGCCCGAGGACATCCGCGACCGCGCGGAGAAAGGCGACGTGCTGTTCGGCACGATCGATAGCTGGCTGATCTACAACCTGACCGGCGAGCACATCACCGAGGTCACGAACGCCTCGCGGACGATGCTGTACAACATCCACGACCTCGAGTGGGACGACGACCTCCTCGCGGAGTTCGACGTCCCGAAGGAGATGCTCCCCGAGGTCCGGCCGTCCAGCGACGACGACACCTACGGGACGACCGATCCGGAGGGTTTCCTCGAGGCCGAAATTCCGGTTGCAGGGGCGCTGGGCGACCAGCAGGCCGCGCTGTTCGGCCAGACCTGTTTCGACGCCGGCGACGCGAAGAACACCTACGGTACCGGCTCCTTTTTCCTGATGAACACCGGCAGCGAGGCCGTCACGAGCGACCACGGCCTGCTGACGACGATCGGCTTCCAGCGCTCGGGCGAGGACGTCCAGTACGCGCTGGAGGGCTCGATCTTCATCACCGGCGCGGCGATCGAGTGGCTCGAGGACCTCTCGCTGATCGACAACCCGGCCCAGACGGCCGAACTCGCCCGCAGCGTCGACTCGACGGACGGCGTCTACGTCGTTCCCGCCTTCACCGGATTGGGCGCGCCCCACTGGGACCAGCGCGCTCGCGGCACCATCGTCGGGATGACCCGTGGCACCCGGAAGGAACACGTCGTCCGGGCGACCCTGGAGTCGATCGCCTACCAGACCCGCGACGTCGCGGAGGCGATGGAGGCCGACTCGGGCATCGAGATGACCTCGCTGAAGGTCGACGGCGGCGCGGTCAAGAACAACTACCTCTGTCAGCTCCAGTCCGACATCATCGGCTCGGAGATCGTCCGCCCGGTCGTCGACGAGACGACGGCGCTCGGCTCCGCCTACGCCGCCGGACTGGCCGTGGGCTACTGGGACGACGTCGACAGCCTGCGGGACAACTGGCAGATCGACCGCGAGTTCGAGCCCGAGATGGACGCCGATCGAGCCGACAACCGCTACGCGCGCTGGACGGAAGCGGTCGACCGGGCGCGCGACTGGGCGCGGGACGACGAGGAGTGAACCATGCTCGGAACCGTACTCCAACTTCCGATCATCGGCATGGAGACCGAAGCGTTCGCCGTCCTGCTCATCGCCGCGCTCGCCGGCGGGGCGTTCGGCGCGGCCCTCGGCGCGCTTCCCTCTTTCGTCTTCACCGGCTTCGTCGTCTTCCTCGGCGAAGGGCTCGCCGTCCTCGAGGGCGAAATCGGCGCCGCCGAGGCGATCGGCGCCGGCGACATCGCGACGGGCATCACCGACGTAATCGGCTTCGGCGCGGTCACCGGGCCGCACATCGCCTTCGCCGGCGGCGTCGCCGCGACGGCCTACGCCGGGCAGAAGTACCCCGAGATGGAGCCCGACGACTGGGACTACCACTTCGGGAAGAACATCCTCTACGCCTTCGGGACCAAACCCGACATCCTCGCGGTCGGGGCGCTCTTCGGCGCGCTCGGGATGCTCATCACCCAGGTGATGGCCGGGCTCGGCTTCCCGACGGACAACATCGCGCTCTCGGTCGTGGCGACGGCGTTCCTGGCGCGGCTCGCGTTCGACTATCCGATAGTCGGCCGGGTCGGCGGCTCGAGCGTCCTCGACATGTCCCCGTTCGAGCGCGAGGAGAAGCGCGTGGCCGCTGACGGCGGGACCCAGACCGACCGGCTGGCGACCGAGCCCTGGCTGCCACACCAGTACGAGTGGTCCGGCGTCACCGCCATCGGCCTCGTCGGCGGGATCCTCGGCGGCTTTATCTGGCTCGAGACGGGCAGCATCTTCCTCGGCTACGCCATCTCGGCGATGAGTCTGCTCTTCCTCAACCTCGGGGTCGAGAAGATTCCGGTCACCCACCACATCACGCTGCTGGGCGCCGTCGGCGCGGTGATCGCGATGCCCGCGATCGGGAGCGAACCGGTCGCCCTGCTCGTCGCCGGCGCGTTCGGCGCGATCAGCGGCCTCATCGGCGAGGTGTCCCAGCGCGTGTTCTACTCGCACTCCGGGACCCACGTCGACCCGCCGGCGATGGCCATCGCGGCGTTCATGTTCGTCCTCGGTCTCCTGTATCTGGCCGGACTGCTCCCCAACGCGGGCTATCTCGGACTCTGAGGGAATCCGAAATTCGACTGTGGTCCGCCTTTCCCCACTTCTGGATGATGTCTGGGTTCCGGTACCATTGACGCTCACCGTGCGGAATGCTGTTTTCTGAGCGGCGCGTATCGGACGGGCAATTCGGCGCTTTCATCGGGTGGGCTAGTTTCACTAGATAGCTTTATCGTGCCACTTGCTGCCGTATAACACGGTGTTCGGCAATGGCAAAGGAGTGGCTCATCGAGGGAGACTACGTCGAAGCCTGCAACTGCGACGTCGCCTGTCAGTGCGTGTGGCTGGAACCGCCGGACGACGACGTCTGTACCGTCTCGCTGGCGTGGCACATCGAGGAGGGAAGCTACGGCGACGTCGACTTGAGCGGGGTGGACGTCGGCATGCTCATTTCGACCGATGAGGGCGTCATGTTCGCCCCCGAGACGGAGTGGGACGTCGTGTTGCTCGTCGACGAAACGGCCGACGACGACCAGCGCGAGGCCATCGAGGACATCTATTCCGGACGCGCCGGTGGTATCTGGGCACCCGTCGCCGATACGCACGTCCGGTCCGCCGACGTCGCGACCGTTCCGATCGACTTCTCGCGGGACGGATCGGATTTCTCCGTCGAGATCGGGGACGCCGTCGAGATGGACGCGAGCGGCGCGGTCGGGTTCAACGAGGAGGTCGGGACGGTCTCTCCCCACCCACTGACCGAGAGTCTCGAGGTGCAGACCGGCAAGTCGACCACGGCCACCGTTTCCTACGACGACCGGTTCACGTGGGACGTTTCGGGGAACAACGCCTACCTCGGGGACTTCGAACTGGCGAACTCCTGAGGACGGGACGACGGCGATACGGACGATCTACCATGGGGGGACACGACTCGTTTCGAGACCGGCTCACCCGCCGACGCGTTCCGGTCGTCGCGCTCGTCACGTACGTACTCGCGTTGCTCGCGTGGGCGGCGGTCGTCGGTCGGTGGCTCCCGATGCCTGGCGGACAGTCGGAGCTGCGGCTGTCCGACCCGGGAGCACCGGAGGCGATGGCGGTCTCGAACGGGTTGACCGGTATCTGCCTCTATCTGCTCATGTGGGGGACGATGATGATCGCCATGATGTATCCCTCGTCGGTCCCGCTCTTTCGGCTGTACGCCGAGACGCTCGAGGGGACGACGACCGCGGGGAAGGTAGCGCGAGTCGGGGCGTTCGTCGGAACGTACGCGCTCGTGTGGACGCTGACGGGAATCGTCCCGCTCGTCGTCAACGCGCTGGTGCCGATCGTCACCCTCGCGAACGCTCACGGCGGGCTCCTGGTGGGCGGGTCGTTGCTCCTCTTGTCGGGGTACCAGCTCTCACCGTACAAGTACCGGTGTCTGCGGTATTGCCGGTCGCCGCTCGGATTCCTCATGAGTCATCACCGATCGGGGGTGCGCGGTGCCGTTCGGATGAGCTGGCAGTTCAGCCGCTTCTGCGTCGGATGTTGTTGGGCGCTGTTCGCGTTCGTGGTGATCGTGGGCTCGATGAATCTCGTCTGGATGGCACTCGTCGCGGTCGTGCTCTCGCTCGAGCGGACGGTCACGTGGGGAGAGCAACTGGCACGTGCGGTCGGAGTTCTCGCCGGCATCGCCGGGAGTACCGTCATCGTGCTCGCACTGGTCTAGCAGTAGCGTTAAGATGTATTTTGCAGAGCGTGGGGGAGCGGACACCCAATCGTCCCTGGGGAATTTAGTAGGCGTTCTGCTATTACAGGACCGACAAAACGGATTTAGGCTCCCCAAAAGTATTTAGTACCTGAAAGGTATATGAGGGCCGAGCGATTACACACTATGAGATGAGTTCCCAAGAGACAACCGTCCGTCAACAGGCAGGCACCGTCGATGAAAACGCTCTCCGGCTCGATCAAGACAAGGCCGAGCAGATCGTGGAGGCACTAAACTCCGAACTGGCGAACGCGTACGTCCTCTACCACCAGCTCAAGAAGCACCACTGGGTCGTCGAGGGCGCCGAGTTCCTCCCGCTTCACGAGTTCCTCGAAGAGGCCTACGAGCACGTCGAAGAGGGCGCCGACGAGATCGCCGAGCGCGCCCAGGCGCTGGGCGGCGTCCCCGTCTCGGGCCCGTCAAACCTCGAGGACCGCGCGACCGTCGAGTTCGAGGGCGAGGACGTCTACGACGTCCGCACCATGTTCGAGAACGACCTCGAGATGTACGGCGACATCATCGAGTCGATGCGCGGCAGCATCGAACTCGCCGAGAACCTCGGCGACCCCGCCACGGGCGAGATCCTCCGCGAGATCCTCGTCCACCTCGAGGAAGACGGCCACCACTTCGAACACTACCTCGAAGACGACACGCTGGTCCTCGAGAGTGCCACTCACTGAACGGGTGACCTGAATGGCACAAAAACAAGGCCGGCTCGTTCGGGAACCCGATACGGGCGAGCGCCGTCAAGAGTGGGGCACTATCGCGGAGAACGCGCTCCGGATCCACCCCGCCGATGCCGAGGTGATCGTCGACGCCTTGAGCATCGACCACGCGGGATCGTTCAACCTGTTCTACCTGCTTCGCAAGCATTACTGGACCGCTGCAGGTGCCGAACACGAGGCGGTCGCTACCTTCCTCGAGGACGCCTACAAGCGCGTTCGCGAGATGAACGACGACCTCGCAATTCGGATCGTCGAACTCGGAGGGATTCCGCCAAACACGCCGCCGACGCTTCAGGACCGGGCCGAAGTCCACCTCGAGGCCGAGGATCTCTACGACCTTCGTGCCTCCCTGGACGGCGATCTCGAGGGGTACGCGACCCTGATCGTCAGTATGCGCGAGCACATCGCGCTCGCGGAAGAACGGAGCGATCCGGGCACGGCCGAACTGCTCCGCAACTATCTCGAAGACCTCGAAGCGGACGCTCACGTCATCGAGCAATTACTCGAAGCTGATACGCTCGTTCAAGCGGAGGTGCTGAAGGAACGATGACGAGTACACCACACCTCCGACGACCCGATCAGTCTCACCTCCGCCAGGAGTGGGGGACGGTAGCCGACAACGCGCTCCGTCTCGAACGGGACGCGGCCGAACGACTGGTCACGGCCTTGAACAGCGAGGTATCGGGTCTGTATATCCTCTTCAATCAGGTGCGCAAGCATTACTGGCTCGCCGAGGGGGCCGAGTGGGGACCGGTCAGTGGGTTCCTCGAGGATGCCGCCGACCGGCTCACGGAGATAACCGACGACATCGCCATTCGGATCACCGCGCTCGGCGGTGTCCCGGCCTGCGGGCCGATGGGGATCCGCCAACACGCGCCGATATACGTCGAAGACGCTCATCACTACGATATCCGCTCGTCGCTCGAGCGCGACCTCGACGGGTACGCGACGCTCGCGGTGCAGTGGCGCGAACACATCGAACTGGCGGACCGACTCGGGGATACGGCGACGAGCGAACTCCTGCGTCGCCATCTCGAGACACTCGAAGCGGACGCTCACGTCCTCGATCGGTACCTCGCTGACGATACGCTCGTTCTTCACGACGCGACGAGGTGAGTTGCCTCTGGGGACACCCCCGTCGGATTCGATTCATCGATATATCACGATATTCGGGATCGAAGTCACCGGCAGTCGGTTCGATGTGCGAAAAAGCGCGTCCCGGTTGAGACGGTACTGCGTAACCGCGAGTTCGACTCGATAAGCGTCTTTTAGACGGTTCCGAACCTTCGTATATGCCTCCTGACCAGAGAACGGGTTCACAGCTCGGAGCGTGAAGCCGTTGAGTAGATGGATACGGACTGCCACGATGTCGTCGTTGAGTCCGCATCGGTCAGTGTGTACATACCGAAACCGCGCTACGATCTACTGCTCGGGCAGGCTTTCGGACGATAGCGGGTGGCCGGACGACGTCACTGACCGATCTCTCGGTCTCGAGCGCACTGAACCGACTCCTTTAGGTCGCCCAGCCCTCGAGTGACGGCCATGACAGCCGATCCGCCGCTCGTCCTCGACATCGACGGCACGCTCACCCGCCCGGAGGGGTGGGGCATCGATCCGCGCGTCTTCGATCCCCTCCGCGAGTGGGACGCGCCCGTCGTGATCGCCACCGGGAAAGCCTTCCCCTACCCCGTCGCGCTCTGTCACTTCGTGGGCATCCCCGAACTCGTCGTCGCCGAGAACGGCGGCGTCGTCTACACCGGCGACGACGTCTTCTTCACCGCCGACCGCGCGGCCGCCCAGGCCGTCCTCGAGGACTATCGCGCCGCCGGCTACGAGACGGGCTGGGGTCCGGAGAACACCGTCAACCGGTGGCGCGAGACCGAGATCGCCGTGAACCTCGACCAGCCCGTCGAACCCCTGCGCGAGATCGCCGCGGACTACGGCCTCGAGGTGATCGACACCGGCTACGCCTACCACGTCAAGGACACCGATCCGAACAAGGGCGACGGCCTCGAGACGATCGCCGAGCACGCCGATATCGACCTCGAGCGAACCGTCGCGGTGGGCGACTCGATCAACGACGTCTCGACGTTCGAGGCCGTCGGCCGGAGCTTCGCCGTCGCCAACGCCGACGAGCTGGCGCGGGACGCGGCCGACGAGGTACTCGAGGACGTTCACGCCGACGGCACGCTGGCCGTCCTCGAGCGAGTTCGCGGGTCGGTCGACTGACTCGTGGTGGAGGTTCGACCCTCGAATTGATTATAAATCGAGAACACAACCTCACGCTGGCAACAGTGAGTGCCACGCCCTCCCCAACCGATTCGCTCGCTCTTTTCAGTCGCTCACTCATCCCTCGCACAATTTTGGATCACGGCTCCCTCGGCGGTCGCCGTGATCCAGCGCGCGCCACCGCAGAGAGCCACCTCGAGCGGACGCGTACACCGAACGACGGACTCGAGCGCGGCCGATCAGGCCCCACTCAGAACGCTTTTCTTTCGGCCGACGAACGCTCACGTATGGTAGTCGACACCCTCGTCGCCGTCGTCGGCGTGGTGGGGACGATCGGGCTCTTCGCCTGGACCTACCGGGACGCCACGGCCAACGAGGTCTCGAGGCCCCTGCTGTGGGCCGCCTTCTCCGGGGGCGCCGTCGCGGTCGGCGCGGGGCTGTTCCTGTTCACGTCCGCCCCGACGACCGGCACGATCATGACCGCCAACACCGGCCTGGTGCTGTACGGCTTCGAACGCGAGGTCACGCTCGAGGACGACGAACCGGCCGAACCGGGCGAGTTACCTCACAAGTAGGCGCCGCTCGAGACGGCCAATACGGAGACGCCGTTCGAGTTACCCCCGCGAGCGAAATCGGCCGCGTTCGACGCGCGACACCACACACCTTTTGGTCGGGCCCGACCAAGCGAGGGCAACATGAGCGACTCCGCCGACACCGGCGTCGAGGGCGGGACCGACACCGACGCCGACCGCGAGGAGGGCGCAGACGGCGGCGCGATGCAGGTCTCGAGTCCGGACTACCACAGCGAGAACCACACCGCCGCCCAGACCTGCGGCTGGACGGCAAACGCCGTCCGGGGCGAGGGGAAGTGTTACAAGTACATCTACTACGGGATCGAGTCCCACCGGTGCATCCAGATGACGCCGGTCGTCCGGTGTAACGAGCGCTGCGTCTTCTGCTGGCGCGACCACCAGGGCCACACCTACGAGATGGACGACGTCGAGTGGGACGACCCCGAGGCGGTCGTCGACGCCTCGATCCGGCTCCAGAAGAAGCTGCTCTCGGGCTTCGGCGGCAACGACGAGGTGCCACGGGAGGTCTTCGAGCAGGCGATGGAACCCCGACACGTCGCCATCTCGCTGGACGGCGAGCCGACGCTCTACCCCTATCTGCCCGAACTCATCGAGGCCTTCCGCGACCGCGATATCACCACCTTCCTCGTCTCCAACGGCACCCGGCCCGAGGTGCTCCGGGAGTGCGATCCGACGCAACTGTACGTCAGCGTCGACGCCCCCGAGCGCCACACCTTCGATCAGGTCGTCGGCGCGACGGAAGAGGACGCCTGGGAACGGCTGCTCGAGACGATGGACGTTCTCGCCGAAAAGGACGAGACCCGCACGGTGCTCCGGACGACGCTCGTCGAGGGCGAGAACATGCACCACCCCGACTGGTACGCCGGCTTCTACCAGCAGGCCGATCCCGACTTCGTCGAACTGAAGGCGTACATGCACGTCGGCCACTCGCAGGGTCGCCTCGATCGCTCGGCGATGCCCGACCACGAGGAGGTCATGGCGTTCGCCGACGAGGTCAAGGCGTACATGCCCGAGTTCACCGAGTCTCGAGGGGTGCCGGAGTCCCGCGTCGCGCTCCTCGCGAAGCAGAAGGACACCTGGGTTCCCAAACTCAAGAAGGGAAGCGAGTTCTGGGAGCGCGATCCGGTCGTCGGCGACTGAGCGCGTCGCCGATCGGTCGCGTTGTCGGTGCTATTGTACTCTGTCGCTCGCGTCGCCGACGCGATTGTATCGACCGGAGCCCGAGCCGTCGGAGCTATCGTTGTGTTGGCTATCGCTCGAGTTATCGGACCTGATACGCCGCTCAGTCGCTGTGCAGCGGCTTCGCCCGCCGCACGTCCCGCTCGAGTCGCTCGGCGTACTCGAGCCGAAGTGCTCGCGCCGCGTCGGGTCCGACCCGTCTCCGACCGCCGATCTCGTGGGAGAGCGGCGCGTAGGCGTCGACGTCGAACCCCATCCGCTCGAGGTACGATCGAACGGCGTCGGACTCGAGTCCCGACCGAATCGCGGCGTCGGTGTACTCGAGGACGGCGTCGAACTCCGGGAGCGTGATCGTCTCGTCCGTGACGCGGCCCTCCTGCCCGTCGACGCGCACGTCGGTGTTCTCGAGGTCCCCGACGAGGTCGGCCAGACGGTTCGCCAGGCTGACGACCTGGCTCGGCAACGCGGTGTCCGGCGAGCGCCACTCGACGGTGGAAAACGACGAGCGAAACTGGACGGGCGTCCAGACCGCGCTCTCGGGGTCGAAGTTCGACTCGAGGGTCCGCCGCGAGACCCCCGCGTCGGTCGCTACGGTCACGAACTCCTCGTGCCGTCGCTCGAGCCGTCGCGTCCACTCCGTGCGATCCGAGACGTAGCGCCAGAGCCACCCCTGGTGGGGGACGTCGTCGTACGCCAGCCAGCGGTAGCACTTCGACCGGGCGCCGGCCGCCATCGGACGCCCGCGGTAGTACGGCGACGAGTTGACAAGCGCCAGCGCGGGGTCGAGCGCGACGAGGGTGTTTAACTGATCGATTTCGCGCCCCGGCTGCTGTTCGACGTGGACGTGGGTCCCCGCGCAGTGGCGCACGTACTCGAAGTCCTCGCCGACGACCGTGTTCTGGATCCGCGTCCGATCGCTCGGCAGTTCGCGGATCCGCTCGTCTCCCACCGGCGTCGCCAGCGGCACGAGTCCCTTGCCGAGCTCGTCGGCCCGCTCGAGGACGGCGCCGATCCGGTCGAACAGCTCCGCGCGCAGTTCGGCCGCCGTCTCGCAAGGCGTGGTCTTGATCTCGAGCACCGGTTCGACGAACTCCCGTTCGGCTCCCGGCGACGCCGCGACGAGGTCGCCTGGCTCGGTCAGCCGTCCCTCGTCGTCGATCACCCAGTACTCGACCTCGATGCTCCGGCGTCGCGGTTCAGCGTGGTCTACGGACACGGGTAGTTCGGTGGAGCACCGGCGCGTCTCTGCTGCGGCGTGACTCGGTTCCGCCGATCAAAGATTGGTGGTAGCATATCACACGGTTCTATCCATCGAACACCCTCAAGAGTATTTCGTCTATGGAGACATTAGCCGCAACGACCGCGTATACGGGTCGGAATCGTACCGAACCCGTCTAAAGACGCGCTCGAACGCCGGGGACGGCTAGCTCTCGAAGCGCGAACTGCGGACGACGCCCCTGATCGTGATGCGGAGCTTTCGGCTGATCGCCGCCAGCGTGACGGCGTAGACGGCCGCGCCCAGCGCGACGATCGCGAGGAGCTGGTACCAGTGATCGACGGCGACGGCGCGTTCGACCGGAACGATCACGGCGAACATCGCGAGGCCGGCCGCGAACTGCTCGCCGAGCGTCCGCGGGAAGAGGACGACCGACGGGAGCTGCCGTTTGATGACGACCGCCGAACAGACGTACCGGAGCGTCTCGGCGACGACCGTCGCGATCACGACGCCGATCGCGCCGTAGACGAGCGTCAACGCGACGCCGAGGACGATGTTGATCCCGAGCGTGATCGCCGAGACCCGCGTGTTGATGTCGGGCCGATCGATCCCGTCGATCACGCTCGTGAGCACGCCGGCCTGGGTCTTCGCGATCTGGTAGAGCGCGAGTCCGACGAGGAGCACGGCGGCCTCGGCGTACTCGGGGCCGAAGAAGGTCACGACGAGCCGTTCCGGCATCGCGACGGCGCCGAAGAACATCGGGATCGCGACGATGCTCGTAAACGCCAGCGTGTTCGAGACGTCCGTCCCCAGCTCCTCGCCCTTGCTGTGTCTGTGGCTCACACGGGCCATCAGGCCGCTCGAGGCGGCCATCGTCACGAACGTCGCCGGCACCGTGAGCTTGAGCGCGACCTCGTAGTGGCCGGCGGCGGCGGGCGCCAGCAGGTAGCCCAGCAGGATGATGTCGAACCGATCGTAGGCCTGACTGAGCAGCGAGTTCGGAATGCTGAATCTGGCGTACGACCAGAGGTTTTCGACGGTCTCGCGACCCGGCGCGACCGGCCGCACGCGGACGAAGTACCAGAGGATCGGCACCGTCAGGAACGTCGCCGCGGCCAGCCCGTAGGCCATGCCGGCGGCGCCGAGCCCGAGCAGGATCAGCCCCAACTGGAGCGGGAAGGTCAGCAGCGATCGGAGCGCGTCGGTCCACATCGACGCCCCGACGCGGCCCCGCGCCTGCACCATCAGATCCAGCGGCTCGAAGAGGGTGACGGCGAACAGCAGGACGACGAACAACACCGGCGCCTCGGGGAGCCCCGTGTAGTCGACCAGCTGGTTCGACGCGACGAGCGTCACCGCGCAGACGAGCGCCATCCAGACCACCGTGAACAGCGCCTGGCTGCCGACCAGTTCGCCCGCCTCGGTGTCCGCCTCCGAGAACCGCTTCTTGACCGCGGTTCCCCACCCGTTGACCGCCCGGTCGGCGATCTTCACCAGCGAGAAGAGGAGGTAGTAGCCGCCGAATCCGGTCGGACCGAGCACGCGCGCGAAGACGATCGTTCCGAGGAACCCGATCGCGGCCATCGAGAACTTCGCGGCCGTCGCCTTGAGCGTCTCGCCGCCGAGGCTGACGGAGGTCGCGTCACTCATGGCTTCGTCTCGAGACCACCGTCACAGATACCCCAGCTCCTCGAGCTGGGATTCCAGACCGTCCATATCGGCCTCGGAGAGCCCCTCGCGGCGCTCGAGGTCGTCGACCAGTCGACCGAGCGTCGACTCGAGGGTCGCCGGGTCGCAGTCGCCGATCAGCTCGGTCCCGGACAGCCCCTCGAAGTAGTAACAGTCGGCCGTCGCGACGCCGTGGCGTTCGCGGTCGACGGGGCCGATATCGTAGCCGTCCTCCTCGAGCGCGAGCGCGCGTCGCTTCGAGATTCCGTGGAACTCGAGCAGCGCGCTCGATCGCGGCTCGGCGTCGACTGGGTCGCTCGAGCACAGCGGACGGAACGACTCGCCGCGGCGGTGAGCCGACTCGATACCGGCGAGGTCGAGTACCGTCGCGTAGACGTCCAGCAGGTTCACGAGGGCGTCCCGCGTCGGTCGCTCCGCGCCGTCCGCGTTGGGGGTTCGGTCGTCGGCGTTCGGGCCGGGCGCGGAGACGACGAGCGGGACGCGGGTCACCGGCGGGTGGAGACCGCCGCCGTGTTGCCACGCGCCGTACTCCCCGAGCGCTTCGCCGTGGTCGGCGAGGGTCACGACGTAGTCGAACTCGGCGGCGAGCTCCGCGTAGATGTCGCGGTAGATGTCCGACAGGTACCGCACGGCGTCGTCGTACGCGGTCCTGATCCGGTCCGGATCGGCCGACGGCTCCCCGAGCGTGGCTTTCACGCTGTCGAAGTGCGGCGACTCCTCGTCCGGATGGGTCTTGTACTCGTCGGGCGGGTCGTACGGCAGGTGCGCCTCCATCAGATTCGCGAAGAGGAACTCGCCGTCTCGGGCCCACGACCCGTCGCGGACGTACTCGAGGAACTCCGCCGCGCCGTCGTCGGGGTGGCGTCCCTTGAGGCCCATATCCCGGAGCTTCATCAGGGCGCCCTGTTTCAGCGACTGGGTCGTATCGCAGTCGTCGTCGACGCACCGCCAGAGCGCCCGGAGGTATCGTTCGGGACCGTCGGCCCGGTGTTCGGCGATGAACTCGTCCCAGTCGAAGACGTCCTCGCCGAGGCCGCTGAGCCGCCAGCCGCCGTCGAACTCGTCGAAGCCGTGGTGCCAGCCCAGCTGCTCCGAGATGTTGACGTTGCAGCTGAACGCTCGCGTCCGGTAGCCGCGGTCCCGGAGGAGTTCGGGGAGGCGAGTCGTCTCCCGGTCGAAATCCTGGGATTTGATCGTCACGCCGGCCTCGCTCGCGTACCGGCCGGTGAACAGCGAGGCGTGGGCCGGGGCCGTCCAGTGGCTCGTGCTCCACGCGTTCGCGAACTGCACGCCAGGCAGCCAGTCGAAGTGCTCGTCGAAGGAATCCGCCCGCAGGGTATCGAGCACGACGAGGGCGATGGATGGCTCGTCTCCCATGGTTGCGTGTCCGTTCATCCTACCAGCCCTCCGCCAAAGAACCTAGTCCCGGCAATGGACTCGACTGCGGGAGCGCTACTTGCCGTCGCTCTCCGGTCGACAACGCGGTCACGCTCATCCTCACAGGACCGTCGTGACCCCTTCCTCGAGGGCCTCGACCTGTTCGTCCTTCTCCCGCTCGAGTTCGTCCATGTCGAACCGGACCGGCTCGCTCGTGACGTCGCCCTCGATCGGGACCCGATCGAAGAGGTTCGCCCGCGGCGTGTCGAAGTAGAACTGCGCCCGGTTGCCGTAGGTCAGGGCGGGCAGGCAGGCGTGGATCCGGTCCGAGCGAACCACGTCGGCGTTGGCGTAGAGGAAGAGGTAGTCGGTCACCATATCGGAGACGAAGACGTTCTCCGCCTCGAACAGCGGCGTCTCGAGGCCGAGCAGTTCCCGCGCTCGCTCGCCGACCGGGAAGTGGTACGGTTCGTCGAAGGGCGCGTGATCGGGCCTGATGATCGTCGACGCGCCGTCGACGTCGGGCTCCTCGCCCTTGTCGAACGTGTGGACGTCGAACTCCCGGTTCGCCTCTGGCGGCTGGTGCGCGTCGCCCAGGAACAGCGAGCAGTCGATGCCGTCGTACAGGTACTCGACGAGGTCGCCGTACTCCTCGTAGGCGGTTCGATCTCGCGTGAGCAGGACCTCGATATCGAGCGCGTCGAAGACGGCCTCGACGTCCTTACGCTCGGCCTCGTCGTACTCCTCGCCACCCCCACCGATGATAACGATCGGAATATCTCGCTCCCTGAGTCGAGTGAGCGTGTCGAAGTACTTCCGGAACGTCGGCCGGGAGAGCACGCAGCCCGGCAGGACCGCCAGATCGGCGTCGATCAGTTCGCTGACGTTCAGCACGTTCTGCCGAATCTGGTGAGTCGGCGACTCGTAGTCCGCGCCGCGGCCCGCCATCCGTTCGAACTTCCGGGTCCCGCGCCACAGCGCCGCGGTGTCCGCCGCGTGGTTCGGGTAGCCGCCAGTCTCGACGATCTCGGCGTCGGGAAACGCCCGCTCGAGCATCGCCTTCGCCCCGTAGTCGATGAATCCGTTCCCGATGTTCGTCGTCCACGTCCGCAAAAGCAGGATTCTCATTGCGCCCGTCTCCGCCGGAATAGGGCATAATTATGGGGAGGCTACGGACATACAACAGTCCGATTCGGCGCCGGATGGCGGATTGGAGATGGTGGTCTCGAGTCGAATTGTATCGAGCGGAACGGTCCACGAGAGATTGCAGACGGTAATCCGTCGCTGACGGCTCCGTACCGGCTACGCGACGAGTGTCAGCTAGTCATCTCGAGACAGGAACGAATACCAAGCCTTAATCGTGACCAGCAGAGAGGGATAGATAGCGGGATGGGATAGCCAGGAGATTCCGGCGGGCTCATAACCCGCAGACCGGTAGTTCAAATCTACCTCCCGCTATGTTTTGGCGCGAACAAACTCGTGAGCGCCATCCATAGCACGGTGGTCGTTTGAACCAGACAGCGCTCGAGCGAAGCGAGAGTGCTGGCGTGGTTCAAATCTACCTCCCGCTGTGTCTCGGGGCGAACGCGAACGTCGATTCCTGTTCAAGGATCACGAACTCGAGGCAGCACCTCGCTAAAATCGGATCGCGGAGGATCGAACGCGACCATCTCGTCTGCAACCGAACGGCAGCTGCTACGCAAACGTGGAGGGAATGGCAAAGCGGTACCGTGCGGACACCGACGAGGAGCGGCCTGCTATCGTGGCGGCAGGGAATCGCCACACCCTCCCCAGCCGATTCATTCGCTCGCAGGCTCGCTCACTCATCCCTCGCGCAGTATCGACGGCTGCCCTCGCTGGCGCTCACGGGTCACTTCGTTCCCCGTTCACATTCGAGGTGCTCCCTCCAGTCGCACCTCGCTTCGCTCGGGCAGCCGTCAGCGCACGCCACAGCACAGCATCAGTAGCGATCAGTCGAGATAGCCGAGTTCGCGCAGGCGGTCGGTCGGCATGTCGATCCCCTCGTCGTCATCGGACGCGCTCGCGCCGGATTCCGCCGCGCGTTCCTCGACCCACCGGCGCACGTCGTAGACCGATTTCGGGTAGGTGTCCGCCGTGGAACTCGCGTAGGCCCGCCAGGAGTGACTCGCCGGCTTCTCGCCGGCGTCGGGCGGGTAGAACGCGGTCCGCATGCCGTGATCGCTGACGACGAGGAGTTCGTCGTCCGCGCCGAGGGCGGCGACGATCTCCTGGACGTACTCGCCGACGCGTTCGTAGGCGCGGCCAAGCGCGGCCTCGTCGTCGGCGTAGGCGTGGCCCGCCGCGTCCAGCGTGTGGACGTGGACGCCGGCGATCGAGACCGGATGCTCGAGCATCTCGCGAGCCCAGCCGAACTGCTGGGCGCAGAGCCCGAACAGTTCGCGCTCGAACTCGCTTCGGGGCATCCCCTCCGCAACGGCGTTCATCAGGTCCCAGGCCCGCTGGAGGGGTGTCCCGTCGTGGACGCCCGGCCAGTTGTGGACGACCGCGTCGTCGGCGTCGAACATCGACTCGCGGTCCGTCTCGCCGATGCGCTCGCGCTCGCCGGTCCGAGAGCGGACCAGTTTGCCGAGCGTCCCCCGCGTCGACTCGTCGAGGTGGCCGGTGACCGTCGAGGCGAGGTCGAGCGCGGGGTTTTCCCACTCGCTCGTGCCGCCGCCCGTAATGCCGTGTTCGGACGGCTCGAGCCCGGTCGCGACGGTCGCCCAGACCTCCGGCGTGTACGGGACGTCTTGCGTGTTCGCGAACGTCTCGATCTCGCCGCTCGACTCGAGGCGGAACGAGTCGAGGTCGAAGTGATCGATCAGTCCGGCATCGAGCGCGTCGAGGGCAAGTACGACGACGGTCATGCGTATCCGAGGTCCTCCAGATCTTCCTGCAGCGCCTCTTCCTTGACGACGTAGGCGGGATCGAACCGCTCGAGTTCCCGCTCGAGACCGGGGTCGTCGACCGGTTCGCCGTCGTCGAGTCGATACGTGCCGTCCGCCGTCGCGATGTGGTCGGCGGTCATCGCGGCCTTTCGATCCCCGTAGGCGGCGAAGGCGGTGTCGCGGTCGAACGTGCCCTTGCGGTGTTCGCTGCCGGTCAGGACCGTCGGCACGTCGATCAGGGAGACGACCTCGCCGGCGTCGGGGGCGTTCCGCGTGCCGAACGGGACGTTCAGCAGTTCGGGGCGCATCTCGCCGGGGTGGCCCCACAGCCCGTCCTCGCCGAGCAACTCGCCGTGGTCGCCACAGAAGACGACCCGCGTCTCGTCCGGGATCGCGTTCCAGAGGGGCTCGAGAGCCGCGTCGAGTTCGGCGATCTCCTGTCGGTAGAGGTCCCGAACGAGGGCCTCGTCCTCCGCGGAGCCCCGATCCGAGAGGACGCGACGGGTGACCCGCTGGGCCGTCGCTCGATCGACGTTCGCGCCGTCGGGGTCGTAGGGATGGTGGGGCTCCATGAAGTGCAGCCAGCCGAACCACTCCTCGCGGCCGTCGACCTCGCGCAGAAACTGGTCCACGACGTCCGCAGCGGGGCGGAACGACTTCTCGGTCTCCTCGACGTAGCTCCGGAGCTGCTGGTAGCGGTTGTAGCCCCAGCTGGCGACCTTGTAGGGAAGCGAGCCGCGCTCGAGGAGGATCGCGCCCTTGTCCTTCAGGGACTCGCCGCCGCCCTTCGGCGACGTGAACGAGTCGAACCCGGCCGCGTAGCCGTACTCCTGAGAGAGCAGGTGGTTCGTCGTGATCCCGACGCTCGGGGCGTCGAACTCGTGGGCGACGCTGGCCTCGGACTCGAGGCCGTTGCCGGCCGGATACTCCCCGCCGATGATCGCCGGGAAGCTGCCGGGCGTCGCGGTGCTCGTGGCGAACGCGGCGTCGTGGGTGTCGTCCAGGAACGCCAGGGTCTCCGGCATGTACTGGACGTGATCGGTTCTGAGCGAATCGACCGTGACTAGCAGGGTAGTGTCCGTCATGTGCGTGGTTCGTAACCTCCGTTCGAAGCGCGACGCGACCTCGCGCTCATAGGTATCCCAGATCCTCCAGCCGGGCGCGACTCGCCGCGTCGACCCCCTCGGCGTGGTCCCGGCCGTCAGCGTCCTCGTCGGTAACCCAGTCGCCGAAGGCGGACTCGAAGAGCCCGTCCGGAACCGTCTCGTCGGGTCGTTCGACCTGCTCCGACGGCGGTCCGGAGACGTCGTAGACGGCCTCCGCGCCGAGTTGATCGCGGTAGTACTTCCGATCGCCCTCGTAGACGACTCGCTGACCGCGGTCCCAGTACGATTCGTCGCCGCCCTCCGGGATGCCGGAGCCGGAGCCGACGATTTCGGCGCGAGCGCGCTCGCGCTCGAGGGCGAACGGATCGAACGGCTCCTCGCCCGCGAGCGACCGGACCGCGTCGCCGAGGTCGGCGTGGGAGGCGAGCCCGCCGACGTCGACGGGACGGGACGTATCGTCGACCGCGAGCTCGAGGGCGCCGTCGTCGGTGGCCACGACGTCGAACGGAACGTGTAACAGCCCCTCGGAGAGGCTGCTCATGTGGTTCATGAGGTAGCCGTCGGACTCGTAGCCGAGGTTCTCGCCGTGGTCGGCCGTCACGATCAGGATCGACTCGCGGTCGTCCTCCCGCGCTAGGGCGTCTAGGAGGTCGGTAACGACCCGGTCGAGGTAGTCGACCGTCGCGGCGTAGAGCCGACGGACGCGCTCGACGTCCGATTCGTACTCGCCGAGGCCGTCCGCGACGTTGACGTCCGAGTCCCGGAACGAACTCGAGTGGAAGTCGGACGAGACGCCGTGAATCGAGTCGTCGAGCCCGCGGAAGGCGGTGTGGGGTCCGTGGGCGTCCATGACGTTGGCGAAGGCGACGACCGGCCCGTCGGGCTCGGCGACCTCCCGCTCGAGGGTGCGGGCGATCGCCCGGCCGCCGAAGTCGGTCGGCTTCTCGATCGGCAGCTTCCGGCTCACGTCGTCGAGTTTGAGCAGGACGCCGTTGGCCAGCGAGCGCAGCGGGTGGTCGTGTTCGAGGGCCTCGCGGACGAAGTCGGCGTAGGCCGCCACGCCGTCGGTCGATCGGTCGGAGATGTGTTCCTGGACGTCCATCCCCTCCGGGAGTCTGCGGCTCGGCGAGATGGGTATCGTCCGGTCGAAAAAGCGGTCGAAGCCGAAGACGGGGCTGGCGTAGATGTTCGACGTGACGCAGACCGACTCGTACCCCTGCCGCTCGAGGGGTGTGAGCCAGGTGTCTTCGGCGTCGATCGGGTCGAACCGACGTTGGTGAGCGTGGACGCCGGTCTCCGACGCGACCGAGCCGGTCAGGAGACCGGCGTGGCTCGGGACGCTCCAGCCGCCGAGCGCGCGCATCCCCTCGAAGCGGACGGCCGCCCGCTCCCGAAGGCGGGTCGCGAATCGGTCGTAAACGTCCTTTCTGACGGTGTCCAGACAGAGGACGACGATATTCGGTCGACGATTGCCGGTCATGCGAACTCCTCCAGCGCGGCGCTGAAGCGGTCACCCTGATTCGATTCGGTCAGATCGGCGACGAGGTCTCGCTGCTCGCTCGCGGCCGACCGTCGCTCGTCCGGCGCTCGCTCGAAGACGTCCCGCAGGCCCTCGAGCAGGCCCGTCTCGGTCGGCGGGACGACCTGTCGCGGCGGTAAGAGCTCTCGGACGCCGGTCGCCTCGGTGACCACCGTCGGCGTGCCCGAGAGGATCCCCTCGAGCGCGGCGACGGGGAAGGCGTCGCCTCGAGAGGACTGGACGTAGACGCTCGCGCGGCCGAACCAGTCGGCGAAGGTGTCCAGATCGACGAAGCCGGGCGTGAGGACGCGGGATCTGTCCGCGTACCCTTCCGCCTCGTGGCCCTCGCCGAGGACGACCAGTCGCACGTCGGCGTCGACGGTCCGGGCGAACCTGCCGACCGCTCGAGCCAGTCGGTCGTAACCGTTGGCCGGTTTGGCCTCGCCGGCGGAAAGGATCGTGAACGGCTCCTGTGGCGAGGTCGGCGAGAGCGACGCGAGCCGCCCGTACTTCGCGTCGCTGATCGGCGGCCGGACGTAGGCGACCGGGTGATCGCCGAGGTACGGTCGCGCCCAATCGTAGACGTCCCTGCCGACCGCGATCACGCCGTCCAGCAGCCGCCTCGAGATCGGCTCGAGCCCGCGCCAGAGGTAGCGCGTCGGCCGCTCGGAGAGGGTGTAGAAGGTCTCGTCCGCGGCGAGGTAGACGAGGGTCGCGTCCGGTCGGCGGAGTTTGTACGCGAGCCCGGTCTGGAGCGGCGCGCTCCCCTCCGCGATGACGGTGTCGTACGCGGGGAGCGTCCCGCCGGTCCGAATCCGGTCGACGATCCGCTCGGTGTTGCCGTTCGATTCGGACGGACGGACGCCGGTCTCGAAGTGGCGACGGTCGGCGCCGACGGCGTCGGCGAACACGCGGTGTGCGGGGTGGGCGTCGCTGTTCTGGTAGAGGAGACAGCGATCGCCGGATTTCGCTCCCCGCGACTGGGCGGAGTCGGTGTCCGTCCGCACCCTCGAGTCGCCGCCCCGATCGCGAGCGGTCGCGTTCGCCGTCACCGATCGGCCACCCCCTCGGCGCGCTCCTCGTCGCGTCGCTGCTCGACTCGTCGAGTGTCGTCCGCGCGTTCGGGCTCAGATTCGGATCCGGGAACGGACTCCGACGCCGGCTCCGGCACGTCGATCTCGGTCGCCGCCGTCTCCGCGACGACCTCGCGCAGCCCGGCCGCGAAGCGGTCGTACTCGTAGCGCCGCGCCTCCGCGCGGATCTCGGTCGCGTCGAAGTCGTCGGGATCGAACCGACGAACCGTCTCGCGGATCGACTCGACGGTCGGCTCGAAGAGCAGCCCCGTCCGGGCGCCCTGCACCTGATAGCGCGTGAACCCCTCGTTGACGCCGAGGAGGGGTTTGCCGGCCATCATGGCCTCGGCTCCGACGAGGCCGAAGTCCTCCTGTTTAGGGGCGTAGACGACCGCGGTAGCCCGGGCGACCAGCGACTCGATGTCCGCGACGTAGCCCCGCACCTCGATGTTGTCGTAGTTCGCCGCGAAGGACTCGAGTTGCTCGCGTTGCTCGCCGTCGCCGGCGATCACGAGCCGTTCGTCCAGCCCCGCGAAGGCCTTCGCGATCGTGTCGATCCGCTTCTCGGGGGCGAGCCGGGACCAGGTGACGAAGTAGCCCTCGTCGCCCTCGTTGCGCCAGTCGCCGGTCACCGGCGGGTAGACGACCGTCGCGTCGCGGTCATAGAACCGCCGGATCCGGTCGCGGACGAGTTCGCTGTTCGCGACGAACCGATCGACGTAGTCGTTGGCCTCCTTGTCCAGCGCCCGCCAGCCCTTGGCGTAGGCCTTGAGCCCGGTCTCGACGAACGGCGCGTCGAATCCGGAGAGCCGGTCCCGGTAGAGGTCGTACAGCCACCGCGGCGGGCTGTGGGGGTAGTGGACGATTCGCTGTCCCACCTCGGGGACGTAGTACTTCGAGAGCGGCGCGCTCTCGAGGATCACGTCGTAGTCGGCGAGATCGGGGTGGGCGTCCGTCATATCGAGCGCCACGTTGAGCGTCTCGAGGGGGTTCATTCCCTCGTTCTTCCACTCGAGGAACGGACGCCACGGCAGCGAGGTGTACTTCGCCTGCTGGAACGGGATCACCTCGACGTCGTCGGGGATCTCGGTTCCCTCGGCGACGTAGGTCGTGTAGATCGGCGCCTCGAGGACGCGCGCGGCCTCGATGGCGAACTCCTCGCCGCCGCCGATGCCGGGGAACCGGTCGTGGAGGATCGCGACGTTCGCGTCTGCGTCGGCGTCGGTCACTGTAACACCTCCCGGAGTTCGTCGTCGGTCGACCAGGTGCCGTCGTGGGTCTCCTCGTCACCGTCGGCGCGGGCGCGGACGAGGGAGACGCTGGCGCGCAGCAGCGAGATCTGGGTGTCGAACAGCGAGTAGATCGGCTGGAGCGGCCCGAGCGCGTCCCGCGAGCCCAGCGCCGTGAAGGCGAGGACGCCGGCCGGCGTGAGCAGCCCGGCGGGGCCGAGGACCGCCAGCGAGCCGAGCGTCGCCAGCGCGAGGCCGGCGCCGACGAGCCACGGCGAGACGATCATGAACCACCAGTTGAAGGGCAGGACGACGCGGCCGTAGTTACCGTGGCGGCCGAGCGCGTCCCGCTGGCGCCACAGCAGGCGCAGGAGTCCCATCGCCCGGCGGTCCTTCTGCTCGCGGCGCTTGCCGAACTCGGAGTGGGCGGCCTCCTTGTAGTGGATCTCCGGATCGAAGACGGCGCGGCCGCCGTTGCGTCGGATCTTTAAGGCGAGTTCGCTGTCGTCGGCGATCGAGTCCTCGTCGATCGGAACGATGGCGTCGCGTTCGAACGCCGAGAACGGCCCGTGGAAGATCAGCGTCGAGTCGATGTGGGACTCGAGGATCTGGATCATCGTCTGGATGTCCCGGTAGCTCTGTTCGACCTCGCTGCCGCCGATGACGTCGGCGTTGCGCCCGGTCACCGCCTCGACGTCGGGGTCGGCGAGGTTCGCGACCGCTTTCCGGACGGCGTCGGGCGCCAGCCGGGAGTCGCAGTCGGTCTTGACGACGACTTCGTTCTCCGCGGCGGCGTAGGCTTCGTTCAGCGCGGTCGCGAGCCCGCGCCGCTCGTCCTCGCGGATGAGCGTCAGTTCCGGCTCCGGACGGCCCGCGAAGAAGGTCTCGACTAATTCGGCCGTTCCGTCGTCGCTCGAGTCGACGACGACGATTTCGATCTTCTCCGTCGGGTAGTCGAGCTCGACCAGCTCCTCGAGTTTCGATTCGACGATGGCGGCCTCGTTGTACGTCGGCAGCACGATGCTAACCGACGGTTCGCGGGGCCGCGTGTTCGCCGGCGTGCCCGACGGCCGCCGGAGATAGTACGCTCCCAGGTAGATCAGGTACGGGAGGCCCGTCAGTGCGACCAGTCCGAACAGGGCCTCGACGAGACGCTTCATGCAAGTACGCCTAAACGCTCAACAGACCGCGGTAAAACCGGACGGCTTGCATTGTGCAAGGAACGGCGTCGCGATGTCGAGCCCCGCGAATTTCGGCGGTGCGAGTCGAGCGGGGGCATCGGACCGAAACCTCGAGGGGACCGGTGGCTTTTTGCGCCGGGCGCGGAATTGCAGGACACGCGATAAACGCTCGACAACGCCATCACAGTTTTGTTACGCATACCACATTCGGTATGCTTTTAGGGAATCCGCCCATAGGCTCGGGTATGTCAGTCTCAGCTGAGTCCGCCGTCGGGCACGACGAACTCGCCGTGCTCAAACTGCTCGCGCTCGAGGGCGGTCTCGAGGGCGACGTGAAGATCTCCTGTTCTCACCTCGCGGATCGACTGGACGCGTCGAACCAGACCGCCTCGCGCCGGCTCCAGCGCCTCGAGAGCGCGGAGCTGCTCGAGCGCGATACGGTCAGCGACGGCCAGTGGGTGGCGATCACCGACGACGGCGAACACGCGCTCCACGCCGAGTACGAGGACTACCGTCGCATCTTCGAGACGGACTCGGAGATCGAACTCGACGGCACCGTCACCAGCGGCATGGGCGAGGGCCGCCACTACATCTCCCTGCCGGGGTACCAGCGCCAGTTCGAGGACCGACTCGGCTACGAGCCGTTCCCCGGCACGCTGAACGTCGACCTGCGCGACGACAGCGTCCGTCGGCGCGGCGCCATGTCGTCGCTCGAGCCCGTGCCGATCGACGGGTGGGAGGACGACGACCGCACCTACGGCCCCGCGGTCTGCCACCCCGCGACGATCGAGACGGCCGACGGCGACCGGTACGAGACCGCACACATCATCGCGCCCGAGCGGACCCACCACGACGAGGACCAGCTCGAGGTCATCGCCCCGGACAAGCTCCGCGAGGAGCTCGACCTCGAGGACGACGATCACGTCGTCGTCTACGTGGGTGGTCGCGAATGACCGGCCACCACGCCGGGCCGCGATCGACCGCGGACGGCGAGCCGAACGCGAGCGCCGACGGCGGCACCGGCCGGGCCGCGCGGGCCGGCGCCGTCGACGACGCCCTCGAGTCGCTGCGGGCCGGCGAGCCGGTGTTGGTCCACGACGCGGCCGATCGCGAGGGCGAGACCGACCTGATCTACCACGCCGATCACGTCACGCCCGAGGCCGTCGCCCGCCTGCGCAACGACGCGGGCGGCCTCGTCTGCGTCGCGCTGGGCCACGAGGTCGCCGAGGCGTTCGACCTGCCCTTCTACGCCGAGGAAGTCGACCACCCGCGACGGGCGACCACGAACTCGGCTACGACGAGCGCTCGTCGTTCTCGCTGACGGTCAACCACCGCGACACCTACACCGGGATCACGGACGACGATCGCTCGACGACGATCCGCGCGCTGGGCGAGGCCGCCGCCGCGCCCGCGGAGACCGATTTCGCCGCCGAGTTCCGCGTCCCCGGCCACGTCCACCTGCTGAAGGCCGCGCCCGACCTGCTCGCACAGCGGGAGGGCCACACCGAACTCGGCCTCGCGCTGGCCGAGGCCGCCGACCTCCCGTCGGCCGTCGTCGTCTGCGAGATGTTAGACGACGAGACCGGCGCGGCGCTCTCGCCCGCCGACGCCCGCGCCTACGCCGACCGACACGACTTCGCCTACCTCGAGGGCAGCGCGGTCCTCGAGCGACTGGGGTAGGAGCCGACCGACGACTGAACACGGACTCGTCCGCCTGGGTATCGGGGATCGATCGTTTCCCGAACGTCGCTCACCGTCCTCACGTATTTAACCGATACCGCGACAGGGTACCGCATGCCCTCGAGTTCCCGGCCGTTTACCGATCCGCTGCTCCGCTGGTACGAGAGACACGGTCGACACGGTCTCCCGTGGCGCGCGACCGAACGATCGCCTTACGAACTGCTTATCGCGGAAGTCCTGCTCCAGCGGACGACGGCGGCCGCCGTATCCGGAGCGTACGTTCCCTTCGTGACGCGGTATCCGACTCCCGAGGCCGTCGTCGCCGCTCCGTCGGACGAGATCGAGGATCGGATCGCACCGCTCGGTCTCTCGAAGCGCGCGGGGTTCATCGAACGGTGTTCGGGACAGCTGCTCGCTCGCCATTCGGGAAAAATTCCCCGCTGTCGGTACGAGCTCGCGGAGCTCCACGGAGTCGGAGCGTACACCGCGCGCTCGGTGGCGGTTCACGCGTTCGGAGAGGACGTCTCGGCAGTGGACACGAACGTTCGGCGGTTGATCTCTCGGTTCTTCGGTCTCGAGTGCGATTCGGACGCGATCGCCGTTCTCGCGGACGAAATAGCACCGTCCGATCGGAGCAGCGATTTCCTGTACGCCATGCTGGACTTCGCGGCCGACGTCTGTACCTCACGGAATCCCGAGTGCGGTGATTGTCCGCTCGGCGACGACTGCGTCAGCACCGGGCTCGCGAGCGATAACGCCGACTGAATTAGAGGCGCTCATCGGATGACGGCTTCGCCTACCTCGAGGGCACTCTCCACGTTCAGTTCCAGCGCGGCAACCGGATCGCCGGGACGACGGAGTTCGTCGGCGTGTCGCTCACGGGGCCGGTCAGGCGCAGTTCGTCGCCCAGTTCTCGGGATCGCTTGAAGGCGAGGCGATCGAGTTTCGGAGTTCGAGTTCGCTACGAGGCGATATCGCTTCGTTCGAACCAGCGCTGACTGGCGACGACGAGGACGGCGGTCATCGCGACCAGGATTCCGGCGTGGACGGGATCGACCGAACTCTCGAGCAACACGGCGTTGGGATCGAAGTACCGCATGGGGGCGACGGCGCCGACCGCCTCGTAGTCGGTGCCGGTCAGGAGGGACTCGAGCATGAACAGCCCGAAGGTGATCCCGAGGGCGAGCCGCTGAGCGATGCCGACGCGGTCGACGGCGACGGAGGCGACCAGTCCGATGGCCCCGCAGGCGAAGAGGTACGGAACGGAGAGGGCGTGGAGGGCCGCCAGGTCCGCGGCCGAAATCGGCTCGCCGACCAGCGTCGCGGCGACGAAGACGACGACCGGGGTGACGACGTTGACGACGACGATCGGGACGGCCAGCGCGGCGAACTTCTCCGCGACGGTCCGGGCCCGCGAGATCGGCATCGACAGCAGGACGTCCATCCGCCCGCGCTTGACGTCGTCGGCGATCGTGCCGGCCCCCAGATAGGCCAGGTAGAGCCCCAGCAGGATCGTCCAGCCGAAGACGTAGAGTTCGAAGGCGAGAAACCCCTCGAGGGAGGCCATCGTCCGGATGTCGAACAGCTGGATGACGCCCTCGGGATAGGCCTGCAGGAACTCCTCGTCGACGTCGTCGAACGAACCGCTGAAGGAGGGGTAGATCCAGACGACGGTGACCGCCAGCAGCGACATGGCGACCGAGAGGTAGAGGCTCCCCTTGAGTCGCTGGCGGCCGTCGTACCGGGCGAGTTCGAGCATCTCAATCGCCCCCCGGCCGCTCGGTCAGTCCCGGTTTCGACGCGGCGTCGGCGGACTCCTCGCCGCCGTAAAACCGCATGAAGACGTTCTCGAGGGGCGCCTCCTCGATCGACAGGTCGAGTAAGCGGTACTCCCGCAGGTGAGCGAGCAAGGCGTTGACGTCGCCGGTGAAGGTGAACGCGCACTCGGTGACCGCCGTCGTCGCGTCGTCGGTATCGTCGGCGTCGCCGGTGCGAACGACGCTCGTCTCGAGGTCGTGGACGCCGTCGATCGCGAGCGCCTCGCGGGGGATCGAAGTCGCGGCGCGCAGTCGAACGACCTTCCCGCTGCGGTCGAGCAGCGATTCGACGGGTTCGACCGTCACGAGGCGTCCGTTCCGGATGATCCCCACGCGGTCACAGAGCCGCCGGACCTCGCTCAACACGTGCGAGGAGAAAAACACCGTGACGCCGCGCTCGCGTTCCTCGCGAAGGAACTCGGCGAAGCGGTGCTGAATCAGCGGGTCGAGACCGCTCGTCGGCTCGTCCAAGATCACCAGCTCCGGGTCGTGCATGAACGTCGTCACGAGGCCGAGTTTGCGGACGTTGCCGTGGGAGTAGTCCCGAACCGGCCGGTCGAGGGGCGGTTCGAACAACTCGAGCAACGCCTCGCTGCGCTCGTCGCCCTTGATCGCGGCGTGGAGTTCGAGGACCTCCCGACCCGTCGCGGTCTCGTCGAACGCGGGGGCGTCCGGCAGGTAGCCCAACTGCCGTTTGGCCTCGAGCAGGGCGTCCTCGTCGGTGACGTCGCGGCCGAGCACGCGGGCCGTCCCCGCCGTCGGCGCGAGCAGACCGAGCAGCGTCCGGATCGTCGTGGTCTTGCCGGCGCCGTTGGGCCCGAGGTAGCCGAAGATCTCGCCGCGCTCGACGGAGAACGTGACGCCGTCGTTGGCCAGCACCTCGCCGTAATCCTTGGTGAGCCCCTCGAGTTCGATCGTAGCCATGACGAACCGTTAGCGACGCGTTCACATGTAACCCGCCGCCGGTCGCGATCCGATCAGAGGCGCTTCGAGTGAGGAGGAACCGAACTCATTTGTGATGGGACGTGGGCCGGACACGTATGAGCGAGATATTCGCACGAGATCTGGGCGGAAAACGCGTCGTCGGAACGGACGGGAAAATCTTCGGTCGACTCCACACCGTGACCATGGACCCCGAGTCCGGCGCGCTGCTCGACCTCGTCGTCGAACCCGGCGACGGCTCCCCGAGGACGGCGTCCGAGCGATCCGACGACGACCGACTGTGGGTGCCCGTCGATCGCATCGAGACGGTGAAGGATCAGATCATCGTTCGATCGTCCCGCTAAGGGCGGCCGGTACGGACGGGACGATCGAGAAGTACTACCCGTTCTCGAGACACTTCAAGGGACTCGACCGACGGTGACGAAAAACGGCACCGCCTCCTCGCGGCGGTACTCCCGCGCTTCCATCTGTTCGATTACGTCCCGTCCCATCTCGCGCCACGCGCCCCGGAGGTCGTCGTACTCCGCCTCGGTGAGTGCCCCCGAGAGCATCGTCTCGCGGTCGTCGGCCAGCCCCGCGCCGGTCGCCTTCCGCCGGGCCGCGACCAGCGCCATCTCGCTGTAGGGCGGCTCGACCGTCCGGACGTGATCGTACCGGCGCGTCTCGCGCACCTCGAGGCCGGCGTCCTCGAACGCCGCGCGGGCGTCGGCGCCGAGCGCGACGTCGGTCGCGACGCCGTCGAGGTAGGCGCTGCGGGCCCGCCGCTCGAGGCGGCCCTCGCGATCGACGCTCGAGTCGATCTCGACGGTGGCGTTGTTCGGTTCGACGGCCGCGACGAGATCCGTCGAGACGCGGGCGAACTCCGCGACGGCGGCCGCGGGATCGGGCAGGTTGATCAACAGCGCCTGACAGACCACGAGGTCGAAGCTGTCGTCCGGGAACGGGAGGCGCAGGGCGTCGCCGGCGACGGCGGGGACGGGATCGTCGCCGTCGGCCGCGATCTCGAGCAGCTCGCGGTCGGCGTCGCAGCCGACGACGGTGGCGTCGTCGGGGGCTTCCTCGCGCAAGACGCGGCTCAGCTCGCCGGTGCCGCAGCCGACGTCTAGGACGCGCTCGCGGGACCCGAGGGCGAGGGGCTCGAGGGCCTCGCGGGAGTCGGCCCACATCCCCTCGCGGGTCCGGCGCAGGTAGTCCTCGGAGAACTCGCGCACGGCTCCCGGTACGGCGGTCTCGAGTAAAAACGGGTCGGTTCGTCCTAACTACGAGACCGACCGGCCTCGCCGGTCTCGTTCTATTCTCGCAGTTCCTTGACCTTCTCGATGTTCCACGCGAAGCCTTTCCCATCTTCCGTCGGCGTCTCGAGCGCGAAGGGCAGGTCCCGCAAGTCGGGGTGGTTCACGATGGCCCGCATGCCGTCCTCGCCGATGTAGCCCTCGCCGATGAGCGCGTGTTCGTCCTTGTGGGTACCGACGTCGTGTTTCGAGTCGTTGAGGTGGATGTACTTCAGGTACTCCAGCCCGACCTCGTCGTCGAACCGCTGGACGGTCTCGTCGACCGCTTCGGGCGTCGTGAGGTCGTTGCCGGCGACCAGCGTGTGGGCGGTGTCGATGCAGATGCCGATGTCGGTCTCGGTGCGGTCGATGATCCCCGCGAGGTGCTCGAACTCGCCGCCGAGCTTCGTCCCGCTGCCGGCGTCTGACTCGATGAGAATCTGGACGCCTTCCGGCACGTCGAGTTCGTCGATGAGACTCGCCGCGTTGTCGAGGCCGCCCTCGACGCCCGCGCCCGTGTGCGCGCCGAGGTGGACGTTGACGTACGGGATGCCCAGTTTCGCGGCGGCGTCGAGTTCCGCCTGCATGCTCTCCTTGGACTTGCGCCGGAGGTCGTCCTTCGGGGTGCAGAGGTTGACCAGATAGGCCGAGTGGATCACCCACGGCCCCTCGAGTCGCTCGTCCGATTCCTCGCGGAAGCCGTCGGCGGCCTCGTCGCTGATCTCGGGCTGGGCCCAGACCTGCGGCGAGGTAGTGAAGATCTGCCCGCAGTTCCCGCCGAACGCGCGCTGGCGGTGGACCGCGTTGCGGAGATCGTCGTACGGCGGCGTTTCGTCGTCGGAGGAGACGCGCGAGCCGGAGATGGATACGTGTGCGCCGACCTTCATGGACGCCCGTCAGTACCGGTCGGTGATAGGTATACTGATTCTCGAGTCGACGCGGGTCCGCCCCCACCACGGGTCGCCGCCCGTCTCGAGCGGAATTCTGACCCTCTGCCGTGCCAGGGATCCGCATAACACACCCGAGCCGGAAGGAAAACCCGTTTAGTCACCCCGCTCCTCGGACGGACAATGAGTGCGAGTTACCGGATCGGACTCGTCGGCAAACCGTCTGTCGGCAAGTCCTCCTTCTTCAATGCCGCGACGATGAACGACGTGCCCGAGGGCGCGTACCCGTTCACGACCATCGACCCCAGCGTGGGCGAAGCCTACGTCCGCGTCGACTGTGCGGCCCCCGAGTTCGACGAGGAGTGTACCCCCAACGTCGGCTACTGCGACCACGGGACCCGGTTCGTCCCGACGAAACTCGTCGACGTCGCCGGCCTCATCCCCGGCGCCCACGAGGGCGCGGGGCTGGGCAACCAGTTCCTCAGTGACCTGAACGAGACCGACGTGCTCGTCCACGTCGTCGACTTCTCGGGACAGACCGACCTCGAGGGCGAACCCACCGAGGACCACGACCCCCGGAAGGACATCGCCTTCCTCGAGGAGGAACTCGATCAGTGGTATCTCGACGTCTTGGAGAAGGGTATCAACCGGTACGAGTCCGGGTATACCACCGAGGACGACGCCATCGAGGAAGAGCTCGCCGAGCAGATGAGCGCGTTCAAGACGAACGAGGACGAGATCAAGCGCCTGATTCGGCGGACGGACGTCGGCTTCGACCCCGCGGTTTGGGACGACGAGGACAAACTCGCGCTCGCGCGCGAGATCCGCACGGAGACCAAGCCGATGGTCATCGCGGCGAACAAGATGGACACCCCCGAGGCACAGGAAAACTACGAGGAGATCGCGAACGATCCCGAGTACGACCACCTGACGATCGTCCCCTGCAGCGCCCACGCCGAGAAGGCCCTGAAATCGGCCGACAAGGCCGACGTCGTCGACTACCGCCCCGGCGACGCCGACTTCGAGATCACGGGCGATATTTCGGGCGACCAGGAGCAGGGCTTAGAACAGATCCGCGAGTTCCTCTCCGAGTACGGCGCGACGGGCGTCCAGGCGGCCCTCGAGACCGCGCTGTTCGACGTGCTCGGCGTCGTGCCGGTGTTCCCCGGCGGCGCGAACGGACTCGGAAACGAACGCGGCGAGGTGCTGCCCGACTGCTACCTGATTCCGCCGAACTCGACGGCCGAGGACTTCGCGTACAGCCTCCACTCCGACATCGGCGACGGCTTCCTGCACGCCATCGACTGCCGGACGAACCGCCAGCTCGGCAAGGACTACGAGGTCGAGTCCCGCGACGTGATCGAGATCATCACGACGAACTGAGCGCCCGGTCGGCGCCTCGAGACGGTGCGGTCCGCGTTTCGCTGCGAGACGAACGGTACGTCGACGATTCGTGACGAGCACCGTCTCCGTTCGGCGACTCGCTGCGATCAGTTCGCGTCCGTCGCCAGCGGCCGGCAGGACGGGGCTTCGACACGATATCTATCTGTACATTCGTTTTTACGGTACTATATGGTTGCGAAGAATACAGTTCCGTCAGTCGTGCGCCGTCTATTTTCATCCGTCGATTGCTGATTGTAAATCATACCGTCGTATTTTGGGGAAAATATGATCCCAGGGTGCGAGTACTGCAAAATCGTGATTCATGGAGTTAGATGACGTTAGCAAGGGGGTTCTGTACGTACTGCAACATAACTCTCGGCAGATCACGACGCGCGAGATGGCGGATCGAATCGGCGTGTCGGCCAGCACGGTTCGGAATCGCATCGAGCGGCTGGAAGACGAGGGCGTCATCAGGGGCTACTATCCGGAAATCGACTACGATAACGCGGGGCTCCAGTTACACGTGCTCTTCGTCTGCGGCGCTCCCGGCGTCGAACGGAACGCGCTCGCCGAAGCGGCCAGAAACGTAAGCGGCGTCGTGAGCGTTCAGGAAGTTCTCGACGGGACGGAGAACGTTCGGATCGAAGCCGTCGGGACGGATACCGACGACATCGCTCGCGTCAGCGACGAGTTGAGCGCGATCGGTCTCTCGATCGCCGACTCGAAGGTGTTCAAGAGTTCGCACAGACAGCCGTTCGATCACTTCGGCGAACAACTCGTCGACGAGCCGGAATGACGGGGGGAACGCCCGACGCCATCGAGACGCTCGAGTACGAGCCGAAAACGGACACCTATCGGATCGCCTACGACGCGGGGACGACGCCGCCGAGCCTCGCCGTCGTCTCGGCGCTCGACTCCCTCTCCGACGGCGGATTCGACGCGCCGCTGTACGACGTGATCGACCCCGATGCGCTCGACCGGCTCCTGTCGCCGTCCGAGCCCGCCGAGACCGCGGATCGGCGCTCGATCTCGTTCGCCGCTCGCGGGTTTCGAATCACCGTTTCCAGTCGCGGGTACCTCGAGGTGCGATCGGACCGCGACGGGGACGGCGCGGAGGGATCCGAATGACCACCGACCGGTGGATGCGACGTCGATCAGCGACGACGCACTCCGTTCGAGTCGGGTGCCGACGCCAGTGGAGCGGACGCCCCGACCGCCCGAGAGACGGCGCGTGGCGTAGCGGAATCTCGTAGCGGATCGAGGCCGGACGGCGCGGGTTCGTGAGTCGTTTCGTTCCGTCGGACGATCGATTCGACCACCCCGACGGGAGAACTCCGAGAGATATCTTTATTGTCCCAACATTAACGCTATACAATAAAGTTTAGGTCGGTCCGATTCGCCTACTCGAGTGAGCAGTATGTCAGTTACAGACCGCCCCGTGCATCCGCCGAACGCTTCCGACAGCGAGACCGGTGAATCGGAAGCCGAAGCGTCCGCAGCCCTCTCCCCCGACGAAACGTTCCACATCCTCCAGACCTTCCGACGGCGGGAGTCGATCCGATACCTGCTGGAAAGAGACGGTCCCGTCAAGATGCGCGACGTCGCCGAACACGTCGCCGCGCGGGAACACAAGACGACCGTGGCCGAACTCACCTCCGCGCAGCGCCAGCGCGTCTACATCCCGCTCTACCAGTCACACCTGCCGAAACTCGACACGGCCGGCGTCATCGAGTACGACAAGCCGCGCGGCATCGTGCGGCCGACCGAGCGACTCGAGTCGTTTCGGCCGTATCTCGAGGCGACGACGGCCCCGACGGACGCGGAGCCCGATCGAGCGGACCGCGAGGCGTCCCCGAACGGGCAGCGCCGGTCGGTCGCAGGGCTCGGAGCGATCGTCGCCCTTCTGCTCGCGATCGCGGCGGAAGCGCTGCAGGCCTCCGGAGTGGTCCTCGGAGCGGTGATCGCCGCGCTCGTCCTCGTCGCGGTGGCAGTATTCTGAGCCGGACGCGACGCCGGGACCCGCTTACCGCCGCCAGATCACGCGCTGGGCCGCGTCGTTCAACCGACTCGAGAGGTCGGCGATCCAGCCGTCCGGCGACAGCGTTTTCAGTTCGGTCTCGTCGACCTCGATGCGGCCCTCCTCGTGCGGATTGCGAGCGGTCCGTTCGTCGTCGTCCCGGTCCTCGTTCGCGACGTCGACTGCGACAGACACCGAGCAGCGGCCGCACGCTTCGCGGTCGTTAGTCATTATCGATCACCCGTAATAGGGCCGCTCGACTCTTAAGTCCTGTTGGAGCGGCGGTTCGCGCGGACGGCGGTGCCGACGGACTTTTGGACGTGTCGTGCCATCAGGACGCATGGACAGCCCTCGAGTCGCGACGGCCGGTCCCGACCGGCAGCCGACACGCGACGCCCGATCCGGTGACTCGCATGAGTGACAGCACGCGCGACCCCGACGAGGCCGAGTCGCTCGAGCCCGCGGCCGAGTCGACCGGTGACGCCGCTCTCGAGGCGGTCCCCGACTGGGACGACGAGTACGTCGACCGGGTCAGCGACCGGCTGTTTCACAACTACGACCTCGAGAAGGACTACGCCGTCGAGGGCGAGCGGTTCGCGCTGTACGGACGGATGGAACTGGTGAACAGGAAGCACTTCCTCCACCCCGCGCTCTCGCTGGCCGAACACGAGTCGACCGAACACCTGTTCGTCAGGCGCGTCGACGCGGTCGACGATCGGGCGCTCGATCGGTTCGTCGACCTCGGCGAGCGGCTGGCCGACGACTGGATCGAGCCCGACGAGGAGCACTTCTCGACGGAGTTCACCTTCGTCGCGGTCGCTCCGTCGATCCCCGACGAAATCCGCGACCGCGTCGCCGGATACGACGGTCGAACCCTGCTGAAGTGGGGGTATCACGGCCACTACGAGATCAACCTGGCCGTCGTCGCGCCCGACGCCGAGGAACTGGTCGCGAGCGAGAACGCCGACGTCGCGACCGCCTTCCGACTCTGGGATCCGATCGAGACCGACGAGAGGGGGCTCCTCGGACTGCTTTCTCGGCGGCTGCAGCTGTAGCCCCGATCGTCGGCTTCGGTACTCGAGCGCGCGGCGAGGTGAAGCGAGACGGGCGAAACGGCCGCTGATCGAGTACACTTCTCCTGGTCTCGAGTCGCCGGAAAAGGAGCGTCCGCCGCGAAATCGCCGACCGCGGTCGCGGTCGGACTCAGTCGTCGTCCGAGATGGCGTCGGCTGCGACCCCGTCGCCCGTGCGACGGGCCGTCCGCATGTTATCGTAGCCGATCTTGAACAGCGACAGCGCCAGCCCGATGAGGACCGCGATGATGGCGATCTGCACGACGGCCGACGCCTGGCCGAGCAGCGTCGTCTCGGCGTCGGCGGTGATGCCGAGCAGCCGACCGCCGAGGATCTGGTAGAGGCCGGTCCAGGTGAGGCCGATGACGGTGATAAAGCCCATCAGCGCCATCGGGCCGCCCGTGGAGATCAGCTGCTTGGACTCGCTCCAGTTGGCCAGCCAGACGGTGCCGGTCAGCAGCGCCAGCGACGCCAGCAGCTGGTTCGCGCCGCCGAACAGCGTCCAGAGGTCCTCCCAGCGGCCGCTGCCGAGCAGGAAGAACGCGACGACCGCGATGATCGACGTGTTGACGTAGCGGTTGGCCGCGTACTCCTCGACCGGCGTCTCCGGCGTGCCGACGATCTCCTCTAACATGTACCGGCCCAGTCGAACGGCCGTGTCCATGCTCGTCAGCAGGAAGCTCGCGAGCACGAGCGCCATGAACGGTGCGGCGAACTCGAACGGAATGCCGAGGGCGGTGAGGATGGCGCCGCCGCCGGTCGCGAAGTTCGGCAGTGCGAGTCCGATCCCGCCGCTACTGGCCGGGATCGCGACGACCGTCACTGCACACAGCGCGACCGCCGCCAGGAGCCCCTCCGCGAGCATGCCGCCGTAGCCGATCAGTCTGGCGTCGGTCTCCTTGTTCAACTGCTTGGCCGTCGTCCCCGAGGACACCAGCGAGTGGAAGCCGCTGATCGTCCCGCACGCGATGGTCAGGAACAACAGCGGGAACAGCGGCATGAGCGGAAGCATCTCGGCGAGCGGACCGCCCTGTCCGAGGAAGCCGTACCAGGCTCCCGTCGTGATGTCGAGCGTCAGTTGCGCGCCGGTCTCGGGGTGGACGGCGTCGGTACCCATCCCGGTGATGAGCGTGCCGACGATGACCGCGAGCAGGCTCCCGCCGACCCCCGCGTACAGGAGGAACGACGAGAGGTAGTCTCGAGGCTGCAACAGCATCCACACCGGCAGGATGCTCGCCGCCGCGCCGTAGACGAGCATCACCAGTACCCACGCACCGATGTTCGCGCTCCCGAGCAGCGACGGGACGAAAAACGGCGTCGACTCGAACAGCACGGTCGTCCCGGCTGGGTAGTCGCCGGGGACGATCGCGAGCGGGTACTGGATACCGACCCAGACCGACGCGAAGACGCCACCGACGAAGACGACCGTCCCGACCGAGAACGGGAGGTTCAGCTGGTAGAGCCAGACCCCGAAGACGAACGCGAGCGTGACGTAGAGGAGGCTCGCGGTCGCCGCCGACGGGTAGGCGTTCAGCACGACGCCGATGACCAGCGCGAACACCGCGACGACGAGAATCGTCAGCAGGAACGCGAACCACAGCAGCATGTCCTTGCCGCGCTCCCCGACGTACTCGCCGATGATGTAACCGATCGACTTCCCCTCGTGTCGGAGGCTGCTCGACAGCGAGACGAAGTCGTGTACCGCACCCAACAGCGGATTACCGATCGCGACCCACAGCACGGCCGGGACCCAACCCCAGACCAGCGCGGCCGTGATCGGGCCGACGACGGGTGCGCCGCCCGCGATACTCGAGTAGTGATGCCCCAGTAGTACCGGCTTCTTCGCCGGGACGTACTCCTGACCGTCTTGGTACTTGTGTGCCGGCGTCTCTCGACTGTCGTCTAACCCCACGAACTGCGAGAGATACCGTCCGTACGCGACGTACGAGACGGAAAACGTCACCAGCACCAGTGCCACGATCCATATTACACCTGCCATGGTACCCTCTCTCTAGCCCGGGAGGGACGGGAAGAACATAAATATAATTCATTGTGGATCGCGGTAGGTCTGTGTATTATGACAGATCGATCCCGTAACGACGGGATAACGGAAAGTTCCGGTTCGGGAGGCGTTCTGTCAGCGTCGATAACGAAACGGTAAGCGCAGCGGCCGAATACGACCGGGCGCCGTCACTCGGTTTCGACGGCGATCTCGAGGTCGCTCGCGACGTCCTCGAGCAGGCTCCCGCGCACTTCCTCGACGCGCGTCTCGATCGTCGCCACGACGGGCGGTTCGAACTCCCGTTCGATGCGCTCGAGGCGGTCGCGCTCGGTCTCGACGCGTTCACGGAGATACCGGGCGCCGCGGCCCTCCTCGTGGGGTTCCGGCTCGGGCGTCAGCCGGTTGACGACCAGTCCGCGCACCGGCAGGTCGGCCTCGGCTAACGTCTCGAGCGAGCGGGCCGTCTCCCGGATCGAGAGTTCGTCCGGGTTCATCACCAGGTAGAAGGCGGCGTCCTCGCGTAACACCTCGCCGGCGAACTCGAAGCGCTCCTTGCGTCCCTGCAGGCGCGCGAGGATCGGATCGCCCTCCATCACGCGGCGGGGTTCCTGGTTCCCGATCGCGGCCTTCTCGTAGAGGTCGATGCTGCGCTCGCGTTTGTCCATCAAGCGATCGATCCAGCGCTCGAGCAGGTCCGGCAAGGCGAGCAGCCGCAGCGTCGAGCCGGTCGGCGAGGTGTCGAAGACGACTCGATCGTAGTCGTCTGCCGTGCGCATCACCTCGACGAAGCGGTCGAACAGCGCGGCCTCGTAGGCCCCCGGCGTCTGGTGGGCCATCTCGAGTTGCAGTTCGACCTCGTTGACCATCGCCGCCGAGAGCTGGGCGTTCAGTTGCCGGCGCAGCTCCTGGAGGTGATCCTGGACCTCCCGTTCGGGATCGATCTCCATCGCCGAGAGCCCGTCGTACCCCTCGACGGGACGCGGGTCGTCGCCGAACTCCTGGTCGAAGACGTCGGCCGTGCTGTGGGCCGGGTCCGTCGAGACCACGAGCGTCTCCAGCCCCGCGTCGATACACTCGAGCGCGTAGGCGCTCGAGACGGTCGTCTTGCCGACGCCGCCCTTGCCGCCGAAGAACGTGAAGGTCGTCATTGGCTCAGAAGTGATACTGGTGGCCCTTGCGTTCGATGACGGACTGGCGGTCCCACATGCGGCGCTCCCAGGCCTCGTACTCGTCCTCGAGGTAGGGAAGCAGTTCGGCCGTGTAGTAGGAGACGGGACTGGGGATCCCGAATGCGTCGGGGAAGCAGGCGAGCATGAACGCGTCCTCCGTGTCCTCGGCTTCGGCCTCGATCTTCTCGTAGGCGGGGTGGGTGAACATCCCGTGGTAGAGCCCGCGGAGCCACTCTTCGACGGTGGCCCGGAACGCGGCGATCCGCTCGGCGAGTGTCATCGTCGGTCATGCTCGGGCCCGGAGACAAAAAGCTGTCGCGGCGGGCGATTGCGCGCGAACGAGACCGGCGAACGCATCCCGACCGCCGGGCCCGCGACAGCGATGTATTTCGTTAGGTGAATGTCTGCCAAACAATTACATAGATCGGCGTGAAACGACAGATCGCCCGTTGCCCGCTCCGACGGAGTCACGGCTCTCCGGTCACTTGCGCCGTGAAAACGGGAGCGGGTGGTGTGTCTTACTGCGACGCAGCTCCCGTAATAAACAGTCGAAACTGGACGCTAATAATGGCATCGAATCGAGATGAATCGCCGGGATCGAACGGCGCCGATACGACGGTTCTTGGCCCTCGAGTCACAATAACACCCTATGCACTCGGATTCGAACGGCGTTCCCGTCACCGTGCTCTCGGGGGGACTCGGCGCGGGGAAGACGACGCTGCTGAACCACCTCCTGCGAACGGTAGACGACCGCGACCTGGCCGTGCTCGTCAACGACATGGGCGACGTGAACGTCGACGCCGAACTCGTCGCCGAGGGATCGGACCTCGACGTCGAGGGCGGCGTCGCCGAGCTCTCGAACGGCTGTATCTGCTGTGAGCTGCGGGACGACCTCGAGACGGCGGTCGTCCGACTGGCCCGCGAGCGCGAGTTCGACCACCTGCTCGTCGAGGCTTCGGGGATCTCCGAGCCGGAACCGGTCGCGCGGCTCTTTACGACCAGTTCGCGGGTCGCCGCCAGCTACGACCTCGACGCGCTCGTGACCGTCCTCGACACCCGGCTCTTCCTCGATACCTTCGCCGGCGAGGACGTGCCGGAGCGCCGCGGTCGACGCGACTCGGCGGACGACGACGCCGACGACACGCGTCCCCTCTCGGATCTACTGATCGAGCAACTCGAGGTCGCGAACCTCGTCGTGCTCAACAAGACCGATCTCTGCGAGCCCGCGGAACTCGAGGAGGCCGAGGCGCTCGTCCGGGCGCTCCGACCCGAGGCCGAGACGATCCGGACGGAATTCAGCGCGGTTGATCCCGACCGCCTCCTCGGCGTCGGGCTGTTCGATCCCGGCCGCATGGCGGAGGCGGCGGGCTGGCAGCGCGCGCTGGCCGACGACGGGGCCGAATCCGATCCCGTGCACGGTCACGGCGGCGACCGCGGACACGGCGGGCACGACGACCACCACCGCCACCGCCATCCCGACGAGGTCTACGGCGTCGACTCGTTCGTCTACCGAGCGCGCCGTCCCTTCCACCCCGAGCGGTTCGCCGCGGTGTTACGCGACCTCCCCGACGGCATCGTGCGCTCGAAGGGCGTCGCGTGGATCGCCGGCCGGGACGTCAAAGTCGACGTCGCGCAGGCGGGCCCGTCCGTCCGCGCGAGCGTCCGCGGGCCCTGGATCGCCGCGCTCCCGGAGGTTCGCCGCGACCTGTACCGCTCGAACCGGCCCGATCTGGAGTGGCACGACGAGCACGGCGACCGCCGGACGGAACTGGTCTTCATCGGCACCGACACGCGGGAAGCGAGGCTCCGGTCGGCCCTCGAGGACTGTCTGGTCACCGACGCGGAGTGGGAGCGAGCGGACGCCCTCGAGAACCCGTTCCCGGACGAGGAGGAGGAAGCGGTCGCGCTGCGCGAGCCCTGAGCAGTCGGCCGCGGCCGCTGGGTGCGGAACGCCTGAGTCAGTCGAACGCGTCCGCGAGCGCCTCGAGCAGCCGCGAACACTCGCCCTTCCGCTTCCAGGCGGCGATCCGGTCGCCGAAGGGCAGCGGGGCCGACAGCGAGACCGACGAGCGGACCGCGACTCGAGTGCCGTCAGCGGCGTCCTCGAGTTCGATCCACGTTTCCATGTGGGAGAACGGGCCCTGCTCGCCCTCCTGGGTGTAGTAGATCGCGCCGTCGCGGTCCTCGAACCGCAGCGGGAGGGCCATTCCGGGGCCGCTGGCGAGGACGACTACCGCGTCGTCCCGGTCCTCGACCGCCTCGACGTCGAAACTCCCCTCCGCGCGGACGATCGTCGGCGGATCGAGCCACTCCGAGAGCTCCGCGGGCGTCGCGTCGACGACTCGAGAGACCGTCACCTCGCGCATACCAGCCACGTTCGCGCCGACTGGGATAAATACTGGTGACGGCGGCCGAGGCGGCGCCGCGGTGGCCGTCCTGCCGCGCAGGCGCCGTCGCGACGACGGGCCTCGCCGGAGGAAACGACTAAGTGAGCGTCGCCCCCGTGTTCGGGCATGTCCGCCGGCTCCGACGACGAACGGGACGGGTTCGAGGAAGGTCTCGAGTCCTCCCGCGGCGATCCGCGCGTGCTGCTCGCGTTGAACGCCGTGCTGTCGACGCTGTTCGCCGTGCTGATCGTCTGGGGGGCGTCGATCGTGGGAACCCTCGAGTTCGGCCCCGCGACGGTCGTCCCCGCCGCGATCGGGCTGTTCGTGCTCGCCCTCGTGATGACGCGGCCCTGAGCGCGACGACTCCCGCGGGTCGTCGTCGAGGCGACAAGTTCTCGTCGTCGGGCCCCAATCTCGAAACGAATGACTGCGCGGACCGCGCTCTCCTATCGACCCGCGAAACCCGAACTCGCCGTCTTCGTCTCGGGGATCACGAGCATGGGGATCGAAATCCTCGCCCTCCGGATCGTCGCGCCGCAGTTCGGGAGCCACATCTACACCGTCGGCGGCATCATGACGGTCTGTCTCGCGGCCCTGAGCCTGGGTTACTGGCAGGGCGGCAAGCGGGCGTCCGACGCGACCAACCGGGAGATGACCTGGCTGTTACTCGGAACGGCGGTCTACATGGCGGTCGTCATCTACGCCAGCGACATGCTGTTGAGCCAGACCGCCGCGCTGGCGTTACCGGCGCGGTACGCGGCTCTCCCGTCCTCGATCATCCTGTTCGGGCCGCCGACCTACCTGCTCGGCTTCATCAGCCCCTACGCGGCCGAACTCTCCAGAAAGGAGGGCACCGGCGAGGCGTCGGGGCACGTCTACGCGCTGGGGACGATCGGCAGCATCCTCGGCTCGGCCGCGACGACGTTCGTCCTCATCCCCGCGCTGACCGTCGACACCATCGGTCTCGTCTTCGGCATCACCCTCGTCGCGACGGCGGTGGCCATCGAGGCGCCGTCGCTGCCCCGGAAGCCGACCTTCGCGAGCGTCGGCATCGCGGTCCTGCTCGTCGTCGCGACCGGCGCCGGGCCGGTCGCGCTCGACCACCGCGGCGACGTCGTCTACCACACTCAGACCGCCTACCAGGAACTCGAGGTCGTCGACGACGGCGACGTTCGGACGATGTACTTAGACGGCGCCCGCCACAGCGCGATGGACCTGGAGGAGCCCGAGCGCCACGTCTTCGAGTACACGAAGTACTTCCACCTGCCGATGCTGCTGACCGACGACGTCGAAGACGTCGATAACGTGTTGTTCATCGGCGGGGGCGGGTACACCGGACCGAAGGACTTCGAGCGGCGCTACGACGTCGACGTGGACGTCGTCGAGATCGATCCCGAAGTGACCGAGACCGCCGAGGAGCACTTCGGCCTCGAGCACGGCGAGAACATGACGACCCACACCATCGACGGCCGACAGTACCTCCAGAACACCAACGAGACCTACGACGTGATCGTCCTCGACGCCTACAAGAAGGATCAGGTCCCCTTCCACCTGACCACCGTCGAGTTCATGGAACTCGCCTCCGATCGGCTGGCCGACGACGGGGTCTTCCACGCCAACGTCATCGCCGCGCCGAGCGGCGCCGCCGGCGAGTTCTACCGCGCTCAGTGGAAGACGATGGACGAGGCCTTCGCCGACACGTACGCGTTCCGGACCTCGAACACGGACGAGATCCAGAACATCGAAATCGCGGCGACCAACGCCGAGACCGACTTCTCCGAGTCGGACCTCGCCGAGCGAAACGACGAGCGCGACCTCGGGATCGACCTCGCCGACGAGGTCGACCACTACATGGACGAGCCGGACACCTCGGACGCGCCCGTCCTCCGGGACGACCGCGGCGAGGTCGACAGCCTGCTCGATCCGATGCTCGGCCAGCGCTACGTCATCGAGGAGACCGAGGACGACTCGAGCGCCGGCGGCGATGGCGGCGAACCGGCCGCACCCGCAGTCGCGCTCGGCACGGCCCCGCTCGTGGTCGCGGCCGCGCCGAAGAAGCGAACGCCGGTCGAACGGTAGCTACCCGTTCCTCACGCCGGTCGCTGATAGTCCGGATCGAACAACTGCACCGAACCGGGCTCCGGGTCGCCCTCGGTGAGGTTGTACCGCGAGAAGTCCTCGAGCCCTGCCTCGCGCAATAGTTCCTCGTCGTAGACCGCGTTCCCGGTGAACGACGCGGGATCCCGGGAGAGGATCTCGAGGACCGCATCGGCGACGATATCCGGACTGCGCCAGTCGTCTTCGGTCCCCATCCCGAAGTGTCGGGTCGCGCGCGTATCGATCGCCGTGACGGGCCAGAAGGCGTTACAGCCGACGTCGTCGGCCGCGAGTTCGCTCGCCATCGAGAGCGTGAGGAAGGTCATGCCGAGCTTCGACCACGCGTAGGGCGCCAGCTCCGGCGCGCGATCGATCGTCACCGGCGGCGCGTTCGCGAGCAGCCACGAGTCGTCGGCCTCGCGGAGGTGGTCCGCGAACGCCCGCGAGACGAGGTACGTCCCGCGCACGTTGACGTCGGTCAGGAGGTCGAACCGCTTCGCCGGGAGTTCCGCGACGGCCGCGAACTGAATCGCGCTCGCGTTGTTGACGACGATCTCGACGGTTCCGAACTCGTCGATGGCCCGCTCCGCGGCCGCCTCGACGGCCGCCTCGTCGCGGACGTCCAACTGGATCGGCAGCGCCTCGACGCCGCGCTCCCGGACCTCGCGGGCCGTCCGTTCGATCGTCCCCTCGAGGTCGCTCTCCGCGTAGTCGTCGTCCGCCTCGCTCGTTTTGCCGGTCGAGACGATATTGCAGCCGCGCTCGGCCAGCGCGAGCGCGATCGCCTTGCCGATACCGCGGGTCGTGCCCGTGATGAACGCCGTCTTGCCGGAGAGATCGGGTCGATCGAGAGCCATGTGCTACCGTTGCTCGAGCGCGTGATAAATCCCGGCGACGGCCCGGAGTCCGGGTCGGTTCGGACGGTCTCTCACTCCTCCCGCTGGCCGCCGGTGACGACGACCGGGCGGTCGCTGGTCAGGATCACCGACTGGGTGAGGCTCCCGAATACGGCCTTTCCAACGGGCGATCGCTTCCGGCCGCCGAGGACGATGGCGTCGGCGTCGCGCTCGTCGGCCGCCTCGAGGACGTCGTCCGCTTCGATCTCGCCGCTGCCCTCGAGGACGGTGACGTCGACGCCGGCCGCCTCGAGACGCTCTCGCGCGCGCCGGACGGACGCGACCCGCGAAGCGGACTTGTAGCGTTCGATCTCCTCCGGGAGGTCCTCGCTCTCGTCCGTGAAGACGAACAGGATCGAGGCCGCGACGGACTCGGCGGCGTCGGGGAGCGACGCGACGTACTCGGCCTGCGCGATCGCTCGGCTCTCGTTCGTGTCGACGGGCATCAGAACGCGGTACATGGCCGATTATTCACTCGACTGAGTGATAAAACCGACTTCACCCGTCGCGGGTCCGGAAGCGTTCCGGCGCCGAGCGACCGCTCCGTGAGCGAATCGACCGCTAAAAACGATGGTCACTGAGCGTCCACTGCGAACCGATCGCGGCCTACTCCTCCTCGTCTTCGCCGTCGTCGGCTTCCGCCTCGCTTTCCTCGTCTTCGTCGGCCTCCTCCTCGCCTTCGACCTCGATCTCCGCCTCGACCTCGATCGTCAGTCCGTCCGTCTCGAACTCGCCCTCGAACTCGCGGCGGTCCTCGGCCTCGAGTTCGAGTTCCTCGCTGTCGACTTCGACCTCTACCTCGACATCGACGGTGACGTCGGAATCGTCCATACGCGACCCTTCGTTCGAGACACCTAAAGTGGTGTCGCGGATTTTCGCCGCCAGAAATCGTCGAGGTCGGCGGCGGCGCGGCCGCGCCGCGGGATATCGTTATGTGGCCGGAGACAGAGGCTCGAGGTATGGCAGGAGACGCCGTAGAGCGCGCCGTTCTCGAGCGAGCGCCCGACGATCGGATCCGAGTGCTCGACGCCGACGGGACGATCGTCGCGCCGGAACTGGAACCCGACCTCGCCGACGAGACGCTGCGGTCGATATACCGGGATATGCGCTTCTCCCGGCGGTTCGACGAGCGGATGATCAGCCTCCAGCGGCAGGGTCGGCTGGGAACTTACGCCTCGCTCGCGGGCCAGGAGGGCTCGCAGATCGGCTCGACGTACGCGCTCGCGGACGACGACATGCTCTCCTTCCAGTACCGGGAACACGGGGCCGTCGTCTCGCGGGACCTCCCGTGGGAATACCTGCTGTACTGGATGGGCCACGAGGACGGCAACGCGGCGCTGGCCGAGATCGACGTCTTCCCGCTGAACATCTCGATCGGCGGCCACCTCCCCCACGCGGTCGGCTGGTCGTGGGCCGCGAAGCTGAACGGCGACGAGCGCGCGAGCGTCGTCCACTTCGGCGACGGGGCCACCTCGGAGGGCGATTTCCACGAGGCGATGAACTTCGCGGGCGTCTTCGACACCCCCACGGTATTCTTCTGTAACAACAACCAGTGGGCCATCTCGATCGCGCGGGAGAACCAGACCGCGAGCGCTACCATCGCCCAGAAGGCCGCCGCCTACGGGTTCGAGGGCGTGCAGGTCGACGGGATGGATCCGCTGGCGAGCTACGTCGTCACGCGGGCCGCGCGAGAGAAGGCGATCGCGGCTCGTTCCGGCGACGACGGCCGGCCGCGGCCGACGCTGATCGAGGCCGTCCAGTACCGCTACGGCGCGCACACGACCGCCGACGATCCCTCGGCCTACCGCGACGAGGCCGAAGTCGAGCGCTGGCGCGAGCGAGACCCCATCGACCGGTTCGAGACCTACCTCCGGAACCGCGGCGTCCTCGACGACGACGGGATCGAGACGATCGACGCCGAGATCGAGGCCACCCTCGAGGAACTGGTCGATCGCGCCGAATCCGCCGAGGCCGATCCGCGCGACCTGTTCGAGCACACGTACGCCGACCCGACGCCGCGACTCGAGGCCCAGCGCGAGGAGCTCGAGGCCCTCCGCGAACGACACGGCGACGGTGAATTACTCGATTACGAGTAACGATCGCACCATAAAGCCGGAACTGGGACAGGACAACGGCTACCGGGACGTCGTCCCCATCCGCGAGTACCATGCAACTCGAGCAGCCGACGCAGGTCGAGCAGTCGACGCAGGAGTCGGGCTGGAGCGGGACGGTTCCCAGCGCGGTCGACGCCCGGATCCTCGGCCTCGTCGTCGTCGTGGGCGGACTGGCCGCGTCAGTGAACATCCCCTACGGCGGCGTGCCGACGGCCCTCGCCGCGTTCGCCGTGCTGGTCGGCGGCGGCGTCGGCGCCCACGTGCTCGGCGAGCGACGACTCCGCCGGATCACCGACGGCCTCGTCGAGCGGTGGGTCGACGCCGGCGCCCACATCGAGGACGTCACCCGGTCGTCCGACGGCATGCGAACCGAGTGGACGGTCCACACCCCCGACGGCGAGATCCGTATCGGCGGCCTCGCGCTGGTCCCGATCAGCCGCTTCTCGGTCGAGTGGCAGGGCGTCGGCGACACCATGGACGCGAGCGAAGCGGAGGAGAACCTCGACGCCCTCGCGAAGGGGCTCTACGCCGAGTTCTTCGACATCGGTTCGGCGACCCAACGCTCGTAGTTCGGCTCGCGGCTCGCGGCTCGCGACCTCGTTCTCGGCTCTCGTGCGCGACGACCCATACGGTAAACTATCGGGGCGACGAGGACACCGTATGCGACTCGATGGCGTTCGCGTGCTCGACTGCTCGCGGCTGCTGCCCGGCCCCTACGCGACGCAGCTGCTGGCCGACTGCGGCGCCGAGGTGGTGAAGGTGGAGGACACCGACGCCGGCGACTACGCTCGAGCGATGGAGCCCGTCACGGCCGACGGCGTCGGCGCGATTTTCGAGACGGTCAACCGCGGCAAGCGCAGCGTCGCGATCGACCTGAAAACCGACGGCGGGCGGACGGCGTTCTACCGACTCGTCGAGGACGCCGACGTCGTCCTCGAGGGGTTCCGGCCGGGCGTCGTCGACCGACTGGGGATCGACTACGAGACGCTGGCCGAGCACAACGACGAACTGATCTACTGCTCGCTCACCGGCTACGGCCAGGACGGCCCGTGGGCGGATCGGGTCGGCCACGACTTAAACTACGTCGCGCTGGCCGGCCTGCTCGATCTGACGCGGGAGTCGCCCGAGGAGAAGCCGCAGGTGCCCGGCTACCCGATCGGCGACATGGCCGGGGGACTGTTCGCCGCGTTCGCTATCGTCGGGGCGTTGCTCTCGAGGGAACTGGGAAGCTCTGGCGGCGAGTACGTCGACGTCGCGATGGCCGACGTCGTCGCCTCGTTCGCCCAGCCGATCGCCTACCAGGCCGCGACCGGCGATCCCGACGAGCCGCGACCCGGCGAGACGCCGTTGACGGGCGCCTATCCGTGGTACGACTGCTACGAGACCGCCGACGGGGACTGGGTGACGCTCGCGGCCCTCGAACCGGGGTTCTGGCGGGCGTTCTGCGAGGCCGTCGACCGAGACGACCTCGCCGACGAGCACGGGACGGATGATCCGGCCGTGCGCACCGCCCTCGAGGCCGAACTCCGCGATCTCTTCCGCGAGCGAACCCGCGACGAGTGGGAGGCGGCCCTCGAGGGCGTCGACGCGGCGGTCGCCGGCGTCTACTCGCCCGCCGAGATGCTCGAGCACCCCCAGTTCCGTGCGCGAGATCTCGTCGAGCGTCCGGATAGCGCCCCGCCGCGGATCGGGTTTCCGGCCCGGTTCGACGACGAAACCGCAGCGACAACGGAGCGTGCGGACCTCGACGAGCGCGTCCCGACGCAGGGCGAACACACGCGCCGGTATCTCGCCGAGGCGGGCTATAGCGACGCGGAGATCGATGCGCTCTATGATGCCGGCGCCGTCCGGTGAACCGGGACCGACGGGCGGAATCGGACCGGACGGCGGGACGAATCCCGCTCTCGGCCGGGCATCGTAACGGGAGAGCTATGTAGCAATATAGTCCATCATAGGTTTGTATTGTCCAATACTTTGGCAATTTAGAACACAAAACAGCACAATACTAGGGGATAGAGTGCATATATGCGAAGTGATTATGTGGCGGGTCGTGGTAGCGACGTGTAAGCGATGATCGACGTTCCACTCGAACGCGTACTGACTCGGTCCGGTCGAACGATCCGGCCCGAAGCGCCCGTCACCGAGGCCGCGAAGCGACTCCGCGATCCGGACGTACCGGCGCTCGTCGTCCTCGAGGACGAGACCGTCGTCGGAATCGTCACCGAATCGGACGTCGTCGCCTTCGTCGCCGAGACGCTCGAACCGCGCTCTGTCGGGGCGGTCATGTCGTCGCCGGTCACCACGATTTCGCGACGCGAATCGCTGGTCGCCGCCGCGGAAACGATGCGCGCCGACGGCGTGAAACACCTCCCGGTCGTCAGCGACGGCGCCTACTGCGGCCTCGTCTCCGCGTCGACGCTCGCGCCGTACCTCTCGCGGCGCCGACTCGAGATCGACCGGGAGGACGACCCGATTCGCATCGACGCCGAGGACGGACGGGAAATCCCGGCCGGCGAGTAACGGGCCCTCGCCGCCGGCTCGTCCGGACCGTCGTGCGGCCGGCGCTCAGTCGAACAGTTCCTCGTGACGACCGGCCAGGTTCGTGTACTCGCCCGACGAGAACTCCTCGAAGATCGCCTCGGCGTCGACGCCCGTCTCCTCGAGCGGCGTGATCTCGGCGGGAACGCCGCGGGCGAACGACTCGGGCGGGATGTCGTACTCGTCGGGGATCACCGTCCCGGCGGCGACGACGCTCCCCGCGCCGACGGTCGACTCCGTGTTGACCGTCGCGTTGAATCCGATCAGCGTCCCCTCCTCGACGGTCGCCTCGTTGAGCACCGCGCCGTGACCGATCATGACGCGGTCCGCGAGCCTCGAAGCGTGAATCGTCGCGTTGTCGCCGATGTGGGCCTGTTCGCCGACGCGAACGGGTCCGATGTCGCCCCTGAGAACGACGCCCGGCCAGACGCTCGCCTCGGCGTCGATCCGGACGTCGCCGACCAGCGTCGCCTCCCGACTCACCGCCGCCGCGTCGTCGACCGTCGGTTGCGTCCCCTCGAACGCGTAGGTTCGACTGTCAACCATGGTGAACGGACCACGAAGGCCCTCATAATTCTCAATGGCTCCCACCGTGACACTCAGTTTCGCGTGATGGTTGCCGGAACGCAGAGCCACTCATTGACGAGCCGTTTGTGGTATTATTCACCATCAGAACCCATTCAGTGGCTTGCAAGCCCGTCACTTATCCCCGAACGGTACTGACTACCGAGTGACCAATGAGTCAATCGGAATCCCCCATTCGAGCGATGTTCGACGCCCAGCGAACCGCGATCAAAGGAAGCCAGCAGCTGTTCACGCAGGGGCTGTCCGCCCAGTCCGCCGTCGATAAGATGGCGTTGACCGGACTGAACGGCCAGGCGTCGCTCCAGCGCCAGCAACTCGAGCTCGCGCAGGCGGCGACCCACAGCTACGTCGACGCGACGACCGCGATGCTCCCCGGCGAGGGGTCCGCGGACGCCCACCGGAGCGTCGACGAGGCGTTCGCACAGCTGAAAACGACCCACGCTGAGTTCTACGACGCCCTCGAGCGCGAACTCGAGCGGGACGCCGACGTCGCGGACGAGTTCTCCGAGGAGTTCGTCGACGCGCTCGAGGACGGCACCGAACAGTTCCTCGAGCTCTCCCGCTCGGTCGAGGAGCAGACGGTCCAGAACGTCGACGAGCTCTCGAGCCAGCTCAGCGAGCAACTCGAGCGGACCCGAGAGCTGCAGGATCAGCTCGAGGAGCAACTCGAGCGCCAGAGCGACGACGTCGCGGACCTGCTCGACCGGCAGGCCGAACAGATCGAGCAGGTCCAGCAGCAACTCGAGGAGCAGGCCGAAGAAGTGACCCAGCAGCTTCGGGATCGGCAGGCCACGGCGGAGACGAAGATCGAGACCGACCCGGAGCACACGCTCGAATCCGTCGCGGGAATCGACGCCGACGTCCGCGAGCGACTCGCCGACGCCGGCATCGCGACGGTCGACGACCTCGTTCGCGCCGACGCCGAGACCGTCGCCGAGGCCGCCGACGTCTCGGAAAGCGACGCCGAGGAGTGGATCGACCAGGCCGAAGCCTGAGCAACGTTTTCCGCGACGGGACCGTTCGTCCACGCATGCTCGTTCTCGGCGACGCCCACGCGTCCGAGCCGGACCGCCGCGAGACGCTTCTGGAACTGTACCGAGCCGTCGATCCCGCCGCCGTGTTACAGCTCGGCGACCTCGAGTACTACGACCTCCCGGCGCCGACGTGGTTCGTCGCGGGCAACAACGAGGACCTCGACGTTATCGAGGCGCTGCGCGCCGGCGAGGAACCGTCCGAGGCCGACGGCGTCCACCTGCTCGCGAGTACCGTCGCGGACGTCGACGGGCTCCGCGTGGCCGGCCTCTCGGGGAACTACGCGCCGACGAAGTACGACCGTCCCCGCGACGAACTCGAGGGAGACCGCCGCCGGCACTTCACCCGCGACGACGTCGAGCGAGCGGCCGAACTGGACGACGTCGACGTCCTGCTCACCCACGAGGCACCGACCGGACTCCTCTCCTACGGCTACGATCCCGGCTGCGAACACGTCGACGCCCTGCTCGAGGCCCTCTCGCCGTCGCTCTGTCTGGTCGGCCACCACGAGCGCCACCGCGAGGCCGAAATCGCCGGCGTCGACGTGGTGAGCCTCGCCCCCGCCTGGGAGCGATACTACACGCTCGAGGGCGATGTCGACGAAGGTGGACTCCGACTCGAGGGCCACGATCACGCGTTCGGCCCCGACGCGTCCGACTGACCGCGGCGCGGTCGCGATACGACCCGCTCCGCGAGCCCGCGGCTCGAGCGCGGGAGCAAGTTACGGACCGAAACAAAACGACGAGAGCGAGAGAGAGAACGGTAGCGAGTCTGCGCCGACCGCTCGAGCGACCTCAGAACGTCTCGAGGTAGCGGTCGAGTTCCCACTGGGAGACGTCGACGAGGTACTCCTCGAACTCCTGGCTCTTGGCTTCGACGAACTTCGGCGCGACGTGCTCGCCCAGCGCGCTGTAGATGGCCTCGTCCTCCTCGAGGGCCTGGACGGCCTCGCCGAGGTTCGACGGGAGCGTCTCGATGCCGTACTCCTCGCGCTTCTGTTCGTCGAACTCGTAGATGTTCTCCCGGACCGGGTCGGGACACTCGAGATCCTTCTCGATGCCGTCGAGACCCGCGTGGATCATGACGGCGAAGGCGAGGTACGGATTACACGAGGGGTCCGGCGAGCGCAGTTCGACGCGCGAGGCCGCCGGCGTGCGGGCCGCGGGCTTGCGGATCAGCGCCGAGCGGTTGCGGTCCGACCAGGCGACGTAGACCGGCGCCTCGTAGCCCGGCACCAGGCGCTTGTAGCTGTTGACCGTCGGGTTCGCGACCGCCGTGATCGCCGGCGCGTGCTCTAAGATACCCGCGAGGAACGAGTGGGCCTCGTCGCTGAGGTTGAACTCGTCGTCCTCGTCGTGGAACGCGTTCTCGCCGTCCTCGAACAGCGAGAAGTGCGTGTGCATCCCCGAGCCGTTGATCTTCGGGATCGGCTTGGGCATGAACGTCGCGTGGAGGTCGTGCTGGGCCGCGATGGCGCGGACGACGGTGCGGAACGTGGCGACGTTGTCCGCGGTCGCGAGCGCGTCGTCGTACTCGAAGTTGATCTCGTGTTGCCCTTCGGCGACCTCGTGGTGGCTGGCCTCGATCTCGAAGCCCATGTCCTCGAGACCGTAGATGATGTCTCGGCGAACGTCGCTCGCGAGGTCTTTCGGCGCGAGATCGAAGTAGCCGCCGGCGTCGTTAGTCTTGGTCGTCGCGCGGCCCTCCTCGTCTTCCTCGAACAGGAAGAACTCCGGTTCGGGCGCGGCGTTGACCTCGTAGCCGAGGTCCTCGGCGCGCTCGAGCGCGTTCTTGAGGACGCGGCGCGGGTCGCCCTCGAAGGGCTCGCCCGTCGAGGTGTTGTAGACGTCACAGATCATCCGGGCCGCGGCACTGCCCTCCTTCTGGCGCCACGGGAGGATCGCGAAGGTGTCGGGGTCGGGGACCAGGCGCATGTCCGACTCCTGAATGCGGACGAAGCCTTCGATCGAGGAGCCGTCGAAGTAGATACCCTCGCTGAAGGCCTTCTCGGCCTGGCGAGCGGGAACGGAGACGTTCTTTACCGTCCCGAGAATGTCAGTAAACTGAAGACGGAGGAAATCGACGTCTTTCTCCTCGATCTCGTCTAATACCGCCTGTTCGGCCTCGGTGATGTTTCCGCTTGTCATATTTCTCGTCGTCCTACCCAAGTAACTCTGCTACTAAAACCCTACTGCTCTAAGCAAATCTTCTCTCCCACCGACGGAACTGACTGTTCGTAAAGTTCTAATGGGACTAGCGAGTGGGTGTGCGTGATGACGTACGAAAATCTCGATGCAAAACTAGTGAATGAACTTCTGGGTAACGGGCGGGCGAGCCTCCGCAGCCTCGGCGAGGAACTCGACGTTTCGGTGACGACAGTTTCGAACCATCTCTCCGATCTCGAGGACGAGGGCGTGATCGAAGGCTACACGCCGCGGGTCGATTACGACGCGGTCGGGTACGACGTCACGGCCGTCGTTCAGCTGCAGGTCGAGGGGAACGCGCTTCCCGACGTCACCGACGCGCTCCGGGATCACCCGCAGATGACCTCGGTCTACGAGGTGACCGGCGACTACGACGTTATCGCCGTCGGCAAGTTCACCGACACCGACGGCATGAACGACGAGATCAAGGAACTGCTGTCCAACCCGGATATCAAGGCCTCAAACACGAGCGTCGTTCTCAACGCGGTCAGCGAGAACGAGCAGTTCGAACTCGAAATCGACGAGAGCTAATTCGAACGGAAGCGAGCGACTCGGACAATTCTCCGTCGGTCAGCAGCCCGTACCCGAAGGTCCTGCCGTCGGCGCCGCACTCGCAGCGTTTGCGACCGAGCCGACCCGGTCAGTCGTCCCCGTCAATCAGTGCTTCGGCGGCCGTTTCGCGATCCCCGGCCTGGGCCGCCCACAGCATCGCGTACCGACCGTTCGCCGCCAGGAGCTCCTCGTGATCACCGCGTTCGACGATTTCGCCGTCCTCGACGACGAGGAACGAGCCCGCGATGGCGGCGATCGAGAACCAGAACTGGGCCATCTGCGTGGTCGGCAGCCAGGCGTTGGGCACGATCGACAACTCGAACGCACCGTCGCCGGTGAAGATCGCGTCGATAGCAGTACCCAGCAACAGCGGCGGGACGAGACTCGCCATCCGGGCGACGAAGTTGGCGAGCATCCCCGCGGTGAACCAGCCCAACCGATCGGGCGCGTATTCCTGAGAGAGTCGCCACAGCGGTCGCTCGACGTGCTCGCGGTAGGCGTCGAACGGCGTCTCGTCCTCGGTGGTACTCACTGGCGAGGAGATTTCGGTTCGAAACGGAAAGCGGCCATTATTTCGGCAACGGATGGCATCGACCGCCGGATCGGTACCGGTTGCGTCGCGGCTACCGGTAGTACAGCAACACCAGTCCGACGGCGAGGAGCATGAGCCCCCACCACAGCGAGTCGCCGGGGAGCGCCTTCAGGACGAGCGTGACGATACCGGAGGTAAACAGCGACCAGCCGAAGGTCGTTTGCGACGACATAGTCGCCGTACAAGCCCCATGACAAAAGGTCGCCGGCTTGCCACGAAACGGGATCGGAAAGCAGTCCTGCCGGTCGAGAGCGCTCGAACTCGAGAGAAAAAACCGCTCACCGCGAGCGGATTGCGGCCCGTTGATCCACCCCTAGCCGAGCATCGGCGAGTGAGCGGAGCGCGGCGCCACGCGCCGCGGAAAGGCGAACGGGCGCTTTGCGTCCGTGAGCGGTTCGGAGAACCCGAACGATGCCGTTCACCGAGCGCGGCACGTGGTGCCGCGCTCGGGCCGACGAGCGACCAACGGGAGCGAGGAGTGCTTTTGATCGACCTTTTACCGAACGTCGGCGAGACGTGCGCCAGCTATGCTGGCGCCGGATCGCCAGAGTGTGGTTCGAAAGGCGCGAAGCGCTTTCGTCATCACGAGAGAGCGAAGCTCTCTCGAACGACAGCGTAAAAGGTCGGTTTACATCATGCCGCCCATGCCGCCGCCCATGCCGCCCATGCCGCCGGCACCGCCGGGCGCGCCGCCCTCTTCGTCGCCGCCCTTGTCGGTCGACAGGTCGCCGGCGGAGATGATGTCGTCGATTTTGAGGACCAGGTTCGCGGCCTCGGCAGCGGAGGTGACGGCCTGCTCCTTGGCGTGGGCCGGTTCGACGACGCCGGCCTCGAAGGTGTCCTCGACGTCGCCGGTGAAGACGTTCAGACCGGCTTCGACGTCGCCGTCGTCGTGGGCCGCACGCAGGTCGACGAGCGTGTCGATGGAGTCGAGGCCGGCGTTCTCGGCGAGCACGCGCGGGACGAGCTCGAGCGAGTCGGCGAAGGCCTCGACGGCCAGCTGTTCGCGGCCGGAGACGGAGTCGGCGTAGTCGCGCAGGCGCGAGGCGAGTTCGACCTCGATGGCGCCGCCGCCGGCGAGGACGCGGCCGTCGGAGACGGTCTGGGCGACGACGTCGAGCGCGTCGTTGACGCCGCGCTCGAGTTCGTCGACGACGTGGTCGGTCGAGCCGCGCAGCAGGAGCGTGACGCCGTGGGCGTCCTCGCCCTCGACGTAGAACAGCTCGTCGGCGTCGTCGCGGGTGACGTCGCCGAAGCCGAGGTCGTCCTCGGTCGCGCTCTCGAGGTCGGAGACGACGTTCGCGCCGACGACTTCCGAGAGGAACTCGAGGTCGGACTTCTTGGCGCGGCGGACGGCGAGGATGCCCTCCTTAGCGAGGTAGTGCTGGGCGAGGTCGTCGATGCCCTTCTGGCAGAAGACGACGTCGGCGCCGAGGTCGGCGATCGTGTCGACCTTCTCGCGGAGCTGTTTCTCCTCGCGGTCGAGGAACTTCTGGAGCTGGTCGGGGTCGGTGACGGAGACCTCGGTGTCGACGTCGGTCTCTTCGACCTCGATAGCCTCGTTGAGCAGCAGGATGTCGGCGTCGGTGGCCTCGGTGGGCATGTTGTCGTGGACGGGGTCCTTGTCCACGATGCCGCCCTCGAGCAGGTCGGACTCGCCGGCGCTACGGCCGGTCTGGGTCTCGATGTTGAGGAACTCGAGGTCGACGACGTTGTTGCCCTCGTCGTCCTCGACGGTGACCTGCTTGACCGCGTCGATGATGAGCTGCGAGAGGTGCTCCTTGTTGACCTCGGTGCCCTTGCCGGTCATCGAGGTTTCGGCGACCGAGCGCAGGAGCTCCTCGTCGTCGGTGTCGACGTCCTGAGCGATGTCGTCGATCTCCTCGCGGGCCTGCTCGGAGGCCATGTGGAAGCCCTTGATGATCGCCGTCGGGTGGATCTCCTGCTCGAGGAGGTCCTCGGCGTTCTTGAGGAGTTCGCCGGCGATCGCGACGGCCGTCGTGGTGCCGTCGCCAGCCTCGTCCTCCTGGGTCTCGGCGACTTCGATGATCATCTCGGCCGTCGGGTTGTCGATGTCCATCTCCTGGAGGATGGTGACGCCGTCGTTCGTGATGGTGACCGAGCCCATCGAGTCGACGAGCATCTTGTCCATCCCTTTCGGACCGAGTGTGGAACGGACGGCCTCGGCGACCGCACGGGCCGCGCTGATGTTGTAATCCTGCGCGTCCTTGTCCTTGACGCGCTGGGAATCCTCGCTCATTACGATCATCGGCTGACCCTGCTGCATTCGCTGGCTCATAGTCAGCCGAATCATTGATTGTGATTCTACATAAACGTTACGCTATTCAACGCTCGTGACGATCGTCAGCAAACGAATTGAGCGGGGCAAAACCACCGTAGTGCGCGGTGTTCGGCGGCTATCCTCGTGAGGAGTTAACATTCCAAGAGGCGACTCACGAGGTGGGTGCATCCGCCATATTTAAGTAAATTCGATTTGCGCGACGGGGTGGTCCGTTCCGGAAGGGCCGATGGGGCGCCAACGTATCGAGCGAGCGGCGACGCACTGGCGACTCGACGCCGGACGAACCATCACCGATACGACACGGCTCGAATCCGACCACGGGGGACTCGAGGGATCGATGGCGGAAGGACTCGAGTCATCGACGGCGAGGATAACAGTTATCCCGATGTCAGTGAATCGTCCAGTATGGAGCTCTCGAACGGACGGGTTCTCGTCACGGGCGGCGCCGGATTCATCGGATCGCATCTGACCGAACGACTGCTGGCCGACGGCGTCGACGTCACGATCGTCGACGATCTGTCGAACGGCGACGCCGCTCGCGTTCCCGAGGACGCGACGTTCGTCGACGCGGACCTGACGGAGCCCGGCGTTCTCGACGGTCGCCTCGACGACGTCGATCTCGTCTTCCACCTCGCGGCGTCGAAGCACGTCGACACCGACCGCCCGCACGGCCAGTTCGACGACAACACGCGGATGACCCGCAACATCCTCGAGTCGATGGCCGACGCCGGCGTCGCGGAGATCGCCTACACCTCCTCCTCGACGGTCTACGGCGAGGCACCGCGGCCGACGCCCGAGGACTACGCTCCCCTCGAGCCGATCAGCGCCTACGGGGCGAGCAAACTCGCGGACGAAGGACTGCTCTCCGCGCGGGCCCACAGCCACGACCTGACCGTCTGGAACTTCCGCTTCGCGAACGTCGTCGGGCCGCGCCTGCGCGGGGCCGTCATCCCCGATTTCATCGAAAAGCTGCAGGACGATCCCGAGACGCTGACGATCCTGGGCGACGGGCGACAGGAGAAGTCCTACCTCGACGTCGAGGACTGCCTCGACGCGATGCTCCACGTCGTCGAACACGCCGACGACGCGATGAACACCTACAACCTCGGGACGCGGACGACGACCTCGGTCGACCGGATCGCCGCCATCGTCGCCGACGAGATGGACCTCGAGCCCGAGTTCGAGTACACCGGCGGCGAGCGCGGCTGGACCGGCGACGTACCGAAGATGCGCCTCTCGATCGAGAAGCTCTCGGCGCTGGGCTGGGAGCCGACGCGCTCGAGCGACGAGGCCGTCCGGCGGGCGACCCGGGAGATTCTCGCGGAACTGAACTGAACGCCGCACCGCGCGGCTCGCGTCGGTACGTATTCAGGCACCACTATTAGGGGGCAGCTAGCTGCTAAGACGGCTATGACTGCCCAGCGGTGCGGACACGTCACGAGTAGTAGCGGGGTCGACGAGGCCGGCGCGGTCTGTTGCTGGCGGCCCACGTGGGACGATACCGATCGGTGTCTCTGGCACACCGAACGTACCGTTCCGGCGGAGGAATACGAGCGAAACCCGCCGGAGCCGGGGGAACGGCTCGACGGGGCGAATCTCGAGGGGACGATGTTGAGCGGGACGTCGTTCCTCGCGGGACGGTCGCTCGTCGCCGCGGACTTCACCGACGCGGTCCTCGACGGCGCCGACCTCTCGGAGGCGGATCTCCGCCGCGCCAGGTTTCAAGACGTCGACGCACACGGCGCGTCGTTCCGAGGCGCGAACCTCCACGACGCCGTGTTCACCTTCGCCGACCTCCGGGGCGCGGACTTTCGAGAGGCGAGACTGTACCGCGCGGGGCTGACCGACGTCCGACTCAACCTCGAGACGGCGTTCGGCGAGCGGTCGGTGTACGAGGACGAACTGGGACGGGCGTCGAACGAAGACCTCCTGGAACTGTCCGAATCCGCACAGTGGCTCTACCGCGAGCTACAACGCCTCTACGGGGAAAACGCGCTTTCGGAGCAGGCACAGACCTACTACCTTCGCGAGATGGATCTCCGGCGCCGCCTGGCCTGGCGGGGCCGAAACTACTTGCAGGCGATCACGCTCGCGGGGTCGCGGTGGGTCATGCGCTACGGGACGAGTCCGTGGCGCGTCGTCGCGACCTCGCTGCTCCTGATCGTCGTCTGTGCGGGGCTGTTCCCACTGACCGGCGGCATCCGCGAGGTCGGAACCGACACGGCGATCACCTACGAGATCGACGATCCGGCGGACACCCCCGGTCCCGTCCTCGTTCGAACGTTTCTCAAGAGCCTCTACTTCAGCGTCATCACCTTCGCCACGCTCGGCTACGGCGACATCCAGCCGGTCGGCGGATGGGCCCGTGCCGTCGCCAGCATCGAGACCCTGCTCGGATCGCTGCTGATGGCGCTGTTGGTCTTCGTCCTCACGCGGAGCGTCCACTACTGAACGCGCAGGGAGAACGAGCGGGAGAACGCCAGCGGTTCGGAGGGTCAACCGGTCTCGAGCGGTTCGACCAGCGACGGCTCGTCGACCGACGGATCGTTGACCGCCCGCGAGACCGGGTACGCGCGCATTTCGTCGGACGGGTGTGGCTCGAGGAGGTCGCCGGGGTCGTCGGCCGTCAGCCACTCCCGTTCGGCTCCCGGCTCGAGGATCACCGCCATCCGGTGGTGGAGATCCGCGACGAGGTCGTTGGGCTCGGTCGTCACGATGGTGAAGGTCTCGAGCGGGCCGTCGGAACCGTCGTCTTCGCTCTCCTCGAGCCCGCCGCCGAACGCCTCGAGGCCGGCCTGGGTCGTCTCCGCCTCGGGCTCCCAGCGTTCCCACAGCCCCGCCAGCGCGAACACGCGGTCGTCCTCGAAGCTGACTCTGTAGGGCCGTTTTCCCTCCTCGGTCTCGACCCACTCGTAGAAGCCGTCGGCCGGGACGATGCAGCGACGGCGCTCGTAGGCCTCGCGGAACGCCGGCTTCTCGTCGATCGTCTCCGCCCGCGCGTTGATGAGCCCGCCGCTGTCGTCTTCGGCCCACGACGGCACCAGTCCCCACTCGAGTCGCCGGAACGTCTCCGGGTCGTCGTTCGCGATCACCGGCAGGCGCTGGCCCGGCGCCATGTTGTACCGCGGTTCGAACCCGTCACCGCCGTCCGCGAACCGGGCGTCGAACCGCTCCTCGAGTACCCCCCGCTCGACCATCAGCGTGTAGCGACCGCACATACCTCGACCGTCGGACCGTCGGGATAAATCGTTGTTCGTCGCCGGTCGAGAATGTCGATCCCGAATACTGGACTGTAGACGGGTCCCGGGCCAGTTTTCGGGGCTCGAGACGGCCGCTCGAGTCGCGACCCGCGAGGAGTACCGGACCGCTCGCGGGGCGGTATGGGCCTCATACTATCGACGAACCGGCCGGTAAGGGCCCCGTTACGATATCCGATCCCGGCGCAGGTCACGACGGGGTCACGATGACGGATCCATACGAAATGGTGGTGTGTCAAAGCGGCAATCTCGAACTCCGCGATCCGGACGACCCCGACTGCTGGATTGCGACCGACTCGCCGGCGACAGTGACGCGGTAACCCGTTTCGCCTCCACGATACCGGTACCGCTCATCATTTTTCGACGATGCAATTGTACTGACCACCTGGTAGTATACTTCACAGAACGCCAAGACTGGGATGCCGACTGCCCCGTTCGGGGCTTGTCAGTGAACGCGACCGGACCGAGACCAACGTCAGTCGGCCGGGATAAACCCGCGATTCGGCTGGACGGTTCCTGACTTTAGGGCGAGTCGACTGTCGCCCGTCCGCCGAGACGACTGTTGGCCCCGACGGACGTATCGCCATCCGATGTTTTTCGCACCGACGTAATCGGCATTCGCCGTTGCGCCGCAATTCTCGCATTCGAACGTAGCCTGTCGTACGCGGTTTTCCGCACTGGTATGTCCGCATTCCGGACACCGCTGACTCGTGTACTCCGGGGAGACGAATGCAACCTGAATCCCTTCGGATTCGGCCTTGTACTCGAGCAGATCGACGAGTTTCCGGTGGGCCCACTGGTGAAATTCTTTGGCAGGTGGTGCCCGTTCACGGATATGCGTCAGGTTCTCGACGGCGATAACGGTACAGTCGTAATCGATCGCCTCCCTAAGGATATTGTTGACAATCTCGTGGAGCGTCTGTCGAACGCACCGGTGTTCCCGTCCGCTTAGTCGCTGAATGGTTTGATGTGCTGACCGCGTCCCGGTTCGTTGGAGCCCGCTTCGGATACGGTCGAACTCGCGATGACGATGTCGCAGTTCCCGTCCCGAGGCGAAGTACGCGGTGCTGGTAGTCGCGATGTTGACGATTCCGAGATCAACGCCGAGAACTGTCCTGTCCTCGTCGCCGGGTTTCGTTTCATCGCGCGACTCGGGTTTCGGTTTGCGAAAGCCGAGATGGAGATACCAGTCGCCATTGCGTTTCGAGAGCGTCGACTCGGTCAACTCCCACCTTTCGTCATCCAGATACTGGCGCTGATAACCGGTTTCGTCGTCAGGAAGCGCGAGATCACACCGGATTCGAGCACCGGTACCTGCCGTCGCCAACGACACGGAATCGTCGTCGAACAACGTCATCGTCCGCGCGTCGTAGGTCAGCGTATCGCTGGTGAACATCGGCCGAGACGTATCGTAGTCCTCGTCGAGGCCCTCAATCTCTTCGACGCCCGCGAGTGCGGCCGCGGCCTGGTGGATCGCGAGAATTGCGTGTTGACTCCCGAGACGGGTTCGGTCCCGTACGTCGTCGTATGCAAGACTCTGGAGACGCGTTTTCCGCGTCTCACCGACGTTCCATCCGATGTAACTCGCGATGTTACAAGCGGTCTTCCACTCACTGAGTGTCTGCTCGAGCATCTCCTGTTGCTCGTCGGAAAGGATCGGCCGGGTGATTGCGGTCCGTCTCAGGTAGCCTTCGCCTGCCACATATCATAATCACCTCCATACAGGTATTAAATTTGTTATTTCCATAGTTGACTCGAAGAGAGTTATTGAATGGTTCCAATGGTAATAGAGAAAATAGTCACCACTTGGGCATAATTGTCTAGTGCAATTGTCGGAATGTCAAGAAGCGCCAGGACAGGGATTTGAACCCTGAATCCCAAAGGGAACACGCTTTCCAGGCGTGCGCCTTACCGTTCGGCCATCCTGGCTCGTCTCCACCTAACCGCGTCCGTCGTTTAACTCTTACTTTTGCCGTCGCCGCCGTGTGCCTCGGTTTCACTCCCCGCACGGCGCGCCGCCCAGACGGCCACGCGGTGCTCGAGGCAGTAGGCCGTTCCCGCGGTGACCGCGCCGACGAGGACGGCGATGACGACCGCCCGACCGAACGTCACGAGCGGGTCGACGACCAGCGCGTAGCCCTGCACGAGCGCCAGGAACGCCATCCAGCCGACGGCGCCCCACAGGAGCGCCGAGACGATCCGGGGACGGGACCGGACGATCGAGGGCAGCGCCGGAGCCATTACTCGAGGGAGGCGACGGCTTCGATTTCGACGCCGACGCCCTTGGGGAGGGCGGCGACCTCGACCGCGCTGCGGGCGGGCGGCTGGTCGTCGAAGTAGTTAGCGTAGGTCTCGTTCATCGCGTCGAAGTCGTCGATGTCGTCGAGGTAGACGGTGACCTTGAGGACGTCGGCGGCGGACGCGCCCGCTTCGTCGAGGACGGCGTCGAGGTTGTAGAGGGCCTGTTCGGTCTGGGCCGCGATGGGTTCGTCGTCGAGCAGTTCGCCGTCGGCCGTCAGCGGGATCTGGCCGGCGGTAAAGAGCAGCGAATCGTTGCTGGTCGCCTGGCTGTAGGCGCCGACCGCGGCGGGCGCGTCGTCGGTTTCGATGATCCGTTTCATGGTCGACGACTCGAGCCGAGGCGGCTTAAAAGCGGCCGAAGTGCGGTCGAGCGCTCGGCGGCCGCAGTGACCGACACGAGCGCAGTACGAGCGTCGAGCGCGTCGAATCGCGGTCAGGAATCCGGCTCGAGAGCCTGGACGCTCACCGAGATGAAGTAGACGAACATGAACAGGAAGAAGCCGACGGTGAGCGGAACGAGCCGGTGATCGATAACGGCGAGGTCCAGGAGCGCCGAGAGCGCGATCCCGAGCACGTAGACTAGCATAACGAAGACGCCGATCGCGTAGTAGAACCGGAGATCGGATTCGAAGTATTCCTGAATACCCATATCGCGTTATTGCCGACTGGTGGGAAAAGCGTAGTGAACTGACCGGACGCGATTCGTAGTTCGAGCGAACGAGCGACCGCGCCGAGCCGATCAGGCGAGCACGTCGACCTCGTAGCCGGCCCCGCGCAGGTCGGAGAGGAACGCGTCGACGTGGTCGGGGCCGCGCATCTCGAGTTCGATCTCGACTTCCGTATCGCTCATCTCGACGTCGCGGGAGGTCCGATCGTGGTGGATGGCGTAGATGTTCGCCTGGTGGGCGGTGAAGATATCGAGGAGATCCTCGAGCGCGCCCGGGCGGTCCTTCAGAACGGTGCGGATCTTCAGGTAGCGCCCGGTCTCGACGAGGCCGCGGACGATGACGTTGGTCAGCGTGTTGAGGTCGATGTTGCCGCCACAGAGCGCGGGGACGATGACTTCGCCCTCGTCGTAGTCGAACTTCTCGAAGAGGACCGCGGCGAGGGGCACCGCGCCCGCGCCCTCGACGACCGTCTTCGAGCGCTCGAGGAGGTAGACCAGGGCGACGGCGATCTCGGGGTCGGAGACGGTGACGACCTCGTCGACGTACTCCTGGATGTAGGGAAAGGTCTGCTCGCCGACGCTGCGGGTCGCGATGCCGTCGGCGATGGTGTCGACCTCGTCGATCGAGACCCGCTCGCCCTTCTCGAGCGAGGTGGCGGCGCTCGAGGCGCCCGCGGCCTGGACGCCGATGACCCGGACGTCCGGGTTCTGTTCCTTGATCGCGGTCGCGATGCCGCTGATGAGGCCGCCGCCGCCGATGGGGACGACGACGGTCTCGACGTCGGGGCAGTCCTCGACGATCTCGAGGCCGATCGTCCCCTGCCCCGCCATGACGTACTCGTCGTCGAACGCGTGGACGTAGGTTCGGCCCTCCTCGCGTTCGATCTCGTGGGCGCGCTCGGCGGCTTCGTTGTAGTCGCGACCCGACAGCACGACCTCGGCGCCGTAGTTTCTGGTCGCCTTGACCTTCGAGATCGGGGCGTGTTCGGGCATGACGATCTTCGAGTCGACGCCCGACCGCGTGGCCGCGAGCGCGACCCCCTGGGCGTGGTTGCCCGCGCTGGCGGTGACGACGCCCGCGTCCTTCTGGGCGTCCGAGAGCGTCGCGATTCGGTTGGTCGCCCCGCGGATCTTGAACGCGCCCGTCCGCTGGAAGTTCTCCAGTTTCAGGTGTACCTCGGCGCCGGTCATCGACGAATAGGTGTGGGACCGCTCGAGCGGCGTGTGTCTGGACGTTTCCCGCACCCGTTCGCGAGCCTCGAGAATATCGTCGAGTTCGAGCATACGCCCGACTATGGGGCGGGTACTGTAAGACTGTCGGGGACGACTCGCCGGACGGCCCGGCGCTCACGGCGACCCCAACAGGACAGTGTTGCCGGATCGGCAACACGACAGGGAATACAGGGAATGCACGGCGTGTGACGTGCGAGTGTAGAACGGGACGCGGTGCATATAAAGCTCATGGCTCCGGGGTAAAAGTGAAATCGCCACACAGAAGCGGGGAGACGCCCGTGTCTGACGGTTGGCAGACGACCGTCATTCGCGTCTTCTTACCACGGTAGTATCCGGCACGACGGCGGAGCGAACCGCGTCGCGAAACGGACGGTCGTCCGGCCAGCCGTCGGCGGTGTCGACGCCGAGTCGATCCGGTTGCCCGACGTAGATCCAGACGCGGCGGTCGTCCGGTCCCGAAACCGCAACCCGAACGTACAGCCCGCGATCGACGCCCTCGTAGCGATCGAGCCGCTCGAGCGCGGGCTCGTCGACCGAGAGGAGTCGGCCATCGGCGCTGCCGCCCGGAACGAGCGTCGGGTACCGTCCGTCGACGCGGTGGAGCCCCTCGAGCGTCGCCGGTCCGACGAACTCGTACTCGCCGGGACCGTCCTCGAGCAGCGACGCGACCCGTTCGGGATCGGTCAGCGTCCCGTAAACGAAGACCAGCACGCGTCGGCGTACGCGCCCGACGGTCTTGCCCGTACTGGTTGGTCTCGTGCTGCTGGGACCGGTATCGGTGTCGTCGAAACGAACTCGCGACGCCGAAAAAACTGACTCGCTCGAGCGGCCGCGTTACCGCTCGTCGACCGGGACGAACTCCTGATCCGTCGGGCCGGTGTATCGCGAGAGCGGACGGATGAGGCGGTTGTCCTCCTGGTACTCGAGGACGTGACCGACCCAACCGCCGGCGCGGCTCATCGCGAAGATGGGCGTGTACATGTCGATCGGGATGCCGAGCTGGTAGTAGACCGAGCCGGAGTAGAAGTCGACGTTCGGGGCGATCCCCTTCTCGGCCAGCCCCTTCTCCTGGGAGAGGTACTCCTCGATCGTGGTGGTGATGTCGTACCACTTCGAGTCGCCGCTCTCGGCGAGTTCCTTGCTGCGCTCTTGCAGGATCTTCGCGCGGGGGTCCTTGACGTTGTAGACGCGGTGTCCGAAGCCGGGAATGCGCCGGCCTTCGTCGGTCGCCTGCTCGACCCAGTCGAGGGGGTCGAGGTTGCTCTCGTCGATCTCCATCAGAACCTCCATGACGTCCTGATTCGCGCCGCCGTGAAGCGGTCCGGAAAGGGCACTGACACCGCCGGTCACGGCACTGTAGATGTCGGCCATCGTCGAGCCGATCACCATCGACGTAAACGTCGAGGCGTTCAGGCCGTGGTCCGCGTGCAGGATCAGCGCCTGGTCGAAGGTTTCGGCGTGGACGTCGCTCGGCTCCTCGCCGGTCAGCATGTACAGGAAGTTCGCGGCCAGCCCCAGGTCAGGGTGGGGATCGACCGGCTCCTCGCCGAGCCGGTAACGCTCGAAGGCCGCCAGCGCGGTCGGGATCTTGGCGGTGATGCGCCGCCCCTTGCGCATCGTCGCCTCGAGATCCTCGGGGTCGGCGTCGGTCTCGGGCTCGTAGGCCGAGAACATCGAAACCGCGGTTCGGAGCGCGGCCATCGGCCGTTCGTCGGCCGTCGCGAGCCGCTCCATGGCGTCGAGAACGTCGTCGTGGACCTCGCGTTCCTCGGAGAGCGCCGCGGCGAACGACTCGAGTTCGTCCGCGGTCGGGAGTTCGCCGTGCCAGAGGAGATAGAGGACTTCCTCGTAGCTCGCGCCGCGAGCGAGATCCTCGATCGAGTACCCTCGATAGATCAGTCGACCGGCGTCACCATCGATCGAGCTGAGCCCTGACTCTGCGACAAGGACTCCCTCCAGTCCTTTTTTGAGATCGTCAGCCATAGTCGATATTCCGCACCCCATTGGAAAAGTATTGTCGTTTGTTCGCCGTCACAGCCAAATGCGTGTGATGTCTCCGTTTCGTTCCGTGCGTGTGGTCAATCGAACCCGTTATAAGAAGCGCTAATTCGACGTTCGGTCACCAACCACTATATGGGACGAATTATTTTACATTATTTTTCGAGCAGTGCGTCGAGCAGCTTCGTCTGGGCGGCGGCCAGATGCTCGGTGAACGTCGATCGAGCGATCCCCAGTTCCTCTGCGACGTCCGTCGCGTTCGCGCCTTTCGGGTAGTCGAAGTAGCCCATTTCGTGGGCCGTCTCGATGATCTCGCGCTGGCGCGTCGTCAGGAGGTCGCGGTCGACGAGCACCGGATCCGACGACTCGTCGTCGTGGTCCTGCGTGAGTTCCTCGACCAGGACGCTCTCGAACCGGTCCCGAAGATCGTCGACGATGTCGGCGATCTCCGTCAGCTCGAGGGTTCGAAACGTCAACTCGAGCGCGCCGTCCTGTGCGCGGACCGAGGAGACGGGCGTCCCGGTTCCCTCGACGATTTCGCACGCGCAGCCGGCCTCGCTCTCGCGTTCGAACCGGTAGATCTCCTCGCGGTCGTTCGCCTGAATCGGCGTCAGGTCGGTCGCGGTACCGTCGTCGATCGACTCCGTCCCGGCGTCGGCGGCGATACCGAACTCTTCGACGACCGTGCCGTCGGTCGACGCCCGCGATCGCGTCACGGAGGTGATCGGCTCGTCGGTGGACGCCGACACGTCCGCGATCGGGCACTCCCCGGGGTCTTTGACGACGACTGTGGCTCGAAACCCGGTCATGGAAACGGATTACACACTGCGGGTAATAACCCGTCACCGGAATTCCCGCCGGATGAAAACACCGAAAGCCCCTGCGCCGCTCGTCCAGTGGGTCGAGCGGCGCAGCCCCTTTCAGTCCCATCCGAAAGCCCCGACCCGCTGGCGCAGGCGCCAGCGGGTCGCCCCTTTCAGTCCCGCCCGGCCGCGGTGGCCGCTCGGCCGGCCGAAACGGGGAAACAGACCGGTCGGCCGTCAGAGTGATCTGGACCGGCCGGCCGGGACGGAGAGTCGATTCGCCGACCGATTCGGACGGAGCCGAACGGGAAATCGACTCGAGCGAAATCGGCGGCAGCAGAAGCGAGCACGTCGCGAGACGAGCGTTCGTCGGTCGAGCGCGATCCGCTCCCCGAACGAAGGGAGCGAGCGACTCAACACCACTCCTCGTACTGGTGAACCCGCGCCGGGTTCAGCGGCTGCGGTTCCCGATCGGTGCCGTCGTAGGCCTCGCGGTGCGCTTCGTAGCTGATGCCGACCGAGCCCTCGGGATCGTACGCCCGCGGGAGGGTCGACTCCGCGCGGCGCCGGTTCCAGTCGGCGAGTCGCTCGAGCGTGTCCGGTCGGTCGATCGCCGTCGTCTCGAGGCCGTCAGCGGCGCTCTCCCACGCGTTGCGGCCGGTCTCAGTACGAACGACGACCGTCGTCTCACCGTCTTCGGTGCCGACGTTGCCGGCGCTGATATCGGCCCCGGCGCCGACGAAGTCCGCACACTCCGAACAGCCCCGCAGGCCCGCGGCGTCGAACTCGTCGACGTCCGCCTCGAGCAACACGTCGCCGGACTCGTCGAAGGCGTAAAGCACGCCGGCGGTGATGTCGAGCTTGTCGACTCGTTCCGGATCGACGTCGAAGCGCTCGAGGCGCGAGACCAGCCGCCCGTGCTCGAAGCTCCGGGTACACATCAGCGCGACCGTCAGCGCGATCGGATCGGCCGGCTCGTGGTCGTAGCGGTCGAGCGCGGTCGCGCCCTGGATCACGCAGGGCGTCCCGACGAGCGCGAGGTCCGTCTCGGCGGGATCGAGTCCCTCCTCGGCCAGCAGATCGTCGATTCGTCCCAGCCCCATCGTCTGGTTGTAGATGCTGCCGCCGGCCTCGAGGAGGTCCTCGCGGGAGGTCGCGAGGAACGGCTCCCCGCGCAGCGGACCCGAATCGCTCTCGCGGGCGACGACCGCGCCGTCGAGGTCGCCGGATTCGATCAGTTCGGCCAGTAGGGCGGTCACGGCGCCGCCGTCCTGTCCGGCCGCCGCCGCGTCGCCGTCCGCTCGCGCGGCGTAGGTCGCGGGCTCCTCGAGGGCGCGCTCCTCGACGGCCAACTCGAGGTGGCGTTCGTACCGCAGGCCGCTGCGGGGACAGAAATCCCAGCAGCGCGAGCAGCCGGTGCACATCTTGACCAGCGTGGGGCGGTGCTCCGCCTCGTCGATGCCGATCGAGTCGGACGGACAGGCCGCGACGCAGGAGGCACACTGGATACAGCGGTCGGCCTCGATGACGGCTTCGTCCAGATCGCGGAACCAGATCTTCCCCGGCGGTTCGGTCACGTCGTCGTTCAGCTCTCGCGGGTCGCCGCCGGCGCCCTTGGGTTCGGGGCCGGTCGAGTCGGGTTCCGGAATCGACGGACGGTTGTCCGCGACCATTCAGCTCACCTCCGTGCCGACGACGGGCGGCTCGGCCGGCGGACGCTCCGCGACGATCTCGCGCAGTTCCGCGTCGGATTTCCGGTCGGTCCAGTCGGCGAACGATTCGCCCGCCTCGCGGTCGCCCTCGTAGGCCAGCATCATCTCTCGAATCACGTCCGGCACGTCGTCGATCGGGATCTTCCCGACGAGCCAGTCGATGAACTCGTCGTCGCCGAGGTCCCCGCCCAGCCCGAGGTCGGCCGCGCGACCGGACTCGTAGTCGTCGCGGTAGACCTCGCCGCGAAGGCCGAAATCGCCGACCTGGGGCTGCGCACAGGAGGCCGAGCAGCCCGACATGTGAACGCGGATCGCGTCGTGGTCGTCCGCGATACCGACTTCCTCGGCCCAGTCGTCGAGTTCGCGGGCCCACCTGATCGCGCGGTTCTTCGTCTCGATGATCCCGTAGTTGCAGAACTCCCGTCCGGTGCAGGTGACGATCCCGCGCGCGAAGGGACCTGGATCGGGGCCGTAGCGTTCGACGACCGGTTCCTCGAGGAACGTCTCGAGGGCGTCGTCCGCGAGGTGGGGGACGAGCACGTTCTGGTTCGGCGTCAGGCGGAGTTCGCCGTCGCCGAGGGCTTCGGCGAGTCGCGCCAGTTCCGCGAACTCGTCGCCGCCCATCCGCCCCGTCGGGACGTTCAACCCCACGTAGGAGCGACCGTCGTCCTGCTCGTGGACGCCGACGTGGTCGCCGCGGTAGTCGGTCGTCAGCGTCTCGTCGGGGGAGACGAACTCGAAGTCGGCGGAGGACTCGAGTTCCTCCCTGAACCGCTCGGGGCCGAGTTCCTCGACGAGAAAGCGCAGGCGGTTGACGGCGGTGTCGAGGTAGCTGCCCCGGTCCATGAACAGGTCGGCCATCGCGGCCACGAGGTCGTCGACCTGATCGGGTTCGACGAAGAGATCGACGTCGCTGGCGATCCGCGGGCCGTCCGAGAGGCCGCCGCCCACCCGGGCGACGAACCCGTCGCGATCGTCCTTCACCGCCGGCGTCAGTCCGAGGTCCTGGATCCCCGACCGGGCGCAGTCCTCGTGGCAGCCGGTGACGCTGACCTTGAACTTCCGCGGCAGGTTGGCGTAGTGGTGGTCGCCGAGGAACCGCTCGCTGACGCGTTCGACCGTCGGCCGGACGTCGATCGTCTCGTCGGCGTCGATCCCCGCGGCGGGACAGCCGACGACGTTGCGCACCGAGTTGCCGCAGGCCTGCATCGTCTCGAGGCCGACCGCCTCGTACCGATCCCAGATTTCGTCGATATCCGATATCCGGATCCAGTGCATCTGGACGTCCTGCCGGGTCGTCACGTCGAGGTAACCGTCGCCGAAGACGGGATTCTGGTCGGGCCCGCCGTACGCCTCGGGCGCCCGGGCGAACTCGTCGGCGACCTCGCCGATGACGCGGGCCTGTTCCGCGGTGAGGATCCCGCCGGGCGCCCGCGTGCGGAGCATGAAGTAGCCCCGCTGTTTCTGGTGGTAGAGGCCGATCAGCTTCAGCCGATTGAGGACGTCTTCGCCGAGTTCCGCGACCATCGCGTCGAATCCGCCGGCGTCGGCGTACGCGCGGACCTGCCGCTTGAGATCGACGGGGTCCCACTCGGGTGCCTCCGCGCGCACCCAGTCGGTCAGGCTCCCCTCGTAGAACGCGACGTTCTCGTAGCCGAGGTGTCGGAGGACGACGTAGGTGTGGCTCAACCGCCGCGCGGTGTTACAGTAGAGGACGATCCGATCATCCGGCTCGATGCCCCGGTCGGCGAGCAGCGCCTCGAGTTCGTCCTCGGGCTTCAGTCGGTCGGTGTCGTCCTCGAGCAGGGCCTCCCAGCCGAGTTGCACCGCGCCGGGGATGTGCGACTGGTCGTACTCGGCGGTGGTCCGGGTGTCGACGACGACGGCGTCGCCCTCGACGGCCGCCTCGACGTCCTCGCGGTCGACGATCGGGGCGTCGTCGCGCCTGACGGCCTCGTACGTCGTCTCCAGTTGCGAATCCGAGTTCGATTCCGACTCAAGCTCGGTCGTCTCGAGGTCGGCGTCCGTCTCAGCGAGCCACGCCTCGAGACCGCCGTCGAACAGGTAGAGGTCGCCCTCGTGGCCGTAGACGGTCGCGGTGAGCAGGAATCGGGCCGCGTTGACGCCGCGTTCGTCGTCGACGGCGACGATAGCGTCGTCGCGCTCGATTCCCGCCTCGCTCATGCGGTCGGCGAAAGCCTGTGCGCCGGGCAGTTTCCCCTCGGCGACGCTGCTCGGATCGCGGAAGGTCTCGGTCGGGACGTTGACCGCGCCCGGTACGTGGCCCAATTCCTCGTACTCGCGCTCCTCGCGGACGTCGACGACCGTCACCGAGTCGCGGCGGTCTGCGAGCCACGACGGAGAGACGACGCGCGGCGCGTCGCTCACGGTCGCACACCTCCGGCGTCCGCTCGTCGCTTCGGTCGTCCGGACGACGCGGCTGGCGGGCGACGTCTTCGATCGCCCCGCCTCGAGTCCGGGCACCGTCCCGGACCGGGTGGGGTCGGTAGTCGCGTACTCATGCTGTGGCCGGGAATTGGCTCGAGACCCCCTTTCAACTACGTCTCAGGGTAAGCCGTACCGCGGCTCCGGAACCACGGCAGCGACGCGTCGCCACTCGTGACAGCTCCGTTACCCATCGTACGTCCGGCCTTTATTCGACCGCAGCGACGGGATCGATGGCAGGGGACTCGAGACCGGCGGTCGTCGCTCGCCGCTTTCGTCACTGGGTACGGCAACAAAATCCGGAAAATAGCGCCGGCTCGCGGAGTCGTACCGTGTCGTGTGAGATCACGGAACACTGGTCGGCCTGTTCGAACCGATACGGTTCTCCCGACGCCGGTTCGACGGAAGGAACGCCCGCCCTCGAGTACGAACGAGATGGACCGCAGAACAGTCGAATCGCCGATTCAGACCCGCTGGCCCAGTTTCTCGCGGCTGATGTGGACGCCGGTCGGCGTGATGATGATCTGATCGTCGCCCTTCCGGACGATGTCGCCGTCGACCTCCTGGGCGACCTGCCGGAGTTCGTCGACGATGTGTTCGACGGTGCTGTCCGAGGTTCGCAGACGCGTGATGTCCGCGATGACGATGTCGCCGTCGTAGACGGCGTCTTTGATATCGATGGCGTCGGCCTGGTCGTTGACTTCGGCGATGTGTACCTGCATGGCCGCCTCGGCCGAACTCGCCGACGCGTCGTCGAGATCCAGTTCGACGTAGTCCTCGGCCGTCCGAGACTGACCGCCGCCGAGGATTTTGCTCATAAGTCCCATTGGCGTAACCCACCGCGGCCGCCAGTATAGTTCTTACGTCAGACACAGTCACGACTTCGAATGAGTCGGGCCCGAAAATGAGCAACCGAGTCTCGAGGCGCTACCGAGGGTTCCGTCAGAAAACCCGGCGAATCCGCGGACGAACCGGGATCGACCACCGCCCGACGAGACCGGCGCGTGATTTTTGTCCGCGAGCGATGATCCACGAACGATGACCTTCAGCATCTGCGCCCACGAGGCCTACGAGACGCCGGACGGCGACAGCCACCACCGATTCGGCGTCGCCGTGACGACACGTCTACCCGGCGTCGGCGCGCTCTGTCCGTTCGTCAGCGACCGCGGCGCCGTCGCGACCCAGAGCCTGGTCAACGTCGAACTCGGCGACCGCGGACTCGCGTACGTCGAGGACGGGCTCGCGGTCGATGATGCCCTCGAGGCGCTGCTCAACGCCGACGAGGGCGCCCCGCAGCGACAGCTCCACGGCGTCGATCGCGAGGGGACGTTCGCCTTCACCGGCGCGGAGTGCGTCGAGCGCTCCGGGCACCTCGAGCGCGACAATTTCACCGTCGCCGGCAACATGCTGACCGGCGAGGACGTCCTCGAAGCGGCCGCGGCCAACTACGCGGCCAACGCCGTCCACGAGACGACCGACCCCGCGACGGGGCCGGAGGCGGTTCGGGACGACGCCGAGACCGATCCGCTCGCGAAGCGGTTGATCGACGCCCTCGCGGCGGGCGATCTCGAGGGCGGCGACAAGCGCGAGGAGCTGTCGGTCCAGAGCGCGGCGGTCGTCGTCGAGACGACCGAGCGCCACGACTGGGAGCCGGCGTACAACGACCTGCGGATCGACGCCAGCGAGACCCCGATCGCCGACCTGCGCGAGACCTACGACCTCGCGATGGCCGGCTACGAATCCACGCTAGCGCGGTACAGCGACGCCTTCGAGGCGGACTCGCTCGAGTCCGTCGATAACTAGGCACCGGACGCGAAGCAACTAGTTTGGTATAGCTATATTTGATTTATGTCGGTCCCGTCGTTCGGCGTTACGCACCCGACAGTGACGGGAGGATCAGGAAGCAGGTCTCGTAGAAACGAACTACCCGCTCGAGACGCTGCAGCGTTCGTCGCGGACACGTACGGGGAAGACGCCCGGCTTCCATCCAGCGGGAGGGCGACATCGAGGAGGAGGACTACGCACTGGTCACCGTCTCTCTCGACGGCGACGTCGACGAGACCGCGCGAACCGCGGGCGAACTCATCGATCAGGGTCTTCGGACGACCCTGACGCAGTACGGCACGTCGGTACGGCGCTGCTCGAGATCGACGGGCGACATCGACGACGAGTGGAACGGGCTAGAACACGGTGCCCCTCGGGACGCACAGTCTCCGTCGCGTAATCGACCGCTCGCGAGCGTTCAGCAGTAACGGGATTCCGTTTCTTCAGCCTCGAAGAGAAACGGAAGTCGGTTACTGGTAAGTCTCAAAAGGGTTCCGACTGTACCGGGTATAGATGGCGTATTCGTTCCGGTCTGGGACCGGTTCCGCGCTCGAGTTCTCGACGAGCGAGCTGACGGGCGCGCTAGGTGATTCGGTTACGGTGTTGCCGCTGTTGGTCGCCCTCGCGGCGACGACGAGCGTCTCGCTGCCCCACGTGCTGGTCGGCTTCGGCGTCTTCCAGATCGTCTGGGGGCTCTACTACGGGCTGCCGCTGTCCGTCGAGCCGATGAAGGCCCTGATCGGGCTGGCGATCGTCGGGACGCTCACCTACGCGGAACTCGCCGCCGCCGGCCTGGTGGCGGGAGGGATACTGCTCGCGGTGGGGAAACTGGGGCTCGTCGGCCGGCTCCAGCGAGTCGTCGGCGAACCCGTGATTCGCGGCGTCCAGTTCGCCGTCGCCCTGCTCCTCCTCGAGGCGGCCGTCGATCTCTCCGCGGGGAACCTCCCGGTCGCGATCGGCGGACTGGCCGTCGTCGGCCTGTTCGCGCTGGTCGGCTACCGGCAGGCCAGCGTGCTGGTCGTGCTCGGACTCGGCGCTCTCGCGGCCGTCGCGACGACGGGGCTCCCGACGCCGCGGATGCCCGCCCTCGCCGTCTTTCCGGCGGGCGGGCCGACGCTGTCGAGCGCCGCGCTCGAGGGGACCGTCGCGCAGTTGGGGATGACGGTCGGGAACGCGGCGATCGCGACCGCCTTGCTCTGCGGCGACCTCTACGACCGAGATATCTCGCCGGACGCGCTCTCGACGAGCATGGGCGTGACCTGTCTGGCGGCGATTCCCCTCGGCGGCGTGCCGATGTGCCACGGCAGCGGCGGACTCGCGGGAAAGTACGCCTTCGGCGCTCGCACCGGCGGTGCGAACGTGCTGCTCGGGGTCGGCTACCTCGCGCTGGCGCTCGTGGCCACGGGAGCCTTGCTGGCCGCGTTTCCGCTCGCCGTCCTCGGCGTCCTGCTCGTCGTCGTTTCGCTCGAGTTGGCTCGAGCGGCGTTCGAACCGGTTTCGGGTGGGCGATCGCTGGCGTTCGTGCTGGGCGTCGGCGCCGTCGGCCTGTTCGTCAACGTCGGCGTCGCGTTCGTCCTCGGCGCCGTCCTCTCCTGGGTACTGGCTCGAGCGGAGTGACCGGTCGCTCGAAGCTGGCGCCTCTCCGCACTGTCTCTCCTGTTTTCGACGGTAGTGAACCGAATCTCCGCAAAATCGCAGCGAGAACGACGCTCGAGCGGTGTAGCGGCGGCTGTCGGCTGGGTTCGTCACTTCCCCGGTTTCAACGAGGTAAATCACATACTGCGATATCAAATCCGTCGAACTCGAGAGACGCGGGGCTTTTCTCTTCGGGCCGCGAAGGTTCGCCGATGCCAGCGAGCTGGGCCGAACTCTTCGATCGAGGCGCGGATTACGACGTGGATCTCGAGGCCGTGCGAACGGCGGCCGACGAACTGTCGGCCGAGACGGAGACCGACTCGGGGACGGAGGCCGGCGAGGATGCCTGAGCGACCGAACCCGACCCGCGTCGTCGCGGCTCCCGAAGTGCTCGCGGCCGACCTGCTCGTCGGCGGCGACGCCCGAGACGCCCTCGATCACGTCCGTCGTCACTCCTGGGTCGAGCTCGTCGCGAGCGACCGGTTGCTCGAGGAGACCGAACGGCTCGTGACCGACCTCGCCGACGCGGCCCTCGCGGCCGACCATCGAGAGCGACTCGAGGCCGAACGAGTCGCCGTCGATCAGCCGGCGGACGACCACCCGGCGCTCGCCTCGGCCTACCGAGGCGGGGCCGCACACCTGCTCTCGTACGACGAGGGGCTGGGATCGGCGCAGGCGGGCCTCTCCCTGCAGCCTCGCGTCTCGGTCAGCGTCCGCCCACCGGACGCGTTCGCGCGGCTGTTCGACCCCGAGAGCCTCTACGAGGCCGTCGAGGGCGGCGACTACCCCGGACCGGATCGGGACCCGCGAGCGGCGGAATAACACGCGAGAAGAGTATCGCGGCGCGGCTGCTCGAGCCGAGATGTTTATCCCGACCCAGCCGTGAGTATGGAGGGGTCAATGAACGATCTCCGCACCGGATTGAGTTACGGGGACGTCCTCCTCGTGCCGAACCGCTCGCCAGTCGATAGCCGCAGCGACGTGGATCTCTCGACGCATCTCACGCCCTCGGTCGAGCTCGAGACGCCGCTGGTCTCGGCCGCCATGGACACCGTCACCGAGGCCGAACTGGCGATCGCGCTCTCGCGCGCCGGCGGCTTCGGCGTCCTCCACCGCTTCCTCACGCCGACGGAGCAGTCCGAACAGGTCGCGCGCGTGAAAGACGCCGGCGAGCAGGTCGGCGCCGCGATCGGGATCGACGAGGACTACGTCGGGCGCAGCGCCGCGCTGGTCGAGGCCGGCGTCGACGCGCTCGTCGTCGACGTCGCCCACGGCCACATGGAGCGAACCATCGACGCCGTCGAACGGCTCCGCGAGGAGTTCCCCGAGACGGATCTCGTCGCCGGCAACGTCGCGACGCCCGCGGGCGTCGAGGATCTGGCGGCCGCCGGCGCCGACTGCGTGAAGGTCGGCATCGGACCCGGCTCCCACTGCACCACGCGGAAGGTCGCCGGGGCGGGCGTCCCGCAGCTGACCGCCGTCGACGACTGCGCGGAGGCGGCCGAGGCCCTCGAGGTCACCGTCTGCGCCGACGGCGGCATCCGAACCTCCGGCGACGCGGTGAAGGCGCTGATGGCGGGCGCCGACACCGTGATGATGGGCAGCCTCTTCGCGGGTACCGAGGAAGCCCCCGGCGCGGTCGTCGAGGTCGACGGCACGCGGTACAAGCGCTCGCGCGGCATGGCGACGACGACCGCCGCGGAGAAGCGCGACGACAAGGAGGAGAACGTCCGCGCCGACGAGGGCGTCGAGGCGCTGACTCCCTACAAGGGGCCGGTCGCCGACGTCGTCGAGGAGTTCTGCGCGGGCATCCAGTCGGGGCTCTCCTACTGCGGCGGCCACACGATCCCCGCGGCCCGCGAGAAGGCGGAGTTCATCCGCGTCGCGGCCAGCGCGAAGGAACGCGAGGGCTACCACGCCGACCACGACTGGGAAGGCGTCGACGTCGACAGCACGGCGAAGGCCGGCGGCGGTTCGGGGTCCGAGGACGGGAGCGCGAACGCGGCCGCGGAAGGCGACGACTGACGGCCGTCGATCGCCGGTCGCTTCGGCGCTCGCGTTCGGACTCGAGCGGAGACGGTCGGCCGCGACTCAGACGGGTTTTCTCGCTTCGATCCGCGCGGACGCGACCGGCAGGTCCGCGGTCCACTCGCCCTCGAGGGTGATCGAGCCGTCGACGAAGCCGGCGTCGTCGAGCAGCGTCTCCAGTTCGTCGACCGTCGCGGCCCCGCCGACGCAGGCGTCGACGGCGTCGGGGTTCTCGCGGATCTCCCGCGGGAGCGGCTCGGTCGCGACGAGGTCCGAAATCGCGAGCGTGCCGCCGGGCCGAAGGGCTCTGTACACCTCCGCGAACACCTGCACCTTGTCCGGCGAGAGGTTGACGACGCAGTTCGAGACGATCGTATCGACGGTCGCGTCGGCGACCGGGAGGTGTTCGATCTCGCCCAGTCGGAACTCGACGTTCTCGAGTTCGCTGTCCGAAGCGTTTTCGCGAGCGCGCTCGAGCATCTCAGGGGTCATGTCGACGCCGATGACCCGTCCCCCGGAGCCGACCTCGCGGGCCGCGAGGAAGCAGTCGAACCCGCCGCCGGAGCCGAGGTCGAGGACCGTCTCACCGGCCTCGAGGTTCGAGATCGAGACCGGGTTGCCACAGCCGAGCCCGAGGTTCGACTCCTCGGGGGCGGTCTCGAGGTCGTCCGGTTCGTAGCCGAGCGACAGCGCCCGGGACGGATCGTCCTCGAGTTCGAACTCGCCGTTCGAAGCGTCGCAGCAACCGGTCTCGGTTTCCGAGGGGGCGCAGCACTCCGTTTCGGTGTCGTCGTCGGCCGCGGAGTCGTCACAGCAATCGGCGTCGGTCGTCGATGCGTCGCAGCAGTCGTCGGCGGCGGACGCGACCTCGGCGTACCGCTCGCGGACGTGCGTTCGCCGGTCGCGCGGTACGTCGGTCGCGTCGTCGGTGATGGTGTCGTTTCCTGTCATGGTGGTCTCGGTTCGTATCGGTCGGCAGTCAGTCGGATTCCGGAACGTCGACGGCGGCTCCGATATCGAGCAACTCGAGCGCCGCCGTATCGGCGATCCGGTAGTAGGTCCACTTCCCCTTCTTGCGGCCCTTGATCAGGCCCGTCTCCCGGAGCCGCCGGAGGTGGGTCGCGACCGTCGACTGGGGCGCCTCGAGAGCGACCTGCAGTTCGCAGGCGCACAGCTCGCCGTCCCGGAGCGCCTCGAGGATTCGCACCCGGTGTTCGTTCGCCAGCGCGCCGAACACCGCCGCCTGCGTTGTGACCCTGTCCTCGGCCGGCCGCTGCTCCGTCAGGGCGTCGACCGTCTCCTCGACGTCGTCGCACACGCCCTCGAGGCTCCGGCAGGCCGCCTCGAGCGCGTCATCGTCAGAACTCATATTGTATTTTCTCGATCTGTTGTGGGCGAGGGCTCGCTCTCGAGAACAGAGTCTCGAGCGCTCCCTCGCCTACGAGACCTCACGTTCCGCGCCCATGTAAAGGTCTAGCGCCGAATGTCGAGAATTAGACGGCTTCGGAAAATCGGCAGAACGATTCGGATTGATGGAGTTGAATCGGAAAAGACCGATCTATCGACTCATTGGTCGCGCCCGGCGTACCACTCCGCGAACTCGGCCAGCGCGCGGCCGCGGTGGGAGATGGCGTTTTTCTCCTCGGTGCTCATCTCGGCCATCGTCTGCCCGTTGTACTCGAAGATCGGATCGTAGCCGAAGCCGCCCTCGCCGCGCGGCGCGACGAGCGTGCCGGCGACCGAGCCCTCGAACGTCTCGACTCTGACGGCTCGCGAACCGCTATCCGCTTCGCTCGCCGTCTCGTCCGAGGTGCGTGGCACCTCGCCGTCCGCGTACGCGAGCACCGTCTTGAACCGAGCGCGTCGGTTCTCCTCCTCGCTCGCGAGTCGCCAGAGTCGTTCGACGCCGACGGTGTCCTCCACGTACGCGGAGTACGGGCCCGGGAACCCCTCGAGCGCCTCGACGAACAGTCCCGCGTCGTCGACGAGCACCGGTTCGTCGCTGCCCAGTTCCTCGAAGGCCTCGCGGGCGCCGTGGGCCGCGATCGCCTCGAGCGAGTCGCTCTGGACCTCGGTGTAGTCGTAGTCGATCTGTTCGACTGGCTCGAGGTCCGCGAGGTAGTCCCGCGCCTCGCGAACCTTCCCCTCGTTGCCGGTGACGAATCGAATGGCCATACGCGATGCGGCGTTCGCGGGCGGAAAATAGCCGTCGATCGCGCGGTTTCGCGGCGCGCCGGTTCCGGACCCCGGCGGATCCTTATGTTCGAACGACACGAATTCGATCGTATGGACGTCACCGACTGGGACGATCCGACCCGGATCGACGACCTCGAGGGCGGCGGCGAGCGCCGCGTCCTCGCCTGTACGGACGAACTGATGCTGGTCCACTACTCGCTGTCGGACGGCGAGGAGGGCGAGCCCCACAGTCACGAGGAGGCGACTCAGGGCAGTTTCGTCATCGAGGGTTCGCTCGAACTCCGCGGCGCCTACTCCGAGACGGTCGAGGCCGGTGGCTCCTACGTCGTCCCGCCCGGCACGGAACACGGCGTGCGCGCCCTCGAGCCGTGTCGCGTGATCGACGCGTTCGCACCGCCGCTCGCGGAGTATTTGCCCGATTAAACGCGCGAAATCGGTCGCGGCTCGAGCCGACGGCAGCTACAACTCGAGGGCCTCGATGACGGTCCGAGGGACGTCGACGTGGCCCAGTTCGAGGGTGACCACAGTACCTCGCGACCTCGTCGCGGCGATCGGCAGCCTCGACTGCATCAGGGGCGGGGGCGACCGCTGACGGCGGTCAGCGATCGACGGTCGACGATCGGGCGTCGGCGTCCGCGAGGCGCTCGAGCGGATCCCAGCCGTCGAGGACGGTCTCGAGGGTGTACTCGGCGGCCTCCTCGTCGGTCAACTGGCGGGCCCAGTCGACGCGCTCGTCGGGCGTAAAGCCGGACCCCTCGTTCTCGTACTCGGCGTAGAAGGCGGTCTCCTCCTTGTCGGGGTCCCGCCAGTTGTGCCACCCCTCGGGCCGGACGTGCTCGCCGAGGTAGCAGTGTACGAACACCGTCTGGGCGTAGGGGCGCCAGGGGCGCCCCAAGTAGAAGGAACCGTCGGGTGCGTCGCCCGTGATCTCGCAGTTCCGGAAGAGGTAGCCGTAGTCGGTGTCCTCGGTCGTCGAGGCGGCGGTGACGTACCCCTCGTCGCCGGTACAGAAGATCTCGCAGTCCTCGAAGACGGCCGTCGACCAGCCGAAGATGAAGTCGACCCGGCCCTCGACGTAGCAGTCGCGGTAGTACTGGCGGCTGTCCTCGCCGTGAGTGTAGAGGGTGTCCTGCCAGCCCAGGAATCGGCAGTTCTCGAAGACGGCGCGGTCGCCGTCGACCCGGACGGCCACGGCCTGCCCCACGGCGCCCGCCGCGTTCTGGAACGTGAGATCCCGCGCCGTGAAGTCGTCGCCGAACAGGAAGCAACTCGAGGACTCGGTCGTTCCCATCTCCTCGCCGAAGCGGTTCTCCTTCCCGTTGTAGTCGTCGTAGGTCAGGATCGTCTCCTCGGGGTCCTCGCCGACGAGGGTCACGTTGGTCTTGGAGGTCGGCACCACCAGTTTCTCCTCGTAGGTCCCGGACTCGAGGCGGATCGTCGTCTCCGCGTCCCGGAAGTCCGGAACGGCGTCGATCGCGGCCTGTACGGAGTCGAAATCGCCGCTCCCGTCTCGAGCAACGACGAAGTCGGGGCTCTCGACCTGCATACTGCCCCACGTTGTGTCGCCGTCCGGTATAACGGTTCGGTCCGTCGACGTCTCGGGATTTCGTTCGCTACTCGAGTCGAAAGACCCCTCGCGGAGACGGATCGACGCGAAACCCGAGGTGACGACACCGCCCCGTCACATCCTCGTGTGCACGGGCGAGTTCGCGGAATCTGCGACGGCAGTAACGCAGAGCCAGGGCGTATTTCCGTCAGAGCGGAGGGATTAGACGGGAAGAATCAGAAGCACAGCGGTTCTGGTTCAGCGATTGTCCGTGTCCCGTTTCAGGCGATTTCTATGGTATAAGTACCACAACGGAACCACGACACCGAGAAGGGGAAGTCTCGCAGTTAGTGTCGGAAGCTGTCTGATCCTCGAATCCGCGTATTCTATTCGTCGAATATCGATGCGGAGAAGAAAATATCCGAGATATTGAGCGATAATCGTCAGCACCGTAATCGATAGTAACAGCTGCTCCATTTGGTACGCGATATACTACTACGAATAATAGATTATCGGAACCGAGTCCCGACGAAAAGGGACGGACGGCTAGGCGATCGTACGGCGACGGAATCGGAAACGAGCGCGCGATCAGTTGGCCGACTCGTCCTGGTCGTCGACGATGACCTCGACGGGTTCGTCCCGGCGGTCCTCGTCGGCGCCGGACTCGCTCTGCTCTTGCTGCCAGAGGAGCGCGCCGGCGACGAGGACGACGATCCACGACCGCCAGTTGGCGAGGTTCAGGGTGTAGCCGACGCCGAAAGGCTTCTCGACGAGCATCCCCTCGCCGGGCTGCCAGTACGAGGAGATCATCCGTCCGAGGCTGGGTCGATCGAAGTTGTACGGTACGCCGAGAATCTCTCCGGAAGTCGGTTTGTCTGCCATACGGGAAGATACGACCTCACCTGATAAGAGTATTTGGTGATCCTCTCCGTCAGCGGAATCGAACGCCCGAGGGGCCTCGAGAGCGCCGGCCCGTATCGCGGTTCCGCGGGGACGAGAGCCGCCGTCCTACCGCTCGAGCAACGCCCCGATCAGCTTTGACTCGGCCTTCTGGAGGTGCTCCGCGGCGGTCGCGGTCGCACAATCGAGTTCGTCGGCGACGTCTGCTCACGGCGCGAAGCGCCGTTCGCATGGTCCGCGGGACCTCCGGTCCCGCGCTATCGGTCGTCGTCGCCTCGCGGGGAACGTCGTAGTAGCCGATCTCGAGGGCGGCCTCGACGGCCTCGCGCTGGCGCTCGGAGAGGCGTCCGACGGCGCTCTTCGGGGCGACGGTCTCCCCGCCGACCGCCTCGACGGTGACACCGACGCCGTCGGGAACGCCTTCGACCGCGTTCTGGATGTCGGCGTCCGTCCCGATGATCGAGAACGTGTTGGTCCCGTCGTCGTTGCAGACGATCGGCGGGACGGTGATCAGGCTCCCCCGCGTGAAGTTCTCGAACAGGAGCCGTGCGGCGTCGGCGACCGCTCCCTCGAGAAAGCAGTGACACTCCCGATCCGCGAGCGGGAGGAGTTCGTACTCGTCGGCGTTCTCGCTGGCTTCGAGTTCCGCCTCGAGCCGTCGGTAATCGCCGCGAAGCCACAGTAGGAACGCCGTCGGCGGCGACGCGACGTTCCAGTTGATGATGTGGACCCGCTCGAGGTACGACGCGCCGCCCGCGAACCGCCGGTACAGCGGCGGCGCGTAGTCGCCGGCGGGGTCCAGGGTGATGCGAATGCGTTTCATCGATCGGTTGCTGTCGGACAGTCAACAGGCGGCGTAATAAATGCGTGCGAGATATTCGGCCACACGGATTCCACTCGGCCGCCCGTAGGACCGCGTATGCAGCGAAACGTCGGCGGACTCGATCGCATCGCACGCGGCGTGCTCGGCATCTGGCTGGTCGTGATGGCCGCGGCGGCCTACCAGGACGACAAACGCGAGCGCGCCGCGATAGCGGGCATCGCCGGGCTCGGGCTCCTCCAGAACGTCTGGATGGGCTTTTGCGGCGGGAACTACCTGCTCGGGGTCGATACGACGGACTCCTATAGCGTGGAGTAACGAGACCTCGAGTATCGAATCGGCGAACAAAGAATCAGCGACCGACGGCCTCGAGACGCCTTACTCCTGGCCGTCGTCGCTGACGTACCGGCCGCGCCCCTCGACGTCCCGCAGGCGCTCGAGCACTCGCTCCTCGCCGACCTCGCGGTAGCCCTCCCGCAGCGCCTCGCGGAGCGGGTCGGGGTCGTCGGCGGTGCCGACGAGGCTCTGGTCGAAGACGTGGATGTCCATCGCGTAGTCCTCGACGTGGTCGGTGTGGTAGCCGAGCCCGAAATCGATGAGGACGGTCCGCTCGCGGGCCTCGGCCGCCCGCTCGGTTCCGGAGGCATCGGGGTCCGCGGACCCGACGCGGACGTTCCGCGTCGTCGGATCGCCGTGGACGAACCCGGCCCGGTGTAGCCGCGCGAGGTGTCGCCCGACGTCGCGAACGCGTTCGGCGGTCAACTCGTCGCGGAGATCCCATTTGCCGACGTACTCGAGTTCCAGGCGCGCCTCCCGCGGATCGACGTCCGAGAGCACCGGCGTCGGCACCCCCTCGCGGCGCGCGAGGCTGGTCAGGCGGGCCTCGAGGGTCGTCCGCTCGCGGCGCAGTCGGTCGTCGAGTTGCGGGTGTCGGTAGGTCTTCGACTCGCGGCGTTTGGTGACGCGGCCGCGAGCGGGCTCGAGGTCGACGAGCGCTTCGGCGCCGCGAACCTGCGTCTCGCCGCCGTCCGCTCCGCGGCCGGCCGCGAGCTCCGGTTCGTCGCTGCGCCACGTGACGGGGACCTGATCGGGGCGATAGTTCGGATCGACGCGAGACTCCTCGATCGCGAGGGTGTCGCCGGCGTCGTACATCTTCGCGCCGAGCACGGCGATCATGCCGGCGTTGTCCCGGAGAAATCGGGGTTCGGGCGCGTGGAACTCGGCCCCGCGCTGGGCGCACATCTCCGCGAGCATCTCGCGGAGGCGCTCGTTCTGCCCGACGCCGCCGCCCAGCACGAGTTCGTCGCTGCCGGTCAGCGAGAGCGCGCGTTCGGCCACTTCGGTCAGCATGCCGAAGATGTTCTCCTGCAGGGAAAAGCAGATATCCTCGACCGGAACATCGTCGTCGTACCGCTGCTTGGCGGCGCTCATGATCCCCGAGAAGGAGAAGTCCATCCCCTTGACGACGTAGGGGAGGTCGACGTACTCGCCGTCCTCGGCGGCCGCCTCGACTTTCGGGCCGCCGGGGTGGGACCAGCCGACGTGGCGGGTGAACTTGTCGATCGCGTTCCCGACGCCCGTGTCCATCGTCTCGCCGAGCACGCGGTAGCGGCCGTTGCGGTAGGCCAACAGGTGGGCGTTGGCGCCGCTGGCGTTCAGACAGACCGGCGAGTCGAAGTCCGCCGTATGGCGCCCGATCTCGAGGTGGGCGACCATGTGGTTGACCCCGACGAGGGGCACCTCGAGCGCCTGCGAGAGCGCCCGGGCGGCCGTGCCGACGATCCGCAGGCAGGGGCCGAGCCCCGGCCCTCGAGAGAAGGCGACGGCATCAACGGGTGCCTCGTCGGCGGGCTCGTCGTAAGTCTCGCGGGCGTGCTCGAGGGCGGTCTCGACGACGCGGGGGATCGCGTCGTGCATGTGTTCGGCGGCCTCGCGGGGGTGGATGCCGCCGCTGTCGGGTTGGTAGGCGTCGCTCTCGATGAAGACGTCGTCGGTCGCGGAATCGTACACGGCTGCGCTGGCCGCCCAGGCGGTGCCTTCGATCCCGAGGATTCGGATGTCAGAACTCACGGATTACTACTGCGACTGCTCGGTCGGTCGGTTCGCGCGGAGAGAAGGCCGCTACTTGCTCACGGACGCAATGCGTCCGTTCGCATCTTCGAGGACTCTCGCTGCGCTCGATCCCTCGCTATTCCCACTCGGTGTACCCGCACTTGCCGCAGTGCTGGCGGTCACCGTGGTCGGCGAGGAAAGCGTCCCCGCAGCGGGGGCACTGTTCGCGCTCGGTGCTGCCGTCGTCGTCGTAGAGTTCGTGTCGTGGCATTTATGCTTCCTCCGCTTCGGCGTCCGCCTCGGCCTCGGCCTCTTCGGCGCCGATCTTGTTTCGCTCGAGCATGTGGTCCTGCTCGACGTCGCGGGCGTCGTCGGCCGTGTCGTAGACCTTGGCCTCGCCGACGGTCTTTCGCATCCCGAACTTCGTGTCGAGTTTGCGGACGACGACCTCGTCGGCGTCCTTGTTCAGTTTGGCCGCGAGACTGTCCCGGACCTGCAGGCGCTCCGGCGTCGCGTCCTCGTGGGACAGTTCGAAGGTCACGTCGGTTCGATGCAACATGGGATTCTCCGTTTCGGAGATGATGTCGACGTCCATGATATCACTCAGTTACCCTACTATCCCCGTGTCGCGACTAAAAGGATTTCGAAGCACCCCACCGTTGCCGACCGACGGGACGATCCGCGATCGACCCGCGCTCGTCGACCCCCCGAATCCGTCGGCTCGTGGTTGAATTCGGCCCGAAGCGATGAAAGAACTTACACGTCCGCCGCGCGACGGGTCGATCGATGCCCTCCAGACGACGACTGCTCGCCGGCGTCGGACTCGGCGCCGTCGGAATCGCCGGCGGCGCGAGCGTTCTTGACGTCGAGTTCGCCGCCGACACCGCGTCCGCCTCGACGAGCGGCGAGACCGACTGGCCGATGGTACGCTACGATTCCAGTGGAACCGGCTACAATCCGAGCGCGACGGGACCGAAAGACGGCGTCGAGGGCGCGTGGCAGCAGGACACGGAGTCGAACATGTACGGACTGTCGGCGCCGATTCTCGTCGGGGAGACGCTGTACGCGGTCGGTCAGCAGTCGCTCGTCGCGTTCGAACGCGACACCGGCGAAATTCGGTTCACGCGGGACGGCCAGTACTGGTCGTCACCGGCTCGAGCCCCGGCGCAAGCGTATCGAAGCGACACCCTCGCCGTCTGCGGCCGAGAGGGACTATACGGCCTGAGCGCCGGCGGCGGATACGAGGTGCTTGGCCGGTCGATCGGCACCGAACGATGGCACAATCCCGGTCAAGAGAGCCAGCGGTGGTCCAGTTCGTCGCCGCGGGAACAGTCGCCCGTCACCGCGGACGAAACGGTGTACGGGATCGTCCCGAACACCGACCGCGTCGTCGCGCTGGATGCGAGCAGCGGTCGCGTCCGGTGGGAGCGAACGGTCGGCGACGAACGGTCGACCGGATCGAATCGGCCGGCGGTCCGCGACGGGGTCGTCTACGTCTCGAGTTATCCCGGAGACGTCGTCGCCTTCGACGCCGAAACGGGCGACGTTCACTGGAGCGCAAAACCGGATCCCGGGGAAGAGACGCCGATGACCTACTACGAGTTCCACCCGCCGACGGCGACGGACGAGGGACTCGTCGTTCCCTATCGGACTGGCGTCGTGTTGCTCGATCCGGCCGACGGCAGCGTTCTGTGGGAGTACACCCACGACGGGAACGCCACCGACGGCAGCGCCGCCGTCGCCGACGGAACGGTGTTCGTCACCGACGGCGAGGAGTCGCTGCACGCGATCGACCTCGAGCGCGGCGAGCGGGAGTGGACCGCCGAGTACGTTCCCGACACGGATCCGGTCGTCGCCGACGGCGTCGTCTACCTCGGGTATCAGTTCCCAGAACTGGTCGCGATCGACGCCGAGACGGGCGAGCAACGGTGGCGCTACGAGGAGTCGATATACTTCACGCAGCCGATCGTCGGCGACGGCGTGCTGTATGTCCTCACCGACGACGGGCTGCTCGCCCTCGAGGAGGCCGAGTAACAATGACTGACGGACGCGATCATCAGTCGAATCCGCCCGAATTCCGCCGGGGGCAGCGAAACCCGCTCTCGGTCGCACTCTCTCGCCTTCGGTACGATCCCGTCCTCTTCGTCCCGTTTCTCCTCGTTGGGCTTCTCCTCGCGGTCGTCGACTGGCGCCACCGACGCGATCCGATTCCGACCCTCGAGCGGACGGGACTGAGTACGGACGGAGTCAATATTCAGATCGAGTACGTCGGCTATCCGACGGGGATCGGCCAGACGCTGCGCCCGCTCGAGTCGCTGATCGGGCTCGAACCGCACTACCTCGGCTGGGGGCTCGCCCTGTACGTCCTGCCGTTGGTCGCAGTCACCGTCGCCGGCGCCGCCACGATGGCCCGCGTGATGGATCGACCCGTTCGGATCGAAGCCGTCGCCTCGCTGTTCGGATTCGTCGTCGCGCTGGACCTGCTCCAGCGGCTGTTCGGTTCCATCGCCGTCCTCCAGGAGATGGGGCTATGGGGGTTCGTCCCCTTGGCGATCTACTTCGCGCTGTTCGTGCGGCTCTTCCTCGTTCCGGGACTGCTCGTCGCCGGGCGACCGCTGCGGCCGGCACTCCGGGAGAGCGGCCGGTTTGCGGACGGACGCGGCTGGTCTCTCTTCGCGCTGCTCCTCGCAATCGGACTCTCGGCGTGGCTGCTCTCGCTTCTCCCGGTCGTGGGGCCGGTGCTGAGCAGCGCCCTCGTCGCACCCGTTCACGCCGTCGCGATCGGTATCGTTCTCGAGCGAGACGGTGCCCTCCGGCAGTCGACTGGGTGACTCGATTAGTCCGAAAGCGCAACCAGTCCGCGCGGCGCCTGCGCCTCGAGGCCTTCTCCCCAGTCGGTATCGATAGCCGCCCAGGAGTCGCCGAAGTCCTCGCTGCGGAACAGGCCGCGGTTGTGCAGCGCGTAGACGACGCCGCCCGCGTCGGTGGTCTCGAAGACGGCGCGGACGACGCCCGCGCCCGTCGGAAGGCCGCGGCCCTCGAGTCGCTCCCAGGGCTCGTCGCCGAGCCGACGGTAGACGTGCGAGTCGGCCCGCTCGGCCGTGTGGGCCGTCCGGGCGCCGCTGGCGCTCGAGACGATGACCGCGTCGGGGTCGGCGGGGTCGACGGCCAGCCCCCAGCAGTAGGTGTGCTCGAGGCCCTCCTGCGGGCGGCGCCACGAGTCGCCGCCGTCGTCGCTCACCGCGTAGCCGTCGCCGGCGGCAGTGTAGACCCGGCCCTCGCGGTCGCCGTGGGTCGCGAGCGTGTGGTTGTCTCGGCGCGACCCCTCGGGGCGATCGCGCCACGTCTCGCCGCCGTCGGGGCTCAGAACGAACGCGCCCGCTTCGATGCCGACGTAGAGTCGGTCGGGGTCGACGGGGTCGACCTCGAGCCAGCGGACGTGGTGGGTGTGGGGTCGCGGCGGGAAGGCCCACTCGTCGGCCGACGGGAGGTCGGTCAGCCCCTCGAGGTGCGTCCAGGTGTCGCCGCCGTCGGCCGAGCGGTAGACGCGGCTCGGTTCGGTTCCGGCGTAGACCACGTCCGGATCGCGAGGGCTGATCGCCAGCGCCGTGACGGCCTCGCTGACGAAGTCCGTCTCGAGGCGTTCGAACTCTCGTTCTCCCGGCTCCGTGGCCCGTCCGCGGGAGCGATACAGACCGTCTTCGAAGGTGCCGACGAAGACTCGCTCGGGGGCCGCCCGCGAGGCCGCGAGACACTCGATCCGGTGGCCCTCGAGTCGAGTGCTCGCGTGGCTCATCCCGCCCGGTTCGGATTCGTCGCCCGCGTAACAGCGGAGCCGGTCTCGCATCGCCGCGTAGAGCGTCCTCATGTGGCTCGAAGACGACGTCTATCACCAAACAAGTCGGGGTCGGCGAACGGAGTCGCCGGCCGAGGTGTCGAGAGAATTGCCAATTGATTTATCATCGTCGTCTTCCCATCACGTACTGTTCCGACGATGTTCACCAGTGCTCGCCGCACGTCGACGTACGTCCGGGAGTACTCGGTTCCGATCGCCGGGCTCGGGTTGCTCGCGATCGTCGCCGCGTACGTCGCGACGTTCGGCGGCCCCGTCTTTCTGCTCGTCCTCGAGGCGAGCGTCCCGACGACGATCGGACTCGGCCACGTCTGGTACGGGCTGCGGACGCGGACCGACGAGGAGACGACGCGGCGGGCGGACATCGTCACCGTCGGTTCGATCACCTGCGGCGCGATGGTCGCGCTCTTCTGTGCCTGGTGTATCTACCTCCTCTCCGTCAGAATGGACTTTTCCGGCGGGTTAACCCAGCCGGTGATCAGCGCGCTGAGCACCGGGATGGCCTTCGGCGGCCTGCTCGGCCACACCTACGTCGAGTTCACCCACTACTACCGCGAGAGCGAACGGCTCTCGCGGGCGGTCGACGCCTCGATGGACGGGATCGCCGTCGTCGTCGACGACGAACACGCCTACGTCAACGACGCCTACGCCTCCCTCTACGGCGTTCACGACGCGGCGACGATCGAGGGGACCGAGTGGGCCGAGCGGTACACGAACGCCGCGCAGGCGACGATCGACCGCGAGGTGCACCCGGCCCTCGCCGAGCGAAACTACTGGCGCGGAACGTTGATCGGTCAGCGGGCCGACGGGACGACGTTTCCCCAGGACGTGACGGTCAGCGCCCTCGAGCACGGCTACGTGGTCGTCGCCCGCGACATCACCGAACAGCGCGACCGGGAGCAGCGGATTCAGGTGCTCAACCGCGTCCTCCGGCACAATCTCCGGAACGCCGCGACCGTCATCAAGGGCCACGCCAGCCTCATCAGCGAGAAACAGCCCGCCCTCGAGCGCGAGCACGTCAGACCGATCCTCGAGGAGACCACCGACCTGATCGAGACGGCCGACAAGGCCCGCGGCGTCGAACGGACGCTCGAGCGCAACGGGGACGCCGATCTGATCGATGCCACGGCGGCGGTTCGCTCGGTCGTCGACCGCGCGCGGGCGGCCTACCCCGACGCGCGGGTCCTGTCCAGAACCGACGAGTCGGGGGCGAGGGCGACCACGCCGACCGTCGACGGCAGCGTCGTCGACGCCCTGAACGAACTCGTCGACAACGCCGTCGAGCACAACTCGGCCGCAGACGAAGCGGGGACGGACGGCCCGACCGTCGAGGTCGCGGTCCGAGCCGTCGACTACGACGGCGAGCTCCGACTCGAGTTCACGGTCGCGGACGACGGCGACGGGATTCCCGAAACGGAGCGCCGGGCGGTCCTCGACGGCGCGGAGACGCAACTCGAGCACGGCTCCGGACTGGGGCTGTGGCTCGTCAACTGGATCGTCCAGAACGGCGGCGGCGACCTGCGGTTCGCCGACCGCCCCGACGGCGGGACGGTCGTGACGCTGTCGTTTCCGTACGAGTGCGCCGCCGGCCCGAGACCGGTCCTGATGGAGACCCCGTGATCCGCGCGCCGCGGCGGCGTCTCGAGCCCCGCGTAGCGCGGCGTCGGTCGGCCCGACAGTCACGGCATCGAGAGTACCACCTACATTAATATGACTCGAATTCCTACCGATCGGTCGAGTATGCCCGTCCAACCCCCCGCCCCGTCGACCCCCGACCGCCCCCTCCCCGCGGGCGAGGACCGAGTCCTCGCGACCACGTCCCAGCTGGCCGGCCGCGTCGAAGACGTCCTCGACTGTCGGCTCAACGCGGCCGTCCTCGAGGACCTCCTGCTCGAGCTCGACCGCGGCGACTTCGTCGAGTGGGTGACCGTCACCCGCAATGGCGAGTACGTCTGGGACCTGAGCGACGCCCCCGAGCGGATCGGCGACGTCGTGGCCGCGCTCGTCGTCGAGCGTCTCGAGCAGTGGCTCGAGGCGCGGACTGACGCTTGAAACTCACGTCTCCGTGACAGAGCACGAGGGCATCGACGAGATTTCGGTCCGTGACAAGACGATCGGGATCGAGACAGACAAGCGGGATCGCAGCTTCAAGGTCCCCGGAACGGTTTACTCGCTAGCTGACGAGCGCCTCGAGGAACGCCTCCCCGGTCAGGAGGAGGATGACGTTGTTGCTCGCACAGAGAGCGTACACGAGAACGGCACCGATAGCGAACAGTGCATCGTACGGTTTCGAGAGGTAGTGTCCGATCAAGACGATTCCGGCGGCGTAGATGCTTCCCGCAAGAACGACACCGGGTAACCCGATCAGCTCGTAGAAGCGGATCGTAATCGGATTGAGTTCGCTGGCGTACGGGTCGAGAAAGAGGAACACCGTAGCGACGAGGTCGGCCAGCCAGAAGATACCGAACGAGAGACGTATCGATGGGTTTGGTGGCCGCTTTAGCGCTACTCTGCGAGTCGTTATCGGTTCCATACCAGCCCTGAAGCCGGAGAACGCGATGTTGTTACGCCTAACGAGGTAGGGCGCGGTAGCGGCTGCTGATGTAGAGTTCTAGCGTATAGACATTCAAAACGAGTGAATCGAGGACCTCGCAGGCGACGCAACGCGATCGCGGGCCGACCCCGCCTTCAAGGGGCCGGGTACATTCAGTTCGGTGCCCTTCTGTAACAGCGTCGTTGCTCGACACAGAGCGAAGATTCTTCTGCAATTATACACTATCCAACACAAATGGGGGAGATTCTTTCCGATGCATTAGAACGGGCGTTCCCGGACCGTAACGTCTCTGAGATAGACAGCCCCTCAGAATCCCAGCATCCATGGAATCAAACCTATCGGATTTCGTTCTCTAACGGCGAGCAGGCATATCTCAAACTGGTGACTGACGGTGGTATCCGTCGGATTCGAAGGGCCGGTGCAGTTCTTCGGTATCTCAACGCCCGTGCAGAAATCCGGGTGCCACCCGTACTGTCCGCTCGCGTGCAAAGCGAGCCGTATTATCTCGCGACTACTGCCCTCTCAGGTGAACCCATCGTTACCCGTTGGTCAGGTGTATCAACCGCCAAGCGCGAGTCGATGCTGTATCAGGTCGGTCAAGCGATAGCGAATCTGCACTCAGTTCGATTCGAGGAAAGCGGGCGGATTCTGGGGGGAACGGCCGACAACCTCTCCCTCGAAGAAGGCCCGTGGGTTACCGTCCTCTGTAATACAATCGAAGAGCGCGTACGGACGGTTTTCTCTGACCGCTTCAAGGAATTTCCGAACCTCGTGCAACAAGTTCTCAAGGAACACCGCGAGGGACTCACTGATGTCCCGGTATCGCTCCTCCACGGCGACCCAAATCGGAAGAACTGCTTAGTCCAGTCGAACGATTCCACGGTCGGACTCGTCGATTGGGAAGAATCGCTTGTCGGTGACCCGTCGTTTGACCTCTGCCGTGTAGAAGCGACACAGATCGAGCAACCGCCAGTCCACGACCCCGACCGACTTCGGCGGGCACTACGAGCGGGGTATCGAAATCAAGCTGGTAGCTTACCCGAGGGGTATGAAAAGCGGATTCCGCTGTATCGAATCGTTACCTTCCTCAAACCGGCTCAGACGTTCGAATTCTGGGCACCGGAAGCCGACGAACCCGTTCCGGAATTAGCGACGTGGATTCGTGACGAGATGCAGCGTCGAATCACTGCTCTTGAGTCCGATAACTAAACACCACGGTTGAAGAAGCACGGATGCCGACGCAGTATGATGATTACGGTGTCGGCGCCAGCCGAATGGACTCGCCGGGAGTCACGCGAGCGAAACGAGTGTGACTACGGCGAGTCCACGACTGAACGAGCGAAGCGACGTGAAGAAGTGGACTCGCCGGGATTTGAACCCGAAGGAAGACGGTCGCTCGCTCCGCTCGCGCTGCGACTTCCAGGGCTTCAAATCCCACCTTCGACGACTATGTGCGCCGCTCGCGAATTTGCTCGCGGCGCAAAATAGTGGACTCGCCGGGATTTGAACCCGGGGCCTCTTCCTTGCGAAGGAAGCGATCTGCCACTGATCTACGAGCCCTCGCCCCTTTCTAACCGGGGTTTCTATTTGTAGCTTGTGTTTCGGAAGCGGCGCGACAGCCGTCCCCACGCTCGAGTCGGCACACGATCACCGCTCGAGCACACCACGAACGTCCTGCACACCCAGTACCGCCAACACGCCGGCGGCCAGCAGGAGCACGAGCGCGACGGTCCCCATCCCGGCCGCCGAGAACGTCAGCGCGAAGTGGGTCGCGAAGGCCGCCCAGAGAAACCAGATCCCGGCCCACCGCCGGACGCGGACGAACGCGCTCGCGGTCACGACGCCGGCGTAGGCTAGCAGGGCCGCGGTCCGGGAGAGCGAGGCGGTTCCCTCGAGGAGCAGCCGGCCCGCAAGGAGGAGGATGACGGCGGCGACGGCCGCCCACGCGAAGTTGAGCTCCCGCTCGGCGACGTCGATCGCCCGCTGGACCTGAGTCGGTGCCATACGTTCCGTACGAACAGACCGGAAAAATACCTTGTCTCTCGGTGGTTCGACTCGAGGTCGACGCTCCTCAGAGCCGCGCGGGTCCCGACCGCGAGGAGGAGCCGACGTGGAGGACTCGAGCGCGGCCGGCCGCCAGGCCGAGCAACAGGCCGGTGAAGTGTGCGAGCAGGGCGACCCCCGGCGAGGCGGTGGCCATCGTGACGGCGATCGCGAGCCCGAGGAACACCAGCGCCGACAGCCACGCGGGGACCTCGACGAACGAGGCCAGGCTGGCCGACAGCCGGTTCGAGGCGATCAGGTAGCCAAGCAGGGCGAAGACCGCGCCGCTGGCGCCGAGCACGCCGCCCGTCGCGGGAACCGGGGTCACCAACGCCGCGACGTTCGTGAGGAGGATCTGGGTGACGCCGGCGACCGCGCCCGTCACCGCGAAAAACGCGTGGAATCGGAGCCGCGTCGTCGCGCGTGCGACCGGCCAGCCGAAGACGATCAACGCGAGGCTGTTCGAGACCAGATGGCCGACGCCGCCGTGGGCGTAGACGCTCGTCACGACCGTCCACGGGTTCGTCGACAGCGGCGGCGCCAGGACGAACAGGCCGGCCATCAGCCCGACGCTGAGCAGCGCCGCCACCTGCTGGAGGACGAAGACGACGACGAAGACGGCGAGCAGATCGATAATCGGGCTACTCGAATCGTCGGCCGGCGATTCGGCGCCGGTCCCCGACCGCATCCCGATCCCCGACTGCGACGAGCGATCTGCCATGGAGACTAGTGGGACCGCGCCCCCCAAAAGTGTCCGCGTCGACACCGGCGGCTATGGATCGCCTACTGTGAGCCCCGGTGGTAATTCGGCGGCGGGAAATCGACCACGGACGCTTCGGCCCGCTCGAGTCGGAGTCGGTCGAACGAAGCGGTGGCGGTCGGAGTGCACTCGAGAGAGAGACCGGCGCCGTGGCGTCGCTGACTCACCGCTCTCGATACTCTCGACGGCTGCACCGCTACCGGACGGAAAGAAACGGCGAAAACCGCAACCGCGATCGTCAGTCTTCGAGGACGATCTCGATCGAAACGTCGTTCGGCACCTGAATGCGCATGAGCTGACGGAGTGCGCGTTCGTCGGCGTCCAGATCGATCAGGCGCTTGTGGACGCGCATCTCCCAGTGCTCCCACGTCGCGGTGCCCTCGCCGTCAGGCGACTTCCGGGTCGGGACCTCGAGGGTCTTCGTCGGCAGCGGGATCGGACCGCTCAGGTTGACGCCGGTGTTGTTCGCGATCTCGCGGACGTCGTCGCAGATGTCGTCCAGGTCGTCCGGACTGGTACCCGCGAGTCGAACGCGTGCCTGCTGCATTTATTTCTCGTTGACTTCGAGGACCTTCCCGGCCGCGATGGTCTGACCCATGTCGCGGATGGCGAAGCTCCCGAGCTCGGGAATCTCGCTGGACGGCTCGATGCTGAGGGGCTTCTGCGGACGGATGGTGACCACAGCAGCGTCGCCCGACTGGATGAAGTCGGGGTTCTCCTCGGCGACCTCGCCGCTCGAGGGGTCCATCTTCTTGTCGATGGACTCGATCGTACAGGCGACCTGAGCCGTGTGGGCGTGGAAGACCGGCGTGTAACCGGCCGTGATCACGGACGGGTGCTGCATGACGACGATCTGGGCCTGGAACGTCTCGGCGACGCTCGGCGGGTCGTCGGCGGGGCCACAGACGTCACCGCGGCGGATGTCGTCCTTGCCGATGCCGCGGACGTTGAATCCGACGTTGTCACCGGGTTCCGCCTTGGGCACCTCTTCGTGGTGCATCTCGATCGTCTTCACTTCGCCGCCCACGTCGCTGGGCTGGAAGGAGACGTTGTCGCCGGTGTTCAGGAGACCGGTCTCGATACGTCCGACGGGGACGGTACCGATACCCGAGATGGTGTAGACGTCCTGAATCGGGAGTCGGAGCGGCGCGTCCGTCGGCGGCTCCGGCGCCGGCAGGTCGTTGAGTGCCTCGAGGAGGATTTCGCCGTCGTACCAGGGCGTGTTGTCCGACTGCTCGGCGATGTTGTCGCCCTCGAACGCCGAGATCGGGATGAACGAAGCGTCGTCGGTGTTGAACTGGACCTGCTTGAGCAGCTGGGTCACTTCCTCGACGACCTCGTTGTACGTCGACTCCTCGTAGTCGACGATGTCCATCTTGTTGATGCCGACGATGAGCTCGTCGATACCGAGGGTACGAGCCAGGAAGACGTGCTCCTGGGTCTGGGGCGCGACACCGTCGTCAGCGGCGACGACGAGGACGGCGTTGTCCGCCTGGGATGCGCCCGTGATCATGTTCTTCACGAAGTCTCGGTGGCCCGGACAGTCGACGATGGTGAAGTCGTAGGCGTCCGTCGAGAACTCCTGGTGGGCGATGTCGATGGTGACACCGCGCTCTCGCTCTTCGGCGAGGTTGTCCATGACGTAGGCGAACTCGAAGCCGCCCTTGCCCTTCTCCTCGGCCTCTTCTCGGTGCTGTTCGATGACGTGCTCGGGTACGCTCCCCGTCTCGTAGAGGAGTCGTCCCACGAGCGTACTCTTCCCGTGGTCAACGTGGCCGATGATGGCCAGGTTCTGGTGTTGGTCGCTCATTGTTGTAGCTCACGCGCAGAGGCGCTTATATCGGTCTCTTTGGCTCGTTGCGGTTAAAACCATTTCGAAAGCGTATTCAGCCGAACCCGACGCCCTCTTGCGGTTTGCTGAGCGTTCACACGGACCGAAAGGTCCGACGCGGCGGTCCCCACACGGCAGACGGCGGCGGTTGACCGCCGCACGGGCAGTCGATTTCGATAGTCGAACCACCCCGTTCGACGGGGTCTCGAGAAGTACTTGTGTGGAAAACCGTTTCGACTCGAGCGATCCAACGCTACGCGCGAAACGAGGACGAAGAGCGAAGACGTCGACTTAGAGGTGGTCCTTCCCGGGGTTCGAGGAGCCCCAGTCGCCGCGGCCGCCCTCCGTACGGTCGACGCCCATGATCGATTCGGCCTGGTCGGGACCGCCGAGTTGCTCGCGGGCGTCGGGCACGCGGACGGTGACCTCGTCGATCTCGGGCCACTTGATGAGTTCGGCCTCGATGTTGCCCGTCGTGACGTCGCTGACCGAACAGCCCTTGCAACCGCCGCCGAGTTCGATGATGACCTCGCCGGTCTCGGAGTCGACCTCGCGGACGGCGCTGGTCCCGCCGTGCATCTGGATGATCGGCATCTCCCGGCTGAGCCAGGTCTCGACGCGCTCTCGGAGCGACGGCTCGCCGTCGGCTTCGGCGTCGGACACCGCGTCGGAATCAGTCATTAGTCGGTCTAACACGCGAGCGCTGAATAAGGTTTTGACGCGTGTTAGCTACTATCAGGATCGTTCCTGACGGTTTCGGAGCGGCGCGCGCTCGATCACCGACCGTCGTCGCGACGGCGAATCCACTCGAGGGCGGCCGCGCCGCCGGCGAGTCCGACCCCGGCGCCGAGCCCGCCGAAGCCGGGAACCCGATCGCTGAGGGCACCGATCGCGCCGCCGTCGGTGTCGTCGCCGCCCGTCTCGAAGTCGCTCTCGAGTCCGGTCGGGAACGTGTACAGCGCGCCGTCGATGTCCGTGGCGGGAATCCGCGACGTGCTGCTCGCGACGACCGTCGCGCCGTCGTTGGCGACGCGCGCCGTCCAGAGCGCCGCCTCGTCGGTCGCTCGCCAGTGGGCGAGTTCCTCGGGGGCGGCGGGATCGCCGACGTCGTGGATCTTGATACCGCCTTGGTACCAGGCCGAGTAGAGGCGGCCGTCGCGCAACTCGAAGTTGTGCGCGGTCGTCCACTCGCCGCCTCGGCGGGACGCGTCGTCGCTTTCGGGCGGCTCGATCGACGCCAGCGGGTCCGGCGCCGTCGGATCGGTGACGTCGTAGAGGTCGATTCCACCCGGACCGTCCGGCGCCGAGCCGCCAGTCGTCCAGGACTCGCGACCGACCGCGAGGAGGTCGCCGACGTCGTCGACCGCCGCGTAGTGATCGTTACCCGGCAGGCCGTAGACGGCCTCGCTTCCCCCGTAGCTACGGTCGTCGCCGACGTCGGGGTCGCGCACGTTCGAGACGTACTCCGGGGCGCTCGGATCGCTGACGTCCACCAAGTAGGTGCCGGCGTCCCAGAACGGGAGGAACGCGAGGTCGTCGCGGACGGTGACGTCGTGGAGATAGTGGGCGTACCAGTAGACGTCTTCCCACTCGGGCTCGTGATCGAGGAGGGACCAGCGGCCGACCTCCTCGGTGTCGTCGTCGCTCGTGTCGTAGATGACGAGCGCGGTATCGTCGGGACCGTTGGCGACGACGTACAGCAGTTCGTCCGCGAAAAAGCAGTTGTGGATGTGGAACCCGGTCTCGTAGCGGTCGACGACCGCGGGGTCAGCGGGGTCGCTGACGTCGTAGAGTTCGAACCCGTTGAACTCGCCGAACCCTTCGTCTGCGGGCCCGACGACCGCGAGTCGGTCGCCGTCGACTTTGACGTCGAAAATCCGCGTGAACTCCCGGCCGTCGACCTCGAGCTGATTTCGTTCGGCGAGCGGCTCCGGCGCGGTCGGATCGCCGAGGTCGACGGTCGCGAACCCGTACGTAGTGGCGAGGTACGCCGTCTCGCCGCCGTCGTCGACGACCACTTCGGCGGGGTCGCCGCCGGATAGCTCGAGCTGCCCGAGCGGTTCGAACGGGTCGGGGGCCTCCTGGCTGGCGCGCGGCGTCGCTGCGGCCGAGCCGGCGGCCGCTCCCGGGACGGTCAGGGCGGCGCCGGCGGCCCCGCCCGCCCGGAGGAATGCTCTCCGCTGCATACGTCATCAACTGTCGCTCGCGTCAAAAGTACGTGGAAAGCGGACGCAAAGGTCGGTACGTCGTCGCCGCCTCGGCGTCGAGACCGGATCGGAGCCCGCCCTCGAGGCGCCGTCGGTTCGAGGTTCGAGAGCCGAGCGTCAGAGTTGCTTGCGGTCGCCCGTGCCGCCGGTCAGCGCGCTGGCGAGGGCGCCCTCGAGGACGACGTCGTCGCCCATATCGGTGACCGTGATCTCGGGAACGTTGGTCATCACCATCTCGGCGACGCGCTCGCGGATGGGATCGACGACCAGTTCCTCGTTGTGGAGGGCGACGGCGCCGCCGAAGGAGACGACGATCGGAGCGAAGGAGTGGATCACGTTCGTCACGCCGATCGCGTTCCAGTGAGCGAGTTGCTCGATGGTGTAGTCGGCCAGTTCGTCCTCGCCGGCCAGTTCGAAGACGTCCTTGGCCGTGAAATCGGGACCCTCGAGGGGAAGGTCAGTCGAGATCGTCGGATCGTCCTCGGCGAGCAGCCGGGCGAAGTCGGGGATCGCGTTCCCCGAGCAGTAGGCCTCCCAGTGGCCGTCGCGGCCGCAGCCGCAGGTCAGCCGACCCTGCGGATCGACGACGCAGTGGCCGACCTCGCCGGCGTTGCCGTCCCAGCCGCTCATGATCTCGCCGTCACAGCAGACGCCGGCGCCGACCCCCGAGGAGATCGTGATGTAGACCATGTCGTCGGGGTTGCGATCGGCGTGGAACCGCTCGCCGATGACGCCCGCGTTGGTGTCGTTGTGGAGGTACACCTCGTCGCTGTCGATCAGTTTCGAGATCGGTCCCGTCAGCGGGATGCGATCGATCGAGTCAGGCAGGTTCGCCGGATCGATGACCGCCCCTTCGGCGAGGTCGAACGGACCGATGGAGCCGATCCCCGCCGCGACGATTTCAGTGGGTGCGATACCGGCGTCGCCACACGCTTCGCGAAGCGTCCGCAAAACGCCTTCCGTGACGTCGATCCCCGTCGGGCCACGCGGTGTGGATCGTCGGCTCACACCGATCGTCGTCCCGTCGTCCTCGGCGACGACGGCACGGACGTTCGTCGCGCCGAGATCGACGCCCGCATAGTAGTCCATGCTATCCTAGGGACAATCGCGCCCGTACTTAACTACTCAGATTATACTCGCCGACGAGTATTGTTTCCAATACGTTACGCCCGCGCCGTTCCGTGATCGCGGTCGCCGGGGACAGTTGTATGCGGTGTGATGACGTACGCCTAGGTATGGCCACAGAGGAGACACCCAGCGAGACCGACTCCGCCCCCGACCCGGCCGACGGCGAGTCCGAACCTGCTCCGGATCTGGCCGAGGCCGAGCGGCGCGCAGTCCACGAGGTCGAACTCGCCCTCGAGTGGTTCCAGCGCGCCCAGGGCCAGTTGCTCGCGTTCCACCACGCGACGGGCCACGGAATGGACCACCTCCGGGAGGCCGAACGGCTCCTCAGGGAGAGCGGTCGCGACGACCTCGCCGACAGTGTCCGGGACGAACTGTTACCTCACGGCGTCGTCGACGACGACCGCTGGTCGTACGACGTCGTCGAGAACTATCAGCGAACGCTGCTGGCCGAAGCGCGCAGTCTCGAGAGACGGGTCCGCCGGGAACTGACCGGCGGCCGGCGACACGTGGCGGAGCGACGACAGGAACGAGCGTGGAAGGAGCGGGCCGACGAGGGGTAGGTCCGTTCGTCGCCCGTCACCGTCGCGCGATCGCAGCGGTTCGGTACTGGCGACCCGGACCTGACGGCCCAGTACCGATCGATCCGATACCCGTCCTAGCCGGGACGAGCGAACGACGCGAGGACGGCTCAGTTGCCGTGATCGTCGTTCCGGACGAAGGTGACGGGACACGGCGCCGACAGCATGACCTCCTGGGCCGTCGATCCGAACACCGCCTTCCCGGTCGGCGACCGGCGACGGCCCCCGACGACGACGCGGTCGGCGTCCGTGCTGGTCGCGAGATCGACGATCGTCGGGCCGTGTTCGCCGACCGCACCGCGGGTCTCGTAGTCGACGCCGTACTCCTCGAGGGTCTCCTGTAAGTCGAGGACCGTCGAGTGGCGGCGGGCGACGTCGTCGGGGTCGATCTCCGTCTGCTCCCGGTCGAACTCGAGTCGGGAGAGGACGTCGTCGTACTCGCTTTTCGTGAAGACGTGGGCGAGGACGACGGTCGCGTCGGCGGGTTCGGCGACTTCGACGACCGCCTCGGCCAGTTCGTCGATTCGTTCGGCGTCTCCCGGTCCGACGGCGAGTAGCACTGTTTCTAACGTCATACTGATACCTCTCTCGGGCAGCACCGTAAATCCACTTCTACCGCGGCCCCCGTGAGCCCTCGTTCCGGGCGTTTTTTCCACGCCGTCGCCGACGGGAGCGACATGGACGGACCAGACCTCTCGGACCGGACGGTACTCGTGACGGGCAGCGCGCGCGGCGTCGGTCGCGAACTCCTGCTTTCGACGGCCGACCGCGGCGCGAAGACGGCCGTTCACTACCACACGAGCGCCGACGCGGCCCGCGAGGTGGCCGCCGAGGCCGAAGCCCGCGGCGCCCCCGAAACGATGACAGTGCAGGGCGACGTCACCGACCCCGAGAGCGTCGACGGCCTCTTTTCCGCCGTCGAGTCGGAACTCGGGAGCGTCGACGTCCTCGTCAACAACGTCGGCGATTTCGCGCCCGCCCACTGGGCCGACCTCGAGTTCGAGACCTGGAACCGCGTCCTCGAGACCAACCTCAACGGCACCTACCTCTGTTCGAAGCGCGCGCTGCCGGAGATGCGCGAGGGCGACTACGGCCGGATCGTCAACGTCGGTTACGCCTCGAGCGAGAAGGGCCTCGTGAGCCCGAAGAACTTCCCGTACTTCGTCGCGAAGGCCGGCGTCCTGATGTTCACCCGGATGCTCGCCGCGGACACGCAGGACGACCCCGTCACCGTCAACGCCGTCTCGCCGTACGTCGTCGAGAACTCCGACGAGTTCCCCGACGAACTCCCGCGGGACCGGCCCGCGAGCTTCGAGGATCTGATCGCGCCGCTGTACTTCTTCCTCGATCCGGACAGCGAGTACGTCAGCGGCGAAAATATCGAAGTCGACGGCGGCTGGCTGCCCGAGACGGTGTGAGCCGCCGGCGGTTACGCGTGGTCTGCGGTGGCGCGCGCTGTCGGCGTCGAGCGCTAGCAAGACGGCCGATAAAGCCGTGCGAGGTCTTCGAGAACTTGTGAGCGAAGTCGTCTCGTGACTGAGCGAAGCGAACGGTCGAGGAGGGTGTGGAATCCCTCGTGTCCGCGGTAGCAGGACATGCGTCTTCGCCCCAGTTCACCGTCGGATCTCCCGTTCAGTACACTGATCGATGCACAGCCGGTTCGTGAGAGGCAGCCGAACGTGTCAGGGGGGGTGCCCGGTATAATCGAGTCGCCAAACCATAACGACTTCACACGACCCCTCGATGCACCGGTATGAACGGTAGCGTCCGATCGATCCGCGTCGCATCCGAACGGGGGGCGCCGACGGACCGAGTCGAAGAAGCGACGGCCGTCGCCGGTCGCGGACTCGAGGGTGACCGCTACTTCGACACCGAGGGAACGTTCGCCGACCGCGAGGGCAGCGATATCACCTTCATCGAGCGCGAGGCCCTCGAGGCGGTCGAACGCGACTACGACATCGCCCTCGAGCCGGGCGTTCACCGCCGGAACGTCACGACCGAGGGCGTCGCGCTGAACCACCTCGACGGGGAGCGGTTCCGCGTCGGCGACCTCGTCTGCGAGGGGACGGAACTCTGCGAACCGTGCGCCTATCTCGAGCGCCACCTCGAGGAGCGGGGCGTCCGCGAAGCGCTGGTCCACAGGGGCGGCCTCCGCGCGCGGATCCTCGAGGGCGGCGTCCTGCGACCGGGAGACGACGTCGAACCGCTCGAATCATGACGGACGCACCGACCGACGCCGACCGCCTCGAGCACGCCGCGCTCGTCCTCGTCGACTTCCAGCGAGGGTTCGACGGTCCCTCGTGGGGCGACCGGAACAACTCCGACGCCGAGACGAACGCGGGGCGCCTGCTCGAGCGCTGGCGCGACGCCGACCGGCCGCTGGTCCACGTCCGCCACGATTCGACGGACCCGGACTCGCCGCTGCGAGGCGACGACCCCGGATTCGCGTACAAACCCGAGACGGCGCCTCTCGAGGGCGAGCCGACGATGGTGAAGTCGGTCAACAGCGCGTTCATCGGGACCGATCTCGAGGCGTGGCTCCGCGAGCGCGGTCTCGAGACGCTCGTCGTCGCCGGCCTCACGACCGACCACTGCGTCTCGACGAGTACACGGATGGCCGAGAACCTCGGCTTCGAGCCGATCGTCGTCGCCGACGCGACCGCGACCTTCGACCGCGAGTTCGACGGCGAGCGGTTCGACGCCGAGACGGTCCACCGCACCGCGCTGGCCCACCTCGAGGGGGAGTTCGCGACGGTCGCGACGACGGCCGACCTGCTCGAGCCGTGACGGACGACGGCCGACCCGACCCGAGACGCACAGTTATGGGGCTTCCCGTACTCGGCTGAGCCATGCGAGTGGCAGTCGCCGGTACGTTCGGCCCGCTCCACGACGGTCATCGGAACCTGTTCGAACACGCGCTTCGGTTCGGCGAGGACGGCGTCGTCGTCGCCCTGACGAGCGACGATCTGGCGGTCGAGACGCGCCACGAACCCCGGGAGATCCCCGTGTTCGACGAGCGCGTGCAGTCAGTGACCGACGCCGTCGCCGAACTCGATACGTGGGGCCGCGAGGTCGAGGTCCGGGAACTGACGAGCGAGTACGACATCGCCGAGGACGACCCCTCGATCGACGCGCTGGTCGTCTCCCCCGAGACGGCGCCCGAACTCGAGGCGATCAACGACCGGCGCCGCCGCCGCGACCTCGAGCCTATCTCGGGAATCGTCGCCCCCTACGTCCTCGCCGCCGACGGCGAGCGAATTTCCTCGACGCGGATCGTGAAGGGGGAGATCGACGAACACGGAACCGTCCTCGAGTGAGGGACAGGACCGTTTGGAGATCAGGCTTCGGTCGAACCTCGGTCGAGTCGAGTCGCCTTCAGATAAACGTCAGTGGCACCATGACGAGCGCGCCGACGACGAGACCGGCGGCCAGTTCCGGCTTGCCGCCCCGCGGGAGCGCCCGACCGACGTCGAGTGCCTCGGGAACGAACTCCGTGAGCACGAGATAGATCATCGCGCCCGCCGCGAACCCGAAGCCGTAGGGGAGGAACTCCCTGGCGTAGCGGACGAATCCGAACGCCATCACCGCCCCGATCGGCTGGGGGAGACTCGAGAAGACGGCCCACCAGACGAGCTTCCAGTTCGCGACGCCCATCGCCGACAGCGGGATCGAGATCGCCGTCCCCTCGGGGACGTTGTGGATCGAGATCGCGACGGTCATGAAGATCGCCAGCAGCGGGACCGTAAACCCGAGGAGCCGGGTACCGCCCTCGAGGCCGAGGTCGGCGAAGGAGACGCCGATCGCGACGCCTTCGGGGAAGCTGTGGACGGTCAACACGCCGAGGATGAGCACGAGCTTCTTGAAATCGGCCTCCTCGTAGTCACGGGGATCGATGTCGACGTCCAGTAACACGTCGTGGGCGGCGATCACGAGCGCGACGCCGGCGGCCATCCCGATCGCGATCTCGAGGGGCGTCCCCTCGGCCAGCCCCTCCTCGACGAGCCCGAAGGTCGACGCCGAGAGCATGATCCCCGAGGCGAGCCCCCAGAGAACGACGTTCCGGCGGTCGCTGATCGAATCGAACAGGAGAAAGGGGACGGCGCCGAGCCCGGTCGCCAGCGCCGTCACGAGGCCGGCGACGAACACCAGCACGAAATTCTCGAGAAGCGCCATCTACACTGAAAATCGGAGGGCAAGCGGAAAGAGCCGGCGGTCGATCGTCTCCGGCGGCCTGGTCGACGCCGAGTCGACCGGGGCGAGAACGAAACCGATGGAAACGAGACCGATAGCGGCGACGGGGAGGACGGCGACAGCGTGCCGGATTCGGCGTCGCGGTCGCGATCGCCACCCTGCTCTCGATCGCGCTGCTCCGTAGTCGGAACTGAACGGCCGGCTCACCGGGAGGTAACGGCGTTTCGACGCATCGGCGAGCGGTCGACGGTCGACGAACGACGATCCGTCGCCGGTCGAAATCGGACTCGCTTTTTCGGCGAGAACGGACGGGGAGCTACAGCAACTGACCGAGTTTGAGCTGCTGTTTCGCGAAGCGAGCGAGCAGCGGCGCGTCGTCGATATCGAACAGCTTCGCGAGGGCCAGAATGTTTCCGTTGTTCGCCGCCGCGAGCGTCTCCTCGTCGAGCCGGTGGAGGTCCTCCATGAACTGGTCGTAGCGCTCGTTGGGGGCGAGATAGAGCAGTTGGGTCATCAGCAGCCGCTTGCGCTGGTTGGGCGCGACGTCGCGGTGCCAGAGCGTGTCGTAGACCTCGAGGTTCTCAGCGGTCGGCTCGAGGCCGTGTTTGAGACAGCTGTCGACCGCGACGGCGGCGACCCGGCCGGACTGCATGCACTTGTTGATCCCCTCGCCCCACAGCGGGTCGACCGTCGGGACGGTGTCGCCGATGGCCAGGAACCGGTCGGTGTGCATCCGTTCCGGCAGCTGGATGTGGGCCGAACCGCGGTGTTGTTTCCCCTCGAGGCGCGTCGCGTTCGCGAAGCGGGGATCCGTCTCGAGCCAGTGCTCGAGGTAGTCGTCGACCGTGTGGCCGTCCTTGGCGTACCGACTGTGGTGCTCGTTCTGGATGTAACAGAGTCCGACCTTGGCGGTGTCCTCGCCGGTGTGGAAGATCCACGAGTAGCCGCCGGGCGCGATCTCGTGGTCCAGCCGGAGCATCATCGCGTCGCGGAGGTCGGCGAACCCGGGGCGGTCGATGTCGATCCCCTCGAACTCGTACTCGATGCCGATCGCGTGGTTCTCCCGTTTCAGGTCGACGACGTCGAGTTTCTTCGCCAGCGGTGCGGACGGTCCCGTCGCGTCGATGACGACGTCGCCGTAGACCTCCTCGTCGCCGTTGTACCGAACGCCGACGATCTCGCCGTTCTCCATGATCGGGGCGGTGACGCGGGCGTCGAACAGATACTCCGCGCCGCCGTCGCGACCGTCCTCGACGAGGTAGCGCTTGAAGTCGGCGAACTCGAGCACCGCGCCGGGCTGTTCCTGGACGTAGTGATCGGTCGGCGACTCGAGGACGACGTTGTCGGTGTACTGCATGACGACGTCGTCCGGGATCCCGAAGGAGGCCATCATCGACGGGAACGTTCCCGCGGTCGACTTGTTGCTCTGGCGCGGGAACTCGTCTTCCGACTCGGTCTCGAGGACCACGACGTCGTAGCCCCTGGCAACGAGGTCACGTGCGCACTGTCCCCCGGCCGGACCGGCACCAGCGATGACCACATCGTAGCGGTTGTTCATACCGCCGAAACTATTTCGAAGCCACATTAGTTTATTCAGTTGCGGTGGAGTGTCCGTCCCCAGACAACGAATTTCGAAGGCGGGGGAAGAGACGCCCCACCGCCGGTTTAGCCGCCGTCCGGACCTCTCGGACGGGACGACGCGCTCGCTCGTTCGATCGACGACCGTCAGCGAACGATCGTCACCGGAACGGGCGATCGACGGGCGATCCGTTCCGCGACGCTCCCGAGCAAGACCCGCGAGATTCCCGACCGGCCGTGACTGCCGACGACGATTCGGTCGACCCCGCGGTCGGTCGCGTACTCGAGGACGGCGGCCGCGGGCTGGCCGGTCAGAAGCGCCGTCTCGATCTCGCAGTCCCGCTCGGCCGCGGTCTCCCGAGCCCTCTCGAACAGTGCGGTCGCCTGCTCCCGGCGCTGTTCGCGGATCCCGTCGGCGCCGATGTGGGCGGCCTCGCCGTAGCCGCTCTCGTTCGGATCGACGACGTGGACGACGACGATCTCCTCGTCGGGGTGGTTCTCGAGCGCGTACTCGAGGGCCGCCCGACCGGGAGCCGACTCGTCGAGGGCGACCAGGAACGTCATGGCTGGCGATTCGGCCCGCATCCACTTGGAGGTGCCACACCGTTCACAGCCACTGCAGCGGCGTCCCGAATCCAGTCGGTCGTTGACGCCCCGATGGCGCTACCGAAACGTCCGCATACGGGCGACAATTTGTCGTTACTCGAGTCGCGGCGTTCGCGGTCGATCGCGGAGCGACGGCTCGCAGCGGCGCGCAAAACCGCAACTGAGAATCGGCTCGCGGCCGCGTCTCGAGCGAACCGAACGGATGGCTGCACGGGACGATCGGAAGCCGACTCGATCGGAACCGCCGACCGAGGGCGAGCGTCCGTTTCGGCTCGTTCGGCGGTGCTTGCAAAGCCAACGGATGCAATAAGGGGACCGGCACCCGTAGGCTTGCGAAGCTCTCCCAATGAGTACGAAAACGCCGCGGAAGGCCGACATCCTGCGCCCGATACAGAACACCTCGACGAAGTACTTCGCGCTGGTCGCCGTCGCCGGACTGGCGTTTACCCTGTTCCTGCTGGGCTGGTTCTACCAGCTCTGGGAGGGGATGGTCGTCACCGGCCTCGCGGACTGGGGGTCGGGCGGCGGCGTCACGTGGGGCGTCTACATCGGCGCGTTCATCTGGTGGGTCGGGATCGCACACGGCGGGATCATCCTCTCGGCCGCCGTCCGGCTGCTCGGCATGGAACGCTACATGCCGGTCGCTCGCCTGGCCGAGCTCCTGACGATCGCCGGCCTCTCGGCGGCCGGCTTCTACATCATCGTCCACATGGGCCGTCCGGACCGGATGGTCACGAGCGTGCTGGGCCACTACCACATCACGGTTCACAACTCGCCGCTGGTGTGGGACGTGACCGTCATCACCGCCTACCTCGTGTTGACGGCGACCTACCTGTCGCTGACGCTGCGCTACGACGTCAGCCGCCTGCGCGATCAGCTACCGGATCGGTTCGATCCGATCTACCGGTTCCTGACGATCGGCTACACCGAGAAGGAAGACGAGGTCATCGACCGGATGGTCTGGTGGCTCGCGCTGGCGATCATCATCATGGCGCCGCTCCTGCTCCACGGCGGCGTCATTCCGTGGCTGTTCGCGGTGATCCCGACGATGCCGGGCTGGTTCGGCGCCGTTCAGGGGCCGCAGTTCCTCACGATCGCCCTGACGTCGGCGATCAGCGGCGTGATCCTGCTGTCCTACGCCTTCCGCTGGGCCTACGACTGGGATCACATCATCACCGACGACATCTTCCGCGGGCTGCTGCTGTGGCTCGGCTTCTTCTGTCTGCTCTTCCTCTGGCTGCAGCTCCAGCAGCTCACGACCGGCCTGTTCGCGGCGCCCGTGGACGTGACCCACGCCGCGGAGGGGCGGATTCACCAGCCGCTCTACGTGCTCGCGATGGGGCTCGTCGCCGCGACGCTCGCGTTCATCTTCGCACAGACGATCCGGCCGGCGCTGTTCACCAAGAAGCGGGCCGTCGTCTCCGGCCTCGCGGTGCTCACCGGCACGCTGATCGAGAAGATCCTGTTCGTCGTCGAGGGGTTCCTGCACCCGACCATGGACATCTACGGCGCGGTGCCCGGCGAGTACTTCCCGAGTCTCATCGAGATCTCGTCGCTGACCGGCACGGTCGGGATGGTGACCCTGTTCTTCCTCACGGTGGCCAAACTGTTCCCGGTCGTCGAGCTCCACGCGATCGAACACCTTCAGGAGAAACAGGCGCCCCAGGAGGAACCGGTGATTCACGACGACTGACGGCTGGCCCGTTATAGTGAGCGGAGTCACGCCTCGACGGTCGTCTCGCCGTCGGGTTCCGATCGAACGAGAAGGCCGGATACGCGAGGCCGGTCGCCGACCGTCACTCGGAGTAGCCTTCCTGCAGGAACGCGCCCTCGGTCTCGTAGATCGAGAGGAGTTCCTCGAGGAACTCCTCGTAGGACTCGCCCTCTTCGCAGTGGCTGTCGAGCCGTTCTTTCATGTCGTCGCTGAGTTCGATGGTGTGAGTCATGGCTGGACGGAAGCGAACGCTCCGACCGTACCGTCGTCACCGGCCGTCAAATAGCCCGGGGACGCGTTTGCAGCGCGACCGGTCGCGTGACGGTCGCTCGAGGCGCGGCTGGCACGGGACGGCCCGGAAGTTAACCCGATCGTCGTGATAGCGCCGAGTATGACAGCGACACTGACCGACGACGAGGTCGGCAAGACAGTTGTCGACGCCGAAGGCAAGGAGCTCGGTATCGTCGCGAAAGTCGAGAACGGGCGCGCCTCCGTCGATCCGAACCCGTCGATCGCGGAGCACCTGCTCGCCTCGCTCGGCGTCGAGGGAGAGGACGAAGAGGACTACGTCGTCACGGAGGATATGCTCGATTCCGTCGGCGAGGAGATCGTGCTGCGGGGCAACCTCTGAGGCGGCGCACGACCGCCCGGAACGCCGTCCGCGGCTACTGTTCGAACGACTGTTCGCGCCAGGTCGTCCAGTCGTAGAGCCGCTCGAGTTCGCCGCCCTGCTGGCGGATGGCGACGGCGGTGTCGAACAGGAAGGCGGCGACCAGCGTCGTACCGACGATCCAGACCGCGTCGGTTAGCGCCTCGTACCCCGACAGGTAGCCGGCCACGAGATCGACGGAGACGACGGCGACCAGACAGAGGATCGCCGGCAGCAGGTGGCGCGTCAGCGCCGCGAGCGTCGTCCCCTCGTGGACGCGGACCGTCCGAACGGCGTAGAGCACGGCCCACGCCGAGGTGACGATCCAGCCGACGGCGATCACCGGGTGCGTCCAGTCGCTCTCGAGGAGGAAGGTTCCCCACCACGCGGCGACGAAGACCGCGACGACGGCGTAGTCGGCCCACGCGGGGACCAGTCGCGACCGCCCCTCCCCGGGCCGCTCGGCGTGGTACATCGCGCGGATCGCCAGCGCGAGAAAGAGGATGAAGAACAGCACCGCACCCTCGGCGAACAGGGAGAGCGAGTCGGCCTCGAGCACCACCGTCCCGACGTCGGCGACGGAGTACGCGATCGCGGCGCCGATCGCGGCGAAGAGGTACCACTGCGCTTCGCGGACGTCGGCGACGAGCACGTCGCGGACGAAGACAGACGCGTAGTACAGCAGGACGAGCGCGGCGACGCCGACCGCGAGGGAGGCGAACAGCTGCCCGATCGCGACCGTCGCTTCCGGATCGCTGGCGTCGAACGCGAGTAGCGGTGCCGGGACGAACATCATCGGGCGAGTGTTTCCCGGCGACCCTGTAAAAGCCCGCCCTCAGTTACCGAGGAACGGGAACACGACGCGAGAGCGCTCGATCAGCGTCGCGGCGGTCGCCGAACCGGGTCGCATGCGGACGTCGGGGGCGATATGTGGGTACGAAGAAGGAGGAGTGGTCGCTCGAGTCGATGCCGTGCTGCTGAGGCGATCAGGGTCACGGGTTCTCGTCGTAGAGGTCGCGAGCGGGGTCGCCCTCGACGTGGATTTCGGCGAGGGCGCCCCTGCGAGTGGCGCGGGTCAGCGCGTGGTCGACGATCTTGACGGGACCGGGAACGGGGAACTCCATCTCGCCGGCGGTCGTCGTGCCGGGCGCGACCGGGGCCGTCTCGATGTTGCGGTCGGGGTCGGTCAGGAGGTCGCCGTCGCGGTAGTAGCGGCTCCAGACGTTGCCGATGGGGTGGACGGCGCTGGTGAGGTTGGGACCGCCGTTGGCGAAGTACACCCGGACGGTCTCGCCGGTTTTAGCCCGCATGGCGTGGTCTTCGGTGAGGCCGTAGGCCTGGCCGTTGAAGACGACGTAGGTGGGCTGTTCGGCGAGCATGGCGTCGAAGTCGAAGGCGTGGTGGCCCTCCTCGCCGACATCGCCGTCGGTGTAGAGCTCGTGCTGGCCGAGGTAGTACTCGCGGTCGACCTCCGGGAGGCCCTCCTCGGGCTCGACGAGGATCGCGCCGAACATGCCCGAGCTGATGTGGTAGTCCATGTTCGGGATCGCGCAGTGGTAGATGAACACCCCGGGGTAATCGGCCGTGAAGCTGATCTGGGCGGGATCGTCGCCGGGGCTGACCGTCGTCGCCTCGGCGCCCCCGCCGGGCCCGTAGACCGCGTGGAAGTCCATGTTGTGCTGGGCCATGTTCAGGTCCTCGGGCACCTCGAAGGTGAGGGTGATCCGATCTCCTTCACGGACCCGAATCATCGGCCCCGGAACCTGGCCCTCGAAGGTCATGTACTCGAACGTAACCCCGGGCTCGATTTCGGCGACCAGTCGCTCGGTGCGGACGGTCACGTCGTGTTCGCGGGGCTCGGTCCAGTCGACCGGCGCGGGGATGTCGGTCGGATCGCGGGCGATCCGGTCGACGGCGACAGCCTTCGCCGCCGACAGTCCCTCCTCGCCGTCCGTCTCGGGGTCGGTCGTCGCGCTGTCCCCCTGGGGCTCGTCGCCACCGAGGCAACCGGCCACCGCGACGGTGCCGGCCGCGCCCAGTGCCGCCATGAACTGCCGTCGGTTCGCTGCTGTCGTTGTCATTGGCCTTCTCCTCATCTCTACCTACGAGTGGACATACGGTCAATACCCGCGATGATTCTCGAGCGATAGTAATCTCAGCGGCCGTTCCCTCGATACAGAGGGTGCTTAAATATGCCCGAACAGTGATCGGCTGCCCAGTACGATTCAACTCGTCGCCGCGGCTCGAAACCGATCGTCAGAACGAACACGACGCCGGCCGACGGACGGGGTATGGACCCCATCGAGTTGCGCGAGACGATGCCGGCCCTCGAGTCCGGCGCGTATTTCAACTGGGGCGCGGGCGGCCCGAGCCCGCGCCGCGTCGTCGAGGCGGCCGAATCGAGCCTCGAGTCCCACGAGTTCGAGGCCCCGACGAACGAGGGGCAGTATCCCGCGGCGTTCGACGCCTACGACGAGGCGCGGGACGCGATCGCGGGCCTGCTGGGCGCCGCGCCCGCCGAGATCGCGCTCACGGAGAGCACGACCGACGGGATCAACCGCGTCGCGGGCGCGCTCGACTGGGACGACGGCGATACCGTCGTCCGAACCGACCTCGAGCACGCCGCCGGCGTGCTCCCGTGGCGGCGCCTCGAGCGCGAGCGGGGAGTCGACGTGCGGGTCCTCGAAACCGAGCGCGGACGGCTTGCTCTCGAGGACGTGACGGCGGCGGCCGAGGAGGCGACGCTGTTCTGCGTGAGTTCGCTCACCTGGACCCACGGTACCCGACTGCCGGTGTCAGAAATCGTCGACATCGCCCGCGACGCCGGCGCGCTGGTCCTCGTCGACGCCGTGCAGGCGCCCGGCCAGTCGCCGGTCGACGTCCGCGAATGGGGCGCCGACTTCGTCGTCGCCGCGGGACACAAGTGGCTCGTCAGCCCCTTCGGCTCCGGGTTCATGTACGTCCGAGACGGCGTCGCACGCGATCACGACCTCGTTCCCGCCGCGATCGGCTACCGCAGCGTCGTCGACCCGGACGCAACGGACTACGAGTACGCGCCGGGTGCCGGGCGGTTCGAAGTCGGCACGTCGAGCCCCGCGCCGCACGCGGGGCTGGCGGAATCGATTCGGACGCTCGAGGAGATCGGCATCGACGCGATCGAATCGCGGATCGAACGGCTCACGGACCGGCTCAAGGACGGTCTCGAGGACGACCGACTACTGAGTCCGCGGGCCTTCGAGTCCGGCCTCGTCACCGTCGACGTCGACGACCCCGAGGCGACCGTCGAGCGGCTTTCGGACGCCGGCATCGTCGTCAGGTCGTTGCCAGCCCCCGATGCGATCCGGGCGTCGGTCCACGCGTTCAACACCAGGGAGGATATCGATCGGCTGCTCGAGGCGCTGTCGAACGGCTGAGCCGTCGCTTCGACGGGTCGGAGAGAGTAGATCTGGAACTGAAGTCGCAATCGACCTCACCGATAACCGTCAAGAGCGGCGTGCTGAATACGGAGTGCGGCTCTCGTTGAGAAGTCTACGCCGTTGCAGGCTGTTGGATTTTCCGTCTCGATACCCTCAGCACCATCTATGGCCGGATTGATCCAGCGAACGGCGCGGGCGATCGACGATATGTGGCAGTCGATATGGCACGGGTCGAGTCGCGCCGAGAAGGTCGTGATCGCCATCCTGCTTCTGGTCACCGGATTGGCGATCCCGGTGATCCCGATCGTCTGGATCGCCCGGATTATCGCCAACTGATCGACGGAGTGGCGCGGCGGGCGAGACACGCGGTTTCTATTCAGCAGATCGACTACCGAACGCCCGTCGAGAGGGGCGTGCCGAATAGCGGGGACGCACTTATCGCGGTCCGTCGGATCGTCTGCACTATGGAATCCTCGCCGCCGACCACCTGTCCGCGTTGTGGCAAGCGAGAGGCGTACTCGGCCCGGTATACGACGCCGGGATGGCGAATACAATTCTACGAATGCGATAACTGCGGTCGCAGATACGACCCGTATCTCGACGCAGCGTACAACGGAGACTGACGAAGCGTTCGCACGCGTAATTACCGCCCACAATCCACCTGTGTATCCGGGTGAATAGTTCCCGCTATCGCCTACGAATACCCACACCGAAGACCGACCGTCAGTCGCCGGAGTCGTCGTCGCTCGAGTGCGCCGCGGCCTCGAGCATCGTCTCCCGCTCGTCGAAGTACGCCGGCGCGTCGCGGTCGGCCTCGAACTCGAGCAGGCGGGAGAGGGCGTCCTCGCCGTCGTCGACCTCCTCGGCCAACTCTTCCGCGAGGTCCGTGTAGGCGCCGGCCAGCGTCTGGAAGGCCTCCATTCGCGTCTGTTTGGCCTCGAGCAGCAGCTGTTTCTCCTTGACGTCGCTCTCGAGTTCCTCGAAGGCGTCGAGGTCTAACTCGTCGCCGGGACCGTCCGGCGTCGACGGGGCGTCGGTCCCCGTCGTCGCCGTCCCGTGGTCCTCGAGCTGGCCGCGGAGTTCGGCCATGTCCTCGTCGATCTCGGCGAGCAGGTCGTCGGCCTCGGAGCGCATGGTCTCGACGCGCCCGGAGAGCAGCCCCGCCTGCGTGTGGCAGTAGTCGACGAGGTCGTCGACCGCCAGACCGGGGTCGGTGTCGTCGCTCATGACTTTCCGTTGGGGAGTCCGACCGAAGTCACTTTGGACTGGGGGCTCGGATCGTCACGAGGTCGCAGCGACGGGAGCGTTCGATCGGGCTAGCTGCTAGCAAATCCCATTCTATCGGGCTTTCAGACCCGTTAAGTCCTTCCGGCCACTGACTCCATCACAGTGAATCGAGCAGCGAGTCGCGCAATTATGCAGTCACCGATCACCACGAAATTATGAGCAAGGACTACATCGAGGTGCGGGGCGCGGAGGAACACAACCTCAAGGACCTCGACGTCACCATTCCCCGCGAGGAGTTCACCGTCGTCACCGGCCTTTCGGGGTCGGGCAAGTCCTCGCTGGCGTTCGAGACGATCTACGCCGAGGGCCAACGCCGGTACATCGAGAGTCTCTCGGCCTATGCCCGGAACTTCCTCGGTCAGATGGACAAGCCGCAGGTCGAGACCGTCGAAGGCCTCTCCCCGGCGATCTCGATCGACCAGAAGAACGCCGCGAACAACCCCCGATCGACGGTGGGGACCGTCACGGAACTCCACGACTATCTCCGTCTCCTCTACGCCCGCGTCGGCACCCCTCACTGTCCCGAGTGCGGCCGCGAAGTCGGCGAACAGTCGGCCCAGAACATGGTCGAACGCATCCTCGAGCTCCCCGAGGGCACGAAGGTCAAGCTGGCGGCGCCGGTCGTCCGCGACCAGAAGGGCGCCTTCGAGGACCTCTTCGAGGAACTCGTCTCGGAGGGGTACGCCCGCGTCGAGATCGACGGCGAGGAACACGACCTCACGCTGGACGATCCCGATCTGGACGAGAACTTCGACCACACCGTCGACGTCATCGTCGACCGCGTGAAGGTCTCCGCGGAGGACCGCCCGCGCATCATCGACAGCGTCGAAACCGCGCTCGACGAGGCCGAGGGCGTCCTGAAGGTCATCCTGCCGGACGCGCCGAAGGACGTCGCGAGCGACCTGGGCGACGCGGCCCGCCGGACGGGCGCCCTGGGCGACGAGACCGAGGAGGACGACCGCTTCGTCGTCGAGTTCTCGAAGGACCTCGCCTGCACGCACTGCGGAATCGACGTCCCCGAGATCGAGACCCGCTCCTTCTCCTTTAACTCGCCCCACGGCGCCTGTCCCGAGTGCGAAGGGCTGGGCGAGACCAAGGAGGTCGACGAGGACCTCGTCGTGCAAGACGAGTCCAAGCCGCTCAAGCACGTCTTCGAGGCCTGGAGCTACAACCGGTCGTACTACCGAACCCGCCTCGACGCCGTCGCCGAGCACTTCGACGTCTCGCTGTCGACGCCGTTCGAGGAGTTAGACGAGGACGTCCAGCGGGCGTTCCTCTACGGCACCGACGGCGAGGTCGTGTTCAAGCGGAGCACGAAAAACGGCACCCGCCGGAAGCGAAAGCGCTTCGAGGGCGTCATTCCGAACCTCGAGCGCCGGTACGTCGAGACCGACTCCGACTCGACCAGAGAGCACATCGAGGACTACATGTCCGCGACGGAGTGTCCGGCCTGTGACGGCACGCGGCTGAAGGCCGCGAGTCGAGCCGTGCTCGTCGACGAGACGGCGATCACCGAGATCAACGCGATGAGCATCGGCGACGCCTTGGAACACTTCGAATCGATGGAAGCCGACCTCACCGAGCGCGAGAAGGTCATCGCCGAGGAGATCTTAAAGGAGATCCGCGCGCGACTCGGCTTCATGTGCGAGGTCGGGCTGGACTACCTCACGCTCGACCGGGAGGCCGCGACGCTGTCGGGCGGAGAGAGCCAGCGCATCCGCCTCGCCACGCAGATCGGCTCCGGCCTCGTCGGCGTCCTCTACGTGTTAGACGAGCCCTCGATCGGGCTCCACCAGCGGGACAACGACCGCCTGCTCGACACCTTAGAGGAACTGCGGGACCTCGGAAACACCCTCATCGTCGTCGAACACGACGAGGAGACGATGCGCCGGGCGGACCAGGTCATCGACATGGGTCCCGGCCCGGGGAAGCGCGGCGGCGAGGTCGTCGCCAACGGCCCCGTCGAGGAGGTCAAAGCGACCGAGGGCTCCGTGACGGGCGATTACCTCTCGGGCCGCCGGCAGATTCCGGTGCCCGACGAACGCCGCGATCCCGACGGTGCGCTGACGATCCGCGGCGCCCGTCAGCACAACTTAGACGACGTGGACGTCGACATCCCGCTGGGTAACTTCACGGCGATCACGGGCGTCTCCGGCTCCGGCAAGTCGACCCTGATGCACGAGGTGCTCTACAAGGGGCTGGCCCGCGAGATGAACGACAACACGTCGGTCATCCCGGGCGACCACGACGCCCTCGAGGGCCTCGACGCGATCGAGACCGTGCGCCTGATCGACCAGTCGCCGATCGGCCGCACGCCCCGCTCGAACCCGGCGACGTACACCAACGTCTTCGACTACATCCGCGAGCTGTTCGCCCAGACGAAGCTGGCGAAACAGCGCGGCTACGAGAAGGGCCGATTCTCCTTCAACGTCAAGGGCGGCCGCTGCGAGGAGTGTGGCGGGCAAGGGACCGTGAAGATCGAGATGAACTTCCTCTCGGACGTCTACGTCCCCTGCGAGGAGTGCGACGGCGCGCGATACAACGACGCCACGCTCGACGTCACCTACAAGGGCAAGACCATCGCCGACGTCCTCGAGATGGAAGTCGAGGAGGCCTACGAGTTCTTCGAGTCCTCGAGCCAGATCCGGCGGCGCCTGAAGCTGCTGAAGGACGTCGGCTTAGACTACATGAAGCTCGGCCAGCCCTCCACGACGCTGTCGGGCGGCGAGGCCCAGCGGATCAAGCTCGCCGAAGAGTTGGGGAAGAAGGACACGGGCGAGACGCTCTACCTGCTCGACGAGCCCACCACCGGGCTCCACAGCGAGGACGAGCGCAAGCTCATCGACGTGCTCCACCGGCTGACCGACAACGGCAACACCGTCGTCGTCATCGAGCACGAACTCGACCTCGTGAAGAACGCCGACCACATCATCGACCTCGGCCCCGAGGGCGGCGAGAACGGCGGCGAGATCGTCGCGACGGGGACGCCGGAGGAGGTCGCGCGACTCGACGACTCCCACACCGGCCGCTACCTGCGCGATCTGCTCCCGAAGGTCGACATCGAGGGGCCCCGCGGCGAGCGCGTCGAACCCGTGACGGCGCCGATGGACGACGACTGATCGCGACTCGTCGACCGTTTTCTGCGTTCTCCGTTCTCTTCGTTTGGCTCCCGTCCCGCCAGTTCCGACGACGGCGATCCGAACGGGTAATGCCGGCCGCAGTCGAATCGTCGTGCGATGAACGCTCGCAAGGCCGTTCTCCGCCGCGGGCTCGCGGGCGGCGGCGTCGCGACGCTCCTGCTGGCCGGCGCCTTCGTCGCCGCGCTCGGCGTCCCGACGACGCCCTCGAGGCTCGGTATCGTCGCGTGGCTCGTCGCCGTCGGCGGCGGCATGCTCGTCGCCGGCCGCCGGGAGCGAATCTCGCTCGGGTCGACGACCCTCGAGTGGCCCCGCGTCGCCGCCGTCGCGATCGCGCTGCTGGCCGTCGGCTGGGCCGCGATCAGCGTCGCGAGCCTCCTCCGGGGCGACGGTATCACCGGACTCGGGGCGCTCGAGGGCGTGCTCACCGCCGGGCTCGTGGGCTACTTCGCGTGGTTCGCCCGCGAGTGCTGGGTCGGCGGCAGCGTGATCGAGGCCGAAACGTTCGTCGTCGACTGAATCGGCGACGGGACTCCCGTCTCGATTCGCGCACACCGACGAAATCGAGAAAGTCGTATTCGGACGTATCAGGACCTGTACAACCGTTCAACGTCCGGCCCCGGACTTTTGGTTACGGAGTTGGTACGATGTCACGTGAGTCGAGCCGTCCGGCCGGCGACGCGCGACGACGTCTGGGCGATCCACCAGACGGCCCGCGAGAGCTGGCACGCCGCCTACGACGAGATCCTCGGCGCCGACCGGGTCGACGAGGTCGTCGACGACTGGTACGCGATCGGCGACCTCGAGTCGTCGATCGACGGCGCGAGCGAGCGGGCGGACGTGGCCTTCCTCGTCGCCGAGTCGGCCGACGACGGCGCTCGAACGCGATCGACGGACGACCGCGCAGACCGCATCGGCGAGTTCGACCGCGAGTGTGCCGGGTTCGCCCACGCCGTCCCGTGGCCCGAGGACCCGGCGGTCGGCTATCTCGCGCGCCTGTACGTCACCCCCGAGATCTGGGGAGAGGGGACCGGGACGCAGTTGTTAACGCGACTCGAGGCCGACCTCGGGGACGCGTTCGACCGCCTTCGGCTGGCCGTCCTCGCGGCCAACGACGTCGGGATCGCGTTTTACGAATCCGCGGGGTTCGAACGCGTCGCGACCCGGGAGAACGATCTGGCCGCCGGCCTCGAGGAGTACGTCTACGAGCGACCGATCGCGAGCGCGGACGGGGAGAGATAGCGACTGACGAGCGTCGCTCCTCGAGTCGAACGCGATATCGGCGTTTTGGAGAGCGGTACGTCTCGAATACGCTGCTCACGGACGCGAAGCGGCCGTCTGCTCACGGCGACCGTGCGGCGTTCGCATGGGATGCGGGACCGGAGGTCCCGCACGACTCGCGAAGACCTCGCACGGCTTCGGAGCACGGTTCCCGATACGCTCACCGTGATCAGGTGCGCCGCCGCACGCGGTTCGATCAGACTGGAGAGAACGAGACGGAATACCCGCGCGATAGCCGACCGTTACAGCGTCTTGTCGGCTTCGTCGTCGTCCACGACCTCGATCCCGCGGTTGTTGACCGCCATCGGATCGAGACCGACCTCCTGGAGGAAGTTCTTGTACTCGCGTTCGCACTGCTCGGCGTCCTTCTGCTTGTCGCTGGCGCGGTCGCAGAGTTCGATCAGGTTCTCGGGGACGTCGTTCTGGTAGACGATCCAGTGGTTGATCAGGTCGCTGAGCCGACGGATGGGGCTGGTGAAGTGGCCGTAGATCTCGAAGTTCAGCGCGTGGTGGCCGCCGAACGGGTCGTTCATGTACTTCGCGCGGGGCATCACCTTCATCACTGCCCACTGGATCTTGTCGAGTTGCCGTCCGGGCGCCTCCTCGAGCGTCGCGTTGACGGCCTTTCGGGGGTCGTCCCACGTGCTGCCGGGGATCGAGACGCCGTCTAGGTCCTGAATCTCCCGGAGGGCTTCGGACCACTCGTCGGGGCTCGGCTGCGGGTGGACGCGGTACATCGCCTCGACGCCGCGAGACCACATGAGCTCGTGCGTGACGGCCTTGTTGGCCTTCAGCATGCACTCCTCGATGATGGTGTGGGCCCGGTCGCGGGCGGGGTTCAGGACGAGCGAGCCGTCCTCCTTGCGCTGTTCGTGCATCCGGTTCGCGACCTCGTAGACCAGTTTGTTCTCCTCGTGGAGGTCGGCGTCGGGATCCTCGAGGCGGTTCTCGGCCTGCGAGTAGGTCAGGCGCTCGTCGGATTCGATGACGGACTTGTAGATGTCGATGGTCTCGTAGGAGAGGTTCTCCTTGTCGAGGTGCATCTCGACGGTGTGAGCCAGTCGGTCCTCGTTTGGCACCAGCGAGCAGACGGTCTCCGCGAGGACGGGCGGAAGCATGTGGATGGTGTAGCCCGGCAGATAGACCGTGTTCCCGCGCTCGACGGCCTCGTCCCACATCGCGGTGTCGGGGTTGACGTAGTGGGTGACGTCGGCGATGTGGACCCAGAGAACGTACTCGTCCTCGCGTTCCTCGATCGAGAGCGCGTCGTCGAAGTCCTGAGCGTCGATGGGGTCCGTCGTCCAGGTCGTCAGATCCCGGAGATCCTCGCGTTCGTCGATCTCGTCGTGGATTTCCGTCCCGACGTCCTCGGTTCGCGCTTCGGCTTCCTCGAGCACCTCGGCGGGAAACTCGTCGCGGATCTCGAACTTCTCGAAGAGTTCGTCGCGTTTGTTCTCGAGGTGGCGCGCGAGGTCCTCGGAGACCTCGACCGGGCCCTGGCCGTCGGCCGTCCCGGCCTCGGCCTGTGCGTCGTTACTCATATCGGTGCCTACGGACGTGAAGGTGAAAGTCGTGTCGGGATGGGGAGACGGAGACGGCGAGGGTCGCCGCCGTCAGGATTCCTCCTCGAGCGTCCCGTAGCGCTCTTCGACGGTCTCGAGGTAGTCGGCGAGAAAAGAGGCCCGATCCGTTTCGCCGGCTTCGCTCTCGACGAGCAGGGCCTCGAGTTCGTCCCGCGGATAGTGACAGAGATCGTCGTGACAGGATTTGCATAGGTGTTCGAACTCCTTGTCCTCGCGATCCCAGCGGTCGCCGTGTTTGTCGTACTCGCGCGCCATCGACCGGGTGACCTGGTCGCCGCAGGCGAGACACGTGACCGTCTCAGTGCGCGTCCGGGAGGGCCACATAGCTAACCGGACACCGTGCTAGTACTTAGCGATTGTCACACCCCTAATCGGCGGCGACTCTCAGGGCCTCCGATCGGTCGCCGAACGGGCCTTTTATCTCTCGCTCGGCCGTTGGACCGGGTATGCAGGTCAAGTCCCGACACCATCTCCGCAGCGACGTCGTCTCGGACGTCGAGACGGCCCTCGAGGAGCAACTCGGCGTCTCGCCCGAGGGCGACGCCTACGAGCGCGTCGAGTTCGAGGACACCGACTGGGAGGTCGTCCTCATCGACGGGGAGCCACAGGTCGCGTACTTCGACGAGGAACCGTTCCTGACCGTCAGAGGCGCCAACGCCTACGAGCCCGAGAAGCGCCTGGTCACGGTCGACGCCGGCGCGATCTCGTTCGTCAGCGACGGCGCGGACGTGATGCGACCGGGGATCACGGAGGCCACCGACGACATCTCGCCCGACGATCTGGTCGTCATCGCCGAGGAGTCCCACGGAAAGGTGCTGGCGGTCGGCCGCGCTCGCGTCGACGGCGAGGATATGGCCGGCGACGAGGGGAAGGTCATCGACTCGCTGCACCACGTCGGCGACGAACTCTACGAGTTCTCCGGCTAACGGCTCCAGAAACTGTTCTCCGCGGCGCTGTACGCAATTTCTCTCGAGTTCGTATTGCGGTGACTCGAGAGGGAGGGGCGCTGCTTCGTTGCGGTTGTCCTAGCATTCACGAGCGAAGCGAGCGATTCACCGCCGGAGCGGGGCGAAGCCCCGCGACGGCGGCCTTTTTTCATCGACGGCCACAAGAGCGAAGCTCTTGCTGCGCCCGTCAGAAATCTTCGATTTCTGAGGACGGTTTTTGGCAGCGTGGGACCGGAGGTCCCACGTGACGTGCGAACGGGCCTTCGGCCCGTGAGCAGACGGGGTTCGAGCGAGCGAAGCGAGGGAGGACCCCGTTAAAAAAGGTTGGTGGGAACGGTTACAAGCCTCCCGCTGGTGCGGTGTGGTATGACACGACTCCGCGATTCGGATCGCGAGCGGATCGCCGCCCTGTTCGACCGCCACCTCGAGGTCGGGCTCCACCACGGCGCGCAGCTGGCCGTCTACGTCGACGGTGAGCGGGTGCTCGACCTCGCGGGCGGCCGCGAGGGGCCAGACGGCGACCGCGAGACCCCCGAGACGCGACACGTGCTGTTCTCGTGTACGAAGCCCTACGCCGCCGTGACGCTGCACACGCTGGTCGACGAGGGGGAACTCGCGTACGACGACCGGGTGGTCGATCACTGGCCGGAGTTCGCCGACGAGGGGACCGAGAAGGCCGAGATCACCGTCCGACAGGTCCTCAGCCACACCGCGGGACTCAATCAGGGAGAGATCGACGACCGGCCCGACCTCTGGACCGACTGGGACGCCGCGGTCGCACAGATCGAGGCGATGGAGCCGAACTTCCCGCCGGGCGAGACGCCGGCCTACCACGCGCTCACCTTCGGCTGGCTGGTCGGCGAACTCGTCCGTCGGGTGTCCGGATCGTCGATCGAGGAGGCCGCAAAAGAGCGCGTGTTCGAGCCGCTGGGAATGGACGACACCGGAATCGGCCTCCGGGAGAACGAGGACGACGACGTGGCAACGCTAGTCGGTTTCGATGCGTTCGACCGCTGTCGAGACCCCGGCGAGGGGCTCGGGGACAACGCCGAGGTCGCGGCGCCGTTCAACGCCGAGGAGATCCACCGCGCCGTGATCCCGGCGGCCAACGGGATCGGAACCGCCGGCGACATGGCGCGCTTCTACGCCTGTCTCGCCAACGGCGGCGAACTCGAGGGCACGCGGCTCCTCTCGGCGGAGACCGTCGAGCGGATGACGGCCCTCGAGGCAGAGACCGACGCGGACGGCACGCTCGGCCGTGAGGGCCGGTTCGCGCTCGGCTTCTGGAAGGGCGGAACGACGGTCGCCCCCTACGGGACGCTCTCGCCAGAGCGCGTCTTCGGCCATGCGGGACTCGGCAGTAGCGTCGGCTGGGCCGACCCCGAGGAGAATATCGCCTTCTCGTACGTCACGAACGGGGTTCGGGACGGTTCCTACGAGCACGTCGCTCGCGTGAACGCGCTCGCGGACGCGGTTCGGCTCGCGGTACTGTCGGACTGAGTCCGGCGAGGTGCTAGTTGACCAGGTTGTAGAAGACGTCGCTGAACGTGATCAGGATGAGCGCCGCGATGACGATCAGCACCAGGAAGGTGAAGAATACGATCGCGGCCTGTCGTCCGTCCAGCGTTTCCCCCTCGAGGAATTCGTTCAGTTCCATGACCGTGAGTACGATCGTCACGGTAAAAACAGTGTCGAGACGAAATGAGTCAGCTTACACGTTCGGTTCCCAGTTCTCGACCGCGACGGTCTCGCCCGCGGGGATCCCCTCGCGGTCGTCGTCGACGACCACCCAGCCGTCGGCCAGCGCGACGCTCGAGAGCACGCCGGAGCCGCTCGCTCTGGTCGGCGTCGCCGCGTACCGCGGCTCGTCGGCCGCGAGGTCGGCGGCGTCCTCGCGGTCCTCGAGTCGGACCCGCGCGAAGGTCCGCGTTCCGGGCTCGCTGGGGATCTTGCGCTCGAGGCGAGCGAGGGTCGTCGGGTGCGGGTCGGGTTCGGTCCCCTCGAGCCAGCGCATCACGGGTCGGAGGAACTGGACGGCGTTGACGATACAGGCGACGGGATAGCCCGGCAGCGCGAGGACGGGCGTCTCCTCGACGATTCCGAGACAGACGGGGTGGCCGGGCTTGAGCCCGACGCCGTGGACGAGCACTTCGCCCAGCTCGTCGATCACCTCGGGGAGGAGGTCGCGCTCGCCGACGGACGAGCCGCCGGTGGTGACGATGACGTCCTTCGTCAGGTCCCGCTGGATCGCCACGCGAAGCGACTCGAAGTCGTCGGTGACGACGTCGCGATAGGTCGCGCGACCGCCCCAGCGCTCGACGAGTCGGGAGACGGTGAGCCCGTTGGTCTCGATCACTTCGCCCGGTCCCGGATCGGCCTCGACGAGTTCCTCGCCGGTCGGGATCACGCCGACCGTCGGAGGCTCGGCGACCGCGACGCGGGCGTAGCCCGCCGACCGCAGCAGGCCCAGATCCGACGGCCGCAGCCGATGGCCGGCGTCGTAGAGGTGCTGATCCGCCTCGACGTCCTCGCCGACCGGCGCGACGTTCTCGCCCTCGGCGACCGCGTCCTCGATCTCGACTTCGCCGGCCGACTCGAGTTCGGTCACCCGTTCGATCATGACGACGGCGTCGGCGCCCGCCGGGAGGGCGCTGCCGGTGTGGACGCGGGCGGCGGTCTCGGGCCCGACCTCGGCGTCGGCGCCGACGCTCTCTGCGATTCGCAGCACTTCGGGGGAGCGGTCGCTGGCGCCGAACGTGTCCGCGGCGCGGACGGCGTAGCCGTCCATCGCGGCCCGCTCGTAGTGGGGGACGCTCCGGGCCGAGGCGACGGGGGCGGCCAGCACGCGGCCGTCCGCGCGCTCGACCTCGAGCCGTTCGGTCCCCGTCAGCGGCGAGAGCGTGTCTCCGTCGTCGCCGTCCGCAGCGGCCGCGTCGCCGGCCCCCGCGACGGCCTCCCTGAGTATCCGTCGCGCCTCGTCGACCGGCGTCCGTTCCTTGAACCCGGCCCGCTTGCGCTCGCTGTCGGCTCCGTCCATACCTGCACTCGGGTCGCCGGGCGCCTAAAACGTGGGGGACCGCCCCCGTCGACGGACCCCGCGATCGGCCGCGTCCCGCGTCGGTCGCGGCGCCGTCCGACAGTCGAATCGACCGCTACCGCGGCCTTTTTCGTATCGGCGTTCGAACCTGTAGCCATGTCAGCGCTTCGCGCCGCACTGCAGGATCTCTCGGAAGACGTCTTCTTCGATCTGCTCGAGAGCGAGGACGCCTACCTGCTCGTCCTCGACGTTCCGGGCGTCTCCGCCGACTCCCTCGAGGTGGCGGTCGACGACGGACGGCTCTCCATCGAGGCCCACCGCGAGAAGGACCCCGCGGGCGACTATCAGTACGTCGAGGAGAACCGCTCGCTCTTTCTCGATATCGAGCTTCCCCTCCCCGCCGACGCGGTCGGCACGGAGACGGAAGCGATCGTCGAACGCGGCGTCCTCGAGCTGACTCTCCCCAAAACGTCGGCGACGGGCGAGACGACGATCGACGTCGTCGAGGAAGACTCCTAACCTGAGGTGACACAGACTGGGCTCCCTCCGTGCGTACAAGCGGTTCGTCCTCGTCGCGTGGCAGTTCCTCCCGCTGTTGCTCGCCTACGCCCGTGACCGGCACCGATTCCTCCTGTTCGGGCGGCCGCGGTCGGTCGGCGCCGAGACCCACCGCCACCGCGCGGAGGTCCTCCTCGAGTCGCTGCTGACCCTCGGGCCGACGTTCATCAAACTCGGCCAGCTGCTCTCGACCCGGCCCGACGTGCTCCCGCCGGCGTACATCGACGTCCTCGCGGCGCTGCAAGACGAGGTGCCGCCGGCCGACTGGGCCGACGCGAAGCGGGTCCTCGAGGCGGAGATCGGCCCCGTCGACGAGAACTTCGCCGAGTTCGAGACCGAGGCGATCAGCGGCGCGAGCCTCGGGCAAGTGTATCACGCGCGGGTCGACCCCGAGGTCGTCGACGCCGTCGGGACGGCGGACTCGACGACCGAATCGGAGGGGACTCGAGCGGACGGCGCCGGAGGACGCGACCCCGCCGGCCGCGAGGTCGCGGTGAAGATCCGGCGGCCGGACATCGAGGAACTGGTCAACGCGGACCTGCGGGTGATCAAGTGGTCGCTGCCGATCCTGCTGTACTTCGTCGACGAGTCCCGAGCCTTTTCCCTGCGGAACCTCGCCGACGAGTTCTCGAAGACGATCCGCGAGGAGATGGACTACGAGCGCGAGGCCGAGATGCTCCGGGAGATCCGGACCAACTTCGCGGGCGACGATCGGTTCGTCATCCCCGACGTGATCGAGAGCCACTCCGGTCAGCGCGTGCTCACGATGGAGTACATCGAGGGGACGAAGATCAACGACCTCGGGGAACTCGAGCGCAAGGGGATCGATCGGACGCGACTCGCGGAGAACTTGGAACGGGCGTACCTGCAGATGATCATGGACGACGGGGTCTTCCACGCCGATCCGCACCCGGGGAACCTCGCGGTGACCGACGACGAACAGATCGTCTTCTACGACTTCGGGATGTCGGGCCGGGTCGACTCGTTCGTCCAGGAGAAGATCATCGACTTCTACGTCGCCGTCGCCAACCAGGACATCGACGGCATCCTCGACGCGCTGATCGAGATCGGCACCTTGAGCCCCGACGCCGACCGGGGCGTGATGGCCGAGGTGATGGAGATCGCCATCCAGGACGCCCGCGGCGAGGACGTCGAACAGTACCGGGTCAACCAGATCGTCGGCCAGATCGAGGACTCGATCTACGTCTTCCCGTTCCGACTCCCCAAAAATCTCGCGCTCGTCTTGCGGGTCGCGACCGTCGTCGAGGGGGTCTGCGTTACCCTCGATCCCGACTTCGACTTCATCTCGGTCGCGACCGACTACCTCACCGAGGAGGGGTACCGCGAGGAGTCGATCCGACAGTACGCCCGGGAGACCGGCGAGAACATCCGCAGAACCGGCGAGTCCCTGACTCGACTCGCGCCCAAAGCCGAGCGCGCCCTCGACCGGCTCGACCGGGACGACCTCTACGTCCGCATCGGCCTCGAGGACGAGGAGAACGTCTTCGACACGTTCGCGAAACGGCTGATCTACGGCATGTTGCTCACGATGTCGCTGTTCTCGACGGGCGTCCTCTACGCGCTCGAGGCGCCCCGGGCGTCGATCGTCGCCGCCGTCTTCTCGCTGGTCGTGACGGTCCTGCTCTACCGCTCGTTCCGCGAACCGAAAGGGATCGGCGCCAAACCGCAGTTCACGCGACAGAGCATGCGCCAGCGCCGCGGCGAGGAGTGAGGGGAGTCCCGGACGAGACTCTCGCACCGAGCAATTTTCCGTTAACCCGTCGATACTCCGGTATGGACTACGAGCGAATCGCCGACCTACCGGTGACGATCGACGACGTCGCGGCCGAGCGCCTCGAGCGCGAGACCTCGAGCGAGTTCACGCGCGTCACGACCGAATTCGCCCTCTCCGGCCCCGGTCCGGACGGCGAACCGGTCGTCGGTCGCGGCGAGGACGTCACCTACGAGACCGCGGATCACGACGCGCTGGCCGAGTCGGGGCTGCCCGATCTCGCCGGCGAGTGGACGATCGACTCGTTTTCGTCGCGCCTCGAGTCGGTCGACCTCTTTCCCGCCGGCGCGCCGGACCGCGACGTGTTCCGCAACTACCGGCGCTGGGGCCTCGAGAGCGCGGCGCTGGACCTCGCCTTGCGGCAGGCCGACACCGACGTCGCGAGCGCGCTCGGCCGGTCGCTCGATCCCGTCCGGTTCGTCGCCAGCACCCGGCTGGGCGAGCCGCCGACGACCGATCGCCTCGAGGCCCTGCGAGAACGGGTTCCGGGCCTCGAGTTCAAACTGGATCCGATCCCGGCGTGGGACGACGACCTCGTAGCGGGGATCGACGACGCCGTCGGGTCCGACGCGATCCGCATTCTCGACCTCAAGGGCCAGTACGAGGGGACCGACGTCGACGTCCCCGCCGATCCCGACCTGTACGAGCGGGTGCTCGAGGCCTTCCCCGACGCGGTGGTCGAGGACCCCGCCCTGACCGCTCGGACGCGGCCGCTGTTCGAGGACGCCGACGTCCGGGGGCGGGTGTCGTGGGACGCCCCGATCCACGGCCTGTCGGACGTCGAGGCGCTCCCCTGGGAGCCCGACTGGCTCAACGTCAAGCCCTCCCGGTTCGGCTCCCTCGAGTCGCTGCTCGAGACGCTGGCCTACTGCGAGGCGAACGAGATTCGGCTGTACGGCGGCGGCCAGTTCGAACTCGGCGTCGGCCGGGGGCAGATACAGACGCTCGCCGCGCTGTACTACCCCGACGGGCCGAACGACGTCGCGCCGCGGGCGTACAACGATCCGACCGTCGGCGACGGGCTCCCGGCGAGTCCGCTCGAGCCGCCGACCGAACCGCGCGGGTTCCGCTGGGACGGGACGTAACCACCGACTCGGGACGGGATCGGTCCCGCGTCGTCGGGTTCGAACCGCGGGCGGCGATCGGCGTGGGTCTCACGGCGCGTCCGCCGTGTCACCGACTGACTCGGTGCCAGCGGCCATTCCAAACGGTTTATGCACGTCGATTGATTACGCCGGGACATGGCGAAACAGCAGACCGAAGTTCGCGACCTCCAGGAAGGAAGCTACGTGATGATCGACGACACGCCGTGTAAGATCAACGCCTACTCGACGGCCAAGCCGGGCAAACACGGCAGCGCCAAGGCTCGCGTCGAGGCCGAGGGCGTCTTCGACGGCAAGAAGCGATCGCTCTCCCAGCCGGTCGACGCGAAGATCTGGGTCCCGATCATCGAGCGCAAACAGGGGCAGGTCGTCTCCGTCGACGGCGACGACATGCAGGTCATGGACCTCGAAACGTACGAGACGATCACGATGCGCGTCCCCGACGACATCGACGTCTCCCCCGACGAGAACATCGAATACCTCGAGATGGAAGAACAGCGAAAGATCGTCTGATGTTTCCCGGGGCGACCGACGACGGCGAGGGGAGCCACACGGCGGACGACGCCGACCGTGACGGCGCGAACTTCGTGGTCGTCGGTGCGCCCCTGGACGTATCGACGACCTTTCAGCCGGGGACCCGATTCGGTCCCCGACGGATCCGATCTTTTGCCGAACCGTTCGACGACTACGACCACCGGACGGACCAGTACTTCTCCGAACTCGGCGTCGAAGACCACGGCGACATCCGCGCGTGGGACAACGCGAAGGAGTACCTCGAGTACCTCGAGGGGACGCTGCGCGGTGTCGTCTGGGACGACGCCGTCCCGCTGCTGCTGGGCGGGGAACACACCGTCTCGCTGGCGGGCGTCCGCGCCGTCGAACCCGAGGCGGTCGTCGTGCTCGACGCCCACCTCGACCTCTACGAGGCCTACGACGGCAACGAACTCTCTCACGCCTCCGTCACGCGACGGATCCTCGAGGAGCCCGCGGTCGAGGACGTGTTCGTCCTCGGGGCCCGCACCGGCAGCGAGGCGGAGTGGGAGCGGGCCCGAGCGCCGGACGTGACGGTCGTCCCGCCCGAAGACGTCGCCGACTGGCCGCTCGCGGACCGACTCGACGGGCGCGACGTCTACCTGAGCGTCGATATCGACGCCGCCGACCCCGCCTACGCGCCGGCGACGGGGACCAGAGAGCCGTTCGGCCTCGAGTCCCGCGAGCTACGCGACGTCGTCCGCGCGGTCGCACCGCAGGCGAGCGGCTTCGACGTCGTCGAGGTCAACGACCGCGACGAGGGACAGACCGCGGCGCTCGCCGGCAAGCTCGTCCGGGAGTTCGCGTTCGCACGCGCCGACGGCCGGTAGGATCTCCGGATTTCCGATCTGACGGTCGCGTGGCATTTAGCGGATTCCTACCGTCCGATTGCGGTTTTTTGAGCGAAAATATGCGTTGTATTCCGCCAGAAGTTACCTCATAACGTAGTACCCGGCCCGAGATATTACGCTCGTTCATGACTCGAGACGCGTATTCGAGACGTGACTGGCTCCGAAAGGCCTCCGTCGCCGGTGTCGCAGTGGGCGGGGGTGCGATCGGCCTCTCGGGGACCGGGAGCGCACGGCCCGCGCTGGTCGACCCCGACGACGTCGGACTGACCGCCGACTGCGCCGACGGCGATCGAGCGGTCTTCTGTGCGACCAACGACGGCCGCCGCCCCGCCTTCCTCGAGTGGCAGCGCCGGCCCCTCGAACCGGGGATCGAGTTCATCGACTGTCAGACCATCCGCGTCGTCGGGACGTTCGCCGAGGTCGTCACCGAGGTGACGTTCCTCACGGAGGCCGGGTCGGTCGGTAACGACTTCCTCTACTTCGGCTCCGTCGACGGCGTCCGCGTCATCGATATAACCGAGCACGAGCGGGGGCCGGCGGACGGAATCATCGGAACCGCCGAAGCGTTCGAGGAGGGGCCGACCGTCCCGGGCGGCGGCGACGTCGTCGCCTCGAATCCGGAGTACGACGCCTGTCAGGAGGAGTACTTCGGCGAGATCGTCGTCAAGGAGGCGGAGTCGGCGACGAACGACGAGTCGGCGACGGCGACGGCCGCGGCCGCGACCGGCGATCGGAACCGGCTGATCGTTCCGCCGTCGTCGACGCGGTGCTTCTCGGTGGCGGTCGACGACGGTCCCGTCGCGGTCGACCTCTTCTACGACGGGGAGCGCGTCGATACGGCCGTCAGCGCGACCGACGAACCGTGTCCGAATCGACCCGGACGCGGTCACCGCATCCGCCGCATCCGCCGCTGGTTCCGATAGCGTCGACCGGTGGCACCGATTCCTGGCCAGCTGCCTTGCAGGTGCACCGGACACATTGATTGCCGGAATCGGTGGAGGTATCCGCTGGTAATGGTGCCTCGTGCTCGCGGAGTCGTAATCGAACCGATACGTGGGATCGAATCGCCCCGATACCGCGCAGACGAGGTGAGTTCATGAGCGACCTCCCGCCGCGAACGACCGTCAAACGGTGGCTGGTCACGACCAACCACAAGGATATCGGCGTCCTCTATCTGGCGACGGCGCTGTTTTTCCTCCTGCTCGGCGGCGTCCTCGCGCTCCTGTTCCGTCTCCACCTGTGGGTGCCCGGCGGGACGGGGCTGCTCGAGAACAACGAGTTCAACCAGGCGGTTACCAACCACGGACTGTTGATGGTCTTCTGGTTCCTCTCGCCGTTCGCCGCCGGCTTCGCGAACTACTTCGTCCCGCTGCAGATCGGCGCGAAGGACCTGGCGTTCCCGCGACTAAACGCGCTGAGTTACTGGTTCTATCTGTTCTCGGGAATTCTCCTCGCCGTCGCGTTCTTCCAGGAACAGGCGTTCGCCGGCGGCTGGTACATGTACGCGCCGCTGAACGTGCCGATGTACCACCCCGCGATGCAGGCGACGACGGGCGGGAACGCGACGATCCTCGGACTCATTCTGTTCGTCATGTCGATCACGCTCGGCTCAGTGAACTTCCTCACAACGATCCACCGCTCGCGGGCGGAGGGGCTGGGGCTGTGGAACATGCCGCTGTTCACCTGGTCGTGGCTGCTGACGATCTGGATGATGCTGTTCGCGTTCGCGGCGCTGCTGGCCGCGCTCCTGTTGCTCGCGAGCGATCGACTCCTCCTGACCCAGTACTTCGCGACCGACGAGGGCTCGAGTCTGCTGTGGGCGCACCTGTTCTGGTTCTTCGGGCACCCGGAGGTGTACATCGTCTTCTTCCCCGCCCTGGGGATCATGTTCGAGACGTTCCAGACCTTTACGGGGCGGCGGCTGGTCGGCCGCAAGTGGGTCATCATCGCGATGGTCCTCGTCGCGGTCCAGTCGTTCCTCGTCTGGGCCCATCACATGTTCCTGACGACGATCAACCTCGAGATCAAGACGCTGTTCATGGCGACGACCATCGGGATCTCGCTGCCGTTCGACCTGATGATCTTCTCGCTGATCTACACGATGGTGAAGGGCCGGGTTCGGTTCACCACCCCCTTCTTGTTCAGTCTCGGGGCGCTCGTCCTCTTTATCCTCGGCGGCATCACGGGGGTCTTCCTCGGCGCCGTCGTGCTGGACTACGAGTTCCGCGGCACTTACTGGGTCGTCGCGCACTTCCACTACGTGATGGTCTCGGGGGTGACCGCTCTGGTCGGCGGCCTCTACTACTGGTGGCCGAAGATAACCGGAAAGATGTACTCCGAGACCCTCGGAAAGCTCAACTTCGCGGTCTACTTCGTCGGGTTCAACCTGCTGTACTTCCCGATGTTCCTCGCCTGGGAGACGCCCCGGCGCGTCTTCCACTACGGCGAGGCGATCCACATCTATCACCAGGCGGCGACCGTCGGCGCGTTCGTCTTCGGCGCGTCGTTCCTGATCACGTTCTTCACGCTCGGGAAGAGCCTGCTCTCGGGTCCCGACGCACCCGATAACCCCTGGGAGTACTCCCGGACCGCCGAGTGGGCGACAACGTCGCCCCCGCCGCTGGATAACTGGGACGGGCGGCCGAGCTACGCCAGCGGTCGCCTCGAGTTCGTCGACGATACCGCGGCGACGACCGACGGCGGCGTGACGGCCGAGGTGGAGAGCCAGGCTGAACACGCCGATCACGCCAGCATCTGGCCGGTGGGGATCGGCTTCGGGACCTTCGTGTTCTTCCTCGGACTGACCGGGCTGACGCCGTACACGGTCGAATTCGCACGGGGGACCGGCGAGGTCAGTCAGGAAATCGTCGGAACGAGCGCCGAGCAGACCATCATCTACCCGGTCCTGATACTCCTCGGCGTCGGCATCCTCGGCTACACGCTCTTCGAGTACGGCCGCGAGGAGTTCAACGCGCCGGAGATGGCGATCGCCAGCCGTTGGCCGTTCGAAGGGGTCGGCACCACGAAACTCGGCGTCTGGTTCTTCCTGGCCTCCGACGTCGTGGTCTTCGGCGCCGCCATCGGCAGCTACGTCTTCGCGCGGCTCCACGCCGGCTGGGGGTCCTGGGGAACCGTCCCGCCGTCGGCGACGGTCGGCCTCTTCAACACGTACGTCCTGTTGACCTCGAGTTTCACCGTGATCCTGGCGCTCGTGTTCGCCGAGCGCGGGAACAAGCGGGGGCTACTCGGCATGATGGGGGCGACGCTGGTGCTCGGGCTGACGTTCCTCGGGGTCAAGGGCTGGGAGTGGAGCCAGGAGTTCGCCCACGGCATCTACTGGTTCACCGACCTCCACTACTCGACGTACTTCGTCACGACCGGGCTGCACGCGCTCCACGTCATCCTCGGGATGCTGATCGCCGCGTTCATGCTCTATCGGACCACCACGGTCGACGCCTATCTGGAAGACCACCGACCGGTGGAGTTCTTCGGGCTCTACTGGCACTTCGTCGACATCGTCTGGGTGATCCTCTTCCCGCTGTTCTACCTGATGTAGCGCCCGTTTCCTGCGGTCTCAGTTCCGTCGTACTCGTTACTGACTACGAGTCGACGACCGGGAACCAGCCGGATACAAGGCGACCGCCGCCGAACGGCCGACCATGAACCTCTCGACGGTCGTCGACCGACTCGACGAGGAGCTGCGAATCGCCGACTACGCCGACCTCGACGCCAGCGCGAACGGACTGCAGATCGGGCCGGACGAGGCCGAGATCGAGCGCGTCGCCGTCGCCGTCGACGGCGTCCGCGAGACGTTCGATCGCGCGATCGAGGCCGACGCGGACCTGCTGGTCGTCCACCACGGGCTCTCGTGGGGCGGCTTCGACCGCGTGACCGGCCGGACCTACGACCGGATCGCTCCCCTGATCGAGAACGACCTCGCGCTGTACGTCGCCCACCTCCCGCTGGACGGCCACCAGGAACTGGGCAACGCCGCCGGCGTCGCCGACGTGCTCGACCTCGCGGATCGAACGCCATTCGGCGAACTCGGCCCCGAGTACATCGGTCAGCGCGGAACGGCGGCCGAGCCGTACGCGCCCGAAGAGCTACAGGGTCGACTCGAGCGCGAACTCGAGACCGACGGCCGACCCGTCCAGCACCTCGCGTTCGGCCCCGACGAGATCGAGGACGTGGCGATCGTCACCGGCAGCGGGGTCGACTGGCTCGACGAGGCCGTCGACGCCGGCGCCGACGCGCTGGTAACGGGCGAGGGGAAGCAGAAGGCCTACCACGAGGCGAAGGAAGCGGGGATCCACGTCTTCCTCGCGGGTCACTACGCGACGGAGACCTTCGGCGTGCGCTCGCTGCAGGAGTTGGTCGAGGAGTGGGGTCTCGAGACGAGCTATCTCGAGGTCCCGACGGGACTGTGAGGTCACCGTCGACGCGAACGTGGCCGGTGTCGACGGAGTCCGCTCTGAGAATTAACGGTTGACGTCCGGCGTTTCTCCCCTTCCAGCCGCTGGCCGTTAGTCGTCGATCACGAGTCGCCGTTCGCCGGTGCAGCTACGCAGCGACTCGAGCGGCTCTCACCGGAAAGAAAACGGTCTCGTTTCGGTCCGTAATCGCCGGTTTAGCCGCTCGTCGTAGTGTTACCGCCGGACGTCGCGTTACCCTCGCCCCTGTCGGTGACGACCGCGTCTTGCTCGTCCGCCCACCAGCCGTCCGCCTCGAGAAGCTGATCTTCGGTTTCCTCCTCGGCGGGGCCGAAGTTGATCGTGGCCAGTTTCGGATCGTCCTCGAACAGCGACCACTCCGGACTCACCTCGTACACCTGCGGCTGCTCCCGTTCTTCGTCGTCCACGACGAATCCGAGGTTCTCGTCGTACTGCCCGACCTCGGCGTCGTCGGCGACGAACAACTGGACGTGCTCGCCGGTGTTGAGCCACCGGATCATGCGCGTGTTGTAGTCCGTGAACCAGCTGTCGTCGATCCCCCCGTAGCTGGGGTTCCACTCGACGACGCCCGAGACGAACGTGAACCGCGCCTCCGGGTACAGGTTGTTCTGGAAGATCAACGCTTTCCACGGTCCCTCGCCGATAGCGCCGTCTCCGGGGCCGTCCTGTGCGCTCGCGACGCCCGACGCCGCGGCGCTCAGACCGACGGTCGCGATGGCGCTTTTCTTGAGGAACGATCGGCGCGATTCGTCGCCAGCGAGTCTCTCGAACGGACGTGTGTCGTTTCCAGTCATAGTTTTCGTGCCCCGTGGGCGCTCTCAGATCGGACCGGAACTCGAGAAAAGGGAGCCGTTCGTTCATCGCCGCAATCGCCTACTGCGTCACCGTCCTCGATCGCACCACCGCGTTACGGCTCGGAAAGACGACAGCGCTAGCGGACAACACGGGGTTATCGCTCGAGTAACGGGCCGTTCGTGCCCGTTCGCGGTACGGTCGCTCGATTCGCTGGGACGCGGTAACGGATGCTTCGAGAGGACGGATCGAACCGAACCGCGGCGTTCAAACCGCTGGCTCGCGGATGCGGGGACATGAGCGACGAGCACGAGCACGGGAGCGACGACGGCGACAGCGAGGCGGCGGAGGACGGCCACCACGAGCCCGAACGCGAGACGTTCTCGCACGATCCGGTCGGCCACGCCGAGGTCCGGGCGGGGATGACCGTCGGCGAACTCGCCGACCAGTACGGGAACGCCGGCGTCGGCGCGGCGAACCTCCACGAGGCCGTCGACGTGACCGAGTCGATGTTCGACGACGACGTGACCGTCTTCTTCGGCCTCGCGGGCGCGATGGTCCCCACGGGGATGCGACGCATCGTCGCCGACCTCATCCGCGAGGGCCACATCGACGTCCTCGTGACGACCGGCGCGAACCTCACCCACGACGCCATCGAGGCCATCGGCGGGAAACACCACCACGGCGAGGTCCACGCCGAAGGGAAGACCGAGCGCGAACACGACGAGACGCTGCGCGACGAGGGCGTCGACCGCATCTACAACGTCTATCTCCCCCAGGAGTTCTTCGCCGACTTCGAGAGCCACCTCCGCGAGGAGGTCTTCCCGGTCCTCGAGGAAGAGTGCGAAGAGGAGGGCGCGGTCTCCATTCAGCGGCTCACCGAGGAGCTGGGACGGGCGAACCTCGAGGTCAACGAGCGCGACGACGTCGACGAAGGGCCCGGCATCGCCGCCGCGGCCTACGAGAACGACGTGCCGATCTACTGCCCCGCGGTCCAGGACTCCGTGCTCGGGCTCCAGGCCTGGATGTACTCCCAGACGGGCCCGTTCACGCTCGACGCGCTGGCGGACATGACGCCGCTGACGGACATCGCCTTCCACGCCGAGGAGGCCGGCGCCTTCGTCGTCGGCGGCGGCGTCCCGAAGAACTTCACCCTCCAGACGATGCTCGTTTCCCCCGACGCCTACGACTACGCCGTCCAGTTGACCATGGACCCCAAGCAGACCGGCGGCCTCTCCGGTGCGACGCTCGACGAAGCCCGCTCGTGGGGGAAACTCGAGAAGGACGCCGAGAACGTCTCGGTCTACGCCGACGCGACGATCACCTTCCCGCTGGTGGTCGCCGCGGCTCTCGAGCGACTCGAGAACTAGTCGGACAGCGCTCGAGAAGCGAGCGAGGAGTTATCGACCGCGCACACGCAACGCAAGCACGTCACCGACTGGATACCGTTTCGGCGTCACAACTAGTCGTCGAAGAGCCAGTTTAGAAGTCGATTTGCTGCGTATTCAGGTGGAATTCGCAGCGTTTCTCCGAGACATCGGAAGAACACCTGCTGACGTAATCGGTAATCGGTTACTCGTCGATCTTGATCTGGACTTCTTCCGCAGTCATATACTTGTAGATGGCGTACGCAGCGTTACCGAGACCGAGCGTCCACCAAAACGTGAGAACGGCGACGACGACGTGCATCCCGCCGCTTCCCCACGACTTCTTCTTCATCAGGGTGCTTCGTTCACCCTGGTTTTTGATCTTGTATCCCTGCGTAATGAAATCGTCTATGACTTTCTCCATATCTCTCTGGTCATCGACGCGACGTATTCGTGCCATACGGATGTCCAAAACAGGCTACTTGTAAAAGTGTAATGGCCGAGAGAAAAGCGATCTGTCGAGCCTTTTGTCGTGCGTTTATTCCGTATATAGAATCTGAAATTACATCCGTAACAGTAGATATGATATACTCCATATTTGACTAATAATGCGCTTGATTTGTTTCTGGTACACGATCACGATAATCCACTTCCGAGCAGACGACATACAATTTCTCGTTACTCTGCTGGGAAGACTGTGCGATCGAATCACGTCCGCGTCGTCTACATTCCGGTGATCACCTAGTTCTCTCGATTCGAGGGCGGCCGGAACGAGTAGGTTTCCCCGTGCTCGAGATAGTCCACCCGGTCCTCGAGCCCCGCTTTCCGGATCGCCTGCTTGAAGTTCGAGAGCGGGGACCGGAACACCTCGTAGTCGTTGTAGTGGATCGGGATCGCGGTGTCGGCGTCGATCAGATCGACCGCCTCGACGCCCTGGGCGGCGTCCATCGTCAGGAGGACGCCCAGAATGCGCGTCCCGCCCAGATGCAACAGCGCGAGGTCGATGTCGGGGTAGCGCTCGGGAATCTCCTCGAGGGCGTCGTAGACCAGGGTATCGCCCGAGACGTAGAGCCGCATCAGCGGCGGATCGTCCGGACTCGCCGCCGCGTCGGCGGGCCGGAACTCGAGCATGCTTCCCATCACCGGCGGCAGTCCCTTCGAGACGACCGGCGGGCCGTGGCGACCGGGCATCGAGGTGATCGTCAGTTCGGCCTCGCCCTTGCGGATCCGAAACTCGTCCCAGGTCTCGAGGGCGTGGGTCTCGCGAAAACCCTTCTCGGCCAGTTCGGACGCCGCGTGCGGGGTCGTGACGATCGGGAGGTCCGAATCGAGTTTCGCCTCGGCGACGCGGTCGAAGTGATCGCCGTGGTAGTGAGACAGCAGGACGAAGTCGATCGGTGGTAGGTCCTCGATCTCGAGGGCGGGATCGGTCCGCCGTCGCGATTTGATGCCGTAGCCGAGATGGACGTGGTCGCCGCTGTGGAGGAAGTTCGGGTCCGTGAGGATCGTGAAGCCGGCGTACTCGACGATGACGGTCGCCGTCCCGACGAAGAAGATCGACCCTTGCTCGAGGTCGGCGTCGTCGGGCTCCGCGGTCGGCAACTCGAGGTCGGCGGCGTGGTCGAGACTCATGGACGGGTCTCCACCGCGCCCCCGTTTCAATCCCATTCGGAACGCGCGGGACTGACACGGCGCGTGATACGAATCACGGGAGGCGGTGATTCAGCGATCCCGGCCGCATATTCACGGCCCAGCCTCAACCCGCTGGGCGACCTCCGACGCGTATGAACGATCCCCTCGAGTACGAGGTCGCCGTCATCGGCGGCGGTCCCGCCGGGTTGACGACGGCGATCTACACCACGCGACTGGGCCACCGCACGGCCGTCTTCGAGAAGGAGGGCGGCCGCCACGCGGCGGTCTCCCACGTCCACAACCTGCTGGGCGTCTCCGAGAACGTCTCCGGCGAGCGGCTGGCGACCCACGCCGTCGACCAGCTCGAGCACTACGGCGGGGACTTCTTTCCGGACGCGGTCGAGTCCGTCGCCCGGTTGGATTCCGGCGACGGCGACGACAGTACGGACGTCGCTGTCGCTGACGACGGCGGACCGCGCTTTCGGCTCGAGTCCTCCCACGCGACCGTCGACGCCCGGCGGGTCGTCTTCGCGACCGGTTTCCGCGATCGGAGTCCGGACGTCCCGGGACTCGAGCGCTTCACGGGCCGGGGGTTGCACTATTGTCTGCACTGCGACGCGTACACACTGGGCGACGGCCACGTGTTCGTCCTCGGACACACGGAGAGCGCGGCCCACGTCGCGATGACGATGCTCAACTTCACCGCCGACGTGGACCTCCTCCTCGACGACCGCGAGCCCGAGTGGGACGAGGAGACCGACGCGCAACTCCGAGCCCACCCGGTCGACGTGATCGACACGGCCGTCGTCTCGGCCTACGGCGACGAGACGGTGCCCGACGACGAGCCGCCGTGGCTCGGCGGCCTCGAACTCGCTGATGGGACCGAACGGGACTATCTGGGCGGCTTCGCGATGTACGGCTCCACGTACAACGCCGATCTGGCCGCGGACCTCGGCTGCGATCTGCGCGAGGACGGCGCCATCGCGGTCGACGAGAACCGGGAGACCAGCGTCGACGGCGTCTACGCCGTCGGCGACGTCACCCACGGCCAGAACCAGACCACAATCGCCATCGGCGACGGCGCCTACGCTGGCCTGGCGATCCACAAGGACCTCCGGCCGTTTCCGAAGTCCGTGGACGAACTCGAGGCCCTCGAGGGAGACGGCGGCGACCGAGGGGTCGAGGAACGACTCGCGGACGCGGTGCCGGGCAGCGCGGCGGATCTGCGCGCCCAGATGCGACGCGTTCGCGACCTCGAGACGCATCCGGGGCTGCGCGGACCGTCGCCCGGTCGGGAATGAGCGACCGATTTCGAGTCGGGACTCGGCATTTGAGAGGAAGTAGTCCGGGAAGCGTCTTGCTATCCTGGCACCAGGGAATCCCACGCCCTCCCCAACCGATTCGCTCACTCCCTCTGGTCGCTCGCTCATCCCTCGCACGAGGTCGGCGACTGGCCTCACTATCGCTCGGCCGGTCGCCAGCGCGCGCCGGATACCCAGTGTGGCCGCTGTGAGACGCCGCTACCGAGTAGCCGTTCGCATCGCCACGCCCTCAATACGTCCGATAGCTCGCCGATCCCACCTCGATCCGGACGAGGGTGTTCTCGGCGTAGGCCGCGGGTTCCGCGTCGTACTTCGCGTTGATCCGGTGTCGCGCCGCGGCCGTCTCCGCGCAGTCGTCGACGACCGTGGCGGTGCCGAGCAACGATACCATCCAGCGGGTCTGGCCGGCCTCGTCCTTTTGAATCGACAGCGAGACACGCGGGTTTTTCCGGATGTTCGCCAGTTTACGCCCCGTCGTGACGATCTCGACGATCTCCGTCTCGGGGACGTACCGGTACCAGACCGGAGCGACGTGCGGTCGTTCCTCGACGCAGGTTCCCAGATGGGCCATCACCGGTTCGCTCTCGAGCAACCGTTCGGCTTCTTCGGGGACGGTCGACACGGTCGTGTCGCCGACGGGAAGGGAGAAAAGCGGGCGCCATGACGGTGCCGGGACGCAACGGCGCGGTCGCCACGGAGCTCGGGATGAGGTTATCGGTCGTTTTCACCAGCGAGCGGCGCGTTCCGCTGTGGTTCCGATCGCCGGCTTGCCGATGCAGTCCGAGTAATGAATTGGTCGCCAGTCCGAGTGAGGGAGTGAGAGACAATGGCATCACCACAACGACGACCCGACTCCTCGAGTCTCGCGGAGGTACTGGATCGCATCCTCGACAAGGGCGTCGTCATCGACGTCTGGGCGCGCGTCTCGGTCGTCGGGATCGAACTCCTGACGATCGAGGCCCGCGTCGTCGTCGCGAGCGTCGACACCTTCCTGCACTACGCGGAGGAGATCGCCAAAATCGAGCAGGCGACGGCCGAGGGCGACCTCGAGGAACTGGAGGAACTCGAGGTCGAACCGCGGCCGGAGTCCTCGCCCAAGTCGGCGGCTCAGTAACGCGCCGTCTCAGCGGGAGCGTCGTCGCGGACCCTGCCCGTCCGCCGGCGACCGTTCAGTAGTCGGCTCGGAGTCGTCCGACGTCGAGTCGGAGATAGTGCCAGAGCGTCCCCGTCAGTCCGCAGTCGGCGATCCGCCGACCCGAACTCTCGACTAACACCGCGGGACAGTAGCCCGTCGGATACCGGCGGCCGAGCAGCCGGCTGAACGCCGTGTCCTCGTTGGGGACCTCCGGGAACCCGCCGACGTCGTCGAACGCCTGCCGGTGGACGACGCAGTTGAACCCCGGGAGGATGGGCCGCTCGAGGCGCGAGAAGACGCGGTTGATCGTCGCCGCCATCAGCGTCGCCCGGCGCGGCCCGGTGATCCGACAGTAGGAACTGCCGGCCGCCAGCCCGTTCGCCTCGAGGTAGCCCAGCAGTTCGGTGAGGTAGTCGGGCCGCAGTTCCGTGTCGGCGTCGACGAACGCCAGCCACTCGCCGTCGGCGCGGGCCGCGCCGAGGTTGCGGGCCGCCGCGATGCTCCGGCCGCCCTCGTCGAGGACGGTCGCGCCGTACTCGCGCGCGATCGCCGGCGTCGCGTCGCTCGAGTCGCCGTCGACGACGATCACTTCGATCGCGTACTCCGTGTCGAGCCCGGCGATGCTCGCGAGCACGCCGCGGAGGTAGTCGGCCTCGTTTTTCGCCGGGATCACGAAGCTCACGTCCGGCCGGCCGTCGGGTCCGTCGCCGCGGTGCACCCGGGTCGTGTCACCCTCGTCCATCGAGATCTGATTCTCTCTCACCGACCGGCATAACGTCTCGGCGCTCGACTGCACCGATGGTGTAGTGTGGGCTCGAAACGGTCGCCAATTGTGGTAGACACTCACTGCCAAACCTATTATCTATCATGAACTTTTATTACCCAGGAGGCGCTACGGGTGAGTACAGATGTCGGTCGTACACGTAGCAGCGTAAACTCGCCTCTCCTTCGACGAACTCCCGTACCGTTCGACGACCTCACTACACCCGACCGACATGAGCACACAACGCCTGCAGACCCGACCCGAGCCAGAACCGCAGCCCAACCACATCGACGCGCGAACCCCACCGGCCTCGAGCGAGCGAGCCGACTCGCGGACGGCCGTCGAGCGCTCGCCGCAAACGTTCTCCCACCGGAACACGGCCCAACTCCAGAACCTGATGGACGAGTTCAACACCGCCTTCGCGGCGACGGGCGATTCGGCGAGCGGGTCGTAGACTACGCCCGCGTTTCTCGGTCCGATCCAAACCGTCTTGGGAGCCGCGGTGATAGCCTCGAGTGGCCGATGACGATTCACTCGCTCCGAGCCGGACTCGGCACCCGGTCGTGACGAGCCCTATGAGTGCCGAGGCCACATAACTGCTATCAGCTATACGCGGTAATCCTTAGTTCTTTTCATCCGCCTTAAACCCCGGTAAACACCCGTACACCGATCACACCACATCTTCAGCACCACCGCCGACCGGCAGTCACACCTCTGACGAACTAATTCTCCTGCAGCCGATACTGATGACCCGGACGATAAGTGTGGTAGACAACCATCCGGACGCCCCGTATATACCGCCCAGCGCATAGCGACGGCTGTCGCTCACTGAGACAGCGCATCCATGGCACGGAACGCATCACACCACAGCGGCGGAGGTGACCGCCACACATGGCTCGCTACCGCATCGATGAGCAGGATCCGTACATCCCCGAGGGACTGGGTTGGGACGGCCGCAAGAACAACCCATACCACGAGGAGGAGACGTACGACTGCGACCTCCTCAACCTCTAACACGGGGACAGAGACCAGATGCATCGCCCGCTGAACACCTCTCACTCCAGAGGCCCACCGGAATCCGCGGCCTGATCACCGCGCCCGTATCGATGAGGCACATCCCACGCACTCCACGGAACGCACCCCACATGAACAGAATGAACCGGCCGCTCCGCCGCGGCTGCCCGCACTGCACACCCCGCCGGAAATGCATGCGGCACCGCGACCGCACACCATAATCCATCAACATGAACCCGAACGATATCCAGCTCCGTGACTGCGGCCACTTCGGCCCCATGCCCGGAATCTGCCGGTACGACGGCTGTGCTGCGCAACTCTGCCCACACTGCCTCCAGACCTGTAGCACCTGCGGCACCATCCTCTGCCCTGATCATCAGCACTGGGTCGACGGCGGCACACAGGTTTTCTGCGAGGAGCACGCCCGGAAACACCTGATCGCAAAATTCGTCCGATGGATCATCCCCGGGCTTGGCACACGGACCACGAATCGCGACCGGACCACGCCCCGCGACACGGTCAACAACGACCTCGATACCGTGATGCGATGGCTTCGCGGCCGTAACCGCTGACACCACCGATACAAAAGCATGACCGATACAGCGCAGTTCGACTGGACCGACTCGTTCACCGAGGTGAACCGTGTGTCGCTCAGTCAACGCGGCACCCTCGACCTCGAAGACCAAGAGACCCGGACCGACCTCGACACCGGCACTGAAATCCACGAGGCGACGATCCCGATCTGCAAATGCGGCCGGGAGATCACCGAAGACGACCGGAAGTACCGGTGTGTCCAGTGCGACGACCCGGCCTGCCCGGTCTGCCACGTCAGAATCAATCCCGGTCACTACTGTCCGTGGTGCGCCGAACAGCGCTACATGCTGGACAAATACGTCTACCTCAGCCTCTACTACCTGAAGAAGGGGATTGTCCAGATCGACGACTTCCTGCAGGTCGACGCCGTTGCCGGTGAACCGGCAGAGATCGCGGTCGACCGTGCTGCCTCGGTCATGACCGAGATGGACTACGTTGACACGGAGACAGGTGAGGTCACACCACAGGGACGGGATGCATTATCCGTCGGTAGCCGCCTGTACGGCGATGAACCGGATATCCAACAGATCAAGACCGAGATCCGGGTCGCGGAGGTCGCCGGCTCACTCTAACCCACTGTCTGTTTCCACGCTTCGAGCGCTGTGGAAACCCGCTCTCCCAGTAAAAAACCTCGAACCCACGCACGCCACCATGATCTCCACAGAACAGATTCCTGGCCCGTTGAAAGACCGACCGCAGTGGATCTGCTGGAAAACCGAAGACCGCAACGGGAAACCTACCAAGGTTCCAGCTGATCCCAAGACCGAGACCTATGCCTCCGTGTCAGATCCCGACACGTGGGCGACCTACACCACAGCATGGACCTACTACGATTTGAACGCGGAGATCGATGGGCTCGGCTATGTGTTCACCGCGGACGGGCCGTACGCCGGCGTGGACATCGACGATGCCCGCGATCCCGACACCGGGATGCTTGAGGAATGGGTGATCGACATCTTGCTGACGCTGGATTCGTACACTGAACGCAGCCCCAGCCGGAGCGGCTATCACGTCATCGTCAACGGTGATGTCCCGTCCGGTGGGAACCGAACCGACCAGCTTGAGATGTACGATGCCAACCGGTACTTCACGGTCACCGGCGACCACGTGCCCGGAACACCAACGACGATCGCGCACCGCCCACAGGAGCTTGCGCAGCTTCACGACGCATACATCGCTCAAGACGATCCAGACACCGGACCGCCGGACCCGACTGACATCTCGCTCTCCGACCAGGAGCTGATCGAGAAGGCCATGAACGCCAGCAATGGTGAGAAGTTCCGACGACTCTGGGTTGGCGATACCAGCGGCTATCCCAGTCACAGCGAAGCCGATCAGGCGCTCTGTAACTACCTGGCGTTCTGGACGGGTGGCGACGAGCAGCGGATCGAACGCTTGTTCTCGAAAAGCGGGCTGGTCCGAGACAAGTGGAGTGAACGGGCGGACTACCGAGAACGAACCATCCGGAAGGCAGTCGAAGACTGCACCGCGTACTATAATCCCGACGGAGACTCTGTCACGACTGAGTGACCGCGTTTTCCAGTAGTTCTTCGGCCTCACACAGCTCCTCAAGCTCGGCCTCAAGTTCCAGGACGGTGTCCTCCAGCTGCCGTATGTCGTCCGCGAACCGCCTCCGCGTCTCCCGCAGATCACTCTGCAACCGGTTCCGACGTCGCTTCAACTCCTGCCGCCGGTCCCGTGTCGGGATCGCCCGTGACAGCTGGTGTTCCACATCCTGCAGTGCGGTCTGCAGATCGGTGACCGCGGCTTCGTATGTCTTCGTCCGCCGCCGTATCTGCGCCTTCTTCGCTTCGAGCCGCTCCTCAAGCCGCTCTCGCTCCGATCGCGTTGTTTGCTCGAGATACCCCTGCCAGTCGAACTGGGCGCCCGGTCCCCCTCCACGCTGGGACATACCACTGTACTACCGCAGAAGCAGTTATCAAGATATATGGAAATCAGGATGTGAACTGAACCGCGACGAGTTCAAGAGGAGGTGGCTGCGTCGAAGTAATCTACGGCTGATGAGAACTCGTGAACGTGGTCCTCCCCATCCACGACAATCGCATCGCAGTCTGGTGACGTACAGATATGGTACGTTTTCAGTATCTCTCTGCCTGACGCCGTTGTTTGATACGCGATGATGAGATCGCGCTTGACCTCGTCCGGGTTCACGATGCACGATTCTAGTAGGTCCTCGGTCTGTAGCTGTTCGACACGCCGCCCGATGGTTTGCACTGACTTTTTCTCGAGTGTTTCGTGCAGTTTCTTTTTCCACATCGAGGTATGCGTGAGAACCGCCAGAATTTCCAGATCCAGTAAATCTAGTTTCCGGGCCAGCGCCGTTTTGTTACTCATCAGGAATAAACAAACAGAGGATAATCTTAAAAATCAAAACAGCGGTTCCACCGGAAAACACGCAATGGAACCGATCAAATGCCGTATTCCTCTTCGACGAACGTCTGCAATTCCTCGATCGTGCTCTCCTCTAAATTGACCTTGATCCGTCTTGTACGCCCGTACTTCCCATTCGACAGAACCGTTGCTTGGATAACACCGAGCATATCGAGTTCCGCAATGAGATCGCGGACCCGCCGCTGAGAAATCGGATCTTTCCCTTCCACGGACATCTGTGCGTGAACATCTCGATACTCCGAATACACGTCACCGGTCGTGACCGGTGTTTTTCCCTCCTCCAACAGCGACAGAACGGCATAGACTACCACGTGAGAATGCATGCTCAGAGACCGGACCGTATCCACGATTTTATCCGCCTCAATCAATTGCCGCGCCCGATCGACATGCGTCCCGTTCGTGACGGTGGCTGCCCCATCATCCAACGCCAGCTCGCCGGCCTTCCGCAACACTTGGATCGCCTCGCGCGCATCACCACCGTTTTGGGCGACAACAGCAGCGATCTTGGCCAAAACACCATCATCGAGAGCACCGGGCCGAAACGCTTTCTCACTACGCTGCTCCAGGATCTTCCGGAGCTCGAGTGCATTATACTTCGAGAAATGGACGGTCTCGTGACCGAACCGGCTTTTGACTTTTGTATTCATATACTCGCCCAGCCGAGCATTATTCGAAATCCCGATCACGAGCAACGTCCCATCTGCATCTGCGTTCACGACCCGCTTACGGGCTTCAAGCAGCTTCTTGAGAAAGGAGTTGCCGTGACTCTTCCCGCCCTGGGCGAGGAACAGTTTCTCCAGTTCGTCCAGAACCAGGACTAATTTCAGATCCTCCCGGATTAGCTTCGCTGCGAGCCGGTCATAGTATTCGTTGAGATCGGTACCACGATAATTGAGCGACAGTTGACTGGTCAGGGTACGCAGCGTCTGCAGCTCATTTTCGAGATCGGTAAGATAGACGGATTGCACGTTGCCATCAAGATAGTTCTCAAGATCACGGAGAATGATCTTCACCGCCATCGTCTTCCCGACACCGGACGGCCCGGTCACCAGGAAGTTACTGGCACCGCCCATCTCGATGAACCGGAGGATGGAAACAATCTGTTGCATTTCGTCGTCGCGTTCGACGAACTCGTCTTTCGACGGTGTCCGATCGGGGTCGAGTGCATCGACGTTTTGAAAGATTCGATTAGTCGGTTGCTCGTCAAACACATTGCCCCCCATCGAAATCCAGCCACCTGCTCTACCCCAGAGACATCAAATATTTTATATCTATCGTTTCCGGTTCTTCCGGTGCATCACACCCCCGATTCATTTATAAAGAGTAGGGGTTCCGTTTCCGGTGGAGCACATATACATATGCGTTTCCGGTGCAGACCGAAATCGCGACCCGATCTCTCTCATAACCCCGTTATACCCGTCGTGTTCTCACTCGACAGCGATAACAAACCGGGTACGCGATTTTTAGCCAACAGAGGAAACGGTAAACAAACATGAAAGTAAATAACATATACTATACATATATATTATAACACTGTTATACCGTCTAGATAGAGATAGAGGGAGTTCCACCGGAAATGCATATATATGTGTAACAGTGTTATACCTCGTTACCACCGACCGGTTACAGCCGCACTGGAAACGCATAAGGAGATTCTGGCTGAACCATCGATCTCATTTACACCGCACTGGGTGACGCCCCCTCACAGTGAACTGATTTAACCTACCTTATCCCAATTGCTGGGTGACAAGGTGCTGCCCGGTGTCTGACACTTCGATTTGCGACCAGACCATGATCCATGGTGACTGTGAAACGTGTGATGCAGAGAACGTGCGGCTGTTTCCTGCGGATCCTGATGCATCCCGGGCCTGTAAAGCGGCTGGACCGCTGCAGTGCAGTGACTGTACCGTCCGGGATGCTGTTGCAGCCGCCGATGATCTACAGCTGTGACCAGGCGTGTAAGTATTATGTACCGTGCTTCTCGTAGGGTGTGAATGGTTCACACATAGCCGGTGCTCAT